>CAVWZE010000007.1:0-210090 GCA_963759485.1 uncultured Acidobacteriota bacterium | reverse complement strand
CGTTAATCAGGAGTTGAGCCTTGTTTCACTGGACGCCGCTTTCAGACTGTCTGGAGATACGCGGGGGCGAAGACCCTTGCAACAAATGATTCGAGAGTCGTGGGTGTCGTATTTCTTGCCGAGCGCTCTTCCTGGGGTACGATGAGGCCCGCATTCGCACCATCCCACATTTCGATAATCAATTCTGCGCTCTTTTTGGGTAAACCCGAATTCAAAAGGGCCTGCTCCAGCATCATGCTTGGCACTTGCACGTATTCGAGGCCAGGCTTGCCGATAGAGTTGCCGACGATGAAAGCCGCCTCCTTCATGGAGATGTCGCGCTCTCCGTGCAGCTCCTGGATCGAACTGCCGGAAAAATCGCGCGACGCGAGACGAGTGGCGGCATACGCGCCGATGTCTTGCGTGGTTATCCACGGCATTGGCGTTTCGGCGCGTAAGCCTCCTGACAGCATCCCCATTGAACGCAGCGGCGCGATACTCATGAAAAGATTTTCCATGAAATACGCTGCGCGAAGGTGGAGGACGTTGAGCCCAGCGACTCGATTGAGCTTTTGCTCCTGATTATGTAAGCCGACGATGGAGCCGGTGTTTCTCGGGTGCTGAGCGCCGATACTGCTTAGATTAACGACAAACCGGACATGAGCGTTAGCGATTGCCGCGGCGTAGGAGTCGGAAACGCGTTCTTGGTGCGCCCGCAAATCCTGTTGTGAGATATCCTCGGGCAGAACCAGGTAGACGGCTGAAGCGCCACTGAAAGCTTCCGTCATTGACGCGACATCTTCAACGTTACCGAGGAAAGGTTCCGCACCCAGCTGCACTAGGGGTGACAGCTTCTTCACGTCTCTCGCAACCGCGCGAACCTTTTCGCCTTCGGCGAGCAAGGTTTCCGTCGCTGCTTTTCCGGTGCGCCCCGTTGCTCCCGTGACGACGATCATTCGGTGCTCCTGCCATTGCAGCAAGCAGCGATCCTTTTGGCGGAATTCTATAACACACTGCCGGCTAAGTCCCGATTAGTCGGCTTACCGGCTAGCACTCCGCTTGTCCGGTTAACGGACTTGGGCGAGATTCGCCTTCGTTGACTTGCCTCCTGCCTCAACCTAAGATGAGCGCCTAATGATGGATTCCTCGCCACTTATCGGACAGACCATCTCGCACTACAAGGTACTCGAGATGTTGGGTGGCGGCGGCATGGGCGTCGTCTACGAGGCCGAGGACCTGAAGCTGCGCCGCCATGTCGCGCTGAAATTCCTACCTCAAGAGTTGGAGAATGATCTTTCTGCTCGCGAACGCTTCCAACGGGAAGCCTTCGCCGCCTCGGCGCTCAATCACCCGAATATTTGCACGATTTACGAGATCGACGAAGCGAACGGTCAGCACTTCATCGCTATGGAGTTGCTGCAAGGGCAGACGCTCAAACACTTGATCAGAGGCAACCCGCTCGATGTCGAAGAGGTCCTGGACTTGGGAGTGCAGGTGGCCGATGCGTTGGACGCAGCGCATGCACAGGGCATCGTGCATCGCGACATCAAGCCCGCCAACGTCTTTGTCACCAAGCGGGGACACGCGAAAATCCTAGACTTTGGCCTAGCGAAACTGACAATCCAGCCGAGGCCGATCCCGGAGTCGGCTGCGTCAGCAGCGTCCACGGCGACGACGGAAGTTACTGAGATACACCTGACCAGCCCCGGCACAGCGGTGGGAACGGTGGCCTATATGTCTCCCGAGCAAGCGCGGGGAAGAGATTTGGACGCGCGAACCGACCTATTTTCGTTTGGCGTTGTTCTGTACGAAATGGCCACCGGTTCGCTGCCCTTCCGTGGCGATACGTCCGCTGTCATTTTCGAGGCGATCCTGAACCGCGCGCCCGTATCTCCGGTTCGGTTGAACCCGGACCTGTCACCCGACCTGGAGCGGATCATCCACAAGGCCTTGGAGAAGGACCGCGAACTGCGCTACCAGTCCGCCAGTGAATTGCGTGCCGACCTCAAGCGCCTTAAGCGCGACACGGATTCGGGACGGTCCGCCACCGCAGTATCTGTGGGGAGTGCTGAACTTTCGTCATCAGCGGCAGGGACAGGCGGCCTTCCGGCTGCCACGGTCGTATCCAAACCCGCGCGGCCTAGATGGAAAAGGTGGGCAATCGCTGTCGGCGGCTTCGCTCTTTTTGTCATCGCGTTGCTCGTCTATTTTCAATCTCGCCCTCTCCCCGTACCCAAAGTATTGGGCTACGTCTCGCTCACTCACGACGGTAATGAAAAGCGTCTCGTCGGGACGGACGGGGTGCGGCTTTACTTTGACTACTTTGCTTCCGAGGGTTTGGGCGTCGCGCAGGTGTCCGGCTCCGGAGGAGAGGTGGCGCGCGTCCCGGTTTCCGCCCCGACCGAGTCACTTCTTGCCGTTTCTCCCGACGGGGCAACGCTGCTCGTCGCGGACATGCTGGGTACGACATTCAAGGGACCGCTTTGGGCAGTGCCTGTGCTCGGTGGGTCACCTCGCAGAGTTGGAGAGGCAGTTGGGCAGGCCGCCGCCTGGTCTCCTGACGGGCAAAAGATTGCTTACGCCGACGGACACGACTTATTCCTGGCGAACAGTGATGGCGGCGAAACCCACAAGCTTGTCTCCGCGCCCGATCAAGCTGGTGATCTCGCCTGGTCGCCCGACGGTAAAGTGATTCGATTCAGCGTTAGGGGCTCTCCGTCGTTTCAATTATCGCTTTGGCAGGTTTCGATCAACGGGACGAGCCTGCATCCCCTGTTCCCCTCTTGGCACACTCCTCCCGACGAATGTTGCGGCAGATGGACTCCAGACGGGAAATATTTCCTTTTCCAGTCACGAGGCAACATCTGGGCCGTTACCGAAAAGGGAAATTTATTTGGAAAGGCAGATCACCAACCCTTCCAGTTGACCTCGGGGCCGATGACTTTCTCCTCCCCTCTTCCCAGCAAGGATGGCAAAAAGCTGTTCGTGGTAGGAGCACTGGCGCGCGGGGAGCTGGCTCGCTATGACGCGCAGTCCGCAGAGTTCGTTCCATTTCTTTCCGGAATCTCGGCGGATAGCGTCAGCTTCTCTAGGGATGGGCAGTGGGTGGCCTATGTCAACTTCCCGGAGGGTACGCTCTGGACGAGCAAGTTGGATGGAAGCCAGCGACTCCAGCTCAGCTACCCGCCACTTTACTCCTTGCTACCTAGTTGGTCGCCCGATGGCAAGCAGATCGTTTTCTATGCCTTTTCGCCCGGCCAGAAGTCGAAGTTGTATATGGTTTCGACTGATGGCGGAACACCGCGCCAACTGATACCTGAAGACACCCAGGAAGAATCTGACGCTACCTGGTCGCCCGACGGAACAAGAATCGTCTTCTCCGGCCCTCGATATGATCCCAACACCACTATCCGGATCCTCGACGTTCGGGCCCATCAAATTTCGTCGCTGCCTGGCTCGAAAGGTTTTTACTCGCCCCGCTGGTCGCCCGACGGACGCTACGTCGTCGCCCTGCCTAGCGATTCGCGTAGCCTTATGCTTTTTGATTTCGCCGCCCAAAGGTGGGAAGAAATTGCGAAGGTAACAGCGGGTTTCCCCACTTGGTCGAAAACCGGAGACTCTGTTTACTTCTTGCATTGGGAGGACCCGCCGGCCGTGATGCGAGTGCGCATTCGTGACCGGAAGCTTGAGCGTGTGGCCGATTTGAAAAACTTCCGGCAAACGGGCTTCTTCGGTATCTGGTTAGGCATGGCTCCCGACGATTCGCCTCTTCTGCTTCGCGACACGGGCACCCAGGAGATCTACGCCCTCGACTGGCAGGCCCCATAACTCACACTTTGCCGCCTTCCCGCTGGCCTCGTTGCGTGTCGCGCGTATTATTGATTCCACTTGGATGGTTAGTGGGCCAACCGGACATATACCCGGCTAGTACCCTACTGGTCCGCCGCATGACCTGCGGCCCGTAGGCCTTGGGAATTTCCCGGGGCATGGATTCCTTGCGTTGCTGAATTTCCCAGCGAGGCAAAGAACCACTATAAGGGCCGAGCGCGGAGGGCGTCAATTGGCCGTAGAAGTAACCACAGATCAGGTTCCGATGGATGCGTCCATCAACTGGTCGGATGCATGTTTGCGCACCTACTATTCGACTCGTCCGATTAGCGGGTTAACCAGGTGTTTCGCCTGAAGCGAGTCCGCTTTGAGGGATAGTGTGCGTGTATGAGGGTGCCGTCGCTTAGGAGGGAATCTCCGGACGACAGCCTATTCCAGCTCGCTATTATTGCCTTTTCGCGCTGAGCGGGTGTTGTGCTAGCATCGCCGAAAACTCACCGGACTTGGAATCTCGTCAATCCTCCTTGTCCGGATTAGGAGGCACGATACGTGAACCCTTGGAAGGAATACGCCAAGACTCATACTTCAAAGGGCTTTGTCAACGCTCTCAGCAATGCGAAGGGTGAGTGGCGCATAGCGCGACTTCACCACTCCGAGCAGAAAAAAGTAGGCCCGTTTTTGCAGCGCCCGGAAAAGAAACTCAATCTCGGTTGCGGTCCCAACCCCAAACCGGGGTGGATCAACATCGATCTGTTTGATTCTCGTGCTGACCTTCGGCTCGATCTACGGGAGAGGTGGCCGTTTGCCGACGCGAGCATTAGCTACATTTATAGCGAGCACGTGTTCGAGCACTTCGACCTTTTTGACGAGGTGCCCCATTTCCTCTCGGAGTCGCGCCGCCTCCTACAGCCGGGAGGGTTCTTTGACGTGGCCGTCCCAGACACGGAGTGGCCCCTTCGCGCCTATGGGGATCCAGGCAACCCGTATTGGCCCTTCTCGAAAATGATCGACCCTGAGTGGTGCGAGACACAACTGGACCACATCAACTATCATTTTCGTCAGGGGCCGGAGCACAAGTACGCGTGGGATTATGAAACTCTTACCAGGACGCTCGAACGCTTCGGGTTCACCAAGATAACGCGCCGCGAATTCGATCCTGCACTCGACTCCGAGTCCCGCAAGAACGGCACTCTGTACGTGAAGGCGATCAAACCTTGACAGCGAGGCCACCTAGGGGCGGCAGTGACGTGTGAGATCGTTGGTATTGCCTCGGGGCGGAGACTCCTTACGAAATCGCAGTTCAGCATCCTGATTGGCCGACCGCGTTAGTTCGCGTGGATTTTTCATCCGAAGGTGCATTCCGACAATCCACCCTAGTTCCACCGGGGCCGCGTTGTCGACATCCGACAGAAGCGAGCCGTGCCGTCATACGCCGGGCGATGACACCGATGAATGTGATCACTTAACGTCATGCCCGCGCGGCATCAGCTTTTTCCACACTCGCCTTGCTTGCCTCTACTTTCGTCGCTTCGGGCTTGTTCTCGTCGGGTGCGTCTTGGCCGCGCTGGACGTTGACGGCCTGGTCAACCTGGGCCATAAGGGTTCGCAGGATCTCATCGCCCCTATCCAGGGTGCTCCGCAACTGAGTACTAATTGTCACAGCGCGCTGATAGGCATCCCGGGCCTTGGTCAAAAGTTGAATGTGTTCCAGAAACTCCGTAGCGCTCGTAGCGAACTCTTTCATCGCTTGTTCGTAGGCCGTCACCGTCTCTGCGGAGCCTGGCGGGTTCCCTTCGTCATATTTCTTCCACATTGCTTCGCTCCTTGGTTTCTTCATTGCGGTTGCACAACCGGCGGGGGTTATGAACCGGAATTTCCGATTTGGACCGCTTCGCGCATCGTACGCTTCTCTCTGGTCTCGACACAACGAATTTGCCGCTAATACTCTTGCGCTTGACTGGTTCATTGTGGGTCCGCGTCGGCGGCCAATTCCTGGTTAGTTTGAATGTATAGGTCGAAGGAGGAGCGCTTGGTGTAGAAAAGCTGAATTCAGCGATGCGCTGATTCAGAACACCAAGGAGGCTCCCCCATGGAATCTATGTATTACATCGGCCTGGATGTGCACAAGCGGAAGATCAGCTACTGCGTGAAGGACAGCGGTGACAAGGTCTACGCCGAAGGATCACTTCCCGCCACACGCACTGACTTGGACCACTGGATGAAGACTTTGCCACAGCCGTGGAGCGCGGCGATGGAAGCGACGATGTTCACCGGGTGGATATACGATCACCTGAAGCCACATGCAGCGCCGTGAAGGTGGCCCACCCGTTGATGCTGCGTGCCATTGCAGCAGCGAAAAAGAAGAACGACCGCATCGATGCCAACAAGATATGCGATTGCCTGCGTTGCGATTTCCTGCCGGAGTGCTACATGGCCTCTCACGGCGATTCGCGAGAGGCGGCGCACGCTACGCTACCGCAACCTGCTGGTGCGTCAGATGGTGCAGATGAAAATCAAGATTAGCTCACTGCTGATGGAAGCCGGCGTGAGCTACAACAAGCAGCGGTTGCACAAGGCTGGCTACTTCCGCGAACTGCTGGCGACCAACCCGGATATCGATGAAGGGCTGCGGGCCCTGGTTTTTCAGCGCGCGGCCTGCCAGGTCTCGCCGTTAAGCCGACTGGGCGCGAGAGCACAAGCTCCCGACGCTCCCGTTGATTAGTTTCGAGACTGGCAGGAGAACACAAACTCAATCTTCTGGGCAGCCCGAAGAGCTGCGCCAGCAAATGGAAGTCTGGTTCTCCACCGTGAGGAACCGAGGCCGAGAGGCCAACATGACGCGCTGACGAAGCGAAACGAATTTACACCCGCGCTCCTCCGAAGCGCGCCAGGAGAGCTTTGGCCCTCTTGACAAAGACCTATCATGGAAGTCGGCTTACCGGACATATACCTGGCTAGTACCTACTTGTCCGCCGAATGACTTGCGGCTCGATCAGGTTCCGATGGGCGCGTCTGTCAAGGTTCTAGGAGGGGCGAGGGGCGCGCCAGCGACGAGCGAGCGCGGGAATAATGGCGCCGCCGAGATTGGCGAGATTAACGTCTGGGAACGGGGCCCGATCTGCGCGGGGGTTCAGGGAGCGGAAGAAGGTTTTCAGGAAGCGCCCGAATGCATCAAGTTTTTCGCGGAGACTGAAATCGAGTGAGCCGCCATTAGCGCGAACGGCGAGAAGGGTTACGTCGTCGGCAGAGAGGTTTTCAGGAAAGCGATCGCCGATTTCCTGAAGGAGCGATGGGATGAGTTTCTCCGCGGGGACGTCGCCGAGCAGATTGACGATCCGCAGCAGGCCCTCTTCGCCGAGCATTTCGCCATCGGCGTCACAGGATTCGATGAGTGCGTCGGTGTAGCTGAGGAGGCAGTCGCCCGGTTGGAGTTCGACATCAAGCTGCTCGTAATCGGCGATCTGAAAGAGTCCGAGTGGAATGTTCCGCGGCCCTTTCTTTTCGGGCTGATCCTGGTGGCTGAGAAAGGACCAGAGGCCATCGGCAGCGTGAAAGAGAAGCGGGCGGGGATGGCCGGCATTACAAAGTGAAAGGCGGCGAGTGGGTGCAAAGAAAGTAGTGACAACGGCAGTCGCGAAGCTGCCATCGCGGGAGAGCGCCGTGAACTGTTCGTTAAGCAGGCGAACAAATTCTTTCTGGTCGAGGCGATTGACAAAGCGGCGCATCAGGGTGCGCAGGTCGGCTGCGGTGGAGGCGACAGACTGGCCGTGGCCGGAAACGTCGGCAAGGAGCAGGCGGCTGATGCGGCCCGTGGCGCAACTCGAAACGTAGTAAACATCGCCGCCGCGCTGGGCCTGGCCGAACGGCTTGCTATAGACCCAGACATCGAGGCCACCTAGTCCGACACCGCTGGAGGTGAGTTGGCTGCCGCCCCAAACCTCCATGCACTGCATGTGCTGTGTGGGCGAAGCCGTCATGGGAGGCATTATAGCGGTTGAGAGGCAATCGATGCAGTTAGGCTGCCGCATCACGTAACACCACTTGTAAAGTGCTGATTAGTTGGATGACCTTTCAAAATCCGGACGATGGCGACTATGGTGTTCGCATTGCTAATAGTTGACGGGGTCTGCCGTTCCATCCGACCATCTGCCCACGGGAATCATGAATACGTCGATTGGTTCCGGATCGCCATGGAACTGTGGATTTAACATGACGGGAGAGTGGGGCAGATCTGCACCCCAAACGGCACCGTCCATGAGCGGAGTGTAAATCATCACGTGAGCTATCCAGTTGGGGTGAGCGCCATCGTTAAGGTGCTGTTCTTTCGACATCATGTAGCTCATGGCTCCAGGCTCCAGAGGCGGCAGCTTTTCCTTTATGAATGTCTTGATGCCCTCGATGATCTGAGCTTTGGACTGACCGGCTAATACCATCTGCGTTCTTTTATACGTCATCGGCAGAATGGAGCGGGCGGCCGGCGGATTGTAGCAGACCGGGCCTCGAAGTTTAGGGTTCCAAAAATTAACGGCAGATTCGCCATTGAATGGTCCCATCCATCCTCGCTCCACGACACACACGAAACCGTTCTTACCTTTGACCGCCGTTTCGTAGCCATGCCTTCCCAGGACCAGGACATCGGCATCGCGCGAGATGGCCTCCGGGGCAGCGCTTCGCGCCAAGGCAATCTCAGCTTTGCGCTCCATTAAATATTGATCAAGCGGAGCCATGCTTGGATAGGGTTCCTTGGCCTCCTGCGCTCGCGCTTGCCGCCGCTCGCCGAGTCCGATAACCAGCGCGAAAGTTCCCAATGCGATCATGGCGACTATTTTTTGGCCCGTTTGGTTCATTGATTCCTCCTGGGGAACTAAAGACCAATACATACCCGTATGGATATCTTAGTTGGGATTTCCGATTTGGCTCACTCTCTGGCGCATCGTACATCTGTCCTGCCTTCGAGACCACGAACTTGTAACCAGAGCGGGCCCCATCGAGACTGCTGGCGTGCCTTCCTCGAGGGTTTGCGTTAGTCCTGATAAGTCCCATAATCGTCATGTGGGAGCACGCTACTTGTCTGGCTGGCACGCTAATCAGGAGTATCGAACCACCTGCGGTCGAAGCGGATGTGAGGACTACCAAGTAGAAAATAACAAGACCTTCGTCTATCGCCTAGATGTGTCTAATGACGGCAGAAAGTGTTGGAATGAATGCGCGTGGCGGACTGAGCCGCGGCCCGCAACAAAAACGCACGTTGCGGGCCGGCCCACTCAAGATGGAAAGCTGCCTTACTTCTTCTTGCGCCGCAACCCCAACCCCAGTAGCCCGCTGCCCAGCAGCAGCAAGCTCGCCGGCTCCGGGACCGTGCCGGAGGATGTCACCGGCGTGCCCGACGGCTCGAAAACGCTAAGGGGCCCGACACTCGGATCTTCGATCTGCAGATAGGAGATCAGGGCACTGCCGCTATCGAAATCCACGGCGTTGGTGGCAATCACGAAAACCGGAGTGGACACCCCTGTCGGCGATCCGACGACGTCGGGGAAATTAACGTCCACCGTAGAACCGTCCGCGCTACGGTCCGCCGAGGTCGGAGCCGCCGAGGCGCTGCCATCGACGAACTGGTATCCCGGTACTAGCGAAGCCAAGGTAGACCCGTTGGTGATGTACCCGATATCCGTCGTAAACCCCGCGTAGCTCGAGGCGCTTAACTGCGTCAAAAAGATGCCCGTGTCCAGGGTGTTGAAGTCCGTTACCTGGAACAAGAAGTAATCTAGTCCCGACGGGGAGGTGTAAACATTCTGCAGAAGGTTGAACCCGCTAAAATCCGTATTCGACGCTAATCCCACAGGCGTCAAGGTGGGCAGCGTGCCTGTGATATTGCTTACGGTTAAATCGGTCCCTCCTGGTAGCAGCGAATCCGCCCGGGAAGCCGGAGAAAATGGCAGCATGGCTGCCGCAATGGCCAATACAGAAGCCCACAACCAGCGCTTGTTCTGAACGAGCGTCGATAGGTGCATGGAATCTCCTCGAATGGGCAGAAAAAACTGACTTTACGCCGGCAACTTGTTCTCCAGACGCTGAGCGTTCGTAGCTGTTGAAGCGCAAGCACTTGTCGAGAGGAACCCAACGAGAAACCGCTGCTCGGTTGCACATTATGGCCATGCAAGTTCCGCAAAGCCGCAGCCGAGTGCGCAACGATCGTGTTTTGCGGCGGGATTTGAGGTGAAGGCGGGGTTGGCGGCGGCCTATCACCACGCCGATCTAGATATGAACTGCGAATGTTGACGAGTGGCCTAAGCTTTTCTTCACATTTAGCCGCTTTTCAGAGCTGCAAGCAAACGTGTGCCGTCTGGCGCGCCAAGTCCGGTGCACGCATCCCATCCCGGACCCGCCGAATAGCCGTTGTTGTTGCCCGAAGTTATGTCGCGAAACGTGGCGGCCACATCCGCCGAATACAGGATTGGATTCAGATACCCCGCCGGCTTGCCCACCAGTTGGTTGATGCGCGCGAGTAACCCAGCCCAAAGAGGCGCCACAGCGCTGGTCCCGCCAATTACCGTGGATTCGCCATCCACGAGCACGGCGTATCCGCTTGCCGGGTCTGCGTCGGCTGCCACGTCCGGGACTCCACGGCCTCGAAATCCATTGGGAGCAGCGGGGACATGGACGCCACTCTGAAAGGCTGGGGCCGCGAACACTTCGCTGACACCACCGCCGGTGGCGCCCTCGTTCTGCGCGAGTTCGTTCCATGCTTGCTCGCTACGAATGGAATTGCCGGTGAGCGAGAGCTTCGTTCCGCCGCAACCGATCACATAGGGGCTCGAGGACGGAAAATCAACAGTGAGCGCGCCGTTTGTTGAGCCGTCCGATGCGCCATTGTCGCCCGAGGCGGCGAGCACGGTGACGCCCATGGTTGCGGCATCCTGGCAGGCAGAATTCAGCGTATTGCGCGCCTGCTCAGTCCACGAGTTTTCCGGGCCACCCCAACTGATCGAGACGATCGAGGGTCGCAAGTTGGTGTCGTGCACAGCGATGGTAAGCGCGTCGATAAATCCTTGATCCGTATTCGGTGCGAAATAGACGCCGATTTTCGCGCCAGGTGCGATTGCGCCAATGATTTCAATATCGAGTTCGACTTCCCCATCAGGCCCGTCGGCGCTACCTGTGGGGGAGTTCGATGCGCCGTCAACGGAAATCGCGCTGATCGCCGGGGTGGCGAGGCCGAGATTGCTGAAGTATGAGGTCAAATCCTGCGGGCGATAACCACCTCCCAATTCGAGAATCGCGATCGCCTGCCCGCTGCCGTCTGCGCCACCTGGAAAATCGTACGCCTCCGCCACTTTAAGCGCAGTGTATGAAACATCCGTGGCCGCGGCGCGAATTCGCCGGCGGAAATGCGTCTTTGCCTGCGGCCGGTTGTCAATGCCGAAGACGCCTTCGATTATGGCTTCGAGCTCGGCCGGAATCTTCAGCACGCCTTTTCGGCAGCGATAAGTGCGGCCCTGAAAGGAGTAAAGATGCGCCTGCGTGCCAAAGGCCTTGCTGAAGGCACCGACGGTGCCGCCGAGTATGACCGTGCGGCGAGGCGCTTCCACATGCACAACTTGCAAGCTATTCTTAGCGGCAAATGCACGGATCGCGGCAATGTCTTCAGCACGAGCACCGTACTTTGAGGCGAACTCTTCACGAGTGAGGTAATTCCGCTGTGCCGGGCGACTGCTACCGAGATTGGCGTCCGACGGGAATTCGCCGGAACTCGAACCGCGCCGGACGCGAAGCGTCACCTGGATTTGCTCCGCGGCGTCAGCGGGGCCAATCAGGTTGGCGCTGGGAAGCAGAGTACGATTGCTGTTCTTCAGTGAAACGCGAGACATTTTCTTTGTGCTCACATTCTTCTTTGCGCTCATAGCATCTCCCTAGTGGAGAGGATCAATCGTTCGCGGCGGGGCGGTTCGCGGGCGTCGGATTTATACGATACATGTCTGGCTGGGGTGCTGAAATCCTAGGAGTACGGCACTCGCACGTCAATAGAACTCCAGAAGCTAAGATTCGGATTGAGGCGTGTGATGGCGAGGCAGACACCGAGCTGCGTTTCTTAAGGCCGTGTCCGCAGTCCAGACGAATCGTTTGCGATCGGGCTGCGGCGTCTCCAGAAGCTATTCCGGGCCAGAAGTCCTGTCAGCGTCCATTCGAAGTATGGTTCACTTGTCCGGCAACCTCGTCAATCAGGAGTTTGGCATTACTTTCCGAATTGCCAATGATTAGACAGCGCTCAGTATTGCGCCGACCACGAGATCGTCAACTGCTTTAGAGAATTGCTCACAAACCTTGCAGATATATTGACTTCGAGGGTATAAAATGCGTAGTCGTCGAGGAAGACTCTGTGGTTGTATTCTTTTTTCTCCTTTTGCCACCATCGTGCAAGCTTCTTCGGATCCGTTCTTTTCTTGGTCTCAAGACTGTAAATCAGCGTCTCCGTGTGCTGACGAACGTTTTGGCTGTACCTTGTTGCCAAACCAAGAATAGCAATTGCTTGCTGCTTGGTTAATCCCAGGTGCAAGCCCGAGTCAGTTGCCAGTCCGCGCATGATTTTTCCGGAACTTGTGCAAACAAGATTTCCTTTCCGTACAGAGTCGTCCGAAGAGAGCGTGAACCAGAAATCGACCTCGCCCCTTCCAAAGATCAGGTGCGTGTTGTCACCCTTGGCAGCTGCCCGATAGCAGGTTTCTTGATTTGAGGTTGACGCATCACCGCCAAATTCAATTGGGCTCTTTCCCAGTATCTTGGCGGCCTGAAGAAGTGCATCCTCATCGCCGTCGCCAGCTAAATCCACACTGGAAATTCGAAAATTCGTCCCGGCGACTTCTCGATGCTGGATTCCTAGCTTCCGACCATCCTCGGTTATCGCGTAGCTATCTGATTTGGTAGGTGGTGCCATTTCCGGTTGAACTTGGCCTGGCATCGCAGCTCTGGGAAACAACAAGTAAGAGCAGAAAAACAGCGCGTAGGCCGCTTGATTGAGATGCATGGGCATTAAATCGTCCCAAATCATTATCCACCGACCGGGTCCCCAAACGCTGAGATCACGCTGAAACGATTGCTAACTGCGCAACGGGCTCGGAAATGGTCGCTGGGGCTTATTCGGGGCCACTTCGCGTGGCGCAGTCGGCAGCAAAGGCCTTGTTAGTTGGCTAACCGTCGATTTGAAGTAGCACTTCACTTTTCCGGCAAGCGCGGCCCGGGTGGGTCTCGCAGCCGACGGAGGCACCTGCGGCGCATCGCACGAGAAAACCGTTCGGGAGAGTCCCCAAACAAATCTCCTGCCGCGCTGTATGTCACTCTCGGCCCGTCAAAATTTGTCAATTTCCACGACGTGAGGTATTTTGTTTGGTGACGTCGGAGCGGACCGGAACATATGGAGCTGTATATTACAGAAAATAAGCCAGATCCCATTTGTGTGCCTTGAAGGTACACAACTGTCCCCTTCTGGTACTCCCGTTGCAGTACATCACCGCGTACCCCGCCAGGGAGTACAAACGCGGATTCCGGACTAAATGCTCAGGGGAGATAGAATGACAAAGAAACAGAAGGGCTTTTCGTTAATCGAGTTGCTGATCGTCGTGGCGATCATTCTCATCATCGCGGCTATCGCAATTCCAAACCTCCTCCGCGCGAGGATGTCCGCGAACGAGTCTTCAGCAGTTGGCTCGACGCGTACGATTGTTACCACGGAGGTTCAGTATTCCACGACGTACGGCACGGGCTTTTCCCCCAATCTGAGTTCTTTGGGCGGCCCCGCTGCTTGCGTTGCGGCTGCTGCGAATGCTTGCTTGATTGACCCGGCCCTCACGACCGGTGTCAAGAGTGGATACACCTTTAAGGCCGTACCGAATACCGGCGCTGGCACCACTGTCAGCCCCTACACGGGCTTTGAAGTGAGCACGAACCCCATTACCGTCGGCACCAGTGGCCAGCGTTCGTTCTGCGCGGACCAGACCGGTGTTATTCACTATAACGCGACTGGTGCTGTTATGGGAACCGGAGCTGGAGCTTGCGCTGCACTGCCCATCACTCAAGTCCTGCAGTAGTTCTAGCTGATCTGTATACGGGGGAGGAAGCAATCCTTCCTCCCTTTTTTTTCGGCCTCGGAGAAGGGTCTCCTCTAAAAGGTAAACCATTCCCAGCGCCCTTGCCACCAACTGCGAAGTGACCTCCGGCGCGGTTTCTTGAAATTCCCGTTGTGATCCCGCACGAGTTATTGCTCCGCGTGCGGTTCCGAATCTGCCCACCCACAAATCGATGGTATTCCCAGGACCACAGAAAACGTGCCAGCGGGATTCAGGGTAGAGAGTTAGGTGGCACTCCGCTGTGACGCGCTTGGTCCCGCAGCGCATCGATATGCGCAGCGATACCATCGCGCTTGTTCTGCAATTCCGCCTCTTCTCGGGCCCAGCTATCGCCTTTCACCGCTCGAGGGCGTGAGGATGTTTTTCCATCGCCCATTGCTTTCCCCTCGATTCCTTCGCGTAATTGTTCGATCTGACTGTCGAGCGGGGGGAGCTTGGCCTCGAGGTTCACGATCTGGTCGCGATACCAGTTCGCGTCGTGGGCCTTCGATCCTGCCACAGTTTTCCGGCCAGCATCGCGGGGACTGGCAGACATCCTGCCAACGGTGGAAATCTTGGAATTAGCGCGCAGCTCTGTCACATTATCGTTCGTCCAGACTCTTTTGGGTGCTGCTAGCGGAGCCTGCGACGGCGTGGTGCCTGAAGAGGAAGATGGCGCGTCGGGCGCAGCGGAAGTCCCGTTTTGCGCGCGTGTGACCGGCAACACGATAACAGCTCCCAGAAATATGCTTGTTACAGCGGCGATCATGCGGCAGCTCATGGGGATAAACTCCTGTGTGAATCAGTAGGTCGGCTTCCCTCCATTAAACCCCGTTTGTGCGAAATGGTTATGGATATTGGTCAAACCGTTTTCCGGATGATAACTGCTGCCTCTGTGGGCGACTGCATCAAGCCTAACCGCACGCAACTCTTTTCGAGTCCGATTTGGGCTGACTCAGCCTGGCATGAACTTGGGAATGCCGGTTGACTAATTGCGCCGGGAGCATAGACTTGCGCGCAGGTTCGCGGGCTCGCATCCAGATTTTTTAGAAGATAACTAGAGGAGAAGACGGATGACGAAACTTGTAACACTATTTGTGTCGATTTGTACCTTTGCGGGACTCGCTTTCGGACAAGCACCGGCCGAGCCCGCTGCAACTCCAGCTAAAGCCCCGAGCGTGTCGGAAACTCTCAAGCAAATCGAGCACGATTGGGTTGACGCGACGAAAGCCGGCGACACCGACAAGCTCGCTCAGATTCTCGGCGACGATTGGGTTGCCCTGGGGTATGCCGGCGCGGCGAGGCAAACCAAGAAGGGATACCTGGCGGTAGTGAAATCCGGCGGCGTAAAGCTTGAGTCTTTCGAATTTGGGCCCATGGATGTGAAGGTGCTGGGAAGCGTTGCTGTCGTCCTGGGCAGCGACACCGAGAAAAACATCACCGAGGGGAAAGACAGCAGCGGGAAATATCAGTGGCTGGACGTCTTTGTGAAGCGTGACGGCAAATGGGTCGCCGTTCGCTCGCAAAACGCCATGGTGAAGTAGGTCGTTACGAATATTCAAAGGCGCTCAAAAACGCGTTGCGAGATTACCAACCCATCTGGCGCATCCGGTCCAGGATGATTTCGCTGTAGCGAATCATGTGATCGGGGCGCCGCTTCAGGGGCAGCGGCAGAATTGCGGCGAGCTGGGCCGACTGTTGTCTATTGATATTGCCGGCCGAGGTTCGGTAGTAGTATTCACACGCCGACTCCGCGCCATAAACGCCCCGGCCCCACTCGACCACATTGAGGTAAAGCTCCAGAATGCGCCCCTTGCCGAGAACCAATTCGGCCACCGGGACAAGCGTGACTTCGGCTCCCTTGCGGAGGACAGAGCGGCCCGTTCCGAAGAAAAGATTTTTCACAAGTTGCTGCGTGATGGTGGATCCTCCGCGAATGCGACCACCTTCCATATCGTCTTGCGCGGCGATTTGTATCGCGTGCCAATCGAATCCGTGATGCTGATAAAAGCGCGCGTCTTCCGCAGCTATCACGGCATGCCGGAGATTCGGCGAGATTCGGCTCAACGGAACGAATTCGTAACGTTCGTGATACGGCGCGTGGTGAATCCAGGCTTGCAAGCGGCGCTCCATGTGCACCGCGGTGGTCGGCGGGTTGATCCATCGGGCAGCCACAAGAATCAGCGCCGCGAGCGACCAAAGAATCGCTGCTCCGATGAGAAACCATCGAACGAAGGACCGGAGCAACCTTTTCCGAGGGGGGACCTCTGGGGGCGGATTTTCACTCACATTTCAGAATAACCGTTTGGCTCGATCTGACATAGTGTTCGATAAGTCGGATAGCCGGACATAGAGGGTGCCTGCGCCACGGGGGGCTGGACCCGGTGCGCATTTTGCGGCTATCATCCCCCGCAAAAATGGCCCGCTGATGCGTTGTGGGTTCGCGCACGTGTGGGCCGGGAGGAAACGATGGCAAACTTTTGCGCGAAGTGCGGAGCTGCAGTTAGCGGACCGTTCTGCGGGGCATGCGGGGCGCCGACTCACGGAGGTCCGGCCCAGGGACAGAACGTGACGCCCCCAGCGGCGCCTGTTGCGCAGCCTGCAGCGGCGCCGGTTTCGCAGCCTGCGGCTGCGCCGCCTGTCCGCACAAGTTCCGGCGTGAAGATTGTTTTGATCGTGCTCGGTGTCTTTATGCTGCTCGGGGCCATGGGCGTGGGCGGCATTGTTTACGTGGGATACCGCGCCAAGCAGAAGATCGCGCAGATGGAGAAGGACTACGGCGTCGAGAGCAACACGTCCAACGGCGCATCGTCTAACGGAGCATCATCCAGCGGCACATCATTTAGCGACACATCCGCTGCCAGCATGCGAACGTTTCCGCCGTCGAAAGGGAGCGGGTGCCGTCTGCTGGAAGGCCAGGAGGCAGCGAAAATTTTGGGAGTGGCGGTGGAGCGCGCGGAAACGGAGACCAGCGATAGCGAAGGCGACTTGTGCAAATACTGGGTGAGCGCGGCGGAGCGGCGGCGGTTGATCGGCGAAGAGATGGCGTCGAGTATAGCCGGACTGGGCAAGGCTGACACCAAGAGCGGGCAGCAGGATGAAGTGGAGAAGCTACTTGGCGGGGGGGCGGGCGCGTTGATTGAGGCGAGCGGCGAAAACAAGGATGGTGATTACGCGTTCAGCCTCCAAGTGTGGCGCAAGAACGGCAAGGAACAGTGGGCGAAAATGGAAACGCTTCAGGCGAAGACGAGGGACGCGGCGGGCGTGGCGGGAGCGGATGCCGCAGACGTGGCGATGCAGCCGGTGGAGGGCGTAGGCGACCGCGCGACCGTGGTGGCGGCCGGGCACTCCATCATGGTGCTGAAAGGCGACGCGTTCTTTCTGCTGGGATTTCAGCAATTCGTCCCGGGGCGGGATAAGACGATCGCACTGGCACGGGTGGTGGCGGGACGCATGTAGCGCTACTTGGCCCCGCCCTTTCCCGAGATCGCGGGCTTTCTGAATCATGCCCGTATAATTCCCGGGAAGTCCCGCACCGCCGGCCGAGGACGGTGGAGGATCATCCACCGTCCAGATCATCGGGAGCGCAAAGATCCACGGTTTAGCTCTGCAAAACCTTCCGGCGTCGCAGGCCAATCAACCCGAGCAAGCCAGAGCCAACTAACCCCAGTGTGCCCGGCTCAGGCGTGGCTACGGGCGGGTTGCCGAAGAACGCGAAGTGCGAAGTCGAATCCCCGCCGTTCCCGTCGCTCGTAACAGAAAAGAACTCCGTTCCAGCGCAACGGCTGCCGGTCCAATTGTTGCAACCGACCAATCCGAACGTACCGCCGGGAGTAAAACTGTCGCTGCCGCCGACCCCGCCAATCCAGTTGATCGCCGTGGGATCGCTGATGAGATACCAGCCGAGTTCGTTCTTATCAGCGGCGATTCCCAGGATTACCGTCGCCGTTGAGGAGCCAGGCGTGAACGTAACGTCATTCACCGAACCTTTCGTGCTGCTGGCAAGGAAATCTGCGCCCGAATCCAGCGCGGTGCCACCATTGCAACTGCCTCCGCCGTAGATGCAATACCCCACGTTATATTTGGGGCCATCAAAAGATGAGTGGTTCCAAAAAGGAGTTCCGCTCGTTCCCAGGGTTGCGGCCGATTCCGCGTACCAGGTGCCACTTGAATCGAGCACCAAGCCTGTACCACTCAATGAAAACACCAGATCGTTATAATCGTAGTCTCCGCCGACCGTGTCCTCATATCCGCCAAAATACGTGTCGGCATGCACTGGCATCAGCGCAATCACAAATAAACTCAAAAACAAACCTGACAAAAACCTTTTCATTATCTTCTCCCTTTTGCACTCGGTGGGACTCCGAGTGCGGTTCACGCAAAGTATTAGCAGCCAAAATGCCAAGGTATCAGGCTGAATTTAGGCCGCATGATGTCCTTCATTTGCAATTCCATGGATCAAGAAAACTACGAAAGCTTCCCTTCCCTTCGCTCGCAGGAAAATCACGTCTTACTAGCTGACCGGACTGGTGACTCGCTCAAAGTGCTGTGGTCCTCACGCGAAGGAGGAATGCGGGACGCCGCCTGCTCGATTAGCGGGCCGACTAGAACGGCGACGGCACCTCCGATTACAAGCCACAGTAGAAGGACCGTTATAGTGATCATAATTATCATCCCGGCTGACATTCGAGTGACCTGATTCAAGTGTGCGAAAAGGGGCCGTCGGGCGGAATGGCCTGAAGCTCTCAATCTCCTGGGCCTGGCGCTCTAGTACCCCGCTGACCCGTCTAAATTCAGGCCCTATCGTGCTTTGCGGGGCGAAGCCGATCGGACAAGTGCCTTTTTCGACCTTCGCATGAGCGGTGGCTCGCAACGGGATGCCGGAGCAGATAGACTGATTCGGGGGAACAAACTTTTGATTTTCCCGGCGGTTCGACGGCCCGTCCTGCGAAGGCAAAAGCAGATCCCTCACGCAGCCCGCGTAAAACGCGGCTTGGTTCGGGATGACATTTCTTCGTCAGGGTAGGTGGGATGACAACTGAGGCGCGCAGCCACGCGATCTTCACGGACGGGTCGGCATCCTGATGGACGTTCTCAAAAAACTTTTCGAGCAACATTTCCACTCGCCGGCGGGGCGGGTGCAGCCACTTCACGGCCAACTCGGCGGCTCTGGACGCAAACTCGCACGGATCAGCAACAAAGAAGTGAGCGCGATTGGCGTGCTCTACAACGGGCGCGAAGAAAACGTCGCGTTTCTGGAATTTTCGAGGCATTTTCGCAAGCACGGACTTCCCGTGCCGGAAATTTACGCGGAGGACTTGAGCCAGGGCGCGTATCTCGAAGAGGATCTCGGAGACACTACGCTTTTTGAGTTCCTCTCCGAGAAGCGCGACGGGGCGAACATCTCTCCGGCGGTGGTGGAGGCATATCGCAAGGTGGTGGCCGTGCTGCCGCGGTTTCAGGTGGAGGCAGGGCGCGATCTGGATTATAGCGTGTGCTATCCGCGCGGCGTTTTCGACGGGCAATCCATCGCGTGGGATTTGAATTACTTCAAATACTATTTTCTGAGGCTTGCGGGCATAGCTTTCAACGAGCAACTGCTGGAAGACGATTTCGGACGGTTGACGACGTTTTTGCTGAGCGCGGACACGGATTACTTTCTCTATCGGGATTTTCAATCGCGCAACGTAATGCTGCGCGAGGGGCAACCGTTTTTTCTGGATTACCAGGGCGGGCGCAAGGGCGCGCTGCAATACGACATCGCTTCCCTTCTGTACGACGCCAAGGCCGATCTGCCGCCTGAGTTGCGGCGGGAATTGCTGGAACATTATCTGGAGCAGCTTGCGGGTTTCATCGAGCTGAAGCGCGAAACGTTCATGCGTCACTACTATGCGTATGTTTACGTGCGAGTGATGCAGGCGCTGGGGGCCTACGGCTTTCGCGGTTTTTACGAGCGCAAAACGCATTTTTTGCAGAGCGTGCCGTACGCACTGAAAAACGTGCAATGGCTGCTCGAAAATGCGGAGCTGCCCATCAAGCTGCCGGCGCTGATGGGCGCGTTCAGAAGCATGGTGAGCGCGCGGAAATTGCAGAGCCTGCCTTCCGAGAGCAACGCGCTGACTGTGACGATTTCGAGCTTTTCGTTTCATCGCACCGCGCCGCAGGACGAGAGCGGCAACGGCGGCGGGTTCGTTTTCGACGCGCGCAGCCTTCCCAACCCCGGGCGCGAGGAGCAGTTCAAAGCACTGACGGGCCTAGACGCGCCGGTGATCGAGTACCTGAACAAGCAGGAGAGCCGTGCACAAGTATCTGGCGAGCGTGATGGCGCTGGTGGACGCCAGCGTAAACGAATATCAGCACCGCGGATTCAAAAACCTGATGGTGTCTTTCGGATGCACGGGCGGGCAGCATCGCTCGGTGTATCTGGCGGAGGAAGTGGCGAAGCGGCTGAGGGGCAGGCGGGGAGTGGAGGTGGTGGTGCGGCATGTCGAGATGGAGAATTGGAATCAATGAGGGCGATGATTTTGGCCGCGGGATTGGGCACGCGCTTGCGTCCGCTGACGGATAGCCGGCCGAAGGCGCTGGTGGAAGTGGGCGGGCGGACGCTTTTGGAGATTACGCTTTCGCGGCTGCGCTCATCCGGCATTCATGACGTGATCATCAATGTGCATCACTTTGCTGAAATGATTCACGATTATCTAAGGGCGAACCGAAATTTTGGCATGCACATCGAGGTGTCCCACGAGCCAGTTCTGCTCGATACGGGCGGCGGCTTGAAAAAGGCTTCCCATTTTTTCCTTGGGGATTTCAGCACTTTCGTGGAGCCTTTCATTTTGCACAATGTGGACGTGATCAGCACGATCGACCTGCGGCGGATGGTACAATTTCACGATGAAAATCAGGCGCTCGCCACTTTGGCGGTGCAAGAGCGCGAGACGTCGCGATACTTGTTATTTGACGAGAAGCTGGGGCTTTGCGGACGGCGATCGGGAAGCAGCGAAAAGAGCGAAATGGTTCGACCGACGGCGACAGCGCAAGCGCTGGCTTTTTGCGGAGTACACGTAATCTCTCCACGGATTTTCGGCATGATGGCTGAGGAAGGCGCGTTTTCGATCATTACTTCGTATCTTCGGCTTGCCGGGAGCGGAGAAAACATTTGCGCGTTTCACGCCGAGGAATATTATTGGCGCGATGTAGGCAGGCCGGAAGACGTGTTGCAGGCCGCTCGCGATTTAGAGCAGAAAGCGCTTCTGCCCGACTAAAACCTCAAGTGGATTGCGAAACCCTTAGCGCGGAATCTTTACGGGATGCGAGTGCACAAAACCCCATGGAAAATCTGCCAGGTTGGCGCGGGCATAGGGGTCGCGGCGGAGCTGGGAGGCTTTCGCGAGCAGAAGCAGGAAGGCAAAAGTGACCGTCGCAATAACGATTTGCAGCCAGCCCGGCAGGAGCGCGGCGTTGCCCACAAGTCCGAGAGCGATAAAGCAGAAAAAGAAGTGCGCGCAGAAGACTGGGAGCGAGGCTTGGCCCAGCATGATCAGAGACCGCGAAACCGGCTTCACAAACCACTGCACCGCGAACCGCTTCAAGACAGAGTGAAAGCGCAACACGAGCAGGATGACCGCGGGGAAATCAACGAGGCGGACGGCAGCTAGATTCCACTTGTCAAAAAGCACGGAGTAACTTCCCAGGTTCAGTCCGAAAACTTCCGCGTATCGCAACGCGAACAACGCTGCGGCGACACACGCGGCCGGAATCCAAAGGCGCTGCGCCCACTTGGCGGCGGGCAGACTCGTTTTTCGCCCAGCGCACTCCGAAGTAGATGCCTATGACCCAAAGAAACTGCCACGCCCAGGGATTGAATGCGCCCATTTCGTTCAGCGGCACGCGGAGCGAAGTGGCAGCGACGACCCAGTGGTAGAGCGCGGTGCGAAATCCGAACTGCGCGGCCAGCCAGATCGCGGCGCTTCCGCCGAGAACGAGCCGCCAGGAGATCCGAGCGCCCAAGAAAAGCAGCAGCGGAGACAGCAAGCAAAAGCCCACGTAGAGCGGAATGATATCGAGGAGCGGAGGACGGTAGATCAGCAGGAGGCCGTCGCGAACAGCGCGCTCGACGCCCGCCAGGAAGTAAAAATCCAGCATATTGTGGAGCGCGGGGCGCCCGCGAAGAGCGTAGCGGCTGACGGCTGCGAACGCGAAAAGCAGCAAGAATATGTGGAAGATGTAAAGGCGCACGGCGCGGAAGACAAGCTTGCGATTCATAGCGGCGGCGCCGTCGCGCTCGAAGATTCGGAAGTAGATGCGGCCCGTGAGCAGCGCGGAGAGGAAAATGAATCCTTCGGAGGCGGAAACGTAGCCGAACGGCTGGTTCACATGCGCGCTGAGGATGGTGGGGAGGTGGACGAGCGTCATCCAAACCAACATCATGCCGCGCGCGGCGTCGAGCTCGGCAGACCGCTTCATTCGGTCAAGTCCTTCTTCCTTCATTCATTTTCGGGTACGTCACTTTTCGGGTTGGGTGAAGTCTAAGCGTCGCATGATGAAGAGTCCAATTCAATCCGCAAATTCGGACTGATAGTCGTTACCCTGCATCACCGCACCGCTGAGCGACGTCGACTTAAACCCTAGGCTGGACGTTTAGTTTCACCTACAAGGGAGATGCTCCGGAGCGTGGAAGCGTTGCGCAGGGCTGAGGCGGTAAATCGAAGAAGAGGCGGGAACCTTTGAACAGGATATGCGGTGCGAGGGTGTGCCAGAGGCTGGGACTATGCGAAGGATAGGAATTATATCTTAGACCTATCGGAAAGCCGTGCACTATACTGCGGGCGAAAGGGGGATTTAAATGCCGGAAAAGATGAAAGTTGTAAAGGCAGGCGACGTAACGCAGCGAGTGGGCGTGGAAGTGATTCGCGCGCGCGGCGTCGACGTGGAAAAATTGATCAAAATGCTGGTCGCCAACGCAGCGGCGGAGTTTGCCAGCACTTATTACTACTACACAATTCTTCGCATGCATCTTGCGGGTCACGAAGACTACAAGGAGATTTGCGAGGATGCGCGGCTGGAAGATCGCGCACACTGGGAGCTGATCGTCCCGCGCATTTACGAACTTGGCGGGGAGCTGCCGAACGACCTGAAAGTGTTTCACGACCAGGCCGGTTGTGAGGCGGCGAAGCTGCCCGATCCACCCACGACGGTGAATATTCTGACGCTGCTTTTGGAGTCAGAGCGCTGCGCGATTCGCAGTTGGATCGCCATTTGCGATATGACGTTTGGCAAGGATCCGCGAACTTACGACATGGCGTCGCGCATTTTGAACGAGGAAATCGAACACGAGGCGTGGTTCATCGAACTGCTCGCTTTTGAACGCGACGGAAAGTCGATTCCCTCCGGACATTTCCGGCGCGGCGAGCCGGGTCATGCGCCTTACAGCAAGAATGCCAGTTTCTACAACCCATGATGATTGTCCCTGGGGTCCTGCTTGGCCCGCTTGCGTCAGGCAGGACTTGCCGGGAAATTGAATGACACCTTCCCTTCCCCTATTCGATGTGGTCCTTTTGCTGCCTGACGACGAGGAGCGGCGAATTCAGGTAGGCAGCGAAGAGCACATTTGGGACGCCGCGTCGAAGGCGGGCATCGTGTTGCCCGCGCTGTGCCATCAAGGACGATGCCTCACCTGCGCCGGGCACCTCGAGGACGGCGGCGAGGTGGACCAGTCAGACTCGATTCGCTACTACCCCGAGGATCGCGAGGCTGGATTCGTGTTGCTGTGTACCGGGAAGCCGCGCTCGTCGCTGCGAATTCGGACGCACCAGCAAGAGGAAATGAGGCGGCACCGGAAGGGGAAGGGGCTCGCGGCACCGTATACATAGGCGGCACCCGGGGCCATTGCCGCGAGGGTAGGCCATCCGCCGCGAGCACAGTGCGCCTGGACGGCAAAAACAGGAAGCTACGGGCGGGTTTCGAGAATATTGCGGCGGCCGGACTTATTGCGGCGGCGGTCGTGTTTCCGTCTGTCTTCGAGGCGCTGGCTGGCGCTGAGCAAAATCACCTCTTTGATCCGAGGCATGGCTTCGCGGGCGGCGACTTCGCCGGCGGCGACGAGTTGCGGCGTCTTCACGAATTCGTCCCACTGCACGCGATGGACGTCCGGCTCGATGAGAACGTCCACATCGGAGTGCCAGACCTGGGTTGCGGCCGTTTGAAGAATGGAAAACGAGCGGCTGATTACTTCGATGGTGTTGCGCGGCGCGCTGCGAAGCAGGCCGGGCTCGAGATGCACTCCAATCACAATGTCCGCGCCGAGATCCCGCGCGGCTTCCGCGGGAACCGTTTCGGTGAGAAATCCATCCACGAGAATCCGTCCCTGGTATTCGATCGGAAGAAAAAGCCCGGGATAGGCGCAGGAAGCGCGCAAAGCGGGGCCGATTTCGCCCTCCGTGAAGTGAACCGAACTTCCCGAAAGCAGGTCGGTAGCGGCGATGCTCAGCGGGATTTTCATTTCGTGGAAAAATTTGGCGGTAGTGAATTTATGGAGAAAATCCTCGAGGCGGTCGTTCGTGGCCATGCCCATGCGAGAGAGAGTCCAGCGGCCGAAGTCGCTGAAACGAGTGGCCGATCCCTGGCGTTCCATCTCGGGGAGAGAGGTGCCGCTGGCGTAGGTGGCGCCGATCAAGGCGCCCACGCTGGTGCCGGCAATGAAATCGACAGGGATTTCGTACTCTTCGAGGACGCGCAGAACTCCAATGTGAGCGATGCCGCGCGCGAAGCCGCCGCCCAGAGCGAGGCCTATCTTGGGCCTGTCGCGCTCGTCGGCGTAAGCGAAGGAGCGCAGGCCGCTCACGGCCCGAGTGAACCATTTGGATGCAGGTGCCATCACCGACCCCTATAAACACTCTAGCAAAGTTCCTGGGCGTGGGGCGTTTCCGGTTGACCGCGATTACCGCTTTTGCAACCATGTGCCTTGCCAAAGGCGGGGGCGATGAGACGGCAAATCGAAAAAGCGGCGGTGCTGGGCGCTGGAACGATGGGGTCGCGAATCGCGGCGCATCTGGCGAATGCGGGAATTCCTTGCTACCTGCTCGATATTGTCCCACCTGAATTGAATGCCGACGAAAAGCGAAAGGGCTTGACGCTGGAAAATCCGGCGGTGCGGAACCGGATTGTCCGCGCAGGACTGGAAGCGGCGAAGAAGTCGCGGCCGGCGGCTTTTTTTACGGCGGAGACGGCGCGACTGATCACGCCGGGAAATCTCGACGATAACCTGGCGTGGTGCGGCGAAGCGGACTGGATCATCGAGGCGGTGGCCGAGAATCTGGAGATCAAGCGGAAGCTGTTTGAGCGAGTGGAAGCGGTGCGGAAGCCGGGGACGATTGTTACGTCCAACACATCGGGATTGCCGATCCGGCTGATCGCCGAGGGGCGCTCGGAGGATTTTCAGCAGCACTGGGCGGGAACGCATTTCTTCAATCCTCCGCGCTACATGAAATTGGCGGAGCTGATTCCCGGGCCGAAAACGCTGCCGGCGGTGCTCGAGTTTCTTGGCGGAAGTTTGCGACGAGCGGCTGGGCAAGGGCGTGGTGGTGGCGAAGGACACGCCGAATTTTATCGCCAACCGCATTGGCACGTTTTCGATTTTGCATGCTTTTCGGCAGATGCAGGCACTGGGAATGACGGTGGAGGAAGTGGACGCGTGCACGGGGCCGGCGGTCGGATGGCCGAACTCGGCGACATTTCGAACGGTGGATCTGGTGGGGCTGGATGTGCTGGTGCATGTGATTCGGAACATTTATGAAAATGCCACGGAGGATGAGTCGCGCGAGCTTTACAAAGTTCCGCCGCTGGTGGAAGCGATGATGGAGCGCGGCTGGTTGGGTGAAAAGACCGGCAGCGGATTCTACAAGCGGGTGAAGGGCGCAGGCGGCGAATCGGAGATTCTGACACTCGACTGGCAGAAAATGGAGTACCGTCCGCGGCAAAAAGCGAAATTCAGTTCGATCGAAGCGGGCAAAGGCGTCGAGAACACGCGCGCGCGACTGCCGATGCTGGTTGGTCCGGCACTGGAGGGCAAAGGAGGCGATAAGGCTAATCAATTTTTGTGGGCCACGCTGGGCGAGACGTGTGTGTACGCGGCGCGCCGGATTCCAGAGATTGCGGACAGAGTGGTTGACGTGGATCGAGCGATGCGATGGGGATTTGGATGGGAACTTGGTCCGTTCGAGATCTGGGACGCGATCGGCGCGGAGCGCATGGCCAAGGCGCTGGAGCGCGATGGAAAGCAGATGCCGGAGCTGGTGCGGAAGGTGCTGGGGTCACAGAAGAAAGTTTTTTATAGCGAAGAAAAGGGGCGGACAAGCTTTTTCGATTTAGCTAGCGGCGCGCTGAAAACACTGGAAGAGCCTAGCGGCGTGATCGTTCTGAAATCTTTGAAGGATCGCACCGCAGTGGTGCAGGAAAATTCCGGCGCGAGTTTGATCGACCTTGGCGACGGGGTGCTGTGCTGCGAATTTCACGCCAAAATGAACGCGATCGGCGGGGATATTTTTGCGATGCTGCAGGCGGGCGTGGCGCGGCTGGAAACGGAATTCGAGGCCATGGTGATCGGCAACCAGGCGGCGAATTTTTCGGCCGGCGCGAATTTGATGCTGTTGCTTATGACCGCGCAAGAGGGCGAGTGGGACGATATTCATCTGGCAGTGCGTCAATTTCAACGCGCGAACATGGCGATCAAATACGCACCGCGCCCGGTGGTGGCGGCGCCGCAGGGAATGGCGCTGGGCGGCGGATGCGAAATTCCGCTGCATTCGGCGAGAATTCACGCCGCGGCGGAAACATATATAGGATTGGTCGAAGTGGGAGTAGGACTGATTCCCGCGGGCGGCGGCAGCAAGGAAATGCTGATTCGCGCAAACGAGCATGCGTCGGGCGGAGACAATCTGGACTTGATGCACGCGCTGCGGCCGGTTTTCGAAAATGTGGCGATGGCAAAGGTTTCCGCCAGCGCGGAAGAGGCGCGAGGGCTCGGATACTTGCGGCCGTCGGACCTGATCTCCATGAATCGCGACCGGCAGATCGCGGACGCGAAGGCCACGGCACTGGCGATGGTCCGCGCTGGATATCACCCGCCGGCTCCGGTGGAAATACGCGTGCTGGGCGAGGAATTTTTTGCGGCGGCGAAACTGGCGATCCACATGATGGTGCGAGGCGAGTTCGCAACGGAACACGATGCGGTGGTAGCGCGAAAGCTCGCATACATTCTTGCCGGGGGCGGAATCACGGCGCCGCAAATGGTGCCGGAGCAATACGTTCTGGATCTGGAGCGCGAGGCGTTCGTGAGTTTGTGCGGCGAACGCAAAACGCAAGAGCGTATCGCGCATACGCTGAAGACCGGAAAACCGCTTCGAAACTAGGCCCGGCAGGCCAATCGAACACTCACGCCTTCGCGTTTGCGTATCCGTTAACACTTAGTACGAACGTACTATTGCCGGGCTGCGCGACCCCCAAAGACAATCGGTATCCCTAGGCGAAATCAGGGTTTCAACGGAGGGCGGTGTTAACCGTTCGTACTACATGACGCCAACCAAAGAGACACTCGAAGCGGCCGGCTCCATAAAGGATACGACCACAGCAAAAGTGAACGCGAACGCGGGACATTTGCGCGCCGACGCGGTGTCGCTGGACGTGCCCATCAAAGTGCACGGCACGCGCGTGACGGAAGCGGCGCGAGGCGCCGTACCGCAAACGGAAGCGTTCGAGGAAACCACGTCGACGATGATCGTCTTCCCGCAGGGCGCGGTGGTAAAGATGGCGACCGCCGTAGTGGGCGGGCAGATGGTGGTGGTGACGAATCTGAAATCGGGACATGACGCGATTTGCCGCATTGTGAAAGTGCGTCCCTACGCGCAAACGCACAGCTATGTGGAGATCGAGTTCACACACCGGCAGCCCGGCTACTGGGGAGTGCATTTTCCTTCCGATGGCCCGGGCGAGGCGCCGTCGATTGAGCCTTCCGCCGCCATGGGGAGTTCACACGCAGCGCCCACTGTATCGGTGGAAATGAAAATTGAAAAGGGGCATGACGCGGATAGCGATGAAAAGTTCTGGGAGCTTGCGGGAAATAGTCTGCCAAAGATTACCGCGACTTCCGGAATGACCAGTGTGCCGGTGTCGCCGCTTCCGTCGACCAGCTCGGCATCACGTCTGAGTGTGGCCGCGCCAACCTTGGCTTCGGCCGTCCGGCACATCAAACCTGAATCGCCCTTTGCGCCCATCGGTTCGCAAGAGGATGTGCAGGCAAGTGCGTCGGCGACAAATGTGTTTGGAGGGGACTCTTTTACGCGAAACGAACGGGTCCACACGCACGAGACGCATCCACATACAGGGCCGGCGGCGGGCATTTCGGAATCACTTGCAGTGGCCGAGGGTGGCCATGCACTTTCGCAGCCTGCACACGTGGCGCCGTTTGGCCGTTTCGCGGCAGCCGCCAACATAAAGAGTGCTCCGGCGGAAAACGTGATTGAGGGCGTGACGACGTATCTGGAAGCGCGCAAAAATCCGCCCAACTGGTTCGCGATGGTTTTGGGTATTGCAGCGTTGATTATAACGGCGGCTGGGGGCGCATTTTTCCTGCACATTGGGCCTTTCGCCAGCCCCGTAACCCAGCCGGTGGCCACCGTCACAGCCTCAAGCCCGAGCGCCGTACGCACTTACGCGCCACCGAGCCCAGTGGCCGCAGCGAGTATCGCGATTCCGTCGGCCGCGGTGGTCGCTGCCGATGTTCCGGTGCGGCCGACCGAAGCAGCGCGGGCTCGAGCAAGCAAGACGCCAGCGCAAGAAATCCCGCAGCCTGCAGCGCCAGTGCAAGAAGCCGAGGCACCCGCGGCACCGGTTCATGTGAAGCCAGCGGTCAAAGTGCCGGACATGTTCGGCGCGCTGAACGCGCATCCGGTTTCGCCGGGGCGCGGATTAAGCGCCGTGGGCACGGCAGCCGCGCCTTCGATTGATGCGACCGGCGCGAATAGCGATAGTAGCCCGCTGAAAGGGCTGGTTTCCTCCATTGCTCCGCCGTCGCCGCTCAGCGACATGTCGACGCCAGTGCATGCCGGGAGCCAACTGAAACCGCCGCGGCTTATTTCTTCCGTGATACCTATATATCCGCAGATCGCACAACTGGCTGGGGTGGAGGGGGACGTGGTGGTGGAAGCCTCGATCGACAGCAGCGGAAATGTCTCGGCAACGAAGGTGCTTGCCGGCCCGATGATGCTGAGACTGGCCGCAACCGACGCGCTGCGCCGCTGGAAGTATGAGGCGGCAATGCTAGACGGGAAGCCTGTTGCCACGCAAATGACGGTTCGGATTCGTTTCCACCGATAGAGCCAGGCGACCCTCGCCCGACGGTCGCGTTACCCTCCCAGCGCCGCGTGCGCGCGCCGTTGCTTTTTTTCTTTTCCTGGCATCCAATGGAGAAGTTTCAGGCGGCGAAGCCTGCCGCCTCGAGCGAGGTGCGCCATGCGCGAGGCTGTGATCGTAAGTTCGGTCCGAACGGCGGTGGGGAAAGCGCCCAAGGGAACTCTGCGGGCCACGCGGCCGGATGACCTGGGAGCGGCAGCGATCAAGGAAGCGGTAGCGCGAGCAAAGGGGCTTGATGCGACCGAAATCGAGGATGTGATCATTGGCTGCGCGACGCCCGAGGCAGAGCAAGGGATGAATGTGGCACGGATTGCGGCGCTGCGAGCGGGGTTGCCGGTGACCGTGTCGGCAATGACCATCAATCGATTTTGCTCGTCGGGCCTGCAGGCCATCGCGCTAGCCGCCGAGCGAATCATGGCCGGACAGGGCGACGTCGCGATTGCGGGCGGGGCCGAGTCCATGAGCATGGTTCCCATGGGCGGGCACAAAATTTCCCCGAATCCCTGGCTGATGGATCACTATCCGGATACTTACTTGAATATGGGGCTTACCGCGGAAAACCTGGCGAAGAAGTATGGCTTCACGAGGGAGCAGGCGGACCAATTTTCGCTGGCGAGCCATCAGAAGGCGCTGGCAGCGATTGCCGCTGGAAAGTTCAAGGACGAGATCGTTCCGATCGAAGTGAATTACACGTTTGTTGAGAATGGTGGGAATGGCGCTTCGGGAGCAACCGCTGGAACCAAAACGAAGAGCCAAAAGGTGACGTTCGATACGGACGAAGGGCCGCGCGCCGATACCTCGATGGAGGCGCTGGGAAAATTCAAACCCGTGTTTCACGCGCACGGCGTGGTGACGGCGGGAAACAGTTCGCAGATGAGCGATGCGGCGGCGGCGTCCGTGGTGATGAGCGGCGAACGCGCGCGGGCATTGGGATTGAAGCCGCTGGCACGGTTTGTGGCATTCGCCACCGCGGGTTGTCCGCCGGAGGAAATGGGCGTGGGGCCGGTGTACGCGATTCCCAAGGCGCTGAAGATTGCAGGGCTGAAGCTGGATCAAATCGACGTGATCGAGTTGAACGAGGCTTTCGCGGCCCAGGCGCTGACAGTGATCAAACTTGCGGGGCTTGATCCGGCGCGCGTGAACGTGAATGGAGGCGCGGTCGCGCTGGGCCATCCGTTGGGGTGCACAGGGGCAAAGCTGACAGCGACTATTCTGCGCGAAATGGAACGACGGCGGGCGCGGTATGGGTTGGTCACGATGTGCATCGGCGGAGGGATGGGAGCCGCGGGGATTTTTGAGCTCGCTGCGTAGTTGCGAACAGGATTTCGGCGAGTCAAGGCAAAGCCCGGGGCTGAAGCCCTGTTTATTTTGAGGCTTTCCCCCGCATGAATGCGGGGCTTCCACGAAATAGCAAACAGTTAGCGCGTGCCATTTCAGGTATCGGGCGGGGGCGGGCCATTGTCTTCCGCGTTTGGCAGCGCGAGAATCGAGATGGCAAATCCGGGCGAGAGAGCGAGGTCCTCATGGCGACGACAACAGTTTCGCAATCACTCAATCGCGGCGGGGCTTTTCTGATTGCGTCCACGGGGCCGGAAGACGTTTTCACGCCCGCCGATTTGAACGACGATCAGCGTCTGCTGCGGCGAACCGATCGAAGAATTCATCGCCAAGGAAGTAGTCCCGCATATTCCCGAACTGGAAAAACACAAAGAAGGCTTGATGGCGGAATTGGTGCGCAAAGCGGGAGAGATCGGGCTGCTGGGCGCGGGGATTCCGGAGGAATACGGCGGCGCGGCACTGGATAAAGTATCGCAGCGTGATTGTGTCGGAAAAGCTCGGCGTGTATGCATCGTTTACAGTTGCGTTCGGTGCACACACGGGGATTGGGACGATTCCGCTGGTTTATTTCGGCACGGACGCGCAGAAAAAGAAATACCTGCCGAAAATTGCGAGCGGAGAAATGCTGGCGTGCTACGCGCTTTCCGAACCGCAAGCGGGATCGGATGCGCTGGCTGCACGAGCGCGCGCCGTGCTCTCACCCGACGGCAAGAGCTGGCTGCTGAGCGGGCAGAAAATGTGGATCACCAGTGGCGGATTTTCCGATCTTTATACGGTGTTTGCCAAAGTGGATGGCGAGAAATTTTCGGCCTTTCTCGTGGAACGAGGCACGCCGGGGTTTTCCATCGGAGCAGAAGAAAACAAGATGGGGATCCGCGGCAGCTCTACGGTGCCGCTATTTTTTGAAAATGCGCCTGTGCCCAAAGAAAACCTGCTGTACGAGATTGGGCGCGGGCACATTGTGGCGTTCAACACGCTGAACGCGGGGCGATTTTCGCTGGGAGCAAGCTGCGCGGGCGGGGCAAAGCAAGTGCTGGCGCTTTCGTCGAAGTATTCGAAGGAGCGCACGGCCTTCGGGAAGTCCATTTGCGAATTCGGCTTGGTCAAGACAAAGCTGGGCGAAATGGCGATACGCATTTACGCGCTCGAATCGATGATTTACCGCACGGCGGGAACGATCGAGGCTGCGGTATCGGCCGCCGGGAAGCGAGAAAGTGAAGCAGGCCATGCAGGCGCTGGAGGAATACGCGATCGAGAGTTCGATTATCAAGGTGGCGGGCAGCGAGACCCTCGATTATTGCGCCGATGAGGGCGTGCAAATTTTCGGAGGCTACGGCTTTCACGAGGATTATCCCGTGGCGCGAATCTATCGCGACAGCCGGATCAATCGCATTTTCGAGGGAACGAACGAAATCAACCGGCTGGTGATTATCCAGATGCTGCTGAAACGCGCGATGGCGGGAATTTTGCCGCTGATTCCCGCGGCGAAGAAACTTGCGGAGGAATTGCTCTCTGGACCGGCCTTTGAGGAGGCTCCTTCGGGTGCACTGGCCGAAGAAGAACGGTGCTGGGACAGGCGAAGAAGATTTTTCTGTTGGCGGCAGGGGCAGCGGTGGAGAAATTCCGAGACAAGCTCGCTGAAAATCAGGAAATTGTGGCGTTCGCTTGCGAATATTGTGATGGATATTTATGCGGTGGAATCGTCGCTGCGGCGGGCGCAGAAATCCATGGCGGCGAAGGGACAGGCAGCGGGGCTGATGGCCGATGCGGCGCGCGCGTTCACGTACGATGCCATGGACCGAGTTGAAAAGGAGGCGCGCACGGCCCTTGCCGGCGTTTCCGACGGGGACACTCTGACCACGCAACTGGCCGCGCTGAGGCGCTTGGCGAAACATGCGCCGGCGGATACGATCGCGCTTCGCAGGCGCGTGGCCGATGCGGTGCTCGCGCAGGACAGATACCCATTCGAGGGCGGTGATTCATTTCGGGAATTGAGGCGCGAAACAAAATCAAATGCGAATTTTCGTGTAGACACGAATTTTCACAGCAAGAAAGTGGCCAGATTACCGGGCGAAGAATGGAAGAGATTTTCCTTCAACATTTTCCTTTTTTTGCAATCCATTAGATATAAGCCATTTACCCCTTGATACTTTTGGACCCCCTCGTGCATCTAAGAGCACCGAGGGTGAACAAAACTTCGATGAAGACGCTTTTGCAGCGGATCAGGGAAACAGTAGGAGCGGTTTCTCCGAAAACCCGGCGTCGGATCGTTTGGACGCTTGCGGTAGTCGCTATTTTGCAGGCTTATTTCGTCCGCGAATTAATCGCGGCAGAATTGCTTTTCGGGATGGTGTTCGCGGCGATATTTTTGTTTGTCGCAATTTGCTACACGCTGGGAAGCGCCTGGGAATACGGCTTGGTCTGGGGCGAAGTTGGAGTGCGCGCAGTTGCCACGACAGCGCGACGCGGGTACGGGGCGCTCGAATACGTGAGCACCGGCGTGATGGAATCGATCAGTAAAAGACAAGGCCGCCATCAACATTCAGGGTCTGCCCAGTAATCGCGCTGGCCTGGCTGGAAACGAGAAATAAGGCGGTGGAGGCGATTTCATCCGCCGTTTGCGGCCTGCCTTGCAGCGTTCCCTCAATCATCCGGTTGAGAACTTCATCTCCCTTTGAGCCTGATTGCGCGGCGAACTCGCGCGTGAGGTCCTTAGCCATTTTTGTTTCGGTTACCGGGCCGGGGCAGATGGCGTTGACACGCACACCTTTGCGAGCGGATTCAGCGGCGAGAGTTCGCGTAAGTCCGTCGAGGCCGGCTTTCGACGCGGCGTAGGTGCAATTCATCGGGTAGGCGACCTTCGCGCCAATCGTGGAGATGTTGACGATGGCGCCGGAGCCGCGCTCGTACATTTCCGGCAGGACGAGGCGCGCGAGCAGAAACGGGGCGCGCAGATTCACGGCCAGCACAAAATCCCATTCGGCTGCGCTGACTTTTTCGACGGGGCGCACCGGGCCGAAAATTCCGGCGTTGTTGACGAGGATATGGATTGCACCGAAGGCTTCGCGTGCTCCGCGCACAACCTTCTCGCAATCGGCCTCGCGGGAAATATCGGCGGTGATTGCCGTGGCCTTGCCGCCTGCGCCTTGAATTTCCGCGACGACCTGGCGGACTTCGCTTTCCGTGCGGGCGGTTACGACGACGGACGCGCCTTCGGCAGCGAACCTGCGCGCAATGGCGCGGCCGATTCCCCTGCCGCCTCCGGTTACGATTGCAGTTTGTCCTGCGAGCTGCATCAGTTCCCCCTTGGAGTGAGTTCAGAGGATAGCATCGCTTGACAAGAAAATGCCGCTCGAGGCCACTTTACGCCTCCGGCCGAAAGCGCTCGCGAGTAAACTCCCTCGCGTGTTAGCCTCACACCGATGAATGACCATCTAACCCGCCGCGAAGTGCTGCTAGGGGTGGCTGCCGCTTCCCTGCTTGAGGGCACTTTAGAAGCTCAAGTTCCCGCTTCCTCCATCTGTCTTATGAGCACAGTCGAGATGGTCCGGCTGATCCGCACGAAGAAGCTATCGGCACGCGAAGCGCTGGCTGCGCACCTGAAACAGATCGAGCGCGTAAACCCGAGGGTTAATGCCATCGTGACCCTAGTGCCAGAGATGGCCGCCGACGCTGCTGCCAAGGCCGACGAGATGCAGGCGCACAAACAGGCTTTGGGACCGTTGCATGGTCTGCCAGTTGCGCATAAGGACCTGCTGGAAACGCGTGGCATTCGCACGACATTCGGATCGCCGCTATACAAAGACTACATCCCCGCTGAAGACGATTTCGTGGTCGATCGGATGCGGCGAGCGGGCGCGATCATCATCGGCAAGACCAACACGCCAGAATTCGGCGCGGGATCGCAGACGTTCAACAAGGTGTTTGGCGCGACGTACAATCCGTACGATCTGACTAAGACCTGCGGCGGATCGTCCGGTGGCGCTGCCGTCGCGCTGGCCTGCGGGCTCGCGCCCGTCGCTACTGGCTCCGATACCGGAGGTTCGCTGCGCAATCCCGCCGCATTCTGCAACGTAGTTGGTTTCCGACCGTCGGTCGGCCGCGTGCCGAACCCGAAGGCGGCGTTCGCATGGTCGACGCTGAGCACCTCGGGATGCCTGGGGCGTTCGGTGGCCGACCTTGCGTTGGCGCTAAGCACGATTGCAGGGCCCGATTCTCGCGCGCCGCTCTCGATCAACGAACCCGGCGAGCGCTTTGCGCGACCGCTTGACCGCAACTTCAAAAGTGTGCGTGTGGCCTGGTTCAACGACCTAGGCGGAGTCCCCTTCGACCCACGTGTGCGCACGGTGGTTGAGGGGCATCGGAGAACATTTGAATCGCTGGGGTGCATCGTCGAGCAAGCGGAGCCGGACTTTGCGGCCGCCGAGATCGCGTTTCGGACACTGCGCGCGTGGAATTCCGCAAATATCCACGGGGAGCAACTCCGCGAGCACCCGGACGCTTTCAAAGACACACTCAAGGGTGAGATTGAGGCGGGCGTGCGACTGACCGGCATGGATGTTGCGCGCGCCGAGACCGCTAATGGGCTGCTTTGGCGGCGATTTCAGGCGTTTCTCGAAAAGTACGAATACTTCGTGCTGCCGACCACACAGCTGCCGGCATTCGACGTCAACATGGAATACCCAACGGAGATCGCGGGCGTGAAGTTCGATAACTACATCGATTGGATGAAGTCCTGCTGGTACATTTCGGCAACGGGCAATCCCGCAGTCTCGGTGCCAGCCGGCTTTACGCCTGAAGGGCTTCCGGTTGGGTTGCAAATCGTTGGCCGCGACCACGAAGACTTCAGCGTCCTGCAAATGGCGCACGCGTTTGAACAGGCGACTGGCTTTGGCAAGAAGCACCCGGCCATCGTATAGCAGGCGCGCCTGCGTTCGTGGCGACGCTGCCTTCGAGTGCTGTATGCCCTGGGACACTGCGACATCACGGGTTGACTGGCGTGCACGCGCGGAATAGCATGCGGCGCGTGCATTTCGAGTGCACTTCAATGGAGCAATCACACAGTGAATAAGAATATCGATTTGCTGGGATCGTATTGGACGCTGGCAATCGGCGCAGAACCGCACACCGACCATGAATTCAGCACCACGGATTTCAAGGAGCGCGCGGAGGCGATCGCTCGCGCAGGCTTCAAAGGCATCGGGATCTGGCACGCGGACCTGGAGCACACGCTAAAGAAACGCAGTTTGAAAGAGATGAAGAACATCCTGGACGACAATGGCATCCGGCACGTCGAGCTTGAATTCCTCGGCGGCTGGTTTTTGGATGGCGAAGAAAAAAAAGCGTCGGACATCGAGCGCAAGACGCTTCTCGTAGCGGCGGAGGCTCTCGGAGCACATCACATTAAGGTGGGCCACTTTTTCAAGACGCAGGCCACCATGCCGAAAATGATCGAGTCGTTCGCGGCGCTCTGCGCCGACGGCGCGAAGTATGGCACGCTAGTCGGCTTTGAAATGATGCCGTTTTGCGATATCGATTCGGTGGAAAAAGCGTTGCAGCTGGTTGAAGGCGCCGGCGCGAAGAACGGCGGAATCTGCCTCGACCTGTGGCACATCGCAAAGCTGAAGATTCCTTACGAAAAAGTGGCGAGCATGCCGTTGAAATACATCACCAGCATCGAGATCAACGACGGCACGCACGAGTGTTCCTGGAGCCTGCATGAGGATACGATTAATCATCGATTGCTGTGCGGCGAGGGAGAATTCAACCCGGAGGATTTTGTTTCGAAAATGCTCAAGACGGGCTACGACGGCCCGTGGGGAATCGAAGTGCTGAACGCGGAGCTACGCAAGAAACCGCTGGAGGAAACCGCTCAAAGCGCGTTTCGGACTACCCGCGCGCAGTTTCCGAGCTAGGCTTTGGCGCTTTCCGCGGGCCTAGAGGCGTGCGCTTCGAGCGTTTGTGTGCCAGGGCTCAAGCCGTGCCCTTCCCCAAAGGCCCATGGCAAAAACCATGACTTAGAGCTGCGGGCCGTTCACGGGCGTGAAGGCCCGTGCTTCCACCGCTAGCCGCCGGCAATCGCTCCGATGATGAAAAACGGCTCCTTGCCCGAGGCGACAGGCTCAGGCAACGGAGCGTCCGGCGAATCGTGCGACAAATCGCCTTCGCAGGCAAAAAATCGCAGGAAAGGCCGGCGCTCTTTTGTGACCTGATCGCGAATCGTCCCGCACAGCATCGGATAGCGGGCCTCGAGCGCGTCGAGGACGGAGCGCTGCGTGATTTGACCCGCGACTTCCAGCTCGACATCTCCGGTGACGCGCGCCAGCGTTCGCAAATGCGGCGGGAGCACGACAACGATCATGGCAGCGTCTGCACCTCGACGGAAAGCACTGCTGGAAGATCGCGAACGATAGGCGCCCAGCTATTTCCGGCGTCCGCGGAACCGTACACTTGTCCGCCAGTGGTCCCGAAATAGATGCCGCAAGAATCGAGCGAGTCAACGGCCATAGCATCGCGCAACACGTTGACGTAGCAATCGCTCTGCGGCAAACCCTTTGTGAGCGCCTCCCATTCGTTTCCACCCGTTTTGCTGCGGTAGACGCGCAACTTGCCGTCGATCGGGAAGTGCTCGGAATCGCTCTTGATCGGGACGACGTAAATGGTTTCCGGTTCGTGGGCATGAACGTCAATCACGAAGCCGAAATCGGTGGGCAAATTGCCGCTGACTTCTTCCCACTGGTCGCCGGCGTTGTTGCTGCGCATCACGTCCCAGTGCTTCTGCATGTAGAGCACACCCGGGCGCTCTTTGTGCATGGCGATGCGGTGAACGCAGTGGCCGATCTCGGCGGTGGGGTCGGGGATATATTGAGATCTCAGGCCGCGGTTGATGGGCTTCCAGGTCTTGCCGCCATCGTCGGTGCGAAAGGCGCCCGCGGCCGAAATGGCGATGAACATCCGCCCGGGATTGCTGGGATCGAGAACGATGGTGTGCAGGCACATGCCGCCTGCGCCTGGCTGCCATTTCGGGCCGGTGCCGTGTCCGCGAAGTCCGGAGAGTTCGTGCCACGACTTGCCGCCGTCAGTGGACTTGAACAACGCGGCATCTTCCACGCCGGCGTAGACCGTATCGGGATCGGTGAGAGACGGTTCGAGATGCCAGACGCGCTTGAATTCCCAGGGATGCTGCGTGCCGTCGTACCACTGGTGTGTCGTGAGGGGCTTTCCGGTTTCTGGAGCAGCGTCGTAAAGGAAATGGTTGCTCTTGCCCGGAGGCGCACCGCCGGGCGCGGGCATTTTTTCGCCGCCGGGCGTTTCCCAGGTTTTGCCGCCGTCGCTTGAACGCTGAATTACTTGTCCGAACCAGCCGCTGGTTTGCGAGGCGTAAATTCGATTAGGATCGGCCGGCGATCCCTTCAAGTGATACATTTCCCATCCCGCAAAGTGCGGACCCTTCACGTCCCATTTTTCACGTTTGCCATCTGACTCAAGAATGAACGCGCCCTTTCGTGTGCCAACCAATACGCGTACTTTGCTCATTCTTCCCCCTTCGATATTGGGATATTTTGCTTTTACGTTCTTGTAAATCGGTCAAGACTAGGCTGGCGCAGCAGCGGCTGTTTTCTGGCAGTTCACCATCCAGGGAATACCATAGCGGTCGACGAGCATGCCGAAGCGAAGCGCCCAGGGCGTTTCCTGGATTGGAAGGGCGACGGCGCCATTTTCGGAGAGCGCATTAAAAACGCGATCCGCTTCGGCGGGATCGTTGGATTGCAATGAAACGGAGAATCCCTGAGGGGTCTGGTAGCGACCGTCCGGAGCATCGGAGCCCATCAAAACCGCGCCGCCTGCGTTGAGCTGTGCGTGCATGATTTTGCTGCGCCATTCCGGCGAAACGCCACCGCCTCCGGGCATATTTTCGAACCGGGCCATTGCTTCGATTTTGCCTCCCAGGCACTTTTCGTAAAACTTAAAAGCTGCTTCACATTGGCCGTTGAAATTGAGATAGGCATTTAGCTGCATGGTTCGCTCCTTGAAGTTTGGATGGTCTGAAATCTTGGATGCCCGCCCAGCTACGTTAGGCGCTCCGGCGTGCTCGCGTCAAACTGCGACGGTCCCTTCGATCCGCGAATTTCGGCAGTATGGGAGTTCGGTCCTGCGCCTGCCAGCGCCGCCGCGTTTCAGCGAGAACTTGCTGACGGTTCTTTTCCATTTCGTCTATCACGGCGCAAGGTGCTCCCGTCTCTTCATGCCGCGCGCCCCAAATGAGCAACTCCAAAAGCACCGGAGCCAAGTCAATTCCCTTCTCCGTAAGGCGGTAATTCAGCTTGCGTCCATCCGTTTTTTCAATTCCAGCGGTGACAATTCCCGCCGCCTCGAGTTTGCGCAAACGATCGGACAAAATGTTGGTGGCGATGCCTTCGCCCGCCGCTTGGAATTCCTTAAACGTGCGGTACCCGCGAACCATCAGATCCCGTATGATCAGCAGCGACCAACGATCTCCGAGCATCTCAAGCGAGATGCTGACGGGACAATCCGAGCGGTGTTTCGACTGGGACTTTCCCGGCACGCCGGGGACGATATCAAATATCGCTTGCATAGTGCAAGCTATTTAAGGTGCATTTCAGCAGCAAGGAGCTTAGGTGATTCAGGAGATTCGACAATGACAACAGCCAGTGCCGGATACAAGCGCGATCTTTCACTCAGGCATGCCACGGCAACACTCGCCTATCGGGCCGCCAAAGCGCTGCGCGATGCCCCGCCAGAGTTCAGCAGCTTTCGAGCGGCCGAAAGTTCGCGTTCGGCAGGAGAAATCCTTGCGCATATGGGCGACCTGTTTGATTGGGCGCTCTCGCAGGCCCAGGGAGAGCAACGATGGCGCAGCTCGAAGGTGCGACCGTGGAGCGAAGATGCGGCGCGGTTCTTTTCAGCGCTCAAGGCCTTCGATGAGTACCTCGCGTCGGATGCGACACTGCACACCCCACCCGAGAAAATGTTCCAAGGCGCGGTGGCGGACGCGTTGACGCACACCGGACAAATCGCGATGCTGCGGCGCCTTGCTGGAGCCCGAGTGCGAGGCGAGAACTATTACGTGGCGAGGATCGAAGCGGGGCGGGTCGGCGCCGATCAAAATGCGCCCGTAATGGAATTTGACTGAGAAGAGCGCCGTGATGACCGACTACGGGCGCATTCGATACGGCCTTGACAGCATGCGGCGTTCGGATGTATCTAGCACGCATGAAAATACAACCGTTTGTCCTAGTGGCGCTCGCGATCTCGTTTGTCTCTGTGGCCACGATTGCCCAAGAGCCGGTGGTTGGCGTGACGGGCGCAGAGGCTGACGCTCTCTTCACCAGCAAAAACCCGCGGTTGAACACCAACAAGCAGGCCGCCTATCACATCATGAAGGACCTGCTGGAGGCGAATCACTGGGACGAGGCCGACAAGTGGCTGACAGAGGCATACCATCAGCACAATCCGAATGTCGCGCTCGGGACGCGCGGGCGTGGTGAAATTTTTCGAGTCTATGCGCAAGCCGTCTCCCGTTCCGGAGCACCTTACGAAGACCAAGATCGTGGCAGTGGTGGCGGAAGGCGACTTGGTGATCGTGGTGACGCCGCGTGAGTTCACCAATCCTCGAGACCCCTCGAAGAAATACACAACATCGTGGTTTGACATGTGGCGCTTCAAGGACGGCAAAGCGGACGAGCACTGGGACGGCGCCACGATCAATGCACCTCCCAAGGCCAACTAGCAGCTAATTCCCGTAAAGAGAACGCGCGCACGGGCGGCACCAGAACGCTGGCCGGAGCGCGTCTTGTTGGGAGCTCCGTTCGAGATCCCATAGGCGGCGGTACTTGCGCGCCCGCGAGTGTTATGCGACCTTGGGCAGTGGGGCGAGCGCCGGAAAATTGCCGACCGAGAAGAAACTTTCCCACTACGACAAGGCGGGGCGAGTTCGCATGGTGGACGTCACCTCGAAGCCCCCAACATCGCGCAGCGCGATTGCGCATGCTTTTGTTCGGATGCAGCGCGCGACGCTTGCCAGCGTGAAGCGGCTGAAATCGCCCAAGGGCAATCCGCTGGAAATCGCGCGAATTGCGGGAATCACGGCCGCGAAGCGAACTTCGGAGCTGATTCCGCTTTGTCACCCCCTCTCATTGACGCACGTGGATGTAAGCGCGAAGCTATGCCAAAATGGAATTGAGATAACCTCAGAAGCGACGGCCACGGGACCGACCGGGGTGGAAATGGAAGCGCTTGTCGCGGCGTCCGTGGCGGCGCTGACGATCTACGATATGTGCAAGGCCCTCGAACGCGGCATGGAGATCTCGGAAATTTACGTGGTGAAGAAGTCGGGCGGGCGCAGCGGCACGTACGAGCGCTCCAAGGCGCGTTCCGGAAAAAGCGCGAAACGATGACGGCGATGACGGATGTCCGCGTGCTGGTAGTCGACGACAATGCGCTGATCCTCGACCTTTTGATGAAGGGGCTCGCGCCGCACTGTGAAACCCAGGCGGCCGCTGACGGCGCGGACGCCTTGCTGAAAATCGTGGACGACCCTCCGGACCTGATTCTATGCGACTACCGCATGCCCGGCCTCGACGGGCGCCAGCTCTACGAAAAATTGCGCGGGCGCAAACAGACGAAGCTGATTCCGTTTATTTTCCTGGCGAGCCGCAGCGACGTGGAAGAGAAATTGCGGCCGATCGTGGAAGGCGTGGAGGAGTTCGTCGTCAAGCCCTTCTTCGTGAAGGATCTGGTCCGCCGGACGAAAAAAGTGATCGACCGGCTACGCCTCGAAAAACTGCAAAGCCGGGCGGTGCGGCCGGGCGTGATTCAGGGACGACTGGAGGAAATGAGCATCCTCGATCTCTTGCAGTCACTCGAAATGGGGCAGAAATCATGCCGCTTGACCATCCGCCATCAGACGGACACGTGCGAATTGTTTTTCGCCGCGGGGCAATGCGCCGATGGCCGCCTGGGGCCGCTCGAAGGTGAAGATGCTGTTTTTCAAGTGATGCGCTGGCCGGCGGGCGAGTTCGAGATCGACTTCAATTCCAGTCCTACGCGCACGACGATTTCTCGCAGCACGACCGGCCTACTGATGGAAGGGCTGCGCCTGATGGATGAAGGCCAGCGCGACAGCACCACCGAAGGTGTGGAAACCACCGGGTAACATTGGGTCCTCATGCGCGTTTCCGTTCTTACAATCAGCGATTCGGTGGCCGCCGGGAAAGCGGAAGACCGTTCCGGGCCTTCGTTGATGGCCCGATGCGGGGAGTTGGGTTGGGAGATTGCGTCTTTTGCGGTTTGCGCAGACGACCGGCCGGCCATCGAAGCTCTTTTAAAAGGCGCCGCCGATTCCAACAGCGCTGATCTTATTTTGACGACGGGCGGCACCGGCGTGGGGCCTCGCGATGTAACGCCGGAAGCGACTGCGGCGGTTTGCGAGCGGCTGATCCCGGGATTCTCCGAGCAGATGCGAACTGCGGGGCGAGAAAAAACGCCGCGTGCAATTCTTTCGCGCGCGGCTGCCGGCATTCGCGGACAGGCGATCATCATCAATCTGCCGGGCAGCCCGCGCGGCGCAGTGGAATCTCTCGACACGATTGCCGACCTGCTACCCCACGCGGTGGCCGTGCTTCACGGCGCACACCACGGGTAGTCGAAGACTTCCGGGCAATTCTGAAGCCTGGCCGCGTGCTTGCGCGTGCAAATGGCGTTCATTCTGGGCTACACTCCCTCGCGTTTGAGCGTTCATCTCCGTGATTGGCAATCCGATTTTAGATTGAGGAGGCGTGGCAATGAGTCCGAAGCGCAAAGCTGGCGCGAGCAAATCGAAGGCAAAAGCGAGACCGAAGAAGTACCGGCGAATCGCCACAGAGGAGGCATTCGCGATTCCAGAACAGATGGAGGCGCAGCGCGAGCTGGTGGCCAATACGCAGGAGTACGATCCCGATCTCTTTCTCTGGAGAATCCAGACCGATCCCAACGGGCCGGTTCACAACAAGCTGATCGATTTATATGAAATGCGCATGCGGGAAATGGATAAGTACGACGTGGATATGCATCTGCTGGCGCTGACGTCCACAGGCGTGCAGATGATGGAGCCTGACCGAGCCGTGGCAGTGGCCGAGATTGGAAATGACCGCCTGCATGAGGCAATCCAGCGACATCCCGATCGTTTCACCGGGCTGGCGACAATCGCCGTGCAGGACCCGCCACGCGCCGTGAAGGAAATCGAGCGCGCGATCACGAAGCTCAAGCTGAACGGCATTATGATTAACTCTCATACGAACGGCGAATACCTAAGCGAGCAGAAGTATTGGCCGATTCTGGAGGCGATCGAGGACCTGAACGTAGCTCTCTACATTCACCCTCGCGCGCCCATTCCGCTGATGGCCAAGGCGTACAAAACCGATCACCTGGAGCACGCAATTTGGGGCTACCAGGCGGAGACCGGATTGCATGGATTGAGACTGATCACGGGAGGCGTTTTCGATCAATTTCCGAAGCTGCAGGTGGTGCTGGGCCACATGGGCGAGGGGATTCCGTACTGGCTCTACCGATTGGATTTCATGTATGGGCGCGTCAAAATTGATTTTGGCCGGCGGAAACTGAAATTGACGCCCAGCGAGTATTTCAAGCGCAACTTTTACATCACGACCAGCGGAATGAATTGGGAGCCGACGCTCAAGTTCTGCATTGAGGCCGTCGGCGCCGACCGGATCATGTGGGCGATCGATTATCCGTATCAGGACCATCCGGACGCGGTGGAATTCATGGACGCCGCACGTATTTCGGAAAAAGACAAGCAGGCGATTTATCACGGAAACGCCGAGCGCGTCTTCAAGATCAAGAAAAAGTAGCAGGAGGCACGTGTCGCCCGAGGATCAGGGACCACGCAAAATTTCAAGCGACTCCGCCAAGGCGTTCGCTTTGGCGTGGAGTTTGCCTTTCAGCCTGGTGGTGCCGATGGTGGTCGGCGGCGGTGTCGGCTACCTGCTGGACCGCTGGCTGCACACCAAGCCGATTTTTTTGCTGGTGCTCGGAATTTTGGGGCTGGGTATCGGCGTTCGCGAAGTGGTGAAGGCCGCGGCGATGTTGGACAAAAAAGATGGCGGATGAGTCTGAAAGTGTGGCGATCGAGCGGCGGATCGAGGGCTGGATCGCCGGCGCAGGCGCCGCTGCGGTGCTTGGCGCCGGGATTGGCTGGGGCGGGCGCGCGGCGGCGGGCGCGGCGCTGGGCGGGGCGCTGTGCTGGTTGAATTTCCATTGGCTTCGACAAGGAGCGGCGGGCGTGATTCGCCTGGGAATGGCGCAAGCAGGCGCCGAGAATGTGACGGTTCCGAGGACAACTCACGCTAAGTTCCTGGGGCGCTTCGCGTTGCTGCTCGTGGCCGCGTATGCTATTCTTGTTTGGCTGCGATTGCCCGCGGTGGCCGTTTTGTGCGGGCTGGCAGCGGTGGTTCCGGCAATCATTTGCGAGCTAGGATACGAACTGATGCGCGGGCACCATCGGTGGCCTGTGCGGTAATTCCAATCACGAAATCATAATCCCGAAGTCAGACACTCGCGGAGAAGCATGGGCGAAGAGCAGGTCCTCGGTGCGACAAAGCTGGTGAATTTGTTGCTGGGCAAGCCCGCGGCTGCGCTGCTTGCGCTGCTTCACATTCATCCCGCGAATCCGCAATATCCCATTCCGAATTTTTTGGCGATGGAACTGATTCTGTTCGTATTCGCCATAGTTTTCTTTTTGTGGCTGAAGGCGCGAATTTCAGTAGACCGCCCCGGCGGCACGCAGCAGGTGATGGAAATCCTGCTGACGAATTCGATGGGGCTCGGCATCCAGGATCTGCTCGACGATGTGGTCGGGCACGGCAGCGAGAAGTTTCTGCCGATGATCGGGACGATCAGCATATTTATTCTGATGTCCAACTTGCTGGCGCTGATTCCGGGATTTATGTCGCCCACGGCCGAAGTGACGGTGCCGCTGGGCTGCGCCACGGTGATATTTCTTTATTACAACAGCTTCGGCATCGGGAAACATGGCGCGGGCGGATATGCGAAGACTTTGCTGGGACCGGTGCCGGCGATTTCGCCGATCATGGTGATCGTTGAAACGATCAGCCACTTCGCGCGAGTACTTTCGCTTACCGTGCGGTTGTGGGCCAACATGATGGTGAGCGAACTGATTTTCGTTACGTTTCTGGGCCTTTCGGTCGGGTTGTTTTCCTATGTCAGCCACCTGAATCCGGTTGGATACATTGCGGTGATCGTGCCCATAGCCATTCCATTGGCGCTTTTGGGTTTTCACATTTTCGAAGCGATCTTGCAGGCATTTATTTTTACGATTCTTCCGATTGTCTATATCGGCCTTGCGGTTGCCGAAGAACACTAATTTGGAATCAAACGCCGCCAGCGTGAGACCGGTTGCCTCCCAAGGCTTTCCGGTAACCACCTCCTGACGGGAAATTCATAACGAGGAGACGGAAAATATGACGAGAAAAGCAGCGTGGTTTTTGATGGCGATAGTTGCGGCGTTGGTATTGGCGCCGGTGACGTTCGCGCAAGCAGCCGGAGGAGCGGCGAGAGGACCTGTCGGATTGGGTCGATTTCGCGGCCGCGCTCGGTCTTGGTCTGGCGGCGGCGGGCGGCGGACTCGGGCAGGGCCGGGCAACGGCCGCGGCTTGCGAGAGCACGGCGCGCAATCCGGGAGCGGCGGGGCCGATCCGAACGTCGTTCATCATCGGCGTGGCGCTGATCGAATCGCTGGTGCTGTACGTGCTGGTTATTGTTTTCATCAAGTAAGCGGAGCAGACAGTTCCCTGCCCCGAGGCTTGCGTGCTGCGAGCTTCGGGGCCTTTTTTTTGGCTGTGTAGTGATGGATTGGAGGCGAGTATGCGATGAACGCTGATACGCAAAAGTTGGGAATCACGCGGCTGGGGCAAATTGCGGTGCCAGTGCACGATGTCGGGCGCGCCACGGCGTTTTATCGCGATGTGCTCGGCCTGCCGTTCCTGTTTGCAGCGGGGCAGCTGGCGTTTTTCGACTGCGGCGGCGTGCGGTTGATGCTCGACAAGCCGGAAAAGGCGGAGTTCGATCATCCCAGTTCGATTCTTTATTTTTCCGTACCCGATATTCAGGCGGCGCACAGGAAGCTTGTGGATGCGGGCGTCGCGATCGTGGAGGAGCCGCGCGTGATCGCGCCGATGGCGGACCATGATTTGTGGATGAGTTTCTTTCGGGATACCGAAGGAAACGTGATGGCGCTGATGAGCGAAGCGGCGCGCAAGCCGTGATTCCCTAGGTTACGTCCCCTCTGTGGCGCAGCGGAAGAGAGGTTCTTCGACTGCGCGGCCCGACGGAGATCGAAAAGCACGATCTCCGAACGGATAAAAGCGTCGGGACGCTTCGCTCAGAATGACGGCGACCAAAGACACACGGCGCAGCGAGCAGCGCCTCTACGAACCATCAGCGACGCGGGTTGTGTGGGCGTAGTACGAGGATACAAATAAGATCTTTACACCGCGGGCCTAAATCGCGCAAGTGGTTGTTGGTGTAAAGAAAAATCGTCCACGGTAAACGAGCGCCGAAAGCTATCAGAAGCCCACGGCGGGCGCTTCCAGCGGGCGCGGTTCGCTTCGGTAGCCCCCGCAGAAAATCGCCGGCAGGATGCCGGCGCTACAAGAGCTTCTCGGCAGATAGTAAACATTGTGCCAAGCATTTTTCGCCGGGCATCCGCCGCGGACTGTGCCCCTCCCGCAACAGCCAAAGTAAGAGAGGTTCTTCGACTGCACATCCCGACGGAGATCGAACGGCACGATCTCCGAAAAGGCAAAAGCCTCGGGATACTCCGCTCAGAATGACGCCCCGACGAAAGGGGGCGCTGCTCTGCGCTAAGGCTAGTGGAGGAGTGAGAGGGAGTCGGCGGCGGCTTTGGCGAAGTCGAGGATGCGGCCTGGGAGAATGCCGAGATACAAGGTGCCGGCGGCGGCGATGGCCAGCGCCACGATGAGCGAGGGGGCTACGGCCGAGGGCGTGTAGTCCTTTGAAGGCTCGTTGAAATACATGGCGATTATTACTCGCAGATAATAGTAAGCGCCGATCACGCTATTGATGGCGGCGATCACCACCAGCCAAATGATCCAACGCCGTGGGCGTCCGATGCGTCGAGCGCCGCCTGGAACGCAAAAAACTTTCCCGAGGAAGCCGCCGGTGGCGGGCAGGCCGAGCAGCGAGAGCAGAAACAGCGAGAAGCACGCGGCCAGCACCGGCTGCTTCGATCCCAGGCCGGCATAGTCCTGAAGCGTGAGGCGCTTCTCCCCGCGCTGGCCCAGGTGCGTTACCACCAGGAACGCGCCGACCTTCATCAGGACGTACGCCGCGAGATAAAAGAGCACGGCGGCCACGCCGATGGCCGTCCCGCAGCAAAGGCCACGAGAATGTAGCCCGCGTGCGCGATCGAGGAATAGGCGAGCATGCGCTTCACGTTGGTCTGCACGAGCGCCGCAAAATTGCCGATGAACATGGTAAGAATGGCGCGAAACCCAGACGGCCCAGAACCACGTGTCCGATGCGGAGCCGAAGGAAACCACGAAAATGCGCAGCATGAGCGCGAAGGTCGCGGCCTTTGGAGCCGAAGCCAAAAGCGCGGTGACCGGCGAGGGAGCGCCTTCGTAGACGTCCGGGCCATAGATTTGGAATGGCGCGATGACGACCTTGAAACCCAGGCCGACGAACATCAGGCCGAGGCCCAGGATGGCCAGGGCGGGCAAACGTCCGCCGGAGGAAGCAGCGGCAAGGGCGGGCTGAATTTTGTCGATGATGGTTGTGCCCGTGGCGCCATAGACCATGGCAATGCCGTAGAGAAAAAATGCCGTGGCGAAAGAGCCGAGCAGGAAATATTTCAGCGACGCTTCATTGGAGATCAGCGCGCGGCGGCGGAAACCCACGAGCACGTAGGTGGAAATCGAACTCATCTCCAGGCCGACGAACGCGGTGACGAGTTCATTGGCGCTCGCGAGGATGCCCATCCCCGCAGCCGCGAATAAAATCAGGGCGTAGTATTCGCCGCGCTGGATGCCTTCGCGCTCGAGATAGTCGAGCGAACCGAGAATTGCGAGGGCGGCGACGCCGATGATGATCACGTGCAGAAAAATGCTGAAATCGTCGTTGCTGACCAGATCGCTGTAGGCGAAGCCATGATACATGGAAGCCTCGTAAACGCGCTGCCAGCGCGAACAGCGCGCCGACAAATGCCACCCAGCCGAGCACGCGCTTGCGCGCCGCGCTGACGAACGGATCGGCAACCATGATGATGAGTCCGAAAAGGCAGAGATGAATCTCCGGGGCGATGCGGTGCAGGTTGGCGTGCTGTTCGGCGGAAAGAAACATCACGCGCTGCACCCGCCTTTCAGCGTATGGCGGCGACGAGAGGGCGCGTTGCAGTGTTGCTTACGGTATGGAGACGACTTTTTGCGCGGCGTGCGCGAGACGGCAGTGCAGCGCGGCGCAGGGCGTTTTGCGGAGGCGAAATCTGCTGCATCACGTTGTTCACCGAGGCTTCCATGCGGCGCGTGAAGAGCGGAGAGGCGACGCCCATGAAGAGGATGGCGACGGCCATGGTGGCGAGAATGAGACGCTCGCGGCCGTTGGCGTCGGACAGATTGCGATTCTTCTCGACGGTGACTTCTCCCAGGGCCACGCGCTGATAGGCCCACAGCAGATAAATCGCGGACAGAACCGCGCCGCTGGCGGCCCATGCAGCCCAGGCGTGATGGCCGGCGAAAGTTCCAATCAGGATCAGAAATTCGCCGATGAAGCCGTTGAGCGGCGGCAGCGCGAGCGACGAAAGCGAAATAAACAGGAAGAAGGACATGAGCACGGGCATCGGCGTGGCCAAGCCCGCCGAACTCCTTGATTTCGAGAGTGTGGCGGCGGTCGTAGAGCATTCCGACGCCGAGGAAGAGCGCGCCGGTGGAGACTCCGTGGCTGAGCATCTGGTAGATCGCGCCCTGAATCGAAATGGAATTGAACGCGAAAATGCCGAGGACCACAAAGCCGAGGTGGCTGACGGAGGTGTAAGCGACGAGGCGCTTCAAATCCGTTTGCACCGTGGCCACCAGCGCGCCGTAGATGATGCCGATAATCGCCAGAACGGCGATCAGGGGAGCCATGCGGTGCGCCGCGTCCGGAAAGAGCGGAAGGCAGAAACGCAGAATGCCGTAGGTGCCGAGCTTCAGCATGACGCCGGCAAGAATTACGGAGCCGGCCGTGGGGGCTTCGGTGTGAGCGTCCGGCAGCCAAGTGTGCAGCGGGAAAAGCGGGACTTTAATCGCGAAGGCCAAGAAAAACGCGCCGAAAAGCAACAGCTCCGTATGCGGCGAGAAGACGATTTGTCCCGACTGGAGGAGCCGCTGGATTTCGGGCAAGTCAAACGTGCCGGCCTTGCCGTAGAGCCAAAGAATGGCGACCAGCATCAGGATGGAACCGAACATGGTGTACAGAATGAATTTCACTGCGGCGTAAATGCGGCGGTCGTGTCCCCACATGCCGATCATGAAATACATGGGGATCAGGGTGAGTTCCCAGAAAACGAAGAAGAGGAAGAGGTCGAGAGAGACGAAGACGCCGATCATGGCCGTCTCGATCACCAGAAGCGCGATGAAGAAGCCCTTTACGTTTTCCCGAATGGACTGCCAGGAGCACAGAATCGCGAGCGGCGTGAGGAAGGTGGTCAGCAGAACGAGGAACAGGCTGATGCCGTCGACGCCCAGATGGTAATGAATCGTGGCGCCAATCCAATCGTGATATTCCTGGAACTGATAGGCGGCGGTGCCGGAGTTAAAGCCGCGCAAGAGGAGCAGCGAGATGAGCGAATTCGGCGACCGAAGCGGCCAGCGCGATCCGGCGAATCCAAACGTGATCGTCCGAGCGCAGCAACAGCAGCGCCGCCACGCTGAGCAGCGGCAGGAAAGTGATCACCGTGAGCAAAAGAGGCTGCTTTCCCACGCTAGTGCACCACCATTCCGAAGTATGCCGAGCAAGAGCACGGTGAAACCCACGGCGCCGATCACCACCCAGGTGGCATAACTGCGCGTATTACCCGACTGCAGTTCGCGGACTTTTCCGCCCGATTCGCGCGCCACGCGCGCCGAGCCGTTGACGATACCGTCGATCAAGCCTTGGTCCACGCCATGCCAGAGAACATTTGTGGAGATCCAGAGCAGAGGGCGAACGATCAGAGCGGCGTAAATTTCGTCGACGTAGTATTTATTCAGCAGAAGCAGATACAGGCCGTGAATGCTTTGCGCGAGGCGTTTCGGCGCGTCAGGATTTTTGATGTAGAACCACCAGGCCACGAGCAGGCCCAGAATGCCGACGATTACCGGCCACCCAGTTAGCGCGTGAAGCAATTCCATCGCCGGGCTGGATGCCATGGCGCCTTCCGCGCCCGGATTGCCGGCAAGAGAGCCGGCTTGCCGCAGTGGCCGCCTGTACCGCATAGGAGGAAAAAACAGGGTGCAGAAAGTGGTCGAAGTATTCGGTGCCGCCGACGAGGTGAGGAGCGGCGAACCACCCGCCGAAGATCGAACAGAAGGCCAGAATCATGAGCGGCACGGTCATATTCTTGGGCGATTCGTGGACGTGGACCTTGTGCTCGTCGAAGCGAGGCTTGCCGAAAAAGGTGAGAAAGATCAGACGGAACATGTAGAAGGATGTGAGGCCCGCGCCAATCACTCCGAGCAGCCAGAGCCACAGATTGGCGTGCGGTCCGGAGCCCGCGGCTTCGAGAATTTCGTCCTTGCTGAAGAAACCCGCGAATCCGGGAATGCCTGCGATGGCGAGAGTGGCGATGAGCATCGTCCAATAGGTGACGGGAATTTTTTTGCGCAGGCCGCCCATTTTCATCATGTCCTGTTCGCCGCCCATGGCATGAATCACGCTGCCGGCGGCCAGGAAGAGCAAGCCCTTGAAAAAAGCGTGGGTCATCAGGTGGAAGATGCCGGCGGCGTAGGCTCCCACTCCGCAGGCGAGAAACATGTAGCCCAGTTGGGACACGGTGGAATAGGCGAGAACTTTTTTGATGTCGGTTTGAACCAGGCCGATTGTGGCGGAATAAAAGGCAGTGACCGCGCCCACAACGGCTACGACGAACATGGCGATAGGCGCGCGGGAAAAGAGCGGATGCATGCGAGCAACCATGTAGACGCCTGCGGTGACCATGGTCGCGGCGTGAATCAGCGCGCTGACGGGCGTGGGGCCTTCCATGGCGTCCGGCAACCAGACGTACAGAGGCAACTGCGCGGACTTTCCGACAGCTCCGGCAAAAAGCAAAAGGCAAATTGCGGTGAGAACGCCAACGTGCGTGGCGCTTTCGGCAGGCATGTGCCCTGCTTGCAGGAAAATCTCGCTGAAATTCTCCGAGTTGAAAGTCCAAAACACGAGAAGAACGCCGACCATGAAGCCCATATCGCCGATGCGCGTGACGATGAAAGCTTTTTTGCCAGCGTCGGCCGCGGATTTCTTCAGGAACCAGAAGCCGATCAGCAAATAGCTGCAGAGGCCGACGCCTTCCCAACCGACAAACATGACGATGAGGTTCGCGGCCATCACCAGCGTGAGCATGAAGAACATGAAGAGGTTGAGATAGCTGAAGAAGCGGTAGTAACCGCCTTCGTGCGCCATGTAGCCGGTGGAGTAGATGTGGATGAGCATGCCGACGAAGGAAACGACTAACAGCATGACGACGGTGAGCTGGTCAACTTGCAGCGAGAAATCGACACGGAATGAGCCGGCAGCGATCCAGGTGAAATAATTCCCGACGTAGGGAATTTGGTCCTGCGCGAGGTTCGAGAATTCTCGGACCAATTCAGCGACGGCGAGAAAGGCCAGAGAGACGGAGCCGACAGCAACCGAATTGACGGCCGATTGCGGCCAGCGCTTGCCGAACAGGCCATTGATCGCGGCGCCCGCGAGCGGCAGCGCGAGAATGATCCAAAGATGGCTAAGAATAAGCATCAGAACTTGAGCAGATTAATGCGTTCCACGTTGAGCGACTCGCGATTTCGCGCGAGCATGATTACGATCGCGAGGCCCACGGCAGCTTCCGCAGCCGCGACCACGATCACGAAGAAAACGAAGACGAGTCCGTCAAGCTGATTGCGCGCGCGCGCGAAGGCGACGAACGCGAGGTTCACGGCGTTGAGCATCAGCTCGATGGACATGAAAATGGTGATGATATTGCGTTTGAAAACAACGCCACCACCCCCAACCCGAAAAGGATGGCGCTCAGCACCAGATACCAGGAAATGGGAACGACGCTCATTCTTCCTTCCTCGCCAGAACCAGAGCGCCCAGGATCGCGATCAGAATCAGGATCGAGGTGGCTTCGAATGGGAATAGATATTGCTGGAAAAGTTCGAGAGAAAGCTGGGTGGTGGAGGCGGCCGGTCCGGACGCGCCCGCGCCGTTGGCAATCGCGGCGCCAATCGGCGCGCGGAACAGCCAGTGGGCGATTTCAAGCAGCAGGATCAGAGCCAGAGGCAGGCCCACGTATTTCGCGATCTTGCTCCAGTTGGTGCGCTCTTCCACGCCGGCGTTCAGCAAGCATGATGACGAAAACGAACAAAACCATGATGGCGCCCGCGTAAACGATGATCTGCACGGCGGCGATGAACGGAGCGCCGAGGAGCAGGTACAGCACGGCAAGCGAAATCATTACAAGGACCAGCGCCAGGGCGCTGTGAATCGGCTCACGCGAAAAGATGAGCAGGAGCGCTCCCGCAATGGCGAGCACCGCGCACGCGAAAAACACGAAGAAGGGCACGCTCATGGGTGCCCCAGCTTCGGCAAAATAATCACAAAAGCCGTGATCACCAGATTTGCCAGCGAAACGGGCAGAAGCAGCTTCCAGCCGAAGGACATCAACTGGTCGTAGCGAAACCGGGGTAGAGTGCCGCGGACCCAAACGTAGAAGAAGATGAACACGAGAACTTTTCCCGTAAACCAGAAAGGCCCTTGGATGATCGGCATCACGGCGGGAATCAAGCAGATGGCTCCGATGCCGAGGGCCAGCGCGGTGACGACGGCAAACTGAAGCTGCGCGATGCCTCGCATGTTCGCAACAGTGTCATAGGCAGTGTAGAGGCCCAGAAGCAGCAGTCCGGCTCCGGGCAAATAGAGCTGCCAGTGCCAGCTATCGGGCAAGCGGCGAAAGCCAGCCACCGAAAAAGAGAATCGTGGCCAGGCAGGAGACGGTGAGCATGTTGGCGTATTCGGCCATGAAAAACATGGCGAATTTGAAGCTGGAATACTCGGTGTGAAATCCGGCAACGAGTTCCGTTTCGGCCTCGGGCAAATCGAAGGGAATGCGGTTGGTCTCCGCGATGGCGGCGGTGAGATAGCAGAGAAAACCTATGATCTGAGGGAAATATCCGTAGCCGGTGCGAATCACGTTCCAGTGCAGGAAAAAGTGGCCGCTTTGACGCGAAATGATTTCGTTGAAATTCAAAGTTCCGGCGAGGAGCAGCACGCCTACCACGGATATGGTGAGCGAAACCTCGTAGCTAATCATCTGCGCGGAGCTGCGCAGGCTGCCCATCAGCGGGTACTTGCTATTCGAGGACCATCCGGCGAGGGCGACACCGTAGACGCCGATCGAGGTGATGGCGAAAAGAAACAGCAGCCCGATATCGATATCGGAAACGACGAAAGCGGATTGCCCGTTGGGAAAGCGAACGCTGGGCGGGCCGAAGGGGATGAGCGCAATCGCCGTGAGGGCGAGAGAAAGCGCCAGAAAAGGCGCGAGCAGATAGACAAAACGGTCCGAGGCCGGCGGAGTGACGTCTTCCTTAAAGAGAAATTTCAGACCATCGGCGAGAGGCTGGAGCAATCCGTGGGCGCCGACGTAATACGGCCCCCAGCGCGACTGGATGCGCGCGACGACTTTGCGTTCGAACCAGGTGAGATACGCCAGCGCCGTCATCACAATGAACAGCAAGACGGCAATTTTAACTAGCGATGCCACCAGGACTGGGTGCTGGGAGATGAACTCCACGGCCGCTCTTTCGCCTCGTTGGTGGAAGTGAGCCTGGAACAGTAACGGCCCAGGGTACCGCTGGTAAAGAGATAATCGTTTGAAGAGAAAACCGCGCCCGGAGGCGCGTCATACGACGGCTCGGCCGCCTTGCAAGCAGCGAGCGGCCATTTCCGAACCGCCCGCGAGCAAAGTGGGATACGAAAGATTGTAACCGGATACGTGCTGCCTGATTTCGTCGAAGGCTGCTTCGCGGCGTGCGCAGCCGGATGGGCATGCCCAACCCCAGCGTGCCGAGCTGGTGCGAAAGGATGCGGATCAGGTCGAAATCGCTGCGCGGACCTTGCGGATCGATGGAACGGTGAGTCATCTGGACTTCGCCGGCAGTGTTGGTGAGAGTGCCTTCTTTTTCGTAAGTGGAGGCGGCGGGAAGAACCACGTCCGCGCGCTGGGCGGTCTCGGTGAGGAACATGTCGTGCACGACGAGCAGATCGAGACCTGAAATTTTATCCGGCTGCGCGGCAGCGAAGGTCTTCAGGGGATTCGCCCCGACTACGTAAAGCGCTTTCAGTTTTCCAGCCAATGCCGCTTCGATCATTGCGGCGGCGGTGAGACCGGGCGCGGCCGAAATTTCGCCGCCCCAGGCTTTGGCGAATCGCGCGCGCTCGCCTGCATCGGAGAGTGGCGCGTAGCCGGGCAGACGGTCGGGGAGGATTCCCATGTCCGCGGCACCGCGGGAGTTGGAATAATCGCCGAGGGCCATGAATTTCGTTGTGCCGCCGAAGCGTGCGGCGAGAGAAATAAGATCGCGGATCGCAGAGCCTTGAATATCCGCGCCGAAGAGGACTACGACGTCGCTTTCAGCTTCCAGAGCGGCTTTTAGCTGAACTAGCGATTCGGTGACCTGCGGATCGAATTGACCCTTTTCGGTGGCAAGCCACTGGAGGGCCTGGCGCTCGGAGCCAGCGGGCATCTCGATCGCGATTTTCGCCTGGCGATGAATCTTGCTGGGTTGCCCGTTCAACGCGTAAAGGCGCAAACCATGATGACGGAAGCCGGTGCGAATCTGCCAAGCGACGAGGGGATTTTGCTGCGTGACGTCGTTTCCAATCAGCAAGACGGCGGGGGCATTGTAAATATCCGCCATAGTGGCGAGCGAATCTTGCGCTCGCTGGCCTAGCGCCGCGGCAAGTCCGGCGTAGTCTGCGGTGCGATGGTGGTCGAGATTGTTTGTGCCGAGCGTGACGCGCGCGAAACGATTGAGGAGGTAATTTTCTTCGTTGGTAGTGTGATTCGACCCGATGAGGCCGATGGCGGACGGCCCGTGATTTTTGTGAACCTGCTTCAGCCTGCGCGCGACTTCCTCGAGTGCATCTTCCCAACTGGCAGATTCCAGTTTGCCATTGCGGCGGACGAGCGGCTGGCGGATTCGCTCGGGGTTACTGGTGAAATCAAATCCGAAGCGGCCCTTGGCGCAGAGAAATTCGCCGTTGAAGCCGGAATGGTCGCGATTGTTGGCGCGCAAGATTTCATTGTTGCGGACACTGAGGGTGGTTTTACAACCGTTCGAACAATGAGTGCACGGCGTGGGGAAATAGGTCATCTCCCACGGACGCGTCTGATAGCGGTAGGTGCCGCTGGTGAGCGCGCCAACGGGACAGATATCGATGCACATGCCACATTCTTCGCAAGCGAGCTCGCCAGGCTTGTTTGGAAGGATTACGGATTGCACGCCGCGCGATCCGACGCCGAGTGCCTTTACGTCCATGCCTTCATCGCAGGCGCGCACGCAGCGAAAGCAGAGAATACAGCGAGGCGCGTCGTAATAGACGAGCGGGGACCACTTTTCCTCGGGATAGTGCAGCTTTTCTTCGACGAAGCGAGTCTTATCGAGGCCGTAGCGAAAGGTCATGTCCTGCAATTCGCACTCGCCACCTTTGTCGCACACCGGGCAATCGAGCGGATGATTCGAGAGGAGGAACTCGATCATGTCCTTGCGGGCTTTGTGCACTTGGTCCGTGGTGGTTTTTACCACCATGCCGTCGGTAGCGACGAGGGTGCAGGCGGTTTGCAGCTTGGGCATTTTTTCGACTTCGACCAGGCACATGCGGCAGGCCGCCTGGAGAGAGTAGCCCGGGTAATAGCAGAACGAAGGGACCTCGATGCCCTGGGTCTTGGCGGCTTCAATTACCAACGTGCCGGCGGTGGTGGTGACCGGCCGGCCGTCGATCGAGAAGGCGATTTGTTTTTGTTCCGCCATATTCCTTGGTGCAACCTCTCCGCTGCGAGAGCCGAAGAGAGATCCTTCGACTGCGTGTCCCGGCGCTTCGCGCAAAAGATAAGGCGCGGGACACTCCGCTCAGGATGACGAACTTTTCCTAACTTCCTCTACCGTGCGCCGGCAACTAGCTCCGCGGAGTTGTATGCGCACTTTCCGTGGAGATGGTCCTCGAATTCGTTGCGCCATTTCTTGACGATGCTGATGGTCGGCAGCGCAGCGGCATCACCAAGCGGACAGAAGGTGCGCCCGAGCATGTTTTTCGAGAGCTCGTCAATCAGCGGGATGTCTTCCGCACGGCCCGCGCCTTCATGAAAGCGGTCGAGCATCTTTCGCAGCCAGGCCGTGCCCTCGCGGCAAGGGATGCACCAGCCGCAGGATTCATGCGCGTAAAAATGCATGATGCGGCGAGCCATATCCACCATGCAAGTGTCCTCGTCCATTATGACGGTGCCGCCGGAGCCGAGCATGGAGCCGATTTTCGCAACCGAATCGTAGTCCATGGCGACGTCAATTTCGTCGGCACTGAGCAAGGGACAGGAACTGCCGCCGGGAATTACGGCTTTGAGTTTCTTGCCGCCCCGCATGCCACCCGCTACTTCTTCAATCATGCGGCGCAGCGGAAATCCCAGGGGAAGCTCGTAAATCCCGGGGCGATTCACGTGACCCGAAATCGAGTAGAGGCGCGTGCCGCCGTTTTTTGGAGTGCCCAAGCTCGCGTACCATTCACCACCCTGACGAATGATCGGCGGTACGCTGCTCAGCGTTTCAGCGTTGTTAATTACCGTGGGGCAACCGTACAGGCCGACGACCGCAGGAAACGGAGGCCGAATGCGCGGATACCCGCGCTTACCCTCGAGCGATTCCATCAGCGCGGATTCCTCGCCGCACTCATAGGCGCCGGCACCGGTGTGGGTGCAAAGCTCGAAATCAAAACCGCTGTCGCGAATATTTTTGCCGAGATAGCCCTGCGCGTAAGCCTCCGCGAGCGCCTTATCCATTATGTCGAGAATGTAGCGATATTCCCCACGGATGTAGATGTAGCCGCGATTCGCTCCGACGGCGCGGCCTGCGATCACCATGCCTTCGATCAGCTGATGCGGATCCATTTCCATCAACGGGCGGTCCTTGCAGGTTCCCGGTTCACTTTCATCGGCATTGCAGAGGATGTATTTGGGCTTGTCATTGCCCTTGGGAACGAAGCCCCACTTCATGCCGGTGGGAAAACCCGCGCCGCCGCGGCCGCGCAAGTTCGATTTCTTCAGTTCGTCGATGATCTGCTCGGGCGTCATCTGCTTGAGGGCCTTTTCGAGCGCCTGGTAGCCTTCGTTTTTCAGATAGACGTCAATCTTGCGCGAATTCGGGATGCCGAATCGCTTGCTGATGACGGGAACTTCGGCGGGTAAGCGGCCGTGCAACGAACCGGCGGTGACCGCCGAGGGCTGCGGGACTTTTCCGTTTTGAAGTTGCTCGAAAATCGCGTCCACTTTCTCCGGATCGAGATCTTCGTGGAAGTCGTAATTCACCTGCATGGCGGGGGCACCGGTACAGGCGCCCATGCATTCAACTTCTTCGAGAGAAAAAGTGCCGCTGGCGGAAACTTCCTTGTTGCCGATGCCCAGGCGCTTCTGAACGTGCTGGTAAAGCTCGTTGCCGCCGCGAAGCATGCAGGAAATGTTGGTGCAAACCTGAATGTGATAGCGTCCGGCAGGTTTGCGGCGGAGCATCGAGTAATACGCGAGAGTTTCCTCGACCTGAATCTTGTTCAGATCAAGGCGCTTGGCGATCTCATCGAGAATATCGTCGTCTAGATAGCCGAAATGGTCCTGCGCGTAGAGCATCATCGGAATCAAGGCCGAGCGCTTCACGGGATAGCGCGAGACTAGCTCGTTAAACTTCGCGTCCAGTTGTGGCGGCAGTTCCATTGTCTAAATTTTATTCACCGGAGGTTAGCGGTCCACTTCGCCGAGGACGATATCTGTGGTGCCGATGCATGCGACCACGTCGGCCAGGAGACGCCCTTCGCACAGCTTTGGCAACGATTGCAAGTTCACGAACGACGGCGCGCGAAATTTCACCCGATAAGGCTTCGCCGACCCATCGCTTACCATGAAGACGCCGAGTTCACCGCGCGGCGATTCGATGGCCTGGTAGACTTCACCCGGCGGCGGGGCAAAACCTTCCGTAAAAATCTTGAAATGGTAGATCAGGCCCTCGATGGAAGTTTTCATCTCTTCGCGGGAGGGCGGGATAATGCCGGGCGCCTCCGCGCGGAACGGACCTTCCGAGGGAATTTTGTCCATGGCCTGGCGCACGATTTTGATGCTCTCTCGAATTTCAGCAACGCGTACTTGGTATCGAGCGTACGAATCGCCGGCCGTCTGCGTTTGTATATTGAAATCGAATTCGTCGTAGCTCGAATAGGGGAAAGCCTTGCGCACATCGTAGGCCACGCCGCTGGCGCGCAAAAGAGGGCCCGAAACGCCCATGGCGATAGCGTCCTGCGCGCTGAGGTAGCCGACGCCCTTTGGTGCGGCCGAGCCAAATGCGGTTGCGCGTCAGAAGATCTTCGTATTCGTCCACGTGGCCGGGAAGCGAATCCACAACGCGCCGCACGCGATCCAGCCAGCCGGGAGGAGGCTCGAGAGCGAGGCCGCCGATGCGGAAATAGCTGGTCATCATCCGCTGGCCGGAGACGTATTCGTAAATCTTCATGATCTCTTCGCGCTCGCGGAAGCTGTAAAGGAAGACGGACATCGCGCCGAGATCGATCGCGTGCGTGCCGAGCCAAACCAGATGAGACGTGATGCGAGTCAGCTCCGTGAGGAGAACCCGGATGTACTGAGCGCGCTTGGGAACTTCGATGCCGATCAGCTTTTCGGCGGCCAAGCAGAAGCCGAGGTTATTCGAGAGCGGCGCCAGATAGTCGATGCGGTCAGTAAGGGTGATGCACTGCGAATAGGTTTTGTCCTCGCAAGATTTCTCGATACCGGTATGCAGATAACCGATGACGGGATCGGCTTTGAGGACGATTTCGCCATCGAGCTCGAGGATTACACGCAGAACTCCGTGCGTGGACGGATGCTGCGGTCCCATATTGAGGACCATCGGCTGGGCCGGGCCGACGGGAGTCTCGATTGTTGTGGTTGTCGTCACGGCTCAAGCCCTCGTTTGCATTTCTAGCGGAACCCTTCGACGGGATAGTCTTTGCGAAGGGGGTATCCCTCCCACTCATCAGGCATCAGGATGCGGCGAAGATCGGGATGGCCCTCAAAGCGAATGCCAAACAGATCAAAATTCTCGCGCTCGTGCCAATTGGCGGTGGGCCAAATCGGCGTTACGGAGTGCACAACAGGATCTCGACCCGGCAACCGGACTTTCAGCCGAAGGCGCGCCTGCTTTTCAAGGGAGAGCAAGTGATAATTGACTTCGAAACGAGGCTCGAGCGGAAATCGGTCCACCACGCTGATATCCGAAAGGAACGAAAAAAGCAGCGCAGACTCGGTGGCGAGGTATTCTGCGATCCGCAGAAGATCGCGCCGCAGGGACGACAATGGTCGTTTCGCCTTTGGACTCAATCACTTCGGCGATGGCTCGGGGCATGGAGTCCCTGAGCTTCCGCACGACAGGATTTTTATCGAGTTCCTGAGATTCCACTATTAGTCCGATTCCTTACGGGCGGCTAACTTTGATCCCAGTTGAGAGCGCCCTTCTTCCAAAGAAAAATGTAACCGACCAGGAGGATCATAATGTAGAGCACCATCTCCACAAAGCCAAAAACGCTCAACTGCCGAAAGACGAGCGCCCACGGATAGAGAAAGATCGCTTCGATATCGAACAAAATAAAGATCAGTCCGACCATGTAGAAATGCACGGAAAAGGGCTGGCGGGCATCGCCCGTGGGGCGGATGCCGCATTCGTAAGGCTGATCTTTTTCGCGTGTGCGCTTGTGACGGCCGATGATGGTGGAAACGGTGATCAGCGCGCCAGCTAGTCCAGCGGCCAGTATAAACATCAGCAAGAGCGGGCCGTAATTATTCAGGTAGTTTCCGTTCATTTTAGTCGTGTTGGTATAATAGCGTTCGACTGTACGCCGGTCAAATGAACTCCAGAAATTTTATGCGCCCGAACAGCCCGAGAAACAGGTTCCAGGAGGCAATCGGCTGGCAATGAGTTCCGGGTTTAACACCGACGTGCGGGTGGGCGAGCAGGTTTACCACGTGCAGACAGAGGACCGGGGTCCGAACCGTCCCGCCATCGATACCGCGGTCTACCAGCAGGGGCGTGTGCTCCACCGGAGATCGTCGAATTATGCGGAATTTGCGGCGTCCGAGGAATTTACTGCCGATGGGTTGCGGCAGCGCGTGGAGCAGCAGCACCGCGCGATTATCGAGGAGCTCCGCTCAGGGACACTGGCCGCAGGACCTACTGCGGCGGTTGAGCAGCCGCCTGCCGGTGGGATTCAGATCCAGCTTTTAAACGCTCAAGCGTGGCTCTCTGCGGGAAATGTGTCTTTGGAGGTGGAAATTCGGGGGAGAGCAGATCAGCAACCGCAGAAAGATGTTCACGTAGAAGCTAGGATTGATGGCGCGCTGCTCCAAGGTCGTCATGAGGGCACGAGTGACGACCAGGGCCGCGTGCGAATTCAGTTTCCCGTTCCACCACTTGGAAAAGGCGAGCTGGCGCTGGTGATTCAGGCAAGCGGACGAGCCGGCAGGGACGAGCTTCGCTTCGCGATGCGCTCGCGCGCGAAAGTTGCGCCGGTCAGTTCCCCACCGGGTTCGTAGACCGTGACCATTACGATTAACGGCGAGCGTCGCGAAATTCCCGATGGCCTGAATGTGGCTGAGCTGCTCGATAACATCGGGATAGCGCGTGATCGCGTGGCGATCGAGCGCAATTTTGAGATTCTTCCTCGCGTAGCGTGGCAACGAACGGCAGTCCAGCCGAACGACAACTTCGAGATCGTGCACTTCGTTGGCGGCGGTTAGCGGACCTTCGATTTCGAGGCGAATATTTCTTCGACGGGCTTTCAATCTACAAGTTAGCCAGCAAGTGACCCAACTTCTTCTGTTTGGTGCGGAGATACGCGCGCGAATGATGATTGGCGCGTGGCCGGCATGGAATTCGCTCGACCACGCGGATGCCGCTGCGCTCGAGTTGCGCGATTTTGTCGGGGTTGTTGGACAGCAGCCGAACGGAGTGGACATCGAGAGCCTTTAGAGCGGCGGCGGCGAAATCGTAATCTCGGGAATCAGCTGCAAAACCCAGGCGACGATTCGCTTCGACGGTATCGAGTCCCTCGTCCTGAAGCTCGTAGGCTTTCAGCTTGTTAATCAGACCGATGCCGCGGCCCTCTTGCGGTAGATAGAGGACAATTCCGGATGGAGCTTTGGCGATTTTGCGAAGAGAAAGCTCGAGTTGGGCGCGGCAGTCGCAGCGCTGGGAGGCGAAGACGTCGCCCGTAAGGCATTGCGAATGAATCCGGACCAGGGGTGCCTTCCCGCGCTTCAAACGGCCGTGCTGAATGGCCACCGCCTCGTCTTGTGGTCGCGACCCCTTGATGCCTATGACCTCGAAGCGACCGAAGCGGGTGGGCAAGCCGGCGGTGGCGACAACTTTCGCGCTATTTGTTCTTTTTTTTCGCCTCATGTAAGCCAATGATTATAGCAGGGTTGAAAAGCGGGCCGGCCGGGACCGCTCGCGTGGCGACGGACGATTACCCTACGACGAAATCGCTGATGGATTCCATAGATTCTTTCGTACGAACCATACAATATTCACTGATAGAGTAGGCCAATGGGAGCCGCTCCGGCGCACATGGCGAAGCTCGGCTTGTTTGAGGGCTACGACACGGGAAATTTTTACGACGAAATGTTTGCCACGCCCGGGAATCCGCGCCCTCAGTATCTCAAGCTGTTCCAGAGGCTGGCCGCGATGGCTCCCGAGCAGTTCGAGGAGCGCCGCAAGCTGGCCGATCTTTCGTTCCTCATTCAGGGAATCACGTTCACGGTGTACAGCGACGGGCGCGGCACCGAGCGACTGTTCCCGTTCGACCTTATCCCGCGCATCCTTCCGCATTCGGAATGGGAACGCATCGATCGCGGACTTTCCCAGCGCGTGGTGGCGCTGAATCTTTTTCTGCAGGACGTCTACGGCAAGCAGCGGATTTTTCAGGACCGGCGGATCCCCCGCTCGCTGGTTTACTCCTGCCCTCATTTTCGACGAGAAGTGATCGGCGTGGAGGTTCCGCGCGGAATTCACACGCATATTTGCGGGATCGATTTGGTGCGTGATTCGAAGACCGGCGAATTTTGCGTGCTGGAAGATAACGTGCGAACGCCCAGCGGCGTTTCCTACGTGCTCGAAAATCGCATCGTGATGACGCGCACTTTTCCCGACGCGTTTCAGGATTGCGAAGTCTTGCCAGTAAATCACTACACCGGGGAGTTATCCAAGATTTTGCGGACCCTCTCTCCCCGCGGCGAGAACGAAGCACAAATCGTGCTGCTGACTCCTGGGATACATAACAGCGCATATTTCGAGCACAGCTTTCTCGCGCAACAGATGGGAATCGAGCTCGTCGAGGGGCGCGATCTGATTGTGGACGGCGGCGTCGTATACATGAAAACCATCCGCGGGCTGACGCGTGTCGACGTGATTTACCGCCGCGTGGATGACGAGTTCCTCGATTCGCTGACGTTCCGGAGCGATTCCATCCTGGGCGTTCCGGGCCTGATGGGCGCATACCGGGCCGGCAACGTGGCTCTTGCCAATGCGGTTGGCAATGGAGTGGCGGACGACAAAGCCATCTACGCCTATGTGCCCGAGTTCATCCGCTATTATTTGGGCGAGGAGCCGGTGCTGCGGTCCGTTGAAACCTACATTTGCGCAAAACCGGATGACTTAGCGTACGTTCTCGAGCATCTGCCGGAGCTGGTTATCAAAACCGTTGGGGAGTCAGGAGGCTACGGGATGCTGATCGGGCCGGCGTCCGATCGCCATCGAATCGCGGAATTCCGCGAACGAATTCGAGCCAATCCGCGAAATTATATCGCGCAGCCCGTTGTGCCACTTTCTCGCGTGCCATCTTACGATTCAGCGGAGCGTTGCATCGGCGGCCGCCATGTCGACCTGCGGCCGTACTGCCTTTACGACGGAGAGAAAGTGACGATCGTTCCGGGAGGGCTTACGCGAGTGGCTCTTCAGCGCGACTCGCTGGTTGTGAATTCGTCGCAAGGCGGAGGCAGCAAGGATACCTGGGTGCTGCGGGGTGAAAACTAGTGCTGTCGCGCATCGCGGAGTCTCTCTTTTGGCTGGCGCGCTACATTGAGCGCGCGGAAGGCACGGCGCGCATTCTGGACGTGAACTATCACATGCTGCTCGAGCAATCCCAACACTCCTATCACTTGCGCTGGGAGCCGCTGATTGTGATGGCGGGGGAAGAAGATCGTTTCCGAAAGCTTTATGCCGAAGCGAGCGCCGAAAGCGTGTTCGACTTTCTTGCCTTTCGCTCCGACAATCCCAGCTCGATTATCCAGTGCATCTCGAAAGCCCGCGAAAACGCGCGCACCATCCGCGACCGCATCTCCCGCGAAATGTGGGAGGACGTTAACGGCCTTTTTTACATGGCCAACAGCTATGTTCCCCGCGATGAGATCGCCGCCGGGCCGCATCGTTTCTGCGACAAAATAAAGTTTGGCGCGCATCGCTTTCATGGAGTGACCGACGCGACGCTTCCGCACGACGAAGGCTGGGAATTTTTGCGAGCCGGCTGGGCCCTGGAGCGCGCGGAAATGACGGCACGATTGGTGGACGTGCAATATCACAATCTTCTCGATGGTCCACCGGCCGAGGCGGCCCTAGACAACCATCAATGGATGGCTGTGTTGAGGTCGGTGGGCGCCTACGAGGCCTACCACCGGCAGTATCACCCTCCGATTGAGCCGGAAAAAGTAGCCGAGATGCTGATCCTGCATCCGCAGCATCCGCATTCAATCCGCTTCAGCGCGGCCGAGGTGCAGGCCGCTTTGCGCGCTGTGAGCGGTTCGGGACGCGGTTCCTACGCCAACGAGGCGGAACGGCTCGCGGGCCGCCTTGTGGAACGGCTGAGCTACGACCGGATTGGAGAGATTTTCCAGCAGGGATTGCACGGTTATCTGAACGACGTGCTGCGCATGTGCGGCTCGATCGGCGGAGACATCGCGCGAACCTATTTCTACTACGCGGTGGTGGCATGAATCGATACCGGCTCGTTCATACAACTGAGTTTGCATATGACGGATCCGTTTCCGAAAGCTACAACGAGGTGCGGCTGCGGCCTTTGCATGACGAGCGGCAGAGCTGCATTTCATTCCGACTGACAACGCTGCCTGTTTCCAAAGGCACGGCTTACCACGACGCTTACGGAAATTGGGTGCACCAATTTAACGTGCTCGCAGAGCACCGGCATCTAAAGGTTGAGACGGAATCCGTGGTTCTCGCGCATGAAATTCCCGCTGTGCCCGCCGAGCCATTCACACTCGCTGAATTCGATTCGCGGCATCATCAAGTGGACGAGGAACATTTCGATTTCCTGGCGCCGACCGGGTACGTGCCACACCTTTCGGCTTTGAAAGAGATCATCGTCGAAGCCGATAAAAATAGCGACGGAACCGTATTGGGATTCGCGCAAGCGGCTTCGGATTGCATTCACCGGCGATTTCGCTACGTGAAAGGCGCGACGCACGTTCATTCGTCAATCGAGGACTCGCTTTCGGTTGGGGCGGGAGTCTGCCAGGATTTTGCCCACCTGCTGCTGGGTGTGATGCGAATGCGTGGCTTTCCGGGGCGCTACGTTTCCGGGTATTTAGTTCCCGGCAGCGATGCGTCGCCGGATATCCCGGATTTCAAGCAGGAAGACGTGATCGGCGGCCAGGCTACGCACGCGTGGACGGAAATATTGCTACCAAATAACGGCTGGATACCGTTCGATCCCACGCTCGGCAAGCCCGTGGGTTTGCGCCATGTTCGGATTGCCTACGGTCGCGACTACGGCGACGTTGCTCCGGTCCGTGGCGTATACAAAGGGCACGCCGGCCAGAGTCTCTCCGTGGACGTGCGCGTTCGGCCAGCGCTTGACGATTCTGGCGTCGAGAAACTCAGCGAGATCACGGCGGGAACCTCCGTGCCGGTTTCGGCGCTCGAACGTCCCCAGCAACCTGCCCAGCAACAGCAATAGAGCGAAATCCGCCACAGCGGCGAACGGCGTCTCTTTACATCCCCGCCAGCATTGGCTACCGTAAACTAGGATTTTCCGGGGACGTCCGGCAGCATTATGCCAACACGCTTAGACTTACAGGGCACGGACCTGTTCTTCATGCTGGTCCTGAAGGTCGGATGGGCGGCGGCGCTTGCCGCGCTGCTGGTTCGATTCCGATCTTTCCGAAACCTCGTTTTCACCGAAAACCGGGACTCGGACCAAAAAGTAATGCTGCTGCTCTTTTTGACTCCTCCGCTGGCTGTCGGGGTGATCCTGCGCATCTTCGGGTATCCGTTTCTGGATCTGACGCTCGAGGGATCATTCCTCATGGGGTTGATTGGCGGGCGGATCGTCGGGCTGCTCGGCGGATCGCTCATCAGCCTACCTGCTTTTGGAAATCACGAATGGCTGTCCAGCCCGCTGGCCGCGCTGGTGGGATTGTTGGCGGGCGTGATCCGGCAATCGATGCCGGACAAGGAAGACGTGTGGCATTTCGGGCCATTTCAATTTTTGAGCATTCCGTCATGGCTCTGGAAACTGATGCGATATGCCAAGGGCAACTGGGCGATGCTTCCATTGTTTGCATCGGCCGCCTTTGAAGCGGCTCAGATCGTGCTGGCGCGGTATGTCCCCGCGAAATGGCTGTTTTCACTGCATCCTACCAACTCGGGCTACGCAATTCTGGTCGTGTTGTCGTCGGTGATGTGCGTCGCGATGGCAGTGAAGATTTGGAATAACACTCGGATCGAGATGAACCTGGAGCAAAATCAGCAGCACTTGCTGAAAGCGCGGATGAATGCGCTCACCAGCCAAATCAACCCGCACTTCCTTTTCAACACGCTGAATACCGTATCTTCGCTGATCCGCTTTGACCCCGATATGGCTCGCGGTGTCGTGCTGAAGCTTTCGAATATTCTGCGCCGGCTGCTGCGACAGCACGATACGTTCGTGGCGCTGCGTGACGAGCTCGAGTTCATCGACAACTATCTGGATATCGAGGTGATACGCTTCGGGCGCGATAATCTGCAGATCTTCAAGGAAATTGACGAGGATGCCATGGACGTTTTTGTCCCCAGCATGCTTCTACAGCCGATCGTTGAAAATGCAATCAAGCATGGACTGGCGCCTCGCCTGGAGGGCGGAAGGATATACCTTCGCGCTCACCGGCAGGATGGGCGCCTGGGCATCGAGATAGACGACAACGGAGTAGGTATGTCCCGTGAGCGCCTTACTGAGGTTTACGGAGGCGGAATCGGCATCAGCAATGTTTACGAGCGGCTGCGGCTGCTATATGGGGACCAATTCGAAATGGACATCCGCAGCGAGGAAGGGGAAGGTACGCACATTCGAATTGCGATACCCGAAGTAGCTACCGTGGAGTCGGCGATTCTTTAGCGCGGCTGCTCCTACGATGAAATGAACTTCGAGCGCGGGATTTCTCGGAGGCGTCCTCCGGTCTGAAAATGGCATCCCATTTCTCGGGCGCCCCGGGAGGTTGAAAGAGCAATTTTGGAGAAAGCTGCAATAAGTTGGTCGGAAAATTGGCATTTGGCAGTCGAGGCTCTGCGCGCCAATCGGTTGCGCGCGGGGCTCACGATGCTGGGGGTCGTCATTGGGAGCGCATGCATCGTTCTGGTGATCACGGTATCGCTGACGGGGAAGAGATACATCGCAGCTCAGATCGAAGGCGTGGGATCGAACCTTGTCTATGCCGGCCTGGAACAATCGAACCACTCTCAAGCGGTCACCCCGTCCGACCAGATATCCCTCGGAGATCTTGAGGCGGTTCGGGAAAGCATCCCCGAGGTTAAGCGGGTCGCGGGCACGAACGACGTGCAGATGAGCGTGATGGCCAACGGGAAGGCGTGGCCCATCAGCCTGGTTGGCGTGACGCAAGAGTTTCAACAAATTCGCAAGCTGCTCATTCTGCGGGGCCGCTATTTTGATGACGCGGACTTTTCGACTGTAAGCAAGGTTTGCCTGGTATCCGAACATTTGGCGCAAATTGCTCTGCCAGGCGACAATCCTGTGGGGCAAAGCATCCATGTGGGTGAACTCGCTTTTACAGTGATTGGGGTTTTTACGGAGCGAATCGGAACATTCGGACAATCCGAGATCAGGACAGATACCGTTCTCGTTCCATTTCCGTTGGTGAAGTACTACACGGGAGAAGCTTTCATCGAAACGCTTTACGCCCAGGCGGACCACGCCGCAAATGTGCCGCTAGTCACGAGGGCCACAGCGCAGGTATTGAGGGAGCGGCACCGGCCCGAGGCAGAATACGACGTCGAAAACCTTTCCTCGATTCTGGAAACATCTCGCCGAATCTCGTACGCGTTGACGATCGTTTTTGTTCTGATTGCCATGCTGGCTCTGCTGATAAGCGGAATCGGCATCATGAATATCATGCTGGTGAGTGTGACGGAGAGAACGCGCGAAATCGGCATTCGCAAAGCGGTAGGCGCCCAGCGTCGCGAAGTACTCTGCCAATTTCTGCTTGAGGCCATTCTCATCAGCGGAATCGGCGCGATCACGGGAATTGCGATCGCGGTGGCGATTCCCTTTTTGATCGAAGCACTGCTTCGGTTTCTGCCCGTTCCCAGGGGGCTACAGATTCCGATTTCATGGATTTCCGTGGTGCTGGCGTTTGTAGTATCCTGCGCCACGGGAGCGCTCTTCGGTTACCTGCCTGCTAAAAACGCCGCTCAACTTCAGCCTGTTGAATCTCTGCGCTATGAATAGGACGCCGGACGGGTGTACGAACTGTCGCCCGTGCTAGGGGGTTGCGGAATTGTGTGGGATTGCCGGCTTTACACATAAAGACTGGTCGCCCGAATCCGATCGCATCGACCGCGTGGCCGCTACGATCCTGCATCGTGGGCCGGATCAGCAGGGCGTTTTCCATTCCAACGTCGTCTCTCTCGCCGCGACGCGCCTGAAAATTATCGATCTCGCGGCCGGCGACCAGCCAATTAAATCGGACGATGGCAATTCCGTGATTGTATTTAACGGCGAGATTTACAATCACCTTGAATTGCGCAAGGAGCTGGAAGAACTGGGGCATCGATTCCACTCGCGCGCGGACACGGAAACGGTGCTTCACGCCTTCTTAGAATGGGATACCAATTGCTTCCGGAAGTTGCGAGGGATGTTCGCGATTGCTCTGTGGAACGAAACCAAACGGCGTCTGGTGTTGGCCCGCGATCGGATGGGAATTAAGCCTCTTTACATCGCGCGCCATGGAAAAGACTTGTTCTTTGGCTCGGAGCTGAAAGCTATCCTCGTCCATCCAGAAATCGACCGCCGCTTGAGCATGGCTGGGCTTAGCTGCTACTTATCGCTGAATTACGTTCCATGTCCTTGGACGCTGGTGGACGGAATAGAAAAGCTCCCTGCCGGCTTCTGGCTCGAATGGTGCGAAGGCGAGATTCACTCGGAGGCTTACTGGGATCTGCCTTTCGTTCCGCCGCGGCAGCTTACGATGGACGCGGCAAAAGAGGAGCTGGACTCTCTACTAGAGCAAGCCGTACGCGAACACCTACTATCGGACGTGCCGCTGGGCGTATGGCTGAGCGGCGGAATCGATTCCTCAACAATCCTTCACTACGCCGCAAAGGCATCCGGTTCCAAATTAAAAACTCTTTCAATTTCATTTCGAGGCCGCGCGTTCGACGAAACTCCCTACATCCGCGAGGTTGCCGCGCGCTACGGAACGGATCATGAACAATTTGACTTGAATCCGAGCGAAAACCTTGCGGGCGCGATCGAGGAATTCGCGTACTACTCCGACGAGCCAACAGCCGACGCGGGGGCCCTCCCTGTTTGGTTCCTCTCAAAAATGAGCAAGAAGAAGGTTACCGTGAGTCTGAGCGGAGAAGGCGCCGATGAAGTCTTCGGCGGCTACCTCACATATCGCGCGAACCACTTGGCCGGAATCGCACGCCAATTCCCATCCACCGCCATTCGAGCGGTGCTGGCCGCTCTGAGTCACTGGCCGGTTTCTGACGAAAAAATCAGCGTGGAGTATAAGCTGAAGCGTTTCCTCGAGGGCTGCTTGCTCCAGCCCGATCAGGCGCATGTTTATTGGAACGGCACCTTTTCGGACGCGCAAAAAAAGGCTTTGCTCCACTCGCGACTTCCGGACTCACTGCACCGTATGCTGCAGACCCTGCGCGAGCGTTTGATCGACACCGACAACGGCCTGGCCGCCACTCTCTGGTTCGATCAAAAGTATTTCCTCCCCGACGACATTCTGAACAAAGTGGACCGCATGAGCATGGCTCATGGCCTCGAAGTGCGGCCTCCTTTTCTGGATCATCGCATTGTTGAATTCGCAGCGTCGCTGCCAGCCGGTTTCAAGATTGAGGGAGCGAGGCAAAAAGTGGTTCTCAAGGAGTTGATGAAGGACAAACTGCCGACTTCCGTGCTGACAAGGAAAAAAATCGGGCTAGACGTCCCGTCGCATGAATGGCTGCGCGGCCCGCTGCGCGACCTGATGCTCAACGTCTTGAATGAGGGAATGGCGGGTCACCCTGGACTTTTCGAAAAGAGTGCGATCGATGCAACCGTGAGCGCGCACCTCGAACGGCGCGCCAATCTCGGCTACCACCTTTGGGGTCTGATGATCTTGTTCTTGTGGATGAGAAAATGGCGGATTCAAACGGAACCGCTTTCCGCACTGAGTCAAAGGCCGGCGGAAAGCGTTCTCACGGCTACCTAGCGGTCCTGCTCTTCGCCAGCGCTGTGTATCTCGGCTGCATCGTTTCTCCGCCGTCCTTGATGGACGATGTGGACGCCGTGCAGGCGCAGATCGCGCGCAACATGCTCGCTTCCGGCGACTGGGTAACGTCGCATATCGACGGGCTCGCCTACCTCGAGAAACCTCCACTCCTGCACTGGATCACGGCGGTATCCTTCAAGGTATTCGGCGTTCACGATTGGTCCGCGCGTATTCCCATCGCTTTGTCAGCGATTGCGCTGTGCCTTCTGACAACTGCGTTCGGCGCCTGGGCCTTTGGCAAACGCGCCGGCCTTTACGCCGGATTGTGCATGTCCACGTGCGTGGGTCTATTCCTATTCACGAGGATTTTGATACCGGACGTGATGCTCACGTTTGCGGTGGCGCTTGCCATGTGGGGCTTCTTGCGCGCGCTCGATGGCGACGAGCCGCATCCCGGCCTCTGGGCCTTTTTGATGGCCGCGAGTTTGGGCGTTGGGCTTTTGCTGAAGAGCTTGATCGCGGTGGTTTTCCCGGTAGGCGCGGGCGCCATATATCTTTTGCTGACGCGACAGCTATATTCCGCCCGAACGTGGAAGCGGCTGCATCCTTTCATCGGTTTGCTGGTCATGCTGCTGATTGCGGCGCCGTGGCACATTCTGGCGACGCTGCGCAATCCTCCGTACTTTGCGTTTACGCTTCACAGCGGGCCGGGGCAATACCACGGATTCCTGTGGTTCTTCTTTGTCAACGAGCAGCTCTTGCGGTTCTTAAATCTGCGGTACCCTCGCGATTACAACACCGTACCTCGCCTGTACTTTTGGATTTTTCATCTGATATGGCTGTTCCCATGGAGCGTTTACTTCCCCGCGGTTGCGAAACTCTCCTTCAAACCCGTGGATCGCGCGGGGCAAACGCGCTTGCTCGCGCTGTGCTGGGCGGGTTTTATTCTTGTTTTTTTCACATTTTCGACCACGCAAGAATACTATTCCATGCCCGCTTATCCCGCGCTGGCGCTCTTAATCGGCTCGGCGATGGCGATGGGAGGCACGTGGGTGAAATGGGGAATACGGGCCCTTTGTGTTATTTCCACATGCGCGGCAGCGGCTGTTTTCGCAATTCTCGGCCATGTTCACGGAATAGCGACGCCTGGAGACATTTCTTCCGCCCTAAGTCGGCATCCCAAGGCCTACACCCTTTCGCTAGGGCATATGGAAGATCTCACCCTCGACTCGTTCGCTTACCTTCGCGTGCCGCTCGTCATGGCCGGAATTGCTTTCCTTGTAGGGGTGGTCGGGACGTTTCAGGCCAGGGCTAACCGGGCTTTTTGGGCTGCTGCCTTGATGATGGTCATATTCTTTCAGGCGGCGAGGCAAGCTATGGTGGTCTTCGATCCCTACTTGTCATCGCGATCTCTCGCAAATGCGCTGATTCGAGCGCCGGAAGGCCAATTGATCGCTGAAGGTTTTTATTACCAGTTTTCATCGGTCTTTTTCTACACAAATCGCACGGGGCTGCTTCTTTCGACTCGCAAGGCGAACTTGGAATACGGGGCGAATGCACCGGATGCACCGCAGGTCTTCATTGATGATTCACAGTTTAAGGGCCTTTGGATGGCGCCGGGGCGCGAATACCTGCTCACGTTCGCGTCAGCCCTATCCCGCTACGAGGAGCTGGTCGCACCGGCTCGACTTGTGACCGTGGCCAAAAGTGGCGGGAAGGTTCTGCTGACGAATCATCCTCTCGAAAAAACCGATATCGCGACGCATTAGTGTGCTCGGATCTCCCGGCCTCGGGTCGCCGCTTACGGGGAGAAATGGTTGCTGCCAGAAAAACCTGTCGCATGCTTGGGTCCGATTGATATACTTCCATCATTAGCCCTATGAGCTGGGAAGAAAGTTCGCCAGTATATTCCGTCGTTGTGCCCCTGTACAACGAGCAGGAAAGTGTGACGCCGCTTTACGTCAAGATCATCGACGTGATGGACGCCATCGGCGAGCCGTACGAAATTATATTTGTGGATGACGGCAGCCGCGACAGCACCTTCCGCATACTCTCGGAAATCGCCGATGACGACGAGCGCGTTATGGTCGTTCGCTTGCGCCGCAACTTCGGCCAAACGGCCGCGCTGAAGGCCGCCTTCGACCATTCCCGGGGCGAGATCATCATTTCCATGGACGGTGACCTTCAGCACGAACCCGCCGAAATCCCCCGCTTCATTGAGAAAATGAAGGAAGGGTACGACATCGTGAGTGGTTGGCGAGTCGAGCGCACCGACCATTGGCTCACGCGTCAACTTCCCAGCCGGATCGCGAATCGCATCATGGCGAAGCTCTCCGGGGTCGATCTGCATGATTTCGGCACGACGTTCAAAGCCTATCGCCGGGAGATTCTTTCCGAGATTCATCTTTATGGCGAACTTCACCGCTTCATCCCGGCACTGGCGAGTTGGGCTGGCGCCTCTGTGGCCGAAGTGCCGATCACGAATATCCCGCGCAAGAGCGGGAAATCGAATTACGGCATCTCGCGCACGATTCGCGTGCTGCTCGATCTGGTAAGCGTGAAGTTCCTACTCGATTATTCCACGAAGCCACTTCAACTGTTCGGTCTGGCGGGACTTGCGTGCCTCAGCGGCGGCTTCGGCATCGGCTTGTGGGTTTTTGCCCGCAAGGCTTTGTTAGACGAAGGACTACTCGCGAACCACGGCCCGCTGATGATTCTGGGCATGGCTCTGGTGATGGGCGGAATCCAGTTCATCGCCATAGGCCTGATCGGCGAACTGCTGGCGCGGACATACTACGAGTCGCAGAACAAGCCTGTGTACAATGTGCGCGAACTGCGCGGCCGCCGCAGCGCTAAAGCCGACCGAACCGAGCCTCCGCGAACAGCCGGTGCGACCGGCCGCTAGGGTGGTGCGTGAGGCTCCAGCGGCTGACCCTCGTCAGATATACACGCCAAACAACTCCCCGGCTCGTTTTATCCGCAGGATTTTCTGGTTTCTAATGCGCGTTGTAATCGCCGGAATTTTGCTCGCTTATTTAGCCAAGTCTGGCTTCATCGATCAGCGGGCTTTGTCAAAACCCTTCGAGGCATGGCCGATCGCGCTCGGCGCGATTGCGCTGGTGCTGTTTGACGTGGCGATAATGGCGTGGCGTCTTTCGCTGCTTTTCCGGCCGAGCGGCATGTGGTTGCCCTTCCGTGTTTCGATGCAGCTCACGTTGGTCGGCTTCTTTTTTGCAGCGTTTCTGCCGGGCTCGGCGGGTGGGGATCTCGCAAAGCTCTTCTACGCGGCGAGAGGCAACAGAGAGCGTAGTTCCGAGATTGTCGCGGTTACGCTATTCGACCGCGCCATTGGATTGTTTTCGCTGCTGATCATGCCGCTGATCCTGGGGCTGCTGTCTCCGCGCTTTATCTGGTCCCTACCGGCGATGCGAACTTTGTTCGGCGTCGCCGTGATGCTCGCTAGCGGCTTGGTGGCTGTATTTCTTTTCTGTTTGTACTGCGAGTCGTTGGTCAAACGATTTGCGGAGCGACTGTTTTGGTTTCTTCCCTCCAAATTGATGCTCCACCAAGCGGTAACTACAATTGCCGGCTATCGCGATCACGCCGGAATTCTCGTCGGGGCGCTCGCGCTTTCCCTGCTTGCGAATTTTGCGCTGGTTGTCGTGATGTTGCTGGGCGCTCGGTTGCTGAACTCGGGCGGGTTCGATGTGAAGATGTCTTTTGTTATTCCGCTCGGATTTATTGCAAACAGCATTCCCCTGACACCCGGCGGGCTGGGCGTGGGAGAAACGGCGTTGAATGGCCTCTTTGCGATGGCGGGTTTCAGCGGCGGGGCGGAGGCCCTGGTATGCTGGCGAGTGTGGACCGGTCTGGTCCGGGTCCTGGGATTAGGGTACTACTTGCGTGGAATCAACCGGCGCATTTTCGAGGACGACGCTGACCGGATGCGCGCAGGCCTTCCGAAGCTTTGACGTTACGCTCGATAATCGGTTCCATTGATGCTCGATCGGCAAACGGCCGCGCGAAAACGATGCGGTCAGGATTCCATACCTGAGCTTAAAGAGATACAATCATTGGAGAAAGTGGCACCATCCTCGTTGAAGCAACCTTTGCGGACGCGTGAGGAGGATCGATGAAGATTGCTGTGCTGGGGGGCGACGGTTACTGCGGCTGGGCAACTGCCTTGTACCTCTCGCAGAAGGGTCATTCGGTGGCGATTGTCGATAGCTTTATCCGCCGGCAGTGGGACTTCGAGCTCGGCGTGCAGACCTTGACGCCCATCCGTGCGCTGCCCGATCGCATACGAGCCTGGCACGAGCATACTGGGAAGACCATCGACCTCCGCATTGGCGACGTGACCGACTACGAATTTCTGTCTGAAGCGATCAAGGAGTTCGAGCCGGAAGCAGTGGTCCATTTTGCCGAGCAACGTTCGGCGCCTTATTCGATGATTGACCGGAGGCACGCGGCGTCCACGCAGGTGAATAACGTGATTGGGACACTGAACCTGCTTTTCGCCCTGCGCGAGTTCGCTCCCGATTGTCACCTGGTCAAGCTCGGCACCATGGGTGAATATGGCACGCCGAACATCGATATCGAAGAGGGTTACATCGAGATCGAGCATAACGGCCGGAAGGACGTGTTGCCCTATCCCAAGCAGCCCGGCTCTTTCTATCATTTGTCCAAAGTGCACGACAGCCACAACATCATGTTTTGCTGCAAGGTGTGGAAGCTGCGCGCCACGGATTTGAATCAGGGCGTGGTGTACGGGACTGTGACCGATGAAACTGCTCTCGACGAGACTCTGATCAATCGTTTTGATTACGACGAAGTATTCGGCACGGTGCTGAACCGCTTTTGCGTGGAAGCTGCGGTGGGGCATCCGCTGACGGTGTACGGCAAGGGCGGGCAGACGCGAGGGTTCCTGGATATTCGAGATACGGTGCGATGCGTCGAGATTGCCTGCGCGCATCCGGCGGCGGCCGGCGAGTTCCGTGTGTTTAACCAATTCACCGAACAGTTTTCGGTGCTGGACCTGGCTCGCCTGGTGCAGGCGGCGGGAAAGAAAATGGGATTGAAAGTTGAAATCGATCACATTCCCGACCCTCGGGTGGAAGCGGAAGCTCATTACTACAACGCGAAACATTCAAAACTGATTGATCTCGGCTTGCAGCCTCATCACCTTTCCGATTCACTGCTTGATTCGCTTTTGAATATCGCCATTGACTATCGCGATCGGATCGATGCGTCACTCTTCCTGCCCCAAGTCAACTGGCGCAATGCGCGCAACGATCGGCACCGCCAGTTGGGTGCACCCGCTCCTTCGATTTCGGAGTCGCGGCGGTAACGCCGAGCGTCTACGAGGGGCCTGACGTCCGGTTCGCGAAGGCGGGTCGCTGCATTTCGCCGATTCTTTCGCAAACAATCCGTGCGGCTTTCACCGCACCCACGACCTTTCCGGAAAAAATGTGCAGTTCACCTGGCGCCGGCTCCTGTACGTACAGGGTTCGTCGATCCTGCGCCGGATTATTTTCCACCACGCGGATTGTGAATCGCGAGCCGAGATACACAGCGTCTTCCGACGCGGGAACAGCGAGAGCCGAATCATTTTTCATCGCATCGAAGCGGCTGAAGGCGACGGGCGCAAAGCCCGGGCCATTGAGAAGACTCGCGTACGGCTCGGGAACGGCTTGGTTGGGATCCGTGGTGGTCCAATGATTCGTGTTCTTGGCCGAACCAAAAAGCGACCGCGCGGAACTCCCGTAGGGATCGAACGCCGTAAACGGCCCGTCCACCACTACGAGCGAAATGCCGCGCAGCTCTGGCGGTAGCTCGATTAGAATTTTCTCGGCAACCTGATATTTCGCGATCTTGAACAGTCCTCGGCTGGGCCCCAGCCCGTACGTTGCCAACACCAAGAAATCGTAATTCGAACGCATCTCGGCCGTGAACGCGCGCCGCTCGAAAGCGACGCCGAGCTTCTTGATGCGGCCCTCGATTAGATCCCGCAATACCTCCGGGTCGTAAATCTGCTCGTCCACTTCGTAGCATCTGTCGATAAAATCGAAGTCCATCCACTCCGGACGGCATGGATTGCACACCAGGCTATATTTGGCCATCACCTTCTCAAACAAGTCCGGGGACGTCCGCGAGCCTTCATGCGGAATCGCATAGTAGTGCCGGCTGTTTCGCACGATTGCCGGAGCGAACGCAGTGGCGAACTCGGCGCGGGCTTCTAGTGTCTCAGAGATCGTTTCAGGACTGCGAGGGTAGTGGTACCCGGAGTGGATGCGAAACTGATTGATTGCGGATGCGGCGCGCAGGACTCCCAGCGGATCGAAGAGTCGCACGTGATGCCCCTGTTCGGCGAGCCGGATGGCAATCGTCGCTCCGTAAATCCCTGCGCCCGCCACCGCAACTTTTGCCTTCATGGTTGTGCCGAAGCTGCAGCCTGCTTGGCGGAGACCAGCTTTCCATCGCGGAGGAAATAGTCCACGCCGCGCCAGCGGATGGTCCTTCGCCCGAAACTGGCGAGCCACATTCCGAAGGCTATCGCGTCCCAGAGAGGGATCAGAGGCATTTTCTTCCAGAGGCCAGACTGCTTCATGCCGTGCGCGCCAATGGTCCAGGTTATCGCTATCCGGCAGATTGCGTAACCGCCTAAATACCCAATCGCGATCGCGGCAGTCGGATGTATGGCTACGGCGAGCAGGGCCCAGGGCAATCCAAAGGTGAAGATTAGCCCGAAGTGGCCCCAAGGCCGCATGAGGCGCTGAACCGTCATCCAGCGTGTGCGTTTGTGAAGCAGGTCGCTCATGGACTTGAAATCGGCCACCGAGTGAACGATGTACGGCAATAGTTTTACTTCAAATCCCTTCTCTGCTACGAGGCGACCGGCGTAGACGTCGTCCGCGGGGCGGTTTTCGAGCACCTGATAGCCGCCGTAGGCCATCACCGCTTTGCGCGTGGTGACAATCGTTTGGCCGAACGTCACATTCAAATCGTGCAGTTGCCACGCAATCATGACGGGAGCGAAAAAGTCCGAGATCATGCCGATAGATTGCAGTTCCTGCACGAAATTCGTTTCCTCGGTGGACACGTACAAACACGTGGCCGCTCCGACCTTTGGATCGCGGAACGGCGAGACGATGGTTCTCAAATAATCCGGACCCACACGCACGTCCCCGTCGGTGATGACGAATATGTCGTACGCGGCTTCGTTGGTTAGGCGGTAGAGCCGGCCGCACTTGTCGTTGATCGCGTTGCGGCCGGAGCCGAACAGCAGACGGATTTTCCGCTCGGGAAATTCCCGGACCAATTTTTCGAGCAACGGGAGCGCTGGATCGTCCCGATCCACGCAGAAAACAATTTCGTATTCAGGATAGTCCTGGCGGCAAAAACTCGCGTAATTCTCGTAGGCCTCTTCATCCAGACCCTTGATAGGCTTCAGACAACTTATCGGGGGCAGAAAATCGGTGTTGGGCGCGGCCTGTTTCGTTGCGGAAAAGAATCTAGCGGTGCTGTACAGCGCCAGAAGGTAGTAGATGAAGGGAATCGCGGCAATGCCCAGGACGATGTATTGAACGATCACAAAAAACTTCAGCGCCTCCCGCAGTGCCTTGCGATAATTTTCTTCTGAGCAAGGAATCCGTGGCTTGCTTCCGAAAGTTTAGCATGAAATATCTTAGAGCTTGAGCGGATGGGGCGTTTCGCCCATATTATTTCGAAGATTTTGCGGTCTTTTCGATGGCTTCCCGCAGCGATACCCGAGGCGTCCAGCCAAGCTCCTTTCGGATAAGGTTAGTGTCATACCAGCGATCCTGCAGTGCGCGCCGGGCCTGACGCTGCCAAATCGACGGTTTTGCCCCGCCTACCGGCACGATTCTTGTTAATCCGCTCAACAGCGTTGGCCCGGCGAGAACCAGCCAGCCGGGGCAGAACATTGTTCGCGTCTTGTCAATCGCGGCTTTCGTTGCGTGATATTGACCCAGCGTCAGATCGTCGTCATCAATGACGATGTATTTTCGCAGTTCGCTACCTGTTTCCGCAGCAAGCACCATTGCATCAACTAGATTGTCGATATACGTGATGGGAAAGCGGAGACTCCACTTTCCAAACACGACGCAAGTCTTGCCCGCCTGGAAGCCCAGAAGCGCAACCCGCAAGCGCCGCCCCGGTCCGTACACGACGCCCGGGCGCAGAATCGTGACGGCCAGCCGGGTCTTGAGTCCAATGGCCGTCGCACACTCGTCCGCTTTGATCTTCGATTGCGCGTAGAAATCGCGCTTCTCGGGTGATCCGTCTACGGGGGTGAGTTCATCGATGCGCTCTCCCTTTTGCGCCAAACCGTATACGGCGATCGAGCTCAAGTACACCACGTGAGGTACGCCTTGGCGGATGCAGGCTTCGAAAACCTGTTGCGTGCCGCCAAGATTTGTCTCGATGAACTCTCTGCGGCTGCCACCGCCCTCGACCATGGCCGCCGTGTGAAACACGACTTCTGTTCCGCGCACCGCTTCATCGAGCGCTTCCGAATTCGAGAGGTCGCCTCGAATGACCTCCGCGCCGCGTTTTGCCAATGCGTCCGCTCGCGGCGATGGCCTGGCCAGCACACGAACGGAGGCGCCATCGCGCAAAAGGCGATCGACCAATGCGCCGCCAATGAATCCCGTGGCTCCGGTCACACAAACGCGCATGTCGATCGACCCTCGCGAATTCTCTTTTGCACGATGAAAATAAAGCTGAAGCCAAGAAGTGTAGCAACCCCGCGCTGGGAACTAATAGCCACAACTACCGGCGTGCGGGCTCAGCCCGCGGCGCCAGCACTTGCCGCATGGTAAAGCCGGGAGAAAAATCGAGCGCCACTTCAAATTTTACGTACGCAATGGTGTCCGGAACGCCGGCTTTGCCCGGTGTAATTTTGGAATGGATGATGCGCAGCTCTCCCCGGCCGAGATTGACGCTGACCGCTTCATCCGCCGCGCGGACTTTCTCGGCTTCGGAAGCGGTGCCGGGATACAGCGTCGCATTCACTACATCCGCCGCCCGATTCTGGTCCTCCAGGGATTGCACGAAATAAAACTTTCGCACTGTAACTTGGACTGCCTCTCTCGCCGAATACCCGAACGCCGCCGCGAGATAGCGGTCGTTGTAGGCATGGTAAGGAGGGGTGGCGATCTCGGCGAATTCGATCGTTGCATCGGCGGGTTCCACGGCGGGCAGAATTTGGATAACCCAGCCGCCGCCTTCGTCCGACGTAGCGGGCGTCAGGCGGAACACGAGGCCATGCCCGATATCATGCTCATAGATCTGACCATGTAGGATTTCACCCTCGAAGCGAATGTGCGACGCCTCAGGCGCCGTTGTAGACGAAGTTGGCGGGGCGCCCGCTTGCGACATGGCGCGAGCCGGCAAGCCGAGGCTCGCTCCCAGAGCAAGGGCGCAAATCAAAGCAACGGAGATGGGACGCCGCAACATGGGCGAGGATTTTACATCGTGACCTCGCGAATTGTCTCGATGAGGAGCCAAGTTAGCCGGTGCCAACGGATGCTGGCCGCCTTTTGCGGACGCTAGCGCGATGTACACTTCGCGTGAAACCCGGTGTAACCTGCTCATGCGCCCACAAAACCGGCGACATCCGAAAAGTCCAGATGGAGGAATTATGAGTGACGTGGTCTATGTGTCGAAAGCACGAATCGAACGAAAACAGGGACCGATTCGCATCGCGTACTTGTCTGGGGAGGCCCAGCCCGTTATTTTCAGCGTGCATGGCGCCATCGCCGAACATTACAAGATGGATCCAGCCAAGTTGACGGAATCACACTCATCGACAATTGACTATGTGATTGCCGCAACCGCCGGTTGAATGCTGGGGACCTTCGGAGGGGCGCTGGAAGCGCTCCAAATCGACGCCAGCAATGGACGACTGACCGCTGAAGTAACAGGGGAGGTCGAAGCAGAGGAGCGCGTGCTCGTGATCCGCCGCATTCACGTGGCGATGCGCTTGGCGGCCCCGGAAGAGAGCAGGGCGACAGTGGGCCACGTGCACGGAAGCTATGCCATGCGCTGCCCCCTCTACCGGACATTGCACAACGCGATTCAACTCACGTCTTCGGTAGAACTGCTGGCGCTAGCTGCGGCGTCGTGACCGTGCAAAGCCGAGTGAAGGCACACTACGAGGATACAAGAAATATTTTGCCGCAGAGGTCCACGCGAGCGCAAGTACTTGTTGGTGTAAAGAAAAGTCGTCCACGGTGAGTGTGGACTAAGCGGCTAAAATCGGCCCCACGATTCCCCGGAGGGCGCAGTGCTGCGCCCCCCGGACGTGCTCGAGCTTGTAAGTCTAGGTACCTTCGTCCCAAGACGCCAGATAGTGCTCTTGCTCTGGCGTCAGCTTGTCGATAAGCACATTCATGGAATCGAGCTTCAGCTTGGCGATCTGCCTATCGAGGTGCTCCGGGACTGAATAAACCTGCGGCTTGAGATCCTTGGCATTCTTGACCATGTACTCGGCCGAGAGCGCCTGGTTCGCAAAGCTCATATCCATCACAGAGGCAGGGTGGCCTTCGGCGGCGGCGAGATTGATCAGGCGTCCCTCGCCAAGGAGATAGAGGCGGCGACCGTCCTTCATCAGGAACTCCTCGACGAACGGACGAGCTTCCTTTCTCGCGCTCGAGAGCCTTTCGAGCGCCGGGATATCGATTTCGACGTTGAAGTGGCCGGAATTGCAGACCACCGCTCCATCCTTCATTGCCTCGAAGTGTTCGTGCGCCAGAACGGACTTATTGCCGGTGACGGTGACGAAAATATCGCCAATCTTGGCCGCTTCGTTCATGGGCATCACGCGGAAACCGTCCATCACGGCCTCGATGGCCTTGGTGGGATCGATTTCGGTGACGATCACATCGGCGCCATGGCCTTTGGCACGCATGGCCACGCCCCGTCCGCACCAGCCATAGCCTGCGACGACCAGCTTGAGCCCGGCGAGCAGCAGGTTGGTGGCGCGGATGATGCCGTCGAGTGTTGATTGCCCGGTGCCATAGCGATTGTCAAAGAAATGTTTGGTAAGCGCGTCGTTCACCGCGATCACCGGGAACTTCAGCGTGCCGTCCTTGGCCATCGCGCGCAAGCGAATGACGCCGGTGGTGGTTTCTTCGGTGCCGCCGATGACGTCTTTGATCTGGCCAGTGCGCTTGGTTAGGAGCTGAGTTACGAGATCGGCGCCGTCGTCCATGGTGATCTGCGGCTTGTGGTCGAGAGCGGAGCTGATGTGGGAGTAATACGTATCGTGATCTTCGCCCTTGATCGCGTACGTAGGGATGCCGTATTCCTTCACGAGTGCGGCGGCCGTTTCGTCCTGCGTGGAAAGAGGATTCGAGCCACAGATAACGAGGTCGGCGCCGCCATCACGCAGCGTGATGGCGAGGTTGGCCGTTTCCGTGGTGACGTGCAAGCACGCCGCCATGCGAATGCCCTTCAGCGGCTGCTCCTTGATAAATCTCTTGCGAATCAACTGCAGGACGGGCATGTGCTGGTTGGCCCATTCGATCCTGCGCTTCCCCGCTTCGGCAAGGGACAGGTCTTTTACGTGGCCGGTTACCTTCGTCGCTGTCTCCACTAGATACTCCTTTAGTTTAATTGCTGACTAGAAATTCGTTTAGATGCGGGTAAGCTGACCGCGAGAAAGGCGCTGCCTGCCGCACCCAGTCGCGCCACCCCTAGGCCGGCGCTCAACTACGCGCAGCCACCGGAGTTTGCGACGCCGCCTCTTTGCGGATGGCGTCTGCCTTATCTGTGCGCTCCCAGGTGAACCCCGGGCCGGTCCGGCCGAAGTGACCGTACGCAGCGGTCGGGCGGTAAATGGGTCTGCGGAGATCGAGCGTTTCGATGATCGCCTTGGGCGTCAGCTTGAAGAAAGCGCGAATCAGATCGGTGATCTGCGAGTCCGGAATCGTTCCCGTGCCGAACGTATCCGCCATCACCGAGACCGGCTCGGCTACGCCAATGGCATAGGCGAACTGGACTTCGATCTTGCGGGCCAGCCCCGCCGCCACCAAATTTTTCGCTACGTAGCGAGCCATATAGCAAGCGGAGCGGTCAACCTTCGAGGGATCTTTCCCCGAGAACGCGCCACCGCCGTGGCGGCCATAGCCGCCATACGTATCCACGATAATCTTGCGGCCCGTGAGACCTGCGTCGCCCATGGGACCGCCGGTAACGAAGCGGCCCGTCGGATTGACGTGGATTTTCGTCGTCTTATCGAACATTTCGGCGGGAATCACCGGCTTGATGACTTTCTCGATCACAGCTTCGCGCAGGTCGCTATTGGAAACCTTGTCGCTATGCTGCGTCGAAATGACGACGGTATCGACTCTTACGGGGCGGCCTTTACTGTACTCGATGGAGACTTGGGATTTGGCGTCGGGGCGGAAGAAATCCACTTCGTTCTGCTTGCGGACTTGAGCGATTTTTTGAGTGAGTTTGTGGGCAAGCTGAATGGGCATCGGCATCAGTTCGGGAGTCTCGTCGCAAGCGTAGCCGAACATCATGCCCTGATCTCCGGCTCCCCCGGTGTCAACACCCATAGCGATGTCGGGCGACTGCCCTTTCACGGCGGACATGACGCCGCAGGTTTCGGCGTCAAAACCGTACTTGGCACGGTTGTAGCCAATTTCATCGATCACCTTGCGGACAATGGTCTGGTAATCGAGGACTCCGGCGAATTCCTTCTTAATGGTGATTTCGCCGGCAACGATAACCAGCCCGGTGGTGACCAGCGTTTCGCACCCCACGCGGCCCATGGGATCGTGGGCCATCACGGTATCGAGCACCGCATCGGAAATGGCGTCGGCTATCTTATCGGGGTGCCCTTCGGTAACAGATTCTGAGGTAAACAGGAATTTCTCGTCGTGTGCCAAAGCAGTGTCCTCCAGCGGAATGACGGCAATATTGCGAATTATAGTGCGCTTTCCCGGCTAGCTTTGAAACGCTAGCATGCGATGAATCGCGCTGTCAATGTTCTGTGCCTAAAACGCTTAAATCGAGGCTAAATGGCATATAGGATGGCCGAAAAGCGCGCCGCGAACCGGCTAGCTATTTCGGCGCTACTTGTTCAACATCCCGCCGGTAAAGGAGATACGCGCGAATGAACGGGTCGATATCGCCATCGAGCACTTTTTGGATATCGCCACGCTCGAGCTTTGTGCGGTGGTCCTTGATCATTTGGTAGGGCTGCATCACGTAGGAGCGTATCTGGCTGCCGAAACTAATGTCAGACTTAGTGGCATCGAGCTTGCGCATATCTCCGCGGCGCTTTTCGAGTTCCAGTTCGTACAGGCGCGAACGCAGAACTCTCATCGCGATCTCGCGGTTCTTGTGCTGGCTCCGCTCGTTTTGGCATTGGACGACGATGCCCGTCGGCAAGTGCGTGAATCGAACGGCTGATTCCACTTTATTCACGTTTTGGCCGCCGTGGCCGCCCGCGCGAAAGGTGTCGATCCGTAGATCCTCGGGCTTGACGACGATCTCGATGCGATCGTCGATTTCCGGAATTACGAAAACTGATGCGAACGATGTATGCCGGCGCGCCTGCTGGTCGAATGGCGAAATGCGCACCAATCGGTGCACACCGCTTTCTCCTGCGAGCATCCCGTAGGCGTTTTCGCCATTGATTTCCACGGTGGCCGACTTGATGCCCGCTTCTTCGCCGGGGGAGGAATCGATCACGGTCGCCTGAAAGCCTTTTTGTTCCGCCCACCGAAGGTACATGCGCAGGAGCATCTCAGCCCAGTCCTGCGACTCAACTCCTCCGGCGCCGGGCTTGATGGTTACGAGGGCATTCAGCGGATCGCTCTCGCCCGCGAGCAGTGTTTTCGTCTCGAGATCGGAGACATACGCATCGGCTGCAGCCAACTCCTTGGCAATATCCTCAAGAAGCGATTCCCGCTGCTGGCTATTCGACTCTTCATGTGCCAGGTGAAAATAGGTGTCGAGGTCGCTGGCCTTGCTTTCGAGCGCACTCTCCCCGTTGGCGCGCTCTTCGAGCTGCTTGCGCTGTTGCAAGAGGGCCTGGGCCTTTTCCTGGTCCTGCCAGAAATCCGGAGCGTTGATTTTTACTTCCAGCTCAGCAATCTGCTTGCGGGCGGATTCGGCGTCAAAGATAGCTCCGCACGAGCCCAATACGTTTCTGAAGCTCGGCGTAGCGTTGTTCGAGGTCTTCGATATGCTCAGCCATGTTCAAATCCTACACAGGAAATTGGAAAATGGAAAATCGAAACCGTGCTTCTTGGCGGTGCCGCGCTTTCGTTGAACGGCGGCCTGCTCCAAACACTTAGCGACCGCGATCCGGTGCCAGCGGTACAAGGGCGATTCCCAGAAGCGCTACCGACACAACTAAACACAGCCATGCGAACCAGTCGCCGAATCGGGCATAGGGCGTCAGCCCGCTGCGAAAATCGTAAGGAGCATCGAGCTCGCCGCGAATATCCGTTGGAAGCCTGGCGACGATCCGGCCGTAGGGATCTACCGCGACCGTGAATCCATTGTTCGTGCATCGCAGCAGCCAGCGACGGTTTTCGACTGCCCGCACGCGCGCCATCATTAGATGCTGCGCGGGCGCGGACGAGCGGCCAAACCAGCCGTCATTCGACATATTGATCAGCAGCTCTGCGCCGTTGGCGGTAAATCGCCGCACTTCGTTGGGGAAAATCGCCTCGTAGCAGATGAACGCGCCGAACGTTCCGCCCGGGAGTTTGCCCACACGATAGACGGTACCCGGCGTGAAATCGCCGATATCGGCCGTCAGTTTTCCGGCGAACGTGAGCCACTTGCGCAGCGGAACGTACTCGCCGAATGGAACCAGGTGAATCTTGTCATATGTAAAGATGCGCTGACCCGATGGATTTAACAGTACCGCGCTGTTCGTCGCGATCCATTTGCCTGACGCGTCCTTTTTCCAGTCCTCGACGCCCACCAGGAAATCGCTGCCCGCCTCGCGCGCAATTTGCTGGGCGCGGTTGCCAAACGCAGGGTCTTCCAAGCTGAAGGGTGCGGGAACCTCAGGCCACACGATCAGTCCCGGCTCCTTCGTCGCCGCGTCGACGCTGATGCGCTCCAATTGGTCCAGATCGCGCGCATGCGTGGGTATCCAATCCGGGGGATACTCGTACGATTGCGGAAAATTCGTCTGGACCAAGTGGGCGACGTAGCGCGGCTTCGCCGACGGGACAAGGCGGCTTCCACCAAGAGCCACAAAAATCAACCCGGCGGTCACGGAAATCAGAATCTTCCACGCGCGCTGCCGCCCCGAAATGATTGCGTACGCAAGTAGCGAGCCATAGCCAGCCACCAGGAAGCTCAGGCCGTAAATTCCGGTTACGCTGGCGAATTGAAGCAGCCCCAAGCTGCCGCTTGCTGCGTAACCCGCCAGGTTCCAAGGAAATCCGATGATCGGCAGATGTGCACGCGCGAATTCGAGCGTTACCCACAGGCAAGGCGCAATCACGCAGGCCAGCGCTGCGTTCCTGCGCGACGCCAGCGCGATCCCCAGCGAAAACAGCGCCAGAATGATTCCGCCGGCGATGGCGATCAGCGCAAGGAGTCCCGCCGCGGTCAATGAAGGTACATCGCCATACTGGCGAACCACTACATCGATCCACGTAAGACAAACGGGATAAAAAACCAGCGCGTGAAGAAAACCGTACAGTGGCGCAACCGCCGGCCTGGCCCGATAAGACGCGAGAACCAGCAGTCCAATCGATATCCACGCCAGCAGCGACAAATTAAAGTTGGGAAAGGAAAGCGCCAGTGCCAGGCCGCTCGCAAGCGCGAGCAACACCCGCGTGTGCCAGGGCCAATTCATTTCAGAGGGGTCATTCAGCGTTTGATAATAGACTTGAAACCGGCACGCTCAAGCGCGTTCTTCGCGGATTCGGCGCTTCGCTGATCCCGATAAGGGCCGACTTGCACGCGGTAAAAATTATCGCCGGATGGCGCGAGAACGTAGGCGGAAAATTTCTTTCGCTGCAACGCGTCGGCCATTGCTACCGCGTCGCTTTGGTGCGTGACGGCTGCGATTTGGAGCACTACGGAACCTTTCAGCATTCTCGGAGGCTGAAAGCGAGCGGATACGGGGTTAGCCTTAGCGCTTTCCGTCGCCGCCGGAGGGGCTGAAGTTTCCTTGTTGACCGGCGCGGCAGTCGGAACCGCGGGCGACAAAGGCTTCTCGGCCGGCTCCAAGTGGTTGCTAGCGTTCTTTGAGTAAAAATCCCATTCGCTGTTAGCCGGTCCCGGCGTTGTGGCGGAAGCTATCGGAACGCAGCAGGCTTCGACGCTTTATGGGGGATCGGTGCGCTCGCTTCGGGCGCTTCCGCCGCGTGTACCGCCCCGTCGTATTGATTGTGGCCGATTACATATCCAAGCGTGAAGAAAACGCCACACAGCAGGACGATGCCGAGAAACAGAACGATTAGGTGCCGGCTTTCGAGCACCCGGTCCCCGCGTTTTCCTCCACCAGACATGCGCTACTTGCTCCCTCCCGCGGACTTCATCCACTGCGAAATCATGTCGATCGGCAGCGGAAAGATCACCGTGGTGTTTTTCTCCACGCCAATTTCCGTAAGCGTCTGCAGATACCGCAACTGTATCGAAACAGGTTCCTTCTCCAAGACTCCCGCCGCTTCGGCAAGTTTCGTGGAGGCCTCGAATTCGCCCTCGGCATGAATAATTTTCGCCCGGCGCTCGCGTTCCGCCTCCGCTTGCCTGGCGATGGCGCGCTGCATATTCTCCGGAATGTCGACTTGCTTGACTTCAACCTTCGTTACCTTGATACCCCAAGGCTCGGTATCCTGGTCAAGGATTTGTTGCAACCTGGAGTTTACCTTTTCGCGCTCGGAGAGAATGGAGTCCAATTCGAACTGGCCCACCAGGCTGCGGAGCGTAGTCTGCGCAAGCTGCGAGGTGGCGTAGAGATAATTTTGCACTTGTGAAAGCGCCATGTTCGCGTCGATCACCCGGAAGTAGCAAACGGCATTCACCTTCACCGACACGTTGTCCCTCGTGATCACGTCTTGCGGCGGCACATCCAGAGTCTCGATTCGGAGGGAAATGCGCGTCAGCTTGTCGATTGGATACAGTACCAATTGCAATCCGGCGCCTTTGGCTTCTGGCAGCATCCGCCCCAGGCGCAATACGACTCCGCGTTCCCATTCCTTGATCACGTAGATGGAATTGAAAATCCAAAACAGAAAAATAACCACAGCAGCCAACCCCAAGAGCGACACAAAATTCAGGTCCATCGCTGCCTCCTCCGATCTATGCCGGGAAAAATCCGATAGAAAGCTTCTTCGAGAAATCCTACGCCTTCGTTTGTTCCACCGTTAGCGTTAAGCCATCGACAGCCCGCACCTTTACATGCGCGCCTTGCGGAATTTTCTGCCCCGGCTGCGCCGCCGCCCTCCACAACTCCCCGTGGATGCGCACCATTCCAGTGCGGGCGTCCGGATCGACCGGCTCAGTGACTTCGCCTTCTTCGCCAAGAAGCTCTTCCCTGCCCGTGGCTGGCTTCCAGGAACGCGAGCGCAAGACAGCCTTCATCAGGATAATCACGATCACCGCGAACGGAATGGCCACGCCAAGCGCGGTACCCAAGCTGACCCCCATGCCCGTCATCGGAGACTTTACCAGCATCAGCGCTCCGAGGATCATAGAGACTACTCCTCCCACGCCGAGCACACCATGCGTCGGGAATTTGGCCTCCAGCACAAACAAAACCAATGCCAGCACGATGAGGAGAAGCCCCGTGAAGCTAACGGGAAGCATGTGCATCGCAAAAAGTGCCAACAAGATCGCGATTCCGCCAATCACGCCCGGTGCGAACATGCCCGGATGCGTAAACTCCGTGTAGAGCCCCAGCACGCCGATAATCAGCAGAATGAAGAAAGCGTCCGGCTCCACAATGCGCGAGAGAAACTTCTCGCGTCCGGTCATTTCACGAGTGACGATAACGGGATGCGAGAGCGCGAGTTGCATGGTCGATCCATCGAAGCGCGTGATCGTCCGGCCATTGAGTTCCGATAGCAACTGTTCCGGGAGGAAGCCTCGATATCGATCAGCTTCCCATCCAGCGCTTCCTGTTCGCTGAATGCCTTCGCGTCCGTCACCGCCGTCGCCGCCAGTTCCACATTGCGTCCGCGCTTGCTCACATAGCTGCGCAAGTACGCTGTTGCTTCATTGAGAATCTTTTTGCGGAGCGTTTCGTCAATTTGAACCGTCTGCCCCGCAACTTCCATGATCGGTGATGCCGCGCCAGTGTCGGTTCCCGGCGACATAGCCGCGATATCCGCGGAAAGCAAAATGAAAAATCCTGCCGAGGCCGCGCGCGAACCCGTCGGATACACGTAGGTAACCACCGGCACAGGCGAACGCAGGATCGCCTGGATGATTTGCCGCATGGACGTGTCCAGGCCGCCCGGCGTATTCATCGTGATCAAAATGAGGCTGGAATGGTCGCGAGCCGCTTGCTCGATTCCATTTACGAGGTACTCGGCGAGCACTGGCTCGATTTCGCCGTCGATCTGGAGGCGGACAACCGTGTCCGTTGCTGAATCGGCCCTCGGAGCTGCGGGCGCGGGTGCCGCCGCCCGCGCGGGAAAACCTAGGAACAAACCCGCGAGAACGCACACGCAAACAAGCAGCCGCCGCAATGACTGGGAACCCATCTCGATGCCGTAGTATAGCAAGCGCAACGCCCGCGCGCCGCGAAAGATGCTGCGCAGCCCGTAGAATCTGACTCGTGAATGCAAGCCCACTATGATCCCGAACGTTCCAACTATTCTTATCGGCGCAAGGGATGTTCTGTCGCTGCCTATTCTCGTGGCACGAGCGGCCAAATTGGCAGCTACAATCGCGCGCTTTTACGCGCAGCATGTTCCCTCGGCGCCAAAATCCCTGTGCTATAATTTCGCCTGGTTACTCGCAAAATAGAGCGCGCATATGTGTTCCGGAGACACGCAATGAGCTTCCCCAAGACCGAAAAAATTTGGTGTAACGGAAAATTCATTGGCTGGGACCAAGCCACCATTCACGTGCTCTCGCATGTTGTCAGCTACGGCTCCGCTGTCTTTGAGGGTGTTCGCTGTTACAACACCCCCCAGGGACCCGCGATTTTCCGCCTCCGCGAGCACATGCAGCGTTTGCTGAATTCCGCGCACATCTATCGCATGGATGTTCCCTTTTCACTGGATGCTCTCTGCCAAGCGAGTCTCGATCTGGTTCGCGAGAATAAAGTCAGCGCCTGCTATGTGCGGCCCATTGTGCTCCGCGGCTATGGGGATGCCGGCGTGGACCCGCAGAATTGCCCCATCGATGTCTATTTTGCGTGCTGGGAGTGGGGCGAATATCTCGGCGAGGAAGCGCTGCGCAGCGGTGTGGACGTCTGCGTTAGTTCCTGGAATCGCGCCGCTCCCAATACATTGCCGCAAATGGCCAAGGCTGCGGCGAACTACATGAACTCGCAGCTCATCCGCATGGAGGCCAAGGCCAACGGATATTCGGAGGGCATTGCGCTCGACGTGAACGGCTACGTCAGCGAAGGGTCGGGCGAAAATATTTTCGTGGTGATGAACGGTGTGATTCATACGCCGCCGCTCGCCAACTCCGCCCTGCCAGGCATCACCCGGGATTCCGTGCTCACGCTTTGCCGCGAGGCCGGAATTTCCATCACGGAGCAGATGCTTCCCCGCGAGACGCTCTACATTGCCGACGAAGTTTTCTTTTCCGGCACGGCCGCCGAAATCACGCCAATCCGTTCGATTGATCGCATCAAGGTTGGCGCTGGCTCGCGCGGCCCCATCACCAAGCGAATTCAGGACGCATTCTTCTCAATCACTAGCGGCAAAGTACCCGATCGCCACGGCTGGCTTTCGCCGGTAGGCGTTGCCAACGGCGTGGCCGTTCGCTAAGCATCACTGGATTTTTGACCCCTCTTCTGTAATCGAGTAGAATCCGCGCGTCTGAAAGCAATCCCCTTGTGCGGGCAGTCTCGCCCTTTGTTTGCAAAGGAATTTCGTGTACAGCCTTCCCCAGAAACTCGCCGCCGAATTCATCGGTACCTTTACCATCATCTTCATCGCCGTCGGCTCCGTCTGCGCGGATCAATATCTTGGCGCTGCGTCGCAAGGCAGAATCGGCGCTCTGGGAATCGCCGCGGCGTACGGGCTGGCTTATGCCGCCATGATTACGGCCCTGGGCCACATTTCCGGAGGCCACTTCAATCCCTCTGTCACAATTGGCTTCTGGGTTGTCAAGCGCTTCGGTACCTTCCAAGCCATCGCCTATTCGATCGTTCAACTATTGGCTGCGGGCGCCGCCGCCTATCTGATCAAAATTATCATTCCAGAAACAACCTGGCGACCCGTCGCGCTCGGCGCTCCCGTTCTCGCACAGGATTTCACTCGCTTGCACGCCATGGCGCTCGAGGCCGTTTTGACATTCTTCGTTGTCTTCGTCGTATTTGCCACCTCCGGCGACGATCTGGGCGGCGCGCCTCGCCACGTCGCAGGCTTCGCAGTTGGCCTAACGATTGTAATGGGCGCTCTCTTCGGCGGTCCGTTCAGCGGAGCTGCGATGAACCCTGCTCGAGCCTTTGGTCCGGCGCTGGCTGGCCCTCACTGGCAAAATCAAGGCGTCTATTGGGTTGGCACCCTTTTTGGCGGCATCATCGCGGCGTTTCTGTATGGACGCCTCTTCCCGGTCGACCGGCGACCATAATCGCCCGCAGTCTAACCCTTGCAGGCCCTTTCGAGACGTTGCGCGCCTAGAAATCCTGTCCTTCAGCCACATTGATCGAGTCCTAGACGCATGCTAGCTTGGCTTCAGCAGCCATTCCTATGGGGTTATTGCTATGGCCATCAACATTGACGATCTCTTGCGCCGTGCAGTCGATACCAGGGCCTCCGACCTGCATTTGAAGGTCGGCAATCATCCCTATCTCCGCATTGACGGGCTTCTCAACGGCCTCGGCGACGTCCCCCGAATCACGCCCGAAGAGATGCTCTCCATGGCCTTCAGCATGATGACCAACCGCCAAAAGCAAAAGTTCAAGGAGACGGCGGAGCTGGATATGGCCTACGGCGTGGCCGGCCTCGGCCGCTTCCGCGTCAACGTCTTCCAACAGCGCGGCAATGTCGGCATGGTTTTGCGGGTGATTCCAACGAAAATTCGCACCATCGAAGAGCTCGAACTGCCGCACATTCTCAGCCAGGTCTGCGAGGAGCAGCGCGGCCTCATTCTCACCACCGGCACCACCGGTTCCGGAAAATCCACCACCCTTGCCGCGTTAATCGACCGCATCAATTCTCTGCGCGCTGAGCACATCATCACCATCGAAGATCCCATCGAATATCTGCACCGCGACAAAAAGGGCTTTATAAACCAGCGCGAAGTCGAGGTTGACACCGCCTCGTTTTCCACCGCGCTGCGCGCTGCGCTCCGCCAAGACCCGGACGTCGTCCTCGTCGGCGAAATGCGCGACCTTGAAACTATTTCCACGGCCTTGCTCGCGGCCGAAACCGGCCACCTGGTTCTTTCAACTTTGCACACGCTCGACGCCACGGAAACGATTCAACGCATCATCGCTGTCTTTCCGCCGCCCGAGCAGAAGCAAATCCGCCTGCAGCTTGCATCCACGCTCAAGGCCGTCATTAGTCAGCGTCTTGTCCGCCGAAGCGACGGCCAAGGACGCGTACCGGCCGTCGAAGTGATGATCACTACCGGCTACATCCGCGATTGCATCATCAATCCCGATAAAACGCGCATGATTCGCGACGCCATCGCCGCCGGCACCAGCCAATACGGCATGCAGACATTCGATCAATCGCTCTTCGATCTGTATTCGCGCAGCCTTATTACGCTCGAGGAAGCCCTCATGCGCGCCTCGAATCCGGACGACTTCCACCTTCGCGTCCAGGGCATCCGCTCCTCCGCCGATTCCGCCCGCGAGGAAATGGAACGCTCCATGGCCGAATTCGACCGCCTCGGCAAACGCTAGGATTGTGCTGCAAACATAGATCCCAGTATTCCTGCCGCCAGTTCTCGGCCCCTGTTATGCTCTCCGCGTGCGCTCTCATTCCCCTCCCCGCAAACTTTCATCCGAAGGAGAGCTTTACGCCTCCGCTCTTCGCGCCCTGATGCGCCGTGCGCACTCCATCCACGAAATGCGCCAATACCTTGGACGTCGCTCCGAAAGCAAAACTCACATCGATCGCGTAATCGCGCGCCTCCGTGAACAAAACTATCTCGACGATGCCCGCTACGCCCTCGATTACGCCCGCCAGCACGCCAACTCACGCCGCCAGGGACGCTTCCGCATTGCCCGCGAGCTCCGCGCCCGCGGTGTTCCCGATCACCACATCGAAGCCGCACTCGACGCCGTCTTCGCGGAAACTGACGAGGCCGCATCTGTCCGCGCCCGCCTCAAGCGCCATCTTTCACACTTCCGCGGCGGACTCGACCAGCGCAAACTAGCCTCTCTGCACCGCAGCCTGCTCCGCGCCGGCTTTTCCTCGGACGTCATTCGCGCCGAACTTCGCCTGGCTATGCGCGAACACGAAGGCAACCTACCGGCCTTCGCCTTTCCCGATCCTCCCGCCGACGAATAGTTCCTGAGTTGATTTTCAGACGGCAAATCAGAGAGGCTTGCCTCTTGCGGCCTGACCGCGCAATAGGAATGTCTTGGGAAAGCGCCCCTCGCCGCAAATCTTGAAGGATCCGAAGTCCTTGAACCAAGGACCTTCAGGCGCATCGGGCTCCGTATCACGCCACAACTTGAGTTGGTAGAGGTCTTCCGCGGTAATCTTGCGTTCCGTCAAACGATCGAATAGATGATCTCGCAAAGCTGGCGGGAGCTTCGTCCACTCGATCTTCGGCATTATTCACCGAACGTCATGCGGGCGAGTTCCTTTTTGAGGCGCTGTCGCTCTGCCGCGTCGGTGGTTTCAGTGAGTTGGTTTGCAATCGCAAAGAATCGCGCTTTCTGCGAATCCTTCAACTCCAACCCAGCTTCGATCAGATCGACCAGCACACGGTTGGCGCTGGTTTTCTGCGACTTCGCAAGCGATCGCACGCGCTTGGCGATCCGCCTGGGAATCGATACGCTCTGTCGGACGGATTTCTCAGTATCAGACATTGCACCATTTTACACCGCTTTGCACCGTTGCACATCATGAATCCATCCGGCGGCCTGCCCCAAGCGTCTTGAGGGAACCCAGCTTTGATAATCTGCCTTCATGTTTCGCTCTATATTCGCCTATTCCTTGTAGAGCACCTGCGCTTTCTTCCGTTGCCCCGCCTCCGATGAAGCCGTACCATTCATCTCTAGCTCTGGCGAAGGGAGGGCAAATGCCCGCCACTTGGAAGGGTTCACTCTCGTTCGGCTTGGTTGCGATACCCATACAGTTGTCCCCTGCTGCTCGCACGGAGCGCATCAGCTTCAACCAGCTCCACAAGGTCTGCCACTCGCGTCTGAAGCAGCCGCTTTTTTGTCCCACTTGCAATCGCAACGTAGAGCGCAATGAAATCGAGAAAGGCTACGAGTACGAAAAGGACCAATATCTCCTCTTCACTGAGGAAGAAATCGACAAGATCGAGCCTGAATCCGCCCGCGTGATGGAAATTCTGGAATTCGTGAAGCTCGACGAAATCGATCCGCTCTACTTCGACGCTTCCTATTACGCCACGCCCGAACCGGCTGGCGCCAAAGGCTACAAGCTGCTGCTGGAGGCGATGCAGAAGTCCGGTTACGCGGGGATCGCCAAGGTCACCATGCACAATCGCGAGTACATCGTCATCATCCGCGCGCGTAAAAACGGATTGACGCTTCACACCATGTTCTACACCAATGAAATTCGCCAGCCCGCCGAAGCCGGCTCGGATAAATTCGAGATCAAGGACCTCGAGCGCTCTCTCGCTTCCCAACTAATCGAAAGCCTGGCAGCGCCCTTCCAGCCGGAAAAATATCACGATGCCTATCAGGAGGGGTTGCGAACGCTGATTGAAGCCAAGGCCCAGGGGCAGGACGTTGTCGTGACTGCGCCAATGGTGCAGACAGCTCCCGCCGACCTGATGGCCGCGCTAAAGCAAAGCCTGGCGCAAAAGCCTTCGCAAGGCGAGAAGAAGACACTGCTGCGCGTCGTCCCCAAAACCGGTAAGGCCGAACAGCCCGTCGCCGCAGCCGAGCCCCCCAAGAAGTCTCGTCGCAAAGTGGGCTAAATCCGGCTTCCACCGTGGACGATTTTTCTTTACACCAACAAGTACTTGCGCGATTTCGACCCTCCGTGTAAGGATTTTGTCCATATCCTCGGAGTGCGACTTCTTCCCCTGTCGTGGCAAGCAGTCTCAGTGCGCCACGCTGTCCTGGATGACGGCGTCGGCTGGCGGCAGTATTCCCAGATCCATGTAGATTGGCCTGATAAGCCTTCTTATCATTCGCAAGTGCGAAGCGAACCAAATCGCTCCAGCCACGCAGCACGTCCCGGTTAGCATCACCGTCTTCGGCGCGCCGATCAAGTTGGCCAGGCTGCCCGCCAGCAAGCTCCCGAACGGAGCCATGCCCACGAACGCCATGGTATAAAAACTCATCACCCGTCCTCTTTTGCTTTCCTCGACAATCGTTTGAATGATGGTATTGCTCGCGGCCATTTGTTGCATCAGTCCAAAACCGCACACCAGCATCAGCGCCAGCGATATCCACAGGTTTCGCGATAGCCCAAAAAAGATCAGACCAATTCCAAATGCTCCGGCGGAAAGCGGAATCATCCTGCCAAGTCCCAACACCGTTCTTCGCACCGCGAGCGACACGGCCGAAACCAGCGCGCCCACACCCATCGCAGCCATCAGAAAGCCCAGTGTATGCGGCCCACCCTTCAAAACCTTCGCGGCAAAAATCGGCATCAGCACTGTGAACGGCCAGCCCATCAAGCTCACGATTGCAAACAAAAGCAAAATGGTGCGAATCGGCGCGAATCCGGAGACGTATGTCCAGCCTTCCTTCAATTGCGTGAGCACCGAATGCGCGCTCCGCTCGATCGTCTTGGCCTCTATTCTCATCGCCAGCAGCGACGCGATCACCGCAATGTAGCTGATCCCGTCAATCAGGAAACAGTAGCCCTCTCCCGAAATCGCGATCACTCCCCCTGCCAGCGAAGGTCCAACAAGCCGCGCCATGTTCACCATCGACGAATTCAGCGCGATCGCATTCCCGAGGTCCGCCTTGTCCGCCACCATTTGCACCAGGAACGCTTGCCGCCCCGGCATGTCAAACGCATTGATCGCGCCTTGGAATGCGCCGAGCCAGATAATTTCTTGCACGGTGATGTGCTTCGTAAGCGTGAGGACGGCGAGCGCGAGCGATTGCAGCATTGCTAGAATCTGCGTAATCACCAGAACCTTGCGCCTGTTCAGCCGGTCGATCCACACGCCGGCAAACGGCGCCAGCAGAAACGTCGGTATTTGCCCCGCAAACCCCACCACTCCCAGCAGCAGCGCGGAACCGGTCAACCGGTAAACCAGCCAGCTCGTTGCCAGCCGCGTCATCCATGTCCCGATCAGCGAAATGGTCTGGCCGCCATAGTACAGACGGAAGTTTCGATGCCGCAGTGCCCGCCATGCGTGGGAAATCCCCCCGCTCTTCTTCGCGGGACCAGCGGGCAGGCCGCCTTTCTCCGAGGTGTTCTGAACGCTCACAGCAATCCCATTTTGCCATCCACCTACGCGCAATTCGACTCCCAATCATCTTCAAATTCACCCGCGTGCCCGGCGGAGTGTCCCGCGTTTTTTGTGCGCGAAGCGCCGGGACCCGCAGTCGAAGAATCTCTCTTCGCTGTCAGCTCCGCCGGCGCTCACTCATCGCCCTCCACGAACCCGCGCCCGTTGCAAAATGCTAAACTGGCGCAACTCACTCATGGAAGAAACGGCCATTTATTCAATCATCGGAGAGGAAGGCTTCACGCGCCTGGTGGCCGCCTTCTACCGTCAAGTGCCGCACGACGATATTCTGGGCGCCATGTATCCGCGTGACGAACTTCAAGACGCCGAGCAGCGTCTTCGTGATTTCTTGATCTATCGTTTCGGCGGCCCGCAAAAATACATCGAGGAACGGGGACATCCCCGCCTTCGCGCCCGCCATTTTCCCTTCCAAATCGATCAGGCCGCCCGCGACCGCTGGATGCATCTGATGGGCAAGGCCCTAGTCGATGCCGCGCTGCCCACCGACGTAGAACAACTCCTTCGCGCATTCTTCGAGCACATGTCCACCTTCATGATCAATCACCCGCAGCAATGATCTCGCCACCACCTGGCAGAATTCGCTTTTAACGCCGCTGTAACAAATCCGTTATATTGTGGCCGCTCCTGTCGGACTTTCGTCTGCACGAGGAGAGCACATGCCGACCGCAAAAAAGAGCGCCCGGGCAAAAGGAGTTGCGCGCAACTCCGCCGGTCGCGCCAAGAAGCCCGCCAAGACCGCCAAATTCTTCGAATTCGCTACCTGCGCCACCTGCCGCAAGGCGCGCTCCTTCATGAAGAGGCGCGGATTCAAGCTCGACGTTCGCGACCTGCAGAAAAATCGGCTAAGCGCCACGGAATTGGAAAAGTTGATTGGCAGGCGCGATCACGAAGATTTCCTCAACCCTCGCTCCAAAACTTTTCAAGAGCAAGGCATGGACGACAAGCCGCCCTCCCGCCGCCAAGCCGTCTCCTGGATGTCCAAGGACCCGGGTCTCATCCGCCGGCCCGTCGTCGTGGCTGGCGGTCGCGTCGTCGTCGGCTTTGACAAGAATGGCATGGCTCGCCTCTAGCCATTTGATTTTCGCCGCAGCCCCGACGAGTTTTGGCCTGCGCTTCCCTGTGATAGACTCGCCCGCGATCACAGGTACGGCCATGAAAATTTCGCTTATCTCTCAAACTTTCAACTTCGTCGCCCGCACCCTAATGCTGGCGGGATTGCTGCTCTCGGCTCAACCAGCTGCCGCAAAAACCTGTAACCGCGATTGCCTGCGCGGCTTCATTACCCAATATCTCGCCGCGATGGTCGCTCACAACCCGAACGCGCTCCCGGTAACCGCCAATGTGCGGTTCACCGAAAACAGCCAAGTCATGAAGCTAGGCGACGGTCTTTGGCAGACGATTTCCGGCCTGGAAACCTACCGCCAGGACGTCCTGGATGTTCCGCAACACACTGCTGCCTCGCAGGTCGTCGTGGAAGACGCCGGCAAGCCCGCCCTGCTGGTGCTGCGGCTAAAAATAGACAAGGACAAAATCAGCGAGATTGAGACCATGGTCACGCGCAGCCAGAAAGAGGGCGCCATCCTGAATATCGCCAACCTTCAGCAGGCGGACAAGAACATGGCATTCGTTCCTGCGCGTTCGCAGCGCGATTCTAGGAAGGACGCAATCCAAATCGCCATGCACTACCCTGCAGGGTTGAAGGTGGGAAGCTTCGTCGAGGTGAACGCGCCATTCGCGCCTGACGCGTACCGCATAGAGAACGGAGTCCACACTGCCGGTCCGGGCTGCACGCGCGCCGGGTGCGAAAACATCAAGACTCAGACGATCATCAAGCATCCCGACATCACCACTCGCGTCATTGCGGTGGACGAGCAGCTTGGCCTCGTTCTCCTGCGCATGGACTTCGGCAACGTCGTAAAAGCTTACGGACCTGGCAACGCGCTGGTGGTGTGGGAAGTCTTCAAGATTTACGGCGGCCAAATCCACGCGATCAACGCGTTCATGCGCATGATGCCTGCGAATGCCGGCTCGGGCTGGGATTCGCATGACGCAGGCCAGTAATACTCCGCGCTAGCCAAACCGCGTTACCCATGCCGTCTCCCCAACGTCAGCCGATCTACTCCCAGCCGGTTTTCGAATCGTAAGCCTTCGGAAATCCCAAGGCTTCGATCTCGTGAATCTTCCCGTTTCGAATCTTGAAAATGTGTGCATTCACGCTGTCCCACGGATCGCGATTCATCGGCACCGATTCCACGCCCGGCACGCCCACGATTTTCACGAACTTCTCTTTCATCGGGTGGCGAAACTGCGAAAGGCCAAACACCAGACCGGTCTCCGGGTCGGCAATTTCCACGCGCCGCGGCTCGATTCGCGCGATATAGCTCATTATGTGGGTATCCAACTGTGCCGAGCAGCCCATGGCGCCCATTGTCGCGAACCCGCCCGGCTTTGCTGGCGGAGGATTGCCGGTCGTCTGCATTCCGTTCTCGCGTCGGACGCAGTCGTCGGCAAACGGCGCCGCTTTGCCGTTGCTCGTAACGATCGCCGTGTAATACGAAAGCGCGTCCTTGATCATCTGCGCTCGGGGCGTTCGCTGTGCTGGAGGCACTGTGGCGAGAAAGCTCGGCCTTGGCGTCTGCAGATTCGCCAAGCTTGCCGGCCGGAGATCGCGAGCGATCACGTGCTCGGCCTCCGTGATTTTTCCGTCGCGGACTTTCAGGCGTATGCCCAATTCGATAGGCTTGTCGTTTTCCTTCATCACGCCAATGAACCCGACCTCCTCCGACACAGGATCGGGCACATAAATTTTGAAGGTTGTCGGCGGTGCGGACGCTGTCTTCCAAAGTCCCTCGCCCGGTTTCATCGGCACCGTGTTTTCCACAAACTTCGCGTCCGGAGAAAACTTCACCCGCGAAGGATCGTGGGCGACAACAGCCGCAAGGTAACTATTCATCTCGCCGATCAAGCACGCACGATCGCATTTCCCCGATGCCGCCTGCGTCGGCAGTGCGATCGCCAGCATGCAAATCAAAGTGACCACAATCGCAATTGCTTTACTCAAAGTTTTCAATGTGATTCCCCCCGCATATTCGTTCCGCGCGCCCCAACCACGCGATATTGGCCGCGCGCCCCAAAATAAACGCGACAAGCATAACGCCAATAGCTCGGCTGGCTCCGAAGTTTCTGTTGAGGCCAAGGCCTTCCGCTGCGCGGTCTCACCCGCAGCAAGTATTTGCACGCACCGTTGAGATCGCAGCCGCGATCTTGAACCTGGCTACCTTTCGCTTCCAGTTTCCAGCCTCTAGCCTCCAGATAGTCCACAGACGCGGGTCCTTGCGCTGCGTCGCTTCTCTCCCTAATATGGCTGGCGTGAACCATCGCGCCCAATTCGGCGAAGAGGCAACAAAGCGTTCGCGTGAGACGCGCGCCGCAAGACTCGGCCTCTGGCTCGGCCACCCCGCGTTCTGAAACGTCCTACTCGCGCATTCCTCGCTCTTATCGACACTATGGGCGAGTAGAACGTGACGCAAGTCACAGAAAACAAAGGCTCGCAGCACACCCTACCCGGCACAGAATCGGAAGGTCGAATTCCCATGGTGAATTTCCATGGTAATGACCGGTAACGAAATCCGCGCGACCTTCCTCCGCTTCTTCGAGGAACGCGGCCACCGCGTCGTGCGCAGCTCCTCGCTCGTCCCCACCAACGATCCCACCCTGCTCTTCACCAACGCCGGCATGAACCAGTTCAAGGACGTTTTCCTCGGCCTCGAACAGCGCGACTACAACCGCGCTACTTCCTGCCAGAAATGCGTGCGCGCCGGCGGCAAGCACAACGATCTTGAAAACGTCGGCTTCACCAACCGCCACCACACTTTTTTCGAGATGCTCGGCAATTTTTCTTTCGGCGATTATTTCAAAAAAGACGCTATCGCCTACGCCTGGGAACTGATCACATCGGAAAAATGGTTCGGCCTCCCGCTCGACAAACTCTACTTCACAGTTTTCGGCGGCGCGGAAATCGCTCCGGGCAAGAAACTCGACCCGGACCACGAAGCCGCCAAGCTCTGGCTGAATGTCGGCGCGCCGAAAGACCGCGTCGTCGAAGTTCCCGGCCTCAAAGAAAATTTCTGGGCCATGGGCGACACCGGCCCCTGCGGCCCCTGCAGCGAAATTTTCTACGACATGGGACCCGCCGCTTCCGATCGAAGGACCCACTGCCAGATTGCAAATTTCCCTGCGACTGCGGACGCTATGTCGAAATCTGGAATCTAGTTTTCATGCAGTTCAACCGCGACTCAAGCGGCAACCTCGAATCCCGCTGCCCGAAGCCTTCGGTCGACACCGGCGCCGGCCTCGAACGCCTCGCCGCCGTCCTCCAAGGCAAAATCAGCAACTTCGACACCGATTTATTTCAGCCGCTGATCGAGGTGCGCTGCGAACATTGACCGGAGCTCGAGTACGAGCGTCGTAACGAAGAAACTCGATCAATGCGATGGAGACTGCGAGACTGATCGAGCCGTCTTTTCGCATCATTGCCGACCACTCCCGCGCCGCGACGTTCCTGATTTCGGACGGCGTGATTCCGTCCAACGAAGGCCGCGGCTACGTGCTGCGCAAAATCATTCGCCGCGCTCTGGTCAACGTCGCATACTTGAGCGCGCCGTCACACTTCCTCTCCAGTATGTCTGCAGTCGTGCGCGCGAGATGAAGGAAGCGTATCCCGAACTCGAAGAGCACGCCGCTCGCATCACCCGTGTCCTCGACGAAGAAGAAAGCCAGTTCACGCGGACCGTCGAAATCGGCCTGAAGAAACTTGACGAGAGACCTCTGCACCGCTCGCAACAGTCGATCGGCGAACATACGGAAGAAGCCCGAAATTGCAGCATTTGGAAAGCGTCGAAGTCAGCGAACAACGGCGTCGAACGCGGACAAGCCGTCGAGCCAATCGACCGGTATCCAGGGCGCAAGGCCTTTCAGACTTTACGACACGTACGGGCTTGCCGCGCGATTTCATCGAAGATGTTACGCGTGACGCCGGGATTCACGTTGATTGGCCGGGCTTCGATCGCGCGATGGAGGAGCAGCGCACACGCGCACGCGCATCCTGGAAAGGCGCGCACAAGGAAGTCGCGAATCCCGCGTACGCAAAACTCGCGGAAACTTTCAAGACCGAGCCTGACTTCTACTTTGGCACCGACACGCGCGATTGCCGCATCGAGGCCATCATCACCAAGGAAGGCCCGGTAAACGAAATCAAGAAAGGGACCGAAGCCGAAATCGTCCTCGACCGCACTTCAATTTACTCCGAGTCGGGAGGCCAAGTCGCAGACACCGGCGGCTTCTTCGACAATTCCGAATCGCTCGAAGTCGCCGAAGTAAAAGGCGCGTATTATCCGGTCACCGGACTCATCGCCCACCGCATCGTCGCGAAAGAAGACCTCCATATCGGCGATCGAGTCGCCACCGTCGCCGACGCCGAGCGCCGCGCCCGCAACATGCGCAACCACACCGCCACGCACCTGATGAACGCCGCGCTGCGCAATATTCTCGGCACGCATGTGAAGCAAGCCGGCTCGCTCGTCGCTCCCGACCATCTTCGCTTCGATTTTTCGCACTTCGCCGCCGTCGATCCCAGCGAGCTTGCCGACATCGAGCAGCAAGTGAACGAAGAAATCCGCAAAAATCTCGACGTCACCACCGACATCATGAATATCGACGACGCCCTCGCCTCCGGCGCCCTCGCCTTCTTCGGTGACAAATATCCGGAGGCCAACGTTCGCGTCGTCACCATGCCGGACGCGTCCTCGCCCCGCGGCTTCTACAGCAAGGAGCTTTGCGGAGGCACCCACGTCCATCGCACCGGCGCGATCGGCGTCTTCAAGATCGTTGGCGAGCAATCCACGGCCGCAGGCGTCCGCCGGATCGAAGCCATCTCCGGCGACCGCGCCCTCGCCGAATACCAGCGCGCCCTGGCAACCTTGCGCACCGCCGCCGGCCTTTTGAACGCTTCGGAGGACCAAATTATTCCAGTGCTGGAGCGTCAGATCGATCAAGTTAGAAGCTTGGAGAAGCAGCTAGAAGCCCTAAAACGCAAGGCTGCCGGCTCCCAAGCGCAGGGATTGCTCGACGAAATCCGCGAGGTGAAGGGTGTTCGCGTCCTCGCGAAACAGGTCAGCGGATTCGACCGCGAAACCCTTCGCCAACTGGTGGATTCGCTTCGCCAAAAGCTCGGCTCCGGCGTCATCGTCCTCGCCGCCGCGGAAGATGGCAAAGTCGCTCTAATCACGGCAGTTACGAAGGATCTAACCCCCAAGCTCCACGCCGGAAAAATTGTCCAGGAATTGGCCAAGCTGGTGGGCGGTTCCGGCGGCGGCAGACCCGATTTGGCAGAGGCTGGCGGAAAAGACACATCGGGCATAGAAAAAGCCCTCGACCAGGTTTATCCCCTCCTAGACCGATTGCTATAATTCCCATAGCGCCAGAAGCTTACGCCGGCAGATCCCTGTCCACGGGCCTTCCGGTGTCTTCACACGTACTCGAGATTTCGTCGCGAGCGAGCCCCTCGCCTTCCCCTAGGGCCTGGAGTGAGCGTCTACCGATGGCCAGAGGCCGGATCACCGTTGTAATACTGGCGGCGGGATTCTGGTTCTCGCAGCCCACTCCATCCCACGCCCAAATCGCATCCTACACTGACGAGAATGGCAAAGTTGTCTACGTAAACAAGGATTCGCCTAAAAGGCGAAGGGGGAGTACTATCAGTTCTCCCTCGGGGCCGCCAGCGGACGGACCTGTCGCCGCGTCGCCCGGATTGACGTCCTCAGGGGCATCGGCTGATTGGAAGGACGACCGGCTGGATCGCATCGTGCGCGAAGCGGCTGAACGCCACAAAGTCGATCCGGCGTTGGTAAAAGCGGTGATCGCCACGGAATCGGGGTGGAATCCGCAGGCGGTTTCGCGCAAGGGTGCGGTGGGATTGATGCAACTCATTCCACAAACGGCGCAGCGATTCGGGGTCAATAATTCGTTCGATCCGGCCCAGAACGTCGAAGGCGGAACGACATATCTGAGATCGTTGCTCGACCGGTACAACGGCGATTTGTCGAAGTCGCTGGCCGCTTACAATGCCGGCGAGCGCGCCGTGGATTTGAGCGGCGGCATCCCCGATTATCGTGAGACGCGAATGTACGTCCAAAAAGTGACGAACACCTACTTCCGGCCCGGCTCGGGGCGCGATCCACAGCTATGGAGCCCGCCGCGGAAACCGGTGCGGCAGGAAACGGAAGCGGGTGGCCGCGTAGTTTTCACGAACCAGTGAGGCGAAGGGTGCCCATCGGATTCAAATCGGCAGGCTCAAGGAGGTTTCCTGCCGCGGGAGTGGTCCTCGCGGCAGCGCTTGCCGCTATGCCTCGCGCTGCCCACTCGCGCCGACGACCGCTCCCAGGCCCGCGACCAATTCACACACGCCGTCCGGATGCGGACCATGCTCGATGGCTACCTGGTGAAGGACCGCTCGCTTTCCGCATACCAGCAAACTGTTGCGGCTTACCACAAGGTTTACCTGATTTCCTTTCGCGCCGATGAAGTGACTCCCGCGCTGGTTGCCGAAGCCGAACTGTACGAGGAAATGGGCCGGCTCTACGATCCAAAGTATTTTCAGTCGGCAATTGACGCCTGCAACTTCCTGGTGAAGCAATATCCCGGCAGCAGCTATCGCGGCGAGGCCCTGCTATCCATCGCGCGCATTCAAAAAGACGATCTGGACGAGCCCGATGACGCGGAGGCGACCTATCAGGACTACCTCAAGCGCTTCCCGCGTTCGCAAAAAGCCAAGCAAGTTCGCGAGGCGCTGAAGGGCATCCAGGACGCCGAATTGAAAGACGCGGACGCCTCCGCCAAGCCCGCGCCTGCTGCCGATTCAGTTTCAGCAAACGCGAAGGTGGAAGCAAAAGACGCGGCCGATAAAGACGTTGGCGCCAAGCCCTCCGACGAGCCGCCCGATGAGAGCGGTCCGCACGCCGATCCGCACGTGGCGGACGAAGGCATGGCAACGGTTAAGGCCGTTCGCACCTGGAACTCGCAAGGTTCCACACGCGTGGTGGTAATGCTCGGTGACACCATCGAATACAAGTCCGCTCACATCGCCTCGCCCGATCGGATTTATTTTGACCTTTCCAAGGCTAGGCTCGGTCCAAAACCCAAAATATCGCTGGACGAAAAAGCCGGCTTGCTGAAATCGGTGCGCATTGCGCCGAATCGGCCGGGCGTCGTGCGGCTGGTGTTGGACGTGGATGGCGCGAAGGATTATTCGGCGTACCTGCTGGCAAAGCCTTATCGGCTGGTCATCGACGTTCGCGCGCAGGGCACGGAAACCGCAAACGACGCCGCGGCTCCTCCAACGAATACGCCCGCGCCGGCGAAAGCAGCCGACGCCGGCAGCGGACCTGCGTCAGCAACGCCGACAGTGGCGGCCGAAAAAGTTTCCGTGGTTTCTCAGCCAGCGCCAAAAGCGATCGCATCGGATGCCGAGCCTCCCTCCGCAAAGCCGGACGCGAAACTTGTGACCAAAGCCAACGATCGGGCAAAAAAAGTTGCGGCCAAAGATGTTGCGCTTCTGCCACCGACGGAACCGAAACCAACGCGTGATGGGCAGCGTTCTTTGACCCGTGCGCTCGGATTGAAAATCAGCCGGATCGTAATCGATCCAGGGCACGGCGGCCGCGATACGGGAACGATTGGACCGCACGGCCTCATGGAAAAAGATGTGTGCCTGGACGTCGCCCTTCGCCTGGGAAGACTGATCGAACAAAAGCTGCCCAGTGCGGAAGTGATCTACACGCGTAAGGACGACACCTTCGTTTCGCTCGAAGAGCGAACGGCCATTGCCAACCAGGCGCATGCCGATCTATTCATCTCGATCCACGCCAATTCGAGCCATGATCCGGAGGCTCGCGGCATCGAAACCTACTATCTGAACTTCGCCACCTCGGCCGAGTCCATGGATGTAGCCGCTCGCGAAAACGCCACCTCCGACGAGTCGCTTCACGATCTCCAAGACCTGATCCAGAAGATCGCACGAAACGAGAAAGTGGAGGAATCTAAGGAACTTGCGGGCGATATACAAGATACTCTGAGTCAAAGGATGCAGCTCGTCAGCCATCGGGAAAGAAACCGCGGCGTGAAGAAAGCTCCATTTGTGGTGCTTATCGGCGCGAACATGCCGTCTGTGCTTTCGGAAATCTCCTTCGTAAGCAATCCGAATGACGAGCGCCTGCTTCGCAAGCCGGACCAGCGCCAGCGAATCGCCGACGGCTTATACCGTGGAATCTCCTCCTATCTGGAGAATATGAACAGCCTCGCATCCAACAAGCAAAAGCTGGTTTCCGATAACCACTCCTCCTCCGATGCTGGCTCGAAGCAGGACCCGTGACATCGGCCGGGAATCCCAAGTAAAATCTTCGGCGTCTAATAAGGCAGGAATATTCCCGAGGATAACTATGCGCCGTCTGACCTGGTTGCCCGTTGCTGCCCTGACGCTCTTCGCGCTGCCCGCCTTCGCTCAAGGGATTCTGCCGCCGTCCCTTTCAGGATGGGCCTCTCAAGGCTCGCCAGCGAACCAAGCGCCGGCGCCTCTGAACAACGCTCAATCCAGCGCTTTCCGGGAATACGGATACCTCTCGGGCGAGAACCAATCCTATGTCCACGGGAGCGATCGAATCGATGTGACGCTCTATAAGTTCAAGGACCCGAGCGGCGCTTACGGGGCGTATTCCTTCCTTCGCCAACCCGACATGGCCAAGGCGGGTTTGACGCAGCATTCCTCAATTTCTGGCGATCGCGCTCTCGCGCTCACCGGCGACCTGGTTTTGGACATTCATGCGACTCGCATCGCGGAGCACGAGCAACAATTGAAATCCCTGGTTTCATCAGCCGCGCGACACGCGCAGGATGGACTTCTACCGTCCCTCTGGGAGCATCTTCCACAAAGCGACATCGTCCCACGATCCGATAGATACATCCTCGGCCCTCAGACGCTCAACCAACTCTTCCCCGGCAATCTTGGCGATTCGCTGGGTTTCCAGGACGGCGCCGAGGCCGAAATAGCGCACTATCGCCTGAGTGGACAGGACGCTGAACTTCTGATCGCGGATTTCCCCACTCCTCAACTCGCGCAACAACAGCTGGCCACACTGCAAAAGAAATTCAACGTGAATGGCTCGAACCCGTCGGCAGGTTCGCCGTTATATGCCAAGCGCACGATCACGCTGCTGGCCATCGTTGCGGGCGCGCCCAGCCAAGCGGATGCCGCGAATTTGCTGAGCTCCGTTCATTCTGGAACCGAGCTCACATGGAATGAACCGACCTTCCAGTTCAAGGAGCCTCGGATTGAGGTGATGATCGTCGGATCAATCATCGGATCCGGCGTTATTTGTCTTTTTGCGCTTATCGCCGGGATATCGTTCGGAGGCTTGCGGCTTATCGTGAAACGGGTGATGCCCGGAAAAGTGTTCGATCGCAGCGAATACGTGCAGATTTTGCAACTCGGGCTGGGCAGCAAACCGATCAATTCAGAAGACTTCTACGGCTACAGCGCTGGGCCCACCGAGAAGGTCCTAGTTGACAAGAATCTTCCCGACAGGGTCGCATTGCGCATATTTCGCTGAAAATAAGGAGCTTAGCCTGCGGGATCTACGCTTGGGTTTCGCCTTGACTTCGCAAAACCTCCACACTAGACTGCGTTTCAGGAACGAGTTCCGTGGCCTACCGCGCATTGGCCCAGGAGCTTTCTCCCTTGAAGGCCCGCCGCAAGGCGGGCCTTCTGTTTTTCTACCCATGAGTCTCGGTTCCGGCTCAATCAGACCACGCAAGATAGCCCGGCACGATCAGGTTCACAACCGGCATGATGAGCAGAATGCCCCACCAGCTCGGCTTGCCGCGCGCCTCCGCAATCCCCATCCATACCACTATCGACATGATGAGGTTTACGAGCGGGATCAGAAACAGGATGATCCACCAAATCGGCTTCTTGGCGATCTCCAGCATCAGGATGATGTTGGCGATAGGAATCCATGCCAGCCATCCGTTTGCCGTGTTGGTTTTTTGAGCGATCGTTTGCAGCGCCAGCGCAACGTAAACGTACCCCACAACAAAGCACGTCAGAAAGAACAGGAAAAACATCCCACCAGCAAACAGCCCTAGCCCTCGGTGGTCCATGCCGGTGCCTCCTCTCGCAGTCGATCAGGATTAGTGGAGCGGTTGGCTCCAGTTTTTCGAATCATCACATGTGCGGGAGCCCATTTCACAAATCCCCCCTTTGAACGTTCATAACGGTAACTATAAGACCTCACGGCAGCTGTCAACGCTTAACTGAGTGCGCAAGTCCTCCAATCATGAAAACGTTGGCAAAATTGGGTTCGAGTCGAGCATAATGCTCGCCTGCGGGCGTCAGCCATCAAGGAGGCCATCCCCATGGAAACGATCACGACGAAAGACGGCATTCAGATTTACTACAAGGATTGGGGCTTGGGTCAGCCTATCGTTTTCTCGCATGGTTGGCCCCTATCGGCCGACGACTGGGATAACCAAATGATTTTTTTCCTAAATCACGGTTATCGCGTCATCGCCCATGATCGCAGAGGCCACGGACGTTCGAGCCAGCCGGGCACCGGACACGATATGGATCACTACGCCGATGATCTCGCCGCGCTTACCGCGCACCTCGATTTAAAGAATGCCATCCATGTCGGCCATTCGACCGGCGGCGGCGAAGTGGTGCACTACCTAGCTCGCCACGGCGAAAGCCGAGTGGCAAAGGCGGCGATCATCAGCGCGGTGCCGCCGTTGATGCTGAAAACGGCCGCCAATCCGACCGGTCAGCCGAAGGAGGCGTTTGACGGATTGCAGGCGCAACTCGCGGCCAACCGATCCCAGTTCTATTACGATGTGGCGGCTGGACCGTTCTACGGTTACAACCGGCCGGGTGCGAAGCCCTCTCAGGCGGTGATCTGGAATTGGTGGCGCCAAGGCATGATGGGGGGCGCCAAGGCGCACTATGACGGCATCGTCGCCTTCTCCCAGACGGACTTCACCGAAGATCTGAAGAAGATCACTGTGCCGGTCCTGGTGATGCATAGCGAGGACGACCAAATCGTGCCTTATGTCGCGGCTGGGCCGCTGTCGGCAAAGTTGCTGAGGAATAGCACATTTAAAAGCTACAAGGGCCTTCCGCACGGCATGCCCACGACCAACGCGGACCAGATCAACTCGGATCTGCTTGCCTTCCTGAGGGGCCAGCAAATAGGCGTGGGCGCGTGAAAAAGCGTTAGGGTAAGGGGACCGTACGGCGTTTCTCTAAATTCGGAACGACGCTTCGTGGCACTTTTTCTTGAAAATTATGAGGATCGGCAGCGGCTAACCTGGAGCGGCCGGGGCGGATGGTTCGGGCCAAAGCAGCGATGCTAGCGGCGAGTATCTCGGCGCGAAAAAATAAATGGAATACGCCGGGAAAAACACGATTACAGGCACCGCGATCAGCGCCGCCACAAACATAAGAATCGCCAGCGCAACGCACCCCAGGACCACCGCCAGCGCAATCGTGTAGGTATTCCAGGTCCATCCCGCAGCTTTGCCGCCAAAGAACGCCGCGACCCCGACTAACCCCATGATGATAGCTAACGCGAACATCGCAATTACCGTGACGATCAAGAGGGCAATCGTCGCTCCGATTGCCAGCACGATTTTTATCCCGATGTACCCGGCATAACCGCCCTTCTCATTCTTGATCCACTCCCATAGCCTGCGCCAACCTTCCATCACGGCAATGTTTTCCAAGGCCATTTGTGGGACGACAAAGTCCTTCGTCATTACATTGATCACGGCCACTGATAACAGAAGAACCAGCAAAACCAGGAACAAGATGATTCCGCCCAGCACGAATCCCAGCACATGCTCGCGAGCGTGCGTGAACCAGCCAAGGGCCCAGGCGCGCTCCACAGGAATGCCGACGACGAGCAAGAAGGCCACGAGCGTCGCCAGCATAAACCAAAGCCGCCACACAAATAGACGGAAGCCGGGCTCTTTGCGCCGGGTCCATCCCGCGCGGATGTGACATTCCCGCGCAACGATGCTATCGAATAGGATGAATCGCATCACGCTGCTGATGTACGTGAACAGCACCAGCAGCCCAATTCCGACTACGATTAGGGCGGCAATCAGTCCGGCAAATAACGCGGCATGCTCCGCCAGTTGCGCGGAAAAATTTCCGCCGAGAAACGCATGCGACCCCCGGTACGGAGTATTCGGAGTTCTCGGAGCATTCAAGGGGTAATTGAAGTTACATCCTCCGAAGGAAGCCATCTCACCCGCGAGGAGTCCGACGAAGGCTAAACGCGTCCATTGGCCAAAGCGGAAGGGCCGCAGGAGCTGTTCCTTAGCGTGACGAAAAGCCGGATCTATGACATCAGGGGCAGAGATTGGCAAACACGTGCCTCTCTTTGAGGGATTGCTCGATGGACAGAATGTACTGCGAAGATGGTAAGAGATCAACCGACATCGCGGCAGCGAGTATCTATCGCTATCGCGTGACCACCGCTCTACACGACCGTCTTCACGGCGGCGCGGGCGCTGGGAAGCGCCGAATTGAGGACCTTCTCGTAGTAGGCTTCGTAGAGCGGGATGATGTCGTTCGAGCAGTACTGGCGGCGCGCGTCGGCGCGGGCCATCTGGCCCATCGCACGGCCGCGGTCGGGCCGCGTGAGAATTTCGAGCGCGTACTTCGCGGCGGTGGCCACGTCGCGTGGCTCGAATAAGTAACCGTCCGCCCCATGCGTGACGACTTCGGATACTCCGCCAACATTGGTGGCAAGAACGGGAACCTCGCACGCCATCGCTTCCAGCGCGGCAAGCCCGAAAGATTCTTCGTCGCTCGGCAAGAGGAACAGATCGGCCAGTCCCAGCTTTTCGTAAACGTGCTGCTGCTTGCCGAGGAAGAAAACGTCCTTTGAAAGACGCTTCTTCCGCGTGATGTACTCGGCAGCGCCGCGATCCGGGCCGTCGCCGATCATCACAAGCTTGGCGGGAATCTGCTCGCGAACCAGCGCGAAAATTTCGATCACGTCAGTGATGCGCTTCACGGGACGAAAATTCGAGAGGTGCATCAAGATCGGCTCGCCGCCCGGGGCCCATTTCGCGCGGGCAAGCGCATCGTCTGACCTGCTGTAGAGATCGCAGTTGACGAAATTCGGTATCACGTCGATGGGCCGCTTGATTTCAAATTCTTTCAGCGTGCGGTCTCTCAGGTAATTCGATATGGCGGTGACGCCGTCGCTCTGCTCGATCGAGAAGCGCGTGATGGGCAGATAGCTGCGATCGTTGCCCACCAGCGTGATGTCCGTCCCATGCAAGGTGGTGATGAAGGGCAGGCGCCGCGGCGAGGCCATCATGCGCGCGAGCAACGCGCTTACAGAATGGGGAATCGCGTAGTGAACGTGCAGCAAATCGAGCGAGGCTGCTTCGGCAACTTCGGCCATTTTGGTCGCCAGCGCCAGCGCGTACGGCGGATGGTCGAACAGCGGATACGTGGTGACCTCTACCTCATGAAACGAGATGCGGTCGCTCGCTCCGCTGAGGCGAATGGGCATCGCGTAGCTGATGAAGTGCACATCGTGCCCGCGCGCGGCCAGTTCGATGCCGAGTTCGGTGGCCACCACGCCGGAACCGCCGTACGAGGGATAGCAAGTGATTCCGATTTTCATGTGAGTGATGGCCGGCGCGGCGATCCAAACCGGCAGGGTGAAGACACTCTACTGCCCGTTGGTACCGCCCTGTGCAGCCTCGTCGCCGTCCTTGTACATGTAGCGGATGCTGTGCTTGTAAATCATCAGATTGGGGCTGCCGTAGCGAGTGAGCTTGATGCAATCGCGGTCGTACCACTCCACCGTGCCTCGAAGCACTTCTCCATCCGTTAGAACCACTGCGACCGGAGTTCGCGATTGCATCTGTTTCACGAAGTAAAAATTTTCGGCGAAGGTCTGCTCTGGCGGCGCGGGTTTTTTGCGGGAGGGCGGCGCGGCTTGCGGCGCGGGCTGGGAGGGGCGCGGTACGTACTGCTCCTTCACTTCAGTTAGGACAGGGCGAAACAACTTGCGGTTCACCATGATGATGGCTCCTGTAATTGTACTTCGGGCCTCGCAAAACAACTTATAACGGATCGCTAATACTATGACTGCGGCAAAAAGCATTCGGTTGCAAGAAAATTCAAGAAATCTGGAAAAACCGTCTTTTTTCAAATCGTCAAAGAAGCCAAGAGGGCGTCAAGGCTCAACTGGCGGCCGATATTACGGCGCAATCGGTCTTCGATCGTGTCCAAACCGCGAGCCGCTCGCACCAGCCAGTTCCAATCGATCTTCTTGCCGAGGGCTTCGATTTCCTTTCGAAGGTCGGGATTGCGAAGCATACTGCTCGCTGGGCTTTGAGAGGATTCCAGCAAGTCCGTAAGCAGACTATAGAACAGCGCGAGGATATTTTCAAACGATTCGCGTTCGCGTTTGGCGAGCTGGGCGGTGGCCGCGAAGATCTCTGCATATTTCTGGCCGGCGACGGCTTGTTCCAGAAGGCGCAAGATGCTCCGGCGGAGACGCGACGATTCTTCCAGATCGATCGACAGAGCAGCGCCGGGGCTGCCGCAGGAAAGTTGCGCGGCCAGTTCGCGCTCCGCTGGTTTCGCCCGCGTACGCTCGGCCAGAAAAGCCTCAATCCGTTCGGCGGGCACCGGCGCGAAATGAAATTGCAGGCATCGCGACCGGATCGTGGGCAATAGCGAATCTGGAGCTGTCGCGAGCAGAATTAGCGTCGCGTATTCGGGAGGTTCCTCGAGGATTTTCAGCAAGAGGTCGGCGTCGTTGTGCCGCATAGTATCCGCGCCATCGAGGATGAAAACGCGCCGGCGGCTCTGCGGCTTGAAATACGCGGCGCGTTGTATGGCGCGCAACTGGCTCACGCGAATCATCGGCCGCGCAACGGGCGTGCGCAGGCGCACCGGGTCCGGAACGATCAGCCAAACGTCTTGATGCGTTTCGAGGATTAAGGGCATGCGGTCGACCATCGCCGCGTCGGCACTTTCGCCGCGCTCGGTGAGGCCGGCCTCGATGAGCGGCCCGGGATCCGCCAGCGCGGCGATGCGAAGGCAGGTGGCGCACTCGCCGCAAAAATCGTCGGTGAGGCGTTCGCAATTGGCGGCCTGCGCGAACATTCGCGCCAGCGTGTATTTCCCAATGCCCCGCGGGCCGGTGAAAAGCAACGCGCTCGGAGCGCGTTCCTTGCGAAGCATTCCGCGTAGCGCGCCGGCGATGCGCTCGTTGCCGAGAAATTCGTCGAAGCCCATTCCGTTAGCCTCTCGCTCCCAGCGCTGCGGGAATGCGGACCTCGATTGCAGCGAGAATTTCGCGATGGATCGCGTCCGGCGCGCGCAGGCTGCCCGACGAAGCCTCGAGGCATTCGATGGTGAGCCAGTTCGGCTGCGCGGCCAGATCGTCATAGACCTGCGCGGCCGCTTCCAGGTGCGCGATATCCCCTTCCTGTAAATCGCGGCGCAATTCGGTGTATTCGCGCGCGGCCTTTCTACCGATCAGGCGATGGGCCTGCGCAACCGGCAGACGCAGGTAAATCACAAAATCTTCCGCGGGCAGCGCGTTCACTTCGTATTCCAGAGTTTTGAGCCAGGCGATAAATTCGCCGCGCTTCTCTGCGGGAACGCGTGCACCTTGGTGCGCCAGATTCGAAGCCACGTAGCGGTCGGCGATCAGAGTTTTTCCCGATGCGAGCGCCGCCTCGATGGCCGGCTTCGATTCCAGGCGGTCGGTAGCGTAGAGCACTGCGGAAAAGCGCGGGTCAACGGAAGCGAGCGGGCCAAACTCGCCATTGAGGAATCGCGCCACCATCTTGCCCAGCACCCCGTCGTAATTGGGGAAGCTGATTTGCGAGAACGGGATTCCCTGCTGCGTGAATGCGCGAGCCAGAGATTCAAGTTGCGTGCGCTTGCCGGAACCGTCGATTCCTTCGAAAACGATGAACTTTCCGCGGGCAGGCATCGAAGTGACCGTCAGTTTAGCATACGAAGAATACCGGCAGGCACACGCGGCAAGCTGTGGCGGAACTTCTCCTGCTCATTTGAAGCGCGGAACGCTAGAATCGCCGTGATGGCACTCCGACGCACATTCTTTACTGCCTGCGAATTTGGCGCGCGTGCGCGAGAGAATGGCGCGTGCTGCGGAACGTGCGGGGCGGCGCGCCGAGGAAATTACGCTCGTCGCGGTGTCGAAAACATTTTCAGCGGACGCGATTCGCGCTGCGTACGAAGCGGGGCTGCGGGGATTCGGGGAAAATCGCGTGCAGGAGTTCGAGTCGAAGCAGCCGAAGCTTGAAGATCTCGCGGATGCCGTATGGCACCTGATCGGTCACCTGCAAAGCAATAAGGCGCGGCGCGCCGTGCATTTGTTTCACCGGGTGGATTCAATCGATAGCCTGGCACTGGCGCAAAAACTCGATTCTGCCGCGGCGGCAGAGTCGAAGCGCCTGCCCGTTCTCATTGAAGTGCATCTGGGTGGCGAAGCAACGAAGAGCGGCGTGGCAGAAAATGATCTGCCCGCGCTCGCGGACGGCATCGAAAAGCTTTCGCACCTGGAATTGCGCGGCTTGATGACGATCCCGCCGTATTGCGATGACCCCGAAGCCGCGCGCCCTTATTTTCGAAAACTCCGCGAGCTGCGCGATGGCATCAGCCAGCGCCTCGAACGCGAGTTGCCCGCGCTTTCCATGGGCATGAGCCACGATTTCGAAGTAGCCATCGAGGAAGGCGCAACAGAGATTCGTCTCGGCACGGCACTCTTCGGCCAGCGTAACCAGCGCGCCTAGGAATAGCGGCACCAGCGGACAAGTTCGGGTAGCGTCGGGCGCTTGCCGTACATCAGGACGCCGATGCGGTAGATCTTCGCCGAAAAATAAATCACGCCAGGGACGGCCAGCAACAACAGCACCACCGACAGAACCACCTGCCAAACCGGCGGCTGCTGAATCGAAATGCGCAGCGGCATCAGGATCGGCGAAAACCACGGTATTTCGGAAAGCACCACAGATGCCTTGGACGAGGGGTCGCTGAGGACCGCCCAATAAATCATTATGGTGAAAACCAGCGGCCCCATGGCCAGCCATTGTAATTGGGCCGCGTCCTGCTCGCTGGAACATGCCGCGCCTATCGCGGCGAACATCGCGGAATAAAGGAAGTATCCGCCAAAGAAAAAAAACACGGCTGAAATCAGCAACGAGATGGGAATATGGATCGCCGGGAACGACGAACCCGGGCTGAACATCGCAGCCATCACGGCGCCATAGGACAAAAGCAAGCCGAGCGACGCAACCCAGATCAGGAATTGAGTGAAGGCTACTCCTGCAACACCGAGAATTTTCCCCGTGAGAAGCTGAAAGGGCTGCACCGAGGAAATAAGCACCTCCATCGTTCGCGTCGCCTTCTCCTCAAGGACGGAGCGCATGGTGATGATGCCGTACATCAGCAAAGACAGGTAGAGCAGAAAAACCAGCCCGATGGCAACGCCGATTGTCTGGCCTTTTTCAACCGCCTCCCCGCCTGCGCTGACTTTGATCACCTGCAATTCCTCGCCGCGGGTTACGTCGCCCAGGTCTTTCACATGGATGCCGCGCGCGTTTAGGCGCGCTTCGATCAACGCTTCGTTCACCGCGGCGGTGAGCGGCGCAATCACCCGGAAGTTTCCGGGATTCTTCGTGTGAAGCTCGGCAGGTTTGCCCAGGTCCGCGGGAATCACCAGATAGGCGTCGAGGGCGCGGGAATTTACTTCGGCGCGCAGGTCTTCCTCTGCCGCAGCAGACGAACTGGGCTGTTCGATGGACTGGGTAACCACGAATCGGGGTCTGTCCGCCTTGGCCGGCCGGTCCAGTTCCTGCGCAACGGACTCACCCAGCCCGCCGATATTGTCCACAATCGCAACGCGAAACCTGGTCTTCGAGCCCTGGCTGGCAAGGAATGCTACTAGCGCAACCGACACGATGCCGAGAAACGGTATGAGCAGTGTGCCGATGACGAAGCCCTTGGTTTTCACGCGGGTCAAGTACTCGCGCTTGAAGACGAGCCAGATTTTACGCATGTTGTGTTTTCTCAATGAAGATATCGTTGAGCGAGGGCTCGAGCAGCTCGAACCGCGTGATTTGCGCGCCAGATTCTATGGCAGCCTTCAGAATCTGTTGTGGGTCGGCTCCATGCTGCAGCTTGGCTTCGACTCCAGAGGCAAAGCGGTTGACCGTGGCGATCGAGGGATGATCCAGAAAGCCGTCGGGTCCACTGAATTCGAAATGCACTGTATTCTTGCCGTATGACTGCTTGATTGCCCGGAGTTCGCCATCGAGAACGTTGTGGCCGTGATCGATCAGGCATATGGAATCGCAGAGCTTTTCCACTTGCTCCATGCGATGAGTGGAGAGAACGATGGTCGCGCCGCGATTGCGCATCTCCAGCATGATGTCTTTCACCACCGTGGCGTTCACGGGATCGAGGCCCGAGAAGGGCTCGTCCAAAATGATCAGCGGCGGCTGATGGATGATGGCGGTAATGAATTGCACTTTCTGCTGCATGCCCTTGGAGAGGTCGGCCACTTTCTTATCGGACCAGTCGCTCAGCCCGAAGCGCTCCAGCCATTCGCCGGCACGGCGTCCGGCTTCGGCCTCCGAAAGGCCTCGCAAAGCCCCGAGGAACACGATCAAATCGCGCACCTGCATCCGCGGATAAAGCCCGCGCTCTTCCGGAAGGTATCCGATGGACTCGCGCGTTTTATCAGTCACAGGCAGGCCGAGGACGCGAATCGAGCCTTCGTCTGGAATGAGAATATTCATCACCATGCGGATCGTAGTGGTCTTGCCGGCGCCGTTGGGGCCAAGCAAGCCCAGGATGGCGCCCTCACGTACCTGCAAGTTCACGCCGCTCACGGCGGTGACGGAGTCGTATGACTTTGTGACGTTTTCTAAAGCGATGGCGTCCACAGATTCGGCCTTATCCCCCGATACGAAACTCTAACTGAATGCTACGTGCCAGACGAAGGCAATGTTACGGCCTATGCCAACAAAACCTCAGAATGTAATCGAAGCTAATCCGGCAGCGGCTGTCCGGTGGTCTCGAAGCCGAATGGGATCAGGAAGAGGCCAAGAACAAAGGGTATCGCGGTGAGCGCGACGGGAATGCCAATCGTGTGGAAATGCGATACCCCCGCGCCGACCAGAAACGTAAAGCCGGCCCCGATGAAGCGGCCAACCGACGTGGCGAATGCAAAAGCGCTGCCGCGACATTCCGTCGGGTACTGCTCAGGAAGCCAGAGCGTGTACACGGCGAAATTCGCTCCTCCGATGCCCAGAAAAAATAATCCCACGAAGAACCATTTCATTGCGTCATGCGGCAGATAAAAAGCGAAGCCGAAGCTGCCGGCAACGGATACTGCCATGAGCGCAAAATAAACGGCGAGAGTGGCGCGGCGTCCGATCCGTTCCGCAATCCAGGGCAAAGGTAGGCAACCAAGAATTGTGCCAAAGGAGAGGACCATCGTGGCGTAGGTGGCCAAGTGGGCGCCGACAATGCCCGACATGTGCTGTCGCGCGGCGATTTCCGTCACCGATGCCGGAACATAGACCGTGCCGGCCCAAAGACCGATGATTGAAATCAGCACGTATGCGGAGTTCATCAGCGTGCGGCGCCGAAATTCAGGCTTGAACAGCTCTGCGAACGGCCTCGATACGCGGCGCACTTGCGATTTCCAGCGGTCCGATTCATTCACTCCGTAAAGGATGAAGCCGACGAGCAGCGCGGGAGCGCCGCCGAGGGCGAACATCGGGCGCCAGCCGTGGGTTTCGCCAATGAAGTGGTTGGCGATCGCGGCGAGAAAAAAGCCGAAGTAGTAGCCGGTGTGCATCAGCGCGGCACCCATCTTGCGGCGCGATTCAGGCCATTCTTCGGCCACGAATGTCCCGCCCATGGACCATTCCCCGCCGATGCCGACTCCGGCGAGCAGGCGGCAAATCGCCACCTGCCAGACGTTTTGCCCAAAGGCCGCAAGAAAAGTGAAAACCGAGTAGCACAGGATGGTCAGCATCAGCGTGCGCACGCGACCGAATTTATCCGCGACAGGCCCCCAAAGCAGCGCCATTCCCCAGCCAACGAGAAACAGCGCGAAAAGAAGGCCGCCATAAAACCCCACATTGCCTGCGGTGGCGGGAATTCCAGATTTAGGCAGAAGTTCGCGAAGTGCGGGCACCAGGACGAGCGCGTAAATGAACGAATCCATGCCGTCCAGCGCCCAGCCTCCCCAGGAGGCCCAGAATCCGCGCACCTGGTTCGGTGTGAGCCGTACCCTTTCGGCGGCGGGTGTGATGGAAGCCAAGGCGACGCATTTTACGAACAGCGCGAGGCGGTTGCAAGGCGTTTTCCGTGCGCCGGGCGGCGATTAGACGATGCGGATTTGCAGGACCATGCGAAAGGGGAAATTCGGGAATTTGAACGTGCCTGCCCCGGCTGTTAGAATCGTGGCCGCGAAATATTTCTATGCCTGATATCAAAGCGATCCAGACCGAGATGAGAGCCGGCAAGATTGACGGCTGGCTCTTCTGCGACCACCACCATCGCGATCCCATCGCGGCGCGAATTCTTGGCCTTGACGGACACGCAATGGCGACGCGACGGTGGTTTTATTTCATTCCCTCGCGCGGAGAACCGCGAAAACTGGTCCACCGTATCGAGAACGGTATGCTCGATTCCCTGCCGGGCAGCAAACAGGTTTATTCCGGATGGGAAGAGCTCCACAAAGGCGTAGCCAAATTGCTAGGCGCCGGCCGCACCGTTGCCATGCAGTATTCCCCTGAAAACAACATCCCCTATATCGGCTTAGTGGATGCAGGCACGATCGAACTGGTGCGGAAACTGAAGAAAAAAGTGGTGACTTCGGCGGATTTGGTGCAGAAATTCGAAGCGGCGTGGACGGCGGAACAATTGGCATCGCATCTGGAGGCCGGGGCCATCCTGGACCGTATTGTGCAGGCGGCATTCGAGCGCGCCGCGGCTTTTGTGCGCGAGGGGCGGCCGATCACCGAATACGAGCTGCAACAGTGGATGCTCGAGCGTTTTCATGCGAACGAACTCACCACAGCCGAGCCTCCCATCGCCGCCGTGCAGCCAAATAACGGGAATCCTCACTACGAGCCGACGGCCGGCGCTTCGCGGCCGATTCGCGCTGGCGACCTATTGCTCCTCGATATCTGGGCCAAATGCGACCGGGCCGGCAGCGTCTACTACGACATCACTTGGACGGGTTATCTGGGCGAGCGCGTGCCGGACGCCTATGCGAGAATTTTTCGCATCGTGCGGGACGCGCGAAATCGCGCGATCGAGTTCGTGACCGAAGCTGTGTCGCACGGACGCGCGATTCATGGCTGGGAAGTTGATCGCGTGGCGCGGGAAAGCATTCGCAAGGCCGGCTATGGAAAATATTTCGTTCATCGCACCGGCCACAGCATCGGCCAAGACGTTCACGGCAACGGCGCGAATATGGACGGCCTCGAGACGCGTGACGACCGGGAAATCATCCCACGAACGTGCTTTTCCATCGAGCCAGGCATCTATCTTCCGGAATTCGGGATCCGCAGCGAAGTGGACGTTTTCGTGAGCCCAAGCGAAGCGCGCGTGACCGGCGCCATTCAGAACGAAATCCTCGCACTGCTCGCCTGAGCGATGACCGGGCAATTTTCCGAAACGGGCCTGAAGACAAAACTCAGCGCGACGCTTCCCTTCTTGATAGCGTTTGCCGCCTGGATCGTCCCGGGTTTGGGGCACGCGCTGTTGCGGCGCTGGCCAAAAGCGCTGGGATTTTTTCTGGCGGCCGCCGGGCTGGCGATCGCCGGTTGCGAATTGCGCGGCGAAATTTTTTCGTGGCATTCGGGCGGTACTTTCGGGTCGCTCGGATTTATCGCCGATGCGGGCTCGGGCATGTTTTATTTTGCGGAGCGAATTCTCGAAGCCGGGGGACCGGACATTTCGCGGGCCGCCGGCGATTACGGCACCAGGTTTGTCGCCGCCGCGGGAATCGTGAATTTACTCGGAGTGCTGGATGCTTATGGCGTGGCAAGCGGCAGAAGAGACTGAAGATCCGGGAGCGGGATGCGCCTGAACCACCTGCTCTCGATGATCCTCTTCGCCGCGCTTGTTTCGCTGGCGCTGGCGTGCGTGGCGCAGAGGACAATCGCCGAACGAGTGAAATACGCGCTGTGGTTGCTGGCGCTATTTGTCGCCGTCGGCGTGGGAATTGCGTGGCTGATGTACCCGCTATCGCGGTAGAGAATAAAGTGAGCAGAAAGAAAAGGGCGGAGCCGAAACTCCGCCCTTTCGGTTTCTAGCGAGGCCTTAGGTTAAATCCTCGGGCGCAACGGGCATCTTGCGAATGCGCTTGCCGGTGGCAGCGAAGATCGCGTTGCAAACAGCGGGCGCGACGGGCGGCACGGCTGGCTCTCCCATGCCTCTGGGAACCTCCGTGCTCGGCACGATGTAAACTTCGACCTTCGGCATTTCATTCATGCGCAGCATGTCGTAGCTATCGAAGTTCGCTTGCACCACGCGGCCCTTGTCGATGGTGATTTCGTTTTTGAGCGTCTGCGTGAGCCCGAAGACGATGCCGCCAATCGCTTGCTGTTCGACGATGTGCGGATTGACCACCTGCCCGCAATCGAGCGCGCAAACCACGCGGTGAACTTTTACCGTGCCGTCTTTGCCGATCGAAACCTCGGCAACTTCAGCCACATACGTATCGAAAGCTTCCACCACCGCGATGCCGCGGAATACTCCCTTGGGCAGCGGCCTGCCCCATCCCGCCTTTTCGGCCGCAAGGTTTAGGACACCGAGATGGCGCGGCTTCTTCGAGAGTAGAGCCTTACGATATTCGTAGGGATCTTTCTTCGCCGCCGCGGCGAGTTCATCGACGAAACTTTCTTCGAAGAACCCGTTCTGCGAAGCGCCCACCGAACGCCAGAACCCCGTGGGAATTCCGGGCGTGGTCATTTTGTAGTCGACGAGAATATTGGCGACATCGTACGGCATGTCGGAAAGTCCCTCGACGCTGCTCTCGTCCATGCCGTTCTTCACGGAACCGGGGAAAAACCAATTGTTGATGGAGTCGCACGCGACGCGAGCCGTGAAAGCCACGGGGTTGCCATCGGCGCCGAGCCCCGCCGCAAGTTTCACGTAAGAAGCGGGACGATAATAGTCGTGCTGCATGTCGTCTTCGCGCGACCACGTCACCTGGACCGGCGCTTTCATCGCTTTGGAAGTTTCGCAAGCGTCGGTAACGAAATCAGACCAGCCGCGCCGGCCGAATCCGCCGCCGAGATACGTGGTATGGACGAAAGATTGTTCCGGCTTCACGCCGGCGATGTGCGCGGCGATTCCCTGTGCCGGCGTTTGAAATTGCGTCGGCGCCCAGATATCGACGCGATCTTCGCGGACGTCCGCGGTGCAGTTCATCGGCTCCATCGTGCAGTGGGCCGCGAAAGGCGCCTGGTAGACAGCTTCCACTTTTTGGGCTGCGCTGGACATTGCGGAATCCGTATCGCCCACTTTCTTGGCCACAACGCCAGGCGTTTCCGTCGCTGCGGCGTACATTTTCCAGATGCTGTCGCTGGACATGGCCGCGGTCGGGCCCTCATCCCATTTAACCTCTATAGCGTTGCGAGCTTGCAGCGCGTTCCAGGTGTTATCGGCGACGACGGCGATACCAGTGGAAATCTGGATCACGTCCTTTACGCCCGGCATGGTCTTGGCTTTTGTTGCGTCGAAGCTGGCAACTTTGCCGCCGAAGACCGGGCACCGCAGCACGGCAGCGTGGAGCATGCCGGGGCGGCGCGCGTCGATTCCAAATCCTGCCTTACCGTTGACCTTGTCCGCCGTGTCGAGGCGCTTGATTGGCTTCCCGATCACCTTGAATTGGCTTGGATCTTTTAGTTTTACGTCCGTTGGCGGTGGAATCTTGGATGCTGCTTCCGCGAGGCTCCCGTAGGTCAGCCGGCGCTTGGAACTGGTGTGAACGACTTCGCCAAGTTCCGCGTGGCATTCCGACGCGTCCACGCCCCACTTCTGCGCGGCAGCCGCGATCAGCATCTCGCGCGCTGTGGCACCAGCTTGCCGCATGGGCACCCAGCCGGAATGAATCGTTTGGCTGCCACCGGTTCCTTGCATGTGGAATGCGGGATCGAAATAAACGGTCGCGGCCGGCGCAAATTCGAAATGAATCTTCTTCCAATCGCATTCGAGCTCTTCAGCCGCCAGCATCGAAAGCGACGTGACTACGCCTTGGCCCATCTCGGACTTGCCAATGAGAATGGTGACCACGTTTTCCGGGCTGACGTGGACGAACGCGTTGAGAACTGCCGGTGTCGCTTCGGCCGCAAGCACTTCGCGTCTGCCGGGAAGATAAAAACCGACGATCAGCCCAGTGGCGCCGGCGAGGCTGGTCTTCAGGAAATTGCGGCGATCGAGTGCAGTGGTGATAGCGCTCATTCCGCACCTCCGGTCATCACTGCTTCCGTAGGTTCGGGTTCAAGCAGAGCAGCACCGCCCGATTGGGCGGGAGCGCCGCCGAGTCGCGCCGCGCGGTGAACGGCTTCGCGAATTTGTTGGTACGTGCCGCACCGGCAAATGTTGCCGCTCATGGAATCGTCAATTTGTGCATTGGTGGGATTCGGAGTTTTCGCGAGGAGCGAAGCGGCCTGCATAATCTGCCCGGATTGGCAGTAGCCGCACTGCGGAACGTCCATTTCCATCCACGCGCGCTGGACGGGGTGGCTGCGATCAGGAGAAAGTCCCTCGATTGTCGTCACTTGCTTGCCGGCGACGCTGGAAATCGGAGTGATGCAGGAACGCGTCGCCTCGCCATTGATGTGGACGGTACAGGCGCCGCAGAGCGCCCTCCCACAGCCAAACTTGGTGCCCGTCATATCGAGCGTGTCGCGTAAAACCCAAAGCAGCGGCATCGCCGGAACCACATCCACCGTTTTCGGCTTGCCGTTCAGAGTAAAATGAATTGCCACGATAACCCTCCCCAAAACTTCCAGTCTGTGATTCAAATCGACGGTTGCATTCTAACTCTTTCCGGGCGCGGAAACCACGCCAAGTGCCTTCCGGAGTTGGGCTTCGCGAGAGGAGAGTGCGGCGCTCGCGCGAGAAAGGGCTTCTCGGTTTGTGACGGGTAGAATGTGCGAGTAGGATCTGGACGCGGCGCGGGGAAAATTTTGAGCGAGCTTGCTGACCGCCGTGGCTCTGCTCTGCGGCATCCTTTGGGCCCTCCTTTCTCAAGTTTTTCTGACCGCACATACTTCCAAGGTTAGCGTGACACTCGGCGGGAGGCGGTGCAAGCGGTTGTTGGTGTAAAGAATTGGAAGCGCGGCTTGACAGCTCTTCGGGACTCAGCATTCGCCGAAGAAGCGGGCTCGGACCGACTCATCGGTGGGCAAGTCAGGCCCGCTCAACAGATGGTCGGGGACGCGCGTGGGATCTTCCGCGATGAGGGGAAGCGCCTTCTGGCGGATGCGCGCGGCCTCAGGCGTCTGCTCCTGGAAAACAGTGCGCAGCATTTGGCACGCTTTGTGGCAGGAATGGAAATAGGAGTCGTGCGCTTCGGCATAAAGATGGCCAGCGCGGTCCCAGTCTGAATTTGCGATGAGCGAATCGCGCAGCACGCGGACGTCGCGCATCAGGAGAGACATTCCCTGGCCGAAGCACGGGTCGCTAGTGGCAGCCGCATCTCCAATCAGCGCGACGCCGTTTTTATACGGATGATCTACCCACGAATCGTTGGTATCGAACGAGGCGAGCGGCCCGACGTCGCGAGCGCTGGCGTATACCTTCGCCAGAAACGGACTGGACTTCACGGATTCGGCAAGCAAGAGAGAGAGCCTTTCCTTTCCCTGCATGCGGTATCCAGCGGCAAGCGGATAAGCGAAATACGCGCGCGTTAGGCCACCGGTCTCCGGGATGGTTCCGGTGACGGTGCCAGCGTCGGGATTGAAGACAAAGGCACTGAGGTCGGGCCGGAACGACGCCCCTTCCAGAAGCACTCCGGCGATGAGGAATGGGTGATCGTCGCGCTGCGAAGTGAATCCGGCCCGTCTTCGGGCGGCTGAGTTGCGTCCGTCGGCGGCAACAACCAGCCGGGCGGTGATTCGCTCGGGCGAGCCGTTGCTTTGGCACTCGACCGTAGGCGTTGCTCCCGGCTCAATTTTTTGAACGGCGACGCCTCTGCGAACCTCAGCACCGGCTTTTTGCGCCCCTTCGATCAGGCCTTGTTGGAGTTGGTGATGAGAGTAAGAAAAGCCGGGAAGCTGGTGTTTCGTGGTGGTGAGCAAGTCGCGCGGGCCGGTGCCCATATCGACCCAAGGAATCTCGCGGCCACTCGAGTTGCGAAATGTTTCGAGAAGGCCGAGCGCTTTTACCTCCGCGGTGCCCCATGAGCAAAGAAATTCTCCGCGAATTCGATCGCGGAAGCGGGACTCCTGTTCAAGAACCAAAACCTTGGCTCCATGTTTTGCCATTGCGGTGGCAAGCGAAGAACCGGCAAGGCCGCCGCCAACGACGATGACATCGAAATTCGACATGGCGAAATGATCCGTCCGTTCTAGCTCAGGGATTTTATTGTTCAGGATGGTAAACGCGACGCGGCGTGCGAGTCAATCGTCAGGGCAGGCGCTGACATCATTCTTTGCTGCTGCGTGCTTCGGCTTCCGCCAGCCAGCCTCTTTTTAGCTTCTCTGGCGGGACGCTTGACAGGTAGGGCTTGATATCGAGGATGGGCGTGCCGTCGAGCATATCCACGCCACGGACGTGCAGCATCAGGCCATTACGGCGAAGGAGTTCAACGACGGTGAGGCCGATTGGGTTCGGGCGCAGCGGAGAGCGTGTGGCGAAGACCCCGTGGGGGCGATTATCGGAAGGCGGCGCGCCCATCAACTCGACTCCTTGGGAGCGGTCGAACACCCAGATAACGAAGAGGTGCGAGAAGCCTTCAATGTCGGCGAGGCCTCGCTCAAATTCCGGCTGGATTTCGAGGACGCCCTCGACTTCATGCTTCGTGCCCAGGCCTTTCGGAATCTGCTTGGTGCCGGTGTAAGGGCTTCTCACGTATCCAATCGGTTGTGGCGTGAACATTTGACGGCCTCTTGCGCCCAAATCTCGCGGCCAAGCGCATGAATATAATCTATTTTGGGCTACTGGCTTGCAGCGCCGCGATCACATCGGCTGTGCTGACGATACGCGCGAACTCGTCGTTGAGATTTGACAACGTCATGGCATGAATCTCTTCAGCCGGATGCTTGTCGCCGTCGGGTCCAACTCGGTCGTATGTCCAGGTGGCGTCGCGCACCAGGCGCGTGTCAAAACCTAGGTTTCCAGCCATGCGGGCGCTGGTCTCGACACAGTGATTCGTCGTCGCTCCGCAGAGCACTACGGTTCGGACGCCGGCCGAATGGAGTCGTCCTTCAAGATCCGTACCTATGAAGGAGCTGTTGACGCGCTTGGTGATGACCGGCTCGCCTTCCCGCTCCCGAGCCTCATCCTTCGCCAAATAGCCTGGGCGACCCGGCAAAAAGGAGGAGCCGGGCTGAGTGCCTTGGTGCCGGACATGGAATATCGGGGCGCCAGCCGCTCTGAATGCTGCAAGCAAGTCGGCGATGCGCCGAATGGCGTCTGGATTGTTGCGCCGCTGGCCTGCCGCCTCCCATTCGTCGAAGGCACGCTGCACATCAATCACGATCAACGCCGGGCCCGGATGGGGAAATTCATTCATGCAAGAATCAAAAGAAAAGGACCGCGGCGTGCCAGCCAACGGGCACAGGATAACCCTTCCCCCGGCCGCTCAATGTCAGATTCTACAGGGCTTGCGTCAATCGGTGAATCATGGCACGCCGCGCCCTCAGAATGCCCCCGATCGCCAGCAGGCTGAGGGAAAGCAGCGCCAGCGAGCTTGGCTCGGGCGTGGGTACGGTGCCTTCCCGGTCCGTCACCGTGCCCGTCACTATCGCATTATAGTCAACCCCGCCGTACGCGTACCCGGCGCTTCCTTGGGGTGGGCAGAAGTCTGGCGGACAGAACTCATCGAGGCAACTCTGGTCGCCGCAGGAATATAGTTCGGCTCCGTCAAGCTGAGGCACGCACCCCGCCGCTGAATGGCTCCGGCAGCCTATGAATATGTCCAGCTCCGTGCCGATTCCAACCGGACTATCCGGGGGAACGTATCCCAAACCCACATACCCGCCAGCGTCGCCGATTCCGCCTAGTTCATTGGGTGGGAATGCCAGAGGGCCGGAGATGGTTGTAGCGGTCGCGCCGGGTACTATCGAGAGGATATATCCGCCTAGGGAGTAGGCTCCCTCATCAAGCTCGAAAGAGAAGTCGACGGTTTCCACGCACGGTCCGCCACAAACGTCATTGCCGGTGAGTGTGACCGTGCCAGTGAGGTCGTAAATAGTATCGGCGTGCGCCGGAACCGCGAACAGAATTGCTACCGCGGACAGCAAGCCGATTGCCACAGCCACTTGCCAGCCTCGCCCAGCACGCACTCGATGACGCTCGCCACGCGAGAAGACGCGCGGATAGGCATCCCCGTCGGACTGCTTTCCGAATCGCTCCATAACCCTGCCCCTTTTCTGGAGACTATTACTCTTTCGCTGCCCCACGCGCAACAGAAAAAGCGCGACGCATTTTGTCCAGCACGTGCCTCACCGAGCTTGGGTACTATAGTTGTTCTGTTCGTGAGGTTCTCCAAAGGTAAAAATTTCCGGGCGTGGGGAACGTCCTAGCCTCGAGTCGTGTTTCGTCTTCCCGCAGGGGTGGTTGTTTGACAGGTTTTTCAGGTGGATGCTACAGTCGAATGCACCGCCGAGGTAGCTCAGTTGGTAGAGCAGCCGATTCGTAATCGGCAGGTCCCCGGTTCAAGTCCGGGCCTCGGCTCCATCCATCCCCTTTTCTTTCTGGTGGGTTGACTCAAAGTTTCTCTGTCTTTTGGTTTTTTCGATTTCTTTCTCTTAGACAAGCCGGTAAGGTCCGGGTTCGGCCAAATCCAAGTCAGCGTGGTATAAGGGCGCTCAGCTAAATCGGCAGAGAGTTCTCAGCAGACTCACTCTGGCTTAAGAGGAGATGGATATCCATGTGGACAAAAGTGATCGTGACGATCTGTGCGGCCATGCTTACGCTGGCGATTGTGCAGGCGCAACAGAGAGCTGGTAAACCGGCCAAGCCAATGGCGCTGACGGCTGAGGACTACATCGACATTCAACAATTGGCGGCGCGCTACGCCTACGCGATAGACAAGTGCACGAACAGCGGCTACGACTACGCCGACCTATACACGCCGGACGGTGTCTTCAGCATCGCGGACGAAAATGGCGTACCCGGCACTGCCAGATTTCAGGGACGCGATCGATTGGCTGAGGCGGACGGAGGGGGAAAGAGCGGCTGCGTAGATCCGAAAACGGTGCCCGATCGATATAGCGTGAGCCATATCGTCGCCAACCTTGTAGTCACTCCGTCACCTGAAGGTGCCACGGGGAAAAGCTATCTGCTGGTTGTCGGCTTTGGGGATCCGACGGCGAAGGAGGCCAAGAAGGCGCCTGTGGTAGCCTATGCGTGGGGTCAGTACCACGATGTCTATGTGAAGACCGCGAGTGGCTGGCGCTTCAAATCGCGCGTCCACGCCTGGCCCGGCATGCCGGCTTCGCTCCGCGCGCACTAGGATCCCCATCCTCCTTGCATCGCCTCGAACAGGCGAGGGCGTCACGCGTGCTCGTGAAGAAATTTCAGCACTGCTTCGGCAGCTTGCTTGGGCTGCTCCGGCAGAAGCGCGTGCGCGGCATGATTGATCTCGACGAGCTGCACGCGGTCGGGAAAATCGGCCTTGAACAGGCGCGCATTCTCGGGGACAGCGGAGACGTCCTGCAGGCCCTGGACGACCAGCACCTTTACCACGCCACCTGCGGCCCAATACGAGCTGACCGGATCGCGTATGCCACCACGTTGCAGTTTGCTGGCTTCCGGATACCAGCCACCCTGCCAGGGAGTGGGGTCGTTGCCCGGCGCAAAGAACGCGTAGCGTACCGCAGCCTTGCGCACGTACCACGGTAGAGAGAGATCGAAGCACAGCTCGCCGGCACGTCCAACCTCCGGCGCCATCTTGATCTTGCCGCCGCAGGCGAACATAACCAGGCACTTCACCAATTCAGGGTGTTGAGTTGCAAGCGTACGGGTGATCCGTTGACCAAAATCGTGGCCAAGGAGAACGACCGGCGTGCCGCCCACTGCCTTCAGGACCGTGGCGGCGTCGTTGGCCATGTCGGTGACGGTCAGTTCCTGCTTCACGCTGGTGCTGGCGCCGGCACCTCGCGGCTGGGCGCACACGACGCTGTAGCCGTTCCGCACTAGCGTGTCGGACAGCATGTCAAAGTCTTCGCAGCCGCGGCCGAACGAGGGAATCATGTAGATCGTCGGGCCATGGCCTCGCACGGAATACTCGAGCCGCCCGGCGTCGACATCGATCATGCCGGTCCCTTTGAACGCAAAGGCGCGCGGCGTTGACAGAGTCGACGCCAGTGCAAATGCTCCGAGGCCGTAAAGCACGTCACGCCGGGTCAGCGTGCCGTTCTGTTGAACATCCGATCTGCGCGGTTGCTTACTCATGCCGCCACCCATTCTCGCCGCTACACACATATCCGTGCCCCGGCAAAGCGAGGCACCGAACCTTAGCGTAATCCGCATATCCGAGGCCGGCGAGTGACATTCGCCTAATGCGCCTGTGCAACCAACGTCGAAAGTTCCTGCATGACTTCGCTGTCCCAAACAACGCGGTTGTGATCCTGGCCCGGTATCACGATCACCTTGGGCTCAATGCCATGCTTTCTAAGGCGGACGCATATTCCTGGGTGAACTCAGGAGGAGCAGTGGCGTCCTTTTCTCCGACGATGAGCGTGATGCGGACCTTGGGGCTGATCTTATCCACCACGTCGATTGGCGAAACGCTCGTGATCGGCTCGTCCCACAGAGGAGAAGGATGAAGCGTCTTCATATGCTTTCGCCAAGGCGGCAGGTCGCATGGGCAGGACAACAGCAACGCCGCTTTTGCGAGGCCCTTGTCCCATGCGAGCAGGTCCGCTGAAATCGCCGCACCCCCAGAATGACCCATGAGGACAACGGCGGACGGATGCAACTCCGCGATCAACTGGTGGATCGCGGCATCGAGTTGGTTCAGGACTTCCGGCGTATAGTTGTCGCCAGTGGTATTGCCCTTCCTGCCGTCCGAGGTATCGCCCACGTCGTCCGTATATCCGGGTCTGACCAAAGCGGCGGCAACAATTCCGTGGACCTGCTTTGCGGCGTTGCCCGCCCACACGTAATGATAGGCAGCGTCTAAATCCCCGTGCAGGATGACGACAAGGACAGGGTGTGCATTTACGTTTGCATCCGCACTCCGAAATATGTTCGCTTTTACGCGCTGGCCCGTGCTGCCGAGCCACTCCTTTTCGGCACGGCTGGTTTGAGCTACCGCTGCAACTAGCAGAAAAACGGTAACGATGCCTCGCGATCGCATTTTCCACCTCTCAGAGGCCGAACGAGTTGCAAACAACAGGCGTAATCAGGCCCACAAAATGGTCACATCAGGCACCAAGCAGGTTCATCTGTAGCTTCGCGTACCCGTGCTCGCACGCCCACAGATCGAGGGGAATGGCGGCGAGTTCGTCCACCACGGGTACGGCCAGGCCCAGCTTGGTCAAATCGACGGTCTTCAGATAGGTGTGGCAGGTGTCGCAGACATCCACGCGCACGTGCGCGATCTCCGGAGCAGCATAGAATCCCATTTGCGGCTCGCGCTCTTCGCCGCACGCCGGGCAGTAAATTCGCCGGAACGCCCACTCGTGCGCGCACAACATACAGACGAGAAATTTCTTGCCGCCATCACCTTCGGGACGCAGCACGCCCACGAGGGGATTGCTCCCGCACATTGGGCACGTGAAAGGAGTGGCATTCAATTTCGCGGGCTTCATCCGATCGACTAGAAATTCCGCGAAAGGTTGAAGAAAGATCCATGCCAACAGCCGTTCGTGGAGCGACGAATCGCCGCAAACGTCCGTTGAATCATCCGCTGCATCGGCGGATTCCGGCATCAAGCCGCCGCGCAGAAACTCTTCGATGGCTCGCTGCCGCGCATTCGGCCCCTCCGCCGCAACTTGCGCAGCGGCGATCGCGAGCGGCTCCGGAGCAAATTGCCGGATGGCTTTGGCAAACCCGGCGAAGCCCGGAAGAAAATGCGGACTACTTAGTTGTTCGCGCACGGACGCAGATTCCGAAATTTTCGGCTTACTCGCAAACACTTCTCCCGCATCGGCGTACAAAATACATTGCAGTTCCGCGACGCGCGCGTAGAAGCGCAGGCCCTCAGCGGCGAATGGATAGGCAGAAATCAACTCGTTCGCGCGGCGGATGCGCCGATCCCATTGGAACTGCGGGATTGCTTGGGTCCTAACCTGGGTCATCGCTTGGATTATCGCTTGGATGCGCGATCGCCTTCGACCTGCTGGTACCACCTGCGGTGGAAAGTCCAGGCCCAAGCGCGCGTGACGGTGCCATGGACCATCGAGCCGAAACTGCCCTCTTCCAGAATGGTGCTCATGTACACGTGGATCATAAACAGTCCGATGGTGATCAGCGCGACGCTGGCGTGGATCAAAATCGCGGCATAGCGCACGAAGCGCATGCTCCACGGGAGTGAGCCGGTGTACCACAAGAAGACGCCGCTGATCAGCAGCAGGATCACGCCGTAAAACATTCCCCAGAAGAAGAGTTTTTGGCCGTAGTTGAAGCGGCCTGCCGGCGGCAGCTCGTCGTCTTCGTTTCTGATGTACTCGGGGATCGCTTCTCCCCACGCGCGGTCGCTGTCGTCAATTTGCATGTCGCGGCGCCACTGGAGAAACGCCCAGAGGAGCGAAGCTGTGAAAACCAGGCCGACCCAGGGGTGCCAGAACCTTGCGGTGGTGCCACCGCCTACTACGATCGCCATCCAGAACAAATAGGGCGACCAGAATGCCAGGCCGGTCATTAGAAGATAGATGTACGCGATTGCGCCGAGCCAGTGGTTGACGCGCTCGGCCAAGCTGTACCGTGCGATCAATTCCTGGTTCCGGTCCACGGCGGTAGTGGAACGCGGGACGGCGCCGGTGCTCATACGCGCCTCTCCTCATTTGGCGGGATGGGCTCGGCCTTTTTCGGGCCGAAGCGCAGGTAATGCAACGCCAAGCCAGCAAGGCCGCCGACGATGGCGAGGTTGCCCAGCCACTTCAGCGGCTTCTTCCAAAGCCATACGGAGTAGGGGATGTGCGGATCTTTCGGAAGGCCGCCGTAAATTTCCGGATTTTTCGCGTCATGCAGGACGTAAATCACGTGCGTGCCGCCGACACCGGGCGGGTCGTACACGCCAGCGTCCGGAAAACCGGACTGCTCGCGTAGTTGTGCGGCGCGTGTTTCGGCGAGCTCTTGCATTTCCGGCTTGGTGCCGAAATGCAAGCAGCCGGTGGGGCATGCTTTGATGCAAGCAGGTTCTAGGCCCTGCGATACGCGATCGTTGCACAGCGTGCACTTAAAAACCTTGTGCGCCTTGGGGCTGAATTTCGGAATATTGAACGGGCACCCGGTGATGCAGTAGCCGCAACCGATGCAGTTCGCTTCCTGAAAATCCACGATGCCGTTGGCGTACTGCACGATTGCGCCATCGGCCGGACAAGCCGCGAGACATCCGGGATCTTCGCAGTGCATGCACTGGTCTTTGCGCATCAGCAGCATCAAGCTGCCATCTTCGCGCTCGTGCTCGTTGAACTTGATCAGGTTCCAATAATTCCACGCCGTTTCCGGCATGGTCTGGTAGGTGTTGTCGAAGCTGGTCTCGCTGAAGGTGTAGCCGTTCCATTCGAGGCAAGCTACTTCGCAGGCCTTGCAGCCGATGCAGGTGGAGGTGTCCACGAGTTTGCAAACTTGAGACTCCCGGTTCAGACCGGCGCCTGGGACGGTCCCGGTGTGCCCTGAAATTCTGACGAGTTCGGTTGCTGCTTGGCTCACAATGCGCTCCTTAAGCTTTCTCGACCTTCACGAGAAAGCCCTTGGATTCCGGCGTATGGGCATTCGGATCGCTGACCGATGGCGTGAGCAGGTTCGCGGGAGTGCGCGCGTCTCGGCCTTCGTCCTCAGTGATTCCGCGAAAACCCTGGTGAATGGGCAAGCCGATCTGATACACCTTTTTGCCGTCGATCATCATGGGCTTCAGACGGCGCGTGACGAACGCTTTGGCGATGTAGGTTCCGCGCGCGCTGATCACTTTGATCGTGTCCGTGCCGCGGATTCCTTTTTCGTCCGCCAGCTCCACGGGAATTTCGATGAACGGCTCGGGAATAAGCTGCACGTTCACGGGATTGTTTTTCGTCCAGTAGTGGTACTGCTCGGTAAGGCGGTAGGTGGTGCAGACGATCGAGTACTCTTCCGGCGTGCCGAATTTGTCGTATGGCGTCTTGAACTTAGTCACCAGCGGATTATTCGATTGCTGCGGATGCAGCAGGTTAGCCGAGGGGCTTTCGATCGGCTCGTAATGCTCAGGGAAAGGCCCGTCCACGAGGACTCCGATCGGCGCGAACAATCGGCCGACGCCTTCGGGATTCATAATGAATGGGCCCAGGTGATCCTTCGGATGCGAATCGGGCTTGAAGTCCGGGACATCGTTGCCAGCCCATTTGCCGGCGGCTTCGTTCCACCAGATCTGCTTGCGTTCGGGATCCCACGGCTTTCCGTCAACATTGCAGGAAGCGCGATTGTAGAGCACGCGGCGATTCGCGGGCCACGACCAGGACCAGTTCGGATAGACACCCATGTCCGATGGATCTTCCGTGCCGCGGCGTTGAATTTGCGGGCCGGCCTCGGTCCACATGCCGGAATAGATCCAGTTGCCGCACATCGTTGTGCCGTCGTCTTGCAGCAATGCGAATCCCGGTAATTGCTGGCCCGCCTTGACCGCCACCTGGCCCGTGGCGTCCTTTATGTCGGCGAGCGCTTTGCCGTTAAGTTCCATCGCCGCTTGTGCAAGAGGCGGGTGCGCGGCATCGGCGTAAGCCCAGTTCAGGTTCAAAATCGCATCGGGGAATTTCCCGCCGTCCTTTTTGTAGAGATCGCGAACGCGCAAAAAGATCTGGGCAACAATGTCCTGATCGAGCCGGGCGTCTCCGGGAGGTGGTACGGCCGCATATTTCCAAGTGACCCACCGCGCGGAATTGGTCATGCTGCCGTCTTTTTCCGCAAAGCCGGCACAGGGCAAGCGGTACACGGTGGTTTTGATATTTCGCTGCTCGTCGGCAGTAATTCCAGGGGCTCTCCAGAATTCGCTCGTTTCGTCGGGATATATTTCGCCTACGACCAGCCAATCGGCCCGCTTCAGCGCGTTGATATTTTTGTTTGTGTCCGGACCGATCATCACGCCATTCATCCCAAACGCGAACATGCCCTTCACCTTGCCGTTGTACATATCGTCCCAGATGTGCGTCCAGGAATAGTCGCGATCCACTTTCGGCAAGTAATCGAAGGCGAAGCCGTTTTCCTTGGTGGCCGCGTCTCCGTAGAAAGCCTTCATCAACGACACGAAAAACTTGGGCGTGTTGGACCAATAATTCATGGAATTCCACGGCGTCGGTTTGGACGGCGTGGGCGTCACGCGCTTGAGGTAGGCGGCTAAATCCGCATCGGCCGGAACCGGCATTTTGAGGTATCCCGGCAAACTGTCGTACAGCCCGGCCATGTCCGTAGCGCCCTGAATATTTGAATGGCCACGCAGGGCGTTTACGCCGCCTCCGGCGCGTCCGACGTTTCCGAGCAGGAGTTGAATCATTGCGGCAGTGCGGATGATTTGTGTGCCGAAAGTATGCTGCGTCCAGCCCACGGCGTAGATGATGGTCGCCACCTTTTTCATGTCACCGTCTTTGCGGACGGACGTAAACATGTCGGCGGCTTTCAGGTACTGATCCTTGGGTATGCCGGTGATGCGCTCGACGGTTTCCGGCGTATAGCGCGAATATTGCTGCTTCAGGAGCTGAAACACGCAGTGTGGGTGCTGCAGCGTCAGATCGTACGCCGTGTTCGGCGGAAGCATGGGCGGCGGAGCGGGGGCTGCAGTGGTTGCGGCGTGCGCCGGAGGACCACCGTGCGCAGCGGTGGCATGGGCACCTGCCGGTCCAGCAGCGGTGGCCTTGCCGCTCATGTCGCCACCCTGCTCATAGTTCCAAGTTGACTTGTCGTAGGAATGCGTTGCGGGGTCGAAGCCGGAGTAAAGCCCGTCTTCCGGCAGCTTGAAACCCTCTTTCACGATAAACGCCGCGTTCGTGTAATTGACCAGATATTCTTTGGCGATCCGGTTGTTTTCGATGGCATAGCGAATCAAGCCGCCGAGGAAAGCGATGTCTGTGCCGGCTCGAATTTGAAGGAACAGGTCGGCGGTTGCGGAGGTGCGCGTAAATCGCGGGTCAACGGAAATTAGTTTCGCATTGCGATTCCGCTTGGCCTCCATCGCCCACTTGAATCCGCAGGGATGATTCTCGGCTGGATTCCCGCCCATGATCAGCATCATGTCGGTGTTTTTTATATCGATCCAGCCATTGGTCATCGCCCCGCGTCCGAAGGTTGGTCCCAAACTTGAGACCGTGGGGCCGTGTCAAACACGGGCTTGGTTTTCCAGATAAACCAAGCCCAGACTCCTCATCGCCTTGATGACCAGGAAGTTGAATTCATTCGTATCGGTGCAGCCACCGATGAAGGAAATGCCCTCGCAGCGATTGACGGTGCGGCCATTCGCATCCTTTTCAACAAACGTCGCATCGCGCGTTTTTTTGGTCCAGCCGGCGATTTCATCGAGCGCCTGGTCCCAAGAGATATCCTCCCACTCAGTCGCGCCGGGACGCCGCACCTGTGGCTTCGTGAGGCGGCGGGGATTCAGCATGTCCTGTTCGAGTGAGGAACCCTTCGGGCAGAGCGTGCCGCGATTCGTGGGATGGTCGGGATCGCCCTCGACGTGAATTACTTGGGACGTAACGTTCTTCGCTTTGTCGCCAATCGTATAGATCAGCACGCCGCAACCGACCGCGCAGTAGGGACAAGTGGAGCGCGTTTCCGCAGCGCGTGCGATTTTGAGTTCTTTCAGTTGCGCGTAAGCAGGCTTGAGGTCGAACCCGAAGACGGTAGCCGCTGCGCCGCCGATGGCCGCAATCTTGAAAAAGTCCCTGCGCGAGGTTTGCATCGCGAGCGTCTCCCGATCCGGATTAGACAGGGGCCCGTCGGCACGTTATTTGAGCTTGAGTTCGTTTGTCAAGGACTATCAGTCCGCGGACACCGCTCCCATGGCCAATGCCTGCTAATCAGGGGACGGCACAAAAATGGGCACACTGACTCGGCCGCGAAGCCAAGACGTTCAGTAGCCATTCCCGCGAATCCGATACTTTGCTTCACCGAGTTTCACCAAACCGACTTTCGGCGCCATCTCGGCTTGCTTCTTGCCCAACGCGGCAGGATCAAAGTTGGGGCGCACCGCAGGCCCGTCTATGGGCATCCCAACACCCAGGAAAAATTCTTCGATTCCCGATGGTAACCATACAAACAGAAGCCTTCCCGTTGTTGATCCCATATTTGTCCAGCGATGAGGTATATTCCGTGGCCCGAAAAAGAAAGATCCGGACCTTCCGACCGATGTTTGACTCCCGATTGTAATTTCGTATCGGCCGTCGAGAATGTAAAAGCACTCGTCCTCGCGCAAGTGCTTGTGGAGAACCACACCCTCGCGCGGTTTGTTTTCCGCGAGCATCCAAGTGCACACTTTCCCGGTATCCGACCCGACAGCTTTCATGGCGAATGCATGGCCGGGAATCCAGAACCAATCGGCACGATCTCCAGCGTGCTCCTCAATCTGGCGAGCGGGGGCGAATACAGACGGGCTCAGCAATAGTGGAACAGAACTCAAAGCTGCCCGTAGAAGTCTCCTGCGCGAGCTCATTTTTCAGCACTCCCGGCCCGCAACGATATGCGCTGAAGTGGAAGGCGTCAAGCACTCGACTGCTCGCTCTCTGAGTCGCAGCAGCCCGTACTTTCGCAAGTTCCCTTTTTGGAAGGGACCATCTCGCGGGCGAGTGATACGTTGCAAGACACGACATGCGCTTCAGAGTTCTTCAAAGGAGGCATCGAGAAATAAACGGTACGGACGATCTATATGTAGCTAGCCGGTCAGGAGGGGTATGTCCAAGTACCAGAAGGAGGGAGTTTTTGGCGCGAAGGCTCGGATTCATCTCCGCGCCAAACTCCCTGGGTGGTGGGTGGTACATTCTTTGCATCGGCCGGGTTGGGCTGCTTAGCCCAACCCATCTGATGCGACCTGCTTTTCAGCCGCGGCAAAATCGCCGCGGGCTGATCCTTAGAATATAAGGTGCACGCCGAACTGGACCAGGCGCGGATTCACGCTCACGTGGCTGATCGCGTTGTTAACCGGATTGTTAACGTCTATGACCCCGATGCTCGTAAATGCCCCGGAGCCGGGATCCGAGAACTGCGAATGGTTGAAGGCGTTGTAGAAATCGGCACGGAACTGCATGTTGAGGCGCTCGGTAATTTTTGTGTTCTTCAGGATCGAGAGGTCCCAGTTGAACTGTCCGGGGCCCTTCCCGATGCCAGTGCGCGTGTCCCCAAAGCCAGTAGCGCCGGGGCCCCCGAACGGAACCACGGCGGGAGTGCAGAACGCTGCCGTGTTGAAGTACGCTCCCAAGTTTGCCTTCGTGCTACCCGGGTTCCTGAGGTCGTGCCGGTTGAATCCAGAGCAGTAATCCGGCGTAGCGAGCCCGGTGAGGTAACTCGTCGTGCTAGTCCCATATGCCGTGCCGGCTAGCTGCGAATAGAAGGTCAAGTAATCGCCCGTTTGCGCAATCGTCACTCCTGACACGTTCCATCCACCAATAGCTTTGCCTGCTAATCCTGACATACCCTTGCCCATCGGAAGGTCATAGCTATAGTTCACGGCAAGGCGGTGTGCTCGATTGAAGGAGACTGGCCCGTACTGGCACATCAAGCAATTCGCGTTGTTGATGTTCGCCGAGTTGCCGAAGACAACGTCGGAAAGGTCTTTGCTCCAGGTATACGCTGCCTGCATTGAAAGCCCGTGAGAGAACTGATGCCGCACCGTGGCTTGCAGGCTGTTGTAGTTCGAAAACCCGTCTGCATCCGAAGCATTAAGGCCGGCGGCCTCGTAGCCCAGAAACGGAACCCGGAACTGAACGTTGCCGACGGTATTGCAGACGGCGCCCTGGCAAAGCCCATTCGGATCGTTAGTGGGGGAGAGCAGGGTCGCCGTATTGCGATTGTGGTTGTAATTGTTCAGATTAATGCCGCTGGACCCGACGTACCCGAGGTCCAATACCCAGGCGGGAGCAAACTGATACTGGATGCCGAGGCTGTATTCGCGAACCAAGGGAATGTGAACGCCGTTTGTGTACGAGATAGGAGTGCTCAAGCCGGAGTTCACCGGGAAGGGCGAGTTGGCCGTGGACGGATCCGCAAAGCGCGGCGCGAAGCCGATTACCGGATTGGACGCCAGAGGAACCAGGTTCAGGGCAGGATAGGGCTGAGCCAGAGTGGCGGCCGCCCAGCGTGCGCCGCCGATGTTGTAATCGTATGTCTGTGCGTATGGCGCGCCTTGCTCGAACGCGTGAACGACGCTATCCAGGCCGATACGGTTGTAGAAGATGCCGAATCCGCCGCGCACAACGAGCTTCCCGCCGCTGATCGGCTGCCACGCGAAGCCGATTCGTGGTGCGAAATCACTGTACGGCGCGTGCCCCTCGACCGTATTCTTTGTTCGTGAGGTGCCGACCCCATCCGGCGGCGGCCCGAAAAAGTGCCCGAAGTTGCTGGCGACGACATACTGCTGAACGGCTATGGGGTTGGTTAGCGCGTTGGCCAGGGAAGTTGGCACCGCGGCATTTGGGGCCATCCGGTCGAGCCAGACCTGAGTCAAGCGTCCAAACCGATCGCTGAGCAGACCGTCGTACTCCCATCGCAAACCGATGTTCAGAGTAAGCCTTGAACTGACCTTCCAGTCGTCCAGAACATAGGCTGAACGGTTGGCCACATCATAGAAGTGCGTAATGCCGTGTTCGCCCGGGATGCTTTCCACGCAGAACAAGCAGCCGACATTCCAGAACGGTCCGGCGTTCCCTCCCTCGGCGAGACCGCCAGTGCCGAAGGGTCACATAAGAAGGCCCTTGCTGGAGCCCGGAATCCAAAAGAGGCCAATTCGTCCATTCGTTTTCAAAGCCCGCACGGATACTGTGTTTTCCGTGCTGCCACGAGATCTGGTCCGCAAGCTGGAGCTGGTTCGTGGGTCCGAAGTTCGGCAGGAGACCTCCGAACAAGCTGAAGCCATCGAGAATATCGATAATCGTGGGCGGCTCTTCGAAACCGCCAGTACCCGGCACAATTCCAAGCGCTGAATTCGTGCCGCCCGGCGGCATTGTGACGGTCGAGTTATCCGTATTCCGCTGGAATGACGCCCGAGCCTCGTTAACGAAGTTGTTGGTCACCAGGGACGTCAGCTTCAGAACCGCATCCTGGTTGCCGAAATACGATATTCTCCGGCGAGCCCGGCAGGTTACCACCATTCTGGCCGAGGAATGGCGTCTGGGGGTTGAGCGTGTAGAAATAGCGAGTAGAGAGTGTTTCCTTACTGTTGATAATCCAGTCGCCATTCGCGACGTATTGATTTTCACGATAGAGTGCTGGAACGCTGAAATCGCAGCCGGTAGCAGAGCACTGGTGCGGGTCGGACGCCGGAGCTGGGATGTAGTAGTTGTTGGGTACTCCGGCTTCCTTTCCGGTCTGCAGTTGGAATATCCTCAACCCCACGATGTTGGTGATTCCCAAAGCGGACGCAAATGCCTGGGCTGTCGCATCACAAACACTGGCTATCGAGCGGGTGTCTGGCTGGATAGCCGCACCGCAAGTGCCGCGTGACCCGAGAGCCGCGAACGGGTTTAGCGTGGCGGGCAACTGCGCACCGCTCGTGGTGCCTGCGGGTGCAACGCCATTCTTGGCTCGCGTTCCTCGATAGCTGAAGAAGAAGAAGAGCTTGTCTTTCTTGATTGGGCCACCAATCGTGCCCCCGAATTGGTTCTGGTTCAGGATCTGGTGCGGCTGATTGGGGGTGAGATTGTAAAAATAGTCGCTCGCGTTCAGCTGTGAGTTGCGAAAGAACTCGAATCCGGTGCCATGGAAATCATTCGTGCCGCCCTTGGTGGTGACGTTCACATTCGCGCCGGGGTTGCGGCCGTAGCTCGCGTCATACGTCGAGGTTTGAATCTTGAATTCGCCGATCGCGTCTGGGCTCGGAACCGGGATGCCAGTGTAGATGGTGCCGTCGTTCGAACTGCCCGAGTTAGCGATGTTGTTCACTGCGACGCCATCCATTTGGTAGTTGTTCGAACCTGGGTCAACGCCGTTGGCGCTGATGTCCTGAGTGCCCTTGCCGAGGGACGTCGCGTTGTCGACGTTCGCCGTCGCGCCCGCCGCAAGACTGAGGACTTCGGTGTAGTTGCCATTAGCCATGGGCAAAGCAGTAATGGTGTTTCCGGTCACCGTGGTTCCGAGGGTGGAGCTCTGTGTCTGTAGAGTTTCGACCGTGCTTTCGACCGTGACGGTCTGGGTAACGGCACCGACTTCCAGCGCCTGATTTGCGGTTGCCGTCTCCGTAGTGTTCACAGTGACGGATCCAACTTCCGACGTCTTGAATCCTGGAGCAGTGAACTTTAGCCGATAGTTACCTGGTGGCAAGAGGGAGAATTTGTAATCGCCGGCTGGACCTGTGGTGGCGGTACGCGTCTGGTTAGTGTCGCGACTGGTGGCTGTTACCGTCGCGCCCGCAATCGCACCGCCCGACGCATCGGTGACGATACCCGTAATAGCGCCATTTCCGGACGATTGCGCCCATGCGCAAGCGGCACGCAGAGCAGCAGCGCCAACACGCAGACCAACACCCGAAAACACACCCGTACACCCCGAGAATCGTGCCTTCATCGGCTTCCCCCTTGGTTTCGTTCTGTCGCTAGGATCGTTTTCAAACCCTATAACCCACCCGGAAACCTTAAACAATTCGGATATTCGCCGAACAATATCGCCTATTCGATTGAATGCCTATCAGTTCTCGGCGATGAAGGCCCACCCGCCCCCTGGGGCCTGCAATTCAGACTCGCTTGCCGAATGGCACACTAATATCAGGATTGGGACAATTGTCCATTTCTTATTTTGATTGCTTCTGTTACCGATTCGGACATATAAGGTAGGCAACTGGTACGAATACGACACGGGTGGCAGGGGCCCTATGGAACTTCGTCAGCTCAAGTACTTTATCGCGGTTGCGGAACGCCTTAGCTTTTCAAAGGCTGCGCAACACTTGCATATCACGGTGCCGCCACTGAGCCGCCAGGTTCGCCAACTGGAAGAGGAATTCGGCGTGGAGCTCTTCGTCCGCAATCGCCGCAACGTGGCCCTGACCGACGCCGGCAGAGCACTTTTGCGGGAAGCTAAGACTCTGGTAACGCAAAGCGCGCACGTCACGGACTGCGTGCGGCTAGCCAAGTACGGCGAGACTGGACTGATCAAGATCGGCATCGGCCTCGGACTGGGCGAGCCCATCAGCCGGGTGCTTACCGAGCACTCCAAGCAATTTCCCGCCGTCGATTTGCAATACCGGGACATATTTTCAAGCTGGCAGAATAAGGCTTTGATTGACGGTGATATCGACGTCGGGTTCCTGCGCCCCTTTGTGGATTCGGCTTATTTGACGACGGAGGTCTTGTTTCAGGAAAGCTTCGTTGTTCACTTGTGCAGGACAAATCCTCTATCCAAACGAAAGACTCTAAAAATCAGAGATCTCGCCGGGGAGACTCTTCTTCTTCCCCATCGCGGGGGTTCGACCGGTTTGTACGATAAAACGCTCGAGGTGTATGCCGAAGCCGGGATTACACCCAAGATCGTTCATATAGAACTCGAGCCCGTGCCACATAGCGATACCCAAATTGTTCTACTGACCTGCCACAAGGGAATTTTCATCATGCCGGACGAACTCTCCTGCCGGCCGGCTCAGGGTAGTGGGGTGGTTGCGATACCGCTCGACGAACCCCATGCCAAAATTGATGTGCTTGTCGCGTGGCGAAGAGCGGAAAAGTCGATGACGGTGCTTGCATTACTGGATTCGGCGAGGCGAGTTTATGCTGGTCCGCAGGAGCACAGCCCATCTGTACGAGCTAGAGTTCCGGTATTGAATTCAATTTCGCCCGCGGAGCGCCGAAGCTAGTCCGCGATTTCGAAACGGCAGATTAGCGAGCCGCGCAAGCTGCGCGGCCCGTCTCGCTTGTCCTTAGCCGATTTCGAATTATTGTTTGTCGAAAACGCTGGTCGTATCGAAGTTTCCCATGCTGGATTCGATGTGCGCCACTTCCTTAAGCGTTTTTCCATCCGCGCTCGGCGTAAGCGTATCCTTGATGGTCAGGTCGCTGCCCTGAAAGCTCGTTTTCGAATTGACCACCAGCGAACCACCCTCCCAATGAGCTGTGCTGGTTACCTGCGCTCCGCCCATTCCAGTCGAGGTAGTCGGCTTGCCATCAGTGCTGATCATGGTCGTGATGTTCGTATCGCCCATGAAGCCGCCCTTTTGGTCTGCGACAATTTTCACCGAAGGCTCATTGTCCTCGATTGTGTCGATTTGGCTGGCGGGCGCCGGCCCCTGCCCGAAATCGCTCTTCGCAACATTTAGCTTCCACGTTCCCGTGAGGTTCGGGGCCTCACCGCCACCCGTATGGATCATGGCAGCCGCGCCCGCGGTCGGCGACACGCCCGACGGAGAAGCCTCTGCCGAAGCATCCGCCGCGTCGTAGACGAGTTTCCGGTCGCCATTGATCGTGGCCGACGTGATGTGCGAGTCCATCGTCATCGTCTTGCGGTCGTCGGAAGCACGTGAACGTCAGACGGTCGGTGAGCTCCGATCCCTGCAGGTTCGCTGTTTCCGTGACAACCAGCGACGCGCCTTGCCATTCGCACTTAATTTTCGAAAGAGTGACGCGACCGATGTGCGCGTTCGGATCGTCGGGTGAAAGCGTCTTTTCCTGGCCGTCGATCGTGCAGGCGCGCGTGTAGGTCTGGCTTCCCTGCTGGGTGGCGCTGGTCACTTGCTGCTTGAAATTCGAGCCGTCTACGTTGATCACGTCGGTTTCGCTCGCAGGCGGCGGAAACTGGCCGAAGCTGCTCTTGGCGTTGTCGAGTTTCCAGGTGCCGTTCAGGTTGGTGGTCTGCGCAAAACTTGGCAGCGCAAACAGCGCCGCGGCACACAAAATAAGGAAAATCTTTCGGTGCATGGATGCCTCCTCCTCGCTTATACGTGGGTCCCGATCCGATTGTTACATTGAAGTGGCGGGATTATACACCAGCGGCGGGTTATGAGCCGAGGTGCTGCCGAAGGATGCCAATCATGCGCCGAAGAGGCTCGGCGGCGCCCCAGAGCAATTGGTCGCCCACCGTGAACGCCCCCAGGTATTCCGGTCCTATATTCAACTTGTGAAGCCGCCCCATCGGGACGTTGAGTGTGCCGGATACGGCTGTTGGAGTTAAGCAGCGCAAGGTGGAATCTTTGGTGTTCGGAATCACGCGCACCCATGGATTCGCGCCCGCGAGGACGCCTTCGATTTCATCGAGCGGCACGTTCCTCGTGAGCTTGATACACAGGGCCTGGCTATGGCAGCGCATGGTGCCGATCCGCACGCAGATGCCGTCAACCGGGACCGGCGGATCGAGTCCGAGGATCTTATTGCTTTCGGCCATGCCTTTCCATTCTTCCTTGGTTTGGCCGCCGGGCATGTCCTTGTCAATCCAGGGGATGAGGCTGCCGGCCAGCGGAACGCCGAATTCCGCAACGGGCAGCGAACCCGCCCGCTGCCGTTCGATGACCATGCGATCGATTTCGAGCGCGTTTTCCGATGCTGATTTGCGCGTAGGATCAGTGAGGCATTCCATCTGCTTGACGAGTTCGAGTACTTTTGCCGCGCCGGCGCCGGACGCGGCCTGGTAGGTCATGGTGGTCATCCACTCGACCAAGCCAGCCTTGAAAAGCCCGCTCACTGCCATCAGCATCAAGCTCACGGTGCAGTTGCCCCCGGCGAAGGTCCGCAACCCGCGCGCGAGGCCGTCCTGAATCACATCTGCGTTCACTGGATCAAGGATGATTACGGCATCGTCGCTCATGCGCAGCGTCGACGCGGCGTCAATCCAATATCCCTTCCAGCCACTTTTGCGCAGAGGCGCGTAAACCTCAGTGGTGTATTCGCCACCCTGACAACTGATCAGAGCATCGCAGCTCGCAAGAGTCTTCAGGATTCTCGCGTCATGGAGCGTTGCGCCGCCGGCTTCGGTGGGGGCTGCGCCGCCGATATTGGACGTCGAGAAAAATACCGGCTCGATGCAGGAGAAGTCGCCTTCCTCCCGCATCCTCTGCAGGAGAACGCTGCCGACCATTCCTCGCCATCCGATGAATCCGACCCGCAACATGCTTCCTCCCAACGCCTAAATCTCGAGATGACCCCCGCTCAAGACCGTGCCGCCTGCACCAAACGAGAATGTCATGGTACGAAGGGAATTTCAAACGGTTGGTGGTGTAAAGAACGATGGTCGCTCCCGCGAATGCTAAAGCTTCGAATTTTCCTTGCAGAATTCCACCAGTCGCGCTTCCGCCCAAAAGCGCTCGGGGCCGTCTTCCCGCGAAATGAAGGCGCAGTGCCCGCCGTGTCGTGGCGCTACCAGCCGGATATTCGGATTTTCCCGGATCGCGGCGATGCCAAAACTGGAAAACGGGACGAAGGGATCGTCCTGTGCGGTGAGGATCAGCGTTGGCCTGCGAATCGCCGCGACCACGCGCATTGCGCTCGATCGCGCGTAGTAATCGTCCGCATCCGCGAATCCGCAGAATCGCGCGGTGACTTCTTCGTCGAACTCGCGCACGCTGCGGACACGGCGCAAACTCTTAGCGCTGGCGTCCGTCATATATATGTCTGGGAAGAGCGCCGCTTTGTGGTGCATCCTTCGCTTCAATCGCCGCACAAAGTGCCGGTTGTAGATGAAATTCCGCGGAGCTCCCAGGGCGTCGGCGCAGGCCGCCAGATCAAGCGAGGGATTGATGGCCACGATTCCGCGAAGTTGCCCCGGCGCGGAATCCCCGAAATCCCCCGCCATTTTTAGAACCAGGTTCCCACCCATCGAGAATCCGCCCGCGAAAATCTCCGGCAACGCATCGCGCTCGATCAGTTCCATCACTACCGCGCGAAAATCGTCACTGCGACCAGAATGGTAGAGCGTGGAAGTAAGCCGCTCCGTGCCGCCGCAATTCCTCTGATTCAATCGTACGACGTTGAAGCCCGCCGTCCAGCCCTTCTCCGCGCAGCCGAGGATATAGGCCGAGTCGCTAGATCCTTCCAAGCCGTGCACCAACAGCAACGTGGGATGTTTGCGCCGCTCCGCCTGCCAATGACAGTGGCCGCGCAATTGCGTTCCCGCCTCCACATCAAATAGCCTTGGCTGCGCTGACGGCAACCCCGGAAAGCGTCTCTGCAAAAGCGCTGGCGCCATGGTCATCAGGTGGCGATTGCGAAGAAGGGGATGAGGCGCAAATTCTTTCACTGATTTCATCGTAGGCATTTTCCTGCGATCTGGCAACTCCGACCCTCAAAACTTACAAATTTTTTACGCACCGTATGTCATTGACACATTGAGGGTTCTAGATGGTCTTTATGAAATCTTGACGCCTTCCTTATGGCGCACTTATGCCCTTCTTCTAATGTTGTAGCCTTGAATCTTTTGGTCCTATAGGAATCCATGGCATCAAAGAGTACCGATTCCTCTTCCCTCGCGAATGCCGTCAAGCCAGCCGCCAAGGTGCTGGTGGCCACGACGGCCATGCTGGCCTTCATTTCGTATTGGCGGGCGGCGGCCGTGGTCCTCAACGATTTGGGATCGTCCGCATTCTACGCGGGCGCGATTGCGGAACACTTCATCGGCAAGACGGCTCCCTGGTTCGTGCTGGCTATTATGCTCTTCGCTTTCGCGGTTCAGCAGCTCTATTACGAGAGCTGCGGGATGTTCGTGCGCGGTGGCGTCTATCGCGTAGTGAAGGAGGGAATGGGTTCGACGCTGGCGAAGTTTTCGGTCTCGGCGTTGATGTTCGACTACATCCTCACGGGACCCATCAGCGGCGTATCGGCGGGGCTGTACCTCGTTGGCCTGCTGAATGAATTGCTGCGCTACGCGCATTTCAATCTTGTTTTGCCGGTGAACGCCACTGCCGCCGTGTTTGCCGTGCTGGTTACACTCTACTTCTGGTGGGAGAACATCAAGGGCATTCCCGAATCCAGCGAAAAAGCGCTGCGGATCATGTACGTGACCACTGTGATGGTCATCCTGATGATCGTATGGTGCAGCTACACGCTCTGGGTGCGTGGTGTGCATCTTCCGCCGTGGCCCCATCTTTCGAACATCACTTACTCGAGTGACGCCCTCGGTTGGCTGCGCCACACCTCGCTGCCGTACACGATTGGCTTGATCGGCATCCTGATCGGGCTGGGCCATTCGGTTTTGGCCATGAGCGGTGAAGAAACCATGGCGCAGGTTTACCGCGAAATCGAACACCCCAAGCTGCCTAACCTGAAAAAAGCGGGCTTGGTGATCTTTCTTTACAGCATGATTTTCACGGCCGGCGTGGCGTTCTTCGCGGTGATGATTATCCCGGACTCGGTGCGCGGCAACTTCTCCGATAACCCGATCAGCGGGCTGGCGATGCACCTCGTGGGGCCATTGTCTGCTCGTGTCGCATTCCGCATTTTTGTCGTGGTCGTAGGCGTTTTGATGCTGGCGGGAGCGGTCAACACGGCTATCGTGGGCTCCAATGGAGTTTTGAACCGCGTTTCCGAGGACGGCATTCTTCCTGGCTGGTTTCGCCATCCTCACCGGCGTTTCGGAACTTCCCATCGAATCCTGAATCTCGTCGTGGGCTTGCAGATCTTCACTATCATCCTGAGCCGGGGAAACATCTTCCTGCTCGGCGAGGCTTACGCGTTCGGCGTGATGTGGAGTTTTGCGATGAAGGGGCTGGCCGTCCTGGTGCTGCGCTACAAGCAGCCGGGTGGCCGGGAGTTTCGCGTGCCTTTGAATCTGAAAATCGGCACCGTCGAGATTCCCGTCGGAGTAGCCCTCATCACTCTAACTTTGTTTGCCTTGTGCTTCATCAATCTCTTCACCAAGCAAGTCGCCACTGTTTCGGGAGTTGCATTCACACTTATTTTCTTTGGAATCTTCGAAATCTCAGAAAAGATCGCCAAAAAGGAAAGCAAATCCCACGCCGAGCTCGATAAATTCAATCTCACCCAGGAGGGCGAACTCACCCTGGAAAATGTCGGCGTCCGCCCCGGCAACATTCTTGTGCCGTTGAGCACCTACTACGCGCTCTATCCTCTGGAAGCCGCTTTACGGCGCGCCAAACGGCGGGAGGCGGAAATTGTGGTTCTGCATGTCCGCATGCTGCGGCGAGCCGCTTCGGGCGAATACGCTCTAGCACCGGACCAGCTTTTCACCAATATCGAACAGCTGCTCTTTACCAAAGTTCTGGCCATCGCGGAAAAGGAAGGCAAGCCGGTGCGGCTCGCCGTGGCCGCGGCAAACGACCTTTGGGAAGGCATCTTGCGAACCGCCGCCAATCTGCAATCGAGTTCGATTGTTTTAGGCAGTTCATCGAAGAGCAGCGTGACGGAACAGGCGCGCGAAATCGGCCTTGCCTGGGAACGCATGGGGGAACCCAAGCCTCGCGTCTCGCTCGAAGTCTTTTCGCCCTCCGGCCGGGAACAGATTTTCTATCTCGGTCCCCACGCCCCGCGATTGACAACCAAGGAAATCGACCTGTTGCACAGAATATGGCTCGAATTCAGCGACTACCTGCCCGGCAATGAAATCCACCATCACGACATCGTTCATTTTGCGCTCGATGAAGTCGAGCGCGAAATCTGCAGCGGGAAAAAGGAAGAAGTTCTAGAGCGGCTTCAGGAGCATCTGCACGAAATCGAAAATCGCCGCGAGAATTCCTAACGCTGCGGGCGGGAAGCCGAACCGCTCTTCGCAAAGAGAATAAATAAGGAAAGTTTCATCACCCCTGAAGCGAGCATTCCGGAGGTCCGCTTAGTGGAGGTGTCTTACGGCTTCGAGGGCCAGGTCGTGGAGACCACCGCCGCCGTGCGCGACGTATTCGATGATTTGCTTGCGCATGCGCGGCTCCCAGAATTTTTGGAAGTGGTCGGTGACGCCGGCCACGGCCTCGTCTTTCGGATAGCTGGCGAAGAAGAGCGCGATCTGGTTCGCCATGTGAACCATATTCTCGGCTTCCATGGCTTAGTCGCTCGCGGGAGTCTCGTGCGAGATTCGCGTGGTCAATTCCCGCGTCTTTCGGTAGTGTTCCTGCCATTCGGAAATGTGCCGCGCGAGCTGCACCTGTACCGCCGTCACCTTATACTCGGGGCAATTCGTAGCCCAGTCCGAAAATTCCGTGGTGACCACATTCGCGCCGGTCATGGCGTGGTGAAACGTCGTATAAACCACGCCCGGCTGCATGCGTTCGGAAATGCGCGCGGGCAAAGTGATGTCGCCCGAGCGGCTGGCGAGCGAGACTAGATCGCCTTCCTTGATGCCGCGGTCCTCCGCGTCGGAAGGATGGATCTCGAGCACGTCCATATCGTGCCAGACGTTGTTATCCGTGCGGCGTGTTTGCGCACCCACGTTGTACTGCGAAAGAATGCGCCCGGTGGTGAGGATCAGCGGGAAGCGGGCGTTGACGCGCTCGTCGGTAGGCACGAATTCTGTGATCATGAACCGGCCCTTGCCGCGCACGAAGCCGCCGATGTGCATCACGGGAGTGCCCTCGGGAGCCTTGTCATTGCAAGGCCATTGCAAGCTGCCCAGACGGTCGATTTTATCGAAGCTGACGCCAGCGAAGGTGGGAGTGAGGCGCGCGATTTCGTCCATGATTTCCGACGGGTGGTTGTAGTGCATCGGGTATCCCAGCGCCGTGGAAAGCGCCACGGTGACTTCCCAATCGGCCATGCCGGCCATGGGTTCGACGGCCTTGCGCACTCGGCCGAGGCGGCGCTCCGCGTTCGTGAACGTGCCGTCTTTTTCGAGGAAAGACGCGCCCGGCAGAAAAACGTGTGCGTAGCTTGCGGTCTCGTTCAAGAACAAGTCCTGGACGACGACGCATTCCATGGCGGCCAATCCCGCCGAGATGTGCTGCGTGTTCGGATCGGACTGAACGATATCCTCGCCCTGGATGTAAAGACCCTTGAAGGTGCCATCGACAGCCGCGTCAATCATATTAGGAATGCGCAGCCCGGGTTCGGACTGGAGAGGGACGCCCCATTCTTTTTCGAATGATTCGCGCACCGCGGTTTCCGAAACGTGGCGATAGCCCGGGAATTCGTGCGGGAAAGATCCCATGTCGCAGGAGCCCTGCACGTTGTTTTGTCCGCGCAGCGGGCTGATGCCGGCGCCCATCTTGCCGAAGTTGCCGGTGGCCATAGCGAGATTGGCCATGCCCATCACCATCGTTGACCCCTGGCTGTGTTCGGTGACGCCAAGGCCGTAGTAGATCGCCGCGTTGCCGCCGGTAGCGTACAGGCGCGCGGCTGCGCGGACATCCGCGGCAGGCACTCCGGTGGCCGGCTCAGTAGCCTCGGGCGAATTACGCTTTTCGGCGACGAACTTGCGCCACTGCTCGAAGGCCGCCAGATCGCAGCGTTCCTTCACATACGGCTCGTCCACCAAGCCTTCCGTGACGACCACGTGCGCCAGGGCATTGATGATTGCCACGTTCGTGCCGGGCAGCAGCGGCAGATGATAGTCGGCATGGACGTGCGGCGACTTCACCAGGTCAATGCGGCGCGGATCGACGATGATGAGTTTGGCCCCTTGGCGCAGCCTGCGCTTCATTTGCGAAGCGAACACCGGATGCGCATCCGTGGGATTCGCGCCGATGATCATGATCACGTCAGCCGCTTCCACGGAGTCGAAATGCTGCGTGCCGGCGGATGTGCCGAGCGTGGTCTTCAAGCCGTAGCCGGTGGGCGAATGGCAAACGCGCGCGCAAGTGTCCGTATTGTTATTGCCGAAGGCAGCGCGAATCATTTTTTGCACGAGGTAGGTTTCTTCGTTCGTGCAGCGCGAAGAGGTGATGCCGCCGATCGAGTCGCGTCCGTACTTGGCCTGGATGCGCTTGAATTCGCTGGCCGTGTGGCTGATGGCTTCTTCCCAACTGACTTCGCGCCACGGATCGGTGATTTTTGCGCGGATCATCGGCTTGAGAATGCGATCTTTGTGCGTGGCGTAGCCCCAGGCAAAGCGGCCTTTCACGCAGGAGTGGCCGTGGTTCGCTTTGCCTTCCTTGTAAGGCATCATGCGGACAACTTCGTCGCCCTTCAGCTCGGCCTTGAATGAGCAGCCCACGCCGCAATAGGCGCAGGTGGTGACGACGCTGCGGTTGGCTTCGCCCTTTTGCATCACGGACTTTTCCAGGAGGCTGTTCGTGGGACACGCCTGCACGCAGGCGCCGCAAGAGACGCATTCCGATTCGATGAAAGGCTTATCGCCCGCGGAAACCATGGACGCGAAGCCGCGCCCGTCGATGGTGAGCGCGAAAGTGCCTTGGACTTCGTCGCAGGCGCGCACGCAGCGCGAGCACACGATGCACTTGGCGGGATCGAAGGTGAAATACGGATTCGAGTCGTCCTTTTCAGCGTTCTGGTGATTCTTGCCCAAGCGGCCGTAACGATTTTCGCGAAGACCCACCGCTTCAGCCATATCCTGAAATTCGGAACTGACGGTTTTCCCGCCGTTGAGCCAATCCATCGGGTGGTCGGAGGCGTAAAGTTCCATCACGCCGCGGCGCAACTTGGCGAGGCGTGGCGTTTGCGTGTGAACTTTCATCCCCGCTTCCACGGGAGTGGTGCAGGACGCGGGCGTGCCGCGGCGTCCATCGATTTCCACCAGGCAGAGGCGGCAGGAACCGAAGGGCTCAAGGTTGTCGCTGGCGCAAAGCTTGGGAACCTGGACGCCGGCTTCGGCCGCGGCGCGAATTAGTGAAGTGCCGGCGGGGACGGTGACGGACTTGCCGTCGATTTCCAGCGTGACGTTTGTTTCGGAAACGCGCTTCGGCGTTCCGTAATCGATTTCTCGAATCAAGTCCATGATCGCGACTCCTGAGTATTGCGGGTGTTGGTAACCGGCGGGGGTGGCGCCGGCTTATCAAAATCTTCCGGAAAATGGCGAATCGCGCTCTGCACGGGAAAAGGAATCAGTCCGCCGAGAGCGCAGAGCGAACCATCCGTCATTACTTCGCAAAGATCGTCGAGCAGTTCCAGATTCTGCGTGCGATCCTGATTGGCGATGATCTTATCGATTACCTCGACGCCGCGCGTGGAGCCGACGCGGCAGGGCGTGCACTTGCCGCAGCTTTCCACCGCGCAAAATTCCATGGCGAAGCGCGCCTGATGCGCGAGATCGACCGTATCGTCGAAAACGACGATACCGCCGTGGCCGAGCATGCCCTTCTTTTCAGCGAAGGCTTCGTAATCGAGCGGCGTATCGAGGAGCGATTCCGGAAAATAGGCGCCGAGCGGCCCGCCCACCTGCACGGCGCGCAGCGGACGTCCACTGGCTGTACCGCCGCCATAATCGTAAATCGCTTCGCGGAGGCTGAGGCCGAAAGCTTTTTCGACCAGGCCGCCGTGCTTGATATTTCCCGCGAGCTGGATGGTCAGCGTGCCGCGCGATTTGCCCATGCCGAAATCGCGATAGTACGCGCCGCCCTTGTCCAGAATAATCGGCACGGTGGCAAGAGAAATCACGTTGTTGACCACGGTCGGCTTGCCGAAGAGCCCCTTGATCGCCGGCAGCGGCGGCTTGAAACGAATCTGCCCGCGCTTCCCTTCCAGGCTTTCGAGTAGCGACGTCTCCTCGCCGCAAATGTAGGCGCCCGCGCCTAAGCGCACCTCCATATCGAAGCTCTTGCCGCTGCCCGCGACATTCTCGCCGAGATAGCCTTTGCTGTGCGCGATTTCAATTGCGCGCTGCAGGGTTCTGAACGCATTTGGATATTCCGAGCGCAGGTAGATGTAGCCGCGGGTGGCGCCGACCGCCATTCCGGCAATGGTCATGCCTTCGATCAAGACGAAGGGATCGCCTTCCATGATCATGCGGTCGGCGTATGTGCCGCTGTCGCCTTCGTCCGCGTTGCAGACGATATACTTTTGGTCGTCCTCAGTGTTGAGCACCGTGCGCCATTTGATTCCCGTGGGGAAGCCCGCGCCGCCGCGCCCGCGAAGGCCGGAGTTGGTGACTTCTTCCACGATCGCCTGCGGGGTGAGCTTGATGGCTTTCTCGAGGCCACGATACCCGCCGTGAGCCATGTAATCGGAAAGCGAAAGCGGATCGGTGATGCCGCAGCGCGCGAAGGTGAGCCGCTCCTGCTTCTTCAAGAACGGAATCTCTTCCGTGAGGCCGAGACAAAGTTGGTGCGCCTTCCCTTCCAGAAAGCCGGAATCGAACAAGCTCGGAACCGTGTCCGCGGAAACTGGTCCGTAGGCTACGCGGCCGCGCGGGGTTTCCACCTCGACCAGCGGCTCCAGCCAGAACATGCCGCGTGAACCATTGCGAATCAGCGAGACATCGCCTCGGCGCGAAGCGATTTGTTCCGCAATCGCCCTGGCGACGGCATCCGCGCCCACGGAAACGGCGGCGGCGTCGCATGGAACATACACCTTCACGCTCATGCGTGCCTCTGCGCGCTATCGATCAAGAAATCAGCGACCTCTGGCGAGACTCGTCCGTAGAGTTTGCCATCCAGCATTACCGCGGGAGAGAGCGCGCAATTGCCCAAGCAGTAGACAGGTTCCACCGTGAAGCCGCCGTCGCGCGTGGTCTCGCCCAGTTTCACTCCCAATCGGTCCTCCACGTGACGAATCATGCGTTCGCAGCCCATCGACTGGCACGACTCCGCGCGGCACATTTTCAGCATGTGACGGCCCGCAGGCTCGTGGCGAAAATCGTGGTAAAAACTGATCACGCCGTGCACCTCGGCCTTGGAAACATTCAGCGTCTCAGCCACCAAAGGAACGGCAGCCTTGTCGATGTATCCGAATTCTTCTTGCAATGCATGCAAAATCGGAAGGAGAGCTCCGGGCAGGTGTTGTAGCTCCCGGATGCGTTCTAAGGCCCGTTCAGCGTCCCAACTTTGGATGCTGCTCATGTGCGGCAAACTCCCGCGTAGCCGTTAAAAAGCTAATCCAAATGCCGTGTTCTTACTGCTATTCCTTTAATATTCTAACACACGCCATCTACTGCTAAGCTGCGGTTTTTGCTTGCTTCGGCCGTCGAATGCTTAGCGTGATTCCTCGGGCGACCAACTCCGCGCGAGGGTAAATCGCTCACTCGAGCCACGTTGAATTTACGGGTGGACACCTCGGGCCATTCTCAGCCAAATTAGAAGGCGCAAGACCGAGGCGGCAGCTCAGCTCGAGGGAGATAGGCAATGAGACACGCTGCATTCTTGCTAGGGGCGATTTTTCTATTTGCCGCCAGCAGTTTCGCGCAGGACAATTCCGCGAACCCGCTCTTCTTGGCGCCATCCGCCCCAGAAGCCGCCGAGCCACCCGTGCTTGCATCCGCTGCTACGCCGGCAACCACCGAAGTGGCTGGATCACCAGCCCTTGGCTCGGATTCGTCGAGTGAGCCGCCAACCCCGCGATCAAACGTATACCGCGTTTTCCAGACCTATAACTGGCAGCTCTACGCCGGTTATGCATTTTTCCGCTTCTACGCGCTCCCCAACCACAAGGAAAACATGAACGGTATTGACCTGGGAGTGGCCTACTACCCGAAAGCCCCCTGGATTGGCGCTGACGGCGAAATCCTCGCGGAATTTGGAGGTTTTTCACATCAGAGCTCGAGATTCACCAGCTACATGGGAGGTCCGCGCATCCGATGGCTGGCCCGGGACAATCTGGAAATCTGGGCTCACGGCTTGGCAGGATTCGCGAAGTTCCTGCCGCAGACGCCGTTCGGTGGCCAAACCTCTTTCTCCTATGAAGCCGGAGGCGGGGTGGACTTGGCAATCCCTCGTCACCGCCTTGCCTACCGGGTCCAGGTTGACATGGTCGGAAGTAAGTTTTTCCACAGCTATCAACTCAGCCCGAAGATTTCGTTCGGCATCGTTGTTAAATTCTGAACGCGGATATTTCAGCGTCATCCGGACCATTTTAGCGGGGCTTGGATCCCCTCAGTGGAAGCATCAGCCGGCCGAAATATCCGAGCGCTTCGCGGATTCCCAGTACCCAAGCTGCGCCAAAATACGCGATTCCATACGGAACGAGCACCAGGATGGCGATGAAAATCGCGGAATGATGGCCCGCGTGCCGGTGTATCAGCCAGCCGATTGCCGCCGCCACAAGCGCCGCCAGCCATAACTTCGTCACATAGCCCGCCGCCAATCCGGAGCGACCGATCCGTTGGTTCAACGTACGCCGCAATAAAGTGAATTCAACCCAAGAAGACACTCCAGCGGAAATGGTTAGACCAGCCACACCCCAGCGAGGGCTGATTCCAATGGCAGGCGGCAACGGAATCGCGCACAGATAGCCGAGAACCGTGGTCAGCACGACGCGCACAATCGCAAATTTCAGGGGCGTGCGCGTGTCACGCAGCGCATAGTATGTCGAGGAATAGAGCCGGCCCAGCGTTTGCGCGAGTAGCCCGACCGTAGCGCCCGCCAGGATTCCCCAAACGTAGATCACGTCGGCCTGCTTGAACTGTCCGGTCCGGTAGATGGCCGCGACGATCACGTCGCCCAGAAAAACGAACGCAGCAATGGATGGCACCACGAAGAACGCAATCTGGCGCAGGCCGGAATCGAGGCGCGCACGAAGTGCCTCCGCCACCTCCCGATCATCGCCAAGCGCGCCGGACATGTGCGGCAGTTCCGCGGCCGAAACCGACATCCCGAAGAGGCTCACCGGAAGCGTGTAGAGAATCTGCGCGTAGGCTAAGGCCGCCACGGCCCCGGTGGGCAAAAGCGTGGCTAGCAATCCGTCTACGTAGGCGCTGATTTGCACGACGCCGCGGCCGATGAACACGGGGAAAAAATTGCGGATCACGGTCCGCACATTTTCACTCTGATGTTGCAGCGAAAGGCGCAGGCCGTGCAGGAGCTTCAGCACCACCGGCAACTGCACGGCCACCTGCAGCCCGCTGCCAACCACGGATCCCCACGCCAGAATCACCGCCAGCGGGAACTGCGCGTACCGCCCTCCCCAGCCCCACATTGTCGCGATCATCGCGATGTTCCAGAAAACCGGCGCGGTGTAGGAAAGAAAGAACCGCCGGTGGCTATTGAGGACGCCCAGGCACAGCGCCGAGAAAACCAGCAGGCCCGCGCCGGGAAACAGGATGCGCACCAGCCGAATCGTCAGCTCGCGCTTCTCCCCGTGAAAACCAAAAGCGATCGCGTCAATAAGGTAGGGCGTAGCAAGCACGCCGATCAGGACGATGATCGACGTGGTGAGAGCCAAAAGCCCTGCAATGGCGCCGGCGGTGCGCCGGGCCTCTTCGTCGTCCTTCCGGGCCAACAAGCCGGCGTACACCGGAATAAATGAAGCGGAGAGCACCCCTTCGCCAAACAGCGTCTGCAGGAAATTGGGGATGCGGAACGCGGCCTTAAAGGCGTCAGCCGCGTCGGAGTTGCCGAAGTAATGCGCGAATACGCGTTCCCGAATCAGTCCCGCGATGCGACTCAGGAAAATGCCCGACGCAACTAGAAAAGCGTGGCGCTTCGACGCCCCCTGGGCTCTCGGATTCTTCGCCGTAGCTGTCACAAGCGGGATGGAACGCGCGTGTACATTGGCTGGAATAATTCATTACAAAAGGTACCTGCGAAGATGTCAACTTCGATTCTGGAGGCTGTTGCTCTGCGCTTGACGCCGTGAAAATCAGTTCCCTACTGTAGCGCCTTCGTCTATTTGCGGTGTGCCGACCTCTTCCTAGTCCGAGCCTTCGGCCTGGCTGATGATCCGGCGTGCTGGCTTCGCTTCGACAACAACGATTTTGCCCGTTCGAGTTCCTTCTTGCGCGACCGGCTCAATCCTCGACCGCCGCGGTTTATGAAATATGTCAGCATCCGCATGCCGGACTGAGGGCCTTTGGGCGAGACTTTTCTTGAGGCCAGAACGCGCGCAATCGTTGAAGGATCCTTAGTAAACAGCCCCGGTGGCGGGTGAGTCGAATCGGTTTTAACTTTCGCTACCCATCGTTTAGATTTCGGCGCCATATCTTCCTCCTCTCACTTTAATTAGCGCGGCGGCGCGCACGGATCAATACAGGGAATGACTTAGCAGCAGGGCGCGACGCTAGGCGGATTCTTCGAGAAGCCAGGAAGTCAAGTAACCGGGGTAGTCGGATGAGCGAGGGGTCTTTAGTGATATCGGAGCGCAAAAAATTGCCGCGCGGTCGTGAGTCGGCAGACGGAACAGGGATTGTGCGAGGGTTTCGGCCCAGGAGGCATCATCCCTCGCGAGTGCGGCGATTTCATGCTGATAAGCGCCGCTTTGCAAATAGTGCGTGACGTAGTTCGATCCGCGGCAATCGTGCGTGCCCTCGTAAGTCGCGCCAAAGCCGAGTTCCCTTCCGCACCCACGGGATACCACGAAATCGGAATCCGTCGTGAGGCCAGCTACACTCCCGCGACTGCCAACCAGATGCTCCCTCAGCGCGCCGTGCCACAGCCGGCCACAATCGCCGTTCACCGGGAACGGAGTTGCGCCATGCTGCACGAGAATATCGGCGAACGATCGGCAGTCGCTATACCGCTCGTCGTACACCACCGCTGCAATCCGCGAAGTTCCGAGCCGCGAAATGCCCAACGCAGGCAGCCGCGATCCCAGGATTGCCGCGGGAATAATCGCGGCGCCTGCTCGCTTCAAAAGATCGCGTCTATTCACGGATAGGCTCGCTGCCCGGCAAACTGTCGGCTTTGGGTTCGGAAGTGCCGCGCTCGGATTCCGGGCGCGTCAGATACGCCGCAATTGAATCCAGCTCGCTATCGGGAACTTCGATCCGCGTATGGGGCGGCATGCTATTGATTCCTACGCGGGTGATCTTTTTGATGTACTCGACGCTCAAATCCGTGCGCTGCGCGAGCAGCGCTTTATCTTTGCCGAGACGCCGCCCGAGCATTAACGTGCCCGTCCCACCTGCGAGATGGCAATACCCGCAGCGGGCTTCAAATAGCGCCTTCCCCTCCACCATTTTGCGCGCGGAAGCGTCCGACGCTTTCTCTTGGGCGCGCAGGTCCGCTATTCCGAAAGCGGCGAGCAACCCGCCCAGCACGATCACGATCGCCAGTCTTGCAAGACATCCAGTTTCCGGAAATATTTCCATATTATGTCTTCTCGCTCCGATATGTTTTCGGCCAGATTCCCTGCTTGCCGGGAGCCAAAATGCCGTTGGGATCGAGCGCGTCCTTCACGGTTTCGTTCAGCCGGCGCAAGGCATGATTATTGTAATCGAAGGTGAGGGCCACGTCGTCCATGTAGGAAAGGTGCGTCCGGTATTCGGTGTAGCCTTCCTTTTGCGCATCCGCCACCAGCACCTTGAATAAAGCGCGCACCTTGGCCGTCATCGCCGCATCGTTCTGATCGTAAACCATCAAGTTGACATTCGTCGTGTAGCGCTCCATAGCGTGAACGAGCCGTAATAGTCCACTCCGATTTCTTCGTACCGCTTCCTCGTGCTGTGAAACTGCTTCAACACGTGCTCGCTGGTCGGCGGCATCACCGGCGAAAATCCGATGTGCCCGCCGCGGCCGCCGCGCCAGTTCACCATCTGCAGCGCGTTGGTGCTGGGAATGCCCGCGCCTGAATTGGCGATGGGATCGCCGCTGATGCCACCTCTCACTTCGAATTCCTGCTTGGTGTGTTTGGCGAAGGCATTCTTGATGATGCGCGCGTTAGCCTCGTTCACTTCATCGTATCCGTATAACCGCAGGTCGATGTTCCACCAGCCCAGCCCGAATTTCTTGAGCACCGCCTGAGCACGTCGTCCGGCATGGCCCCTTCGCCGTGATACCATTGGCTGCGCTGCGACTGCGTCGCGCCGATGCGCAGTCGAATTTCCGATGCTGGGACTCTGCAGCAGCACACCGTTCAGCCGCAGCGGCGCTAAGCTCGTCCACGGCCCAGCCAATATCGTCCGGCTTCTGGCAGCTGCATCGCGAGCCCCAGCGTCGGCTTCGGGCTCCGGCATCAACCACATGCCCCATTTTCGTCACCACGCCGAAATTCGATTGCACGAAAACCTGATCCCACGCCGGCCCGAAGCCATATTTGAATAACTGCCAGTAGGGACTGTTGGACATCGCGCCCGTGCCGGTGCGAACCATCTCGCCATTCGGAAGCACCACCTCCATCCCGCATATGTGTGTTGGTGTTGTCGCCATACGGCGTGTAGCCGTAGCCGCGCTCGAGCGCATTGCCCGCCACGCTGCCCCAGGAGTTCGCCGGAACCGACATCCACAGCGGAATTTTGTTCGCTTGCAAATAGTTGAACAGATCGAAGAAGCCCACGCCCGGCTCGATCAAGCAGTAGCCGAACTCGCTCGTTCACTTCCAGAATCCGCCTCATCCGCCCTAAATCCAGCACCACGGTGCCGCTCATGCATGGCGCCGCCGCCCGTATCCGAAATTCTTGCCGCGCGAGATCGGCCAGAGCGGCACCTTATGCTCGTTGGCGATGCGAATGATGGCCTGCACTTCCTCGGGCGATTGCGGACCCACCGCCGCGCTCGGAAGATGCTGGTCGGCGTCACCCGCGGCATAGATGTCCATGTACGTGCGGCGATCTTCGTCGGTCGCCAGCACCCACTGCTTCCCTACCACCCCGGCGAACGCGTCCAGCGCCTTCTGGAAGGATTTCTCGGATACGTTTGGCGGCAGAACGATGGACATTGGCGATCAATCTCCCTTGCATGCGCCCGGTGAGCTCATTATGGCGTGAAGGCAAATTCGCGGCGCGAGTGCGTGGATAGCACGCGGGATTTTTTCAGTCAATGAATTTGTAGCTTGCGGGATTTGCCGGGCGGCCAAAATAAATTATCTCGATGGCGGGGACGCCGTCAGCACGCGGCGCTCTGCTTCGTGCATGGCTTCGTAGATTTGATCGAAACTTTCGATGGCAAAAAGCAGGTGGTGGATGCTGTCCACTTTTACCGGAGTGTTCAGAACTTCATCGAGGCTGAAGTCCCTTACCTCGCAGCCTCCCTCGAACACGTTGCTGCACTCGCCCTGAGAACTGATCACGCCGCTGCCGTACATTTTCAGCCGGCCGTCCTCTCGAATCAGCCCAAATTCCACGGTGTACCAGAAAAGGCGTCCTAGGCGTTCCAGAGTTTCCTTGTCCTTAATTCCCGCGCAAACGCTGCCGTAGTGCTGCAGGAAATCCGCGAACACGCGATGCGAGTGCATCGGAACATGGCCGAAGACATCGTGAAAGATATCGGGCTCGGGAGTGTATTCGAGCGAGTTGCGGCTCCGCGGCTTCGTGGTCGTGGGAAACATGCGCGCCGCCAGCATTTCGAAAAAAGCGTCGCTGGGCAGAAAACCGCTCACGGGGGTTGCGCTCCACCCGGTGCGCGGTTTCAATCGCGCGCTGATCGCGGCGAGATTGGGAAGCTTGTCGCTCTCGAGTCCGATGATTTCATATCCTTCAAGGTAGGCTCGGCACGCGAAGCTTTCGATCTGCGGGAGCCGCCGCCGGACGAGTTCCGCCCACACCGCGTGCTGTTCCGGCGTGTAGTCCTCATACTTCTGCTCGATCAGATACGACGCCGCAGCCTTGAGCTTCATCGCGCTCTCTCCATCACAAGTTCAGATCTCCATGACGTTCACCGAGGCCGACCCGGGCTTCGGCAATCCGCATTCCATCCGTGTGTGCAGTGCCGCTGGCCCACCGCCCCGGAATCGCGAGCCCGCAGTTCGGGCAACGGCCATTTTTCAGATTATTCTTCCGGACATCATGCCACGACCGCCGGATCAGCAGCGTTTTGCATGAAGGACAGGACGTGTTCCCGCCGTCGCTATGAATATTCCCCTCGTAGACGTAGTGCAGGCCGGCTTCCAGCGCGATGGCGCGGGCCGCGTGCAGCGTTTCCGGCGGAGTGCCGGCCCGATCGCGCAATTTGAAATCTGGATGAAACGCCGTGAAGTGCAGCGGAACATCCGGACCGAGATGCTCCAGCACCCAATCCACAAGCGCGCGTGTTTCGCTCGGTGCATCATTGAGGCCCGGAATCATCAGGTTCGTGATCTCGAACCACACATTCGTTTCGTTCTTGAGCCACTGAAGCGTATCGAGAACGGGCTGCAGATGCGTCAGCGTGATGCGGCCGTAGAAATTTTCGGTGAAAGCTTTCAGGTCGATATTCGCGGCGTCAATGTGGTCGTAAATATCGTGAAAAGCCTCGCGGGTAATGTAGCCATTCGAGACCATCACTGTCTTGAGGCCGTGTTCCTTCGCGGCGCGGCAGATGTCGATCACGTACTCGCCCCAGATTGTGGGCTCGTTGTACGTAAATGCGATCGAAGGGCATCCGTTGCCAATCGCCAGCGCAACTACATCTTCCGGCGGCACGTGCGACGATCGCACCTGATCGGCCCGCGATTTCGAGATGTCCCAATTCTGGCAGAAAAAGCAGCCCATATTGCAGCCAGCCGTGCCCATCGAAAAAACACGCGTGCCGGGAAGAAAATGATTCAGCGGCTTTTTCTCGATGGGATCGATCTGCAGCGCAGCTGGGTGCGCGTAGCCGAGGCTGTAAAGTTTTCCGCCTTGATTCGCGCGGATGAAACAGAACCCCGCTTGCCCCTCGCCAATACGGCAGTGCCGAGGGCAGAGGTAGCAATGCACCTTGCCGTTGGCCTCGCGTTCCCACCATTGAGCTTCGTGCAGTGCCGTCTTTTGGAGGGTTGTGAGGTCGCCCATGACGAAACCCCGTAGAACTCCATTATACGCCCGTTCCGAATGACTGGGACGACGGCAGCCATTCGGGCTTTCCCTGTTCATGACCTTGCGGCGAGCAAATTGCGGAAGCCCGGAAAACCCAAAACGAGCGCGAGGCAATCTAAACGGAGTAGAATAACTTCGACTGCTCAGGCCGTGCCGGGCCTATCGCACCGTACGGAGGTGCCGAGATGTCAAATTCCCTCCTTTCAAAAAGATTCATCCCCTTGGTAGCTGTCCTTGCGCTTGCATTCGCGCCCAATCCCGCCTTTGCGCAGCGCGGCGGAGGACACGGCGGTGGCGGCGGTTTTCATGGCGGCGGTGGAGGTGGATTCCACGCGGGTGGAGGCTTTCACGGCGGTGGCGGCGCGTTTCGCGGTAGCGGTGGCTTCGGCGGAGGATACCGCGGCGGCAACTTCGGGGGCGCTCGATCTTTTGGTGGAGGCGCCTACCGGGGCGGCTCGTTCATGGGCGGCAGGAGCGTTGGATCTCGTGGACCCGGTGGATACGCACGCGGCTCCAATGCTGCAGGTCGCGGATACGGCGGCCGCAACGGATACCGGGCTCCCAATGCGATCGCTGACGGCAACTGGCATTCTTTCGGGGGCGCTCGAGGCTCCTCGAATGCAAGAGCTTCGACAGGATTTCGCAATGCCGCAATTGCGGATGGTCGATGGCACTCGTTTGGCGGCTCGAACGCGGGTCTAGCGCGAGGATTCAACCGGGGCGGCGGTTTCCCCTCCTTCGGGTCGAGTGTGGGCAATCGGGGATTCGGCTATCGGGGGTTCGGCGGCGGGGGTTTCCGCGGACGCGGATTCGGGAGATTTGGCGGTTGCTGGGGCTGCGGCTGGGGCTGGGGATTAGGCTTTGGCTGGGGCGGCTTCGGCTGGGGATGGCCGTATTGGGGACTTGGATGGGACGCCGGATGGGGCTGGCCCGGTTACTGGGGACCCGGTTGGCCCGGCGGATATGATCCGTGGTGGGGTCCTGATGGCTACATCGGGTACCCGGCAGACGGCTACCAATACGGCCCTCCGTATGCGCCACCTCCCGACGATTCCGGTTATGGAGACTACTACTCTTACGGACCACCCTATGCGGCGCCGGACTCAAATTCGAATGACTACTCGACGCCGCCAACGCCAGAGAACGATCAGCCTCCCGCCGCCCAACCCTCGCCCAACGCTGACACTTCTCCGACAACTAGCTCACCGGCCAAGCCCCAACCGACGCCGAGAGTCGAGCCAATTTCCCTCTTGCAGCACGGCGGCTGAACGTCACGCTCCATTAAGCAAGCTGTGCGGGTTGTAGGGTCAGTTCGATCCGCCCCACGCGCGGTGCGGGAATTTCGTACGCCGTCTGAGCGGAAGAGGGATGTTTCACTTTCGAAGGCTTCCCTTCTTTCATCATGCGGTAGTGAGCTTCCTGCCAGGAAGGAAGCGTGTTCGTTAGCTGCGTCCAATGCACCACCGCCGCTTCGTCGCACCAGTCAAGCAGCTTCGGCATCACACCGCCATGCGCGCCCTGCGTGCGAAACACGTTCATTGCCGCTCCATCTTCCCAGGCCGTCACCGTCCAAAACGCGCCGTTTGATTCGCGGAGCAACCTGCCGCCGAGAAATCCCGAGGTGCGCTGCGCCTGGCGTGCGGTCTTCAGCGCTTTCCACAAAAACGCGAAAAGGTATCGCGCCGAACGCACGCGCAAGCGGGTGACGGAAACGAGTGCCACGAAGCTCCTTACACAGCCTCAAACTATTCGATGACTCGCACCCTTAAAAAGAAGCGTGCAGATAGCGCAAGCTATATAGCTGCCAAGCTCCACGCTCCTGTTGACATTCTACAGGTCATGTGTCATCCTCCTGTGGCCAACACACAGGAGGGCCTGTGGCTGAAACGAAATCCGAAATCCTGCAAGGCACCCTCGATCTGATGGTTCTGAAAACCCTCCATGCCATCGGCCCGCTTCACGGCTACGGCATCGCGCGCCGCCTCGAACAGATCAGCGAAGACGTCTTGCAGCTCAACCAGGGCACGATTTATGCAGCGCTCGCGCGCCTGCTGCAACGTGGGTGGATTTCGGCAGCCTGGGGCGCATCGGAAAACAATCGCAAGGCGCGGTTCTACTCCATCACCAGGGCCGGCCGCAAGCAACTCACCGCCGAAACGCAAAACTGGAAGCGCATCGCCGGCGTCATTGGACGCGTCCTCCAGCTTTCGTAAAGGAGCTAGCCCGTGGACGTCATTCTGAGCGGAGTGTCCCGCGTTTTTGGTGTTGCGCGGAGCGCCGGGACACGCAGTCGAAGAACCTCTCTTGGTTGTACGCCGAAGACTGTCAGTTCCAGGAGCTAGCCCATGCTTTCCCGGTTGCGAGTTCTAGCTTCCCGCATACGCGGCTTCTTCGCGGGCCATCGCCTCGACGAAGATTTTCAGCGCGAGCTTGCCTCTCACCTCGACATGCTCACCGAGGAAAACATCCGTCGCGGCCTCCCGCCCGACGAAGCCCGCCGCCAAGCCCGCCTCCGCCTCGGTGGCGCCCCGCAACTCCGCGAAACGCAGCACGACCTGCGCGGCCTTCCCTGGCTCGAAACTCTCCTTCAAGACGTCCGCTTCGGCCTCCGCATGCTGCGCAAATCTCCCGGGCTGACTTTCGCTTTGGTTTTCTCGCTTGCGCTTGGGATCGGTGTCAACGCAGCGGTGTTCGGCATCGTGAACGGCTTCCTGCTTCGTCCTCTGCCAATTCCACACCCCGAGCGGATCGTGGTCCTCGCGAGCCACCAGCAGGGCGATACTCTCGGCGTCTCGTCTTTGTCTTACCCGGATCTCGTGGACTTTCGCGATCAGAGCTCGAAAGTATTCTCAGACGTCTTTGCGTGCAAACTGTGGGCCGCCGGCCTTACCGCAAACGGTCGGACGGATCAGGTGTATGCCTCCTGTGTCACCGGAAACTATTTCTCGGCCCTCGGCCTAAAAGCTGCCCTAGGGCGACATCTTTCTCCCCGGCGAGGGCGAGCAGACAGGCGCGGACACAACCGTCGTGCTTGGATACTCCTATTGGAAGAGAAGGTTTGGCGGCGATCCGACCGTGATCGGCACGGCTGTCCGCCTCAATGGCGAACCCGCAACCATCATCGGCGTGGCGCCAAAAGGGTTTCGGGAACGTTTTCGCTGCTCACCATGGACGCGTATCTGCCGATGAGCATGGTCACCAAAGAGCAGCAGAGCGCCGGTTTGTTCACCGATCGGACGCTGCGTCAAATCACCGCGATGGCCAGACTGAAGCCTGGCATTGGTCTCGCTGCAGCTCGAAGTTCCGTGAACGTGATCGCGGGTCGGCTGGCCGCGCAATATGCAGACGCGGATAAAGGAAATTCCGTCCGCGTGCTCCCCGAAGAGCTGACTCGCCCCACACCGGAGATGGGCACGATGATTCCCGCTGTTGCGGCGTTATTCCTGGTTCTCGCTGCGATGGTTTTGCTTCTCGTATGCGTGAACGTTGCCGGCATTTTGCTGGCGCGCGCCGCGATCAGGAGCCGCGAGATGGCGGTTCGTGCGGCACTTGGAGCTGGTCGCGGTCGTCTCGTGCGGCAGATTTTGACGGAGGCAATTCTTCTTTCTGTGCTCGGCGGCGCGGTCGGCGTGATTCTCGGCGCCTGGGCCAGCGGTTCGCTCGGTTCGCTGCTGCCGCGTACGAGCGTGCCTATCAATTTCGACTTCCATTTCGATTGGCGCGTCGCTATGTATTCCTCGGCCATCGTGCTTTTCGCCGGCATGGTCGTTGGATTATGGCCCGCACTCCGGTCTGCCCGCGCGAACCTCGGTGAGGTACTGCATGAGGGCGGGCGCAGCGACTCGGCCGGTGTCACGCGTCATCGAGCGCGCAGCTTTCTTGTCGCCCTGCAGGTCGCTGGTTCGCTCACCCTGTTGATCGTTGCCGCTCTTTTCGTGCGCAGCCTGAACCGAGCCGAGCGGATGTACCTCGGGTTCGATCCGAACCACGTAGCGTTTGTCGTCACCGATGCTCACGAGGCCGGCTTTGACCAAGCCGGTACGGAGCGTTTCAATCGCCAGCTGCTGGACCGAGTCCGGGCGCTGCCCGGAGTGCAATCGGTGAGTTTGTCGCAAACCGTCCCAATGTACCTTTTTACGAATGGAACGCATGTGTACTTCGAAGGGCGTCCGCTCCGTCCCGGGCAGCAGGCCCCCCTGATTGTCTTTAATTCGATTGATCCTGCCTACTTCGACACCATGCGAGTCCCACTCCTGCGAGGACGCTCGTTCACCGATTCGGATAGGGAAAGTGCAGTGCCTGTCGTGATCGTCAATCAGACGATCGCAGATGAGTTCTGGCCCGGCGAGGACCCAATCGGGAAGCGCTTTAGTGTTGACACGGCTCCCGGCCGATTCATTCCAGATCGTCGGCGTGTCGGCCAAGGGCTCCTACAACACCATGGGCGAGAGAGCTCAGCCGTTCTTCTATCTTCCTCTGGCCCAGTCTTGGGATCCGATACACACCATCGAGTTCCGCTCTTCCCGGCCGCTCGCGCCGCTCCTCATTGAAGTGCAACAAGAAATCCGCCGTCTATCGCCGGACGTGCCCATCCTGGATGCCGAGACGATGCAGCAGTGTCTTGCGGGGCTCAACGGCTTTTTTATCTTCCGTCTGGGCGCAATCATGGCAAGCGTGATGGGATTCATCGCCTTGGCGCTCGCCTGTGTGGGCGTTTACGGCGTCGTATCGTTTTCGACGGCGCAACGCACGAACGAGATCGGCATTCGGATGGCGCTCGGCGCAAATCCCCTCGATATTTTGAAACTCATTCTCCGCCAAGGAATTGTCATCGTGGCCGTTGGAATATTCGCGGGCCTCATCGGCGGTTGGCGCTCGCGCGCGCGATGGGGCGCTTCGCCGCCGGGCCCAGCAATCCGGGACCGTTCATCCTCGGTGGCGCCGCGCTGTTACTGACATTCGTGGCGCTCGTGGCGTCTTATATTCCGGCGCGCCGAGCGATGCGCGTCGATCCCATGGTCGCCCTGCGCCACGAATGACTTTTGCGAAGAGGAACTAGCTCAATGTTTTATCGGTTGCGCGTCGTGGCTTCCCGCATCCGCGGCTTCTTTACGCGCCATCGGCTCGACGAAGATTTTCAGCGCGAGCTCGCCTCGCACCTCGATCTCCTAACCGAGGAAAACATCCGCCGCGGCCTTCCGCCCGGCGAAGCCCGCCGCCAAGCCCACCTCCGCCTCGGAGGCGCCACGCAACTCCGCGAGACACAGCACGACCTCCGCAGCCTTCCCTGGCTCGAAACCCTCCTCCAAGACGTCCGCTTCGGCCTACGCATGTTCCGCAAAAATCCCGGCTTCACCGCCGTCGCTGTCCTCACCCTCGCCCTCGGCATCGGCGCCAACACCGCCATCTTCAGCGTGATCGACGGTGTTTTATTCAATCCGGTTCCGTTTCGAGAACCCGATCGGATCATGAGCGTGCACTCGAGAATGGCGCTGTTTCCGCACCTGGGGGTTTCCTATCCGAATTTTCTAGACTGGCAGCGGGAAAACCGTAGCTTCGAACAAATGGCCGCTTGGAGAATGGATGATTTTGCCTTAACAGGATCGGGCGAGCCGGAAATGCTCAAAGGTGAAATGGTTTCCAGCAATTTCTTCTCGTTACTCGGCGTGCGCCCCATTCTTGGACGCGAGTTCCGGCCCGAGGAAGATCATCTCGGAGCCGGGCCGGTGGCGCTTATCAGCGAGGGGTTGTGGAAGCGCCGCTTTGGTTCAAGTCCGGACATCGTTGGAAAAAGCCTCACTCTGAATGGAAAAGATTATGCCGTCATTGGAGTAATTCCGTCCCGCTTTCCGCTGATGCGCTTTTCGGATGTCTTCGCTCAGGATCGCAGCTTCGATGAGGTGTTCGTTCCCGTCGGTCAATGGGACTACAAACCTTTCCAGGACCGCCAGGACTATCTTGGTTTGCAGGCGATCGCCCGTCTCAGGGCCGGCGTGGCGCTTGCGCAAGCCCGCGCTGATTTAGACCACGTTGCACGCGAGCTCGCAGCGGCGTACCCGAAAGACGATAGCGGCGTGACCGTCAACATTATCCCGTTGAAAGAAGATGTCGCGGGAGATGTTCAACCCGCTCTGCTGATGCTTTGGGGAGCCGTAGGTTTCATGCTCCTGATTGCTTGCGCTAATGTTGCAAACCTGTTGCTCGCGCGCTCGGCGGGCCGAACGCAGGAATTCGCCATTCGGACCGCGCTTGGCGCGAGCCGCGGTCGCCTCGCGCGCCAACTCCTGGTCGAGAGCGCAGTGCTCGCCACAATCGGCGGCGTGCTGGGTGTCGTCATGGCGGGCAGTTGCGTGCAGCCCATTCTCAGCCTCTTTCCATCGAGCCTGCCCGGCACCGTCCGCGTGGAGATCAATTCCGTCGTTCTCGTTTTCGCTGTGGCCGCCTCTGTTCTAACCGGCATTCTCTTCGGCCTGGTCCCGGCCCTCACGACGTCGAAAGCTAATCTTCAAGGGACGCTCAAAGAAGGAGGTCGTGGGATCGCGGGCAGCCGCTCTCGAACACAAAGCGCATTTGTTGTGGCGGAGACCGGCCTCGCTTTGATCCTTCTCGCCGGTGCCGGACTTTTGATTCGCAGCTTCATCAGCGTCTCGGCAGTCGATCCCGGATTTGATCCTCGTCATGTGCTGACATTCAGCACTGAGCTTTCCCCGGCAAAGGCCTCCGGTCCCGGCAAAATTCGTGTTGCGCTGCGAGAATTGACTGACAGACTCACAACAACTCCGGGGGTGGAGTCGGCGAGTCTCGCGATGGGAACTCTACCTCTCGCCGGAGATAGCGTGGTCGGGTTTTGGCCGCACGGCAAGCCGCAGCCACGAAATCCCCAGGATCTTTACAGGGCCCAAGACTATCTCGTCGGCCCGGACTATTTTCGCTCCTTGCGAATTCCTCTCATCCGTGGGCGAGTCTTCACACAACGCGACGACAACTCCGCTCCGACCGTTGTTATCGTTGACGAAACTCTGGCCAACAGCATCTTCCCCGGCCAGGACCCTCTAGGGAAGCGGCTCGACATAGGTCCATTTTCTCAACCTGCGGAGATCGTCGGCGTCGTGGGACACGTTAAACAGTGGGGCCTCGACGGCGAGGCAAAAGTGCGCGTCCACTACGAACTGTACTTGCCCTATATGCAGATTCCCGATGCCTTTTTGCCCCAGGCCGCGCATTCCACTTCAGTGGTCCTGCGCTCTGGAGTATCGCCGCTAGCCTTGGTTGGAACCATTCGCGAAGCGATACATGCCCTCGACAGCGATCAGGTCATCTACAACGCTCGGACGATGGACGACACGGTTGCGGACTCCCTGGCTGCGCGGCGTTTCTCCGTGATCTTGCTCGGCATCTTTGCTGGCATTGCACTATTGCTCGCGACGATTGGAATTTATGGCGTGGTTTCCTATTTGGTCGGCCAACGCACTCACGAAATCGGCATTCGCATGGCCCTCGGCGCCCAACGGCAGGATATCCTTCGCATGGTGTTCCGCGAAGGAGGCAAAATGGCCCTGCTCGGCATCGTAATGGGACTTGCCGCGTCGTTCGCATTAACCCGCTTGATGGCGTCAATGCTCTTCGGCGTCAGCGCCACCGACCCGCTGACCTTCGCGAGCGTCGTCGTGATCCTGCTCGGCGTCGCGCTCCTCGCCTGTTACGTTCCGGCGCGCCGAGCGATGCGCGTCGATCCCATGGTCGCCCTGCGCCACGAATGACTTTCGCGGAGAGGAGCTAGCTCAATGTTTTCCTGGCTGGGAATTCTAGCTTCCCGCATACGCGGCTTCTTCGCGGGCCATCGCCTCGACGAAGATTTCCAGCGCGAGCTTGCCTCTCACCTCGACATGCTCACCGAGGAAAACATCCGCCGCGGCCTCCCGCCCGACGAAGCCCGCCGCCAAGCTCGCCTCCGCCTCGGAGGCGCCGCGCAACTCCGCGAAACGCAGCACGACCTCCGCGCCCTCCCTTGGCTCGAAACTCTCCTCCAAGACGTCCGCTTCGGCCTACGTATGCTGCGCAAATCTCCCGGCTTCCTCGCAGTTTGCGTGGTCGCGCTGGCATTCGGTATTGGCGTAAACACCGCGATGTTCAGCGTGCTCTATTCCGTGGTTCTGAAACCCTTTCCCTTTCCGCAGGCGAACCGAATCGTCGTGGGATGGAAGACCGACCCCGCGAGAGGCGTCAATGACGCCGAAAAGGATCTGGTCGAGCTTTCGTATCTCGACTGGAAAGACTGGCGCAGCCGGTCCAAGAGTTTCGAGGATATGGCCGCCATGCCGACTACCACCAACGGCTACAGCTACACCATGACCGGCAAGGGCGAACCGAGGCAGATTGAAAGTTCGCGCGTGACGGCAAATTATTTTTCCGTGCTCGGCGTTACGCCCCTTTTAGGCCGCGCATTCAGGCCGCAGGACGATCACTTTGGCGCCAATCCGGTCGTGGTTCTCACCTATCAGTTTTGGAGAACTCAGTTCGCATCGAATCCACGCATCATAGGCACGGGCCTTGCGCTCAACGATACGGCATTCACAGTCATCGGGGTTTTGCCCCGCCAATTTGTTTTCCCTCAGGGAGTGGACGTTTTTACGCTTCTCACGACTTCCAGCTACCAAGCCTCCGCTCGGACGATCCTCGAAAACCGCGGCGCGGTCTTTCTTCAGATTGTCGGGCGATTGAAGCCGGGAGTTTCCCTGAAGGCCGCGAATGCCGAGTTGAATGCCATCGTCGCAAGAGTTGCTGCAGAGCATCCTGAAACCAGGAGTGACGGGCAAATCGCTGCAATACAAACTTTGCCGGACTATATCACCGGCACGAATCGGACCCTGATCTATCTACTCTTCTCCGGTTCCGTAATTTTGCTTCTGGTTGCTTCGATAAACTTGGCAAGCCTGCTTGCCACGCGAGTTTCCGGCCGCAGCGCCGAGATCGCTGTCCGAGCTGCCTTGGGCGCGGGCAAGAAGCGTCTGCTTAGACAATTCCTCACGGAAGGTCTAATACTTTCCGTAATCGGCGCCGCAGCCGGCATTGCTGTGGCCTTTCCTCTAATTCGCGTAATCGCGCATCTGGCGCCGCCGCAAATTCCGCGTCTTGCATCGGTCGCTATCAACGGCTGGGCTCTCTCCTTCGCAATTGCCTGTCTCATCCTCACTGCACTGCTCTTTGGCCTAACGCCGCTGGTGCTCATCCGCGAGCGCGGATTGCAGACGGTCATTCGCGATGGCGGTAGCAGCATTTCAGGTTCCGTGCGTGGTCGCCGAGTTGGACGAGTATTTCTGATGGCGGAAATATCCGCGACCTTGGCGCTTGTGGTCTTAACCGGCACTTTCGCCAAGAGTTTCCGCAACCTTCAGAATGTGAATCTCGGCTACGAACCCGATCACGTGTTTACCTGTGCCGTGTTCTTGAACCCGATTCACTATCCGAATGTCCCCGCTCGCCGCCGGTTCTTCCAAGACCTGATGGAGAGACTTCAGTCGAGGCCTGAAGTGATAGCGGCTGGAGCGCTGGTCCTGAGGCCGCTGGAAGGTTTGGTTGGATGGTATTCGGGTTATATTTTGCCTGGCGAAACACCGGACGAGGCGCGCCAGAATCCTCGCGCCAACTTTGAGGTGGTTACTCCGTCATATTTCAAGGCGATCGGCACGCCCTTGCTAGCGGGCCGTACATTCGGCGAAGACGAGGACGAATCGAAGCCTCTCGCGGCGGTTGTTAGCGAGAGCATCGCGCGAGCCATCGCTGGCACGCCGTCAAAGGCGCTTGGCCGGCATTTCACGCTTGGAAATCGCGGGAACGGAGATTGGACCATAGTTGGAATCGTCGCCGACGCCCGCTACAGGCGATTGAATCAGGTCAGCGGCGGTATTTTCATCTCCTACAAACAATATCCAGCCGTGCTTCGTTATGTTGTGGTGCGGACTAGGGTCGATCCTTCGGCAGTTGCGTCGATCGTGCGCCACGAGATCTCGCAGATTGACCCCTCTCAATCCGAAGGCGAGGAAAGCACCATGCAAGAGATCGTGGATGTGGCTCTCGCGCAGGATCGTTTCCACAGCAGGATGCTCGTGTTATTTGGTGCGACTGCCCTTTTCCTCGCCGCCGTCGGCGTGTACGGCGTGGTTTCCGATTTCGTCGTCACACGAAGAAAAGAAATCGGGATTCGGATGGCGCTGGGAGCCCTGCCGGCGGGGATCGTCAGTCACGTTCTGCGATCTGCCCTCCTTTGGATTTTCTTAGGCGAGATCATCGGCATCGTGGCCGCCGCAGTCTCAACAATTGCCATTCGCTCGACACTGTTTGGGGTGAGTCCCATCGACCTGCTTTCCATTTGCGGCGGTTGTGCCGTCATTCTTATCGTTTCGTTCATTGCGTGCGTCGTTCCAGCTTTGCAAGCCGCAAACACGGACCCAAGCCGGGTTTTGCGACAATAAATCCGCGGATGGCCGCTAGGATTCCTTGGGGGGGATGTGATGAAGCCTTTGACCTTTGCTCTCTGTGTCGTGTTTGCGTTTGGCGGTGTCAGCGCGCAGACGACTGGCTGGCAGCCATCGCCGGGACATACGCAGGTGCCGATATGGCCGGGGGCAGTTCCTGATGCGCAGGCTAACCCGGGACCGGAGTTCGTTACAACGTCGGGGAAGGAGGAGTTGATTGCCGGCAGGCCGGATGTGGCGGTCAGCAACGTTTCGCGGCCTACGATGACGGTCTATTCACCCACGGGAAGAAATACAGGGGCGGCGGTGGTCGTGTTTCCTGGTGGGGGCTATCAGATTCTGGCCATTGATCTGGAAGGCACGGAGGTCTGTGACTGGCTGACTCCGAAAGGGATCACGTGTGTGCTCCTGAAATACCGCGTACCGGGCAACGGACTATATCCGAAATCGGCGCCGTACCCGAAATCGGGACCTTATCCGGAATCACCGATGGCGCTGGAAGACGCGCAGAGAACAGTGGGGCTGGTGCGTTTTCACGCAGCCGAATGGCATATTGACCCTCACAAAATCGGAGTGCTCGGGTTTTCGTCAGGCGGACACCTGGTGGCAGCGATGAGTACCCATCTTGAGGAGCGTTTGTACCCGTCTGTAGATGCGGCCGACAAACAAAGCTGCCGCCCGGACTTTGCCGTGGCTATCTATCCGGGACATCTGTCGCTTGCCGGGGCGGAATGGGACGCTAACCAGGGCGCCAGAAAGTTTGTGATCCACCATTCGGCAAACGCCGATAAAGAACTCAGCTTGAATCCCGATATTCATGTCACCAGCCAGACGCCGCCCACGTTTTTGCTGCAGGCTGAGGATGACCACGTGGACAGCGTGGACGACTCGCTGGCTTACTACATTGCGCTGAAGAACGCTGGAGTTCCCGTGGAGATGCATTTGTACGCGCATGGCGGCCATGCATTTGGGCTGCGCCGCACGGACCTTCCGATAACACGATGGCCTCAGTTGGTGGAGACGTGGCTAGGTACGATCGGGATGATTCCGAAGTGACTCCTATTTGAATCTGTTCATTCGAGCTCAGAGGGTTCGTGAGCGGCCGCCGCCGTAATTCTTTTTCAGGATGGCCGCCAAGATCGCCAGCGTGGCTAGGAGCCGGATAAAGTACACCCAAGGACTTCCTTCGTTGTCCCGCGCAAAAAAGAAGAGCGTGGTTCTGTCCAGTGCCTCCAGCAAGAAAAATGCGGCGAAGGCCAGGAAGAGAACGTCACGTGTGCTCCTCCAGAATTTCAGAAAGAACACACCGGCTGTGGTCGACATCATCACCGTGATTCCCAGGAGGAACGCCTGGATTCGAGTCATTGGCTTGTCCAGATCAATCCGTATAGCAGCAGCGCCGTCGAGATGGCGGTGGCGGCCAGCCGGTATGAATATAAGTCCACCTGCGGCAGCAGGATCAGATCGATAAACGTAATTCCGTTGGACACTCCCAGGCCTGCGAAGCACAACCCGCTCCACAGCAGCAGCTTTCTCTTGCCCGCTGCATATCCGCGGAGAAGCAAGACGGCGCACAGGAAACTGGTGAGGGCGCCAAGAAGATACACGACTTCTGCCATTTTATTCCGGCTCCTTTGTAAATCGAAAAGCGCGCGCGAAATCCCTGACCGCGGACGACCCCTTCGAGTGAATCAGATTCGAAATTCTGACAATTTGATACCGGTACGTCGCATCCACGGATTCGATCAGGCGGTCTCTTTCCTCGGACCTGGTCTCGTAGCAGTAGTTCTCATTGGAATTTGAAACGGCAACGATCAAATCGCTTCGTTGCAAGTCGGCTAAAAGTTCCCGAGCAATTTTCGCGTCCACGTAAAGCCGGCGCGCCAGTTCTTCCGGAGACCATTGCTTAGGCCGGCTGTTCCACAGAAGCAGAAGGGCCTCGAGATGAGAAACGCTGTCGATCTTCTCGAGGATGAATTCGTCAACCCGGCGCTGTTCTTGGTCGCTCTCTGCCATTTCCAACGCAATCCCAACGCGCGATGATGCCACTTTCACTTGCGCAAATTCAATGCCCCTCGCTACCGTGGTAGCGTAGTTTGAAATATTCGGAGCCGACGATGACGCAGAAAATTGAAGTCGAGATTGTGAGCGCGGGGACGTTTCGTGTCCGCGTAATCGAAGGCAAGAGCGAAACGTCTCACGTTGTGACGCTGAAACCGGCCGACTACGACCGAATCGCGTGCGGCAGACTCGAACCGTCCGAACTTGTGCGCATGGCGTTTGAGTTTTTGCTGGAGAACGAGCCCAAGGAATCGATCCTGGGGCGCTTTGATCTGCCGCTCATCGGCCGCTATTTTCCCAATTTCGAGCCCGAGATGAGGCGGCGGCTAGCGAACCGCCAGCCCTGACGGAAACGCGGGCCTAACCGGCGGATCTGGCTCCCGCAAGGACGCTTTCGGCCCCTTTTATGTTTCCAGTTAGAAGGATTCTCTGCGCCAGACTAGAAGTAAAAAGCGCGGCTTTTTTTCGCTTTTACTTCGATTAGAATCCGGGCGTGGGCGGAACGCTCGAATTCACGTTGCTTATCGCGGCAGGATCATTTCTAGCTGGCCTGCTAGGCTCGCTAACCGGCCTCGGCGGCGGGGTGATCATCGTGCCGCTGCTCACGCTGGCTTTCGGCGTCGACATTCGTTATGCCATTGGCGCTTCGCTGGTCTCCGTGATTGCAACTTCGTCCGGCGCCGCGGCGGCTTATTTGAAAGAAGGATTTTCAAATATTCGCGTCGGCATGTTTCTCGAAGTTGCGACGACAATCGGGGCAGTGTGCGGCGCGTATCTGGCGACGCGCGTGCCGACGGCGGCAATTGCGATCGTCTTCGGAGTCGTGCTGTTGTACTCCGCGTGGATTTCCGTCAAGCCGGAGGACGAAGTACACATTCAGGAACAACCCGGATCTTTCGCGCGGATGCTGAGGCTGGACGGCAGTTATCCGACGCCCGAAGGCACGATGACGTATCACGTGACCGGAGTGCCGCTGGGATTTGTGTTGATGTATGTGGCAGGAGTTCTCTCGGGGCTGCTGGGAATCGGGTCCGGAGCGGTGAAGGTGCTGGCCATGGACCGCGCGATGAAAATTCCGTTCAAGGTTTCGACGACCACGAGCAATTTTATGATTGGGGTGACGGCGGCGGCCAGCGCGGGGATTTATTTGCATCGGGGTTACATCGACCCCGGTCTGGCGATGCCCGTAATGTTGGGCGTGTTGCTGGGGGCGTTGGTGGGTGCGCGAATTTTGCCGGAGGCCAAAGTAAAAACGCTGCGGATTGTGTTTGGCGTAGCGATTGCGGCCGTAGCGATTGAGATGATTGTTAAGGGCGTTCGCGGGAATCTGTAGCGGGGTTGCGCGAAGAAAATTCGCGCTGCGATGTAGCAGGCAACGAGACGGCTTGCAGATCGAAGAGAGATTCTTCGACTGCGCGTCCCGGCGCTTCGCGCAAAGGCAAAGGCGCGGGACGCTTCGCTCAGAATGACGCTGCGTTTGGCAACCAGGCGTCCCTGGCGAGCCCCCGCACTCCACAGGAGATGCCCGCTAGGAGGAGGCCGATGGTGAGCAAGTAGCCAAGTAAGTTTGCCGGGCACGATGTATCGTGCCCCTACGAGAAAAGCAGGGGCATGCGAGGCAAAGATGACTGAAGTTCATGGCTTGAGCGAAAAGAGGTTTGAGGCGCTGATTGGAATGTTGCTGCGCACGGGAGTTGTGCTGGCGGCGATGGTGGTGCTGGCCGGGGGCGTTTTTTATTTGACGAAATATGGCGACGTAAAACCCGACTACAGAATTTTTCGGGGCGAGCCGAGCGACTTGCGTTCGATCGAAGGAGTTGTTGGGGACGCGATTTCGTTGCATTCGCGCGGAATCATCCAGCTTGGGTTGCTGCTACTGATCGCAACGCCAGTCGCCCGCGTTGCATTCTCCGTGGCGGGTTTCGCATCCGAGCGAGACTGGCTTTATGTGGGAATTACCTTGGTGGTGCTCGGGGTGCTGATTTACAGTTTAGTGAGCAGCTGAGGTTTTCACATCAGGTTACGAAGGAACGAGATGAACCATTCATTCCGCAGTGCGGCGGTACTTGCAACCATTACAATCTTCATAATTTTGGGATCGAGCGCGCCTGCCGGAGCGCAGACACCCGTTGGACCAATCCATCTGGAAGTGGACGCATCACGCGCGCCGCAGAAAATTCTGCACAGCCACGAGCAGATCCCGGTGCGGCCGGGGCCGCTGGTCCTCTATTACGCCAAGTGGATTCCCGGCGAGCACATGCCGGACGGCCCAATTGGCAATGTGGCTGGATTGAAATTCTCTGCGAACGGCAAAACGATTCCCTGGCGGCGCGACCTGGTGAATATGTTCGCGTTCCACTTGGATATTCCTGCGGACGTGGAATCGCTGGATGCAGATTTTGATTTTTTGCTATCCGCGCCGGCAGCGGGATATTCGGCGGGCGCGTCGGCGACGGCCGAGCTTGACGTTCTCAGCTGGAATCAAGTGTTGCTCTATCCGCAGGGTTATTCGGCGGCGCAACTGACGTTCGTGCCGAGCCTGCGGATTCCAGACGGGTGGAAATTTGGGACGGCGCTGCCCGGTCCCAAACAGAAGGGCGACGAAATTAGTTTTGCACCCGTTCCGCTGAACACGCTGGTGGACTCGCCCGTGCTGACGGGGCGTCATTTTCGCGCGATTCAGCTTACGCCGGGAGAAACCCCCTCAAACGAAATCGATATCGCGTCGGATAACCAAGCGGCGCTGGCGATGACTCCCGAAACCGAGATGCACTTTCACGACCTTGTAGAACAAGCGGGCGCGCTCTTTGGATCACGGCATTATCGCGACTATCACTTCCTGCTGACGCTGAGCGACCAGGTGGCGCATTTTGGTTTGGAACACCACGAATCGAGCGACGACCGCACGAACGAGAAAAGCCTGATCGACAGCGACGAGCTGATCTATTTTTCCGATCTTCTGCCGCATGAATACGTTCATTCGTGGAATGGGAAGTACCGGCGGCCGGCCGATCTCGTAAGCACCGATTACCAGCAACCCATGCGGGACGATTTGCTTTGGGTGTACGAAGGGCTGACCGAATATCTGGGCGAGGTGCTCACGACGCGCAGCGGGCTTTGGAACGCGCAGCAGGGGCGCGAGGAGCTGGCGAGGTTGGCGTCTATATTCTCGACGCGCCCGGGCCGGGATTGGCGGCCACTACAGGACACGGCGGATTCGGCCGTGTTCCTATATGGCGCCGACATGGAGTGGGCGAACTGGCGCCGCAGCACGGATTTTTACGAAGAAGGAGAGTTGCTGTGGCTGGACGTTGACACGACTCTGCGCCGCTTGACGAAGGACAAAAAGTCCATCGACGATTTTTGCCGCGATTTTCACGGCGGACCCAGCGGCAAACCGGAACTGAAAACCTACACATTCGACGATATCGTGGCAACGCTGAACAGGCTGGAGCCGTACGACTGGAACAGTTTCCTGCGCACGCGACTGGATTCCACCGCGCCTTCGACGCCGATCGAGGCCATCGAAAACAGCGGATGGAAACTCGTGTACAACGAGAATCCCAATGAAATCGGGAGTGTCCGCGAAGTGGTGCGAAAAACGATAGACCTAACGCAGTCCATCGGCATTTCGCTCGGGGAAAATGGCCGGATATACGATGTGATTTACAATGGCCCGTCGTATAAAGCCGGCATCGGCCCCGGAATGAGAATCACGGCGGTGAATGGCAGCGTATATTCGCCGACGGTTTTGAAAGAAGCGATCGAAGCGGCCCAAGCAACGACGGCGCCTATCCGGTTGATCATTGCGAATGGGACCGAGGTGCAGACCTATTCGGTGGATTACCATGACGGTATCCGTTATCCGCACCTGGAGCGGGACGAGAGCCGGCCGAATTACCTTGAAGAAATTCTTCGTCCGTTAGCGGCCAAGTGAGAAGGGATGCGACTGGGCCCGGCATTTTTGGAGATCAACCATGAAGAAGCTCTTTGTAATACTGGGAATAGCGCTGATGTTGATCGGCGCAGCGACCTTGATCCATCCGGAATTGAAGATGCCTGCCGACCAGCGGGAAGTGAACGTGGAGGGACAGAAATTAATTATAAACACCAGACGGATCGTGACGGTGCCGGCTGTATTGAGCGGGATTGTGATCGTGGCGGGCGTCGCACTGATTTTCGCCGGCGCGCGGAAGAGCAGAATGAGCCAAAGCACAAAGCCCGCTCAATGAAAATAAAAGGGGCGGATTAATCCGCCCCTTTTGTATCCAGGCTCGTCGTCCGTTATCCCACTTGCACGGCTTCGGTTCGGCCCCCGAACCTGATTTCATTCACCTGATTTTTGTTGGAGAGAATTTCAGAAGCGCTCGGCTTCTTTTGGAGTTGAACCCAGTGGCAAGGAACCGTAGCGACAACTTTGCCATCCTTTAGTACGTTCAACCGGCTCTGATCTTCCCTCGCTTCGAACGTGTAGTGCCCCGGCTGGAGTTGGGTGTTTCCGACGGTGGTTGCCTCGGCGGCGTCGAATCGCGCTGAGTCCTTGTGAGATGAAGCTGAAGCGGCCCAGACTGGGGCGGTGAGAATTACCGCCGCGACTACGGCGCCGAAAAATTTCGGTTTAAAAGACATTTGGTAACTGGCCTCCTGAATTATGAGTTCCCTTTCGCGGAACGGGATACCGAACCGGCGGGAAGAGCGCCGTTTGTTAATGCCGAATTTCGGCGTTCACTGTTATTAGATGCAGGTTTTTCGAATAGCGACGAGGAAAGAATCACTGAAAAATCGTGATCCTGAAGCCCGCGACCGAGAGGCAAAGCGCGAAAGGCGAGGACCTAAGTCGCATCGCCCGAGCAACGCCATCGTAAGTAGGAACCACAATTGACAGGGAGCGGCGATTGGTGACATGGTGTGGCCCTAATTCCTCGGAGGGCTCCGATGCAGCCATCGAGGCGCAACTGTCTATGTGCATTGCTTGCGCTGCTGGTATTACCGCCGCTCTGCGCTCCACGGGCGCGCGCCAACACCCTGACCATCACGAGCTCGCCGCCGGGTGCGACCGTCGAAATCGACGGCGTTATCGTGGGTACGACTCCGTTTCGCACGAAGGTTCCCGGCGGCTACTTCCATAAGACCAGAACCGTATTCGGCCAGACCCTTCAGCACCAAATGACGCTGCGCATATATAAGGATGGCTACACAGCGCAGGACTTGAGACTGACGGAAGGCCCTTTCGAATGGATTGCCATGAACGGGCGGACGCACGTTCACTACTGGCTGCTAAAGGCCGATCACATCGAGGCAACGCTGGAGCCCGTCTCGACGGCATTCACGAGCAGGGTGAAAGGGACGGCCGCGCGTGCGAGCGACGCTTCCGATCCTGTGGCTGGTTCACCTTCGCCACCTACAGGACATGGTGAGGTAGCCATATCTTGCGACGTGGCCGATGCGGAGGTTTATGTGGACGGGAAATTCGTGGGCCAAACTCCATCGACGCTGCAGCTTGCGAGCGGCACTCATCATATCGAGGTAAGGTCCGAAGGAAGACGAGAGTGGGAGCGCGACCTCGAAGTTCTGAAAGACAGCCAGCTCACGCTGCATCCTGTGCTCGGAGAGTCGCGCTAAAGCGCTAGATTGCGGGTCTCGCCGGCTTCCGGGCACGGACGAAGGCGCTGATGAATTTGCCGTCAACTTGGGCGGCGATGGAGTTTGAATCCAGGCCCGCTGCGGCGAGAAATTCTCTTGCGTCGTCAACTTTGTAGATGCGCGTAGCCTCGATTTCAATGGATTCAAAACGCGCGGCTTGAAGCTTTTGGCGGTACCCATTTTCCGTAAGCGCGCCCGCAACGCAGCCGACCCACAGCTCAATGCTTCGGCGAATCTCCGGTGGCACTTCCCCGCGAACCACCACATCGGAAATTGCGAGGCGGCCGCCCGGCTTGAGGACGCGGAAGGCCTCGCGAAGGACGCGGTCTTTATCGCCGGAAAGATTAATGACGCAATTGGAGACGATGACGTCCACCGAATTTTCCGGCAACGGAATATTTTCAATTTCACCCTTCAGGAATTCGACGTTGGCCAAGCCGGATTTGCGCTTGTTTTCCTCGGCGAGGGCTAGCATCTCGTCCGTCATATCAAGGCCGAAGGCTTTTCCAGCGGGGCCGACGCGGCGCGCGGATAGAAGCACATCGATGCCGCCGCCGGAACCGAGATCGAGAACCGTTTCGCCGGGCTGCAAATTCGCGAGCAAGGTGGGATTGCCGCAACCGAGGGAAGCTTGCAACGCGGCCGCAGGCAGCACTGACGCCTCGTCTCCGTAGAGATTGGAGGTGATCGGGTCGCAACCAGCGATTGAGGACGAGGGGCTCGTCCCGCAACAGGCTGAACCCTGGCCCGCGGAGACACGTTTTGCGGCTTCACCGTACTTCTCCCTGACTATTTCACGGATATTTTCTGAAGACATTGATTACTCCTTTTCTTGTGCGGCGAATATTTTAGCACCATGCGCGAAGACGACGTTTTTGGCTTCGCGAAGCAGATCGGGAGCCAGCCAACGAAAAAGAAATGTTGCGGCCAGGGCTCCTAAAAGCTGCGCGAGGATGAACAGAGGTGCGTCAATGGGACGAATGCCTGCGAACGTGTCGCTGAGTGACCTCGCAATGGTGACGGCGGGATTTGCGAAGGACGTGGAAGCCGTGAACCAATACGCGGCCGTAATGTAAGCTCCGACCGCGAAGGGCACGGCCGTCGACCGGACGCGCGAGCATCCCCAGATAACCGATAATAAGCCGAACGTCGCCACGAATTCGCTGAAGAACTGAGCGCCGCCGCTGCGAACGTGACGCGAGATCGAAATTAGTGGAAGGCCGAACATCACGTTTGCTGCGATGGTTCCGGTGAGTCCGCCGAGAATTTGGACTGCGATGTACTGCGAGCCCTGCGTCCAGGTGAGGCCGCGCTCGAGCGCGTCCGCCAGGGTGACGGCGGGATTGAAATGTGCGCCGGAGATGGGACCAAAGGCCAAAATTAGCGCGACCAAAACGGCGCCAGTAGCGATGGTATTCGCGAGAAGCGCCAGGGCGACATTGCCGCCGGAAAGCCTTTCAGCCATGACGCCGGATCCGACCACCGCCGCCACGAGAAATGCGGTGCCGACAAATTCCGCGGTGAGACGACGCGCGGGGGAGACCGTCATTGCAAACCTATGCGATCGATTTCGCGCTTGATGGCGAGCGCGTCAAGGCTGGCGATCGGCAGCGACAGGAAGAGGCTGATTCGACGGTCGAGAATGGTGAACGCGTCGCGGAAGGCGCGTTCCACTTGCTCGGGCGTGCCGCGAGTGTATCCGGGATCGGGGATACCCCAATGCGCCGTCATGGGCTGGCCGGGCCAGACGGGGCAGATTTCTTTGGCGGCGTTGTCGCAGACGGTGAAGACGAAGTTCATTTTGGGCGCATCGGATTTTGCGAATTCGCTCCAACTTTTGCTGCGCAATCCGTCGGCGGGCAAATGAGCGAGTTCAAGTTCACGCAAGGCTCCGGGATGGATGAATCCCGCAGGGTGGCTGCCGGCACTGTATGCGGTGAACGCAGGTGTTCCTTTTTTGCTGAGAATGGCTTCAGCCATGATAGAGCGGGAGGAATTCCCGGTGCAGAGAAAGAGGACGTTATAGTGTGCCGGCATGGAGTGGTCGATCCTTTGGACGAACATATGCGTTTATCCACATACGAATGAGGCTAGGCCCGAAGAACATATATGTCAAGGCGAATATCTTGTATACTAGCGCCATGCGAAAAGATCGGATGGGACAACCTATGGATACGCTTTTCCGTGCGCTGGCGGACGCGACGCGGCTGCGCCTTTTGAACCTGATCGCGGACCGGGAGATTTGCGTCTGCTATTTTGTGGAAATTTTGCGGATCAGCCAGCCGAAAATTTCGCGGCATCTCGCGTATCTGCGCCGCGCTGGCATCATCGAGGCCAGGCGCGAGGGGAAGTGGATGCACTACCGGCTGACGATGCCGCAAGATCGCGCGGCCGCGAGCATCCTGCGCGAGACGCTGAAACATTTGAAGCGGAAGCCGGAAATGCGAAAGGACAGTTCGCGGCTCAGCTCCGCATGCTGCGCGCCGCGGAAATATGAACTGCCGCAGGCCGCCCCGCAACCGACGGTAGTGAACCTTGAGCTCTGAACGGCACGTACTTCTGAGAGCGGTGCTTACTTCTTCTTGGCCGCCCGTTGAGCGCGCGCTGCGGAGTTGGCAGCCACCGCGGTGCGGATAAGTTGCCTGAAGGCAGCCTCGTCGATCTTTTGTCCTTCGCGGAAGTCGATTGCACGCCGCGTGTTCCCTTCCAGGCTGGAATTGAAGAGTTTCTTCGGATCTTTGATGGAGGCTCCGCGAAAGAAGGTGAGTTTCACGACCTGCTTGTACGATTCCCCCGTGCAGACGCCGCCGTCATGGGACCAAACGGGGGTTCCTGGGTTCGTTGGCTTTACCCATTTCCACTCCTCCTCGATCTCCGGGTCGGCATCGTGGATGAGCTGACGGAGACGAGCGAGGGTCTTGCCGCGCCAATCCCCAAGTTGCTTGATCTTCTCGTCGATTAATGCAGAGGCAGACTTCACGGGTACGAGCCCTTTCATCTCTCGAGACTTAAACCCTTAGCGAGGCACGGAACGCCCTACCGGCATAATAAGATTCCGCGCCGTTGTGATACACGAAGACACGGCCGAAGCGACGATCACAGAAGAGCGCGCCGCCGAGTTTTCTGACATCCGAAGGTGTTTTCACCCAGCTCGACCTTTTTGTATCGAAATTCCCAAGTTCCTGCAGCTCTCTATATTCTTCTTCCGTTAAAAGCTCGATGCCCATGGCCACTGCCATATCAACAGCGCTATTTTTCGGCTTATGTTCTTTCCTGGAATCCAGCGCTTCACGATCGTAGCAAACATTTCTTCGCCCTTCAGGGCTTTGCTCTGAACAATCATAAAAAATATATTCGCCCGTCTTTTTATCAAGACCAACAACATCCGGTTCACCGCCGGTCCTTTCCATTTCATGGAGTGACCACAGCTTTTCAGCATGAGCTTCCAGCCTTGCTTGTACTTTGGCCCATTCAAGACCTTTATGGCGGTTCACGTTTTTCTCAAAACGGGCTTTCAATGTTCCGAGTAGTTCCTTACGCTGCTCTTTGGAAAGGGTTACGTTTGACATAGCTCTTATGTTAATGAATTAAGTCGAGTTGGAATGTACGTCCCAGCCGGAGCGGCGCTTCGAGTATTGCATCGTCCATACGGCTTCGTCCTGTGGTGAGTACTCTCTTCCATCCCATGGGGTCCCACAAATGTGCAAGTACGCGTATGGCGTATCGGCAAACATGATCCACGCACCGGCATCGCGTACGGCGGTAGGGAGGCCCGAGTGCTTCCAGTCGAAAGGCCAAAGAATCATCCAGTGCGGACCGATGGGAATTGCCGGGCTGGTCTTATCGGACGGATTCGTATTGCTGTGCTGCGTTGCGCCACACAACATGTAGCAGAGACCCGGCGCTTTATTCGTCGGCCGCGGTTGACCCGCTAGAGCGTCTTTGAACCACTGCATCCCCAACTCATCGACGCACATTGGCGGATCGCCGATCTTGTTCTCGTCGCCTGGCGTGCAGACCCAGGAGTTCGTACCCTTTCGCAATATGTCGGTAATGCTCCCGTGGTGATCCATCTCGGCCACGGTCGCGTTTCGAGTGACCTCGGGCGGTCCCGAACGCATCGCACGGGCGATCTTCACGGCGCGAACGAGATCTTCGCCCGGTTTTGGTGCGGATTCTGATGGCAGCATAGCAATGGCTGAATTGCTGTAGCTGCCTGAGGCGCCTTGCTGGGCGAGCAGTCGGCCACTGAGTGTGGACATGACCGCTCCGAAGAATGCCAAGCGCCCTACTGCAGCGCGACGCGAAATACTCGCTATGCCGCCGTCGTTGACAGCCTGCTCGACAGCATGTTGTCCCGAGCGGGGGACAGTAGCGTTGTCAAAACCAATTACTTCTTTTTTACTCTTCGACATGTTTGTCTCCACAGCTGTTATGGTCCCGCCTCATCGGCGGCCACGCGTTTGGATGCTATGGGCGATCCAAACGGTCCAAAAAGGTGGCGAAGTTTTCTGACAGGTACCAATGTTTCGCGGCGTTTGGCTACTAGTTGGGCGGTTCAACGCCGAACTGCTTTGCGTACTCGGCATTCAATCGTTGCCAGCCGCCGAACTTCACGGCGTCGGGGCCGACCATGCGGCCGATGGGAGCTCCGCTGAGAAGGTGGTCCAGAACATCAAAACAAATGTGCCACCCGGCAGCACCCATCGAGATGAAGCGGCGACCGATGTTGGTCCACAGCGTGAGGCGCGTGCCGCCAGCAAAGGCTTCGAGTTCCCACCGCATATCGAAGCTACCCCAATTGTACTCAAGCGCTTTGGGAGCGTCGGCTCGCGTTACCTTTGTTTCGGAGACGATCGGCTTGGGCGCTCCCACCGTGGTGAGCTTCACCGTGGCTCCAACCGTACCCAGGCTCTCATCGGCGTCGAAGGGTGCCCACTTGCGCAGATGCGCCGGGTCGGTTAGCGCCTGCCAGACTTTTTCGGGCGAGTGGCGCAGTTCTCTAACGAGAATGAGCGTCCACTTCTCCCCGTCCTTTCGTATTTGCGCCCCTCCGGCGGGACCCGGTGCGTAGTGCTCGCGATCGGTCATGTTACATGTTAAAGGTCAGCCCTGCCAGCGCATCAACTGCGTGAGCTGAATGAGATTGCCGCAAGTGTCGTTGAGCATGGCGATCTTGGAGGCGGTCACGTCCTTTGGCGGCATGGTGAACTCGGCGCCGCGCCCTTTCATACGCTCGTAATCGGCCTGCACGTCGTCGGTGAAGAACATGGCCGCGGGCTGGCCCTGTTGGAATAGGCCTGCTGGTAGGCTTTCGCCGCCGGGTTGTTGTTGAGCGCCAACTGCAGTTCCGTGCCGTCCGGGTCCTCTGGTGAGGCCACCGTGAGCCAGCGAAACGGCCCCTGGCTGAAGTCGGCTTTCTTCACGAAGCCTAACACTTCGGTATAGAAGCGCAGGGCCTTCTCCTGGTCGTCGACGTACACGCTGGTCAATTTGATCTTCATCGTTCCCTCGTATCGTCACATTCGCGGACAGTGCCGCGTCACTACTTCTTCCTTTTGGTTCGTGTTGCCCTTTTCGTCTTTGTTGATTGATCTATGCGGTCGAGGTGGCGTTCCAGGGCATCCACGTGAACGGACCAGAACCGGCGAAACTGGGCGAGCCAGGCGTCGAGTTCCTCAAGCGGTTCAGGTTTCAACCGGTAGAGACGGCGCTGTGCGTCCACCGTGGATTCCACGAAACCAGCGTCGCGCAGCACTCGCAGGTGCTTTGACACGGCCGGCTGCGGCATACGAAGCTGGCGCTCGATCTCTCCCACCGACCGTTGTGACGAGACCAGAAGGCTCAGTATGGCGCGGCGGTTCGGCTCCGCGATAATTTCGAAGACAGATTCCATTTCTTTCGTATACTCCACAGAGCATATACGTGTCAAGGTATATAGAGTCTGGGCCGCGCATTGACGGAAGAGCTGCGTGAAGACTACAATTCGCCGCAATTGGCGCGGCGAGATACGTCAGGTGCATCGGAATCGGCGGTCCATCGACCTGACGATGAAAGTTCTCGGCGGCGACCAAGTCGATGTCCAACCGAAATTCCACTTTCCCGTAGAAGCAACAACATTAGCGGGTAACCGTCTACTAGCTTCAGGCAAGCCAATCAGGACTTGAAGTGACCGTCCGTTAAACAACAGGAGAGGAATGAGCCATGAAGACAATGCTATCCGGGGTGATGGTGATCATCGCGCTAGCGCTCGCCGTATTGGGCAGCAGGGCTGTCTCCGCGCAGGACAAGTACGCTCTGAAAGTGCCGGGCGGGCTCGCGTTCTCAGAGTTCAGGGGATACGAAGGCTGGCAGGTTGTCTCCATCAGCCAGGACGGACCCCATGTTGCTGCGATCCTCGCTAATCCTGTGATGATCAAAGCGTACGAGGAAGGTATTCCGCAAAACGGCAAGCCTTTCCCCGACGGCTCCAAGATGGCAAAGATCCACTGGAGCCCGAAAAAGATGGAGACGTTCCCCGCAGCAACGGTCCCAGGCACCCAGGACGACGCGGACTTCATGGTGAAGGACAGCAAGAGGTTCGCGGACAGCGGCGGTTGGGGATGGGCCGTGTTCGACTATGACGCTGCGTCCAATACGTTCACGCCCGGCACCATGGCTGGCAAGCCGCCGCAGGGGAACGACGCCAAGTGCGGATTTACGTGCCACACGATCGTGAAGACAAGAGATTACGTTTTCACTGCGTACGCGCATAGATAGAATTCGTGGCGAATTTGGAGGCATCCAGATGAAAACCGTTCTCCTGCTGACAGCTTCTCTGTTTGTTTGCGCGTCGATCGTTTCAGGTCAAGCAAAGATTCTTACGAACGATCTCCTGACCGGACTTCCGCTGATGCCGCCGAGCGATTCAGCAAAGAAGTTTGGAAATGAACCCGTAAAAATGCCGGACGGCGCAGTTTGTAAAAGCAAGATGCAGGGCGATTTCTACAAACTCTACGACTACTTCGCTAAAGACAACATCAAGATGACCGACGCTCTCGCCTGGTATACCTCTCATTTGTCGGGCTTCAAGAAGATCGAAACGAGTAACCACTCGCGAGCCATCTTTTACAAACCGGACGGAACGATAGTGGTCATTGTGAGTTCCCAATCAGACACCGCGGATGGGATCGCAAAGGTAAGTAGCACAGCCTACGAACGCTACCAGCCCGGTATCTCCGAAAAAACAATTGTCAGCATGACGCAGAAGCAGATGGTTTGTAAGTGACGAACTGGTCCAAGTCCAGCCTTTGGTTGCAGGGAAATTCGTTCAACTTTTCTGGATAAGATGGCGGGGACGACGAGACTCGAACTCGCGACCTCCGCCGTGACAGGGCGGCGTTCTAACCAACTGAACTACGTCCCCGCGAGGTGATACATTGGTGGGCGGTCAGCGATTTGAACGCTGGACCTTCCGGGTGTAAACCGGATGCTCTAACCGCTGAGCTAACCGCCCTGCCACCCTATTCTAACTAGTTACGCGAATTCTCACTAGCGGAATTCCCGTGGTTTTGGCGCTTCTCTTTGCACCAACCCGTTTTGCGGCGCCCATTGTGCGCGGCGGCAACTCCGTTGTGTCTCGCTTGGGAGAGGCGTACGATGCGCGCGGCTGAGGCTGAATCAGAAGCTTGAGTTGCGATCTTTTCCATTGATCACGGTGAGGCAGGTATGACCAATACGACGTCTAGTGGCCCAGGCAGTGAGTTGTCGACCGGTGTTCAGAATCGCCGCGCGATGCTGAAATCCGCGCTCCTGGGTGGCGGAGCCGCTGTAGCCGGCCTCTTTGGCGGTTCGCTTGCGCAGGCCGCTCCCTCGGGCAGCGAGCAAGGGGCGCAAGAGAAAGCAGATCGAGCCACGCGCGGGATGCCAGCGCCGTTCATCCAAGAAGTGCGCGTGATTGAGGTCGGAGGCGGCGGCAACAATGACTCAACGATCGTGAAGGTTACGACCGATCAGGCGGGGCTTCACGGCTACGGTTGCGCCACGGCTACTTTTCCCGGAGGCCGCTCCAAACTTGTGAAGACGGCCGTGGAGCAATATCTGAAGCCTCTGGTGATGGGCAGAACAACCGACCGAATCGAGCAGATTTGGGAACTCTGCTACATGAGTTCCTACTATAAGAATGATGTGGTTCAGAACTGCGCCATTGGCGGCCTCTGCGACGCGCTGTGGGACATCAAAGGCCGACAAGCAGGGATGCCCGTCTACCAATTGGTTGGCGGAAAATGCCGCGATGCGGCGGACACTTACCTGCACGTGTTCCTGGCGGCCCAGGATGCGAACAAGAAGCTGATTGAAAATTCAATGAACCTTGTCGACCAAGGCTGCCGGAACCTGCTGATCGCGATGTTCATTCGAGACGGGGCCGTAAACAATTTGTATGGTCAGCCGAAGTTCGACGACGGCTCCGTGCCTTTCGATCGCGACAAGGAAACTCGCAAGGTCATATCGGCGTGTGAGGCTTTCCGAAAGGAGATGCCGCCGGAAATCGGCCTGGGCATCGATGTACATTCGCTGCTCGATAGCGTACGAGCTGTCGAGTTCTGCAAAGATGTAGAACCCTTCAAATTGTTCTATTGCGAAGACCTCTTGCCGCCGGAAGAGTCTGGCCACTACAAAATCGTCCGGCAGATGTGCACAACGCCGCTCGCGATCGGCGAGCTATGGAACAACCCGCATGAGTGGCAGCCGCTCGTCGAACAACGCCTGATTGATTACATCCGCCATCATGTTTCCCATATCGGCGGCTTTACGGCCGCTCGGAAGGTGGCGGCGTTTGCCGCGAATTATGAGGTGAAATTCGCCTGGCATGGCGCCCCCATTCCCCTGTAGGCCATATGACCAATCTCACGCTCGATCTGACCAATCCCAATTTCGGCATTCACGAGCATTTCGACTACACGCCGCTGGTCCGGGACATTTTTCAGGGCTGCCTTGAAGTGAAGGATGGCTACGCGTGGATCAGCGAAAAACCCGGCTGGGGTATCGAGGTTGACGAAGCGCTGGCGGCAAAACATCCCATCACCGACGAACGTCCCAACGAGATGCGCACGCCGGATGGCTCCGTCATCAACGGGACCGGCTAGAATTCGGCTATATTAGGGTTGGACCCTCATGGCGTACTGTACGTACGATAACGACTCCAATCCACCAAGACTTCCCTCTTTACGCAGGACCAGCAGGCTTTTCGCCGCGACTCTCGTTTGCACGTGCTTGTCCTCCTCGAACCCTTAAAAGGTAGAGGTGCTGAAGTGAACTGGCCCGGCGCCCGATAAGGTACTGGAAGCCACCTGTACCTAAGTACAGGCGAAGAAAAGGCCTGTACGGCAGTACAGGATGTCGATGCGGCGGATTGGATGTTAGCTGATTCACTACGAGGTGCGAAGCCAGCGCCAACGCCGCCGCGAATCACATGCTACTCTCCCCAATACCGCAGTTCTAGTACTGCGGGCGCACAACTATGTCTTCTCGTCTCGGCGAAATTCTAGTCAAGGACAGCCTGATCTCCGGAGATCAGTTGAAGCAGGCGCTCGACTACCAAAAGAAAAATGGCGGTCGCCTGGGCACGTGCTTGGTGAAGATGGGGTTGGTAAGCGACGACGACATCACCGCGGTTCTCTCCCGGCAGTACGGCGTACCATCCATCAACCTGAAATTTTACGAAGTAGATCCAGCGGTGATCAAGCTTGTGCCGCAGGAGACGGCGGTCCGCTACCAGATTGTGCCGCTCTCGCGCGTGGGATCGACGTTGACGATCGCGATGACCGATCCGACGAACGTCTTCGCCATGGACGACATCAAGTTCATGACGGGATTTAACGTGGAGCCGGTGGTTGCGTCGGAAACGGCGATTAGCGAGGCCATTCACAAGTTCTATGGGGAAGTGGAGAGCGTCGAAGAACTCGACAAGGTGATGAAGGATCTGACGGGAGACGAAGCGGACGCTCTCGAGCTGGCGGCAGAAGAAACGGAGATGGACCTTGCGTCGCTGTCAAAAGCGGCCGAGGAAGCGCCGATCATCAAGCTCTGCAATCTGATCCTGACCGACGCGGTGAAGCGCGGCGCGAGCGATATTCACGTGGAGCCCTACGAAAAGGAATACCGCGTGCGGTTCCGCATCGATGGAATCCTGCAGAACGTGATGGCACCCCCCATGAAGTTAAAAGATGCGATGACCAGCCGCATCAAGATCATGTCCAAGCTGGACATCAGCGAAAAGCGGCTGCCGCAAGACGGCCGCATCATGATCAAGTACCTGAGAGACGGAAAGAAAAAGGAGCTGGACTTCCGCGTTTCGACCGTACCGACGCTGTTCGGAGAAAAAATCGTTTTGCGGCTGTTGGACAAGGAAAACCTGCGGCTGGACATGACCAAACTCGGTTTCGAACCGGAAGCGCTGGCCAAATTCGAACGGCAAATCCTGAAGCCGTACGGCATGGTCCTCGTGACCGGCCCCACCGGATCGGGCAAGACCAACACTCTCTATTCGTCGGTGGCGCGGTTGAATACGCCGGAAACGAACATTATGACGGCCGAGGACCCAGTCGAATTTCAGCTTCCGGGGATCAACCAGGTGCAAATGAAGGAGCAGATCGGGTTGAACTTCGCCTCGGCACTGCGCGCATTCCTTAGGCAGGACCCCAACATCATCCTGGTAGGAGAAATTCGAGACTTCGAGACGGCTGAAATCGCCGTGAAGGCAGCGCTCACCGGCCACCTCGTCCTTTCCACGCTCCATACGAATGATGCACCGTCCACGATCAGCCGGTTGATGAACATGGGAATCGAACCGTTCCTGGTGGCTACGTCGGTAAACCTCATCTGCGCGCAGCGGCTGGTACGCCGCATCTGCGTCCAATGCAAGGAACCGCTGCAGATCCAGTCGGAGGCGCTGACGGAGGCGGGTTTTTCTCCCGAAGAAGCGATGAAAACCACCGTGCAACATGGCAAAGGATGCGCAACTTGCGGCAACACGGGATACAAAGGCCGCGTAGGACTCTACGAGGTCATGGAAATCAATGACGAATTGCGCGAATTGATTCTAGTGGGAGCGTCGGCACTGGAACTGAAGAAAAAGGCGATGGAACAAGGAATGATCACGTTGCGTCGGAGCGGCTTGCAGAAAGTTGCCTCAGGATTGACGACAATGGAAGAGGTCTTACGCGAGACGGTTCTGTAATCGGAGGAGAAAATGGCTGGCATCACATTGAGCGAACTCTTGAAGAAAATGATCGAGATGTCCGGGAGCGACTTGCATCTCTCGACCAATAGCGCCCCGCGGGTGCGCGTACATGGGAAGCTTCGTCCCTTGGACATGCCGCCTCTCACGGCCGCCGACACAAAGGCGCTGGCCTATAGCGTGCTGACGGACGTGCAGAAGCACCGTTTGGAAGAGAACCTGGAACTCGACTTTTCGTTTGGATTGAAGAGCCTGGCCCGATTCCGGGGCAACATTTTCCATCAGCGAGGCGCCGTGGCCGCCGTTTTCAGGACGATACCCTGGGAAATCAAGAGTTTCGACGCGCTCGGACTGCCACCGATCGTGCGCGGCCTTTGCGACAAACCACGCGGGTTAGTGTTGGTGACCGGCCCAACAGGCTCGGGAAAGTCCACGACGCTCGCAGCGATGCTCGACAAGATTAACAATGAGCGCGACGAGCACATGATCACGATCGAGGACCCAATCGAGTTTCTTCACAACCACAAGAAATGCCTGGTGAATCAGCGCGAGGTACATTCGGATACGCACTCGTTCGCGAATTCCCTTCGCGCTGCCCTGCGCGAGGACCCGGACATCGTTCTGATCGGCGAAATGCGCGATTTAGAAACAATCGAGTCAGCGCTGCGCATCGCCGAAACGGGACACCTGACCTTCGCTACTCTGCACACAAATTCGGCCGTCTCGACGATTAACCGTATCGTCGATGTTTTCCCCTCCCATCAACAGCCGCAAATCCGAGCGCAACTTTCGATGGTGTTAGAAGGAATACTTTGCCAATCGCTACTACCGAAGATCGACGGACGCGGCCGAGCGATGGTCATGGAGATACTGATCCCCAATGCAGCCATCCGCAACCTGATTCGCGAGGACAAGATTCACCAGATTTATTCCGCGATGCAGACAGGAACGGGTGCAAGCGGGATGCAGACTTTCAATCAGAGCCTGGCGAACGCCCATTCCCAGAAGTTGATTACTTTGGAAACCGCGCTCGCAAGATCGTCGAACCCAGACGAATTACAGGATTTAATTAACCGTGGGGTGACGTCGCCGCCCGCGGGCGGCCGGATTCCCGTCCGACGGTAATCGAAGAGATCGACGAAGGAGGTAACACATTATGCCGGTTTACACATATCGCGGAACCAATCGGATGGGCACGGCGGTCACCGGAGAACGCGAATCGGAAAACAAAGCCCAGCTTACGGCGGCGCTGCGCCGGGAAAACATCAACGTCAGCAAGCTTTCCGAGAAGGGCAAGGAATTCAACATCCCGACATTTGGAACCGGCGTCGATTCCAAGGAGCTCGCGATATTTACTCGCCAGTTTTCCGTGATGATCGATGCGGGCTTGCCGTTGGTACAGTGCCTCGAGATTCTCGCCGGGCAACAGGAAAATAAAACATTTCAAAAAATCCTGAATGCGGTGCGAGCTTCCGTAGAAGGCGGAGCAACGCTTTCGACTTCGATGAAGGCGCACGAGAAGGTCTTCGACCCCCTCTACTACAACATGGTCGAGGCCGGCGAAACCGGCGGCATCCTGGACACGATTCTGCAGCGTCTGTCGACGTACATTGAGAAGAACGTAAAACTGAAGCGGGCAGTTAAGTCCGCGATGATCTATCCGATTTCGGTTTTGAGTATCGCCGCCGGGGTGATCATCCTCTTGCTGTGGAAGGTCGTCCCGATTTTCATCACTTTGTTTAACGGATTGCAGGTTGACCTGCCGCTTCCTACGCGGATCGTCGTCGGGCTCAGCCATTTCGTCGGCAGCATCTACGGATTGCTGATTTTGATATTGGCGATCGCGAGCGGTTTTGCAGTCAAATTTTGGTACGGAACCCCCGCAGGCCGGATGGCCATAGATTCTGTGATCCTAAAGCTGCCGGTCGTTGGCATCGTTATGCGCAAGATCGCGGTTGCTCGATTCACCCGAACGCTCGGTACGCTTATCTCTAGCGGCGTGCCGATCCTCGAAGGCCTCGACATCACCGCGCGCACGTCGGGCAATGCAGTCGTGGAAAGAGCCATTTCGCAGACACGAAAGGCGGTTGAAGCCGGGCGCTCCTTGGTCGATCCTCTAAAGGAAACGGATGTTTTCCCGGGGATGGTGACCCAAATGATCGGCGTCGGCGAACAAACGGGCGCGATGGACGCGATGCTTTCGAAGATCGCCGACTTCTATGAGGACGAAGTCGACGCAGCTGTGAAGGACATGTTGACAGCCATTGAGCCGATCATGATCGTTGTGTTGGGCGTGGTCGTGGGCGGCGTAGTTATTTCAATGTATTTGCCGCTATTCTCGCTGATCGGCAAACTGGCGGGACACTAACTCGCCGGCGCATTACCGCGATTGCGAAATCTCAAATCGGGCCACTTACGTGGCCGCACCAAATCGAAGTGTGAGACCGCGGGGGAACTCGACCAAGCGGGGAGAGCAACTATTGGATCCTGCATGGAGCCTACACCCAGCATAAATGAATGGTTGCCTTGGCTGGGCCGCGTTCGTTTTCTCGTAATCACCTTCCTGGTGGCAGGGATCATCGCTGTTCGCCAATGGACACTGAGCCCGTTTCCTGTGCGGACGCTCCTCGGTTTATCCGTCCTGTGGTATCTCCTTGCGGCGTTGTATCTGGTCATACAGCGTGCCCTTCCGCAGAGCCGATGGCATGCGCCGGTTCAAATCGCCCTTGACCTGGGGATCATCACGGGCGTGGTTTACGCCAGCGGCGCACAGGATAGCTATTTCATCTCGCTGTACCTGCTTGCGATTCTGATGGGCAGCATCCTGTTCTCCCGTCGCGGCACTTTCTTGGTGGCGGGATTCAGTTTCGTGCTCCTCGGGTGCATCACGGAGATCACTTACTACGGAATCATCCCGCGCACAGCAATTTCGACTCCGAGTCCGCGAGCGCTTGAATCCTGGCTGGGAAGCAACTTGTTTGCCTTTTTTGCCGTGGCGTATCTGGGGAGTTTGCTGGCGCAGACGATTCAGACCAAGGGCGTCGAACTCGAGCAAAAAAGCGAGGCGTTGAAGGACTTGCAGGCCTTCAACAACGACATCATCGAGTCGATGCGCGGTGGGTTGCTTACCGTCGGCCTGGACGGACGCATTTTACTGATTAATCGCGCGGGAGCCGAGATCACCGGACACGGATTCGGACTGCTTCGTGGAGAAAATGTTGCCGACGTTTTCCCAGGCTTCTGGCCAGTGGAAGTGGATGAAGGGGGGGATCCGCGGGCACTTCGCAAGGAGATGGAGTTCCGAACTCCAGGCGGAGCCACGCGGTTTCTCGGAATTTCGATCTCTCCGCTGCGCACCGGACAAAATCAAACCAGCGGATTTGTTTTTAACTTCCAGGACCTGACGGAACTCAAGCGGTTGGAGCGTGAGGTTTTTACAAAGGAACGCATGGCCGCCCTGGGGCGCCTTTCAGCGGCCATCGCCCACGAAATTCGCCAGCCTCTAACGGCGATGACCGGTGCGCTGAAGGAGTTGGCGCGGTTCGCGCCACTTGAGGATGACGACAAGAAGCTCGTTCAAATCGTGAGCCGCGAATCGCAGCGCTTGAACCAAATTATTACCGAGTTCCTAGATTATTCCCGCGAAAAGTCCTACGCCTTCACAGACGTGGACATCCTGAGCCTTGTCGAAGAGACTCTCGTCGTAATCGAGCGCAACGTGGTTGCATCCGGAAAGGTTCGGATCGAACGCCACTTCGCGCAGCGCCCGCTCCGAGTCCGCGCGGATCGTGATGCGATGAAACAGGTCTTTTGGAATCTCTGCAACAATGCCCTGCGAGCCATGCCTGATGGCGGCGTCCTCTCGGTTTGCGCGGAAGCAATTCAGAACTCTGTCCGAATCTCCATCCGCGATACGGGACCGGGAATGGAGCCTGGCGCATCCGCTCGGATCTTTGAGCCCTTTCAGTCGGGATTTCCCGGAGGAACGGGCCTGGGACTCGCCATTGTTTATCAGATTTTGCAGGCGCATCGAGGACGCGTCCACGTGGAAACGGGGCTCGGAAGCGGCGCGGAATTTATCGTGGACCTGCCCCCGGTCGCGAGCGCCGCAACGCGCGTACCACTCATGCGCGGCGCCGCCCTGCAAGCAGCGGGGAAACGGTAAACACCGACATGGCTCATCTACTAATCGTCGATGACGAACCCTCCATCCGCGAACTGCTCGAAATTAGTTTCCGAAAAGAAGGCCACAAAGTGGAAGTCGCGGCCAGTGGCGAGGCGGCGAAGCGCCATGTAGCGTCTCAGATGTTCGACATCGTCGTCTCCGACATTTGCATGCCTGATATGGATGGAGTCGAACTTCTGCGCTATTGCAAAGAGGTTTCTCCCTCGACTGTCTTCATTTTGATCACCGGAGTTCCCACGATAGGCACGGCCATCGATGCCGTGAATTTCGGCGCCGATCGGTACGTGATAAAGGGCGACCGCCTGCTGGATGAGTTGCGGCCCGCCGTTCAGCGTGTTGCTGAGAGCCTGGCGCTCCGGAAGGAAGCCGGCTATTTGCGCCGCGAACTCAGGCGCCTCACCGGGCTGGATCACATGATCGGCACCAGCCCTAAGATGCGCTCGATTTTCGAGTTGATTCAGAACATTGCGCCGCAGTCGAGCCGTGTTCTAATCACGGGCGAAAGTGGAACGGGAAAGGAGCTCGTCGCGCGCGCCATTCACGAGAACAGCGCCCGCGTCAAAAGCCCGTTCATCACCATCAATTGCGGCGCCTTCCCCGAAACCCTGCTGGAATCGGAGCTGTTCGGCTATGTCAAGGGAGCGTTCACCGGCGCGAACGACAACCGGCGCGGGCTTTTCCATGCCGCCCATACTGGGACGCTTTTCATGGACGAGATCGGCAATATGAGCGTCACCATGCAGGTAAAACTCTATCGCGTGCTGCAAGAGGGAAAAGTGAGACCCATCGGCAGCACCGACGAAACCGACGTGGATGTCCGCGTGATTGCCGCCACGAATAAGGACTTTGAGAAAGAGATTGCCGAGGGACGCTTTCGCGAGGACTTATATTATCGTCTGAGCGTAATTCCCATTCACCTTCCGCCGCTCCGCGAACGTCGCGATGATATTCCCCTGCTCGCGCGGGAGTTTTTGGGGCGTTTTGCAAAGTCCATGTCCAAGAGCATCGAAGGCATCGAGCCGGAGGCCATGCGCCGTCTTGAAGTATATGACTGGCCCGGAAATGTCCGCGAACTGGAAAACACCATCGAACGCGCCGTCGCCCTGGAAGCAGGCCGCCGGATTTCGTCCGACGCCTTGCCTGATAAAATCCGAAATCATCATCAGCAATCGATTACGGGAGCGGCCCACAATGGAAACGGCCCCGCTCTGCCAGAGGACGGGCTGAACCTCGAAGAGCACATCCAGAAAATCGAGCGGTCCTACTTGCTGGCGGCGCTCGAGCGGTCCGGCGGCGTGCGAACCCAAGCAGCGAATATCCTGAAAATGTCCTACCGTTCCTTCCGGCATTACGCTAAAAAGTATGGCGTCTGACCTTCCCTGAAGCGAAACATCCCCTGGAACGAAATTGCTTTTTGGACAAGCCGCGCGGTTTGCTCACGCCATTTGTGTTCCGGCAATGCAATAATTTCAAGAGAAGGTCCGGACGGCACACTAAATGGCCAACCGTCGTTCAAAACCCGTAATGCCTGTTGAGCATCGCGCACCGAAAATCATTTTCACGCTACTGATTATCGCTTGCATTGCGATGCTTGCTACCAGCGCGCAGTTTTATATCGAGGCCATGGTCGACGCATTCTTCGCCTTCGCACTCGCCAGCGTCCTGATTGTTCATCTGCGGGTTCGCCCTAAATGGCAGGATGCTTTGCTCGTGCTGGCTGTCACCTTCCTTTTCGCGGGTATCGATTTTCGGTTGCTGCATTACTCGCCAAAGTTGATGGCGTGGCTTTCGTTTGTTGGATTGAGCAGTTTCCTCGTCATGGCGGTCTGTACAGTCTGGGCCAAAGAAGCGGGCGCGTCTAAGGCATTACTGTGTGCGTGGATACCCGCTGCCTTGTTCGTCATTTCCGACTATTTCGCTTCGACAATGCTCGAATGGACTTCTACTGCGCATCCCAGAACATTGGACCTTTACCTGCTCTCCTTCGACTACAGCCTGCGTGTTCCAATAGTGTTTATCGCGGGCCGAATATACCAGTCGCATCCTTGGCTTCATAACGCGAGCTTGCTCGTTTACGTTGGGCTGGCGATCCCCATTTCGCTGGTCTACGCCGGGCTCCTGGTCCGATTCAAAAAGAGGGCCTTTCCAGCCATGCTGGCTTTCCTGATTACCGGCCCTCTGGGAGTTCTGTTCTATAATTTGTTTCCCGCCTGCGGCCCGGGGGCCCTGTTCCAGCAGGGTTTCCCGCTCCATCCTTTTCCGATGGACGCCGCACCGAGGCTTCATTTGGAATCGATGGCTGTGGTCGGCCCACGCAATGCCATCCCCTCCCTGCACATGGCGTGGGTTCTGCTAGCCTGGTGGTATTCGCGGGGACTCACGTGGTTCGAGCGCCTAATCGCCTTGATTTTCCTGGTATTCACCATATTTGCCACATTGGGAACCGGGGAACATTGGTTTGTGGATTTGATCGTCGCATTTCCTTTCGCACTCTTGATTCAGGCAATCGCCGCTTATCCCCTCCCATGGAAAGATGGTCGGCGCGCGGCAGCGTTTCTTTTTGGACTTCTATGCACCCTTGCCTGGCTGACCATGCTTCGATACGAGCCAAAGTTCTTTTGGACTTCACCGATCTTGCCGTGGCTGCTTGCCACCGCTACCGTGGTGGTGACCATCATTCGACAGGCAAATCTCGATCGAGCCGCTGATCCCACCAATTACGCCAAGAGTCTTCCCGAGCGATCAGCGCACCTCCAGGCCAGCAAAATCTCCCTCACTGCCAATTAGACGCACTGCAGTGGACAGCGCGAAAGCCTCGCTTGAGAGGGACTAGCGTCCGCCGCACTAGATGTCACTCTTCCTCGTCACAATTTGTCGATTTCCCCGATCGCGGTACTTTGCTTGCAGTTTCACTGTGAACCACCGCGCTGAAAATTTCCCGTATATACCATATAGTACATCAACCATATAGTGTACCATAAAGGAACACCTGCCCGCCGCCTCAGTGGCATCGCTCTTGCAATACATCCCCACGTACCCCGCCAGGGCGTACAGGGACCGATGGGAATTCTGGAGCAATGCTCCTAGGAGAAAAGAATGACAAAGAAACAGAAGGGCTTTTCATTAATCGAGTTGCTGATCGTCGTGGCGATCATCCTGATCATCGCGGCCATCGCAATTCCGAACCTGCTTCGCGCTAGAATGGCCGCAAACGAATCCTCAGCGGTCGGTTCTACGCGTACGATTGTGACTACCGAAGTGCAGTACTCGACCACCTACGGTACGGGCTTTGCGCCGACGCTTAATGCCCTTGGCGGACCCGCTTCGTGCGTCGCGGCCGCTGCGAACGCCTGCCTTATCGACCCAGTGTTAACGCTCGGAACCAAGAGCGGCTACACCTTTAAGGCCCTACCAAACGGCGGCGCCGGCACAACGATCAGCCCTTACACGGGCTTTGAAGTGAGCACCAATCCCCTCACTGTCGGCACCACTGGACAGCGCTCATTTTGCTCGGACCAGACCGGCGTGATTCACTTCGACGTTACAGGTGCTGTTATGGGAACGGCAGCCGGAGCTTGCGCGGCATTGCCAGCCACTCAGGTCCTTCAGTAATCTGGTTTGCTCGCCGGGGGAGGGAGCATGTCTTCCTCCCTTTTTTTTCCTCGGAGAAGGGTCCACTCCAAAAGGCAAACCAGTTCGCAGTCCCTCTACGATAAACCGCGAGGTGGCCTCCCGAGCGGTTTCTTGACTTCCCGCAGCGATCCCCGACCCAGTTATTGCTCCGCTTGCGGTTCCGAATCTTCCCCAGGCAAAAGTGCCGCCCACCAAGAGGAGCACAGCCCGACGCGTCCGGCTACGCCAAAAATGTGCCCGCGCAGTCTGTTCCCCGTGGCCGGCCGAAACCCGGCTGGCTCTCACAGCCAACGCCACCTCCTGCGGCGCATCGCACGAGAAACCCGTTCGGGAGAGTCCCCAAACAAATCTCCTGCCGCGCTGGATGTCACTCTCGCCCGTCAAAATTTGTCAATTTTCACGACCTGAGGTATTTTGTTTGGTGACGTCGGAGCGGACTGGAACATATGGAGCTGTATATTACAGAAAATAAGCCATATACTATTCTGTGCCTTGAAGGTACACAACTGTCCCCTTCTGGTACTCCCATTGCAATACATCACCGCGTACCCCGCCAGGGAGTACAAACACGGATTCTGGAGCTAACTGCTCCTAGGAGAAAAGAATGACAAAGAAACAGAAGGGCTTCTCATTAATCGAGTTGCTGATCGTCGTGGCGATCATTCTCATCATCGCGGCTATCGCAATTCCAAACCTCCTCCGCGCGAGGATGTCCGCGAACGAGTCTTCAGCAGTTGGCTCGACGCGTACGATTGTTACCACGGAGGTTCAGTATTCCACGACGTACGGCACGGGCTTTTCCCCCAATCTGAGTTCTTTGGGCGGCCCTGCTGCTTGCGTTGCGGCTGCTGCGAATGCTTGCTTGATTGACCCGGCCCTCACGACCGGTGTCAAGAGTGGATACACCTTTAAGGCCGTACCGAACGGCGGCGCGGGCACCACTGTCAGCCCCTACACGGGCTTTGAAGTGAGCACGAACCCCATTACCGTCGGCACCACTGGCCAGCGTTCTTTCTGCGCGGACCAGACCGGTGTTATTCACTATGACTCGACCGGTGCGGTTATGGGAACAGGTGCGGGAGCTTGCGCTGCACTGCCCATCACCCAGGTCCTGCAGTAGTTCTAGCTGATCTGTATACGGGGGAGGAAGCAATCTTCCTCCCCTGTTTTTTTTTGTCGAGACGACGAGGCTGGGTAGGAAGGGAAATTCAATCATGCTTGGCGCGACTCACGGGTACAAAACAAACCGCGAGACATTTAGCGAGACTGGATTCTCGCTGATAGAACTTCTGATCGTGATTGCTATCATTCTAATCATCGCGGCGATTGCGATTCCGAACTTCTTACGCGCTAAGATAGCCGCAAACCAGGCGGCGGCTGCGGAAACAATCCGAACCATTACCACGGCTTCTGTGGTTTATTCGACGACCTGGAGCAATGGCTATCCTCCGAGTCTGTCAGCTCTGGGCGGAGTAGGCGCCGGCCCGGCTACTTGTAATGCGGCCCTCCTGATTGATGGCGCCGTCTCCACCGCGCCGAATCAGAAAAGTGGTTATCAATTCGCTCTGACCCCGCAGGGCGCTGCTATTGTTGGCGCGCCTCCCGGCTGCACGCCAGGCTATCTGGCCTATCTCGCGGCGGCCAAGCCGCTCAACATCTACACCGGCATCAACAGCTATTGCAGCAACGAGCCTGGCGTGATTCACTACGACGCCAGCGGCGGAACAATTGCTTCGGCGGCCGCTTGTGATGCGCTTCCGACGTTATAGAACGTTGGCCGGCGCTCCAACTCTTCTGTTACGCCTCAAACGCAACCGGTGACACTGCACGAATGACCTCTCTGTTAAACTAGCGCTGTGTTTGCGGCCCTTCTCATTCTCACGTTTTTTAGTTCCCTGCCTTCAGTTAACGGCAGAGTAGCCCCTGTACAGAAAAGCCTCGAAGCCCGGTATCGGCATGCACGGACGCTGAAGGCCGAGTTTTTCCAGCGCTACAGTGACGGGAGCGGCGGTGTATCCGCCGAATCGGGCCTCGTGTATTTCTCGCGGCCGGGGCGAATGCGCTGGGAGTACGAATCGCCTGAACGAAAGCTTTTTCTCGTTGATGGCAAGAACGCGTGGTTCTACGTCCCCGCCGATCACACAGCTAGCCGCGCCAAGATCAGGGAAAGCTCCGATTGGCGTACGCCGCTGGCGCTGCTTGCCGCCAAAACCGATTTGTCTAAGCTCTGCCGCCAAATTGAACTCGCTGGCGATTCCCCATCCGTCAAGGATTCGGACCTGCAACCTGCCGCTGGTGATGCCGTGCTGCGTTGCGTGCCCCGAGGTTCTGAAGAAGGAGCTGCGACTTCGGACGTGCTGTTGGAAGTGGACCCTAATGGTTGGCTTGCACGGATTGTGATTCACGAGGCGGGCCATGCTCAAACGGAATTTCGGTTCGGGAATTGGGCGGAAAATCTGCCGATTCCCGAAGCGAAATTCCACTTTCAGCCGCCGCCGGGAGTCGCGATCGTCGACGAAGAATCACTGGCCGGAGAAATTCACTAATCGCGACGCCTGCCGAGTCATTCGCTGAGAAATGCCGTGGTCTCGCGCAGAAACAGATCTAATTGGTCGTGGTGCACCCAGTGTCCCGCGTCTTGGACTTTCAACAGCCGCGCATTGCGGATCGCTACTCTTCGCGGATCCTTCTCCGGCACGGGAAGAAAGCTCTCCAAGCCCCAGAAAAATAGTATTGGGCATGTGATGCGGCCGTAGACTTCGGCGCAATCTTCTACTCCGTGGCCGTAGGGCGGAAACAGACGCGCATAATTATCGAATTTCCAGATGAGCGAGCCGTCGGGCTCCCAGTTCGTGCCGTGCAGAGTCAGGTGCTGGGCCACTTCATCCGAGAGATGGGGATTCGCTTCCTTCATGCGCGCGATGGCGGCTTCGAGGCTCGGGTACGTTTTCGGCTGGCGCTTCTCGATTTTACGGATGGACTCGATCCAATAGCGCAGCTGCTCCGACGCGGGACCGTGAATGCGACTTTCCAGCGGCGCTCCCAAGCCTTCAATTGACACGGCTTTGAGAGCCCGATCCGGATACACGCCGCAGTAGTGCAGGACAACGCTACCACCAAGCGAATGCCCGATCAGCCGGATGGGAAAATCGTCGATGATATCCAACAGCGCGGATAGGTCGAGCACGTGTTCGGCGATGCTATACATTGCACCCGGCGCCCAGGTGCTGTTGCCATGGCCTCGGAGATCGAGCGCGTAAACGTGGTAGCGCTCGCGCAACGACCGCGCAACCCAATCCCAGTTTCGCGCATGATCCAGTCCTCCGTGCACAAGCACCAGAGAAGGCTTGTCATCGTCGCCATAGTCCCAGAATTGCAGCTTCAGGCGATCGGAATAGAAGAAGTGTGAGATAGGTTCCATTTTTCGCCGATAGGAGTGGCGGAGAGGGTGGGATACTCACCCAGCCGCTTTCGACATCCTACCATGCTTTCAGCAACGTACATAAAATCCGCATGAATATTGGCGCTTATACGATCTCGCCCATTTCAACTGTCTCTCCTATTTCATTCGTTTGGGTCTAGTTTCGAGGTTAAACAGACACCAAAGACACCAAGCATTGGGATTGCGAATCGCCCTTCGTGATACGGTGTGGAGCTCGGCTTTCGGCAAGGTTTACTCACCGCAGCGACGAACGCGCCTGCCTCGTTGAGGAGGTGCTCTACTTGGTTTGAACGGTTGTTGGTTCAAATCAGGCCTCCGCAACTAGAAAAACTGTTCTGTCGCAGTGACTTCCGAGTCCCCCGCAACCATCCGAATTGACAAGAATGAAGGCGTTGTCGCTTGGCTGTGTCATGTAGGAGCGCAGGGTTGATTCTCTCGCTCCTGCCAAAATCTGATGGAGCCATGAAGTTCGATGGGAAAAGAACCCAATAACGATGGTTGGATCATGAGAGATGGAAGTTCCGTAAGCGGTGAGGCACGAAGAGGGTCGCTCACTCATGTCTGGATTGATAACCAATTCAACCACGGAAACGCCAGTAAGCTCTGCTCATATTCTTCCATCTCGCGTATGGACTCAGGCGGACTAAAATTCCACTGCTGCCGCACAATTTCTTTAACTGAGCTTCCGCCATCCGGAGACCAGCGTAAAACGAACTCCTGGGTGCGAGCAATTTCATTTTCCTCAAACACAAGCGCTATGCACTTGAGTCTTTGCGGCTGATCAAAAACCAGCCAATCGTTTGGCTCCCCGGCGTGACGCCCGCCAACCCGCCCCTTCTGCCGAGCCGAAGGCAGACTCTACCGGAAAATCCTTGTCTTCTGAGGTTATCTCGATGACGGCTGCACGCTCAACATCTAACCAGCCCTCGCCGCGAGTCCGAAGGCTCTCCGAGGTTGGAGTGATCAGGCGCTTCCGCATCGACTCAGTTTACTACCGCTATGAAGATCAAGTCTGTTCCCAATTTCCTGAGTCGGCGAAGTTTTTGTCATCTGTGGCAAACTGTCTGCATGGCTCAGAAGAAAACCAACTTCCGCCGAACAACAATCGCACGTGCCAAATCTGCCGTTAAACAACATCGGGCTGCCGAGAGGAAAAAGCGCGCTCGGAACCTGAGATAGATCTGACCTAAATGGAGCTTGCGGGCCGGATCGCCTGGACCGTGGCAAGGGTCTGGCTTATTAGGTCCTCACAGATCGGGCAGCATCCGCTACGAAGCTTCGTCTCTGGCTTCGTCTCTCATCGTTGCTTCCGCAACGTCGGGTGCCTAAGACCAAGATCGTCCTCATAACCATGTTTGATCGAGCTGTCGCCAAATATGTGAAATCGACTCTGCGAGTCGATGCTGTCCTCTCGGATGAGACGGATTCAGAAGCTGATAGGCCGCGTTGAGGACCTGCTCTGCGGTGGGCCTTCCGAACCCACGTATAAGTTCCGGGATCCGAACTTTCGCTGCGAGGACTTTAAAGACGTTGCCGTCTAGGAGTCCCGCAGTGGATCGAGAACCTAGACATCCCTGAGCGAATCACACAGCCGTGCTCCGCAACGATGGCAACATCTTCAAAGCCGGATGAACGAGCACCGCAAATCGCTCGTGCCGAAATACAGGGAAGCCCCGATAGCTCTTTGTTGGGTGCCCAACATAGACATATTGATGGTTACGGTTGTAAAACCAGATGGCAACGTGGGACCTGACCTGCAAGAGCTGCCATAAGGCGTTCACCTATTCCCCGATAGCTGAGACGCTGGAAAATTATTTTGTTCCGTTGCGGCCTGAATTCCCGCCTGGGGCGCGAAACGTGAGTGCCCCAATTGCAAGGCAACAGCCACCTACGAGCGAAACGAACTCAGGTATCATTCCGAAGCGGGACAGCGCATGACACCATCGGCTCCGCGCGCTAATAGCTAGGCCTACGAGTGCTGCGAAGCGCGTCCAGTGGTAAGCTGCCGAGAGCAGCGCGGAGTCGGGCCGACCAGTACAGAATGGGCAGGGATCCCCTTACCACCAGCAACTTATGACTCGTGAAACTGTCAAAGCTCCTGGCGTTGCGCCAGGAGATCAGATGGACCGATGGTTTTAGGTGCGCGTGCCTAGCGAGCAGGCATTCTTCCGGTCTTGGCCGGAAGCAAGAGGTACCGTTCGCGCTTTAGCAATCGAAGTAGGTTGTCCTGTACGTCCAACGAGATTCCGGTCTTTGCGGTTTCGTGTGGTCTGTTAGAATTGCGGCAGGAGCACCATGGAGAATACCTATCTGCCTGGCCCTGCCAACATCCTCATCGTCGATGATCGGCCAGACAACCTCCTGGTGTTGAGCGCGGTACTCGAAGGTTCTCCCGACTATAAGATCACGACGGCATCTTCGGGTTGGGAAGCGATCGAACTCGTGAAGCAGATCGACTTCGCCTTGATCCTGTTGGATATCCAGATGCCTGTGATGGATGGCTACGAACCGCCGTGGAAATCAAGAAACTCGAGCGAGGCAAGAACCTCCCGATCGCGATGGTGACCGCGATCTTCCGGGAAGACCCGCACATCCTCAAGGGTTACGCCGTGGGCGCAATCGATTACATAGGTAGGCCATTTACCCAGCTATTTTGAAAGCCAAGGTGGGCGTGTACACCAACCTGTACCTGAAGTCCCAGCAGAATGCTTATCTCCAGGAGGCCGAGCGGTTACTGCGCGAAGAAGGGAATGCACGGATCATTCTCGAAACGATGCCGATCGGCGTCATTGTCGCCGACCGGTCTGGCGCGATTCAGCAATTGAACCAAGGAGCTCGTCAGATTTTTATTGTCGAAACGCCCACTCTGGAAGACTATAAAGACTTTATCGGCTGGTGGCCAAATACGAATCGACCGATCCAACATAACGAGTGGGCCATTACACGTGCCATCGAGAAAGGCGAGACGACATTGTGCGAGCTTATCCAGGTCCAATGCTCGGACGGCACCAAGAAAACCGTCTTGAATTCCGCGGTACCCTTCGGAACCAAGGCCAAATCTCGGGCGCCGTGGAGATCATGCAGGACATCAGCGGCCAACAACACGTCCAAGCGGAACTAGCCAGGGACAGATCGCCCTTTGTGTGAAAATGCTTGATTGCATCGCATTCAGGCTGCACCAGACTGACTTCGATGGTAGGCGAGAAACCACAAGTGGGCCTTGCACCGGCATGCGGCTTCAGACGCTACCTTTCGCAGGGAGCAGAATGTTTGAGGTGGCTATTTCCTCTTGACGAACATCGAACGGAGGGATTTGACCTTCTTTCCGACAATGCCGCCTACATCAGCTGTGATATAGGGGTCTTCCGGAGTGCCGGTCACGCGCATGGGCACGCCGGAGACATTCTCCGAAGCATGGTCTGAACCATTGAGTTTGGTGAGCAACGCCGCCCCCATCCTGCCAACACCTTTTGCGGAAGCGACTTTGACCGTGAGATCGAAATCCAGTTGATCGGTGGCTAAGACTCTACCGCTCCCACTGACGCTCGCCCATGGCTGGAATTACGGCATAGATTTTGTCAGCCACGGCGCGAGCATTCGTGATGCGCACATCGGCGTACAGCATTTTGATTTCGTCGTTATCGCCCGTTTTCAGGCCACTCAGTGCCGCGATGCCGTGAATTTTGGAGCCGAGGTCAAAGCCGACCAATCGAGTGTTGTCGAGTGCGACGGGGCCGGTGATGACAAGCGAGTTTGCTGGACCTGTAATGCCGAGGTTCATCGAAAGGCTACCGCCCTTCAGCATCGAGCCACCGAGGAAACGAATGCGGCCCGGTGCCATCAGGACTGTGAGTTCATCAATAGGTAGACCTTGTCCCGACCAGAGTTTAATTTCGGGACCGGATCGTTCGCGCCGAAGTGCCGCAGTTCATACGTTCCGTTCACATGGATCGCGGCTCCGCCGATCCTTGCACCTCAACATCCTCAATTTGGCCGCTGAAATCTTTCAGATGGTCGCGTAACCGCTATAAGCAACTTCAAGCGGCTCCGAGGCGGCGCGGGCGCCTTTGCGAAGTTCGATCTTGGAAATGGACTAGTCCCTTGTGACGATCGTCTTCCCGTCGGACTCGAGCATCCATGTGGATGTTGCGATGGGGGACCAAAGTTTGCATTGGAACGAGGAGTCCAGTCGACCGGATCGAGGTCCTTCACTGAAATCTGCACTTCGGCAGGCTAATTGTCGTGTCGCTCGATTGATCGGGCGGAGTCGCCGCCCCGTCACACGGATCGTCCCGCTGGCGGGTAGGTCCGACATTTACCTCAAACGAAACCGCGAGTCCAACATAACATTGCGGGCACTAGAATTCACATGCTGTACAGAGATCGATCTGACTTTGTACGGGCAGGCTGCAATTACGACGCGCGCCGTCGTCGACTACTATCCGCTCCACACGTCATGAGAAAGCTCCAGGCCGGGACTTTGTTCATTCCCGAAGCTGACCTGTTAGCGGGATGACTTAATCGATGCTCAGAAAATTCCAAGTGCCATCCTTCGCCCGAATTACACGTGATTTGCGGCGATTCATCTCGAAACTCCGTAGGTCCACTTTGCGCGAGAAAATTAGCGGCCGGAGCAATACGCCGATCCGAAGCTCCCGGGCCGTCAGAAATGGCGCAGCGCCGAAGCGGGGATTGTTGGAGATGCTGAGGTCTTCTGGCAACCAGTGCTTCCAGAAATAAGAACAGTGTTCAGATCGACCGATTCTTACACGCCGGCCATTCATTGTTGTAAGTTGTTTTTCGATGGCAGGCGGGAAAATATTTGTGTTAACAAAAAAGGGAATCGAGGCGACCGCTACGATGGGACGAGACCAATGGACATACACGAACACAGAGTAATCGTCCAGCTAGTTCTCACCTTACCCTCGGGGCGCCTTGTCCTGTATCGACTGTATTCAGTCGCGCGACGCACTGGATTTCCACTCTGCCGAAACGAATTATTCTGATTTACTTTGCCCGAAGTCGCCCATTAATCGTGGAAAGATTGTGAATCCTCCCACGCGAAGTAAGGCAAATTGCAGACTTTTCTGAATAACATGGACGGAACCCTGTATTGTGTGGCTTTTGAAAGAAGGATATGTTAAGAACTCTCGTGGCGAGTTGGCCGGATTGTCTTTCGCCGGGAAAGACCGCAATCGTGACATCTACCTGTCTTCGGGCTTCAGTGTCACGCCTCTGCCGCTGCTATCTTTTAGCGTATTCTCAAAGCGAATTTCTTTGTAAATTTCGTCTGCTCCCTCTCACCGCAATCTGTGCTTTCTCCGGCTCACGGGGGTCTACAGGCGGATCACTTTTCCACAGTCGCTGAAGTTACCCAGGCTTATCTTCGAAAGTAGCATTCTTTTCTTAGGGCAGGAGGCCTCCGGGAGGTTTGCTCATAATCCGTCTTCCTCCCCATTGGAACTAGATAATCGAGTGCGTGGAATCGTCGAGATGGAAAGAACCGAGCAGAATCGTTGTTCATTTCGATGCCGGCCTTCGATTATATGCCGAAGCGCCGAAATGCTTCAAAAACAAGCATCCACCGCGGTCGGTAGAGACGCCGAACAAGCCTTTTGTATTTCTAGCTCTCTAAGCCATGTGTTTTTCAGCACGGCTCAGTTGTGATGTGTCTTTCTGTTTCGTTTCTTTTTCGCGGTCTGTTTTCAGAGTAAACTCAAATATTCTGTACCTGTTTTTCGATCCGCCTCTGACGGGGGTCAGTCCGTATCGTTCCTGGATCCTTCGCCGATGAGCTGCAGGCGTTTCCCAGCGTAGTTTCCAGATCATTTCATCGGTGAAGTCTTCCCACTTTTCTCGTATTTTGTCCCTTGTATTGTTTCCACCTGCCTGCAATTTCATCCGAGTTCGTCGACTGAAATCTCCTCCCTATTTAACGATGCTTTCTCCTACGACAACTAAGCTTTACTGTTGGGGCTGTTCGGCCGCCAATCTGAGTCCCAACTGATTTCGCCCGAAATGATTATTCTTGTACCCACCTATTCTGCTCGACGGCCTTCGGCTGGTGGTCGCTTGTCACTGCATTCGACTTCTTCCATAGCCGGAAACGGCGGTGCTCGGCGCGGCGGTCGATTCCTTCATTATCAGGAGGCCGAACGTAGTCCGCATTTCGACCTCACCACTCAGCAGTTGGATGTTTATGTAATCGCGCCGATACAGCGCTCGCGTGCTATCCGTATCGTGTTCCATCCACGTACCCGCTAAAATGTCAATTACGGCAACTTAGCCCTTGGAACGATCTCGTTTCAAGTTTCCAGAAAGTCCTAGCCGCAGAAGCATGGGCGCCCACTGGAGCAGCAGAAGCCGCCGCCGCCGAGCAATCCCTCCGACTTGGAAGGTTGTTCTGAAAGTAGATGACCAGCCATCGTTATCCATGACCATAAAATTTACGAACTGCACCTCTTCCACCTCGATCTGCGGTCTACCGGCTCCCCAACTGACCTGAAGAAATGCGGGCGCACTCCAGCTCGTGTTGGCAAATCGGCACGTTGCAAAGCCTCCGCGATGTCTGCCCCAGGATGAGAACCGCCTTTGATCATGTTTGGAACAGACGGCAATGCATTTCGCGCCGGAGATACTTCATCTGGAATGCCTTTGTCCGGGGTCGCGATGATGTGCTGTAGCGTCTTTGCTGAGCTGTCCAGACGACCCACGACATCCGTTCTCGTTTGGTCAGCCCAACACGACCCTGCGATTGACAGTACAAGGATGGACGTGAGTATCGGTAAAAGACACCGCTTCATACTGACTCCTTCCCCTTCCGCGGAGGGCTTTGATTCGGCCACTCGTGTCACTGAGATATTCACGAGGGAACTCGCCCGATGTGGGTTTAGGAGCTGCCCCTCCTGGCGGAATAAGAGAGGTACTTCAGGGTGAAATTCGCGATATTCGGGAGACGCTGTATTTTTCCCGGATGTAGCCTTCCGAACGAACCAGTGCTCCCGCGCGCAACACCTCCGTTCCTTTGAAAAGCGGGGCGCAATACAGTGATTCTCGTACGACAAAAGTTCGGTACTGCTAGACCCATTTACCTAGGGCTAAATAGTTTTCACCCGCGATTTCACCCTTCCCAGTGCGATGTGCTGGAAAGGCTTACGCGGCATCATCGGGAATTGGCACGCGAGGTGCACACTGTTCTCTAGACGAACTTTTGAGGGTGACTGGCCATGAAACTATTTGATGTTTTTGTACGGCGCCCTGACGGAAGACCCGTGTGGATCGAAGCCGTTGGGGATCTTGCGACTGCAACGCGGCGCGCGATTCGCTTCTCGGAATGCTTCGAGGGAGAGAGCTTCATCTTTTCAGAAAAAGAGGGGGTGATTGTCAAGCGCATCGATCATGCCCAGCCAATGCATCGCGCCGCATAGCAGTCGAACACACAAACCACAGGAGGCAAAAAGAAGAATGACCCAGCTACGAATTCTCATTGTCGACGATCACCCGGTCATCCGCCGCGGTCTGAAGTCCCTTATTGAACAACACTCAGATTGGACGGTTCGGTGAAGCCGCGACCGGCGAAGAAGCGGTCGCGAAAGCAAAGAGACTGCGACCCGACATCGCGATCCTGGATTTCTTGCTTCCAGGAGTGGATGGCCTGAGGCGTGAATGGAAATCCGCAAAAACTACTCAAGAACCGAAATCCTAATGTTGTCGGTGCATTACTCCGATGAGCTAATCGACAACGTCGTCAATGCCGGAATAAGGGCATATATCTTGAAGTCGGACGCGGTGCATGATCTCGAGTTGGCGGTAAAGGCGCTTGCGAACCATAGGCCGTTTTTCACGAAGCGGGTGACGCAAGCGGTGTCCCGATGCATGGCGCGTTTTCAGAGGTCTCAAGGGGGACGGACCAGCGTCTTGTCTCCGCGCGAGCAGCAAGTTCTCGTGCTTGTGGCGGAAGGCACTCAACGGTAAAATCGCCCAGCAACTTGGCATCGTACGCAAAACAGTCGAGGCTTATCGGGCAAACCTGATGCATAAGCTCGGTTTCAGCAGCGTATCGGAGCTTGTTCGATACGCGGTGCGCAACCGAATCATTGAGGCTTGATACATTCCGTGGAGATGGGAAACATTTGCGAGGGGCGAAGTGTCAGAATGCACAAACCCGGCGTGTGGACGGCCAATTCGGCCAGGTCACGGCACATTGTTTCGTTTTCCTCTGCTCTCAAACACGGCTGAGCTTAATTTACAACCAGCGCGACATTACTGGCTGTGCGAGCGGTGCTCACAGGCGTTCAGTCTGGAATACCGACCGAGGATAGGAGTCCTAATGAGGAGCCGTCTCAACCGATACTATAAGAGTGTGCTGATTGCTGCAGCCTAGAGAGCTTCAATGGCACTCCGACGCCTCGCATCCACGCGCGTAACATGGGTGACTATTCGGAACAGATGCGCCAGTTGCCGCCCAGTCCCTGATACTCCAGAGCTGGCTGGGCGCCATGTGCCCGGCGCGTAGGCGCGGATCTAAGTCGCCCTCGCCGTTCTGGTTTCGGTTCCAAGGAAGCGACTTCTACGTGGACGACGGCGCCGATTCTCGCGGCTGAACATCCGTCTGGTCTGCTTGGATCGTAACGTCTACTTCGGCACCGGCTTCAGAACGTACGTCTTGTCCGCTACTATCCTTCAGGCGCATTCTCAATTCGAATCTCTCTATAAAGTTCCGTCTCCTCCCTCGACAGGATCTGCGCTTTGTCCGGTTCACGCGGATGTACCGAAGGGATCATTTTTCGACCCTTCCCTGAAGCGTTATCGTTGCTCCGTCGTCCCCGTCTAAGTTTCTCCTTCTTCGTCGTGTCCATGTTTGCTCCCCAATAGCCAAATACCGACGCCCGCGACTACCGTCGAGTACGCCGTGGTCGAATCATACGCTACAACGTCCTGAATGGACCTTATCCGACTCCGATACCTGCGACGGTCAAGGCTCGATTATCCATTCCCGTTTCCATTCTGGATTCCATTCCCTCTTGGCACTCGGTTTCACTCAGGAGAGGTGTGTGCGAGATTTCCAGCACCGATGCCTAGGATCGCGTCCCGTTCCGAACGCGATTGCACTACACATACGGCCGTGATGTTGTTTCGGCGACGCCAAACCGATGACGGAGGACCCCTGCCGTGCCACCGTCTTGCGACGCTCGGAAGCTCCTAACGCCGAGGCCACGTTGCGGCTCGAAGAAGCGACCGTAGTTGTTTGAGTTCGAGATGACGGCAAAGGAATGTCGGACGATGTCGCTATGTTTCGGCCGGCCAGGCCGGGGTCGAATCGCGGGGATCAGAGGCAGCGAGTGGAAATTTGGTGGAGGCCTTACTTTTGAGACATGCGCCCCCACACTCGTTGAGTGCTCATTTGTGCCGATACGCGATGTTTCAAGGCATTGTACATACAGGAAGAGTCCTATAAAAATCTTGGAGCAGCCTTATCGCGAGCACACCTCGTGAAAGACCGAATTTAGAATCACACTCCGTGCCAGCGCCGCGAAGGCATCACTGCAGGTCTGCAGAAAGAAAAGAGAAGAAAAGGAGCCAAAAATTAGAGAAGGGGCATCACCTTACGGCAATCTGGGCCCAGGTCTACTGGATTACCCGAATAGACGTGGAAGCCGATATGTGCCATTTTCCGGTTTCCGGAATTTGGGCAATGAAATCGAGAATCCGCAAGATCGTTGCCGGCTTCGTCTCGAACGGTTCTTTGCGGAGGCGGGTTGCCTTCAGTCTTGCTATAGTGAGGCTCATTCTCGTTCCGGTCTTTTTGGTCGCTGCGTACTATTTGTTTGCGATGGGTTGGATTGTTGATCGCATCGTCAACATTGATGCGCCCGCAGCGGCTCTGGCACAGCAAGCCTCGATTCAGATGCTCGATGCGCGGCGCGCGGAGCGCAACTATTTTCTTCTTCGCGATCCGTATTACGTTAGATTCCAACCGGGACTCTATAACTCGCGTAAGAGATGTTCTGACTCGTATTCGCAACCTCGAACCCCAGGGAGAAGGCGGTAACTCAGAAGGCGCTGGGTGCCGTTTCGACCTATGAGAGCCAATTTGAAGCCGCTACCTCGGAAATCGAGCAACCCTGCCTGCCGCGAGGCTCCTCTAGATTCGTGTCCAAAGCGTGGTACGTAGTTACGAGAGGAGGCTCGATAGGCTGGTAAACCAGAACCGGCGCAGAAGTAAAGACCAACTCATTGAGGGACTGCGTACGCAGCTAGGTTCGTTCGACTCACAGATTACGGCAACAGTCCGGACAGGTGATCCCGTATTGTTGCGAATAACGAACGACCTTCTCTCCGAAAATTCCAGCCGTCAAATTCGTAACTTGACCTCAGCGCTCCAATCGGCGTAATTGG
>CAVWZE010000006.1:0-18498 GCA_963759485.1 uncultured Acidobacteriota bacterium | reverse complement strand
GGCGCCTCGCAATTTTTGAGTGTTACCGCAGGCCACTCCGGTAGAATGCCGCAGGAGATACCTCAATGGCCGCGTTCCCTGGCGTCGATTTCCTCGAGTTCGATTCCCTGCTCAGCGATGAGGAGAAGTTGTCGAGAAAAACCGCGCGTCAATTTGTGGACGAGCAACTGCTTCCCATTATCGCGGAGCATGATCGCGCGGGGAAATTTCCCATGCAGCTTGTGCCACAGATGGCGCAACTCGGGTTTTTCGGAGCGAGCCTAAAAGGCTACGGCTGCGCGGAAATGTCTAATGTGGAATACGGGCTGGTGACGCAAGAGCTGGAGCGCGGCGATTCGGGTTTGCGGAGCTTCGTATCCGTGCAGTCGGCGCTGGTGATGTATCCGATTCATGCGTTTGGATCGGAAGCACAGAAGGAAAAATGGCTGCCGCGGCTTCAGCAGGGAAAGGCAATCGGCTGCTTCGGTCTCACGGAACCGCAATTCGGCTCCAATCCGGGCGGAATGCTGAGCCGCGCCGTGAAAAAGGGCGACAGCTACGTTCTTGACGGCGAAAAAATGTGGATCACCAATGGCTCGATCGCGGACGTGGCGCTGGTCTGGGCAAAGTGCGAGGACGACAAAATCCGCGGCTTCCTGATCGAAAAAGGAACGCCCGGATTCAAGGCCTGGGACATTCATGGCAAACAATCTTTGCGGGCGTCGGTCACCTCCGGCCTGGCCATGGCGGGCTGCAAAATTCCCGAGGCAAACGCGCTGCCCGGAGTCGAAGGTCTGAAAGGGCCGCTATCGTGCCTCAATCAGGCGCGGTACGGGATCGGATGGGGCGCCATCGGCGCGGCGATGGCCTGTTACGACGCGGCGCTCGCCTATTCCAAGCAGCGCAAACAATTCGACAACCGCCCGATCGCGTCGCACCAATTGGTGCAGGAAAAGCTGGTTTGGATGATCACGGAAATTACCAAGGCGCAGTTTCTCGCCTTGCAAACCGGGCGATTGAAGGACCAGGGCCGCGTGCATCCCTCGCACATTTCGATGCTGAAAATGAACAATGTATGGATGGCCCGCGAAACCGCGCGCGCAGCCCGGGAAATTTTGGGGGCTAACGGAATCGTGGACGATTCCTGCATCATGCGCCACATGAACAATCTCGAATCGGTCTACACCTACGAAGGAACGCACGATATCCACAAACTGGTGATCGGGGAGCGCATCACGGGAATTTCAGCGTTCGTGTGACCGGGCCGCTTCCGGCGACTTTTTCATTTATTCGGATGCGCAGTGTTTCAGCCTGCATTAGAATTTCCCGGCACTTCTGGGTAGGGGCACAACTCACTTGAGGGGGATCCATGGAACAGGAATTAAGCCTTGAATATTTGCGGGTCGTCGAGCGCGCGGCCATCGCTTCAGCCCGCACCATGGGACTCGGCGACCGCCACAAGGCCGATCAGGTCGCCGTCGAAGCGATGCGGACGGAGATGGATACGGTCGGCATGGATGGCACAATCGTGATCGGCGAAGGCGAACGCGATAAGGCGCCGATGCTCTTTATCGGTGAGAAAGTCGGGTTGGCGTCGCACGATAAGCACCACCAATACCCCGCCGTGGACATCGCTGTTGACCCTCTGGAAGGAACGAATCTGTGCGCTACCGGGGAGCCAAATGCCATCACAGTTCTCGCGGCAAGCGAACACGGCGGACTGCTCCATGCGCCCGATCTCTACATGGAGAAAATTGTCGTGGGGCCGCTGTGCCGGGGCGCCGTCGATCTCGATGCGCCGCCCGAAAAGAATCTCAAGGCGATCGCCAAGCGGCTCGACCGCAAAGTGAAAGACTTGGTCGTGACCGTGCTTGACCGGCCGCGCCACGAAAAACTGATCGCGGATATCCGAAAGACGGGCGCGCGCATCCGGCTGATATCGGATGGCGACCTCTCGGCTGGAATCAGCGCCGCGGTTTCGGACATGGGCGTGCACGCCGTGATGGGCACGGGAGGCGCTCCCGAGGGTGTGCTCACCGCGGCGGCGTTGCGCTGTCTGAATGGCCAGATTCTGGGCCGGCTTGTCATTACGAAACGCGAACACCGGGAGCGTGTGGCGAAAATGGGCATCAAGGATCCCAACCGCATTTACGATACGGCCGATCTCGCGCCAGGCAAAAAGATCATCTTCGCCTGCACGGGCGTAACGCCCGGGGGGCTGCTGCGCGGGGTTCGATTCTTCGGCGGAGGAACGCGCACCCAATCGCTCATCATGACGTACGAAGACCGGCAGATTCGTTTCATCGACTCCGTGCATCTCGAAAAGGGATCGACCGACGTGCGGGTGCGCTTCTATTGATTCAGCGCCGACTCAGCCGGGGGGCGTTGCTCGCGCCCCCTCGCCAAGCAATGTGTGAGGTTTGAGTTCTTATGTTTAGCTAGCGGTGCATTGCGGCACTAGAGTGGCTGCCGTGACCCGAGGCATGGCCCTGGCTCTGCCTGCGAGCAATCTGGGGCACTCGCTCTGACGGCTGGGGCGCAAGGGGGCGCGTGATCTGATTTGTGCTCACGTGCTCGCTAATCGCCTGCAACCTCTTCAGAATGCCCTGCCATTGGGCCCAATCAAGTTGACGTAAGAACGGCCGAAGGCCCTGAATGAACGGATCCTCCAGGACGGTCTCTCCATTCGATTCGGGCACGAAAAAGCGGTTCAGGCCTACACCCAAAGCTTCGGCGATCTTCTCCAGAGTGCCGAGGCTGGGAGTCATCTGGCCGCTTTCGATCCGGGAGAGATATGAGCGTGAGACGCGTGAGCGAGCTTGTAGCTGACTCTGCGTCATGCCGCGCGACTCTCGCAACTGCCTGATGCGCTGGCCAATATTCTCCACAGTTTCGCGGTTAGGCCAGTTCTCAAACAATTGGCGATCGTCCCCCGGTAAATCCTGAGGCGACGGCGTCGGAATGACGAACGTCACCCTTGGGGGCAGCAAACGCAGACAGCGTCGACAGTTGCCCGTGCGTGTACGGTATTGAACTAATCCGCAAACCTGACAGCGGATCACTTCGCGATCGAGCTCCATGTTAGTTGCTATGCCATCTTTTTCCGCCACCGGTCTCCTCGCAGACTATTCCCGGCGATGCGAAAGGGGAGAAACTCACGAACAGGGGGAAGGCAGGAACGGGCGCGCGACACATTCTCCATACAGCGCCAATTTCTGTCAAGCCCTAATTTGTCACTTTAGCTGGGATCTACAGTTTAGCGCCCGTGCCCCGGCGATTGCAACGTGGACGAGTTCTTATCGCTGCCCGGACCTGCGGCGAGGACCGTACGCTACGCGCGGCCTGAATATCGCATCTCATAAGGAGCTTTGCAGCGGTGTGCTATGATCACGAACGTTCGTCCTCGATGTTCTTCGCCTGGGGGGTTGGGTGATTAAATTCGGCAAGATAGCACTCGGCTTTTGGGTCGCGGTGTGGATCACGCCGCTGTTGGCGCTGGCGGGTCTTCGCCAGGGGCCGGCGCTGACTCTCCCTGGCGTTCTTTCGCAAATGGACGCTGTAGCCAAAGATTTCCACAGCCTTTCGGCGAGCGTCGAGCGTACCAAGGTCACGGTAGTTGTGAATGACCGTTCCACCGAAGAGGGCACCGTCCTCGTCAGAGGCGAAAAGATGTTGCTGGAACTGAAGGCCCCAGACGAACGCACGATCCTCCGAACGGGCGACAATCTTTACATCTACACTCCAGGGCTAAAACGCGTCGAGGAATACAATCTGGGCAAAAACCGGGACTTAGTGGATCAGTTTCTGCTACTCGGATTCGGAACAAAAGGGACGGAGCTGAAAAAGGGCTATTCGATCAAGATGGCGGGCGAGGATCGGGTAGACGACAAAAGAACCGTCGAACTGGAATTGACGCCGAAATTGGAGTCCGTGCGCAATCAAATCTCGAAAATTCAACTTTGGGTGGATGAATCGACCTGGCTTCCAGACCAACAACGGTTCGACGAAGCGGGCTCGGGGGACTATTCCATCGTCCACTATTCAAAAATCATTCTGAATCCGCCCATTTCGGATTCCGAGTTCAAACCTCACTGGCCAAAGGGAACTCAGAAGATCAAGCCACAAGGCTGAGCCGCTGCCTTCGTTTTTCCTCCGCCTGGGTGCTTCGCCGGCAATTCGCTCTTTCGCCCCTCTTTAGCTCATCCTGTCCATCGCAACGACGCCCTCTTTTCGATTTTTCTTCCGGTCGAGCCAGGCTTCTGTTTGTAAGCATCATGAGAATATTTTCATCAAGGGCCGATTACGGTCCAACATTAGACTCATCAGGGGTGAAGCTAAAGTGATGGAAAATCCGCCTCGCCTGATCGAAAATAAGGGGGTTACACTATAGGGCACCAGGAATTGGCGGCAGGTTGACGGGGCGTGCGGCCTCCCGCATATTCGGACAACCAGAAACTAGGGTACTCATACCGCAGTACTTGGGGGCAGTGTTATGGGAGCTCTTCCGCAACGTGATGATCGGCCGGTTGTTTCGCCGATGCGCGAAGTCGAAAGCCGTACACAGTCCGTAACAGCCATTTCGGGAAAACCCGGCCCGCGCCGCTTTGCTCGCGTTCCCACCCACGCCATAGGCGTGGCGGATGAGCGTCGCCGCTACCCGCGAGCTTCGCTTTCGCTACCCTTACGCCTGACACGGATTGGCGATAAGACCGAACCCTTCCCCGTGACGCTTGTGACCAGGAATATCAGCTCGAGCGGAATCTATTTCCTGGCGCCTCGCGAGATGGAGGCGGGCATGGCCATTGAGCTGGAAGTCGCGCTGGTTGATCGGCCGCTGGGTTGCGGCCGCGTCCAGATGTGCACTGCCGCTCACATCGTTCGCTGCGACGAAACGGATATGCCGGGCTGGAAAGCCTATGCCGCCAGCTTTGACGACTTCGCTCTCCAACGGGACGATTCTCTGCCCAGACGCCCTAACTACTTCTAATAGAAGACGAAGCGGCCCGGTTCGGTCGCGAAATCAAGCCAGTATTTCTCCTGCCCACAATGTACTCTGCCCCATAAGAGCTACGCTCTTCTGCTACGATTCTCCTCTAATGCCCCATCGCATATTCCCAACCCGGGTTGTTTTGCTCGATTGGGACGGAACCCTGCTTAATTCCTACGCTGCCGACAAGAACGCCTATGCCGCGATGTTTCGCGCGCTTCGGATCGAATGGGGAGTTGCCGAGATCGAGCGCCATTATTCTCCCGACTGGTATCGAGTGTATCGTGCGGCCCGGATCCCGCGCTCGAGTTGGGTGCGTGCGGACCGGCTCTGGCGAGCCGCGTACCGCAGCCAACGCCCCCTCTTGCTGCCGGGCGCACGAAAGGTGCTGCACGAACTGCGTCGACGGTTCGATCTGGGCTTGGTGACCAGCGGCAGCGGCGCGCGTGTCCGAAAGCAGCTCCGGGAATTCGCCTTTCGGGATTACTTCCGCGCCTGCATTTGCAGCGAAGACGCGCCACGAAGAAAGCCGGATCCCGCGCCCCTGCAACTCGCCCTGAAGTGCATCGGCGCCCAGCCGGCAGAGTGCTTGTACGTGGGCGACGCTCCCGAGGACATTGAAATGGCACGGCGAGCCGGCGTGCGCGCGATCGGCGTCCTGGGGCCGTTTCCTACCGCGGTTCGCCTGCGCGCTGCCCGTCCTGACTTGCTTCTGCGCTCAATCCAGGAGCTGCCCAGCCACTTGGCGGCGATGGCTAAACCAGTCGCCGAAAAGTTCAAAAAACGGCGAATATAGCCTCCTCACCATGGACGATTTTTCTTTACACCAACAACTACTTGCGCGATTTCGACCCGTTGTGTAAAGATTTTCCTCGTATCCTCGGACTGCGCCCATCGCCGTAGACTTCCGACCTTCCGCCTATCTTTGGTGTTCAGATGAGGATTCACCCGGAGGGTGAGCTGCGGAGCGGCGGCGGAGGGCCGCCTTGCGTCGCGCCGGAAGCGGGCGCCGGGGCTGGGCTGACTTGGAAGTTCGTTGCGCGAATCACCAGGCGCAATTGAAGGGGGTCGGCGTTGGGCTGATCGATATAGTCGTCCGAAGTGGTATAGGTCGGCAACCAATACTTCCCCTGAAAATTCTCCCGATAGGTTTCGAACAGGCTAAAGGGCAGTTTTTGTCCCATGCCCGAAAGCTCGCTGATGAATTTGCCGTAGGTCTCCACAATGGCCAGATCGTGATCGTCGACAAAAACGACTCCTTGGAAAAGGCGCTGGGTCCGGCTCAACTGCTTCGGCTTCACCTGAAAAACGTAGGTGTTCAATTCATCGAGCTTTTGTTGGCCGGCGTAAAGGAAATCGTATTTCCCGATTTGATCCGTGGTGAGAAAGAATAACGGCAAGCTGACGATGGTCCGGACGTCCTCCAGGCTGTAGTTGGTAACCTTCAGATTTGATTGAGGCTGCTTGGTCACACGCCAGGCTCGCTGGCCATCAGGCCGCGTGAATTCGTAGCCGGTGACCGTGAACTTCCCTCCGTTATCGGCGAGTTCCTCGATGCGAATCGTTTCCGTGAAATCGTAAGTGTTGTAAACACTTTTGGCCGCGTCTTCGTTAGCGGCGAACCTTTGGATGATGTCCTGCGCCGGAAGCGGCGGAGGCCCGGGATGCGGCACCGATGGAATTCGCTTCACTTCAAACTTTGGAGGCGGCGCCATCGGGCCCTGGTCTTGCGCGTATACCTGGGGAGCAACTGCCGTGATGCCGGCGGCGACGAGCGCTGCGGCGGAGATGATCCGCTTGCGGAGTAAGCTCATTTCAAGTTTTTAGATGCGTCTTGCGTTCGCGGCGTTTGAGCCAGCGCGCTCTTTCCACAAAAATATCACAGACTTACTAACGGGACCCTAAAAAGGAGAATCCTAAGTCGGAGGGCTCTGCTAAAATCGCGCACTCGCGGCCAGTGGGCAAATCAATTGTGCACAAAAATAACAATGCGAAGCGCTACTACGTGAGCGGGACCGTGCAGGGTGTCGGATACCGTTATTTCGCGGAACGCACGGCGGCGCAACTCGGAATAATGGGCTATGTGCGGAATTTGCGCGATGGGCGCGTGGAAGTATATGCCATCGGCCCGGCGGATTCGCTGGCTTCTCTGCGCGGGCGGCTGGAAAACGGGCCGATCGGCGCTTCCGTGGAAAACGTGACCGAACAAGACGCGCCCATCGATCCCCAGTTCCAGCAGGGCTTTTCCATCGAATACGACGGCTAAGAAAAGAGGGGCTGATGGACGATCTGAAGAAACTAATCCGCGAAATTCCGGATTATCCGAAGCCGGGAATTCTGTTTTACGATCTCACCACGTTGCTTCAGGACCCGCGCGGATTCCACTCGCTCGTCGAACAACTATGCAACCATTACGAAGGGAAGAAAGTCGATATCGTGGCCGGGATCGAAGCGCGCGGATTTATTTTTGCGCCTGCCCTGGCGTACCGGCTGGGTGCAGGTTTCGTTCCCATTCGCAAGCCAAAGAAGCTTCCTTGGAAAACCACCTCCGTCACGTATCAGCTCGAGTATGGCAGTGATTCGCTCGAAATCCACCAGGATGCGGTCCGACAGGGCCATCGCGTTGTTCTTTGCGACGACCTGCTGGCAACCGGCGGCACTGCGGCAGCCGCAGTCGGCCTAATTCGCCAACTGCGAGGCGAAGTAGTGGGCGCGGCGTTCGCGGTGGAGTTGAACTTTCTGCATGGACGCTCGAAATTGCCTGGTATCGATGTGTTTTCGCTGCTGAAGTACGACAGCTGAGAATCCAAACTCAAAAAGACTAAGACCCAAGCGCGCGCCGCTGGCGGACGGCTTCAAAAAGCATCACGCCGGCTGCCACGGACACGTTGAGCGAGCGTACCGGCCCACTCGTTGGGAGCGAAACTAGAAAATCGCACCGTTTTCGTGTCAGCTCGTGCAGCCCTTCGCCTTCCCTGCCGAGCACGATTCCAACCGGCCCTTTCAAATCCACCTCGGTGTAGCTTTTTTCGGCGCGCTCATCGAGGCCCACCAACCAGTAACCCGCTTCCTTCATTTCTTCCATCGCGCGGACAAGATTCTTGACGCGCGCAACGGGCAAATGCGCGAGCGCGCCCGCGGAAGCTCTCTCCACTGTGTCGCTCAGGCCGGCGGCACGCCGTTCCGGGATCACGACACCCTGTGCCCCGGCGGCAAGCGACGTTCGGACGATTGCGCCCAAATTGTGGGGATCTTCAATACCGTCGAGCAGGACCAGCAGTCCCTGGGCTGTCTTTGCGCGCAATAAATCTTCCAGCCCGACCACGGGCTTGGCAGCGGCGAGCGCAGCGACGCCCTGGTGTTCTCGCGTGCCGGCGAGCCGGTCCATCTGCTGGCGATCCTCGAAGCGCACCGGCACACCGTGGGACTTCGCCAGCCGGACGATCGTCTCTACACGGTCCCCGTGGCGGCCTCGCGCGATCACGATGCGGTCCAGCGGACGCCCTGCTGTGAGCGCTTCTTCGACCGCATGGAATCCCGTCATCCAGTTCATGTATTGGTTTGGCTTCAGGAGCCGAAGGCCGTTTAGTGCAGACGAATGGTGGCAATCGCGTGCGCTGCGATGGCTTCGCCGCGTCCGATTTCACCGGTGCCTTCGTTCGTTTTTGCTTTCAGGTTGATTTCGCCGGTCGTAATGCCCAAGGATTTTGCCAGTGCGGCACGCATGGCCGGAAAATGCGGCCCGAGCTTGGGGCGCTCGCAAATGACAATCGCATCGGCATGAACGATTCGAAGTCGGCGATCGGCTAGCATTTTGCGAACGTGCTCCAGGAAGATCAGGCTCGAAGCGCCCTTCCACTTGGGGTCAGTGTCTGGGAAGTGCGTGCCGATATCGCCGAGGCTCGCCGCTCCCAAAAGCGCATCGCACAGCGCGTGGCTCAGCACGTCGCCGTCAGAGTGTCCCTCGGAGCCTTTCTCGAACGGAACTTCGACGCCGCCGATCATAAGCTTCCGTCCCTCTACCAGGCGGTGCAGGTCGTATCCGATGCCAGAGTATGTCATCGCATGCTCACGCTTTCACCGCTTGGCGTTCCTGTTCGAGGTAGAAGCGCGCCAGGTCCATGTCTGCAGAGCGAGTGATCTTCAAATTGCGTTCCGAGCCGAGCACCACAAACACATCGTGTCCGAAACGCTCGACAAGCGCGGCCTCATCCGACGCGGTAACTCCGTCTTCCTGGGCCTTGCGGAAGGCATCGCGGAGCAAAGTGTAGGAAAAGACCTGCGGCGTTTGCGCGAGCACGATTCGTTCGCGCGGAATCGTCGCCGAAATCAACGCGACATCCCGCGGCAGGGTGGCGCGTTTCACTTCCTTCACCGTATCAATCGCGGGAATGCCAAGGATGGCCGCTCCTCGCGCGCGCACTTCGGCGATCAAGCGATCTATCTGCTCGAGCGTCACAAAAGGGCGCACCGCATCGTGCACCAGGACAATCTCCGTGGCGGGATCCACTTGCGCCAGAGCATTCGCCACGGATTGCTGGCGCGTATCTCCGCCATGAATCACGCGAGCGGGCCGTCCCAAGCCAGCCTTCGCCACTTTGTCTTGCAGAAAAACGACGTCGTCGCTGCGAGTGGAGATGAAAAAATCCGTGATCGCGGTGCAAGCTGCCAACCGCCGCAACGTGAAAATAATCAGCGGCATGCCGTCCAGCTCGAGGAATTGTTTCAACTGATCGGCGCCCATGCGTGTGCCAAGCCCCGCAGCCGGCACAATTGCGGCAATTCGATTCATCGGAGCGTAATCCTATCGCAATCCACGCCTCGGGGGCGAGACAAAGGGTTTTCCACGTTTTCTAGGAGCGGCCCGACTCGGGATAGAGCGCACGCGGCGGACGTTCTCCGCCACCGGTCGCGTTTTCGGGGGCGCGGCTTGCCTGCGGTTCCGCGGAAGCGGCGCTACGCTGCCCCGCTTCGCTGCGGTCGTCATAGCGGCCGAAGATCATTTTTCCCGCCGTCGTTTGGTGGACGGACGTGACGCTGATATCGACGGTCTTGTTGATCATCTTGCGCGCTCCGTCGACCACCACCATCGTGCCGTCGTCCAAATAAGCGACGCCTTGATTGTATTCCTTGCCTTCGCGCAGGATAAAAACACGCATGGTTTCGCCGGGCAGAACCACGGGCTTCAGCGCGTTCGCCAGCAAATTCACGTTCATGATTTCGATGCCCTGAAGAGTTGCCACCTTGTTCAGGTTGAAATCGTTGGTCACGACCTTCGCGTCGTAGCGCTTGGCCAGTTCGATGAGCTTCATATCCACTTCCGCAATGTGCGCGAAATCGTCCTCGGCGATTTGCACCTCCAGATGCGGCATTTTCTGGATGCGCTGCAGCACTTCGAGCCCGCGGCGGCCGCGCTGGCGCTTCAGCGGATCGGCTGAATCAGCAACGAGTTGCAATTCGCGCAGGACGAACTGAGGAATGATGATCGTGCCGTCGAGGAAAAGCGCGTCGGCAATATCCGCCACGCGGCCATCGATGATCACGCTCGTATCCAGCAGCTTGAACGAATGCTTGGTGTTGCGCTCGCTGCCGAAAACCCCGCCAAACGCTTGCAGGTTCAGCATGTCACCTTTGTTCGCGCCCAGCACCAGGCCGATGTAGGTCATCACTAGAAAAATTCCCAGGCTGAAGAAGGATCGCGTGCTAACCGGGATCGTGGTGTGCGTAAAGATCAACGAGATCAAATATGCGCCGAGAATCCCGAGGATGGACCCAATGGCGGCGCCAATAAGCCTCCGAAGGCTTGCCTTCCGCAGCCGCAATTCGAAAAGAACCACTGCGATTGCGAATAGAAGGCCGGCAAGTGCGCCATACGGCTTGGAAAGGCCAAATGGCTGAAAGTGAAAGCCCGCCGCAGTGCAGATGATCGTGAAGATTGCGCGGAACGCCAGCATATCCCAAAACGTGCCGACGCTATCCCGGTAAGGGCGCGAAATCAACGTTGGCTTGGAAGGTGGCTGGCTTGGCACTACGTCCGGGGGAACTCGCCCGGGAGCGTTAGAAGTCCGTGGCATCGTGGCACCTTATGAAGTATGAAAATCGGGCCTTCATCGACCCATTAATTTATTCGCCGACGACCCGTAGAGCATCGTTTGGCGCCCAGATATAAAATCGACTTTCACTAAAATTAAAAATGATGCCCGTAGTATAACACCGCGCGCAAATCCAAGTGAACCGAGTTTCCGGTAGTGACTCAGTTAGCCTATCACAATCGTTTCGTGCTGCAGGCACTCTTGCCTGCGCGGCTAAGTCGAGGCAACCGGCTGCACTACCCAAGAGTAAGGTGCCACCAGCAAACCGGGCGGAAGCGCGGGCCTTCAGGCCCGCGAGAAGCGAGGCTGCGAGAAGGGGCTTTAGCCCCGGCCCGCTGAGACGCTACCCTCTTTCACACGTAATGGCGGGGCACCCGGCGGCCCAGCGCGCACAGCAGATCCGACGTAACCGTTCCGATTTCGCGCGCCACGTCCGAGACTTGAATTTCGGCCTCCCCATCGCGGCCGTAGATAGTGACGATATCGCCCAGCGCGACGTTTGGAACGTCAGTTACATCCAGCGTGGTCAAATCCATCGAAATGGTGCCCACCAGGGGGACATGCTTGCCGCGCACAAGCGCGCAACCGCGATTGGTTCGCTGCCTCAGGATGCCATCGGCGTAGCCCGCGTTGATCACGGCTATCCGCGATGGCCGGTCGGTGATGAAACGCGCGCCATAACCTACCGGCTGCCCCGGCGGAAGATCGCGCAGCGTGATGATGCGAGCGCGCAGGGAAAGGCTCGGCTTGATCGGCAGCTTTTGTCGCACTTCCTGTCCTTTGTCGGGAGGATCGAAGGACTGGTAGTAACCGTACAGAATCGCGCCGGGACGCACCATGTCCGCCCACGTACTCGGCCGCGCGCAGATTGCCCCGCTATTCGCCATGTGAACGATTCCGGGCGAAACGCCGAGCGCACGAAGACGATCCAGGCAGTCGCGGAACACTTGCTCCTGATCGTCCGTTTGACGCGCGCTGAAATCCTCCGCCGAAGCGAAATGTGTGAAAGTGCCTTCGAGTTCCAGGTGACGGCACTCCGCGAGCGCGGCCGCAAATGAGTCAAGTTCCGAGGGCGAGATGCCCAGCCGGTTCATCCCTGTGTTTATCTTCAGATGAAATCGCAAGCGGGATTTGACGTGCGCCGCTTTTGCCGCGCGTTCGAGGTGCCGCACATCCTCCAGGCGCGTCACGCTGGGAGTGAGATGGTTCTTGATGAACCGCGCCTCTTCACCCGGCCAAAATCCCGTGAGAACCAGAATCGGTTTGCGAATGCCCGATTCGCGCAGTTCGATGCCTTCATCGCCGCAAGTTACGCCAAAGCGATTCGCTCCCGCCTTCTGCAGCGTCTTGGCCACGGGCACGGCTCCCATGCCGTAGCCATTCGATTTCACCACCGCCAGAATTTCAGGCTTCGGTCCGATGTGCCGTCGAACGACTTTCAGGTTGTGATCCAGAGCCTTGAGCGAAACCTCCGCCCATAGCGGCCGCCCCTGGACTCGAATTTGCTTTGCCATGTCTCTTTAGGATGCCAGACCGCACCCCACCCGCGCGAAACATTTCGGCGCAACCGTGCCCCCCGAGTCACCCGATTCCATCACGTTGTTGGCGGCGGTTTCAGACCACTAGATTGGATGGGATGAGCGATGGGATTCGAATGATCAAGGCGTTACTGTTAAAGTGCTACGTCGACTGCGGATCTTTACGGAGAAATCAGATTCAACCTATACCTTGCTCGGCGCACGATTATCGATATCTAAACTGATCTTTCTTGCTAATGGAGCCACAAGAAATAATCCACTTACGATTGTCAAGACGCCAACAGGGTATGGCATATCGACCCAAAGTGGCCTTCGCTCAGTAGTTGACAGACGAGCTATAATGCAGCCGCATTAGCCCCGGGGGGTAGCGTAATCGCGCGAAGATCGGCGCGCCGCGAAGCTGCGGAGTCACCTTTGAATACGAGGGATTAATGACATGAGAAGACAATATCGCTCGTTCCTTTTTGCGTTGCTCGTTCCAGCATTCTTCCTCGTCAGCGCACTCGGCGTCGTTGTGGCAGCTCAGGAACAAGGATCGCAGACGGTCAAGCAGGAGCTCTGGTCCAATCCCGCCACCTGGCCAGACCGGAAGGTGCCCCGCGCCGGGGACACGGTCACCATTGAAAAAGGCAAGGATGTGCTGCTCGACGTCAGTCCGCCGTCGCTGGGAGGCTTGCAAATCAAAGGCAAACTCAGCTTCTCGGACAAAGCCGACATCGAGCTGACCACCGAGTCGATCGTCGTGCACGGGGAACTGGAAATCGGCACCGAAGCCAAGCCCCACACGCGCAAGGCGACCATCACCCTCACCAACAATGTCCCGGGTAACGACCGCGGGATCGTGATCGCGGGCGGAACCCTGAACCTGCATGGTGACCGGACGAATTCCTGGACCAAACTCGCCGGAACAGCCAAGGCCGGTAGCGCCAGGATCGAAGTGTTGAATGCCAGCGGCTGGCGAAAAGGCGACGTGATCGTCCTTGCGTCGACTGACTACGATTCCAAGCAGGCGGAGAAGCGAACGATCGCCGCCATTTCAGGGAACGTGATCCGGCTGGATCAGCCGCTCCAGTACATGCATTTCGGCAAAATCACATTCGGCGTCGATGAGCGCGGTGAAGTGGGCTTGCTGACGCGAAATATCGTGATCCAGGCTTCGGAGGACGCCGAACGCTCCTACTTCGGGGGGCATATCATGGCGATGGTCGGGTCGAAGATGTATGTCTCCGGCATCGAATTGAACCGCATGGGTCAGAACATGCATCTGGCCCGGTACCCGATCCACTGGCATCTGGTGGGCGATGGCGAAGGGCAGTACATCGAAAATTCATCGATTCACGACACCTACAGCCGCTGCGTGACGGTGCATGGCACCAACGACGTGCGCGTGGAAAACAACGTGGCCTACAACACCGTGGGTCACTGCTATTTCCTGGAAGACGCCGTCGAAACGGGCAACCAGTTCATCCACAACCTGGGAATGATGACCAAGTGTCACCCTGACGGCAAACCTTGTGTTCCGACAAACCTCGGCCCGATCGGATCGGAGGGCAAACGGGTCTTCGATCCGACTGGCCAGAGCGCCAAGGATATCCTGATCCCTTCCGACAACACCGCGTCGACTTTCTGGATCACCAATCCGGACAATATTTTCCGGGACAACGTGGCCGCGGGGTCCGAGGCGACGGGTTTCTGGCTGGCATTGCCGCAGCATGGGACGGGCGCGTTCGAAAACACGGAAGTCGGCAAGGCAACCTGGCCACGTCGAACCCGGCTGCGAGAGTTCAAGGGCAACACCGCCCATTCGAACTTTGACGGGTTCATGTTCGACCGCGGCCCTCAGCCCAATGGCCATATCAGCCCCGGCGGCCATATGGCCCTTGCCAATCCGGCTGACGGGAACAGCCCCATCGTGGAGACGGTCATCGAGGATTTCACCAGCTACAAGAACCGGAACAGCGGAATGTGGGCCCGCGGCGAGATGGACACCTTCAAGAACTTGAAGCTGGCCGACAACGCCATCGGCTACACGCATGCGTCCGGCAACTTCGGCCGCTCCGACTTCACGTCACGGGTGGTCGACTCGCTGTTCGTGGGCGAAACCGAGAACATCGGCAACCCCAGCACGCCGGCGGAAATGGCGTACGGCCGCAGCTTGCCGGAGCCCGGAATTCCGGATTTCCCGATCCGCGGCTACGAGTTCTACGATTACCGGCATGAGCTGGACAATGACACCTTCGTGAATTACCAGGACAACGCCACCCGCAAGACCGGAGCGATCTCTTACCTGCTGTTTACCAGCTTCGGAATGAGCTCCAACAACACCGTACAGCGCGCGAAGTTCATCAACGCCAAGCCGGTGTATTTCCCGCCGATGGAGAGCAAGTGGACCAACGATGATTACGGCAATGGGAGCTACAAGACCTCGGTGTTCCACGACGTGGACGGCTCGGTCAGCGGCGTCCCGGACTCCTACATTCTGATCAATGACGCAGATGACGAAATGGCCATCGACGACGCCTGTGTGGTGAAGCCGACCTGGAATGCCGCCGTGTGCAAGGGCGATGTGGGACGTTTTGCGGTTGGCGCCCCCGGCGAGGGCGGCGGCGGGGGCGTGGTCTTCCCCCCTCGTAGTTTTAACGGCGCCGGTGGCCCAGGTGCTGCCAGAACCGCACCCGCGGCTCCCGTCGCAACTGCTGGTCCAGGCGCTGGCGCAGGTCCTGCCATGGCCGCAGCCACCGGTGCTGGCCCAGGCTAGCTGCCGGCTATCCTGCCCCAGCGGCAGGTCGTGGCGGTCCCGGCGCACCCTTTGGTCGGCCCAGCGGGCCTCCGCAGCCGCCCGTCGTTCTCAGCCGCAATGGCAAGGAGTTCACGCTGACCGGCGCAACCAACATACGGGCCGGCACCGAGATCGAGGTGACCACCGAAAGGCCGTCCATGGCGCTGCAACTCAGCGAACTGGATAGCGGCTCGTGGGTGATCTTCGAGCTGCCGGGATTCACAACTGCAGCCTCGGGTACGCCGCAGGAGAGCCTCGATGCGCTGCGCAAGGCCAGCGCTACCTCGTACTACAAGGGCAAGGACGCGCTGTGGGTCAAGGTTGTCTCCAACGGTGAAGGCGCCCGCATTAGCGGCCCTGGCGCCGGAGGAACCAGCGTCGTGGTCAGCCGGTAAGCGGGAATTTGTAGTATGAGCAAGAGCCCCCGGCACAGGCCGGGGCTTCCCCAACGGCGTGTGGCTCACCCTTTCGCTCCGGATCTGTCTCTGACATCAAAGCGGACGGATAAAATGCCACACCAGAATTAGCCACAGCCTCGGTCGAAAATCACGGGGGTGCCGCATCCTTCGCGGGATCTGCGAAGGGTGCGAAGCCTCGAGTAGCAGCTCGGAGATGTAAAGACCGCCAGCCTCCTACTGCTTATCGAAAACCCTCACGCTGCTGTCGGATTTCCCGCTGACATCTGTTCCCTTGGTTGTAATCGTGGTGGTTTTTCCATCTTTGGAGGCCACGACCCGGGCCGTCAGCACAACTTTGCCACCCCGTTTTGCCGTCACTTCGTAGGTGTTAATGTTAATGCGCTTAAGCGCTAAGGTGTCGGCGCCGTTTGGCGTTCCCATTCCGGTCAGTGGATAATCCTTGCCATCGTACTTGGCGGTGTAACCGTATGCGATGCGGCTGCCATCCGCGGCCGTGCCCTCGTAACTCCCCTTGACGCTGTCGCCTTGCGCCACTACAACGCGCGTTTCTTCCTTGGGTCCCGGATTGGGACTAGCCTTCGATTTTTCAGGGTCCATTTTCCAACTTCCCACGAAAGGATTCCCTTGTGCCTGTGCCAGTCCCGCCGCGGCTAGGCAGAAAACGATAACGGCCAGAGTTGCCATGAATCGCTTCATTGGTGTCTCTCCCTGTCAAGTCTTCCTGGATGTCGCCCTGGGCCCGGAGCCGGTTGGTTTTCACGCAGGACACTACGGTGGCGCTGCGATGGAGTCAATCGAAATTTCCGCTACGACCTATGACTCGCGCATGCTACTTCTTGAGGTCCTTGAAAAGCTCTTTGTAGTCGTGATTGTTCTCTTCGCAGATGTACTCCTGAATTTCCCATTCAGGATGAAGTCGCAGCGTGCCCGCTTCCTTCCAGGGCGCCGCGAACACATTGGGATCCCCAATCGTCGCTTCGTACGCGATCTTGTCGTATGCCGTTCGCGTATATCGCTCCACCACGTGGTACGCCGTTGTATGACGGTAGCCGCCCACGTAGGTCTTGTCGTTGAACCCTGTCACATCCACCACCAGTGTGTCGCCTTCCCAGTGTCCAACTGAATTCCCCATCCATGTCGGATCGAGATCGGCGCGATGCGAGCGGCCATCCGTGGGAATCACGCGAAAAAGGTGGTCGACCTCATACAGAATCACAATTTGGCCGGGATTTTGGATAATCTGCAAGGGATAGGGAGCCCCTGTCAGCCCCGGCACGCCGGACGGCAGGCAATGCTCACTGAGGTCGCTGCCTCCAGCGTCCATGGCCACCTTGTATTTTTCCGCGCCGGGCGCCGGCGTAATCACTCCCGTCGGACGAATGTCGAAGCCACCGATATAAATCCCGGCAAGGTCGGGATGACCATCCGGCGTGCGCGGGATCGGCTTGTTCGCGAACGGATCGGCGTCCGTGTCCGCAGGCTCGGAAGGCGGAGCGGTGCCCGCTACGGTCACCGTGAGCGTCCGCCGGTCAGCGCCGCCGCGTCCAATAGCCTTGAGCACGTACACCGTGGATGTCGCGGGCGTCACCGATTGACTGGCGCGCGTCGCCACAACGCCTATCCCCGGTTCCACTTCGATGCGATCCGCGTTTACGACCACCCACGTCAGCTTCACACTCTGCCCCGGCTGAATCGACTCCGGCTCCGCCATGAAACTCAGAATCTTCGCCGGGGGTCCAGCCGGAAATCCGCTCGGCGCCGGAGACGAAGGATTCTGCGCGAGGGCTGCGCTGGAAAACGCACCGGCGGCGAACAGCAGCAATGCCGTCACGCTGGTGACGCTTCCAAATCCACTTACGCATATCGAATCTCCGGATGCTCTTCGGACAACTTTGAATGTCCACGGGATTGAGTCAGGTCACCCGCTGTACCGGGTGGTCCTTATGACTTAGAAGCCCCTCGCGCTTCCCAGCATGACACTATAAACTTGGCCATACTTCCCGCGAGATTCACCGCCAACTCCGCGTGTCGTGCAGACGGTTTCACTGCCTTCTTTCCCTTCCCGTGCGCGTCGCTCAGCTTGTTTCTCAAAGCACCCAAACCTTCGACCACGGACTTGCATCCGCCAAGAATCTGCTTGAATATTTGCTCGGAATGCTGGCTCGGGCCCAGGTTTAGCTGCTCCGCTGTCAAACCATATAGCTTTGGCAAGTCGTCTTTCTCATCGTAGCTGATACTTGTAGCATCTAAAATGTGCTTGCACACGGACTCTACAAGAGTCCGAGCTGCCGTGATTGCACCCTCTGGATCATCCGACCCTCGGTTCAACGCCTTTTGCCACGCGTTTGCAACATGCTCGGAGTCGAGTTTTGCGATCGCCTCCGTAATGCCATCGGCGCTTGGATTGTGCACCTCGGCTTCCAAGAACCCTAGGGCTGGCTCGAATTCACTGCGGAGATATTGCCGTCGTTCATCCCAATGCGCGAACTTTGGTTTGATAAAACTCCAGAATGCCTCGGTGTCGCGACACGTGCGAAGGAAAGCAGGTAGTTTAGATTTCAGCCCCGAAACAGCGAGCAAATCGCCCCTGAGGCGCTGATAATCGCTATTCTCAAATTGACCTCCAGTGGCGTGCCGCATCAGACCACTAAGCAGGTCTTCAACTTTTGCGAACAGTTCCTTCGATTGGGGTATGGATTCAGAC
>CAVWZE010000005.1:0-94492 GCA_963759485.1 uncultured Acidobacteriota bacterium | reverse complement strand
AACGCGGATGCACACGCCGCGCTTTTCCGGACACCCGTCGAGAGCCGGCGATTTGGTCTTCGCTCGGATCTGCTCGCGGCCGCTGCGCACCAATTGTGAAAACGTCGGCACTTTTCCCCCCGCTCCCCAAGCCGTTTGTTGTTGCGATTTCGCGCAGCACAAGTGCCGCTCGCGCGAAATTCTGCGAGTGCATGAACAGAAAAGGTCGCCAAACCTGAAGGAACTGCCAGGTACTCCGCTGACGCTTCGCTTCACCCCAAGGAGTGAACTGCATCCTACAGTGCGGAGAGGCTCGCACGGCTTTGCGGGGCTGGCGCCCCATTCGGCCGCTCTTCTTCACCCCGTTCCTTTTTTCTGCGTTCCGGGGCGCGAAGACTTCCCTTTCACCACCAGGCCACAATCGCCTGAAGACAACCGCAAGAGTATAAGTAAAACAACAAATTGTGTCAACACGATACTTCTGTGGAAATATGCAACGAAAAGACTTCCGCTCTTTATTCCCCCCACTCCCGTGGCCAAGGCCAAGCCACTTCGCAACGAAAGCCGCTTCGATAGCCGTTTGCTATGCCAATGGGATCATGAGCCTTGAGCGTCGCAGGCTGTGGAACCGGCCTCAAAACCAGTAAGGCCACGTATATATAAGATAATAAGTTACTTACTAAAGGACAGCGGCCCGTAGAGGCCGTTTGAGACCCTGACTCGGCCTGTTAGCCTGCGCCCGTACCTTCCGTCACCCATTGCCAATTCCTCATCGGTTCCCCGATACCTGCTTTACCGATGCCCGCAAACGCACCTAAACTCATGGCGAAAGATTTCAACAGGGAGCACGGATGATTCGTCTTTGTCTCGCCCTCGCTTGTCTCTCGATTCTGCCAGTCGCCACTCGTGCTCAAGGCCGTCCCGCGCCAGCGCGCGGGTCTGAATCCAAGCCGCCGATTTCTAGCGGAGAAGCCGCCTGATCATTCTCGCGAGCCCTTTGTAATCGAGCAATATTTCACTACTGCCCGTTTTGAAAGCGACGGCACTGGTGAGCGCGTTGTTGCCGTGAAGGCGCGCGTTCAAAGCGACGCTGGGGCGCAGCAGTTGAGCCAAATTGTCTTTCCTTATAATTCCGCGAGCGAGCAAATTGACGTTCGCTACGTCCGCGTCCGAAAGCCGGATGGCAAGGTTACAGCTGTCGGCGAGGACGCCATCAAAGAACTGATTGCGCCTATCGCGCGCGACGCCCCCGCCTACTCCAACTGCAAAGAAAAACACGTCTCGGTCCCGGCGCTAGTCGCGGGAGACACGCTCGAATACGAAATCTCCACTCGAATCGTCGCGCCCCCAGCGCCCGGCCAATTCTGGTTCGAGCACCGGTTCCTCAAGGACTCGATCGTTCTCGACGAGCGCCTCGCAGTCAGCGTTCCCGCCTCCAGAAAAATCACGCTGAAAGCATCCGCTAGCTCGCCCTACCAAACCGAGACAGCAAATGGACTCGTCACTTACCGCTGGAAACGATCGAATCTTGCCCACTGCCCTCCGATTCCTCGAGCAAGGCGCCGGAAGAACAGGTCGAGGATCCTCCGGATGTCCAGCTCTCCACTTTCGCTTCCTGGCAGGACGTAGCCCGCTGGTATGCGAATCTCTCCTCCGGCCCCGCCGAATCCTCACCGGAAATCCGTGCGAAGACCCGGGAACTCACCCAATCGCGCGCGAGCCAAATGGAAAAAATACAAGCGATCTACGATTTCGTATCAAAAACAATTCGCTATGTGGACATTCCTTTCGCCACAGGGCCTTACCAGCCGCATGGAGCAGCCGAAATCCTTGCGAATGGTTACGCCGATTCCAATGACGAGCGCGTGCTTCTCGCCGCGATGCTCGACGCCGCGGGGATCCACTCGAAAGCTGCATTCATCAGCTACCGTCGCAAGCTTGATGCTTCGGTTCCGTCTCCGGCGCAGTTCGATCACCTGATCACTGCCGTTCCGCTTCGCGGCGAACTTGTTTGGATGGATGCAACGCCCGCAAGTCGCGCCATTCCGGCTTCTGGCTTCGCCGTTGCGCGACAAATCCGCGCTTCTGGTCTCTGCGGACGGCACCGGTCAGATCGTCAAAACTCCCGCCGATCCACCTTTCGTCTCTACCCAAGACGTTCACATCGACGGCGAGATAAGCGATCTGGGCAAACTCACGGCGCACGCTCACTACACCCTGCGAGGAGACACCGAGTTCGTGCTGCGCCTCGCCTTTCACAAAACGCCCGAAGCGCAGTGGACACAGCTTGGCCAGACGATTCTCTCTCTGGATGGCATCCAAGGCGAAGTAAGCTCCGTGAAACCAAGTGATCCCCTGGATACCAAGAATCCTTTCGAGCTCGATATTGCCTTCACGCAATCGAACTTTGTTGACTGGTCGGCCAAAAGAGCGAAGGCCGAATTGCCACTTCTCGCAATTGGCGTTCCCAGTGCGCCCGCCGAATCCTCCCAACCAATCCATCTGGGCAGCCCGCTGGACGTCAACGTCAGTCTGAAACTTGCCCTTCCCGCAGTTTTTGCGGCTCAGCCGCCCGTGGGAACGTCGCTCACCCGCGACTACGCTGAATATAAATCGAGCTATCGCTACGCGGAACACACCGTTACGGCGCAGCGTTCGCTCGACTTCAAAATGCGAGAATTACCCGCCTCGCGCGCGGACGATTACGATGCTTTCACTCGGGCGGTAACCAAGGACGAAACTCAGCCGCTGGCTCTTGAGAGTTCCGCCGCGGGCGCCGCCGTCGTTCCCACCTCCGCTACCGCGGACGAACTCCTCGAAGCCGGCCTTGCAGCTTTCAATGCAGGTAACGCCGCCTCTGCGATCCCGCTTTTCGAACGTCTCGTCCAAATAGATCCCCGCCACAAAAGTGCGTGGAACGACCTAGGGCTTGCCCGCCTTCGCACCGGAAACTACGACGCGGCGATCGCCGCATTCCAAAAGCAACTGGAAGTCAATCCCTCGGATCAGCACGCGAATGACTATCTCGGCCTCGCCTACCAACAACAGCGAAATTATCCGGAAGCAATTGCTATCTTCCGCAAACAGGTCGCGGCGAATCCGCTCGATTCCGTGGCCCACGCCGCCCTGGGCGAAATTCTCCTCGAACAACATGAATACGCTGCCGCTGTCCCTGAACTCGACAAGGCCACCATTCTGTCTCCGGAAAACGTTGGGCTTCGACTGGCTTTAGGGAGCGCCTCTCTCAATTCAGGCGATGATAAAAAGGCGCTCGCTGCCTTCGAAGCCGCCGCGCAACTCTCGCCCACTCCCGCCGTGTGGAACAACATCGCCTACAATCTCGCCGATCGCGCGGTAGACCTGGACAGAGCGCAGCACTACGCCGAATCCGCGATCACCGCGACCGAAGCGGACCTCCAGAAAATCGACATATCACACTTAACTCCTGAGCACCTCAACGACGTCGCCAACCTCGGCGCTTATTGGGACACGCTCGGTTGGGTTTATTTTCGAAAGGTCGACCTCACATCCGCCGAGCGATACGTTCGTGCGGCCTGGATGCTCGACCAATCTGGCGAAATCGGCGACCATCTCGCGCAAATCGATGAACAACTCGGACAGAAAGCCCGCGCCATTCATGAGTACGCGCTTGCCCTTGCTGCTCCTGGTTCTCTTCTGGAGACTCGCGCCAAGTTGATCTTGCTGCTCGGGGGCAACACGCAAATCGATACCCTCGTCGAACAAGCCGGGCCGGATCTCGCGGCGCTTCGCAGGATCCCCGCCGGAAAACTCGACGCCGAAGACGTTCAGGCCGATTTTCTGATTCTGCTGTCGCCCGGCGAGAAATCCGCGCGAGCCGAAGATGTAAGGTTCATCGGAGGAAGTGACAGGCTCATGCCATTCTCGGAACGCCTGCGCTCGCTTGACTACGGAGCGGTATTTCCGAATCGCACGCCGGTAAAACTCGTTCGCCGCGCCACCCTGGCCTGCGCTGCGAAAACGGGTGATTGCACTTTGACGCTGATTCGCCCGGAAGATCTCGCTGCGGCTTACAAGTCGGTAAAATAATCGCGGACTCGTGGAACGCGCGGCCGGAAGGGAATGCGCCGCGGATGTCGGCCCTCTCTCCGTTCGCCCGGCGCCTTCGCTACACCTGGACTTTCATCAACCGGCCGACGTTGCCCGAAACTCGTAACTCATCGTCGCGCCCTGTGAAGTAACGGGCGTTGATCTCTTCCGCCCCCAGGCTTTCCACGGAATGAAACCCAATCTTCACGAGCTTTTCGCTCAGAGCATGCGGGTCAAAGAATGTGCGGAAAGGCTCCCCTGCGGCAGCCACACGCCGTGACATCGCATCCAGAGCCAGCCGTCCCATCCAGTTCAGCGATTCGCGGGGAACGGCGAAATCGAAGACCACTCCCCCTCCGGGCGGAGTGGAAGCGATGAAGCCCAAAGTGGACATTGTCGCTTCCTCGGTAAGATACATCGCGACGCCGAGCCACGAGAAAAATGTCGCCGCCCCAATGTCGAATCCCGCTTTGGCCAGTCCGCCGGCTAGCGTCTGCCGCTCAAAATCCACGGGCGCATGTATCACCGACGGGGGAATTGGAATCGCGGCCTTCGCTAGTTGTTGACGCTTCCATTCTTGCGTTGCAGGGTAATCCACTTCGAAAACGCGAAGCGCCTCTTTAGGGTAAGGATTGCGATAAGCGAACGTGTCCAGCCCCGCGCCGAGAATCACGTATTGCCGTGCTCCGCGCACGATCGCCAGGGCCAGTTGATCCTCAGCATAACGGCTGCGAGCCGCCATGAACGCTCGGATGCTTCGCCCGATGCGTTGCCCGTATCGCTGCTCCTCGCTCCCAAGCTTTGCCGCTGCTTCGGTCCCGATGATCGCCACCGCCAAGGGATCTTCCAACACCCGCGGACGATCGAAAATCTGATGGGCGGCGCGCCGCATAGCAACCCGCATCGCCGTCCTGCTAGGCCGCGCTTCAATCACGAAAGGGCCCTCGCCGATAGGCAACCAGACAAAATCATCATTCCGCCTGCCCTGATGAAGGAAGGGAGCGGTGCGTCCCGCCCTTCTGGTTTTGCGCGAAGCGCCGGGACGCGCAGTCGAGGAATCTCTCTTGGCATTACCAGAGAGAAACCCCTTACTTGATTTCCATCACTTCTTTTTCTTTGGATGCGGAAAGGTCTTCGATCTTCTTGGTTTCGGAGTGGGTGAGCTTCTCAAGCTCATCGAGCGATCGCTTCTTTTCGTCTTCGCTGATCTTTTTATCTTTCTCGAGCTTTTCCACGGCTTCTTTCACGTCGCGCCGTATGTTCCGCACCGCCGTTCTGTGATTTTCGAGCACTTTGTGAATATGCTTCACCAAGTCTTTGCGGCGCTCCTCCGTGAGCGGTGGAATCGGGACGCGCACCACTTTGCCGTCATTCGCCGGATTTAGTCCCAGGTCTGAAGTGCGGATAGCCTTGTCGATTAAGGGAAGCGCCCCGGCGTCCCACGGCGCGATCACGATGCTCGTCGGATCCGGAACGTTGAGCGTGGCAAGCTGATTGATCGGCATCGGCGTCCCGTGGTAATCCACTCGCACGTGGTCGAGCAAAGACACGTTCGCCCGGCCGGTGCGCACGCCTGCGAGCTCTTTGCGGAAATCCTCGACCGCCTTCTCCATTCGAGTTTTTGCCTGCGCAAAGGCCTCTTTGCTCGTGGCAATCGTCGTCATCGAAAAGTTCGCCTCCGCTCTTGCAGTTTCAGACCGCGGTCACGGTTGAACCGACCCGTTCGCCCATCAACACGCGCCTCAAATTTCCACGAACATTCATATTGAAAACCACGATGGGCATTTTGTTGTCCATGCACAGTGAAATGGCCGTGGAATCCATCACCGCGAGTCCCTTTTGCAAGACGTCCAGATAGCTGATTCGATCGAACATTATCGCATTTGCCACTTTCTCCGGATCGGCGTCATAGATGCCGTCCACTCGAGTGGCCTTGAGGATCACCTGCGCCTTGATTTCCATCGCGCGCAGCGCGGCCGCCGTGTCCGTTGAAAAATAGGGGTTCCCCGTGCCAGCGGCGAAAATCACCACGCGGTGTTTTTCTAGGTGCCGCGTGGCTCGCCGGCGGATGAAGGGCTCGGCCACTTGATGCATTTCGATGGCGCTCATCAAGCGGGTATGGCATCCGGCTTTTTCCAGCGCATCTTGCAATGCCAGTCCGTTCAGAACCGTCGCCAGCATCCCCATATAGTCCCCGGTTGCGCGATCGATGGTGAGTCCGTGCTGCCGGGCCCCGCGAAAGATATTTCCGCCGCCGACGATGAGCGCCACATCAACGCCCAGATCGTGCACTTCTTTTACTTCTCTGGCGATATTTTGGATTGTCTCCGCATGGATGCCGAAAGCATCCGGGCCTGAAAGCGATTCGCCGGAAAGCTTTAGCACGATACGTTGGAAAACGGGTTTTCCTGCGCGCGCGGCGCCATCCGCGGCTTTTGGCGCCTTCCTCACAATTGTTTTGGATGCCATGGCTCGCGGCATTTTAGCAGAGAATAGGCTGTTCGATGACGGGTGGTTCCATGGAGAGATCTCGCGGCCTGGGAGATTTATTCTTGCCGCAATAGAGGAACGTATCCGGGCGTGCCGAGCAAAACTTTACGCCGCCGGTCCTGGCACCGGGTCCGGACTCCCGGCTGCGGCTCCAGCCCCGTCCGTTTCGCCTACCTTGAACCGGGAAAAGCGACGAATCGACATGTTTTCACCGAGCTTCGCGATGGCCTGGTCCACCAACTCTTTCACGGTGATGCCTTCGTCCTTGATGAAATGCTGTTCCAGAAGGCAATTCTCTTCGTAGAACTTTTCCATCTTGCCGTTGACGATCTTTTCGATCACGGGCTCGGGCTTGCCGCTGGCTTTCGCTTCCTCGCTGTAGACTTTTCGTTTCTGGTCGAGTATTTCCTGCGTCACTTCCTCGCGCCGCAGGAACTGCGGATCGAGAGCGGCAACATGCATGGCCACGTCGTGGCAGAGCCGCTGGAAATCCTCGGTCCGCGCCACGAAGTCGCTCTCGCAATTGATCTCAACGAGCACACCGATCTTTCCTCCCGCGTGGATATAAGACGAGACTAATCCCTCGGAAGTGGCGCGCTGCGCCTTCTTCGCCGCGGCCACCTGTCCCTTCTTGCGCAGGATGCTGACGGCTTGCTCGATGTCCCCGTTGGCTTCAATCAACGCCGCGCGGCAGTCGGCGAAACCCGCGCCGGTCTTGTCGCGCAACTCCTTCACGAGCTGCGCGGGTATCGGGATGCCCTTGCCGGGTTCTGGTGCTGTGGCCATGGATCTGCTCGGTCCTTAGCTGGATTTAGCCTCTCCCGCGCTACGTCGTGGGAGTTTCATCGTCGCCCGTTACAGGAGCGGGAACTTCTTCCGTCGAAGAGGGTTCGCCTTCCACAAAGTCGCCTTCTTGTTTCTCGTACTGCTCGTAGGCGCTGGTGTCCACATACTCCGGGGCCTCCTCGCCTGGCGCCCCCTCGGCCGCCTTTTCATCCGCGATTTGCGATTGCTCGAACGACTGCCTGCCGGCAAGCACCGCGTCCGAAATTTTCGAGGTGAACAAACGAATCGCTCGCAGCGCGTCATCGTTGCCCGGAATCACCCAATCCACGAGGCTCGGATCGCAGTTCGTGTCCACGATAGCAACCACGGGAATGCCCATCCTCCGCGCTTCGTGCACCGCGATTACTTCCGCGTTGGGATCGATCACAAAAATTGTGTCCGGAAGCGTGGTCATGTTTTCGACGCCGCAGAAATTCTGCCGCAGATGTTTCAGCTCGCGGTCCAGCCGCGCGCCCTCTTTTTTCGAAAACTCGGCCATACGGCCGTCTTCGGACATGGCTTTCAGCAGCTTGAATCGCTTGATGGATTTTTGAAGCGTCGCCCAGTTCGTGAGCGTGCCGCCAAGCCAGCGGTGATTCACATAAAACATTCCGCAGCGCTGCGCTTCCTCGGCGATAGCTTCTTGCGCCTGGCGCTTCGTCCCCAAAAAGAGGACGTTCTTGCCTTGCGCGGCGTGCTCGGAAACGTAGCGGGCTGCGTCGCGGAACATTTTCAAGGTCTTCTGCAGGTCAATAATGTGGATTCCATTGCGTTCGCCGAAAATGTACTCCTTCATTTTCGGATTCCATCTGCGCGTCTGGTGGCCGAAGTGAACTCCGGCTTCCAGAAGCTCCTTCATCGTAATTTCGACTCCCAAATTACCTCCTCTAGTGAAGGGATGCTTTTGATCCCGTGTGGCGGGACAGCATCCTTTTCTGCCGGTTCCTTGCCGGCCGTGAAAATAATTTAAATCTACAGCACCGACTACCGCTTGCTGAACTGGAAGCGGCGACGCGCGCCTTTCTGCCCGTACTTCTTGCGTTCTTTCATGCGCGGATCGCGCGTGAGAAAACCATTTTTTCGCAGCGCGGGACGCAGCTCCGGATTCAGTTTCGAGAGCGCCCGGGCTATGCCCATGCGCACCGCGCCGGCCTGTCCGCCCACTCCGCCGCCCTTCACCTGCGCTTTCACCTCAACTTGATCGTGCATCTGCGTGAATTTCAGCGGCTCAACCGCGGAGGTGTTCCACGCGATATTGCGAAAATATTCGTCCACTGGCCGGCCGTTCACCGTGAATCGCGCAGGCCCGACTTTGATGTAGACTCGCGCCACCGCTTCGCGGCGGCGTCCCGTGCCGTAGAACTGCTTCCCGGCCGCATCGGCGACCGAATTTGGCGTTGAACTCAACTTTCCTCCTATTTATTCGCGGCCACCTGCTGCTGACCACCTCGCCGTGCCAGCCCGGCGCAATCCCTGCGACGAGCCGATGCATCGGGCGCTTGAAATTTCGAAACTCAGATCGCGAGGTTACTGCGCGAGCAGCTGAGGCTTTTGTCCGGCGTGGCGGGCAAGCGCTTCATTCCCGGCGTAAACACGCAACTTCTTGGCACGGCGCGCGCGAAGTTTGTTTTTCGGCAGCATCCCAAGCACCGCTTCGCGAACGACCTCTTCCGGGCGACGTTGCATCATCAACCGAATCGGAATTTCCTTCAGCCCACCCGGGTAACCACTATGATGCCGATAAATCTTCTGGTCAATCTTGTTGCCCGTCAGCTTGATCCGCTCGGCATTGATGACGACCACATGGTCGCCGGAGTCAAGAAACGGCGTGTAGCTCGGCTTATCCTTGCCAATCAAGTAATCTCGCGACGCGCGTTGCCAGGCGCCCGAGCACCTGCCCATTCGCGTCAATCACAAACCAGTTAGCCCCCACCGTGAGAGCTTCCGCCTCACGGCCCTTTGGAACATATGTCCGCATCAGCCCAGTCACACCTTTCCCTTTAAGGACAAACGCAAAGTGTAGGCTATGAAGCAATTCCTGTCAACGAAGACTGCGTGGACTGCCGAAAGCAGACGCCGATCGACCTCTCTCCGGAAGTGTCGAGTCGAGTGCATCGCCGTCCTTTCTTTTCTGTGAGTTGCATCTCATTCTATTCGGCCCCAGTGTCGATTAGAATGCCGGCGCATACCACCCCTGCCTTTGCGGCGGGCGTCGCCTGCTGCGCCTCAACTGCGGTTTCGTGGTCCATGCCTCCATCTTTGTCCATGGGATGGATTGGGCCAAGGGTGAGCGCCTGTGGACTTTTTTTCGGGCGATGCGCGGATTGCTTCGCGGCGGGATTTCGTTTCCGCAGCTTGGCGGCGCACTGGCGGAGATCGCGCCACTTTGCAATAATGAGCGCGCATGCCAGATTTCGCGCCTTCCATCACACGACTGATCGACGAACTTCGGCGGCTGCCCGGGATCGGCCAAAAGACGGCGCAGCGGCTGGCGTTTTATCTATTGCGCGTAGACCCAGAGCAAGCGCTGGCACTCTCGGATGCAATTCGCGAGGCCAAGGAAAGAATCCGCGAGTGTTCGATCTGCAACAACATCACCGACAACGATCCATGCCTTTTCTGCGCCAGCGTCACGCGCAACAAAAGCCTGATCTGCGTGGTTGAAGAGGCCACGAACATTCAGGCCGTGGAAAAAACGCGCCAGTTCAATGGGCTTTATCACGTGCTGGGCGGAGCGCTTTCGCCGTTGCAGGGTATCGGCCCGGAGCAACTAAAGATCAAGAGCCTGATCGAGCGGCTGAAAGGCGGCACGGTCGAGGAAATTATTGTGGCGACGAATCCCACGGCGGAAGGCGAGGCTACCTCCGTGTATCTGTCAAAGCTGATCAGGCCACTCGGTGTCCGGGTGACGCGCATTGCCATGGGCATTCCCGTGGGATCCGACCTGGAATATGCGGATGAAGTGACGATGATGAAAGCCATGGAAGGCCGCCGCGACGTCTAGTCCCGCTGACCATAGCAGCTTATCCCTCAGAAAAATAAGGCTATAGCTGTATTGCTGCGGACCTACTGCGGATCTTAGCTAGAAGTAGAGTTCGGCGACGCGCAGCCGTCTCGTTAGTGGTGGCCAAATGCGAAATCTCTCTCTAGCGGCTTCCTTTGTCTGCTGCACCCTTCTAGCAGGTAGCGCCGCGGTATCGGCCGGATCTCCGGGCGCCACGTCCACGGACGCCAGACATCGCCTTTCGGCGGGCGAACTATTGCGCACCGTTGTGGAACACGAGCTCAGCGCCGATAAAGAGGATCAGAGCCAATGGATGTACAAGAGCAGGAAACACAAGTCCGGACGTGTGGTCACAGAGGAAGTCATCGAGACCAAGCAAGGAGATCTTGAGCGCCTGTTGGCGGTAGATGGAAAAGCTGTGGGTGAACAAAAGCAGAAAAGCGAGAGTGAACGGATACAGAAAATGGTGGCCGATCCGCAAGAGCTTCAAAAGCTGCAAAAGAACCAGCAAAACGACTCCGACCAATCCGAACATCTGCTCGCCGTGCTGCCAAAAGCGATGATCGCCAGCTATGGCGGACGTCGAAACGGGCTGATCGAGCTGAATCTGAAACCGAACCCCGAGTACCATCCCACGTCACATGAGACAGAAGTCTTTCACGCCATGGCAGGAAAAATGTGGGTAAACGCCAAAGAGGACCGGCTGGCGGAAATCGACGGTCACTTGATCAAGCGCGTGGACTTTTGGGGCGGCCTGCTCGGCCACCTTGAAAAGGGAGGCGAATTCCACGTGATACAATCAGAAGTGCAGCCGGGCCATTGGGAAATTACGGCCCTGCACATCCACATGCGGGGCAAGGCTCTGTTCTTCAAGAATATCGGAGTGCAAGAGAATGAGACGCGGAGCGATTTCCAACAAGTACCGGACGATTTGACGCTTGCTCAGGCCGCTGAAAAACTCGAGCCTCGAACGGAGGCGGCGGAACGGTAAGAATGCTACTTTTTGTTTTGCGGGTCGCGGAAGTCCGGACCGAATGAAGGATGCTCGCGCGTGCCGCTGATCTTGATGGGTATTTCGCTGCCACCGTGCGGGCCTTTGAAGAACTGATCGAATGGCTTCAGCACGACGGACTTCCATCCCGTCATAGTCTGCGACAGCTTGGCGTGCATCCGGAGTTTGCCCCGGAAGTCCAATTGGCCCCCGTCAACGTTGTAAATGCCGGCGAGAGCGACCGACGCGCCCTCAACGTCAAACGTAAGGTCGGAAAAAGCGATTTCCGCTTTATTCATTTTGAAACGGCCTTTCAGATTTGACAGCTCATTGGTGAGGTCCAAGTCCTCAGGCTTTCCCTGGCCTCTACGGCTCAACGCATCTATTTTCCCTTGCACGCTAGAATTCGTGAAGTGAACCTCGGCCAACCCGAATTGCCCGTCGAGTCGCAAGCGCTCGATCAGATCAACATCGCCCTCGGGAATTACAATTCTGGTTTTCAGCGTGGCCGCACCTGTCATGACCGGCTTATCGCCCTTCACCGCGAGAGAGAGCAAATCCTCGATGCGAGAGTCCGTGGAGACGGCGTCGAGCGCAATGGTTCGGCCTTTAACCCCTGGATAAACGTCGACGACGGCTCCATGAGTGAGCAGCGTGGTATGAAGGAATTTCGCGATCACGCTGGTGAGAACAGTATTGCCGTTTGTTCCATCGACGACCGCCTGGAAATCGGTATGAAGGGCCATCGGATGAGCAGCCGTGCGCAAGGCAAAATCGGGAGTATCGGTTTCTCCTTCGACAGTGAGGTAATTCAACGGGCCGGCGAAGTGCCCGATCGAAGACAAGATGCCGGTGATACCTTTGACGGTTCCGAGGTCGGCGTGATTGAAAGTATAGTTAGCGGAAACGGGCGTCTCGCTGGGTTCGTCGGCTTGCCAGGGCCCGAACTGACCATCGCAGCGAATCTCGCCCCGTGGTTTTGGGTTCGTGAGAATGGCGTGAAAGGCAGCCGGATGAGCAAAACTGAATCCATTCATCACCAAACGGTGGATGGCGAACTCGTTCGGTGGCTTGCCGGCGTCGGAAGGCTTCCGCAGGAGAACCAGCAAGGCATCGTCGGCGTCAATCTCGTCGACGACAATAGGATATTTTTCTTGAAAATCGGTGGTGCTGCCGTGAATCATTGGGCGGCCGCCAGGGACTCGCGGAGGAGTGTGAATTTGGAGCCCTTCCAACCGCACCCTCGAAATCTCGTGGCGCCTTCCCAATACGGCCAGCAGACCTGCATCCACGGTCATTTTGCGAATTTCGATAAGGGGTGGGATGTCCGTCCGATCCTTGTGGCGCAGGACCAGACCCTCGACAATGACCTGGACCCGCGGAAAGAAAGTTATGTGGACGGAAGAGACCTGCACGCCGCTTTTAAAGTGAGCTCGTAAGTACTCCTGGGCCCGGCGGTTCGCAGCGTCTTGCAGCCTGGGAGCAGCCAAATGCGCGGCCACCACGAGGATAAGGCAAAGCAGCGCAATGCCGAGGGCCGTCGCTAGAAGCCACTTTCTCAGAGACTTGTGCTCTCCCGGAGTCACCTTGGTATTACGATGACACACGAGGCTCGCGAGACACAATGTTTCGAGCATAAAGGGTCATGCGGCCAAAAAACCGGTAAGACGAGCTAACCGCTGTCGTCCGGCTGAACGAAGTTACCCTTATCGCACAACCGCGCCAGGGCAGTTCAGACAAGGGAGATTGGGGTGATAACCTTAGGACTACCCTTTCCAAGGAGAGCGTGTGGTCGAATCCGTCCCATCAGACGACGCCGGTACGCAGAAACGGCGGAGCACCCGCATCGTCCAAGCAGTACCGATCAACGTGGCGGGCGTGGACGCGCTCGGCCAGCCGTTCAAGGAACGGACGACGACCGTGATGATCAACTGCCACGGTTGTAAGTACCAGTCCAAACACTACGTGCCGAAGAATTCGGCAATTACGCTCGAAATCCCGCGCACCGAGCCTGCCCTGCCGCCACGAACCGTGAAAGGGCGCGTTGTGTGGGTGCAACGGCCGAAAGTGGTGCGCGAACTCTTTCAGATTGGGCTTGAGTTCGAAAGTGCGGGAAACGTCTGGGGAATCGCATTCCCGCCGGACGATTGGTTCCCCTGCGCCGAATATGAGACCAGCGAAGTCTTTGGAGCCTCCCCTGCGTCCGGCGCCGCTAAACCCGCGGCACCGGGGGCGCCCGTTCCAATCATTCCCGAGAAGGTAGAGACAGCGGCGCGAGCTCCGGGGCCTGCGGCAGCCAGCGCTGGTGCTCCGGCAGAAGCGGCCGCTGGCAACAAAATCCACGTGGTCCCGGCACCGGCACCGGTGCAGACAGTGGAGACTCACGTCGCCACCGCCCAACAAATGGCAAAGATGGTGGCAGAGGCCAAGGACACACTCGATAAGTCGCTGCGTCGGGACGCGCAATCCGCGATCAACGAAGAAATGACGTTTGTGCGACAGCAACTGGACACGCAGCTCCATGAAGCCGTTGAGCACGCCATCAAGGTATCGATGGAGCGCGTTTCGGAGTCGGCGGGCAAAAAATTCCTGCAGCAGGCGTCCGAACGCTCGGCCGCAATCGTCGAAGAGGCTCGAAAAGCGAGCCACGTGAACGCGGAAACTCTGGATGCGAAAGTTCGCGAAGCTGTACAGCACGCGGTAAGCCACGCGGCGGAAGAAGCCGCGAAACAGGCTGCCGAACAAACGGCAACGCACAATCTGAAGGAGACGGTGGAAGCAGCAGTCGAGCGGGTGATCACGCAGCGCGAGGCGGCCACACCGTCTCTTGGAATTCTGGCGTCACCCGAAGCGGCCCAACAACATCTCGATCAGTGGAAGAAGAATCTAGAAGAGACCGCGCACGATGTTCGCAGCAAAACTATCGAGCAAGCTGAGGCCGATGCGGCAGCGGCAAGACAGCGATGGAACGACGAGTTCGCCGCCGCGGTGAATAACGCCTCCCAAAAATTGGAGGAAAAGATCGGGCAAGCCTCCGAGTCCGCAGTGACACGGGCGGAACAGGAGATCGCGGCGAGACAAGCGAATATCCGCTCCGGACTGGATGAAGCCGTCGCGGGCGCGCAATCCGTCTTCCAATCCCTCGGGGCGACGCTCGAACAGGAACGGGCCCGTACCGAAGAGGAGCGGGCGCGGCTGGAGGAATCAGCAAGGACCGTGGTAGCAAAGGCAGAACAGGAAATCGCGGCAAGGCAAGCGAATGTCCGCACCGGACTGGATGAAGCCGTCGCGGGCGCGCAATCTGTTTTCCAATCCCTTGGCTCGGCCCTTGAACAGGAGCGGGCGCGAACTGAAGAAGCCCGAGCGCGGTTCGAGGAGTCGGCAAAGGCCACGCTGGATGAATCCCGCCGCCGACTGGACGAGATGATCTCCGCGCAACAAGCAGAAGCGGCCCAGAAAGCGGATGAGTTGATTTCCGAGCGTGTGCAGCACGTTGAGCCAATTCTTCAGGATGCCGCACGGAAAGCGATGGAGCATTTTTCGGGCGAACTCGATCAAACGCTCGCGCCAAAACTCGAGGCGGCGGAGAAAACCGCCTCCAAACTCTCTCAGGCGGGCGAGGAAGCTGCCCGCGCCGAGCGGAGGATACACGAACAAGTCCGCAAAGCCGCCGAACAAGCGGAACAGATTCAGGCGGCTATCCGAGAGCAGGCTGGCCGAGCCTCGCAGGAAGCGGAGAAGGCTCAAACCAGCATCCGAGAGCAGGTTCGCCAGGCCTCCGAACAAGTGGAGCAGACTCAAACGGAAGTGCGCGAGCAGATCGAGAGCGCTTCGCAGCAGGTCGTTTGGCAATCGATCGAGCGGATGCGTCAGGAAGCAGCAAAACTGCCTGCGGAGCTCGAGGAATCGTTCCGCACGGTGGCGTCAAAGGCGGAAGAGGAGTTCGAGCAGAAGAGCACCGAAGCGCAACACGAGACGTTCGAAGCCCTTTCCAAGGCCTCCGACTGGTATCAGAAGAAAGCGCAAACCACGATGCAGTCTTCGCTCGAGAAGGCTGTGGAGCAATCCGCCACAGCATTGCGGGGCCGCGCCGCCGAAATATCGAGCCTGGTGGCGTCGGAACTGGACCACTACCGGCGGTCGTACGTGGAGCACAGCCGCGGGGAGATCGAAGAGGCTGCAAAAGAAGTGCTGGATCGCGAGCGCGGGAAGCTCAATGAGTCCGCGGAAGTGGCTCATGCCGGCTTTAGCGACCGAGTGCAGCGACTTACCGGAGAATCGCTGCGGAGGTTCGAGGAGGCCTCGCGGCAGGCGCTGGAAAAAGCGCGGTCCGATGTGGAATATAACCGCGAAGCCTCGCTTGAGGAGTTTCAGAAGGCCCTCGACCATAAAATGACGCAGGGCGTGGAGCAAGCTCAGGTCTTCCTGCAATCGCAACTCGCGCCCCTAATCGAGGCGCTGGAAGAGAATCGCCAAAAGCGGCAGCGGGATTGGATGGAGAACCTGAAAAAGTCCACCGAGGAGTCCATCGAACAATACAAGTCGAGGCTGGAGAATGCCTCCAATTCGTGGCTTCTGGCTTCGGCGACTACTTTGGGGCAGCACTCGCAGGCTGTGCTGGACACTCTGGCCAAGGCCGCCGAAAAGAGGATGAGGGAAAGCATTGCCGGCGTGCTCGCGGGCATGGGTGACACGCTGAAGGACCGCCTGCTCGGACTATCCTCTGATTTGGGCGCCGAGGATGAGGACGACGATGTGGCGCCTCCTGAGAAGAAATAGTTTGTCGCGCACGGAACGATTCGCTGGTCCCCAAGCAGATCGCTATTTCGGAATACGACGGCCCACCCCCGCTATAATGTTTCGATATGGCGAATCAGGCTTATTTGAATGTCTGGTGCAAGTATTTTCCGGAGGATCGCATCATCGAGCGCTTCGGCGCTTTTCTCCAGACGGTGCCCTTTTCGGCGACGCGTCCTGGATTCACCAGCCTGACGATTCGTGCCGTGGACGTCTCGGAACCAACCGTCCTTGAGCTGGACCTGCGCGCGTTGCCCCTCGATGCCGCGGGAATCACGGAAATCGCGCGGGACCATGTTCATGGAGATTGTTCATTCGAGACTGGCGGCTACTGGGATTTGGCCCTGTTTGAGGCTGAGAGCGGAAAATCAAAAATAGAGCCGCAAGCACTCGAAGTGTTTTGCCGGGGCGAGGATTATGACGACGAGCTATGGCGCCAGAACGGCCATTTCGAGGTGAACCTCGGGTTCGAACATTTTTTTACCGGTCACGGAGGCCTACTCGGCATTCGCGGCGGCCCGAACGCACCGGCAGAGAGTCCTGAAGAGGCTCGCTTTCTGGAATCGATGGCTTGGCCGGAGAATCTGGAAAAGTACCGAGAAAGCACTCGAGAAAACGTTCGCAAGTTGCTGGGGTGGCTGCGGCGAATTGAGGGAGCTATTCCCGTGGAGCGGGTGCAATTGTGGTCCGAGGGCGAGGAAGACTTCGAAGCGCGGTTGAAGGAAATCGTCGCGGCTTCTTAGCGACGAATGTTTCGAAACTCGTCTGGCATGTACGGGGGAACAGTGCCGAACGATGTAGTTCCTGAATTGAACCCAAACGATATATATTGTCTTTCAACGCCCAAAAACGGCGAAGCCGAACCCATGCATCCCGCGTCTAACACTAAGACTTACCGATGAGCGCCGTCACCCAATCTATTGCCGGAGCGCCCGCGCGCCCTGAGCGCAAACCCTCGGGCTGGGACCACCTGAAGGTTCTCCTGCCTTATGTGAAGCGCTACAAGAAAATGGTGAGCGTCGGATTATTGGCGCTAACGATTACAGGAATCGTGGGCGCACTGCCGCAATTAATCATCGGCATGATCGTGGATTGCCTGCAAGCCTCGCCGCGAGCGCTTTCCACGCTTTCGGGAACTGCGCGACATCTGCTTCATCCTCTCTTTGCGTTTTACGTACCGCTAAGCCGCCATGCCCTGGGCCTTTACTGCATCATTTTGGTGGCCGTGATGCTCGTGAAGGGATTCTTTTCCTTCTGGACCAGGTGGATTCTGATCGGCGTCTCCCGCGAGATCGAATACGATCTGCGAAGCGATTTGCTGGACCGCTTCCTGGAGCTGGATCCGGAGTTCTACGCGCGAAATCGCACCGGAGACCTGATGTCGCGCGCCACCAACGACCTCAACGCTGTCCGCATGGTTTTGGGGCCCGGCATCATGTACAGCGCCACCACAATCGCGACCATGGTGTTAGCCATATTTTTCATGGTCAAACTTTCGCCGGTGCTGACGCTATGGGTTCTGGTCCCAGTGCCATTCGTCGCTTTCGCGGTTCGCTACTTTGGCCAGATCATCCATCGGTTGTCCGAACAAATCCAGGCGGCGCTCGGCGTGCTTTCCACCCGCGCGCAGGAGAACCTGACGGGTGTGCGCGTGATCCGCGCTTACGCGCAAGAAGAGCCGGAAATCGCACTGTTCGATAAGGCGAATCGCCATTACGTGGAACGCAATATCAAGCTCATCGGGTCGTGGAGCCTTTTCTTCCCTGCCCTTTCCGCGCTAATTGGTCTGACCGTGGTTATATTGCTTGGCTTGGGCGGCATGGAAGTGACGGACCATAAGGTGTCCCTTGGAACATTTTTGTCTTTTTACGCGTTCCTGATTCAATTGGTTTTCCCGATGATCGCGATCGGATTCGTGACGAATATTTTCCAGCGCGGCGCGGCTTCCATGGGACGCCTCAACTATATTTTGAGGGCCAGCCCGAACATCCGAAACAACGCTCTTTCGCAATATGAGTCTGCGTCGATAGCCGCCGAGGGGAACGGCCAGGGCTACGCTCGCGCCGACCAGGTTGTTACCGACTCGAAAGATTCGATTCGCGGCGAAATTGAATTCCGCCACTTGAATTTCGCGTATCCGGGCCCGGAAGGCACTTCTAATTCGGCGGTTCTTCACGACATTAATTTGCACATTCCGGCTGGTTCGACGCTCGCCATTGTCGGCCCCACAGGAGGCGGAAAATCCACCCTTGCGAGTCTAATCGCGCGTTTGTGGGAGGCTCCTGCCGATACGCTCTTTCTCGATGGCCGGTCCATTCGCGACTATCCGCTCGATTCGTTGCGTCGCGCAATCGGATACGTGCCACAGGATACTTTTCTCTTCAGCGAGACGCTCACCGGAAACATTGCCTTTGGCGTGGACCAATCGGGGGAAGAAGAGGTGTTGGAAGCCGCGGAAATCGCGGGCATCTCAGGTGAAATTCAGAGCTTCCCGCAGCGCTTTGAAACTATGGTCGGCGAGCGCGGCATTACGCTTTCCGGCGGACAAAAACAGCGCACCTCGCTGGCCCGGGCGATTCTTCGCCAGCCGCGAATTCTCGTTCTGGACGACTCGCTTTCCAGTGTCGATACAGATACCGAAGAAAGAATCCTTCGGCGCTTGCGAGACGTGATGCGCCAACGAACCACGATTCTGATTGCGCATCGAATCTCGACGGTGAAGGATGCCGATCAAATCGTCGTCCTGCGCGACGGCCGCATCATCGAGCGCGGCACACACGATGAGCTCTTGGCGCTCGGCGGTTATTACGCCGACCTTTATCAGAAGCAGCTTCTCGAGGAAGAATTGGAACGCGAATGAGCGATTTTCGCGAAGAAGAAAAATTAGGCAAGATCTACGACACGCAGATCACGCGGCGCCTGATGAAGTATATGTGGCCCTACCGCTGGCAGGTCGTGATCGCTCTGTCTATGACGTTCGCCGTTGCCGGCATGGGCATAGTGGGACCATACCTGTTTCATATTGCGGTCGATCACTATATCGATCCTGGCGTTCGGCATTCAATTCCGAGAAGCGCAGCATTGACCGGGGTCGTGTGGATGGTGGCGGCATATCTGGGGACACTGCTCGCAAGTTTTGGTCTGCAATACGTGCAGGTCCGCATCATGCAATCGGTTGGGCAGGAGACGATGTACGATTTGCGCAAAGAGATTTTCCAGCATCTCCAGCGCCTGCCCATGAGCTTCTTCGACCGCAGCCCCGTAGGGCGGCTGGTGACCCGTGCCACCACCGATGTTGACGCACTAAACGACCTTTTCGCATCGGGTGTTGTCGCAATGCTGAATGATTTCGTGCAGCTGTTCGGCATGGCCATCTTTCTCTTGTGGTGGCATCCCATGCTTGCCCTTGCCACCCTTTCGCCGCTTCCATTGATGGTGCTGCTGACTTACGTTTTCCGCAATCACGTTCGCGGCGCAAACCGCGGCATTCGGACGTCCATAGCCCGTATCAACGGCTTCCTGCAGGAACACATCAGCGGCATGGCCGTGGTGCAGCTATTCAATCGTGAACGCAAGGCCCGGAAGCAATTTGCCAACCTGAACCGCGCTTATATGGAAGCGTATAAGGACGCGATCAACGCGTTCGCTTATTTCTTCCCGGCCGTCGAGTTTCTGAGCATGGGCGGAATCGCGCTCCTTTTTTGGGTCGCTGGTGTGCGTGTAATAGGCGGGACAATCGCTGTCGGAGTACTCATATCATTCATGATGTATGCGCAGAGCTTCTTCCGGCCGATTCAGGATTTGAGCGAGAAATTTAATATCTTGCAGGCTGCTATGGCGGCCTCTGAACGCATCTTTCAACTGCTCGACGAGCCGGTTCCCGTCGTCGCGGCGGATCATAGGCGCTCGTTGCCTTCGCCGCGCGGCGAAATCGAGTTTCGCAACGTTTGGTTCGCTTATCGCGGCGGAGCAACGCCGAAAGAGGAAGATTGGGTCCTGCGGGATGTTTCCTTCCGCGTAGAATCGGGCCAGAACCTGGCCATCGTTGGGCATACCGGCGCGGGCAAGACCACCATTATTCAGCTCCTGCTGCGCTTCTATGATATCCAGCGCGGCCAGATTCTTCTCGACGGCGTAGACATTCGCGAGATTGACTTGCAGAATCTGCGGAAAATGTTCGGAATTGTTCTCCAGGACCCCTTCCTTTTCACTGGCACGCTCGAATCGAATGTCCGCCTGGGCACGGAAGCGATCGATCGCTCGGTTACGGAGCGTGCGCTCAGGGAAGTAGGGCTCGGACCACTGCTTGAATCCCTAGTGCAGGGAGTCGCAACACCCGTCACCGAACGCGGCGGCACTCTTTCGGTCGGTCAAAGGCAGTTGGTCAGCTTCGCCCGCGCCCTCGCGCACAATCCGAACTTCCTGATCCTCGATGAAGCGACGTCGAGCGTCGATACCAAGACCGAGCTTCTGATCCGCGAAGCTCTCGAGCGTTTGCTCACCGGCCGCACCGCCATCGTAATCGCGCACCGCTTGAGCACCATCCAGCACGCGCATCGCATTCTCGTGTTCCATAAAGGACGCTTGCGCGAACAGGGCTCGCATCAGGAACTGCTTGCGCTTCACGGCATCTACTATCGCCTCTACCAGCTCCAATACAAGGAGCAGGAAATTTCGGCGCCGCTGGCCGGGGCTGCGCTCTCTGGATTCTCCCAGCCCTTGCCTGCCGATGATTGATGCGGCGCGCATCGCACCCAGCTCATCCGCATGACGCCACCTCGAATCCTCATCTCCGCCGGTGAAGCTTCGAGCGATATGTATGCGGCACGCCTGGCGACCGCGCTGCGCCAGCGCACAGGCGCACAACTCTTTGGCATGGGCGGCCCTTGCATGTCTGAGGCCGGCGTCGACCTGATTGCCGACTACCATGAAGTTGCGGTAGTCGGAATCTCCGAAGTGCTGCACAAAATCCCCTCCGTCGTGCGCGTGCAGCGCAAGCTGGCGGCGGAAGCCTCTCGCCGCCGCGCCTCTCTCGGAATACTCGTGGACTCGCCGGGTACTCATCTGGGAGTTGCTCGCCGCCTGAAAAACGCCGGCATTCCAGTCGGTTATTTTATCGGGCCGCAGGTGTGGGCGTGGCGCGCCGGACGCGTCCGCGTTGTTAAACGTCTGGTGAATCGCATGGTCGTTATCTTCCCCTTCGAGGAGAAGATCTATCGCGACGCCGGAGTGCCGGTGGATTTTGTCGGCCATCCCCTCGCTGACGTAGTTCGGCCAACGATGAACCGCGAGGATTTCGCGGCGTGCCACGGAATCGATCCCGAGCGCCCGATCGTGACTCTTCTTCCCGGCAGCCGCCGCAACGAAATCGCCCGGAATTATCCGCCGGTTCTTGAGGCTTGTGAACTTCTGGCGCGCGAGATGAAGCCGCTGGGCGGATTGCAATTCGTTCACGCGGTAGCACCCGGCCTGGATGATGGCCTTTTCGCCCCCTATAGCGATCGGTCGGGCGCGGACATCAAGCGAATAAGGGGTGCTGCCTATGACGCGCTGGCCGCCGCCGATTGCGCCATCGTTGCCAGTGGGACAGCCACCATCGAGGCTGCACTTCTGGGCACTCCGATGGTCGTCATCTACCGCGTCGCCAAGACAACGGCGGCGATCCTGCGCCGAATGGTACACACTCCCTTTTTCAGCATGGTCAATTTAGTGGCAGGACGCCGTGTGGTGCCCGAGCTGATTCAAGACGATTTCACACCGCGGGCCGTCGCCGCAGAAGTTCGCTACATCTTGGAATCGTCGGAAACCCGCGATGAGATGAAAACGGGACTCGCTGAGGTCCGCGCCAAGCTCGGCTCCGGGGGCGCCATCGAACGAGCTGCCGATATTTTCGCCCGAATGCTGTAAATCCGTCTCGCCCGCGGGCAACTGCAAGTACTTATCTGGTATCTTAAAATAAGCTGAAGTTAGCTAGATTGTCCGCTTCCGGAGAGGAACCCGCTTGATTAAAGCGCATCAATTGACGGCTATCCTAGCGTTGTCTCTTCTCGCGGCCTCCGCCACCGCCGCGCAAGCCTCGCACGCGTTTCCTTTTCGGGCCACGAATTACGATGTCGAAGTGATCGTCAATCCGAGTGATCAGACGATCCAGGCGCAAGCCAAGGTGGACTTCGTGGCCGATCGAGTCGCGAAGACGCTGCTCGTTGAACTGCACCCGGACTTGCGAGTCACTTCCGTAAAGTCCTCCGATGGACATGCTCTGAACTTCGGGCGCGATAACAACTCACCTTTGTTGCTCACCGTGGAGATGCCAGGCGCCGCGACACCGGGAAAACGGGTCACATTGACGTTTGAATACAGCGGGCCCGTTTCAAGCGCGGATGATAGCCCCACCAAGGGTGTCCGCTTCGCGTCGGTTGACAAAACCTCGGCCTATCTTTTGCTTCCGGCGCGCTGGTTTCCACTCACCGATTTCCCGTCGAATCGCTATACGGCTACCTTCAACATCATCGTCCCTAGTACTTTCAGCGTTGCCGGCACAGGAAAGGCGGATCCCCCGGTTGCGCAACCCGGAATTGGCGTTGGCGCTCAGAGCCAGTCGTCTTACGTGTTCCACTGCGAGCAGCCCGGTCCTGTAGGCTCCTTCGTGGCCGGCAATCTGCAATTATCACCGGTCTCTGCGCAGGGTGAGCAATTCGCGTTCTACACGCAGCCCGCTCACGCATCCACTGCCGCGGCATATGGAAACGCGCTCGCGCAGATCATGGGCTATTTCTCTGACACGTTCGGCGCCTTCGCAACCCAGCCCAGCATTACCGTGGCGGAAATGCCGGATGGCTCGCTTCCCGGATATTCCGCCCCTGGGCTTCTGTTGATCAGCGCTCGCGAGTGGACTCCCAGGGTGAACGATCGCTTACTGTCTCAACTCGCGGCCGGACAGTGGTGGGGATACCAGGTGGTGCCCGCTACGGCGTCCGATGTGTGGATCACCGACGGGCTTTCCCGCTACGCCGAAGCGATGTATGCGGAAGAATCCGGCGGAGTGGCCGCACTCAACAAGGCCCTTGAGGATTTTGCGGTGGGCGCGCTGATGTTTGAGCAAGACACGCCAATCGCGCAAGCCGATCGTGTCGGCGCCTATTCCGACGAGTATCACTCGATCGTCGCGGACAAGGGCGCGATGGTTTTTCACATGCTTCGCGCCCAGTTAGGGGACGACGCATTCACGGCTCTACTTCGCGACTTCTATAAGCAGCATGCCGGTAAAACCGCCACGATTGATCAATTCGAGAAGTTGACTGCCGCGAAAGCCCCCGCGCCCAAGCCCGGCGACCCGCGCCTTAACCTCGTCTCGTTTTTCTCTCAATGGTTGAATTCTACGGGCATTCCCGAATTCAGCCTCGATTACATCGTCTATCGGACGCCAAAGGGCTTCGAAGTAATTGGCAAGATTCACCAAGAATTGGACACGTTTCGGATGCCGGTTGAAGTGAAAGTCGATACCGAGGGAAACCCCGAATACAAGAAAGTTCTCGTCACCGGCACTACATCCGAATTTAGAATTGATACATTTGGACGCCCGAAACCCAACGGCATCACCATCGATCCGAACAACAATCTGCTCAAATCCAGTCCGCAATTGCGCATTCGCGCCACGATCGCCCGGGGCGAAGCGCTGGCGCTTGTCGGAAAATACTACGAAGCGATTCAGGAATATCAGCACGCGCTGGATATCCAGCCGACGGATTCGCTCGCTCACTTCCGCATCGGCGAAGCGATGTTCTATCAGAAAAATTATCAAGCGGCCGCCAATGCGTTCCGCTCAGCGTTGGGCGGCGATTTGAATCCCAAGTGGGTGGAAGTGTGGGCTCACATTTACATCGGCAAGATTTACGATGTGCTCGGCCAGCGCGAACGCGCCGTCAATGAATACAATCTGGCCCAGCACACCAGGGACGATACGGCCGGCGCGCAGGAAGAAGCGGCGCGATACATGCGAGTGGCCTACAATCCCGAAAGCACCGCCCCAACGCCCACTGCAACTAGCAGCGGTTCACAGGCCCAGGCTCCCGCGCCCGCCGGAGATTCCGCGGCTGACAAACAACCTGTCCTGAAGAAGCGCCCTGAAAATAACTAATTCGATCAGTCTTCGTTCGTTTTCTGAAGGTCCTTGAGAGCAGCCACAAACGTCGCGTGCGCCGTCTGATCAAACAGCACAAAGTAAACTTTTTCCACGGACGTTGGCTGTTCGAAATGTTTCGCGGCCTCGCGCAACATGATCTCCGCGCATTCGCGAACGGGAAATTGCGCGATTCCCGTGCCCACGGCTGGAAACGCGATGGATTTCAGCCCGTTCTGCGCCGCGATGCGAAGCGCGTGCGCAGTCGAACTGCGCAACGAGGCGGCCGAGGTCCTGCCGCCCAGTTCCATGCTAGCTGCATGGATCACGTAGCGCGCTTTCAGTTTGCCGCCGGAAGTAATCGCTGCTCCACCCAGCGGGATTGTCCCAATCGCGTCGCACTCTTCCTGGATTTCGGGACCGCCCTTGCGGCGGATAGCTCCGGCAACTCCGCCCCCGAGTTGCAAATCGTTATTGGCGGCGTTCACGACGGCATCAACACCCATTTCCGTCAGATCACCTTGTAGAATTTCGATTCGCTCGAGCGAAATCATGTGAGGCGCCTTTTCGCAATATTGGGACCCGTGCGGCAAATCAATCGAGTTGCCGGTAACAATGATCTCAGAGTCACTCGGAGAGCGCACGGGCCATGTCGCGCTGCAGGAATTGCGCCCCAAGGATGAAGAGCAGTCCCCCGACCAGCGTTGTTATCGCGGCCGTGGACATGGAGTAACGGATGACGCCCACGCCGAAGCGGTGCGCGTAGTGATCGTTGAACACCCCGATCAGGAATGGACCCAGTCCGAGTCCGATCAACTCTGAGATGAGATAGACAACCGACGTCGAAAATGCCCGCATCCCCACCCTTACCACGGAATGCGAAGCAGCCACGATGGGTCCGACGTGCACTGGCGACATCATCGAAACGATCGTGAAGCCGATAATGCACACAAACAGGCTCTTCGCGAAGACAAAAAGAAGCACGCCGGGGAACGCGAGTATCGAGCAGATCGCCGAAACATACATTCGCCAGCGCACGTCCTTGCGCCCCATCCAATCCGAAAGGTATCCGCCGGCGAGCGTTCCGAACAATCCCGCTCCGGCCCTCACGGTGCCGATGTAGGTTCCGATCTGAGCGGTGTTGAGATGATGGATTCTGCCGAGGAAAGGCGCGGTCCACGTGCCAAAACCAAACTGAGTGAAAGTTGTGAAACAGAACCCGATGAGGATAAGCACGTAGCAGCGCTGGCGTAGCATGAACTGAAAAGTCTCGCGCAGGTTCTGCTGGACTGTGCTTACTTTCTTTGGCTCGGAACGGCCCCGCGCGGGCTCTTTTACGGTGAACCGGAATAGCAGGGCTACTAGCAGTCCGGGGATTCCGGCCACAAGGAACGCATCGTGCCAGCCATAATATTGGTTCACCCAGCCGCCGATGAAAGCGCCGAGAAACCCGCCAAATACAGGACCGAGCTGATAAATCGACATAGCGCTCGATCGCTTCTCTCCCGGAAAAAGATCGGAGATCATGGAGGCCGAAGGAGCCGTGCCTGCCGCTTCGCCGACGCCGACGCCGAATCTCGAAAGCGTCAGCTGTAGGGCGTTGCGTGCGATTCCAGCGAGTGCCGTCATCCCGCTCCATAGCACCAGACCCCACGTGATGATCGAACGTCGATTGCCGCGGTCCGCCCATCGTGCCACTGGCGCGGCCAGGATCGAATACATGATCACGAAGCCGAACCCCGAAATGAAACCCATCATTTTGTCGGAGAGGTGATAGTCACGCTTGATGGGGTCGATCAGAATGGTGATGACGGTGCGGTCCAGGAAATTCAGGGAGTAGATCAGCGTCAGCATCCCGAGGGCGTAGTACGCCGCGCTGGAGACCTTTCCAACCGAGGTGGGCGCGATCTCAGCGGTGGCGGTGTTCTTCTCCTGCATCGCTCTCCTGGATGCCCGTGCGGCCTTCGCTGGTGGCCGCGATTACCGCGACATTGCGAATTGGCACGGGCGAGCCTATGCTGTGTTCGCTTCCGCGTCAATCGAGATTCGCCGGATGATTATTCCGGAAGTTTCCTTCTTGTCTTTCCTAGTCACGTCCATGAATATGATGGTCTCGAAATCATCATGCAGAACGGAGACAAGCCTCGACTCGTATTGGACTCAGTTATCCTTGGCATCATTGGCGGCCTCGCCGCTCAGCTATTCACATGGATGTTGCGGCTTTCCGAGAAGTTCTTCCTAGTTTGGCTGGCTGGTTATCACCCTCCGGAACTGCCGGAAGAAGGCGGAGTCCTTCGACAGGTTATCGGACCTCACGGTTTGTGGCTGATACCGTTAGCCACAACTCTAGGCGGACTGATATCCGGGATCCTCGTGTACGGCCTGGCGCCTGAGACGGAGGGCCACGGCACTGACACCGTGGTCAGAGCGCTTCATTGGACCGGCGGCGTAATTCGAGCGCGTGTTCCCGCCGTGAAGATGGTTGCCTCGGCGATTACCATTGGATCGGGGGGATCGGCCGGTCGCGAAGGTCCCACGGCGCTCATCGCTGCGGGTTTTGGCTCCATATACTCGAAGTTACTGCATCGTCCCGAACGGGAGAGACGCCTGCTTGTTCTGATGGGGATGGCTGCGGGTCTCTCCGCTATATTTCGATCTCCCATTGGAACGGCTATCTTCGCTGTCGAAGTTCTTTACAGCGGCATGGAGTTCGAATCTGAGGCTCTCATTTACTGCATGCTTGCCGCAATCGTGGCTTACGCCGTCAACGGTTGGTTTGTCGGTTGGCGATCGTTGTTTCAGATGCCACCCAGCGTTTACGTAATCGGACTGCCGGATTATGGTTGGTACATTGCACTGGGAGCGGCGAGCGGCATTGTCGCCTCGGTTTTTCCGGAGATCTTTTATCGAGTCAGAGACGCGTTTGCCGCCTTGCGGATCCCGCCATGGACGAAACCGGCCATCGGTGGCCTGGGTGTGGGCCTTTTGGCTCTGCGATTACCCCAAGTGCTGGGCGGCGGTTACGGTTGGATCCAGCAAGCCATCGATGGCCAGTTGGCCGTGCACCTGCTCCTCCTTCTTCTGGTCGCCAAAATCCTGGCATTGTCCCTCACTGTTTCATCTGGAGGTTCAGGCGGTGTGTTTGCGCCTAGCCTGTTTGTCGGCGCGATGCTGGGTGGAGCACTCGCCGGAATCTTCCACCATGCGCCAGCCGGTTTCGTGGTCATCGGGATGGCGGCGGTCTTCGGCGGTGCCGCGCGCGTCCCGATTGCGACGTTGCTGATGGTTGCGGAGATGACCGGCGGCTATCAACTGCTCGTTCCCGCGGGACTGGCCGTCATGCTTAGTTTTCTCATTCAAGTGAAACTCTCCTCTTTTTTTAAGTACGGCAGCTTGTACGAGGCTCAGGTAGCCGCCAGTATCGATTCACCGCCGCATCGGGCTGAACACGTCAAGATTGCGCTGCGGCTATTGGACCAGGGCAAGATTTCCTTGCCACCGGAGCTTAACCATCTTCATCTTGCGGCCCTTTTGCAGTCGGGGATGGCGTTGGACCTCCCGGATGGCTCGCGATTGATGGTTGGCGCGCTTCGGCCCGAAAGCCCCTGGGTGGGAAAAGCGATTCAGTCCCGCACTCTAAGTGGACATTTAGCCGACTCAAAAATCGTGGCCGTATTGCGGGGCAAGTCGGTGATGATTGCTCGGCCCGAAACCGTCCTGCAGCCGGGCGACCGGCTCCTTATGATCGCTCCGCCCGATGCTCAGGCAGAACTGGCGCCGCATCTTGCTCCGCCTTCAGCAACGAATCCGGAACCTGCCATCGCTTAATGGCCCGGAGCGGAACCGACTCGACCCTTCGTTTTGGTCGAAGTTAGCCTAGCGATTGTGCCTCCACCGCCATACGCGATATCCTCATCGAACATCCATGAACTCGACTACAAGCAACCTGCCTCTGCCCTTCGATCACGTGGAGGCGCACGCACATCTTTCTAAGATTGATAAGCACTTGGCGCGCGTGATCGCGCAGGTGGGCGGATTTCGGTTCAAGCTGGATGAATGCGATAGCGTGTACGAATCGTTGCTCGAAGCGATCATGCACCAGAGCATCGCCGGCAAAGCCGCGCAGGCGATCTTCGCTCGCATCAAAGCTCTCGGCCCAAACGGCAACTGCCCGACGCCCGAGGAATTGCTTCGTGTGCCGAAGCAGAAATTGCGGAAGGCCGGACTTTCGAAGGCAAAAGTCGCGGCCGTCAGAGATCTCGCGCAGAAAACAATCGACGGAGTTGTGCCCACCATCGAAGACGCTGAAAAAATGTCCGATCAGGAGCTCGTCGACCGCCTGATTTCGGTGCGCGGTATCGGCCCGTGGACCGTGGAGATGTTCCTAATCTTTCGGCTGGGCCGCCCGGACGTTCTCCCGATCCACGATTACGGTGTGCAGAAGGGATACGCGATCACCTACCGCAAAAGAAAAATCCCCAAGCCGAAGGAACTTCTGAAGTTCGGCGAACGCTGGCGGCCTTACCGGTCCGTGGCGAGCTGGTACATGTGGCGCGCGGTGCAGCTTGCGGGGCCGTTTGCCCGCAAGATTACGAAGAATGGCAAGGAAACCAAGAAACGCCTCGTTGTGAAGAAGCACTCGATCCGAAAGCAGTCAGGCTGACTTTTCGCGCATCGCGAGAAACAGCGCAATCAGACCTGCGACCAGCACGCTGCCCTCAATATCCACGGAAGCGGTGTGCAAACGATCGAATTGAACGCGACGCGAGTCGCTGGCAGGAGTGGCCTCAACCGAACCCATCTGGGCCCGCAACAAGTTCATTCGAGGGATCACGTAACCCTGCGACGTAATCGTAAGCACAGCCATAAGAATCACGATCAGCACCGCCGGTTCGATAAACGCGCGCAGCGATTTCCCGATTGCCACTGACGCACCCACGAAGATTAAGGAGGCGATCAATCCCATCAGGTGCAGCCCGCCGAGAGTGAACCCCACCAGCAGCCCCGCCTGATCGCGGTTCGGCAATACCGCGAACGCGCCCAGCGTCACCACGGCGGCAAAATAGATAATCGCGCCGATCCACGCGCCCAGCGCCAAGACCTTCGCAAATCTCAGCATCCCAGTCATAGAAAACACCGTTGAGCAATCTCGAACGGTAGCGAAAGCCGGTAGAAAAGTCGATAGCGAACACGCGTGTGAAAGAGGTTACCTAACTCCGGATTCCCCGTTTCGCGAGCCCATTGACGCGGAGCCCCGCACATCGTAGATTGTGCGCCGAGACTGCCCTGCGAAAGAACGTCTGCGACGAAGGGATTACAACGAGGCCAATCAGTCAAGTAACTCCACATTTCAAGATTTCCGGAGGACGGCAAAATGCGATTTCCTATGCTGACGCTGCTGGCCGTGCTGGCGACAATAGTTCCGGCTGCGGGCCAGGATGCCTGCTCCTGGTCGCGCGACCTGCGCCTCGTGAACGGCAAGATTCATACTTTCGATTCGCAGGATCGCGTCGTCAATGAAGTGACGATTCAGGAAGGGCGTTTCGCCTATATCGGCCCGCCGGAAAATCGCAAACTGAATCCTTGCACGAAAGTAATCAATCTCCACGGGCGTGTGGTCGTCCCCGGTCTGATCGACAATCACAACCACTTTGTATTGTTTAGCCAGCGCCCAGGATACGACGTGATGGTCGAGACGGCGACAACCATCCCTCAGGCGATGGCGCTGCTCAAGGAGCGAGCTCGAACCGTTCCGGCCGGAGCCTGGGTAACCGCGATTGGCGACTGGACTCCTCGGCTGTTCGCGGAGAATCGGTTGCCAACCTTGGCGGAATTGGATCAAGCAGTGCCAGACCATCCTGTATTCTTCGCCACGTTCGGCCCTGCAGTTACGAACGGTCTGGGGAAGAAGTTTTTCGAGAGCAAGGGTATCACCGTCGGCCCGACGGGCGCGCTGGCAGGTCCTTCAGCCAACGCTGCGCTGGGGCTATTGCGCAACATGCAGACTCTCGAGGACAAGATTCGCAGCGCCGAATATGCCCAGTCGTACGTGCTGCGTTACGGTCTTACGACCAGCGTGGACATGGGAGTGTTCGCTGACCCTGACAGTCCCGATTTGCAGGACGACTTTACATTCCCCGGGATTGCGAGCGCCAATCCGTGGGCCGTCTATGACCAGATTCTCGCGCTAGACCACGAACATAAGCTCGACGAGCGCGTCCGGCTTTTCATGATCTCGATGGACAAAACGATGGCGCTGCCGCTCTTGACCGAGCGCCTGCTGAATGTCTTCCCGGATTTTGGCGACAATATGCTTCGTGTGTCCGGCATCGGCGAATTTGCTAGCCCGTGGTTTGCCAATTTTGCAGGTGGGCAGCACCCGGAGAATTACGAAACAGCGCTACAGTTGGTCGCTAAGCACGGCTGGACATACCAGCAACACACCCTGTCCCTAGCGGAAGTGCAGTTCACGGCGCAAACCTATGAAAAGATCAATGGCATCACGCCGATCGGCGATCTGCATTGGTCGATCGCCCATGTCCCAGCCATTGACGCGCAAACGCTCCAGTCCATGAAAAACATCGGCGTGGGCATGGCGCTGCACGGCTGGAAATATCTTCAGGGTGGCCAGGGTACGCCCGCCGGCCAGCCTGCAGGGCCGCCCTATCGCACGATCCTTGAAAGTGGGATTCACGTTGGCGCGGGTTCCGATGCGGGCGACATTTCCATGCTCGATCCTTGGTTCGAAATCTATTACATGGTGACTGGCAAAGACTGCACGGGTGCGCTGATCAATTCCGGGGAACAGGTCACGCGCCAGCAGGCACTCCGCATGTACACCGCCGACAACGGCTGGTTTTTCCACGAGGAGAACGACCTGGGATCGATAGAAACGGGCAAGCTCGGCGACCTGGTTGTCCTAAGCGACGACTATTTTGATCCTAAGCGAGTATCGGATGAGGGAATCAAGCAACTAAAATCTGTGCTCACCGTTGTCGGGGGCCGCACGGTGTACGACGATATTCGTTAGGAGTCGCAATCTGCTATCCCCTCCGCTTCTTGACTCGGGTGTGGAGCGCGAATAGACTCAGTGTGTTCTTGGTAGAGGCGCGGAGGCCACGAGTAACCGGGTTTGGAGTTCCGAGCAGGTTCGGAGGCCGGGCGAAAGGGGAAATTGGGCAGGATGCTCCGCCGAAATCGCTTCGATAAACTGCGATCGAAACGATTGGGGGATAGGCTGAAAGGCCTGTTCACTGTCATCCGTTGAAGGACGGGTGGAGCGCTATCGAGGAGTGAAGACGCGATGGTTGTTTCGCGTATCCTTCCTTCTCTTTTCCGTTCCATCCAGTTCGATTTATAGAATGGCTTCGACGGCTAGAGCCGTGTTGACCTGGGCACTTCGCGGCGGGGTTGAAACCCCGCCCTCCTCAAATCCGTGATGTGATTGACGTAAAGGACCCTGGAACGGATGAATGTCATTCAACTAACCCGAGCCCTGGTCGATATCGAATCGGTCACAGAGAATGAGGGCCGAGTAGGCGCTTACCTGCACGACCACCTTGCGAAACTTGCAGCGGGCACGGGCGGGTGCGTGGAAAAAATGGAAGTCGAGCCCGGTCGATTCAACGTGCTGGTGTGCTGGGGAAATCCCGCGGTGACACTCTCGACGCACATGGACACCGTGCCGCCCTTTTTTGCCTCGCGCGAGGACGCGGATTTTGTTTGGGGACGCGGTGCGTGCGATGCGAAAGGCATCATCGCGTCGATGACAGGGGCGGCCGAGAAACTGCTTGGAGAGGGCGTTAGAAACTTTGCGCTGCTGTTTGTGGTGGGAGAAGAGCGCAACAGCAAGGGAGCAGAAGTAGCGGCGCAAGCACCTCGCGGCTCAAAGTATCTGGTGAACGGCGAGCCGACGGAAAATAAGGTCGCGCTGGCGTCAAAAGGGATTCTGCGCTTTGAGATCGAGGCGCACGGGCGGATGGCGCACTCGGCCTATCCCGAGTTGGGCGAATCGGCGATTGAGGCGCTGCTGGATACCCTGGACGCGGTGAGGCGCATTCCTCTGCCGCACGATCCGCTGCTTGGTCCCTGCACGATCAACATCGGAACCATTTCGGGAGGGCGCGCACCCAACGTGATCGCAGACGCCGCCAAAGCCGAAATTCTGGTGCGTTTGGTTGGCGATCCGGGCCCGCTTCGGGAGGCTTTCGCCGGCGTAGCGGGGAAAAGTGTGCAGGTGAAGGAAATCCTTTGCATCCCGCCGATGCGATTTCAAAACGTCGATGGAATGCCGACGGCGGTTGTATCCTACACCACGGATGTGCCCATGTTCGGAACGAGTTGGGGAACGCCGCTATTGCTGGGGCCGGGGAGCATTCACGTGGCGCACACGCTGGAGGAGCGTATATCGAAGCGCGATTTGACAGAGGCCGTGGAGATGTATGCCAGCGTCACAAGGAAGCTATTGGCGGCCGGGTAAGCTAGGGACTCTTGATGAACCTCGCGATTGTCGGCTATGGGAAAATGGGGCGGCTGATCGAACAATTGGGTCCGGAATACGGATGCGAGGTAAGACTGCGGCTGGATGTGGATAACAATGCAAAATTCGAAGGGCTGACCAAAGAGAATTTTCGGGGAATCGATGCCGCCATGGAATTTTCGACTCCGGCAACCGCGCCAGAGAACATCGAGCGTCTGGCGCTGCTGGGAGTGAACGCGGTGATCGGGACGACAGGATGGTTCGGCGAAATGGAGCGGGCGCGGTCGGCCGTCGAGCGCGGCGGGACGGGGCTGGTTTGGAGTCCCAACTTTTCCGTAGGGGTCAGCGTGTTCAGCCAGATCGTTGCAGAGGCGGCGCGGCTGTTCGCGCACCAGCCGGAATATAGCGCGTGGGCCTGGGAAATCCATCACGCGACGAAAAAGGACGCGTTTTCGGGCACGCTCCTCGCGCTGGTTGAAAAAATGAAACAGAACGGCTACGAGAAGCGGATCGATACGAGCAGCAGCCGCGCCGGCGCGCACCCCGGCACGCACGAGGTCGGATTTGATTCCTCGGCCGATACCATAACCATCCGCCATACGGCGCGCAGCCGGGAAGGTTTTGCGCGAGGAGCGCTGCGCGCGGCGCGGTGGATCGTCGGCAAGAAGGGATTTTTCCACTTTAGCGAGATCGTAAGCGAGTTGGAGTAGTGTAGCGGAAGGAGGCAGGGCAATGTTTACAGGATGCGGCACGGCGCTGGTGACTCCGTTTCGGCAGGATCTTTCGCTGGATGAAGATGCGCTGCGGCGCTTGGTGCGGCGGCAAGTCGACGCAGGGATCAATTTCCTGGTGCCTTGCGGCACTACGGGTGAAAGCCCCACATTGAGTCGCGAAGAGCAACTGCGCCTGGTGGAAATCACGATTGAGGAGGGGCGCCGCTCCAAGACGCCGGTGGTGGCCGGCGCGGGTGGGGCCAATACGGCCCACGTGATCGAAATGGCTCGCGAATTTCAGGCGCTCGGCGCGAGCGGAATTCTGTCCGTGACACCCTATTACAACAAGCCCACGCAGGAAGGGCTCTACCAGCATTACAGGGCGATTGCCGACGCGATTTCGCTGCCGATTATTCTCTACAATATTCCAGGACGCACAGGAGTCAACATCGAGCCGGCGACTTTGCTCCGGCTAGCCGAGATCGAAAATATTGTGGCGGTAAAGGAAGCTTCCGGAAATATTTCGCAAATGGCTGCGATTCTGGACAAGGTGCCGCAGAGATTTCTAGTCCTCTCAGGCGACGATGCGATCACGCTGCCGCTGATGGCGCTGGGCGGGCGAGGCGTGATTTCGGTTTCGTCCAACGAAATTCCGGCCGAGATGGCGAGGCTTGTACAGCTCGCGCTTGCGAATGATTTCGCCGCAGCGCGCGAAATTCACCGGCGCTATGCACGGCTGATGGAAGCAAACTTCCTCGAAACGAATCCCGGTCCCGTGAAAGCGGCGATGGCGCTGATGGGCTTGCTGGAACCGGTGTGGCGCCTGCCGATGGTGGCGCCGAAGCCGGAAAATCTGGCAAGAATTCGCGGCGCGCTCGAATCGGTCGGGCTGGTCCAACAGGTTTATGCTGCGCGCTGAGATCGAGCGGCTGTTTGACGAAAATCCGGCGCGGTACACCAACGAGCACAAGCAACTATTCCAGCAATTCAAAGATGCTCTCAATACGGGAGAGGTGCGCGCGGCGGAGCCTGATGCGGCGTCTCGAAGCGGCTGGAAAGTGAACGCGTGGGTGAAGAAAGGCATCTTGCTGGGATTCAGGATGGGCGCGATCGTGGATATGTCAATCGACGCGACGCGTCAACCGTTTTTCGATAAGTCCACATATCCGACGAAGCGGTTTTCGGCCGATTCTGGCGTGCGAATCGTGCCCGGGGGATCGAGTGTGCGGGACGGTTGCTACGTGGGCAAGGGCGTCACCTGCATGCCGCCGATGTTTATCAATGCTGGCGCCTACGTGGATGACGGAGCAATGATTGATTCGCACGCGCTGGTAGGCAGCTGCGCACAAATCGGACGGAAGTGCCACATCTCGGCTGCAGCGCAGATTGGCGGTGTGCTTGAGCCAGTGGGCGCTCTGCCCGTGATCATTGAAGACGAAACGCTGGTAGGCGGCAACTGCGGAATCTATGAAGGCACAGTGGTGAAAAGCCGCGCGGTGCTCGGCAGCGGCACCATTCTGAATCGTTCGACACCCGTGTACGACATCGTGACGGGCGAGGTGCATAGCGCGAGCGCGGATGGCGACGAGCCATTGGTGATACCGGAGAACGCAGTAGTGGTAGCGGGCGCACGCGCCATTCCCCAGGGGCGCGGAAACGATTGGAATCTTTCGCTGTATACGCCGGTGATCGTGAAGTATCGCGATGCGAAGACCGATGCGAAAGTGCAGCTCGAAGACCTGCTGCGGTAAGTGCGTCAAATCGCGCGAGCGTACCTCATCGTTTTTGCGGACCTATGTTCGACTTGACCAAACCGGATGACCATTGCCAAGTGTGTGATCTTATTTGGCGGCGGACAGAGAAAGCATCGAGGCGCCCAGGATTCGCCTTGTCGAGCGGTCCTGCATGAACGCGACGACGTGCAGATTCTCGCGTTTCCAATCGCGGGCCAGGCGCAAATCAAGCGAGGCGGAGAAAGCGCCGGCTGAATCCACGCGGCCCAGGACGCGAAGTTCGCGCACGACGGCGCGATGATTCATGTGCGCACCAGCGTTCTCGCCGGCGGTTACATTCGAGGAGAGATCGTCTTCCGTGATTGCGAGAAGAACGTCGGCGCCATGTTTGGCGTTCCAGCCGCCGAAGGGCGCCAGGCTTACACGCAAAAGCACGGACTGCGGGCCCGATGCCCCGCCAGAGCGTTGCTCGATTTGAAGGTTCGCTTTCGGGGTCCGCGCGGCTTGCGCAATGGCCGCGACTACGTGGCGAGCGTCGTTGCCCACAAATTGCGCCGCGCCGTCGACCACCATCTGAGGGGTGTAAGCAGTGGGAAGATTGAAGGCGTAAACGTAGTTCTGTTGCCGCAACGTAAATCGCGAAGATGAAAATGGATCGCGCCAGCCCTCGTTGTCCCAATAATCGACGTGCTCTTCAAGCGGGATGATCTCGGCGCCGGGCACGGGCTGCATCTGTTCCAGGTGGTAGAGCAAGCGGTCCGCAGGTGGGCAATCGGAGCAGCCCTCCGACGTGAAAAGTTCGACGATCACTGGGTTGGCGGGCTGCGCCGGCTGAGGTCCCAAGATCCCGGCAGCGCTTCGCGCCCCGGGCGCTTTGCCGGTGGCCAGCCCCACCGTTGGAACCAAGAAAGCGATTCCCAACATGCCGGAGATTGCCAACACAAGCAGAATCGCGATTCGCACGCCGGGCCTCACTATGATTACGCTCCGCGCTGCCTGGTTGGATGTTTCGAGAGGGCGATTCTACCGCAATTTTCGTTGACGATGTAGTTGCAAACCCGTTTCCTGCTCTCGGGTGTGCATTGACGCGATGTTCTGATTTTGCTATGTTTTCGTGTTTGGTGTTTGACGGTGGTCTGGGAGTGCACTTGTGAAACGTCGTGCTGCTCATAGTTCGAGCTCTTCCCGCGCAATCCGTAATCGTTTGGATAAAAAGGGGTTATCGGCAAAAGCCCCACCCGACCCTGACGCGCCCGCTAAACAGCAGCAGTTAAAGCTCTATGAAGAGGCGTTGACACATTTTCAGCAGCAGAAATTTCATCGGGCCCAGCAGGTGCTCGAACGGGTTTTGGAAGGTCCTAGCAAAGAACTAGGGGACCGCGCAAAGGTTCATCTACGGATCTGCGAACAGCGGATTTCGCGCCTTCCGGCGCCCACGGCCAAGTCACCAGAGGACCACTACACTCAGGGAGTTGCTCTGATGAACCTGGGGCGATGGGACGAAGCGCGCGAGCACCTGGATCGGGCGCACCGGGCGACGCCCAAGGCCGATCACATCGTCTACGCTATGGCGGCTCTAGATTGCCTGACGGGGGAGGCCGAGTCGGCGATGAAAAATCTAAAAGTTGCGATTCAGTTGCGCCCCGAAAACCGCTACCACGCTCGCAACGACGAAGACTTTAAGTTTTTGCAGGAAGATCCGCGATTTACCGAGCTGCTGTATCCCGAGAGAGATAGCTCCGCCGGCTGATTTCTCCCGTTCCCAACATGAAGAATAACCGGGAACCTCGCTCACCATCAGTGCGGGTGGTCGCGCTTGGTGGAGGGACCGGTCTTTCCACCATGCTCCACGGCCTGAAGGAGCACGTCGCCGAGCCGGGTAGCCGCCAGACAAAGCAGCCTATCGCCGACCTGACAGCGATTGTTACGGTTACCGACGACGGCGGGAGCTCCGGGCGACTACGGCGTGAATATCGCATTCTCCCTCCCGGCGATATTCGCAACTGCATGGTTGCGCTCTCGAAAGACGAACATCTGCTCAGCAAACTTTTCCAGTACCGATTCCCCACTGGCCGCGGGCTTGGCGGGCACAGCTTCGGCAATCTCTTTCTGACGGCGCTAACTAACAGTACGGGCGACTTTCCTAAGGCGGTTCAATTGTCCGCACAAGTATTGGCGATTCGTGGGCGAATATTTCCGTCGACGGCGCAGAATGTCACCTTAGCGGCGGAACTCGAAAACGGCGCGGTAGTGGCAGGCGAGACGAAAATTTCGCGCTCGCGGAGGCGGATTCGGCGCGTTTACCTCGTCCCCCGGCGCGTGCGGCCTCTGCCGGAAGCGCTCACGGCATTGCGAGAGGCCGATCTCATCCTCATCGGCCCCGGCTCGCTTTACACCAGCATTTTGCCCAACCTGCTGGTGGAAGAAGTGGTTGAGCTGATCGCGCACGCACGGGCCACGCGAGTCTACATTGCCAACCTGATGACGCAACCCGGCGAAACCCAGCATTACTCTGTCGCCGATCATGTGCGGGCGATCTACGAACATACGAGGCCGGGGCTATTTGACGTCGTGGTCATAAATAAGTCGCCCATATTGCCGGCCGTACAGAGGCGGTACAAGGCTCAAGGCGCCGAGCCGGTCGACCCCTCACTCGCCGAACTTTCCCAGATGGGCTTGAGCTACATTACTGGAAATTTCCTGCGGCGAGGAAATATCGTGCGCCACGATCAATCGCGCCTGACACGGATCCTGCTGGACGAATTCGTGAAGCGGCGCGCCCGCCGATAACTGGTCGGCGGCCGGCGCGAGCGCGACTTTAGCCGCCCGTACTGGCAGTTGGGGACATGTAGCCTTCTCGGGCAGTCACAATCACCTTTTTTTCTTGCCTTTCTTATTCACCAGCATCATCGGATTTCCATCATCGTCCAACACCTGGACCCCGATCTTGTGATATTTGCCGTCCGGCGGCGTAGATGGCGAAAAAACTAGCGTGTACTGGTTGCGCAGATATGTTGCGATGGTATTAAAGATGTCTGGCATCTCAGCCTGGAAACGCGGGAAAAACGCGTAGCCGCCGGTCATACGGGCGAACGTCTGAAGTTGATTTTTCGCCTGCATGTAACCGACACCGCCTCCGCCCGCCGAATACAGATCGATTTCCTCGCCCATTCCGACGGCGAAAATCGTGGTCTCAGTTTCCTTCAAGCGATTGAGGATCTGATCGAGATTGTGCTTGCTGAATGTGTCGAATCCCGTGGCCAGGAGCAAAATGGACTTCTTCCCTCTCACGTCGCGCATCTGATTCAGCGTTTCGTATACCGCGTCGAATAGAACTGCCTCGTGGAAATTGGGGAATCCCAGCGTACGAATGGCTTCGTCGATCGAGCGCTTATCTTGCGTGAAGTCTTCTTGAAGAGTGGTTCGGAGGTCGAAGGTCTTGAGTGCCACCCAATCCTTGTCGTTTAGATGCTGCAGGAAACCGTCAGCCCAATATTGAGCTTTGGCGCCGAAGTAACCCTCATAGTAGCCCCAATAAGTGCTGCTGTACTCCATCAGGATCACGACGGTAATCGGGGCATCCGTAGGCGCGAAGTTCGTGATCTGTTGCGGCTGGCCATCGTCTAAAACTCGGAAATTCTCCCGTTTCAAACCGGTGACAAGATTGCCATCCTGGTCCGTTACGATGGCATCGACATTCACGAGGTTAGACTGAACAGAAATTGCCACTTGCGGCGGGAGTGGCGCCTGGCGCTGCGGCTGCCCACTCGGCGTTGAACTGGTAGGCGGCTTTACTGGCTCCGGCTGCTGCGGAGGCTGGGACTGCTGCGGCCCGTTATTCTGCGCGGAGACTCTCCAGGGCTGGATGCCGATCACGGCAATCAGAGCCACCGCCAAAACCATGCGACGACACGCCTTCACCTGCATATTTACCTCACAGACCTTCGATGCCCCTCATGGCTTGTCTGGATGGTTGATTGCAATCCAGAAACGAGGCGCGATGCCCTCCCGGGCATGACAACACCACATGATAGTATCGATTTGGCTCGCTTGGCGATGCTCTTTCAGATTCCAGAGGAGGCGAAAAGGATGGCGCGCGGAACCGCAAGAATAGTCCTCATGATCTTCGTGGGTGCGTTGGGTTGCGTCTTGCCTGTGCGAGCCCAGAGCCACCCCGCGCCCGCTCCGCCTGCGCAACCATCTTCGACTGCGTCACCCACGTCCAGCATCGTCGGGATGGAAAATGAAGCCATATCCTGGCTGCAAGGCCTGCTTCGCATCAATACTACGAATCCTCCCGGCAATGAACTTGCCGCCGCCAAGTATCTCGCGGCAATTCTCGATCGGGAAGGAATCCATGCGGAAGTCTTCGAGAGCACTCCCGGACGCGGATTTCTGGTGGCGCGCCTCTCATCCAGCGCGGTGCCTGATCCTTCGCGTGCCCTGTTGCTGATGGGCCATCTCGATGTGGTCGGAGTGGACAGATCAAAATGGAAAGTGGAGCCATTTTCCGGAATCATCCAGGGCAGCTATCTCTACGGCCGGGGCGCGATTGACGACAAGGGCATGACCATCGCCAACCTGGCTGTCTTCATTGCCCTAAAACGTTCGGGAGCACACTTGGATCGCGACGTGATCTTCTTGGCAGAGGGAGACGAGGAAGCGGGCGGCGACGCCGGCATGACGTTCGCCGTCGAAAAGCATTGGGACAAGATTGCCGCTGGTTTTTCCCTAAACGAAGGCGGCCGGGTCTTTGAGAAAAACGGTAAGGTTCAGTACGTCGGCATCCAAACAAGCGAAAAAGTGATGGTCAATGTGGACGTGATTGCCACGGGAACATCCGGCCACGCCTCCGTTCCGCGCAAGGACAATCCCGTCACGCACCTGGCAGACGCCATCTCAAAAATATCCACCTACCAAGCCCCGATTCAGTTCAACTCCGTCACACGCGCCTATTTCGATGGTCTCGCCCCGATTGAAGACGAGGAAACCGGCAAATGGATACGCGCCCTGCAATCCTCAGACCGCGCCGAGCATGCTGCGCGATGGATTTCAGATGCCAATCCGACTTGGGACGCGATGTTACGCGACACGGTCACGCCCACGATGCTGCAGGCGGGAATCCGGCAGAACGTAGTGCCGTCGGAAGCGCGCGGCGTAGTCAATGTGCGCCTGCTGCCGGGCAACATGATCGACGCTCTAATCGCCAAGCTCCAGAAGCTTGTAAACGATCCGCAAGTGCGGCTGGAGGTCGAGCCCGGCGGAGGAGAAGCCGCTCCGTCTTCTTCCCTCAGCTCCGACCTGTACGCCAGTATCACGCGCGTCGCGGGCAAAGACTTCCCCTCGGTGCCGGTTCTGCCGTATATGTCCACTAGCGCAACGGATTCCACGCCGCTGCGAATGCGCGCCGTCCAAGCCTACGGCCTTCTCCCATTTCCGATGACGCAAGACGATCTCTCACTGATGCACGGTGATAATGAACGCATTCAGCTCGATAACTTTCGCAAGGGACTCGAATTCCTCAACGACGTCGTGGTTGATTTTGTTGTGGCCAAATAATGGAGGGATCCCTCGCTGCCTCGAATTCGCTCAAAATACCGCTCGAATCGGCTCCTCGCCGTAGACGATTTTTCTTTACACCAACAAGTACTTGCGCGATTTAGACCCTTTGTGTAAACATTTTCCTCGTATCCTCGGACTCTGCCCTCACCCGCAGAACAGTTTCAATCGCCCTCCCACCTCCGAGTTGTCAGCGCGAACGTGTATCTCGGCGCACGCAGCCAAAAAGAGATTTGCCGGCTTTCAATTGATCCAATTGTCGGGGCGATTAGGCGGTTTGTCGCTGTGGTCCCGCTGGTACACTTCGAACTTCTTTCGCAGCCGCCGCCGCTTCCAGTCGGAAAAGGAATTGCGGAAGTTGAATAGATAGGACCCACGTCGCAGATAGATGTAGCCCACCAGCATTCCGCCCAGGTGGCAGATGTGGCTGACGTTATCACCCGACGCGCCCAGCGTGCCGAAAAATTCGATTGCGCCCATGACGATAACAAAAATCTTCATCGACACAGTGACCGGCAACGGAAACATCCACACCCGGCGATCGGGGAAAAGCACGGCGTTCGCCAGCAAGATTCCGTAGATTGCTCCCGAACACCCTATCGTCGAACTCAAGGCGCTTCCAAGGAAGTGCGGATCCGCGATTAGGTTTACCACCACGTTGATAACGCCGGCTCCTACACCGCAGAGGAAAAAGTAGGTATAGAAGCGCCGCGAACCCCAGGTGTGTTCGAGATCGGCGCCGAACATCGCCAGAAACAGCAAATTCAGCAAAATATGCAGAATTCCGGCGTGAAGAAAGAGGTAAGTGAAGAGCTGCCAGACTCTGAACCCGTGCAGCACCGCATACGGCACCAGTCCGAACCACTGCAGCCAAAATTCCCTTCCCGCCGTGTGAAAGAGCAATTCGGACAATTCCTGCAGGACAAACACACTGATGCACGCGATACAAAGCGTCTTGACGGCTCGAGGAAAGTACCCGCTTAGGTCGAAGCGGTAGCCGCCGTAACCGCGAGAGAAAGTGCTCACAGTCCACCAGTCTAAAGGCTGCAAGGCGCGTAGTCAAAAGACGCTGGGGGTAAGGGATGGCGACGGCAAAAGGCCCCCACTCGCGCGCTCTCTGCGCTGGGCGGAGCTTCAATTGATCAAAAATTTGATCGGCCGGAGTTTCAGTTCACCGCGGTTATTTGCACTGCGTCCGGAGACTCATCCACTCGCGCCGCGAGCTTTCTCGGAGGTCCGCAACGTGGCCGATACGCGCGTCCACACGCCTTCCTGTAGCGCGGGCACCCACTTTTCTGCGGGACATCGGCTCCAACTCTGACTGAGGAAGAGGAGGTCACCTGCAGCATGCCACACGCTCGCGGCCTCAAAAGATTACATTTTGACGGCATACCCCAAAAGATGAACGCCGTTAGCGCGTGATTGGCTGGAAGTAATCAGGCAGGCGCCTCTTGGTGTCGCGCAGTATTTCGACGATAGCTTTTCTGTCGGCAAAAGTGAGTTTGCTGTATTTCTTCTCTTTTTCGTGCCCAGATAAAATCTTCCACATGCGCGCATAGACGGCTGATTTCACTTCGTCCGGCAGGGCGTCAAAAGCGTCTGAATAGATCATGTAGCTGCACGGATAACGCATCAGCCGATGTTGAAGATCGAATTGCCGCAGCGAGCGGCCCTGGCGGTCGGTCGGACCCTCGCTAGAAAACTTCTCCGCAAAACCTGACGTGCCCTGAATCCGCGAAGTGATGGGTGCCTCATCCACAAACAACATGTAGTCGACTAATTCGCGGGCAGTCTCGCGAACAAGTCTGGCGGTGGCCGCGTCACCCTTGTCCGGGTTCGTCTCATCCCGGTACAAGGAACGGCGAACATCCCATCCCCCGCGAGTGAACAAATTCATCATGTGCATTTGGTGCTCGAAAACCATCAGTGCGACAACATCGCTGTACGGAGAGAGGTAGGCGGCCGTATCGAAGTGACCTTGCAGAGATTCCACTTTTCGCGTCTGGCCCGGCAACATTGGCTGCAATTTTCCCGCGTTGTTGACGACGCAGTTGCCCATGTGCCGCATCGAACCAGTCGAACCGGTCACATACCAACCACCCCAGCGCTGTGAAAAGGGGCTGAGATCGTCGGTCAAGTACTGTCCCAACCCCGACGCGGTCGCGCCATCTGGTTCCGGAAACACGCTGCGCATCAAGGTGCCGGGAACTCCCAGGCTTTCGTGCGATACGTGACACGCCAAACAGTTGACATCGCGCGACAGCTGCACTCGATGCGCCGGGTTCTGGCTCAACGTGTAAAAAATCATACCTTGCTTGGGATCCTCCGCAGCTACTTCAATGATTGGACCACCATGTACCCATCCCACGACGACGGAGTCGTTGAAGAAAAGGCTGCGCGGGTTGTGGGGGTTGATCCGATCTGCCTGGAAGCTTGTCTTCGAAAAGACGACCAACTGCGACTGGATCGGGACGTCGAGAGCGTCAAGCACCGATCGCAAGTAGCCTTGTGGACCGTCAAATTTGAGATGAACTTCGCCGAACTGGATCTTTCGATTTAGCTGCGACCCTGGATCGTGAAGCGTTTGGGTGTTGTATTGAATCGCTGGCTGGTCAAGATCGGTGTATGACATAACTGCGCGATCGCCAAACGTAACAGCGACCACCAAGAAAATCAGCCCAGCGATCAATATGGCGCGAAGCATTTGCGCTCCAGCGAGAAACCGAATGATGTCGAATCGAATTGTATCAATTTGGCGAGAAGCGTCCTATTGTGCTATCGAGGGACCGGGCGTCGATTGCCGCGTGCAAATCGTTTCAAATGCCGCATCAGAATTTGATTTCTGGCTTGCCTTACGATACGGTCTGATTGTACAAACTCCATTTCTAAATCGGCTCGCAGTCCGCGGAAGCACTTTCGCAAGCACGGTTTGATCTCATTGGCGGAGGTTTAACTTAGGATGTCTGATCCTGTAGCGGAAAAGGTGATCGCCACGCTGGCCTCCGTGAAGCGTGTGCCCGCCGAGAACATCAAGCTCGATACCAATCTGCAGGAAATGGGCATCGATTCGCTCGACGTGTTCACCCTTCTTTTTGAGCTCGAAAACGCCTTCAAAATCTCGATTCCCGATGACGACGTACGCTCCATCAAGACCGTCAACGACGTCGTGGTAGGTGTCAAGAAACTCCTCGCTGCCGCTCCGCCCGATACTTCGGTGGGATCAGCCAGCCCGGCGAGCTAGCGCATGGCATCACGCCGCGTCGCCGTCACAGGCCTTGGAATTGTCTCCCCGCTCGGACTCGATCTGCCCGAAACGTGGCATGGCTTGCGCGAAGGCCGCTCCGCCATCGGACCGATCCGATCCCTCGACGGCTCGAGCGTGGGACTCAAAATTCACAATGGCGCCCAAGTCCATGGCTTCGATCCGCTAAAGCATTTTCAGGGCGGCAAGGATGCGCAGCTCGACCGCTTCGCGCAATTCTCCGTAGTCGCGGCTCGCGAAGCCTTCCGCGATTCGGGCATTGAGCTGACGCCGGAGTTGCGCGAGCAGTCCGCGATCGTCTGCGGCTCGGCCGTCGGCGGCCAAGCGGCGATTGAAGCCGGGTTTGAGGATCTTTGGGTTCAGGGTCGCGGCCGCGTCCATCCGCTCACCATCCCGAAAACCATGGCCAATGCCGGCGCGAGCCATATTTCGATGGACCTTGGCTTGAGCGGCCCGGTCTACACAATCTCGACGGCTTGCTCGTCTGCAAATCACGCCATCGGTCAAGCCTTTCGCCTGGTGCGCGACGCCCAGGCCGAACTCGCCGTTACCGGAGGCGCCGAGGCAATCTTTACGGTCGGCATGCTGAAGGCGTGGGAAGCGATGCGCGTTATTTCGCCGGACACTTGTCGCCCCTTCAGCAAGGACCGCCGGGGCATGATTCTGGGTGAAGGCGGGGCGATGATGATCCTCGAACCCTTCGACGCGGCGAAAGCGCGCGGCGCAAAAATCTATGCCGAAATCTGCGGCCTGGGCATGACGTCGGATGCTCACCATCTGACGCAGCCTACGGTCGAAGGCCCAGCGCGCGCCATGCGAGCCGCCCTGCGCGAAGCGGGCCTTGCGGCGGAAGCTTTGGGATACATCAATGCCCACGGCACGGGAACGGTCGGAAACGATCCTGTCGAATCGCGGGCTATCCGCGAAGTTTTCGGCGCGCACGCGGACAAGCTTGGCGTCAGCTCCACCAAGTCAATGCACGGCCACGCTCTCGGCGCGGCGGGCGCGCTGGAGGCGGTAGCCACCGTCCTCGCTCTGCATCACGGCATTCTGCCGCCTACCGCGAACTATCTCGGCCGCGATCCCGAATGCGACCTCGATTACATTCCCAATCAGCCGCGCGCTGCGCAAGTGGAAGCCGCTCTCTCGAATTCCTTCGCCTTCGGCGGGTTGAATGCAGTGATTGCCTTCCGCGCCGTGCCGCGCTAATTCCCGATTATTTGTCGCGGAGGATTTCAGCGTTGGTGCTGGGGGAAACGATGCGAACGAGGCGCTGCCCGTCGAGAAAGAGATCGACTTCTAGGTCCGGGCTCTTCACCGCAAGTTCTTCGAGCTTCTTCCCGCTGGCGTCGTGCGTCCCGGCTGACTCAACGGTAACGCTGCCGGGCGTCAATTCCTGCGGCACGAGCACCGCGAACGTCTGCGTCCCCTTCCGATTCCAATCGTAAAGGCTCGCGAGCACCGCATACTGGTAGTACAAGTTGTTGTCGAGGATCACCACTTGCGGTGAATTGAACGTAAACTGCTGCGTGTAAGGTTTCACGCCTTCGACGTGAAGATCGATCGTCGCAGTGCGACCTTCGAAGCCGATCGTGGCTGTAGCTTTCTTTTCACCTTGAGTGGACCACTCGTAATGCGCGGGCGTGCCGTCCGCGTGGAGCTCCAGAGTGCCGGTGATGCGTGACGTTCCTCCGGCGCCCTGTATTTCCGATGTATCGTGAGCCACCCAATCGCCCCCGCGCGAACTGATCTCGAATTCTTCCTTGCCCACCTGCTGCCCGTTCACAAGGATCCGAAACGTTCCCTTATCCGGTGCAAAGGCCGGTTCCGGCTTGGGACTCGCCGGAGAAGCGGGGATGCTTGCGGCTTTCAGGGTCCCTGCGCGCCCGCCGCCGGCGAAAAGCAGAATCGCGCCGGCAAGAGCGCCAGCAAGCGGCATTCGCTTGCGCCTCATACGGTCACCTCGGGAAAAATTCCAAGCGCCAGTATCTGCTCCACAACGCGCGACGGTTCCGTGTCGCTATCGACTCGGTAGTCTGCGAGTTCGTAAGTCGGCAGACGCTCGCTGTACAACCGGCGGAAGCTCGCCTCGTCGCGAAACAACGGGCGGTCGGTAATCTGCGCGCAGCGTTTCAAAAGTTCCTCAATCGGGCAGCAAAGCCAGATGAGCGCTGCGCCCTGCTCCCGAAGCAGCGCTAGATTCTGCGGCTGGGTGATCGTCCCGCCGCCCAGCGAAAGGATGCGTGGTTTCCGCGTCTGCGCGTACTCCGCAACAATGCGCGCAACTTGCTCGCTTTCGAGCCTGCGGAATTCGGCTTCGCCCGCACGACTGAAAATCTCGGAAATCGTGAGGCCAACGGCGTGGGTAATGCAGCGATCGAGGTCCGTGTGCATCCATCCAAGCTGGCTGGCCAGCAGGCGCGCGGCGGTCGATTTGCCGCTGCCCATGAATCCAGTCAGGCAGACCAGCCTTCGGGGGCGAATCTCGTTGCTCATCGTTTCGGATAATCTTTGTTGCGCGGCGGCGAAATCAGTTCCGCTTGAGGATGTTGATTGTACCATCGAAGGAGCTGAGCTCGACCATGGCGCGCCCGGAATTGTAAGACCCGAAGAGCCCATTGCCGAAGCGGGGAATAAAATGGTGATGAGAAGGGGGGACCAGCTTGGCCTCGTTGTGCACCTTGCCCTTAAGCGAGGTCGCACTTAGGTCGAACGAGTCCTCGGGCGAAAACCGCACTTCGATCACGCCGTTGTAGTTTTTTAGGCGGTAGGTCGAATTGGGTAAGAATTGGCCGGTGAAAAGAATATTTCCCTCGGAAGTTTGTGCCCGAACGTAAGTGCTGCGCAGGTCGATTAGCCGAAAACTCCCGGTAATCGAGGAAACTTCAAGGCGGCCGGCGCATCGGGCGCACTGGAACGAGCCGCCCACCGTCTTCACCGTAAGATAGCCGGCAACGTCGGCCATGTCCACGTCCGCAGCGATTGTTTCGACGTTCATGTCTCCGAGAACGTTCGAGACGTTCACACCGCCCGAATCGTCGTGAATCTGTAGCTCGGCGTCTTCGGGAACGCTAATTTCATAATCGGCGCGGGTCGATTCGGGAGATGCCGATTCGGAGACTTGTCGGGTGATGATATCAACACGATTGCCGGTTTGCTCAGCGTCCACAACCACCTGGTCCGTAGCACGGGTCGCCACCAGCATCACTTCCGACTTTGTCCAGGCGCGCACAGTAATCGTGCCGTTCGGATTGTGGATGGTCACAACCGGTCGCGCATCCACTTTGAAATGACGCTGGATCTTATCCGCCGACGCCGGCAGCGCGCTCAAGAACAGCAGGCCGGGGACGAGCACGCCGGCCACTTTCCAATTCAAGGATCCCGACAGACTGGATGGAGTGCTCATTGGCCCTCGTCGCCTTCCGTTACCTGCGCAATCAAGTCTGCCTTCTGCTGATACGCTGCATACAGATAGTCGCGTGCGAACTCGTTTTGGGGTTCTTCGCGCACGCTTTTTTCACATAAAGCGATGTTGTTGTCAATGATGGCGAGGCTCTTGCGCAGGGAAGCAGTCACCACTGGGTTGGTGTCGGCCATGGATGAAATCGCGTCTTCCTCGGTCTCTAGGCTCGCGCTCAGCGGCTGCGTAGAGCGCTGCGTTCGGCTCATCCAGAGATTGCTGTCGTTCCGCAGGCCGCTCGAGCCTGAGAGCGCAAATCCCACTGCAATCAGCGCCACAAGATAGGCCCCCGCTAGCACGGGACGCGGCAGTACCCAAAATGTTCCGCGGAGCCAGCGTTTAAAGGCATCCGAGACGCCGGGCTGTGCCGCGTGAATCAGCCCCTCGTCCTGCAGTTGGGCGCGAAGAGCGTTCCATACCTGCTCGGAAGGTTCGGGATCGGTCGCGGCGAGAGACGAAGCGGTATCGCGGATCAAGTCCAGGTCTGCGATCAGATTGCTGCACATCTCGCAGCTGCGCAGATGTGCTTCAGCGGAGGGAGAGCGCTCGCCATCCATCCACTGGTCGAGTTGTTCCAAGAATGCGCTACAGTTCGCAACTCTCATTGATCAATCCTCGCTGCCACCTGCGGCTCGCCGTTCCTCGCGGGCCTTTTCGCGCACCACCTCCTGCAGCAAATCGCGGAGGCGCATGCGCGCTTTGTGCAATTGCGACTTCGAATTCCCGATCGAACAACCCAGCATTTCCGCAATCTCGTTGTGCTCGTATCCTTGCACATCGTGCAGGATGAACGCTGCTTTGTAGCCCGGCGGCAACTGGTCGACCGCGCGTTGAAGATTCACGCGGTCGAGCGAACCGCTCAATCTCAAATCGATCGTGCCGAAGTCCCGCCGCGGCGTGCCAGATTCCTCATCGGGCTCGGTTACCTGCTCAAGCGAAGTCTCCTTGCCAGACTTCTTCCGAAGCTTCATCAGCACGACGTTGACAGCCAGCCTGTGCAGCCATGTCGAAAACGCGGACTCGCCCCGAAATGTGGCGATCTTACGGAAAAGCTGGAGGAACGCTTCCTGCGTCAGATCCTCTGCTTCCGCCGTATTCCCAACCATTCGAAGGCACAACGAGTAAACTCTGCGGCTGTGTAAGCGGTACAGGCGCTCGAACGCCGCCGCATCGCCTTGCTGGGCGAGCCGGATCGACACCGCTTCCGGTACTTCCCCAGTTTCGGTTCGTCTCGTTCGGGCCACGCTACCCGTCGGGACGCATCCTTCACTGCGATGCGTCGGCCGCTCCAGAAGTTGTACTTGCGTTTCCTGCCGCGCAACTCATCAGCCGGTGGGACGGACGATGTAGCCTGTTGCCAGCAGTCCCATTGTGGTGCTTGGGATTCCCCGGCAAGTCTCGCCTATTTTCGATGGAATTGCATCCAGAGTCCAGTCAGGCCGCCGCGACTCAAAACCGCTTCGCGCGAGCCTTCGCATCGCACGCCCCGCGACGAGGGTCTCTGCGCTCGACTAGTGCCGGTCCGACGGGTGAGACCGTTCCTGCCTATGGCCTGGTTTCCAAGCTATGTCGGCGAGAAACCTGAGAGGCAAAATTGTTTTGGCCCTTCGTCTCAGCTATAGCAAAATGAAATAGTTATGAACACAAGTCAGGCGAGCGGGAGGATCTTTTGAGGATTTCGGTAATCGGAACTGGCTATGTCGGATTGGTGACCGGCGCATGCTTCGCAGAAATAGGGCACGACGTTGTTTGTACCGATAGCGATGTGAGCAAGATTCAGATCCTCGAGTCCGGCGGAATTCCGATCTATGAGCCGGGCCTCGAGAAAATAATTCTCAAGGCTCGCAAAGACCGCAGACTCAACTTTCGCGCAAATCCCGCCGACGCCGTCTCCGCGGGTGATGCCATTTTCATCTGCGTGGGCACTCCGCCTCTCCCAAATGGCGATGCAGACCTCAGCGCGATCGATTTGGTGGCGCGAATGGTGGCAACGGAAGCTCGGTCACCAAAGCTCGTCGTGGAAAAGAGCACTGTCCCCGCGCGCACAGGGCAGGAGCTTAAACGCGCGTTGTCAGTGTATGGTCGGAAGACGAACGTGAAATTTAGTGTCGCTTCAAATCCCGAGTTCCTTCGCGAGGGCACCGCCGTTGGAGATTTCCTCCATCCGGATCGCATCGTGGTGGGCGTCGACGACGAAATGGCGGAGCGGCAGCTCCAGGAGATCTACCGTCCCGTGCTGGAGCGGAAGTTCACATGTCCCGTTCACGATGGCAAGTGCCCAGCCGGTCCCGCGCCTGGATGGTTGGTGACGACTATCAACAGCGCCGAACTCATCAAGCACGCCTCCAATTCATTCCTGGCGCTGAAAATTTCCTACGCCAATATGCTCGCCGATCTTGCCGAACGGCTGGGCGCGGATATCGGCGAAGTGGTTCGAGCGATGGGCCTCGATCCCCGGATCGGGCCCAGCTTTCTTTCCGCTGGCTTGGGTTTTGGTGGTTTCTGCCTGCCGAAGGATCTGCAGGCGTTCGTGCATCTTGCCGAGCGTTCCGGAGTGGACTTCACGATGTTGCGCGAAGCGGAGCGCATCAATAAAGGGCGCATCGATCGCTTCATTGAGAAGTTGCGCGGCGCGCTTTGGGTCGTACGGGGTAAGCAGGTGGGGGTTCTGGGGCTGGCCTTCAAACCCAACACGGATGATATCCGCTTTGCACCGGCCATCGATTTGGTGCAGCGACTGCTTGCTGAAGGTGCAAAGGTCCGTGCATACGATCCTGAGGCGATGGACCGGGCGCGTGCTGTCTTACCGCAGATCGACTACGCGAAGTCCCCCTACGAGGCCGCGCAAGACGCTGAGGCGCTTTTGATCGCCACGGAGTGGGACGAGTTTCGAAAACTGGATTGGGACAGGATTCGCGAGGCAATGGCGCGGCCATTGATCGTAGACGGCCGCAACCTGCTTTCACCCCGGGAAATGAAGAGCCAAGGCTTCGAGTACCGCTCGTTCGGCCGGCCGGACTGATGGTTCGACGTGCTTGAGGCGGAGTCGATCAGCTCGTGCCCGTCGGCGTGGCAATCTGCTGCCGGAAAAAATCGTAGGTGATCTTCAGTCCTTCGCTTAGCGCCACCTTCGGCTCCCACTTCAGAATGCGGCGCGCTTTGCCGATGTCAGGGCAACGCTGCTTGGGATCATCCTGAGGAAGAGGGCGAAAAACAATGGGAGCCGCGGTGCCCACCAGCGCGCGAACGCGTTCAGCGAACTCCAGAATAGTAATTTCGTTCGGGTTGCCAATGTTGACCGGGTCGTGCTCTTCCGATTCAAGCAACCGGTAGATGCCATCGATTAGATCGGAAACGTAGCAAAAACTGCGCGTCTGTTTCCCATCGCCGTAGACGGTGATCGGCTCGCCAACCAAAGCCTGATAGAGAAAGTTGGGTAGCGCGCGGCCGTCGTTGAGGCGCATTCGCGGCCCGTAGGTATTGAATATGCGCACCAGTCGCGTATCCACTCCGTGGTGGCGGTGATAGGCCATCGTGATGGCCTCCGAGAATCGTTTCGCTTCGTCATACACGCTGCGCGGCCCCACGCAGTTGACGTTTCCCCAGTATGTTTCCGGCTGCGGACTCACGGTCGGGTCGCCGTAACACTCCGATGTAGAGGCCTGAAGAAACTTGGCCTTTTTGTGCATCGCGAGTCCCAGGGCATTGTGCGTCCCCAGCGAACCAACCTTCATGGTCTGGATCGGAGCTTTCAGGTAATCCGGCGGGCTCGCAGGCGACGCAAAATGTAGCACTGCATCCACCGTCCCGGGAACCTCAATATATCGAGTTACATCGTGCTCCGTAAAACTGAACCGAGGATTCGAAAGCAGGTGGGCGATATTCGAACGTGCCCCGGTGATGAGGTTATCGATGCACAGCACGTCCCAGCCCTTTTGGATGAAGAGGTCGCAGAGGTGGGAACCCAGGAATCCCGCTCCCCCAGTGATCACGACGCGCAATGTGTGTCCTTTCGGTACCTCTGTCTCGAAATCGTTATTATCCACGGAAACTTCGCATCGACGAAGCCTTTGAATTCACGGTGAGCCTCACTTGCAAATACACTGGAGTGCGTGCTTGCGGACACGGTCCCTGTACAGTACAGTTTTCGTCCGGTTCAAGGCCGCCGCGCTATGAAAGTCGCTGTTCTAGATCTGAAAGCGGAATATGCACAGTTGAGGGACGAAATTCTCCCCGCGCTTGATCGCGTTTGCCAAAACTCCTCCTTTGTGATCGGTCCGGAAGTCGAAGCCTTCGAGCGCGAGTTCGCCGACTTCTGCGGCACCAAACACTGTGTCGCGCTCAGCTCGGGAACCGCCGCGTTGCACCTGGGCCTGCTGGCTCTTGGAGTGCAAGCCGACGACGAAGTAATCACCAGTCCCAACAGCTTTCTCGCTACGGCAGAGGCCATCAGTTATTGCGGAGCCGTGCCGGTTTTCGTCGATATCGATCCGGCCAATGGAAACCTGGATCCCCGGTTGATCGAGCGAGCCATTACGCCGCGCACGCGAGTGATTCTTCCAGTCCACATCTACGGGCGCCCCGCCGACATGGACCCGATTCGCGAAATTGCCGCGCGGCACAACCTTCGCGTGCTCGAAGATGCCGCGCAAGCGCACGGCGCTCGCTATCGCGGAAAACGCGCTGGAGGACTTGCCCACGCGGCCGCTTTCAGCTTCTACCCAACCAAGAACCTCGCCGCATACGGTGAAGGGGGCGCGTTGACCACTGATGACGATCAGATTGCGAAGTTTGCGCGCGCCGCGCGCTCCCATGGGCAGACGGCGCGCTACGAGCACGAATTCATTGGCTATAACTACCGCATGCAGGGATTTCAAGGCGCTGTGCTGAGGATCAAGCTCCGGCACTTATACGCATGGACCTCGCGGCGCCAGGAAATCGCGCGCGAATACCGCCGCCTGCTCGCTAATGCGCGCCTGGAAATACCCGTGGACGATCCGCGGGATGAATGCGTTTACCACCAGTTCGTGATTTACACCGACAACCGCAATGCCACCGTTTCCCAGCTTGCCGAACGGGACATCGAAACCGTGGTGCACTATCCCAGGCCGATACACCTGCAACCCGCCTACTCGTCCCTCGGGCTGCCGCCCGGAACATTCCCTTGCGCCGAGCGAGCTTGCGAGCGCGTGCTTAGCCTTCCGCTCCATCCAGGATTGACTTCCGAGCAGATCGCCTACGTGGCGAATGCCGTGCGCGAAATAGTCGGAGAAAAGTGATCCGTCAGCAGCCGGTGCCTTTTGCGAAGCTCAAGCACTGGCGCCCCGAGATGATTCGTTGTGGGGCGACGGCGTTTCGCCTGATTCCTCGCTCGGCACAACGCCAAACCCGGCAGGCCCCGCGGAATTGCCCACTCTCTGCCGCAGCAACTCCGAAAATCCCTCGAAAAGCTTCGAGCATGAATCGCGAACGGCTTGGTCCGCGGAGCGCACCAGCGTCTCGATCGCGTCCCGGCCGTGCACGTTAAACTCGCGTACCGATGAATCGACCCAGGATTCGCTCGCTCTCTGTAAACGCTCCTGGTATTTTTCAGTTGCTTCATCGCTGGCGCGGTCCAGTTTCCGGAGCCAGTCTGCATGGTAGGCCTCGCGTTCGGAGCGGTAACCATCCAGCGTGGAAGCGAATTCGGCGCTAAGAAATCGTCGGCCTTCGGCGACGCTGGTTTCCAGTTCCGAAGCCATTTGTGCATGAAAGCGATCGATGGAAGCGCCCGCACCCGTCTCCAGGTTGAGCAAAAGCTCGGAGGCAAACTGCTTTAAATCCTGCTGGCGCTGTTCGACAGCGCTGCGGTTGTCGCTCAAAAATTGCTGTCCTTGCTGTTCGGAAATGTTGCGAAGCACTTGCCCGAACGACGAGGCAGCGGCTTCCGACGCCCGCTCGATTTCCGTACGAGTGCGCCCCGCAATTTCCCCGGCGGCGCCCTCGATACGCTCGTAAACTTTTGCCAGTTGGCCGGCCGATTGTATTTCAAGCGCCGCGTCAAAGTGCCGCCCCGCGTCCGTAGTTCTCTCTTCCATGCCCGCTCCGGCTTCCGCCAGTGCCTGCTCGGTCAGCACCTGCAGGCGTGCGCGCGCCTCCTGCTGGAACCATTCCGACGATCGGCCGATGGATTCCGCCGCGGTATGCGAAGCGCGAACTCCCGCGGCATCCAGTTCTTCGCTCCATCGCGTAAGCGCTTCTTTCCGCGCCTCCTCGAAATCGTTCCGAAGGCTTGCGAGTGTGGCAGTCGCCTGTCCCACGGCTTCCCGCTGGCTATTTTCCGCCACTTGGCGCAGCCGTTCGCGATGAAGCCGGAGGCCTTCCTCGCCCTCGATCTCGCGTGCTGTCAGCTGCCGCACTAATTCCGAAGCCCGCTCCAGACGAGGCGCAAGCTTGGTTTCCACCTCCTGCGTCACGCGTTCTGCCAGATGATTGCCCAGCGCGTCGAGCGTGGACCCTAGCCGCTGTGGAACGCCCGCCACCAGGTTTTCCGCCCTCCGATTCAACTCTTCCGTCTGCGACTGCAGAATATTTTCCAAGCGCCGGTGAAGCTCGTCGAGCGTGTCGTGAGTCGCGGCGTCTAGCTCAGCCGAGTATTCCTTCACGCGGCTAGCGGCCTGTTCCATCTCTGACAAAGCGGAGCGCACGCGCCCTAATTCCTGGTCGAGCGCCGGCCTCAGTTCGGAAAGCGCATCGCGAGCCTCCGATTGCATCAGCCCAAAGGGCTGGCGCAAGTCCGCAACGCGTTCGGACATTCGTTGCTCGGCGGCGCGCAGCACTTCTTGAGAATGTCGCGATATTTCGCCGACCAACCGCTCAATGCTGCCGTCGAGTGACGATTGCAAAAGTTCGTCCCATTGCGTCTTGGCGCGCGCCATCTCGGAATCCAGGTGCTCCCGCAGACTTGCATCGCCGCCTGCCGCCAAGGCCGCCGAATCTTTCGACGGATCCGGGACGCGCTTCTCAAGCGAGGCCTCGGCCGCCTCCATTCCCAGGCGCGCTTGTGCCATCCTTCCGGCTGACTCTATAGCCGCTTCTTTCTCGGCGCGCAACGTGGCCGCGGCTCGCTCTAGCTCTTCAGCCAGCTCGCGTGACTGGCGAGCGCTCCGCTCGAATTCCGAGCGCAGCTCGGCCAGCGATTCCCGTTTGGACGCAACCTCTTCCGAGAACGCGCGGTGTGCTTCATGTTGCTCCCGCCGCAATTGTTCGGCCGCCTCTCGAATTTTTTCGGCGGCTTCTGTGGCGGCTGTCTCAGTCGCGCGCCTCACCTGCTGCTCCATCTCTGATTGCCAGCTCTCCAGGAGCGGGCTCGTCTCCGCCGGACGTTCCACGCCCTCGGGCAGTCTATCTGAACCTGAATTCCACGATGGTATTTTCATGTCGGATGGGCCCTGTTCCCCTACTGGCGCATTGGCGTCAGCTGTCACGGGGGATTTATCGCCTCTCTCAGAATTTTTGTCCGCGTTTTGCTTTCCAGATGTGACAGATTCTTCCGCCACGCCGGTAGTTTCCTCCAGCTTCCAGTCTGCGGGAGGTGAATCGATATTCCAGATGTTCGCCGGCCTCTCCAGCTCCACCGCAATCTGAAAAAACTCGCGCACCGAGTGCGGCCGCTGAATCCACGCCACGCGCGCGCGCGTACTGCGGTGTTCGGGATCCTCGGCCAGCTCCAGGGTGACCCAGGTATTTTTTGGCAGGTGATGCTTCGAGGAATAACGGCAGCCCTGAAGATTCAGCGCAACCGTCGACGTGCGCTCCTCGAACGGCTGGCCAAGCAGGTCGAATCCGTGTACTACCACTACCACGGACTTTGGCACTCGCTCGCTGCGCCGCCGTTGTGTACCGGAATGAACCACCCGAGATTCTGACACGGCAGTCCTCGCAAACTACCAGCGAAAGAATAGCACCCTCGCTGCCTCTCGGTCGAGAGCAGCCCGCAAGCCTCTTAGATTGCCCGGCCAACTCCGCGCGTTGACAAACCAGATTGGTTGCGACTAGCATTCTCCGCAGCACTGGAAAGCGCAGGCCGATCACATCGGTGCAACCAGGAGTTCACCATGTCGAGCGTATACCTCGAAGAATTGTCCGCCGTAGGAGCTGTCCGCTTCCCGGACATTCCCATCTACCAGGGTCCCGGCGCGCCGATGCGCCTCGAAGCCGACCTGCGCGATTGCGAAGTCACCTATGGCGAAGTGCCTAAAGATCTTAATGGCATTCTTTACCGATGCGGCCCCGATCGCCAGTATCCGCCCATGGGAGGCGACGACATTTTCATCGACGGCGAGGGCATGGTGGTCATGTTCCGCTTTGATAATGGCCACGTGGACTTCAAAAGCCGCTACGTTCGCACCGAACGTTTCCGGATTCAGGAAAAGCATCGCCGTGCCCTCTTCGGCCGCTATCGCAATCGCTACACACGCGATCCCATAGCTCAGAATTGCAATCCCGGCACCGCCAACACCAACGTCGTCTGGCACGCCGGCAGGCTGCTCGCCCTCAAAGAGGACGACATGCCCTACGAGCTGAATCCCTACACCCTCGAGACCGTCGGCCGCTACGACTACAATGGCGCGATCAAGTCCGTTTGGATGTCCGCGCATCCGCATCTCGATCAGACCACCAACGAGCTCCTTACTTTTGCCTATCAGGCCAAAGGCGACGGCACCACTGACGTCGCCTACTTCGTCATTGGTCCCGACGGCAAATTGAAGCACGAAGTTTGGTTCAACGCGCCGTGGGCAGGCATGGTCCACGACTTCGCCATATCCGACAAGTACGTCATCTTTCCCTTCTTCCCGCTGCTCACCGATGTGGACGTGCTGAAGAAGGGTGGCCCCTTCTACACCTGGCATCGCGATCGGCCCACCGTCGTCGCGATTGTCCCGCGCTACGGCAAACCACAAGACGTCCGCTGGTTCCGCGGCCCAACTAGTTTCGCTGGCCACATGATGAACGGGTCAACCGATGGCTCGAAGGTGAGCCTCGACGTGTGCCTGTCGCAGGGAAGTTCATTCTTCTTTTTTCCCAACCACGATGGCACGCCTCCCGACCCCACGCAGGGTGTGCCTCATCTCACGCGTCTGACATTCGATCTCGCGGGCAACACCGAGGAATACAAGACGGACCAGCTTTACGATTTTATGTGCGAGATGCCGCGTGCCGATGACCGCTACTACGGCAATGGGACGTACCGGAAGGGCTACGTCATCTGCCGGGATCCCAGCGTCCCCGGAGCCGGGAACGTCGGATTCAGCTCCCTCGGCCAGTTCGATCACAAAACGGGCAACGCCAAAGTTTGGAACCCCGGAGAAAATTCCGGCGTGCAGGAACCGCTATTTGCCCCGCGCAAACCGAATTCGCCGGAAGGCGATGGCTATCTGCTCGCGCTCGTCAATCGCATGGCGGAAAATCGCACCGACCTCGCGATTCTAGACGCGAAAAATGTCGAGGCTGGCCCGGTCGCGATCATCAAGCTTCCGCATCGCGTCCGGATGACGTTCCACGGCATGTGGGTTTCGCAGGAAGCGCTCGATAGCGGCCGCTACTCTGCCGTGCGCACCGCGTAACATACTCGCTGCCGCCATTCACGTCTCCGTGCGCGCCACGAAGCCCGGTGGAAACCCCCGCATTTATGCGCAGGGGAACGACCCCAATAATTGAAATGGGGTTTCAGCCCCGGCGGTGTCCGCGGCACGTTCAAGTCGAAATTGCAGGGGGAATGCGATGACGTCGGCCAATGGAATCGCCAGCAAGCCCACCGGACACTCCGTTGACGAGGTTGTGGTGAAATTGCTTCAGTTGTTGAAGGATGGCGGCGTCAACTTATTCGCGCTGATCGATCATAGCGGTGAAGCGGAAAAAGTTGGCCTCAAGATGCGGCCAACCAAGCTCTTGATCTTCGGCAATCCCAAGGGCGGCACGCCGCTGATGCAGGCTGCTCCCACCATCGCAATCGACCTGCCGCTGAAAATTCTCGTCTGGGAAGATGCCGCCGCGAAAGTTTGGATTTCCTATAACACTCCCGAATATTTTGCGGAACGGCACCACTTGCCGCCCGAACTTCTGAAGAATATCTCGGTCGTCGAAACCTTGGCCGCGAAAGCAGCCGGCTAGTCCATTTGGAAAATCCTTCCGTCCCCTTAGTTCCACGTAGTCTCCATTTCCACCTTTTGGCCAATCTTCAGAAGCCGCGAACGCAAACTCTCTCGGTCGAGCCCCGCGAAGAAGCAAGCTCGTTCGAAATCCTCGTGGTCGTCAAAAATAAATTGTTGAGCCTTTCGGCGTTCCCGCAGCGTTCCCCGTTGCCAATCCTCCAGCGCCCGAGCGACCACGGCAGTCCACAACCGCCGCTCTGAAACGCAATCCTCGGTTACTCCGTCTCCGCGGTGAAGTGCCGGTATCGGCGGGACATACGTCCCCATAATATCTTCTCCCCTTTGTTCCCCCCGTCGGACTTCCAGACGGCTATCCGGAATAGCCAGCGCATTCTCATCGCCAACATGGGACTCAAAGCAAGGAGACGTTGCCTGTAACCTGAAGCATCACAATAGCTTGCAGCCGACTAAACTGGGCCGCAGCAGCCTTATGGCTGGCGCGCCCCGTACCTGTTCCGAGGCCGCCCAAACTGTTCCCCAGGGAAACACCGCGCTTTTCTCTTCGTCTGTTGCGCGCCATCTCTCGCCGTGTTCCAATCGGAAGTGGAGACTCAAAAAATGGCCCAGGTTTTAGCACTGGTCGACGATCTTTTCTTCCAGGCCAAGCTGATCGAGACCGCGAAGCAGGTCAGCGTCCATCTCCGCACTTGCACCACGCCCGAGGCTCTCGCCGCCGAAATTGCGAAAGACGCTCCACGCCTCGTTCTCATCGATCTGAATGCCCACGGCAACCCACTCGACGCCATCCAGCGTGTGCGCGCCAGCAGTGAAGAAATTCCGCTGGTCGGATTCCTTTCCCACGTTCAGCTAGATCTCGCCGCAAGCGCCCGCGCGGCGGGATGTGCGGACGTGATGCCGCGCTCCAAATTTACTCAGAACATGGCAACCATCCTGGCGCGCGCTAAATCCCAGTCTTCATGACCATTCGCGCTGCCTTTCCGGTCGTGTCTGCCATTCGCGCTCCTCATGTTCCTGTCCGCTGCGCCTCTCTGGGCGCAAGACGGCACTGAATCCGATCCCGGCAGCGCCCTAGCCGCCGCTCTTTCCGCCGCGTGCCGTGCGAACGAACCCCACTTCGCGAACTATCTCACTCAACACAACGCCGCCGCCTTCAAGGCCCTGCCCGCCGATCAGCGTACTTCCTTGCTCCAGCGCTTTTCGCTCGTGGGCGAGGCCGGAAAGCCTCTGCTCGATTCTGATCAGCAAAATCACATCGTCCTTCGCTGCCAGACTCCGGAGGCCACCACGGAATTTCGTTTCGGCGATCCGCGCGTTCACGAGAATCTCGCTTTCGTTCCCGTCAACGTGGTCGATGGGCAGCAGACTCAGTTCGGTCTGGTCCGCGAAAATGGCGGCTGGCGCCTGATTTCCCTGGGCTTGGTTCTTCTGGACATCCCGCAACTCTCGAAACAGTGGGCTGAATCCGACCTCGCTGCGCATGAAGAGGCCGCGGTCGCCACTTTGCGCGGCCTGGCTGACGCCATCGAAACCTATCGCCGCGCCTATGGCAAGCTGCCGGATTCGCTCGCGCAGCTCGGTCCTGCGCCGAAGGACCAGATTTCGCCCGAGCAAGCTTCGCTCGTCAACGAGCACCTCGCCGCAGGCAGCACGGCCGGTTACAGGTTTCGCTACAGAATTGTTTCTTCCTCGGAAGCGGGAAATGAGACGTTTGAGCTCGCCGCCGTTCCCGAAGCCTACGGCAAAACGGGGCGCCGGTCTTTCCTGATGGATGCCGCCGGAAAGATTCACGCCGCGGATAAGCACGGCGAACTCGCCACTGCGGACGACTCACTGGTCGCACAGTCGCCGTGACGCTCGCGTGAAAAATCCCAGTCGTGCGCGCTCGTATATAATTGTGGCGCAGCCATTTTCTTTGCTGGCGTCATCCCCGATGAAGGTTTGTTCAACGTTGCTGCTGCTTTTATTTGTAGCTGCGGCCCTGCCCGTCGCGGCTCGGCAGAAGCAAGAAGCGCAACCGCCTCCCGTCGTTGCCTCCGCGCAGCAAGTCCTCAGTGAAATCTCGTCGGGCCAGTTTGATATTGTCGAGGGCCGCTACGATGCGCGCCTCTCGGGCGCTCTCGCCCCCGGACAGCTCGCCATGGCCTGGGGCCGCGTGCTTGCGGCGGTAGGCTCGTTCGAGTCGGTGATGTCCGCAAGAGTCGGCAAAACCGGAACTTTGGACGTTGTGATCCTCGAATGTAAATTCCAAATGGGCGAAATCGACGTGCAGATCGCTTTCGGCCCTGAAGGAAAACTCGCAGGCCTTCACTTCGGTCCGCATCGCGAATCTCCTCCGCCTTGGACTGCTCCCGCATACGCCAAGCCCGATTCTTTCAGCGAGCAGCCTCTTACTCTCGTCAACGGAAAGTTCGAACTCCCCGGCACCCTTACGGTACCGAAAGGCGAAGGCCCTTTTCCTGCCGTCGTCCTCGTGCAGGATTCCGGCCCGCACGATCAGGACGAGACGATCGGCCCCAATAAGCCCCTCAAGGATCTAGCTTGGGGCCTCGCCACGCACGGCATCGTCGTGTTCCGCTACATGAAACGCACCGGCAAGTATGGCGAGCAGAGCAACGCCGACCCAGCAAAGCTGACTGTGGACGACGAAACAATCAGTGATGCTCATGCCGCCGTTGCGCTGCTCGGCAAGCAACCCAAAGTCGATCCCAAACGCATTTTTGTGGTGGGTCACGGCCTCGGCGCCTATCTCGCTCCACGCACTGCCGCCGGCGATCCTGAAATCGCTGGCATAGCAATGCTCGCCGCCAATACGCGCCCGCTCGAGCAGTTGCTACTGGATGAGATCCATTACGTAGCCTCAACCAGCGGGACCCCGCCAACAGCAGACGACCAAAAACAGATCGCAGCCATCGAGGACGGCGTCAAGAAAATCGAGAGTCCCGACCTGAAGCCTGGAGAAACGATCACGCTATTGGGCAGCGCGCTCCCATCATCGTACTGGCTCGATCTGCGCAATTACAATCCCATCGCCGCAGCCGAGGCGCTGAAAATTCCCATCCTGCTTCTGCAGGGCGAGCGTGACTTCCAAGTTCCTCCCGCGACCAATTTCGATAAATGGAAGGCCGCGCTCGCCGATCGCAGCAACGTCACTCTAAAGCTCTACCCCGATCTGAATCATCTGTTCATGTCCGGCGCGAGCCCGTCACTCCCGCAAGAATACGAAAAGCCCGGCCATGTGGACGAACACGTAGTCACCGACATCGCCGCCTGGATTTCCGCCGGCAAGCTCCCGCAGTAGCTTTGATAAAACCATCAAAGGAAAGCCATGACGAAGCCAAAGAGCAAGTCCGCAAGTGAGTTCCGACCGAAGGGCGCAAAGCTTAAGATAACGATGTCTAAAAAGGGGGAAGTGGAGATCGTCGGGAATCGTCCGGGGCTAGAAGCTCTATCTAATATTTCTGCCGCGCTGAGTAAATCTGTTGGTGACCCAGGTAATCATTACCACTTCATGGACAATGAAGGCTTTTGGGGGACTGAACCCGGTTCAATTTCACTAATCATCTACGGTGAAGATTTGTGAGCCTGCTGGACTGAATAGATAACGTTGTCGGCGGGTGCCCCGGGGTTTAGGCTCTGCCGTTTCGGGAGCTGGGTACCCCGCCCTCGGTTTTGCGAGCGTAGGGCCTTTTCTCGACCTACAAGCCGCCTCTCTCGTCGTAGCTTTCGCCTTTGCGGTCGTAGGCGCACGATACATCGTGCCGGGCGAACATGCTTGGCTACCTCTTTGCCATCCGCGCGCGCTCTTGTAGCGCCGCCATCCTGGCGGTGAATTTTCCTTAAGGTTTTCGCGTAGCGCCGCGCCTTCAGGCCGGCAGCCTTTGACGTTGCCTTCGTAGGGGCACGATACATCGTGTCCGGCAAACATGCTTGGCTACCTCTTCGCCATCCGCCCGCGCCCTCTTGTAGCGCCGCCATCCTGGCGGCGAATTTTTCTTAAGGTTTTCTCGATTCTAATCGACAGCAGAGCCGAGCAGAATGCGGCGCAACACATTGAAAAGATAGGACGGCGACACGATTTACTCGGCACTTCCGCGGAAGCCTAGAACTCGGCAGTTATAGGTGGCGAAGAGGGTCTTCGACAGCTTCGGGAGACGGCTTTTTGCCGTCGCGCTCGAGCGATTTGGCCAGCAGTTCCTTGGAATTCAGTCCTATGATCAACGCAAATACGAGGACGACTCCGCCGAACAGGATCCCGAAGGCCAGCTCCACAATCCCAGCGCTGATGCGCAGATGTTCCAGAGCCATCGCCACTGTAAGCACAATCACCAGCCACTTCACGCCCACGCTGAGCAAGCGTCCGTATTGAAAGTTCATGTTGACGGCGCCGATCAGCACGCTTCGCGCGAGAAATCTGGCGATAATGCTGCCCGCGGCCAGCACGATCAGGGCGCCAACAATATTTGGAATGTAGGCGAATACGGTGCGCGCCAGCAGGGACGTCAAATCCGGATCGAACGCCGCGAGCCCGATGAGGAAGCCGCAGAAGATAACCAGTGCGGCGAGCACTCGCGAGACCAAGAGCGCGGGACTCTTCATAGGCGACCATAAACTCACCGAGGCGAAGCCCCACTGCACCAGCCGCTCGTCGAAGCTCATTCTCACCAGCAGCCTTCGAACAACGACAGCGATGACCGCAGCCAAGATCAACGCAACCAGCAGGGCCACGATGAGCGCGACGATTCCCGGCAGCAGGCTTGCGAGCCTGGTAAGGAATAGCCTGGTCGATTGATCGAGCGCCTGCTTGACTTGATACCACATACGTTCCTCCGTTTATCTTCGCTTACGGATTGAAGCGATCCGGCCACCGCCACCGGGAGACGAGATAAGATTTAGCCGCTTCGTACGCGAGGCAGAGACGTTCGAGCCGCTGGTCCACGGCGGCGCTTCCTGCCGTTTTAAGCTCGTTGGAATACGAAGCGACCCATGCCAGGTATAAAGGCGCCATGGAACGAAGCAGATGATCGCGATTGATGGTTCGAAGACGATGCGCGAGAGCGAAGTCGTACACGATGCGCGCCCACAGCTCGTCCTTCATGCGGAATTGCTGCGGCTCCAGCCGAGAAAGCTTCCGAAGCTCGAGCAGAGTGGCGGGAGGAAGCACCAAGCCCCAAATTTCCTGAAGGTCTCGAACTCCTAACTGGAATGACTCAATCATGCGAGTCACGTCCGGCGCTACCTCTTCCGCTGCAACGTTCACGCGCGGTCCAACCGCGGGCACAGAAATGGAGCCGCGCACCCTCTGCCAGCAAGGCGCCCTTTTTTCCATTTCCAAAAATACAGGGCCGAGAACCTGGACCAGAATCGAACTAATGTTCGTCCAGTCCGCGGGAGGATACGTGCGCGACCCGACGTACACTTGGCTGACGCGGAGATTGTCGCAAGCGGCAGCCGGAGTAAGCGAGATCAAAGGATGCGTGATCGCCGAGTCGTTTCTGGATGCCCGGTTGGAAGCGATAATTTTCTGCAAGAGTTTCTGAGACACTCCCAAATCGGGGCCAAGCGGATTTTGAATTCGCTTCCCGTACAGCGAGCGCGTCAGCGGGCACATGATCCCGCTATTTAGCAAGCCTTGGAATTTCTGGTGCCCGTATGACGGCACAACAAGGTCGCATTGCGATTCAAGGAGTGGCTGCGCAAATTCGGTCACCCATCGCTGCGCGTCGATTTCTACTTGCGAGGCAATCACGCAACAGGCGCGCGCGCCCAGCCGCTCGCTGATCGAAAAAGCGGAGTGGTAGGCCGCCGAAACGCTCTGAAGCGGCCCCGCCACGACATCCGCGCCCAGCGGAGGCCAGGAAGCGATCGACACGGGCGAAGAATTCTCCCCGACTTCATTGCGAACCGAGTTTCCAACAGCCTGCGTGGTCAGAATTACAACTTTAGGAGCGCCCGAAGCCGTTCCCAGAGCGCTACATAGTTGCACAATGCTTTGCGGAGGCAAATCCGAAAGAACGCCGACGACGAAATCGGCGCTCTCCGCCTGTTCCGTCTTTTCCGCAACTTGTGGCCCGGCGGCCTCCGTTTGCATTTCTGAACTGTTCATATCTGCGGACACTCCGCGATCGCATGAAGCAAATGCATCTTTGGCAGAAATATCACAGCGACAACGACATGATTCCCATCAGCGGAATCCTAACCCACGCGGGCCGGCTATTCAGCTCGTAGAGTACCTCATAGAGGGCTTTGTCTAATAGGAAGGCGTCCAGCAAGTTCTGAAAGTCCGATTCATCGGCCGGCAGAAAATCAGCGCCCTGGGCCGCCTGCCGGTACGCGCGCAAAAATTCCGCGGCCACCGAGCGCTCCCAGAAACGGGCCCACGGCTCCAGAGTCGCTAAGTCCTGGGGACGGCGAGCCGTGTAGTTAACCAGGGTTGCATAAGCGGCATAGCTGAAAGACCGCAGCATTCCTGCAACATCTTTTAGCGCGCACTGTTTGGATCTGCGATAAGCCAACGGGCGGGCAGGCTCGCCTTCAAAGTCCAAGATTACAAAATCCGTTTTCACACGGAGCACCTGACCGAGGTGATAATCTCCGTGGATCCGAATGCGCTGCGGAAGCGGAGAGCCGGAATCGCGCGAACTGAACGCCGCGAAATGTTGGAGAATCCGGCGCCGCCGGCTGAGCACGGAAGCCGCGATCTCGAGCAGCTCGTCTGGCAGGTTGGCCACTCTTTCCTTCAAAACGTCGAAAACGGACGCGGCATGATCTTGGAGTCCCTTGATCAGGGATTGAAGGTCCTCTGAAGCAAAGGGTTCCGGTGAAAAAGCCGGATCAACAGTGGGCGAACCCAGGGCCAGATGCATCTCTGCCGTACGCTTGCCGAGTGTGGCCGCCGATTCGAGGTAAAGGCCAACGTGCTCCTTTGCGGCGTCAGATGGCGCTTGAGCGGAAAGTTCCAGCGGGGTGGCAAGATCATCGCCTAAATTTTCGGGGAGAGTGGCTGTCGCGCAATTTTCGTAATAGCGATCGAGTTCTTCAATGGTCCACTTCCAGCCATCGCCTTCATTGACGACCAAGCCTTGCAGCATCACGAGCGTCAAGTTCTGCCCGTCTTTCGATTCGTACTCGATGGAGCCGGCGAAGGGCGGAACCCGATCGAAGTTGGCTTTCTCCGTGAGATACCTGCCGACTTCACAATCGGGATTGACGCCTACATCCTGGCGGCGAAAGAGCTTCATGATGAGGCGGTCGCCGAACAAAATGGAAGTATTGCTTTGCTCCGCCGATCCGCGCCGCACGGCCAGGGCCTCAGCCTCGGACGCAGTCAAATCCTGAAGGGCCTTGCCGCGCACGCTCCTGATCCGCCCGTGCGGCAGGGCCAGCTCCGCGGCATTCTCCATCAGCGAAAGCAACTCGGCGCACGCCTGGTCATTGAAGACGCCGTCGTACAGAATTCCCGATTCCTCGCCGGAAACAATTCCGGTGATGACGGCGTTGGGATAGGTGCGCCGCAACTCCTCAGCAGGCTCGCCGAATGCCATCGCAAGCATCAACTGATAAACGTCTGGAGCGCCGCTCTCAAACTGCACCTCCACGAGCGCCAAGGCAGTACCCGACTCCTCAAGCATTGCAGAATCCAGAACTCGAGTGGACTTTAGCTTCCTTGATTTGCCGGCGAACCACCGTTGTTTCGGCAGGTATTCGAGAAGACTTTCGGTCTCAAGGCGAAGAAGCCCCGGACCTTCGAAAACGCTTCTCCACCCGATGGTGATTTCAAGAGGAATTTCATAGGCGGGAGCGGCGGCTTCTTCCGTTTCCGGCCTGCGCTGAAGTTCAAGCCAAAGAAAACTGTAAGGAGCCAGAGTCAGACGATAGGGCTGGCGTCCAACGGTTGGAAACTCCACGTATCCGAGCATTTCGACGGGAACCGCGCCCTCGAGTTTCGAGAGATCAAGATCAACGGGCTGCGCGAAACGAGAAAGATTTGCCACGCACAAAATCTGTTCTCCCTCATATTGCCGGAGATAGGCCAGTACCTTGCGGTTGGGAGGATCCAAAAATTCGATTGTCCCGCGCCCGAACACGCGAAAGAGTTTTCTGAGGGCGATCATGTTGCGCATCCAGTTCAGAAGCGAAGACGATTCGCCTTGCTGGCTCTCCACGTTGATTGCTTCGTAGCCCCAGACCGGATCCATGATGACGGGACTGTATAGTCGCGCGGGAGTAGCGGTGGAAAACCCCGCGTTGCGATCGGCGTTCCATTGCATGGGGGTGCGCACTGCATTGCGGTCGCCGAGATAGATGTTGTCTCCCATGCCGATTTCGTCGCCGTAATAAATGATCGGAGTTCCGGGAAAGGAAAAAAGCAGGCTGTTGAGCAGCTCGATGCGCCGGCGATTGTTATCGACGAGAGGAGCAAGCCGGCGGCGGATGCCGAGGTTGATGCGCATTCTGGGATCGGCGCTATACGCCAAATACATGTAGTCGCGTTCGTCGCTCGTGACCATCTCGAGTGTGAGCTCGTCATGATTTCTCAGGAAAAGGGCCCACTGGCACGTATCGGGAATAGCAGGAGTCTGGGCGATGATGTCGGTGATCGGGAGCCGGTCTTCCTGGCGCAGGGCCATGTAAATGCGCGGCATCAGCGGAAAATGAAACGCCATATGGCACTCGTCGCCATCGCCGAAATAAGGGCGTACGTCCGTGGGCCACTGATTGGCTTCGGCTAAAAGCGCGCGGCAGGAATAGTCGGCGTCGATTTCGCGGCGAAGCGTTTTTACCACGGCGTGGGTTTCGGGCAGATTTTCGCAGATGGTTCCGTCGCGTTCGACTAAGTAGGGGATAGCGTCCACGCGCAGAGCATCCACACCCATATCCAGCCAGAAGCGCATTACTTTGAGGACTTCCTCGATCACTCTGGGATTGTCGTAATTCAAATCCGGCTGGTGAGAAAAAAAACGGTGCCAGTAATACTGGTTGGCAACCGTGTCCCAGGTCCAATTGGATCTTTCGGTATCGGTGAAAATGATGCGGGCATCTTTGTATTTTTGAGCGGTATCGCTCCAAACATAAAAGTCCCGCTCCGGTGAGCCGGGAGGAGCCTGTCGAGCTGCTTGGAACCAAGGATGTTGATCGGAGGTGTGATTTACGACCAGTTCGATGATTACCTGCAAATCGCGGTCGTGAGCGGCAGACAAAAAGGCTTGGAAGTCCGCGATCGTGCCGTACATTGAATGCACGCCGGTGTAATCGGAAATGTCGTAGCCGTCATCCTTCAGCGGAGATGGGAAAAACGGCAGCAACCACAAACAAGTGACGCCGAGATCCTGAAGGTAATCCAGTTTCTGAAGCAGCCCGGGAAAATCGCCGATTCCATCCGCATTGCTATCCTTAAATGCGCGGACGTGGAGTTCGTAGATGATGGCATCTTTGTACCAAAGCGGATCCTCCGCGCTGCCGCGATGCTTCGGCATTCTCCGCGCCTCAGTCGCCATGGCGCGGCGCCGGCTCCGGCCGGAAAGCTACCATGCCGAGAGGCGGTAGCGTCATATTCAGCGAAAAGGGGCGGCCGTGAGCCGGCAGAGGCGATGCGTTCAGCCCGCCAAAGTTTCCCACGCCGCTGCCTCCGTAAAGAGGAGCGTCGCTATTCAAGATTTCTTTCCACGCGCCACCGGAAGGAACTCCCACGCGATAGTTTTGCCTGGGCACCGGCGTGAAGTTGCATGCCACAAGCAGCATATCGTTGGGATCCGATGCCCGTCGCAAAAAGCTAATCACGCTCCTGTGGAAGTCGGTGCAATCCACCCACTCGAATCCGGCGGATTCTGATTCACGTTCGTAGAGCGAAGGCTGGCCGCGATAGAGCGTGTTCAGGTCCCGCACCCAGCGCAGCAGCCCGGCATGGGCCGGATCGCGCAAGAGATGCCACTCCAGGCTTGAATCGTGATTCCATTCCGAGGGCTGGCCGAATTCGTCGCCCATGAACAAAAGCTTCTTCCCAGGATGGCCGAACATAAAACCGTACAGCAGGCGAAGGTTCGCAAACTTCTGCCAGCGGTCGCCAGGCATCTTACCGAGCATCGACCCTTTGCCGTAAACGACTTCATCGTGCGAAAACGGAAGAATAAAATTTTCACTGAAAGCGTAGAGCAGGCTGAAAGTAATTTTATGGTGGTGATAGCTGCGAAAAACGGGGTCTTGCGACATGTACTCGAGCACATCGTGCATCCAACCCATATTCCACTTGAAGCCAAAACCCAGGCCCCCGATGTACGTGGGGCGCGAAACTTGCGGCCAAGCCGTGGATTCTTCCGCAATCATCATGGAATCGGGAAAAGCAGCATAAACGTGCTCGTTCAAGGAGCGCAAGAACTGAATGGCTTCGATATTTTCCTTTCCGCCAAAGCGGTTCGGCACCCACTGCCCTTCGCGGCGCCCGTAATCGAGATACAGCATGGAAGCGACGGCGTCAACGCGCAGGCCGTCAACGTGATATTTATCCAGCCAAAATAGCGCATTGCTCACCAAAAAATTCTGCACCTCGTTGCGGCCATAGTTGAAGACGAACGTATTCCAATCGGGATGCTCGCCCTGGCGCGGGTCGGCATGCTCGTAGAGATGGGAACCGTCGAAGTAGCCTAGTCCGATCTCGTCCTTCGGAAAATGCGCGGGAACCCAATCGAGAATCACGCCGATTCCGCGCTGGTGCAGGAAATCCACAAAGTACATGAAGTCCGACGGAGTGCCAAATCTGCTGGTAGGCGCGAAGTAGCCCGTGACTTGATAGCCCCAGGAGCCGTCGAATGGATGTTCCATGATCGGCATCAGCTCGATATGGGTAAAACCGGCGTCGTTGAGGTAATCGGCGAGTAGCGGAGCCATCTCACGATAGGTGAGCCATCGATTCCCTTCCTCGGGCACTCGCCGCCACGAGCCAAGATGCGCTTCATAGATTGATATCGGCGAGCCCAGCGAATTCTTCGCGGCCCGGCCGGACATCCAGGAGCCGTCGCCCCACGAGTGATCGTCGATATTCCACACGCGCGAGGCGGTTTCCGGGCGAATTTGCGACGCGAACCCATACGGGTCGGCTTTATCAACGCGGTATCGGCCGTCGCGGGAAACGATGTGATATTTGTAGAGCGCGCCCTGGCCGACCCGAGGCACGAACCCTTCCCAAATGCCTGCGCTTGTGGGCCGCATCGGATTCGCGCCGGGCCGCCAGCCATTGAATTCGCCGATGACGGAAACTTCGCCTGCGTTGGGAGCCCAGACCGCGAAGTGGACGCCCTTCTCCTTGTCCTTCTCCGCAAGGTGAGCGCCCAGCTTTTCGTAAGAGCGATTGTGCTTGCCCTCCGCGAGGAGATACAGATCGAACTCAGTCAGAACTGTTTCCAAGTGCGCTCCCGATAAAAGTCTGAACCGTCCGGCTGGGTGGGACTGTTCGATGGCCTACAAGTAATAATCGAAATCGCGCTCCGTGCGAACCCAGCGCCGGATATCGAAGATGTGGGCGGGAAGGCTTTCCGGCGCCAGCTCTACATAATTGGCGGATCCTCGCCAGAGGTAGCGGCCCTCGCCCAGCAAATCGTTCGCTTGAAAATCGTGGGACCCATCGAGGCCCATTGAGCCGAGATCAAGATTCACCCAACCCGTTTGGCGGTGAAACGGATCGAGGTTCACTACGACTAACAGAACGTTCGAAAGATCCTCAGTCGTCTTGCTATAGCAAAGCAGCAAGGGATTATCGGTATTATGAAAATGCAAAGTGTGATCGCGCTGCAACGCTGGATTTTGTTTGCGGATCGCGTTGACCCGTGAAATCAGATCCTTCAAACTCCAGGCCGCATTGAGATTGCGATGCTTGATCTGAAATTTCTCCGAATCCAAATACTCTTCGCTGCCCTGCCGCAGCGGCGTGTTTTCGCATAATTCGAACGCCGCGCCATAAATTCCGTAATTCGAGCCAAGCGTGGCAGCGAGAATCAGGCGAATCATGAAAGCCGCGCGTCCGCCGGTCTGAAGGAACTCAGACAAAATGTCCGGAGTGTTGGGCCATAAGTTTGGCCGAAGATATTCTCGAACTTCGGTGCGAGTAAGCTCCGTAAAATACTCTGTAAGCTCCCACTTCGTATTGCGCCACGTAAAATACGTATACGATTGCGAAAAGCCCAATTTCGCCAGGCGATACATCACATGCGGTCTGGTGAAAGCCTCGGCCAGAAACAATACGTCTGGATGCTCGGCCTTGATTTCGTTAATCACCCACTCCCAGAAAGCGAAGGGCTTCGTATGGGGATTATCCACGCGAAAAATGCGGACTCCCCGGCCGATCCAGAAAAGAAAAACGGATTTCAGTTCCTCCCACAAAGCGCGCCAATCTTTGGTCTCGAAATCCAGCGGATAGATATCTTCGTACTTCTTCGGCGGATTCTCGGCGTACTGAATGCTGCCATCGGGCCGCGAGCGGAACCACTCTCGGTGCTGTTGAACGTAAGGATGATCCGGCGAGCACTGGAACGCGATATCCAGGGCCACCTCCAGGCCGTGATCCTTCGCCTTCAGGCAGAAGCGCTCGAAATCTTCGAGTGTGCCCAGCTTGGGATGGATTGCGGTGTGTCCTCCCTTTGAACATCCGATAGCCCACGGGCTTCCGACGTCAGCAGGACCGGCGGGGGAAGAATTGTTCTTCCCCTTGCGAAAAGTTTTGCCAATCGGGTGAATCGGCGGAAGGTAAACAACGTCAAAGCCCATCGACGCGATATATGGCAAACGCGCTTCGCAATCGCGCAACGTGCCATGGCGAGTAGGCTCAGTCGAACAAGACCTCGGAAACACTTCATACCAGGTTGAGTAGCGGGCTTTCTCCCGATCCACCACCACAACCAATTGCTTGCTGTAGCGCGTGGCGGAGCGCCAATCGGGATATCGCTGCATCAGTTCGAGCAATTCCTCGTCGGCTGCGACCAACTTTGCGCATTCGTCGCTTTGCTCTCGCCGCAATCTTTCCGACCACGCCCGCAGCGTCTTGGCGTGAATGGCTGCCGCACTCGCGCGAGAAGCGGACTCTTCAATCAGCGCCGCTCCGATGAGCAAATCCGTGCGAATATCCTGCCGCGCTGCAATTCTCTTGACCAAATCGCCGCGCCAAGTCTGAAACCGATCGATCCAGCCCTCCACTGTATAAAAATATCGGCCCAAGGCAGGGACCGTAAATTCGCCACGCCACAAGTCGTTGCCAAGCGGCTTCATCGACGATGCGTGCGCATCGGAGGGATCTTGGCGCCAGTTCAACACCCGGCAAGCAACTTGGTCGTGACCATCCGCAAAAACGGCCGCCTCGACGACAACCGTATCTCCAACCACGCGCTTCACGGGGAATCGCCCGTCGTCGATTTCTGGACGAACGTGCTCAATCACCACGCGTCGCTGTTCGGCCGCCGGACCATCCGGCATGTCGCGTCCCTCCTACATCTATCCTAGTGTGTGCGTCGCTCGGAGTTCCAGTGGCTTTTCAATGGCGTGCTGCGGCTGGCAATGCGCTGCTCTGATGAACGGACGACCAATTGCCCGTGTGGAGTGCGACCCACCCTAGGGTTTCAGGGGCCCTTACGAAAATCACCGTGGACGATTTTTCCTTACACCAACAACCACTTGCGCGATTTCGCCCTCCGGTGTAAAGATTTTGTTTGTATCCTCGTATTGTGTCCGCTCACAGAGCTGGAAGATCGACCGCTACGCGAGGTCCGGTTTTCGGCTGTCCGTGATTTCCCGCTGGCTGGTCGATAGGGATCGCGAGTTCGACAATTGTTCCGGGCGATGCATTTTGCAGGCGCAGCTCTCCTCCAAATTCCTTGAGCCGCTGAATCATGCCCGAAATGCCGATGCCGATGCTGTCGGGCTGAAGCTTGGACACGCGATCGGAAATACCTTTTCCGTCATCGCGGACCGTCCCCACGATTTGCGGATCGGTTCTCAATAGATTCACCCAGATTTTCTTGGCTCCCGAATGCCGAAAAGCATTCGTAAGGGCCTCCTGAATCGCGCGGAAGATTGCGGTTTCCAATTCCAGCGGCAGGCGCGGAAGATCCAATGGCTCCACGCTGAGAACCGTTTCAATGCCGCTGCGCTTCGTGAATCCCTCCAGGTACCATTGGAGGGCGGACTGCAAGCCCACCTCGTCCAATAAAGGTGGATGCAACAGATAGGACATGCTGCGAATCTGCTTGATGGCATGATCGATTAGCAGGCTCACTTCGCCGGAAATCTCCCGGTTCACCTGAGGCGATTGCCGCTCCGGAGGTATGCCGTCCAAAATCATTTTCGCGGCGGCGAGATCCTGGCCCAAGCCATCGTGGAGTTCTCGAGCAATTCGGCGCCTGTCTTCATCCTGCGTGGTGATGAGCCGGGAGGAAAGCCGCCGCAACTCCGAATTAAGCGTTTCGAGTTGCCGGGTTTTGCGATGCAGCTCCGCGAAAACACTCACTTTGGCCCGCAGCAACTCAGGAATTACCGGAACTGAAATATAATCCACCGCGCCGCGCTGATACCCCTTGATCCTGTCCAGATCGGTGAGATGAACGCCGGAAATGAAAATGATCGCCGTCGTTTGGAATCGCGGATGCTCGCGGATCATCTGCGCCAGTTCAAAACCGTCAAGTTCCGGCATGCTCACATCCATCAACACGATTCCAATATCGGTCTTCAGCAAATGCTCGAGAGCCTCTCTTCCTGAACTGGCCTTGATCAAATTCTCGCCAAGTTCCTGAAGAATCGCTTCGTAAGCGAGCAGCTTCGCCGGCTGGTCATCCACCATCAGGATGTTGACCTTTTCGTCCGCGCCCATATCCCTCCCTCAGATCGTGCAGAATCCTAGCCGGCCGCCCAGACCGCCGTCACCGTAACGAACCTTCGCCTATCGATGCAGCCACATGCGAAGCACTGAAAGCAGCTGATCCGTATTCACCGGCTTCGCAAGATATTCGGACGCTCCGGCTTCCAGGCACTTTTCGCGGTCGCCCTTCATGGCCTTGGCGGTCAACGCGATGATCGGCAGCCGCCGCGACGACGGGCTTTGCCGGATCACCTGCATGGTCTCGTATCCATCCATTTCCGGCATCATGATGTCCATCAGGACGATCGCGATATCCTCGGTAGCCTCCAAAATGGAAATCGCTTCGCGGCCGGTTCCCGCCGTCAGCACTTTCATGCCCCGCCTTTCGAGCACGCTGCTCAACGCAAAGATATTTCGCACGTCGTCATCTACAAGCAACACTTTCCTGCCGGCCAGCGCCTCGTCGGAGCTATGCAGCCGGTGCAGCATTTCCTGTTTGTTCGCGGGCAGATCGGCAACCACTCGATGCAAAAAGAGGGCTGTCTCGTCCAGCAGCCTTTCGGGTGACTCGACTCCCTTTACCACCACGCTGCGGGCCAGCTCATGCAACTGCAAGTCTTCCTCAGACGTCAGCTCTTTGCCCGTGAACACCACCACCGGCAGATCGACGGACGCGGGCATATCTTTGAGCCGTTCCAATACGTCGAATCCAGACATGTCCGGCAGCCGCAGATCGAGCACCATGCAGTCGTATGGCTCTGCGCCAATGGAAGCAAGAGCCTCTTCGCCGGTGGAAGCAAGCGAAACGTCTATGTCGTCGTACCCGAGCAATTCCCGAATGCTAAACTGCTCGGCCGGGTTGTCCTCGACCACCAGCAACCGCTTGCGCCGCGGCGCCGCATACTCTTTGATGCGAGTCAACGCTGAATCCAAATCCTCGGGCGTGGTCGGTTTGGTCACGAAAGCGAACGCCCCGCGCGCCAGACCGTGGTTCCGGTCCTCATCGAGCGTCAACATCTGCACGGGAATGTGCCGCGTCGCTGGATCCTGCTTTAGATGATTGAGAACGGTCCAACCCAGCATGTCTGGGAGAAAAACATCCAGCGAAATAGCTGCGGGTTGAAACTCGCGGGCTAGAGCGAGCGCATCCGCTCCCCGAGGCGCAACGAGAACTTTGAATCCTTTCTCGTGGGACAGGTCGCGCAGAATGGTAGCGAAATGAGGATCATCCTCAACGATCAGCAAAATAGCGTCGCCCTGCTCGAGGTTTTCGCGATCGTCGCGAACCTGAGGCACGGACCGCTCCGACATTGTACTTGCCAATTGAGCCGGCAAGTTCGACGCGGCAGCGGTTTTACGGTCCACTGAAACGATGCCAGTCGAAGGCCCCACATAAATCTGAGGTAGGTAGAGCGTAAACGTACTGCCCTTCCCCGGCGTACTCTGCAGTTGTATCTCGCCGCCCAGCAGGCTCGCGAGTTCGCGGCTGATTGCCAGACCCAGGCCAGTGCCGCCGTATTTGCGGCTGGTTCCTGCATCCGCTTGCTGGAAGGCCTCGAAGATGATCCTCTGCTTTTCGGGGGGAATGCCAATCCCGGTATCGGACACCTCGAATGCAATTACGGAAGGCGCCGCCGATAAAACCGGATGATCCTGGCTCCAACCGCTTGCGACCGCCGACACGGAGAGGCGCACGCTACCTTGCTCGGTGAACTTAAACGCATTCGAAAGCAAATTTTTCAGCACTTGCTGCAACCGCTTGGAGTCCGTCACAAGGCCGCGAGAGAGAGACGGCTCTGTCCGCACCTCGAAAGTAAATCGGCGGTTCTCGGCCTCGTGGCGGAAGGGCCGCGCCACCATATCGAGCAGGCTGCTGAAGAATACTTCCTCGGCTTCGACGGAAACGGTCCCGGACTCGATCTTCGATAGATCCAAAATATCGCTGATCAAGTTCAAGAGGTCGGTTCCGGCGGCGTGAATGGTCCGGGCGAACTCAACCTGCTTCGGCGACAGGTTGCGATCGGGGTTGTCCGTAAGCTGCTGGCCCAAAACCAAAATGCTGTTCAGGGGCGTGCGCAATTCATGCGACATGTTTGCCAAAAATTCGGATTTGTACTTCGAGGTGAGGGCCAATTCCTTGGCCTTCTCTTCCAACGCCCGCCGGGCCTGCTCGATTTCCTGGTTTTTGCGTTCCACTTCCACGTTCTGTTCGGCCAATTGCTGGGCTTTTTGCGCTAACTGCTCGTTCGTCTGCTGAAGCTCCTTCTGTTGAGTCTGAAGCTCGGTCGCCAATTGCTGGGACTGCTTCAGGAGCCCTTCGGTCTGCATCGTCGCTTCAATACTGTTGAGGACGATTCCTATGCTGGCGGTCAATTGCTCGAGAAAAGCCAGATGCGACGCCGTGAATCTGCTCAGCGAGGCGAGTTCAATCACCGCCTTTACACGATCCTCAAAGAGCACCGGAAGCACGATCACATTCTGCGGCAAGGCTTGAAAGAGGCCCGACCGAATAGGAACGCTGTGCATCGGCATCTCGCTGATGAGCATGCTCCTCTTTTCTAGCGCGCACTGCCCTACCAGGCCCTCCCCCACCGCCAGGTGCTGCCTGTGCCCATCCAGTTCATCGTCGGCAAACGCAGAAAGCAGCTCCATTCCCGCCGACTCTTCACTTTCCATTCTATAAATCACGCCCTGGTGAGCGCCCACCAACGGCGCTAACTCCGACAGCAGCAGGCGGCCCACGGTGCTTAGATCGCGCTGGCCTTGCAACATGCCCGTAAGGCGAGCCAGGTTCGTTTTCAGCCAGTCCTGCTCCTTGTTTCGATCGGTGGTCAGACGCAGGTTGTCGATCATCGTGTTGATGTTGTCTTTCAGCTCGGCAACCTCACCGCTGGCCTCCACCTGAATCGAACGCGTCAAATCGCCCTTGGTAACGGCCGTGGCGACTTCCGCAATCGCGCGCACTTGGTTGGTCAAATTGTCGGCCAGCAAGTTGACGTTGCCGGTAAGGTCTTTCCAAGTGCCTGCTGCGCCTGGGACGTTGGCCTGGCCGCCCAAGCGGCCTTCCACTCCCACTTCGCGCGCCACCGTGGTCACTTGATCGGCGAAGGTGGCCAGCGTGTTGGTCATATTGTTGATGGTCTCTGCGAGAGCCGCCACTTCTCCTTTGGCATTTACGGTAAGTTTCTGCGTCAATTCTCCGTTGGCCACGGCGGTCACTACTTTGACGATACCTCGCACTTGCTCGGTCAAGTTGGCCGCCATCACGTTGACGTTGTCCGTCAGGTCGCGCCATGTGCCGGCCACGCCGGGCACTTGCGCCTGCCCGCCGAGTTTTCCGCCGGTACCCACCTCGCGCGCCACGCGCGTTACTTCGGCGGCGAAAGCGTTCAGTTGGTCCACCATGGTGTTAATCGTGTTTTTCAGTTCCAGAATTTCGCCTTTCACGTCCACCGTAATTTTGCGCGACAAGTCGCCGCGCGCCACAGCCGTTGTCACTTCGGCAATGTTTCGCACTTGAGCCGTCAAATTCCCGGCCATCGCGTTTACCGAGTCCGTTAGGTCCTTCCACGTTCCCGCCACGCCAGTCACGTTGGCTTGGCCACCCAGCCGGCCTTCGCTGCCAACCTCACGAGCCACGCGAGTTACTTCGGCGGCAAACGATCGAAGCTGCTCAACCATCGTGTTCAGCGTTTCCTTCAGTTGCAGAATCTCTCCGCGCACGTCCACCGTAATCTTCTTTGACAAGTCGCCCGTGGCGATGGCCGTAGCCACTTCGGCAATGTTCCGAACCTGGCCCGTCAGGTTGCTGGCCATGAAGTTCACGTTATCCGTCAAGTCCTTCCACGTTCCGGCCACACCCGGCACCTCCGCCTGGCCGCCGAGTTTTCCGTCTGTGCCGACCTCGCGCGCCACGCGCGTCACTTCGCCGGCGAACGCGTTTAACTGGTCCACCATCGTGTTGATCGTGTTCTTCAGCTCCAGAATTTCGCCCTTCACGTCCACCGTAATTTTGCGCGACAAGTCGCCGCGTGCCACAGCCGTCGTAACTTCCGCGATGTTTCTCACCTGACCGGTCAGGTTCCCCGCCATCGAGTTCACCGAGTCTGTTAAGTCTTTCCAGGTGCCCGCCACGCCCGGCACGTTGGCCTGCCCGCCCAACCGGCCTTCGCTTCCCACCTCGCGCGCCACGCGCGTCACTTCGCCCGCGAACGCATTCAGCTGGTCCACCATCGTGTTGATCGTGTCTTTCAGCAGCAGAATTTCTCCGCTCACGTTCACCGTGATTTTCTTCGATAGGTTTCCGCTCGCAATCGCCGTCGATACTTCCGCGATGTTTCGCACTTGGTTCGTCAGGTTGCTCGCCATCGAGTTCACGGAGTCAGTCAAATCCTTCCACGTTCCGGCCACGCCACCCACCTGCGCCTGTCCGCCAAGTTTTCCGTCCGTGCCCACTTCGCGCGCCACGCGCGTCACTTCCGAAGCGAAGGCCCGCAGCTGATCGACCATCGTGTTGATCGTGTCTTTCAGCTCGAGAATTTCACCCTTCACGTCCACCGTGATCTTGCGCGACAAGTCGCCGCGCGCCACAGCCGTCGCTACTTCGGCGATGTTTCGCACTTGGCCCGTCAGGTTGCTGGCCATGAAGTTCACGTTGTCCGTCAAGTCCTTCCACGTTCCCGCGCCAGGGACCTGCGCCTGCCCGCCCAACTTTCCTTCGGTTCCCACTTCGCGCGCCACGCGCGTCACTTCGCCGGCGAACGCGTTCAGCTGGTCCACCATCGTGTTGATCGTATTCTTCAGCTCCAGAATTTCGCCCTTCACGTCCACCGTAATTTTGCGCGACAAGTCGCCGCGCGCCACAGCCGTTGTCACTTCGGCAATGTTTCGAACTTGCGCCGTCAAATTCCCGGCCATCGAGTTTACGGAGTCCGTCAGGTCCTTCCACGTTCCCGCCACGCCCGGCACGTTGGCCTGCCCGCCCAACCGGCCTTCAGTTCCCACTTCGCGAGCCACGCGCGTCACTTCGCCGGCGAACCGGTTGAGCTGGTCCACCATGGTGTTGAGCGTTTCCTTCAGTTGCAAAATCTCGCCGCGCACGTCCACGGTAATCTTTCGCGAAAGGTCGCCGCTCGCAATCGCGGTTGCCACCTCGGCGATGTTGCGCACCTGACCAGTCAGGTTGCTGGCCATGAAGTTCACATTGTCCGTAAGGTCTTTCCACGTTCCCGCCGCGCCGGGCACTTGCGCCTGCCCCCCCAACTTTCCTTCCGTGCCGACCTCGCGTGCCACGCGCGTCACTTCGCCCGCGAACGCGTTCAATTGGTCCACCATCGTGTTGATCGTATTCTTCAGCTCCAGAATTTCGCCCTTCACGTCCACCGTAATTTTGCGCGACAAGTCGCCGCGCGCCACGGCCGTCGTAACTTCAGCGATGTTCCGGACTTGCGCAGTCAAATTCCCGGCCATCGCGTTCACGGAGTCCGTGAGGTCCTTCCAGGTTCCCGCCACGCCTGGGACCACAGCTTGTCCGCCCAGTCGCCCCTCGGTGCCGACTTCGCGCGCCACGCGCGTCACTTCCGAAGCGAACGATCGCAGTTGATCCACCATCGTGTTAATGGCTTCCTTCAACTGCAAAATCTCGCCTCGCACGTCCACCGTAATCTTTCGCGAGAGGTCGCCGCTCGCCACGGCCGTCGCCACTTCAGCGATGTTCCGGACCTGGCCCGTGAGGTTGCTGGCCATTGAGTTCACCGAATCGGTCAGGTCTTTCCACGTTCCTGCCAGCCCCGGCACCTGCGCTTGGCCGCCGAGTTTGCCGTCCGTGCCGACTTCGCGCGCCACGCGCGTCACCTCAGCAGTGAAAACTCCCAACTGCTGAATCATGGTGTTGACGATTGTCGCCGACCGCAAAAATTCGCCTTCCAGCGGCCGCCCATCCACGTCGATGCGCACCGTTTGCGTCAAATTGCCTTGCGCGACGCCCGCAATTGCGCGAGTCACTTCCGCCGTCGGCCGCAGCAAGTCCTCGACCAGCGTGTTAATCGACACTTCCATTTCTCCCCAGGCTCCGCGCGGCGCGCGCAAGCGCGTGCGTTCCCTGGTGCTGCCTTCCTTGCCAACCACTTGGCCGACGCGCTTCAACTCTTGGGCCATCTGTTCGTTTGCCGCCACGATATCGTTGAATGTGTCCGCAATTTTTCCAGCAAGTCCGGTCCACGCTCCGGGCAGCCGCACGGAAAAATCGCCATCGCGCATGGTTTGGAGGCTGGCAAGGATTGCCCTCAGCTCGGCGGGCGCAATTTCGGACCGCCCGGCAGGGTGCCCGTTGCTCTTCGCGCTCGCCTTGGCTTCATCCGTTCCCACGCTGGCGCCCGACGCGTCTGATTTCTTCATGCTATTCTCCGGATACAAAATGACGTTTCTGGTTCAAATTGAGTCGGCTCTTGTCTTGGAAAGTCTCGCGAGAATTTCGGTGGTTCGAAGAGAAAAAGGAGATGGGCGATACGACATTTAGACTGGTAGCTCTGCGGGGGCGCACCGGCTGGTCGTCTTCCGCACTCTCTCAAGGGTAACTCGCGTGTTTACCGAGATTCAGCGCGGTATTATCGCGCTTTCGAACCACGCTGTCATACCGTAAAACCCTTAGAAGCGCACGGCAAAACCTGTAGAAGAGGTGCGTGAAACGGCACATCGGGTACTGGGCTGCCGAAGGGTTTCTTGCCGCGTCAAATCCTAATTCCAGCCGCCGCGCGACGGCGCTAAGGCCGATTCGTCAGGAATTTTGCCGCCGGTCTCGGATTTCGTTCAAATGTTCCCGCAGACGCTCGATCACGCCCTCGTCGTTGTCGCCGTTGCGGATTCCCCGCTCGATTTCCGACAGCGCAAAATGGACGATATCGTGATGGTGTATTTCGTTTTCCGGCAGCCTGTCGCCAACGTCCAGCCAAATCTTGTGCAGCAGGTCGATTTCCTTTGGCGTCAACCGCGGCGCATGCGGACCTAGATAGAACACCTGCTCTTGCCCGGACGGCGTGAAAATCTCCAGCGTCAACCGCGGCCGCGGCTCTGGCATTCTCTCCCATGCCATTCCAATTTCTCGCGCTTGGTCCGTCACGTTTGTCTTCGACGAACTTCCCGCCACAATAGTGCTCGACGACAAATTCATCGCCGTCCTCAAAATGCCTTCCCACAGGTCGTTCGCGGCCGCCACGGCAAGCCTCACCGGCTTCCCTTCCTTTTCCGCCATCGCCAGCACTTTTGTGAACAGCAGCTGCTCGATCGTACTGAAAAGCTGCTCCGGCGCCAGGTCGTACTCGCCCAGCGCGCCGCGCCGCAGTATCCGCACATGCAGAACCACGATTTCCGCTTCTCGTCTGTGTACGCGCCGCAGCGCTGCTTCCAGCGGATAAAGCGCGTAGTAGGTGCTCACGGGGACGAGAATGTTGCCTGGCTTCACGTCCACGTTCGCCAGCGTCAGGTCCGCTTCCTGCGCCAGGTTGAACTGATCCAGTTCCACATGGCCCTGCCCGCGATTCCGCTGAATTCTTCGCTCCGAAATCTCGAACCCAAGGAACAGCAACCCCGAGAAAATCACTCCGCCGATTGTCGCCTCGGGCTTGGTAAACAAATTGATCAGCGCAATCGAAAGCAGCACCAGCGTGATGCTCGCCACTCCCAGCGGAATTTCTTTGCCGGCGATCCGGAAATTTAGCGGAACCTTGTATTCTCGCCCCTCCGGTTGCGTATAGCGCAGCACCAGCACGGCCAAGCCGTTCAGCACGAAGCTCCATATCACGCCGAAAGCGTACAGGTTCGCGAGAAGCGTCACGTTGCCGCGGCTCGCAATAATCATCACGATTTGCAGACCTACCACGATGTTGATGATCCGGTATGTAGTCCCATGCTTCGGATGCGGCTGCCGGAACCACGCCGAAAGAACGCCGTCTTCGGATACGCGGTTCAGCACGCCATTCGACCCCACGATCGCCGTGTTCACCGCTCCCGAAAGGATCAGCGTGCCCACAACCACCACGAAAATGCGGAACGCCAATCGCGCCACGAACGGCCCCGTCAGGCTCATCGCCAGGCCGCCAATCAAATTCTCGAAATACAGGGGACGGATGTGATCCGGAATAATCATCACCGCAAAAAAGGAAACCAGTGACGTGAACACCATGCTGTAGACGAAAATCACGAACACTGCTTTTTTCAGGTTCGGCAATTTCGGGTGCTCGATCTCCCGGTAAACCTGCGCCAGCGATTCCGCGCCGCTCATGGCCAGAACGGAATGTCCCAGCCCGATCAGCACGGCAAGCACCGTAAAGTTCTGCGCGATATGTGTTCCGGATAGCCATCCCAGCGTGTGTTTGCTCATCACGATGTTGCGCGGAATCGGCGCGGGAGGCAGATGACCGCCCCGCACCAGCAGCGTGTAACCGCACCACCCGATCAGCGCCACCACCATCACCGTGGTGAGCTGCATAATCCAAAGCGCTTTCTCGCTGGATTCGGGAATGCCTTTTATGTTTTCCCACCAAAAATAAACCGTCGCCGCAATCGCGAACGCAGCCGCCGCCGCATCCGCGTTCAGCACAATTCTCAAATGCGCGTACGAGAACAATTCATTCAGCAGTCCCGCCAGATACTGTCCCGCGGACACGCCGCTGATCGGCCCCGTCAGGATGTAATCGAACATCAGCGCGGACACCGAGAATTTCGCCAGCGCCCCGCCCATCGCTTCCTTCACCACGCGGTAAACGCCGCCGCGCACGAACATGCTGCAGCTCTCCACATACAATTGGAAAACCGCGTAGGAAAGCAGCATCGTCGCGAAGATGAACCACGGCGCCGACTTGCCGATGAACCGCTCCGCCTCGCCGCCCGCGTAATACGCCGACGAAGCGATGTCGTTCAACACGATGGCTGCGGCCCGCCAGTAAGAAATGAAGGCGAGCATCGCCGTCGTAGCCACCAGCACCTTGGCCACGGGACGCGCTGATTGTGAAAACGAGGGGCCCTGGGGGTTCGAAGACATGCCCTCTTACTTAGTGAGCACGCAGACTTGAGGAGGCCAATTTTCGCCCGCTCATAAAGGGATTATAAACAATTCCTAAAGAATTCATATAGCTAGACTCCTAACTCTCTCGGCTGTAAGGAGCTACACCATCGAATTTGTGCGGGCACAGTGCCCGCTAGGGCCCCGCGGGGTGATGAATATGTCCAGCCCCGTGATGGAGACGAAGGACGAAATCCCGCCCGATCAGCTCCCCGCCCCCGAGAAGCTCACCGGCATCGGAAACGTGCACATGCAAATTACCGCAACACCCGAAGCCCAAGCTTGGTTCAACCAAGGACTCAATTTACTCCATGACTTTTGGGACTACGAATCCGCCCGCGCGTTCGAACATAGCATTCGCACCGATCCCCAATGCGCCGCCCGCAAACTCCCGGCTCCTAGCTCGCTCGGTAAGCCAAGATCCGGTGGCTATTTGTTTCAGTGATTCCTTCGAGAACGCCTTTGAATTGGACTGTTTCGCCTCTGTTGGCTACTGTTCGAACATGAACCAAACTGTCCGCGTCAGCGACATCCCGCTCTGGACTACCGGCTCAAGCGCCACGCTTGCGCGCAATTCGGAGTCTGCGCCCAAAGACCTGTCGATGAGGCACTCCGTCACCGCTTGCGCCGTTTTGCTCGCCTATATCGCCGTCTACATGTGTGTTGGGTTCGCTGCGGTCGTGCTGGTCGCTCGCGCCTGGCTCGCCATCTTCGAATAAATTTCTCGTGCCGGACAATCTTCGTTAGGCCCTGCTTCGATTCAGCCAATCTGTCTTCCACTGCTGAAAATCCTTGGCAATAATTCGCTCGTCGTGAACACTCTTTGCTTCGTCAGAGCACAAGAAGAGCGTGGGCTCCGCCATCACATCCGGCTGTAAAAGCTTTACACCAAACTTCACTCGCCATTTCTCCGGGTCGGCTCGAAACTCGTCCGGGAGCATCCCTGTATCTGTCGCGCCCCCTGGCAAAAGAATATTCACGGTGACTCCGCGCCCAGCCAAATCCTGCGCCATGATGTGGGAAAGCGACTCAGCTCCCGCCCGCGATGGGCCATACGGAACAAACCCTTTGCGCTTCATCGTTTCAAGACTTGTACTGATATTGATGATTCTTCCGCCGCCGGCTTTTAGAAAATAGGGCACGACTGCCTTAGCTACGAGAAAGTATCCAGTAAGATTCGTATCGATCACATCGCGGAATCCGGATGCAGAGACCTCCCAGAAAGGACAAAGATCAGTCGCAAATTTCGGATTGACGGTTGCCATTCCGATTCCGGCATTGTTAATCAGGATGTCGATGCCGCCCCAGCGCCGCACTGTCTCCGCAACTCCCTTTTGAATCGACTGCTCATCTCGAACGTTGATGAAAATTCCAACGCATTCTCCAGAACCGCCCTTGAGAGACGCAACGACTCGATCAATCTTGTTCTGATCTCGTCCGCTAACCGCGACCTTTGCTCCCTCTTTAAGGAGCGCCTGGGCCATCGCTAATCCCAACCCGCTCGTAGCCCCAGTAATCAGAATGCGCTTCCCCGCTATCCCTGAATAACGGCTCATTTGCCTGTTTAGGTTAATCCTTCGGTTTGACGAGCGCCTGATAGACGGCCGGACGGCTGATCTGTTCGACGTTCGGCTGATGGGGGGCGATCATGTGCTGTGTCATGCCGACGAAGACGATGTCGTTCGTAGGATCGATCCAGAACCACGTGTCGGCGGCGCCAATCCAGAAAAACGTGCCCTTCCCGACGATTTCGTCAGCGGTGGCGGGATCGGTGAAAACCGCGCAATCGTAGCCCCAGCCCATGCCGGGGCGAATCGTTTCGGGGCCCACCGAAAATTCTCCGGTCATGAGGCTGGGAGCAAGATGATTCGAGCTCATCAGCTGCACGGTGGCCGGCGCGAGGATGCGAACGCCATCCAGCTCGCCTCCATTGAGCAGCATCTGCGCGAACCTCATGTAATCCTGCGCGGTAGAAACCATTCCCCCACCGCCGGAAGGCATCGTCGGCTGCGATTTGTAATCGCCTACGCCCACATTGGATGGTGTGACGGCCGCCAGCGCGCCGCTTGAATCCTCACCGTAGAGCGTAGCGAAACGATTCCACTTATCGCTGGGAACGTAAAAGCCGCTATCCTTCATTTTCAGCGGCACGAAAATGTGATCGTGCATGAAATCAGGAAGTGACTGGCCCGAAAGCTTTTCAATGATGTAGCCCTGAATATCCATCGAGACGCTGTAAACCCATTTTGTGCCGGGCTGGTAGAGCAGCGAAATGTTGGCGAGCTTATCAATCATCTCCTGGAGATTTTTCGACGCCAGCACTCCTTGAGTCACGTATGCCTTGTCTACAGGCCCGTCGCCGAACAATCCGTACGTGAACCCGGCAGTGTGCGTCATCAACTCGTGCATGGTCGGAGGATGGATCGGATCTTCGACCAGCATTTTTCCGTTGGCATCCACGCCCTTGAAGACTTTCAAGTGCGCGAATTCGGGAATGTATTTCGAGATGGGGTCCTGCGGATTCCATTTACCTTCTTCGTAGAGAATCATCATGGCCACGCCAGTGACGACCTTGGTCATCGAGAAGATGCGGAAAATCGTGTCGGTGGTCATGGGCGCGCCGCTGGCGAGGTCTTTCTTGCCATAAGCCTTCAGATCGACCACTTTGCCATGCCGTGCGAGCAGCGTCACCGCGCCCGCCATCGTTTTCTTTTTGTCAATTTCCTGCTGAATCGCGGCGTGGAGCCGCTCAAGTCGCTCGGAGGAAAAACCGACGGATTCTGGCTTTACGACGACAATATCAGCAGATTTCGTGGCCGCTTGCTGCGCGTAAGTGCATGTTCCGGCTAAAGTAACGAAAACCAATACGCACACAATTCGCAGGTACGCCGAGAACTGCCTTTGTCTCATTTTGTGCTCTCTCGTTTCCGCCAGAAAAGCTGCGCTAGGACGTTTTCCGTTGCCTATGTAGCGCCGCGCCTTCAGGCCGGCATCTTGTCGCTTACCGCTCACTGTGTCAACTCAATGCTATTTCAGCGGTCGGGACTACCATGTCAGTGCGCGGTCATCACGTCAGGATGCAAGAGCTTTACTCAACCGTAACACCTGTCCTTGAAGAATACTGGAGTGGCCGAACAGCATGGTCAAATGACGCAAAGGAAGGCTCCGATGAATCGACGCTATTGCCTGTTCCTACTGTTGACAATACCCATTCTGGCCGCTGCAGAAAAAGGTAAAGCCAGTTGGCGGGGCCCCGACCGCCCCGTCTACATCGTGACGCATAATCGCTACGCGGAAGGATTCGGTGCCGGAGTTCAGACACCGAGGTTCGGCGACTTAATTGCCATCGAAATTTACAGTCCCGAGCCTCATCCCGCGAATAAGGGTGCCGTATATAACGTCGGCGAACGCCTTCCTCTATTCATGAAAGGGCAACAGCAGGGTAACGTGCGAATCGAGAAAGTGATGCAGTTCCAATGCGATTCTTCGGCGGCTCTAGTGTCGGCTGAGCCGCCTTTTCATCTTCCAAAGAAGTCCATGGCGCTAGCGACCAGCGCGGAAAGAGTTCGACCTCACGCCAACAAGCAGCGCCAAGCCGACGCCAAGGATCGCCAGTATGCGCAGGAATTGGCGATAGAGGCATTCCGAAGGCACGGCGTGCCGGAGCAACTGGCGAAGGACATTAAAATAAGCCAGCTCATCGTGACGGGAATCGACAATAGTGATAGCGAGTTTTTGGTGGGCTCGTTGTACGTCGAGGATAAGCGCGCACTGTACCAAGTGTTCCTGATCGGGAAGATAGGGGCTTCCGGGGCAACCGCAGAGTTGACTCGATACCACAAAAGTACAGATTTGACAGACGGAACAGACTCCGAGGACGTCAGTTTCGCCGACCAATTGGATCTCGATGGCGACGGGACAGATGAAATCGTCGTCGAGGTTTGGGGGTACGAGAGTGAGGAGTTTGGAATTTACAAGCGCCAGAACGGATTTTGGAGACAGGTGTACGTCGGCGGGGAGGGCGGATGCTGAGGAACTTGGTTTCTTTCCACAAGCGGACTTCCGGACAGCTCTTGGCCCTCAGCGTCCGACCCAATCAGCAGGAGCCAGTCTTGCTCTCAAAGACGTCCATGGAATTTGCTTTCGGTGACGGTTTAGCGCTCACAGGACGTTCCGCTGGCCAAACTTATCGTTGGGCTGACCTGATTAGAGTGACTTGGATCTACTTTTCCGGTAGCTCGAATACCCAAATCTCGGCGCCATGATCAGGCGGGTTCTGAATCTCCGGAACCAGTACCGGATAAGTTCCCGTGATCGGCCCGCCGCTGCCGACAACGACAGCCACGTACTGTTTGCCATCGACGGTGTACGTGATCGGGCACGAGTCGGGCACGTCGTTCAGCCGCATCTGCCACAGCGTCTTCCCCGTGGCGTCGTCGTAGGCCTGAAGATTCCGGTCGAATGAGCCCGCGAAAGCCACTCCGCCCGCCGTATCCAAGAGGCACGTCGTTTGCGGCGCGCGCTGCCGGTCGGTCCACAGCACTTTCTTCGTTTCCAGATTAAAGGCTTCCACTCGCCCGACCTTGCCGTCGCTGTCAGGACGCAGCCGGATGAACCAGTTCACGCCTGAGGTCAAATTTCCGCGCTGGCCCGGCGCCGCCGGTATCAGATCCATGCATGATTCGTTGAGGGCAACGAATACAATCTTCCTGGAAGCATCGTAGGAACCGGCGATCCAGTTTCGCCCGCCGCCTGGATGCGGACAGATCATGTGCGGCTTTTCGTCGCCAATCACCACTTCTGGATTGATGGTCTTCTCGCCGGTTTTCGGATCGATCGACGTGATCACGTTCTGAATGCCCAAATCGTGCGAGAAAATATATTTCCCCGTCGCCGCGTCCATGCCCTCGTAAATTCCCATCTTGCCCGACGTCACCACGAGCTTCTGCGGCGCCCCGTTCACCGGCAAATTGATCAGTTGCTGCTCGAAGGACCAATCGAGATCCCACTGATCGTTGTGGACGTGCTGGAAATACCAGACCAGCTTGCCGGTATCCGGATCGAATGCCAGCGTGCAATCCGTGAACAACCCGTCATTTGAAAATCCCGGCACGCGATGCAGCACCGGTCCCGTGTCGTAGGTCTGCCCAACGCCGAAATACGCGAGATTCAGTTGCGGATCGTAGCTTCCCGCCGTCCACACCGACGCGCCATTCCGCTTTTCGTCGGGCAAGCCATTCCAACTGTCGCCGGGCTCACCCTTCTGCGCGATGGTATGAAACCGCCACGCCTCTTTACCGGTTTCAACATCCAGCGCGACGATAAAATTACCGCCCGGCGCTTGACCGGCGATCCCCTGCATCACCTTGCCCTTCGCCGCAAGCGGCCCGCCGGTCTCCTGATAGCCTTTCTTGTAATCGGCGAGAGGCGAATCCCAAACCACGTCACCCGTCTTCACATCCAGCGCCACCAGATGAACGTCGGATGTGGGCACGATGAGCTTGTCTTGGTAGAGCGCAAGGTTGCGCTTCTGCATCGGACGCGCGTCGCTCGGCAGTTGCCGCGAATATTCCCAGAGCAAATCGCCCGTCAGCGCGTTCAGCGCCTGTACTTTGTCGCCGTAGCTTTCGATGAAGAGCACGCCATCGTGTTCGAGCGGCGTCCCCTCATTTTCTCCGTTCGGCAGCGACCACGCCCACTTCACCCGCAGATCGTGCACGTTTTTCTTGGTGATTTCCTTCAGAGGGCTGAATCCCTGATCGTCGTAGGTGCGCCGCCAAAGCAGCCAGTCCCCGGGCGGCGGATTCTGCAACAGTTCGTCTGTCACCGGCGTGAATTTCTCGAGCGGATTCGGCAGCACCACGGGCTTCATCGGCGGAGCCAGCGGCGAAAGCGGCATCATCATCGCGGCCCGCCGCGTTGGACCTCGCGGAATTTGTATCAACGCGAGCGCCGTCGTATCCGTGGGCAATTCGTTCTGCCCCGGCTGTATTCCGTTCGCCTGAAGCACGTACGCAATAATCTGCGCGGCGGCCTCCGGGCCCAGTTGGCCCGGGCTCGCGGGCGGCATCTTCGTATTGATGTAGGTGAAAAGCTCCACCGCCGACTTTCCGCCCCAATTGTTGCTGAACGTCATCCCATTAAGCGCGCTCGCGAATTCGCTGCCGCCGAGCGTCTGCCCATGGCAACTCGCGCAGCTCTTCGCATAAACAGCCTTGCCCTGCTCCGCCTGCGCCGCCGTGTAAGTCGCAATCGACCGGCTATTGAATTCCTGCGCGCTAAGCGCGCGGCAAATATCCGAGCGCGATTAGAAATGCAGCGATCCCTGCCATGCATCCCGAGGATCTCAACCGAGGTTCAGCGAATATTGCGCGCTGCTTCATTTCCCGCCCCCACACGTGGACTGTTCGTTACGAGCGCCGCCGATAAACTTCGGCCGCTCGCCGCCGCGCATTGAACCACTATTCACTTTCGAAAACTAGAAGAAACGTTCTGCAGAGAGGGGCCACGCACTTGAAACTGTCATCCTGAGCGGAGGCCGGCGCGCCTTTTCGTTTCCCGCGTTGTTAGCGGGCGCCGGCCGCAGTCGAAGGACCTCTCTTGGAAGTGAAATGGTGCCTGCGTGCCCGAGTTAGGAGCCGCGTGCTGCGTCACTCGCGTTCATGCCATCGCCATGGCGCCACCGATCACACCAAGGACACCAGCTAGCAAACCTCCCATTCCGAACAGAAGATCGATCGCTGAAACAACCAAGATTACTGCGCCCCAGTTCCGCCGATGTTCGGGCCTGAAATACAGGATGGCCGCGCCAATCACCACAACGACTCCGGCCAGAATCCCAAACCAGGGCCACCACAAACCAAACGCGTGCATGCCCCGGCCCCACATCCAGCCGTTCATGCCATGCCACTGATCCATGGCGTGCCAACCGTTCATCATGCCTCCCATGGACAACATCCACAGGCCGGCGAGCAGCGATAGAACGAATGCCGCCGTTGGTCTTTCACTTTGTTGCACGGAGATCCCTGACATTGCATACCTCCTTCCTTGCCATGAACCGCCATATCAAGCGTATGCCAAAGGCTCTGAAGCCCGCGTGCGAGCCATCACCCAAGGATGTGACACAAATCACCGGAATAGATCTGACGGAAACTTGCTAGTGTGCGGTTTGAGCGAGAATCGTTACTGCTCTGCCTTGTGGGTGGAACGGAGTTTCCACAGAATCTGGCGCAGCATGCCCTGCCAGATCACCGCATCGCGCTCCTGAATTTTCAGCCGCCGCACGACGCGGCGAATGCGTTCCTCGGAATCAGCCACCCGCCGCATGTCGAGAAATCCGCTCTCCCGCAGCGCGTCAAAGAGCATCTCCGTGATCCGTTCTACTTCAGCCGACGCCGCGAGCGTCACTTTCTCCGGCCATCGAGTTCCCTTCCCCTCGCGGACCAATTCGTAGAGGCACACCGCGACCGCCTGCCCGAGATTCATCGAAATATTTTTCTCGTTGGTGGGAATGCGAATCAGCCAGTGGCAATGGCTCAGATCTCTATTCGATAATCCGAATTTCTCCGAGCCAAAAAGAAGAGCAACCCGGCTCGCCGCCAGCCGCTTGCGAATCAAGCGTGCACCGTCCGCGGGACCGCGCAGCAAATGATGCAATTGCCGGTGACGCACCGCCGTGGTTCCGACCACCAGACGTGCAATCCGCCACCGCGTCGGCAACATTATCGAACTGCTCGGCGCCCGCCAGCACATCCGAAGCGCCCACCGCCGAACGCGCTTCGCGAAACGCAGGCTCGTACGGCTTCACCACTCGCAAGCGGCGAAAACCGAAGTTGCTCATCGCGCGCGCCGCCGCGCCAATATTCAGCGGGTTGCGCGTAGCCACGAGGACCACGCGCAGGCGATCGGATTCCGCAGGCTTAGCCAAGGCTCGCCCATTCTAAGGCAGACGCGCCTTAGCTCGCGACAAACTCGACCGCAAAAACAGAACGAGGGCTGAGCGTAAGCTCAACCCTCGCGTAACCGCCGAGTCAGCTTCCTTTGTGATGCAAATCGGTGCAGATTGCGACAGCACTCGTCGGATCAATCGCAGTGCTATCGAATTGGATATTTTTGATGTCGCCTTTCTTGTCGATCACGAAAGTGGTGCGACGCGCAAATTCATATTTGTCGCCGGCCATCGGATACTTTTGCAAAATGCCGTAATCGGTGAGTACTTTGCGGTTCATATCGCTTAGCAGCGGAAAGGTGACGTTGATCTGCTTGGCGAATGCTGCGTTGGCGGGAGGGCTGTCTGTGCTGATTCCGAAAACTACGGTGTCGCTCGCTTCAATTTTGGCTAAATCAGACTGATAAGCCTGGAGTTCCTGTTTTCAACCGGGTGTGAACGCGAGAATGTAAAACGCAAGGATCACATTTTTCTTCCCGCGGAAGCTGCTGAGCGTGACCGCACTCTGCTGGTTGCTCGGCAGCGTGAAATCCGGGGCCGTGTCCCCCACCTTGAGCTTCGTGGTGGCGATGGCCGCTTCCTGACTCTGCGCCGCGAACGGCACGGCGACCATGAGCGCGAGGAGGGCCGCCACCGCTGCAAATTGCTTCATGTGGTGCTCCTTTCCTAAAGATTGGCTGCGTTTGGATGTTATCAGACTGTTATTCTAGTTAGAAGGAATTGGCGCGCGTTGCGGGCGGCCCCCTGCCTTTGGTTTCAGTGAGTTACCGCGATTTCTAGCTGACAATTTTGTCAGATCGAAGCGCGGTTTCGGCCGCATGCGGCAAAATGCGAATTTTTCGGATTTGACAGCGTGGGCGGACGCTACAAAAGTTGGTCGAGGCGGTCCCGAAGTTTGCGGTGTTCGATCTGGCGCTCGACGACGGTGGCGCGAAGGCTATCCACAACTTTGCCTGGGGCTTTGCTGGTGAAACTGTCATCGGCGAGTCGCTTTTGCTTTGACTCGATGTCTTTTTCCAGGCGTTCGATTTCTTTTTTCAGGCGCGCGATTTCCGCGGGCTTGTCCACCGCATCGCCGTAAGCAATCCGCAGATCGAATGCGGCGGTCGAACGAATAGCTCCGTCCTGGGGATCCAGGTGGTCCGCGGAGATCCGCAATTCCGAGAGAGAGGCCAAGCGCAGAAGCGGGTCCATATTTTCTTCCAGAAGATACCGCAGCGTCCGGCCCCGCGACGAAAAATCGGCGGCTACTTTCTTCTTCGGATCCAATTTCATTTCGGCGCGGATATTTCGGAGGGAGATAATGATACTTTGCAGCATCGCCATGGCGTCGTCCGCGCCCGTGTCGGTCCATTCCGCGCGCGGCTCCGGGAATTTATCCAGTGCGATGGAGCGCGCGACGGCGTGGTTGCGGCAGTTTGTGCCAGAGTTCTTCGGTGAGAAATGGCATCGCGGGATGCAGCAGGCGCAGCGCGGCATCCAGCGCGGCGAAAATATTGCGCCAGGCGGGAACGGCAATTTCGCGATTGGAATTCGCGAGTTGCGGTTTCACCCATTCGATGTACCAGTCGCAGAAATCGCCCCAGAAAAATTGGTAGATCGTTTGGCAGGCTTCGTGAAAGCGGAAATTCTCGAGCGCGTCGTTGACCTGTGCAGCGACCGATGCAAGGCGCGAAAAAATCCAGCGATGCGCGAGCGCTCCTTCGCCGGGAACCGGATACGGCGCTTTCGCGCGAATCTCGGGAGCGGCGAGTTCGTCCAGGGTAAAACCGTTTGCTTCAACTTTTTCCAAATTGACGAAAAGAAATCGCGCCGCATTCCAGATTTTATTCGCGAAGGCGCGCGCGCCGAGGATGCGGTCTTCGGTGAGCGCGATGTCCGTGCCGGGGGCGGCCATGCTGGCGAGCATGTAGCGGAGCGCGTCCGTGCCGTATTGCTGGGTGAGTTGCAGCGGATCGACTCCAGTGCCCTTGGTCTTGGACATTTTTGCGCCTTCGGCGGTGCGGACGAGCGAATGCAAATAGAGGCGGCGAAACGGAACTCGATCGCCCAGCTCCTTGCCGCCCGTGAGGTGCAGGCCCATCATGATCATGCGGACGTCCCAGAAAAATAGAATGTCGTAGCCGCTGATTAGCAAACTCGTGGGATAAAACGTGCGCAGATCTTCGGTATCGTCGGGCCAACCGAGGGTTGAGAACGGCCACAGGGCGGAGCTGAACCACGTGTCCAGAACATCCGTATCCTGAGTGAGTTTTTTCCCGCCGCACTTCGGGCATTTCGGGGGGACGCTTGCCGGGCGCGCGTGGCCTTCCACAATTTCGACGCGCGAATCCGTCGCCGGAACCATTTCATTGCAATCGGCGCAATGCCAGATGGGAATTCTGTGGCCCCACCAGAGCTGGCGCGAGATGCACCAATCGCGAATATTTTCGAGCCAGTGTAGGAGGATGGTGCGCTGATTCTCGGGAACCACTTCGATCAGATTGTCGCGGACAACTTTCTCCGCGGGCTCCGCGAGCGGCTTCATTTTCATGAACCATTGCTTGGAAATGCGCGGCTCAACGATAGATTTGCAGCGGTCGCAGACGCCCACGGCATGCATGTGCTCTTTCACGCCTTCGAGCAGGCCCAATTCTTTCAAATCCGCGACGATGCGGGCGCGCGCGGCGAAGCGCTCGACACCGGCGTATTTTCCGGCGGCTTCGTTCATTTGGCCGTCGTTGGTCATCACATCGATTTGAGGAAGATTGTGGCGCTTGCCAATTTCGAAGTCGTTGGGATCGTGCGCGGGCGTGATTTTGACGACGCCGGTTCCGAACTCGCGGTCAACATAGGTGTCTGCGATGATCGGAATTTCGCGATTCATCAACGGAAGCATCACGCTCTTGCCGATGAAGCGCTGATAGCGTTCGTCATCCGGATGAACGGCGACGGCGGTATCGCCGAGCATGGTTTCCGGACGCGTGGTGGCGACTACGAGAAATTCTTTCGAGCCGGCGATGGGATAGCGGATATTCCAAATTTCTCCGGCGCGCTCGTGATGGACGACTTCGAGATCACTGATCGCGGTCTGGCAGCGCGGGCACCAATTGACCATGTAGCGTCCGCGATAAATTAGCCCTTCGCGATAGAGACGCAGAAAAGCTTCGATGACCGCGCGATAGAGAGCCGGTTCGAGAGTGAAACGCTCGCGCGTCCAATCACAGGACGCGCCGAGGCGGATCATCTGGTCCTTTATGACGCCGCCACTTTCCTCTTTCCATTTCCAGACGCGTTTTTCAAATTCCTCGCGACCCAAATCCTGGCGGCGGAGTTTTTCCTTGGCAAGCTGGCGCTCGACAACATACTGAGTGGCGATTCCGGCGTGGTCCATTCCGGGGAGCCAGAGGGTGCGGTGGCCGCGCATGCGATGCCAGCGGACCAGCATGTCGATTTGCGTGTGTTCGAGCATGTGGCCGATGTGAATCGAGCCGGTGATATTGGGAGGAGGAAGAGCTATCGAAAATGGTGAACCATTCCCGGAGTTTTCAGCGCGGAAAAGTTTTTCGTCGAACCAGGACTTGGCCCAGCGCTCTTCAATCTCCTGCGGCTCGTAAGCCTTGGGAATTTCCCGGGGCATGGATTCCTTGCGTTGCTGAATTTCCCAGCGAGGTAAAGAACCACTATAAGGGCCGAGTGCGGAAGGCGTCAAATGCGGCGAAACAAGCGGCAGGGCATCAGCTTCCGGTAGGCGCCTGTGTCAAGGGTAAGATTGGCCGCCTAGTATTCGACTTGTCTGGTTAGCGCTGCCGGCTCAGACGGTCGACGCAACACTTGCGTGCAGTTTACTCGCGGGAGTCTGGAAGCCTAGTGTTTTTCTCGGGCGTTGATTTAGGCGCAACGCGACCTGGTTGAGCTGCGCTTGAGAATAGCCAGACAGGTCGGTTCCTCGCGGGAAGTATTGCCGTAAAAGCAGGTTGGTGTTTTCGTTCGTGCCACGCTGCCAGGGACTTTGCGGATCGCAGAAGTAGACTTGCACATCCGTCGCGACCGTAAAGTCCTTGTGCTTCGCCATCTCCAGTCCGCGATCCCACGTCAGCGAGCGCCGCAGGGTAGCGGGGAGTTTACGAATATGCCGACTCAATGCCGTCACCACCACTGCGGTGTCCTTGCTGGGCACTTTAATCAGCATGGCAAAACGTGAATGCCTTTCCACCAAGGTCACCAGGTGACTGTTCTTCGAGCCGCTCAGGAGATCGCCCTCCCAATGACCAGGGACAGCGCGGTCCTCAACTTCAGCGGGTCTTTCCCTAATCGAGATGGCATCTGCGATTTGACCGCGCGAGTCTTTGAAGATACGAGAGTGCTGCGAGCGGCGCATGCGCCGCTTGGTTCGCAGGTGATCCATCAGCTCTTTCTTCAGCACTCCACGCGCTTGGATGAACAGGCTGCGGTAAATGGTTTCGTGGGACACTCGCATGCTCGGGTCATCGGGATACCGGGTCTTCAGCCACCCGGAAATCTGCTCAGGCGACCATTCCAGGACCAGTTTACTCGCAACCATCTCTCGCAACCTCCGGTGCAGGGCAAGAAGGCACTTCTTGGGCCGCAAGGCCGACTCCCAGGCTTGATCATCGGCTTCATAGGCTCGATAGGCAGGACGGCCACCATGGCGTGTGACTTCTCGGCCCACCGTCGAAGCTGCTCGATCCAGATGCCTAGCTATCTCACGAATCGATGAACCGGATGCGATCCCTCGCGAGATGTCCTCTCGATCAGACCGCGTCAGGGCTAGTCGGGAGCGACGGCGCACTGCTGGAGGAATCCCTCCACGAGGCAACAATAGATGACGAATGGAAGTATGCGGCTTGCCAAATACGCGACCGATCGCATGCAACGACTGCCCGGCCTTCCACCGCTTCCATACGTCAGTTTCTTGCGTGGGAGAAAGCCTTGATCGTTTCCTCTGGGTCATAAACACCATCCTTAAACAGCAGATCTTTTAGATGGTGTTGCATCGACCTATCGAATCCACCGCGTT
>CAVWZE010000004.1:0-501280 GCA_963759485.1 uncultured Acidobacteriota bacterium | reverse complement strand
GGCAAAGGACGTAAACAGCGGCAGGTCCCCTACGGCCGGAAGGCGCAGGAGGCGCTGGAGGCATACTGGCCGTTGCGCGAAGCGATCCTAGCTCGCGCCGGGCGAGTTGCGGTGACGCGAGCCGTGTTCCTGAATCCCGTGGGTGGCCGCCTGACGGCGCGCTCTGTTCGAACGCTGGTGAAAAAGTACGCGCGGCTGACGAATGTGAACTGGGACCTGCATCCTCACGCGCTGCGGCACGCGTTTGCCACGCATCTGCTGGCGGATGGCGCGGACCTGCGCGCGATTCAGGAGCTTCTGGGACACGTCTCGCTTTCAACTACGCAGCGATACACGCAAGCGAGCATACAGAAATTGATGGAAGTGTACGATAAGTCGCACCCGCACGCGTGACCAGCGATGCCCGCTAATTGAGATCACGGGAGAACATCAGCTTCAGAGTGATTTTGTCTGATGCGGGTGTGAGCCCGAAGCCGATCCCACCTTCGAAACTCCCGATTTTTGTGGCGCGGTCGAAAACTCCCCAGACTTCGTGTGATTCAAGACGGGTGGGCAAAACCGCACGGAGCGGACCAACATCGGAATACGATTCGGCGGCCAGAGCAAATTTTGGAGTGAAATTGTAAGCGATGCGGCCGGCGGGCGCGAAATCGAGACTTGCAAAACCGCCGCGGAAAGAATTATCGAGAATCGGGTTGACGATGATATCGACGGGATGCACGTGCACGCCAATGATGGGCCGAATCTCGGAGGTAAAACGGACGGGCTCCCAGTATGTTGCGTTGTAACTGAACTCGAAATTCGCGCCGTAAAAGAAAGTGCTGTCCGCGGCGTGGGGTTTAACAAAGAGCAGGCGGATCTTGCCGCCGTTGATTGTGGCGTCGTGATTTTTCGAGATGCTATAGAGAGGCAGATATAGGCCCAGCTCGAGCCAGTCTGTTGCGCCATACGCCCATTCCGTGACGCCGTTGAACGATCGGTCGGGGATGATACCGCCCGGGAAGGCAGCGGTCTTCAGGCCATCCGGCGTGAAGTTGTTATGCCAGGTGAGATTGAATTTTCCTTGCGGTGCGATGGAGGCGTCGTAGACCTGAATCTCGTCGGTCTGCGCGAAGGTTGCTAGAGGCAAGGCAGCAAAAATCATTAGTGCCACGAGCGCAGATAGGTGCATATTTTTGACAATCGTCATTGTGGCGGTGGATTCCCGCTTTAGCGCCGTTCGGAGTCGCAGTAGCCGCACCGATCTATAAGACTTGCGCGGCTATTGTATCGTTACTGCATACTCACTCCACTCAGAATCACCGTCCGCGGTCGAGTTGCCGCGATCCAAACGAAGAGCAGTCGACCCGAGTTGATATTCAACGACTGAAGCCACACGCAGTTGCCCGACGTATTCGGGTCTGAAGCCGCGATCCACAAATATTTCGGACGCATTTCTTTCACTGTAGGTTCAACGCGTCCTTTCGCTGTACATTCAATGCATTCTTTCGCCTGTGCCGATTCTGTACCTCGGGTCAGTTGTTCCGGAAACCCACGCGAGCTAGCCTTCACGCCCAGATTCGCTGCTGTCTCAACGAACCAGCTAGAGCAGGATAGCGTCGCAGTTCACGCTGATTCTCATGTCGCCGGAGCACCGTTCGAATGTCCGGCATTCGTGGGAACGTTCGGTTTGGTCAGGCTTCCCAAGCCCCTTGAACTGCCGCCTTCTTGAAGGGGGAGAGGCATGCGCATACAAAAAAGAATTGTGAAGGCTCTGATTTGTGCAGGAATTCCGGCGGGCTGCGCGCTACTTTTGTCCGTCGGAATCACGAAGGAAGTGGGTGCAGCAGGAGCAATAGCAGAGCACGGCCAGGAAAGATTCTTCGCTCAAGACACCTTTCAGAATACGACGGCGCGGGACCCAGGAGCGCGGATCGGAACGGACAGCGCCGGGAAGCCACTTCCTAGTCTGAGCGCGGACGAACTCGCGTATTTCAACGATGGTCTCGCTCGATTCAACGAGGTAGATTCCGTCGACGGCACTGAGCCGGGTGCAACTGGGCGCGGACTTGGACCTACTTTTAATTTAAATAGCTGCTCGGGTTGCCACGCCTTCCCAACAACCGGCGGGACGAGCCCCAGCGTGAATCCGCAATTCGCGGTGGGTGCCGAATATTTTGCGACGAATTCGATGCCGGCGTTTATTACAGCGAACGGACCGGTACGCGAGGCGCGATTTCCGTACGCCCTGAATCCCAACGGCACCGTGAGCCAGACTCCGGACGGGGGCGTCCACGGTCTCTTCACGATCGCTGGAAGGCGGGATGCGCCGAACTGCAGCATGGCGCAGCCGAATTTTGCGCGGATGCAGCAGCTCAACGACGTAATCTTTCGCATTCCGACACCGGTCTTTGGAGCCGGCTTGATCGAGAACATAGCGGACGCCACGATCTATGCCAATGAGAGCGCGAACGCCGCGCTCAAAAGGGCGCTCGGAATTTCAGGACACCCAAACCTTAGCGGCAACGATGGGACGATCACGCGATTCGGGTGGAAGGCCCAGAACAAATCACTCGAAGTGTTTTCGGGCGAAGCGTACAACGTAGAGATGGGTGTGACCAACGAAATGTTTCCTGATGAACGTTCCGCCCCCGCGTCGTGCATGACCAATCCGACGCCGGAAGATTCGACGAATTTTCCTGCTTCGGGTGCCAACATCCTCAGCGACGTAGCGGGGTTCTCGAATTTCATGCGTTTTCTTGCGCCGCCGACGCCTTCCACGCAGGGCATTCCGGAAAATCCCACCGCTCGCTCGATTGCGAATGGCCGGGACGTGTTCAGTCAAGTTCACTGCGACCTGTGTCACACGCCCACGATGAAGACCGGTACTTCCTCCTTCACCGATGGCTTAAACAATCAAACCGCGGCGCTGTTTTCGGATTTGCTGGTTCATCACATGGGAATGGGGCTTGCGGACAATGTTTCGCAGGGCGCGGCAGGGCCCGACGAGTTCCGCACCGCTCCTTTGTGGGGGGTGGGACAGCGCCTATTCTTTCTGCACGATGGGCGCGCAACTCCGGCGAATGGCGGACTCCTGAGGGCGATAGAGGCGCACGCGAGCCAGGGGTCGGAAGCGAACGGCGTGATCACCAATTTCAATCACCTGAGCAATCAAGAGCAGCAGGATCTGCTGAATTTCCTGCGGTCGCTATAGCGTTCTTCTTGATCGCCCGGCGTGTATGACGATTGCATGCCGGGCGCGACCAAGACGCCAATCCTGAGATTGGCGTTCCCAGGGAAAGCTCGGCTTTAGGCGGTGAGGGAACTGGCGGGGATCAGGCTGTTCGAGCCGCGCGGCGGCGCTGGGGTAGCGGGCGGCATGGTTGAACGATCGATCCGATTGTAGAGTGTGTCGCGCTCGACTGGCACGCGACCTGCCGCGCGGATCAGGCGCTCTAGTTCGGTGCGAGTAAGATGCTCGGGCGTGGTGGCGCCGGCGTCGTGATAAATCTTTTCTTCGACGACGGTGCCGTCAAGATCGTTTGCGCCAAAGCCCAGCGCGATTTGGGCTATGCGCGGTGTGAGCATGATCCAATAAGCCTTGATGTGATCGAAATTATCGAGCATCAGGCGCGAGACGGCGATGGTCTTCAGCGCGTCGAAGCCACTCGGCCTCGGAATATGCGCGAGGCCGGTATTCGCGGGATGAAATTCCAGCGGGATGAAGGCTACAAAGCCGCGGGTTTTATCCTGCGTTTCGCGCAGGCGCAGCAGATGATCCACTCGCTCTTCAAGCGTTTCCACGTGGCCGAAGAGCATCGTTGCATTCGAGTGCAAGCCGATTTCATGGGCGGTCCGGGCGATCTGGAGCCACATTTGTCCACTCACCTTGTGATCGCAAATAATCCTGCGCACACGCGGATGGAAAATTTCGGCACCGCCGCCGGGCAGTGAATCAACGCCCGCTTCCTTCATTTTCAGAAGCGTGTCCCTGATCGAAAGCTTGGAGAGCCGCGAATAGTAATGCACCTCGACCATGGTGAACGCCTTTAGGTGCACATGAGGAAAGCGCTGCTTCAGACCGTGAATCAGGTCGAGATAATAGTCGAAAGGAAGATCGGGATGCAGGCCGCCCACGATGTGGAACTCCGTGGCGCCCTCCGCAACACCTTCAGCAGCGCGCGCGAAAATTTCGTCGTGGGCGAAAGTGTATGCTCCCGGAGAATCCGGCGAACGCCCGAACGCACAGAGCTTGCAGTGGGCCACACAAACGTTGGTGGGATTGATATGGCGGTTGACGTTGAAATAGCAGATATTGCCGTGACGCTGCTCGCGCACGTGGTTTGCGAGCCAGCCGACGGCGAGCAAATCGTGGGACTGGAAGAGCGCGAGGCCGTCTTCGACTGTCAGGCGCTGGCCCGCCAGGACTTTCTGCGCAACGGGATCGAGCCGCGCATCGGTAATTTGTAGTTCTGACATTGCCCTCTCTCGCCGCCACACGCGCCGGCCACCTGTGCCTGCCATTTAAGACTACGGGTGTGTGAACATGGTTGCCGCACCCCAAAACAGCAGAAACAAAAGACTAATATAGCCATTCACAGTGAAAAACGCAGCATTCATTTTGCTCAGATCGTCCGGCTTCACAAGCGAATGCTCGTAGGCCAGCAGCGCCGCGACCACTACGATTCCGGCCCAAGCGGGCCACGCCAGACGAAAGCTCCAAGCGAGCCATCCGAGCAGGACGACCATCGCGATGTGCATGGCGCGAGCGAAAACGAGAGCTTTCGCGACGCCAAAGGTCTTCGGGATCGAATGCAGCCCAGCTGACTTGTCGAATTGCACGTCCTGGCAGGCGTAGAGCACATCAAACCCACCCACCCAGAGAGTAACGGCGGCGCAGAGAATCAACATTCGCCAATCGAGCGAGCCGCGAATCGCGATCCATGCAGCCGCGGGCGAGATTCCGAGGCAAATGCCGAGAACGAAGTGGGACCACACCGTGAACCGCTTCGTATAGGAATAGAAGAATAGGATCACCAGAGCCAGGGGCGAAAGTTCGAAGGCGAGTCGATTCAGTCGCCACGCGGCAAAGATCAACACGGCGGAAGCGACGACGGTGAAGGCGGCGGCAAACCTCACCGAAAGCTCGCCCGCGGGAAGTGCGCGATTGGCGGTGCGAGGATTACGGCGGTCGTATTCGATATCCGCGATTCGGTTCATCGTCATCGCGGCGGAGCGCGCGCCAATCATCGCAACCAGAATCCACAGAATCTGTCGCCAAGAAGGCAGGTTCCCGGCAGCCCGCGCGGCCAGCAGCGCTCCCACCAGAGCAAACGGGAGCGCAAAGATGGAATGCTCGAACTTGATCATCTCGAGCACGGTTCGTATGCGACTTTTGGACATAGCGGCTATGGCGAGCTGCTAGAGTTTCCGTTTGTGACCAGGCTCCGGCCAATCGCCTCCATCTGATCAGCCGCGCTTCTCTTCTACCTTGCCACCCTTCCAACGATACTGCTTTTCGTGGGGCAATCCGAGTCGCGCAAGAACGCGATAAGCGAACTGCTTGGCGAGATCCTCTATTGTTTTCGGCTCATAGTAAAATGCGGGCATTGCAGGCATCACGGTCGCCCCCGCGTCGTGCACGCGAAGCATGTTTTCGAGGTGAATACGATTCAGCGGCGTTTCGCGCAAACAAAGGACCAGCGGGCGGCGTTCTTTGAGGCAAACATCCGCAGCGCGCGTGAGCAAGTCGCTCGCCGTGCCCGCGGCGATCGAGCCAAGGGCACCAGCCGAGCAGGGGATAACGGTCATGGCGTCTGCTGCGGCGCTGCCCGAAGCGATGCTGGCCCCGATGTCTTTATTCGGTAGGTATTCGATTTTCTTCGCGGACGTCCCGGTGATGAGCGAAGGCAGCTTTTTGCCATCCGCCGCGACGATGCCAAGCTCGGCCGAAATCAGGCGCAGGCCGGCTTCGCTGACAACCAAATATACGATTTCGACACGCCGGTCGCCGTCAAGCAGGCGCAGCAGGTGCTGCGCATACACCGCGCCGCTCGCTCCGCTGATTCCAATTGTAACCGCGCGGACATCAGTCTTCGCCATGATCTTCAATCGGATCTTCGAGTCTATGCAGTGCCTTTCGGCAAAGTCAAGGTGCCAGTCTGGCGAACTCGGCAGACACCTGGGCTTTCCCTTTGCGACAATCCCGCCCCCGATCACATTGACGGTCAGGCAGGATGCCTCTACTCTGAATTCTCGCCAGTTTGCGAACCTTATGGCCACCATTGACGAAGACCTCAGTCAAATCGAGCGCGATCTCCGCACCCTGAAGATTGAATACGAGCAGTTCTTCGGTGGCGGGCGCAAGCGGCCTCCCGCGGATACCCAATGGCGCACGGAGAGCTTGATACGCCGCTATAACGAACGCGCCGGTGAGCTTAGTTTCGCGCAGCGATTTAGATTCAACAATTTGGCCCAAACGTACGCTAAGTACCTGGACATGTGGCGTAAGAAGGTGCTCCAAAAGGAGTCGGCCGGCCAGCAACACCACTTCGGCGCGGCGGCAAAGGCGATTGAGGCCGAGCGCGCTCGAAAGACGGCTGACAACCAGGTACCGATAACTTCGGAAAACCCTTCGCACATCTCGAATTCCGGCGCAGCCGACAAGAGGGGCGTCACCGAGCAGCGGGCCACGGTCTTCGCCCTTTCTCTTTCCGACCCTGAGCACGAAAAAGAGAAGATTTATGCCTTATACGAGAAGCTCATCGAGGCGCGCACCGAGGCGGGACAAAGATCGGGGGCGCCGAGCCTGAAGGACTTCGAGAACTTCGTCGGGGAAAAAACAAAGGATCTTAGAAACAAGGGTGGCCGCAATGTCGAATATTCGGTGAACATTGAAAACGGCCGCGTCAAGCTGAAAGCGCGCATCGCTGGCTAGCAGACGAGTCTTCATCAGGACCTTTCTGATCGGACGGGAGCGCCATTGTCGCCTCGACGATTCGGGTGTATTCTCCGCTCGTGAAGTATACCGTCTAGAATAGTTTCGAGGCTGTTGTTGTGCCCACGAACTTGCACATTTGGCGTGAGGAGATTGAGCTCACGCGCGGCTCCAGGCGCGCTTTCCGACCCGCCGCCGTAAGCGACCCGGCGGTGTTTTTTTGCTCTGTGCGACCGATCTGACGCAAACGATAATGTTGAAGGAGGGTTCCAATGGCTGAATATGCGCATCCTGAGGTTTTGGTTTCGACGCAGTGGGTCGCCGAACAGTCCAGCAGCGGCGGCCCGAACTCCAAGATCAGGCTGATTGAAGTGGACGTGGACACAAGCGCGTACGATCAAGGCCATATCGCGGGTGCGGTTGGCTGGAATTGGCAGACACAGTTACAGGACAATATCCGGCGCGATCTGATCGACAAGTCCGCGCTCGAGAATCTCCTCGGCCAATCGGGAGTGTCAAACGATACGACTATTATCCTGTACGGAGACAATAACAATTGGTTCGCGGCCTACGCCTTCTGGCAGCTCAAATATTATGGCCACAAAGATGTGCGGTTGATGAACGGCGGCCGCAAAAAATGGATCGAGGAAAAGCGCCCGCTCATCAAGGAAACCCCAAGAGTCACACCCACGACGTATCGGGCCGCAGATCCCGACGAATCTCTGCGCGCCCGAAAGGAGCACATCTTCTCTTTGATCGAAAAGAAAGGCGCCGGGCATCTAGTTGATGTACGCTCGCCCGATGAATTCACCGGCAAAATCATTGCACCACCTGGCATGAACGAGACCGCGCAGCGCGCAGGGCATATTCCGACGGCGGCGAACGTCCCCTGGTCGCAAGCCGCCAATGAAGACGGCACCTTCAAGTCCGCCGATCAGCTGAAGCAGCTCTATCAAGGCAAGGGAGTAACCGCCGGCGGCGAAGTGATCGCTTACTGCCGTATCGGCGAGCGCAGTTCGCACACCTGGTTTGTGCTGAAATATCTGCTCGGGTATGACAATGTGAAGAACTATGACGGTTCCTGGACGGAATGGGGCAATCTCGTGGGCGCGCCCATCGAGAAAGAACTCGCAGCCGTTGCGCGATAGCGGCGATCCCGGGCGGATCAGCGGACGAAATCCCGCGTTTCTTCCCTAGAACCACGATAGGAGTCGCGCCGAGAATACCGTCTTGGAATGGCTATGGATCCTCCATGAAGGTTTTCCCGCTCGCTAATTCCCCTTCGACGATGGCGAGGGTTTCGCTGGGGGGCCCCACCCGGTGGTAGTGGCTCACGTCGATGGTTTGGTGCTCCTGAAACGCAAATAGGAATTTTCGCCCCGTGAAATCGTACTGATAGTGTGTCGGCAGCCAGATGCCCGGCGCTACTTCCTCCTGTGCCATCGAAATTCGGCTGCCACGATAAACTTTACCGAGGATTCCGCCGCCCACCGAAATGTCGCTCATCACATGGGCTTCACCCCAGACGAGTTGATTGCTTTCATGATCCACCCATATTTTCGCAGTCACGTGGCTGAGTGCGTTCTCAAACATTGAGTGCGGATGGAAGTCAGGGTTCGGATCGAGTTCGAAAACGTCGCATTCACGACCATTCCTCGTATCGGTGCTCAGCCATTTCGATAAGAACGCCTCCTTCATTGCATCGACGAATTCCACGCGATCGCGTTCGCGCTTTTGTCGTTTCGCCAACGCCGCCCTTGCCTTAGGGTTATTTGGATCGGCCATCGTGCGCAGCACCTCTGCAAGCTCACGCATTTCCCGGCCGTAAGTCGCCGAATCCACGGGCTTATCCTCGTCTCGCAGCAGAATTTTCTGCGTTCCCGCGCCGGTCGGCACCACGCGATATGTCTTGTCGTCAATAATGCGATCGGAAGTGCCGTCACTGCGATCGACATGGCGCTCGATGCGCTGGTAGAGTTCCAACGCCTGATCGTCCGCATGCTGATTCGCCATCAGTTTTTCAGTCCGCGCGCGCATTTCCGCTGCCGACGGCGGCTGCCCGTGTATCTGTGGATCCGCCACGGAATCTGCCATCCATTTCGTGCTCGAGTCCGCGTTTGGCAGCCAGACGGCGCCAAGTGCTAGACCCGCCAGCACCGTGCTCGATACCAGAAACGAAATTGCCGCGCGTTTCGAGGTCATTGGGAGTCCGTCGGATAGGATTCCGTCGAATGACAACCGGTTGTAGACATACTATTTCGCTGGCCCGGGCGGCGCTTTTATCTCTGGCGGGATCACTACGGAACTCTGCGGATTAAGCTGCGATCTTCCATCTGGGCCGAAGATGTAAGGATATCCGTCCGGATCGAGCGGAACGCCGCTAACGAGTCCCGCATCGCGTAAGTCGATCATGGATGCGGGGAAACGCCGGAAACGCTTCTGGTACTCGCCTGCCAATTCGTCGAGCTGCGCCTCATCTTCCTGCGCCTTTAGCCCGCGCAAAATCTCCGACGCCTTTTTTCGAACGATCTGATTCTGCGTGGACTCGTACAGTTGTGACCAGATCATGCGCGACGTCTCCAGCGATCCGCCCTTTTGGGCCACACGGGCGGCCATTACCTTCAGCCAAAGTGGTGCATCTGGTCCTTTGCTGGCTTCCAGATAGGCCGCGGCGGAATCCTGGTAATCTTTCAGTCGCCAATAATAGAGGAACCCAAGGTCCGCACCCAGCCTCCACTGGTTTGGATTCGCGGCGATTCCGCGCTTTACAAGCTTGATCGCCAAATCGGTGCGTCCTGCCCCTGCGTTTCCCGGCTCCGACAGGAAAACTCCGCCGAAGCGGTAGGCAATCACCAGCTTGGGATCCAGCGTGGTCGTAATATCGAGCAGCGGCCACAGCAAATCGAAATTCGGATCGTCCGTTCCTACTCGGCTGCCGTAGTACTGCACCGCGCGAGTCCAATAGATATCGGCCAGCAGCGAGTCGTATCCCAGACTGATCTTCTGCACGGCGGACGGCGATGACAGGAGCAGTTCTTCCCGCTCTTGGATGGTTTTCCGCGTTCGCGTATCAATTCCCGCTTGCAGCGCCGCCACGCAGACGAATAGCAGCGGCACGCATGCGGCCGCGATCCACGTTACCCTTTGCTTCGGCCGGCTCATTTTAGGTCACGAGTGGAAAAAATAGCAGACGACGCCAGCAAGAGTAGCGTCACGTAACACGCCGCGTAGAGCGTGTTTTGGGCCACCAGGGAAAGTGGAATGCCCTCGCCATGCGCCGCCGCCGCGACGGCGTTGAAGTTGTGAAAGTTCGGGACCAAATAATAGACAACACGCGCGGATGCCTTCAGTAAGGGGCTGCCGGCGAGATCGCCGAAGTCTCGAATGTCCTTGGCAAATAGCCCCGTGATGTATATTGCCAGCGTAAATAGCGTGGAAAGCATTGGGCTCGAGAAGCACGAGAAAAAGAGTGCCAGCGCTGTTACCAGGGCGAGCGCGAGAAGTATGAAATAGATTGCGATCACGATGGAGACATCCGGCCGCACCAACGGCCGCCCCACATAAAACAGTGCGGCCGCCAAACCCAACGTCATGAAGGCAGTATTGATCGTGAGCGTCAGCAGCAAGCCCGCATATTTTCCCACCAGGAATTCCCAGCGGCGGATAGGCTTTGCAAGCAAGCTATGAAGAGTGCGCTTCTCGATTTCCTTGGACACCAGCCCGACGCCAATAAAAACAGCCATTACTAATCCAAAGAGCGAAATCGCCGAAAGTCCCAGGTTCACGATCACCAGCCGCTCGATTCCAATCGATATCTGCCCCACAAAGATGGCGGCGCCCATCATCACCAACGCGAAAAATACTAAGTTGTAAAGCACCCGGTCGCGCACTGCCTCGCGAAAAGTGTTGATCGCCACCGGCCCCGTCGTCGCGCTCATCTCGAATTCACCTCCACTTCCGGAGCGACGTTTTCTTCGTGGCCGACCAACCGCAGGAAGTAATCTTCCAGCGTCGGCCGCACGGGAGAGATCGAAAGTATTCGTGCATTGCAGCTCTCGAGTTGTGCGAGCGCCGGATAGAGCTCCGCCTCCGACACTTCCATCCGGTACCGTCCGCCGATTGTCGCTGCTTTTTCCTTGAGTTCCTTCGGAAGCGGACGTTTCCCCGGTTCCTCGAAAAGGATTTCCATGGCGTGTACTTCGATTGACACGATATCCGCTGGTGCGCCAACTCCCTGCAATTTTCCTCCAGACAGCACTCCCACGCGGTCGCAGAGCATTTCGGCATCGGAAAGGATATGAGTCGAAAAGAAGACGGTGCGTCCCTGCTTCTTCAGGTCGACGATGATGTCCCGCACCTCGCGACGGCCCACCGGATCCAGTCCGGACATTGGCTCGTCCAAAAAAATTACTTTGGGATCGTGCAGGATCGCCTGCGCGATTCCCACCCTCTGAAGCATGCCTTTGGAATATTTTCGAAGCTGTACGTTGCCGGCGGACGCCAATCCGACGCGGTCGAGAAACCGCTCCACGCGCTCTCGTCGCTCGCCGCCGCTGTAATTCGAAAATCGCGCATAGTAATCCAAGAGCTCGCGAGCCGTAAGGTAAGCGTAAAAATAGGGTTGTTCCGGGAGGTAGCCGATATCCTGGTGCATGCGTACATCGTCAATCGAACAGCCGCGAATGCGCGCCGTTCCGGCCGTCGGAAAGATCAATCCCATCAGAAGTTTGAGCGTCGTGGTCTTTCCGGCCCCGTTCGGTCCCAGAAAACCGAAAATCTCGCCCTCCTCTACCTTGAGGGTAAGGCCATCGAGCGACCGCCGCATTCGCTTGCGCCAGAAACCGACCGGATAGTCCTTCGTCAGGCCGATAATCTCAATGGCTGGTGTGCTCATAGCATTCATTGCCAATTATTTTTTCCACTTCGCGGTGTCATGTCAATTCGCCGAAGTTAGCTAAAGCGTGCTTTCTCGGTCCGCGATCTTTCCCGCCCGCAATCACCGGATTCCTTACACCAATCAGCTCCAGACAAGCTTCTCGCATCGTGCTACGGTAGTTGAGTCTATGATGCCTTTAAGGTCCAGATTGAAAGTAGCTCGAACCGGTGCCGGCCAGGACCACGTGGCCACTTCAAATTATTTCACTTTTTTGCAGCCAATCCCGCAGCACGTCGAATGGCATCGCCTGTGATTGATTCTAAACAAAGGACTCCCGCTTGTTCCACCCATCGCTTTTTCGACGTGTCGAACACGCCAAGTTCTTTGTTTCTAGGCATCGCTTTCTTTCTATTAGTATTTCCAATTTTTTGCCCATGTGCCACGAGCGGTCAGAGCGCGATCAAAGGGCGGCAACTGCAAGGCGATTCTGGCGCATCGGCCAACGCTCTGCGCGATTTCGTCGAAACTCCCGCAGTCTCCGGATACGAGAATCTGCTCGCTGAAAAAGTTCGCGACGATATCGCTTCCTTGCATCCCGTTACGGACAACCTTGGTGACGTGATTGTCACCGTCGGGACCGGCACGCCGCGCCGTCTGATCGTGACGGCGATCGACGAGCCCGGCTTCGTCGTCAGCGAAATTACGGACGATGGCTATCTGCGTTTGCAACGATTACCCCAGTCCGGACTGCCTCCAATCTTCAATGAGTTGTATTCCGCGCAGCCGGTGAAGGTCGGGGTGGCAGGCGGTAAATGGATCGATGGCGTCGTCGCCGGCCTCTCAATCCATTTGCAACCTGGCCGCGCGAATCCGCCGAAATCGAATGATATCGACAATATGTACGTCGACATTGGCGCGAGTTCCTCCGCCGAGGCGCGCAAGGCTGGCGTGGATATTCTCAGCCCGGTAGCGATCGACCGGGGCTTGGAGGATCTTGCCGGTCAAGAGATGGCCGGCGCTTCCGTCGGCGATAAGTTCGGTGCCGCCGCCCTGGTTGAACTCCTTCGCAAAATCGATCCAGCGAACGTCAAAGGTACGCTGACGATCGCTTTTGTCGTCCAGCAACAGACCGGTGCGCGCGGCTTGCAGCGAATTCTGCGCACGATTCAGCCGGAAGAAATGATCTACGTTGGCCGCTTGCTTCCGGGAGGTGCCATTGCCGGAATGAAGGGCCTGCATCTCGCGCCGCGCCGCGCGCCTGGCAGCGGAGTTCTGCTCGGCCTCGCGCAAACCAACGACGAGCTCTCCGGCCTCGCCTCCGAACTCAAGCAGCTCGCTGCAGCCAACAGTGTGCCGCTAGCCACCGACTACTCCGCCGGGCTGATCCCCGCCAGCTATCTCCCTTTGCCGGACTTGCCGGCAGAGTGGGCGCATCTCGCTGTTGCCACCGCCTGGTCTGATACGCCCGCGGAAATCATTGACGCGAAAGACTTCGCGGCCCTCGAGCGCCTTCTCGCGCTTTACGCCAATGGAAAAGCCGCGCTGCCACAAGAAGCCGTCGTCGGCAGGAGGAGCGCCGCCCCCGACAACCATGAAGTCTCCAGCGCACCGCCAACCACTGAGCTGTTGAGTCGCCTCACAACCACATACGGCGCGAGCAACCACGAAGCGCCCGTGCGCGAAATGGTAAAAAGCCTGCTCCCAAAGTGGGCGAAACCGGAGACAGACGACGCCGGAAATCTGATCTTGCATCTCGGCGCGCCAGGCGCTGTCAAAACACCCAGGATTCTCGTGATCGCACACATGGACGAGATCGGTTTCGAGGTCAAATCGATCTCGAACGACGGCAGGCTCGAGGCTGAACTTCTGGGCGGGATGATATTGAGCTTTTATCAGGGCCACCCCGTCGTGGTTCACACGTCCGCTCGCGATCTCCAAGGTGTCGATCGAATTGCCGAACGGTTGGGATGAAACTACCTTCGAATGGCCCAATGATGCGGAGAATCCCATCCGCATCGATGTGGGAGCGCGCAGCCCCGAAGAAGCGGCCAAACTCGGCGTCAAGGTCGGCGACTCGATCACCATTCCCAAAAACTATCGCCCGTTGCTCGGCACACGCGCAAACGCCCGCAGCTTCGACGACCGCGTCGGCGACACCGCGCTGATCTCCGCAGTGTGGTCGCTCGGCTCTTCACTGCGTGACCGCGACGTCACCTTCGTCTGGTCCACCGGCGAGGAATTGGGTCTCGTGGGCGCGGCCGCGCTGGCAAAACGGCTGGCCGCCGAACATCACGAACCGGATTACGTCTTTGCCGTGGACACGCTGGTCAGCTCGGATTCGCCGCTCGAATCAAAACGCTTCGGTGATGCGCAGATCGGAAAAGGCTTCGCTATTCGCGCCGTCGACGGCTCCAATATTGCGCCTGCGCCTCTTGTCGATCGCCTCGTCCACTCTAGCCCGAGCCAATCGGATCCCCGTGCAATTGGGTGTTACTGGAGGCGGCAACGACGGCGCCACATTCGTTCCCTACGGCGCGGTGGACGTTCCCCTCGGCTGGCCGCTCCGCTATTCTCACTCGCCGGCGGAAGTGATCGATACGCGGGACGTGGACGCCCTGGCCCGCATCGTCGCCGTCATTGCAAAAAGTTGGTAGGCCACACTTCGCACGCCTCACCGATAAACAAGCATAAGCTGTTCATTCATTCTGGTTTGCTATAATCGCGCGCCATGGCGGATCAGCTTTCGCTCAACCGGCCCTCATTTCAGGCGCCGCGCCACATCGTGATCGAGGGGCCCATCCGCGTCGGCAAGTCCACTCTCGCAAAAGCCTTAGCCGAGCAGCTCCACGCGCGCCGCGTGTTCGATTGCGAGGACAATCCTTTTCTCGCCGATTTTTACGATGAGAAACCCGGCGCAGCCTTTCGCGCCCAGATGTACTTTCTCTACGAGCGCCACCGCCGCCTCTCTGAGGCTCAGCTCCACGACCGCGGCGCCCCCATCGTCAGCGATTTTCTCTTCGAGAAAGACAAAATCTTCGCCTACATGAATCTCGATAACGAAGAACTCAAACTCTACGAGAAATATTTCGATGTGCTCGCGCCATCCATTCCCCCTCCCGACCTGGTCATCTATCTCCACGCCAAGCCAGACGTCCTACGAAAGCGCGTCTCCAAGAAGGGCGATCCTGCCGAGACAGAAATTTCGCCCGAATACCTCGAAGCTGTCGCCAACGCCTACTCCCACTTCTTCTTCCGCTATTCCGCTTCGAATCTGCTCGTAGTGGACACCACAGAAATCGACTTCGTCGAGCGCAATCAGGATCTGCAGGAACTCTTGCGCCGCCTCCGCCAGCCCGTCAAGGGGACGCAATATTTCCTTCCGCTGGGGCAGGGCTCGTAGATTCAAACGAGACGCGGTGCGCTTCCGGTCCGCACGCAATCACCACCGCTCCAATCGCGCAAACCGTAAGCGCGAATAATCCCATTGCCTGCCCGTAACTCAGATGACGGCTCATCAACGCTTCAATCGTCGGCGCGCCCGCCGCGATGAGCACGCCGGTCTGGTAGGCCAGCCCGGGGAAAAATCCGCGCAGCGCTCCGGGCGAAAGCTCGTTGAGATGCGCGGGAACTATTCCCCACGCCCCCTGCACCATGAATTGCATCGCGAATGCTCCCACCGCCGTCAGCGCGGCCGTCGGCGCAAACACCCATAGCGGTATCAGAATAATCGCCAGCAGCACCGACGCAACCATTGCCCGCCTCCGCCCGTATCGGTCGGAAATCCGCCCCACCACGATACCGCCCACGATTGCGCCCACCATCGAAATCACGCTGATGATAGCCGTGGTGCGCGTGTCGAAATGTCGTTGGCGCTGCAGAAAAGTGGGATACAGATCCTGCGTGCCGTGCGAAATGAAAGTCAGCATCGCCACGGACACAATCAGGTATGCGAGCCTTTTCCAGTTCGCCTTCACCAACTGGAAATAGTCGCCCCAGCTCGTCCGCGCGGCAGCCACACTCTTCCACGCCTCGCTCTCCTTCACCTTCGCGCGAATAAAGAGCGTCAGCAGCGCGGGCAATCCCCCAAGAAAGAACATTGCCCGCCAGCCCCAATGCGGAAAAATCGTCCAGAACGCCACCGCCGCCAGCAAATTGCCCAGCGCGTATCCCTCTTGCAAAACCCCGGAAAGCATTCCTCGCCATTTCACTGGGTACGGCTTCCATCACCAGTGACGCACCCACGCCCCACTCCCCGCCCATGCCGATTCCGTAGAGCAGCCGCAGAATTATGAATATCCGGTAGGAAGGCGCGAACCCGGAAAGAATCTCAATGATCGAGTAGAAGAGAACGTCCAGCATCAGCGGCAAGCGGCGGCCGTAACGGTCTGCCAGCAAGCCGAACACAATCGCGCCGATCGGCCGCGTTAGCAGACTAGCCGTAAGGGCAAACGAAACTTCCGCGATCGAGCGGTGAAACTCCACCGCCACCTGGCCCACAACATACGCCAGGATGAAATAGTCGAAGGCGTCCAGCGTCCAGCCGAGAAAACCGGCGATCAGCGCATTGCGTGAGTTGGCGCGCTGCTCGGCAGAGATTACCTCGGACGCGTTGCTGCTCACTTCACTCCATCCGCGCGAACCGAATCCGGATTTAAAACCGCGTCGGCTATGCGCGCCACCTGCGCCATTTCGCGCACGTCGTGGACACGCACGATGTGTGCCCCCCCCAAGATGCTGGCTGCCACGCTTGCCGCCGTGCCCCACGCCCGCTCCGCCACCGGGACCCCGCCGAGCGTCTTTCCGATAAACGCCTTGCGCGAAGTCCCAATCATCAGAGGAAAACCCAGGCGCGCGATTTCATCCAGTCTGGCTAGCAACTCGAAATTCTGCGCGGTGCTCTTCCCAAACCCGACTCCCGGATCGAGCACGATTTGCGATTTCGACACTCCTGCCCGGTGCGCCACCGCTACGGAGCGGCGCAAACCCACGGTCACATCGCGCATTACGTTTCGCGCGAAGGGCTTTTTCTGCATCGTGTGCGGTTCGCCGCGCATGTGCATTAGGATCAGCGGTAACTTTCGCCGCCGCGCGATTTCCGCGAGATTCGGATCCGCGCGCAGGGCCGTCACGTCGTTCAGAATTTCCGCGCCCGCCTCCGCCGCCGCTTCGGCTACCTCCGATTTACTTGTATCCACCGAAATTGGAATCTTCAGTCGTCCGCGGAGCCTTTCCAATACCGGCAAAAGTCGCGCCAATTCCTCCTCGGCCGAAACGCCTTCAGAACCGGGCCGCGTGGACTCGCCCCCGATATCCAGAATATCCGCTCCGGCTTTTTCGATTTCGATTGCTCTCTCCACTGCGGCGCCGGCGCTGAAGTACACTCCGCCGTCGGAAAAGCTGTCTGGCGTGACGTTCAGCACCCCCATCACCAGCGTCCGCTCGCCGAGCATCAGCGTTCGTGACGGCAACCTCAGCCGAAACTTTTTGCGTCGAAACACGGACCGCTATTGAATCACGATTTTGCCGCTAACGATAACGCCCGATGCACGCCGGACGCGCCGTTACATGGGCGGCTTCATCCCGCAATACCCCAGTAACGTGTGCGTAAGATGCGATAACTGGATGGCCACATGCCCCGTTCGTACGCGACTTTCCCGCCCCTGCGGGGTTAGAATCCGCATCGTTCTGGTTCGAGGAACGAGACGCGACTAGGCCCGAAAAAATCTCGCTACCCAAATCGCCGATGCAGCATCCAAGTGAGTGATTACGGCGAAGTAGGAAAGAGAGGGCACAATGTGGAACCGCCGGGATTGGGACGAGTTCTTCAATATCGTGCTAAAGAAATCACGGATGCAGCGCCCACCGCGACCGCTCGACCTTTCGCGTCGCAACCGCCTTGTGCCGGTCGAAGGCTATAGCCTCGCCGAACTCGATGACGCAGGCTTGAGCATCGAGCAGGCTGAATTCCTCGGCCTACCCGTTGATGCTGGCCGCGTCGGCTCTTACGGCCCCAACGTCACCACCCTGCGCGAATACATCCGCGCTACCCGTTCCCGCTTCTAGCTGGCGGGTCGCGTAGGGGCGCGGCATGCCGTGCCCCGCAAACATCTCACTGGGTTCGCCCCCCCCGCGTCCCCCTTACTCCTAAACATCTAATCGGCGGAGGTAACCTTCATGCCCCTTCACCTTTTCGCGGTACTCGTACTTGGCTTGATGTGCGGCAGCGAGCTAAACGTCGCGGCATTCGCGCATCCTCTGCTCAACCGCCAATCTCTGGAGGTGCACATTCCGGTCCGCTCAGCGCTGGCTGCATTGCTTGGCAGGGTGATGCCGTTTTGGATGCCGTTCTCCACTCTCCTGAATCTTCTCTTGCTGTTGCCTTTCGAGCGCCTGAGGGAGCCCGCTTGGCGACTCGCTGCTATTGCACTCGCGATCCAAGTCTTCGCCGCCGTGTTTTCGCTCATTGGCCCGGTGCCTATCAATAACCGAATTGCCGAATGGACGCCCCAATCGCTCCCGAACGATTGGAAAGCGCAGGAGCATCGTTGGGATCAATACCACTGGTTTAGAACGGCGGGGCTCATCGTCGCTTTCGTCGTTCTCATCTTCAGCGTCGCTCTTCGCTAAGCGAAAGATCGGCGCCGATGCTATGCTGCGCCGATGGGAAGCCTCTCCCTTCTAGCCAAATACTTCATCCTCGCTTTCAGCGCATTGTTACCGGTATTGAATCCGCTCGGGTCTGCGCTGCTTCTCCTTGGCATCATCGGAGACGCACCTGGGTCCGTTTATCACCAGTTAGCGCGCAAGGTCGCAATCCGGACGGCCCTTTTGTTCGTGGTGGTCGAATTGGTGGGCGCTGCGCTGCTGAATTTCTTTGGTATTTCTCTGCCGGTAGTGCAGGTGGCTGGTGGCCTCGTGCTCGCGGCGATGGGTTGGGGATTGCTAAACCGGCCAGCTGCCGAGACCGATCGCGGGCAAGGGGACGTTGCCCCCACGACCTTCGAATCCTTGCAGGAAAAGGTTTTCTATCCGCTCACCTTTCCAATGACCCTCGGCCCCGGCTGCATTGTAGTCATGCTGACGCTCGGTGCGCGCGCTTCTGTCGAAAACGTCACGGGTGATGTGATCGCTCACCTGGGAATTCTGGCAGCCGCGCTTGTGTTGAGCGTGGTGGTGTTTTACACCTACGCATACGCGCCGAAAATCACCGAGCGTGTGTCGCGCCAGACGGCGCACGGCATTCTCCGCGTCGTCGCGTTCGTGCTCTTGTGCATCGGCGTACAGATCACCTCCAACGGTGTACAGGAAGTGCTGAAAGCCGCGCTGAAACGCTAATGCGGACGAAGCGTCCTGCGCCGGGGATGCTCAGGCTCGCCTCCCAACTCCAAGCAAGTGCCCGCTGGCCCCTAGCACCGACGGCTCCCGCTCCACCAGCGGCAGAAATTCCATCAGCTCCTTTCGCTGCACGGGATCTCCCCACGCCTGGCTGAATTGTGCCGCGCTCCATATCGGGCCTTCCACTCCCAGAACTCGCACCTCCTCAAATCCAGCCGCGCGAATCTCGGCCTCCAGCTCCTCCGGACGGTGGAAAAACGCCGTCGTGAAGTAGTGAGCGTTGTCGGTTGGATTGCGATGTTGCCCCGACGCCAGATCGGCCGCCACAATTCTCCTGAAAACGGGGTCCTTGAAGAAACCGCGCGACAATCCGTCGATCAGCGACGCGAAACGCGAAATCGCCGCCGCAAAGAGAATCCCTCCTCGTTTCAGAATCCTCCGAGCTTCCCGAAGCGCCAGTAGACGGTCCGGCTGCTCCACAAGGTGGTAAAGCGGACCCAAAAGCAGTGCCGCGTCCGCCGTCCCCGTTGGAACATCCAGTTTGCGGGCGTCACCCTGAACAATCGAGGCCAACGCCACGCCCGCTGCTTCAGCGGCTGCTCGCGCCTGCCGCAAATGACGTTCCACCGGATCGATCAGGTGTACCTGATATCCCTGTTTGGCCAGTGGGATGGCATAAACCCCGGCCGCGCCTCCCACATCGAAGATCACGGCCGGCGGCGCGGGAAGTTCGCGCGCAAGAATCTCCTGCGTCCGAAGCCTTTCCAGCTCGCCCTGCTCCGCCGCCAGTCGCTCAGCTTCAACCACCTGCTGGTAATGCCCTTCGATTTCCTTAGGGATCAGGCTCATCTCCGTCTCCTCGAAGCTCATCCTGGAAAACCTGTACGTCAGGCCAGTGGCCACAATCAGCCGCAGCGATTATTCTGCTCGCGTCATGCTAAGGCTGGATTATCTCTCTTGTCTGTTAACGATCGTTTCCACCGTATTAGTTGGAAAAAAGCTCTGGCATGGCTGGATCGTCGCTGCGGTAAATAGCCTGATCATTTGCTTGATCGGAGTCCGGACGGCTCAATTCGGCTTCGTTCCGGCCAATCTCTTCTGCATCGGACTTTACGCCAGTAATCTCTCGAGTTGGCGCCCGAAGGGTACCGCGAGATCCCCCCTCGATTCGCCGTTGCCTCCCGCGGCATCATTTTAGCCCGCGTTTCCGAAATACCATCAAGTCTTAGGCAGCGCGTGGGTCGCATCTCTAAAACCTGTGTACAATACGGCCGTTCTCGATTTCAAAGAGAGGTTCCGTTTCTCGCTAACGACCATGGCCGCCCCAACTCCAACGACCCTTTTCCTTGAATTCTCCCGCCGGAAATTGCTCGAGGAATATTGGCCCCGGCTTCGCGCCTCCGTCGAATCGCTCACCGACGAGCAAGTATGGTGGCGGCCCAACGAGGCCAGCAACAGCATCGGGAATTTGCTCTTGCACCTCAACGGAAACGTTCGGCAGTGGATCGTTTCGTCATTCAACCGCGTGGATGACGCTCGCGACCGCCCTGCCGAGTTCGCCGAGCGCCATCACGTACCCGCCTCCGCTCTCCTGAAGAAGCTGGACGCCACCTTGCGGGACGCGTCACAAGTTCTCGCGCGTCTCACCGAAGCCGATTTGCTCGCCACCTTCCATGTCCAGGGCTACACGGACACAGGCTTGGGCGTCATTTACCACGTGGTGGAGCATTTCGGAATGCACTACGGGCAGATTCTCTTTATCACCAAGCTTGTGCGCGGCGAGGACCTGGGCTTTTACCGCGAACTCGATAAGACCGGCCGCCTTCCCTCAATCCCGAAACCCTGAGCGATCGCCACTATCCTCAGTTCATTTCTGATTGTCGGGCGCCGGGTTATTCGGTGCGGCCCCCGTGCTGGGCACGGGTCTCCCGTTCACCCGAACGTGGTAGCCCGGTGGCAGGTGCGTCAGGGTATGCACGTAGCGCAGCTTCCCCTTCTCCACGCGAAAGAGATGGCTATCCGGTATCCCGCCCACACCGAAAGTACAAAACGCGACTACGGCTCCAATGTTCTCATCAACGATGAAGCGCCGCGCCACGATGTTGACGCCGGCCGGAACGCCGACCGAGCAGCTATCAGTCGGGAGGCCTTTGCCCGTGCGCAGGCCGCCCTCGGTCCGCTCGCACGGGTATCCCCACGGCACGAGATCGATTTTCTTTTCCAGGAAGGCATCCAGGTAGGCGTTGGCCGCGGCAACCAGCGTATCGCGGCTATCGCGCTGTCCCTCAGGAATCGGTCCCCAATCCTCATTGGGCGACCACTTCATGTAGTTGTCGGCATTGAATAGCCAGTCGCCTTGCTGCGTCACCATCGATTCGATTTCCACGATCTTGTCGTGATTGATCCTCAGGCGCGTGCCGAGGACATACGGGTGGCTTTTGTCCGTGACGATCACTTCGGTAAACGTCTGGCATGTGGCCGGATCGATCAACGTTCGATGAAAATCGATCTTCAGTGGTTTCTGAATCACGCCCGATTTGATATCGATCACCTGCATGTTTTCGATATAGCCAAGCCCGTTCGCCAGCGGCATCCCGGAAGGATCGCCCTTGGTCTGTGCCGCAATGTAAAGATCGGTCGCAGCCTGCAGGCCGTCCCGCGTGCAGGCCACCTGCGCGAAACTCGCCATTGGCGCCAGCAGTACGGCCGAGAGCACGATCCACTTACAAAGAGTACGAATCATCGAACCCCTCCCATTTCAATTGCCGTGCGCGAGCGAGTCTACCACCGGATTCCCAGTTCGTCGTCTGATCCACCTACTCTCGAGTCCAGATTCATGCGCTAGTCAAAACTAGCCACTGGCGAATGAAATAGCCCGCCCTGTTATCCAGTGCGGTAAAACGGAGAGTGCCAATTGAAGACGAAATTGGTTGGTCGCAGCTCTGTAACTGGAAAGTTTGTGCCGCTCAGATACACGGACCAACATCCGCGCACCACTGAGAAGGAGCACGTCCGCGTGGGAAAGCGTAACCCCAAGCGGTAAGGACTAACCCCGAATTGGCGGGGGCTTTATTTTGGCCCCCACCAAATTCACACACCACCGAAATGCGGCCTCATTTGACACCCGCAAGACGCCAGACTACTATCATTTTTCCGCTGCTCTGCGTTCCGTTTCAGCAATCAAAGCGAGATAAAGTAGACCGTTCATGCCGGACAAGCCGAAGTTCTACCTCACCACCCCCATCTATTACGCGAACTCCCGCCCCCACGTCGGCTCGGCCTACACCACCATCGTCTGCGACGTGATCGCGCGCTACAAACGCATGTGCGGCTACGACGTCGCCTACCTCACCGGCACGGACGAGCACGGCGTCAATATCGAGCGCGCCGCCGAAAAACAGGACATCACTCCGCAGCAGCTCGTTGACCGCAACGAAAAGATTTTTCGCGATCTGTGGAAGCTGCTCGGCATATCCACCACCGATTTCATTCGCACCACCTCGCCCGAACACGCTCGCGCCGTCCAGACCCTCGTCCGCCGCACCATGCAGCGCGACAAATCGCCCCGAAAGCGCTCATCTACAAGGCCAAATATGAAGGCCGCTACTGCATTTACGACAATCTTTACGTGAGCGATACGCCGGAGCCTGTCAACTGCCCGATCTGCGGCCGTCCCGCGGAACTGATCTCCGAAGAAAACTATTTCTTCAGGCTTTCGGCCTATCAGGACCGCCTGCTCGACCTCTATAAGAATCAGCCGCAATTCGTCCAGCCCGATTTCCGCATGAACGAAGTGCGCAGCTTCGTGGAAGCAGGACTCAAGGACATCTCCATCAGCCGCAAGACCATTAAATGGGGCATTCCCTGGCCGGACGATCCCGAGCACGTCTTCTACGTCTGGTATGACGCGCTCACCAGCTACATGAGCGGCATCGGCTACGGCGAAGGCGACGACGGCGAGTCGAATCCGCAGTTCAAGAAATATTGGCCCGCCGATCTGCACATGATCGGCAAGGAAATCATCCGCTTCCACGCCGTCTACTGGCCCGCGTTCCTGATGGCCGCGGAACTCCCGCTGCCCGAAACAAATCTTCGCCCACGGCTGGCTCCTCTTCGAGCAGGAAAAGATGAGCAAGTCCAAGGGCAACGTCGCCTACGCCGAGCCAATCGTGAAAGCCTTCGACGAGCTGACCGGCGCCAAAGTCGGCAACGACGCCCTGCGCTATTACCTCCTCCGCGAAACTGTCTTCGGCCAGGACGGCAACTTCTCCCGCGAAGCCCTAATCACCCGCTACAACGCCGATCTGGCCAACGGCCTCGGCAATCTCGCCAGCCGTACTCTGACGATGATCGAGCAGCTATTTCGGCGGTGAAGTTCCCGATCGACACAAGGCCAGTTTGCAGCGGAGCATTAGACAAATTGCCGAGTTCATGCTAGCGACAAGATCACGTCAGCCGGTGTCCGAGAGATCTTCGACGCGTTCAACTTCTCCAGGGCGCTCGAAGTAATTTGGCACTTCATTTCGCCATGTCGACGACGTATTGGCTACGAAAAGCCCTGGGCGCTGGCTGAAGACGACTCAAAGAGAAACTGTACTGTCGCAAATTCTCTATAGTGCTGCGGAAGCGATCCGCTTCGTTATCGGTCCTGGCGCATCCGGTGATTCCGGATGCGACGCAGAATATTTGGGAACAGCTTGGCCAGACCGGAAAACTGCTCGGATCAGAGAATCGATCAACTGGAATGGGGTGGCTTGAAGCCGGGAACGCGGATCGGGAAGCCCGAAGCAGTTTTTCCGCGCGTGGATAAAAAAGAAACATACGAAAGGATTGAAACCATGGAAAACGAGATACGGAATCCGGGAGCTACGCCTCCCGCTCGCGGCAACAACGGCAGCAGCGGCAGCGCCTGCATCCGCAACACCGGCGCCGGCAGGCGCGAAGATCACCATCGACGATTTCGCTAAAGTCGAACTCCGCGTCGGCCGCATCGAATCCGCCGAACGAATCCAGGGCGCGGACAAGCTCCTAAAAATTATGGTCAATATCGGCGACGAAGTCCGCCAGGTCCTCGCCGGAATCGCTCTCGCCTACGCGCCGGAAAACCTCGTCGGGCGCAAAGTCGTCGTCGTCACAAATCTCGCCCCGCGAAAAATGCGCGGCCTCGAATCAAACGGCATGCTCCTCGCCGCATCCACCGCCGACGGCAACCCCGTCCTCTGCACTTTCGCCGAGGACATTGCCGTCGGTTCCAAGGTGAAATGAGGACCCAATTAGCTTAGCTCGTCATTCTGAGCGGAGTGTCCCGCCGCTTTTGCCCTTGCGCGAAGCGCCGGGACACGCAGTCGAAGAACCTCTCTTCGCTTTGGTCGTTCGTAGCCCCGACGAATGTGTTCCTCGTCGCGGGCCTTTGCAGTCGTAGTGGCACAGCGTGCTGTGCCCGGCGAACATACTTGGCTACGTGCCGGCCATTCATCTCCGCGTACAAGCCGTTTTTTCTTGCTTTCGTAGCGGCTACTTTAGGCGAGGCGTCTCGTCCCGCCTCCGAAAAAAAGTCCACACAAACTCATCCTTGCAAGGCATCCCCATCCTGCTAATCTGACCGCACGATCAAAGTGGTCGAAAGGAATCGGGGCGAAAGACAAGCCTCAGTGAGGAGCTACGCGGTGCCGGGTCCGATCCAACCTTTGGCGGGATAGGCCAAGCAGCTTGCGACTCTACTCGCAACTAGGAGTCGAGTAGAACATGATCCATCTTATAGAAAACAAAGGATGGGTACCCATTCTACTCGTCACAGTCTTTGAAGGGCGCGAAAGGGGGTAACTGAGATTCGCAATGGAAATAATCGACTCACACGCGCACCTCGAATTCGCTCAATTTGACGAAGACCGGGACACAATGCTCGACCGAGCGCGCGCGGCGGGCGTCCAGACCCTCCTGGCCATCGGCAGCGGTACTGGACCCCTGGAACGCCTCGATGCCGCGATTCCGTTTGCCGAGCAGCACGATTGGATCTACGCCACGGTTGGCATTCATCCCCACGATGCCAGCGCCGCAACCGATGAGCACTTCGCTCGAGCTCGAGAACTCGCCACGGCATCCGCGCGTGATCGCCCTGGGTGAATTGGGTCTCGATTACTACTATGATCACTCGCCGCGGGACGTGCAGAAACAGGTCTTCCGGCGACAACTTGAGCAGGCCACCGCCGCGAAACTGCCCGTCGTAATCCATTGCCGGGATGCCTGGGACGACTGCCTCACAATCCTTGACCAGGACTGGCGGCAGACGGGTCTCGGCGGAATTTTTCATTGTTTCACCGGGAACATCGACGAGGCCCGGCGCGGAATGGACATGGGATTCATGATTTCGTTCGCAGGGAACGTAACTTATCCGAAAATGCAGCATCTGCGCGACCTTTCCCGCCAAATCCCTCTGGAAAAGCTGCTTACGGAAACGGATTCGCCCTTTTTGCCTCCGCAAGGAAAACGCGGAAAGCGCAACGAGCCCGCCTTCGTGGTTCATGTAGCGGAAACGTTGGCGAGTGTGAGAGACTTAGCCGCCGATGAAATTGCGGCGGCGACCGCGGCTAATTTTCGGCGGTTTTTTCGACTCGGTCCATCCAACGGACCGGGAAAGACTTAGGTGAGGGCCAGGGCGATGGCTTTCGCTGTCCAAATCGCTAAAGGGATTTTCGATCTGGTGCGCGACGACCTTGCGCTCGTCGAACAGGAGATCGCCGCGCAGAATAGCGCTGCCATCGAACCGGTGGAGCAGATCGCAAGCTATCTGCACCAGGGTGGCGGAAAGCGGCTGCGCCCGGCGCTGCTCTTGATGGCGGCCGGCGCGGCTGGGTATCGCGGCGAAAGCGCCATCCGGCTGGGCGCGGTGGTGGAGATGATTCACAGCGCCACGCTGGTCCATGACGATGTGATTGACGGCGCACAGATTCGCCGCGGCCGGCCCAGCACCAACGCGCGCTGGGGAAATCATATGAGCGTGCTGGCGGGCGACTGGCTCTACATGCGGTCGTTCGAAATGGCCCTGCGCGAGCGGAATTTCGCGATTCTCGATATCTTGATCGGATTGACCCAAAACATGGTCGAGGGCGAACTACTCCAGTTGACGCTCCTCGGCCGCATGGATGTAACCGAAGCGGACGCCACCGAACTCGCCTATCGCAAAACCGCCTGCCTTTTCAGCGGATGCGCTCGATTGGGAGCGGTGCTGGGGCGGCAGCCGAAAAATGTGGAGGAATCGCTGGCGGAATACGGCCGAAATGCTGGCTTAGCGTTTCAGCTTGTGGACGACTTGCTCGATTTCACGGCGTCGCCCGAACAACTTGGGAAGCCGGTGTTGAGCGATCTGAAAGAAGGAAAGGTCACGCTGCCGCTGATCTTCTCGCTGCAGAATGGCTCTTCGCAAAGCGGGTCTGCACGAGCGGGCTCTCACCGAGAAGGGCGGCAGCTCGTGGCCAAGGTGCTGGAGGAGCGGGATTTTGTGAGCGTCCGGCCGGAGCAGATCACTCAACTTGTAATGGAAACAGGCGCGCTCGATCGCGCCTCCAACCTGGCGCGAGAATACGTGAGGCGCGCAAAAATTTGCCTCGAAGAACTACCCGATACCGAGTACCGCCGTGCGCTGCTCGCCGTCCCGGACTTCATCCTCGATCGCCAGAATTAGGCTAGGCAGTGGGAACGCTCGCCGCGTTGCGCGGACCCGCATTGCGCCGATTATCTTGCTCCAACGATTGCTTCGCATCCTGCAAAAGATCGGTGGGCTTCCAAGTATTGTCCTCGTACCATTTGTAGATGGTGCCATCGGGCGAAATGACGCTGGTGCTCAATGAGTGGACGATCTGATCGCCGGACACGCTGTAGTACAGCCCGAAGAAATTCGCGACCTTCGGAAGTTCTTTGGCGGGAACAGCGGCGAATTCCCAACGATCAAACGGATTGCCACCGGTGGTGCTGTTGAAGGTTTCCGCATAACGCTTCAGGACCGCGGGCGTATCGTGTTTGGGGTCGAAACTGACGCTCAGCAGGCGAATCTTTTTTGAACCTATCGCCGGATCCTTGCGAAGCTGCGCGTAAATCTGCGCGAAGTTTCTGGAGACGAGCGGGCAGAAAGTGGGAAAAGGGCACCGAGTGTAAATAAAAGTGACAAGCAAAACATCGCCCTGATACGACCTCAGATGAATGCGTTTCCCGTCCTGATTGACCAGCGCAAAATCAGGGACCTTTTCGCCGGGCTGAGGCAAATGGGTAGGTCCCGTGGTGTTCGCAGGACCGGTGCCTTTTTTAGTGACTACGATATTTTCTAGATAGGTGTCGTTGTCGGTGACCACGATGTCGGCGGTAATTTGATCTCCCGGCGAGAGTGCCGCCAGCGCCTTGGAGTCATGCACCGGATAAGGCATGGCCATCGCGGCCATAAAGCCGGGGACCTCCTGGCCGTCAATATTGGCGGAGCCGTGAGCCGTGTCAACCGAGATGACGGTGCCAACGAGGTGGTAGCGTTTCGCTTGCGGCGCGGGCGCTTTCTTGCATGCTGCGGGGATCAGAGTGAAAGCTGCGATTGCGATTAACAAAACGGTTCGAGTTGGCCGATGATTGCGAGTGCTTCCTTGTTCCGGTCTCACTTGTTTCACTCCTTTTGAATTGCTCATTGTACGCCAGCGGCAAAGCGCATTACATCAGTAATGAAACTTGTAGCGAAGTTCAACGTAGACCTCGCGCGGGTCGTTGTAATGGAATCCGCCGAAGGTCAAGCTGTTGTCGATCAGCAGGTGACGGTCCGCGATGTTCAGCGCGTTCACGGCGACAGAAAACTTTTCCCCGAGATCCTTTCGCAGCGAAAGATCGATCGAGGCATGCCCCGGAAGATATGCGTCCGGGAACTGAGCGTCGGGCGAACCATTGCTGAATCCCGAGCCATAGTAGACGTTTGCCGCCCCGAACAGCCGCCATGGAAGATTCGCATCGAAACCGACGTTTAGCGTGTTTCGCTGATCGTGATCGAGGGCGGAAAATCCCGGTTCGGGAAGGCAGCTTGGATCGGTGGGAGGAAAGCAGATCAGGCCGCCGGTAATTGCCCCCGCCGCCTGCGCCGTCTGATTCGAATAGGCGAGATGGACTTGCCCGCGATCCCAGAGCCGCGGCGAGCGCACCGTGACTTCGAGGCCTCGAACTCGGGCCTCGTCGATGGTGACCGGGATAAAGATATTCGATTCGCCGACGTTATTGTGGTCGAAGAAATTTCTAGCGCGCGTTTCGAAATCGTCAATATCGAGCGACCAGCCGCGAACGGGAATGGTCACGCCGAACTGGTGCTCTTCGTCGCGCTCTCCATGGAGCGGAGTAAAGGAGAGGCCGCCCAAACTGTTGATTTCGGAGAGCAGAGGCCCAGTAATGGCGACGAGAGGCGGAGCTTGGTAGTAGCGTCCATAGTAAGCGCGAAAAACCCAGTGAAGATAAGGCATGCGCACGGCAGCTCCGAGTCTTGGGTCAACCGTATCTTCGGTGATGCTTCCCGAGAAGTGAGTGGCCCGGAATCCGCCGATCAGCGTGAACCACGGCGTCACCCGGAATTTATCGCTCAGAAAGAACGCCTCCAGCGAGCCGGAAGACGTTTCGGAATCCGTTATGGGATTCGCAGGCGGCGCTGGAGTGGGCGGTGGGTTGAGGAGCAGGCCGAAGAATTCACTTTCCTGCTGCGCGAAAGCGTAGGTGCCGACCTGGAGGGTGTTTTTGGGCAGTGTTAGAGCGAGACTTGCCTGGCCGCCCCCGTAGTTGGAAGACCGATCATCCGTCGTTTGAACTGGTGTGTCGTTTGGCGAGCCGCCATAGTTGGCACGGTTAAAGTGATAGAACGGTGAAATCGTGAGAACGGCATTGGGATTGAAGGTGCGAACCCAGGAAAAAACAACAAAGTCATCCGTTTCGTGCTGGCCGTCGCGCAGGCCGCTGGTTTGGAATTGCTGATTTTCCGAATCGTTTGGATTGGGATCGTAAGGAATCTGATAGTAGTCACGGCGCAGCGAAGTGACGAATCGCAATTGGTCCCTTGGGGAGGCGTTTAAGATCAGTGAACCGAAGCCTCCGACGCCATTTTCCGCGTCGTGATAGATTTGCGCGACGGGTGCTTCCAGACCCAGGTTGCTGCGGTTACCGTTGATGCTGGCGTAGTAAGCAAAGCGGGGAGTGTGGCCGCCGAGATTGAATTCGTCATTGGTTTGATAAAAATTGCCAAAGCTTGTGATGATCTGCGCTTCATTATTCCGTTCGAAACCGTTCCTAGGAACAACATTGAAGACTCCATAGGTGCGATCGCCCGTATCGGCCTCGTAGCTGCCGCGCTCGACTTCGAGGTAATCAATATCCTTGGGATCGAATTGCGGGCCAAGATTGCTGGCGATATTGGTATTCGGGATGGGCACGCCGTCGATTAACCAGCTCACCTGATGGCCGCCGCGAACGTGCAACTGGTCGTGCGTGAGATAGGCAGCGGGAACAAAGTCAGTGATCATAGCAAGGCTATTGGAGCGATCCGCGCCGGGGGTCAGGGCAATATCGCTGCGGTCCAGGAGGGTGATTGAAGTCGCCGAATCGACATTTCCCACCGGGGCTTGCGAAGAGACGGTTGCCGTCTGGCTTACGGATGCGATCGCGAGTGGGAAATGGAGGACGGGCGACGAATCCGCCGTGACTGTGATGCTCTGCTGCAAATTCTGGAACCCAGAGGCCGAGGCGGTGACGGTGTAGTCCCCGATGGGAACCGTGGCAAATTCGAATTCGCCATCCTGGTTAGTCTGCGTTTGCTGAGACCAATCCGAAGTGGCCGATTTTAGCCGCACTTGCGCGCCGGGAATCGGCCGGTGCTGAGGGTCGTGGACGACGCCGCGCAGACCGCCAAAAACCGTGGCTCGCGCGGGCCCTCCAAAGACGAGCAGCGCCGCGGCGAGCAGAAACACGTAATCCTTCCGCATGGACTTCTCCCTTTTAATTGTGCTTTCGGACCGTGAAGACGATCCCGAAGAAATGGCTTCAGCCACTAAAGCCGTACCGATAGGCGAACAGTCACGGCGGGGTTGCAAACCCGCGCTTTCACTTTTTTTTCAAATCGGGAGTAGCGCGGTCAGGCTTTGGGCGGTTCGAATGGAACGGGCACAAATCCGGGGAGCGACAGCCGAGATTGCGAATGCATCGGCTGCCTCAGAGAGCTTGGAGCTGCGATAGCAACAAAAGCTTCGGGCTCGGTGGGCGGGAGCGGAGCAATCAAACCGAAGTCAGGGATATGACTGGAAGATTTCCCGCCGCAGTGGCACACCATCGGATGATTCCCACTCGAACCACGGTGCATGCAGCACGTCATAGGGCAAGAAGAGGCTCCGCAAGCCATGCCGCGGGCGAGCAACGCCAGAGGAACCGCCAGAAGGACAACGATAACGATGGTGGCGTTGGCGCGTTGCATCCCTACGAGCCTACCACACCGATGTTGCAGACGCTAAGGCGGGTTTGCGCGGAGGAGGACTTCGCGGTAGGCTGGCGAAATTATGCTGCCATTCAAACTGATTTACGGCGACGGATATGATTTGAATCTTGGCGCGCACGTCTTCCCATCGCAAAAGTTTCGCATGATACGCGATCGACTATTGGAGCAAGGGATCGCCGAACGTGGCGATTTTCTGGTTCCCGAACCTGCCGCGGATGAGGATGTGCTGCGCGTCCATTTACCGGAGTACGTGTGGAAGCTCAAGACGGGAACGCTGAGCGAGGACGAAATTGCGCGACTCGAAGTGCCGTATTCAAGGGAATTGGTAGAAGCGTGCTGGCTGGCGGCCGGAGGGTCGATTCTGGCGGGCCAATGCGCTCTGCGGGACGGCTGGGCGGCGAATATCGGCGGCGGGTTCCACCATGCGTGTCCCGATCATGGCGAGGGTTTTTGCGCGATTCACGATGTGGCCGTAGCGATCCGGCGCCTGCAGCACGACGGGGCGATCGAGCGCGCCATGGTGGTCGATACGGATGTGCATCAGGGTAATGGCACGGCGGTGATTTTCCGCGGAGACGAAACGGTCTTCACGCTTTCGATTCACCAGGAAAATAATTATCCATTCTTCAAGCCGCCCTCGACGGTGGATATCGACTTGCCCAACGGCATCGGCGACGACGATTATCTTGGCATCCTCGAGAAGCACCTGCACAAGGCTTCCCAGGATTTTGCGCCGCAGATTTTGTTTTATATCGCGGGCGCCGACCCTTATCGAGAAGATCAATTGGGCGGGCTGGCGCTTACCATGGAAGGACTGGCGCGTCGAGATGCGCTGGTTTACGAATACGCGCGGCGAAGCGGCGTTCCCGTGGCGAGCGCGCTGGCGGGGGGTTACGCGCGGCGCGTGGCAGACACTGTGAGTATTCATGTGGGTACCGTCGTTGCAGCGCGGGATGCGGCGCGGCAATCGGCGCGGGCGGGAGCGTGAGGGCGGCAATGCGAGGAGCACGCCCGGGCAAGCCCGGGCGGCAGAAAGCGGCGGCAAGCCGCCGCACTCCACATGCCTCGGGAGCGTGACGCCAGGCGAACGATATTGGCTGCCCTCGATGATGAGCTCTGCCCGTGCAGCGTGGCGAATGGCCAACATCACGCCAAGTATCTTTGCCGGGCACAGCCTGCTGTGCCCCTACCCAGGTAAAAGCAAAGCGAAGAGAGGTCCTTCGACTGCGTGTCCCGGTGCTTCGCGCAAAAGAAAAAGCACGGGACACTCCGCTCAGCATGACGGCGCTGCAGAGGTGTTATTGGAAGTCGAGGAGAACATCGACTGTGGCGGCTTTGGGATCCTCCTGTAGGAAGCGGCCAACCTTTTCGTAGTGGAAGGGCAGACCGGTGAAGGCCTCTTTGATTCCGGAAGAGATGAAATCATCGTAGACGTCTTTGTCAAAAACCGCGCCCGACTCTATTTTCCATGCCGCGCGTATGCGGCGCTCGCCTTCGATTGAAAGCCCGGTGAGGACCAGCTTGCCCATGCGGAACTCGGGGCCCTCGGAGATGGTCGCGGTGTAGCTTACGCGCTTTGCCGTATCGTCGAATTGACCATGGGGGGTTACGGTGGCGTCCAAATAGCCGCGCCGCGCGTAGTCGTCGTGGACCGCTTCCCAGATCGGCTCGATTTTCATTTCGTCGGCCGGGTCGCCGGGCTTTAGGGTGACAAGCCCATTTAGCTCCGGCGATAAAATCACCGTGTTTCCGCTCCAAGTAACCCCGTTCCACGTGAATGCGGAGCCTGGCTCGATGGCAATGGTGACGGCGACGCTAGCGTTCGAGCCATTGCCCACGAGGCGAGTGCTGGGCGGGTTGAACCGCACGCGGAGGAAGCCCTGCGCGAGATACACGGGGCGAACTTGCTCGAACTCGAAAAGTTCGATGGCGGTGCGGGAATAGGCGTGATCGATGAGATCGGGAAGCCGGGCCTGGATGGCATGGTCGTTTCGCGCGAGAGAATCGCTCAAATCAACGCTGGCGATATTTAAGTCCACGCCATCGACCCGGAATTGCTGAACCTGTTCGGAGCCTCCGGGCGCGGTAACAAGCGAGTGAGTGACACTGGTATGCACATTGCGAGAAGCAAGGGCAAGCTGCAGCGCGTCGGAAATATCGTCGAGCAGAGTGCCGTGGTCGGGCGCGGTGCCGTCGAATAAAGGCACGGAGGATTTTATGGCGGAAATCAATTCGGCGTCGGTGAACCAGGGGAAATTATCGAACCAGACGGGGACGGCGGGAGCGTCCGTGACTTGGTATTCGACGGCGACGCCCGTGTCTGTGTCGCCGTAGCGGTAATGGACGCCGGCAAACGGGCCGAGCTGGGCAAGACGGTCGGCGCCGCTTTGCAAATCGTCTTTCGTGACCGTGGCGCCAGGCTTGAGGCCCGTGGCCGGCGCGATTTGATCGGATCGGAACCTGGACGAGCCCGTGACTTTGACGGAGGCAAGTTTTCCGGAACCGGCTTCGGCGGGCGCTTGCGCGCGCGCGAAGGGCGAGAAAAGCACGCCGGAGAGCAGGGCCAGCGCCAGTCGAATACCGCGCCGCCGAAATAAATTGACGCGCATAGGGAACATTTTATACGCGCCGCGGGCGAGCGGGCAGGTTATTCGACGGTAACGGATTTGGCGAGGTTGCGAGGCTGGTCCACATCGCAACCGCGGCGGACGGCAATGTGGTACGCGAGCAACTGCAGCGGGACGATTTCGAGAATGGGCGCGATCAAATCGGGCGCGGTGGGAATTTCGATGACGTGATCGGCTGTCTGGCGCGCCAGCTTATCGCCTTCGGTGACGACGGCGATGACGATGCCGTCGCGGGCTTTTACTTCCTGGAGATTGGAAATAGTTTTTTCGTAGCGCGTCATCGAAGCGGGATCGGATTCATCGCGCGTGGCGATAATTACCACGGGAAGATTTTCGTCGATCAGCGCGTTCGGACCGTGCTTCATCTCGCCAGCCGGGTAACCTTCGGCGTGAATGTAAGAAATTTCCTTGAGCTTCAGCGCGCCTTCGAGGGCGATCGGATAGTGGATGCCGCGGCCGAGATACAGGAAATCGGTATTCCGGAAGAATTGACGGGCGAGATCTTCTATCGCGGCGTCGTGCTGGAGGATGGTTTCGATCTTATGCGGAACGCGCGTGACTTCTTGCATCAAACTTTTGGACGCGGCGTTGGTGAGTTTGCCGCGCACCTGGCCGAGATGAAAAGCGGTGAGCAGGAGCGCGGTGAGCTGGCCAGTGAAAGCTTTTGTGGAGGCGACGCCGATTTCAGGGCCGGCGTGCGTGTAGATTGTGCCGCTGGATTCGCGGGTCAGCATGGAGCCGACGACGTTGCAAATCGAGAGAACCTTGGCACCTTTTTGACGGGCTTCGCGCTCCGCCGCGAGAGTGTCCGCCGTTTCGCCGGACTGGCTGATGGCGATGATCAGGCTGTTCTTATCGAGAATCGGATCGCGGTAGCGAAATTCGCTGCCGTAATCGACTTCGACGGGAAGTTGGGCGAGGCGCTCAATCATGAATTTGCCGGCGAGTCCGGCGTGCCAACTAGTGCCGCAGGCAACGATCTTTACGTCGCGGAAATTGCGGAACTCATCTTCGCTAATGTCCATCTTGTCGAGGAAGACATGGCCGGTTTCCTGCGAAATTCGACCGAGCAGGGTATCGCGAACGGCGCGAGGCTGCTCGAAGATTTCCTTCTGCATGAAATGCTTGAAGCCGCCCTTTTCGGCCATGATGGGGTCCCAGGTGATGTGCTGGGGGGCGCGGCTGATCGGGTGACTTTCAAAATCGAAGAGGCGAACGCCTTGCGGAGTGAGCACCGCCATTTCGCCATCGCCGAGAAAGAAAATGCTGCGGGTGTGCTGGAGGATAGCGGGGATGTCACTGGCCACGAAAAATTCGTGATCGCCGAGGCCGACGACGATGGGCGGTCCCAGCCGGGCGGCGACAATTTTATTCGGATCCTTCGCGGAGACGACCACCATAGCGTAAGCGCCCGTCATTACCTTGACGGTTTTGAGGACGGCGTCTTCCAATGACGCGTCCTTGGAAAATTTTTCGACGAGGTGCGCGATGATTTCGGTATCCGTTTCAGTGACGAATTTGTGGCCTTCCGCGAGGAGCTGATTCTTCAGCTCGACGTAGTTCTCGATAATTCCATTGTGCACGACCACGATTTCGCCGGTGCAATCGCGATGAGGGTGAGCGTTTTCTTCAGTGGGGCGCCCATGCGTGGCCCAGCGCGTGTGCCCGATGCCATACAGGCCGTCGAGCGGAGTGAGGCGAATGGACTCTTCAAGATTACGCAGTTTCCCCGGTGCGCGCCGAATCTCGAGTTTCCCATTGTCGCCCACGACGGCGATTCCCGCCGAATCGTAGCCGCGGTATTCGAGGCGCTTCAGACCGTCGAGGATCAGCGGCACGACGCGTTTAGGACCTATATAGCCGACAATTCCACACATTGGATACCCCTTTGAAAACAGAGCAATTTTGATGCCGCTCGCTGGAGCGGGGCTGTAAGTAGGGTAGCACAAGGCGGGCAAGTGGCCCGGAGGTGCCTGTGGACTTGTTTCGGAGCTGATAATCGCGGGGAATCGACCTGGACCAACTGAATCCGCCCGCAACCGGAGGCCTGCAGCCTTGAAGATTATTCGAGGATTTCGAAGCGAAATTCCTCGATGACGGGATTGGTGAGGACGTCCTTCGCGATCCGCTCGACCTGATTCCTGGCTTCCTCACGGCTCATCCCATCGAGCTGCAAGACGAAGAATTTGCCCTGGCGGACGTTTTGGATCTTGACATAGCCAAGAGAGGAAAGCGCGCGCTGGATTGTCTGACCTTGTGGATCGAGGACCGTGGATTTCAGCATGACCCAGACGTGAGCTTTCATGGATCTCGTTTTCTCAACTGCAAGATGGAAACACGCACGTTACGTGCCGGTGCCGGAAGATTATAGCAGGGCCTCCTCCTTGGCCGCGGCGCGAAAATCCTCGAGGAGCTTGCGTTTGTCGATCGGAGGCAAGAACGCGGCGTTAAAACTCTGCTCGGCAAGTTGCAACAGCTGTTCTTTCGATAGACCTAGCGATGCGGCGTGAGAATATTCCGCGAGCAGGTCGGTGTGAAACATCGCCGGATCGTCTGTGGATATGGTTACGAGAGAACCTAGATCGAGAAGCTTGCGAAGGGGGTGATCCGCGAGCGATGCACCCGGGTTGCCCGTCTGCTTGGCAAGGGCTCCGGTGGCCAGATTGCTCGATGGGCAAATTTCAAGCACCACGCGTCCGTTCGCGAGCGATTTGGCAAGGGCCTCATCGTGGACCACGGCGATTCCGTGGCCGATGCGCTCGGCTCCCAAGATTTCGACGGCCTCGCGCACGGATTCGGGTCCGCCGATTTCACCGGCGTGACAGACGATCCGCAAACCTTCACCGCGAGCCAAATCGAATGCGGGCCGAAAATGGGCTGCTGGAAAAGAGAGTTCGTCACCGCCCATGCCAAACGCAACGATGCCCGACCGATGTAACCTGGACGCGCATCGCGATACTTCCATGGCAGCCTCTGGACCGAACTGCCGTGCGGCATCGAATATCCATGCGGTACGAAGCCGGCGGTAGAGCACGCCGTCGGCGGCCTCGCGTATGGCGTTGAAGTTCGCTTCCACGTTTTGCATGCGCCGCAGCATCACGCCGGCCGAAATCGTGATTTCGGCGTAGACGACGCGCTGCCGGATAAGTTCTTCAAGGAGTTGGCGGGTGATGAAGGCGTAATCCTCCGGCTCGCGCAAAAAAGAGGTGACCCACTTGAAGCTCTCGATGAATCCGGCAAAGTTGGAATAGTTGTAGCGTGCCGTGACATCGTCCAGCGTCAATTGAGTGCCGTGGCGGGCGGCAAGTTCAACGGCGGCGTCGGGCCGGATGGAACCTTCGAGATGCAGGTGCAATTCAGCCTTGGGGAGGGTGTCCAGTACGGTGCGTTGTTGAGCGAGATCGTTCACAATTTCAATCAGGAACCGGGAAGCTGCGGGCGTCCGGCGTTGATCCATGCGGTCATCCAATAGGAACCGATGTCGGTGGATGCGTCCGTAAGCTGCCGGATCAAGACTGCGCCTTCCTGAGCGTAGAAGCGGTCATAGTATTCGTCATTGTAGGCGGACAAACCCGCATAAGCGCGCCGGTCCGCCAGAAGAATGTTTTCGAGCCAGGAATGCGCGCTAAGACACATCTCGAAGGCGTGATCGGTGGGATCGGCAATAAAGGCGGCTTCATTAGGCTTCACATAGAAGAAACGCTGATAGCGGTCCACGAGACTGTGGCTGAATCGCTCGTTGACACCGGGCTGAGCGGACAGTTTTCCGTCGCTGTTAATCGTGGTATTAAAGGGATCGTGCGCTGCAGCCACATAGTGCGCAAGAATTGCCCCGGAAAGTTCGGCAGTATTCCAATCGTGGGTGCGAAATGCCTCGGTTAACTTTTGACTATAAAGACCGATTTGCCACGGAAGCTGCCCGTGCGCTTCAACGCTGCGCCTACCAAACTTCGCAACTGCTTCGGTGTAGGAGCGGGGCAGACTTGCGAACGGAAACTGCCCGTAGTGGTCGAGCTGGATGAAATCGTTGCGGCGTTCGGATGGGTTCTTCGCTTCCGACGCGGCTGCGTCAGCAACGTGCTCCACCAGGAATGGCCGGTGGGCCTGGAAGAACGGAAGCATCTCCGCGGGCAGCGTATCGACGGCCTTGTCCACTACAGTACGCTCCGCACTTTCGCCCCAGCCAAACGACGACGACGCAATCAAAAACACAAGGAGGGCCAGGAAAAGCGCGCCTAGAAATCCGTACCGCATCGACGGGCCCATCGATGGCCGCATCAGTGGAATCTCCTTACGCTGCTTCAATTTTTGCCGTGGAAAGCCCGCTATGTTTGCGCCCGTAGAAATGATAAAGGATTAGTCCTATCAGGAGCCAAACGAAAAAGCGGACCCAATTCGTAATGGGAAGCCCAGCCATCAAAAGCAAGCATGTGACGATGGTCATAATGGGCGCAGTCAGACCCCCCGGTGCGCGAAATGGGCGCGGCCGGTCAGGTTCGCGGTACCGCAGAATCAGCACGCCGCCCGCGACCAACGCGAATGCGAAAAGCGTTCCGATATTGGAGAGATCGGCGAGCGTACCGATATCTAGCAGGCCGGCCGGGATGCCCACCAGAAATCCAGCTACCCACGTGGAAAAATCCGGTGTGCGGTAGCGCGGGTGTACGCGGCTAAAAATGCCGGGCAAGAGGCCATCGCGCGACATTGCGAACCATACGCGCGCCTGGCCAAGCTGAAAAACGAGCAGGGATGAAATCATGCCCAGCAGCGCACCGATCAGTACCGCCAACCGCACGTTGCCGAAATGAAGGCGCTTCATCGTGTTGACGACGGGCGCCGCATCATCGACCAGCGTCTGCCACGGCACCAGGCCCGTCAGCACTACCACTACGCCGATATAAAGCACCGTGCAGATCACCAGGGTGGCGATGATTCCGATCGGCAGGTCGCGCTGGGGGTTTCGGCACTCTTCCGCCGCAGTCGAAACCGAGTCGAAACCGATGTAAGTAAAGAAGATAATCGACCCCCCGGTGAGGATTCCCGGCCAGCCGTTGGGCGCGAACGGATGCCAGTTCGCGGGGCGGATGTGGGGCGAAGCGACTGCGATAAAGATCAATATTGCAGCAATTTTCAGCAATACCATGACGTTGTTCGTACGAGCCGATTCCTTGATTCCGCGCACGAGCACCATCGTGAGCAGCATCACGATGACGAACGCAGGCCAGTTGAAACCGAAGTGCCAGCCGGGATCGTACAGCGTGTTGCCTTGCAGATCGGAGAGTCCTCCGGGCAAATATGCCGGGGTGATCCAGCGCAAATTTGGATGAAAATTGAACCAATCGAATAGCGCCACCATGTGCGCCGAAAATCCGACGCTGACGGCCATATTCGATACCGCGTATTCGAGGATTAAATCCCAGCCGATAATCCAGGCGATCAGTTCTCCCATTGTCGCGTACGTGTAGGTGTAGGCGCTGCCTGCGATCGGAATCATAGCCGCAAGCTCCGCATAACAAAGGGCCGCGAAGCAGCAAACAACCCCCACCAGCGCGAACGAGAGCGCAATCGCCGGACCCGCGCCAGGCCTACCAAATGACGCGGAATGGTAGATCAAGTATTCCAGCAGCGGAGCATTCAGCACGGAGCTAGCCTTGAATTTCTGGCCCGCAATGGCCGTGCCAATGATGGTAAAGATTCCAGAACCGATCACCGCCCCGATTCCGAGCGAGGTGAGACTCAGCCAGCCGAGGGTTTTCTTGAGGCGTTTTTCGGGCCGGTCGGCGTCGGAGATGAGCTGGTCGATGCTCTTGGTGCGGAAAAACTGTGGGTCCAATCGCCACCTTCCCCGTGCGACCGAAAAGAACTCTACCCTGAGAGACCCTTCGGCGCAACCTGTGCCTCAGGGCACGCGCGAATGCACTCATTGCTCATTGGGAGTGACGGGACTGAACCGGGTCTTCGCGGTGGCAGTCAAGCAATCTGCAAATTGGCGTAACGTTCGAGAAGCTTTTTGGGGCCGTAATCCTGGAAGCTCACGGTAAGTCTTCGATCCTCGCCTTCGCCCTCCACGCCGATGATCGTGCCGACTCCGAATTTCGAGTGGCGCACTCGAGTGCCCACCAGTGGATCACCCGACGCGCGGCCAGCCGTTGCGGAACTGCGGGGTTTTGCGACACGACCGTAGGCCGAACGCCCAGACGGGGAGGGCGCATAGGCCGATCGGCCGTAGGGAGCGCGACGGCTCCGGTACGAATATCCCTCTGAAGATTCGGCATCAGATTCGTAGCGGCGCGTTTCTCGGGGCTCCGATTGCGAGCCGGCGGCAGCTTCGATCAAGTCTGCGGGGATTTCGGCCAGAAAGCGCGAAGGCAGCGACGCGCGCAAACGGTCTTCACCGTAGCTCCTGCGATAGGTTGCCCGCGAAAGCACGAGGGACTGCTTGGCGCGCGTCATCCCCACGTAGAACAGCCGCCGCTCTTCCTCGATATCCGCATTGGTATTGAACGAGCGGCTATGCGGCAGCACGCCCTCTTCGAGTCCGGCGAGATATACGGCGTCAAATTCCAGGCCCTTGGCGCTGTGCAGAGTCATCAGCGAGACGGGTATGGTGACGTCGTATTCGTCCGAATCGCTGGTGAGCGCCGCGCGATCGAGCAGGTCTTCCAGAGTTTGCCCTTGCGCAGTGGCCTCAGACATGGCGTTCGAGAGTTCCCGCAGATTCTCAGCGCGCGAAGTATGCTCGAGGTTGTCCTGCTGCTCGACCCAATCAAGGTAGCCTGATTGTTCGAGCACGCGCTCGATCAGTTGCGCGGGGGCGAGAGCGTCGCGTTCCGCCTGGAGGTCTTCTATCATCTGGCGGAAATAATTCAGCGCGCCAGCGGATTTCTTGCCAACCAGAGAATTGCGGTCGCCGATTACTTTCCAAAGTGATTTTCCAGTTTCGCGCGCGTCAGCTTCTAGCGCTGCGATAGTGGCCGCACCAATTCCACGAGGGGGCACATTGAGCACGCGCAACAGCGCCACGTCATCTTCGGGATGGAACAACAATCGAACATAGGCCAGCGCGTTGCGGACTTCCGCGCGTTCGTAGAAGCTGAATCCCCCCACGACGCGGTGCCGAATCCCCAGCCGGCGCAGTACCTCTTCGAACGATCGCGACTGGGCGCCCGTGCGATAGAGAACAGCCACGCGCACATCCGCATCGCCACGAACCAAACCCGAAAGTTCCCCGCAAATGAACTCCGCTTCGGCGATTGAATCTGGCGCCTCGAAAAAGCGCAGCCTGTCGCCCGACCCCAGTGTGGCCTGCAGGTTCTTGCCGAGCCGATCCGAATTGTTTTTAACCACGGCCGCCGCGGCGTCGAGGATCGTCTGCGTGGAACGGTAATTTTCCTCCAGGCGAATCACCTTGGCGCCCGGAAAATCTTCCGTGAAGCGCTTCAAGTTTCCAGCCCGAGCGCCTCGCCAGCCATAAATCGACTGGTCTTCATCGCCCACGACGCAAACGTTCTTCCGCGCGCCGGCTAGGAGCCGCACGAGTTCCTCTTGCGCCTGGTTCGTATCTTGAAATTCGTCCACCATCAAATACTGAAAGCGCTTATTCCAGGCGGCTCGAACCTCGGTGTAGTCCCGAAGCAAGTCCACGGCTCGCAGAAGCAGATCGTCGAAATCAATTGCGGCCGCCTTGCGGAGAATATCGTTGTAGACCCGGAAAATGTTGGCGGCATCTTGACGATCTTTGTCGCGCGCCTGCGCGGCCTGGGATTCCATCTCGTCCGGCGTGATGCCGTGATTCTTCGCGTGGCTGATTTGGGCGCGCAAGCTGCGCGGAGGATAGTCCTCTGCCGTGAGACCAAGTTGGATTAACGCGCGCTTCACGGCCGAGGTCTGATCCTCATCATCATAAATAGCGAAATCGCGCGGCAGGCCCAGGTGCCGCGCTTCACGCCGCAACAGTCGCGCGCAAAAAGAGTGAAAGGTCGAAACCCAGGGGTCCGCTGCGCCGCGTCCGCTGGATCGAAGGAGTTCGCTGATCCGGTCTCTCATCACGCCCGCGGCCTTGTTCGTGAACGTGACGGCGAGAATCGACTCGGGCGGAACGCCTTGCTCGATCAGGTGCGCCACGCGATAGGTGATCACGCGAGTCTTGCCGGTACCCGCGCCCGCAAGCACAAGGATGGGGCCTTCCGTGGCAAGCACAGCTTCGCGCTGGCGCTCGTTTAACCCGGAGAGGAGTGGCGATACGTTTGGGAAATTGCTCAAGTTCAAATTCTAGCCGACGAAATACAATTGAGCAATTTTGCACCCGGGTAACGACAAGCAGGACGTGTCCAGCGCGGAAATCGGCTGACCACTAGCTGGCGGCAGCTTCGGGCAGTCGACCAAAGCGGCGCTCGCGGCCGAGGAAATCTTCGACAGCGGCTTCTAGATCGGCAGCGTCAAACTCCGGCCACATTCGGGGCGTGAAGAGCAGCTCGGCGTAGGCGCATTCCCACAGCATGAAATCGCTCAGCCGATGTTCGCCGCCGGTGCGAATCAGCAGGTCCACGTCCGGAGCCGCATTGCCGCCGTGTGTTACTTGTCCGAGCCGGCGCGCGAATTCCCGATCGGAGACCTCCAGGCTGGACATCATCCAGCAGGACGCGCGAAGAATCGCGTCCCGTGAAGAATAATCGAGCGCAATACGCAGTTCCAGCGCGCGGCCAGCCAAGGTGAGACGCTCAGCCGCTTCGATCGCGTCCACAAGGGTGGCGGGAATGCGGTCGCGCCGGCCGATCACGCGCAGGCGGATCCCCTGCGCCTCGCATTCACGAGCTTCCACTCGGAGATAGTCTTCGAGCAAGCCCAGCAGGGAAGTTACTTCACCGGAAGGGCGCTCCCAATTGTGCGAGGAGAAAGCATAGAGAGTAAGGGTACCTATGCCGAGGGACAGGGCCGCGCGGACGATGCGGCGCACGGCAGTTACACCCGCACGGTGGCCTTCCGCACGCGGAAGCCCCCGAGAAGCAGCCCAGCGGCCATTTCCGTCGAGCAAAATGGCGACGTGAATTTTCGGATTTGGAATAAGCTTGGCGGCGCTGTTGCCCATGGCCTCGAATTGATGATCCTTTCTACGCCTCTCGGGTGGCGCGAATGAGGGCTTCCAGGTGTTCCAAGTACTTCTCTAGCGCTTTACGGCCGGCATGCATCAGCCGGTACTCAGTCTTCGGCATTCGGCCGGAAAACGACTTGCTGCAGCCGATGTAGCCCGCGTCCTCCAATTTGCGTGCGTGGACGCTGAGGTTTCCGTCCGTAATTCGAAGAAAGTCCTTCAGCTCCTTAAACGTGAGCGACGCGTTGACCGCCAGAGCGCTGACGATTGCCAGGCGCGTGCGCTCGTGAATCAAACGATCGAGATTGACGGCCGCTACTTTCGCGCTTAGGGCGCCCTGGGGACTCCGCTTGGGCTTCTCCTCTTTCGGGAGACGCAACATTTCGGATTTAGCCACCGTATTTCCTCGCGATCACCGCGCCGAAGATGATGTGAAGTCCGCCGAATCCCGCAGCCAGAAAGGCGTTGCTCCAGCCGGAAGGAGAGAAAAGAGCCACGGCTCCCAAAACCATGAAGCAGAGGCCCATCAAGGGCACGATGCGTATGGAAAGCACGCCGCCCGTGACCACGGCCGTTCCATAGAGCAGAAGCCACACGCCGGCAATGGAACCTATCAACCCCGCGCGCACCAGTACCAGCGTCAGCAGCACACCCACAAAAAGTGGCGGAGCGAAGCTATAGACAAATCTTCGCCCGGGCCCGGAAAGGATGGCAGTGCCCGCGTCACGCGCCTTCGAACAGGTGGTCCACGTGGCGATCGCAACAGCCACGAGCGCCTCGCAGCCCCAAGTAATCAGCCATCCGGTAGATGATCGCTGCAGGGAGGCGATGGCGGTCGCGCCGACGGCCGTAATCCCCATCGCGATGCCGCCCCAGCCCGGCACGGCCGTAAACGAAGCGGCGCGCTCCATCGTTTCGCGGATGAAGCGGATATTGTCGCGGGCGCGATCGTCCATCGCCACAGGGTTGCCACCAGATCGCCGCGAGTCCGAGCGCATGATGGAGGCAGGCTAGCACTTGCCTATATGGTGTCAAGTACTTTGTAACGCAAAGTATAGCGGTGGTAACGATGGTGTGTCGGTGGCGGGTCCGTATGGCGCTACAACAACCTACAAGCGCTTGATTGGATAGCGGCCAACCAGGCGGTTCCAGCAGATGAACATCAGGTCGCCGAACATCAAAATGCTGTCCCGAACCACGTGAACTTTAGTGGCCGGATCGTGCGCCCAGCGGACAGGCACTTCGGCCGTGCGCAAGCCATGACGCCGCGCGAGAAAGAGCACCTCCGGATCGAAGCCGAATCCCTCGATTCGCTGCTGCTCGAAGATAATCCGGCACGGTTCGCGAACGAACGCTTTAAAACCGCACTGCGTGTCGTGCAGCGCCAGCCCGGTAAAAAGCCTCACGAGTGCATTGAAAATAATCCCGGCGGTTTCACGAAAGACCGATTGACGGGCCGAGATCAGCGACCGATCGAGGGCGCGCGAGCCGATTGCGATGTCGTGACCCGCAGCGATCGCGGCCAGAAGCTTTTCGGATTCCTCGATCGGGGCGGATAAATCGGCATCGGTGAAAAGTGCGATACGCGCGCGTGCTTCGAGCATGCCCCGCCGCACGCTGTATCCCTTGCCGCGATTCCTCTCGTTCAAGAAGAGCCGAAATTCGCCATCTGGGGCCGCTCTTGCCCACTCCCGAGCGATACGCACCGTTCCATCGGTCGAGCCATCGTCGACGACGATGATTTCCAAGGCATTCGCAACCCGTGGATCCCGGCTGAAATACTCGTGAACTCGAGAGAGCGTGCGACCTAAGCGTTCCTCCTCGTTATAAGCCGGAACAACGATCGAAAGTTCCGGCGCGCCTGAGTTCATCCGCGGTTGGTTTCCCGAGTATCTTGACGCTGGCCGTAACGTCCGACCAGCGGAACGAACCTGCAGGCATAGAGGGACTGCCGGGTAATACGTCCTTCCTTTTTCACCAAGCGAAGCAATTCCTGATGCTCATCTTGTCCCACCGGGATCACCAGTCTGCCTCCTTCAACCAACTGGTCTAACAGCGGCTGCGGCACGGAGGGCGCCGCGGCGGTCACAAGAATCGCTGCGTATGGTGCGCGCGATGGCCAGCCCGCGGAGCCGTCGCCTATCTTCAGGCTCACATTGCGATATCCTAACCGGTCGACCCGGTCCGCCGCGGCCGCAGCTAGCGCCGGACGTGCCTCGACTGCAATTACCTCGAGAGCGAGTTGGGAAAGCACCGCCGCTTGATAACCCGATCCACCCCCAATTTCCAAAACGCGCTCTTGCCCGTCGAGCGACAGAGCCTCCGCCATAGCTGCCACCATGAAGGGCTGGGAGATCGTTTGTTCTTCGCCGATAGGCAATGGCTCATCGGAGTACGCACGGGATTCATATTCAGAGGGCACGAATAAATGTCGCGGCACCGTTCGCATGGCGTTCAGAACGCGCTCGTCGCGTATGCCCCGATCGCGAATCTGGCGAGCAACCATCTCTTGGCGCGCGGCCTCCAATTCCACGGTTTCGCCTTGAATGATCTTGCTCTCGCCGTTCACGGGTTCTCTTCGAATTCGAAAGGGTCGGTACTGCGCGCCTCTTTGATACCGAAATTCTAGGCCGCAACGTCCTCTAATCTTTGTCGACGCTATCACAAGCGACTCAGCACCTGCCACCGAAAGGTCTTGCTCCCCAAATTGCATATGAAGGTGCCGTTGGATACGATGCGTGAAAGAGTTCGGCGCGTCGGGAACGCGCCCGGACAAAAACCAGGAGAAATGCCATGAACGTTCGAACTGCCGTAGTAACAGCTATCTTTTGTTTCGCCATTCCCGTGGCGGCGCAGATACCCGAGCCAGGACCAATCCAAGGGAAACCTGCTCAACATCAGCCAGGCATCCCGGCTCCGCATAAGCCTGGCCAGTCAGCTCCCGATCAATCCCAAAAAGCCGAGCCGCCAGCCACTCCGACGGTCAAGCCCGACCCCGCCAAAGAGGCGGCCATTCGCCACCTCATGGACCTCACGCAGACGTCGAAACTGGGCGATAACATTCAAAGCTACATTACCGACCAGGTCCGCACCGGACTCGCCCGCGCGCTAAAGCCGGACGCCTTGCCGAAATTCATGGACGAATTTAACCAGAAGTTTGTGTCAGCCGCTCCAGCATCCAAGGTAACGGACGCGATAGTCCCGATCTATGCCGATGCTTTCTCAACCGAAGATATTCAGGGCTTGATCCAATTCTACGAGTCGCCCCTCGGACAGCGTGTGGTGAAAAACCTTCCTGCCGTGGACCAACAGTCCCAGGCTGCTGGTGTGCGGATCGAACAGGCCGCCGCCCTCGCTATCCTGCGAGGCATGACGGAGGAGTACCCGGAACTCAAGCAAATCCTCCCACCCGAACCCGGGCAGCCAACACCGGGCTCGGAGCCGCCCCCGGCACCGCCTCAACGATGAGGTGGCTAGGCTCCGCGCACCGCGATTAGAAATTGATGTCTTGGGATGGGGGTAGGTCGTCACTCGATTCGTTGGCCCTGGAAATGTGACCGAAAAAGGGGATGGTCCAGTTACAATCCTCTGCCGATGGCACTGCCCGCCTTGTCCGACTGGTCTCCGCTGCGAATATCGCTCGAAACCAGTTTCGTCGCGACGCTAATCACTTTGGTTGTGGGAGTGCTGGCCGCGGCGTGGCGCGACCGCCATACAGGCGCGGCGATGGCGTTCCTCGATGGAGTTTTTCTCTTACCTCTGGTCTTGCCGCCCACGGTGGTGGGTTTCTTTCTGTTGCTGTTGTTCGGGCGGCATGGTCCTATCGGCAAGTTGCTGCTCCGCCTAGGGACCACGGTGGTTTTCTCATGGCCGGCGACGGTGATCGCCGCCGCAGTGGTTTCCTTCCCGCTGATGTATCTGACCGCGCGAGCCGCTCTGCAGCAAGTAGAGCATCGTTATCTCGAAGCGGCACGGACACTAGGGGCCACGGAGTGGCGTGTCTTCCGCGAGGTTGCATTGCCGCTCGCTTGGCCGGGCATCTTGGCAGGGACGATCCTGTCTTTTGCCAGGGCCCTGGGCGAATTCGGTGCAACGCTGATGGTCGCCGGCAATATTCCCGGAAGGACAGCCACAATTCCGATCGCTATTTACTTTGCCGTTGAGGCGGACGATCTGAGAGTGGCGGTAGCGTGGTGCGCGATTGATCTGGTGATTTCGTTTGCTCTGCTTGGCGCCCTATATTATTGGACTCATGCACCACAACGCGCACGATGGGTGCGGCACTAGATGGCCCTCGAGGTCGACATCGCCAAGAGACTTCCCGATTTTACGTTGGAAGCGTCATTTACCAGCGGCAGCGGGCCACTGGGAATCCTCGGTCCTTCCGGCGCGGGCAAGACCATGCTTCTGCGCTGCATCGCCGGGCTGGAACGTCCCGATCGCGGCCGCATCGTGCTGGAAGGCCGCACACTATTCGACAGCGAGCGGAACGTGCAGGTTCCGGCGCGAGCGCGACGCATCGGGATGCTGTTTCAAAATTACACCCTTTTCCCGCATCGCACGGTTGAGGAAAACGTCGCCTTCGGCATTCATGGGCTACCGCGCGACGAGCGGTCAGAGCGCGTAAACATTTGGCTCCAGCGCACACACGCCGAGGGTTTGCGTCGGCGTTATCCACGCGAGCTTTCCGGAGGGGAGCAGCAGCGCGCCGCATTGGCGCGGGCGCTTTCAATCCATCCGGCCGCACTGTTGTTGGATGAACCTCTATCGGCCCTCGATACCCACCTGCGAAGCCAAATGGAAGCACAGCTTCAGGAGACATTTACAGCGTATCAGTGCCCGGCACTGCTGGTGACGCACAACGTCGAAGAAGCATATCGGCTAGGCGAGAAGCTGCTCGTTCTCTCCCATGGACACGTCGCGGCATGGGGAGGCAAAGAGGAAATATTCCGTCGCCCGCCGAGCTTAGAGGTGGCGCGGCTCACCGGCTGCAAGAATTTTTCGCGCGCTCGGGCGATTTCAGCAGATTCGGTGGAGGCTGTCGATTGGGGTTGCCGCTTACGCCTCGAACGACCGCTGCCTCCCTCGATCGCGCACGTCGGGATCCGGGCACATCACATCGATTTCGAAGAAGCTTCCGGCGCGACCGGGGCGGAAGAAAACGTTTTTCCCTGCCGGGTGATCCGCTCGTCGGAGACACCCTTCCGCGTAACGCTTTATTTGCGGCTTGATCGGAACTCCCAGGATTTGCCAGACGATCTTTCGGCGGGTGATCTTCAAGCTGAAGTGTACAAGGAAAAGTGGGAGCGATTTCGCGATCGCCCAATGCCGTGGCACGTGCGCCTCTCGCCAGAATTTCTATTTCCGCTTCCGGGATAATTTTCCCCTGACAAGATCACTTGAAGTGCCTTACCCACTTTATATCCAGTCCGTAGGTTCCATTGATGTCCCTGAGAAAAACCACGGAGAGGCCGCGATTGACAGCGTACTCAACCTGAATCAACTGATACTGGTTCGAGGTGGTCGCATTGGTGGAATAAGTAATCGTGAGATCATGCCTGACCTGCTCCTGAATTGTGACGCGGGCGGCGGCGTTCGATTCCGTGGCGGCGCCTGCAACGAAGGGATCCACGCGGAAAGAGCTGATACCAAATAAGTGCTCGATTCGGCTCCCGACGCCGCTGGAAATAGCCTCCGAGAGGAGAGCAGTAGCCCCATAGTTCTGCGCGGCGCCGGGTTGCGAGCCGATCGCCGCACCCTCGCCGGGACTGCCGAGCGCCAGCAGTGCCACAACATCGGAATCCGGAAGCGGAGGATCGGATCGATAATTCATCACCAGATGGCTGGCGGAGCCAGAAAAATCGATCGTCACCTGGTACTGACTTATCGTGGTGGTGGCCTCGACGTTTAACACGGGATCCAATCGAAAGGGATTGGAAAAATTAATGTCGCCGCGCGTTAGTTGAAATGTATTTCCTCTGAAGGGCATCTCTCCGCCCAAAAGATGTATGTGGCCGAGGAGAACAGGACGATCCCAAGTGCCGCGAAGGCGCACATTGCCGTCCATCTCCACGTGGGCTCCGCTCCATTCGATGCGCGCCCCGGGAGTGGTTTGCCCCTGGATATCAAACGCCAGGTTCTGTAGGAAAGGGGAAGACAAGCTGGGGCCGGGAGTTGTGTCGGACGCCGACGCAAAAAACGAGGTCATGTCGACGCCCTGGGCAAACAGCACGCGCTGCACTTCAATGCGTCCGCTGAGCAACGCCGCGCTGCTGGTGCCGGAAAGTTGCAGTGTTCCACCGGCCAGCCAGCTCATGCCTGTGGGATAACGAATACGAACCGTTGATGTAGCCACCGTCAGCTGATAGTGCAACGGGCCCTCGCCATAGGCGACGTTGCCGCTGAGCGTGAGGTGTCCGCCTCCCGATTGGGCGGTTATCTGTTCGAAGTTCAAGCTGCTTTTGTTGAAGACGATATCGCCATCAACATGGCTTAAACCCGCCGGAAAATCCGCGTAATGCGCGGAGGCGTCACGCAACTTGGCCCTTCCGACCACAATTGGCTGAGCGATGGACCCCTGCACGGACACATTGGCGTCTGCCCGTCCCTGGGCGTCAAGTTCCGGGAGAACCTCCCCGAGCAACCGGAGATTCACACCTCCCGACAGGGTGAAATCCAAACGACTATTGGGATTGAATCGCGCTGACCCACCAATCTGCAGATCGGTATCAGGGCCGTGAAAATGAGCCTGCTCGACTCGTATCGCGTCGCGACGATAAGCCAAGCGAATATCTCCATCATTGGTAAGCTGAACGAACTCGTATGTGAATGAGATTCGCGAAATGTCCGCATCCATTTCAAAGGTGTCCGGCCGCCGCAAGGCTCCGGAAATCGTGAATACGCCGTCGGCGGTGCTGTGCCCGGTCAGCTTGTGAACGTGCAGCCCGGCGGTAATAAACGGATCAAGGTCAAACTGTTCGATCGATAGACGCCCGGAAACCGGCTGATCTCCGGATAGGCCGATAGAAACTTCGCCGTGGAGTCTCGACTCGGAAGGTTCCGATGCCAGAGTGAGGTGAGCAATTTTGCCGTCTGAAGCGAGCTGGCCGTTAAAATCTCCCTGAGTCTCCGTTCCTACCGTCAAGTTCCTAACGTGGAAATTGCCCTGGGCAATTGGAGCGCGTAGCCGCCCGTTGCCTCGAAGGGAGAAATCGGCCTGCCCTCGAATCGGCAGCGAAGCCGATTGAAGTTCCTTCACCTTATCGAGTGAGATTCCCGTCCCGCTGATGTTGAATTCTGCTTCCTGCTGCTGGGTTCGGTAAAGTATGCTTCCGGAAAACGTTCCGAAATCCCCTACGAGTTCCGCATGCGATAGCTGTGTTTCATCATGCTGCCAATGCAGCTGGCCTTCGAAATGATTGAAGCTCCAGCCGTCGGCATTGATGGCGTCGGCCATGACTGTTGCATCGAGCAAAGGCGCGGCCCGCGTGCCGCTACCTTTCACTTCTCCGCTCAGGGAGCCGGAGACAGGGTACCCAGTTGTCAGAATGGCTTGTACGTCCTCTGCAGAAGCGTGTTCGATATGGGCATTCAGCATCCAAGAATTGGAGGGCAAGAAATTCCAGTCGCCATCGAACTGCAGCGAAAGGTTTACAGTGACCGCGGCGCTGCCTCGGCGCATCGCGCTGTTCTTCAAAATAAAACCGTCCGGCGAGTACTCCATATCGCCATCCAGCTCATCCCAGGTGAGCCGGTCATACTGCGCGCCCCTGGCACTGAGATGTCCGGCGAAGGTTGAGCCGGTCAATGGGCCCAGAATCCGGCCGGTCCACGTTACCTCGCCGGCGACCCGGTGACTTCCCGCGTCGCGGCCTCGAATTGCGCTGATGAAGTCGTCCCAAGTGGTCAGATCGCCGGCGTGAAACTGCACTTCTAGCGCGGAATCATCCGCGGCGAGGACCCCATCGAGACCCACGGTCGCCGTGGGAGTGGAAATTTCACTCTGGCTAATCGCAAACGTTTCCCGATCGCTGCGATAATCGAATTCCACGCGCGCCGTCGCAGGAATTTTGCCGGCGGTCTGCACACTTGGGGGCGACCATCTCATTTCGCCGGTAGTGCGAAAGTCCTTGAAGTTGGCGTGCCACGTGTTCATCGAATCGACTTCCATCACTCCATCCCAGTGCAACGATCGAACCGGCAGCTTGGGACTATCCAGCGCGTCAAAGAGCCGCGGGAGGCTCACACCTCGCATTTGCGTCTTGGTGCGGAACACCAACCCCGCGAAATCCATTTCAAGCCGCCCCGAAGTCGTGCCCCCCAGGTCATGCACCCTCACATTGGGTACAACCAGATGTCCATTTGCCACCTCGAAATTGCCGTCGGCATGGATATCCCTTTCGTGGAAGTAGGTATAGGGCAACCTGATATCCCGGCTCCCGTAATACCCGCTCGCCGTCCACCCGGCGCCGGGAACGCTGCTGCGATTTGAGGCAGCAGCCGCGTAATGCGCCTGTCCCGAAAATTCGACATCGCCGTCCGGCGTATGGGGGCTCCGAAGGATGTGCCGGATGTCCGCCAGAGCAAGCCGGCCGCGATATTTGATATTCCAATCACCGCGCGTGAAGCTGGGAAGTTCGGCGCGAACGCTCAACTGCGAGTGCAAAGCCTTGACGATCAATTCGTCGGCCTCGAATGAGTCGCGGTGCAACAGGAACTTGACGGAAAAATCGAATGGAAACGGCACATCACGTTTGGCCGCCACTCTCACGTTCCGCCACTCAAGATTGCCGGCGTAAGAATCCGCACCGGTAGCCGGAGCATCGTAATGCAAAACGAAATCGAGATTGCCGCCGTCCACGGCAAGAGGTGTACGCCGGTCGTTATAGGAAACGGTTCCGTCCTTCAGCTCTAGGTGCCTGATGCGAAGATTAAATAACGTCTGCCGCCAGGGACGATTTGCGGACCGCGCCCGGGGAGCGGGCACATTGCTGCGCCCGTCCCGATCGATCCTAACCGCAACCTCAGGACGTTCGACAATCAGTTCATCAAGCGCAACCTTGCGGCCCAGCAGCGAAATAATATGAACGCCCACATCCACGCGGTCGGCATGAAACAGCGGAGGCACGTCCGTCGCTTCGAGGCCGTGCACGGTGAGATTGTCAATTTCGAGCTTGAGCTGCCACACATTCAGGTGAAACGCACCCATCTCGACCCGCGCCCCAGTGCTCTGCTGGACGCGGCTCACGATCTCCCGTCGGATCCACCTCTCGGCGAATCCCGACTTCAGAATCGTGGCCACGAGCAACACGGCGAGGGCAATGAAGATCAGCGCCCCCGCCAACAGCCGCTTGAAAACAATGCTCACGGCTCACTTCCATCGGGTATCACGTCAATCTTCAACCCCGCACGAGTCTCATCGATCCACTGCGTGGCCCGATCCGTGATCGCGCGCTGCACGAGCACTTCGCGTATAGTATCCGCAACCGAATCCAGGGGCGGGACTGTTTGCCCTTTAGCCTTCAACTGGGGCGCAAATTCTTCGTTGTAATACGTCTCGATCTGTTTCTGGTCCACTTGCGCCGATGACCGGAATCGATAATCGAGGAATCTGGAGAGATACAATTGCTGGCCAAGCATCCGCCGCACCGCCGCTTCCGATAGCCCCGCCTCGGCCATTCGCTTTTGAAATTCCTCAGGCGATGCAAACTGGCCCACCAGCCGCACATAGGCGTTTTCTATGTCGTCGTTAGTCGGCTGCGGATATTTCGCCGCATCAGCCTCGCCGCGGACGATCCACTCGCCGGCCAGCTCTCGAATCAACTCGTCGCGAGCCTTGGAGTGACCATCCACGAGCTCTTGAAATCCTGCCAGCTCGCGAACGTCGCTCTCCATTATTATGTCGTCCTCTATGCGAGCGGCGATTCGATCCACGGTCTGAGGCCCCTGCGCAATACGCGAGGGTGAAGAAGCAGTCTGACGGGGCATCTTCGTCCGTGCCGCGCCGGCGGCCTTAAGCCCGGGAAGCCCTAGCATCACTACGAAAATGAAGGTCGCGCGCCTCATCAAAAGATCGGTCCTATGTTGAAGAAGAATCCGAAGTGCGGAAGCTGGAGAACTTTGCTCACGCCTACGGTGGAACCGGCCGGAAACACAATGCCCTGGTATTGGGGCGGATTGAGCTGATAGCCGAAGTCGATCCGCACAGGACCGACCGGGGTGGGATAGCGCAACCCGAAGCCGACCGTGTGCGAAAAATAGTTTAAGTCCGTTAGCGACGGCGCCTTCCAGGAAAACGAGATGTGGCCCGTGTCGCTGTAGACGTTGCCGCCGTCGTAGAAAATCGTGCCACCCAGGCGGTTTCCCACGAACGGAAGTCTCATCGGAAAATGCAACTCCTGATTGAAAATCAGTAGCGCCAGTCCGCCAATCGGGAATCCCGTGCACGGATCGCGGGGACCGGCCTGGTTCAACCCGAAGCCGCGCAGAGAAGTTCCGCCGCCTGCGAAAAAGCGCTCCGGGAGTGGAATGATCGACCCGGTCGTGCTAACAGGCGTCGTGCCGCATTGCCCCGGCGTTTCGCCCTCCGTATCGCCGAAGGGCTCCTCGAAGCCAAAGCGCACCGAGCGTGCGAACACAAAAGCGCGGCCGAAGGAATGAAACGATGAGTTCTGTATATATGCGCGGAAAAAACTGGCGCTCGAACCGATCGATCGAATCGCATCGCTCACGTCGATGGTGTTGAATGTCCCGTGTCTGGCATCCGCGGGATTATCGCGGCGGTCACGCGCATACGTTACCCCAAAGCCCGAAACGAGCGTCGGTTGGCTGAGCAATGGAATCTGCTCCACGTTGATCGTATTCACCAGATTGGATGCTTCTACCCGGCGATAGAAATAGTCGAAAAGCCAGGAACTCGATTGCGAGACTTTGTAGACCACTTGCAACCCGCCCTCGTATCGCGTGGACGTGAACGTGTTGATGTCCTGGGTTTTGTCTGCATATCCGGTCAGCCCTAGACTCAATTTTCGGTTGGTGAGGAAATTGTTCGCCGTGTATCCGAGAGCGAAACGATATTCAAGAGTGCTGGCGCGCGCCTTGAAGGAAAGCGTCTGCGCCCGGCCGAACATGTTATTTCTGGAAATCTCGAAGATGCCCCGGGGGCTTGCGCCCAGCGTGGTGCCGTTCGGATTCGATGTGCCGCCCGCAATGCGCTGGACCTCAAATCCGAAGCCATATCCAATCGTGTAGCGATCACCTTCCTGAGCTTCCACCACCACCGTTTTATCGGGATCGGTGCCGTCCGGGTTCTGCGGAGCGATCTGCACGCGATCGAATATTCCGAGGTTGTAAAGCTGGCGCTGCGTTGTCGCGACATCGCCTTCCCGCAGCGGGCCGTTCGGCTCGATAGCCACTTGACGCCGGATGATTCCCGGCCGTGTATACTGGTAGCCCGTAATCAGCACCTTCGCGACGTCTGTTCGAGGTCCCTCCGTGATGTGATAGGTAAGATTAACCTCGTCCGCTGCTCCTGTTGGCTTCACCTCACTGCGGAAGCTAGCCTGTGGAAAGCCCTCGTTGTAATAAAACGCCAGTATGTTGTTCCGATCGCTCGACACGCCCGCCTCTGAGTATGGCTCTCCGTGCGTTGATCCGATCACGCTGAGCAAGTCCGCCGTGCTGAGAGCGTGATTTCCATCGATTTGCAAGGCGGCGATGCGAGTCTGGGCTCCCTCGACAATTTTAAACGACACAAAAAGATTATTTTTCTTTCCGCCGTGATGGTCATCCACTGCGGAGGTAACCTGAACATCTTCAAAACCGTTCGATAGATATAGCCCGCGGATTGAGTCGGTGTCGCCTCGCAGTAATTGTTGGCTGAACCGGCCGCTGGAGGCAAAAGAAGCGGTCTGGAGCGCCAGGCGTCGGGAGAGCAAATCACTGCTGAAGTATTTATTTCCAGAGAAGGAGACGCCGGCAAGGCGAAAGTGATCACCTCTCGTAATTTGATAGGTGATAACCTGTTCGTGCCGCTGGTCGTCTTGCCGCGAGTTCACTTGGACAGCCGCGTCGAAGTATCCCAGGCTCTGCAGATAATCGCGAATATTGCGGCGGCCCTCTTGCAGCAAATCGTCGTCCACGGCTCCTTCGGCGAAAATGGGCAGCAGCGTCCGTCTTTTACTTTTGCTCAGCCGCACGCCCACGATTTCCACCTGGACGCGCGACCCTGCTGTAATCGACAAAGTAAGCGGCACCTGGTTTGTCTGCGAATTGTAATCCCCCCGCGAAATTGTGGCGCCCGTTCCCAAATAGCCCTGATTCACCAGAAATTTCCTGATCCTCTCCGTGGCGCGCGAGAGGCGGGCGGACGTTACTTGATTTTTCATCGAAAGCTTGGACTTTTTCAACAATTCCTCTTTGGAGTAGCGCGTGTTGTTCTGCACGCTGATGCCGCCCACTCGGGCGCGCGGTCCGGAATGCACGGTTATCGTTATGTCCATCTGGCGAGTGTCCTCATGCGGGCTCAAGGACCAAGTGATTTTTGCCTCGTAGAATCCATCGTTTCGCAGCGAATCCTGCAAACGGCCGATGGCTTCCCGAAGCGCGCTCTCGCGATAGGGCTCGCCCAGCCCGAGCCGCAGCGCCGCTTGGGCTGCCGGCTCGCTCGGTGGCGGTTTCAGCCCGTCGATGAGAACTACATTGTTATAGAAATTGAGGCTTACGACAAAATCTACCTCGACGCCCTCGCCCTGCCGCGCTACCGTTACCCGGATGTCTGAAAAGTCGCCCATCTTGTAGATTTCACGGATACTTTGGCGCTCAGCCGCGAAATCGAACCTACCGCCCGTCGCCAAAGGGAGTTTTGGAACCTGCTGGGGAATTTCAGTTCCACTTTTGTCCACTACGCGAACTCGCGTGACTTTCAGGCCCTCGATCGTGGACTCTTGAGAACGCGTGGAGCGGGGAAATAAAACGCTCACGAAAATAAGTAGCGTGGCCAACGCCGGCATGCGCCCCATAGGATGCGGCGCTAAACGCAACACATGCTCACGATGAGATCTCATTCCGCCAAAATTTAAGAGCAAAGGTTAGCACAGCCGGTTGTATAGGCCGTGTGAAAAGGCGATATGATAAACTGCGGCAGGTTGTCCTTCTGCCCGTGCGCCAAACTCAAGAATCTCTCTAGGAAAGAACATCCGCAAGGGTCGGCGCAGCGCCTGGATCGCCCTGAATGAAACCCGAACTCTACGAAAAATATTCGCGACAAATCCTCTTCGCTGGAATCGGTGAAGCTGGGCAGGAAAAGATCCTCGGGGCCGGCGCTGTCCTGATCGGCTGCGGCGCGCTGGGTACGGCGGTGGCGGGCTTTCTCATCAGGTCCGGCTTGGGGAGGCTCCGCATTATCGACCGCGATTTTGTGGAACTCTCCAACTTGCAGCGCCAGACGCTTTTCGACGAGGCCGACGCGCGCGACGCTCTGCCCAAGGCTGTCGCAGCCGAGCGCCACTTGCGCGCTATCAATTCGGATGCGCAAGTCGAGGGAATCGTCGCCGACCTTACTCCGCAAAATGCGCTCGAATTTCTTTCGGAATTCCCTCTGATTTTGGACGGGACCGATAATTTCCAAACGCGCCTTCTGCTGAACGACGCTGCCGTTTCGCTCGGCATCCCCTGGATTTACGCCGCCGTCGTCGGAAGTTACGGCGTCACAATGACCATTCGACCCACTGAAACGGCGTGCCTTGCCTGCCTGCTCGAAAGTGGCGATCCGCATGGCGCCTCCAGCCTGGGCAACGAACTGACTTGCGACACAGTCGGCGTGCTCGGCGCCGCGGCCGGCGTGATCGCCGCCGTCGAATCAACCGAGGCAATCAAAATTCTTTCCGGCCGGCTGGACGCGCTACACGGACGGCTTGTTTCCTGCGATGTGTGGACAGGGAAATTTCAGTCCATCCGAACCGAGCGCAACCCCTCCTGCCGCGCTTGTGCCCGGCGTGAATTTCGTTTTTTGGCGGGCGATGCTCAGCCGCACATCACATTATGCGGACGTGATTCCGTCCAGATCCACGAGCGGGGCAGGCAACTTAATCTCGATGACTTGGGCCATCGCCTCGCCCGCGCAACAACCGCACAAGTAAAAAGTAACGATTTTCTCTTGCGCTTTTGTGTTTCACCCTACGAAGTAACCGTGTTTGCGGACGGCCGGGCCATCATAAAAGGTACAAAAGATCCAGCCGTCGCGCGCTCCCTCTACGCTCGTTATATTGGGACCTAACGGTGAGAAATGACTAACCGGCGAAACGCCTGATCGCGGATTGCCGCATGGCGGCGCGGTCCATGTTCTCGCGGCAGTTCATTAACGTTAAAAGTGTGCTCAGAATTCGAGCCTTGAGTTCGTCGGACATCGCAAAGCCGCTCGTGGCGGTGCGAACCAGGGACTCACCACGGCCGGCAATCCTATCCATAAACTCTACTTGCTGGTCGTGATTGGCTTTGCCAAGCGCCGTTTCCCGGCGCATCTCCGCGCATTCGTCCTCGACAAACAAGGTGAAATGAAGCACACACATGTGCTCTGCGGCGAGTCCCGCAGGAACCACGTTTTTGCATCCCTTCGAGGAGCACCCTTCTGGCATTAGACACCCAGGCAAGCACTTTGTTTTGTAGCATCTTCCAGTGCGATTTTCCAGGTCCCCATTTTTGAATGCGGCTTATCGGATAGCACTCCAAACCGACGTCATCCGGGGAGACACTAGAGGACCGCTCGGGCATCTAACCGTTTAGCCGCCTTTTGCGGCTACTGAGGTTTGCATGGAGGATTTCAATGCGAGTCTACAGCCCAAGTTCTCTAAGGGGTTTTCTCCTATTCCTTTCTGTGCTCCTGCTGGTTGCGTTTGGAGCAAATGCATCCAGTTTGGGGGCCTCTCGATCCCAGGCTTCCAACGAAGCTCGGGGCACCGATGAATCATCAATCGCGCGCGAAGTGCACCACCAACTCGTCATGCTTCCGTTCTACACGCTGTTCGACAACCTCGAATACAAAGTAGAAGGCAGCAAAGTCACTCTGATGGGCGAGGTCGTCAGGCCGACCCTGAAGGATGATGCGGCCAGCGCGGTGAAGCGCGTCCGAGGCGTCGAGACCGTCGACAACGAGATCAAGGTTCTGCCGCTCTCACCGATGGACAATCAGCTTCGGCGCGCGGAATACCGCGCCATTTATTCTCAACCGAACCTGCAGATGTATGCCATGCAGAGCGTGCCTCCGATTCACATCGTCGTGGATCACGGGCATGTGACGCTCGAGGGCATCGTGGCCAGGCAGGCGGACAAGGATGCCGCCGGCATCGCGGCCAACGGCGTACCAAACGTTTTTTCGGTTACCAACAATCTTCGTGTCGAAAACGCTGGCAGCAAGTAACAGGGTGGCTGCCATCGAAGGCGCTTCACTGCGCGGGATGCTCGCCGATGCGGAACTGCGCCCACGGGCCGGCAATCATGTCGCGCAGTACCGGCGACTCCCACGAAAATTCCGGATGCTCCGAGAGGAATTTCGCTGCGTCGAAATTGGTCCCGCAGGGATGGCCGATCCTGGCCGTGAATTCCATGTTGGCGGCCATGGTGCTGTCGATCACCTTGCCTTGCACGGCGCCGCTCGGCGTGAATGGCGCAGAGGTCGAATTTGGAAGCGTTATCGGTTCATTGTCTCCGTGCCCACAAAGAGTGCGCCGGTTGGGGTCTTCCTTTTTTTCGTAGGTGTCGTAGTGGTCCGCCAGAAAAACCTCCGCCAGTCCTGTGTCGATTGCTCCTTTATTCTTCGTCAGCAGTTGATCCCAGCGAAGCTTTCGAGCATTCATCGAACTGGCTGGATCGTCTGGATCGTAGGTCGTCTCATCGCGGATAACATCCGGATCGCTGGCGAAATTGGCGCCCGAAAAATAGCCGTCCTTGGTGCGCCATACTTTGGTGTGTTGAAGGCCCAATTCAAATCGCGCGATCTCCCCTGTTTTGCGGTCGCCGAGCAGCCAGTCGTTCGCATATCCACCATTGTTTCCGTCGAGCATGGTTTTTACGTAGCTGTCGATTGAATCCGCGTACTGCATCGCTTTGCGGGCGCGCACAAACTCAGGCTTGCCCGTGGGATCCCAGCCGTGGAAGTTGGAAATGGTGGTTTCGGTGATCATCATTCCGGCGGAATTCACGCCGAAGTCGTCATCGCTGGCGATCGCTCCGGGAAAGCCATCCATCAAGATTCGGTAGCCCGACCGTGGGACGATATCGAAAATGATGCGCCATCGGCTGCCCTCCATGTACGTGGTCCAATTGCTGTGAGCCATCACGATGTCGTGGTTCTTGGTCCAACTACCCGTCGCCACGAACGCGCTGCAGTGTTCAGGAGTTTCGTGCGTTGAAGGGCGCTTATGTTCCTGACTGCTTAGCCAGGGCACATAATAATCAGGCAGTTCCGAAAATGCGTTGAACGCGACCAGATCGTCGAGATCGAGATTTGTGCCCTGCACTCGCAAGCCATTCACCATTCCGCGCAACTCCTGCTGATATTCAGAATCGATTTTGGGCCACAGCATCTGGTGGGCGACGCGGCGGAAGAAATCCCAATCTCGTCCGGTATCGTGGGTCATTTCAAGGCGCACGACAGCGAAGGCCTCGGCAACCTCGGGGGCCAGCAGGTAACCGTGCTGGTATCCGATCTCGAGGGGCGAGCCTTCCAGGTGCACGTAAATCCATCCGTCACGCTCGAACCGGTATCCCTTGCCCTGAGTCTGTTCAATATAAGTATTTTGGGCTGGAACTTTGGACGGCCGCTCGGCTCGCGCTGGCGGAACGCCGCCAGATGAGATCCAAAGTCCGACTAGAAGGGGCGCGATTACAACCGCGAATCGAAGAAAGCGCCAGGATGAAATACAGTTTTGTATCGCAAATAGCCGGTCTCGCCGGGATGCGTCAGCTCGTGGGCTCATTTGCTCCTTTCATCCTGCAATTTCGGTCTTCGCAGCTATTGTTTGTTTTGCGTGGCGGAGGGCATGATGAGCTTTTCTACCACCGGAACCGGTAGTGGCCCCTCGTCCAAAACCGCGTCGTGAAATTTCAGCATGTTGAAGTTCTTGCCGGCGGCCGCCTGATATCGCTTTCGAAAAGCGAGCCATTCCCGCAGGCCGACGTAATAGGTGGGCAATTGGGTGGAGCTGAGTTTGGCTCGAATGAGCTTGCCATCCGCTTCGGCCTGCGTCTGGAAAGCGTCCTTGGTCATCAGGTCCATTGCTTGCGCGTCGGTCATTCCCATCGTTTGCATCTTTACATCGAGGATCGCGTTGGCTAGCAGGCGAAGGCGAATCTTGCGCATTTCGAGCCGGAAGCGCGGATCGTTGTTGAGATACCCTTCGTCCATCATCACTTGCGACGCATATTCCGCCCAGCCTTCGACATAAGCTCCGTTGGAGTACAGAGAGCGCAACAGCCTGCGGCGTTCCGGCTGCAGGCTGTTCAGGTGCTCGAACTGAACGTAATGGCCGGGCAACGCTTCGTGAAGTGAGAGCCACTTCAACACCCAGGAGTTGTATTCGCGCAGCTTGGATTCGGCTTTTGCAGCGGGCATGCTCGGGTCGATTGGCGTGACCCAATATTGAGCCTCGGCCTTCGGCTCGAGCGGCGGCGCGCTCTGGAATCCCGCGACGGAGTAGATGCCGCGCATGAAAGGTGGAGTGGGAATCACTTTCAAGTTGTCGCGGGTGCTGAGAGAGACAATCTTTTTCTCGCGAATGAATTGCTTGATGCCTTCGAGATCGTCCTCGATCGTTTGTTGGAGATGGTCCCGTTGCGGATGATCTTCCGAGATTTTTTCGAGCACTTCGCCGATGATTCGGTTTTCGCGCTCGCGGCCTCTGAGATCGGAGTGGCCTCCGTGGCTCGGGTACATTTGCGCGTGCAGCGGAAGAGCAAGCTGGAGCATTTCGGCGCGCACGGCTTTGAGCTCCTGCTCGGCGCTCGAGAGAACTTCCGCCGGCGTCACCGACGTTTCCATCACCAACTTGAATTTCTGATCGTAGAAATCCTTGCCCAAGCGCCAGGTCAGGCGTGACTTGCGTTTGCCTAAATCGTCTGCAAGCCATTGATTGAAATTTTTCAGCGCGGTGACGGCGTCGGGAGCGACCTGGTCATATTCGGCTTTCAGCGGCGAGCCCGGACTGATTTCGCCGGCAACAGTATTTTGGATCAGGTCGATATTTCCTTCGTTTTCCTGAATTGCCGTGTTGACGAAAATCGGGTCGGCATCGCTCAAATATTCCTTCACTTGGTCGAGCAGGCGTGGAATTTGGCCGATCCTAGAAAGGACGTAGCCCAGCCGCACGTCCTTTGGCGCGTAGCTCTGCGAGAGAGGAAGAAAAATCGCGTTGCCGACCAGCTCGACCGAAACGGTTGGGTGATGGCGATAGCCTTGAATGTGGTCCAGCTCGAGCAGGCTGAGACCAATCTGATCGTCGATGAGGTGCCAATCGGCGGCGTCCTCGGGAGCAAGCGACGCGACCGGAGTCTCGGTGCGAAAGCGTTGCCGCCACTCGGCGTAGAAAGCGCGCTGCTTGGCAAAGGCTGCGAGGCTCATGTCGTCCAACAGAGCATCGAGCTCGATGGTTTTGCCGGTTTTCGAGTCAACGTGCTTGTGATATCCGGCGGCGGACGCGTTCGTGGGGGTCATCGCCAGAGAATCCTTCATGAATTGGTCGCTCAGTTGGGCGAACTTTGCCGAAGCGGACTGCGCGGGCATACTTTTCTCCGATGCCGAGGTGTGGCCAGATGCCGCTGTGGCTATGCTCGCGGAACGGTCGCCCCGAACCGGCCCGGAAGCAGCCAGAAGCGCGACGAAGACGGCCGCGGCGAGGAGGCGCACGAGAGGGGTTCCGGCTGTTGTGACGAGTAGGATGTGGCGCCGTCCTTTATTTTCAGTCATTTACGCTGCTTTCTACTCGGCACTTGTGTCGATTAGACGGATGCACTAGCGCGTTTCGCGGGAGCGTCCCGCACCTTCGTCCGGCCGCGATATTCAGCCTCAAAAACATGCGCCCATCTTAGGGACAGGAACTAAGGGATGCAAGCGGTGCTTGGTGTGGACTTTTCTCTCGGCACAGATTCAGAATGTTCGCGCCGGAACAATGTCTTACTCTCCGAACGGTAGCGGAGCGAACGAGCCGACGCTGGAATTATCGCCAGGTTTGTGTAACAGTTTTGATGCTTGGTTAATCCAACCGGGTAGGAGGAACTGAGATGAACTCCGTGAGGAAGATTGCAATTGGAGCGATCGCAGCAATGATGTTGTTGGGGATCGGCTTGGCACAGGCGGCGGACCGAACGTTTACCGGCGAAATCATGGATAGCTCGTGTGCCAGCATGGGCTCGCACGCCGGGATGATGAAGGGCAAAGATGCGAACGACCCAGCGGTGAAGAAAATGTGTACGCAAGAGTGCGTGAAGATGGGCGCGAAGTATGTCCTTTACAACGCTACGCGGAAGATGACTTATAAGCTAGACGACCAGCAAAAGCCCGCGGACTTCGCCGGACAGAAGGTGAAGGTAATGGGGACTTACAATGCGGCAACCAAGACGATTCACGTAACCGACATTAAGCCGGCCTCCTGAACCGCGAGCTCGCCGACGCCGATGACGCCCCAGACGCGTCAAAACTCGACTACATGCTGGGGGTAAACCAGCGCACTTCGCGCCGACCCTTTTGTCAGGGCTAAGACCCTGACCTTCCACGAACGAGCAGGGCGCGACGTTCTGTTTTGTCGGAGCTGAAGCTCGATCCCGTAAGGATCAATGCCGCTGGCAGCCGTCCCGGCGCTTCACCTACGCTTCGCAGTTTCTCGCTTCTCGACGATTGTGACGGCTGGTTGGGAGAGGTGTTACAATCGCGCCGCGCTGCGCGTTCAGTTAGGAGGTTAGTAGCGCTGAAGGAGCTGCCACATGGGGACTGATACTTCGCGCCGGCGATTTCTTGGGGTGGCTGCTGCCGGGGCTGTTTGCGGGGCGCTGGGCATGATGCCTGCGGAAGCCGCCAAAGAACCTTTGCTGGGATTGATTTTTCCTCCCGCGAACCTGCCGGTGCCTCCAGAGGCGAAGCTGATGTATCCATCGGGGGTTCGTTTTCTGGCGATCGGAGTGGGGCTCGAGCGGATGACTCCGGAAGGATACGACCACGTGGTCGACCGCATCGTTCCCGCGGCTGGGAAACTGGCGGCGCAAGGCGCGAACGCAATCTGCGTGATGGGAACGTCACTGACGTTTTACAAGGGCGCGGCATTCAACGAGCAGTTGAAGGCGAAGATCACAAAGAGCACAGGCTTGCCATCGACTACGATGAGCACCGGGATTGTCGAAGGGCTCAAAGCGGTAGGAGCGCGGAGAGTTGCCGCTGCTACCGCGTACAACAATGAAGTAAACGCGCGGCTCAGAGTATTTCTAGATGAGTCCGGATTCGAGGTGGTGGCGCTGAAGGGCATGGGTATCGAACGATTTGAGGACCGGCCGCCGGTGACGCAGCAGGAGCTGATGACTTTCAGCGAGGGCGTGCGGGATTCGGCGCCGAAAGCGGATGCCTTGCTAATCTCTTGCGGGGCATTGAAGACGCTGCAAATTCTAGCTCCGCTTGAAAAGCGCTGCAAAGTACCGGTTGTATCGAGCCTGCCGCACGCGCTGTGGGCGGGCGTTCGTCTGCTGGGCCTCAGCGGGCGTGCGCCAGGGTATGGAAGTCTTCTGTCACGAGCCTAATTTCCCGTGCTTCCCGCATGGTGCGAAGACCGAATCCCGCTCAGCAAATAGTCAAATGGCCCATGCGCGCGGGGCGGATGGCGAAATCGCGCCAAGCATGACGGCCGGGCACGATATATCGTGCCCCTACGAAACAAGGCGGGTACCGCTACGTGCACCCGGAGGCGGATTGGGTGTACGGCGAAACGGTGGGCGCTTGAGGCTGCCGGCCTGAAGGCACGGCGCTACGAACGCAAGGCAAATGCCACGGCGCACCAGCTATTTTATTTCGGGGTAGTCGAGATAGTAGCGGTGAAGCTCGGCGACGGTCATTTCGCCTTTGCTGACTCGCGTAGCCGTGGCTCCTGAGGTGCCGTTGGACAAAGTGACCCAAACGGTGTCGCCAGCGCGGAAACTCGAGAGCTGAGCCGGCTTTCCGGCAGAGTCAAGATACTTTGTCTTGTCGTCCACGTGGGCGAGGAGCGTGACTTCGGTGGGGCGCTTCAGCAGGAGTTGCGATTTCTGCAGATCAACTGAGGCGACGATGAAGAACTGTTCGCCGGTAGGGGTCTTTTTGCCCGCCGTCGCGGCGGCTAGCTCGTCGGGAGGCACCCTCGTACTCTGGGCTTGAGGAGGCAACTGGGCTCCGGGAGGCATTTGTCCAAGAGGCTTCTGTCCCGGAGGCATCTGCCCAGGGGGAAACCTTCTTCCTTGCGCCTGAGCACCGCTTGACGCCAAGGATGCTGCGCCCAAAACCAGGACAGCCAAATAAATCGCCGAACGACCGAAAAACTTCTCATTCATATCGGAGAGCCTCAATGGGATCGAGTTGCGCGGCCTTGCGCGCGGGATAGTAGCCGAAAAATACTCCGACAAAAGCCGAGAATACGACGGCAACAATCACAGAAACGGGCGAGACAAACGTAGACCAGTGAAACAGGTTCGAAACCACGGCGGAGCACGCGACTCCGAACGCGATTCCGATCAAGCCGCCGAGGGAACTCAGGACCAGCGCCTCGCTGAGGAACTGCATTTGCACGTCGTGCTCGGTGGCTCCCACGGCCATGCGGACGCCGATCTCGCGCGTTCGCTCGGTGACCGAAACGAGCATGATGTTCATGATTCCGATGCCGCCCACCAAGAGCGAGACGGAAGCAATGCTCGCGAGCAAGAGCGTGAGCACGTAGGAAGTAGCCGAAGCGGCTTGAGCGATTTCATTGGGGCTGCGGATGATGAAATCGTCGTCCTCACTAGCCCGCAAATGATGCCGCTGCCGCAAAAGGGCGGAGATGCCGGCTTGTACGGGGGCCATTGCGTCCTGGGAAGTGGTGGATACCATAATCATTTGCACCCAACTGATTCCCGAGATTTTCTTCTGAACGGTGGTGTACGGCACGAGCATCATGTCGTCCTGATCCTGACCGTTGCTCGATTGACCCTTGGTCTGGAGGACTCCGAGAATTCGAAAAGGGAGATTCTGCACGCGGATCATTTGTCCCACGGGATCCTGGTCGCCGAAGAGCTGCTGCGCGACGGTGTGGCCAATCACGCAGACGTTGGCGGCCATGTCCACATCGCGCTGAGAGAACATGCTGCCGGAGACGACGGGCCAGTTGCGTATAGAGGTGACGTCCTGGGAAGCGCCATTGGCGCGAGTGAACCAATTCTGGTTGCCGTTGACGACCTGAACGGAGGCTCCGACCATCGGAGAGACGGCGACAACGTTGGGAACGTGCTGCAAAATGGCTTCCGCATCGTCAGCGGTGAGCGTCTTGTTGGCGCCGTTGCCCATGCGGACGCCGCCGGTATTCACGCTGCCTGAGAAAATCATAATCATGTTGTTGCCGAGGGACTGAATCTGCTGCTGGACCTGCTGACCGGCTCCCTGGCCGATCGCGACGGTGCAGATGACGGCGCCGACGCCGATAATGATGCCGAGCATGGTGAGAATAGTCCTCAGCTTGTTCCGCGCCAGCGCTCGCAGAGCGACGCGTATTACTTCTCTGAAGTTCATAGCCTTACCTCGATGCTGCAACCATAAGATGCGCGCGTACCTAGCGCGGCCCGCGGCCACCGCCGGGTCCGCCGCCAAAACCCGGGGGACGAGTGGTATTCGACGCGCCTTGTGTTTGCTGGGCGATCACCAGGACGTCACCCTCGTGGAGGTCGCCTTGAATCAATTGTGTGTTGCTGTAGTCCGTGATGCCGCACTGAACCGCCACGGGAATTAAATCTTTGTTCGGTCCCATTTTCCAGACCACTTGCCAGCCGCCCAAATGGCTCGTGGAAGCCTCTCTGGAAATATTGTACTGCTTGTAGAGCTGCTGGAGTTGAGGCTTCGGGATGTTCGGTTTAAACGTTAGCGCGGGGTTGGGAATCAAAAGCGTGTTTGTTGCGTGGCCCGTCGGAATAGTGACGTAGGCGGTTTCTCCCGGCAAAAGCTTTTCATCCGGATTGCTAAAGTCGATCACCGTGTTGTAGGTGACCACGTTCTGCACCGTGGTGGGATTCAAGCGCACGGCGCTGACACGGCCGTGGAACTGGTCGGTGGGAAAGGCATCCACCTGAAAAGTGACGGGCGCCCCAACGTGGATATTCCCGGTATCGGACTCGTCGGTGGCGGCGTAAACCTGCATGCGCGTGAGATCTTGCGCCACTGTGAAAGTGTTGGGAGCTTGCAAAGTGGCGGCCACGGATTGGCCAACGTCGATATTGCGTGCGACCACGGTGCCGTCAATCGGCGAAATGAGTGTGGTGTATTTCAAGCTCGTTTCGGCCGCCTTGAGGCCGCCTTCCATCGAGGTTATCTGGGCGTGAGCCTGCGTCAACTGCGCCTTTGCCTGAGCCAGGGCCGCCTGCGCGGCTTGGACATCCGCATCGGACTGGCCAAGAGTCGATTGCGTGAGGTCATTGGAATCCGCCGAAACGACGCCCGCCGTGAAAAGATCTTGCGAGCGCTTGGCCGTGGCCTTCTCATAGGAGGCATTGGCCTCCGCTTTTGCCAGATTGGCTTGCGCGGCCTGAACGTTCGCGGCGAGCGTCACAAGATTCGACTCCGCATTCTGAAGGTTGCCGCGCGCCTCAGTTACCTGCGCCTCGTAGATTGCCGGATCGAGTTGCGCCAGCACTTGACCGCTCTTCACTCGCGTATTGAAGTCCGCGAATATGTATTGCACGGTGCCGGATACGTAGGAGCCCACCGGCACGGTCGTTAGCGCATTGATCGTCCCCGTGGCCTGGACGGCGGAGGTCAGATCTCCCTGCCGAACCACCGCCGTGGTGTACTTCGGGTCCGAGGCGTTACGCCTGGCGTAGGCCCAGTACCCTAAAATCAGAACGAGAACCGCGGCGCTGATGAAATACGCCTTCTTGTGGCTTCGGTATGAATCGCTTAGCGGCATGAATCTCCAATTAAACGGAACCGGGAAGTGGTCTCGGCCGAAAAGCCTGGCTTCGGGTGACTTCTCTTCCTCCTACATAAAGACGCAGACCTTGGCCGGTAGGTTACGCCGCCGAGCGGCCACATTTTAGGCGATGTTTGGGACAAAGGCGCGCGCACGTCTTAACCCCTAATGCATCTCGAATGCTAGACGTTTCAAGGACATGTCCCGGTCGTTTCAACCGATTCGAAACGCGAACGCCGCGAAGGTCCGTGTTAGAGTGGGCGCGCAAGAATTCCCTCGAATGCAGGGTATAGCGGCTGGTTTGAATGGGGAGGGGAAGTGGCGTATCGCGATCTCCGAGACTTCCTGAAAAAGCTGGACACAGAGGGTGAGCTCAAGCGCATTTCCGCCGAGGTGGACCCGGTGCTCGAAATCACCGAAATATCGGATCGAGCGGTAAAGTCGGGCGGCCCGGCTCTTCTTTTTGAGCGTCCCCGAGGCTCGCGATTCCCGGCGGTGACGAACCTCGTTGGCAGTGAACGTCGCATGAACATGGCGCTTGAGGTGGCCTCGCTCGGTGAGATAGCTGGCCGCATTTCCTCGATTCTAGACATGCAATCGCCGCAAGGGCTGCTCGACAAAGTAAAAATGTTGCCGAAACTGGCCGAGCTGGGGAACGTGTTCCCGAAAACGGTGCGCAGCGGCGAGTGCCAAGAAGTCGTGCGCACGGAAAACTTCTCGCTCCTCGATTTCCCGATTCTGCAATGCTGGCCCCAGGACGGCGGACGTTACATCACCTGGCCCATGGTGATTACAAAAAATCCGGACACGGGAAAGAGAAACGTGGGCTGCTATCGCATGCAAGTGTTCGATTCGCGCACCACGGGCATGCACTGGCAAACGCAGAAGCATGGCGCGGAACACTTCCGCAGCGCGCGGTCGAAGAATGCCGGTGGCAGACTGGAAGTGGCGGTCGCGATCGGAGCCGATCCGGCCACGTGTCTCGCAGGCATTTTGCCGGTGCCCCCTGATATGGACGAGTTTTTATTTGCAGGATTCCTGCGGCGCGAACCGGTGGAGTTGGTGGCGTGCAAGACCGTCGATCTCGAAGTGCCTGCAAACGCGGAAATCGTTCTCGAGGGCCATGTGGAGCTTGGAGAATTCCGCACCGAAGGTCCCTTTGGCGACCACACCGGCTTTTATTCACTCGAGGGGCAATACCCGGTTTTTCACCTCGGCTGCATAACGCATCGCAAGGATCCCTTCTATCTCACGACCATCGTGGGGCCACCGCCACAGGAGGATTATTTTATCGGCCACGCGATCGAGCGCGTCTTCCTGCCGGTAATGAAGATGCAGCACCCGGAAATCGTCGACGTGGCCATGCCTGCGGAAGGGATTTTCCAGAATTTGATGATTGTCTCCATTCGCAAAAGCTATCCGGGCCACGCGCGAAAAACGATGAACGCGATCTGGTCACTTGGGCAAGCCATGTTCACGAAGGTGGTTGTGATCGTCGATCACGATGTGAACGTCCAGGACTCGCGCGAGGTGGTTTGGAAGGCGCTCTGCGCGATCGATCCGGAACGCGACATTCAGTTCGTGCTCGGGCCGGTGGACACGCTCGATCATGCTGCGAGGCGGCAGGATTTCGGATCGAAGATGGGGATCGACGCAACTCGCAAATGGCCCGAAGAGGGATTTTCGGGACGCTGGCCCGACGAAATAAAAATGGACGCGGAGACGAAGCGGCGCGTGGATGCGCTGTGGTCCCAGCTCAAACTCGATAGCCGAAAATAGGCGTAAAGAGCAAAATTTGTCGGTTCATGGTGTTAACGCTTCCGCCGCATTGCCCTCCCCGGCTGGACCTCTCTTTTCGAAGAATTCCTCAATGTTTTAGGCCCTATTTGGCGTTTTACTGCTCTTTCGGCCGGGTTTTACCAAAAGCACACGCGGGCAACATGTTGGTTGACACTGCGGACTCCGGATGCAATAAACGGAACAAGGCAGCGTACCGGGATTATCAGTACTAACCCGATACGCTGACAAAAAGGGCTCTTACGGGGCTGGGGGCCAAACACGACGAATCAAAAGTGAAGCCTTTCCGGAAAGTAGGGCCAATGAATAGCTCTGCCGGGATCACCCCTGCGCAGCGGGGTGCGACGAGGATGCGGGGGCCGCAAGATGTTTAACCTGGGGAAGACGCGATCTCTGATTGGTCTGGATATCGGATCCAGTTCGGTGAAGGCCGTCGAGTTGAAGAAAGTGAAAGACGGCTACGAGCTGATGAGTTTCGGACTGGAGCCTTTGTCGCAGGACACGGTGGTGGATGGCGCCATCATGGACGCGCCATCGGTTGCGGAGAAAATCATCGCGATCTTCGACGCGCAAAAAATCAAAGTAAAAGACGTGGCCACTTCGGTTTCCGGCCACTCGGTCATCGTGAAGCGGGTGAGCATGCCCTTGATGACCGAGGAGGAGCTGTACGACCGGATCCAGGCGGAAGCGAGTCAGCATATTCCGTTCGACATCGCGGACGTCAATTTGAGCTACCAGCTCCTGGAAGCAACCGAGAATCAGATGGACGTGCTGCTGGTGGCGGTGAAAAAAGACAAAATTCTAAATCACACAAACGTGCTCGCGCAGGCCGGCAAGACTCCGGTCGTTGTGGACATCGACGCCTTCGCGCTGCAGAACAGTTTCGAAGTGAATTACGACCCGGACCCTTCGCAGGTCGTTGCCCTGCTCAACGTGGGCGCAAGCGTGATGAACATCAACATCATTCGCGGCTGGACGCCGCTCTTTACACGCGACGTCTCGGTGGGAGGCAATCAGTATACGGACGCGCTTCAGAAGGAACTGGATCTGAGCTTTGAAGACGCGGAGAAGCTGAAGATGGGTGGAACGCTGCCGGGCGTGAGCGATGAGCAGCGGACGGGAATCTTGCGCTCGGTGTCCGACATTTTGATTTTGGAAATTCAGAAGACCTTCGATTTCTTCCGTGCGACGGCCAGCGGCGAAAACATCCGCCGGATCGTAGTGGCCGGCGGGACCGCACGCGTCCCTGGCTTGTTGGATCTGCTCAAGGAGGAGTTCGCGATGCCCGTGGAAGAACTCTATCCGCTGCGCAAGATCGCCATCGATCCAGCCCGCCACGATGAAAACCACATTCGGGATCTGGCGCCGCGCCTGGCAATCGCCGTGGGGCTGGCGCTGAGGAGTTTTGACACGCCATGATTCGGATCAACTTACTCGGGCAAACTCGTCCCAAGGCGGCGAAACAAGCCGTGCCGCTGGAATCGACGCTCCAAATTGTGCTGGGAGTGGCAGCGGTGGCCGTTGCCTGCGTGGTTCTGTCCGTAGTCTACTTCTCGCAGAAGCGGCAACTGGAAGACACCAATCGAAGAATCCAACAGTTGCAAGCCGAGAAGGCCAGCCTGCAGCAGATCAAGCAGGATGTTACTCGATTTGAAAGCCAAAAAAGCGTTTTGCAACAACGCATCGACGTGATTGAAACGCTGCAAAAGAATCGCAGCGGCGGTCAGGATCTGCTTCAGATGGTTGCCAATACGGTGGTACGAGTCGATTCCTTGTGGCTGACGTCCATGACCGAGACAGCGGGCTCGCTGACAATCGAGGGTGAGGCCGGATCGATCAACGCCGTGGCCAACTTCATCACCGAACTGAAGCGCTCGGGTTATTTCGACAATATTGAAATCAAAGATGCCAAGGAGAACGACCTCGTTCCGGGCGTGGAGACCTATAGCTTCTCAATGACCGTTGGCATTGCAGCGGCGAACGGCGAACCCAAAACCGAAACAACCGGCGCGCCAGCCGGTACTCGGCCGGCGAGCAAGGGGAGGAGCTAACCATGGCAACGAGTTTCCGTGAATGGCCGTGGCCCCTGCAGGCGCTCCTTTATGTCGGGGTGGCGGTCGTGCTGGTGCTGGTGGGCTTGTATGTGCCCGGACTGCCTCTGGCTAGTGTTCGCAATCAGTTGGAGGCTGCGCAGAGCGAATTGAAACCGCTCGACTCCGAGGTGCAGAATTTGCGAGTTTACAAACAGCGCCGCGCCGAATTGGAATCTGAAATGGACGCGCTTCAAAAGCAGCTCGCCACCTTGCAAGCCATCGTGCCGGAGGAGAAAGAAGCCGATCAATTCATTTTGATGGTACAGCGGTCGGCCCTGGGTTCCGGAGTTGCTATCCGAACGTTAACTGCGGAGCCTATTGCTCAAAAGCCGTACTACTTCGAGATGCCATTCGAGATACAGGCCGACGGTCCCTACTATGGAGTGCTCGACTTTTTCTCAAACCTCGGGCGCCTTTCTCGAATTATCAATGTCGGAGACCTGAAGCTCACCTCCGTGGGGCAACAGCCCGGCGCAGCCGGGAAGTTTCACATGGTACCCGGAACATCGGTGACCGGAACGTTCACGATTACCACTTTTTTCACCAATCCAGCGGGACAGCCGGCGCCTACGGCTCACGCACAGGCAAAACGGTAGGGCTATGACGATGAGATTCATAAGGACATCCGGATTGCTGGGGCTGATATTTGTGGCATTAGCATGGCTGGGACCGCAAGTTGTTGCGCAGACGAAGCCGGTTGCAAAACCGAAGGTAGCCCGTAAAGCGAAAGCGGCGCCGGCCGCACACATGGTGAAGGCCCCGGCGCGGGTCGCAAAACCGGCGGAAGCCCCGGCCGCTCCGGTGCGTGAGAGTGCGAACAAGCGGGATCCTTTTGCGCCGCTCATTAGTGAGAGGAAGGAAGCAGGTGGCGGACTGCATCTTCCTCCAGGAAAAGCAGGGCTTGTGATTTCGACGGTGCGCGTGGATGGCGCCGTGCATTCTCCCTCGGGGATGATCGCTGTGGTTTCGAACCCAGAGAACAGCGTTTATTTCATCCATGAGGGCGATCGACTTTACGACGGGGATGTTGAAAAGATCGGGTTGGATGGAGTTACGTTTCGCGAAAACTCGAAGGACGCATTCGGCAAGCCTGTCGAGCGAATGGTGACGAAGCGAATCTACGCCAGTGCAGGAGAGCAGCAATGAGGATCAAGTGGTGGATGGGGGCGCTAGGCGCACTGATTGCGGCTAGCCTGATGTTAACGAATGGATCGCTGCGAGCAGCGGACGCTCCGGTGGTGCACGTCAGTGCAGCGGTGGCGAACGGAGGTGTGCGCGTCCAGGCCGAAGCGAATGGCCCATTCGAGTACACCACATATCGTCCCAGCTCGACCCTCTACGTGGTCGACCTGAGCGGCGTGGCGGCCGGCGATTCCTCCGGCGCGCGAGTTGTTGCATCGGATCTGGTGAAGAGCTATCGCGTGCTCTCGTACTCTTCGGGAGACAAACCCGTCGTCCGTGTGGAAATTCTTTTAGCACAGGGTGTCGAGCCAAGGATTGAGCGGAGCGATAACCGGGAACTCACGCTTGTGGTTTCGAAGATCGCGGATGCCAGTTTGCCAACGGGCGCGCCGGCGAAGGCCGAGCCCCCAGCTGGCGGAGCGGCGATCGTTCCGGCGGCAGCTAGGGCTTCGGAAGAAAATCCCAGCGTCGAAGCCATCAGCCGCGTGTCCTTGGCGCGGAATGGCAGCCAGACAGAAGTTACCATCTCCGGCTCGGGATCCTTGACTTACCACTCCCAGAGGCTTCGGAATCCAGAGCGCTTGGTTCTCGATTTTGCCGGCTCGCGTCTTGCTACACCGGAAAAGCACATCGCTAGCAATCTCAATCCCGTGCGGGAAATTCGGTTGGCACAGTTCCGTCCCGAGGTTTCGCGTGTAGTGATTGATCTGCGCGAGCCTGCTCAGTATGCCATTCACGGAGGCGGAAGTGCTGTCACGGTCTCCTTTGCGACGAAGGGGGAAGCCGGAGCTTCAGTTTCGCCTGCGTCCGATGGTGCGCCGATTGTCAGCACCAAGTCCGTCACTCCAGCGGTTGCGGATGCCCAGTTAAACTCCGCAGCGGTCATGCCAACGAACATCCCCGCCGCTGCCATTCTACCTGTTGCGTTGACGCAGCCGTCGGGACTCGCGATGCCTGCGCTTGCTGCGCGTCAGGAAGGCCCCGCGGCGATGACTCTCGCGCACAACGTATCGTCTACTCCAGCGAGTCAGCCGAATGCGACCTCGCCAACGACCGAGGCGGCAAGGGCCGTTCCGGTTTCTGAGACAAATACCCGACCCGCGTCCGCCCAAGAGGCGCCTAAAGCTGCCCAGAAGTTCTCAGGCGAGCCGATTTCCGTAAACCTCAAGGACGTGGATCTACATGATTTTTTCCGCCTCATCCATGAGATCAGTGGCCTGAACGTGGTCGTCGATCCGAGTGTCAAGGGCACGCTGACGATCGTTCTCGACGATGTGCCGTGGGACCAGGCTCTGGATATCGTTCTGCGGAACAACGATCTCGACAAGCAGCTTGATGGGAACGTCCTCCGCATTGCGACGAAGGAAACCCTGCGGAAGGAAGCCGAGGAAAACCGGGATCTTGCCAAGGCTCAGGCGGAGGCAGCCGACGTGGTAACGACAACCCGCGTCCTCAGCTACGCGAAGGCCACGGATATGGCTACCACGCTCAAGAAGTTCCTCTCCTCGCGCGGAGATATTATTTCCGATGACCGGTCGAACACCCTCATTATTCGCGATATACCGAGCACGCTGCCGGTGATGGATAATTTGATCAGGCAGCTTGACCGAAAATCGCAGCAGGTGGAGATCGAGGCTCGCGTCGTGGCGGCCAATCGTTCCTTCTCTCGCGAAATCGGCACTCAATTTGGTTTTGCCGGCGCAAACCCGAGCGGGAGCAATATCGTGGGCGGTACTTCCGGGGTTGGCACCAGCCCCGTGGTCCGCAATTTTCCTCCGCTTCCGGCGCCGCCAATTATTGTCGGCACCGGCGGCGCGTCATCGACAAGCGGATCTATTCCGCTGGCCACCAACCTCGGCGCGACCGTACCAACCAGCGGCATTCAGTACTCGTTTTCTTCGGCTAATTTTGCTTTGGATATGATTATCACCGCGGCGGAAGATCGCGGAGTAGGAAAGCTGCTCTCAAAGCCGAAGGTGATCACGCAAAATAATGAAAAGGCAACGGTGAAACAGGGAACGAAAATTCCCGTATCGACGATCATCAACAACACCGTTTCAGTGCAATTCGTCGATGCCGTGCTGGAACTCGACGTGACGCCCCAGATTACGGCCGATGGCACAATCTATATGGACGTCACGGTTGAGAATGACCAGATCGACGCGGCGATTCCCCGAGTTCAGGGAATTCCGGCCATTGATACGCAGGCCGCGGAAACGAAAGTCACTGTGAACGACGGCGCAACCGTCGTGATCGGCGGCATCATCGTCACCCAGCAGCGGACGGATATTCAGCAAGTTCCGTTTGTTGGGAGCGTTCCGCTACTCGGAAATCTTTTCAAACACACGACGGTGAGTTCGACATCTCAGGAACTGTTGTTCTTCCTCACGCCTCGGATTTTGCCGAGCTAGAGGTTATGATGGGTTCCGGCGCCAAGCCGGAACCTTGTGAGCGTGAGGGCAAAGTCGATACCGCGTACCGCGACCCGGAGCGGCCCGTCCGATCGGATGGATAGGCTCCGGGGCCTCCTTCCGGGAATTGGCGCGGACGTGCTGCTGGTTTCTCTTCTCCCCAACATTCGGTACCTCTGCGGTTTTACTGGCAGCGCCGCGCTGTTGCTCGTCGAAGCATCGCGCAGCTCGCTTTTTACCGACAGCCGCTACACCCTGCAGGCTCGAGAAGAAGTCTCCGGGACTCGCATCCACATTGCTAAACATGGACTGATCGGCGCGGTTGCCGAGGCATTGCGAAGTCACAGGAAGCCCGTCAGAGTGGGATATTCGCCGCACGGCCTCACCGTTGCCCAGAAGAAGATTCTTGACGCCCGTAGCGGCAGCGGCATCCGTTGGATTGCCGATGGCAGCATCGTCGAAGGTCTTCGCGCTGTGAAGGACGCTGATGAGTTGGGAAGGATGCGCGAGGCGGCTGACCTGATTACTCGCGTCTTCGGCGATTTGATCCGTGTAATCGGGCCCAAAATGAGCGAGATCGAAGTGGCCGCCGAAATCGAATACAAAATCAAGCGATACGGCGGCTCCGGACCATCCTTTGACACAATTGTTGCCTCTGGACCGCGCTCCGCGTGGCCCCATGCCCGGCCAACGTCGAAATTGTTGGGGAAAAGCGAGTTTGTCGTACTAGACCACGGTGCTATAATTCGCGGCTATTGCAGCGACATGACGCGCACAGTTTTTTTGGGAAGAGCGACGCAAAAGGTGAAGCAAATCTACGCTGCGGTCCTGGAAGCCCAAGCTGCGGCAAGAAACGCCCTCCGGCCGGGGGTTCGGGCGGAGGAAGTGGACGCAGCGGCACGGGGCGTGTTGAAGCGCTTCAAGCTTGACGGATATTTTACACATAGCACTGGTCATGGGCTGGGCTTGGAAGTACATGAGATGCCGAGACTTGGCAAAAACGAGCGCACAATAATCCGCGAAGGAATGGTTGTTACTGTCGAGCCAGGTGTTTATATCTCGAAGCATTTGGCGGAGTACGAATTGAGGACGAAATCGTCGTTACAGCCACCGGCGCGACCACTCTGACGACAGCGCCGCGAGAATTTCTCGAACTCTAAATGCCAAAAAAGCAGAATCCAGAGCAGGGTGGCGGCGTCCGCGGCGTGGATCTAGCGGAAGTCGAACGCTTGCTATCATTTATGCAGAAGCATGAGCTCGAGGAGTTCGAATACGAGCGAGCCGGCGTCCACATCCGCCTGAAGAAAGCCTCCGCAGGATCCGTTGGACGTCAACCGGCCGCTATTGCAGCTTCCGGCACGGCTGAGGCGGCATTCGCCCCGCCTGCGCAAGCTCCAGCCGCAGTTTCTGCCCAACCAGGTCACGCGAGCGCACAAGCACGCTTCAGACGCGAGCGCTATCGGCGCCGACGTCCATATCGTTAAGTCTCCCATCGTGGGGACGTTCTATTCCGCGCCCGGTCCGGAGGCTTCGCCTTTTGTGACGCTCGGAGCGAAGGTGAATGTTGGGCAGGTGCTGTGCATCATTGAAGCGATGAAGTTGATGAACGAGATTGAGTCCGACGCAGCCGGCGAAATCGTAAACGTTTTTGTGGAAAATGGTAAGCCTGTAGAGTATGGCGAACGGCTCTTCGGCATTCGGCCGCAAGCGAAGAAATAGCCGATCGTGAACCGCAAAGAAATTTGAGACGATCGCCGGATAGTTTCCGCGACAGGCGCTTCCAAGGTCATGTTCCGAAAAATCCTGATTGCCAACCGCGGGGAAATCGCGCTGCGCATCCTGTCTGCGTGCAAGGAACTCGACGTTCGCACCGTAGCGGTGTATTCCGAGGCAGACCGGCATTCGCTGCACGTGCGTTTTGCGGACGAGGCGATCTGCATCGGCCCGCCACGCAGTTCGGAGAGCTACCTGAACATTCCGCAGGTGATCAGCGCGGCGGAGATTGCCAACGTTGACGCGATTCATCCTGGTTACGGCTTCCTATCTGAAAACGCGAATTTCGCCGAAGTTTGCGAGGCGTCGCACATCACCTTCATAGGGCCGACCCCGGCGGTGATTCGCATGATGGGTGAAAAGGATCGCGCGCGGGCGGAGATGGCGGCCGCGGGCCTGCCGGTGATACCTGGCAGCGATGGAATCGTCCCGGACGAAGATGCGGCCAAGAAGATCGCCGCGCAAGTCGGCTTGCCCCTGATGATCAAGGCGGCTGAGGGAGGCGGCGGGCGAGGCATGCGGATGGTCCGCACCAAGCGGGAGTTGATTCCCGCGTTTCAGACCGCGCGGACGGAGGCTCAGCAGGCCTTCGGCAGTCCGAATGTGTACATGGAGAAGCTGATCGAGCGTCCCCGGCATATCGAGTTCCAGGTTCTGGGCGACAAAGCCGGCAACGTGATCCATCTGGGCGAGCGCGAATGTTCGCTCCAGCGCCGCCATCAGAAAGTGCTGGAAGAATCGCCTTCACCGGTTCTCGAACCGGCAGTGCGCGAAAAAATTGGCCGACAGGTAGTGGAAGCGCTTCGCAAAATCGGATATACGGGAGCCGGAACCGTTGAATTTCTGCGGGATGTTTCTGGGGAACTCTATTTTATCGAGATGAACGCGCGCATCCAGGTGGAACATCCCGTCACCGAAATGGTGACGCAAGTAGATTTGGTAAAGTCGCAAATTCGCATCGCGGCTGGAGAGAGTATTGAGAAGGCTGTGGGTTCGTTTCAGTCTCGCGGCCACGCCATCGAGTGCCGGATTAACGCAGAAGATCCCGAGACGTTCGTGCCGTCGCCGGGGCACATTACAGCTTTCCGAGTGCCCGGCGGCCCCGGAATTCGTGTGGACACGGCCGCCTATGCGGACGCCGTGATTCCGCCCTACTACGATTCGCTGATCGCAAAGCTGATCGCGCACGGGCGCGACCGTTCGGAAGCAATCGCGCGCATGCACGGCGCCCTGGATGGCTTTGTAGTTCAGGGAATCAAGACCACGATACCTCTGCACAAGCGCATTCTGGCTGACCCCGCGTTTGTCGCGGGGAAGTTCGATACGCATTTTCTTGAGCGCCTTCTTGGGGCGGCCGGGACGAAGTAGGGGTTTCTGGAAGTTGGAGGCGAGAAGTTAAAGGTGGGAAAGCGAAACCTGCACCCTTCGCAAACAGCGCGAAGAGTGCGCCACCCACGATGACCCGAGCGGCTCAATGTGCCTGTGCCGATTGGCCCTTGGCAGTCGTTCCTATCTCGGCCTCTGATCTTATGAACTTAGGTGCCCTACGGCTGGGCTCTGGACTCGGACCACGCACTTCTGCCGGGTGCATTCCACGAAGATGCCTTCTTCGATGCTCCCACGATAGATAGGCTTTGCCGCATTGGCTGCATTCGTAATCTGCTTCTTTTCTTACGTACGTCGAAATCGCGTCCCAGACGAACGAGTAGTCGTCTCCGTCGCATTCCTCAGGCTGATAAATCCGAAAAAGATTCACCGGGTCGTCGTAGGGCAAGGTATGCATTCGCAGGAAGCATAGGTCGGGTCTGGGGGTACGGCAGTATGGTAAAAATACTACGTTCACTTGCTACGCTGCCGCGCATGGATCCAGTTCTCGCGGCGAACTGGGAAAGAGTCGATGAACGATTCCCCGCCGGTAACCAATCAACAGAACTCCCAAGAACGTGTGGGAGGATGACGGCGTGACATGGATTGTCGGAACGACGGGAATATTCGGTTACGGTATTGGGCTCTCAGACATACGTGTCACGCTCGGCGACGGTAGCGAACGTGATTGTCTTCAGAAAATCTACAAAGTTGGGAACTTTATTGCAGCGGGATTTGCGGGCTCAGTAGCAATCGGTTTTGCGATGGTTGACAGATTGACCGAGTTGCTCGCCTCCGATGATCCCGCAGGCGCGTGGGACCCGGTGGCGATCGCCGACTGGTGGCCGCAAGATGCGAGGGAGGTCTTCAGTAGGTTCGCACAATCAGAACGTGACCTTCAGTCTCATGTAATTTTGATAGGCGCACACCCAACCGAACATGGTGGGAATCCGAACTGGCCGAGAAATTACGTTTATAAGTTTCGTTCTCCGGACTTCCCGGCGGTGATGATTGCACCGCCCGAGGTCGGAGCAATTGGCTGCGGTGCTCAATTTGAGCCGTGTCGCGCTGTTGTTCAATCTCTGTCCAACGACCACCAAACGAGATTCGACATGATGAAGGGAGAACAGGGTTGTGCGGGGGGAATGGCAAGTTTACTTGGATTCACGCTGACGCGCTTACTGCAGGAAAAACGGCCACCTGGCGTCAGTCCCCACCTGCACTGCTGTTGGGTCTACAGAGGCAAGGTCGTAATCGCACCGCAAAATCACGCGAGTGTAGGCGCCTGGCGGACATTTAGTCCGGGGGTTGAGGCCGCTGAACGGGCATTGCGCGAAACCGGTGGGCGCAGCGCAAACTCTCTCATATCCCCTGGCATGGAATTTTTCCAAATGCCTCCAGTGGCGAAGTCCTTCAAAGAGCTTGAACAACTACTCGGGGCGAGCGGTCTCTCTGCTGGCGGGGCGACTGCCTAAGCCATTACGAACCGTACCAGCAGCCGCCACAGAACTTACCGATGGCTCCAGGCCTTTTTCCCGCACGCTATACAGTACCCGTTCGGATTCGTCGCTTGTCTGGCGAGCGCAGATTCAACCGGAATGGACATTAGCCGCGTCCCGCACTTCGGACAGACATAGAAGTCTCTTGATCCTCCGTGCGAGTCACATAAACGGTCGGCTCGACTTGCCCAAGTGGAACAGGTCGGGTAAAGTCCTCCGCAGCCCGCAAGAGTGTGTACGCTCCGATCTGATACCCCTCCGTCCCTGGCAAAGGGGACTGTTGGTCCGCTGAAGGTCTGGTGCCACTCACCAGCTTGCGACTGACACGGGGAAGCGGACGAATTTGAACTCTACCCAACAGAGAACTGGCCGTAAGAAGGCGAAAAACATGACGGTCTCAGAGCTTTTCCTAGGCGTGATCGGTTTCTGCATGGTTCTTTATTGGCTGTTTAAGTTGGCATACCGGGCCTTCGGCTATCTCTTCCCGCACAAAATGGGATGGTCCTACTTTCAGGACACTCTCGCCGCGTGGTGCACCGCACAAAAGGAACTCTCTAGGCTGGGGCAAGCTACGGGCGCTCGCTGGAACATCGAGGAAATTGCCGAAGCACACAAGAGGGCTTTCGACTCTCAGTCTCTTCGTTTGGCGTATCGGGAGTTGCTTCAGCGGGCGATCCAAAGGGAGGAGGAAATTCGCGAGCACAATGCCCGCTTAGGGTATCACTAGTTTATCGTGCAAGGCGGCGGCGTTGCGTTGACGGCTGCCCGCCCATCGACCAATTCCTGAACCACCTTGTCGGCGATGTTTCGCCAGTGATCGTAGGTCGTGTTATCTCTGTAGATTCCTAACACGGTCTGGGTGCTACACTCACGTTGATGTGGCGACAAGCAAAGAAGTGGTCAGAGAGTTACTGCGACTTCGGTTCCGCTGGCTGCTCGTGGGCTCCATAGTTCAAGAACATAATGGACCGAATGCCGCTTTCGGCCGTCAGAAGAATGCCCGGACCTTCAATCGGTATGGGCTGTCCATCGCCGCGAACCCAAGAAGCACGTTCTAGGAACACGCTGGCTTTCTCCGGTCGGTCGGAATAATACTTTAGCCATCCGATAACGCTGCGCCCATCGGCTAGCTCTACCTGTACAACCCCACCGTAGGCATGGAAAACGTCACCCCATGTGGAGGATCGCCACGTTCTCCGGGTCGCTCGTATCCATCGAAAGAAACGGCCAAACAGGTCGTTGTTTGAAGCAAACGAGACTGCTGTTGGCAGTACGACCGCAATCAGCGCCAAGAGCGCAAGTCGAAGTGGGCTCGCGTGGACGGAGTAGTTAGCGGTAGTGCCCTGCTTGTCGATTGTGACTGATATTGGGAAGGAATGGGTTATGGTTGCGAAGACTACGTAGATGAAAAAACTGTAGATCAAGGCTTCCACAGTCTTGTCGAACTCTTTTTGCTCAGGATTGACTGTTAAACGCTGTTCGATGCGGGCGGCAAAAAATCCGGGCAGCAGGATAACGAGGACGGCGATAGCCTCGAAGCGAAAATCAGGCATTGCACCCTCGAATAGGTTTTATGTCGCTACTTCTTCTCGGATTCCTTATTGGCCGGAGCAGGGGGTGTGGGTATTACAACAGGCTTCGGCATGACCAGATTTGACGGGGCTGAAGGCTTCTCACCTTCTCGGAGGTTCTTGCCTTCACCCGGTTTCCATCCGACTGCCTTGCCAGCGTCCACCGTTCGTACTTTTTCAATCTTCTTTTCATCCGACATGGATTTACCTCTCCGAACCATTCTATCACGACAGGATTTTCGACCCGAACCTTAGGTGCAAAGTGGTCACAACTGAGGGAACGTTGGCGAGATTGAAATGCCGCTGTTTCAACGTCTTAAAAGTTCTTAGAGTGACTTGGGGAGCTTCATAGGCGTTGCACGACGGCCTCGATTCAGTTCAGATCATCGGTTTCATCGGCAAAGACCCAGACCGTTGCCTGCAGGTAGGCGTGCGCTCGCCAGGGAATCCGCACCGCTTGCAAGCCCCTCGACGATGGGCAAAAGCATGTGCGGTATGATGCCAGGCGCGTCTAAGGGCGCAAAGGGGGTGTCCTAGAATGGCTAGCCTATTAGCGAATGGTATGCGACAGGCGAGTTTGCACACCAAGTGGGTGATGAAGGCAGTGCTGCTATGCGCGGCGGCCACGGCGTTGGCGGGGGCGGCACCGGCACAGACTGCGCAAAGCAAGAAGCCTGTGACACTGCGTGACGTGTTGCTTGCGGAACTGAAATCGACACACAACAGCGAAGAATGGTTTGTGCCGGTGGATGTCGCGGTGAAGGACTTGACGCCGGAACAAGCTGCGTGGCGAGACGCAAAGGGAAACCACTCGGTCGGGCAGCTCGTATATCACCTGTGGTATTGGGACCGGCGGAGCCTGCAGAGCCTCAGGGGAGAGAAGCTGGAGAAAACCAGCGGCAACAATGACGACACCTTCAACAACTACGACCCGAAGAAGTGGACTGAAACGGTGCGGCAGCTCGACGACGTGCTGAAAGGGTTGGAAGATTGGGTTGCAACCGCGCCCGAAGCGAAACTGGCGCAGCACGCCCAGGCCTTCACGCACATCAGCACGCACAACGCGTATCACATCGGCGAAATGGTCCTCGTCCGCAAAGAGCAGGGCTCGTGGAACCCAGCGAATGGAGTGCACTGAGTGAAGTGAAGGCAAACGGATCGGTAACGCTGCACATGGTTTCAAGTCTCGATGGCTTCATCGCCAAGAAGGACAACACTGTCTCGTGGCTGGACGGCTATGCAGACGTCTACGAAAAAGGGGTTTCCGAGGACGGTGGTGAAGCGACCGTCAGCGCCATAGACTGCTACGTGCTGGGTTCTCGCACATACGAGCACGCGCTTGAACTGGGCTGGCCGTATGGGGATACTCCGACCGTCGTGACGACGAAAAGAGAACTGCCGTCCACGAGGAAGAGCGTGGAGTTTTATTCAGGTGACCTCAAACGACTGGTTGATGTGAACCTCGCGCCTCGATACGGAAACATCTGGCTCGTGGGAGGGGCAATGTTGTGCGAGAGTTTTCTCAGGCTCGGCTTAGTGGATGAAATCAGATTGATGATTGCTCCGATCTTATTGGGTGACGGGCTGCGCCTGTTCGGTAATTCCGGCACCGAACGAGAGATGGCGTCTGAAGGACGTAGTCGCTTACAAGAACGGCTTTGTTGAGTTGTGGTATGGGAGCCAATCAACAGATTCCTAGCCCTGGCGATATGTTTCCACCGCTGTATGCGATTCTCGATCCCGACTTCACAACCCTGCCGCTGCCAGAGCTTGGCGTATCGCTTGCCGCGGCGGGCGTTCAGTTGATGCAGCTTCGCTGCAAGCACGCCTCAGCCGCTCGAATGCATGCCCTGGCCAGCGAATTAGCCGGCCTGCTGCGGCCGATGGGTGTGAGGTTCATCGTGAATGACCGCGCCGACGTTGCCGCGCTCTCCGGAGCCTCCGGCGTTCACGTGGGGCAGGAGGATCTTTCCGTCGAGGACGCGCGGCTTTTCTGCGGCCCGCCGCTGTGGGTGGGCGTTTCGACACATAACCTCGAGCAATTGCGCGAAGCGGATCGAACTTCGGCAGACTATATTGCAGTGGGGCCGGTATTCCACACAGGCACCAAGGCAAATCCTGATCCAGTGGTGGGGGTTGAGTTTGTAAAGGCGGCGCGCCGGCTGACTCGCAAGCCGTTGGTGGCGATCGGCGGGATTACGCTGGAATCGGCGGCGGAAGTATTCCGCGCGGGCGCGGATTCGCTAGCGGTCATTAGCGATCTGATTGCCGCAGCCGATCCAGCGCAACGCGCGGCCGCGTACTTGGCAATTGCCGGCAGGGAACTCACCAACCGGGATCAGGGGCATTCCGAATAACGGGCGGAATGGCAGATCAATCGCAGACAATGGAATTCGCAACTGCTCGGCCCTCCGCCGAGCTGGTAAAAGGGCTCGGCCTGTTCGATTCGACCATGATTGTTATCGGGTCGATGATCGGGTCTGGAATTTTCATCGTTTCGGCTGATATCGCTCACCAGGTACAAAGTCCGGCACTGCTGATTCTTGTCTGGGTGTTTTCGGGGCTCATGACGCTGATAGGGGCCTTGAGCTATGGCGAACTCGCCGCGGCAATGCCCCATGCCGGCGGCCAATATGTTTACCTCCGCGAGGCTTTTGGGCCGCTTGCGGGCTTCCTTTACGGATGGACCATGTTGATGGTGATTCAGACGGCGACGATCGCCGCCGTGGCCATCGCCTTCTCGAAATTCACGGCCGTACTGGCGCCCTGGTTTTCGGCTTCCCAGTGGATATGGAAGATTGGGACGTTTGGTCCCTGGCATCTCTGGTTTGGCTCGCTTGGCCCGTACAATGTTGGGCTGAATCGGCAAAACCTGCTGGCGATCGCTTCGATTGTGCTCCTCACGTGGATCAACACGCGCGGGCTGCGCCTGGGCAAGATCGTCCAAAACATTTTTACCGTCACCAAAATTGCGTCGCTGGCGCTGCTGGTTGTGCTGGGTCTCTGGCTCAGCACTGCGATCGCGCGCGCCGCGAACTTTACCGGCTTCTGGCGCAACGCGAGCTTATCGTTGAGGCATCCTTATCCTCCCGACGCGCCGTCATGGATGATTGGGACCGTTACGCTGATTGCTGTGGCGATGGTCGGATCGCTTTTCTCGATGGACGCGTGGAACAACATCACCTTCACGGCGGCTGAAGTGAAGAATCCCGGACGCAATCTGCCGATTTCGCTGGCGCTGGGCACGGGTACCGTAATTTTGCTTTATACCTTGGCGAACTTCGCGTATTTGCGAGTGTTGCCGCTGTCCGGTAATCCCAACGGAGCAACCGTGCTTTCCAGGGGAATCGAATTCGCAGCAGATGGACGCGTGGCAACTGCCACCGTCCAAGCGATGCTGGGGCCGGCGGGAGCCATCTTGATGGCGCTCGCGATTTTGGTTTCCACCTTCGGATGCAATAACGGCCTGATTCTTTCAGGAGCTCGCATCTACTACGCGATGGCGAAGGACCGGCTTTTCTTCGCATCAGCGGGCACGGTGAACCGCCAACATGCTCCCGGAGTGGCGCTCGCGGTGCAATGCTTGTGGGCATCCGTGCTCTGCCTTTCGGGAACGTACGGGCAATTGCTCGACTTTCTGATTTTCGCGGTGATGATCTTCTACATTCTGACCTTGATGGGACTATTCCTGCTGCGTTGGAATCGCCCCAACTTGGAGCGTCCCTATCGCGCCTTTGGTTACCCTTTTTTGCCGGCGTTGTACATTTTGATGGCCGTGTTTCTTGAAATTCAATTGTTGAGGTATAAACCACAGTACACTTGGCCGGGGCTCATCATCGTTTTGTTGGGTTTGCCGGTTTACGCGATTTGGAGCTGGGCGGGGAAACGCGCAGCTCGAGCGTAACCAGATTTTACGAGGGAAATTGCGGACATGCCGACGGTCGACTCTCAGGCGGGAAAACAAAGCGTGGCAAGCCAGATGCTTGCCACCAAACCGCTGGATGTAATCATGGAGGAGGCCAAGGACACTGGCGAGTCCTCCCTGCGCCGCGCCCTCGGTCCGATTAATCTGATCACGCTCGGAATTGGCGCGATTATCGGGGCCGGCATCTTCGTGTTGACGGGCCAAGCTGCAGCTACCAGCGCGGGACCCGCGATTGTGGTCTCATTCATCTTGTCGGGCATCATCTGTGCATTCGCGGGCCTCTGCTACGCGGAGTTCGCCTCCCTAATTCCCATCGCAGGCTCGGCCTACACCTACGGCTACGCAACGCTGGGAGAAATTTTCGCCTGGATCATTGGTTGGGATCTGATCCTCGAGTACGCCTTTGGCGCGGCAACGGTGGCGTCTGGATGGAGCGGCTATGTCGTGAGCCTTCTCGACGATTTGGGGCTTCACGTTGGTCCGCGATGGATCGCCACGCCGGGAACCGAGATGGTCTTTTACAAAGGCCACTGGGCTGCGATTGGCTCGCTGCAACAAGCGCTTGCAAGCGCAGGAATCGATCCAGCGACGCTGCCGCACGCGATCGGCGTTTTCAACGCAGTGGCATTCTTTGGAATTGCCATCTCCACGTTCATTCTGGTGGTAGGCATCCGGGAATCGGCCAACTTTAATTCAGCGATTGTGATACTGAAGGTGGCCATCGTACTGGTGTTCATCGGGGTGGCGGGTGCTTTTGTTCTCCGCCATCCTTCGCTGGCAGCGGCCAACTGGCATCCGTTCATTCCGCCGAACACGGGAAAATTCGGTGATTACGGTCTCTCGGGCGTGGCGCGGGGCGCCGCCGTGATTTTTTTCGCCTACATCGGATTTGATGCCGTTTCCACAGCCGCACAGGAAGCCAAGAATCCGCAGAAGGATATGCCCATAGGGATTATCGGTTCGCTGGTAATCTGCACCATTCTCTACATATTGGTGTCGGGCCTGTTGACGGCCGTGGTTCCCTATACGGACCTGAATGTCGCCGATCCCGTGGCCATCGCTATTGACGCTACCGGCGTGCGCTGGGGCAGCTTGCTAGTGAAGGCCGGCGCCGTCGCCGGTCTCGGAAGCGTTATGCTGGTGATGTTGCTTGGTCAGTCCCGCGTTTTCTACTCCATGTCGCGCGACGGGCTTCTGCCGAAATGGGCGGGAGCCATTCATTCGCGCTTCAGGACACCGTGGATCTCTTCGATTGTAGTAGGCATCTGCGTTGCTGGTTTCGCTTCGTTTATTCCCATCGGCGATCTCGCCGTACTCGTGAATATAGGGACGCTGCTCGCGTTCGTGATCGTATGCGCGGGTGTTTGGATTCTCCGCAGAAAACGCCCCGATCTTCCGCGGCCATTCAAGACGCCGCTGGTTCCCTTAGTCCCGATTCTCGGCATTCTCACGTCCACCGCTGCCATGCTCAGCCTACCGGCAAAAACCTGGTGGCGCCTGCTCATCTGGCTGGTCATTGGACTGTTGATTTATGCGTTTTATGGACGAACCCACAGCAAAGTCCACCAGGCATCCCTGAACAGGATTCCGTGACATAATTCGGGCTTCTTTTATGGCCCGATTCTCTCCGCGTCGTTTCTCGGTATGGCTGCGGCGAACCTCGCTGTTCGATCGCGTGGCCGTTGCCGTAGTGATCCTCGATGCCATTGAGGGCCTTGTTCCTCACTTGGGGTTTCGCAAACTCCCCTTCTCATCGTTCATTAGCTTTCTTGGTTTTGCGGCGATCGTCTATCTGGCTGTGCGTCTGATTCTCTGGGTGCGCCTGCGCGCTCTCTGGGGCTTACGGAATCGCCTGATCGTTGCATACGTGTTTATGGCGGTGATTCCAGTGGCGCTGTTGCTGACCATGGTCGGCGTTTCGTTTATTTTGCTCGAACTTCAAATCGGAGCGCATCTGTTGCGAGACGATCTCGGACGGCATCTCACGGTAATCGCCGCCGACAGAAATGCCATCGCCGCCGCTCTTAGGCATGAGCCCGGCTTGAAGGTTGACGAGCCGGTTTCGCCGACTTCCTCCGCGACCGCGGATCCTGCGTTGCTGCGTCCGGGCGTCGCCAGCGTGATCGCGGCTGCACAGGCGGAATGGCCCGACCTGAGCGTCTATTTGAATCACGGCCAGCAGCTCGTGCGAACTCCGAAGACCTGTCCGGACTCATGCCTCGCAGAATTTCGCGGGCGGCTCTGGTTCGCGTCGGCCGAAGAGCTGCCCGTACCGGGCGGCCATGCCACTGTGCTGGTAATTGCGCCTGTCACGCCCGCGCTTCTCAATAGCTTGCCTTCTAAATTGGGTCCAATCGAACTGACGCTGCTCGACCCGACAGCCCATCCCTCTAGTGATTCGCGCACGGTTGAATTTGGGAAATCTCGATACGTTTTGGGGGAGCGAATTGCCAGCAGCAGCCGAACCCTTGGTTCGCCTGCCAATTGGTTCGATATTCCTGTGGATGGCGTAGCCACTCTGGAAGCTGTCCGTGCCGACCTTGGCCCAGACACGGTGGACCGGCCCGTCCTGGCCAGTTTTTCGCTGCGACTATCGGCGGTGAACAAGGACCTGTTGACGTCGATGGGCGCCTTCGGGCCATATCTCGTGGATATCCTCATCATTGCCGCCATCATATTTTTGTTTCTCGAAATCGCCGCATTAGCAACAGGTACGGTTCTCACGCGAACGATCACTCGATGGGTAGCCGACCTGTACGATGCCACTCTGCACGTCCGGCGAGGCGACTTCAGCCATCGTGTTCGCGTCACCAAGCGCGACCAGCTTGGCGCGCTCGGTGAATCGTTCAACGACATGACCAGCTCGATTTCCGAGCTCATCGAAGGAGAACGCGAGCGGCAGCGCCTGGAAAATGAAGTCGCCATTGCCCACGAGGTTCAGCAGCAGCTTTTTCCTCGCGCCCTGCCCGCCGTTGCTGGACTCGATCTCGCCGCCATCTGCCGCCCCGCTCGCGTGGTCAGCGGCGACTACTACGATTTCATTCAGCTTGGGCCAGCGCGCGTTGCCATCGCCTTGGCTGACATCAGCGGCAAGGGCATCTTTGCCGCCCTCCTGATGGCCAGTCTCCAAGCGGCTCTGCGCAGCATCGCCGCCCTCGGCGACCAAAGCAACACCGCCGATCTCGTGTCGCGGCTCAACGGGCACCTTTTCAGAAACACGTCGGACGACCGCTACGCGACGCTTTTCTACGCCATATACGATGGAGACGCCCAAACGCTTACCTACACCAACGCCGGCCATCCGGCTCCATTTTTTCTATGTGATGGCAGCGTCCAATCGCTGGACGAGGGAGGGACGGTGGTGGGCCTTTTCGAGGATCCCACGTACCAGCAGCGTACGATCCACATATCGCACGGTAGTCTGCTAGTCGTGTTCAGCGATGGCCTCGTCGAACCCGAGAGCGTTTACGGAGAGGAGTTCGGCGTAGAGAGATTGAAAGCGGAAATGCTCCGCCAGCGCGGCCTCCCTCCTCCTCAGCTTGCCGAAGATCTGATCGACGCCGCCGAACGGTGGTCCGGCACGGCGGAACAAGCCGACGATATGACGGTTGTGATCGCCCGCATGGGCTAGGACAATTTCGTCCGAGATATCATTGATGGCGGCGACGAAGGCAGCGCAATTCCAGGTTCGCTATTGACAAGAGCAGACGGACCCGCCATCTTAGTTGACTTTCCCTTGCAGGTTTTGCCGTTGCCCCACGGTGGATGGAGCGAAGTCGTTGAAGATTCGTGTATGTTTTCATGACAAATGTTTCGACGGCGCTTCCTCCGCCGCCGTATTTTCCCGTTTTTATCGCGAACGAATCGAGCCGCATGTGCAGTTTTTATACACCGGAATGACCCACAAGGCTTCCCAGCCTTTCGAGGACGGTATCTTCGATGGCGATGAGAACGCAGTCGTCGATTTCAAATATTCGAGTTCTCCGAAATTGACGTGGTGGTTCGATCATCACCAAAGTGCTTTTTTAAAGCCGGAGGACGCCGACCACTTCCGCCAAGATCACTCCGGCAAGAAGTTTTACGATCCTACTTACAAGTCCTGTACCAAATTTTTAGCCACCATTGCTTCCGAGAAATTCGGATTCGATGCGCGACCCCTGGCGGACTTGATTCATTGGGCCGACATCATTGACGGTGCCCAATTCGCATCTCCGGAAGAGGCCGTGGGACTGGCGCAGCCGGCCATGCAGCTTGCGCTGGTGATCGAAGCCGCGCCGGAGGCCAACCTGGTTCCCCAGTTGATTCCCCACCTTTCTGAACTTCCGATTGTTGAAATTGTCGAACTGCCGTTGGTCAAGAAACACCTCGGCCCGTTACTTGAGCGGCATCGCCGTTCCATTGACATCCTGCGCGAGCGCGCCGACTTCAGGGATGGCGTCATTTACTTTGACTTGAGCGACCTCGATCTCGAGGGCTACAACAAGTTTGTGCCGTATTATCTTTATCCGGACGCTCTTTATTCCGTGGGAGTGAGCGCGTCGCCCGTTCGCGCCAAAATCTCCGTCGGCACCAACCCATGGAAGGAAGCTTCGGCGGAAGTAAACCTCGCTGCGCTGTGCGAAAAATATGGGGGAGGGGGACACGCGCGCGTGGCGGCCATCTCGCTCGGGCCCGGCGATCTTGTTCGCGCCCGCCAGGTTGCGAAGGAAATCGCGTCGTCACTGCGCCACTAAGAGCTTGACCTATGCCGTCCCGGGACGCATTGGGAAGCAGTTTGATCGTCGTGTTAGAATCGGGATTTGCCGGGCCGCTAGCTCAATGGTAGAGCAGCTGACTCTTAATCAGCGGGTTGGAGGTTCGAGTCCTCCGCGGCTCACCACTTCTCTTTTGCAAGTTAGCCTCTTCCGATTTTTCTGTGATGAAAACTGTACCCAATTCTGGGCCACTCCCGGCTCAAAATCCCCGCGCCCCGAGCCTGTCCGCGGCGTGCCGCTTGGCTTTCATTCGCGAGTGGTCAATTGGGCAGCGGCCCAACTCCAATTTGCAGGCGTCCATTTCCTGTACTACCGACCAGTAGCCCCATTCTCTTCCTCACGTTAGTCTCCAGTTGTTTCGGCACCTCTCTCTGTCGAATTCGAAAGCATTCTGCGAACCGGCGCAGCTTGGGGAACCGGTACAGAGCTCAGATGGAGTCCGAAAATGCGTACTGCTGGAAAAAGCCGCGTGAAAGTCTTGCATGTCGCCCTGGTCGCCGGACTACTGTTCGCAATCGGTACAGCCGCTCCCACCGTTGTTGCCGGAAAGCGCGTTGCTACTACGCCCCCTTGTCTGTCATCGTCAGGGAGCTGGGTGAATTCGGGTCTGCCGCAGGCGCAAACGGGAGCCTTTCGAGTCGAGTTTGATGCAACGCCCTCGTCTGCCGGAATCGATGGGGTTGTAGGTCTTTCCTCAGGACCGGCTAGCGCCTACACAAGTCTGGCCGCGATTGTCCGGTTCAATCCTGCCGGGACTATCGATGCCAGAAATGGCGTTGCCTATACAGCAGCAACGGCGGTCGCCTACACGGCTGGCACCACCTACCATTTCATTCTGGACGTCAACCTAACCGCGCATACTTACAACGCCTCTGTGGTGGTTAACGGGGCGCCGGTGGTTATCGGAACGACGTTGGCATTCCGCACCGAGCAAGCAGGGGTTTCGTCCCTGAACAACCTTGCGTCGATGACATCGCCGGGAAGCCAGACCATTTGCAACATTGCAGTGACTTCGCCTTCTTCTGGCTGTCTGTCATCGTCAGGGAGTTGGGTGAATTCGTCTCTGCCGCAGGCGCAAACGGGAGCCTTTCGAGTCGAGTTTGATGCAACGCCTTCGTCTACCGGAATCGATGGAGTTGTAGGTCTTTCCTCAGGACCGGCTAGCGCCTACACAAGTCTGGCCGCGATTGTCCGGTTCAATCCTGCCGGGACTATCGATGCCAGAAATGGCGCTGCCTATACGGCAGCAACGGCGGTCGCCTACACGGCCGGCACTACGTACCATTTCATTCTGGACGTCAACGTGACCGCGCATACTTATAACGCTTCTGTGGTGGTTAACGGGGCACCGGTGGTTATCGGGACGACGTTGGCATTCCGTACCCAGCAAGCAGGGGTCTCGTCTCTGAACAACCTTGCGTCGATGACATCACCGGGAAGCCAGACCATTTGCAACATTGCAGTGACTTCGCCTTCTTCTGGCTGTCTGTCATCGTCAGGGAGCTGGGTGAATTCGTCTCTGCCGCAGGCGCAAACGGGAGCCTTTCGAGTCGAGTTTGATGCAACGCCTTCGTCTACCGGAATCGATGGAGTTGTAGGGCTTTCCTCAGGACCGGCTAGCGCCTACACAAGTCTGGCCGCGATTGTCCGGTTCAATCCTGCCGGGACCATCGATGCCAGAAATGGCGCTGCCTATACGGCAGCAACGGCGGTCGCCTACACGGCCGGCACTACGTACCATTTCATTCTGGACGTCAACCTAACCGCGCATACTTACAACGCCTCTGTGGTGGTTAACGGGGCGCCGGTGGTTATCGGAACGACGTTGGCATTCCGCACCGAGCAAGCAGGGGTTTCGTCTCTGAACAACCTTGCGTCAATGACATCACCGGGAAGCCAGACCATTTGCAACGTCGCGGTATCAGCGGCGGCGCCTTCGATCACCACGCAGCCGGTAAGTCAGACGGTCACCTCCGGACAAACCGCGACGTTCTCTGCCTCGGCAACGGGGCCAGCCCTGCTGAGCTATCAGTGGCAGAAGAACGGGGCTGCGATCGCCGGCGCCACGTCCTCTACCTATCAGACTCCAGTCACAACGGTTTCCGACACCCAGTCGCAGTTCAACGTAGTAGTGAGCGACAATACGGGCAGCGTGACCAGCAGTGGCGCGACCTTGACCGTCAATCCTCCGGCAGTAGCGCCTTCGATCACCACACAGCCGCTAAGCCAGACGGTCACCTCCGGACAAACGGCCACGTTTTCTGCGGCCGCGACGGGAACAGCGCCGATGAGCTATCAATGGCAGAAGAACGGGGCCGCGATCGTCGGCGCCACGTCCTCTACCTATCAGACTCCAGTCACAACAGCTTCCGACAGCCAGTCGCAGTTCACCGTAGCGGTGAGCAACAGTGCGGGCAGCGTAACCAGCAGCGGCGTGATCCTGACCGTCAAACCTCCAGCGGTGGTGCCTTCGATCACCACACAGCCCCTAAGCCAGACGGTCACCGCCGGGCAAACGGCCACCTTCTCGGTGGCGGGCACCGGAACAGCGCCGGTGAGCTATCAGTGGCAGAAGAACGAGTCTCCGATTGGCGGTGCCACGTCAGCTACTTACGAGACTCCGGCCACAGCGGTTTCCGATAACCAATCTCAGTTCACTGTGGTGATGAGCAACAGTGCCGGCGACGTGACCAGCAGTCCCGCTACATTGACGGTGATTTCTCCTGGTTGCGTGCCATCGTCAGGGAGCTGGGTGAACTCGGCATTGCCGCAGGCGGAAACAGGAATGTTCCGAGTCCAATTTGATGCTACGCCTTCATCCACCGGGATCGATGGGGTTGTAGGCCTTTCCTTAGGACCGGCCGGCGCCTACACAAGTCTCGCCGCGATTGTCCGGTTCAATCCTGCCGGGACCATCGATGCCAGAAATGGCGCTGCCTATACTGCGGCAACGACGGTCACCTACACGGCTGGCACTACCTACCATTTCATTCTGGATGTCAACCTAACGGCGCAAACCTACAATGCCTCTGTAGTAGTAAACGGGGCAGGGGCACCGGTGGTTATCGGAACGGCGTTGGCATTCCGCACCGAGCAAGCAGGGGTTTCGTCTCTGAACAGCCTTGCGTCAATGACATCACCGGGAAGTCAGAGCATTTGCAATGTCACGGACATCAGCGGTGCCGCCTTCGATCACCACACAGCCGGTAAGCCAGACGATCACCCCCGGGCAGACGGCCACGTTCTCCGTGGCGGGGACTGGGACGGCGCCGATGAGCTATCGGTGGCAGAAGAACGGGGCCGCGATCAGCGGCGCCACATCCTCCACCTATCAGACTCCAGCCGAAACACTCTCCGATAACGGATCTCAGTTCAGCGTGGTCGTCACCAACCCCGCCGGTAGCGTTAACAGCGGCTCGGCCACCTTAGCGGTGAGCGCAGGAACTGTACTTCTTGGCGCCAGTTCCACCCAGCTAAGTTTCGGTAGTGTCAATGTCTCCAGCGACGGCGTTCAGAGCGTAACGATTACCAACTCCGGAAATTCCAATGTCACTATCTCGAATGTCACCGTTTCGGGCGCCGGTTTTAATGCGGGCGGCGGAATCGCGGGGCTCACTTTATCGCCTGGACAAACGGCGCCTTTAAGCGTCACTTTCGCCCCCGCTGCCACAGGCAGTGCCTCGGGTAGTGTAACGGTGACGAGCAACGCCACAAACTCACCCATAACCGTCGCGCTCACCGGCACGGGCGCAACGCAGGCGCATTCCGTTAGCTTGAGCTGGACGGCCAGCACTTCCTCGGTGATCGGCTACAACGTATATTCGAGTCGCGTCTCAGGCGGCCCTTACGTGAAACTGAATCCGACCCCAATGGCAGCCACGGCTTACACCGATTCGACAGTTCAGTCTGGTCAGACTTATTACTACGTGACAACAGCAGTAGGGTCGACTAGTAGTGGCTCTGAAAGCGGGTTTTCCTCGCAGGCTTCGGCGGTTATCCCCTAGCCGCGATCACAGAACGGGTCGAGTCTGGCGATTGGGACATTTGACTTTCGTTTGTCCTAGGGAAGTCCACAGGTCCCAACGCTTGACGCCCCCCCACTCTGCTAACGTGGAGACGTGGCAGAAAATACGTCGAAAGAGATGTCTAATCGACACAATGAGCCGAGTAGAACATGATCCAACCCATAGAAAACAAAGGACCGCGGCCACGCCTACTCGACACTTCTGCAAGGCCCCTCATTTTCTGCGAGAGCTTCGGGATGAAAGCCTAATCGCTCTTTGACGGCTGAATACTGCAAACTTCGCCTAGGATTGCCGCCGCGGTCGACTAGCCCGTGCTTTTGCTCGCCCATCTTTGCCCGACGTTCACGCCGTGATCTTCTGCTTGCTTTCCTTGGCTGCGATTCGTATCTTGGAGCCACAATGACACCTCGTGGAACACGAGGGGACTCCGCCGCCGTGGCCGTAGCTCCGTGGATCACGCGGAGCAAAAAACCCGTGCTCACCGTCGCGCAAATAAAAGACTTGCTGAAGCTCCAGCCCCTTCCTTTTGAAGGCGGGTTTTTTGCGGAGGTTTACCGGTCCGCCCTCAAACTGCCCTCCAGCGCCTTACCTTCCGGCTATCTCGACGAGCGAAGCTTTTCAACAGCAATTTATTATTTGCTGACGCCGGAGAACTTTTCCGCTATGCACAGGCTACGTGGAGACGAGGTGTATCACTTCTATTTGGGCGATCCAGTGGAAATGCTTTTGCTGAAGCAGGATGGAAGCGCGGAAGCGGTCCTCGAAGGACCCGATATCGCCGCCGGAATGCACCTGCAACAAGTAGTTGCCGGAGGCACATGGCAGGGGGCCCGGCTCGCTCCGGGTGGTCAGTACGCACTGATGGGCACCACGATGGCGCCCGGCTTCGATCCCGCCGATTTTGAGCTGGGCAACCGCGATCAACTCAGCGCTCAGTATCCGCGGTATTCACCGCTCATTGCTATGCTCACCCGGTAGGCAGGCCTTCACCTAGTAGCGGATGAAAAAGTAGGCTGACATTCCAAAGCCGATTCCAATCACCACCCAACGAACGTACTGGGGATTCACACGCTGCGCCAAATTTGCTCCGCCATAGCCTCCGGCGACGGCGCCGACGAGCATCAACAACGCTTGAGGCCAGAGTACGATGTGCGCGGCGATAAACGTCACCAGAGCGCCGCCGTTTACAATGGTCACAAGCAGCGACTTCATGCCGTTCATCGTGTGAATATTTTCCACGCCGAGAAATGCGAGCAACGCCAGCACCAAAATGCCAACGCCCGCGCCGAAATAGCCCACATAGACCGCGATTAGAAGCTGCAAAAATAATCCGGCAATCAACAGAAGGCGCGGAGTTTTCGCGTCAGGGGAACTCTCTCCAAGGCCCGCGCGGCTGCGAACCCATGTGGTCAGGCGTCCGCTGAAAACGAAGAGCAGCGTAGCCGCAAGCAGCAGCCACGGAACAAGGTGAAGGAAGGTAGACTGCGGCGTGATGAGCAGGATTCGAGCGCCGAGAACTCCGCCGATGATGCCGGTGATGATCAGAGGCGATAGCAGTCGGCGAGCCTTCGCATCAAGAGTCTTGCGATAGGCAAAGGTGCTCGCCAACGTCCCCGGAAAAAGCGCGGCCGTATTCGTGGCATTCGCGTCGATCGGCGGAACCCCTGTAAAAATAAGCGTAGGAAACGAAATGAAGCTGCCGCCGCCAGCGACAGAATTGATCGATCCGGCCGCGAACGCGGCGAAAAACAGAAGAACGGGATGCGTCAAGTGCACGCGAAAGAATACCTTGCACCGAAATTGAAGTCATCCAGATTGACGCGATTGGCGCACTGCCCGTTTGCGTTTCGTTGCCCATAGACAAGGCTTTCGGTATATTTAAACGGGGATATATGACCGATCCGAAAGCGCCATTTGCGACGGTAGAAGAGGCGATTGAGGAGATTCGCCAGGGCCGCATGATTGTCCTCGTGGACGATGAGGACCGCGAAAACGAAGGCGATCTGACCATGGCGGCGGAAAAAATCACGCCCGATGCCATCAATTTCATGTCCAAATACGGCCGCGGCCTAATCTGCCTCTCGCTTTCCGAGCAGCGCTGCGATGCCCTCGATCTGAAGCCAATCTCGGCGCGAAATACGTCGGCATTCGGCACTCCCTTCTGCGAACCCATCGACGCGCGCCGCGGGACGACGACTGGCATCAGCGCCTGGGATCGCGCCACCACGATTCTGACAGCGACTGATCCTCATACACGGCCCGAAGACCTGGCACGTCCGGGCCACATCTACACTCTGCGAGCCCGCAATGGCGGAGTTTTGGTTCGCGCCGGACAGACCGAAGCTTCGGTGGACTTGGCGCGGATCGCGGGGCTTGATCCCTCCGGCGTGATTTGCGAAGTGATGAACGAAGACGGCACCATGGCGCGCATTCCCCAGCTCGCGGATTTCTGCAGAATTCACGGCCTGAAGTTGGTGACGGTGGCCAGCCTGATCCGGTACCGCATGCACCACGAACGGAATATCCGGAGAATCGCGGAATCCGATTTACCTACCAAGTATGGAAATTTTCGAATGATTGCGTACTCGAGCGATGTAGATCACGAAATCCACGTGGCGCTGGTTCGCGGCGCGATTCCGTCGGACACGCCGAGCCTCGCCGACAGCGGCAATGCGGTGCCGGAGCCGGTCCCGCAACTGACGGAGGATGGTCCGCCGCTCGTCCGTGTCCACTCGCACTGCTTGACGGGGGACGTCCTCGGATCGAGCGCATGCGATTGCCGCGAAATGCTGGAGGGATCCCTGAAGGCGATCGCAGGGGAGAACCGTGGAGTTTTTGTGTATCTGCACCACACCGGGCGCGGCTTCCGCATCGACTCTCGGACCGGAGAAGGCGCTGCGTTGCCCAAAATCATCTACCACCATCGCGAGCATGTGGACCGCGATCCTGGCGTGCAGCGCGTGATCCAGCACGAAAGCGGAATCGGTGCGCAAATCCTAAAAGACCTTGGCTTACGGAGAATCCGTGTCTTGACAAACCTGCCGCGCAAAGTTGTGGCGCTCGAAGGTTACGGATTGGAGATTGCGGACCAAGTCCCGCTGGCCATTCAGCCTGCGAAGCAGAGCCACCAGCTTCTCTAGCAGTCCCGCGAATCAAAAGAGCCAGCGAGACGCTGGCCCTAAAAGTGCCCTTTTCTCATCAATCATCAATCTAACGGCCGAAAACCAGCACAACAAAAGAATCCGGAGCCATTGTTGGACGGGGATGCGGATGTTCCGCAGTGGCTGCGGGCGGCGGGCCGAACTCGGCGGTCACCAGAAAAACTTCATGAGTTTTTTTGTCGAGGGCCATGGTTCGCGCGCCCATCTGCGTGGGTACGTCTTCGACGACGCTGAATTTATCCGGCGAATCCTCGTGTACCACGGTCAATACTCCAGAAAAGCAGGAAGCGAAGGCGAACGAAGTGCCGGGATCGAAGCGATCCGCATCGACACCCACTCCGATGGGCGGTGTTGCGATTACTTTTCCGGAATCCGTGTCGATCACGGCCATCATCTTGTTGCCGCATCCTGCGAAAAGGCGGTGGTGTTTCGCATCGATGGCAAGCCCCGAGGGTTCGGCGCATGGCGCGAGCGGCCAGTGCGCAAGGACGGTCAGTTTCTTCGAATCCAATTCCACTTCCTCGCTCTTGTTTTCCACGTTGACGAAGACATGGCCCTTGCCGTCAGCCGCGGCAAACTCCAGCTTTCCTCCGATCGGGATGGTGCCGGCGACTTTGCCGGTGGCGCCATCAATCGCCGTGACGCTGCCGCTGCGCCCGTTCATTGCAAACGCGCGCTTAGAAGCGGGATCGTAAATGATTGCGTCCGGATTCATTTCCGCTTTGGCCTCGCCTATCACCGCAAGAGTTTTCAGATCGAAGATCGTCACCGTGCCGGCTTGTCCATTGGATGTGAACCCGCGGCCTAGATCGGATGCGAGCGCGATGCCGTGCACGCCGGTAGTATTCGGGATTTCGCCGACCACCTTTTCCGTGTCCACGTTGAGGACCACCACCTTGTCACCTCGCGAGATGAAAAGCCGCCGTGTGGGCGAATCAAATGTGAGGTAATCCCAGAATCCTTCGCCCCCTACCTTGATCTTTTTCAGGAGGTGATAGCCTGAGGGGCCCGGTGCGGGAGCCGCTGCTTCCACTTCTCGCGATAGGTGGCCGTGGCCGTCCCATCCGGCTGCGGCCACAAAGAGGACGACCAGTGCTGCGAGGCCTGCGTACGAAAGTCGGCGCGATGGCGATGGCATTGCTATCTCCTGGGACGGCATGAGCCGTCAAAGTATTGCGCCAACATCGTAATGCCGGCGCCGTGGATGGTCAAATGAACCAAAGATTAATATGTGCTAATCATTTGGCCGCCAGCGGGGCGCTTTTAGGGGCGCCGCTTGCCCACACAAAAGAACGGCCTGGCGTAACAAGATCGCGTCTATGGTGACTTTTTTGGAGTGGGTCCCACCGTGATGTAAGGCCGCATCTTCTTCAGCTTCGCTTCGGAGATGCCGCGAATCACCAGCAAATCTGTGACGCGTCGAAAACGCCCACCCTTGGTGCGGAAGTCCACGATGGCTTTCGCTGTAGTAGGACCAACGCCCGGGAGTTGCTCGAGTTCCTTCACCGTCGCCGTATTTAGATCAAGTGGATGAGCGGGCGGATTTTTCTTTGCATCCGTCGCGATGGTGCTCAGGCAGGCGCCTATCGCCAGCAGAGCGATGGACACCGAAACAGACCTCAATCTCATTTTTCAAGTGGCTGGCAGTAAATCACGAAGCAATCAAAAGAATGATAAGCCAGGGAAATCCAAGTGCCGTTAAGCGTTTCGACGCCGGCCTTCTTTAAGCTGAATGTTGCACCGAACTCACGGTTTGGCCGGCACGCCCTCGCTCAGACAATTCGAGCACCCGAAGCATCGAAAGTCTCAACGGGCCCAAAGAGTGCGGCCTGTTCGCCAATTTTGGCGCGGTCGCCCACGAGGACGATTTGCGCGTTTGCCGAATCGAAGTGGCGGCGCGCGGCGGCGAGCACGTCCTCCGCAGTAAGCTGGCGAATCCGCTCCCGATAGGTTTCCAAATAATCTTGCGGCAATTGGTCAAGATAGACGGTCGAAAGCTGTCCGAGCAGGCCATCCTGTGTGGCCACGCCCAGCGAAAAAACGCCGCTCAAATAGCTGCGGGCGCTATCCAGTTCTTCCGCCGTAACCGGCAGGGAGCGAATCCGGTCCATTTCGTAAAACATTTCAGTGAGCGTGGCTGCAACCACTTCGTCTCGCACCGCCGCGCGCACCGTGAAATATCCCTGTTGGCGCAAGGCGTTCACGCCGCTGCCCGGACTGTAGGTGTACCCCTTTTGCTCCCGGATATTGATGACCAAGCGCGAATGAAACGCTCCGCCGAAAATCGAATTCGCGAGGATCAGCCGATACCAGTCTGGATCGCGGCGGGTGATCGCCAGATTGCCGAGCAGCACCTGCGCCTGCACCGTCCCCGGCAAATGGACGAGGTGCACGCGGCGGCCGGATTGGCGCGGCGGCGCGAGCCACGCGGACGCCACCGGTTGCGGGGCCTTCCAGCTCCCAAAAACTTTCTCCACTTGCTCAAACATCGCATCGGTGGAGAAATCGCCGACAACAATCAGCAGCGCATCAGACGGCACATAGTGGTGACGATAGAATTCCTCGAGCTGCTCGCGGCGAAGCGCGGCTACTTGTTCTTCCGTGGGTGCAACCACAGCATAGGGATGCGCGCCAAAAAGCACTCCTCGCAGGCGTTCGCTCGCGAGAAAGCCCGGTGTAGTCCGTTCGATCTTCAACTCTTCAAGCTTCTGCCGACGCTCGCGCTCGAATTCCTCGTGGGGAAAGGAAGCGTTGCGCGCGAGATCGGCAATTAATTCCAGAATGTCCGCCGAAAATTCCGCCAAGCCCGCTGCCGAAATCGAGCTTGAATCCGCGCCGGCATGCGTGCCAAGGCCCGCGCCCATGCGGCGCAAATCCTCTTCAATTCGGCGGCTGGGGCGCGAGGCCGTCCCCATGCGGACAACGGTCGCGGTCATTTCTGCGAGCCCAGGCGCCCGCCGCGCGACCACAGCGTTGCCGCTGCGAAAATAAAGGTGCGCTGAAATCTTGGGAAATGTTCGCGATTCGACGAGTACCGCCTGCATGCCATTCGATAGTCGCCGAACCGCGCGTTTCGGCCAACGGACTGGACGCTCGGGAGCGAGTGCGGGAGCCGAGCTGCGTTGGGAAGAAGGAGCTGCGGGCGCGCTCGTTGGCGTCATCGCGCACCTCCGAGAGCCACGGGACGCCGCACCAGCACGGCTCGATTGCTCGGCACAAGATATTTTCTGGCGATGGATTGTACCTGTTCGGGCGTCACGCCGAGAAACCCGTCGAGGATCGTATTCACTCGATCGGGATCGCCGTCGAACAAAGTGAAGCACGCGAGGTAGTGCATCAAGCCGAAGCGCGGCATATAAGAGCCCATTCCGCCTTCGAGCATCGAATAATAATCCGAGCGGAACTTCACCTTCACGGGATCAAGTTCTTCGGGCGCGATTCCTTTCTCCTGCAATTCGCCGATCACTTCGTCGTAGATTGCCACCGTGCCTTCGGAAGTGAATTCGGGTTTATGGAAAATGCGCGTGACCATCTGCGTGGGGCCGTTGGTATCGAATAGGTCCGCGCTGCCGTCGACATCCACGGCAATTTGCTCTTCGAGCACCAGCTTGCGGTAAACGCGGCCGGCGCGGCCGCCGTGCAGCACGCGTTCGACAATTGCGGCAGCGTACCAATCGGGACTTTCGCGCGGCGGAAGCGTATACCCGATCGCGATTGCCGGTAGCGGACCGAATTTCTCGGTCACCTCGCCGTGGCGTTCCTCGGTCTGTGGAGGCTCGCTCACATCGGCGTGTGGCGGCAGCGCAGCGGCGGGAATATCGTCGAAATAACGCTTGGCCAGCGTGAAGGCCTCTGACGGTTCGAAGTCGCCGAGCATCACCAGCACGGCGTTATTCGGCGAGTAATAGGTGTGGAAGAAGTTCTGCACGTCGGCAAGCGTGGCGGCGTCCAAATCGGCGAAGTCTCCATAAAAATTGTGAGCGTTGGGCCAATTGCGAAAGGCCACCGGCGGCAAATCGAGCCAGGGAAATCCACCGTACGGCTGATTCATCACGTTCACGCGGACTTCCTCTTTCACCACGTCGCGCTGGTTGCGAAGATTCTCATCGTCCACTTTGAGCGCGCGCATGCGATCCGCTTCGAGCCACAAAACGCGTTCCAGTGCATTCGACGGCACCGCTTCGAAATAATTGGTCACGTCGTAGTTCGTCGTGCCATTCAGCACGCCGCCGGAGGAATTGATCAGCCGGATGTGCTCCATTTTTCCTGCGTTTTCCGATCCCTGGAACATCATGTGCTCGAAAAGGTGCGCGAAGCCGCTGCGTCCGCGCGGCTCCAGGCGAAAGCCGATCTGGTAATAGACGCCCACGGTCACCACCGGCGCCGCGCGATCCGGTGACGCCACCACGCGCAAGCCGTTGGCAAGCGTGGTGTGTTCGACGGGAATATGAAGTTTCTTGGGCGATGGATTCAACGATTGCCTCCGAGGATTTTTTCTGAGTTGCCGTTTCGGACCGGCCGCGGCGCATATCTAAACCTTCAACGGCCTTCTAGCGCGCGTGTGCTCTTCTTGAGCGCGGCAGCCGGATTCTTCGAAAGGACCCGGGCGGCCAAAAGCGCGAGCGCGGCATAGGATTCGCGAATTTCGCGAGAATAACCCCGAAGCGCGCTTGCGTGCCTCGCGACTATTCCATAATCGCCGCGCGATAGCGGCCCCGTCCACGCAGCGCGGGGCCCGATCCGCTCTATATTATCGAGTATTTGGTGGATTAAAGGTAAAAGCGTTTTCGTGGCACTCCGCCGCGTAAAGCCGATTCGCATCAGCATCTGAACGCCCGCTTCGATTAGGGCATACGCGCTGCCCGCGGCAAGTACGGCCGCTGCATGATAAATCGGCTTGTTGCGAGTCTCGATCGTCACCGTAATTCCGCCCAGGGATTGCGCGACTGATTGCGCCGTCGCTGCGCGCTTTGCGATCGCCTTCAATCGCGAAGACCACTCCGCTCAATTTTGGAATCACCTTGCCGCCGAACGCCTGCATCGGGTGAAGCGAGCCCGTGGCGGCACCGAGCCGCGCGAGGGGTGCGAGGACAGTGCGGTCAAGAGTTGCGCTCGTGTGGAGAATCACTTTGCCCTTGCATTTGGAGCCCCCGACTCGAGCGAGCGCGCGCGCGACGGTTGGCAGCACGTCATCAGGTGTTCCCAGCAGAATCAAATCTGCCGCGAATACTTCGCCGGTGATGCGACTAAACGCGGTCCCGCCACCGATGGCTCGCACAGCCGCGCGCGCCGTTGCGGGAAACCGCGTGACAACTGCGCCGATTCGCCAGCCTCGTCCGCGAAGACGTTGGCCCAGCGCTCTCCCTACGCGTCCCGCCCCGATGATGGAAATCGTTTGAGCCATCGAGCGTGCTAGCATAACTTGTTACTACTTCTAGCGTTTGGGGAAATTGCCCGGTGCACATTTTTTGGGCCGCCGTCCTGTGCTCAATTGCATTTCTGTGGGTCGCCGAGTCCATTGAACTTGCAATCGGGCTGCCCTCGATTCCCTCGCTCGAAGACGCAGCGCCACTCGCAAATTCCGAGTGCCCTCAAGTTTCGATTCTATTCGCCGGGCGCGACGAAGCCGACAAACTGCCTGGCGCGCTCGCAACTTTTTTGGCCTTGGATTATCCCCGTTACGAAGTGATTGCGGTTGATGACCGCTCGAGTGACGGCACTCGGGCGATTCTCGAAGCAGCCGCGCAAAAGGACGCACGATTGAAAGCGGTGCACGTGTCCGCCCTGCCTGACGGGTGGCTGGGGAAGCCGCACGCCTTGCAGCAAGCGTATGAACATTCGTAGCGGCGACTGGCTGGTATTCACCGATGCGGACGTTCACTTCAGGCCGGACCTGCTGCGGCGTGCCATCGCGCTAGCGCAAGTTAAAAAGTTGGACCATATGACGCTGCTCGGCGCGCCGAAAATGTTTACGCCCACCGAAAAGATCGTGATGACGTTTTTCGGTCTGGCATTCGTGATTGGCACGCGCCCCTGGAGCGCGGGCAACCGCGATTCTGCTGGATACAACGGTGTCGGCGCATTCCAGTTGATTCGTCGCGGCGCCTACGAACAGATTGGGACACACCGCCGCTTAGCGATGGAAGTGATTGACGACATGAAACTCGGAAAGTTGGTAAAGGAATCGGGGCTGCATTCGAGTGTGGCCAAGGGCGGCGACGCGGTGAGCGTGCATTGGCACGCTGGGTTGCGCAACACCATTCGCGGCACCACCAAGAATTTCTTTGCGGCGTCGGGATACAAGCTGTGGCTGGTCAGCGCGCAAATTCTAGGATTGCTGCTGATGTGCGTCTTCCCTGTGGCCGCTTTGCCATTTGTCCACGGGTGGGCTCGCCTGTTCGCGGCGATTGCGGTCGGTGTGCCGTTGATAATGGCAGGCGGCGTGGCGATCGTATTCAATGTGTCGCCCATTTACTCTCTCACTTACCCGATAGGGGCTCTGATTTTCGCGTGGATGCTCGCGCGCTCCACAATCGTCACGCTGTGGCAGGGCGGAATCGTCTGGCGCGGCACCTTCTACCCACTGAAGGAATTAAAGCGCGGCGTAGTTTAGCTCTCCGAACAACACCTCACGAATCTCAGTTACGCGTTCCGTTCCGCACGATGCAGCCATCACGGGTTGCACCTTTTTTCGCCCCGCTGCGGCCCAACTGTGCGGCCTGATCGCACTGATAGGCGCTGCCCACCCTCTCGACGAGGGCTGGACGCTCTTTGAAAACTGAATATAGGCCGACCCGCCAAAATGGGTCGTTCGGCGCTCACGGTCTGCTCGACACATCTGCCGAGTAGAAAGGCCTCTAACCTATTGAAAATAAAGGATGAGGCGCTATCCTACCCGTCACACTTGCGGGTCCTAATTCTCCGTCCTGGCTCTATTTTTGGTGGCTGCGGACCCTGGCCCGCCCCGCCGGGCCAGGGGCTGCCGTCGGCAACGGGCTGGCTGATCCCGCTTGCACCGGGTCAATGGTTGCTGCAACTTCGGTGGTAGCAATCACGCCGAGGTCGCGCTGCTTGAGTGCGCGAATGCGGTCGCGCAGCGCGGCGGCGCGCTCGAACTCGAAATTCTTGGCGGCTTCGCGCATCTGCGTTTCAAGTTGCACGATCGCTTTTTGCAATTGTTCCTCGTTGGTGATATCGCCGATCACAGTGTCGTCCGCCGGAACCGTCACGTAATCCGCTTCCACAATCCGTGCGAGCTGCATGTCGACCGACTTCACGATGGATTGCGGTGTGATGTTGTTTTCACGGTTGTAAGCTTGCTGCTTCGCGCGGCGGCGATTGGTTTCGCCGATTGCCTGGCGCATCGAATCGGTCATGCGGTCGGCATAAAGAATCGCGCGGCCTTCAAGGTGTCGTGCGCAGCGGCCCATGGATTGAATCAGCGAAGTTGCGCTGCGAAGATACCCTTCCTTGTCCGCATCCAGAATCGCGACCAGCGAAACTTCAGGCAGATCGAGCCCCTCGCGCAAAAGATTGATTCCGATCAGGACGTCGAATTCTCCGCGCCGCAAATCGCGCAGGATGCGCACGCGCTCCAGCGTCTCAATCTCGGAATGCAAATACCGGCAGCGCACTCCAACCTCGCCAAAATATTCCGCCAGATCTTCGGCCATCCGCTTGGTAAGCGTGGTAACGAGAACGCGCTCGTTGCGCGCCGCGCGCACGCGAATCTCCTCGAGCAGATCGTCCACTTGCCCTTTAACCGGTCGCACCTCGGTTTCCGGATCGACCAAGCCCGTCGGCCGAATAACCTGCTCGATCACCACGCCGCCTGATTTCGTCAGCTCATATGGGCCGGGCGTCGCGGAAACGTATAGAACTTGATTGGTTCGGTGTTCAAATTCCTCGAAATTGAGCGGGCGATTATCGAGCGCCGAAGGCATCCGAAAACCGTAGTCCACCAGCGTCTGCTTGCGTGAACGATCGCCGGCATACATGCCGCGAAGTTGGGGAACGGTCTGGTGCGATTCATCGATGAAAAGCAAATAATCGGAAGGGACGTAATCGAGTAGCGTCGGTGGCGCTTCGCCGGGAAGGCGCCCGGACATATGCCGCGAATAATTTTCGATGCCGTGGCAATAACCGATGGTGCGCATCATTTCGATATCAAAATGCGTGCGCTGTACCACCCGCTGCGACTCGACGATTTTTCCCTGCCGCGCCAGCTCGCCCTTCCACCAATCCAGCTCTTCGTAAATGGTCTGAATCGCGCGCTCGCGTTGCGCGGCGGGCAGCACGTAGTGCGACTTCGGATAAATCGGCAGGCGCGTGATTTCGCCGTCGCGCGAGCGAATTTCTCCGGTGAGCGGATCAATTTTGCGTATTGCTTCGATCTGGCTGCCCCAGAGTTCCACGCGCAGCGCGAAATCATCGTAGGGCGGGTAGACCTCAATCGTGTCGCCGCGAACCCGAAAGGTTCCGCGGCGCAGATCCTCGGCGCGGTCGTATTGAATTTCCACGAGCTTGCGAAGGATCGCTTCGCGCGCGATCGACTGCCCCTTTTCCAGCATGAGCATCATGCCGTAATACGCTTCCGGGGAGCCGATGCCGTAGATGCAGGAAACGGAGGCCACCACGATCACGTCGCGCCGCTCGAAAAGAGAGCGCGTGGCGCTCATCCGCAGTTTATCGAGCTCATCGTTGATGGTCGCTTCTTTTTCAATGAAAACGTCGCTCGCGGGGACGTACGCTTCCGGCTGGTAGTAATCGTAGTAGCTGACGAAATATTCCACCGCGTTTTGCGGGAAGAACGATTTGAATTCGTGGAATAGCTGAGCGGCCAGCGTTTTGTTGTGGGCCAGAACAATCGCAGGTCGGTTGACCTCTTCGATCACCTTGGCCATCGTAAATGTTTTTCCGGAGCCGGTTACGCCCAGGAGCACTTGATGGCGATCGCCGTCGTTCAGGCCGCGGACGATCTGCGAAATCGCTTCGGGCTGATCGCCGCGCGGATCGTAATCGCTGGCAAGCTTGAACTTGGTCGCCACAGTGCCTCCAGGCGCAAAATGCTGCAAACGCGTAAAACTACTATTATACCGCAGCTGTCTATAGGCGGAAGCGCAAGGTGCCGCTTGCTCTTTTAGGATTTTGGCCGTACGAACGGAATCAAAATCCGCGAATCGTGCAATCCGTTTGTATTGGACGGAATCTTGCCGATCACCATGGCCACTTCATCGCAGTCGGTCAGTTTGGGACAGTGCAGGCAATCTTTATAGATTTTGTCCGGCAGCTCTTCGCGCTTGGCAACTTCGAAGCCCAGATGGCCGAAGAAGTCGGGAGTTCGCGTGAAAAGGCACACGCAGGTCACGCCGTGCCGCCGCGAGTCTTCCATCAAAGCCTCGACCAGCGCTCTTCCCACGCCCCGCCCTTTGCTTTGCGGAGAGACGGCGATGGAGCGAATTTCCGCGAGGTGCATTCCGTAAAGATGAAGGGCGCCGCAGCCGAGAATCCGGCCATGCTCTTCCGCCACGATGAAGTCGCGGACGTTTTCCGAAAGTTCCGCCACGCTTCGAGGGAGCAGCGTGCCTTTGTCGGCATGAGGCTGGATGATTCCGTGAATTTCCGGAACGTCGGGTAAAACGGCCTGTCGCGTCACGAGCATCCTGAAGATCATAGTATATTTATGCACTGCAGTGTATATCTATTCGCTGCCGCGATGTCGCTGCGAAACAGTGGAAAACGGCTAGGGTCTCACGGGAGTTTGGGGCGGGGTAACCAACGTGATTTCGGACTGGCTCTGGAGGTGTCCCTGCTCGTGAATCCGTGAGCCGGTCGCCACGCTCACTACTTCGTAGTCGGCATCCTCTTTGCTGGTTTGCGTCGAGCTGACAAGTAGCCCGGTCGCGAGCGAAACCGACTCGAGTGCCTCACCCGAGCCGAGCCAAGTGCCCGAAGTGCGCAATCCGTTGCGTCGATAATCTTTCGGAGTCGCATCGGAATGCGCCGAACCCTGCCGCGAAATGTCAAAGTGCGTCAGGATCACGGCGCAGCCGGATGGACTGCTTGCCAGCCGATTCGACCGGGCGACGGCAGCGCCGGTCGAATCACAGGGCTCGTTGCGAAGGTAGGTTGATTCAGTGCGCCAGAGCAGATCGGAGAGCGGCTGTCCCTGAAGCGGATGTTCGCTCTTCCATTTCTCGCCGAGGCGAACGCCCTTCGGAGGCATTCCGGCGTCCGGCGACAACGCGCTGAGCCAGGAAATGATCGGTTGGGCGGCCGAGCTTTCAGGAAAGATTTCCTTCAGGCCCTTGAAACCGGTAAGTTGCCCATCGGCCGCGAGTGTGAATTCAATGGAGTGTCCTTCCATGCGAGCGTACCGGCTGCCGAACGACGGAGTGGAGGGATCAAGCGCATCACTCTCCGACGAAGCGCTCGATTTCTCGAATGTGGCGCGGAGGTGGACGCCGCCTGGCGCGAATGCCGAAGCGGCGGACGCGCCAACTACGTCCAGCCTAACAAGCAAGTGGATCGCCTGATTCGATCGAGAACCTCCCTCGGGATTTGATAGAGGAGTTGTGACTGCTCCCGTAGTGGTGGTGCGGGAATCGATTTGGTACCGGAGTGATTCGCCGGCGATCAATTTCGGGGTCAAGCGAATCCGCTGATCGGCAATAGCTGTGAGCGCCAACGCCATCACACAAAAATAGCCAATGAGAACGCTCCAGGGCAATCCGAGCTTGCTGGCGGCCCCTCTCCTCCAGATCGGCCATCGGGTAAGTGTGCCGGTGTTCATGCGCTATCTTTGCCCCGAGCGGCGCACCGGGGCAGCCGGAACCAGCGAGACTTCAGGCGCGGCCAGCGAACCTCCAAGATGAAACGCAGCCAACTGCTGATCGGGATTGTCGGGGAGCGTGGACAATGCGCGGAAACGGAAATCGATGTTGCGGGCGAAATCGACGCTGCCCGTGCCCTGAATCCAGCTGCCTACTCCGGAAAGGAGGTCCAATTTCTGGAACTCGACTTTGCTTTGGCCGCACGAGAACGTCGCCGAGCCGTCCGGGAAAAGCGTGCTTTCATTTTCGCCGGAGTCCCCCAAAGGCATCGAAACATCAAATTTTCGTAATTCGGCATTGAACAAGCGCGCATGGCCTTGGCATGTCAGCGAGCCAATCAGGTCGGCGCGGCTCGCACCATGCGCCTCCAGCCAAATTTGACCGGAGGCCGAGCCGCTCAACAACTTTGCAAGTTTGGGAGATGCAGAGGCCAGCGAGGACAAGCTCACATCCGAAAAGTCGAAGCTCGTGCGATACACCGGCGCGGCGGACAGGATCGCATCAACCGAGCCGCCAAGCCGCCCGCCGTAGAACTGGCCCGACGCATTGGAGATCGCAATCTGGCGCCCGTCAAGTTCCAGGTTTCCCTGCAAATGAGAGACATGTAAAGGCGGCAGAACGAATTCGCCAACCGCGATTCGGCCCGCTGCGCGAAGATTTTCCGGCGAAGCCGTAGCAGGCCGCGCGCTCAAAAACGGAAGCATGCGGTCAAGAAAACTTTCCTTCCAGGCGGGGTTCAGCCACCGGTCAAGATCCACTGTGGCCAGACGATCCGCCGAAACGGAAAATTGCCATTCGCCATCCGGCTCGCGACGGTTGAATGTACCGCTCCACTGGGCCCCGAAGGCTTGTGCCGAGGATACGCTCACGTGCGCGCTGCCTGGCTTCAATTCCGCGCGAGCTCCGATTTGGTCGATTGGCTGATTCAGGAAAGGCACTCGCAGCTTCGCACCCTCCGATGTTCTGCCTGAGCCCCCGATTTCAATCCAGCCGGTCGGCTGAAACGCCACAGTGCCGATTGAACTCGCTAATCGCGGAAGAGACTGGTATGGAATATCATTCCACCGCAGATCGCAGGCGAATGCGCCTGCCAAATCCCAGCCGTGCGAAATATTCCAGCCAAGGGCGCTGGCTCCCGCAATCAGATCACGCGTCTCGGTCGTTCTCCCCGTGACGTGCCACCCTACCAAGCCCACTGGAGCGGGCCGAAAGGACGCCTCCAGCCGGAATGCGCCCTCGGGATTGTGCGAAGCTCCCCAGGCAAGGTTAGCGGCGAAAGCAGCGGTCTTTCCGCGAACAAATCTAAATGTCACCGGATCCAGGCGCGCGGTACGAGGGACGCCCGTAGCTGCCACCTCGATCGCATCCGTCTCTGCTTCGGCGTTGACAACATGCGGCGGCCACCCCGCAAATTTCGCCTGCACTTGGGCGTTTCCGTGAACCGAAAGGCTATCGGTAATTCCAGTGTGAAAGGCGCGGATCCACGCAAGCACGTCGCCCATATCGACTCGTGCCGACGACAGCGCGATTTCGTCCGGCTGTTGCAGGCTACCCGGAGATTTTTCGCCGGAGGGATTCCAAAGAATGCGTCCCGAGGCGCGCGCGCGCGAATTCGGAGCGTCCAGCGCAATATTTGTGAATTGCACAACGGGCGAGGCCGGATCCCAATCGAGCGCGCCGGCCAAATTTAACGACGGATTATCAGACCGGAGCGGGATATCCCAGCCATGAATCTGGCGCAAGCGCCGCGCGTCCCTGGAGCGACCAACGGCCATCTTGAGCCTCTGTGTGCGCGTTCACGGCCAGGGAAAGAAAGCCGCGGATGCCATGATCATCGCCGCGGACCAGCCGCAGCACGTCCGAAAGCGAGGCGCCTTGCCACTCCACATTCAATGCGGCTGGGCGAAGCCGCGATGACGTCCCTCCCACCTCGCCCGACAAATGGAGCACGCCCGCTTGCTGGGTCATCGCGGCGGCGCGCCAGGGCGTGCCTTGCAGATTTATGCTCCAGCGGCCCGGCCTGTTTGCTTCGACTGCGCCGGTGACTCCGACGAAGGCGAATGGGAGTTTTTGATAGCCGCGCTTGAAGTTGAGACGCCCTTCTTCCACTTCGAGCCGGCGAAAACGCAGCGCCGGCGAAGCAGCCGGTGATGCGATCAAGCCGTTTTGCGGCTACGGACTCCGCCCCCCGCGGCAGCCACTCCGCCACATTCAAACGCCCGTCGGGCGCCACCACGATATTCAAGCTGGGGCGATCAAGCGAGACAGTTCCCGCTTCGATCCGTCCGCGCAAAAGGCCCTGCCAGCGCAGCCGAACGGAGACAGATTCGGCGCGCAAAAAGTATTCGCGTCCGAACTGCGGGTCCTCCCCAACAGTAACGGAGCGTGCGCTCAGCGTCGGGCCGTCCCATAAACTGAAATCGTAGCTGCCCACTTCCACAGGCCTGCCGAAAACGGCCTCGAGCCGCGTTGCCAAAACTTTCTGCAGCGGAGTGTACCGGATGGTGATGGAGAGACCCTCGCTCACAATCCAAAGTACGGCCAGTACCAGAATGATGCCTTTTAGCCACCGGCTTCGCGGCCGGCGCCGCGAACGGCTCGCCTCAACGACCTCCGGCCTCGCAATCGCATCTGTGATGGTGTCGGACATGACGGATTATGGGAAGCGCAGGGACATTCTGCGCTCAAACAGTTCGCGGTGCCTCTGCTAATTCACGAGGCGCAGCATGCGATGCCAGCGCGTCTTCGTGGAAATATGGGCGAGCACCTGGCCGATACCGCGAACGGTGCCTGCGAGACTCCGGTCATTGTAATCTCCGGCGTCCGCGTCCACCGACCAGTAAATTAGCGCCGGGCTGCCAATGATCGCGCTCCGGTCTACAAAACCCCAGTAGCGGCTATCGGAGCTGCTGTCCCGGTTATCGCCCATCACGAAATAATGGTCCGGTGGAACAACCAGTTCTCCATGTTTGACGTAATTCATGATTTCGCCGGCCCACTCCGGTCGCAATTGCTCGGCGATGATGCGTTCATCGTGCGGTGGGAAATCGCTAAACGGATCGTAGAGGGACGGATCGTAAATCGTATAGCGTTCGGACAAGAGCGTTCCGTCGACGTACACCTTCCGGCCGGCCATGCGAAGACGGTCGCCCGGCAGCCCGATCACGCGCTTCACGTAGTCCACATGATCGTCGTACGGAAACTTGAAAACGACGACATCCCCTCGGCGAATGCTCCGATAAGGGAGCAGCTTTTCATACCAGGCTCCCGTTCCCTCGAAAATGAATTTGTTTACGAGCAAATGATCGCCCACCAGCAGCGTTGGCTCCATCGATTCCGAGGGAATCTTGAAGGCTTGCACCACAAACGTGGTGCCGAATAAAACCAGCAGAATGGTGACGAGGAGTGACTCGACTAAATCGGCGGCAGCACTGCGAGTCCGATGCGGGGCCGGCGGCAACAAGTCGGCCTCGGGCTCCGGCTCTGCCTGCGGCGCTTGATCCTCCATGGAGTGCATTCAGCGGCTCTCGCTATCGGAGTACAACATTGCCAGCGCCAGTTTGGCTGCGGCCTGCTCGGCTTCTTTTTTGCTGTGCCCTTCGGAGCCTGAGAGTTTGCGTCCCTGATACCACACTTCGATCTCGAAAACTTTGCGGTGCTCCGGCCCCGACGCCTGGCGAAGACGGTACGACGCAACCTCAAGCCCCCGCTGCTGCAACAGTTCCTGCAACGCCGACTTGTGATCCGGGTGGTCGAGGCCTTCGATCCCGCTCTCGAGCGCGGGCTCAAGCAAGGTGCGGCGCAAGAAAGATTCGGCGGCTCGCAAACCGCCATCCAAGTAGATCGCGCCTGCAATTGCTTCGTATGCGTCGGCCAATAGTCTTTTCTTCTGCCGCCCTCCTGTTTTTTCCTCGCCAGGACCGAGGCGCAGGTGATCGCCAAGCTTCAGCCGCCGCGCGGCAGCGTAGATCGAGGCTGAACTGACCAGCCGCGCCAGCCCTTTGGAGAGTTTACCGGCATCCCACTGCGGGAAAAATGCAAAGAGATGTTCGCTGGCCGCGAGCCCTAAAACCCGGTCGCCCAAAAATTCCAGGCGCTCGTTGTCGAATCCAGCGGCGTTCTGGCGATGGGAGCGGTGCGTGAGGGCGAGGCCCAACAGCTCGGCATTCCTGAAGTGATAGCTAAGGGTCTCCTCGAGCGCTGTAATCTCCTCAGACGTCATGCTGGAATTGCCATGTGCTTACTTGGGCGGCGCCGTCTGCTTTTTTGCGGTGTCGGCGCTCTGTTTGCACCGATCCTGCAAACCGCTGGGAATTTGCGCGCACTTGTTAAAAGCATCCAATGCGTCGGCGTTGCGGCCTAAGTTCTGCAAGTCGATCCCCATCACAAAGTAGTCGGTCGGGTCCGGCTTCGGCGCGCTTTGAGTGGCCTGCTGCAGCTCCTTCACTGAATCGTCCAGCTGCTGCCGGCGAAAGTATACGAGACCGAGGCCACTGTGAGCTTCCGATAGCAAAGCGGTCTTCGATTGCGTGAACTGTTCATCGGTCATGGCCGCGGGCTTGGGCATGGTCTGGATCACCTGCATGGCATGTTTCTCGTACTGTTCGGCTTTGTCCAAGCTCTTGGGCGCGTCGGGGTCGTTCGGATTGTAGACGTGGGGAATCACCCAACCCACCACGGTCAGCACGCCGGCGTCGTCTGGAGCCAGGGCCAGCGCCTGATCCGCGGTCGCGTAAAAGTCCTTCCAGTCCTGTTTGAGGTAGTAGGCCTGAACGAGACCGGCATCCACGGACTCGGCGTACCGGCTCATGGGATACTTTTGAAGAAAATCTTTTCCAAGCTCGATCTTCTTGTCCGCGTCCTGGGGACTAGCATCGAAAAACGCTTTGTAAGCCGCTTCCTCTTTAGGATCGATTTTGGCCGCCTGCTGGCTCCCCTCATGAAGGGCTTGCTGGTGATTGCTTTGATCGATCTGGTTATTTTCCTCCCTGGTTTCCGGCCCATTGTTGCCCTGCGCCATGCACTGGGCGCCGAACGCAAGGCCGACCACCAGACCAGCCATCAGCAATTTAATTTTCATGCTCATAGATTGAAATTTCATCGTGGATTATCCTCTGCTCCTGGATGTTTGATTGCTACCCTCTCATTTTGATTGCGCTGACTGCCTGTTGGCTACATCCGCATTCTGCTTGCAGGCATCCTCCAACGCACCCGCAGCCTGGGCGCAACGATTGAACGCGTCTGCCGCCTCTTGATAGCGTTTCAGGTTTTGCAGATCCATGCCGAAAACGTACAAATCTGTCGCGTCGGGATTGGGGTTTCCCTGCATCGCCTGTTCGAGCTCTTTCGCGGAGTTTGTGAAATCTTCGCGGCGATAATAGACAAGGCCCAGGGCGCTGTGCGCCTGCGCCGCCTTTTGCGCTTTCGCCGCCGCAAATTGCGCATCGGATAAGTGGGAAGGCTTCGGCATGGTTGCCATTACTTCTATGGCGTGTTTCGCGTACGTTTCCGCCTTATCCAGCTCGGCGGATGCATCGGGATCAGTGGGTTGGTAAACGTGCGGAATCACCCACCCGACCGTAGTGAGCACATCCACGTCGTCTGGCTTCAACGCCAAGGCGCTATCCGCTGAGGCGTAGACGTCCTTCCAATCCTGCTTGGCAACGTACGCATTCACCAGTCCGGCATCCACCGCCTCGGCAAGCGGGCTCCTCGGATACTTTTGCAGGAACGCTTGGCCGAGCTGAATTTTCTTGTCCAATTCATCCTTTTGGCTATAGAAAGCTTTGTAGGCATTTTCTTCTTTCCGGTCAATCCCTTGTCTTTGCACGTCGGTCAGCATGTGTAACTCGGTCTGCATCGAGTCTGTGCCGGTGACGACCGGGGAGGCCTGTTGGCCTTGAGCGTAAGAAGGCGCCGCCACTGGAAGGCAGGCGAGCGCAACCGCCAAGGCTCTGATCGCAAACTTCACGAGCGAAAGTCTCATTGGAATTGTGCCTCCTTCTTTCGGCATTAGCTTTCTCGCTTCAAGGGACGCCAAAGTCATTACTCTGGTCCTCCCTTTTTCGCAGCGCCCGCCGGCGGCTGGTAAGCCGCAGCGATGCCGTTCTGCGCGGCCACGCGCGCAGCCTCCGGCGCTCCATTCACAGCCAGCGCCGCGCGATACTCATTCAACGCCAGGTCGCGTTCATCTCCCAGATCGTGCATGCGCCCAAGATACACGTGCGACCAGGCGATCGCCGACGGATCGGATGATTCGCCTTCCTTCGCACCCTGTCCACTCGAGGCTGGAGCCGACACCACCTTCTCGAAAAGCTCCTGGGCGCGGTCGCCATTCCCGGAAATCACCGACGCAATCGCCAGGCCGTATTCTAAGCGCGCATCGTTCGGATATTTCGCCAGCGCCGCTTCGAACGTTGCTGTCGCAGCCACCGCATCCTTGTTGGCGATTTCGCGGTTGCCCTCGGCCAGCAAGCGCTCCAGTTCAGTAGCATGGCTGCTCCCCGACCCATGAAATTCGTCGGCTTCGGCGTTCGGTTGCGCAGCCGCGAACTTGATGCTCTGGGCGCGCTTGTGCTCCGCATCGAAATCGATGCCTGCGATCAAGTCCGGGAAATAGTACGACATCGCCGGCTCGGCCTTCTCGAATTTCTGCAGGCCTGCAACCAACGGGCGCACCAGAACGTATCCGGATTGATCCGCATCCTGAAGCGCTGCCTCAAGCGGAGCGCCCGTAAGCCGGCGCAACCGCAGCTCCACCGCCTTAATCAGGCACTCGTCGGTAAACGCCACGAAATCGTCTCGATATTCGATCGGCAGCCGGGGAGCGGCAGCCGCAACATTGAGCACGGAGCTCTTCCGATCCAGCAAATTTCGGTGCCGAAGCACCAGCCCGTCCAGCATGAAATGCAGGTACGCGTGCTGAATGGCCTTCGCGCGCGCGCTGGGATCTCCGCCCACCACGATCGCGTAACGGTTGCCGAAGTTCCGGAAATTCGTGCGCGCGCCCACCAGCGGTTCCACATAAACCGTAAAGCTGCGCCCATTCGTCTTGGAAATCTCGCGAAGGTAAGCATCCGAGACGGTCACAGTGCTCCGCACCAAAGCCCGATAGCGGTCCACAGCGGGCTCGTACTCCGGTTCGATCTTTGCCCAGCGCAAATCCAGATGCGCTTCCTGGTAGAAGTCCTCGAGCACTTTCTGGAACCCGTCAATCGTTAGGACGTCCGGGGGAAGCTGCTGAGGATCGCCCGGCATTTCGAATGCTGGAGGGGGGCCTGCAATCAAAGCGAAAGTAATGTAGTGGGAGAGCGTTTCAGTAGGACTTTCCAGCGCGTGGTCTTTGTAGAATTGCCGCAAAGCCTCGGTCGCGGTTCCGTGCATTTTTAGTAGATCGCCGCGCAACGCAAGCCTGGCCGGCATTTCCGAGAGGGTGCTTTCGTCCGCGTCAAGTCCAGCCGCATCCAGCGCGCACATCGTGGCGAAAATTTGCGGGCTGGCTTGCACGCTGATGCCGAAATTCCGCTGAGGAGCCGTCTCCTCCTGCGCCTCGGGTGATCGCGCCGCGATGAAAGCGCCGAAAAAGATCGCGGCGGATAATACCCACGTGAAAAAACGAATCGGATTTCGGACACGCGAAATTCTCAACCCGAACCTCTCGCGGGAATTTCCTCCGCCTGGCGTGGCTGGCTTTCGACTGAGTGAGCGGACGCCGAGCGGTTCTCAAACTCTAACAAAGAAGCCGCAAAATCTTAAATGGTTTGCTGTCGCGTCGCTCCGTTCCGTATTCTGAAGGCCCATCCTCAGTCCCAGCGAACTTCGTGAATACTGCCGAAAGTTGGGTTACACTCGCGCTGCAATCCAAGGGCCCTCGCGGCGCCCGGTTCCGAGACGGCCAAGGCAGAGAGGAATTCATATGAAGAGAATTCTGGCACTCGCATTCGCATTCATCGTGGTGGCCGCTCCTGTGTTTGCCGCGAGCCAGTGGTCCACAGTTGGCGGCGATTCAGGCAACACGCGCTATTCCTCACTCACACAGATCACCGCGCAGAATGTCACCCAATTGGGCGCGGCGTGGATGTCCGAAAAAATCTCGCCGCCTCCATCGTCTCGTGGAGTGCCGGTGATTGATAAGGATCTGATGTTCCTGACGTCGGCGCCATTCGTGTATGCCGTGAACATCAGCACGGGAAAGATCGCGTGGCGCTATCGCACGACCGCAGCTGAAGGTGGGGGCATCATGGGTCCTCCCGGCTCGCCGGGGCGAGAAGGCGTGGCAGTGGGCGGCGGCCTCGTATATGTGGGGCTGACCAACGCCAATCTGATCGCGTTGCGCGAGGAAACCGGAGAGCTTGTCTGGAAAACCTACCTCGGCGATCCGGTGCACGCGCCGTCCGAAGGCGCTTCCGGTGCGCCTTTGTACGCCGATGGATTGGTATCCGTCGGCTTGAATGCGGACTACGGGTACCGAGGCCAGATTGTGGCTGTCGATGCGAATACCGGCCGCGAGGCATGGCGCTTTTTTGTCGTGCCCTCTCCGGGAGAGCCCGGTTCCGAGACCTGGCCGAAGAACAATGACTCGTGGAAACACGGAGGCGGCGCTATCTGGTTAGTTGGAGCGACCGATCCCGAGCTTGGTTTGGTCTTCTACGCCACCGGAAACGCCGTCCCGCAATATGGCGGCGAAAACCGGCCCGGCGACAACCTCTTTACCGATTGCGTGGTCGCTCTTGACGCCAAGACCGGCAAGCTTCGCTGGCATTACCAGATGGTCCACCATGACATTTGGGAAGCCGATGTTGCCGAAGCGCCAGTACTTTTCGACGCTCAGATCGACGGCCAGTCTCGCAAGGCGATTGCCGCCATGCGCACTGATGGCTATCTCTTCATGCTCGACCGTGTCACCGGAAAGCCGCTCGACCGCGTCGAAGAGCGCCCCGTGCCGCAAGAGCCGTCTCAGAAGACGGTTCCAACTCAACCCTACCCGGTGGGCGCCGAGCCCGTCCTTCCGGATTGTGGGTACTGGAAAACGCAACCGGTAGCTCAGGGCTTCGACGTGGGATGTTTCTTCACGGCCGCCTCCGCTCGGAAGCCGAATGTTCTTGTGCCGGTCTACGGCATGCGCGCCACGCCAATGGCCTTTGATCCGCAGACGCGCTTCTTCTATGCGACCGGCAACGCGGGACTCCAGTGGTTCCGACGCTCGCAGGATCCCGATTTTTTCACTCTCGGCCTCACGTCACGCGTGCCCGGGCTGAGTAAATTGGGTTTCGGTGTCCTCGCCGCGATCGACACTCGTACGGACAAGATCGCCTGGAAGAAAGAATTCCACGACGTGCGGCCGAGCGGCGCGCTCGCCACCGCCGGGGGCCTCGTGTTTCAGATGGCGGGCGACGGCAACTTGCAGGCGTACGATGCCTCAAACGGATCTCTTCTGTGGCAGTTTCAAACCGGCGATCTCGGCGGGAGCCCGCCGATCAGCTTTGAAGATGCCGGCGAACAGTATATCGCCACAGTTGTCGGCGGCAACGTGTGGGCGTTCAAGGTGGGCGGAGCGCTCCCGCAGCATCCAGCCCCTGCCATTCCGCCTGAGGAAGAATTTTCCGGACAAATCAAGGATACTGCGACAATCGAGACCACCACGCTCGCGCGAGACATGGGCATCACGGGTTCCCACTACATCATCGACGAATACGAGTTCAATCCCTATCGCGCGCGCATCAAAGCCGGCACGCGAGTCTATTGGAGAAATAACGGCACGATGATCCACACCATCGTTGCCGAAGACGGATCATGGACGACCGGGCCCATGGAGCCGCTCGACATTGACTCTGTGGTCTTCGATAAGCCTGGGACGTATGTTTACCACTGCAAGGAGTATCCGTGGGACTACGGCCAAATCATCGTCGAACCCGCTTCTCCGACAGAAGAGCAGCAAAGCAAATTGTCCGGCAAAGTGGAACCGTAGCCTTTTCCGGAGCTACGACTCGCCGCCTCTTACGGCTTCTTACGGCGGCTCCGTGACCCCACCGTCTGGTGGGTTCGACCAAGACCGTCATCATGCGGCCGAACAGGTACAGGCCAGTCCGCCGAGCATCCTTTTGGTAAGAAAGCTGGGGTAGTCTTCGAAGACCTCAAAGATCCACTCGTTCTGGAAAGTTCTCATCCGGGATTTCCACTTTGCCGTCCGAATCACGGCTCAGGAGAGTCGAGGACTGTGAAGAGGAAACAGCCGCGAGATGCTAGCCGCGCACGTGAACTTCGTTAAAGTTCAGAAGCACTCGCCCGCCGCCCATCGGTCGCCCGAAACCAAGCTTCGGACGGAATCGCGAAAACAAAAGCACTTGATCGATCTGATGCTGTACCGCGACGTCGGTGGGACCCGATAGGATCTTGTAAAAAACCACTCCTCCTTGGGCGTCGAGCGTCGCCTCAAGCAACAAAGCTCCGGAGCTTGCCCGGTCACTCGTGTCGATTCCGGGCACGGGAAAAGGTGCGAGGCTTTCGAGCTCTGCGGGCTGCACCAAATTCAGCGGCAAATCATCGGCGTAAACGCCTCCTGCGGGCATTCCACCCAGCATGCCCTGAACCACCAGTAAGAAAATTCCCACCGCCGTCAGTACGCCGGCCGTCGCGGGAACCGCCAAAGGCTCAAGAATATTTTGCGAAATCAGCAGTACGCGGTTCCACGCCCGCGTAAGCGTGGCCCACGGCAACCGCCGTCGCGACGCCTGCACTTGAATCCGCAGCGCCAGGTTTGCGGGTGGGCGAACCGGTTCCACATCGGCCAGATGAGCTGCCAACAAACTGTAGTTCTTCAATTCCTGGCGGCAGTCCGCGCACGAACGCAAATGTTCCCGCAAGTTCGACCGCTCGCTCGCGACGATACTATCGTCGAGATAACCTGGCAGACTGTGCTGGGCGTCGCTGCAGTTCATGACTCCTACTCCATGGACTTCGGTGAAGCTCGCGGATCCTTCGTTGGAAACGCGAATCGTCTCGGGCGTTGGCGGCTCGGCCTTCTCGCGAGCCTGCAGGCGGCTTGGCGCACTCTGGCGGCTCGCCGTTTGGCTGGCTTGCGCCTGGGCGGAACGCAAAACCGGATCGAGAATCTCTCTGAGCATTCGGCGGCCCCGCAAAATTCGCGATTTTACTGTTCCCACCGAAACCTCGACCACTTCCGCAATCTCCTCGTAAGAAAGTCCTTCCAAATCCCGCAAAATTACTACGCTCCGGAAAACCGTGGGCAACGCCGCCAGTGCGCGCCTCACCGTCGCCTGCATTTCATGTGCCGCGCACTGCTCGTAGGGAGTTGCTTCCAAATCCCTCAGCTCGAGCGTCGCATTCTTCTCTTCCTCGTCCGAATCGATCGAAATCTGCAGCCGGTGGTGCCGCCAGCACCATCGTCGATGATTCAGCGCCTGCCGCACCGAAACCCGGTACAACCATGTCTTCAGCGAGCTGCTACGCCGAAATCCCCGTATCCCCCGGAACACTCGCAGGAATACGTCCTGTGTCACGTCAGCGGCATCGGCCGCGTCCCCAAGGATCCCGTACACCAGGTTGTATACGCTCCCGTGATAGGACGAAACCAAATAATCAAACGCCGATTCGGAACCCGCTTGCAGCTCCGTAATCAACCCGTCTTCGTCCCGTCCCCACGGCAAACTTTGTGCCAGCTCGGACATAGGCTCCGCCGCTTCCCTGGCGCGTCCGCTATATCTGTTAGACACCACCTTCGCGGCTATGTTTCCAAGCATATCAGAAAATTGTGCCCAAGGCGTAAAGCCCACGTATCACCCCAAAATCATGAGCGAAACGCTTTCGAATCTGAGGGTTACTAAAAGGTGAACGCCAGGACGTATCCGGAGGTCGCAAATCTGGGGACGCAGAAAGCCATGGAGTGGTGGAGCCGATGGGATTCGAACCCACGACCTCCTCGATGCCATCGAGGCGCGCTCCCAACTGCGCCACGGCCCCACCGGAGAAAACTCTGCTTGTTCTTATAGCACCCGCGAACAACGAGCGTCAACGCATGCTTCCGCTGCCTGCGCCCAAGACCAAAATTCCTTCGAGATTGCCACAAGAATTCCGTCTAATTTGCCGCACGAGATCCTTAGAGTTAGAAACATTTCGACGTCAAATTCCGACGCCTGAGGGCGGAAAAACAGTGGCGTCGGGAGCGCTTCCGACTAAAATACCGCCCCATGCCCAAAATCACCTTTCTCGGCGCCGCAGGCACGGTCACCGGCTCAAAATATCTGATCGAAGCGGAAGGCAAACGGCTGCTCGTGGACTGCGGCCTTTTCGAGGGCTCCAAGGATCTCAAGCAGCGCAATTGGGAGCGCCTCGCGGTCGATCCGGCAACAATCGATTGGATGATTCTGACGCATGCGCACATCGATCACACCGGCTACATCCCGCGGCTGGTGCGGAACGGTTTCCGGGGGCCTATTTATTCGAATGCGGCCACGCGCGAACTCTGCGCCCTTCTTCTTCCCGACTCGGCGCATTTGCAGGAAGAAGACGCGCAATACGCCGCAAGGAAAGGCTACAGCAGGCATAAGCCTCCGCTGCCGCTTTATACTGTGGCGGAATCGCAAACCGCTCTCGCGCAGTTCCGTGAAATTCCGCGCGCAGATGTTTTCCAAATCAGCCCGCAATTTTCGGTTCGCCCGCACGACGCAGGTCATATCCTCGGTTCCTCCTGGCTCGAATTGACGATTACGGAAAACGGAAAGCAGACGCTGGTAGTTTTTTCGGGAGATGTAGGACGCTACGATCAGCCCATTTTGAAAGACCCGGAATCGCCGTCGCATGCGGATATTTTGCTGTGCGAATCAACCTACGGTGATCGCGATCATCCTGCGGGCTCCGTGGCGGACGAACTCGCGGACGTGATTAACCGGACGGCCAAGCGCGGCGGGGCGGTGGTGATCCCCGCGTTCGCCGTTGGGCGGACGCAAACCATCATGTATTACCTGCGCGAGCTTCAGGAGCAGCACCGAATTCCGGTTCTGCCGACGTATGTGGATAGTCCCATGGCAATCGGCGTGACGGGACTCTACGCTAGCCATCACGAGGATCACGACGAGGAGTTTTCGCGCGAGGAGAGCGCGGGGAACCGCGATCCCTTGAATGTGCACGACGTCCACATGACCCGGGCCGTGGAGGATTCGAAGAAGATCAATGATGTGGTTTCGCCCTGCATCATTATCTCGGCGAGCGGCATGATTACCGGCGGCCGGATTCTGCATCACCTGGCGCGCCGCTTGCCGGATTCGCGTTGTTCGGTTTTGATCGTCGGCTATCAGGCAGAGGGTTCCGGAGGACGGGCCTTGCAGGATCACGCACAAGTCTTGCGCATCCACGGCGTGGAGGTTCCGGTGAAAGCGGAGATTGTGGAACTGACGCAGCTTTCTGCCCATGCCGGTAGAAGCGAATTGCTTCGGTGGCTTTCCGGATTTCAGGCGGCGCCGCGGCAGACATTTTTAACCCATGGCGAGCCTAGCGGGCTTAACGGGCTGCGCGATGCGATCGCGGCGCAATACCGCTGGTCGGGCGTGACTATTCCGGATTATTTGCAATCGTTCGATTTGAGTGTTCCATGAGCTCAGCGAAGGCCGGCACGGAAGCCAGAGTAGAGAACATTCGGCGGCGGATGGTGAGTCGCCTACGGATGCGCACGTCCAGATCGAAGAGAGATCCTTCGACTTCGCTCAGGATGACGGCGGGGAAAGGACTCGATGCGGCTTACGGGTGGAGCTTTTGGAGGCGGTCGGCGGCGGCTTGCAACGTTGATTCTTTTTTGCAGAAGGTGAAGCGGAGGTGGGTACGGCCATCGGCGGGATCGCGGTAGAAGCTTGAGCCGGGGACCGCGGCAACGCCGATTTGGGTGACGAGATGTTTGGCGAAGGCGACGTCGTCGGGGAAGCCGAATGCAGAGATGTCCGTCATGATGTAGTAGGCGCCGCGCGGCTTGAAGCAGTGGAAGCCGGCGTTCGTGAGAATACCTAGCAAGCGATCGCGGCGGATGGTGTAATCGCGGGCAAGCGTCTCGTAGTAGCTCGACGGAAATTGCAGTGCGACTGCCCCCGCTTCCTGCAAGGGAGCCGCGGCCCCGACGGTGATGAAGTCATGCACCTTGCGGATTGCCCCAGTGACCTCCGCGGGGGCAATCGCCCAGCCTACTCGCCAGCCGGTGACGCTATACGTTTTCGAGAGCGCGTTGATGGTGATGGTGCGTTCGCGCATGCCATCGAGCGTGGCGAGAGAAATATGCTCGGCGCCGTCGTAGAGCATGTGCTCGTAAATTTCGTCGGTGATGGCGAAACAGTTCCACTGGACGCAGAGATCGCGAATGCATTCGAGCTCGGCGCGCTCGAAGACTTTTCCCGTGGGATTGTTAGGCGTATTGACGATGATGCACTTCGTGGCCGGCCCGAAAGCAGCCGCCAATTCTTTCGGATCGAAGGTCCAGCCGGGGGCACGAAGTTTGACGTAGCGGGGAGCGGCCCCGGAGAGGATGGCATCCGGTCCATAATTCTCGTAGAAGGGTTCGAAGACCACCACTTCGTCGCCGGGATTGATGATGGCCATCATCGAGGAGATCATCGCTTCGGTAGAGCCGCAGCAAACCGTGATTTCGCTTTCCGGATCAATCGCCATTCCCCGCGTGCGCTCGAAGTTTTCGGCAATAGCATTGCGCAGCGATTTTGAGCCCCAGGTAATGGCGTACTGATTCACGTCCGCCGCAATGGCCTGCTGCGCGGCGAGCTTGATTTCGGCCGGGGCGGGGAAGTCTGGAAATCCTTGCGAGAGATTTACGGCGCCGTGACGCAGCGCCAGGCGCGTCATCTCGCGGATCACCGATTCGGTGAAACGACCGGCCTTGGAGGAAAGCTTTGGGCTAATCGCCGCTGGGCGTTCGAGCGGTGCGGGATTCATGCTGTGCCCCATAGAGCCGGCGGTAGATCTCGGCATTGCGGGATATGATTTCGACATACTGGCGCGTCTGAGTAAAGGGAATTGACTCGACGAATTCGGCGGTCTCCCGATAGGTCTGGCCGGTGGTCCAAAGGGTCACGCGATCTTCTCCTGCATTGTACGCGGCAAGAGCAGCTTCCACAGTTCCAAACTGCTTTAGCAGATTTGCCAAGTAGGCCGTCCCCAGCCTCACATTGTAATCGGGATTGAAGAGGCGCGACTGCGAATATCGAATTCGAGCGTGTCGAGCCAATCCCCGAGCGGTTGAAGGAAGCAACTGCATCAAGCCAAGGGCGTTGCTTACCGAGGTAGCGTTCATTTGAAAGGCCGATTCCTGGTGGATCAACCCGGCCACGAGCATGGGATCAAGGGAGGTTCGGCGCGACCAGCGCTGGATCAAATCCTTGTAAGGTAGTGCATAGGCGGTCGTCCACACGTCGCGCGGCACGTTGGAAAAGGATTGGCCATCGAGCTGGGGGAATATTTTTCGGACCGTGACGATAGCAGCCCCGTATTGTCCGGCAGCAACCGCTGCCTGTGCGGCTTCGAGGAGAAGGCGCGCCGATCCCGTGGCGGCATAAGCAGCTTCCAATTCGAGTTCGGCAGAGGCGTCAAAGGCGATAGAACGCAGCGCATCCGCCCTGGCTTTGAGCCTTGCGACGCTGGGCGGGATTGCGCTATCCAGTTTGGGTGCAGCCGAGACGGGCGGGATGGTTTCCAATAGATCGGACACTTGCAGAGCGGAGACTCGAAGATCGGATACTTGCACAGGCCCCGGCCCAAGGGCGCGAAGCCTCGCGGAACCCAAGTACTGGAAATAATTGTGGGGGTAACGCTCCGCTAATTTTTGGTAGTAGCTTCGGGCGAGCGCCGGAGTTTGCGCTTCCTCAGCAAGGCGGCCCAGCCAATAGAGGGCGTCCGGGGTGTATTGGGAGCCGGGGAATCGGCGCAGATGTTCCTGGAGCAATTGCGCATCGCCGGCTTGACGTTCTAAAACCGCGGTCCATGTGACGCGCCAGTGAGCGGAATCCGCGTCGGGCGAATCAGGGAACTTTTCTTCGACTCTCTTGTAGTAGCTGGAAGCCTGATCGCGCGCGAGTTGCACCCAATAGTAGTTTCCAGCCAGAAAAAGAGCGGCTTCGGTCCAGTGGCTGGAGGGAGCCCGAGAAACGGCAGACTCGACGGCAGCGATCATCTGGGGCTCTTGCTGTAGGCCGCGATAATAATTGGCGAGAGCGTAGGAACGCTCGGCGTCCACATCGGCATCGGTGATGGCCAGCGCGGAAATTTCGGCGGGAGTTCCGCCGAACGCAAGCCCGCATTCGAGAATCCGCAATTGCGCACGCTCGCGGTTGGCACCGGAAAGCTGGGGCAAAATTGCGGCGTATTCATCGCGGGCGTCCATCCAATCGCTGGTGTTGAAGAGGATCGAGGCATGTTCAAACTGTTTTTCCGGCGGAAGCGGGAACGCAGAGCCGAGAGTGCCGCGGAGAAAATTGAGCTTCTCCCCGGCCTCGCGGGCGTGCTCGCTGGACGGGAAGCGCAGGTACAGAGCCGCGTAATCGGTCGCCGCATCGGCCGGCTGGCTCGCCTGCTCGTGGGCTTCACCGCGCAAAAAAAGGAGAGCGGGCCGCTGACGAGTGAGATCGTAGGCGTCCAGGGCAGCCACGGCGGCCTGCGGCTGGTTGGCTGCAATGGCCGCGTTGCCGAGAGACTGAAGGGCCTGCTCCGTCATCGCGGACGCTGGAAATTCGGCGTGAAATTTTTGGAGTTCGGCGAGCGCGTCGGCGTTGCGTCCCTGAGCGATATGCGTTTCGGCAATCCAGTAGAGTGCGTAGTCGGCGAGGAGCGGGTCCGCCTTAGCCCGTGCGAACCACTCTTGCGCTTGCGCGTAGTCTCCCTTGCCATAGTCGAAATAACCCAGAGCCAAGGCTGCACGCATGGCCAACACGCCGGAAGAGCCCTTGGCAAGCAAGGCAAGCCTGGCATAAGCCGCGGAAGCAATCTTTTCGTTGTCCTTGAGGGATCGTGACAGCTTTTCGAGGCTTTGCGCTGTCAAGGCACCGGAGCGCACAGAACTCGATCGCGGCAGGGTGCCAGCGGAGCAAAGCGAGCACACCATCACCAGGGAAACGGCCACGCACACCAAGCGTGGCGCGAATTTCATCGCGTTGGATCTAATGCCGCAGGACGGGCGACGGGTAGGGATATTCTCCGAGGGCTGCGACATCTCCCCCTGCGAGAATTTCCACCATCCAACGCTGGAAATAATCCACCGGGTGATCCTGAATCGCGCGGAAGCGGCGGTCGTATTCTTTGCGGGCTTTATCGAGATCACTGCGCAACCGAATGCATATGTCTTTGTTTTCCCGGCCCAAGCGAACATCCTTGGGCCGCAATAGTTTGATATCTTGCATGGCCACTTTGGCGACGCGATTCGCGCGGCGATGGAGATCTTGCAAATCGGGCGTGAGGCTCGCAACGTCGAATGCGGGCACAGCAGTGGCCGGAGGTTCGGCGGTGGCAATTGGCGGCGGAGCGGTTGCCGAGGGATGTATCGGCTCGCTTACCGGGATTTCTTGAACTTCTTCTGCGGCCTCGGCCCACTCTGATTCGGCGCCCTCGTCAATCGCAGCGGGCGCGGCATCGTCCAGCTGAGGCACCTCGGGAATATCGGCCGGCTCCTCGACCGCGACGGCGGACGCCTTCGAAAGCGGGAGATCGTCAGAATACAGGTTGTCACGCGGGTTCAAGGCAACGGCGACGAAGTTGGAAAGCACGGACAAGCCCGCGGCTAACGCCGACGCAGCGGTTTGCGCTCGCAGCATCGCGGGGAGCGCGTTGCTGGGCCTGCTGGACGAGCAGGCTGCGACCAGGTCGGCGTAGGCCTGATGCAGCTCGTCGGCAGTGCGCTGCAGCGGAGCCAAATTGTCGCGCAAGGCCCGGGAAACGGCCTCTTCGAGGGCTAGTTCGAGCGATTTCTGACGTTCTTTCAAGGGAATACCCGCATGTTGAATTATGGAAACGGCGCGGAGGAGTGTCAACTGGCATTCGGGCGGCAAGTTCCTGCCAAGCATGCGAGGCTGGCCGAATGGGTACTGCGCGAACGATTTAGGGAACGTCTGAAATGCCGGAGATGCTAGTTGGAACGTCACCAGATACGGCAGCGCTGTTCCGCGGGGCGGACCATCTTCGAATCGGCCGGACAGCCGAAGGCCTTCGCGAAGGCTGGAGTATTCGATAGGGCGCCATTGGCGCGGAATTTATTCAGCGGATGCGGATTTGTCTTGGCGATGAGGCGGGAGTATTCGGGCCGCAGGTTGGCGCCCCAAACCTGAGCCCAGCCCAGGAAAAAGCGCTGCTCCGCAGTGAAACCATCGATAGGGGCGGGAGCGGGCTTGCCGGCAAGAGTTTTCTCGAACGCGGCGTGAGAAATGGTGAGGCCGCCGAGATCGGCGATGCTCTCACCCTCCTCGAGCTTGCCGTTTCCGTGCAAGCCGGGTTCGATTTCGTAGGACCCAAATTGATTGACGATGCACTCGCCGCGAGCCTGGAAATTCTTGAGGTCCGCGGGCGTCCACCAATTCTTCAAGTCGCCGTGGCCATCGAATTTCGCGCCCTGGTCGTCAAAGCCGTGAGTCATTTCATGGCCGATGACGGAGCCTATGCCGCCGTAGTTGATGGCATCATCGGCGTGGAGATCGAAGAAGGGGGGCTGGAGGATTCCAGCGGGGAAAACAATTTCGTTCAAGGAGGCATTGTAATAGGCATTGACGGTTGGCGGAGTCATGTCCCATTCGGTGCGGTCGACGGGCTTGCCGATCTTGGCGAGGTCACGGGCAAACTCGAAAGAGTTGCCACGAAGGACATTTTCCACATAGGGACCACGATCAACTTTATAGGCTGAGTAATCGCGCCACTTATCCGGATAGCCGATTTTGAGGTTGATGAGGTCGAGTTTCTTGATGGCTTGTTCGCGAGTGGCAGGGCTCATCCAATCCAGGGTGGAGAGATCGGCTCGGAGGGCGTCCATGAGATTGTGAACCATGGCCAGGGCGCGAGCTTTGGCTTCGGGCGGGAAATAGCGCTGGACGTAATACTGTCCGAGAGCTTCGCCGAGCTGGCTGTCGGTGGCCTGGACGCAGCGCTGCCAGCGAGGAAGCATCTGCTTGGCGCCGGTGAGCGTGCGGCCGTAGAAGTCAAAGTTTTCCTCGACGAACCTGGCGGGCAAACTCGGGGCGACGGAATGGATGAGGTGCCAGCGGAGGTACGTCTTCCAGTCGTCGAGCGGCACGTTGGTGAGTCCTGCGTCAACTTGCTTGAAGAAGTCGGGCTGCCCGATGTCGGCGCTGGCGAGAGCAGGGGCGCCGACTTCCTTGAAATAGGCGGTCCAGGAAAAGTGAGGCGTGAGATCGCGGAGTTGCGCCAGGGTCATTGGATGATAATTCGTTTCCGGGTCGCGCAAATCCTCGCGCTTTTTGGAAGCTTTTGCGAGGGCGGTTTCGGCATCCATCACGGATTTGGCTTCAGCGGCGGCGGTTGACGGATCGTCGCCCGCCAGATTGAACATATTAGTGACGTGCTGGACATAAGAGGCGCGAAGCTGTTTTGAGCGGGCATCATCATCGAGATAATACTGGCGGTCCGGGAGGCCGAGGCCGCCTTGGCCCGCGCCGGCGATTACCTGGGTGCTGTCCTTTAGATCTTGTTCGGAACCGAAGGAGAAAACGGCGTTGGCGCCGCCATGTTGAAGGCGCGCGATTTCATCTTGGAGAGAGGCGATATTGTCGATCGCCGCAATACGCTGCAATTCGGGCTGGATAGGCTTGAGTCCAGCAGCTTCGACCTGGCTTTCATCCATGCAACTGGCATAGAAGTCGCCAATCTTTTGCCAGTTGGAGCCGGGCTGGGCTTTGGTGTCCTTGGAAGCTTCCTCGAGAATTTCATGGAGGAGTGATTCGTTGTGATCGCGAAGCTTGTTGAAGATAGCCCAGGCGGCGCGATCGGCCGGCATGGGATTGTTCTTCATCCAGCCGCCATCGGCAAATTGATAGAAGTCCTCGCATGGGGAAACCGAACGGTCAAGATTGGCAAGATTAAAACCGTGGCGGGCGCTGGCGTCTTCGGTGGTCGAGGAACCGCCGGCGGCCTCGGCGACGAAACCGGCACAGCCTGGAACGAGGCCGGCTTCCAGAGAAGCAGCGGCATCGCGATGCGAGCCGGGAGGCTGCGACGGGAGAGATAAAGGAAAGAGCAACGCCAGCGACGCGAGTAATGCCAAGCCAGACAACCGAGTCATCAGGATTCCTCCCGTGAGCAAACTTCCGAGCGCCGCCGCGAAATGAATTGGCGGTTTATTCTGCGGCGCGGGCGGCATGCCGCGTAGCATCGAGTATTTTGTGAGGCTCGGGATGAGGTGTCAAGGTGCCAACAATTCGGAGCAAGGAATTGACTCCCAGGCGGGCTCGAAGTGCTAGAATGCTTCGCAGACGTTGGGGGCAGTATGGGTGACCGCGCCGCGATTCGAGGTGGAAGCCGCAAGTACGGGCTGCTGCGCGCGGCACTAGGTCTCCTCGGCTGCTTGTTAACGCCATCTTTCATTTGTGCGCAGGTTGAACCTCCCGGGCCCGTTGCTCCTCCGCCATCCTCCGGCGATAGCTTCAAAATTCATCGGGGCCGCCCAATCCGAACGGAAACGGAATTAACCTTGGTCGGTGCATCGGTGACCGATCCGCTGGGGCGCATTGTTACGGGGCTGGAGCAGCAGGATTTCCGAGTGTTCGAGGATGGTACTGAACAAGAGATTGTCAGCTTCATGAGCGAGGATGTGCCCGTTTCCATCGGCGTGATTTTCGACATGAGCGGAAGCATGGCCGATAAGATCGACAAATCAAGGCAGGCAGCGGTGCAGTTTTTCCGCACAGCAAACCCGCAGGACGAATTTTTTCTGGTGGACTTCAACGACCGCGCCCAATTGGTAAGCCCGTTTACGGAGAGCGTGGACGATCTCCAGAACAGGCTGATGTACGTAGGCGCGCGCGGGCTGACCGCCCTCTATGACGGAGTTTATTTGGGCTTGAGCCAGATGAGATCCGCACACAACACAAAGAAAGCTTTGCTCATCATATCGGATGGAGGAGATAATCACAGCCGATACACCGAGACGGAAATTCGAAGGTTTGTGCGGGAAGCAGACGTACAGATTTATGCGATCGGACTGTTCGAACCGGATGGCGGTCCGACTCCGGAAGAGCGCGGCGGGCCTTCACTTTTGTCGGACTTAACCACGATGACGGGAGGAAGATCGTTTGTGGTGAAGAACTTGAGTGAGCTTCCCGACATCGCCTCGAAAATAAGCATGGAGCTACGAAATCAGTATGTCCTCGGGTATAGGCCGTCCAAGCGCACGCACGATGGTAAGTGGCGAAAGATTAAGGTCAAGCTGCGCCCGCCCAAGGGTTTGCCGCCGCTTACCGTCTCGGCGAAGAGCGGGTATTTTGCGCCCGAACAGTAGCCGGTTCAGTCCCATGTTGCGCATTTTGCTCATCGCGCTTTTTGCAGTGTGCCCGTGCGCGCTGGCGCAGAATCCGCCGCCCATCCTGGCGCCGTCGAGTCCCCCGCCGCCTCCGAACACGCCGCAATCTCCCGACCACCGTCTGAAGGCGGACGTGGACTTGGTGGTGCTGCACGTGACGGTCACGGACGACAAAGGCGAATTTGTTTCCAACCTTAAACAGGACAACTTTAGAGTGTTTGAGGACAAGGCCGAACAAAAGATTTCCTTTTTTTCGCGCGACGATATTCCCGTGACGATGGGTTTGGTGATCGACAACAGCGGCAGCATGCGCGAAAAACGAGCGCAGGTGAATGCCGCAGCAATGACCTTCGTGCGCACAAGCAATCCGCAGGACGAAGCCTTCGTGGTGAACTTTAACGACGAATACTATTTGGATACGGACGGCGACTTCACAAGCGATCAGCGAGACTTGAATGAAGCGCTTTCGCGGATCGATACTCGCGGCAGCACGGCTCTTTATGACGCAGTGATCGGCTCGCTCGGCCACATAAAGAAGGGACACAAGGACAAGCGGGTGCTACTGGTGATCACTGACGGCGACGATGACGCTAGCGAGAAGTCGTTCGAGGATACCGTGAAGGCTGCCGAACAATCCAACGCAACAATCTATGCAGTGGGGGTCTTCAGCCCAGATGATCTGAAGACAGACAAGAAAATGGTCCGGCATTCAAAAAAGGTTCTGACGGAACTTTCCGAAGCGACCGGGGGCCAAGCCTTTTTCCCCGACAATTTGGAAGATGTGACTCCAGTATGCGAGCAGATAGCACGAGAAATTCGAAATCAGTACACCATTGGCTACTATCCGACCGATACGGCGAAGGACGGCAGCTTTCGCCAGGTAGCCCTCAAGGTGTTTCCTCCGGGCGGTCGGGGTAAACTTTTGGTGCGAACGCGAACTGGATACTACGCACCAAAGACTTCGTCTGCCGGAGATTAACGATCTTTTCCTCGCGATTCAGGCACTTTTGAAATTGCAGATCCCACTGCCCTCATGAACTTGCGGCTTCGTTTCAGACCTCCATCGGTTACCCAAATTACTAACTGGCCGGATAAACTTTCGAGGTGAGGGATGAGATACGACGCCATCATTATCGGTTCGGGACAGGCAGGGAACCCACTATCCAACGCTCTGGCGGAGCGCGGCTGGACCGTGGCCCTTATTGAAAAGTCCCATTTGGGCGGCACTTGCATCAACACGGGCTGCACGCCCACGAAGACAATGATAGCGTCGGCGCAGATCGCATACTACGCGCGGAATGCGTCTCGATGGGGCATAAGGGCGGGCGATGTGAGCGTGGATTTGCCCGCGATTGTCTCCCGGAAAAATAGCATCGTGGAGAGCTTCAGGGTCGGCATCGAGCAACGGGTCGCCAAACACACTAACGTGCACCTCTATCGCGGCGCGGCGCGGTTTCTCTCTTCGCGAACGGTCCAAATTGACAATGATGTGATCGAAAGCGAACGAATATTCATAAATTCAGGAACTCGTCCGGCCCCACCTCAGTTAATGGGTCTTGCTGAGGCAGGTTATCTTACCAACGAGTCCATGATGGAATTACAAGAGGTACCGGAACATCTGCTGGTTCTGGGCGGAGGTTACATCGGCCTTGAGTTTGGGCAGATGTTTCGCCGCTTCGGCAGTCGAGTAACGGTGATTCACCGCGCGGAACACGTACTGCCGCACGAGGATGCCGACGTCACGACCGCACTGCAAGAGGCGCTCGAAGCGGAAGGAATCGAATTTCGGCTAAGATCGAATCCGGTGGAGGTTGAACGAAAGCAGGGTCAGGTTCGCCTGACGTTCACCAGCGGAAACCAAACAGCCACGGTAAATGGCACTCATATTCTTGCCGCTACAGGAAGACGGGCAAACACCGATGAGCTGTCTCTCGACAAGGCAGGAGTACAGACAGACTCGCGCGGTTACGTAAAAGTGAATGCGCGACTGGAAACCACCGTCCCGGGAATCTGGGCGTTGGGCGATGTGAAAGGAGGGCCCGCCTTTACCCATATTTCGTACAACGACTACCAGATTGTGTACGCGAATCTCGTCGAATCCAAGAATATGACCATAGAAAATCGCTACGTGCCCTATTCGCTTTTTACTGATCCACAACTCGGGCGCGTTGGCATGACCGAGAAAGAGGCCCGCGCGACAGGGCGCCGATTGAAAATGGGGAGCTATCCGATGTCGCACGTAGCTCGCGCGATCGAGCGCGGCGAAACGGCGGGATTCATGAAGGTTATTGCGGATGCGGCGAGCGACAAGATCCTGGGCGCCGCAATCCTGGGTGCTGAAGGGGGCGAAGTGGTGCAGCTTCTCGGAGCATTGATGCTTGCCGGCGCGCCATACACAATCCTCAAAGGCGCAGTCTACATCCACCCGACGCTGGCTGAAGGACTCTTTGGATTGATGGAATCCGTTCGAGAGGTCACCGATTAACCTGGCGCTCGGGCAGTCGCGCTAGTTTTTCCACTGGCTTCGGCCAGACGTGAGCTCGGTTGGCCCATGGCTGGCCGATGCAAAACCTTCGACAAGCGGAAGCCTAGCGAACACGAGGGTACCTGTACCGTTCGATGTGATTTCAAATTGCCCACCGAGCTGACTGACTCTCTCCCTCATTCCGCGCAATCCCACGCCGGGCGTCTCGCTGCCGGAGACGATCGATTCGCCGTTCGGCGAAAAGCCCCTGCCTTCGTCCTTCACCTCAAGCGTCACTCCTTGCCGGGAGCGAGCCAAGCGCACAAATGCAGTAAGACTTCCTGAGTGGCGGTGAATATTCGTGAGGCATTCCTGGACGATGCGAAACAGGGATAGCTCGACATCTCGCGGCAAGCGCCCAAGGTCGGAAGGTATATCGGAAGTTACCCTGATTTTGCTGCGTTCGGAAAAACCGTCTATATACCATTTGAGAGCGGAGAGCAGTCCGATTTCATCCAACAGGGGAGGATGCAACAGGTGAGACAGGGTGCGGATTTCATTGGAGACTTGCTCGACTAGCTTCATATTTTCCGATATGGCGGATGCCGCCGACGTACTGAGTTTTCCTTTCTCCCTGGAAATGTTTGATATATTCATACTAATAGCGGCGAGCAACTGCCCCACGCTATCATGCAATTCGCGGGCGATGCGGCGCCGTTCTTCATCCTGAATCTGAAGCAGACGCGCCGATAGTTTGCGGAGTTCGGCGTTCTTCTGCTCTAGTTCCTGCGTGCGCGCCTGAACGCGTTGCTCCAGCTTGTCCAGGAGTTCTTTCTGTTCGGTGATGTCGAGGCCGGAGGCAACAATCAACACTACAACGCCGTTGTCGTCCCGGACCGGTGCCAGAGTGCGGTCCGCAAAACGCACCATTCCATTCGATGTGCAGTAGGAACATTCTTCGCGGACCACCTCCCCTTGTGCGGCGCGTGCGACGCTGGCCTTAAGAGTCTCCACTTCCTTGGGCAGAGCGGACCACCACGGTTCCCAGCACTTGCGTCCGATTACTTGATCTCGGGTAAAGCCCATGCCCTCTAAGGCTGCTCGGTTTGCTTCCACAACGGTGCCGTCTGGATGCAGCAATAGCAAAACCGAGTACGTCTGGCTAAACGCGGCACGCAGGCGCTTTTCGCTTTCCTCCAATGTGGAGGCGATCTTGAACCCTTTTTCCTCGGCGCGAGTGAGATCTTTGGATACGACTGCGCTATCCGGAGACTCGACGATACCCGCTGGTCCCAAACGAGCTTCGCCATCCATGCGTCCAGTCATGTTGTCGAATATCGAAATGAAATGTTTTACTTTGTGATTCGAGTCGCGCGCGCACGAAACGGTCAAATTCACCCAGACGATCAGGCCATCTTTGCGAAGGCAGCGCTTGCGACCCGAGAATCGATCGGAGCGGCCAGCCCGCAAATCCTCACCTGCGGCTATTGACCGGGCTAAATCTTCGGGGTGAGTGATATCGTGAAAAGTCAGGTTGAGTAACTCCTCCTGCGAATAGCCCAAAATGTCGCAAAGCTGCCGATTCACGCGCAGCCACTTGCCTTCAGGACTAACGTGTGCAAGCCCGATAGGCGCGTTCTCAAACGTGGAACGGTAGAGTTCCTCGCTCTCACGCAGCGCGTGTTCCAAGGCAACGCTGCGCTGCAAGATATCTCGCATGCCGAGGGGGCTCGATGACGCCGGTGTCTCTGCAACGCCATTGTCAAAAAAAGGCTCGTGGCGACTGACTTTTTCCAAAGCCGCGACGAGCTGGCGGGAAATCGACGACTTTACGACGTATCCGCGGGCCCCCGCATGAAAAGCCTGGCGCACCATCTCGGCGGAATCGTGCTGGCTGAGAATCAACACCTCAGTTTGAGGGAGAATGCGTCGAACCTGACGAGTGGCGTCCAAACCATTCAGGTTTGGCATGCTCACGTCCATCACGATGACGTCTGGTTTTAGTTCTCTGGCCTTCTCGACAGCGTCCTGGCCATCAACTGCTTCGCCACAGACGTCGCAGTTAGCCTGGGAAAGGAGAAGGGAACGGACTCCGCGTCGGACTATCTCGTGGTCGTCAACAATTAGAACGCGCACTCTTCACCATTCCGCCGAAAACTCAGCCCTCACAGAAACAGACGCCGAGCAGGATCAAAACGATCCTTGGCGGACACCCGATGTGCCATTTCAAACACTAAACTTAACGAAACATGGTAGTTCCCCTAAGACAGACGGGGGAATACAGTAATGCCTGTAGAAGCTCATAACTTTCAAAACACAATAAAAAGTCTTGGGTTTACGCTTGACTGCTAATTCAAACGAGCCGTACGGGGCAAAGAAGTTCCGAGACCCGACCTAAGCCCGCATGGGAACAATACGAGGATACGAGCAACATTTTGATACGGGCACGTGATTGGGCGCAAGTGGTTGTTGGTGTAAGGAAAAATCGTCTACGGTTGGGTGTGGTGTTTGGGCATTGTCCGCCGCAACTCCTTTCTTTTCAATTCCGATCACTTCCAGTTCAGTCGGCCTTTTTGCACGGCTCCAAAGAGAGTGGTATTCTGACGGCTCCAACGGGGGCGACACGGTTTCGACGGAAGCTGTCGCGGCCCGAAGGCATGCCGGGCGCCACCTGCCCGCAATCGGGTGGAACAACACAACTGGCAACTCACAGTTGGCTCTCGCTGCCTAACCAAAAGTAGGTAGCGCGTCTCCTCAAGCGTCGCCTGCGCGCTTGAGATGAGGCGTCACACAGCAGGCTGGCCGTCACATTTCGGTCCGTAATGCGGCGGCGAGACCATCGGACTAGCCGGGGGCGCGTCTTGCCCGCTCTGAGTTCCTCCGGCGAAACCCTCGGAACGGGACAAGCATGTAGTCTTCGGGTGGCAAGGCTTCTCGGACGGGGGTTCAACTCCCCCCGCCTCCACCATTTCCAGTCGTTAGTGCGAACGGGCGCCAGATCGTAGCGTGCTCTTGATAAGCCGCAACAGCGACGACATTCGCTCGATTGGCGCAGGGTGACTGCCGAACCTGGCGGACTGATAAATTTCGGTGAGCTGCAAGATAGGCGCCGAAAGATTCGCAGGAATCACCGCCGCGAATTCGAGCGGAGTCTGCGAAAGAGATTTCTTCCATCCGCGTGCTTCCAGCATACGTAGCATTTCGGCGTATTCAAGGGCAGCGAGAGACGCCGTGAGGTTTCCTCCCCGCTTTGCGCGCAAAGCCCAACGCGCAACCGCGTAGCGAATGATCGAGCGGCCACGCATGGCGAGGAAAACGCCTATGAGAAAAATCAATATGGCTGGCAGGAGGTAGGGCGATGCCTCTGCCCGGCGATCCAGAGCAAGAAGGCTCCGCATCGTTGCTTCTTCTTTTTGGTGATAAGTCTCTCGAACGCGATCGCTCCAGCCCCGTGAGGACTTGTGGATGTTTTGTCCCAGCGTCAGCTGATGCGAAAAGTCATAGTTGATTATCCACTCGCCCCAGGTGAGCTGAAGCCAGTCCCAATAGAGGCCCATACGGGAGAGAAGCCCGGTGTGATTGTCATTGCCAGAAGGCGTGGGATCAAACGTCACCCATCCGTAAGTTGGAAAGTAGACTTCTACCCAGCTATGAGCGTCGCTTTCCCGGATGATGTAATCGCCGCCGAGATCATTGTACTCACCAGGCAAAAAGCCGGTGACGTAGCGGGCCGGGATTCCGATGGAACGGAGCATCACCGTCATCGCCGAGGCAAAGTATTCGCAGTGGCCGGCGCGGCGGACAAACAGGAAATTGGCGAGTGGGTCGGTGCCATGGGAGCCGGAAAGATCGAGCGTGTAGGAGTAGTGCGAAATTAGATAGCTTCGGATCGCGGAGGCTTTGTCATATTCATTCTTCGAGAAGGCGGTCACGTCCGCGGCAAGCTTTGGGATGCGCGGATCAAGCACCGGCAATTGCAAGTAAGCGGCGGGAATTGCCTCAGGAAAAGCGGATGGAGCCCTGCGCAGGTCTGAGGGCTGGATTATCGGAAGATAGGATAGCCCCTCATAACGAATCTTGGCATTGTTATGGGCCGAATTAAAAATCGAGCCGGTTCGGTCAACGAACAATAAACCTCTGCGCAACCACGCGTCCGGCCGGCTCACTTCATTGCCAAATCGGCCGCGGAGAGTCGCCACGCGGGGCGCGACGAAAATCGCGTCGGTAGCGACCGGCTCCATCAGCACCGTATAGTGCAGCGAATAAAAATTCTCGCGATCAGGGCGCGGCGACGCAAACCAGTAGTCCCCGTCGGGGTTTGGCATGACGACTGTCTGATCTTGCGCCGGTGTAAACCACCGGCTGCCGTCGAAGTTGGTAAGTACGATGCCGCGCCAGTGAATATCAGACGCGCGGGCGGGATCGCCCGTCCACGCGGATCCGCATTACAACAGCGGTGTTCTTCTTCAGTTCGCCGATTTCGCCAAGAGCGACATTATCGCTAAAGCCGGTCATCAAGCTGGGTTGCAGGTTGAGGGCGCCGAGATATCCGGTGGTAAAACGAGGAATCAGCAAGAAAATCAGGAGGCCCAAAATCAGCACGCTGCAGGCCACGAGGGCCGACGTGATCCCTAATGCTCGGTTTAGTTTATGGGCGGCTGCGGAATCGACTTCGAGAGTCGCTGATACGGTACCTGCTGCACTACGCCGAATTTCGAGGGCCACAAACGTCGATACGGACAAGACTAGAAACGCTGCAAGAGCGATCAGAAACCCGGTTTCGACCGTGAGAATGGCGGAAACCAGCATGGATGCAACAGCCAGTACGGCGAGAAAAGCAAAGTCACGATTCGTACGCGCCGAATAGAGGCGAATTACCGTCGCGAAAATGACCAAATGAATTGCAGCCAGCAGCGCGCCGTACAGCGGAGGATTCGGAGCTCCGACGGCCAGGCCGCGCGAGAGCACCCAAAGATCCAGCGGAAAAAAAAGAAAGTATCCGAGCACACACCATGTGGCCGCGCGCGACGAGAGTTCAGGGCCGAGCCCCCGGTGGATGCGGATGCCCTTGTAGACTAGGGCGGCTGCCGGGGCCACGGTCGAGAAGACGTCGAGCTTGCCGGTCGAGATGATAGCTAGCACGCCGGTGGCTACCAGCAGGTAGAGCGATACTTCAAAATATCGCTCTACCGCCGGAAGTCTGCCGACGAGCGTACGATCTTGCGGCGTCGTTGGTGAAGAAGTGGAAACCATCGCGTCCTTGCGATGTTATCACCCGGCGCTCCGGTCCGGATTCAAGCCGCGCTGAACGATGTCAATGGGGTAACAAGGGCTCACAACGGAGCACGGAGGGCGCGACGTTGCTACGGCAAAGCCGTAGCTGCAATTTTACGTGTGGCGCTAGAAGTGGTGATGTGCCCAAGGCCGGTAAGTGGCACGATTCGCGTGCGGGGAAGCTTTGAAAGTCGCAGTACCCGTCACCAAAAACGGCATAAGGGTGATGCTGCGAAATGTGACTGCGTGGCGCACGGCTCGAAGCGGCTTGAGTTCCAAAGATCCTGTATCGATTTGCAGCGCCTCATTGAGATGAGCCTTAAGCTCTGCCACGGCGTCATGCGTCACTTCGACGGCGGGAAATTGCCACATTCGCGAAAAAAGCACATCGTCATGGATGCCCGGGTCGCGGACCAACATAGTGCGGCCGCGGGAATCCCGTAAAACCGCTGCGGCAATGCGAACTTTCACGGTGGAGCGCTTCCGGTGCACGGCCGGAATTTTGTCGGTGAGACCGCGACGATGGGCGATACACCATCGCGATACCGGACATAATCCGCAACGCGGAATCTGCGGCGTGCAGATGGTCTCGCCGAGTTCCATCAGGGACTGATTCCAATCGCCCGGGTTATGGGTCTCAAGCAGTTCTTGGGCAAACGACGCAAGGTTCCGCCAGCGTCGCGGCTCGCGAAGATCGCCCCGAACGGCGCCCAATCTTGCCAGTACGCGTGCAGTATTACCGTCCAGAGCCGCGAGAGGCATGTCGTATGCAATGCTCAAGATCGCCGCTGCCGTATATCGGCCGATTCCAGGGAGTGCGAGCACCTCATCATGGGTTCGAGGAAAAGACCCGCCGCGTCGCATAAGAATTTCCCGCGCCGCCCGATGCAGATTTCGCGCTCGGCTGTAATAACCGAGCCCGGCCCAGAGACGCAAAACGTCTCGAGGACGCGCACGCGCAAGCGCATCGATTGAAGGAAAGGTTCTCAGGAAGCGATCGTAATACGGCCCCCACTACCGCGATACGCGTCTGTTGCAACATAATCTCCGCAACCCATATTCGATAGGGATCGCGGTTCGCCCGCCAAGGCAGGTCTCGCCGATGCGCGCGAAACCACCCGAGGATGCTCCGCTGGATCTTGGACCGGTGAGCAACGGTTAGCGGGGATAGCATCGCGCCTATTCTGCCACGAGCAGCCCTTCTCACCACACGATTCAGCCCTCAGGCCGATTAGGGAGCTCTGAAATTAAATTACAACCGGTCGATGAAAATGAAATACGAGGAGGACCAAAGTGCCGCTGGAATGGATTTCTGGGCCCGTTCGGTGAGAATGATCTTGAAAATCTCCCGATCGCTTCCGAGGCCATCGAGAAACGCGCCGCCGGCGTCCGACGTTTCCGCCTGAACCAGTGCTAACTGGCGGAGCGCATGGTAGATAATCTCTGCTGCCGGGGCCATGGGAGTTGAATAATTCCCAGTGCGAAACTGCATTACTGAGTGAATTTCGTTGAAGTGCCACGCGATGCAAGCCGTCAAGGAGACAGCCCGCTCGAACTGCGTCATCTGTTTGACTGTCGCAACTTTTCCGATATAGGGATCGAGCACCAACATCACGCGCCGTTCATCCTCGCGAGCGAATTCGCGCACCATCAGCCGGCCGGATTTTGCCGTGACCTTCCAATCGACAAGCCGCCCGCTATCGGTCGGCTGATAATCGCGCAAGGAATGTAGCTCGTGACCGCGGCCTCGAAAATGACTTGCCATCTCTCCGCTCAGGAGTGGCAAAACCTCGTAGAACTGGTCCGTCGGCTCCACGGGCGGATAGATGGTGATTTCCATATTCGACTCCACCCTCCGCGTCTTTTCGAAGAAGCCGAAGGGGAAGCGAGTGCGAATACCAAACGTATCCTGCCGGTACACCCCACGCCGCTGGAAACGAAGTTCCACCTTTTGTCGCGCAGCGCTAATTCGAGAGATATACGGAAAGAAGACAGGGCGGCTCAGAATTTCGTCGGGGGATTTCTTGCTGCCGCCGACCACGCGAAGAGAAAAGGAGGGCCACATTTGCTTCTCGTTTCGCAACTCGATCTCTGCGAGCACCGGCTGGCCGGCGAAAATGTGCTCGGGCAAATCGAATTTGACCGCAACGCCTGTCAAGACCACGCGGGAAAGCACTCCCGAAACCAAAATTCCCGCCAGCAAGCAAGCAAGGATCAGGAAAAGCAAATTATTTCCGGTGTTGACCGCCGCCAAAGCGAGGATGAAAACAGCGACGAGATAAATGACGCCATCGCGCGTCATGCGGTAATCCACCTGGTAGGCGATCCAGCGCAGGTTGGTCCGCTTCGCAAGGGCTGGCACGATCGTCATGGCCACCCAGGCGGCTATTCCGAGGGCGATCAGTGTGGTAATCGCCGCGAGCCAGATGCGCCCTTCCTGAGCGACTGCGGCGGAAAAAAGCGCAAGAACCAAGGCAATCGAAAGCGCCAACATGGCGATGCCGAAATTCCGCCAACCGGGACGATCCCGCCGATGCCACGAGCGTGTAATCGAGTCCTGCATGATTTATGTTTCTACCAGCGGCTCCGGCTGACCCCAAATGACGCACGAGGAAGGCGACGAAACCGAGGTGCATCTTTGCGACATCCTTCTGGGCTCGTACGTGACCGAGGTCGCATGGCGCTACGACCGGGAACCAGCTCCTGTCATAGCGGTACGCGCGTAGTTTCTAGAATTTCGCCCAGAATTGCCTCGCTCTGCTCGGACTTTTTCTGGGTCGAGACGTAGCGGGAACTCACCACAACTCGGTGCGCGAAGACCGGCACGATCAGCTGTTTGAAATCGTCGGGCAAGCAATAATCCCGGCCTTCGATAAAAGCCCGCGCCTGTGCCGCGCGGTGCAGCATCACCGTGCCGCGCGGACTAACACCGAGGCTGAGCTGCTCAGTTTGACGCGTGCGCTCCACGATCTCCATCGCGTAATCGAGCAAACTGTCGTCGACCTTTACGTCGGAAACGGCTTTCTGCATTTTGGCCACGTCGCTCGCGTCCATCAGCGGCGCAGCTTGTTCCGCGTGTCCTGCAGCGGAGTGATTGCGGATAATTTCCTTCTCGCTGGCTCTCGAAGGATAGCCCATGCGGATCCGCATGACGAACCGATCAAGCTGCGACTCGGGTAGCGGATACGTGCCGTGGTGCTCGATGGGATTTTGCGTGGCGAGCACCATGAACGGCTCCGGCAGCGGATGCGTGTGGTTGTCCACCGTGATCTGCGATTCGTTCATCGCTTCGAGCAATGCCGACTGGGTCTTGGGAGTGGTGCGGTTGATTTCGTCGGCCACGACGATGTTGGCGAAGATCGGGCCGGGTTTGAATTCGAAATTCTGCGACGCTGGATTGAAAATGCTGACGCCGATCACGTCGCTGGGCAGCATGTCCGATGTGAATTGAATGCGCTGAAACGAGCATTGGAACGAGCGCGCCAGTGCCTGCGCCAGGGTCGTTTTGCCAACGCCCGGAACGTCTTCGATCAGCAAGTGCCCCCGTGCCAGCAACGCCGTTAGAGCAAGCTGAATCACGGTCTCTTTGCCCTTGACGATCTGAGCAATCGACCGCTGCAGGTCGGCGAGTCGTTCGCGAAAGGCGCTCGTTTTTGTATTGGTGGCGGTTTGCAATTGACCTAGCCTTCTGCAAAAATGAAGCTGCCTAGACGAGGCTGGATCTCGTCATCGCTTTGCGGGCGACTAGCTCAGTGGTTAGAGCGCTCCCCTCACACGGGAGAGGTCCAAGGTTCAAGTCCTTGGTCGCCCACCATCCCCAACTTGATTCTGCCATCAAGTGATCGGCTGTCTGAAACCCTGATTTGCCGCGGTGTGCCCAACAAGTGGTCAGGACGCGGATTTGCACCACTGCCAGGCTATTCCGGAGGCGATCGGCGGATGGGCGACGTTGCCATGGGGCTGGAAGCTGGCGACCCACCGACATTTTGGGCAACCGAGCTACCCCAGGATCTTTCCGAAGCTGCGCGCAATACCAGGGCTGCCCGGCGATCGGGAATCATAGCCAGGCCTGTCCCGAGAACTACCACGATGCCGCCGAACCATATCCATTTCACAAGCGGATTCAGGTAGGCGTGGATCACCGGCTTATTTGTGTCCGGGCTGCGGCCGGCATAGACGATGTACAGGTCGCGCAGCGGGCTGCTCTCATTGGCGACAATTGTCTCGGTGACTTGACTCGCCAAGAAGAAGCGGCGCTCGGGATAAAGCATCATTTCCGATTTACCCTTGCGAAACACTTCCAACGTAGCGCGCTCGGATTGGTAATTGTTATTGGCTAGCTGATCGAAATTTTGGCAAAGGATCGTGTACGGACCGATCGAAATTGACTGGCCGGGGCCCATTTCCTTCTGAATGTCCTGGTTAAACGCAGAGCCAGTGATGCCGATGAAGACCAATACCATCCCGAAGTGGACAATGTAGCCACCATAGCGGCGCGTATTGCGCATCGTGAGTTCGCCCACGGCGGTGAGGATATTGGTTCCATCGCGCGAGGAGATCACGCGCGCACCACGATAAAACTCGGATCCGATCGTCAGCGTGACGAACACGGAAAGTATCAAGCAGATGAGGGGATAAAATTCCCGAAATCCGAAAGCAAATGCCACCACGCCCGCAGCCAGTCCTGCCGCAAGTGGCCATGCGAAATTGCGGCGCAGCGCGTCATAAGAGGTTTTCCTCCAGGCGAGCAGCGGGCCCACTCCTGTGAGAAAGAGCAGAAACAGGGCGATGGGTACGTTCACTTTGTTGAAAAAGGGCGGCCCTACGCTGATCTTGTTGCCGGTGACCCATTCGGAAAGGACCGGGAAAAGGGTTCCCCACAGCACGGCGAAACACGCGGCGAGAAGAATCAGATTGTTGAAAAGAAAACTGGATTCGCGCGAAACGAGCGAGTCCAACTGATTGTCGCTTCGCAAATAGTCGCGATTTTTGTACCACGCGGTGAGGCAGGCCACAAAAACAATTCCGAGGAAGGCCACGAACCATCCGCCGATAGACGACTCCGCGAATGCATGCACTGAACTGACTACGCCGGAGCGCGTCAGCATCGTGCCGAGAATGCACAGCATGAATGTAACGAACACCAGCCACACATTCCAAACTTTCATCATGCCGCGTTTTTCCTGCATCATTACGGAGTGCAAAAACGCGGTGCCGGTGATCCATGGCAGCAGCGAAGCATTCTCGACCGGATCCCATGCCCAATAGCCACCCCAGCCGAGCACGGCGTATGCCCAATGCGCGCCGAGCAGAATGCCCACCGTTAGAAGGCCCCACGCGACCATCGTCCAGCGCCGGGTGATGTGAATCCACTTTTCGCCGGGATACCGGCCAAGCAGCGCAGCCATGGCGAAAGCAAACGGGACAGTGAAACCGGTATAGCCGAGATACAGCATCGGCGGATGGATCACCATCTCGGGATATTGCAGAAGCGGATTCAGTCCGCTGCCCTCGGACACCCTTGCCATATGCATCGCGCCCGAAGCATCGGCGCCTGCAAGGATGTGAAATGGGCTCGCCACAAAAACGTTCAGAACCAGAAAGAAAATCTGGACGCCGGCCAGCGTCACTCCCACGTAGGGCATTAGTTCGGGGTGTTTTTTGCGATTCAGGAAAAGCGCGCAGAACGCATAGATCGAGAGCAGCCAGCTCCAGAAAAGCAAGGAGCCTTCCTGTCCGGACCAAAGCGCCGCGAATTTATAAAACAGGGGCAGAGCGCGATTACTGTGCTCCGCCACATAGGCCAGAGAGAAATTGTCGGCGAAAAAGAAGTATTCGAGCGCGGCGACTGCAAGCGTAACGAGGCCGCAGATCGCCATTCCAGCATTGCGCGCGCTTTTCGAGAGCAGCGTGCGTCGTGTGAGGATAGCGGTTATACCGGCTACAAAGGCGTAACCGGCGGCAAGTAGTGCGAGGAGAAGTGCAAAGGAACCAAAAATGTCCAACGAGTTTCCCCCTGCCGAATGCTAGCTCTTGCGCCCCGACGGGGGCACGCTCGGTTCGGTTGTCGATTGGTCAACCGCTGGAGCGGAGTGCTTCGCGCCGCCTGCCGTGCCTGGTGGCGTCGCCTCATACTTGGATGCACATTTCGCCTGCACCTGTTCGGCGACAAAGCCCCCCTGAGGCATCAGCCTGCCTTCGACGAGCGCCTGTGCGCCGTCCTTGAAAGTATCGGGAAGGGGATCGCGGCCAACGTAGCTGACCGGCAGGTCCTTACCCTGCTCCTCGAGGACAAAATTGATGCGGCCGTCGGCGTGCGAAATCGACCCGGCGCGGACATTGCCCGAAACCCGCATGCGCTGATGGAGCGCGGGAGTAGACAGCGTGGGGAGTTCGGAGATCGTGTGGTAATAGGTTTTGCTTTGCGTAAAACCGACGTAAGCCAGCACTAAGAGCGTGGCGATGATGATTCCCGAACCAATAAGAAACTTCCCACGGGCCTTCATTCTTGCGCTCCCACTCTATGATCCCGAAAGGCGAATTCTAGCACAGCACACTTCGGGCTGCGCCGTTCTTCTCCCTGCTTCGAGTGCGAGCGACGACAAGCCGAACCAAAACCGGCGGCTACTTGGCTAACTCTACGGGCGCGGCGACGGATTCGATTTCGATGCAATTTCGCCCCCGATGCTTTGCTCGGTACAGCGCGGCATCCGCTCGCGTGACCAACTCGGAGAACTCGGGCGCCCTTTTCCCCGAGAATCCGGCGACGCCGAAGCTTGCGGTTACGATGAATTCCGAATCACTCACAAGGAATTTTTCGGCTTCGAAGTTGCTGCGAATGCGCTCGAGCACCAACGGGATGCCTGATTCATCCGCGTGAGTGAGTACTTGAAGGAATTCCTCGCCACCTATGCGGCCCGAGATGTCGGAGAAGCGTGTGTTTGATCTAAGGATTTCGGCGAACCTCCGCAGGACCATATCCCCGGCATCGTGGCCGTGCGCATCATTCACTTGCTTGAAGTGATCGAGATCGATCATCACAACCCAGAAGGGAAAGCCGTGCCGCGCGGCCCCGCTGAGCTGGCGGAGCGCCCAGGTCTCAATCGCGCGTCGATTGGGCAAGCCGGTGAGCGCATCGGTGAGCGCCAGTTCCTCCAGAAGCCGGTTCTTCGTCTCGATCTGCCTGTGCAGGTCGATTAGCCTCTGACCCACGCGGACGCGTGCGAGCAGCTCGGCGGCGTGAAACGGTTTGGTGAGGTAATCATCCGCCCCGGCAGATAGGCCCCTCACCACATTTTCTTTTTCCGCGTTACTGGTGAGGATGATGACGTACGTGTACGAAGATTGGATGCCTCCACGGATGCGCTGGCAAAGGTCGATGCCCGTAAGATCGGGCATCAGCCAATCGGTGATGACGATCTCCGGGCGCTCCCGCGCGAAGATTTCAAGAGCTTGATGACCGCTCGTTGCGAACAGGACAGCCGAGAAGTCTTGGGACAGCGCGTGCTCAACTAGTTTCCGATAGACGGGTGAATCGTCGACGATCAAGACTTTGAAACCGCTCATCTGAGCCCCTGGTGCATTTAAAATCTTCCTAGTGATCGTTGGGGCCGTCCGCGAGTTCCGGGGTGATGGCTTGCGTTTGGCCGAGCTTGGTGCGCAAGCAGCCGATCAGTTCCGGCGCGAGATTCGATATTTCCATACCCTCGGAGACAATGAATTTGCAGCTCAGAATGGGGCGCGCCGCATTGTCATCGGGGAGTTTGCAGTCCGCGCGGCAGTATTGGCATTCCTGATTCCAGCAGAAGCGTCCGTACGGAACGGTTTCCGGGCTGATGAATTGAAAAGCGCGGAGCAGGGAATTCCTCTCGGGCACCAGAAACGTTTTTCCCAGAATCGTGATTTCCACCAGCCGTTCGTACGGCCTGAACACGTCTGCCATGAGAGGTGCTTCTTGTTCCGCCATTTAGTGGTTCCCCCCGTGAGTTCACGCTAGTTCACGGCGTCGTAAGGGGCAATGAGAACTAAGTTTTTCGGTGTTCAATACCGCAATGGAAGAAAAAACGGCGCCGGAACAGACCGACTTTTGCGGTTGCTAAGCGGCGTTAGGAAGGCGCTCGTGTGTTCGCCAAGAAGCGCGAGGGACCAGCAAGACCAGTGTGTACACACCTAGGGCAATACCGAGGGGACCGTTGAGGATTCCCAAAAAACTAGAGACCAGCGCCAGCGTATAGCTTGAGGAGGTGCGCTGGATGAGCGCAAATCCTACGAGAAGCGACAAAATACCGGTGACAATAACCAGCGCAATTGCTCCCACCAGAAGAAAGCGAAAAGCGCTCATCCAGGCAAAAGGATTGGCCACACGCGAAACAACCGTGCCCCACATGGTCGTCAGAGCCGCGTCATTCAGCACAATCCACACGGCCTCAGCCAGGCAGATTAAGCCATAGATGGTCCACAGGGTTCCTAATCTCCCTTGCGGTTTATCCATTGGCCTCACCGGCCAGCCTGCTGCCGGACCCGAGATTGCGAATATCATGTCGGAAAGATGCGCTCCCGCGGCGCTGTCGGCAATACGATGAAAACTGTATATTTTCGGGCTATCAGGCGAAGTATTGGCCCATGTTACGGAACTTTTCATATCGTTGCTGGAGCAGTTGTTCCGGGGGCACCGGCAAAAGCTCGTTGAGCGCTCGCGCGAGAACGTCCCCGACGAGTTTGGCGCAGGCCGGATGGTCCGTGTGGGCGCCCCCCTCTGGTTCGGGAATGATTTCATCGATCAGCTTCAGATCGAGCAGGTCGCGCGCCGTGATCTTCAACGCATCTGCGGCCATCTCCGATTTCGTTGAATCCCGCCACATGATGGACGCACAGCCCTCCGGAGAAATCACCGAGTACACGGAATTCTCCAGCATGAAAATACGGTCGCCGATCGCAATTGCTAAGGCCCCGCCTGATCCGCCCTCGCCGGTAATCGTGACCAGAATTGGCACCGGCAGCCGGGCAATTTCACGAATGTTGTAGGCAATGGCTTCGGCCTGGCCGCGTTCCTCGGCGTCTATGCCAGGATAGGCGCCTTGCGTGTCCACAAAAACAAGAATGGGACGCCCGAATTTCGCGGCCAGATGCATCACGCGCAGAGCTTTGCGGTACCCTTCGGGCTTGGCTTGGCCGAAGTTGCGGGCCAGGCGCTGCTTGGTGTCGCGTCCTTTTTGGTTTCCCACCACCAGGACAGGGTGGCCCTGGAAACGCGCCATGCCCGTGATTAAGGCAGGATCGTCAGCGAAGTACCGATCGCCGTGAACCTCGCTGAAGTCCTCAAACAAGAGGCTTATGAAATCGTCGGTGTAAGGTCGCTGGGGATGTCGGGCTAGCTGGAGGCGCTGCCAGGAATCCAGATGTGAGTAAAAGTCCCGCTTTAGTTCCTCGACCTCGCGCCGGATTCGGCCGATCTCTTCCGTCGTACTATCGGTGGGTTCGGCCAGGCGGCTGAGCTCGCTGATATCGCGTTCGAGTGCGTCAATTTCCAGCCGGCGCGCGTTGGCTTCCTTCACTCCGATGTTATTCGCGAGAGCTCTCGTCGCGCGCGCGGCTTTCTCAGTGTTAGGCGGCTGGCCGGGAGCACGGATGCCCGTGCTCTGCACAGCGCCTGTTCCCGCTTGAAGCTTGCGCTGCTTCGCCAGTGCTCGCATCCGGCGCAAACGCTTGCGCGCCAGTTTGCGCTTTTCCAGAGAATCCGTCATTGCATCACCGCGACGGAATTCGCCCCGCAAATCTCACGGACGCGATCGAGAAAATCGGGATCAGCACGCACGGCGCTGCCCGCATCAATCGTTGCCTCAGTGCCATCCTCGTGAACGAGTTCGAACGCAATACGGCACCGCCCCGGCCTGCTGGCGAATAGTTCCTGCAGCCGATCGATGATCCCCGCGTCCATGGCGCTGTGGTTCACCCGGACGCGCAAGAGGTTTGGCGCGCTAGGCTGCTCGCGTACCTGATCGAGAAGCCGCGCATCGGAAATGATCACTCGCGTGCCAACGTCCTCCACGGCAATTCGGCCCCTCACCAGCAGCGGAGTTGCGCCCTTTAAGATTCCTTCCAGTTTCTGAAACGCCTCGGGAAACGCCAGCGCCTCGCTCACGCCGGTTCGGTCCTGCAAAGTCAAGATGGCCCAGCGGGCGCCTCGCCGCGAACGCATCGGACGGCACTGCACGATAATCCCCGCTACCGTTACTTCCTCGCCATTCCGCCGCCCTTCCAGAGTCGCTAGCTCCGCCGCCTTCAGATCCTGCAGTCGCCCGGCGTATTTGTCGAGCGGATGTCCGGAGATATAAAAACCGAGCGTCGAATATTCGGCTGATAGAAGCTCGTGCTCCGCCCATTCTGCGACGTCAGGCAAAACTTCTGGGGTCGGCGTGTGCGCTGACGCCCTTTCGCCGCCAAAAAGGCCGTGCTGGCCAGATTCGCGCGTCCGCTGGATTTTCTGCGCGCGCTCCACCGCGCGGTCGATGGCCGCGATCATCTGCGCTCGATGCGCACCTAGGCCGTCAAGTGCGCCGGCTCTTGAAAGGCTCTCTAGAACGCGCTTATTGATCAGCCGGGCATCTACCGATTCACAGAACTGGAAGAAATTAGTGAATTGCCCAAGAGATTCCCGCGCCGCCAAAATTCCTTTTACCGTGTTCTCGCCCACGTTTTTTATCGCAGCCAAGCCAAAGCGGATGTCTCCGCCCACGGGAGTGAAATTCATGTCGCTCGAATTCACATTGGGCGGAAGCACAGTTATTCCCATGCTGCGCGCTTCGTTGATGTATTTCACCACTTTTTCCGTGTTCCCGGTTTCTGAAGTGAGCATCGCGGCCACAAATTCCACCGAGTAATGTGTCTTGAGCCATGCCGTCTGGTAAGCCAGCAGCGCATACGCGCACGAGTGGGCCTTTGGAAATCCGTAAAGAGCGAATTCCTCCATCAGGTCGAAGATTCTTTCAGCCTTTTTCGCGGGCACTTTACGCGCCAGGCAGCCCGTCAGGAATTTTTCTCGTTGGGCCGCCATAACCTCGGGTTTCTTTTTCCCCATGGCGCGGCGCAGCAGATCCGCGTCGCCGAGTGAAAATCCGGCCAGACGATTCGCGATCTGCATTACCTGTTCCTGGTAGACAATTACTCCGTACGTCTCGGAAAGAATTTCCTCGAGCTCCGGTAGGTCGTAAAAAACTTTCTTCTTGCCATGCTTGCGTGCGATGAACTCGTCGATCATTCCGCCCTGGATGGGACCAGGACGATACAGCGCGTTGAGAGCCGTTAGGTCCTCGATCCGCGTAGGCTGGTAGCGCTTCAAAATGTCGCGCATGCCGTGCGACTCGAACTGGAAGATGCCGGTCGTTTCGCCTCGCGAAAACAGCGCGTACACGGCGGGATCGTCAAGCGGCAACGTTGCCAGATCCACCGAGACACCACGGTTCTGCTGAATCAACCGGACCGCATCGTCCAGCACCGTCAGCGTCGTCAAGCCGAGAAAATCCATCTTCAGCAGACCCAGCCGTTCGAGCGCATTCATGTCGTACTGCGTGGTTATTTCATCCTTGTTCGACTTGTACAGAGGCACGATCTCGGTGAGCGGCTGCGGAGAAATCACCACTCCGGCGGCGTGTGTGGATGCATGCCGCGCCAGTCCCTCGAGTCGCAGCGCCACCTCCACCATCTCCTTCACCCGCTCGTCCGTTTTGCGCAGTGAATCCAGTTGAGGCGTTTGCTTGAGTGCATCCTCCAGCTCGATGTTCAGCGTGGTCGGAATCATTTTCGCGATCTTGTCGACTTCTCCATAGGGCATGTCGATGGCGCGGCCCACGTCCTTCAGCGCGGCCTTCGCTGCCATGGTCCCAAAGGTGATGATCTGCGCGACGCTCCCCGCGCCATACGTTTGCCGGACATACTCGATCACTTCGCCGCGCCGCCGCATGCAGAAATCGATGTCGATATCGGGCATTGAAATGCGCTCGGGATTCAGAAAGCGTTCGAACAGTAGATCGTATTGCAACGGATCGACATCCGTGATCTGCAGCGCGAAACTCACCAGGCTTCCCGCCGCAGAACCGCGCCCCGGCCCCACGGGAACTCCCTGCGAGCGAGCGTAACGGATAAAATCCCAGACAATCAAAAAGTAGCCCGCAAAACGCATCTTCTGGATCATCTGAATTTCAGCATTCAAGCGGCTCTCGTACTCCGAAAGCGGATGGCGAAGGCGATTCTCCTGCGCCAGGCGCTCCAATTGCTGGGCCCGCGTGGCAAACCCCTCGCGCGCCACTCGCTCAAAATACGAATCGGCCGTATGTCCCTCGGGGACCTTGAACTCCGGAAACGGGTTGCTGACGCGCTGGATTTTCACGTTGCAGCGGTCCGCAATCGCAACGGTGCGGGATACCGCGTCGGGAAGCTCCCGAAAGACTTGCGCCATTTCCTCCGCCGTCTTGAAATAAAATTGATCCGTCGCGAACTTCATCCGCTGGGCGTCGCTCATGGTCTTGCCCGTCTGGATGCACATCAGCACTTCCTGCGCATGGGAATCGGATTGCGTCAGGTAGTGGCAATCGTTCGTTGCTACCAGCGGGATGCCTGTTTCGCGGGAAAGAGCGACCAGATCACGGTTGATTCGCGTCTCCACCTCTAAGCCCTGGTCCTGCACCTCGAGGAAAAAATTACCCTTGCCGAAAATATCGCGCAGGCGGTACGCATTGGTCCGCGCCCGCTCGTATTTTTCCGTGAGCAGCGCATCGGCCACTTCGCCGCGAAGGCACGCGGAAAGCGCGATCAGTCCCTTGCTGTGCCGCGCGAGCAACTCATGGTCCACGCGAGGCTTGTAATAAAAGCCGTCGAGAAACCCGGTTGAAACCAGCTTGATAAGATTCCGATAGCCTTCGTCGTTTTCGCACAGCAGGACAAGATGATTGGACCGCTCCGCTTCCGCGCCTCGATTCTTGTGGTTGTCTGGCGCCACGTACACTTCGCATCCGATGATGGGTTTCACTCCGTGCGTGGTGGCTTGATGATAGAAGTTTGCAGCGGCGAAAAGATTGCCGTGGTCCGTCACTGCGACCGCAGGCATGCCGCGTCGCGCCGCTTCGGCCGTCAGTTCGCCGATTTCGCAGGCGCCGTCCAGAAGAGAGTAGTCCGTGTGCAGATGCAGATGTACGAAGTTCGGAGAAGCTGAGGAAGCCATGCACGCCTATTCTAATCCAGCTGGCAAGCTCCGCGATTGATTTTCTCGGGTGCGCCGCGCCCCCTCGGTGGAAAACTACCTTCCATTTTTTTTAGGGCCGTGCTGTTGCCTTTCTCTCCGCTTTTCGCGCCTGCCATCGGAACTTTCTGGGCGTCCCGGCGGAATCCCTTTGTGGCGTGCCTCGATTCGCTGGCATGTATCGCGGAAAGCTTTGCAACTCTCGGCCGCCTTAAGTGTTCTAAAGAAAACGGGGCCCATGTTTTTTTTGGCGCGCCCCGCGCGTATGGATCATCGAATTGTCGAAGGAGAGGCCCATGCACCCAGTAAAAATAGTCCTAATAGGTCTTATGCTAGCCGCCTGCGGCGCATCGAGCGCCAATGCGCAGTGGAGCTCCACCCAACCCAATCGCAACATTGAAATTACGCCCTTTGGGGGTTCCCGTTTCGGTGGTGTGATCAATACGAATTCAGGGGGAATCAGCCCCATCGACGAGTTCACCATCAAAAGCACCTGGGACTACGGCGCCATCGCCGATGTGGATCTCCTGCCTGACTCCTTGCCCGGTCTCCAGGCCGAATTTATGTGGAGCCAAGAGCCTACCGAGCTCGGCGCCCACGACGCGATTACCGGCGTCACCTCATCTGTAGGCAAGCTGACGCTGAATAACTATCAGTGGGGCATCGACTATAACTTGGGTCGGAGATCGCGGCTCAAGCCCTTCATCGCCGCTGGCATGGGTTTCACCCACTTCAGTTCTGGGGGAACATTGCCGTTCGAGAACAAACTCTCATTCAATCTTGGCGGTGGTGTGAAGTACTTTGTCGTTCCGCATGCCGGAGTGCGCTTCGACGTGCGCTGGGTGCCTTCTCGCACCACTTCCCAGGTCGAGACGTTCTTCGATCCCATTTTCGGTTTCTACAACGCCAACGTCAATAATTACGCCCAACAGTTTCAAGCGAATCTGGGCTTAATTTTTCGTTTTTGAGCGTTTCTAGGATTTCCAGCGCGCCATCTTAGAAATCGTCGGACTGTTGAGTGAAGGTATATCCTGGCAAGCTTGCCACGGCTCCGCTTTTCGCCACCCTGATGCGGACCGGCGGCTCACCCTCCGCTCCTGTCTTGCGCAAGACGGCATAGGTGGCCAGTGCTTCGCTGTAAATCTTGGTGACCAAAAAGGAATCGTCACTCCCGTCCTTCTTCCAGACCTGACCAACTTGTACCTTTCCGGTGGGCACGGTATGAATGTAGACAGATTCCCGGTATGCGTCAACTCGCGATGCGCGAGCGCGTGCGGAACCGGACGTCGCTCCGGTACGAAGCTGTTTTGCGTCGGGCGGCTTCTTGTGGCATCTTACTGGTTGGTGGGGAAGCGATGCCGGCAGACAAAAAGATCGCGGTTGTTTGCTTCCAGTTGGGAGGACCCGACCGGCAAGGCGCCGTCGAGCCCTTCCTCTACAATTTGTTTTGCGATCCCGACATCATCAATTTTCCTGGATCGTTTCTCGCGCGCAAACCGCTGGCGAAGTTGATCTCGACCACCCGATCGAAAACCGTCCGGCAGCACTATGCCGAAATCGGCGGCGGCTCGCCCATCCGCCGTCTCACGGAGCAGCAGGCGCGTGCGCTCGATGTGGCCCTGCGCCCGCATATTTCCGCGCGCACCTTTGTGGCCATGCGCTACTGGCATCCGAATACCGAGGAAGCGATCGCGGCTTTGCAGCGCGCCGCTTTCGACGAACTCGTCCTGCTGCCCCTCTATCCGCACTACTCTCTTGCCACCACGGGCAGCAGCCTCAAGGAATGGAACCGCCTCTACAAGCCGCGAGTTCCCGTGCATGTTGTCGATCACTTTTTCGATCATCCCGATTACATCGCGGGAGTCGTCGAGCGCATTAACGGGATACTCCAGCAGTTGCCTTATCCCGAGGAAGTGCCCTTGGTATTCAGCGCCCACGGGCTTCCGATGGCGCTGGTGGAAAAAGGCGACCCTTATCCGCGGCACATTGAATCCACGGTTGGTCTGGTTCGCGAGCTGGGAGCATGGGCCAATCCGCACGTGCTTTGCTTTCAGAGCAAGGTCGGCCCTCAGAAATGGCTGCAGCCCTCGCTCACCGGCACCATCGCGAAAATGGCGTCCGAAGGCATCAAGCGGATGCTGGTGGTTCCCATTTCCTTCCTCACCGAGCACATCGAAACGCTCTATGAAATCAACATTGAAGCTCGGGAACAGGCCGAATCGCTCGGCGTGAGCGACTTTCACATGATGCCCGCGCTCAACGATTCGCCGCTCCTGATCCGCGCCCTTGCCGACCTCGTCCTCCGCGCCGTAGGTCGCCGCGCCGGCGTCGCCTCCTTCGCCCTTTAGCGTTGGAGCCCATGATATAAACATATCGTGGATTTCTCGCTCACCGACGAACAGCAGCACTTCGCCGCACCGTCCGCGAATTCGCCGAGGCCGAAATCGCTCCGCATGTGATGGAGTGGGACGAAGCCTCCCAATTCCCCTCAGAAATTATTCCCAAGCTCGCTGAGATGGGTTTTCTCGGCGTGATTTTCCCCGAAAAATACGGCGGCGCGGGAATGGGCTATCTCGAATACGCCATCATCATCGAGGAACTTTCACGCGTGGACGGCTCGGTCGGCATCATCGTCGCCGCGCACAATTCGCTGTGCACCAATCACATCTACAAATTCGGCACCGAAGAGCAGAAACAAAAATACGTAGTTCCGCTCGCGCAAGGGAAAAAGCTGGGCTGCTGGTCGCTCACCGAGCCAGAGGCCGGATCGGACGCGGGCGGCACGCGCACCATAGCAGGGAAAAAAGACGGCGCATGGATCATCAATGGCGCAAAAACATTCACCACCAACGGACACTATGCCGACGTGTGCGTAGCGATGGCCGTCACGGACGCTTCCAAGAAGCACCACGGTATTTCCGCATTCATCATCGAGAAGGGAACTCCGGGCTTTCGCCCCGGCAAAAAAGAAAACAAGCTCGGCCTGCGCGCGAGCGACACCAGCGAAGTGGTCTTCACCGATTGCCGCGTGCCCGCGGAAAATCTCCTCGGCCCCGAAGGCGAGGGCTTCGTCAACAGCTTGCAAATTCTCGATGGCGGCCGCATCTCGATCGCGTCACTCGGACTGGGCATGGCGCAGGGCGCCTATGAGTGCTCGGTGCGCTATGCCAAGGAGCGCAAACAGTTCGGCAAGCCCATCGCCGATTTTCAGGCCATCCAGTTCAAGCTCGCCGACATGGCCACCCAGATCGAAGCTGCGCGCCTGTTGACCTATCGCGCCGCATGGCTCGCCGATCGTCCCATTGCCGAAGGTTCAGCGGACCAATCTCGCATCACTCGCGAGTCCAGCATGGCCAAACTCTACGCCGGAGAAGTGGCCGTCCGCGTCGCCAACGAAGCCGTCCAGATTCACGGTGGCTACGGCTTCATCAAAGACTATCCCGCTGAAAAGTACTACCGCGACGTAAAGCTCTGCACCATCGGCGAAGGGACCAGCGAAATCCAGCGCATGGTCATCGCCCGCCAACTCCTGGGCAAGTAAGGGCAATTTTGGGGCGTCGAAGTTTCAGGCTCACAGAAGGTTTTTTTGCGGCTAACTGTCATCCCGAACCCGGCCGCATTCATGCCGGTGTGAGGGATCTGCTTTGTTGTTGCAACATCCCCATAGAGTGGCCCCGCAGAGGCCTTTCCTTTGCTCCCCTCTATCCGCCGAGCGGCCCCCTCTCGCCCTGCCCCTGCGTGACCCGACGACGCTCTGCCGAATCTAAGTATGGAGAGGAGATTAACATGCGCAAAACGGCCCTGGCGTCTGTCGGGTTGCTGGCCCTTCTGTTGTTCGTTTTCCCAGCTCGATCTCTGGCCCAGGTCTCGGTGGGCATATCGGTGAGGGTTGGTCCTCCGGCTTTGCCGGTTTACGAACAGCCTTATTGCCCGGAACCTGGCTACATCTGGATCCCTGGCTATTGGGCGTACAGTGACGACGGCTACTACTGGGTGCCTGGCACATGGGTACTTCCGCCCGAGCCTGGCCTCCTATGGACCCCCGGATATTGGGGCTGGGATGCTGATGGTGACGACTACATATGGCACGCCGGCTACTGGGCGCCTGTAGTGGGTTTCTATGGAGGCATCGATTACGGTTACGGCTACTATGGTAATGGCTACGTCGGCGGACGCTGGGATCGCGACCGGTTCGTATACAACACCGCTGTAACTCGGGTTAACACGACCATAATCCACAACACCTATGTCGATAGAACGGTGGTTGTCAATAACAGAACCGAGAACCGAGTTAGTTACAATGGCGGTAGAGGCGGCATCGATAGGCGCCCCAGTTCCGAACAGCTGGCCGCCGAACGCGAGCGCCACGTTCAACGAACCAGCGTACAAATGCAGCAGGAGCAGGCCGCGAGCCGCGACAGGGCACTGCGCGCCTCCGAAAACCACGGTCGGCCGCCGGTCGCCGCTACAGCAAAGCCTGGTGATTTCAGAACTAACGTAGCGCCGGCCAGGGAATCAATCCGTCCGTCCGCCACCGGTGGAACCAACGCTACACGCCCGGCCCCGCCCAACAACCGGAACGAGAGCCGCCCCAACAACGTGAACCCGAACCGTCCGGAAAACAGAAATGTGACCCCTCCGGAAAACAGGAACGTGAATCCTCCAACGAACACGAACCGTAACCGGCCGGAGAACCGGAATGTTAATCCTCCAAATAACATGAACCGTAACCAGCCGGAGAACCGGAATGTTAATCCTCCAAATAACATGAACCGTAACCAGCCGGACGATAGGAACGTGACTCGTCCGAGCAATCCAAACGAGACGCGCCCGAACGAAGTGAACCGGCCGAACACAGAAAACCAGCCGCGTAATCAGCCGCACAACAATGTCGAGCAAAACCGCAACGTCCGTCCCGAGGCGCCCAGACCTCAGCCACAGCACGAACAACGCGCCGCGCCCCAGGCCCGGCCTCAACCGGAGCGCAAAGCCGAGCCCCAGCAGAAGAAGCCTGAGTCAGACCACCAGCACTAAAACCCTCACGTTGGCGCCGGCTCTCCTCAAGAGAGTCGGCGCTGACCCCCTCGCGGCCAACCGCACCTTCATCTCCCTCGCTTTGAACGAATTTTTTACACCAACAACCGCTTGAATTCGCCAGCCCAGCGCCTAACATGGACACGATGAACTATTTTGCGGGAGTCGGCGGGCTAAGAGGGCCGACGAGCATCGGACTCACGGCCCCGCAACCTCGGCGCGCACAGTGCGGTTCTAGTCGACAGTAGAGGCGAGTAGAAAACGACGTAACTCATTCAAAACAAAGGATAGACGTACTGTCTACTCGGCACTTTTCTAAGAAGAGGTGGCAAAAAAAAGAGCGGTGAGTCACACGGACCGGGAAGCTGCAAATGCTCAGGAGATCACCATGAAACTGTTGGCGCTGGCCGAGAAGCTGGGCTGCGAAGTCGAGGGTGACGCGAACATCGAAATCACCGGCGTCGCGGGAATCGAAGAAGCGCAGCCGGGGGAGCTGACGTTTCTAGTCAACCGCAAGTATCGCTCCGCCCTGGAGACGACGCGCGCTTCCGCGATTCTTGTAGGACGCGATGAGACGCGTCCTCGCATGGCTGCGCTCCGCTCGTCGAATCCGTATCTCGATTTTGCGCGAGCCATCGAGGTGTTTCATCCCGCGCCGCGTTATGGTCCCAGCATTCATCGCACGGCAGTGATCGGCGAGTCCGCAAAAATTGGAGCGGGCGCCCACATAGGGCCTTACTGCTATGTGGCCGAGGACGTCGAGATCGGGGCAAACGCCGTGCTGCATAGTTTCGTCTGCATTTATCGCGGCGCGCGGATTGGCGACGATTTTTTCGCCCACGCCCACGCCTGCGTTCGCGAAGGCTGCCGCATCGGCAATCGCGTGATTTTGCAAAACGGCGTGGTGGTGGGCAGCGACGGATTTGGTTTCGCCCGCGAAGCCAGCGGACGGTGGTACAAAATGCGCCAAGCCGGAATTACGGCGATCGGCGACGACGTGGAAATCCAGGCTCACAGTGCCATCGACCGCGCCACAGTCGGCGAAACTCAGATAAGCCGCGGCACCAAGATCGACAATCTCGTACAGGTTGGCCACGCCTGCAAAGTAGGAGAGGACACGCTGCTGTGCGGCCAGGTTGGCTTGGCGGGCACGACGCACGTCGGCAACCGCGCAATTCTCGCAGGGCAAGTTGGCGCGGCGGGCCACCTGACGATTGGCGATGGCGCGACTCTGACGGCGCAAAGCGGCGTCCCCACCGATGTTCCGCCGGGCGCGGTTTTTTCCGGCTATCCCGCGATGAACAATCTGGACTGGCGCAAATCGGTGGCCGTCTTCAATCATTTGCCCGAATTGCAGAAGGAATTGCGTGAACTACGCGCGGAGGTTGCGCGGTTGCGTAGCGAAGCGTAAGACATTCGCTTTATATTCGCCCTTAGGTGGAACCTGCTATAATCAGCGGAAGTATTGCTCATGAATCCAATCACAAACTCGAAAGAAGTAGCGGCGCTGGGTTTTCCCCTCAACGCGGAGCAACGCGCTGCCGTCGAACATGGCGAAGGTCCGATGCTGGTAATCGCGGGCGCGGGAACCGGAAAGACTCGCGTAATCACCGAGCGGATTCGCCGGTTGCTCGAAAGCGATGCTTCGCTGAGCGGCGAAAATATTTTGGGCCTCACTTTCACGGACAAAGCTGCAGGCGAAATGAAGAGCCGGGTGGTGAAGTCCGCGGGGGAAAGGGCCGAAGGCATCTGGCTCGGCACCTTCCACTCGTTCTGCCTGGAAAAAATTCTGCGTGCGGCGAAACCGGAAATTCAAGCCATCGAGGAAATCGATCATCAGATTTTGCTGCGGCGGAATCTCGCGGAACTCGGATTGGTTATCTTCCGGCGGCTTGCGGAACCCGCGCAGTTCCTGAAAGACTTCGTGGCTTTTTTTTCGCGCTGCCAAGACGAGCTGGTCACTCCGGACGATTACCAGCGATACGTCAGCGAGCTTCGGCGGGCGCACGAAGCGCGGAAGAACGCGATGGAGCCGGACGCGCTGCAAGTAGCGGAAGAGGAACTAGCGAAGCAGGAGGAAGTGGCGCGAGTCTATCGCGTGAGCGAGCGGCTGCTGCTGGAGCGCGACCTCTATACCTTCGGGGCGCAACTGTTGAAGTCGGTGGAATGTTTGCGGACCAATTCCGAACTCCTGGAAAGCCTGCGCAGTCAATACCGCTACATTTTGGTGGACGAATTTCAAGACACGAACATCGCGCAGCTCGAGTTGCTTTGGCTGTTGGCCGGGGAGCGCCGCAATATTCTGGCCGTGGGAGACGACGATCAGGCGATTTACCGCTTCCGGGGCGCATCGTTTGGCAGCTTTACGATTTTTCTGGAGCGGTTTTGCGGCGTGAACGGGAAGCAGGGCGCCGCCGCAAAAGACTTCCTCGTATCGCTCTCGCAGAATTACCGGTCGACGCAGCGAATCCTACGGGTGGCGGGCGAGGTGATCGACGTGAACGAGCGGTCGCCATTGTTGCCGCCCAAAAAGCTTGTTACCGAAAATGCCCACGGCGAAAAGATTCGCGTGGCTGAATTCGGCGGGTTCGACGAAGAAGGGGAGTGGATAGCCGGAGAAATCGAGCGGCTGCATGAGGCAGGGGCCCCGTGGCGAAGTTTTGCAGTGCTCTACCGTAAGCACCGGCACCGGGGACGACTTGTACAAGCGCTGCGGCGAAGGGGAATTCCCTTCGTGATACGCAAGTCCTCAATTTTATCGAGTACGCTTGTCCGCGACCTGCTTGCGTGGATGCGGCTGATTGCAGTGCCGGCGGATAACGTGGCCTGCGCGCGCGTACTGAGCGCTCCGTATTGGGGACTGGAACCGCGCGACGTTGTGCGTCTGGCTGAACGCGCGGAAAAAAGCCGGCGTCCGCTTTGGGATCAAGTGGAAGCGTCGCAAAGTGAAGCTCCTCTAGACCGCCAGGGTGTCCGCCTGCCGGAGTTGGTGCAGTTCTTCCATCAGTTGAGGCAAACGGCCGCAAAGAAGAGAGCCGTTGAGGTCCTCGACGAACTGATCGCGAACCTAGGCATCGGGGTGCTGATGTCGGCAATCGATCGCCAGCACGTGGAAAAGCTGGTTGCGTTCGTGAAGGAGTGGGAGGGCAAAAGCGAAAAGAGGCAGCTTCGCGACTTCGCCGAGTATCTCGGTTTCTTCTATGAACTCGACGGAGATATCCAACTGGAAGAGGAGCTTTCCGACGACGCGGTACAGCTCATGACGGTTCACTCCGCCAAGGGCCTCGAATTCCCGCACGTTTTTGTCCTGCGCCTGAGCAACAACGATTTCCCGACGAAGCCGCGGCCGGCTACTTTTGAATTTCCTCCGGAACTCATGAAGGAAGAACAGCCGAAATTTGATTTTCACAAGCAAGAGGAGCGGCGGCTCTTCTATGTGGCGCTGACGCGCGCCCAAAAGCGGCTGACGCTTTCCACGGTCGTCAATCGGTGGAAAAGAGAGTCGCCATTTCTGGTTGATTGTCTGGCGAATCCGAAGATTCAGAAGTTTGACACCGACCAGTGCCAGCCGAAGGTGGAAGTGCCGCCCGTGGAAGAAACCGCGGGGCCTTTGTGGGATTCCGAGGACGCGCCGCCGCTCTTTCGGGTGGCGCGAGAATCCGCCAAGGCGTATTCGCGCGTCGCGCTGTGGGCCAAGGCATACCATCCACCGCAGCCCGAACCGCTTGCAATTGAGCGCGTCGCGGATTGATGCTTACGATCGATGTCCGATGAAGTACATGTTTCAGTATGTGTGGAATGTTCGCGGCGGGCCGAACGCGCAGAAAACATTTGGAAACGTGATGCATGCGACGATTGGGGAATTTGTGGGCGAGATGCGCAAGGGCGTAGCTGTTCCCTTCGAGGAAGTGCTGGCGATTTACGAGCGGCAATGGTCGTCAGCCGGTTTTCCGGACGAATACCAGCAAGATGAATATCGCAAGGCGGGCCGCGACCAGCTGGAAGCTTTTCATCGCTCCTGCCACGACGTGCCACCCGACGTTATTTATCAGGAGAAGAGGTTTGAGCTGCCGCTCGACCACGACATCGTTGTGACGGGACGGATGGACCAGGTGAACCGCTTGAGCGCCGACGAAGTAGAGATTGTGGATTACAAAACCGGAAGGCCTCGGGACACAAGACAGGCCGCTGAAAATCTGCAACTGAGTATCTATGCGCTGGCGGCGCGCGAGGTGTTGGGCCTGGAGCCGGCGCGCCTGGTGCTTTACAACCTGACGGAGAATCAGGTGGTCGCGACCACGCGCGACGCAAAAACTCTCGCGGTGGCGAAGGGAAAAATTGCAGAGATAGCTGACCAGATTCGCGCTGGAAATTTTCGCGCGAAGCCCGGTTTTGGATGTGGATATTGTGACTTCAAACCGCTTTGCCCCGAGCATGAACAGCTGATTACGATTCAGCCCGCAGTGAGCGCATCGCGGTAGTTGCCGTGAGGTTGCTAATCTAGGTTACATTCATGAGAGGTTCCTTCGACTCACGCGCCACAAAATAAAAAAGCGGGGCAATCGTTTGCCGATTGCCCCGCTTCATTTTCGCCAGACTTTTTGATTCAAAGCCTGGAGTGGATTCCGCGCATTTACTTACCGGAACTTTCTCCGCAGGACGGAACCGAATTTAAATTCGGGAGCCAGTCCCGCTTCGTTCATCTATAGAAGCAGGAGCGGATGAAGTCAAGGAGAAAAACTTCGGCGCGATTGCCGTTTTGAGAATATTCGCGGCTAGTGACCGGCGCTGATGGCGCTCAAATAAAATCCGCGGCGAGTCTCGACGTTCAAACCGGGCCGCTCAACGCGCACTTCGATTTCATGGAAGTCCTGACCCTTAGGAATATTCTCCGGCGAAAACGTGAGGGTGTATTGATTACGCGCTTGTTCGGTGACATCGGAATAAAGGCGCTCGAGCTCGGGCTGCTTGGATGCGTAGAAGGTGTCGCCGCCGCTATTCAACGCGTATTTTTCGAGTTCCGAAGCTCCCCGCTGAATAAGGGCCTTACCGATGGGCAGCGAATGCGTCACGGAAATGGAATACACTGCAACATCGTTGGCAAGGAGGGAGTGAAGCGTCTCGTCGAAAGTGTGCTCGTTCTTCGCGTTAGTGCCGTCGGAGATCAGAAAGATGATTTTGCGGCGGTCACGGCCGCGATCCTTGAGCATATTCGACGCCGCGAAGACGGCATCATCCAGAGCATTGTCGTTCTTGTATCGCTTCGAGCCGTGTTCGGGGACGCCGCGCGCCGTGTCCACCGGCTGATGGCCGTTCATCATGGGGCCGGCTGTGGTCGGATCGGCAATCACCTGGCTATTGTGGGATTCGAGATCGAGGCGCTGGAGTTGCGTGAACAAGTGATCATTGTTGAAAGAAAAATCAGCGACGGTCTGGGGAAACTCGTCGTAAGTTACCACGGCGACTTCATCAGGTGGTCCGAAGCCGGCAGAGATGGCCGTAAGGCTCTTTTGAACCTGCAAGGCTTGCCGCTGATCGAGATCGTTGTCGATAAGAACGACGGCCGAAAGGGGCACCGGTTCGGAGGAGAACTGGCGAATCTTCTGTTCCACATTATCAGAGAAAACTCGGAAGTCATTCTTTTGAAGATCTCCGACCAATTGGCCGCGACTATCTTTTACAGTAACAGGAACGATCACGGTGTATGTTGGAACAATGATGCGCGGCGGATTCTGCTGCCGCGCCGGGGCGGTTGGAGCTGGAGCGCCGGGGGCAGCCGGACGCTGCGCCTGCGGCCACGCTTGGCCCGTAGGGCCGAGCAACAGGAGCATACCTAGAAGTGAAAGTCTTCGCGTCATCTGTAAGTCTCGTTTCTCCGCAGTCTAGACTGCGAGAGTTCGCCGGGGACCTGGGGGCGGGGGCTTGGGCCGGAACATCCGTAAGCGCGTACCGCGCATCGTATCAGTCTGTTCCCGTCCTCGGAGGAATTATACAATGCGGCTGACCAGCATCGCGGCGGGTATTCTTGTTTTGGCAGCCAGCGCGTATCCGCTGGCGAGACCGAGCGCGTCGCGCGCATCCGCGCTGGGCCGCAGCGCGTTTCAAGAGTCAGGCCCGCGAGGGCCGCTGATCGACCCTTCCCGACCCAGCCAAGACTCGCAGAGTCCACAGCAGCAGGAACCTCCGCAATCGTCCGCGCCTCTTCAAGTGCAAACGACGGTAGTGGACGTGTTCACAACGGTTCGCGACAGGCACAACGGAATTGTTTCCGACCTGACGAAGAACGACTTCAAAGTTTTTGAAGATGGAGTGGAGCAGAAAATCTCCTATTTCACGAAGGAAGTAGATCTGCCGCTTTCGCTCGCACTTTTGATGGATACCAGCGGGAGCATGCAGGAAATCTTGAACGCCGAAAAGGAAGCTGCGTCGAACTTCGTTGAGGAGGTGATGCATAAGAAGGACGAAGCGATTGTGATGAGCTTCGATACCGACGTGAACCTGCTGGCGGATTTCAGCGAGGATCCGCGGGTACTTCAGCACGCCATCCGGCGGGCGGAAATCAATGTGGATGCCAGCGGCATCGGCGGCACCGGAGGTACCGTACCATCACGTGGAGGCGGCACGAATCTTTATGACGCGGTTTATCTAGCGGCGCACGACGAACTAACTTCAGAAGCGGGACGCAAAGCCATCATCCTGCTGACGGACGCGGAGGATACCGGAAGCAAGTTGAGCGAGAACGACGCAATTGAGTCCGCGCAGCGCGCCGACGCGGTGCTCCATTTCATTTTGATCACGGATCCCAATGCCACGGAAGGCTACGGGCCGGGCGTGGCCTCAAGGATGGCGCACGAGACCGGTGGGCGTGTGATCAGCGTGCGCAATGACGAGGGACTTCGGAAAGCCTTCGACACGATCGCCGAAGAACTCCGATCGCAGTACGTGATCGGCTATTACCCAGCGAACACGAAGCATGACGGGACATTTCGAAAGATACGGGTGGACGTGGATCGCGCCGACCTAAAGATCCTGGCTCGCAAAGGATATTACGCGCCATCCAGATAGCGTATGGTAGGGGAACCTGCGCTGTTAAAAACGGCGGCGGTACAGTGAACTTAGTGAGGTTCCGACTCTTTCAGCAATTCCTCCAGATATTGTTTCCATACTGCCGCATGCGTGTGCGTCCCGTGGCCGTAGGTCTGGTCGCTGATCGGCAGCAGCACAAACGTTCCGTTCTTGATTCGCTTCACTTCCCTCTCCGCAATGCCCAACTCCGGCGGATTGATGAAGTCGTCCGCTGAATTAACCCACATCACGGGAGCCACGATTTTCTCGAGGCCGCCCGAAGGATCGTAGGTCCGCGACGCATCTAATTGGTACAAAACGTCGTTTGCATCGAGGTCTTTCACTCGCGTCTCGTAGGCTTTCTCCAGGTATTCATCAGCGGCATCTCGCGTGGGCAGCGTTTTCTGCATCTGCAGCGGCGCGCTTCCAGCAACTGTCAGAATATTGATCCAGCTTCGCAGCGCTTGTTGCGGCTCAGCGGTGTAGTCGCCGCCGTTCCATTCGGGATCCTTTTCGATCGCATCCATGGCCATCTTGCGCCACAAGCGATTCCTGCCGGCGATCTGCACGGGCAGGCAGGCCAGCGGCATCAGCGCGTCCATGAAGTCCGGGTACGTCTCGGCCCAGACAAAGGAATGCATGCAACCCATCGAAGTCCCAGTCACAAGGCGCAAATGGTTTAGACCCAGCCCCTTTGTCAGGAGCAGGTACTGCGCGGCCACCATATCGTCGTAATCATAATGCGGAAAATGCGCGTGGAGGCCGTCACTCGGCTTGGAGGATTTTCCGTGCCCGATTCCGTCGGGAAGAATGATGAAATACTTGTTCGTGTCTAGAAGCTGTCCCGGTCCGAATAGTTCGCCCGCATAAATCGGCTGCAAGAATCCGCGACCCGAGCCGCCGGTCCCGTGCAAAATCAGCACGGCGTTGGTCACACGCCCCTGCTCGTCGCGGACCGGCTTTCCGAGCGTGGTGTAATGCAGGCGGAGTTCGGGCAACGTCTCTCCCGAGCGGAAGACGAAATTTTTCGCGACGTAGTCACCTTCCGTCGGCGTGGCCTGCTGCGCAATTAGCCCCTCGCTTCCCGCGAATACACAAATCGTAAGGATCAGCATAACCCTCGGCCACTTTTTCATGACTTTTCTCTCCTTGCTCGGCGGTTCGGCTATTGGGCGGCAGGCGCCTCAGAAGAGCCGGGGGCGTAATAGCCTTTGCGGGTGCGGACGGTAAGGCCTTTGCGATCCGTCTCGACCTGGATCTTACGGTATACGCCGACGGGAGGCGGATTGCCGGGAGCGTAAGCGATGAAATACTGGCTGCGCAGCTCGGTCCCGATGTCGAGGAAGGACTGGGCGAGATCGTCCACGCGGTAGGGAAAGAAGGCGTGGCCGCCAGTTTGGTCCGCGAATTCCTGCAGAACTTTGTCGCCACCCTCGATGTGATATTTGCTGGGGCGGGTAGCGTCGTCGATCGCGAGCCAATCGGTGCTTGTGCTGACTGTGAAGACGGCGACTTCAGAGCGAATGGATGCGTCGATTGCGTCGCTGAGGGCGCGGTCGCTGAGGTTGTCGTCACCATCGCTGATGACAACGATTACGCGGCGCACCTCCGTTTCCGGACCCACGGGAACGGGCGGGTGCGCCAGCTTTTGCGCAGCCATATAGATGGCATCGTTCAAGGCCGTGCCGCCTCCGGCGCGCTGCTGCTCAATGGCTGACGTGAGCAGATCGACGCTGGACGTGTAGTCCTGAATCACCTGCGGCTCGTTATCGAAGGTCATCAGGAAGGCGAGATCTTTCTCGCGGCGAATTACTTTGTCGAGAAAATCGATCGCGGCATCTTTTTCGAATTTCAGGCGCGGACGGATGCTATTGGACGTGTCCAGAAGCAACGCGATGCGCAGAGGCAGATCAGTTTCGCGGCCGAAGAAACGAATGACTTGCGGGGCGCCGTTATCGAGAACCTTGAAATCGGTCTTATCGAGATCAGTGATGAAATCGTGATGCCGGTCGACAACCGTGACCACGAGGTGGACAAGGCCGGTCGTGCTGACGATTGGTGGCTGCTGAGGAGGTGCCCCGGCTTGCGGAGTCGGCGTAGCTGGGGCTTGCTGAGAGGACGAAGCGGCCGGGCCCACAGGTTTGGGCGAAGCCTGTTGCGCACGAGCGCAAATCCCGGAGACCGCGAATCCGATGAGCAGCACAAACACTACTGTGCAGAGGAGGCTATGAAGATTCGTCAAGCGGCACTTCACGACAAGGATTATAGGAACTCGCGGAGGGCAGCGTCAACCGAACCTCGATCAGCTTGGACCGCATGAGCGAGAGCGACCAGATAGTCCACGAGTTGGGCTGGCAGCGGCGCACGAACTTCGATTCGCTGACTTGTTCGCGGATGAACGAAAGCGATGCGGGCCGCGTGGAGAAAATTGCGGTTTAGCGGCGGGAGCAGCGTGGAGGCGGCGCGTTCCTGGCGCGGGGCGCCGTAGAGCGCGTCACCAACCACCGGACACCCCAGCGCGGAAAAGTGAACGCGAATCTGGTGAGTTCTGCCGGTGTGCAGGCGGGCTTGGATAAGGGTGTAGCCTTTTAGCCGGAGTAGGACGCGCCAATCCGTCCGCGCCTCGCGGCCCGCGCGGCGGCGGGCAGTCATGCGAGAACGACGGCGCAGGTCGCGGGCAATGACCAATTCGACGGAGCCTGAGTCGCCCTTGATTTTTCCGTGGAGCAGAGCGATATAAGTCTTGTCGATTTGACGGTCGCGAAAATCGTCCACGAGTTTTCGGTGAGCCTCATCAGTGCGGGCTATCAGGATGGCGCCGGAAGTATCTTTGTCGAGTCGGTGCACAATGCCGGGGCGCAGCGGTCCGCCGATGGTTGAGAGACCGGCGCTGCCACCGAAGCGGTTGAGAAGCGCGGCTACTAGCGTACCGGCATCCGCGCCGGCCCCGGGATGCACGATCATTCCGGCAGGCTTGTCGATGACGGCGAGGTTTTCGTCTTCGTAGAGAATGTCGAGTGGGATCGGTTCGGATTCGACTCCCGCAGGCCGCGCAGGCGGAATTTCCACGCTGAGTGTCTCGCTCGATGCTACGTGATGCGAGGCTTTACGCGCGACACCGTCCACGAGCACATGGCCTTCGTCCATCAACGATTGAATCCGCGAGCGGCTCAGCTCGGGGAGTTGCGAGACGAGAAAACGGTCAAGCCGCTGGCCGGAGCGGTCAGACGGTACGATAAATTCGAGGTGTTGGCCTAAGCGGCTCGCGGGCATGTTGTTGCTTCATCAGATCAAACGATCATTGCTAGGAACGACTCACTATCGCGCCCGCCATCGGAACAGGCGCCATCGAACGAGCACGCAGGCCGCGCCACCAGAGTGAGGCGCCAGCGACGATCAGCACGGCACTGACAATCTGCATCAGCGACACGGTACCGTGGAACATCATCGTGCGGCCTGGATCGCCGCGGAAAAATTCGATGACGCCGCGCTCGATTCCGTATAGAACAAAATAGGCGCCGATCAACTGACCCGCGAATCGCTGCCTGGCGCCTAACCAAATCAGAAGAAGAACATTCAGGAATTCAGCGCCTGCTTCGTATAGCTGCGTGGGATGCAGCGAAACGTGCAGGGGCGTTCCCGCAATTTTTTCCGCGATCGGGCTGGCGAAAGTGACGCCCCACGGGAGCGACGTTGGTTTGCCATAGCAGCAACCGGCCACGAAGCATCCGATGCGACCAATCGCATGTCCCAGCGCGACGGGAGCGGCGACGACATCGAGCACCGCGAGAAGGGGCATTTTTTGGAAGCGGGTGTACAGAACTACCCAAAGAATTCCACCGAGAATACCGCCGTAAAACGTTCCCGCCGATTGAAAAGTCGCCATGCTGAAAATGTCGGCGGGGTGGGCGAGATAGTAGTCCCAACTACTGAAGATCAGCCACATCTTCGACATCAGCAGAGCCAGGAGGATTCCGTAGACTCCAAGATTCCACACGCTGTGCGGATTCAGGCCAGCTCGCGGAGCTTGCCGGTAAGCGAGCCAAAGTCCAACCAAAAATCCAGCCGCTGCAAGCACCCCATACGTGTAGATGGTGATGGAGCCAATTTGGAAAAGGACAGGATGCATTGTTAGGCCCGTTCCTGGCTCGGATGGCGCCAATCGCGAAGGAGTTCGAGCAGGACCAAGGCAGCGCCGACCACAATCGCGGAGTCAGCCACGTTGAAAGTGTACCAGTGGTGGCTGCCGACGTAGAAGTCGATGAAATCGGTAACGCTGTGGCGGACGATGCGGTCCAGAACATTCCCTGCCGCGCCACCGAGGATCAACGCCATACCCCATTGGCCGAGCTGGCCCCCGGCGCGATCCGTTACCAGCAGCCACGCGATCAATCCGATCACCGCCACCGAAAACAGGATCAGCAAAGGCGCACGCCAGGGCATTTGGGAGTCGGCCAATAGTCCGAACGCCACGCCCGGATTGCTGGTGTGAACCAGATTCAACATGCCGGGAATCAAGACGCGGCTCGATCCCGCCTGAGTGAAATTCTCCACGGCATATTTGCTCGCTTGGTCCAGAATTAGAACGACTACGGCGAGAACCGTTAAGAGCCACGCGGAGCGTGAGGCGGGACGCATTACGAGGCGGCGCTCCCCGCCACGCTGCCTCCGTCGCGCTCGATTTCATCCATTGCGGCGACGCAGCGCTCGCAGAAGTCAGGGTAATCCTTACTTTCGCCCACGTGGGTCGAATAATTCCAGCAGCGTGGGCATTTCTTCCCGTGGGCGCGCTCGGCGTGGATCCGCAGTCCGTTATCAGCACTGCCGGCCGGCTTGCCGCTGCCCGTATTGTCTGGGGCGATTTCGACTTGCGAGACGATGAAAAAGGCCGGAAGGCTGGCGGCGTGCTTACGCAGTATCGCCGCAAGTTCACCTTGGGCAGCAAGAGTAACGCGCGCTTCGAGGCCCGCAGAGATTGTTTTTGCGGCACGCAGAGGTTCGAGCGCTTTCAGCACTTCTTCGCGCACGGAGAGAAGACGATTCCATTCTTTTGTGCGGGCATCGTCGAAGGCCTTCTCGAATGGCTCGGGCGAGGGAAACGAAGTCATGTGCACGCTCGGCTGAGCCGAAGCGCCGCGCGGCAGATATTTCCACACTTCCTCGGATGTGAAAACGAGGATCGGCGCAATCAGGCGGACCAGCGCCCGTGCGATATGATAGACCGCCGTTTGTGCGGAGCGGCGTCCGCGATTATTCGGTGCGAAAGTGTAGAGGCGGTCCTTAAGCACGTCAAAATAAAAGGCGCTTAGATCGACCGTACAAAAATCCTGAATCGCGTGATAGACGCGATGGAATTCGAATTCCTTGTACCATTCGTTGCATTGGCGGATGAGCGCTCCGGTGCGACGAAGCATCCAGGCGTCTATTTCCCACATGTCCGCATCGTGCACGATGTCGCGCGAGGGCTCGAAATCGAAAAGATTCGATAGCGCGAAACGAAAAGTGTTGCGGATCTTGCGATAGGCCTCGGCAAGCTGGGTCATCATTGCGTCGGAAAGGCGCACATCCTGCGTGAAGTCCTGGGAGGCGACCCACACGCGGAGCAGATCAGCGCCCCACTTATCCGAAATTTCCTTCGGATACATGGCGTTGCCGAGGGATTTCGACATCGGCGCGCCTTTTTCGTCCAGCGTCCAACCGTGCGTTACAACTTGTTTGTATGGCGCGCGCCCTCGCGTGCCGACTCCGATGAGTAAAGAGCTTTGAAACCAACCGCGATACTGATCGGGACCCTCCATATAAACGTCCGCGGGCCAGGTGCCGTCCTTTTCGCTGAGCACGGCGAGATGGGTCGAGCCTGAGTCAAACCAGACGTCGAGAATGTCATTTTCCTTGCGCCACTGCGCGTCGCCGCAGGAGCATTTTGTCGCCGGTGGGAGCAGCTCTTCGGCGGTGTGGGCGTACCAAGCGTCGGCGCCTTCGCGTTCGAAAAAGGGCAGTACGTGTCGTAGTGCCCGGAAGTCCCTGAGCGTCTTGCCGCACGACGCGCACGTGAAAACGATCAGCGGCACTCCCCAAAAACGCTGGCGCGAAATGCACCAGTCGGGTCGCTCGGCCACCATCTCACGGATGCGGGCCTCACCCCAGGTGGGCTTCCACTTGACCTTGGCGATTTCGGCGAGGGCACTTTGCCGCAGGCCATCATGGTCGAGTCCCACGAACCACTGCTCAGTGGCGCGAAAAATCACCGGGTTGTGGCAACGCCAGCAGTGCGGATAGCTGTGCGTGAGCGTGCGTTCGCCGACGAGCATGCCCCGCTTCTTCAGCAGCTCAATGATGATCGGATTCGCCTCCCATACTGTCTTGCCCTTATATTCTGGCAGGCCTTCGATGAAGCGGCCGTCATCGTCCTGCGGGGCATATGCCTCGAGGCCATATTTTTGGCCGGTGCGGAAGTCCTCAGCGCCGTGACCGGGGGCGGTATGGACGATGCCGCTTCCTTGGTCGAGCGTGACGTAGTCTGCCAACACGGCGGGCACGCGCATATCCAGAAACGGATGCTCGAACTGAATGCCTTCCAAATCTTTGCCCTTCCACGATCCGTGCACCTCGCCGATTTCGAGCTTCAGTTCATCGGAGATCACTGCAAGGCGCTCTTTCGCAAGCAGGAGCTTGCCGGCGGGAGTCTCCGCCACGGTGTATTCGAAATCGGGATGAAACGCGAGGGCCCGATTGGCGGGAAGCGTCCAGGGCGTAGTCGTCCAGATGAGAGCATTCACATCGCCGGCGAGCGTGGATGTTTTCGGTCCGGGTACAATCGGGAATTTCACCCAGATCGAAGGACTGGTGTGATCTTCGTATTCCACTTCCGCTTCGGCAAGCGCTGTCCGATCGCAAATACACCAGTAGACGGGTTTCAGCCCCCGATACACGTACCCCTTTTCGAAGAAGTCGATGAATGCGCCGGCGATGCAAGCTTCCATACTGGGATCCATGGTGAGATAGGGTTTGTCCCACTGGCCAAAAACACCCAATCGCTTGAAATCGCGCTTATGCGCTTCCACATAGCGCGCGGCGAATTTACGACACATGCGGCGGAATTCGACGGCGCTGACTTTTGTGGTTTTTCCTCCCAATTCCTTTTCCACTTGAGTCTCGATTGGCAAACCGTGGCAATCCCAGCCCGGAATGTAGGGTGATCGGAATCCGGCCATGGTTTTCGATTTGACAATCATGTCTTTTACGATTTTGTTGAGGCCCGTACCGAGATGAATCTCACCCGTCGGGTAAGGAGGGCCATCGTGGAGGACGAACAGGGGCGCGCCAGCGCGCTGTTCAAGGATGCGGGCGTAGAGGCCCATTTCTTCCCAGGCAGCAAGCTGTTCGGGCTCGCGCTCCGGTAACCGTGCTTTCATAGGAAACTCGGTTTTAGGGAGGTTCAGGGTGCTTTTCAGGTCCACAGTTTTCGCCATCTTTCGGGATTCGCTAAACCCTTTCTGGAAAGACCCCGGCATTTTGTGGCTGGGATATGTTAGCTTGTGCTACGAATTCGCGCGGTGGAAACCGGAATTTGGCATCGCGCCACGTAATGTTACAATGAATCTTGAAGTGTGTCAGCCGCCGGGGCCAGACATCCTTTTGAGCAGCCGTGCGTCTAAGATGAGGTACCCCTGCGGATGAGATGCAAGTAATGCGAACATTCGATCTTAGCACCGGACGCGACAAAGCTGACCGCCCAACGGGCGGATCAACCGAACCTGGACTGCAGCTAGGGCGTTTGGCCGCGCCCGTTCATGAATCCAGCCTCAAGAGCTTGTATTCGAATCTACGAGACTTTCTCACCGAGCGGCCCGCCAAGGTTCGCCCCGGCACCCCCACGGCGTTTGACATGCCTAGGTTTGGCACCGGCCTGGGCGCTAACCTGCAGGAATTCTTCCGTGCGGCGCCCCGTGGAAGTGTGAAATCAGCATTACTGGTGAATTGGAAAGAGGAGCCGACTCTCTGGCAAAACCTGCGTGATTGGATCGCGCCGCGAAAACTGCCCCCGCTCCAGACCACGAGCCAGCCTATTCCCGTTCCCGAAATTTGGTCGAAGAACACGCAATTCAACCGCGTGCAGGCGGTTTCGATTCTTGTCCATGCGGTAGCGATTGCGCTGGTGGTGCTGATTCCGCTGCTGCTGCCAGGGCTCATTTCGCCGCCGACGACGAAAGCTTACAACCCAGAGCCGCCAGTAGACGTGAGCGTTTCGCCTTATCTTGCGAAGTTGAAGCCGTCTGCTAAGGCGGCGGGTGGTGGTGGCGGAGCGCACGACTTGGCCCCAGCGGCCAAGGGCAAATTGCCGAAGTTTTCATGGACGCAATTCGCGGCGCCGATGGTACATCCTCAGGAGCACCCGCAACTCGCGATGACGCCGACTGTTGTTGGCAATCCAGATATCAAAATGCCGAATCAGAATCTGCCTAACTGGGGCGACCCGCTTGGCAAGTCCCTGACCGATTCGATGGGGCAAGGTCACGGCTCGGGCGTGGGAAATGGAAATGGCGCCGGCGTCGGCCCCGGCGAGGGCTGGAATACCGGCGGCGGCGCGCCGAATGCGGGGACAGGAGGTTATGGCGTTCCCGCATGCCTCTACTGTCCACGGGCCGATTATAGCGACGAAGCGATGAAGGTGAAGGTGCAAGGTGTGGTCGAACTGATTGCGGTCGTCACTGCGGATGGCCGCGTGACTGACATTCATGTCGCGAAGGGCCTCGGTCTTGGCCTGGATGAAAAAGCCATCCAGGCAGTCCGGACCTGGCGGCTCACGCCTGCGCGCGGTCCCGATGGGAGGCCCGCTGCTGTTCGACAGATTATCGAAGTCGCGTTCCAATTGTTCTGAAGGCCCGTATGGCGCTTTCCCCGGGATCCAATTTCCACTGCGCATCCGCCGGGCCGGACGTTAACCAACTGGTCCCATCGCTTCCTGCCACAACCCCTCCCGGTTGCGCTGCTCTGCTACGATGACCGGCATGAAAAGCAAAATCATCTTCTTCACGATCCTGATAGCAGCGATGATCGCGGTCGTGCCGCGAGCGACGGCGCAAGACGGTTCGATCGAGTTCGTGGCGCGCGCCACTCCCTCGGGAGGCCTGGAAGAACCGGTACGCGGCTTCCCTTTTTATCTCTTGAGCAAAAGTTTCGAGGAAATTGGGAAGGAAGCGGATGCGGATGATCCGAAACCGGAAATGAGCACCTTCATCGACAAACTGGATTCCGGTTCCTATTCGCCCCAATTGAAAGCCTGGATGAAGAAGAATCAGTTCGTGACGCTGGCGGGGGAAGACTTCATTCGCAAGCTGCATCCGGCGGACGTCATGGACATTCCCGAATTTTTCTCGGCGTACATGGATAGGAACGCCGGCGACGAATCCGCGGATTTTCCGAAATCCAAAGTCAAAGCCTCCGATAAAGTCAAGAATCCGGAAAAATACGCGAAAGCCACTGCGGTGTACATGGAAACAATTCGCCACTATATCGAGCAGCATCCGCAAAGCGTCGATGGGATCGATCTAAATCTTGCCGAGATAGACCCGGGACCCAAGTGGAACGCTCTGCTCGGAAGACGCACTCCGGAAATTCATCGCCGGGCTCTCGACCTGGCACAGTCCAAATATCTGGTCGCACGCGCGGAATCGAACCTTCAAGGACAAGGATTTTTGCGCGATGTGCCACCAGGAAACTATTGGATCAGCACTCTCGATGTCGCCGCGGACGTGGGCGACGCGCGGCCGCGATGGGACGTGCCCGTAACCGTGCAGCCAGGACAAACCGAGTACGTCTCGCTCTCGAACGTTAATTCCGTGCAACCGTCGCGCACTCCCCATAATCAGTAACGCAAATATGGCTGAAGGCCGCGATCTTGCCGAGTGGATACGCCGCCTAGCCGATTCCGACCCGGGGAAAAGGCGTGCAGCCGCGGCGCAACTGCACTCGGCAGGTGCCACGCTATTTCTCGTCGTAGCGCGCGAGTGGCTCAAGGATCCTGAATTTCGCAACCTCGTAAGCTCCGTTTTCGCGAATGCGACAGGCGAGCCAAGTTCAGAAACTATCCCATTCAGCATAGGCATTGCGGTGCAGCCCGAGAATTTCGAGAGAATCCGCGCCGCGAATGGCTCGCCCCGGCTGGCCGAAGTTCCGCCGGACCAAGATGCAATGGAATTCGAGCTCCGCTCGGGTGAGCACGAGGAATTCGACATTCTGACCACGCGCGATCCCGGTGGCCCGGGTGCGATTGCGCGATACCTCCAGAAGTTTGGCGAGGGCATTCAGCAAATTGAAGTAAACGTGGCCAGCGTAAATCAAGCCACGCAAGTCCTGCGCAACCGGTTCGGCCTTACACCGGTGTATCCAGAGACGCACGCGGGTGCCAACGGCACGCGCGTAAATTTCTTTCTCGTGCCCGCAGCAGAAGGCAGGCGCGTTTTAATCGAATTGGTGGAACCCGCCCCTAAAGCATAAGTGGCGGTCGCTGGATTACTCGCCGCTCTGCTCGAGAAGCTTCGCGACTAAAGCTGTCCAGCCGGTCTGGTGACTTGCCCCCAGCCCTGCGCCCGTTTCGCCGTGAAAATATTCGTAGAATAAAATTAGATCGCGCCAAAAGGGATCCTGCTGAAACAGCGCCGTATCGGCATATACGGGCCGGCCTGCATTTCCCCGGAGAAAAATGTGCGAAAGCCGGCGCGAGAGCTCGCCCGCGACATTCCAAAGCGTCTTTTTCTGGCCGGAACCCGTCGGGAAGTCCACTCGAAATTCGTCTCCGTAATAGAAGTGAACGCGCTGCATCGACTCGATCAGCAGGTAGTTCAGCGGAAACCAAATGGGCCCGCGCCAATTGGAATTTCCGCCGAAGAGATCGGTGGTGGATTCGCCGGGCTCGTAGTCCACGGAATGAGACTGTCCATCCACGTTGAGCATGAAGGGATGATCTTGATGGAATTTCGATAGCGCCCGAATCCCATGCGGAGAGAGGAATTCCCTTTCGTCAAGGACATAACGATAGATGCGCTCGAGTTTCTTCCGATTGGCGATGGTAAGCAGTAACCGCGCGCCATTCGCGTTCCGCCGGCTCATGTCCACGTGCTCCGAAACTTCGGCGTGGTGATTCAGAAACCATTGCATGCGGCGTGTGAAAGCGGGCAAGCGTGCCAAGTCCTCCGGATCGAAAGTTTCGACGGCAAAAAGAGGAATGAGACCGACCATGGAGCGCACCTTCATCTGAGTGTGGTCGCCGTCCGCCCGGTGCAAGACGTCGTAGTAGAAACCGTCGCCGTCGTCCCACAGCCCGATGCCCTCGCCCCCCATGTCGTTCATAGCCTGCGAGATGAACACAAAGTGCTCGAAGAACTTGCTGGCAACATCCTCATAAGCTGGGTCTTCTCGGGCCAGCTCCATCGCCATCGCGAGCATGTTCAAGCAGAACATGGCCATCCAGCTGGTGCCATCGGATTGCTCAATCGTGGTGCCGGGAGCAAGAGGCCGCGAACGATCAAGAACTCCGATATTATCGAGGCCCAGAAAACCGCCTTCGAATACATTCTTGCCGTCTGGGTCTTTCCGGTTCACCCACCACGTAAAGTTCAGAAGCATCTTATGGAAGACGCGCACCAGGAACTTGCGGTCTTCCTTGCCCTGAATCCGTCCCGCAATTTTGTAGACGCGCCATGCCGCCCACGCGTGCACCGGCGGATTGACATCCGAAAAATTCCATTCGTATGCCGGCAGTTGACCGTTCGGTTGCATGTACCATTCGCGCAGGAACAGGACAAGCTGGTCCTTCGCGAAATCCGGGTCGATCAGCGCCATCGCCACGCAATGGAACCCCAGATCCCAAGCGGCGTACCACGGGTACTCCCAGGTATCGGGCATGGAGATCACATCGGAATTGTGCAGGTAGGTCCACTGGTGATTTCGCCCCTTGCGCCGCTCGGGGGGCGGCGTTGGCTGCGTGGGATCTCCTTGAAGCCAACGACGCACATCGTAGTGATAGCTTTGCTTGCCCCACAACAGTCCCGCAAACGCCTGGCGCTGCACCAACCGGGCATCATCTCTCATTCCAACGTGGGCGCGTTGCGCGTAGAACTCATCGGCTTCCTTAATTCGTTGCGCGAATACCCTGTCGAAGCTTGCCCCGAAGAGTTGCTTCGCAGCCGCCTGATTCTGGGCTGGGTTCTTATCCACCAGGCGAGCGCGAATGGTCCAGCTTTTTGCGGGCGCGATCTCTGCAGTGTATAGGGCGGCGGTTTTGGTGCCTTTCCGCGCTGGGTTCACGGCAGACTCCTCGCCGTTGATCACGTACCGATGGAACGCATCCTTGACATACGGTGTGCGGTTTTGAGCCTGGAAAAGACGCTCCGCATTCGTTTCATTCTCGGTAAAGAGAAGCTTGGGCGCCCCTTCTAGGAGCAGCCAGCGCTTGCCATAGTGATATTCGGACATCTCGATCAGCGATGTTTCCAGTGGAGCATCGATACGGTATGCCTGGGGCGGATCGTAGTTCTCGCCCCAGGACCAGCGATTCCGAAACCACAGCGTTGGCAGAATTTGCAACCGCGCCGGATCCGGCCCCCGGTTCCACACCGTGATGCGGATTAGGACATCTTCGGCGCTCGCTTTCGCATATTCGACGAACACGTCGAAATAGCGGTTCTCGCGAAAAACTCCGGTGTCGATCAGCTCATATTCCGGTTCCAGCCGCGTTCGCTTCGCATTTTCGCGGAGAAGCTGCTCATATGGGAACGCCGCGTGAGGGTATTTGTATAGGAACTTCAAATAAGAGCTCGTCGGCGTGGCGTCGAGATAAAAGTAGTATTCCTTTACATCTTCGCCGTGGTTTCCCTGCGGATTCGTGAGGCCGAACAGGCGCTCCTTGAGGATCGGATCTCTATGGTTCCAAAGCGCGAGAGCAAAGCAGATGTGCTGGTGGCGGTCGCAGATTCCGCCGATGCCGTCCTCACCCCAGCGGTAGGCGCGCGACCGGGCTTGGTCGTGAGGAAAATAGTTCCACGCGTCGCCGTTCGGACTGTAATCTTCGCGAACTGTTGCCCATTGCCGCTCGGCGAGATATGGACCCCAGCGTCTCCAGTTGACGCTTCGTTCCGCGTTCGCTCGCAGCCTCTCTTCTTCGCTGGTCATTCCTCGGTTCCGTTATATGAGGGGCTGCGACGCGTGCCGCGTCTCTCGCACCTTTCACTTCGGGGACGCCGCCACATCACTCTAGCTTTTCGAGCAGCACCTGGCAAGATTTGGTAATCGCTTTCTTGGCCGAAAAGAAGCAACGGCAGTGGCGGCGTCTCGCCCAATTTTGTATCCTCGACGGACCGAGCACTCACGGCGGAGACTATTCTGACCCCACCGGCGCCCGCATCCATACTGCAGCCCCCGTTAAGACACGTAGGTTCATCGTGGCTTCTTCCTTTTGGTTGTCTGTATGTCGCCGCAGCTTTCGTGGTAATGCCCATGCTCTTCCTCGGCAATGCCTCGGGCCACGATTTCGATTTCCACGTGGCCTCTTGGATGGACGTGGCGGGCCAATGGCGTGAAGGAATCGTCTATCCTCGCTGGGCCGAGTGGGCAAACTGGGGATTCGGCGAGCCCCGCTTCGTCTTCTATCCGCCCACTTCATGGATTGCCGGAGCCGCTCTAGGCTCCGTGCTACCGTGGAGAATGGTTCCCGGAGTGTTTATCTGGCTTGCATTGGTCCTCGCGGGTATGTCGATGTGGGTCCTTTCGCGCGAATGGTTACCGCCGCCGCAAGCCGTCGTCGCCGCGCTTCTATACGCCGTGAATCCATATAATCTCGTCGTCGTTTATTACCGCAGCGATTTTGCCGAGCTGTTGGCTGGCGCTCTATTTCCGCTGCTCATTTGGGGGGTCTTGCGAGTCATTGCAGGCGAGTGGCGTCGCATCCCTTCGCTCGCCGCCATATTTGCGGCCATTTGGCTCACCAACGCTCCCGCGGCCGTGATCGCCACGTATTCGCTGGTTCTGACCCTATTGGTCGGATGCATTGCGCGAAAAAGCCTTCATCCTCTGCTCCTTGGCGCGAGTGGCATGGCTGGCGGTTTCGCCCTGGCGGCCTTTTACATTTTGCCGGCCGCGTGGGAACGACGCTGGGTTCAGATTACGCAAGCTGTCGCCCGCGAAGTTAACCCCAGCCGAAATTTTCTTTTTACCCGAATAAATGATCCGGACTTCGTGCTTTTCAATAGCAAGGTTTCTTGGATAGCGGTCGGAGTGATTGCCGTCACCGTTATCGCCGCAATTTTCGCGGCGCGGAAGCGGCGAGAGTTCGGAGCGTTGTGGTGGATTTTAATTTCGGCGTCCGTAGCGTCCGTGTTCCTGATGCTGCCTGCCAGCTTGCGGCTATGGAACGCGCTTCCCGAATTGCCATTCATCCAATTCCCGTGGCGCTGGCTCGAGATATTGGCTCCCTCTTTCGCATTCGTTTTGCCCGTCGCAATATTCAGCCTCCGCAGCCGGCAGTTATCGTGGGCTCTGACCGCCGCGTGTTTCATCGCCATCGCCGCCACTGCCGTAACCATCGTCCGAGACGCGTATTGGGACGACCAGGACGTGCCCTCGATTGCAGCCGCAATAGCTTCGCGCCGGGGCTATGAAGGAACGAACGAATACGCGCCAATCGGCCTCACTCGTCTCGACCTCCCCGGGAACCCGGATGATACCGAACGTCCCGCCGGCATCTCGTCGAATCCAGCGCCCAGGTTTGAAGAACTCGACCGTGCCTCCAATGTCCTTGAACCGGTCGCGAGAATCAGGCTCCACGTTGAGCGCTGGACGGCCGAAGGCAAGGTGTTCACCGTGGAGAGTGCCACGCCTGTCACCTTCGCGTTGCGACTTGCGGATTATCCCTCGTGGGAATTTCAGGTAGATGCCAGCCGCGTCGGCGTCATCGCACGCCCAGCGACATCGCAAATACTTTTGCCTTTAGCCACGGGGAATCATCGTGTTGAGGTTCGCTTTCGGCGAACGTGGGACCGCAGCGCTGGAGATGCAATCTCGGGCTTGGCGGTCACGCTGTTGGGAATTGCCTGGATCTTTTGTCGAAGACGGGAATCAACAGCTACTGTAACCGGCGATGGGTGAATTTCTTCCCGCCCTTGCTGTACTCAGCCACAGTCTGGCCATGGCCATACAGCTTGTACTTGTACGTAGTTAGGCCTTCGAGACCCATCGGCCCTCGCGCGTGCAATTTGCTAGTGCTGATGCCTAGCTCGGCGCCGAATCCGTAGCGGAAACCGTCCGCAAAACGCGTGGAGGCATTCTGAAAAACGCCCGCTGAATCTACTTCACTCATAAATCGCGTGGCGGCTTCCGAGTCCTCCGTCACGATCGCATCAGTATGACGCGAGCCGTAGGTATTGATGTGCTCGATGGCCTCATCGAGATTGGCGACAACCTTGACCGCCAAAATGAGATCCGAGTACTCCGTGGCCCAATCTTTTTCCGTGGCGGGTGAAATTGCCGCGCCAGGCAGCAGTGAGACGGTCTTCGCATCGCCGCGAATTTCCACTCCCGCCGCCTTCAATTTCCGTAGGGCTGACGGCAAGAATCCAGCCGCGATCGCCTCATGCACCAGCAGGGTTTCGACGGCGTTGCACACCGCCGGATACTCCACCTTGGCGTCGTAAATAATGTTCACGGCTTTCTCGATGTCCGCGGCGCGATCGACGTACACGTGACAAATTCCCTCGCCGTGTCCCAGAACCGGAATCCGGCTGTGCTGCATGATGTGCTTTACCAGCTCGTACGAACCGCGAGGAACGATCAGGTCCACGTCGCGGTCCTGCGTCAAAAGTTCCATCACGTCCGCGCGCGATTCCAGCAGGCTGATGGAATCTACCGGAACGCCCTGAAACCGAATCAAGCACTCCCGCCAGATCGATACGAGCGCCTGATTAGTTTCCGCTGCTTCCGAGCCGCCTTTCAGAATCACCGCATTGCCCGATTTCAGACACAGCGAAGCCACCTGCGGAATCACGTCCGGCCGCGATTCGAAAATCACGCCCACCACTCCAAAGGGACACGATTCCTTGTACAGCACCAATCCGTCATCCAACTCCGTGGCGGATAGCTTCCGCCCGAGAGGATCCTCGAGACGCGCGACTTCTCGAATCTGCGTGGCAATCTGCGCGACGCCAGCCTCCGTCACGCGCAATCGCGCCAGCATCGACGCGGTCATTTTTCCGGACGCCACCGCAGGCTCCGCGGTGCGGCAGTCGCGCCCATTCGCATCGCGAATTCGCTGCTGCGCGTCTTCGATCGCTTGTGCTGCCGCCATCAGAACTTCCACACGAGCGTCTGCCGATAGCTTGGCCAGCGCCCGCGAAGCCTTTCTGGCTCGCCGCGCTGTCGCCGCCACGGAAGTATCGTTCGCTTGCACTGCCGAGGCTGTCGTTGGTTGGCTCATGTTTTCTGCAGTAACACGATATTATCGCGCGTCACGAAAACCGGCGAAGAGTTAGCTTTGCCCCCCGAAGCATTGCTCCTCTTCGCGGAAAAATTTTCAGCTTCTTCGCTGGTGCACTTGGCGATACCCCGCGCGAATTCGCGTCCCTCGGAATCCACGATGCTCACCACGTCCATGGATGCAAACCGGTTTTCCACGCGCACGATTCCCGATGCCAGCAGGCTCGCTTTTCCCTGAGTAATTGCTCGGTGTGCGCCGGCGTCCACTACCACGCGTCCGCGAACGTTTGCTGCATAGGCAATCCAGCGACGTTTTCCCGGCATCCGCTTGGCGGGCAAAAACGCAGTCCCGGTCTTTTCGCCCGCAAAGATGCGATCCAGCGTGTCTGGGTAGCTGCCATTGGCAATCACGGCGATTCCGCCGCACTTCATGGCAATCTCCGAGGCCTCGAGTTTCGTCCGCATCCCGCCGCGCCCGCTCTCCGACGGACCAGCTGCCAGTGATTGTATTTCCGGCGTGATTTCCGCGACCAGCGGAATCACCTCGCCCTCTTCGCCGCTTTGGGCTCCGTTTCGCGATTGCTCCAGCAATCCATCCACGTGGGTCAGAAGCACCAGCGCATCCGCCTCCAATCCGCTCATCACCAGCGCCGCCAACCGGTCGTTGTCGCTGAACGCGGGCGTCCGCGATTCGGGCGTCACCGGTTCCAATTCCGCCGTGGAAACCGTGTCGTTTTCATTCACGATTGGCAGCACTTCGAACCCCAGCAGCTTCTCGATTGTGTGCTGAAGATTCGAGTAGCGGCGCCAGTTCGTGAAGTCTTCTTCAGTCAGCAGCACCTGCGCAATTTTAATGCCCCATTTCGAAAACAGATTTTTGTAAGCATCCATCAGAAGGCTTTGGCCCACGGCCGCGCAGGCCTGTTTCGTGACCATATCCTCCAACCGTGACCTGTGCAGCCCCAGCCAGCCGCGCCCAAGCCCCACCGCACCCGAAGAAACGAGCACGACCTGCCGCCCTTCTTTCATTAAAGCGGCGATCGAACGAACGACGGGCTCCACCCGATCGTGGCACAGGTTTCCCTCCTGGCCGGTCACGGTCGCCGTTCCAATCTTAATCACGACCCGCCGCGCCGATCGCAGCAGCCGCGCGCGTTCCTTTTCTAATTTGTGCTCGTTCTCCACTGAAGCCTCGTGTATTCCGGACTGCTTTTGCAATGCGCTTACGCGATGTGGTGATTCCCAATTGTATCGAAATCACCGGCGGACGTATCCTAATTTGAAAACATCGCGAGCGACTCGAAAGTACGCCCTGGGAACAATACTGAAGGATTTCCGGCAACCCGCTCCACCAAGGTTAGCGCCTGACACCAGCCTTCACGTGTTACCCGTTTGAACAAGTTCCCCATGTCGAATAGAAGTCTTCTGCAAAGCTTCGTTTTATTATCGCCCTCAAGTTCTTAGCCTCTCACTGAGGGCACTCATGCTTCCGGACCGCCGGCAATATCAGCGGGTGATTCCCGATGGGCCGCTGTCAGTCCGCTGCGGCCCTTCCCAAAGCCGGCTCCTCTTCGATCTTTGCGAAGAAGGTATGGCCATCGACGGCCTTGCTGCCGAGCGCCCGACCGAAGTCATCCCCCTTCTGTTTGATTTGCCGGACGGTTACGGCCGTATCGAAGCGAAAGGCGAAATTGCCTGGTCGAACGACTCGGACAATCGCGTCGGCTTGCGTTTTGTGGAGTTAGCCGACACCTACCGGCAGCAGCTAAGGAAATGGATATCCGCCAATGTCTTCACGACTGACACGATCGTGGCCGCAGAGGAGGCAGCCCAACCACAAGTCTTTCTCACCCGCGAAGAGGATTCGGTCGGTCTCCTTGCGCAGCAGGCGGCGATTAATCAGGAGTTTAGGCGCTATCCCACCTCTCCCTACCTAATGTTATTCGCCCTAGGCACATTGTCCCTTTTCTCGGGCATCGTCTTCATCCGTCATTACCCCGGCGTAGCGAATCACTGGCAGGGCAAAGAGATCATGGCCGCGGGCAAAGTTCGTGAAATTCCCGCCCGTAGCTCAACCGCATCGGTTGAGCCGCCACCCGCGCCAACTCCCTCTCTTCCTGTCACGCTCCCCTTAAGTGTTCCCGGTTTCGTCCTTCAAGTGGCTGCGATGAAGCATGAAGACAACGCGGATGCCCTGGCGAAGACCTTGCAGAAAAGGAATTTTCCCGCCTTTGTGTTCAAGCGTGGCGCCAATCCTTTCTACCGCGTGGCCGTCGGGGCTTATAGCGACCCCGATTCCGCTCACAGAGTCAAGGACGAGCTCAAAGCGCAGGGTTTCAAATCTATCCTCAAGCATTGGTCGCCCGCATAAAACACTTGCCAGGAAGCGCGGTTCCCGATAAACCGTATTCTCGGAAACTGATATGCGGACATGATTCAAGGCGTCAGTATCGCGCATATGGCAACAACGTCGAAATCTGCCCGGTTATTGCCCAGAGCAGCGGGCCTCGCGTTTCTGTTCACGATCGCGTGCGCGATGTGTGCTACCGCGTGGCCGCAGTCGCCCGCTATAACCATCACCTTGGTGGGGCAATCGATGATCCGGTCGGACATTCGCTCCACCGCACCGGCGGCCGTGCCAGTGATAAAAGGTCTGCTGAAGGGTGACGTCATCTTCACCAACCTCGAAGCCGCGGTCGCCGAAAAGGGTCAGACAGTTCATGAGGGAAGGGGCTTTCTCACTCCGCCTGAAGCGCTCGATGCCCTGAAGGCGTTCGGTTTTAACTTGTTGTCCCTCGCCGGCAACCACGCATTCGATCTGAAAGTCGTGGGCATCCAGAACACCATCCGCGAAGTCGACCGCCGGAAAATCGTTTATGCCGGAACTGGAGACAACGTGGCCGAAGCCGTGGCGCCCGGTTATCTGCGCACGCCAAAAGGCACGGTTGCCCTGATTGCGAGCGCCTCAGGTCTGATTTCGCCAGAAGCAAGTGCCACGGCCAACCGCCCGGGAGTGAATGAGCTTCGCGTCGAGGCTGGCGACAAGGAAAATGAGGCCACTGACGATCTGCCCGGCGCACCCTCTAACACGCCCAATCAGGAGGATTCGCAGCGCATCCTCCAGAGCATTCGCTACGCCAGCCAGCACGCGGACCTCGTGATCGTCTACCAGCATAACCACGTCTTCGGTAATCACTCCTTCTCAACGATTTTCACCGAAGGGATGCCGGAGCGTCTCGCTCCCAATGATTGGCTAAGGAAGTGGACACATGCCGAAATTGACGCGGGCGCGGACATCGTGGTGATGCATGGCGCACCTCTGCTACACGGCGTAGAGATCTATCGCGGCCGGCCCATTTTCTACGATCTAGGCAATTTCATCTACAACGTCCCTCCCACGCTCACCTACATCGACGAACCGATGAATTGGGAGAGCGCCGTCGCCTACGTCCAATTTCAGGGAAAGAAGTTGCAATCGATCTCGATCCGCCCGATTGTCTTGAACAACGTGGGTCAGGGTCAACCTGATGTTCATAACGAGTACGCGAACAACCAGTTCCTTGATACGCGCGGCTTGCCGTCGCCAGCCACCGGTGCCAGAGCGGTCTATATCCTCCAGCGCCTCGCCGACGCCTCAAAGCCTTTCGGCACGACCTTCGAACTAAAAGGCGACACGGCGGAAATTAAGCTGGCGGCCGAAAATTAACGTGAACTTCTCTTCAAAATTTAACCGCTCCTCGTTTACAATAATAATCGCTACATCGGCGTTCTTGCCGAGAAGGAGGTGATCCCTGAGGTACACGGATAATTAGACGTAAACTAGAGGGGCGCTTGTGAGTTTAGCCAGACGCCTCTCTTTTCATTTATTCCCACATCGCGAAAAAGGAGCCCGCGCTCTCGTTGTATGAACCCGCAAGACGCCAATAGAATTTAGCGCGCGCCGAAGCCGATTCCAGCCGCCTTCGCCTGAGCCCGATGAACGCGCCCAGCGCAGATCACAGCCAAAAGGGAGACTGATGAGCAAAACGATTCAAGTCGAGATCGAATATCAAGATCGCAGCAGTGGGCCGACGGTTGCCGGTAAAGTGCGTGTGGAAGCAGGCAGTCTACCCGTGGGCATCGGAAAGGCGCTTCGCGACGTATGGAAAAAGATGGACCGCAAAGTTCGCTTCGATGCTGCGAAGAATGGCCTCACAATTAAGGCCCAAGTCCTCGACGCCGCAGTGGCAACTGAAACCCCGAGCGACACGAAACAGGTTGGCGAGCAATAGGCCAATCCGGCTGGCTCGCCCTCGTATCCATATCCGCCATCGATCTTTCGCTAAGGCCGAGCTTGCTTCGCCGCAAGATCGATGAGCATGATGTCCGAAGTTTCCCGCAACCGGTCGAATACAATCCGCCGGCCATCGGGAGTGATATCAAATGTCCGCATTACAGCGGAATTGCTCAGTCGAGTCAAACGCCGTGAGCGCATTGTGCTAAGGTCGAGTAGCCAGAAGTCCTGCCCGGCCATCGTACCTCCAAGCATGTAAACCAGACCCGTGCCATCGGGTAGGAACCGCGCACGCTCACCTTCGCGCTGCACGTTGATTTCCGGCAGCTTCGCGGGTGTACCATCCGGGTGCACCGCCAGCAGCGGCGTGAGCGTGAACACCTGCGTGCCGCTATACACGATCAGGTCCCCGCGCGGAGACCATACGGGATCCAGGAACGGTCCTGTTGCTATCCGAACGGGCGAGCCGCCGTCGACGGGTAGTTTGAACAAACCCGCTCCGGCCCGATCGCTTCCGGCCGCGACAATCCATTTGCCGTCGGGAGACCAGGAAGCCGTTCCCCGAATATCGACGTCGCTCGAAAGCGGGCGCAGTCCCGTTCCATCCGCGGAGATTATCTGCATCTGCTGCTTCCCGTCGCGTCTTAATGCAAACGCAACGCTCTTGCCGTCCGCCGAGACGGCCGGAGGCGACTGGAGCGCCCCTTCCGAACCCTTCCAGATCTCCAGTGCCTGGTCGTTGCGATAGCTCCACACTCCGTCAGCCCCGTCCCTCGACGATAAGTAGAATAGCGATCCGCCTCCGAAACGCGGCGCTTGGGCGCGCACCGTGGGTAGTGGGAACGCCTCCACCTCTTTCTCTTCGACAGTACGACTGGTAATCGGCACGCTCCACAAGTTGACTTGGGCGTTCACGACGCTAGCAGCAAGCCGCTGGCCGTCCGCCGTGGCTGCCAGGGCCGTGTATTGTTCCAAACCCGAACTCACGCGGCGTGAAGTTCGGGTCTCCACATCGAACAACCACAGCCATGGGCCGGCCCCGCTTTCGTTGTGGGCAATGAAGAGAATCGTCCGCTCGTCGATCGGAGTCGGGTACTCGATATCGGTGTTGAGATGTGTGAGCTGTTCCGGTTTTCCTCCGCCTGGCGAAATGCGCCATAGATCCATCTCGCGCGTGGCTGGCCGGCCGCGTACAAAATAGATCCAGCGTCCATCCTTCGACCAAGCCTGAAAGTGGTTGTGCAATCCAGGCTCGTCTCGGAGGATCTGGTGCGGATCCGAGCCGTTGCGATCCGCCACAAAAGTGGGGTCGCCGGGTTCCCAGGTGTGATAGGCCAGCCGGGTACCGTCGGGAGACCACGCAACCTCGGCGGCACGTTCATTCAAAAAATCGTGCGGCGCTCCGCCCATCAGCGGCCACAGCATAAGCCTCCTGCCCGGCGTTCCGCCGCTCCACACTCCCGATCCATCGCCTGAGAATCCCACGGCGCGAAGGGGCGCACGCGCATCTCCGATCCGGCCATGAGTAAGGTTCGCCAGGCTGCTACCGTCTGATTGAATCAGCCAGATGTCGAACGCACCGCTCCGGTCGGAGATGAAGGCGACGAATTTCCCGTCCGGCGAGATGGCAGGGTTCGTCTCGGCTCCTGCGAAGTCGGTGAGCCGTGTGAACTGTGCGTTGGACAGCGGATTCTGCACTGTCGGCCGTGGGCGATTGACGATCACCCATGCACCGAATCCCGCCACCAGCAGCGCCACCACAATCCATGGCAACCAGGCGTAACTCTTCGGCGCAATCGTCGCGGGAGCGGGATGATCCACTACCTTCTGCCGAACCATCCTCCGGAGGTCCACGGCCACTTCCCTCATCGACTGGTAGCGATCCGCCGGGTCGTTTTCGAGCGCCTTCTCCACGATGCTCCGCAGTTCCGCGGGAACGCTCTGTGGCAGGGGCGCAGGTGTCGCGTGGATGATGTTTTGCAGGACCTCGAGGTCCGTGGCGCCCGTGAAGGGTCGCTGACCGCTGAGGGTTTCATACAGCACGGCTCCGAACGCGAAGATGTCGCTCCGCGAGTCGACGGCCGCTCCCGAGGCTTGTTCTGGAGACATGTAGGGGATGGTTCCCAGTAACGTCCCGGGAATCGTCTGTACCTCCGTGAGAGTGCGAGTTGCATCCAGCTCGGCTTGCTCTTGTAGCTTCGCCAGACCAAAGTCCGCCAGTTTCGCGTACCCATTCTTCGCGACCAAAATATTGGCAGGCTTTACATCGCGGTGCAGGATTCCGGCAGCGTGGGCGGTCGCCAGCCCGTCGGCCACGCCAGTCAGCAGCTCCACGGCTTGGCGCCACGTGTGCTTCTCTTGCTTAAGCCACTCCTTGAGCGTCCCACCGTCCACGAACTCGGTCACAAGATACTGCCGGCCCTCGAAATCGCCGGCGTCGTGGACAGTCAGAATATGTGGATGATTTAGGGAGGAGGCCATCTGTGCCTCTCGCTGAAAGCGGCGGCGCGCAGCGGCGTCGGCCAGATGCGCGGACAGGAATTTGATCGCCACTGGCCGGTTGAACTTCGAATCGACGGCCCGAAAGACTTCACTCATGCCGCCAGCGCCCAGGAGCCCTTCAATCCTGTAAGGACCTATTTGGATACCTGGTATGATTGACGTAACCTTAGACTCCGTGCCCTCGAGCTCGGCTACGTCGGCCCATGCAGGCTGGTCCAGAATTCCTGCGGTCGATGATTCCTGGGCTAACAGGGACTCGACTTCGCTCCGCAACTCCGGGTCGGCTGCGGCAAGCACGTGGGCGCGCTTGGCCGGCTCGCGAGCCGCCTGGTATAGTTCCTTGATCTGGCGCCAGCGTTCGGGGGTCATCGCCCTTGTCTGAATAGTGGCTACATCCTATCATGCTGCGGCTTGCACACTCAGCGTGGATGTCGACCGCACAGAAACACTCACCAGATGAACCTAGAGGCCGCCAGAGCTCTCCCATCTGCTGCGGTTGGAATGAATTTCCAGGAGGAGGTCGCCATGTTTGCAGGGGGCGCGGCGTATCGTTCCATTCTTCTCGCATTTTTCTTAGCCTCGGCTGCGACGGTCGCATTCGGCAATTCACCAGCAGCCGCTGCTCCGTGCGAGCGCCTGGCCCATCTTTCGCTGCCTAACACCAGAATTACATCGGCAGCGGACGTAGCGGCCGGAGCCTTTGCGTTGCCTGCACCGGCGAACGCCCAAGGAGGCGCAGGACCCTCCGGCTCTCCCTTCGCCCATCTGCCCGCATTCTGTCGGGTAACGGCCACTTTGACGCCCTCGAGCGATTCCGATATCAAAATTGAAGTGTGGCTGCCGGCGTCAGGGTGGAACAGCAAGCTCCAATCGGTCGGCAATGGCGGCTGGGCTGGGGTCATCAGTTACAACGCCCTGGCGCGTGGCAGTGGCGGAGGGTTACGCCGCCGCCAGCACTGATACCGGGCACATTCAGACGACGCGGCGGAAGTTTTGCTCTCGGGCATCCCGAGAAGATGACTGATTTCGCGTATCGCTCGGTGCATGAGATGACCGTCGCGGCGAAGGCCATTGTCGCCGCCTTTTATGGGCAAGCGCCGGCCGAGTCTCCTATTGGAACGGATGCTCAACCGGCGGCCGGCAGGGTCTCACCGAAGCACAGCGCTATCCCACCGATTACAACGCCATCATCGCAGGCGCGCCCGCGAACAATCGAACGCACCTTTATGCCTGGTCTCTCTCGATTGCGCAGGCGATTCACAAGGACGAATCCAGCTACATCCCCCCGAGCAAATACGCCGATGATTCACAAAGCCGCCCTGGACGCCTGCGACGCGCTCGACGGCCTCAAGGACGGATTGATCGGCGATCCCCTCGCGCTGCCATTTCGATCCGAAAGTGCTCGCGTGCAAGGGCAGTGACGAGCCGTCCTGCCTCACGGCCCCGCAAGTGGAAACGGCCCGCAGGCTTTACTCCCCGGCAAAGAATCCGCGCACCGGACAAGGAAATCTACCCGGGACTCGAGCCCGGAAGTGAACTCGGCTGGGCGATTCATGCAGGTCCGCAACCGCTGTCGTTCGCCACCGACGGCTTCAAGTACGTAACCTTCAACAATCCCAATTGGGACTTTCGGACTCTGAATCTCGATCGCGATGTGGCCTTGCCGACAAAGTGGACAACGGCGCGACCAGCGCCATGGATCCGAACCTGAAGGATTTTCTCGGCCGTGGCGGAAAGCTGCTGATGTATCACGGATGGAGCGATCCGAATATCTCCCCTCTCAACACCATCCACTATTACCAAAGTGTGCTGAAAACGATGGGCAGCGCGGCAACCGATTCGATCCGCCTGTTCATGTTTCCGGGGATGGGACACTGCGGCGGAGGAGAAGGTCCCAACACTTTTGACTCTATCGGCACGCTCGCGCAGTGGTTTGAGAAGGGGCAGGCGCCCAATCAAGTTCTCGCCTCTCATCGTGCCAATGGCGTTGTGGATCGCACGCGTCCGATCTGCGCCTATCCACAGGTCGCCGCCTATAAAGGCTCCGGCAGCATTGACGACGCGGCGAATTTCGTCTGCAAATCCCCGTAGAAGAATCTAGTTGATCGATGCAGCCGAGAGAGCAGTAGTATGGTTGCTGTCGAGGATGGCCGATGGCAAATGACATACCGGAAGATCTCGCCGAAAAAGCCGCGATCATGCGGGAGTTTGGACGCCTTCGCGCCGCCGGAGAGCCCGTTCCCCCCGAATTGCACGCCAGGCACATCAACGCTACCAATGATCGCTACACTACGGGTCCGGAGCCTGGCGAGCGCATACCCGATTTCTCCCTTCCAGACCAGGAAGGCGTTCCGAGATCGCTCGCCAATCTCGTCGGTCCCAATGGCCTGCTTCTCGTTTTTTATCGAAGCGCCGATTGGTGACAGTACTGCCGTTCCCAACTCGTCGAGTTGGAGCAATCACGTCCGCTGATCGAAAGGGAAGGTCTCCGCGTCGCCGCAGTCAGCTACGATTCCCAGGAAACTCTCCAGCGTTTTGCGGAGAAGTACCGGATTCGAATCCCTCTGCTGTCCGATCGGGATAGCGCTGTAATCCGCAGCTTCGGCATCTTGAACACCAACATTGCCCCGGGCCTGCGCGCGCATGGCGTTCCGCATCCGGTGGAGTATCTGATCGCTCCGGATGGCGTCGTGATCCGCAAGTATTTCGTGCCCAACTATCAGCACCGGGTCACAGCGTCCGCTATCGTTCTTCGAGAATTCGGAGTTGCAAACGATGGTGCCCCAACCGTAACTCTGCGAAGCGGCGCGCTCACCGTAGAGCTTGGACTTTCTGCCGCAAAAGCCTTCGCCGGCCAGGAAATCAGCTTCTTTGCGAAATTCACGCTCCAAACCGGATGGCACGTCTACGGCTCCCCTCTGCCCCAAGCTTACACAGCCACGTCGGTCGCATTCGAAGATCCGAAAATCATCCGCCAATCCTTCGAACTTCCGCCGGCTGTCCCCATGCGGATCGCCGCGCTTGGAGAAACGATTCCTGTTTACAGCGGCTCATTTCGAGGCTTAGGTTCACTTCTGCTGAAATTTCCGCTCGAAGAAGGCAAAACCGTGCTATCTGGTCACGTTCGTTTTCAGCAATGCAGCGACACCGTCTGCGAGGCGCCGGAAACGCATCCCCTTCGAACTCCCGCTCACCCTCGAGCCATTCGTGGTCGCAAGGCCGAACAAATAGCTCTCCCTCGATGTTTCGGCGCTCCCGAGAATTTTTCGACGAAACCCAGCCGCCGCTCGATTGCCGCGTCAAGGTGGTGGAGATTGAAAATTGCGTCGAAGTTCACAAGTCCTGAATCATCTCTGGTAGAATCCGCAGGATGAAGAGGCGAACATTGTTGGGAGTAGTGCCGCTGGCGCTGTTGTTGCCCGGCGGGACAGCGGAGGCGATGAAGTTGGCGTTCGCTTCGGGGGAAGAGCGAGGTGGCGCGGTGCCAGGATCAACTGCGGTCTACGAATTGCGCATCTACCATGTGTCTCCCCGGAAAGCTTGAGGACCTGGTGGCGCGCTTCCGAGACCACACAATGAGCCTTTTTGCGAAGCATGGAATCAAGAGCGTGGCGTATTGGACGGCGCTTGACGAACCCGTGAAAAGCACTACTTTCTTTTATATGCTGGAGCATCCGAGTCGGGAAGAAGCGGCAGCCAACTGGAAAGCCTTCCAGGGCGATCCGGAATGGCAGAGCGTGAAAGAGAAATCGGAAGCGAATGGGAAATTAGTGGAGAAAGTCGAATCGACGTTTCTGAGGTTGACGGATTTTTCCCCGCCGTTGGGCTAACCGAATCGTTCACGACCGTGGCGCGGCGATAGGCGCCCCTGGAGAGCCAGCACGGTCCAGTTCGCGTCTTCCTCGTATTTTAGGGTACGGGAAAAGTGTGGAGTAGCCGCACCCTTCGCAAACACCGCGGAGAGTGCGGAACCCGCCTAAGGCAGTATCGAGACAAGCAGACAGATCTACCACGTAAGTGTCCGCAACGGCACAGACACGAATCTTCGCCGCGTCTAGCCTCCTGCTGAGGTATTCACATGCAACCTCAATCGCAGAAGAAAATGGCCCGAGCATATGGAATCGAGGGGGCTGTAGTTCTGTATCGCTCGGTAGCGAGAAAGCTGTTCAAAGCAGAAAGATCGCTCCTCCGTGCGGATCCCTGGTGGAGTATCGCCCTCGCGGTCCCGCTTCTTTTGCGGACGCTGCTTCGTCTTGTTTTTCTTTGTCCTCATCGGCGCAAGGGTCCTCCGATAACACTGCGCGAGTCGATCCCGTCCAGCCTATCCGGATACCGAAGTGTCCAGGGCCGAGAAACCTACATCACGTGCTTGGATTGTGGGCAGAAATTCGCCTACAACCACAAAACCGGGCGACCGCTAGATTTCTGGGGTATCCATAACGCACAAGCACTGGCAGGAGTTCGTCGGAGAGTTGATGGATTCTTTTCGCCTATTCGAGGTGTCGCTGCAAGGCTCGGCAGGCTGAATGGGATTGCGATGAGTGAGCTTGTGAGGTCCGTACACAGCCTTGGAATTTTGATGAAGGGCCAATGGACTGAGACTCGACGCCTGTACAGCACCAGACGTGATCGCAGTAGCCGTCCTGAGGTGAACAGAGTGACCAGCCAGACAGCCCTCGCCAAAAAAGTCGCCCGGTCCGAGAATGCAGACCGATCCTTTCCCGACTTCATTGACTACGGTGAGCTTCACACCGCCTTCTTGCAGGTACACAGACGTTATCAGCGGCATCACCTTGGACGATAAAACACAATGCGAAGGTGTTCGCAACGAGACAGACTACCGTCTTTGCTGTGACTAACCTGGCTTGTCCAGTTTCCAGACCACGAGGAGCTATCACTGGGGGTTCGACAGATCGAGATCGCGGTTGCTCTCGCGTCCTATCGCAAGGAGATGAAAACATGCTTGGTATCATGGCAGCAGTTCTAATCATTCTTTGGTTGTTGGGATTTTTTGCCTTTCACGTAACCACTGCTTTCATTCACATTGCTTTAGTTGTGGGCCTGGTGCTACTCGTTTTGCATTTCATGAGAGCGAGGCCGGCAATCGTGTAGAACGAGCGCCAGATCTGGGGAGAATGCTTGACTAATCTGCCGCTAACCTAAGGTACCAAACTGAGTTTGACCCGCCGGCGATTTGGTCAACGGGAACCTTTTGTGGCTTTCGGGTGCTCGGCACAGACATGCGACGTGAACTCCTTGTCGCGCTGGCGTTCGTAGTGCGTCTTCATTTCGTCAATTGATTTGCCAACGAGCGGCCCCAAAGGGTTGAACGCCCATGCGCATTCGGTGCAAGCCCAGCCCTGAAAATTCTGTTTTTCGACCCATACCAGTCTGCGACGCATCGCCTCTATGGCGCACCTCCTGGATTCGAGGCCCGAACTTTAGCCATACCCTCCTAGAAGCAAGCTGCTGTCTGTGGGGTATACCACACTGGCAGGAATGCTATTTCAATCCGAGTTCATCCTCGAACTCTCGAATGACCTCGTAGCACTCACAGGCGGATTTTTTGAGTTTCCTCCGATTCACAATCCTTACCGCACCTCGCACGTATTCTATCATTCCCCTTTTTTGCAGCACCGACGCTGCCAAGCTAACAGTGGATCGGTCGGTGCCCATCATGGTCGCAATGAAATCGTGGGTGATCGGAAGCGCTCCCGACTCCACCCGGTCCTGTGTCATCAGCAGCCACCTCGAGAGACGCTGCTGTATATCGTGCAGCCGATTGCACGCTGCGGTCTGTGCGACTTGCATTCCTTGAAGCCCCGTATGCCTGCTCAAGATCATCTGTAACTGCGGAGCCGAACGCAAAACGCGTTCGAGCGCATTCGCCATAATTCGGGAGCCATCGCCGGCGATTTGGATTATTTCGCGAACGGAACTTCTGCTCAGGCCCGCCGCCAGTCCTGCTCCAACGTAGCCCTCCTTGCCCACTACACCCACTTCGACGGTTCGACCGTCTTTCGTTACTACAACTTGGGAAACCATCCCTCCGTTCGGGAAGTAGACGAACTCGATTTTGTGCATAGGCTCATGAAGGCTGAGATGATGCGGCAGGTCCACATGGATCAAGTCAGGACGCATCAACTCGTATTCATTATCAGGCGTTGCCAATAGTACTTTGTTCCTCACTGGTTTTCCGTCGACGTTGGTCCGTTCGCCCGTCTGTACGACCCGAAAGTTTTTCCCACTCATGTCAATTCTGACGCCGCCAGGGTGGTCCAATGACCTTGAGACACTCTGGCTTGCATCAGCCTCCATTAATCGCGGTTCGGATGACTGCGGCGCCGGTTCCGGTAACGCCGCTGCACTCTGTAATGTTGCCTGTTGTAGTCGCGATAACTCCTGTGCTGTTCCACGAGCCAACGCCTGTAGGCGCGCCCTTCGTGGTCGTCCCGGTTATGTTAATCACGATGGTCGCTCACGTGTCGAGTACGGCTTCGAATAGGTGGCTAGATGCATCCTCAAACGGAAAATGCTTTCCTGAGTGGTTCGTTAGATATATCCCCATGTTCTGACAGGTTTAGGTGAAAGAGACCGTTAGCGTGTGCGGAATCCGCCTAGCGCGCGCGAACTCTCCACGGCACCATGCGGCTGAGTAACCCGTCTCGCACCACGAGCGTGTGGAACAAAATCGCTCCAAAATGGGCGATAAACGCCAGGAACAAAATGTAAGCGAGAACGGTGTGCGTCCTTCTCAGGAACGCATACAACATCACGCTGTGCGGAAGAATCGGGAAAAGATGCAGCGACCCATACATTACGATCGGAAAGCGCGCCGCTGACAACATCCCCCAGCCGACCAGCGGCAGCACAAACAGCAACGTGTAGAGCAATAGTTCGGATACGTGCGCGACGAAGCGCTCCTGCGACGACATAGTTGCGGGAAATGGCGGCAGAGTGCTGAACTGGCGATTCACGAAGCGAATCACGACCAAAATCAGAATAGCGATCCCCAACGGGCGGTGGATTGAAACCAGGCGGTGGTAGTCACCCAGCGATGCGACCATGGCAACGCCAATCCCCAGCATGGTCAGGACCATCGCGGCCATCAGCCAATGCAGGATTCGCATGAGGACTGTGAATTGCGTCTGCTGGCTCGCCATGTTCACTTTCGCACTTCCGCGGGCGATATCGCGCTCGGCGTCTTTGCTTCGCCCGCCCGCCGCGTAAACGACTGTGAATAAATCGCCGATCGCGCGCTGAGCAGGGGATCGTCGGACGGTGCCATACCGCTCGGCAAAACCAACGGATCGAAATTGATGTCTCGGGCGGGACTGGTTTCCTCGCTCTCGATATGATTGAGGGTCAGCGTTCCTACGTCCACCTGCGCCCGCCCGTCGGGCCACGCCACGGTGGCGTCGTTGGTCGGGTCCCCCGGTTGCCCAATAGTCACGATCAAATGCCATTGCAACGGATGCTGCATGATGCTGGCGATGAGCTCGTCAAACATGTAGTTCTTGTCTGTCTGAGCCGTCGCCGTGGCGCTGGCTGCTGCGAAGGGCTGCACTGGCGCCAGCGTCCAGCGCACCGGGATCGACTTGCCTGCTGCGTCGATGAACCGGAAAGCATTGAGGCTATTAAACGCCGCGTTGTCGAAACCGGACGACGGTGCATGGCTCTGGATGATGCCCAACGCTCGGATCGTTGCGGGATGGCTCGCGGCAAACGCTGCCATTTTTTGCGGATCGGGTTTGCCAGTCTTGGGGTCGGGTTGCGACGCAACCAGATTGTCGTAGAAAGCCTGCGGCGTCTGGAACGGAAACACCGGCAGATTGATCATCGCCGTCCGCCACTCTTCGCCATCCGGCAGCCGGAACAAAAGCCCCAGCCCGCGGACCAGGGTAGGCGCGTCGGCAACATCTGGAATCCCGCCGCCGAACGAGAACCGCCCGACGACGGGCACACGTCCCGGTTTGAAAACTTCAGCCTTTGAGAGCCGCGCTCCCTGGCCGTTGCTCTCGAAATAACCGCTAACGCCGACGCCTTTGGCATGATTGCGGCGAAAACCGGAATGGACTCCGTCGTCCCGTTCAAATTGGTCCACGAACCGCGCGGGCGTCAGCGCCTTTGGGCTGAACCAGCCGCCCAGATAGAGAAATCCTGCCGCAACGCACAGGATAATGACTCCAACGCCCAGCAGTCTTGGCAGCGTGTTGCCTCTGCTCGGGGGCGCTGGTTGTTTTTCCGGGGAGGCGTTCGGGTCACTCGGCAACTGTTCGCTCCAATGCCACCGCAGGCCAACTTATTCCTGGAGCCCATACCAACTTCCAGCCGCCGATAACGTACACCCACCTCCCATCGACGTGCAATATTCCCCCCCTGCGTTCCGAGGTCCCTGATTTTTCTGCGTAGGGGCACGATACATCGTGCCCGGCGCACATGCTTGGCTATTTCCTCACCATCCGCATCGCTCTCCCGGGCACGCACCTCCAGCGTTCGCTGTTTCGAGTGCGCGCGAAACCCCGAAACGCGCAGCCGGTCGAATCCTCGGCTTAAATCCGGTGTGGTATCATCCGCCCGCGCTCGGATGTCAATGGTGAAAAATACGGAGAGAGAGGTGCGCCACGCGCGACATTGGCGGTCCTTCGCGCCGGCTCGAAACAACCACAATGCACGGGTGTGCCAAGAGTTCTTTCCGCGACGGCTTCCGATCATCTTGCTCTTTGCAGTGGGTTCGTTTGGATCGGTGCTTTGCGCTCAGGATATAACTATCAGGGTTCTGGACGGTCGGAATGGACGTCCCGTTGGCCGCAATTTGTGCCTGAATGTGTCAATTGGCACGTGGCACGGCGCGGATTTGCTGGCTCCGACAAACAAAGATGGCATCGTCGTGCTACATGTGGGCGAGGGTAAGATTTCGGCAGAGGTACCTTCGGGAACGCGGTGCGTGGGTGGATTTCCTACACGGGCAGCGCTGCCGCAAGGCCAGGACAAAATTACGCCTGCGAGCAGCGGCAACGATTGCCAGCCGTTTCACAAGCACCAGGCATACACGCCGCCGTCGTACTCCATACAGGAGATACTCCAGCACGGGGTTGTGGCAGAAAATGTCTGCGGCAAACCCAGAGTCGAGGGGAAACCCGGAGAGTTGATTTTCTTCGTTAGACCGTCAGGTGTTTTGGAACGTCTCAAACAATAAGGCCTCATCCTACGGGTTCGCCGGCCGCCCCAGGCCTTCGCATTCGATTTTGAGGGTGGCCCATGCTCGGTTCCTGAGCGTGAGGCTTTCTCGATGTCCTCCGATGAATCGACAGACCGATTTCTTTCCGCTCGTGCTGCTTCACTCGCGAGACTTGGCTGCAACAATTGTCCTTCGAGCCGCGCTGAAGCGCGCGGCGGAGAATTTACTAGTGAGGAGGGGACGGGTGGCGCACCCTTTTCCAATCCATCCCCATGCGCGCTCACACCCGATCCCCCTTCAAGCCTCAAACAAACTCAGTGGGTGCCGCACTCTTCGCTTCTCAGAAGGGTGCGTCCTTCTTTACTGCCATGTTGCCCCAATGAATCGACAGAATCGTTTCTCTTCCTCTCGCCCTGCTTCACTCGCGCGATTTCCCTGCAGCGATATTCCTTAAATCCGCGCTCGAACTCGCGCGTCAGAGAATTTACTAGTGAGGAGGGGCAAAGCATGCTATGTTTGGCCTGCGTTTGTTGCTCTTGTAACACCTTTAGATTCGTTTGAAGGGGCTGCAAGTTCCAACTTGCGGCCTCTTTCGCTTTACGGCTGGAGGCGGTCGAGAAGCACAAATAGCTTAAAAAGAAAAGTGAGTACATCAGTGAGAGAACAAGGAACAGTGAAGTGGTTCAATGCCAGCAAGGGATTCGGGTTCATCCAGCGCCAGTCCGGCGAGGATGTTTTCGTTCATTTCTCCGCGATTCAAGCGGAGGGATACAAGTCGCTGAACGAAGGCCAGGCGGTTGAATTCGAAGTTACCCGTGGACCGAAGGGTCTGCAGGCTGCGAACGTCACTAGCCTCTAGTCGAAGAAGGGCGGGCCGGCTCATCGCCAGCCCGCCCTTTTTTTGTGAGCAGTTGCAAGCAGTCGCTGTCGCAGTAAGAAAGAAGTTGCAGTGAGGGAGATAGTTCCAGAGTTCCCGTGAACGACAACATCATCGTCCAATTCGTCGGTTTCCAATCAAAGCCGCGGGCCCGCGAGTATACCTTTACCGTACGAGAGCGTGAGGAAGAGCCGCGCGAATACACGATCACGATTACCAACGAAGCGTTCGATTCCCGCCGCGTCCGCTACCAGGATGCGCCGGACGTTTGTTCCCATAAGCTGCATCGCGAGCTCGCCGGCGCGGAAAATCATCCGGCCGAAAGCCATTTTTTTCTGACCAATCAGGAATTGGACGAATACCGCGTGGCCCACACCAGCAAAACTTTGAAGTATCCCTACGCTCCGAAACCCGACCCCGAAGCGTAGTTAGTTCGATCCAAATCGCCCCGAAAATCCTTCTAGTTTGCCGCATGGCATCCTTCTAACTCGAAACTTTTAAGGGGCAAAAAACGTCAAGTTTGGCTATGATGGCGCCACTTGGATGACCGTAAATTGCCCCGGCAGGGAGACCCTATGACCCCAGAAGAACGCGAAGCCCTTTTGAAGAGTTTGACCGAATCCCGCGAACAACTACATCGCATGGGAGCGGGCCTCTCGCGCGAGCAATGGCACTATCGCGCTGAGCCGGGCCGCTGGTCGGTCGCCGAATGCGTGGAGCACATCACGACCGTGGAAGGGCGCGTACTAAGCCTTCTTGAAAAGACACTCGAGAGCGGGCCCGATCCCTCGAAGATCAGTGCGATGAAGGACAACGCACTGGTCGTCGACGTGGCGGGCCGCGTGACCCGTTTCCAAGCTCCCGAAATGCTTGTGCCGACGGGCCGATGGCGGCACGAAGAACTATTGAGCGAATTTGACCGAGTGCGGCAGCGGACGCACGAGTTTGCAGCAACCACCACTGTGGATTTGAGGCAGCACTTCTTCCCGCATCGCGTATTCGGGGAACTGGATCTGTATCAGTGGCTGCTCCTGGTTGCGGCACATTGCGACCGCCACCGGGCGCAGAGCGAAGAGGTAATGGCTAGCGCGGGATATCCGCGCGCGGTACAAACGAGCGCGTCCGCCTGAGGCGATTGTGGGTTTGGGCTAGCGGTTGTTGCGGCCTTGGCCCGCCGCTACCGCAACCGCAACCTTGGCTTTTTCGGCTTCGACTGCCGGCTTTTTGTCGTCGTGGGCATTCGCGTGCGAGCCGAGACCGAGCGCCTTGCGAAGGTCGTGCTCAATTTTGTCGCGGACGTCAGTATGCTCGCGCAAAAAGAGGCGCGCGTTTTCGCGGCCCTGGCCCAAGCGTTCAGCCTTGTAAGAAATCCACGTGCCGGATTTTTCCAGCACATTCTTCATTACGCCTAGATCGAGCAAATCGCCTTCGCGCGAAACACCTTCGCCGTAGATGATGTCGAATTCCGCTTCGCGGAAGGGCGCGGCAACTTTGTTCTTCACCACTTTGGCGCGCGTGCGCGAACCGACCACGCGGTCACCTTCCTTGATGGATTGAATGCGCCGGATATCGACGCGAATCGAGGAATAGAATTTTAGCGCGCGGCCGCCGGTGGTGGTTTCAGGGTTGCCGAACATCACGCCTATTTTTTCGCGAATCTGGTTGATGAAGATCAGGCAGGTGCGGGATTTCGAAACGATCGCGGTGAGTTTGCGCAGCGCCTGCGACATCAGGCGCGCCTGCAAACCCATCTGCGGCTCGCCCATTTCACCTTCGAGCTCGGCTTTGGGCACCAGCGCGGCGACCGAATCCACGACAACCACGTCAACCCCGCCGGAGCGAATCAGGGCCTCGGCAATTTCCAGAGCCTGCTCGCCGTTATCGGGCTGCGAGACAAGCAGGTTGTCCACATCCACACCGAGCTTCCGCGCGTAGATCGGATCGAGGGCGTGCTCGGCGTCGATGAACGCAGCGATGCCGCCGGTCTTTTGCGCTTCGGCAATCACGTGCAGGGTGAGAGTGGTCTTGCCGCCGGATTCGGGGCCGTACACTTCAATGACGCGGCCGCGTGGGAATCCGCCGACGCCGAGAGCGGCGTCAATCGAGATCGAGCCGGTGGAAATCACGCTGACGGGAACGAGAACGTCGCGATTCCCGAGCCGCATGATCGAGCCCTTGCCGTATTGCTTTTCAATTTGCGAAATTGCCAAATCCAAGTTTTTAGACTTTTCGTCGTTCATGATTTACCTCGAAGGGGTGTTTCGTTTAGGTCCCGCCTACGGCGGGCGGCCCGATTCTAACAGAGTGACGCGGGACCGCACGGCTCATTTATCGGAGAGGATTATAGCAGCAGGCGAACAAAAAGCAAAGACGGAATTATTCGTGCGGGGGTTGTAGAGGAAATACACCTGCGAGAAATATGCGTCGGCCAACGCGTTCCACTGCGCCTGGACGTCATCAGCGCGGCGCGCGACCAGCGAACTCACCGCCATAAGCGCAACTGCACAAAGCACGCCCGCACCTGCAGCAAGAATCGCCCACTGCTTCCTGTTCATCCTCGCTTCACTGACTTGCGAGCGCTGCCGTACTGGGGGACATGTGACGCTTGCGATTACCGCAGAGCGAATAGCTGGTTGCAGATTCCGCCGAGTTTCTTCGCCAGCGCTTCGCCAGCGAGTTTCGGTTGTTCGTCGATAGCCAGCAGCATCAGGCCGCAGGCGCGGTCGCCATTCTTCCAGGCGTAAACAACATCGGGGTTTTCCGTCCGTACCGCTTTGTCGCCCACTCCTGCGAGGGGTACCGCCGTGGGACGATACTGCTTGTTGTACCGTTCCCAACCCTCTCGCGTGACGTGGTCGGAAAGTTCGATCTTGAGGGTGGTGAGTCCGCTATTGGCGCTGTAACTGCAACTCTGCCCGTCGCCCCCCGGTTCGATCTCGCCGGCAGGGTGAGCCAGGATGGCCCTGAGGAAATCTGGCGTCAGCAATTTCTTGCAGGCCGATGCGCCATTTTTGCTCCAACCGCTGGCCTGCGCTGCGGCCGGCGTAGCGCCGCTTGTCCCCCTTTGCGGCCATCCGGCAATGGCGAAAAGGGCGGCACACACAGCAATCGCGGTCGGCATGCGCATCGGGGTCCTCGATTCTGCGCCAGGCGAAGGCGGCGGGCGCAGGGCGTAGTCCTAGGATACGGAGAAAATCTTTACACCACCGCCCGAATCGGTGCAAGTGGTTGTTGGTGTAAAGAAGAATCGTCCACGGTGAGGATCGGTTGGGACCGTGGTTTTGGGCCGGGTGAGGAGCACGCCCAGGCAAGCTTGGGCGGCAGACAGCGGGAGCAAGCTCCCGCACTCCACATGATGTCGGGGAGGCGCTTTAGTAGGCCCAGCGCATTAGGACGGAGCCGGCAGTGTAGCCCGCGCCGACGGCGACGAGGAGGACGAGGTCACCCTTGCGCAGGCGCTTCTGATCGACGGCGTCAACCAGGCCCAGCGGAATTGTGGCGGCGGTGGTGTTGCCGTAGCGGTCGATATTGACGAGGACTTTCGAGTCATCCACGCCGAGGCGCTCCTGCATCGCGCGGATGATGCGCAGATTGGCCTGATGGGGGACAACGAGGGCGAGGTCTCGGCTCGAAAGGCCGTTGCGTTCGAGCATCTGGCAGGCAAGTTCGGCCTGACGCTTGACCGCGTACTTGAAGACCTGCTGGCCTTCCTGATGAACGTAGTGCATGCGTTTCTCGACGGTTTCACACGATGGCGGATGCAGTGAGCCGCCGGCGGGCATGTAGAGATTGCCGCCGCCGGAACCGTCGATATCATGCGAGAAATCGATAATTCCCTCCGTATCGTTTGACGCCGGTTCCAAGAGCACGGCTCCGGCGCCGTCGCCGAAGAGGACGCAGGTGGCACGGTCCTTGAAATCGAGGATGGAGGTCATTACGTCGGTGCCGATGACGAGGACTTTCTTGTGCGAACCAGCGCCGACGAACTGCGCGCCAACCGTGAGGGCGTAGGCGAACCCGGAACACGCGGCGGAGAGGTCGAATCCCCAAGCTTTGGTCGCACCCAGGCGGTTTTGGATCAGACACGCAGTGGCCGGGAAGAGCATGTCCGGTGTCACCGTCGCGACCACGATCATGTCTATTTCTTCAGGGAGCACGCCCTTCGCGGCCAGAAGTTTCTTGGCGGCCTCCGTACCCAAATGGGAGGAGGCTACGCCAGGCTCGGCATAGTGGCGTTCGCGGATGCCGGTGCGGGTGCGAATCCATTCGTCGCTGGTGTCGACAATTTTTTCCAGGTCGGCATTGGTGACGACGCGCGGCGGAACGTAACCGGCTACGGCGGTGATTTTGGCGGCAATCCGCTGGCTCATTCAATTCTCCCGTGGAGTAACAAGCGTCCGCGATTGTATGCAATACAGCGGCGCGGTTACAAGCAAAACGCGTTTCGTGCGGCAATGCAAGAGCACTGTGCCAGCGTGCTCGCGCATGCTACGGTACTGCGCGTGAAAGAGAACCAACGCGATGCCGGGCTGGTGCGAGCGGTGGGATCCTGGGCGCTGGCAGCGAGCATCGTCAACATCGTTATCGGCGCCGGCATTTTTGCGGTGCCCAGCGAGCTCGCCGCTTCAATGGGCGTGTATGCCTCTACGGCCTTTCTGGTCTGCGGAGTGGCGATCGGAGCAGTGGCCCTTTGCTTTGCCGAGGGCGGCAGCCGGATGCCGACCAGCGGCGGAGCCTACGGCTATATCGAAGCTGCTTTTGGGCCCCTGGCGGGCTATATCGCCGGCACAATGCTATGGCTGGGCAATGCTCTTGCTTGCGGCGGTGTGGCAGCGGCCCTTGCCGACGTGGCTGTAAGCGTGGTGCCGCCGCGATTCGTGGTGCCGGTTCATGCGGCGGTGATCATTGGCGTGATCGGCGGCATCGCGCTGGTGAATACCGGCGGCGTGGCGCGCGGGGCGCGGATGGTGGATGCGGCAACTGCGCTGAAATTGATTCCGATCGCGATTTTTGTGATCGCCGGCGCCGGCGCGATGCATCGCGCCAATTTTGTGCCGACGATACATCTGAGCACTTCGGGACTCGGCCGTGCTGTGATTCTCGCGCTCTTCGTCTGCTCCGGCATGGAGACGCCCTTGGCCGCGAGCGGCGAGATCGCGGAACCGTCGCGCACCATTCCGCGGGGGTTGGCGATGGGGATGACGTTCGTTATAGGGCTGTACATCGCAATTCAAGTTATCGCGCAGGGGATTCTTGGTCCCGCGCTGGCGCATTCGACAGTGCCGCTGGCCGATGCAATGGCGCGGATTAATCCCACCCTGCGCCTGCTGATGCTGGCGGGTGCGGGATTATCAATGTTCGGCTGGATTGGCAGCGACATCCTAGGTACGCCGCGAATGCTCTTCGCTTTCGCACGCGACGGATTGCTGCCACGCTCTCTCGGGCGCGTCCACCCGCGCACGCATGCGCCGCATATCGCGATTTTGTGCTACGCCGCGCTGACGGCCGGACTCGCGTTGAGTGGAACCTTTGCAGAATTGGCTGTGCTCTCAACATTGGCCACGGCGGTTTTCTACATTGGCGGTTGTGCGGGTGCTTGGCGGCTCGCGCGCCGTGGCGTGGCCGTAGCCGGCGCGCCGTTGAACTTCCGTTGGCTCGGAGCCGCGGCTGCGATTGGCATTGGGAGCATGCTGCTTCTGATTGCGCTGGCGTCGCTCGCAGAAATCGTGGGTCTGCTGGTGGTTACCGGTGGCAGCGCCGTCATCTATTTGTTGCAGACTCGGGGCACGCAGGCGCGGCTGCGAATCCGGTCACAATGATCACAGTGAAAAAACCTTCTCCGCGTTGGTCTGGAAGAGTTTCTTTTTGTGGGCGTCGCTCAACGGCAGGTTGTCCGTCATCGTAACTTCCTCGATTTGAAACTGGTAGGGGTAATCCATTGCATAGAGCACGCGATCCATTCCCAGCACGGATTGCGCCAACAGGATCGCGGGCCCCCACGGGACGCCGCTGGTGGTGACGTAGATATTACGCTGCATGTATTCACTGGGGAGCATCTTCAATTTTGGCATGAACGGCTTTTTGTGGACCTGAAAGTAGTCGATGCGATATAGCAGGTACGGAAGAGCCTCGCCCGCATGGCCGATGACAATCTTGAGGTTCGGGAAACGATCGAACGTTCCGCTGGTGATGAGCGCGAGTGTGTGCAGGCCGACCTCGACACCAAAGCCGTAGAGCGCCCGCTCCATTCCACGTTGGAGGAACGGCTGAAGCATTTGCGGGGAAGGCTCGCGAGGATGAATATAAATTGGTGCGTTGAGGGCTTCGGCGGCCTCGAAGATTTCCCAGAATTTAGGGTCGTCCAGATATTCGCCTTCGGTGTGCGAGTTGACCACAGCTCCTTTCAGGCCGAGGCGCTTCGTGGCGCGCTCGATTTCCTTGGCGGCGGCTTTCGGGTCCTGCGGAGCAATGGCGGCGAGACCGGCGAAGCGAGCGGGATACTTGCGAATTGCCTCGGCGAGCTGATCGTTGGTCGACGCCGCAAGAGAGCTTCCGGTTGCGGCATCGAAGACTTGCACGCCGGGCGCGGTGAGTAGCAGGAGCGCGACGTCGATGCCGCTGGCATCCATGTCATTGATGCGGCGGTCGCCCATATCGACCAACCTGGTAACGATGGGATTGCCGCCGCTGCCGCCTGCCTCGTTGCGGCTGCCGCCGCTGTCTCCCCACATGCTGGCTAGACCTGGGTGGGCGTAGGGATTTTCGTCGAGCAATTTGCGGTACATGGCGAACATTTCGGCCGGGCCCCATGCTTCTTCGGTCGCAATCCGCTTGTAGGGCACTTTGCGAGGCTTTGCGGCATCCTCGTTGCGTACGGGCATGGTGATTTGGGCGGGGCTCGCTTGTGCGGCGCCGGCTGTTAGCTGAGCGGAAAGGGCGGCGTAGGATGCGGCTGCACCTCTGAAGAAAGATCGTCTGTCCATGGGTATGAGTTCTCCGGCTCATATAAGTACCGCGAATGATCCGGAACGGCAATCGCCAAACATCAAGATGCCCGTGGTGACTGACGGCGCTCCGTTGGTGCATGATCGGAATATGACGCCGGCTGAAAAAACGCGATGGATCAATGATCGTGCGCGTGCCGCGGGATTTGATCTTTGCGGAGTTGCGCCGGTGACCGGGGACCTGTTCCGTTCGGCAAACTCCGCTGAGCCGGAAGCGTTCGAGGAACTTCGCTACTTGCCGGAATGGCTGGCGCGAGGATACGCGGGAGAGATGAAGTATCTGCATGACTCGCGGCGAGGCGATCCGCGGCTGGTGATGGAGGGGGCGAGGAGCCTGATCGTCGTGGCGCTGAATTACAACGCGCCGCAGCCACTCTCGACGGCTCGATCCTCACTTGGATCTCTCGAGGAAGGGCGAGGCACGGCCGACGAATCGCCGCGCGGATGGATTTCACGCTACGCGTGGGGCGACGACTACCACGAAGTGATTCAGGAAAAGCTGAAGGGACTCATCGCGGAAATGCGCGCCGAGTTTCCGGAACCTTTCGAGGCGCGCTCTTATGTCGACACCGGGCCGATCATCGAACGAGTGGCGGCGAAATACGCAGGCCTTGGCTGGCTCGCGAAAAACACCTGCCTGATCAATTCGCGGTTGGGATCGTGGCTTTTTTTGGGCGTGATCGTTACCACGATGGAGCTTGGTGGGTCGCTGGAAGGCGGCCAAGGGCCACCAGCCGACTTGTGCGGAAGCTGCACGCGCTGCCTGGATGCGTGCCCGACTCAGGCGTTTCCGGAACCGTACGTGCTGGATGCGCGCCGCTGCATTTCGTACTTGACGATTGAACTGCGTGGCGCGATTCCGGAGGAGTTTCGTCCGCAGATGGATGCGGCAGTGATCGGATGCGACATCTGCCAGGATGTGTGTCCATGGAATCGGAAGGCGCCCGTGACGAACGTGTTTGCTTTTCAGCCACGAGAAGCTTCACAGGCTGAAATCGATGCACCTGTGCTGGACGATCGACCGAGCGAAAATGCTGGAACTAGATTCTCGCTGTTTTGGCCCGAACTCTCGTGGCTGGCGGGGCTCTCGCAACAGGAATTTAGTGCGATTTTTAGCCAGAGCGCCGTCAAGCGCGCCAAGTGGCGAGGCCTGGTTCGAAATGCCTGCGTGGCTTTGGGAAATTCGGGACTGGAGAAGAGCGCAGCGGCGTATCCGCCTGTGATTCGCGTGCTCGACCGGCTGGCTTCCTCGGATGATTCGCTGATTGCCGAACACGCGAAGTGGGCGCGGGCGCAACTATGCCAGGATTCAGCGACTCAATCTTCGGGCTTGGGTATGCGTAAAGCGTGAAGTTCTAGGGCGCGATAGGCCAGAACACTTCCGTTTTCCAATCCTTGGGATCGGGATAATCGGCAGGATCATTGACGTACGACTCCCAGGGCGCTCCGGCCGAAGTGAGACCCTGCGATTCGATCCACTGCTGAATTGCGGCGTGGGCTTCGGTGAGCTTGTCATATGCGCCAGTATGCATCGTGGTTGCCACCGGGCCGCCGGGCAGCGTGTCTACCTTGATTGGCGGCTGTGCCGGACTGCCGCCGCCGGGAGGCTGGCCTTGGCCGGGCGTTGCGATCCGCATCCCGGGCTCAATGGTCACCAAGCCGGGTCCCCACTCGACGTAGCGCGTGAGTGGCAGGCCGGCGAGAGCGATCCCATTCTGTTGGGCGAATAGGAAGACTTGAGGCAATGCTTCCCCTATGGCTTTGGCAATTTCCGTTGGCTTTACGCGGCGCCGCATCACGAGCACAGGTTGCGGGGGAATTTCCTTTTTTGCGATGGTATAAGTCATCTCGGTTTTCTCTAACCTCCCGCCTTCGTTGAAGTGATACAGCCCGATGCACGGACCGACTTGCTTCACCAGTGTGGCGTGCTCTCTAGCCTGCGCGGCGTTTACCGGCGGTGCGAGGCCGCGGACGCGGTAGGCGCTCGGCGTGATCCCGAAACGGCGGCGAAAAGTGCGAATCAACACTTCGTGGCTCTGAAAGCCGCAAGATAGCGCCACGTCCAGGACGGAATCGCCGCTGGTGAGGAGCAACGTCGCGGCATGCTCAAGCCGGAGCCGTAAGGTGAGTTGCTTGGGAGTCTCTCCAATGGTGGCGGAGAAGACCCGCTGCAAATGAAACGCGGAAAGGCCGGTTTGACGGGAGAGAGCCGCCAACGACATGTCCTCATCGAGATGCCCCGCCGCGTAGGCGAGGATGGGCTGCATCTTCTTGAGCGAACGTCGCGGCGATCTGATCATGCGATTGCTCGTTGAGGAGTTTCCCTAGGCGAGCCGCTCTTCGCAGCTTGCTTTGCACGAAGAAGCCCTCCGCACCAAGCCGCCGGGATGGTGAACAGCAGCGCGCCAACCCAATTGCGCAAGGGGGCCTCGTTGCGAAGCGACGATGACGTCATCGCCAAGACGGTGAGCGCGACCTGGACCGCGCCTATGAGCAGAGAATGGAGCACGGGGGAGCGTCGCGCAAGCCATGCCGTAACGTAGCCGCCGGCTGCGACGCATACGGCCGTGTAAGTGAATAGAAAGATCGTGGCAGGCAGATTATGGCTGATGGCGGTTCGGTTGGGCAGAGCGTGAGGAAAGAGGTGCGTCATCAAGGGATCGACGGCGGCCTCAATCGCGAACGACGTGATCGTCAGCGTGACTATGCCTGCCAATATCGCAAGGGCGCTTCGAATCATGGTGGCTTAGTCTACTGAAACGGGCGGGCGGCGTCTTGACGATTCTTGCTGTGGGCGCCCATTTTTAGCCAGCGTGCCAGTGCCCTTGAAAAACGGAACCGAAAAACCTAATGGACAGGGAAACGCTGTTTTTGGGATACTTTCGCGTGCAAGCGGCGATGAACGATCGAGCGAAACCCGCCGCATCTCTTAATTCAGGACTAAAAATCTCATGAAATCAATGCGCCGATTGGGTCTCTGTTTGTCCGTGTTGTTAGTGGTGGGGCTGGGGGCATCGCGTTTGTCGTCGGGCGAAAGTCCCAAAACATCTTTACAGAAGGCCGCTGCGCAAAAGACTGCGCAGAAGACGCCTTCCACGGCCGAGCAGGGTGGCAGCGTCGAACGAGGGCGGTATTTGGTCGAGAACGTGGCGATGTGCGAGGAGTGCCACACGCCGCGGGATGGCGGCGGCAATCTGGACGAGTCCCGGCGGCTGCAAGGCGCGCCGATCTGGATCATGCCTGTTCACCACAACACGAACTGGGCCATGAATGCGCCGAATTTAGCCGGATTCGAACAGTTCACCGAAGAACAGGGCGAGCAGATTCTCGAGCAGGGAGTTGGTCCGAACGGGCTGCCGATCCAGCCACCGATGCACATCTACCACATGAATCACGCGGACGCGCAAGCCATCATCGCTTACCTGCGATCGCTGCCGGGCGGGAATCCGCAGCGATAACGCAAGGCCGTCCCGCCGCAGCCGAACGCCAGTATAATCGCGGACGATGGAAGAGCGCTTAAGGGCATGGGTGGAATGGCTGCTTGGCCCGGAAATTTCCGACGAAAAACATCCGGGGCATCTCTGGCCGCGATGGATTTTCCTGCGGGCGCTCGGCCTCATCTATCTTTCCGCATTTTATTCGCTGATCTTTCAGATTAAGGGCCTGCTGGGTCCCAGCGGGATTCTGCCCGCGGGAGATTACTTGCAGGCGGTCTCCTCAGCACTTCACTCCGCGCGCTTCTGGTTTGCGCCCACGCTTTTTTGGATTAGCTCGAGCGACCGCATGCTGATGCTGGTCTGCTGGGTTGGGCTGGCGGCGTCCGTACTGCTGGCGCTGAACATTTGGCCGCGGGCGGCGCTGGCGATTTGCTTCGTCTGCTTCCTCTCCTTCATTGGCGCGGCACAGGATTTTGCAAGCTATCAATCGGACGGAATGCTTCTGGGGGCGGGTTTCATCAGTCTGTTTTTCGCGCCGCCGGGATTTTTGCCGGGCCTGGGCCGCGCGAATCCTCCATCGCGCGCAAGCTTGTTTCTGCTCCGATGGGAGTGGTTCCGAATTTATTTCGAATCGGGCTTCGCCAAAATGGCCAGTGGCGATACTTCGTGGCGACACTTCACGGCCATGGACGATTACTACCAGAATGGGCCGCTGCCTACGTGGATTGGATGGTTCGTGGGACATTTCCCGCATTGGTTCCACGCTTCGGCGGTTTTTTACACGCTGGCGACCGAACTGGTGCTGGTGTGGATGGTGTTTTTGCCGCGCCGGTTTCGGATCGCATGCTTCTGGATTGTTGCGCCGTTCGAAATCAGCATCATTCTCACCGGTAATTATGCGTTCCTGAATTATCTGGTTTTTTCGCTCGGCTTCCTCTTGCTCGACGATCGCTTTGTGGAATGGACGGTCCCGCAGCGGATTCGAGGTGCGCTTGAACGCAAGCGAGAGGGAGCCTCGGCGCCGGGAGCGCCGCTAGATAACTGGCGCGCCGATTGGCGTAAACGGCTCAAGCCCGTACGTATGACGGTGGCGGGTATCTGCTTGGGTCTCGTCTTTTACGCGACGACCGCGATTTTCATCTGGACGCTGGCGCCGAGCGTTCCGCTGCCACAGAAGCCTGTGAGCATGCTCGAACCATTTCGCATCGCGAATCGGTATGCGCTGTTTGCCAACATGACGCACCAGCGGTACGAAATTGAGTTCCAAGGGTCCCTGGATGGAAAGACCTGGATCCCATATCCATTCCGGTACAAGCCACAGGATCCGAGCAAACCACCGGGAATCTACGCGCCGTATCAGCCCCGTTTTGAATGGAACTTGTGGTTTGCGTCGCTGGGAAACTGGCGCGAGTATCGCTTCGTGTTGTGGACCGAAGAGCGACTGCTGGCGAACGACTCGGACGTACTGGAGCTGTTTGCGCGCAATCCATTCCCCGGCACGCCTCCGAAGGAAGTACGCAGCGTCGTCTATCAGTATTGGTTCACGAGCGAGCAAACCAGACGGGAGCGCGGGCTATGGTGGCGGCGAGAAATGCTCGGCGAATACGCGCCGACGCTCGAACGCGAGCCCGATGGCAAGATCGTGATATTGGACTTTCCGGGGGCTGAGGCGCCAAAACCGTAGCAAGGCCGAGAAATCTAGTGGGCGTTGCCCGAAGATTTGTTCGCGGCGTTCAAGTGAGCCTGCAAATCAGCAACTTTCTTTTCGGCGTCGGCGATTTCCTGCTGCTTCGACGCGATTTCATTCTTCTCGCTGGCCAACGCAGCGGCGCCGGCCTTATCCGACGAAAATTCGGGTTTGCCATAGTACGTCTGCTGATCGAGCGAGTATTTGCGCTGAAGCAAATCGAGATCGGCCTTTAGGGTCTGGAGATTGGCTTTGGCCCCACTCAGGTCCGCTTCGATTGAGGTATTTGATTCAGGAGCGGGAGGACCGCCTGCCGTTGAGTTGGCGTCACCCGCAGCGGCAGAATTATCGGTTGAGGCAGCGGGCTGGCCGACGACGCTTATGACGCCGGGCGCAGAAGCCAGACTCTCGTTATCCCAAACCTTTGCAGGTTTTACCTCGTCCTTCTTAGTTTCGCGCGCGCGCCGTGCGGCAGCGGCGAGTGAATCCTGCTGATGGTCCGATGGGGGCGGAGTTTGAGTTTGCGATTGTTGCGCAGCGGTAAGCCCCGGCAATGAAAGCAGCAGAATCAAGGGTGCCCATTTCGCGATTAACATCCTGTCCTTGCCTCCGACACGACCGTTCCGCCCTTCTATGGTATCGCAGCGGCGAGCGGGCGGGAAGTTGCGTCCGCGGCGGCGTCTAAAGAGGCAACTGCAAGAGCAGCGTGCCGCCGAACTGTCCGCTTGACCAGTTGTGCCTTGCCGTACACAGGTGGAAAATACATGGGTAATTTACTTGCGCAGGCGCGCCGCAGTTACTTAGACTGAGCCTCGGCTCGACGCATCAAGGCTTCGCCGCATCTAATTTTTGGCATATGAAGACAATCCCAGCCCTTAAACAAGCCGTCTCGATCTTGTGCCTCACCCTTATCGGCATTCCCCCGGCTGCATTTGGGAAAGCTCCCGTGCGTCATCATTACAGGCGCCGAGCAAGAGTCGTCCAATATGTCGATCCCGCGAAGGATGACATCGTCGCTAACGATGATCCCGTGGTTCGCAACATTGCCGTGGACGCCTTGGGGCATGAAAAGGGCTCCGTGCTCGCCGTCGATCCGACCAACGGCCGCATCCTTTCTATCGTGAACCAGAAGATGGCCTTCTCCGCTGGCTTCGAGCCGTGCTCGACGATCAAGCCATTCGTGGCGCTGGCCGCCCTGAAGGAAGGGGTCATTACGCGCGACACCATGATACGGGTTGCGCCGCGCCGCTACATCAATTTGACGGAGGCGATGGCGCATTCCAATAACAAGTTCTTCGAGGAAGTGGGAACGCGGTTGGGTTTCGATCGTGTGCTGAAATACGATGCTCTGCTTGGCCTGGGGCAGCGCGTGGGCTACAACATTCCTGAAGAGCAGCCCGGGTCGCTGCCTCCGTCAGCACCGCTTTTCGGAGGGGTGGCACGCATGTCCAGCTTCGGTGAAGGCATCCGCATCACGCCCTTTCAGCTTGCATCGCTGGTGGGAATGCTGGCCAATGGCGGCACGCAATATTATCTGCAATACCCGCGGACGGAAGCCGCGCGCCAGGACTTCGAGCCTCGGATTCGCGAGCAGTTCGATATCGCTCCGTTGCTTCCGGACCTGCGAGAGGGAATGCTCGCCGCCGTTCTCTACGGGACGGCCAAGCGCAGCTACGACCCGGATGGCGAACAGGACCTTGGGAAGACGGGTACGTGCAACGACGAAGGGCTGGGCGGACGCCTCGGCTGGTTTGTTTCCTACGCCGACCAAGCTCACCCGAAAATCGTGATTGTGGTTTTGCTCCACGGAGGCAGCCGTATTATCAGCGGACCCCACGCTTCGGAAATTGCCGGCAGGATCTACCGGGGGCTGTACGAACGGAATTACTTCGCCCGCGAGGATTCTAGCTCGCAATACGCCTCATCCCCGGCGGCGTCCACCCACACCTCTTCTCCTTGAACAGGATGTGAGGCCATCGTCAGTGCCTCGACGAACAGGCTACGATGTAGTGGTTATCGGCTCGGGGCCGAACGGCCTTGCTGCCGCAATCGTGATGGCGAGAGCCGGCCGGTCGGTCCTCGTTTTTGAGGCTGAGGATTCTATTGGCGGCGGTACGCGCTCGGCCCAGCTGACCCTTCCCGGTTACGTTCATGATGTCTGTTCTGCCGTGCATCCGATGGCATTGGCATCACCGTTCTTTAGATCGCTTCCTCTGCAGGAACACGGTCTGGAATGGATTTATCCCGCGCTTCCGCTGGCCCACCCACGTGATGACGGAACTGCGGTGGTGCTCGAACGTTCTCTCGACTCGACGTGCAGGTCCCTTGGGGCGGACGGACCGGGCTATCGCGATCTCCTGGGCCCAGTTGTCCAGAATTGGAGCGCCATCGAAAGCGCCATTCTGGGACCCCTCGGTATCCCACGAAATCCGATCGCGATGACCCAGTTTGGCATGCGTGCAATCCAGCCCGCGTCCCGTCTTGCGCGCAATAAGTTTCAGACCGAGGCGGCGCGGGCGCTGTTCGCCGGTTTAGCCGGCCATTCGATCGTTCCCCTGGAGAAGTGGGGAACAGCGGCAATTGGCCTTGTGCTAGCCGCGGTGGGGCACGTTTATGGTTGGCCCATTCCCAAAGGCGGCTCCCAACGCATCGGAGACGCGCTTGCGTCGTATCTACGGTCTTTAGGAGGAGAGATTCAATGCGGGGTTCGTGTGGAGTCAATTCGCGATCTACCCTCCACGCGCACGATTCTCTGCGATTTAACGCCTCGAGGACTCCTGAATATCGCTGCGCCGGTCCTTCCAGCCAATTATCAGAAGGCGTTGAGAAGGTATAAATATGGTCCGGCTGCATTCAAAATTGATTGGGCGCTGTCGGATCCGATTCCCTGGAGGGTAAAGGGATGCTCGAGAGCCGGCACCATTCACATTGGGTCTTCCCTCGAAGAAATAGAAGGCTCCGAGCGCACCGCATGGAACGGGGGTCAAAACGACAACCCTTTTGTGCTTGTGACGCAACCGAGTCTGTTCGATTCGACGCGGGCTCCGAAAGGTCGTCACACGGCCTGGGCATATTGCCATGTGCCAAACAACAGCGATTGCGACATGACGAGCCGGATCGAATCGCAAATCGAAACCGTCGCGCCGGGTTTCCGAGAAGCCGTTCTTGCTCGCAGCGTCAGGACGCCGGCCGAGCTACAACAGCACAATGCGAATCTGGTCGGTGGCGATATTTCTGGCGGAGCGAACAACTTGATACAACTTTTTTTTCGTCCAACACGCCACGCGTACACGACCCCCTATCCCGGATTGTTCCTTTGCTCCTCGTCCACGCCGCCGGGGGGCGGAGTGCACGGGATGTGTGGTTATCACGCCGCCATGCGCGCGTTAGCCGCTGAAGGATAGGCGACGGCGCCGCAATCAAAGGGGATACGCGCGCCAAATACACTTAACCAGGACTCTTGCGCGCAAGCGCGCCGCAGTGTATACGTCACTCGCGAGGATTCCGAAACTGACATCTGGGGAGGCAAAGGCATGAGGCGCTGGCGCACACTCTTTTTCTGTTTGGTTTGCCTGGTAGTGTTTGGGATGGTACCGGAATGGGTTGCCGCCCAGCAGTCCTGCGACAGTCTGACGTCTCTTAAGATTCCCAACGCGACCGTGACCTCCGCCACCGCAATCAATCCGCCCCCGGACCTGGTGATCCCAATTCCCGCCGGGCCGATCGGGCCAGGACGCGATCTTAAAATCTCTCAGGCGTTTTGCCGCGTAATTGCGTTTTCCGCGCCCACGAGCGATTCGCATATCAGCTTTGAAGTGTGGCTTCCTCCGGCGGCGAGCTGGAACGGAAAGTTCGAAGCCGTCGGCAATGGCGGCTTCATCGGCCAAATTGGTTACACAGCGCTTGAAACGGCCCTGAAGCGGGGCTATGCCACTGCCGGCACTGATACCGGCCACGCATCCGGGAATGACGAAAGCTGGGCCATGGGTCATCCCGAAAAACTTGTCGATTGGTCGTATCGCGCCGTGCATGAAATGACTGCGGATTCGAAGCTGATCATCCAGGCGTTTTACGGCTCTGCCGCGAAACTCTCCTATTGGAACGGCTGCTCCACTGGCGGCAAGCAAGGCCTCACGGAGGCGCAGCGCTACCCGGACGATTACGATGGCATCATCGCCGGCGCGCCGGCGAACTACATCACTCACCTTCAGGCCGGTTCCGAGTACATCAGCTGGGTGGCACTGAAGGATGGAATAAGCGCGCCGGGCTATATTCCGCCATCGAAGTATGCCGTGCTGCACGCGGGCGCAATCGCCGCCTGCGATTCCAAGGACGGCGTAACAGATGGCATTATCGAAGATCCCACGCGCTGCCCTTTCGATCCCAAGAGCATTCAGTGCGAGGGCCCGGACGCTCCCACGTGTCTTACCGCGCCGCAAGTAAAGACGGCGCAGATGATTTACGCCGGCGCGAAGTATTCCGATGGGAAGCAGATATTTCCGGGCTTCGAGCCGGGAAGCGAATTGGCATGGAGCGGGATGGCTGCCGGTCCCGAGCCGATCAGCATCGGCACAGGCTTTTTCACATACATGGTTTTCGCGAATCCTGGTTGGGATTTCCGCACCTTTGACGTGGATCGCGACACGCGTCTTGCGGATTCGCGCCTCGGTTCAATCGTGAATGCCATCGACCCGAACTTGAAAGCCTTCAAATCGCACGGCGGAAAAATCATCATGTACCACGGCTGGGCCGATCAAGCCATCATGCCGCGGAACAGCCTCAATTATTACGAGAGTGTCGAGCATGCGATGGGTAGTCAGCAGGCGACGCAGGATTTTCTGCGGTTGTTTTTTGTGCCGGGCATGCAGCATTGCCAAGGCGGGCCCTCTCCGAACACTTTTGATTCGCTCACCGCGCTGGAGCAGTGGCGGGAGCACGGCGCGGCTCCCGAAAAAATCGTTGCATCACATTCGACGAAGGGCGTGATCGATGAGACGCGGCCGCTCTGCCCGCATCCTCAGATGGCCATCTACAAGGGCAGCGGCAGCACCAGCGATGCTTCGAACTTCGTCTGCGGTAATCCAAACTGGTAGATGGATCGGGCTGCGTGGCGGCTGGCTAGTTTTTCTTTTTGGACTTTTTGCGCTGTGGGGAAGGCAGTTTCGCTACGGCAGTCTCCACGGCCTGCTGGACCTTGGCGTCCAACTGTGCGGCTGCGGCAATGCGCTCTTCGCGCGCCTCGTCCGCAATTGACTTGGCGAGCTGCGCCACCGCCGCCTTCACGGCGTTTTCGATTACGGAGCAAATCTCAGCATTTGCCCGGGTATTGCCGGAGACAATTTCCACGTCGATGGTATTCGCTTCTTCGGTTGAAGCCTTGATTTCATTGGCGCTTCGGGATGCGGATGCGATTTCGCTTTCGTCCCACGAAGCTGTCGCTTCGATGGATCGCTTGTCCGATCGCGCGGCCCTTTCGTCGTTTTCGGGAGTTGAAGGCTCTGGATCGCCTGGAACCGGAAACCAATCTGCGGGGGGAGACGGGATGCCCCACACATTTCCGGGCACGTCGAAATCCACGGCAATGTGAAAAACCTCCCGAGTATTGCGCGGCCTCTGAACCCAAATCACCCTTCCGGAAACTTGGCGTGGCGCGCCTTGCGGGCTTCGAGGAATTTCGAGCTCGACGACCGAGCCCCGCGGCACGTAATGCTTGGATTGGTATTTGCAACCATGGCAACTGACCATAACGGTGTTCGTATTTTCCCTGAACGGCTCATGCAGCGCATCGACGCCCTTCACGATTATCGGCAAAGCCAGCACCGCGCGAGTACTGCGGCGGTGCTCGATCGCAATCTCGGCTGGTGTTGAAGACTGGGTCAAGTCTGCCCCCTGAAGCGAATCCTGCCTGCGAAGAAAATAATATCATTCAGGCGGGCAGCCGTTCCGCTCTCATCGAGGGGCAGCGCCCAAAAGTTACTGTTGATCCGGTAGCACCGGAAGAACTACCGCGTCCACGGTTGATGGATCGTCGCGGAGCTTGATGTACAACAGCGTGCCGTTTGGGCGGGGAACTGTCAGCGAACTGTCGGCGAAACCTAGCGGAACGGGTGTCGTGTGCGTGAATTGCGAATCCGAGGCAACGGAGTCAATCAGGAAGAGATTCGTCCCGCTGAGCTTGCAAGGTTTATCCGGGCTGTCGGGGCAGCGAATTTCCTTGAGTGATGGGACTCGCACTAGATCCGCAAGCGGCCGCCAATCTCCCTTGGCTCCATCCTCGCTGACAGCGCGGAAGCGCAGCGCTCCAAATGCAGAAGGCCCGAAATTCTTAAGAGGATCTACGATGCCAAGTACCGTCTGTGAATCCTGCAAGACGATGTTGCCATCGCTGACGCTGAGCAGCGTGCTGAACGACTCGTCCTCGTCCGCCACCTCGATCTTTTCCGTCCTCGGAAACTTATCGGGGATTTCAGTTTTCACGAAAAAAGACATCCGGCCGTCTTGCGGCAGTTGATCTTGGCTCGCGAAGCGAATCGCCGAACCGCTGGCTCCGGTCTGAATGCTCTTCCCGATCAAATCCACCTTGGGTCGGGCCGGCTCAACGGTCGTTTGCAAGTTGAGGACGCGGCCATCCTTGAGCGAAACGTACGCGACCAACTTCTGATCGGGTGGCGCCGCTAGCGGCATGTCAGAATTCGAAGCCAAGAGCGGCAATTCGTCCTTCTGGTCCGCGCGCGACAGTCTCCCAGGCACAAACTCCATTCCACCCAGCTTCAGCTTCTGCACTTCGTCCAGCCGCGTTCCTGTTAGGACGCCCTGGCGGTCGCCGGTATTGATCGCGAAGTTATCGAGATGGGCGGCCTCGGAATACGCAACCAACTGAAGTTCCTCGGGATCGGCTATCCCAAATTGTTTCACCTTAACTTTGACCGGGCCCGCCGCTTCGCCCTTTAGCGGTGCTCGTACCTCCAGTTCATCTGGCTTCGGAATCTTCCATGTGGCATTCAGATTTTCCCCCCGAGCGTTTTCAATCGTCACTTGATCCACGCACACGGCGCATTCCGATTTGAGGTGAAGGATATCTTCTCGGTCCGCGATGAGTGCGCTACGGTCCTTCGGCAGAAATCGTCCACTCTCCGGCGTGCGCCGCACGGAGATTGAAACTCGGGCCCTCATACGCATCGAAGCCCCAAAAGCCGCGAAGCGTCCCCTTCACTTGCGATTTTGGCATTCCCGGCGGCAAGGCATGCGCGTCGATTGCAAAGCCGCCGCGCGCGGCATCCGCTGTTGCCGGGAGATCAATCGTCCGCCCCGTCGCTAACGGTACGCGCAGCACAAAGTCATGCGCAATCGCAGTTGAAAACACTAAGGGTGCGCCCTGGACCGGCAGCACGAGTTGCGTTTTCTGTAGACACAAAACTTCATCCGGATTCACGGTGCGCAGCGGAGGAAGCTGGGGCGCTTCCACCGCCGGCAACCCAATCACCAGGACGGATTTCGGATTCCGAAACGAAGGCGGGCTATTCAGTCGAAGATTCAAATGGCTTTGCTGTGGCAGCGCAAGCGCCGGAATGTACTGATATTCGGCGGTATGCAAAGTCGCCATGATTCTGGCCATGTCGACGATCGCTCCCACGTATGGGCTGAAGGATCCGCCTCCGGCAAGGGGCGTCGCGCTCACAGCTCCGATTAAATCTGACGACGGACCGGCCGTCAGGGCAGCCACCATGGACTGCGTGTGCCCATCATCCAGCACAAGCTGATCCGTATTCTGCATCAGGCACGGAGCTTGCTGCTCCTCTGGCTTGTAAAAGCATCCTTGATCGACTTTGATGTTCAGCGTGCGGGCCAATACTTCCGACCTCGCCTGCAGCACCTTGGGTTCGTTTTCGGAAGTTTGTTTAACCTCGCTCAAGTATTTGTCGAGCCGTGAACGTTCCAGGCTTGCTTCATTCAAATCCTGCGAGGCTCTCACGAAGCTGCCCGGCCGCCCGCGAACAGCGGAACGCAGCGTGGAATAATCGCCGCCCGTCTCGGGTGCCAGAAACATCAGAACCTGCTGAGCTGTAGGGGGCACCGTCACCACGATTCCTTCAGTCCGAACTTTCTTATTCCAAGTTTCCGCTCTCGTAAACCAATCTTCCGGCGGCGGGTTCGTCGTTCCGCGCAGAAATGCGACGATCAGCAAGTAGTGAACCGATTGGCTTTCGGGAAAATCCGGATGAATCCAAAGCCGGTCGCCCGATTGGAGGCTCGCGACATCGGCGATCGGAAGTGTTTTGCCGGCCCGCGTCACATTCACCTCCAGGCTCGGCCCCGCCAAGTCGAACGCCGCCGGATCCGCTTGAGCCGGTCGGGCGCTCAGCAACAACCCTGCGCACACCAAGCAGCACATCAGGTATCCGGGAATTCTGCGGTAAGAGAGCTTCCGCAAAATCATCTAACGCGCTCCTCGACTACGTAGTTGTGGACCAACGAAAATAAGGCTCGCAACGTAAGAATAGGCCGGGGTCATCGATTCTAATCCATCCACGGTCTCGTATTCGCAATAAATCTCCAGGTGCGCTCAATATGCACCCGCTGAAAGTGTTCCTGTTAGGCGGAGCGTCGCAGACGGTCAAGCGCTGCGAAAATGAGCACACCTACACCAGCCGTGACCAAGGAATCGCGCAGCAGCGGCATCGTGAAGAAAGGGGCGGGATGATTCAGCAGAACGCGCTCCGATATTGCAAAAACAACTTGATGAAAATGAAAAAATACGAAAATCAGGGCAAAGCGGCTGGCCGGATGTTCGGTGTCAATGCGAGCTCCCACGGAGGATGCAAGATATCCCACGAGCGTCTTGGCGATCCCGTAGAGGCCGATCGGATTGTCGTGGCTAAGGGCATCCTGAAGAATACCCACGGCCGCTCCCAGGAACATGCCGCTCACGGGATTGCGCCGGCTCACACCGAAATAGATGGTCACCAATAGCGGCAAATCGACCAGCTCTGACCAGTGGCCGAACTTGTGAAAGACGCCCTGGAAAACCAGGGCCAGGAAAACCGCAAGGACCACGGCGCCGCCGTAGTACTTGTGTACCTCGATGCTCGATTGCGCCTGCGCCCCGGAATTTAATGTGTACTCCATATCAGTTATGCGGTGCGGCCGGCGCTTGCGGTGGTGCTGGAGTGGCCGCGTGCTCGCCGCTCGGCGCCGCCGGTTTCACGGCGTTTGAAGGAACAGGAGTCTTCAACGCTCGCTCGGCAGCCAGCGGCGGTGTCACGGGGTGCACCACTCCTTGTGAATTCGCCTGGTTCTCCTTCGCACCGCCCGATTCGGCCGTCTTTTTCGGAACAAGTTCCTGTTGTGAGAGCAGGATCAGCACGTCTTCCAGACGGTCAAGCCGCGCGGCCGTCCGGACGCGAATCACTTGAAACGGATTTCCCGGTTTTGCACTGCTCACCGATCCGATCAGCAATCCCTTCGGGAAAATGCGGTCTTCGCCGGAAGTGAGAATCACCTCGCCCGCGTGGACTTTTTCGTCGTTCACCACGTAGTCCAGGCGCGGCTCGGGATCACCGCTGCCTTTCACCACGCCATGAGTGCGGGAATCCTCGAGAAGAGCGCCCACGCCGCTGTCTCGATCGCTAATGAGCAATACCTGCGCGGTAGCGGGAAAAACCTCGACGATTTTTCCGACGATACCTTCGGGCGTGATCACTGGCATGTTGGGGCGCACTCGGTCGCGCTGCCCTCGGTTGACGAAAAGCGTATTCGACGACGCGTCAGAACTGGCGCCGATCACCTGCGCGGCAACCATGGGAGCTTCCACATGAGCCTCTCGGAAACCCAAAATCGCGCTCAGGCGCTGAGCTTCCGCAGCTTCGCTTTCCAGCTGCCGGTTGAGAATCTGAAGCTGATCGACTCGCGCATGCAAGCTTGTGTTTTGGGCGCGCGTGCCCCGCAGCGCGACATATCCTTCCCAAATGTCTCCTACCTTCGAAAAGGACCAGGTGCCTCCGCGCTCGAAAGGCATCAAGGCTTCCACAGTCCAATACCGGATCAGTCGCACCTCGTGGTCGCGCTTGATCTGGAAAGCCAGCAGCAATACTTGCGCGAGGATTAGGCCCGCCAGCATGGCCAGCGGACGATGGCGGGAAATGGATGTGTCCAGCATTCTAAAGGTCCACAGTTCGCGGAGCGCCTAAAGTAACTGAAAGGCCGGAGGTCAACGATCCAACTTCTCAATTCTCAACCCGTTCAGCCGCTTCAATCGATCGAAACCAGCCGTAGCAGCCTGAAATCGCTGAGCATTTTTCCGGTGCCCAGCACCACGGAAGCCAGCGGATCGTCGGCGATCGAAACCGGCAGGCCCGTTTCCTCACGGATGCGTTTATCGAGATTCTTGATCAGTGCACCGCCGCCGGTCAGCACGATGCCACGGTCGCTTATATCGGCGGAGAGTTCCGGGGGCGTGCGCTCCAGGGCGACCCGGATCGCGTTCACGATGGTTGAAATATTCTCGGAAAGCGCCTCGCGGATTTCGCTGTCGTCGATGGTCACCGTGCGGGGCACGCCCTCGATCAGATTGCGGCCTTTCACTTCGAGTGTCATTGGCTTCTCAAGAGGATAGGCGGATCCAATCTCTATCTTGATCTGCTCGGCAGTCCGCTCGCCAACGAGCAAATTGTATTTGCGTTTCAAGTAGTGCATCACGGATTCGTCCATTTCGTTTCCGGCCACCCGCACCGAACGCGAATAGACGATGCCGCTCATCGAGATCACCGCGATATCCGTGGTCCCGCCGCCGATATCCACTACCATGTTTCCCGAGGGCTCCTCGATAGGCAATCCGGCGCCGATCGCGGCAGCCATCGCTTGCTCCACCAGGTACACCTCGCTCGCCCGAGCGCGATAAGCGGAGTCCTGCACCGCACGCTTTTCCACTGGTGTGATTTCGCTGGGCACGCCGATTACGATGCGCGGATGGACCAGTACGCGCCGGTTGTGGGCCTTCTGGATGAAATAGGTGAGCATCTTTTCTGTCACCTTGAAGTCCGCGATCACTCCATCCTTCATCGGCTTGATGGCGACCACGTTGCCCGGAGTCCGCCCCAGCATTTCCTTGGCCTCGCGGCCAACCGCCACTACTTCTCCAGTGGTTTTGTTGATTGCCACGATCGAGGGCTCGTTCACTACCACGCCTTTGCCTCGCGCAAACACCAGAGTGTTTGCCGTCCCCAGATCGATGGCTAGGTCGGAGGAAAAGAGGCTGAAGACCGACCTCATGCTATAGCCGTTTTTGTTCACCGATTGCTTCCCCCCGGATTTCGCCTGAGCGCCCTGCAGCGGGCGTTCGCTTTCTGATACCGTCCTTAAATCGCTTACGGAATCACTACATCCACGCGCTTGATCGCCGTTCCCCCGCGCCGATTTTGTCCCGTAATCACAATGGTATGGCTTCCGTGCGTCATCGGTTCGGTGAAATAACGGAAATGGCCGTCCGAGGTGATGTCCGCAACTTGTTCGCCATTGATAATCAGGGCCGCCCCAGGTTCGGTGCGCCCGATCACTTCCACCACGCTGCCGTGCAGTTCGGTATCGTCCACGTCCAGCCGCATCTCCTGTTCCTTGCCCTGTACTGCCAGCGTGAACTTGTACGAATCGCTCGCGTCGCTTACGTTATTTTTTTCATCGATCGCGCGGACTCTCCAGAAATAGACGCCAGGATCCATGCCGGCGATGTCTATGCTTGTCGCGGAGGTCTTCTTGTCGATTACGATGTGGTTGAACATCGTCGCCGTGCTGGCCTGGAATTCATAGAGTTTCGCTGTAGCCGCCGGTTTCCACGAAAAATGGATGGCATCGCGTTTGGGATCGGCCACAATTACCGGCTGCAGGTTTAGCGGCGCGATCAGTTCTGGCGGCGCCAACACCTGGCTCATGGTAATGGGCCCTCCCCCGGTCGGCACCACGGCGCGTTCGTACTGTCCGATGTCCACGTGCTCGTTGCCTCGGCTCAATTCGGCGCTTCCGGCATCCACGGTGATATCCTGTTGGTTGGTTGCCGGGTCACTGCGGACTGCTGCCCGGCTGTTGGATCGCAGAGAGGCCACGGCGTTTTCAAATGACACCTGGGCCTTTGATCCCGGGATTTGCCATGAGCCCGTCGCCAAATCCACCTGGCCCGAACTGATGTGCACTGCAACCTGCGAGGCGCGGTCTTGACCTACGATATTTTCTTCAACCGTCACCAGCGTATCGCCCTTCACCGTGTACGTCGTGCCGTCGCCAAATGCGATGCGGGCCACACCTTCGGAGCCCGTCTGGATTAGATCGCCTTTGTCTAGCGTCGTCTGGTAGTCGGCATTCATCCACTGGACGGAGTTTACCTTCTTCACCTGCACCCTCCCGTCCAGATTCACAAAGCGCGCCTGCCGTGCCGAAATGCTCGCGGCCACTCCTTTGTCGGTGTGTCCGACGGCGTCTGAAACCTTGTGCAGAATATCGGCTGAGAACTCCGGGAATACAAGGTAAACGAACGTCAGGCCGATCGTGGCGAGTACAATTGCGTAGAGAAGCACGGTGCGATACTTCACCGTGTGCCAATAGACCTCTACACGAGAGACCGGTGGCTTCGCAGTCGCGGCTGATTTTTCGCTAATCATCGCCAAGAGGGGTCAATTTGAAAATCTAGCATAGGGGTATGGGCCTTTCAACAAACCGAAAACACGGTTTGCGAAATCGCCAACCCCTCTCGCACCAGATTTTTGGCCGCCCGCTCCGGCGCGCTTGCCGGCACGGCAGGCGGCAACCGGCAAAAACCGTCCATTTTGGAGGTTGACCTCAGCGGCTGGATTTAGCGAGACTGGTACCGACATAGCTGCCTAATTTCAACGCCTTATCCGCCCCCGCAAGCTTCAGCCGATGCTGAAGAATTAGGGCTAGGGCAGCGAGTGGAAATAGAGGTCAATTATCATGAGTGATGGACAAGATATCATCGGCGAGCTTCTACCGCCCGAGAGACTGATGCTTACGCCCGGCCCCTCCTGTGTGGATCCGCGCGTGTACCGCGCGATGGCTGCGCCGCTTGTCGGCCATATGGACCCGTGGTTCACAGGCATGATGGACGATGTCCAAGTGCTTTTGCGCCAGGTCTTTCGCACCCGGAATCGCATCACCTTTCCGATTTCCGCTTCGGGCTCCGGAGGGATCGAAGCCGCTGTCATGAACCCGCTGGAAACAGGCGACGAGTGCATCGTGTGCGTGAACGGCGCGTTTTCCGAGCGCATGGCCATCATCGCCGAGCGCATACCCGCCAAGGTGACACGCGTGGAGGCGCCCTACGGTCGCACCGTCGATCCGGCGGACGTTCTTCGCGCCGGCAAGGGCAGGAAAATCAAATTTGTCGGCCTCACGCACGGCGAAACCTCCTCCGGCATCGTTCAGCGGATCGAGGACTATCGCAAAGTAGCCGACGAACTCGGCGCATTGCTTGTCGTCGATGCCGTCGCCACCCTCGCCGGCGTTCCCTTGGACGTTGAGAGACAACGAATAGACATCTGCTTCAGTGGAACCCAGAAGGCTCTCAGCGCCCCGCCCGGAATGGCGCCTATCACCGTGAGCACGCGCATGGAAGAGGTTATGCACGCACGCAAGGAGCCGGTGCGCAGTTGGTACTTCGACCTCACGCCAGCCATGAGCTATTGGGGCAAGGAGCGGCTCTATCATCACACCCCGCCCATCACCTTGATTTACGGCCTGCGCGAAGCGCTCCGCGCTGTTCTCGACGAAGGGCTTGAGGCTCGATGGGAGCGCCACCACCTGAACCAGCAGGCGCTGATCGCCGGCCTGGAAGCCATGGGCCTTGAACTTTTCGTTTCCAATCCTGCTGACCGGCTCGTCACCGTAACAGCCGTCAAAATTCCCGATGGCATCGACGACGGAAGCGTGAGGCGGCAATTGCTTGATGAATTTAGTATCGAAATCGCTGGCGGGCTCGGGCCTTTGAAGGGCAAAATCTGGCGAATCGGCCTGATGGGCTACTCCAGCCAACGCACCAACGTCCTCCTTTTCCTTGCGGCGCTGGAAAAGACGTTGTCCGATCAAGGCTTCCGCCTGCCGGCCGGCGCAGCGACGGCCGCGGCGATCCACAATTATCAACAGTCAGCCCAGCCGGCCGTTGTGGCCGGCGGAAAGTAGCCCGGTCTGTGGCCAAAGCCGCTCCCTATCCAACCATTCCCAACGCGGGCGCGATGAGCGAATTTATCGGCGCCTTCGACGTGCCGTCCAAAGTTACTGATTACGTCTACCACTGCCGCTTCTCGCATTGCTGGAACGCCATCGCCACGCGCCACAGCGACACCATGGATTGCAAATTCATCGTCGACGGAAAAGGCGTAATCCTTGGTCTCGCTCACCCAGCTTTCGTCACATTTCGCGATCGTGCCAGCAGAAATTTGAGCGATCGCGAAGCAAGTTACATCGCCGCCGAATACCTGCGCGGCCGCCTCGAGCAAGAAGACGAGCATTCGCTCTACGACGTCTCTGCTGCGGACGTCCTCCGAATCATCGAGAAACTCGGCCTCCACTGAGCCTTACCTTCATTCGTCGAACGCATTCACGGCCGGTAGAACGCACGCATTCGCAGCGGGCAAGTTGCGTGCTAGTCTTCTTCTAGCCCAGATGAACCATATCCTCTCGCTCATCCTCCATCATGGATATCTCGTCATCTTCCTGATCGTTCTTGCGGAAGCGGTCGGGATGCCGGTGCCGTCCGCACTGGCGCTGATTGCCGGCGGAGCCGCGATGGCGTCGGGGTCCCTGCGCGGACCCACCGTGGCGATGCTCGCGATCGCGGCAATGCTTCTCGGCGACACGCTCTTCTACCTTCTCGGCAACCTTATGGGATGGCATTTGTTGGGGTTTCTCTGCCGGGTTTCTCTCAACCCGGAAACATGCATCCTTCGCGCCGCGGAATCGTTTTACAAACGCGGCCGAGCCGCCTTGTTGTTTGCCAAGTTCATTCCGGGAGTCAACACAATGGCTGCGCCGCTGGCGGGCAGTATGGAAATGCCCCTCGTGCAGTTCCTCGGACTGGATTTCCTAGGTGCCATCGCATATACGTTCGCGTATCTCGCGGTCGGATATTTTTTCCGCGATTTCATTGCGAGTATCACGCGCGGATTTCAAGCCGCGGGACACGTTGTCGAGATCGTCGTGATCCTCGCCGCGATCGCTTTCATTGCGTACCGCATCTCGCTTTACTGGAAGCATCGCGGTGACCGTATTGTCCCCAGAGTGCAGGTTGCGGAGCTGGCGAGGAAGCTGCAGTCGGTTGGCCCGGGAAAGGTCCTGCTGGTCGATGTGCGCAGTCATGGTTACTACGACCCCGGCGCTGCGCGAATCCCAGGGTCGATTCGCCTTGAGCCCAATAACCTCTCCGACGAAATCAAAAATCTTCCGAAGGACAAAGACATCTACCTCTACTGTACTTGACGACGCGAAGCCACCAGCGCCCGTGTGGCGCATCTGCTGCGCGAACAGGGATTCAACGCGTTTGTCATCGTTGGCGGCCTCGCGGCCTGGCGTAAGGCCGGTGAACCCGTTGAGCCCGTGCCGCAGTCCGACCTCGTGCACCTCCCCAGTTTCAGTCGTCCGCGCCCCCGCTGAACACGCAATTCCCCGCGCTTTTCTTTTGGACGTATGCCGCGTTTGCGATCGGAAGTATTTCTTGGTAGGATTCGGCGTCCCCACCCACTTGCAATGCGCAAACTCGCTCTTTTGACGGTTTCGGTTTTGGTCATACTTCTGTCTGGCACACCCGCTGCCGCGGATTCCGCCGCCGAAGTCACCACCTCGCCCGTCATCGTGATCGGCTTCGTAGGCGGCTACGTCCACGGTGACAATATGATCCACAGCGAAGTTCAGTTGGCTGCGAAGCTCCGCTCCATGTATCCGGACGGAGTCTTTGCCGAGTCGCTCGGGAATCATCGCGCGAAGAAGGCCTATCCCGAAGTCGTTCGCCTGCTGGACACCGATCACAATGGTGTCCTAACCGACGGCGAAAAGCGTGGCGCGCGCATCATTCTCTACGGACATAGCTGGGGCGCCTCGCAAGCGCTCACCCTCGCGCGACGTTTGCAGAAGAGCGGCATCCCCGTGCTTCTGACCATTCAGGTGGATAGCGTCGAAAAACGCCATCAAAATGACGCGCTCATCCCATCCAACGTCGCCGAAGCCGTCAATTTCTACCAGCCGCATGGTCTTCTGCACGGTCGTCCGCGGATTCGTGCCGCCGATCCGGAGCGCACCAAAATTCTGGGCAATTTCCGCTTTGACTACAGCAAGGCACCAGTGAGCTGCGACGGCCAATATCCCTGGTGGGACCGCTTCATCGCCAAAGCGCACACCGAAATCGAGTGCGATCCCAGCGTCTGGAGCCGGGTGGAAAGCCTCATCCGCGATAAGCTCCCGCCGCCCACCTCAAGCGCAAGCGTGCTGCCCGCTGCGGACACATCGTCCACGGTCCAATCTCGCCAGTAATTCGCCCGCCGTCGCCACGATCTGACTACAGTGTTTTTCGCCCTGGAATCCGCATTTGCACGGGTTCACTCCCCCGCGTGCGGTGCGCTATATTTTTGCGTGGAGGGCGACTCCCATGCGCTTGCTCAAGTACCTCGCGCCACTGGTTCTCAGCGCGTCCGTTGTCGTGCCGGCGATGATCGCTGGCTGTGCGGCTCACGTCGAAGGCGGCCGCGTCTACGATTCCCGCTACCACGACTATCACACCTGGGATAACAACGAGGTCGTCTATTACAATCGTTGGGAAACCGATAACCACAAAGAACATCGCGACTTCGATAAGCGCAGCAAGAAGGATCAGCAGGACTATTTCAAGTGGCGCCACGATCAAGATCAGAAGAACCACGGCGACCACGATCACGACCAACACTAATTCTCGGTTACCTGATTCCTCGCCCGGATGCTCCTATCGAGCTTCGCCGGCGGGCGGAGCCGCACCGCTAGCAGGCGCAGTGGGCGGCGGAGTCGGCACCGGAACGTTTCCGTCAAGTGCAAACGTATAGAGCCGGCCCTTGCCCGCGCGCCCCGCGAGAACGGAAACGTACTGCTTCCCATCGAGCATGTAGGAAACGGGATTCGCGAATCCCGGCATCAGCTTCACGCTCCAGAGCTTTTCGCCTTTGTCCGCGCTGAACGCTTCGAAGTCTCCCGAGTTGGAAGCAGCGAATACCAGATTGCCGGCGGTAGTCATTGTTCCGCCACCACCCGTTGCCGGAACGCGCCAGCGCGCCGTTTCGGTCACAGGATCCCAAGCGACGAGGAAATTTCCCGCCGGCGGCGTTCGAGGTTGGGGTGGCGGAGGCGGCGCGCCGTTGGCACCGGCTGCGCGCGGGCCCGTCCCTCTGCCCGCCGCATCTCTGAAAATAATTCCCCAGTTGTACTCTCCCAACTCGGGTTTGAATTCATTGGCCTGGACATAGTTGAAGCTGCTGGCCATTCCGGGTGTGACGTAGACAAGCTGAGTCTGCGGGTTGTAAGACATTGCCTGCCACACGTGCCCGCCACCGGGGCCGGGCCAGATGATCGTGCCGCTGGTGCCGTAATGCGCCTCCGGATTGACGATGGGGCGCCCGGTCTTGGGATCGAGGCCCTTCGCCCAAGTAATTTTCTGCAGCGCCGCGCCGGAGATAAATTTTCCAGTCTTGCGATCGATCACATAGAAGTAACCGTTCTTCGGCGCCTGCATGATCACGTGGCGCACTTTCCCGTCGATTTTCAAATCCGCGAGGACCAAATCTGCAATCGCGTCATAGTCCCACTCGTCGCCCGGCGTCGTCTGGAAGTACCAGACGAATTTTCCCGTTTCCGGCTTCACAGCGATGATCGAGCAGATATACAAATTGTCCTGACCCAGCTTGCTGCGATATTTCTGAACCCACGGGCCTGCTTGTCCCGTTCCGAAGTAGAGCAGGTCGAGCTGCGGATCGTAGGAAATCGCGTTCCACGGATTTCCGCCGCCGCCGAGTTTCCACCACGGAATATCCGTCGACCACGTTTTCGCGGCGACCTCCATCGCTTTATTCTCGAACGGCTTCGATGGATCACCCGGCACCGTGTAGAAACGCCAGTCGAGCTTGCCGGTTTCCGCGTCGTACGCCGAAATGTAGCCGCGAACCGCAAATTCTCCGCCGCCGTTTCCGATAATCACCTTGCCTTTGACGATCAGCGGCGCGCCCGTGATGCTGTAGTCCGTGTTTTTCTCGGCGGTCGCGACATCCCAATCTACTTTGCCTGTTTCCGCATCCAGCGCCACCAGCCTTGCGTCCAGCGTGCCGACGTACACTTTTCCGTCATACACCGCGACGCCGCGATTTCCCGGCCCGCAGCAGAGACTCGGTCCGGTGCGAACCTTGTCGGGATTTCCTTCGGATCCGGGAGGAAAATTGTGATGGCCCTCGTGCGGATCCCACGTCCACTTTTCTTTTCCAGTGCGCGCGTCCACTGCAAACACCGCGCCCCATGTTACCGTTCCGTAGAGAGTCCCATTCGAAATCACCGGAGTTGCTTCAAGCGTGCCGGGAAGAGAGTCAGTGTCGTAATACCAGGCGAGCCCAAGGCGGCTCACATTCGAGGAATCAATCTGCGTCAGCGGACTGTATCGCGTCGCTTCGTAGTTGCCGCCAGCCATCAGCCACTGGTCCCCCGTCTTGCCCGCGTTCAACAGAGTGCTGTCATCCACGTTCGGCGCCTGCTGCGCCGACGCAGTCCAAGCCATAAAGCCGATTAACAATGCAACCCAAGTCCACTTGCTTCCATTTCGCATTCTCATATCTCGCCAATCCCCCCTCTAGCGATTGTGACGAGTAGACTGTACCACCGTCTATTGTTTTCAGTTACTTGCGTCATGTTCTACTCGCCCGCTGTGACGATTAGGCCGCCGGGATAGTGGGCCGCTCTCCGGGATGTCGCGTTGCCGTTCCAGCCTCCAGCGTCCAGCATCTAGCCTCCAGACTGCCTTCGTAGCGGCCGCCTCGATTTTTAGGCGCGCGCCTTTGCCTTCGGTTTTTTCGCTGTCTCCAGCTTCCAGCCTCTAGCATCAAGCCTCCAGAATGTAGCATCGACGGCTTCAGCCGGTATCTTCTGACGTCGCCGTTCCAGTCTCTAGCGTCCAGCATCCCGCTTCGAGAACGCATCAAGCTTCCAGAACCCACGCTAGCACTTTTTGAAAACGATTTGTCAAGGTAGGTGGTGTAAAGAATTTGTGGAGGTTTTTCAGCCGCGGAGCGAAGCGAAGTGCCGGGACATCGAAACGAAAATTTCAAAGTCCCGGAGGGACGGTTGATTCAGCGCTCGTCGGGCCGTTTTGTCGCGCGATACCGGCGATGAATGACCAAAGACGCGGTTGCAATCGCGACGGAATTATCCGGGCACGATTCTTTGTACTAAAAACGCAATGCAGGCGGTTGGCAACGAAGGAGTCCGGCACGGGCGGCACGATAGCATGTTCAATCGTCCCTCCGGGACTTTTCAATTTTCGTTTCGATGTCCCGGCACTCTGCTTCGCTGCGTGCCGGGCTATTTACAATCGCGCCTCCGGCGTTGCCCAGCGAGAAGGTGCTGGCAAGATGGCCTCGGTGCGGCTTTCAGCGCGGCGAGGTCCAGCGCCTGCTGGCCACGCTCTATCGTCGTGTGCCCAGGAATTCAAAAACGGATGATCGGCAGGAGTTACGCGCCCTTGGCCCGCGCTACTTCTGGCTCGACGACCAACTCTTCGAAGAGCGTCCTGTAGTGAATCATGGCCACGCGCAACTCTTCAGTGCTGGCTTTCCCCTCAACTTGACGACGAGCTACCTCGTGGGCCGCGCGGTAGTTTTCCAAGACCACCGGATGATCCACGGAAATGTCCGCTGCTCGCTGTTCAAAGTCGCTCACCGGATATCCGCGTGTGGACATCACGTCTCCCAGCAGTTTGTCGGCGTCCGTTACTGCGCCTCCGGGGCCGTCGACGAACCGCGATTGGACTCTGGCCCATGATTCGATAAACCGCGCGCGATCACCAGGCCCCAGCGGCCGGATGTGCATCGCCTCGACTCTCTCTGCGCGTTTGTCGAGTGCCGCTTCTGCTTTCCTCTGGCCTCCGCCTTCCTCCACGGTGCGGGCATACTCAACGGCGCCAAACTGCGTGCGCAGTTTTTTCGTCCGGCGTTTATGCATCGAAAAATAAATGGCCATCCCCGCGGCCACCACCATAAGAACCACGGCGATAGCTACAACGATTTGCGTCGTGCTGAAATCTGATAAATTCACAGTCCGCCTCCAGTGCTTCGTCGATATGCTTGGCCCAGATCCTTGGCCTGAATCCAAAATTCGTGGTTAGGTTTTGAGAAGATGAGCCGCCCTACGGTTTTGCGACGGCCTTTTGCACTCGACCGATTTTCTTTTGGATCTTGCCGGCTATTTTCTCGGTCACGCCTTCGGCTTCCAGGCCGGGACTATTGGTCACTTGGCCTACCTTATGTTTGATGTCGCCCTTGAGTTCGTGAACTTTGCCTTCGATCTCGTTCTGAGTGCCTGACTTCATGTTGTCGACTCCTTTGGGCTATTTAAATGTCGGGACATCGCGTACCGCGTGGGTTTCGACGTGAAAAACGCTTCCATCACCGCAGCAGCAACTACATCCTGAGCGTAGCGAAATCCGTTTTCTGTGCTCTTCGGGACAGGTTTGCATTTCTGCGAGATGCACTGCTTGCGCGAGCCTGTGCCAAACGGAACATACATCGCGAGGCTGGCAGTGCAAACTGTCGCATCGGGATACTGAATCCGAGCTTGGGTTCGGAGGAGGCTGAAATGTTTGGATACGGACTGATCGGAACCTTGGTAGTTATCGTCTTAATCGTTTGGATCGTCAGAAGTGTGTAAGAGCGGGTTTGCATTTCACGTTCAATCTATCTGGGTCCAGTTCGATGTTGCCGTTTGAATGGGTCAGCCTGTTCCGCTGCGGGATGTTTTATGCAGGCATGGGCTGTAGATTCTTTGTCGCGCTGGAAAACAAATTATCGCTTCATTTGATTCAACGATTTTCCAATAAGCACATCCCCGGTTCTTGAATCGCGCAGCCAACTCGTTTCCTAAAATTTATCCACAGCATGCGCTTGACTTTTTGTGATAGTCGCGTAGACTTAGCGATTGTCGCTGTTCCTTCCAGCTGGCCTGGGAGTACCTGCTCTTTGACAATCGAATGAAACAAGCCAGAACCCGTTTGGTTTTCGGTTTCTGTTCCGGGTGTACCGGAATGGAAGCCATTTGAGAAGATCGAGCGATTAACAGTTCGTCTTGATCGTGAGGATGAAAATCTTCACGGTTGAGAGACAGGTTTCAAATGAGAGTTTGATCCTGGCTCAGAGCGAACGCTGGCGGCGTGCTTAACACATGCAAGTCGAACGCGCAGCATTCTGTAGCAATACAGGATGTGGGCGCGTGGCGAACGGGTGCGTAACACGTGGATAACCTTCCTTCAGGTGGGGAATAACCCAGCGAAAATTGGGCTAATACCGCATCACATTACGAGGGCACATGCTCTTGTACTCAAAGCCGCAAGGCGCCAGAAGAGGGATCCGCGGCCGATTAGCTAGTTGGCGAGGTAATGGCTCACCAAGGCAATGATCGGTAGCCGGACTGAGAGGTTGGCCGGCCACACTGGAACTGAGACACGGTCCAGACTCCTACGGGAGGCAGCAGTGGGGAATCTTGCGCAATGGACGAAAGTCTGACGCAGCAACGCCGCGTGGGGGATGAAGCTTCTCGGAGTGTAAACCCCTTTCGACCCGGAAGAATGCCCGCAAGGGTTTGACGGTACGGGTATAAGAAGCCCCGGCTAACTACGTGCCAGCAGCCGCGGTAATACGTAGGGGGCCAGCGTTGCTCGGAATTACTGGGCGTAAAGGGTCCGTAGGCGGTGTGGCAAGTCGGGAGTGAAATCTCTGGGCTTAACCCAGAGGCTGCTTCCGAAACTGCCGTGCTAGAGTGTGAGAGAGGCGAGTGGAATTGCGGGTGTAGCGGTGAAATGCGTAGATATCCGCAGGAACATCCGAGGCGAAAGCGGCTCGCTGGATCACAACTGACGCTGAGGGACGAAAGCTAGGGGAGCAAACAGGATTAGATACCCTGGTAGTCCTAGCCCTAAACCATCAGGACTTGGGGTTTGCCCTGTACGGGGCAAGTCCCGTAGCTAACGCGTTAAGTCCTGCGCCTGGGGAGTACGGTCGCAAGACTGAAACTCAAAGGAATTGACGGGGGCCCGCACAAGCGGTGGAACATGTGGTTCAATTCGACGCAACGCGAAGAACCTTACCTGGGCTTGAACCGCACAGGACCATCTTTGGAAATAGAGCCTTCCCGCAAGGGACCTGTGTAGAGGTGCTGCATGGCTGTCGTCAGCTCGTGCCGTGAGGTGTTGGGTTAAGTCCCGCAACGAGCGCAACCCTTACTCTTAGTTGCCACCCGCAAGGGGGAACTCTAAGAGGACTGCTCCGGATAACGGAGAGGAAGGTGGGGATGAGGTCAAGTCAGCATGGCCTTTATGTCCAGGGCTACACACGTGTTACAATGCGCGCCACAAAGCGTTGCAAACCCGCGAGGGGGAGCTAATCGCAAAAAAGCGCGCTCAGTTCGGATTGCAGTCTGCAACTCGACTGCATGAAGCCGGAATCGCTAGTAATGGCGCATCAGAACGGCGCCGTGAATACGTTCCCGGGCCTTGTACACACCGCCCGTCACATCACGAAAGTGGGCTGTACTAGAAATCACCGTGCCAACCGCAAGGAGGCAGGTGCTCAAGGTATGACTCATGATTGGGGTGAAGTCGTAACAAGGTAGCCGTAGGAGAACCTGCGGCTGGATCACCTCCTTTCTAAAAGAAAAGGGAGCACGACTCGCCTTTGGCGAGTACGGCTCTCCATCCCGGATCTCACGACCCGGGACGCTCGGCTTCTCAGCCGAACGGGTTCTGGCCTGCTTCATTCGATGTCGTAAGAGCAATCAGACAAACGCAAAAGCCCCGGCCCGATGAAAAATCGAGCCGGGGCTTTTTATTTTTGAGTGGTTTTTCCGCCGCAAATTCGTTCTAGTTTGCCGCACTGACTACGTCTAACTAGAAGCTTTTAGGCGTCTCAAAACGCCGAAAACGGCACGCTTCGGCCCTTCAGGAACGCATTTTTTCTAGTGGTGGATTGCTCCGGAGGCGCCCGGATTTTTTGTGTGCGAGAATATTGCTGAGGTGACAGCGTGGCGCCTGCGACGGATGAGCCTGCCGACTCCCAAGGCTTGCGCAAAGATCTCGGGAACTTTAACGGACCATCCTATTCGGGGCTGGCGGCGCATTTCCGCGCGGGCGGCTCGAATTACTCGCAGACAACCTACGATCCGCTGAATGCGTTCCTGCCGGGGCATATGTGGACGTGGATTTCGCACGTTGCGAAATTCTGGTTCAAGAAGAAACACAATTTTAGGGATTACACGACCCATGGGAAAGGCAACGGCATTTACGAAATTGCGGAACGCTGCACGATCGACTTGATTGGGGACTGGGGAACGGGAACGGATGAGGCGCAGATGGTGGCGAGCCTGGTGGCGAAGTCGCGGCCCGATTTCACGATTCACCTGGGGGACGTATATTTCGTGGGCGACGGCACCGAGGTGAAGGAAAACTTTCTTGGAGAGAAAACCAGCGAATACACGCCGGTGAAATGGCCGATGGGCATGAAGGGGAGCTTTGCGCTGACCGGAAACCACGAAATGTACGCGCACGGCAGCGGATATTTCGGGTACGTGCTGCCGAAAATGGGATTGAGGGACGGCGAAAGCGAATGGGGACGCGGACAATGGGCGAGTTTTTTCTGCCTGCAGAACGAACATTGGCGCATCCTGGCGATCGATACGGGTTACAACTCGGCGGCATTCGACTGGGGGCGAGTCCCGGTCATCCAGAAGACCAAGTTCATCCGGACGTCGCTGCATTTCAAGCCCCAGTGTACGATTCCGCCCGCGCTGATGAAGTGGATCGAGTCCACCGTGAATCCCGATGGAGACAATCGCGGGCTGATCGTGCTGTCGCATCACGGCAGCCATTCGTCCTTTGGCGAGTGGTATCAAATTCCAGCGAAGCAATTAGCCCAGGTAATTCACCGGCCGGTTATCTGGTTTTGGGGACACGAACACAAGCTCGCCATCTACGACAAATATGCGGTGGAGGGCGGGATCCCGACATATGGACGCTGCATCGGCCATGGCGGCATGCCCGTGGAACGAGGAGCGCTGCCCGACATCGACGAGTGCCGGTGGCTCGCTTGGGACAACCGCCGCTACGAAAACGGGGAGAAGATCGACACAGGTTACAACGGTTGGGCGAAGGTGATTCTGGAGGGGCCGCGGATGAGCGTCGAATATTACGACTTGCACGGCGCGCTGCTCTTCACGGAGAAATGGCGGGTGGATTTAAAGTCGGGCGCGCTCGAAGGGCCGAATCTAAAGAAGACTCTCGAAGACCGGTCGCTGCATTTTCGTGAGCCGACCGGTATCTAAAACACGAAAGAGCGCCCCGCAAGAATGGGCTTTGCGGAAATGAAAGGCCGAGCCATTGAGGCCCGGCCCTTAGTGGAACCGAATTTTCCTAGTGGTGGAGGTAGATGCCGATGTCAAATCTGTTGTGGTCCCAATCGGCGTGATGGTCGCGGCACCATTGTCTGTCCGCCTCGAGCTTATCGACGGCCTGATCGACTTGGCGGCTGTGTTCACCGTGCTTCGCGGCTGCGCGATCCACTCTGGCCCTATCTGCTTCGAGTCGGCGATGGCAATCGTTGTTGTAGTCGTGGTCGTGGTCGGCAAAAGTCATCTGGGCCGCCGGGAGCATAAAGGTCGCAGCTAATGCTAATCCGAAAGTGACACGAGCGATTTTCCCTTTCATCAGTCTTCCTCCTAAGTTACACAGTCTGTCTGGGCCCCTTCGGTGCTGTCACAGGCTAAAGCATTTGCTTCCAACCACCCATACGTTGAAGCCCGTACTACGATGTGTGGGTTGCTGTAGGCGCAAAGCGTTGCTTCGCGGCGCGAAGGTTCGAAGGAACCTCCGCGCCGACTGCAAGGAATTTAAATCGGCCGAAAAGTTTGCGAGTTTAGGGTAGCTTAAAGACGTAGACCGTATCGGCGGCGACGACGGCGACGCGCTGCTTGCCGTCTTTGCCTTCGTAGGTCATGGGATTGGCGTTGGCGTTTTTGGCTAGCTTGGCGACCCAAAGTTGCCTGCCGGTTTTCGAATCGAAGGCGCGGAAGCGCTGGTCGGAAGTGGAGCCGATAAAGACGAGATCGCCAGCGGTAGCGATGGGACCTGCGCTGCCGGAATTGCCGGTGAGCTGCTTGTCTTCGGGGAGACCTTCGGTAATGCCCAATCGAACTTGCCAGGCGATGTCACCGGTATTGGCATTCACGGCGATCAATTGTCCCCACGGCGGTTTCTGGCAGGGCCAACTGCCGATGGGCTTACCATCGGGGCCTTTCATCATGGCGCTAAAGCTGAAGTAGGGGCCAGGGCCGTCGACGCTGGCGCGGTCATAGAGCTGCTTCGACTCCGCAGTGCCTCGGCCGTAGTTTCCGCCTGCCTTTTTCTTTTCGATCCAGCCCATGAGAGACACGTCATGCGTCTGAACGAAGACGTAATGCAGGTGAGGATCAGTGGCGGTTCCGCCCCAGTTGGAGCCGCCGGTGCCTCCGGGAAACTGAATGGTGGTTTTGGGCGGAGTGCCGTCCTCGTGAAGAAGCCAACCGGTGAACGGGCCTGCGTTGTAGAGTTTGCCGCCATTTTTTTCCAAAACTTCCTGGCATGCCTTCGCATGTTCAGGACTGGTGTCTTCGGCGGTGACCATGTCTTCCGGCTTGTAAGTGTTGCGGGCCAGCGGCGGAGGCTTCAGCGGGAACGGCTCCGTTGGTGAATACCATTCACCGGGAACGTCGCCTTTCGGAACCGGGCGCTCTTCGACGCCGAAGACCGGTTTGCCAGTGTCGCGATTGAGGATGAACATCAGGCCGGTTTTGCCGATGGCCACGAGCGCGGGAATTTTTTGGCCGTCTTTATCAACTTCAACAAAGCCGGGTCCGGGCGGCAAATCTGCATCCCAGAGATCGTGGTGGATTGTTTGGAAATACCACTTCAGCTTTCCGGTGTCGGTATCGACGGCAACAATGGAATTGCCGAAGAGATCATCGCCGGGACGATCGCCACCGTAGTAATTGGGTGAAGGGCCGCCGACGGGCATGAAGAGAGTATTTGTTTTTGGATCCACCGTCATGTACCAGCCCCAGACGTTGGTGCCTGAGCGGCCTTTCCATCCGTCGTTGAGCCACGTGTCATGGCCGACTTCGCCGGGCTGGGGGACGGTATGGAAAGTCCAAATTAGTTTTCCGGTGACGGCGTCGTACGCGCGGGTATCGCCCGCGGGGCCGATGGGCAATTCGCCGACGCTGGCGCCGAGGAACGCGAGATTCTTATAGATCGTGGGGACGCCGTCATATCCGACGGTCAGCTCGACGATGCCATCGGTTCCAAAGCTGGGGACGGGCATTCCGGTAGCCGCGTCGAGCGCAATCAGTTTGCGGTTGAAGGTAGTAAAGATGACCCGGGGCTTGTTGTCCTTGTCGCCGGGCCAATAGGCGACGCCGCGCGTGGGCCCCGCCTCGACGCTGTAATGCCAGACTTCCTTTCCGGTGTCGCCGTCGAAGGCCAGGACCTGATTGCCACCGGCCAAATACATGACGCCGTTGACAACGATGGGAGTGGCCTCGAGGCTGCCGCGGGTGGTTAGCTGCTGCGTCCACGACTGGGTGAGCTTGTCCACGTTGTGGGTGTTGATTTGCTTCAGCGGCGAGAAACCCATGCCTTCGAGGTCGCCCCGATACATCGGCCAATCTTTCGCGGGATTCTGCGCGGCGGCGCCGGTTGCAAAAGCGAACGGCAAGATAGCAAGGCCAGCTATAATCGATATCCATTTCTGCTGCATTTGTTAGTCCCCCTCGATCTATAAGTCGCGCAGATACTACCAGCAAAGTGGGTGAGACGCGTGAAATTTTGCGATGGTTACGTACTGGAGGCTAGAGGGTGGATGCTAGAGGCTGGATGGGAAACCATGAATGCGAGGGTTTCGGGGGAACTGGTTGCTTTCGCGTAAATCGAAGAGAGATTCTTCGACTGCGTGTCCCGGCGCTTCGCGCAAAAGTAAAAGCGCGGGACACTCCGCTCGGAATGACGGTCCGAAGGTAAGGGCCCGCTCACCCGGGGGGGGCGTTGTCGATGGTAGCCAAGCATGTACGCCGGGCACAGCATGCTGTGCCCCTACAAAAGCAAAGCCCCAGGTCGGCAGCCAGCTGTAACGACTACGCGTGGCGGGCGGTTGAGAAATGAATGAGGTTGCGAAAAACGAAGTGAAACGGTATATTCCGGAGGTAAGGCAAGCACATTCAATAGAATGACATCGGAGGTAGTGATCCATGGAATGGACCGCACCGCGTCACGAAGAGATTGATCTGAATTGCGAAATCAGCTCGTACGCTAACGCCGAACTGTAGTTTCTAGATGCGCGTGAAGATCCTCGGCTCCGCGGCCGGGGGTGGATTCCCTCAGTGGAATTGCGGCTGCGTGAATTGCAGCCGACTTCGTGATGGTTCGCTTCGAGGCAAGGCCCGCACGCAAGCGCAACTTGCAGTCTCTCCGAATAATTCCTCCTGGATTTTTCTGAACGCTTCTCCCGATCTCAGGCAGCAGTTCATGGAGAACCGCGAATTCGCGCCAGCAGGGCCGGGGCGCAGCACACCTGCCTCCGCGATCATCTTGACCAGCGCCGACGTGGATTGCGTTTTGGGCCTTCTGCACCTGCGCGAGTTTCAGCCTCTGCGCATTTATGCGACTGCGAGCGTGCGACGAGTATTGACCGAAGAGAATTCGTTGTTCCGAACGCTCGAGCGATCCCACCCCCCAGTTCAGTGGGAATCGCTGGTCGTGAATGAGGCGGTTTCAATTCTGACGCAACCCGCTTCACCGAATAAAACAGGGATATGTTGCCGGGCAGTGCCGCTCGATGGAGATTTCCCGGATTATGTGAGCGAACGATTGCGAGGGAGCGTGCCTCGGGAGGAGGCACTCGTTGGCTTGGAACTGGAGCAAAACGGGAAGCGAATGTTTTATGCTCCGAGCATACCGGGGAGCAGCGACGGTTGGAAACGATGCGCCGCGGAAAGCGACCTTTCGCTGCTGGATGGAACTTTTTGGACGAATGACGAACTCGTCCGCGTGATGGGCAGCGGGAAAACGGCGCGAGAGATGGGGCATATGCCGCTTTCCGAAGAAGACGGACTGCTCAAGCAGATGGGAAATGTCGGTGGCGGGCGGCGCATCCTTATCCACATGAACAACACAAATCCGCTGCTGGACGAAGAGAGCGAAGCGAACCGCGTGGCGCGCGAGGCGGGGTGGGAAATTGCGTACGACGGGATGGAGTGTGAGCTTTGAGCGAGCCTGAGCGCGAGACAATTCTGCCCGAGACGGAATTCATCGCGCGGTTTCAGGCGATCGGCGAAGAACGCTATCATCACAAACATCCCTTTCACCTGCTGATGCACGAAGGAAAGCTCACGCGCGGCCAACTGCAGGCGTGGGCGCTGAACCGATATACCTACCAAAGCCAGATTCCAATCAAGGATGCGTCCATTTTGGCGCGGAGCGACGATTCGGATTTTCGCCGGGCGTGGCGGAAGCGAATTCTGGATCACGATGGCGACGGCGTAAAGGCGGGCGGCATCGAGAAATGGCTCAGGCTGGTGGAGGCCACCGGCCTCCAGCCCGAGCAGGCGATTCGCGGCGAGGGTATTTTGCCGGCCACGCGATACGCGGTGGAATCGTACGTCCATTTCGTTCGTTCGCGGACGTTTCTGGAGGCGGTGGCGTCTTCGCTGACGGAACTTTTTTCGGGCAAGCTAATTACGCTGCGGATGGACCGGCTGCGGCACCACTATCCCTGGCTTTCGAGCGGGCTGGACTATTTCGAGGCGCGAATCACGCAGGCACCGGAAGACGCGAATTTCGCGCTGGCGTGGGTGGTGAAGCATGCGCGAACCCGGCAAGAACAGGAGCTAGCGCTGGGGGCGCTCCGCGCCAAGTGCGATATTCTGTGGGCGATGCTGGACGCGCTCTATTTTGCGTACGTGTTGCCGGGATGGCCGCCGCCCGGCGCGTTTCAACCGGGCGGGAACGCCGCGTGAAACCGGAGATGAACAGCCGTCCTCACCTTGCGCCAGGCTGCCGGCTGAATGAGAAGGACAAGCCGCCGCGGATGCTGCTGATGCCGGAGCGCGCGCTGCGGCTAAACGGGCCAAGCCTGGAAATTGTGGAGCGCTGCGACGGAGCCCATACCGTTCAGCAAATTATTTCGGAATTGCAGCAAATATATTCGAAGGCCGAGCCCGGGAAAGTGGAGCAGGACATTCTGGGGTATCTGGACCTGCTGAACACGCAGCGCGCGCTGGACTTTGAGTGAATCTTCGGTACGCGTTGGTGGCAGTGACCTGTTTTTTCAGATGAGCGAATCCATACCTTCGCCGCTTGCGCTGATCGCCGAGCTAACGCACCGGTGTCCGCTGCATTGCGTCTACTGCTCGAATCCTGTTTCGCTGGCGGCGCGAGATCGCGAACTTTCAACGGAAACCTGGAGCCGGGTGCTTGGAGAGGCGGCAGAGCTTGGCGTGCTGCAAGCGGATTTCACGGGAGGCGAACCACTGGCGCGTCCTGATCTTGCGGATATCATTCGCGCGGCGCGCGGTGCCGGTCTTTACGTGAATTTGATTACCTCGGGAATTCCACTCGACGAGAAGCGGCTAGGAAACTTGGTGCAAGCGGGGCTGGATCACATACAAATCAGCTTTCAAGGAGCGCGGGAGGAAAGCTCAGTTGAATTCGCGGGAATGGACGCGCAAGCGCGAAAGCTGCGCGCGATCGAATGGATCAAGCGGCAGCGGATTGCGCTTACGCTGAATTTCGTAATTCACCGGCAGAATGTGGATCAACTGGACGAGATGCTGGCACTCGCGGAGAAGATCGGTCCCGGGCGCGTGGAATTCGCGCATGTGCAATATTACGGTTGGGCATTCAGGAACGTGAGAAACCTGCTGCCAACGCGCGCGCAGCTTGAGCGGTCGCTAGAGGTTATTAAGCGGGCCGAGCAGCGCCTGCGAGGAAAAATCAGAGTGGAGTACGTGGTGCCGGACTACTACGCGAAGTATCCCAAGCCCTGCATGGGAGGCTGGGGACGCAAGCTGATGCTTATTACACCCGCCGGAGATGTGCTGCCGTGCCACGCGGCGGGCATGCTGCCGGGCATGACGTTTGAAAACGTGCAAGCGCAACCGCTTCGGAAGATTTGGGAGAAGTCCGGAGCGTTTCAAGAATTCCGCAGCGAGGAATGGATGCCGGAGCCTTGCCGAAGTTGCGACCGTCGCGAGCGCGATTTCGGCGGCTGCCGGTGCCAAGCCTTTCTGCTGGCGAAAGATGCCGGCGTCACGGACCCGGTTTGCTCGCTTTCCCCACAAAGAGGGATTGTGGACGAGATATTGAAAGACGTGAACGGCGCGTCGTATCCGACAGAATCCTCGACCAAGACCGATTGGATCTATCGTTCCAATCCGGTGTGAGTCCGCTTTTTCCGCAGGTCACAAACATTTCCAGAGGTTGCACGTTATAATGCCGCTCGATGTTTCCGGCGCAACGCATGTGCACGTCCACGCGTCGAACATCGCATGAAAAGGCTCCGCCATTGAGGACATCCGCCGGGAAGTTCCGCGTGTGCCGCGCGGCGCATTTCATTTTCACAGTTATTTTGATGCTGGGCGTTTCCTGGAATGTTCGCGCGCAGGGTACGCAAGTGGAGGGAAGTGTCCACGACGCTACAGGCGCGCCCGTGCAGGGAGCCGAGGTTCAACTGAGCGCGGGTTCTTACTCCGCGGAGGCTACGACGGATGCGGCGGGGATGTTTGTGTTCAACAGCGTACCGGCTGCGTCCGGGCAGGTGACAGTGACGGCAGACGGGTTTGAGCCCTTGAAGCAATCGTTGACCGCGGCCACAGCGCTGGGGATGAGTTTTGTGCTACAGCCTCATACGGTGAGCCAGCAGGTGGTGGTTACAGCGGCGAGAACTTCGACGCCTCTGGGAGAATCGCCGGTCAGCACGATTCAGCTGACGCGGCGCGATTTGCAGCAGACGCCGAATCTGACGCTGGACGATGCGCTGCGGCAGGTTCCGGGATTTAGTCTTTTTCGACGATCGAGCAGCCGGATTGCGAATCCGACGACGCTGGGAGTGTCACTGCGAGGGCTGGGCAGCGGAAGCGGACCGAGCCGAGTGCTGGTTCTGGAAGACGGGCTGCCCCTGAACGATCCCTTCGGATCTTGGATTTATTGGGATCGCGTGCCCAACGAGTCGGTCGCCAGCGTGGAAGTGGATGAGGAGGGCGGATCGAGCCTCTATGGAAGCGACGCGTTGGCGGGAGTGGTGCAATTTCTCACACGGCGTCCGAATCCGGGCGGGATTTCGATTGAAACTTCCTACGGCAACCAAAATACGCCGGACCTTTCACTATGGGCGGGCGGGCAGAAAGGCAAATGGGAGTCCACGTTCAGCGGCGATGTGTTTCACACGGACGGGTATATTTTGGTGCCGCAGGACCAGCGGGGAAGCGTGGACACGAAGGCAGGCTCGGAGCATGGGACCGCCGACCTGATGATTGGGCGGAAGATCGGTTCCGACAGCGAAGTTTTTGCACGCGGGTGGTATTTCGATGACAGGCGCCAGAACGGCACTCCCGATCAGACGAATAATATACGGCTTGGCGAGGGCGCGCTCGGAGCGAACCTGCATCTGGGGGCGATCGGGTCACTTACGCTGCGCTTTTACGGCGATGCGCAGACGTATCATCAAGGATTTTCGTCGGTGGCGGCAAATCGCGATTCGGAAATTTTAGTCGACACGCAAACGGTACCGGCACAGGAGGTTGGGGGATCGGCGGTTTGGTCGCGTGGCTTGGGCAACCGGCAAACGCTGGTGGCAGGATTCGACGATCACGAAGATATCGGCCACAGCAATGAGATTCAGTTTTCCGGCGTGACGGGAAAGCACACGTTCGACACTTTTTCCGGCGGACATCAGAGGACGGCAGGAGTTTTTGGCGAAGACTTGGTTCAAATTGCGCCCGGATGGACGCTGGCGGCTAGCGCACGGTTTGACGACTGGCGGAATTTCGATGCGTTCAAAGTGCAACAGCCTGTGGATGCTTTGGGAGCGCCATCGGGAACGCCGATAAATAACTTTTTCGCGGTGCGGAGTTACAGCGCCTTCAGCCCGCGGTTGAGCGTGATGCATGCGATTGGCTCACACGTTTCCTGGTCGGCCTCGGTGTATCGCGCGTTTCGGGCTCCCACGCTGAATGAATTGTATCGCTCGTTCCGCGCGGGAACGGTGACAACCGACGCAAATCCCAATTTGCGGGCGGAGCGGTTGACGGGCGGCGAAGCAGGCGTGGATGTGACCGGATTTCAGCGGCGGCTGGAACTGAGAGGGATATTTTTCTTCAACGAGGTGATTGATCCGGTGACGAATGTTCCATGTCCGGTGGCGATGCCGCTGCCGACTTGCCCGTTGGCGTCAACAGGGACGACACAGCAGCGGCAGAATCTCGGACGCACGACTGCGCCGGGATTCGATTTGAATGGCGTCGTCAATATTACTCATCGCTTACAGCTTATCGGGGGCTATGAATATGTGGATGCGAAGATCGATAGCGCGCCGGGGCTTGGGCTCGCGGGATTGTGGGTGGCGCAAGTCCCGCACAGCGTGCTGACGTTTCAGGCGCGCTACGACGATCCCAAGCACATAGTTTTTTCGGTGGACGGCCGCATGGTGGGCATGCAATTTGACGACGCGAACAATACATTTCCGATGGGCCGGTTTTTCGTGATGGACGCAATGGCATCGCGCAACATTCGTGGCGGGGCCGAAGTTTTTGCGGCCGTCGAGAACGTGACGAACGAAGAATACTTGATCTCCTCACAGGGCGGACAGGAAACAGGCTTGCCAATTTCGGCGCGAATAGGATTCCGCTTCAACTTTCCAAAGCGATAGAGGTGCGACAGCGCGACTGGTTGGTTAGCAGAACGCGGGAGGCCGTCTCTTTTCAGACGGTTCGTTGCACGTTGCAACTCAACTATCCTAGATCAACCGACGAGACGAATTTTCCAAGCTTTTGCTGGCGCTCATAGGGAGCCTTCTCGAGGAATGCTATGGCGACGATTCCGCAAACGGCCGCAATGCCGGCGATCGCACAGGCAGCTCCGACAGAGAAGTGAGGAATCAGCAGAGCGACGATTCCAAACAGCACTGACACGGCGTAAAGCGCAAGGACGGCGCCGCGGTGGCCAAGTCCCAGGTTCGACAGGCGATGCGCGGTGTGGTCCTTGCCGGGCGAGGTGAAGGGAAGCAAGCTGCGGCGAGCGCGGGATATCGAGACGAGAGTGGTATCAAAGATCGGCACACCCAAAATGAGGACGGGAACCAGCCAGCTAACCGAACCGTGAATTCCTTCCGGCCGAATTTTGAGACCCAGAGCGGCCATCAAGAAGCCCAAGAACATGGCTCCTCCGTCGCCCATGAAAATTCTTGCTGGATTAAAATTCCAAAGCAAAAAGCCGAGCGCGGCTCCGAGGGTGGCGGCGGCCAGCGTGCGGACCATGGTTTGACAGTTCAAAGTCGCGGATAAGAAGAAAAAGGTCGCGCCGACAGCTGATATGCCGGCACAAAGACCGTCCATGTGATCGAGGATGCTGAAGGACGCCGTAATGCCAACGACCCAAAACATGGTGAGACACGCGTCGAGGATTAAGCCGCCAACGCCCGGAAGGAAACGGGCAAAAATGTCGGCGCGGATACCGGATGCCAGCAGAAACAAAGCTGCCGCCGGCATGCCCACGAAAAGTTTAACCTGGTGATGCAGCAAGCGGCCGTCGTCCATTCCGCCAACTATTGCCAGCAGTGTGGCGCCGGCCAGAATGCTCGTCATTTGCTGTTCTGGCACAGCATGAAGCGTCAAAAGAATTGCGAGTACGAACCCAAGATAAATGGCGATTCCCCCTAGAAGGGGAACGGGACGCAAGTGGACTTTGCGCGGACCGGGATAATCCACCATCCCATACTGGAGGGCGAAGCGTCGAATGGGAACCGTCAAACAGAGCGAACCTACCAGTGCTACGGCAAATGCGATCAGATCGGAATGAACGTCAATCGAATTCCAAATGTTCGTCATGTATGCCGGTAAACTGCCCGTTTCCTGGAGAGGCTCGGCTCAAGCACGTGGCGGAACATTCTGCCGATGAGGCGTACCGGCCTCAAGGCCGACTTGGTCCACGATTTCGGAAAAACGCTGCAATTCTTTTAATTTAGCATACTTCCGGGCTGCGTCCAGAGCTCGGCGTCCCATCAGGGCCAGACGCGCAGGATCGGCGCGCACTTCGCGAATGGCGGCGGCCACGGCGATTGGGTCATCGGGATCGGCAGCGAGTCCGCAACCAGATTCCACGACAATGCGGGCTGCGTCGCTGGATGGAGATGCGACAGCGAGGACCGGGCGTCCCATAGCCAAAGTCGAATAGAGCTTGCTGGGCACCACCACCCCTTCGAGTCCGCGGCGGATAGTCACGACTTGCACGTCGCCAGCCATCATCACATGGGGAATCTGCTCGGCCGGGCGGAAAGGCAGAAAGCGAACGTTGGAAGAATTTGAGGCAGAAGCTTCGAGCGCCGCGCGGTTTGCGCCGTCCCCGACAAACACAAATCCGACATTTTCGTTGCGCAAGAGCTCCGCGGCCCCAAGAAGCGTATCCCAGGCACCGTAGAAGCCTAGATTGCCCGCATGGAGTACGACGAAGGGGAAGCCGCAGCGGATTTCATCGACGATTTTCGAGACACCTGGATCGCCTAGGTCCGGCATGGCGGACGGTAAGGATGCGCCACTGCGAACGACGGTTACTCGCTGTGGGGTAACACCTTTGGCAACGATGCGCTCGCGCATGTCGTCACCCAAAACGATTACGCGAGCGGCTCGCTTCAGCGCGCGACGATGCATCTTTTCCCAGAGACGGGTCCAAATGCTGGGCTTCAGAATGTTTCCTGAGACGGCCATTTCTGGGTAGAGATCGCAAACGCTGTAAACAAACGGGCAGCGCGTGATCCACGCTACGAATGCCCCGGCCATCCCAGCAATGGGGGGGTCCGTCATTGCGAGGACAAGATACGGATGAATCGCCAGGGCGCGGGGCACCGCTAAGGCGAGATACGACAAGTAATTGGAGACGCGCCGACGCATGTGGTGACGCGGGTAGGCTGTGGATCCCACTCGCTCGACGCGCACGCCGTTGCACTGCTCCGATCGAAGCAACGCCCACGGGTAAAAGTCGTCGGGATCGTAGGACGGGCGTCCCGCCACAACCGTCACTTTGTGACGTTGCGCCAACGTCTCGGCGATCTGTGCCGCCATTTTCGCAGTTGCAGATGTATCCGGGGGGTAGTATTCGTTGAAAAGCAAAATGTGCATGCGGTTTATTTTGCACGATTCGTCAGGCGCCCATCGGATTCCTCTGGGGCAATGGCCGCGGCTCTTCTTTCGAGGATGATGTTCCCCATCACGAGAACGTCCATCCGGGTTCGGCGAAAGCAGTCGAGCGCTTCCTCGGGACGGCAGACGATTGGCTCATTATCGTTGAACGAAGTATTCAGGACCGCGGGCACGCCGGTCAAGTCGCCCACGGCGCGAAGGAGCTTCCAGTACAAGGGATTGGCTGACCGGCTGACCGTTTGTAGGCGCGCTGTGCCATCCACGTGAGTTGGCGCGGGAATCGCGGAGCGCTTTTCCGGACGCACCGGGTAGGCGAAGGTCATAAAAGGCGAGGGATGCGCCTTCTCAAAGAACTCTCCGACAGCCTCTTCGATGATTGAGGGTGCAAACGGACGAAATGCTTCTCGATGTTTGATACGCCGATTCAGCGCGTCCTTCATTTCCGGACGTCTGGGATCGGCGAGTATGCTGCGGTTACCCAGTGCTCTGGGACCCCATTCGGCTGCTCCCTGAAACCAACCCACAATTTTTCCGTCGGCGATGTGCCGCGCGGTCGATTGAACAAGCGCGGCTTCGGCGAGTTCTGAGATATCCGCCTCGCCGGACGAGAAAGTGCGATCCACAGCCGTCCGAATATCGGAAGGAGAGTATCGCGGGCCCCAATACGCGTGGTCCATAGTGAATTCGCGGGTGCCCCCGATGCCGTGATGCACGGTGAACGCCGCGCCGACGGAAAGCCCCGCGTCCCCCGCCGCGGGCTGGACATACACATGCTGGAACGGAGTGGAGTCAAAAATCCTTCCGTTGGCGACGCAGTTGAAGGCCACCCCGCCAGCCAAGCACAGCGCCGTCTGTCCGCCGCGCTTCGCCAGGCCGTTCCAGCAAGCCACCAGAACTTCTTCTAAAGCAGCCTGTATGCTGGCCGCTAGATCGTAATGCCGCTGATCGAGCGGTTCATCAGGTCGTCGCGCTGGTCCGAGCCTTTTTTCGAGATAGGCGGAAAAGAGCTGGCCGATTACTGGAGTGCGGGCAGCATCGCGCCAAGTCATGTCCGCGCCATTATTCTGATGCGTAAAATATTCAAGTCCCAAGCGAAAGGAAAGCGGTGGATCCGCCCGAACGATGCGCTGAAATTCGTCGAGAAACGTAGGCTGGCCGTAGGCGGCCAGGCCCATCACCTTGTATTCGTCGCCAAATTTCCAGAAGCCGAGATATTGGGTGAGCGCCGTGTAATACATTCCCAGCGAATGAGGAAACGCCACTTCGCCAAGCGTGCGGATTTTTGGTCCCTCGCCCACGCCGCACATGAAACTTGCGAAGTCGCCCAATCCGTCCGCGGAGAGCACGGCTGCCCGATCGAATGGCGATACAAAGAATGCGCTCGCAAGATGGGCGCGGTGGTGTTCGACGCGGTGAAATTGAGCCGGGATCGCACTCGGGTCAGTTTCAAACGCACCAGCGATATCCTCGCGGATGCCTGCAAAGCGACGAATCACGCGGGCGCGATCGAAAGCGAACGACGGCATGCGCACGGCGTACCGCAGCTTTGTGCCCAAGCGAGCCCACGGATCGCGCGGGACTGCGATGTGATCCACTTCGGAAAGTTTTGCGCCAGCCCGATCGAGGCAAAACTGGATCGCGCGAACGGGCAACCCAGCGGCGTATTTCACTCGATTGAGCCGCTCTTCTTCGACAGCCGCGACGAGTTGGCCATCGACGACGATTGCCGCAGCGGCGTTCGCATGGTAGGCATTAATGCCCAGAATGATCATTGGGTTTTAGATGTGGCCCTGTGACGCGCGCCTGAACAGTCAGCGATTAGGCTACAGCCGCTGGTTCGCGCAATCCGGCTTCGTCCGCCCGATCGCTTCGAAGGTTCCGCTTTACCCATTCGTTCAACACATAAAGGCTCCACGGACGTGACCATGTCGTGCGACCGTTCAGGAAATCACGCCATACGCCGCTGGCGAATCTTGCGCCAAGCTCCGGCTCAAGACTCGGGGACCAGTCCGCCAGGCCGGTGGCGACACGTTTCTTCAGTGCGCCGCGCAGCCAATTTTGCCAGGGGAACGTAAAGGTTCGCTTTCGTTGCGATAAAACCTGGGCGGGCAAAATGTCCTTGAGCGCCTCGATGAGAAGGCCCTTAGGCTTCTTCGAATGCGTCTTTGCCGACTCTGAAAGCGACAAGACGTACTCTACAAGCGGACCATCCAAGAATGGCACGCGCACCTCAAGAGAATTGCTCATGCTCATGGCGTCAGTATCCCGCAGAAGAATATTTAGCAGGTAGGAGCGCAGTTCCAGCCATGAGACGCGTGTGAAACCGTCCATTGATTTGGCCTGGCGGGTGGCATCACGGAGCCAGTGCCACCAAGGCAACGTTTCCCAGGAAGCAGAGCCGCGAGGCTGCCGCTCGGCGAGTATGCTCGGCGTGAAGAGCAAACGTGTGAAAAAGTACGAGTCGGGGAACAGATCGGGATACTGAAATGCGGCTAAAGCTTTTCGCAAACGGTCCGGTGGGACTAACATTGCCCCTGTAAGACTCATCACCCCGCCGCCCGCTCGACGGAGGGGGCGGGGTAACAAACGGCCGGCCACAGACGCAAAGGCAAGTGCGGATCGGGCGCGAAACAAGGCGTACCCGCCAAATGTTTCATCGCTTCCTACGCCGGAGAGAGCGACTTTCAGTCCTGCTTGATGAGCTGCCCACGAAACAAAAAAAGTGTTGATGCCGTCCATGCTGGGTTGATCGAAGGCGCCAAGCGCATCATCAAACTGCGCAATCATATCGTGATCGGAGAGAATGAGTTCGCGGTGTTCCGTTCCAAGGAGCCGCGCGGTCCGGCGCGCCTGCTCGGCCTCGCTAAATTCGGCATCGGGAAAGGCCACCGTGAATGTGTGGATTCCACCTTGCGATTCACTCGCCACAGCCGCAATCGCCGTTGAATCAATTCCGCCACTGAGAAATACCCCAACCGGAACATCGGCCACCAGATGGCTGGTGACGGCGTCCTCTAGGAGTCTGCGTACTTCTTGTGCTGAAGGAACGCCTTCTCTAGAACCCCTCGCGACGGCGATTGTCTCGTTCGCGCTCTCGGCATTCCAATACTGGGTCGGCGCCACAGAGTGCGGCATCTCGTCCAGCGAAATGCGGAGCGAATACCCGGGAGGGAACGAAGCAACGCCTTCGACTAGCGTGCTCGGCTCGCAAACGGAACCAAATAGCAGATAAGCGGGAATTGCGTCGGGCGCCAGACGGGCGGGAACGTTGCCACTCGCCAAGAGGGCGCGCACTTCCGAAGCAAAAAATAGTTTGCGATCAACGAGTGTGTAATAAAGCGGCTTAATGCCTAGGCGGTCTCTTGCCAGAAAGACGTGAGTGGCACGAGCGGATGGGTCCTGCGGCACTTCCACAACCGCAAACGCGAACATCCCGCGGAGGTGTCGAACGCAACGCTCTCCCCATTCCTCGTACGCGTGAACGATTACTTCGGTGTCGGAACGAGTGCGAAACCGGTGGCCCGCGTTTTCCAGCTCTTTGCGAAGCTCGCGGAAGTTATAAATTTCGCCGTTAAAAATAGTCGCCAGCGTTTGGGTTTCATTCCATGCGGGCTGGCTGCCACCGGGAAGATCGATAATGCTGAGGCGCCGCATGCCTGCTGCGACCGGTGGCGAGAACAACATACCCTCGCCATCGGGGCCGCGGTGGGACATAGCGTCCATCATCCGGCGGACAGCGGCCTCGCCTGCTTCTCTCGATTCAACTCCGATGACGCCACATATTCCGCACACAGGAGCCTAATCCTTGGAAACGGGCGCTAGTTTCTTTTCGTCTGGGGATTTTTTTTGGCGGCTGGAAGTCTTTTTTCTTATCGCGGACTTTTGGGCGGAGCGGTTCCCGCGGCGACCGATCACTGCGGCAACAGCGTGCCCGATCTCTGCCGGGCTCTCTACAGAGTGAATTCCGGCGGCGCGCAGAGCCGCATATTTTTCAGCAGCAGTGCCTTGCCCACCGCTGATAATTGCACCGGCATGACCCATGCGGCGGCCGGGCGGCGCGGTTTGTCCAGCAATAAAACCGACCACCGGCTTTTTCACGTGCTTTTTGATGAAGTCAGCCGCGGCCTCTTCGGCATTCCCGCCGATTTCGCCGATCATCACGATCGCGTGCGTTTCAGGATCGTCGTTGAACATTTGAATCACGTCGACGAAGCTCGTGCCGATAATCGGGTCGCCGCCAATGCCGATGCAAGTGGATTGCCCGATGCCAAGGCCCGAAAGCTGCCCAACAGCTTCGTACGTTAGCGTGCCGCTGCGGCTCACAACTCCGACATGGCCTTGTTTGTGGATGAATCCGGGCATGATTCCGAGCTTGCATTGACCGGGAGAGATAACGCCGGGGCAATTCGGGCCAATGAGCCGCGACTTCGAGCCCCTTAACGCGGCGGCGACTCGAACCATGTCAAGAACGGGTATTCCTTCGGCGATGCAGATGACCAGCGGCAGGCTCGCGTCTGCTGCCTCCAGAATTGCGTCAGCGGCAAAAGGCGGCGGGACGAATGCCATCACAGCGTTTGCCCCAGTTTCGCGAGCGGCATCTAGCACGGTGTTGAACACAGGCACACCGAGATGCTTGGTGCCACCTTTGCCGGGAGTTACGCCGGCTACGATTCGCGTACCGTAGTCGATCATTTGCTGTGAGTGAAAGCTGCCTTCGCGGCCGGTAAGGCCTTGCACGATAACTCGCGTGGCCTTGTCGACAAGGATGCTCATCGCGCCTCGCCCGCTAGCGCAACAGCCTTCTCGGCACCGTCTTTCATTCCGTTGGCCACAGTGAAATTCAGACCGGAGTTCCGCAAGATTTCCTGTCCTCGCTTAACGTTCGTGCCTTCCATCCTGACGATCACGGGCGTTCTAATCTTCAGCTCTTTTGCCGCGCTTACGATGCCGCTTGCCAGCATGTCGCACCGCAGAATGCCGCCGAAGACGTTGATGAACACAGCTTTTACGTGAGGGTCACTCAACAGTATGCGAAACGCGTTTTTCACACGCTCCTCGGAGGCGTCGCCGCCTACATCGAGAAAATTCGCCGGCCTGCCGCCGCTCAGTTTGATGATGTCCATAGTCGCCATGGCAAGACCAGCACCATTTACCATACATGCAATCGTGCCGTCGAGCTTGATGTAGTTGAGTTTGAATTTTGAGGCTTCGACCTCCAGGGGCGTTTCTTCATCCAGATCGCGAAGCTCCCTTAACTCAGGATGACGATAGAGCGCGTTGTCGTCGAAATTCACTTTTGCGTCTAGCGCCACCAGCCGCCCGTCGCCGGTAATGACGCATGGATTGATCTCCAAGAGAGAAGCATCAGTTTCGAGGAACGCGCGATAAAGCGACTGGAGGAAAGACACCGCGGCGTTAACCATTTCGGCCGGAAGCCCCAGGCCGAACGCAAGCTTCCGTGCGTGATAAGGCTGGAAACCTGTCTCTGGATAAATCGGCTCGCGCAGAATCGATTCGGGACGATCTTTCGCGACTTCCTCGATTTCCATGCCGCCAGCCATGCTGGCCATAAAAAGAGGTGCGCGCGCCGCGCGATCCACCAGAAGGCTCAGATACAGTTCGCGCCGGATATCGAGCGCTTCTTCAACTAGCAAGCGCCGGACCATCCGCCCCTCCGGTCCGGTCTGCGGGGTAACGAGGTTCGCGCCCAGGATGTGCTCGGCGAACGATGCAGCCTCATCGACCGACTTGGCGACTTTCACGCCTCCGCCCTTGCCGCGCCCGCCGGCGTGAATCTGAGCCTTGACAACCACCGGCAGTCCCAAGTCCTCTGCCGCTGCGCGCGCCTCGTCTCCGTTGCGGGCAACCTTTCCGCGAGGCACGGGAACGCCGAATTCAGCGAGAATTGCCTTGGCCTGATATTCGTGAATCTTCATGCGGCTTCGACGCCGACAAAATCTGGGCCGGGAAGTGCTAGAATTTACGAACCGATAAAGCACTTCAGTGTACTTGTAAGCTGCGAGACGGGCAAGGCGGTAAAACAATGCTGCGCGAGGCGCTTCTTAAAATCACCGCGAAAACTGATCTGTCGCGAGCCGAGGCTGAACAGGTCATGGAGCGCGTTCTCTCCGGGCGCGCCACAGACGCGCAGATTTTTGCTTTACTCAGTGGTCTTCGGGATAAAACCGAGACGCTGGATGAAATTGTGGGTTTCGCAAAAGCGATGCGGCGCCACGCCAAACCGATTTTCCTGCCAGGCCAATCAACCGTAGACAAAGCCCTTGTCGATACCTGTGGCACCGGCGGCGATGGCTCCGGGACATTCAACGTTTCCACGGTCGCGGCATTCGTGGTCGCGGGCGCAGGGGTTCGCGTGGCGAAACACGGCAACCGCTCAATTAGCTCGCGCTGTGGTTCGGCGGATGTCCTCGAACAGCTTGGCGCGCGCATCGATCTTGCACCGGACAGCGTTCGCCGTTCCATAGAGAGTGTTGGCATCGGGTTTCTTTTCGCTCCCGCCCTTCATACGGCCACCCGGTTTGCAATGCTGGCGCGCCGCAAACTGAAGGCGCGGACCGTCTTCAATTTGCTCGGCCCGCTCACGAATCCGGCCGGAGCATCCGCACAGCTTGTTGGCGTCTACGATAAGGATCTAACCGAGCTTATGGCTCAGGCACTCGGTGAACTGGGTGTCCGCCGCGCCTTTGTGGTTCATGGCGATGACGGGCTGGACGAAATTTCGATCTCAGGTGTTACCCACGTTGCAGAGGTGCAGGGCGGGCGGGTCCGCAGCTTTACAGTCACTCCCGCAGACTTTGGATTGCGCGGTGCCCCTCTCGAAGAGATTCGCGGCGGCGACGCGAAACAAAACGCCGAGATCGTTCACAAAATTCTCGGCCGATCGATGCTCTATCGCGACTTTGGCCCGCACCGCGAAATCGTGCTTGCCAATGCGGCAGCGGCGCTGGTCGCAGCGGGCCGGTCGGCGAATTTCCTTGAAGGCGTGCGTCTTGCGGCCCATTCGATCGATTCGGGTGCGGCGCGCGAACGCCTAGACGCTTTCGTCGCCTTCTCGCAAATTGAAAGCATTCCTGTTTTCTTGTAGTGCCGACAGGATCGGCTCTTTCCCCCCATTCGCTCGGCCCAATCGCATCAGTGGGATCTCAAATGCTCAGAAAATTCCGAAGCAACTGAAAACCGGCCTCCGTAAGCACCGACTCGGGATGGAATTGCACCCCCTCCACTTTGAGTGTCCGGTGGCGTAGGCCCATGATTGTGCCGTCGACCGTCTCAGCCGAGATTTCAAGCGCCTGGGGCAGCGATTCCCGTTCTACGATCAGAGAGTGGTAGCGCGTGGCGGGAAAATCCTGCGGTAGATCACGAAACACCGTCTTGCCGTCATGGTGAATCTCACTGGTCTTGCCATGCATCACGCAAGCTGCTCGGACTATGCGCCCTCCGAACGCCGCCCCGATCGCCTGGTGCCCTAGGCACACACCGAGAATCGGAATTTTCCCAGCAAAGCGCTCGATCAACGGAACGCTGATACCAGCTTCAGCTGGTGTGCACGGTCCCGGCGAAATCACGATCCGCTCCGGCTGGAGAGACTCAATCTCATCCAGCGTAATTTGATCGTTACGGCGCACGTCGAGCGTCTGGCCCATCTGGCCGAGATACTGCGCCAGGTTGTATGTAAACGAGTCGTAATTGTCGAGAAGCAGAAGCATGGTGGCCTTGCCAGAATAGCGCGAAATCAAATTCGTCGCCTGAAGCGGACCCTATTCTTTGCCGCCTCCGCGATGTGCAATCTCGAGCGCCTTGAGCACAGCTCGCGCCTTGTTTCCTGACTCCTCATATTCTCGTTCGGGCACCGAATCCGCTACGATTCCTGCACCTGCCTGGACATACGCTCGCCCGTTCTTTGCAATCAACGTACGAAGCCCGATACAGGAATCGAGATTGCCGGAGAAATCGAGATAGAGGATCGCGCCCCCGTAGACTCCCCGCCGCGTAGGCTCGAGTTCGTCGATGATCTGCATGGCGCGGACCTTCGGGGCACCCGAAAGCGTCCCCGCCGGAAAACAAGCCATTAGCGCGTCGAAGCAATCAACGTCTTCCCGCAAGCGTCCACGAAGACTTGATGCCAAGTGCATTACGTGAGAGTAGCGCTCGACGAACATCAACCGCTCCGCCTTAACGGAGCCGTATTCGCAAACCCGCCCGAGATCGTTACGGCCCAGGTCGACCAGCATCACGTGTTCGGCACGTTCCTTCGGATCGGCGAGGAGCTTTTCTTCCAACTCCCGGTCTTCCTTTTCATTGCGTCCGCGCGGCTGCGTGCCGGCGAGAGGGCGATAAAAGGCGTCGCCTCCCTGCACTTTCACAAGCATCTCTGGCGAGCTTCCCACCACGGACATATCGCCCAGCTGTAGGTAATAGAGGTATGGCGAAGGGTTCACGACTCGCAGCGCGCGATAGATATCGAGCGGATTTGCGTTTGTTCGCGCCTCGAACCGCTGGCTCACCACGATTTGAAACGCATCGCCCGCTCGAATGTATTCCTTGGCCCTCTTCACGGCGTTGGTGAAACTTGACTTTGTCATATTCGAGCGGACCCGCAGGGAACTGCCTCTTCGCGCACGACCGCTTGATGCCAGGGGCTTTTCGAGCAGGTTCTGCGTGCGGCGTATCTCTCGAATTGCTGCATCGTACTTGCTTCGCAGGCTTCCAGGCCCTTCGGTAAACACGTTTCGGATCACCCATACCCGGTGCTTGACATGGTCGAACGCCAAGAGGCCTAAATAAAACATCATCACGCAGTCGTCTGCGGCCACGTCGTCGCGGCCAGTGTCTGGAATTTGTTCGACCAGGCGCACCATATCGTACGAAAAATACCCGATTACGCCTGCGACCAGCGGGGGAAGGCCTGGCAAGCGCACGGCGCGATACCGCGCCGTCAGCCGCCGCAGTCGCTCAACCGGATTTTCGTCGAACTGAACTTTCTTACCGCCGGTTTCGAGCGTGCAGTGCCGACCGCGGGCCCGGAATACTTCTTCGGGATTCACAGCCGCGAACGTATAACGTCCAATCGTCTCGCCACCTTCCACGCTTTCGAGTAAAAAGGAGTATTTTGCGGCGCGGGCGATGCGGAGGTAAGCGCCGACAGGAGTCAGGAGGTCCGCAGTATAGGTTTCGTAAACCGGCACCAGATTCCCTTGCTGTGCCAGACGGCGGAACGTTTTGAAGTCGGGTTGAATCATTTCTAAGGCCGCCTGCCAGCGCTGCGCCCGAGATCGCGCGAATTACTCTCACTGGATAGCATGCGGAGAACCGCACGGCGCATGGCCCCCACAGGGGCTTGATTGCCCGTCCAGATTTCCCATTGCGCCGCGCCCTGGGCCACAAACATTTCCAGGCCGGAAACGGTTTGAATACCGCGACGAGCCGCCATTTGGAGAAGCTTTGTGGCCTGCGGACGATAGATGATGTCAAATAGCAGTCTGCAATTCAATTCGCCCGCTTCTAACGGCGAACTCGTTACGGAAGGGTGCATTCCCACTGGGGTCGCGTTCACGATTGCATCAAAAGCCGTGTGGCGCAACGCGGCTCTTTCCACCGCTTCGCCGCCCGCCGCCCGCGCGAGGCTCTTTGCTTGCCGTAGTCGCCGGGCCGTCACGAAAACCGCGGCGCCTGCCTGCCCAAGCGCGTAAGCTACCGCGCGTGCCGCCCCTCCGGCTCCCACGATCAGCACTCGACTGCCGCGAAGTTTAATCCGCCGTCCTAAAGTCTGGAGTACACCCACATAATCTGTGTTGTAGCCATGCAGTCGTCCGCCGCTCCGCACGACAACGGTATTCACTGCCCCGATTTTTTCGGCAAGGGGATCGCATCGTTGAAGGAATCGTAAAATGCGCTCTTTATGAGGCAGAGTTACGCTGAAACCTTTGATACCCAACGGCTCGACTGAATCAACAAAGTCTCGCAGGTCGCGGGTAAGGAACGGCAAGTACACGGCATTCACCCGTCGCGCGGCGAAGCCGGCATTCTGCATCACGGGGGAAAGCGAGTGGGCGATCGGATCGCCGATCACGCCGTAGACGCGAGTTCTGGCATCAATTTGGTCCGCGCGATAGATCCGTTTCATTTCGTCGAGCGAGATTTGTCCAGGGGCCGTCGAATTTTCCACGGGCGCATAGGCAAACTTATTTTTTTTCCGAAGCGCCAAAAAACGCATCGGCAGCGCGACGTCGCCCATCGGCACGGCAACGATATTTCGCTGGGTTTCCGCAAATTTCAGTAGCTTTCGGCTTTCGGTCAGGGAGTTACATTGCGCCGCGATCTTGATCGCGTCGGATTGGGCACCAGCAAGTTGGGCGGCTACTGCCGTCAGGTCCGCTGGCGGTTTCTGGAAAAAATGTGCTGACGTCAGCCGCCGCCCGGGCCACAGAAGCGCGTCACGCAACTCTGGGGGACGCTTACGCACCGTCTCAATCTCAAGGTCGTACCATTCACAACCGGCTTGAATCGCCTCGGTCAAATGCGCGAACTGTTCGGCAATTGTCCCGCCGTAATGCCCCCCTGCTTCCTCGCGGCGGCATGTGACGATCAGGGTTGCTCGGGGCCTGCTGGTGGCTAAGTGGCGAAGAAAAATCCTAATCTGGCGGTCGTCCAAAAGCCAATCCAAACGAAGTTCCGCCATGCGAGTCAGGCGCAAAGCCTTGCTGAGCTGCTTGCGCATGGCTTCCGCGTTAGGAGCAGCTATCACGGCGCAGATTTTGCTCGGCCATAACACCTTCATTTTCAATCCGTTCCGGACCAGTCCAGCGAGCCTTCAGCCGGTGATTTTGGGGAGTCTTCGCTTCTACCATGCCGTGCACAATGTGTAAAGTCCACCCGACCATTACCTTGACGCCCGCTGAATGCCTCTGCTACGTTCGATTTACCGAGAGAAGCCACTTTCAGGGTCGGATTCGATAAGGAGCGAGCATCAATGCACGGAAAAACTGTTCTTGCGATCCTAGTGTTGGCAGTTTCCGCAGTGGCTGTGGCAGCGCAGGATCAGACATCCTTGGTAACACCCGGCGTCTTATATTGTTCTGGCGTCGTCACGAATGAAAAGGTGCCGCAGGACACCTACCTGATCACCGGGGAGCAGTCAAACGATAAATTGACCTTCGACGAAGGCGACTATGTATACGTCAACAAGGGCGCTAAGCAAGGCGCGAAGGTAGGCGACGAATTTCTGGTAATTCGGCCTGTCGTCGACACAGGCGGAATTGATTGGACAAAGTGGCAATCTTCCATTCTTCACAAAATGGGTACAGTATGGGCAGACGAAGGCCGCCTCAAGGTAATCGTTGCACAGCCCGATGTCTCGATCGCACAGGTGGAGGGCACTTGCGACCCAATGCAGCGTGGCGACTATGTCGTTCCGTTTACCGAGCGCCCCGTGCCCCCGCTGAAACCGGCCAATAACTTCGACCGATTCGCTCCCCCGAATGGAAAACCTCTGGCCATGATTATTACCGGGAAGAGGTTTCAGCAGCAGGCCGGGACGCAAGATATCATCTACGTGAATCTTGGAACTCAGCAAGGTGTAAAGGTTGGGGATTATTTCCGAATATTCCGCTACCAGGGAACCGAACACGAGACTGCATACACGCCGCATCGTAATGCCTTTGACGTCGAGGGTGTCCAGGGACCGAGCTGGGGTTTCGGCCGTGCACCATCGAAGTATAACTGGAGCAACGTGCCTAGAGAGGACGTAGGCGAGGGAATCGTGCTACGCACCGGGCCGAACTCATCCACTGTTCTTATCACCTTTGCTTTACGCGAGGTCTTTCCTGGGGATTACGTGGAGATCGAGTAGCCAGGTTTCAGGCGATCGGGCGAGTTGCACCCTTCTTCAGTCCGCGAGTCCGATTCGCCGAAGGTTTCAGCGGTGAAAGTTTCAATCACAGCTCCACTGGTTTTCCAGGCTTCGCGCTCCAGTCCAGCTTTGACGCACGCCTCTTCCAAAAAAAGCCGGGCACCCCATCCGCGCTCCATTGCGACTTGGGGAAGCAACACGCCGCGCCGGTAACCTCGGCTCACGATCACTCCGTGCTTTCCCGGTTCAATCTCTTCCGCTCTGCTCCTCCGAGGTGGTGAAAGAATCGAAATGTTGATCTTGATCTCCGCAAGCTCGTCTGGTCGGACGGGTCTAAAACGTGGATCTTCCAGCGCGGCGGCTCGCGCGCAGCGAGCTACCACCTTTGCGAGAGGCTCTTTTGAATTAATTTCACCGATGCAGCCACGCAGCTGGCCGTGGCGTTGCAGCGTGACAAAAGCCCCAGTTAACTGCGCGGAAGGCACATCGCAAGGCGCACTTGCAAGCCGTTCGGTGCCTTCAACCGCCGATATCACCGCACCGCGGGCCAAATCCAAAAGCAACCGCCTCTCTAGGCTATCGGGTGAGGGCATCCTGGGGCTTTTCTTTCGACTCGACGAGCACGACGTTGCTTCGCCGCCGTTCTTGAACTCGGAAATTGATCTGGCTCCAAAACATCTGGAAATAATGCATGGCTGAGAGCACAGCGCTTACCACGACTAGCCATAAGAGAACCGTGCCGGCCGTCTTAAGTGCCGGATGATTTGCCGTCAAAATGACGGCACATCCGGCTAGCACCTGCAAAACCATTTTCGTTTTTCCCAGCGGCGAGGCCGGAATAACTAGCCCTTCGACAGAAGCAATTTCCCGCAGTCCCACAACAATGAATTCGCGGCCGATTATGATCACCACCATCCAAGCCTGCACCAGCCCCATAGAGACGAGTGATATGAATGCAGCCGAAATCAAAAGTTTATCCGCGATGGGATCGAGCAAGATCCCCAAAGTCGTAATTTCGCGTCTGGTCCGCGCGAAATACCCATCCATCGCATCGGTCGCAGCAGCCACCAGCAGGATAAGCACTCCCCAGACTTCAAAATGGATCGGTAAGCCCCAGAAATTCCAATTCGGCTGGCGAGTTAGCAAGACTACTACCAGAAGAGGGACAAAAAAAATCCGAAGAATCGTTAGACTATTCGGTAGGTTCATTTCATTCTTAGGCGAAAGCAATCGGCACCGTTAACCGCTAGGCACTTTGATGGGCTCTCCGAATATAGTCCCCGCATCCGGTTGAGTCAACGATTCAAGGTAACAGGTCGCTCACAATGGAAAGAGGGGCGCCCTTCACCAGACACAACTCCTTGATCTGGTAGCCTCTTACACACGAAAATGCCACATTTCTGTGCAAATTCTGCGGCGACCTCTCTTGTCGGCAGTACCGCCCACGGTCGAAACAGATCTCTTGCTAACGAATTTATAATCAATGACATGCACGAAGCAGCTGGTATAGGACGCGCAGGTGCCGCCGATTCCCCTCGTTCGTCCAAGCTTTTTACGCGTTGTTTTCCACAAGGTTTTCCACACTGCCCGCCCCAAAACCGCAGCGCAAATGGCGGTTCTTTTGACGCTTTTCTTCTACGGAATACAGCCCATTTTATTATTGAGGTGACGACGTTCGGTCTGGCTTTTTGGGGTGGGCGATTTGGCACCGAATCCACCCCATAAGTGCGCCTCGATGCCGGCAGACACCCTGCCGGTTCGTAGGTGGAGGCACCGCCGCACTTGTCTGGTTCGACGGTATGCTCTCAACACCGTCGAGGACCGCCGTCACTTGATAACAGTAGGCGGCTCCTATCGCCACGTTCGTGTCCAGGTACGAGGTGTCTGACAGGGGCGCTGAATTAAGTTTCGTAAATTGGCCAGGGCAAGAATCGGCTCGATACACATCGTAAGTCAGCGAAGGATTTCCTGCGGCGTCCGAACTTGGCGTCCAACTCACTCGCACGCTATTTTGCGCGTGAGCGGTCACTGCATCCAGCGCGAAAACCAGCGCCAGCACTAAGGCAATTCGTTTCATTTGAGCCTCCCTTTGTTGCCCGCGAACCGCGCGAGCGAAGCTATCAACACGACAATGCGTGCACACGAAATCGTATCGCCCTACTCTTTGCGGCGGATTTCGAGTTCCTGTGGACTATTTCAGGGGAGGAGAAATCGCGAGCGCGGCGCCTCAATCCAAGGCGAATTGTTGTAACCGTCTGGCGGCTGATTGGGGTAGCTCAGCCTCAAGAAGGAAATGGCCGTCAGCGAATTCCGACCGAAGCACGCGACCCCGCGCCTCGACCAGCGAAAGATTTCGTCCGTCGGACGCCGGCATTCGCAGCTTGAGACGCACCAGGGGATCGACCTGCATGGCCCGGTCAATCCGTACTAACAAGTCAGGCAGTCCGGCCCCGCGCGCGGCTGAAGTCAGAATTTTCGCGGACCCATGTCGATTGGCCTCGATTAGCGCCGTCAAATCTTCTTCACTCAGCCGGTCGATTTTATTCAGAACGTGCAGGCGCGTGCGGTCCGCGACGCCAAGATCTTCAAGGACTTTGCGAACTTGCATGTCGTGTTCCGCATGATGAGGATTCGAAACGTCCGTGACATGGATGATTAGAGCTGCTTCCTGCACTTCTTCAAGTGTCGCGCGGAACGCGGCGATCAATCCGGGAGGCAAGTCCCTGATAAATCCGACCGTATCCGATAGCAGAACGCGGCGCCGAGAAGGCAATCGGATCGCGCGAATGGTCGGATCCAGCGTGGCGAACATTCTCTCCGAGGTAAGTACCTCTGAACCCGTTAGCGCATTAAACAGAGTCGATTTTCCAGCATTTGTATAGCCTACCAAGGCAACCATGCCCAGCGGCACGCCTTGTCGCGCCCGCCGTCGGTTGGCGCGTTGCGAGCGCACGGTTTGAATTGCCTCCTGGATCTTGGCCACCCTGTCCCGAATTCGCCGGCGATCTGTTTCCAGCTTTTGCTCGCCAGGGCCACGAGTACCGATGCCACCTCCAAGCCGGGAGAGATCGTCGCTGCCTCCCGCCAACCGAGGAAGTAGATAATTCAGCTGCGCAAGTTCCACTTGGAGTTGTCCTTCACGTGTGTGGGCGTGCGTGGCAAAGATGTCGAGGATAAGCTGCGTGCGGTCAATGACACGGCAACCGATGCCCTTCTCCATATTGCGAAGCTGCACGGGGGTCAGATCGTGATCCACGATCACCAGGGGAACTCGGTGCAGGCTCGCCTCGGCCCCGATTTCTTCGAGTTTACCCCGCCCGACGAGAGTCGCCGGATCGAGGGAATCACGCACTTGCAAAAGGCTACCCGCGACGGCTGCACCAGCGCTCTCGACCAATTCGCGTAATTCGTCGAGGGAATCACTGTTGGCGGTGGAATTCGAGCCCTTGAGAGCCTCAGCCCGGGCGCGTTTTTTCAAGGAGACGCCTACAAGCAGCACCCGCTCCCGCTGAATGACAGGTTGAGGTTTCTTCATTCGGATCCCGGGAGGTGGGACTGGGCCGTCGCTCGATGATTATCGCTCACGACGGTTCGGATTATACGCCGATACGTTGCCCGATTACCGCCCGGGTACAATCAGTTTCCGAGTTCTTCGCGGATTGCCTGAGGGGGTCCGATGTCGTAGGCTGTACCGGGTCTCCGGAGCGGTCAGCGGCCGGTACCGCATCCTCCGAGGATGACATGAATAAGTCACGATTACTCCTACGTGGAATCCGTCTGCAACAGGAAGTAATGCTGTTATTGCCCATCGACTCCCGCGATCTTGATCTGCCGAAGAAAATGGGATCCCGCTTCATGGAATCGTGGCGTTGAGCGACCTCATTCAGCCCCGGAATCCTGGGAAGACGAGAATTCTTCGCCTCTTGGGTTATGGACTGGCCATCATCGGGCTTTACAGGGTTCTCTACTATTTCCACATTGTGCAGTTCCTGCATGAGCTGGCCAACGTCAGCTGGCGCTGGGTTCTCCTCGGTATGATTTTCGATGTGGTCAGCTATGCTGTCCAAGGTTTGCGTTGGAAACTGCTTCTGACACCTTTTGGAAAAGTGCGGCTTACGCACGCGGTTCGAGCCGTGTATGCGGGACTGTTCACGAATCTGATTTTCCCGCTGAGACCAGGTGAAATTCTGCGCAGTTACCTGCTTTCAGCCTCCGAAGACATTGGTTTGGGACGCGTCTTGGGTTCCGTGGGAGTGGAACGCTTTGTGGACCTGGTTATCGCCACCGCGCTTCTCGCAATGGTTTCACTGTTCGTCGAGTTGCCGCGGCGCTTTCAGCGCGTCGCGGATACGCTCGGCATCGCAACGCTCCTCGTCCTCGGCGTCGTGGTGCTCGTCATTCTCTATATCGAAATCAAGCTAGGCACTACGCCGGGGCCCGGGGCTGCCCGTCGCCGCCTGCCGGGTAAAGTTATGGCTGTACTAACAGACTTGCATGCTATGGGCACAGCACCAAGCTTCTATCTTGCCGTAGTGACCTCCCTGCTGATGCCGCTCTTTCAAGTCCTGGGCCTGTGGGCGATGATGCACTCTTATGGTCTCCATTTATCGTTTCTGGCCGCGGTGGTCGTCCTGCTGGTTATCAATCTTGGTGTTTCTCTTCCCAATGCGCCCGCGAACTTCGGTTCGTACCAACTCTTTTGCGTCGTCGGATTGAGCGTGTTCCAAGTCGAAAAATCGACGGCGACTGGCTTTTCCTTCTTTGCTTTCGTCGCGCTTACCCTCCCGCTGGCACTTGTCGGCTTCCCGGCATTGCTGCGCAGCGGCCTTTCTCTTCGATCCATGCGCGAGAAGGTGGGCAGCCTGTCCAGACAGGCCCTGAGCGGGCCAGCTTGAGGAACGTTGCAATAACCTCATGGCACATACACTTGAATTCGATTGAGGCCCAACCAGCCAGGCGTTATATAGTTTATGTTTCAGCCTGCTTGCCCTTGAGAAGCCAAGGGGCGCGTCTAGGATTAGAAGTACCGCGGACGCTTGCAACCCTCTCAGGGACATAGAGGGGCAGCTCCCGCCGGGCAGGCAAAAAAGGGATTGTTATCTTCATGGCCGCGGACCTCAACAAACATCTCGATCGCGCGCGGCGCAGCCTCGAACGCAACAAGTTGCGAGAAGCTGTCACAGAGTATCAGCTGGTATTGAACGAAGCACCTTCGAACCAGGAGTCGCTGCAGGCCCTGGCGGACATCTACACTCGTCTCAACGAGCCCTCCCTTGCCGCACAGTACTATGGAATGCAGTTCGATCGCCTTCTTGATACCGGCGACTCCGCCAAAGCGGCGGCTGTCTTTTCGCGGTTTCTGCGCTCGTTCCAGCAGCCGCCGGATCGGCTCATGCGTTATGCCCACCTGTTGCAAAAGCAGAACCATCCTGCCGAAGCTCTCGAACAATTCGGAGCCGCTGCCGAACAGTTCGTCGGTCAGCAGCGCGCTATCGAGGCCCTTGCGTGTTATGAAAGTATGGCGGCTCTCGACCCGGAAAATTCTGCCCGGCACGTCGCGCTAGCGGAACTCGCCGAAGGGCTTCGGCACGCAGACCTCGCCGGGCGCAGCTTCCTTCGCGCGGGACAATTGACGCAGGCAGCTGGCAGCCTCGACCAAGCTTTGGAATTCTTTGGAAAGGCCCACAGTCTTCTGCCCAATGACCGGACGGGAGCACTACTGTTCGCCGAGGCTAAACTTCGAAAAGGTGACGCACAGGGCGCCGCAACCCTGCTTGAGCCCTTCGCTCCAAATGAAAAGGACACTGCCTTCCTGGCCCTTTTTGGGGAAAGTCTTTTGCGCTCGGGCCGTCTGGATCACGCTCGAGAAGTTCTTGAGGCTTACTACAGACAGAATCCGCACAATTTCGAAAAATGGTTCCAACTCATAGGAGCGTATGCGCGCACGGCTGAGGACACAAAAGCGGCCGCTTTGCTCGCGCAGGCTAAAGACTGGATGCGGGCTGGTCGCAAGGATAGCGAACTCGCCGCTCAATTGGACCGGCTGGCTTCCGCGTATCCCGCATCGCTGCCGCTGGCTCAGACGATTGCACGGATTTACGAAGAGATGAATCGCGAGAGCAAGTATTTTGACGCTCTCGTCCGGCTCTTCGACCTCTATCTGGTGGCTGGGCGGATGAAAGAAGCCTGCGACGCGCTCGACCGCCTTGTCGATATCGATCCCTACGATTACCGCAACCAGGAGCGCATTGCGAAAATCGAAGGTAGTGTGGACCCCGCCTTTTTGCAGAACGTTCTTTCTCGCGCGGCCAAGGCCGCCACCGTATCGTCGCACGCGGGGGCATTTTCGGGCGCCGGGTCCGAAGCCGCCGCCGGGCCGGTTTCCGAGGAGGCGCGCGCACAGCAAACCCTGGAAGATTTGATCGTGCAGGTGGAAATATTTCTTCAATATTCCCTGCAGGCCAAGGCGGTGGAAAGGCTCGAACGGATCGGAGAGCTCTTTGCCGGAGAGGAAGACAAAAATGAGCGATTGCGCGCCTTATACGAGCGCGCCAACTGGTGGCCCAGAGGACTGCCGCGCAAATCGGTTATCCCACCGTCGCCCGCGCAGGTCCGGCCTACCGAGCCCTCGGGAACTTCCGTGACGCCTATGGCGTCGGCGACGACGGCGGTGGACACCCGCCGCGACTTAGCCGCAATTGCGGAAATCAACCGGCTGATGTATCGCCAGTCGACGCCGCGCGAACTTCTCTCCGCAACCGCTGCCGAGATTGGAAAGTATCTGCGTGTGACACGCTGCCTAATTGCTTTCGGAGCGACAGGCGAAGCGCCGCAAATCACCGCCGAATATTTCGCGCCCGGGAATCTGGCAGCCGGCGCGTCTCGCGTTCCTTCGATGCTTGCGATGATTTCGAAAGTTACGCCGGATCCGTTGGGCAGCATCGAGCTTCAGGCGTCGAGCACTCCCGATCTGCGCGATCTGGGGTTCGAATCCGCTCTGGCTGTCGTGCTCACGGATAAGGAGACTCAGGCTCAGTCCGGGGCCCTGCTTGTCGGAGATGCTTCCGCGCGGAAGTGGAAACCTAACGAGAGTTTTTTCCTGCAAGCGGTGGGCGACCAACTCGTGCTCTCCGTGAGTCATACCCGGCTGCGCTCCTTGGTTCGTTCGCTGGCTGTCGCGGATGAAAGGACGGGTCTGCTCAGCCGGAGTTCTTATATCGATTGTCTGCTGATGGAATCCAATCGCGCCCGCTCGCACGGCACGCCGCTTTCGCTTATCATCGTGCAGGCCGATCGAGGCGGCGACCTCCTTCGCCAGCATGGCGATGCCGCCGTCGAAAAGTATGTCGAGCAGCTCGCACATGCCCTCTCTTCGGCCGTTCGCCAAACTGATATCGCCGTCAAGTACACGGCGTGGTCGCTGGTTTTCGTCTTGCCCAACACCCCCCTTGAAAATGCCAGCGCGCTCGCCGAAAAACTCCGCCAAATAGCGGCCGCGGTGCGGCCTTCTTGGGGATCCCAGGACTTGACCGTCAGTGCCATTGTGGCCGAAGCTTCTTCGCGGCCGGGGGACGAAAACGAGGACCGAGTCACGGAATGGATCAATCGCGCCGAAGCAGGACTCGACGAGGCGCGCCAGCGCGGTGGCAACGTGCTAGTGCCTCTCGCAACTCCCTAGGAGATGGTGACTCTCTAAATGACGCGGCAAAGCGGCCACGAACTGCGCGGCGACCTGAACGCAGCGGGCTTGCGCTTCGGCATCGTCGTAAGTCAGTTCAACGCCTTCATCACGGACCGGTTGCTCACGGGCGCGCTCGATGCCCTCGCGCGTGCCGGAGCGGGCGAAGGCCAGATCGAGATCGTGCGCGTCCCAGGATCGTTCGAGATACCTTTGACGGCCAAGAAGATGGCAGGAAATGGGAGATTCGATGCGATTGTTTGCATCGGATGCGTGCTGCGCGGCGAGACCTCCCACTACGATTACGTCGCGTCGGAAACAGCGCGTGGCATCCAGCTCGCTCAGCTCGATACCGGGGTGCCCATGGGATTTTGCGTGCTCACTTGCGACACGCTTGAACAAGCGATCGATCGTGCCGGCCTGAAAGGCGGCAACAAAGGTTATGAAGCCGGACTCGCCGCGATTGAGATGGCTCGCCTCTTGCGCAATCTTTCGCCTCATTCCGCGCTGCTTGCAGCATCCAAGCCGCGGAGCCGCCGCCGTTGATGAGCCTCCGTCACAAATCCCGCGAGTTCGCCCTGCAAATGCTTTTCGAATGGGACATGACGCGTCAGGATCCCGCACGCGTCCAAAAACTCTTCTGGAAATCAGCGCGGGCGTCGGATACCACTCGCCAGTTTGCCGGGGAATTGTTTGAAGGGGCCGCAGCCCAAGTCGCCGCCCTCGACCAGATCATTGGCGAGCTGGCGGATAACTGGCGCCTCGAACGCCTGGCCGCCATCGATCGCAGCATCTTGCGGCTGGCGGTCTACGAATTGCGCCTCGGCGCCACTCCGCCAAAGGTCGTGATAGACGAAGCACTCGAACTTGCGAAGAAATTCTCCTCTGCCGAATCGCCGGCGTTTCTGAATGGTATCCTCGACGCCGCTTTCAAGAGCCTCGCTACGTAAATTAGAGTCATTCTTTCCTCTCCAGCCCCTCACAAGGTCCCTCCCACAATTGCGCCGCACCAGAAAACTTTTCCGCGCGGCCAGGTTTAGGCTACAGCTTGCGGACTAATGCCGTCACTTCGTCGAGCACACGCTTGGTGGTTTTCACGCCAGTCGTCTCTGCATAAATTCGCAGCATCGGTTCGGTGCCGGAAGCGCGCACCATGGCCCAGCCCACATCGCCAAGGTAAACCTTCACCCCATCCATATCTTCGCGGCGAGCGATTGGCCAATCCAGAAACCGCGTGAATTTCGTGTCGGCGAAGCGTTCGATGGCCTTTTCCTTTTGGCCGTCTTTCACGGTCAGATCAACTCGTCCGTAATGATGCTCGCCAAATTCGTGATGCAGCATCGCAACCAAATCGCCCAGGCGCTTGCCGTGCCAGGCCATCACCTCTGCAAGCAGCAGTGCGCTCACTGTTGCATCGCGCTCAGGAAGATGCAATTTGGTTGCAATCCCACCGCTTTCCTCGCCGCCCAACAACACATCGCTTTCCAGCATGCGGTCGCAAACATATTTGAAGCCGACGGGCGTTTCCCAAACCTGCCGCCCGAATTTTGCAGAAATCTTGTCGATCATTTTGGTGGTTGAAAACGTCTTCACCACTCCGCCGCTGAGCTTCCGTGTTCCCGCGAGATGCCAGAGAAGGATTGAAAATATCTGGTGGGGCGTGATGAACGTCCCATCGCGATCGATAGCCCCGATACGGTCGGCGTCTCCGTCAAACGCAAACCCGGCGTCGTAACCGCCTGCGCGAACGGCTTGCCGGAGCGCCTCCACGTGCGGCTCAATCGGCTCCGGGTTCACCCCGCCGAAGAGGGGATCGCGGTTGCCGCGAATCTCGCCGGCCTCGATACCGTGACGGCGAAACAGGTCGCGAAGGAGACCGCGGCCCGCTCCGTGCATTGGGTCAATCAGAAAGCGAAACTTCGAAGAGCGCAGCCGTTCCCAATCCACTAAACGATCGAGCGCTTCGAGGTAAGGCGCTCGTACATCGAGCGAATGAATCAAATCCTTTTGCGGCGGCAATCGCGGCACTCCATCGCGCAGAACTTTTTCGAGTTCCCCCTCCACTTGCGCTACGATGGCCGCCGAAGCGGAACTTCCGTAGCTCGCCTTTAGTTTCACGCCGCTCCAGCGGTAGGGATTGTGGCTCGCCGTGATCTGAATTCCGGCCGCCGCCCCGCGCAACCTCACCAGTAGGGAAATCGCAGGTGTGGGACACGCATCGGCCGATAGCCAAACCGGGGTTCCTGCGGCCGCCACGGTTTCGGCTGCCACCCGCGCGAAACGCTCGGACCCGAATCGCGTGTCGAATCCCACCAAAATCTCGCTGCCCGGCTTTTCGGCGCGAGCTACGTAGCGCACAATCGCATGTATCACGATTCGGAGGTTATCGTCCGTGAAGTCCTCGGCGATTACACCCCGCCAGCCATCCGTGCCGAATTTGATCTTTTCGGACGGACCTTTACCTGCTCCGGTTTTGTGGCGACCGGATAACCGCACGCCCTGTTGTTTTCTTGTTCGACTAGGCTTCATACTTTCTCATCCCGTATATTCCCTTCGTCGCTAAAATCCACGTTTCACAACAGACGCGACAGCCGCTTCGCCTCCAGCCATTCTACGATTTTTCTAACATCCTGCGAGCGCTCGCGCGGACATAGCAGCAGTGCGTCCTCCGTTTCCACTAGAACAAGATTGCGGACGCCAATGGCGGCAACAAACTTCTTGGGGCTCCAAAAATAGTTACCGCTCGCGTCGAATGTGAACGAAAGTGCAGCGGTAACGTTCGCGCCGGGTTTTGCCGCCAGCAAATCGTATACGGCGGCCCAGGAACCGATGTCGCTCCAGCCGACGTTGGCTGGAATTACGAAAACGCGCGAACCTTCTGAGACGGCCTCAGAACCTCGTTCTCGCTCCGTTACTCGCGCGGCGGGCTCCATAATCGCGTAGTCGACCGAAATGTTTTCTAAGCGTGGATAAATTCGCCGAAGGTCTGGGACGTAACGCCGAGTGCCGATAGTTTTTCCAAGCCTGATGAGCGCCTCATGCGTCGCAGGCAGAAATCGCCGCAAATTTTCCAGGAATGTGGAAACCCGCCAGAAGAACATCCCAGCATTCCAAAAGTACTTTCCCGATGCCACGTATTTTCGCGCATGGGCAAGTTGCGGCTTTTCGGTGAAGCGCCGGACTGCGTATGCGGCGGCACCCCGCGGCTGTCCCGCCGCGTCTCCTCGTTCAATGTAGCCGTACCCCGTCTCCGGCCGGGAAGGCGGTACACCAAGCACCACGAGATTCCCGGGAACACGGGCTAAATCGAGCGCCGCTCGAACCAGCGCGCGATATCGCCGCGCATCAGCAATGTAAGTATCCGCCGGCAGCACTGCCATTAGGGCATCGCCATATTCGGACGCCAAATGAATCGCCGCCAAACCGATGGCTGCAGCAGTGTTGCGCCCCACGGGCTCTGCCAAAATATGCGACGCTGGAACGCCCCCCAGCTCTCGGCGGACGCCAACTGCATGCTCGACATTCGTAACGGCCCAGATGTTGCGCGGCGGGATCAGAGGCGCGAGCCGCGCCATCGTTTCGCGCAACATCGTCTCGCGGCCGACGATGTTCAGCAGCTGCTTCGGAGTGTGTATGCGGCTACGTGGCCAAAAACGCGTCCCGCGGCCTCCGGCAAGCAGCAGGGCACACGACGGAAATCTGTCGCTTTTCCCACCCCTCCGCTCGTGAGTTTTCATGCGCGCTATAGTAGCGGACTCCTCCCCGCGATAGAAGGAGCTCTGAAGCCATGTCTCAAACAGCGAGGTAGCAGGCCACCGAGGTACTGATTAATGCGACAATAAAGTTGAACACGAAGTTGAGATAGAATCAGCTCACGTGACTCGAAGCATTTCGCGCAGGATCATCTAGGGGCGAGTGAGGATTGCGGGAGGGAAGCGATGAAGCTGCTGAATTGGACGCGAAGATTTTCCCGGCGCGGTTTTCTCGCCGGCAGCGCTACCGCGGTCGCCGCTGTTGCGGCCACCGGCGGCTCGGTCCTCGTTGATGCGCACGCGGAAACGCCCGGCACTGCCGGCCTGCGCCCAGAAGAAGTTCGCACGCTGCTGAAATTCACGCGCGATCTGTTCCCCCACGACCGCCTCGATGATTCCTTCTACGCCAGAGCGGTCGCTCCTCTGCAGCAAGAAGCCGCAAAAGACGCATCCACCAGGAGGCTGCTCTCCGGCGGCATCGACCAACTCAATCGTCTCGCCATGACTTCATCGGGCAAGCGCTACGCCGATGTTGCCGACGAAACAGCGCGCGTAGCGATCGTCAAGAAAATCGAAACCGGCGCATTTTTCCACAAGGTCTACAACGACACAATCGTCGGACTCTACAACCAGCCCGAAGTCTGGCCCAAGTTCGGCTACGAAGGGCCTTCGTCCGCAAAAGGTGGTTACCTCCATCGCGGATTCAGCGATATCGATTGGCCGGAAAAGGCCTGAGGATGCCATGCCCGCGAAATTCGATCTGAACGATTCATCCGTAGTTGTAATTGTCGGTTCCGGCGCCGGCGGCGGCACGCTGGCGAACGAGCTCGCGCAAAAGGGCATCTCCTCGGTAGTGCTCGAGGCCGGCAAACGCCTCGAGATCGCTGACTTCAAGAACGACGAAGACGCGATGTTCGCTCTCTTCACCTGGCTCGACCCGCGCACCACGTCGGGTTCCTGGTACGTCGCGAAAACATCCCCCGATCTGCCCGCGTGGACTTGCAAACTTGTCGGTGGCACCACCGTGCACTGGGGCGCCTGCGCCCTGCGCATGAAAGAATATGAGTTCAAGCCGCGCACTCGCTACGGCGCGATTTCCGGCGCCAATCTGCTCGATTGGCCCATCGATCTTCACGAGATGGAGCCGTATTACGATCGCGCCGAGCTGAAAATGGGTGTTACCGGCACCCACGGTATTCCGCGCTTGCCCGTCAGCAATCACGGGAAAGTCCTTTTTGCCGGCGCAAAGAAAATCGGCTACACGAAATTCGAAACCACCAACATGGCCATCAATCCCGTTCCTCGCGATGGCCGCGCCTCTTGCCAGCAGACTGGCTTTTGCGTTCAGGGATGCACCTTCGGCGCGAAGTGGTCCACGCTGTACACCGAAATTCCCAGAGCCGAGGCCACTGGCAAAACGGAAGTACGTTCCGAATCACAGGTTCTCCGCATTGAGCACGATGCTTCGGGGAAAGTTACAGGCGTGGTTTACGTCGATCGCAACGGTGTCATGCAGCGTCAGAAGGCGCGCATCGTAGCCCTTGCCGCCAATTCAATCGAAAGTCCGCGTCTTTTGCTCAACTCCTCTTCCAGCAAATTCCCGCAAGGCTTGGCGAATTCCTCGGGGCAAGTCGGCAAGAATTACATGCGCCACATGACCTCCACGGTATTCGCGATTTTCGATAAGCCCGTCCACATGTATCGCGGCACGGCCCAATCCGGAATTGTGATGGACGAGGCGCGCCTCGATACCAAGCGCGGTTTCGTTGGCGGTTATCAGATGGAGTTGCTGCCGCAGGGCCTGCCCAGCTTCGCTCAGAACATCGTCCCCGGCGCATGGGGACGCGACCGCGCTTCGATTATCGATAGCTACTCGAATATTGCCGGCGTCTGGCTGATCGGCGAAGACTTGCCGCGTGAAACCAATCGAATCACGCTGCATCCCTCGAGAAAAGATAAATTCGGCATGCCGATTCCCAACGTGCACGTGGACGATCATCCCAATGACCTGGCGATGCAGAAGCACGCCATGGGTCAGGCAGATGCGCTGTACGAATCCATCGGCGCCAAGCGCACCGTTCACCGCCTGCCCTTTCCCTCCACGCATAACATGGGCACGAATCGCATGTCCGAAAAGCCGCGCGATGGCGTCGTGAATCGCTACGGCCAGGCTCACGACATTCCCAACCTATTCGTATCCGACGGAAGCCAGTTCACATCCAGCAGTGGAGAAAACCCAACGCTGACCATCGTCGCTCTCGCCATCCGCCAGGCGGAATTCATCGCCGCCGAAATGTCCAAACGCTCGATTTAAAGGGAACTGTTTGGTGCTTAAGACGGCCCGTGGGTACCGGTCTTCAAGTAGGGCGCAACGCGATTAACCAGAGGTTGGCCGGGATCTTCGCCCACGAATCGCTGAAGCACGTTGCCATTCCCATCAGTGAGAATAAATGTTGGAAACGCGTGCACTCCGTATTGACGCGACATTTCGCCGCTCGAATCGAACTGCTGCTCCCAATTCATTTGGTTCTGCGCCACGAAACTCCGGCCGGCGCTCTCATCCTTGTCTTCGTTGACGCTAACGACCTCTAGGCCGCTTCCGTAGGTTCTCCGTAGCTCCTTTATCTGCGGAACCGATTCGCGGCACGGTCCGCACCACGAAGCCCAAAAGTCCAACAGCACCATTTTCCCGCCACCGGAGCCCGAAGAACCCGCGCCGCCAGATCCGCCGACGATGCTGATTCCTCCTCCGGATCTCGGCAAATTGTCATCGTCAATCATCTTGGCGGCCTTCGGCTCACTCTGTTTCTTGGCTCGAGCGAGCCGAGCCAAATCTCCAAGAGACATTGGCTCAGCCGACTGGGCCGAATCCGTTGGGTTCTGCTGCGGCAATGTAGCTGGTTCCGAGTTTCTCGATACGTCCTGCGCGGCAGCGCCGCTCGCGCACAAGAGTGCCAGGATCCCAAGCGGCAAAAGGAGTTGTACTTTTTGGATTCCTGCGCGCATTGAGGCATTACCTCCGGACGGCGTCTTTCCTTCAGCTTGGGCACAGCGAAAAATGCCAGCAATAGTACCGATGGGGTATGTCCTCCGGAAGGCATCTCCTGGTGGCGCTACCTCTTGCAAGGCAAGCTGCTCCACGTCCTTCACGCATGATTTGACATCGCGCGCGCGCCGGTGCTAACGTGCTGCGCGTAAGCCAAGACCTCGTTTCCCCGGAGGTGACTCCATGCCGTACAAATTAACCGTAAATGGACGCCCTGCTACCGTAGATGTGCATGAGGACACGCCCCTGCTATGGGTGATTCGTGATGTCCTCAATCTTCACGGCACGAAGTACGGTTGCGGGATGGCGCTCTGCGGCTGCTGCACCGTGCACCTGAATGGCGAGGCTGTGCGCTCCTGTACCACGCCGATCACCCACGCAGCCGGCAAGCACGTCACCACGCTCGAAGGTCTTTCTGAAGATGGCACTCATCCCGTGCAACTCGCGTGGAAGGAAATTGACGTGCCTCAGTGCGGCTATTGCCAAGCCGGTCAAATGATGTCCGCCTCCGCCCTGCTCGCGAAAAATTCTAAACCCACTGACGCGGATATCGACGCTGCCATGGATGGCAACATCTGCCGCTGCGGCACCTATCTGCGTATTCGCAAGGCGATCCACACCGCGGCCGAAATCGCCGAAAAACGCGCCAAAAAGCCAGCCGCTGTCGGGGTCTGAAGCGCCGACGGAATGTAACAAGGAGGCCTTATGGAAACCACGCTCGTCAGCCGTCGATCCTTTCTTCGCGTGACAGCCTTGGCCGGAGGCGGCATGTTGCTGGCCTCCTATCTGGAGCCTATTACCGAGGTCCTCGCGGCCCAATTTGGGCCCCCGGTTACGCTTGTGCCGGCTTCGTTCATCCGCATCGCGCCGGATGGCGTCGTCACCATCATGGCCAAGAATCCGGAGATCGGGCAGGGTGTGAAGACAATGCTGCCCATGCTGATCGCGGAGGAGCTCGATGTCGATTGGAAGGACGTGCGAGTCGAGCAGGCTGATCTCAACCCGAAGTACGGTTTGCAGATCGCCGGCGGCAGCACCGCCACGCCGATGAACTGGGAACCCCTGCGCCAAGTGGGTGCCGGTGGCCGGCAGATGCTCATCGCCGCCGCCGCTCAGAAGTGGGGAGTGCCGGAATCGGAATGCACCACTACTCCCGGTCGCGTGCATCACACCGGCAGCAAACGCTCCGCAGGTTACGGCGAACTCGCCGCAACCGCTGCCACGCTGACGCCTCCCGATCCGAAATCGCTGAAAATGAAGGACCCGAAGGACTACCGAATCATCGGTAAGACCACGCCCAACGTGGACATCGAAAAGATCGTCACCGGCAAGCCGATTTTTGGAATCGACTTCACCACGCCGGACATGCTTTTCGCCAACTTTCAGAAGTGTCCCGTGTACGGTGGCAAAGTTGCCAGCGCCAATGTCGACGAGCTGAAGACCGAGCCGGGCGTAAGGCACGCGTTTGTCGTCGAGCCTGTGGGCGATTCGAGCATATTGGCTGGCGGCGTCGCGGTCGTCGCCGACACTTGGTGGCAGGCACGCGCTGCGATGGGCAAACTGAAAGTTACGTGGGACGAAGGCCCCACCGCCAAGCAGAGCAGCAAACTCTACGCAACCACCTCGGTCGAGTTATCCAAGAACGAGCCCGGCCAAGTTCTGCGCAAGGATGGTGACGCTGATGCCGCCTTTGGCAACGCCGCGCACGTTGTCGAATCGGCTTACTCTTACCCATTCCTTTCCCATGTGCCTCTCGAACCGCAAAACTGCTCCGCATCTTTCAAGGACGGCAAGCTCGAAGTTTGGGCGCCTAGCCAAACACCGGCGAATGGCTTGGGACAAACTGCAAAGATCTGCGGCATCGACCCCAAGGACATTACCGTTCACCTCACCCGCATCGGCGGCGGCTTTGGCCGGCGGCTCACCGACGATTACATGGTTGAGGCGGCGTATATCGCCAAGCAGGTTGGCGTGCCGGTGAAGCTGCTATGGACCCGTGAACAGGATATGGCTCACGATTATTACCGTCCCGCGGGTTTCCACTTCCTGAAAGGCGCAGTCGGTTCGGATGGAAAAATCGTCGCGTGGCGCAATCACTTCGTCACCTTCGGTGAAAATGACCGCTTCGCGCAGAGTGCCGGCCTCTCCGGCGAGGAATTTCCGTCGCGCTTCATCCCAAATTTCTCGCAACTCGCGTCTATGATGCCCAGCGGCGTTCCCATGGGCGCGATGCGCGCTCCCGGCAGCAACGCCATCGCGTTCGTAATGCAGTCGTTCATTGACGAGCTCGCGCACGCAGCGGGCAAAGACCCGGTTCAGTTCCGTCTTGATTTGCTCGCCACCACGCCTCTGCCATCAGCGCCCCCGCCGAAGGGCACGCCAATCGCCTTCGCGCCGGTCCCGTTTGACGCGGCGCGCATGAAGGGCGTGCTTGAGACGGTCGCTGAAAAGTCCCGTTGGGGCGGTCGCAAGCTGCCCGGAGACACCGCCATGGGCGTAGCTTTCCATTTCAGCCACCGCGGGTATTTCGCTGAGGTCGCGGAGGTTCGCGTCACCGGCGGATCGAACGTCCGTGTTAATAAAGTTTGGGTCGCGGCCGATATCGGAAGCCACATCATCAACCCCGGTCCGGCGGTGAACATTTCCCAGGGCGCGGTTATCGAAGCCATGAGCCACGCCATGGGCTACGAAATCACCATCGATGCCGGCCATGCGGTGCAAAGCAATTTCAATAATTATCCGCCCGTTCGCCTTACGCAAGCGCCCCCGGAAATCGACATCGAATTCGTGAAAACCGATAATTCACCCACGGGTTTGGGCGAACCGGCGCTGCCGCCGATGATTCCGGCTCTCACGAACGCGATTTTCACCCTTACCGGCAAGCGCGTGCGTTCGTTGCCGCTTCAGACCCAGGGCTTTAACTGGGCCTAGTCGCGCGAAAACTAGCGAGCCGCAGAGTCAACGGAAAATTCCTCCGCCACGATGCAAGCGTACGCCTAGGTCTGCGTGTCGTGCTGCGGCTTGGTCTCGATCTCCAAAACAAGCAGATTCCTTGAGGTTTGTTCTCCTCTCTGCTAAAACCTTGAATTCCTGATGACCAACTCCCCATATCTCAGAATCGCAACCGAAGAGGCCTACGCCCCGCCCGAATTGTTCGAGCGATATAGAAAGCTTCTCGAAGATGGTTCGCATAACGATCCCGGCTTCGCCAGCTTCATGGGTTTCTACCTCAATAATTCAGGGCCGCGCCTCACTGAGATTCGCGCGCAGATTCAAGACCTGGGCGGGCGCCGCATCCGCGACATGGACGCCACGGGAATTGCCAAGCAGATTCTTTCGCTCACATCTCCGGGTGTTCAAGTTTTTGACGCGCCAACCGCCGTCTCGCTCGCCACATCGTTCAACGATCAGCTTGCTGAGGCGATTCGAAAGCATCCCGACCGCTTTGCAGGTCTCGCGGCCATCGCTCCGCAGGACCCGCACGCCGCCGCGAAGGAATTGCAGCGAGCCGTGAAATCGCTGCACCTCAAGGGCGCGATCGTTAATTCCCACACGCGCGGCGAATATCTTGACGAGCCGAAGTTCTGGGAAATTTTCGAGGCCGCTGAATCGCTCGGCGTTCCGATTTATCTGCATCCAACTACGCCATCGCCTCGAATGGTTGGCCCCTTCCTCGACCGCGGTCTGGACGGCGCGGTTTTCGGATTCGCCGTCGAAACCAGCCTCCACATTCTCCGAATTGTTTTCAGCGGCGTCTTCGACCGCTTTCCAAAATTGCGCATGGTCGCCGGCCACCTCGGCGAAGGCCTTCCGTATTGGCTCTTTCGGATAGATTTCATGCACCAGCGGCTCACTGCGAACAACCGTTACGCAAACGTCCCCAAGCTGGAAAAAAAGCCCAGCGATTATTTGATAGAAAACTTCTACGTCACCACCAGCGGAATGGCGTGGCAGCCGCCCATTTTGTACGCGCAGTCCGTCCTCGGCGTGGACCGCGTCCTCTACGCCATGGATTATCCCTACCAATTCGTGCCGGACGAAGTGAAGGTCACCGATGATCTGCCCATCAGCGACGCCGACAAAAAGAAGCTCTACCAGACCAACGCCGAAAAAGTGTTCGCGCTGTAACGCGCTCGGTCAAGGCCAATCCTCTGGGCTTTTGAGTTAGAATGCGGCCGCCAAACCGCATCCGTAAGTTAGGAGAGAACCCATGCGAAGGCGCGAATTTCTCGCGGTTCCTGTTGCAGTCGGAGGTCTCATGGCTTTGTCGAGCGCGGAAACAGCCGGTTCGGACAGGGCGCCTGTGCGCTCGAATTCTCTCGGTGTGAAAGCGCTCATCTTCGACGTCTTCGGGACAGTTGTGGATTGGCGCGGCTCGATCGTGCGCGAGGGCGCGCAATGGGGCAAAGAGAAGGGACTGGACATCGACTGGGGCAAGTTCGCCGACGAGTGGCGTGCGGGCTACGCTCCGTCAATGAACAAAGTGCGCAAGGGCGAGCTGCCGTGGACCAAACTCGACGTGCTGCATCGCATGATCCTCGAAGATCTGCTGAAGCAGTACAGCATCGTCGGTCTGGCGGAAGAAGAGAAGGACCACTGGAATCGCGTGTGGCACCGGTTGACGCCGTGGCCCGACTCAGTCGAAGGCCTCACGCGTCTCAAGAAAAAATTTGTCATCACCACGCTTTCAAACGGCAACGTCTCGTTGCTGGTCGATATGGCCAAACACGCGGGACTGCCGTGGGACACCGTTTTCTCGGCGGAGCTCTTTCACCATTACAAACCGGATCGCGAGGCTTATCTTGGCGCGGTGGAACTTCTCAGCTGCAAGGCCGGCGAAGTCATGATGGTGGCCGCGCATCCCCCGGATCTGAAGGCCGCGCAATCGTGCGGCCTGAAAGCCGGCTATGTGCCCCGTCCTTTAGAGCGCGGTCCCGCGCACAGCGCAACGGCCGCAGGGAATACCACTGCTTCTGCAAACGAATCGTTTGACATCACAGCCCGCAACTTCATCGAGCTTGCCGCGAAGCTGGCTTAGCGACGCCTCGGAACCACGCGAAAGCGGCTAGGCCCGGTGCCTTTTCTTGGCGAGTTCTTCCAGGCTCGGATACGACTGCGCCTCCACAAATGTTTTTTCCGTCGGCTGCGAACCGTCTTTCATCGCCCGCACCAGCATTTCTAGCGCGATATCCATCGTCAGGGATGTCAGCACCCCCGCACGAAACACTCCTTGATCCACCAGCGGCTTGACCTGCTTTGGAATCCCCACGCCCGCGCACGGCAGCGCGAGCCATTTCTTACGTTCCGCGTCCTTTGTTGTCTCGAACGCTTTCCTGGCTCCAAAAATGAAGTCCGCATTTTGCGACGCGATCACCCGCGTCCCCTCAGGCTTCACCGTCGAGAGATTCAGCCACGAACACACCGCGGTGTAAGCGCTTTCCGCTGTGGAGCCTTGCACCTTCACGCTCTTCACGTCCACATTCTTGGGTTTGGCGCTGTCCAGGCCCTCGAATCGCCTTGACGCGATCGAGCTCATCGACGGTCCTCGCAGGTACAGCACTGTGCCACCTTCCGGCAAGATCGCTCCCATCTGCCGCCCTTGAATCCGTCCCACTTCCACGTGGTCCTGCGACACCTGGAATACTGGAGCCTTCGCGTTCCTGCGGAGCGTGCCAAGGTAATCCACCTGTGCGTTGCTCACCAGCCACGCGATTCCTGCGGCAACTGCGGCTTCGGCCACGCGCGGCAGTCCGGCGGCGCTCACCGGCTCCAGGAGGATGCCCTGCGGCCGTTCCGCAGCAGGCGCCTGCACGAATTTCAGAAGTTGTTGGCCCTGATTCACGGGGTCCATTTCTGCATCCACCACTTGCAGTTCCACTCCCAGTCGATCCGCTGTGGTTTTCGCGATCGCCACTTGTTCGCGCAAGTAAATGGCGTCGCCGGGAATTGACAGCACACAGTTCAATTTTTTCACGAGTGTTCCCAAGGGTTGGATTTGATGGTGGCGACGATTTTCATTTTCGCTTCGTGCTCGCTGACGCGATCTCGACGGCAATCTGTGTTTCGCATCTCAATCTCGCGCATCCTACGCTGCTCGCGTCCTCGATTCAACGAATTTGCCACGTGCGCGATCCACAATGAAGCACCATACACTCGCTGCACTTCCATTTTGGATGGTCTTGCACGCGGAAGAATCGGCTGGTACCCTCGCGTCCTCTGTAGCGCCGCGCCTTCAGGCCGGCAGCTTTGCTTTATATAGGAGGCGTCTGAAATGAAAATTCCGATTTTGCAAATCCTGCTTGTCGTTTCTCTGATTTGTCCCATGCTGGCCTTCGCCGCGCCGGGCGGCGATTCCAAGGATCTCGCCGCGGAGGTCGCGGCGCTGAAGGCTCAGGTCGCGCAGCTCTCGCACCAGGTGCAGCGCTCGCAGGACTACATCGACATCTGCAATCTCCAGGACGCCTACGGCTACTACGTTGACAAAGCCAAGTGGGACGAGGTTGCCGATCTTTTCACCAAAGACGGCACCCTTGAAATCGGTCTGCGCGGCGTTTACAAGGGACAAGACCACGTCCGCGCGTATCTCCACAAGCTGCCCGACCTTACCTACGGCACGGTTTTCAACCACATCCAGTTGCAGCCCATGGTCACCGTCGCTCCCGATGGCAAGACGGCCAAGGGACGCTGGCGCGCGTTCATGCAGGTGGGCCAACTCCACAAAAGAGCCCAGTGGGGAGACGGCATTTACGAAAACGAGTACGTGAAGGAAGATGGCGTGTGGAAGATCAAGAAGCTCCACGCGTATTTCACGTACTACGTCCCGTTCAACAAGGGTTGGGACCAGGGCGGCGATCCTCCGCCCGCCGCGATTCCCGGCCTCCCCCCGGACGAGCCGCCCACGGAAACCTACAAGCTCTACCCGGATGTCTACGTCCCGCCCTACCACTACAAAAACCCCGTCACGGGGAAGTGATAATCCGACCAGGATTGTTCCTCTCGGATTTTGTGACGGGTAGAATGAGGCGCGGTCTTTTGTTTTCAGTGGGTTACGCCGGATTCTACTCGGCAGTAGTGTCGAGTAGAAACGCCATCCGGAGGCCAATCTGCTTGCCCGCCCCTGGTGCCGAAGTGCGCGGTCAAAGGGCGTCGTGCATCCCGCCCGCGGGGGTGAACGTGTTCATGCCGTCTCCTTTCCGTCACAAAAAGCGCGCGCGAGTCAGGCTAGCACGGAGGAGATTTGCACGTGTCAAGTGGCACCTGTGGACTTTACTGGAAGCTCGATGCTGGACGCTAGAGGCTGGAAGCAGGTCCCCGTTTGGCGTCACCTGATCGGAGAGTGGCGACCATTGCGAGAAACCGCGGTCAGCTCGATGCAGCGCGAGCCGCGGAGGGTGTGTTCGAGCCCGCGTTCTTCTTCTCATCGATTTTCTGCGGCGCGGGCTGCGGCTCGAAGCAGCGGCGGCAGCGCGCTTCGTACATTTCGCCCGCACCCACCACAATCAGTTCGTCCGACGAGACGATGCGCTGGGTGTGCACGGCCGGATTTCCGCAACGCACGCAGATGGCGAGAAGCTTGGTGATTTCCTCGGCCACAGCAAGCAGCCGGGGCATCGGTTCGAACGGGCGCCCCATGAAATCGGTGTCGAGCCCGGCGACAATCACGCGCTTGCCGAGTTCGGCGAGACGCGCGCAGGCCGCCACGATGCCTTCGCCGAGAAACTGAGCCTCGTCGATGCCGACAACTTCCGTGCGCGGCGCGACTTTCTCCAAAATCTCGCTTCCGGTACCGACAAGCTCGGAGGCGATCTCGAGCCCGGAATGGGAGACGATCCCGTTCTTCGAATAGCGCTGATCGATCATTGGCTTGAAAATCTGGACGCGCTGCTTGCCGATTTCGGCGCGGCGCAATCGCCGGATCAGCTCTTCGCTCTTGCCCGAAAACATCGGCCCGACAATTACTTCGATCCAGCCCATGTTGCCCTTCACGATGTCCACGTTTTCGAGCCTCCTCGCGTAAGGTATCACGGGGCCAGGGCATGCAGGATGACAATCCTTATCGCGGCGTCAAATCTTGGGCAGGACGATGCCTTGCTGGGACTGGTATTTGCCCTTTTTGTCCTTGTACGAGACTTCGCACTGCTCGTCGGATTCGAAAAACACGACTTGGGCGAGACCTTCGTTGGCGTAAATTTTGGCGGGCAGCGGCGTAGTGTTACTGATTTCGAGCGTGACGAAGCCTTCCCACTCCGGCTCGAATGGGGTGACGTTGACGATGATGCCGCAGCGCGCGTAGGTGGATTTACCGACACAGATGGTGAGCACGTTGCGCGGAATGCGGAAAAATTCGATGGAGCGCGCCAGTGCAAAGGAATTCGGCGGCACGATGCAGACGGCTCCCTTGAATTCGACGAAAGAGTTTGGGTCGAAATGTTTGGGATCCACGATGGTGGAGTTGACGTTGGTGAAGATGCGGAACTCGTCCGCGACGCGCATGTCGTAGCCGTAAGAGGAGACGCCGTAGCTGATCACACCGTCGCGCACCTGGCGGTCCTCAAAAGGCTCGATCATCTTATAGTCGCGCGCCATCCTGCGAATCCACTTATCTGACTTCACCGACATGGATCATTCCTCCCGGGGAATGGACATTGTAACGTGGGTGGGACCGCGCAGTGTATTACACAGAGGTGCGCTTGACAACCTGCAAACCTCTGACTAGCATGGAGTTCCGGCCACAAGAAGAGGTTTGCGGAGGAAGTTGTGATCAAGCTCGACATCGTAAACGCCATCGTGCAGAAAACAAACGTCAGCCGGGCGAAGGCCGAACAAGCGGTGGAAGCGGTTTTCGAGGCGATGAAAAATTCGCTGGGCCGCGGACGGCGCATCGAACTGCGGCGCTTCGGCGTGTTCAACGTGAAACCGCGGAAGACCGGCATCGGACGCAACCCGCGCACCGGACAGCAGGTGAGCATCCCGCCCGGCAAAGCCGTGCGCTTCAAACCCGGCAAAGAACTTCAGGCACTACCAGCTCCTGTCAACAAGTCCTGACCTTCGCGTGGAGTTCTTCGTTTGGTATCGCGCCAATTCAAGTGACGCAGACGCAGTCCTCCGCCATTTTTTGGACATGCGAGCTTTCGCGCGTGGCATCCAATTCACATGAGAAGCTTTGCGAGGACGAGCCGATGAGTGCGCACCAGTGAGCGTGGCCGACGGCAACGGGCACAACCGCTTTCCAGTGGAGGTGCTCGACGCGCGGTACGCGCCCGGGGCGGAGTTTCCTTCGCGGCCGGTGAAGCGGAGACCGCTTTGGCCGGCACTGATTTTATTTTTGCTGACGGTGCTTTCCACGCTGGCAGTTGGCGCGGAATTTGGGCGAGCGTACACGGAAAATCGCCAGCCCTTTTCCGGTGGGCAAGACCCTCTGTCGCTGATGGTGCTGACCTTCGAGCATCCAAGGGTGCTGACGGAGGGAATTCCATTTTCGTTCACACTGCTGATCATATTGTTCGCGCACGAAATGGGGCACTACGTGGCGTGCAAAATCTACGGCATCGACGTGAGCTATCCGTACTTCATTCCCGCGCCAACGCTGTTTGGAACTTTTGGCGCGGTGATTCGGATACGTTCACCGATCACGACGCGCAAGGCACTCTTTGACGTGGGGCTCGCGGGCCCGGTGGCGGGATTTGTGCTGGCGCTGCCTGCCATGGCGTACGGAGTGGCAACGTCGAAACTCGTTCCGGGGACGGAGCGGAGCGCCGCGATCATCTTCGGGCATCCTCTGCTGATGCGTTTTTTTAACGGCCTATTTCATCCTCATATGAATGTGACCTGGCTACTGCTGAATCCAGTGGGGCGCGCCGCGTGGGTGGGACTGTTTGTGACGGCCCTGAACTTGTTGCCGGCATGGCAATTGGATGGCGGGCATATCATGTTCGCTGTAGCCAACAGGCGACATTGGAGGATTTCGATCGCGGTGGCGCTGGGGCTGCTGGCGATCGGGCGCTTCAGCTATTTGTGGTATCTGTGGGGCGGTTTGCTGCTCGTGCTGACGCTGCGATTCCGGCATCCTCCGATTGCGGACGAGTGGAAGCCACTCGATCCGGCGAGGCGGGTGTGGGCGCTGATTGCGCTGGCGATTTTTGCGTTGTGCTTCACTCCGTGGGCGGCGGTGATTGGTTCGGGATAGCGCCTTTGGCGGTCAAGACAGATTCGTGGGATCCACGTCCACTATGACGCTGGTGGCGGGAAGTTCTTTTGCGACGCAGAAAGCAAGTGCGCCGGAAAGAGCCTTTGCCAGCGCGGCGCGGTGAGGCGATTTCAGCACGAATTGGAAGCGATAATCACGGCGCAGGCGCGCAAGGGGCGCGGCGGCGGGGCCAAGAATCTTTACGCCGCGTTCCTCGAACGGCGCGAAATATTCGGCGAGGACGCGAGACCAGCGAATCGCGTTCTCGACTTTGCGGTCGCGCACGAGAACGGTGGCGAGTGCAGTGAACGGCGGATAGTGCAGGATGCGCCGGAAGTGCGCTTCCTTCTCGTAGAAGGAAATGTAGTCCTGCTGCGCGGCATATTGAATCGCGTAGTGTTCGGGATAATAGGTCTCGACGAGAACTTCTCCGGAGAGCTCGCCGCGCCCCGCGCGTCCTGCGACCTGTGTGAGCAACTGAAAGGTGCGTTCGGCGGCGCGAAAGTCCGGGCGGCCCAGCGCGAGATCGGCAGCCACCACGCCCACCAAAGTGACGCGCTGGAAGTCGTGGCCCTTGGCAACCATCTGCGTACCAACCAGAATATCGATTTCGCCGTTCGCGAACGCGCCTAGCACCTCCTGGTATTCGCGCTTCGTGCGAACGGTGTCGCGATCGAGGCGCGCGATGCGGGCGGCAGGGAATTGCTCGCGAAGGTATTCGTCAACGCGCTCCGCACCGTCGCCGACGAAGTACATGTACTCGGCATGGCACTTCGGACACTGCTTGGGCGGGCGAATCGAAAAACCGCAGTAGTGGCATTCGAGACGCTGACGGCTTTTGTGATACGTGAGCGCGATACTGCAATTCTGGCACTGCACGAATGCGCCGCAACTGCGGCAGATCTGAGACCACGAGTACCCGCGGCGGTTGATGAGCACCATAGTCTGAGTGCGCTCTTCGAGGCGCAGGGAAATGGCCGCGCGAAGCCTCTCCGAAACCGGAGGGGCGCGATGCTGGCGTCGAAATTCCTGGCGTAAATCCACGATGCGAACTTCAGCGAGGGGGCGGTTTTCCACGCGTGACGTAAGGTTGAGCAGCTGATATTTTCCGGCGCGAGCGTTGTGGTAGGTTTCAAGCGAAGGAGTGGCCGAGCCGAGCAACGCGACTGCGCCTTCAAGACGCGCGCGGTAAACAGCAGTGTCGCGTCCATTGTAGCGAGGCGTTTCTTCCTGCTTGTAACTCGATTCCTGTTCTTCGTCCACGATGATGAGGCCGAGATTTTCGAGCGGCGCAAAAACCGCGGAGCGCGTGCCCACAACCACGCGAGCCTCGCCGCGGCGAGCACGCCACCATTCGCGAGCGCGTTCGATATCCGGCAGTCCGCTGTGCAGGATGGCGACAATCGCGCCGAAGCGGGCGCGAACCAGTCTTCCCAGCCACAGTGTGAGCGCGATTTCAGGCACCAGAACAATCGCGGTTTTTCCGCGTGAGAGCGCTGCTTCGATCGCCCCGAGATAGACCTCCGTTTTGCCGCTGCCAGTTACGCCGTGAAGCAAACCAGCCGAGAATTTTCCGGCTACGATCCAGCGCCAGATTTCCTCGAGTGCTTCCTTCTGCTCGGCGTTCAAGACGTTAGCCGGAGGGACGAAGTCCGTGTCCCATGGGTCTTCGCCGAGCGTGAGCGGCTCTTCCCAGGTGAGCAGGGAGCCTGATTTTTCGAGGCGTTGCACCGCGGCGCGGGAGACATTTGCCTTCGCCAAAAGCAATGGGAGCGGTAGCGGGCCGCGCGTGGAGGCGAGCACTTCGCGGATTCTGGCTTCGGCCTCGCGGGCGGAGGGGCTGGGTTTTGCGCGATGATCCGCGACGCAGGGTTCGTTGGGCGGGTTCGGATTCCAGGCGACGATTTTTTGAGTGCGAGTTTTTCGCAGGCTGACGACGTCGCGCGCCGATAGATAGCCGCGGCGAAGGAGTTTTTCGGCGGCGGCTTCGCCTCCGGGCCAGCGGCGCACGCGCGAGATCGGCACTGCGGACTTTTCGCTGTCAAAATGGCGCAGCAGACCGAGTTCTGCATTCTCAAAGCCGACGATTTCTTTGGTCGCGGCCGATTCATTTAGATAAGTTCGGCCCGGTTCGGTAAGCGAGAAAGCGCGGTTATGGCGAAGCTCGATTTCAGGCGGCAACATCGCGCGAAAAGCTTCACCGACCGGAGCAAGATAATAGCGGCTGATCCATTGGCCCAACTCGATCAATTTCGGCGGCAGCGCCGGAAGCTGATCCATCAGTTCGGCGATTTCTTTTATCTGGACGACGTTGGGAGGCCGATCGGACTCAGCGATGCCGACGCCGATCATGGCCCGTTTTCCAAAGGGCACGACCGCACGACGGCCCACCAGGGATTGGCCCTCGAAGGCTGCAGGGACGGCGTAGGTGAACGTCGAGTGCAGAGGCACTGGGAGTGCGACTTCGCAATAGCGAGGCGACATGGCAGCGCAATAGTGTAGCAGCCCGCGCGGGCGGGCGTGGAGGCGAGAGCTGAATCAACCGTCCGTGCGGGACTTTTCAATTTGCTTCTTGTATCCCGGCACTGCGCTTCGCTTCGTGCCGGGCTGGTTACGGCCGCGGCTCCGCGGCTTAAGAAGCACAAATTCGGAGCTGAAGTCCCGGCACGCCTAGAATCTACGTAGAAACCAAGGCAGGCACGTTCAACCGATCAGAGGCTGACAAGGACGACGCCGACGAAGATGAGGAAGATGCCGAACCACTGGGTGCGTTCAATGTGCTCGTGCAGGAAAAGCCAGGAGAGCAAGACGGTGACCGCGCCGTAGAGCGACGCAAGCACGCTGACGACGGCAACATGTCCGGTGCCCATTCCGGCGTTATTCGCGACGAAGGCGCACGTATCCATCAGGCCGACGGACAGCAAGACCCACCAGATGTTGCCTCGTGGAAGCGGGAGAGATCTGCCGGTGGGAATGCCAACCAAAACGAGCACAACGAGCGTGGTGATGCGCACCACCCAGACGGACACGGCACTGCCAACCAGCGGCACGACGTGAAATCCAAGCCACCAGAACATTACGCCGTAGCCAAGCGAAGCGAGGATTGCCATAGCTGCGCCCTTGGAAAGGTGCGGGTCGGACGGGTGGCCGCTTGCTGAAGCGGTTTTCGGTTTGTCGGATGTGAATGAAAGCGCCGCGAAGATTACGCCGACGAATGTGACTGCAAGGCCTGAAGCGCGAAGAGCCTGAATGCGTTCGCCGCTGAGCAGAGCTAGCGCGACTGTGAGAGCAGGGTAGGCAGAGGAAACGGGTCCGGCGATACTCATCACGCCGATTTCGAAAGAGCGATAGAGCGCCAGCCCAGATACTGTGTTGAGCAGACCCGCAATGATGGCGAAAACCCAAGGCTTCCATCCCGGGGCCATGCCGCCCGAAAAGACGCCGGCTTGCCACAGGTAAATGGTGAGCGCCAGGAAGCCGAAGAGTTGCATGAGCATCAGAGTGCGGTAGGCCCCGATGCGCCGTGAAGGAAAGCGCGCGGAAAAATCCGCCACACCCCAGCCGAGAGCCGCCGATATTCCGAGGAGGATGTCCATACTTTTTCTCTAGGGCCATCGTCATCCTGCCTGCCCTGACGCGGGAAGGGAGCCAAATTCTGCGCTTTCCCGTCGCGCCGCTTCCGAGCGGCGCGGATGCAGTCCAAGGTTCTCGCCCGGCTCAAAAGTCCACACTCACCGTGGACGATTTTTCTTTACACCAACAACCACTTGCGCGATTTCAGCCCGCGGTGTAAAGATTTACCTTGTATCCTCGTACTACGCCCACTTGCCCCTGCTTCTACATCGAGCATCGCAAAAGAAAGCGGGCCCCTTCGCCCAGAATAACAATCCTGATTTGATGTCACTTGCGCTTCGGCGTGAGGCCGAGGACGGCCATCACTTTCTGCAAATCTTTCCAGACTTCGCCTTTTGCGTTCGGGTTGCGCAATAGATACGCCGGATGGTACGTCGCGATCAGTTTTAAGCCGCGAAAATCGAACCATTCGCCGCGAAAGCGGGAAATGCCTTGGTTGGTTTGGAGCAGCGTTTGCGCGGAGCAAGCGCCGAGACAGCAGATCACTTTTGGCTGGATCACTGCCAGCTGGCGGAGCAGAAAGGGGGAGCAGGTGGCGATCTCGTCATTTTCCGGGAGGCGATTTTCGGGCGGGCGGCATTTGACGACGTTGCAGATGTAAACGTCGGAGCGGCGGAGGCCCATTGCCTCGATCATTTGCGTGAGTAGTTTGCCGGCGCGGCCGACGAACGGCTCGCCCTGAATATCCTCGTCGCGGCCGGGGCCCTCTCCGACGAAGACGAGTTGCGCTTTCGGATTGCCGACGCCGAAAACGACCTGTGTTCGAGCTTTGTGCAGCTTGCAACGCATGCAATTTGGGCCAATATCTTCGCGGATGCGCTCAAGACTGTCGTTTTCGATGCGTTCCTCGAAGAGGGATGCGGCGGCTACTGATGGAACGAAACCGGAAGTGGGCCGCGGCGGCGACACCGGAGCCGACGCGGAGAGCAAAACTGTGGCAGCGACCGCCACTCGCAAATTGGATGCTGCTGCAATCGGCGCCTGGACGGGAGTTCCCGCAAGTTCCGATTTGCTTGGTGAGCTGCTTGAGGTGGAGGCCAGCGGTGCAGTGCGGCTGAGGTAATAGGGGCCGAGGCCAAGATCGTCGGCGTAGCGGAGCCAAGCTTCCGCACGAACGCGGCTCGATTCATCCATGACCGCGAATTATCTGCGAGAGCGTGACGATTCACAAGGGCACATTTGACTTGTGAAGAACCGATTTGCGAACGCTGCTGCAAATTGACCGGGCGGTTTCGTCGCGCCTATACTGAAGTTGTCGCTGAAGTGAGAGAAAAGGAACAGCGTGGAAAAACCAGTCATCTTGAGTGCAGTGCGCACGCCTATCGGGAAATTTATGGGCGGACTTTCGCCGCTCACGGCACCGGAGCTGGGCGCGAAAGTGATTGCGGAATCCGTGAGGCGCGCTGGAATCGAGCCAAAGCAGGTGGATGAGGCCATCATGGGCAACGTCCTGCAGGCGGGCCTGGGGCAGAACCCGGCGCGGCAGGCAGCATTGAAGGGCGGCTTGGACCCGCGCGTGGCGGCGATGACGATCAATAAAGTCTGCGGGTCGGGACTCAAGGCGGTGGCGCTCGCGGCGCAGGCGGTGGCGCTGGGCGAGTCCGAGATCGTGGTAGCGGGCGGCATGGAATCGATGACCAACGCGCCTTATTTGATGAAAGGCGCGCGTACCGGTTTTCGGCTGGGCAACTCCGAGCTGCTGGACTCCATGATCGTGGATGGCCTCTGGGACGCGTACGAAAACTTCCACATGGGAATGACGGCCGAATTGGTGGCCGAAAAGTACGGAATCTCGCGGCAGGAGCAGGATGAATTTGCTCTGGAAAGCCATCGCAAAGCAGTGCGCGCGACTAAATCGTGTTTCGTGAGCGAGCAAATTGTTCCCATCGAGCTGCCGCAACGAAAAGGGCCGCCCGTGGTGATTAAGGCGGATGAATCGCCGCGCGAAGATACTTCACTCGAAGCGCTAGGGAAGTTGAAGCCAGCGTTCAAAAAAGAAGGCGGCACGGTAACCGCGGGGAACGCGCCCGGCACGAATGACGGAGCGGCAGCGGTGGTCGTAACGGGAGGAAAAACCGCAGAGCGGCTTGGCAGGCCAGTGATGGCGCGGATCGTCGCGCAGGCCGTGAGCGGCGCCGAGCCGAAGTGGGTGATGATGGCGCCGGTGGACGCGGTGGAAAAGCTGCTGGCGAAAACCGGATGGGATCGCGACAAGGACGTGGATCTCTACGAGCTGAATGAGGCTTTCGCGGTGGCTGCGATTGCCGTTACGCGGCAACTGAAGCTCGATCCAGAGAAAGTGAACGTCAACGGCGGTGCAGTCGCGCTGGGACACCCGATTGGCGCGTCCGGCGCGCGGATATTGGTGGCGCTGCTTTATGAATTGCAGCGGCGGAATTTGAAGCGCGGGATTGCGGCGCTCTGCCTCGGTGGAGGGAATGCGGTGGCACTGGCGGTCGAGCGTCCTTAACAGCAGAATTCTGTGGCTCTAAAAATATGATCTGCCCAAAATGCAAAGTGGAGTACCGCGACGGTTTTACGAAATGCTCGGATTGCGACGTCGACCTCGTCGACAGGCTCGATTCGTCTTCGAAGCGGAAGGGCCCATCGAAAGAGGATCGTCCGGCGCTGGCGTGGCGCGGAGACGATCCGGTTGTGTTTAGCGCCGTATTGGCCGCACTAGGCGATGAGGAAATTCCGAATTACGAAATGTCCGATCACGAGCAACTGCCCTTTGAGCCGGCCATTCCGAGGCCACAATACGCTATTTTTGTGCGGCAGGACGATTTGTCGCGCGCCAAAAAGGCGATTCAGGATGTAATCGGAAGTGACGCGGGCGAATGAGTTGCTCGCTATCATGAACGCCTGATGTCCACCGAGTCAATCAAGACGATCGCCGTGCTGGGTGCGGGGACGATGGGAAACGGCATCGCGCACGTGTTCGCTCGCGCAGGCTATGCCGTGATCCTTCGGGACGTTGAAACGCGATTTCTCGATCGCGGCATTGCAACGATTGCCAAGAATCTGGATCGCGAAATCAAGAAAGAGAAAATCACCGAGGCGGAGAAAGCCGCGGTCCTGGCGCGGCTCCGGCCAACGACCGATATCGGGACTCTGGCGGCTGCGGATTTTGCCGTTGAGGTCGTTCCCGAACAGCGCGATTTAAAAATACGCGTGCTGCAGGAAGTGGACGCAGTATTGCGTTCCACCGCGATTCTTGCCAGCAACACCTCCTCGATTTCAATCACCGAACTGGCAGGGCAAACCCGGCGACCCGATCGCTTCATTGGCATGCACTTCATGAACCCGGTGCCGATGATGGTCCTGGTGGAAGTGATTCGCGGGCGCACGACCAGCGATGCGACGTTTCAAACGACGATGGAGCTGTGCGAGAAGCTTGGGAAAAAACCCGTGGCGGTGAATGACGCGCCGGGCTTCGTCGCCAACCGCGTGCTAATGCCGATGATTAATGAAGCTGCGTATGCGGTGATGGAAGGCGTGGCCACGCCGGAGGCTGTGGACGCGGTGATGAAGCTGGGGATGAACCATCCCATGGGTCCGCTCGAGCTAGCCGACCTGATCGGACTCGACGTGTGCGTGGAAATTCTCGGCGTGATGGCGAAAGGATTCGATGACGTAAAGTACCGTCCCTGCCCGCTACTGCAGGAATACGTTGATGCCGGGCGATTAGGACGCAAGTCCGGCCAGGGCTTTTACAAGTATTGACGCGAACGCCGGTCGCGGGTTGGGAACGCTGGTCCAGCCTGAACTAGTCTTCTCCACAAGTAGTTTCGCAGCTTCCCAAGAACAGCAGAACTGGGTTCGCATTGCTGGGAGTCGTCGACAACACCAGGATTTTCGTAGGTGAGACGACGAGGAAGTCTCCGGTGAAAGCTGCAGGTGCGGTCAGCGCAAGCGTGCCATTTCCGGTGGTCGAGCTAAGGGCGGCGTAGGTTCCGGTTACGGTTTGCGCCGAGGAGTTGCCGCCCGAGGCGCCTTGGTCCTGCGTGCCGGCGATCGTCCCAGCTGTGGACGACGTGTTTGCCAGGGCCACCGAGCCAGAAATGTCAGTAACCGGAGAGGTGGCAGGCTCCGAAGTGCCGAGGACAAATGTGGAATTGAGGTCTGTAGCATTGAGATTGAACGGAGAGGGTGACTGAGGCTCGAGAATCCCGAAAAACGGAACGGGCGTGCTGCTGCTGAGAGATTCACCAATGGCGAAGGCTTCGTTTTGATTGATGATGTAGAAGACCAGCGATATCGGAGTGGAAATTCCTGAATCCACTCGACCGTACTGATCGGACGTAACGAAATTGAGGCTCCCTGGGTTGAAAGGAGGCATCACTGTCCCCGCTCGATTTTCGAGTATGGAAATGTTGTAGGTGCTGCTGCTGGTGCCTGTGAGCGAGACAAGCGCGAGATCCGGCACGTAAGCGCCGCTTCCCGAAGGGAACTGCCCGACCATACCGGCTACGCTCGTCGCTGTGAACGTGCTTCCCGCCACGCCCGAAAATGGTGATCCAGTTTGCGCGAGCATCTTGCCGGCAGTGAGAAAAGGAGTGGTCGAACTCACGGTATCCGTCTCAACAAGGAATGCCTCTGTGCTGGATACCGGATAGACGCTGAAAGTCATCGTGCTCACGTTGATGTTTACGGGTGAAAGCGTCAGCGTGCATCGCGTGTTTTGCGGGGCGGACCCAAACGCCGCGAAGTTCCCGGAGAGACCTCCGATTCCGGTACCGCCCGTTACGCCGCTCGGATCGCTGGAGTCCGCTTCGCCAGCAGAAATCGCACCTTGCCCCGACTGTGAGGCTGCCGGGGCAGCCAAAAAACTGCCCACAACTACGGAGGGTCCCGCCGTAAAGCCTCCGACCGCCGTTTTTTCACCGGTGACGCCGAAGGCATAGTTTCCAGTAAGCGTGTTGAAGGCGCAGGTATTGACGGTGCGCTGTTCGAGCTGGCCCGATCCGCGAATGCCGCTCGAATCGAATTCGATCAGGCGGCCGTGCGCGCCAGCGGAATCGATTGCGAAAGCATAGGTGGGCGATCCAGTGAGCGAGCCGAAAACCAGTTGGCCGCGATTATCACCGCCGAGCGTATAGGTGCCGGTGAAAGTCTGATTCTTAGGCGGGCCAGCCAGGGTGTTGAAGTCTTCCACGCCGTTCGTTATGTTGCCCACGCCGTCGGCTGTGAAGCTGCCGGCGACCACCACTTGGCCGCCGGAATTGAATCCGCTGAACTCAAAAACATAGTCGCCACTTAGCACACCGAGGTTGCCCACCGTAATGCTCAGGTTTGCGGTAGCGGTCATGGGAGTTGCTTCAGAGTCGGCGACTTGAACGGCGAAGTTGAAGGTGCCAATGGTGGTGGGCGTTCCGCTGATGACTCCTGTGGAGGCCAGGGACAGTCCGGTAGGCAGGCTCCCCGAAGTTATTGTCCACGTGAAAGGAGGAACGCCGCCAGAGGCCTGCAGAGTAGTCGCTGCATACGCTTCGTTCGGGACACCACCCGGCAGAGTGGTTGTTGTTACGGCTAGAGGCAATGGCGCGCCGATGGCGATTGTCAACGCCCCCGTGGCGGAAGTGCCTTTCGAGTCGGTCACCTGGATGGTGAAGCTGGAATTGACCTGCGCGGTGGGCGTGCCGGAGATTGTTACGGACCGTGTGGTGCTGCTACCGAGCGAGAGCCCGGCTGTGAGCGAGCCAGACGCGATGGACCACATCAAGGGCGGGACGCCGCCCGTGGCGTTCACGGTGGCTGTGTACGCGCTGCCGAAATTTCCGTCGGGCAGGGTGGTGGACGTAACCTTCAGTGGCCCCGGTGTGCTGCTGCATCCGTTTATCCCGATGCATGCCACAAGCAGGGCAAAGAACAGAAAGAACAACCCAGCGCACTTCACCATGGCCACCCCTTGAAGCCTCTCTAGGAGCGTATGAATTGTCTACCCATTTAGAACATAAGATAGCTTGAATCTGTCCTGAATATGGCCCCGGCAATGACCTATCAGGTAACTGAGCGCGGCAAATCGGAGAGGAGAAGCACATCTGACGAAACGAACGCGTTTGTGACTTTCGCAACCCAGCGCAACGGCCAACGGTGTGCTATTTTAGCTTTCGCACTTCTGTCGGCTTGTAAGTACGGCCGAATCCATGTCCCCAAAAGCCACCGCCAAACCCGAAGAAATCACCATTGAGGGCGTATTTGGTCCGGGTGGAATGCTCGAAAAGCGGCATCCGGGATACGAATTCCGCCCGTCGCAGCTCGCCATGGCCAAGCTAACCGAAGAGGCTTTCGAGAAGCGCCAGCACACGGTGATCGAAGCCGGCACGGGGACCGGCAAGACACTGGCTTATCTCATCCCAGCGATTCGCAGCGGGCGGCGCGTGGTAGTTTCAACGGCAACTAAGTCGCTACAAGAGCAGTTGTTCCAAAAGGATATTCCGTTCCTTCAGAAGCATTTTGCGCCCAATCTCAAAGCCGCGATGATGAAGGGCCGCGCGAATTTTCTTTGCCGGCAAAAAGTGCACCAGATGGACGGCCAGGCGTCGCTAAAAGGCATCGACGAAGTTGATTGGTTCACACAAATCCGGGATTGGTCCAAGCTCACGGAGACCGGCGACCGCAGCGAACTGACGTTCCTGCCGGACGACGCCGAGCTCTGGAATCGCATCGACGCGCGCAGCGACCTCTGCACTGGCCAGAAGTGTGCGGAATTTCAACGCTGTTTCATCACCGCGATGCATCAGCGTGCGCAGGAAGCGGATTTAATCATCGTCAATCACCATCTTTTTTTCGCTGACCTCGCGATTCGCCAGGAGGATTTCGGTTCGATTCTTCCGGAATATTCCGCCGTGGTCTTCGATGAGGCCCATGAAATCGAGGATGTGGCCAGCGATTATTTCGGACGCCAGCTTTCCAGTTATCGCTTCGAGGAGCTCGCGCGCGACACGGACAATATGTTGCGTGTCTTGCAAATCGATGCAGCGCCGTTGCGCCGGCATCTGGCGCGGCTGCGCGAACGTGCCCGCGGCTTCTTCGAGCGCTTCCCGGAACGCGAAGGGCGGTATCCCTTCGGTCCGGCCGAAAGGCATGCGTTTCTCGATAGCAGTCGCGAGGAATATGGCGAGTTGGCCTCGGCCGTGAAGCGCGTTGAAGCGGAGCTCTCTGCTCTCACGCCGAAACCGGAAGAAGTGATTGCAATGGCTCGGCGCGCGGCGGAAATGCGCCGGGAGTTCGCGTTCCTGATGGAGAGCGAGGAAAAGACTTACGTTTACTGGTACGAGCGGCGAGGTCGAGGTGTGTTTTTGGCGGCGACGCCGATCGACGTGAGCGAAATCCTACGTGAGAAGCTTTTCGAACAATTCGATACTGTGGTGCTCACTTCGGCGACGTTGGCGGTTGGTGGCAGGTTCGATTATTTGAAGCAGCGCCTCGGTGTGGTGCCGGCGAACGAGACGGTGCTTCCGCAGGAGTTCGATTATCCAGAGCAGGCGCTGCTCTATATACCGCGCGCGCTTCCGGACGTGCGCAACCCGGCGTTTGCGCCCAGCGCCGCGGAGGAAATCGCGCGCCTGCTCGAAATTTCGAACGGGCGGGCTTTCTGCCTGTTCACGAGTTACGTGCAAATGCGCGATATTTACGAGCGAGTGTCGTCGCGAGTGAAGTTCCCGCTTCTGCTGCAGGGGACAGCGCCGCGCTCGATTCTGCTGGACCGCTTCCGGTCGACGCCCCACGCCGTGCTTTTTGCCACTTCAAGCTTTTGGCAGGGAGTGGACGTCCCTGGCGCGCAGCTTTCGTGCGTGATTATCGATAAGTTGCCGTTTGCGGTGCCGAGCGACCCGATCGTCGCGGCCCGTGTGCGCGCTCTCGAAGAAGACGGCCGCAACGCGTTTGCCGAATATCAGATACCCGAAGCGGTCCTTGCGCTGAAGCAGGGGTTTGGCCGGTTGATCCGGTCGAAGACAGATCGTGGCGTTCTCTCGATTCTCGATAACCGTATCCGGCGCATGCAATATGGTAAAATTTTCCTCGAGTCCCTGCCCGAATACTCGACCACGCAGGACCTCGCGGAAGTCGCGCGCTTCATGGAAAATCATTCGCAATAGCGCCCTTCTTCGGCGCGAAGGACATTCATGTACGAAGTCAGCGTTGATGAGACGTTTGCCGCCGCGCATAATCTGCGCGATTACCATGGCAAGTGCGAGGACCTGCATGGGCACAACTACAAGGTCCGCGTGGTATTGGCCGGGAAGGAACTCGATCCAACCGGCCTCCTGTACGATTTTGTCCACCTCAAACGCGTGATTCAGGGCGTGATTCGCGAGCTGGACCACAAGTATTTGAATGAGCTTGCGCCTTTCGATAAGCTCAATCCGTCCGCCGAAAATATCGCGCGGCATATCCACGACCAGGCGGCCAAGCAGCTTCACGAGATGCCGAATGGCGCCGCGCTAACAAGCGTAACCGTCTGGGAGACTGAAACATCGGCGGCCACGTTTCGGCCTTAAATGCTGCGCTTGAGAAGCTCCATGGCTGGTTTTTCATGGTTATCACCGAAATATTCAAGTCCATCCAAGGCGAAGGCACCCGCGCGGGTCTGCCCTGCATTTTTGTTCGTCTAACGGGTTGCAACCTGCGTTGCACTTGGTGCGACACGGCGTATGCATTTCACGGCGGAACAAAGTACAGCGTTAACGAAATCGTCGATAAGATACATTCGCTTGCTGGAGATACTCTGTCCGCCACTCGCCTGGTGGAAATCACGGGGGGCGAGCCGTTGTTGCAGCCCGAGACACCCGAGCTTGCCGAGAGGCTGCTCGCAGCCGGATATACGGTGATGATCGAGACGAGCGGCGAAAGATTTATCGGCAATTTGCCGCGAGGGGTCATCAAAATCGTGGACGTCAAGTGCCCCGATTCGGGCGAACCCGATACATTCAACGCCGCCAATCTTGACGCCGTGGGACGGGATGACGAAATCAAGTTTGTGATTGCCAGCCGCCGGGATTATGATTTTGCGCGCAATTTCACGTGGGAACACCGTTTGGTGGGGCGTGTTCGCGAAGTATTATTCTCGCCCGTCTTCCCCGATCCGGAGGGCCAGTGGCCTGGATTGACTGCGCGTGAGCTGGTTGATTGGATTCTCGCTGACGGACTCCCTGTGCGTCTGGGATTGCAGTTGCACAAATTCGTTTGGGATCCGGCAACGAAAGGTGTCTAACCGCGATGATCGTGAAAAAGCCTAAAGCCGTGGTCCTGCTCAGCGGAGGAATGGATTCGTGTGTCACGGCTGCGATCGCGAGGCAGTCGCATCACCTTGCCTTTTTGCACGCGAGCTACGGCCAGCGGACGGAAGAACGCGAGCGCCGAGCCTTCTATGAAATCGCGGAGTTCTTCGGCGTGCGCGACCGGCTGGCCGTGCGATTTGACGTGTTCACGCAAATCGGCGGCTCGGCCTTGACCGACCAGCGGATCGCTGTGCCGGAATCGGGCGAAGCGCTTGCGCCCGGAGCTCGGATTCCGGTCACCTACGTGCCCTTTCGCAACGCCCATTTCCTTGCTGCCGCGGTAAGCTGGGCCGAAGTGATTGGCGCGAGCGCGATCTACATTGGAGCTGTCGCGGAAGATAGCTCCGGTTATCCCGATTGCCGTCCCGAATATTATCGCGCCTTCGAAGCGCTCATCCACGAGGGGACGCGCCCTGAAACGAGCATCGAAATCGTCACGCCGGTGATCAGCATGCGAAAGAGTGAAATTGTTCGCCGCGGCTCAGAACTTGCTGCGCCACTGGAGCGAACCTGGTCCTGCTATCAATCGGATGACGAAGCCTGCGGGATGTGCGATAGTTGCCGGCTTCGACTGCAAGCTTTCGCCGAGGCCGGGCTGCGCGATCCTATCGCTTACCGGATGCAAGTTGCGCGATAATAACTCTGTGGAATGAGTCCATCGTTTTGGGGGATACCGCATTTCGTGATTCTGGGGAGAGGAAAATGATCAGACGACTGATTCCTGTTTGGATTGTCTTGGCCATCGCACTCCTTTTGCCTTCGGTTGCCGCCGCGCAGGACGTACGCGTGACCGGTCAGGTGTTGGACCGCGACGGGAAGCCGTGGGCCGGTCTCACGGTGGTTATTAAGAGCGATGCGGGTCGCAGCTTCACACTTAAGACTGACAACAATGGCAGCTTTAGTCAGATCGGGCTAACGCCCGGTCTGTATACCGTCACCGTGATAAGCCAAGCTAACAACCTGAACTATGCCGAAAAGCACCAATTCTCTTCCGGAGAAGACAACAACGTAACGATCAATTTCAAAGCCATTCTCGCGCAGCAAGGGGCAAACCCAGAACAGGAAAAAAAGCAGCAGGAAGCGGCCAGCCAGTTCAAAAACATGAAGGGTCATGTTGACGCCGGCGTAGCAGCGCTCAGCAGCGCCGAAGATCTCCGCAAACAGCTAAAAACCGCCTCCGCCGATCAGAAACCTACTCTCGAAGGCCAGATGAAGACTGACTACCAGACCGCCGTCACTGAGCTTCAGCAAGCCGAACAGGCCGCTGCCGCCAACCCCAAAGACACCAAAAACCATGCCATCATCTTGTCCGATCTCGGCGTTGCCTACAGCAATTCGGGGCAGTATGACCAGGCCGTCAGCTCTTATCAAAAAGCTATTGAGTTGAATCCCCAAGCCGGTTACTACAATGGTCTGAGTTCTTCCTTGGCAAATTCAGCGGCATCGCAGACCGATCCTGCTGCCGTCACATCCAAAATCACCGATGCTGGCGCCGCGTGCGACAAGGCCAGCGCCCTCCAAACGCCGCCCAATCCAGTCGATACGGCTCGCTGCTGGAAGAACATCGGAATTGTCCTCAGCAACAAGGGGGATTTGAAGGACGCCATTGCTCCTTTGCAGAAAGCCACTCAATCTGATCCAAAAGACGCTCAGGGATGGTATCTGCTCGGAAGCGCTTTCACTGGCACGATTGACTCAAAGCAAGAAGGCGACAAGATGACTTACATCATCCCTCCGGGGACCAACGACGCGTATCAAAAGTGTATTGACGCCGACCCCAATGGGCCATACGCGGCGCAGTGCAAAACAATGCTGGATTCGCTAGCCCAGATGAGTGGGGGTGCAAGCACAATGGTGGGCGAGCGCAAGAAGACCACCAAGAAATCGCACTGAAACCAACTGGAGTATTCTCCCTGTGCAGGGACGGCTCTGGTTTGATACGACGTTGGTTTTGCTATTTTTCCGCCTTGATCTTCTGCTGCCGCAACAGGGAGTAGATTTGCGCAATGATCTGCCCGCAGTGCCGCAGCAGCGATTGCTATCGGTCACGCCGCGCTGGTGCGATCGATACTCTCTGCAGGCTGATCGGACTCAAACCGTGGCGATGCTACACATGCAGTTTTCGGTTTTATGCTCGCCGAGTGGCCGCCGTTTTCTGTCATTACGCTCATTGCTCGCGCTGCGGCAACTTCGATTTGCAGCGCATCGCGCCTGACCGCGTGCCGCTCGACATCTTGACATCCATCGAGCGACTCCTTGGGCTGCCCGCGTATCGTTGCAGCCCCTGCCGGGCCAAATTCTTCAGCATCCTGCCCCATCGCCGCATTCTTCCCTCGACGATGCCGCCACGCGATCCTGAGAGCAGCGAGTCCTAAAAGATGCGAAGAGGGCGGGGGAAAATCTTGCGTCTCGTGGGAGCTATGCGCGAGGCGGTTTCCCGCCGCTCCGCGGGGCAAACCTATTCGATTTCAATCGGCGATGTCTTGGCTCGGCTCCGGGCCTCCGAGCGAGAGCAGCAAGCGTCGCAGTTTTGAGCGGTCCTCGATCGCCATGCCGACCGTTTCGAAGCCGGCTTGGCGCGACCGCACGAATCGCACCACGGTCTGCATGCTGATCGAACGCAGCCCTGCCGGAATCTTTAGCGTCGCTTCGGTTCCCACCGCGAGCTGGATGTCGCCGCTCAAAAGGCCCCCCTCGAGGCTGAGGACGCTGATTGCCGACGAATATTTTCCGCGCGGAGACGTAATCACCGCCGGTACATTCCGCGGCAATCGAATGCGCCGGTACCGCCGGTGCCTCACTACGTCGCGCTCCGGCGCCGGGTCAAGCGGCGCGAGTGCCATCACTTTGGCGTCGAGCCCCGACTGCGGCAGAAACGCTTGCATCCATTGCTCGTCGAGCTTCATTAGCGATTGAGCCGCAGCCGTGCGAATTTCCTCCGGGTACGCCCAGCCGAACGCCTTGCGCGATTCGACAAACCGCCGCAAGCCGTCAATGGCGACGGTCGCGCGCATCCGGCCGAGTGCTTCAATGGCTTTTACCCGCAGGTACTCCGGGCCTCCTGTGACGATTTCTCCCTCGGCCAGCTGTAACAGCTTGTCAGCAGTCTCTGGATCGCCGCACATCCCGATTTCGTCGAGCGCGAGCGGCAGCACCATCTCATCGAATTTTTCTATCAAATTCGCGAGTATGCGGCCGCGCTCCGGCGCTCCTCCGATAGAAAGCTGCCGCACTGCGGCGTCATGGAAACTGCGGCCGCCTTGACGAAGTCGTCGAGCCAGCAGTTCGTCAACAGCCACCGTGTCGAGGCGGCTCAGGAGTCCCACCACCGTGGCGGCTTTGGCGGGTGGTTCGGACTTGAGTACTTCCTTCAGGTGCCTCGCGCAAGCGCCGCCGATAGCCTTCGCTAATTGGACGATATTTTCCCGCTCACTTTTTCGCCACGACCGCGCCAGACGTACTGCGAGATGCTCGCTCGCGCTCTGTGGCAGCCGCATCAGCACGGCGATCAGCCCATCGGGCATCGCCTCGGCGGTCAGAGCTTCTTCGATGAATTCCGGAATCCTGTTCGCCACTCCGATGCGTGGACGAAGGCTCTCTGCCCAAGTGGGACGCACTTCTTCCAGGTCCGCCAGCGAATCCAGCGCCTGCTGCATAGCGCGATAGTAGCGGCGGGAGGCAGACTCCTGGCTTAACCTTACGAATGCGGCACTCAGCAGCGTCTGAAGTTCCTGGTCCGGTTCTGCGGAAAGCTGTTGTCCGATTTGTCCCAAGGCATCCTGCAAACGCCGGCTCGCCCCTTTGCTATAGAGCTCCGCCAGCTGGCCCAGCCCGATCGCCGCTTTCTTGCGTGCTTCTGCGTCCTTGTTGCGCACGCACGACGCATACTTCAGCAGCACGTCGGCCGCGGCATCCGCCTCGCCTCGCCCCAGCAGTTCTTCCACATATTGCTGCACATTGCGCGGCGGGATGCACCACGCTTCCTCCGATGTCAGCACCGCGCGCTTGCCTGACTCGGGCACGGCCGCCCAGAACTGCCGGTCCAATACGTCCGCATGGGATTCCACCGACATTCCGGCGCTGGCCATTTTTTCTTCGCGCGCTGTGAGCAGTTTGCGTAGCGTTTTCAGCTCATGCCCCATCTTCTCCAGCATTTGCCGAACCGCATTCACGCGCACTTCGCCGCGCTGGAAGCGGTCGAGCGCGAACCGAATCGCCAAGCTCTCCGCCAGCTGCAGGAGGGTGTTTTCGTCGACTTTTGCCGAAGGTGTCTGCGCCGCCACGGTAGCGAGCGCCTGCCGCAGCGTTACCTGCGCATTTTGTGGCAGAGCACTCAGTTTCCGCTGCCACGCCATCTGGTCCAACTGTTCCGGTTTACCCGTCTGTGCGGCCTCCCCGAACTGGCCAAGCAGCCTCAGCAGGTTGTGCATCTCGGCTTCGCCAAGCGGCGGAAGCCCGCCCGCGACGCCACTCGGCATCGCAGAAACGTTTCCTCCGCTCCCGCCGGGGCCGCCAGACGCCGAACTGCCTGTACCGGGACCCGCCACGCCCGTTCCTGCCGGTCCTCCGTGAGCGCCTTCCGCAGCCGCAATCAACTGAATCATCTTCTCCGGATTTCGGAACCAGTCCTGCACGCGCTCCGCATCGGCGCCGAGGGTTCGTGCGGTGAGCTGCGCGGCCACGCGCGCTTCGGAAAACGCGGCATCTTCGGCCACAAATCGAATCTCGTTCACGCGAATTCCTGACCGCGTACCTTTGCCGAAATAATGTTCCAGCCGGTCGCCGAGCGAGCCTGCTTTCGAGCTCATCTCCGTGAACGCCTTCGTGAGGCGCAAGAATTCATCGCGCTCCACTTCTGGTAGGAAGCAGATGCTAGCCACACCCGCGGCATTCAGTAGGTCCGCGAAGCTGCGCTCCGCGGGCGTCGATTCCGTAGGCATTCCATCTAGCAGAAGTTGTGAGCCAGAGGCCCCCAGCAGCAACCCATCAGTCCCGGCCGAACGCACCGCTTCTCCAAGCTCTTTCCAGCTCGTTTCAAACTGGCCGACCGAGCGCGCATGGTCTAATCCATACAATCTTGAGTACTTAAGCAGGATGTTCAGGCTTCGGACGAAGGCGCGGGCATTTGCTGCAGATGGCTCGTTGCTGGGTACACTCAACCCACCTGTTACCAATGGCATCGGTTAATTCTCGGTACAAGTGTACTAGAGCCCCCTTCTGGTGAAATGGTACCGATGTACTATTTTTCTTAACTGGCAACCGGCCTTCTCACACCGGCAGGCGAACCTCCACCTTCAAGTCCTTTATCACCGGCCGTACTCGACCGATGACCTCGCTAGCCCTGAGCTTCTCGCTCAGCACGACCAGCGAGCCATCTTCAAACCCGCAAATGGCGCAGAAATAGTAGCTCGGGAACGCCTGGTGGTAAGCGTCTGCTCCGCGCCGCGCAAGGTCGCCTTCGAGCGCGGGATCGGCGCCTTCGCCCGTGGCTAATGCACCTCCAGCGCGCACCCCGAACGTCTCGCCCTGGAAACGTCCTATCAACGCTTCCAGAGAAGCCGGCTCCGGAGCCGGAATCACGAGCGACCGCTTGTTTGCCTCGCGGTACTCGATCCCACACCCCTCGCAAAAATCGCGCACTCGATCCAGGTGACTGAAAAAATCCAGCGCCCATGGTTCGCTTCCAGCGGTTGCGCGAATCACGCGGCTCCAGATTCGAGCGGCGTCCTCTCCGCGTACCGGCTCCCGGTTTTCGTCCGCTTCCACCAGGTCCAGGCTTACGGCACGCACCTCGGGACCAAGGTCCAGCGCCTCGATATCCAGCAAGTACATTTACGCCTCGTCGTCTGCGCCGGCGGGAAACTGCCTTTGGAATTCGGGGGATTGCTTTCGTATTTCGAGCCAGTCGAAAAAAGCACCGGGAGTTTCAAGCCAAATGGCGAACCAGTGAGCGACCTCTTCTTTTTCCGCCCGTTTCTGGGCGTCCACTTTGTTGTTCCTCGCGATCATTTCGGCCCGGCGCCGGCCCAGAAGTGCAACCTCGCGAACGCGTTCGCCCGCCGCACGTTCGCCTTCGGCCGTGAATTTTCGCAGCAGCTCATCGAGCCGCACCAGGCACATCTCCGCCTCGTCGAGGGTTGAAAAGTGCAGCAGGTCCTCAAACTCCTCTTCGTAACGCCCTTCGGTATCGGATCGTGTTGACCACGCTACGCGCAAACCCGCCTCCTTCAGAACGCTCACAATGTAATCGGCCCCCGTTTTTCCTCGGGCGCCCAGACGCGCCATCAATTGGCGGCGGATTTGCTCGATCTCGGCCGGCGTGAAGCGCGGCTTGCTCATCGCTCGCGCGGCTTCAAGAATCAGCGTTTTTTTCGTAGCCAGATCGCTTGCAGGCTTCTTGTTGGAATGGTTCGCGCTCAAGGTTTCCTCAAGGTGGGACTTTTCCTTGACGCCGGATCGGATTTCGCGCCGGCTGCCAGCAACCGCCGCAAGCGCGCCACGTTGCGATTGTGTTCGGCGAGCGTGCGGCTGAAGAAGTGCCCGCCCTTGTCATTGGCCACAAAATAGAGGTAGTCAGTGCTCGCGGGCGATAGCGCGGCGCGAAGCGACGCCTCGCCGGGATTTGCGATCGGCCCGGGCGGCAGTCCCGGGTGCTCGTAGGTGTTGTAGAGCGAATCGATTCGAAGATCCTGCGGTCGTACTTCCTTTTCCGGTTGCCCCGCCAGCCCCATCGCATACTGCACTGTGGGATCGCATTGCAGCGGGACTTTCAGCCGCAGTCGGTTATAGAACACTCCCGCCACCAACGGCCGCTCCTCCCCGTTGGGCGTTTCGCGCTCCACCAGCGACGCCAGTGTGACGATTTGCTCCGGCGTAAATCCAAGAGACAAGGCCTGCGAACTTTGCGTGTCCATCACGTCCCACACCGCACGGAAATTCTGCACCATCCGCTTCACCACCTGCTCGCACGTGCTGTGGCGCGTGAATTCGTAGGTCGATGGGAACAGAAATCCTTCCAGGCTCTGCGCCTGCGGATCGAGGTCGGATATCAGGGAGGTATCGTGGGCCGCCGTAAGGAATTCCTGGCGGCTGCAGATCTTTTGCTGTTCAATTTCGGCGGCGATGTCAAACATCGTCCAGCCTTCAGGTATTAGAATCGTGCGGACGAAAATTCGGCCGTGCGAGATCTTCCAGAAAACCTCGCGGGAGTTCACCGGTTGATCGAAAAAGTATTCGCCCGCTTGCAGCGGGCGCCGGAAATGCCAGCCGCTGAAGAGCGCGAAGGCTAGCCGGCTGCGTATCACATCATCGTGTCGTAGTATTCCCGCCACACCCCACCGCGAGGTGCCTTTGGGAACGTCTACGAAAACCTGTTGGGGACGGTGGCCGCGGTACGGCCGGCTGATTTGAGAATCGAGCCACGCGGCGCCGGCGCCCAATGCGGAAATAGCGAGCAGGGCCAGCAAGCCAAGCTTCCGCATGCCGCGCTAATCCTTCTCCACGGAACCGCTGCGTCCGTGGTCCCGTTTTTGCTCCAGGTAATCGCGCAGAAGAATCGCGGCGGCCACCTCGTCAAGCGGACGAACCTCCCTGGGGCGTCCCTTCCTTGTTTCCGTCACCGTCCGCTGCGCCTCCCAGCTCGTTAGCCGCTCGTCCCGCAATTCCACTTCAATGTCCGTGGCCTTCTCCAAGCGGCGCGCAAAGCCTGAGGCCTCCTCTGCCATCGCCCCAGTCTCGCCCGTTAAGTGCAGCGGATGACCCACGAGTATGCGGCAGACTCCGTTTCGGCGGCAGATTTCGCGTAACCGTTTCATATCGTTTTGGCGATTTGTGCGTCTCATCGTCGTCAATGGCCGCGCAATCAGCCCTAGCTCATCCGATATTGCCAGCCCGATCCGCTTCCGGCCATAGTCCACCGCCAGAATCCTCCGAGGCTTCCCCTCATTCTTTTCGCTTGCCGCCGTGTTTCTGCCGCTTGGAATCGTCCGGATCAACTTATCTTCTCATTATACGCAAGGTGCATGGCCAGAATCCTGCCCAGCCTGGAAGTTTTCTTTGGACATCGCGCCTAAGTTAGATAAATCTCCGCGCATCGCGGTTACTGCTCGCGGCCGCGCTCGCCGGCTTTCCACGCCGGCCAGAGTCCTTCGCTCTTCATCTGCTCGCTCAGGCCAGTTTTCTTCAGCAGTTGCTCGATCTGGGCGTGCGATTGGCGGCTCGCAATCGGCTCGCTCGTGTCTGCAATCGCATACGCGGTGATCGCCGCTATCCCCGCCTGCCTCTTGAGCGCGGCAATATCTGCTTTGTCGAACGTATCCGGTGTGGCGCGCTCGTTCGCAGTCTTTTGATTTGGATCAAGGGTCAAAATTCCTTCGAGGATGAAATCGAATTTGTCAGCATTGGTTCTCGCATCGAGAGTGAAATCCTTGACGCCCAGCGGCGCGAGTGGCGCCAGCGCTTTGCGCACCGGCGCCAGCGCATCTTGCCGACCCGCCAGCGAATATCCGGTCACGGCGCCAATCTCGCCATCAAACAGTATCGCCGCGCTCGTCCGATCGAGTTCGGCGTGATGCGCGCGTGTGTAGGCCGATGATCCTAGCATCCCCTGTTCTTCACCTGTGAACAGCACGAAACGGATCGAGCGCCGCGGCACTGACCCCGAGGAATGAATCACGCGCGCCGCATCGATCACTAGCGCCGCGTCGGAACTGTCGTTGAGGTCCGCACCGAGCAGGACAAATTCGTCCGGCTCTTCTCGTCCGCGAATTTCTGCCACCACGTTTTCGGACTTCACCGGGCCGGCCCCCGCCTTGGTGTGCTCCCCGCTGCGTCCGGCAGGAACGCTGAACTTCTCCGTGTGCACTTCATCCACGCCTGCCTCGCGAAACCCTTCTACTCCCCAGTCAACTGTTCGCTTTGCTTCTGGCGAACCTGTCACTCGCCTTCCCACGATGTTCGTCAGATCACGTAGATTTTTTTCGAGCGGCGATAGGCCGAGCGCGCTCTGCATCATCGCGGGCGCTAAATCCGCGCACGATTTGCCCAGTGAGCACGTGCCAGCTCCATTCGGAATCTTCCAGCCGCTTGGCGGATTGATCGGGGAAACTTGCGCGGAGCAAATCGAGGCAAACAACGCGACCCCAGCCAGTACTACTGGAACCCACATTCGCCGGCCGATAATTCTCGGGCGTGCGCGCATCCCGTAGAACGCGGCACGATTCGAACGTTCGCTAGTCCCACGAGCAATGATCTTCATCATCGTGCGTGCAGATGATAGCGAACACTAAGCCATGCGGCCACATCGATTCCACAGAGGATTCTTCTGTGGAAAACACGTACTGCTTCGGGAATAAAGTGCCTACTACCGGAAACTTCTACACAGAATACAGTGTTCTCTGTATTGGTCCCTAAACACATCTCTTTTGCCGCCTGCAAGTTACGAAGACATCGAAACATTGGCCATATAGCTGCCATCGAACTTTCACCAGCCGCATTGAAGACGCGCGTTAGTCCCGGAGACTTGCGGGTTTTGGATCATCTCCGGGAATCTCGGTAGTTCCCGTTTGGAAACATTTCAGTCGTTTCATTGAGAGAGTTCAATAAATTCCCTTGTTACTCTCGTGGCGAGGGACGGGAAGGTTCTATTGAAGAAAGTACGTGACATCTCAAAACTGTTAGGCAACAAACGGAAACTCGAACGAAACCAATCCAACCACTTCGTATTCTGTGAAAAACGAAGTGGCCTCGCGCAATTCCACGGTGCCTCCGATTCGGACATGGACTCCACCATCGAGCGCCTGGCCAGCAAGCTTGCCATGCAATGCCTGGTTCGCGGTTCGGAGCCGAACGACTTCGCGATCCTGGTCCCGATGGATAGAATGCTTGCCGGCCGGCTGGAATCGCGTGCGAAGGAACTCCTTGACGAAGGCCGCTCCATCGCCAATCCCGCTTCGCTCAGTCCCCGTCAGCAGGAAATTTTGCACTCAATCCTGTGCAATCACGCCAACAAGGAGATTGCCAGCAAACTCAACATCACCGTGCGCACCGTGAAATTCCATATTTCCACCCTACTCACCAAATTCGGCGCGGAAAACCGGTCGGAGTTGGCGCGTAGGGCTTCGGGTTTCCTGCGCACCTCAATGCATGTCGAAGATGGTTTCCCGAATCAATCCGCGGGGACTAGACGCGACGATTTGCGTCCCATTCCCGTTGATTCCCAGGAACGCTCGCGGGGGAAAGCCGGGAACCTCCGGATTTCACAGCAGCGGATCCTCACTGCATAAGTAGCAGCCAACCGCTACACCCGAACCCAGCCTCGGGACGGCGGCCTCTCCCCAAACACCCACGTCGTTCGGACAATTCCGCCGCAATTGCAACCGCCTCGTGTCGCCCATCCGCCCCAGCGCACAAAGCGTAACCCTCGGACGACCAAGTCAGAAACGTAAGGATTCTTTTAATGGAGGAAGAAGGTGCGAATATCCTCTGCTAGCAACTCCGGCTCCTCCATTGCGGCAAAATGGCTGCCTCGCGGGAACACCATCCAGCGGCTGATGTTGTAGAAGCGAGCCGCGTATTCCGTGGGCGGCATCGGCAGTTCTTTTGGGAACACAGCAATAGAGCTGGGCACAATCATCGGCGCGAGGCTGGCAAAGCTTGCGGGGTTCGATCTCCCCTCGTAGTAGTACCGCGCCGCCGACCCGATCGTCTGTGTGAACCAATACAGGCTGATGTTGGTCAGCATCTCGTCCTTTGTGAAGCGCCGCTCCACGTCGCCATCACAATCGCTCCAGGAACGATACTTCTCAACAATCCACGCAGCCAAGCCGGCTGGCGAGTCGTTGAGGCCGTACGCAAGAGTCTGCGGTTTTGTAGTTTGGATATGTGAGTAACCGCCCTCTGCCTGGCTCCATCGTTCTCTGGCCTCCAAGTACTCTTTCTCTGCGGCCGTCAACGGCTCTGTACCGACGTTCGGATTAAAACCCCCGGGGATGAAATTGAGATGAATACCGGCAACGTTTTCTGGATTGTAGTAACCGAGCCATGTGGAGATGGCTGCGCCGATGTCGCCTCCTTGGGCGCCGTAGCGCTGATAGCCCAGGCCCTTCATAAGCGAGGCCCAAAGCTGGGCGACTCTTCGGGAGTTCATGCCAGGGGATTGCGGCCGCTCCGAGAACCCGAAGCCAGGCACGGATGGAACGATCACATCGAAGCAGTCGGACGCGCTGCCGCCACAACAGCCGGGATATATCAGAAGCGTGATTATTTTTTCCATTTCCACAAACGATCCTGGCCACCCGTGGGTCAGGATGAGATGGAGTGGATTGGCTCCGGCGCCTCGTTCGTGGATGTAGTGGATTCGAATACCATCGACCTCAGCCTGGTAGTGATGAAGCTTATTCAGTCGAGCCTCCTGAGCTCTCTAATCAAATTGGTCTTTCCAGTGAGCCAGCAACTCCTGAAGGTAGCGCAGGCCAGTTCCGTAGGCCCAGTCGGCGGAAGCGATTTCATCGGGCCAGCGCGTCCGTGCCAGTCGGCGGTGCAGCTCGTCAATGGCGTCTGTGGCAATCTGTATTTGGAAGGGCCTCGTCTTCATTGATCCTCGTCCCGGTTAGCGTAACGCCGTTAATGAGCAGCTTGCTGATTCAGCGCCAGCCGAGCCCTGGGGCAACAGTCGTCAGAATCGCCTCCATTGCATGCGCATTGTAGGCGACACCCAGTTGGCTTGGAACGGTCAGCAATAGCGTATCGGCTTCCGCGATCGCATCGTCCTTTCTGAGCTGCTCGATCAGGACATCCGGCTCGGCAGCATAGCTACGCCCGAAGATCGCCCGTGATTCGTCAAGGAAGCCGATCTGGTCCGCTTCCTCGCCTCCTCGCCCGAAATAAACACGATCGCGGTCGTCGATCAACGCGAAGATACTGCGGCTGACGGAAACACGCGGAGTGCGAGTATGGCCAGCTTCCTTCCAGGCTGCGCGAAAAGCGCGAATCTGGGCAGCTTGTTGGACGTGGAAAGGTTCGCCGGTTTCGTCAAATTTCAGGGTTGACGATTGCAAGTTCATTCCGAGCTTTGCGGCCCAGACGGCAGTGGCATTGGAAGCTGCGCCCCACCAGATACGATCGCGCAATCCTTCCGAATACGGTTCAAGACGCAGCAGCCCAGGCGGATTAGGAAACATCGGACGCGGGTTCGGCTTAGCGAAGCCCTTGCCGCGCAGCAGCTCCAAAAATTCTTGGGCGTGGCGCCGGCCCATGTCTTCATCGGTCTCGCCTTCAGCCGGCTGGTATCCGAAGTGGCGCCATCCATCGATCACCTGCTCGGGGGAACCGCGGCTGATTCCCAACTGCAAGCGCCCGCCGGCGATCAGGTCCGCAGCGCCAGCATCCTCCGCCATGTAATGAGGGTTCTCATACCGCATGTCGATCACTGCGGTGCCGATTTCAATCTCTCGCGTCTTCGCCCCGACCGCCGCGAGCAATGGAAATGGCGATGCCAATTGCCGCGCGAAGTGATGAACGCGAAAGTAAGCTCCGTCCATTCCGAGGCGTTCGGCTTCCACGGCGAGGTCAATGGATTGCAGGAGTGCGTCAGCCGCCGACCGCGTTGCTGACTGCGGCAAAGCTGTCCAATGGCCGAATGAGAGAAACCCAATTTTCTTCATGCCGGTTAGGCGTAACTCCTGGTAAGTGGGCTAGCCGGATATCTTGGCCTCATTAGGAACTTTGCCGTTTCTGAGACACGACAGAATCGCCGGGCGCGAGTGCGCAGTTTCAGTGCCGGCTTCCGCGTTCCTTTTCGTAAAGCTGTTCGAAAAACGCAAGCTGCGCGCGATTCGGCGCTGGCCCAATTTCGGCTCGATCGCCCAAGACCATTGGCCGATCGCTCGTTTTGTCGTCAAAGGCGGGCCACTTCGCCAGACCCTTTCCGTTTGGATCGCCACTCGTCGCGAAGTTAACCCAATACGACGAGAGCATGTCTGAAACTTGATGATCGAGGTCCGTCCACGCGCGGGGCGGCAGCAGGTTTTGGAAAATGTATTGGGCTTCGGATCCATGAGTAGCGCCCGAACCGAAGCCACTGCGAGAAGTCGAGCCCACCGGCGCAGGTGGCTCATGAGTGAAGTAATAGAGGAACGCTTTCGAATGCCCGGTCTTAGTCTGCGCGCGCGCCCAAATGCGCATCACAAACGCCAGCTCATCGCGAAACGCGGCAAGTTGCGACGCGCTCGCTTCCTCATCCGAGCCCGCCGGATAGAGCTTCAGGAACGCATCCGCCTGATCGCCGAAACGCGCGCGCGAACGCTCGATAAATTTCTCGGCTGTGGTGGGTCGAAGGAAGAATGTTCCTTCGTCCTTATTTGACCCCACGATTAGCGGCACATCGTTCTGCTTGCCTTCGGCGAATATCGTTCCCACCTCTTCCGGGATAAACCATCCATCGATCACGGGCCCACTCCCACGGCCACCCTTGAGCAAATCTTCCGCCGGCATCGCGCGTAGGGCCTCCAGGTTTTGAGCGTGCATTTGCTGAGCTATTTTCACGCCAGCTTGTTCCGCCTCCGCGAGCGTTCGCGTAGGCGCGAGGGAAAGACCCATCCAAGCGCCGCTTTCGCCAGACGCTCGCTGGAACAAGCCTTTCGCGCGCGGCGAGCCCATCAGATTGGAAATGCTGGCTGATCCGGCTGAATCGCCGAAAACCATCACGCGGCGCGGATCGCCGCCAAATCCGGCAATGTTCTTCTGGATCCATTGCAGAGCGGCGACCTGGTCTATCAGTCCGTAGTTGCCCGACGCATGATTTTCCGATTCCTTGGTCAACTCCGGATGGGAGAAGAATCCAAACACGCCCAGCCGGTAGTTGATGGTGACAACCACCACGCCTCTCTTGGCCAGCGCTTCTCCGTCGTAGCCCGGCGTCGATCCGGAGCCGGTTTGATAGCCGCCGGGATGAATCCAGACCATCACCGGCCTCCGTTCGCTTGCCGAAGTGGCCGCGGTCCACACGTTGAGGAACAGGCAGTCCTCGCTCATCTTGGGTGGATTGGCCGTAGGATTCGCGCCGCGAAATGCCGGCTGCATGCAATTCGCCCCGAATTGGTCGGCTTTCCGGACACCGTTCCAATGTTCCACGGGTTGCGGCGGGCGCCAGCGCAGTTTTCCCACGGGCGGTGCGGCGTACGGGATACCGCGGAAAACGCGGACGGCGCCATCCGGCGTCGCGATACCCGAGACCAAACCGGAATCAAGATGAACCGGCTCTTCGACGCCCACAGGGGAGGCCGACCATCCTCCCAATGCCAAGACGGCCGCAATGCAGAACGACGCGGGTCGCATCGAAACGCTCCTTTGAAAAACCCTGTGCCGCATTTTTATCACAGCGAGTTGGGTTAAGTCCCGACAGTTTCCGCGTCAATCAGGAATTGGCAGGGCCGGTGCCAGACCCTTTCGCTCCGAAATTTTTCCCTCTTGAGATTCGAAGAGGATACGAATGCCACCGCACGGGAATTAGCCTATTGATTCGTCAAACATCGTGGGTGCGCATTTCTTCGCGGCCTCCTTAAAACCTCTGGGAGGTCGCAATGAAACAGGATAGGCGATCCAGGTTCCAGAGCGTGAGGCGCGGCAAGCAAGTGCCCCTACGAAGAACTGCCGTTGGGCTCAGCCGCCGGTGAGCCAGACGCGGTAGAGATTGCGGAGGGTGGTGGTGTGCATGGCGGCGTAGGTGGAGGGATCGCGGCCGGGGAATACGTTGCGTTCGGAGATTTCGCGGACGCCGGGGATAGCTTTTAATTCGTCGACGGTGGCGAAGCCGCCCGGGGGGAGATCGGGCAGGGCGCGGCCCGGGGCGAGCGGGATCACGAAGGAATATTGGGTGGAGTGCATTCCCGGAAGATCGAGGCGGAAGTAGAAGAACTTCTGGTCGGGCGACCAATCCACGATTGCCGAACCCGTGTACGCCGGGCCGCTAGCGCCGCATCGCGTGCAGAGCGGGAAAGGCTTGCCACCATTGGATGGGTAGACGACGACAGCGTTGGGCGAGCTGCTGCCCGTCTGGCTGACCCAGACGACGATCTCGCGGCCGTCGGGCGACACGCCGAGCAGATAGATGACAGGATCCGCGATGACGCGCTGCCGGGCGGTGCCGTCGTCCTCCATGCGGTAAACGTAATCGCGATTGCCTTCGCGGCTCAGGTAAAGAATCGTGCCGCCGGGAGCGAAGTACGGGCGGTAGGATTCGGTCTTCGTGAGCTGGCGCGGCGGAAAACTGTGCGTGAGAGAGGCGAGCCATATAGTCGAGCCGGTCTTCTGGTCGAGGGCCGCGAAGACGATGCGCTTGCCGTCGCGGGAAATATCGTAGCGGGAGATGGAGAAGCCCGGCAGAGGGCTATCGTCGCGGCCCGTGGCCAGATCGACGGAATGCAGCTCGCCCGCGACAAACGCGCGCGCCGAATCCGTGCGCAGCAGGTAGTAGATCTCCTTGCCGTCGGGCGCGATCGAAGGCGAATAGGCGTAGCCCTGCGAGGTGATCTGGCGTAGTCCCTGGGAATCGTGCAGGAAGACGCTGCTCTGCTCGGTGCCGACCGCGGTGACGAGCGATTTGCCGTCGGGCGCAACCGCAATACCCTCTTCCTGGCTGGCGCCGGAGGTGATCTGCTCCGGAACGCCATCCGGAAATTTCTGCCGCCAGAGATGGAAGCCGCCGCCGGCGTCGGCGGAGAAGTATATCCACTTGCCGTCTGGAGACCAGGCCGCGCTGGTGCATCTCGATGGCGCGGGGCCGACCACGCGCCCCTCGGAGCCGCCGCTGAAGGGTGTGAGGCGGCAAGGTAGCCAGCCCCGATTATCCATTTCCACGACGAGCACCCACTTGCGATCGGGCGAGAGATAGGAACGATGCGCCATGCCGATTTCGCGGTCGGGCGGGAGGTAGACGTCGCGCTCGCCGCCGCGATTTTCGTCCGAGGTGACAATTCTCATGTACAGGCCGGTGATGATCTCGGAGAACATCACCTGGCGGTCGCCGATCCAGGTGAGGCCGGAGGCGTTGGGCAAGAGGAGCGAAGGCGAGCCGCCGAGCGAGGGAACGGTCCACGTATCCCAATTCCACTGGGCGATGTGGGTGTAGGCGATTCGCGAACCGTCGGGCGAGAATTCGACGCCCATTTTGTTGGAACCGTCATGCGTGAGCTGCACGGGCGCGCCATTCGGCAGCAACTTGATCCAGACGTCCGCGGGACCGTCGAAGGTGCTTTCGCTGTGGAGGAAGGCGAGCATGCGGCCGTCGGGCGAGAGGGCCGGCGAGCTGACGGAGTCGGAAAAATTCGTGATCTGCTCGTAGCGGACCGCAAGCGGCTGATGCCGCGGATAGAAGACTGCAAGCGCGGCGATGGCGGCCGCGAGCGCCAGCACGCCGCCCCCGGCGTAGGCGTACCGCAACGTTTTCGCCGAAGATTTCGGGCGCTGTGGCGGCTGATAGGCGGGGGCCGCGATGTCCGCGGTGTGCGTCTGAATTGCTTCGAGAGCCGCGCGGACTTCGGAGGCTCGCTGGTAGCGCTGCTCGCGTTCCTTCGCAAGGCAGCGCTGCGTGATGGACTGCAAGCTCACCGGCACGCGCGGCGGCAGAGGCGCCGGCATTTCGCGGAGAATCGCTGAGCTGAGTTCGTAGGCCGTGCGGCCGTGAAACGGGGGAGAGCCCGCCAGCATTTCCGAAAGCACCGCGCCGAGCGCCCAGATGTCGGTGCGCGCGTCGGCGGGCTCGCCGCGAAGAGTCTCCGGCGCCATGTATTGCAGCGTGCCGACGATCGCCCCCGGCTGCGTGAGCGTGTTGAGGGGAAGCGTGGTTTCGCTGAGCTCGGCGGGCGAGAGTTTCTTCGCGAGACCGAAGTCGAGGATTTTTACGTGGCCGTCCGCGGTGACGACGACATTCCCGGGCTTCAAATCGCGATGGACGATGCCGCGCTCGTGGGCATGCGCCAGGCCGGCGGAAATCTCTAGCGCGTAACGAAGAGCGGTCTCGAGCGCCAGGCCCTCGCGGTCGGTCGCGGCGCTGAGCGGGCGCCCCTCGACGAATTCCATGGCGATGTACGTCTCGCCGGCATCCTCGCCAATCTCATAAATGGTGGCGATATTCGGATGATTCAAGGACGAGGCGTTTTGAGCTTCGCGCACGAAACGCGCTCGAGCTGTCGCGTCCGCGAGCGCGCCTTCCGGAAGAAGCTTCACGGCGAGCGGGCGGCCAAGTTTCGGATCGCGGGCTTTGTAGACCACGCCCATGCCGCCGGCTCCAATGCGCGCGACGATTTCGTAGGGACCGATCTTGGAACCGGCTTGGCGAGGCTCGCGCCCGCCGGCCGCGGCCGGTCCGATCTTTGTTTCGGTCAGGGTGGGGCCTTCCCGGTCGTGCGCGGCGAGAAGCGATTCCACTTCACGGCGGAGCGAAGGATCGGCGCAACTTTCGTCGAGGTAGGCGAGCCTTTCGTGCTGGGGCCGTTCGAGAGCTTCGGCGAGCACATTCTTTACTTGCTGCCAGCGTTCGGGGGTCACTGCGCGGCTTCCTTATTCAATTCTCGCGTCGGAAACACACGGCCCGAACCCGCGTAGTATAAGGGCGGCGGCAATGAACCGGGCAGGTAGCGCACCTTTTCTCTCCGTATGTTCCGCCGTTGACATCACAACGCGCGCGGATGATATCACACAGGAACTGAGGTACTGACTCGCTCGAACACTGCGGCTTTTGCCCCTCTTCCCCTTGCGCTCACAGGCACCGCGGAAGTTGGCGGTAACGAGGGCGAAATCTCCGTCTACCGGCTCAATCATCCGGACAAAAACCTGGGCGTCTTCCGCGCTCAAACGGATGCTGCTCTCGGGTGGAAGGGCGGGGCTTAAGCCCTGCCGTAAAGACGTCACGCGAAGCGCGTACCTGCTTGCCCTGAGTGCTGGCGAAGGGTCCGCTGCCTCACCTGCGCGAGCCTTCCGCCTTGCCCGTGTCCCACGGAAGTGTCGAGTAGGCGAGAGGTAGAGATTCAGTTTGGACTCGCCGCCCGTCCTGGTCGTTCCGTGATTTACACCCATCACTGTGTTAGGATCGCTGCGTTATGCATAGATTCGTGTTCGATTTAGCGATTCAGATTGCGATATGGCTCCCGATCTTGGTCGCCATCTTTATGCTGTTATTCGTGCGGAAGTCTACGCGGAAGGAGCATTACCTTAAGCGCGTTGCCAGTAAGTACAGCATCTCGCCCTTGTTCGGCCAGTCAAGGCTAACGCTACTGAGGCAAGTACAGAAGCGTTCTATCTAGGCATTGGCTCCTTCAGAAACCTCTCCCGTCACAAGGCATACAGAGTCTCCAGCGTCCAGCCTCTAGCCCCCACCTCCGGAACGTGGCCCCTCAAGCTCCGCGCCGCCGCCGCAAGGGACTCGGCGAAGCCGAGTCGCCAGTAAACGTAGCGCCGCGGGCTTCGGCGCGGCAGCATTTGTCAGGGCGACGCTTCAACCGCGCCGTTAGCCGCCGCATACGCGCTCGTGACAACAAAGATAGTTTATTGTAGGATTTATTTTTTAGTTAGCTAAAGTCGCCACGGCCTCCAGCCGATGGAGCTTAGTGTTACACATGACACGCGCTCAGGTCCGCGGCCTGTGGGGACTGGCATTCGCTAGTCTCCTTGTAGGTTTGTCATCTGCGCGAGCCCAAGTCGCCCCAAGCTCGAAGAAGCCTTCCTCGAACTCGACCTCGACCGCGCCTGGATCAAGTCCCGCACAGGCGGTCACCCAACCCGAATATATGGGTTCTGAAGTGTGCAAGACCTGCCACGAAGATATCTACAACGGCTGGGAAAAGACGCCGCACTGGAAGACAACCCTCGATACCAGAGGGGGTCCCTCTCATCAGGGATGCGAATCCTGCCATGGTCCCGGGTCCGCCCACGTTGCGGGCGGCGGCGATATCACGAAAATCTTCACGTTCAAGAGCGCTTCGACAAAAGAAATCAATAGCCGCTGCATGACGTGCCACGCGGGCGACGCGGAACACATGAATGCGATCAACTCCGTACACACGAGGAATGATGTGAGTTGTATTTCCTGCCATTCCCCGCACCACGCGCAGACCAAGGAATTCTTGTTGGTGAAGGCCCAGCCTCAGCTTTGCTACGGATGCCACCTGAACAAGAAAGCGGAATTCGAAATGCCCTTTCACCACCGCGTCAACGAGGGCCTGATTCAATGCACCGATTGCCATAACCCGCACGGAACCGCGGGCCCGAAGCAAGTCCGGGTCTCATCGACGCAAGATGCCGTCTGCTTCAAATGCCACATCGACAAACAAGGACCCTTCGTATACGAGCACGCACCGATCAAAACCGACGGTTGCGAATCCTGCCACAACGTCCACGGCGGACCGAACGCGCACATGCTCAAGGTGAGCAACGTCAACCTGCTCTGCCTGCAATGCCACACGACATCGACTTTCAGCGGCGCGCCGGGGGCTCCTTCGTTTCATAACCAAGCAAGCTTCTTCCAGGCATGCACTTTGTGCCATGTCGCAATCCACGGATCTAATTTCAGCGCCACCTTCTTCAAGTAGGCCCCCATGGGAGCTGGCCGAGGGAAGCGAGAAGGAATGCGATTCGAATCGAGGGCAGCAAAGGCTAAAGCCGCTCGAACAACGGCCGGAACAACTATGGAGCGCTTGCGAGTAATGGGGCCTCTGGCCTTGGCGATCTTCGCGGCCCTGCTATTGCCGTCCAACGCCCGCGCCCAAGATGACGGGGAAACCAAGGGAGTCGATTCAGGCGGCTACAATATTCAACAGTCCATCGAGTTCGGATACCGAGCCAATGAAATCAATGGGAACAAAGACACGTACGACACGTTTATCAACTTAGGCTCCGGAGTGCGCCTCTTCGACTACTCGCTCGATATGCGCTCGCTGAATCATCAGGGCCTTCTCTTCGATAACCTCAGTTTCAGCAACTTCGGTTACGGCGGCGACCCAAACGACGTTTCGCGGCTCAACATCGACAAGAACAAATGGTACGACTTCCATTTGCTCTTCCGTCGCGACAAGAATTTTTGGGATTACAATCTGTGGGTCAACCCGCTGAATCCAGCCTCGCCGAATCCGGTAGGTTCCGCCACCTCAGGGTGCATCGTCAGTCCTCCTTCCTCCGCTCATCCGGGAGTTCCTGGGTATTGCTCGAACCCCTCCGTGGCCGCCACGAATTCGCCCCATCGCCTCGATCTTGTGCGCCGCATGCAGGACTACGATTTGACGCTGTTGCCTCAATCTCGCGTGCGGTTCCGGCTGGGCTTTTCGCATGACCGGGACGAAGGTCCCGGCTTTTTCACCACGGATAGCGGAACGGTGCCCGACTTCCCCGAAAGCTATAGCTACACCACAGACGCCTATCGCGCCGGTGTGGATTTCCATGTTCTTCCGCGGACCACGATCTCCTACGATCAGTTTTTCAGCTATTTCAAACAGGACAACGCTGTCCTCGAAAGCCCGGCCGCCACACCGCAGAATTATGGCTACCAGCTCGCAAACGGCACTCCCGTGGACTTGGGTGTTGTGTGGAGCACGCTGACGCCCGCCGAAGCATTGCCCTGCGCCGCGCCAATCGCAAACGGCGCTACGACGCCGCCCACCGTAAGTCCGAACTGCAACGGCGTTCCTCAGTTATAGCCAGGTGGGCCGGCCCCGAAACTCAATGCCCACCGAAAGGCTCCGGTTCCAATCCAACTACTTCCAAAAATTCCAGATGACGGGCTCTGTCGGATACAGCAGCTCTGACAACTCGATCCCTGACTTCAATGAGGTCCTGAATGGTTTTACCACCCGGACCGCGACTCGCGAGAGCACTACCGCGGGACCGGCAAAAGCCACGCGAGTTTCCGTGAATGCGGATTGGTCCGGAGTGTACGCGTTCACGGACAAACTCCGCGTTCAGGATTCGTTCCGCTACGACAACTGGCGAATCCCCGGCCTGTGGGCTACTGCCGAAACGAACGTCTTCGGTGCGGCTGGCTCAGGCCAGGTTGGCCTCGCGCTTCCGCTTTCATTGTTTAATCAAGTATCCCCTGCGGCCGCCAGCACGTTTGCCACGCTCTGCCCCGCGGCTCCCTACAATCAGGCCGGTTGCCCGCTTCACACTTCCAGTTCCGGCGCGGACGTGACGAACGAGCTTAGCTATCAATTCCTCGGGCAGAATCTCAAATCCAACGCGCTCGACTTCGAATACGATTTCAACAGGCGTTTGAGCGGCAGTATCGGCTACCTCTACACAAATCGGACGATCGCGCAATTTAGCGCCACGTTCGACACCGGGGAGACCTATTTCCCGGGCGGAGGCGGCACGGCCGCAAATTTCTATCTTGCCGCCCGGGGCGATTGCGCCGTCGCCGGAGGGTCACTCCCGGCTGGCTGCACTCTGAATCCGGATGGCTCGATCACGGAAGGCTCACTCGCGAATCCTGTCCCGGAGGCGGGTAACGACACGGCTCGCGTGCTCACTAAAATCAATGAGAATGCGTTGGTAGTGGGATTCACGGCGCTGCCCATCGATAGCCTGAGGATCACTGGCAACTTCGAGTTTGGCTACAACGATGCTTCCTTCACTCGGATTGATCCGCGCCAGGTGCAGAGTTACAAGATCCATGCGAGCTATAAGCCGCGTCAGTGGGTCACCCTTGACGGTGCCGTCGAAATCCATGAAAACCGCGACGACGTGACTACCGTGAGCAACCTCGAACACGATCGCTCGTACAGTTTCACCGCGATGCTCGCGCCCAATCCCCGCGTGATAATCGATTTCGGCTATAACTATTGGGACGTTTACACGCAGTCGGAAATTTGCTTCAACTATTCCATCACCTACACCAATCCGGCGCCTCCGCCAACAACTTTGCCGGTCAGCACATCTCCTCCTGGTGTGGTTACGACTGCTTGCCCGATTGCGGGCGCGTCCGTCGGCGCTGCGGGACTTGGCGCCCTTTCCACCTACGCCAGCACCGACCACTTCGCGCACACGGATCTCATGTGGAAGCCCGCGAAGCGTATTACCACCACGCTCGGCTACGGTGGTAGCTTCGTCCGCGGCAGCACGATTTTTCTCAATCCGCTGGCGCCCTCCGGAACGCTCGATTACAACTACCTCCTGCCATACGGCTCAATCTCCATCGATATCTACCGCGGGCTCGTTTACAAAATGGCTTGGAATTACTACGGCTTCAACCAAAAGGGGAACACTAGCCCCTTCGGCCTGGCCGCTATACCGTTACAGGACTTCAACGGAAGTAATGCGACTTTCTCGTTCCGCTACGCGTTCTGACTCTTTTCCGTGGCATCATGGAATGGCCATCGGAACCCGATGGCGAGCGATCTATAGCAAAGGGGAAATCAGAGATGAAAAAACTAGCCCTTCGAGCCGCACTCCTCGCAGTTGTGGTCTTTCTGGCCGCGCTTCTGAGCCCCGGGGCTTCGCAAGCTCAAGGCACAGCGCCCGCGACCTTCAATGCCAAGTGCGCCGCCTGCCACGGCGCCGACGGCAAAGGAGCAACTTCTGTCGGAAAGGCCCTTGGAATTCACGACCTTGCCTCCGCCGATACGCAGAAGATGAGCGACGCCGATTTGGCGCAGATCATTGCCAAGGGAAAAGACAAAATGCCCGCATACGGCAGCAGCTTGAAGGAACCTGAAATCAAAGATCTGGTTCAGTACATCCGGGCGTTCGGCAAAAAGAAGTAGCGGTCCGCCTGAGCGGCACACCGGCTGGCGCGGGCGCGTTTCTTCTGATGGTGGGGAAGCGGCAATGCAGACGATAACTCCTCAAGCGTTGGTTTTTGTCCTGATCGGCGCGAGCATTGTGCTCATTTTCCCGTTCCTATTCCGCCCATCCATCACCGTTTCGCGCGAAGGAAAGATTTTGGCGTTCATGGCTTTTTTCATCCTGCCCGTAGTGGCTGCCACCATCGGCGGCTTCGAGCATTTCGAAAGGTCGAAGCAGACACAGTTCTGTCTCTCGTGTCATATCATGGCGCCCTGGGGCAGAAGCTTGTATGTGGACGACCAGTCCTACATTCCAGCGGCACACTTCCAGAACCACAGAATCCCCACCGACGAAGCCTGCTACACATGCCACAGCGATTACGCCATGTACGGCACACTGCGCACGAAGTTAGAGGGCCTGCACCACGTTTACGTGAACTATCTCGGCACGCCGATGAACCCGATTCGTCTCTACCATCCTTACAACAATGCGGTGTGCTTGCACTGTCACCTTGGCGCGCGGTCTTTTGAGAGCAGCGCCTTGCACGTGGCGATCATGTCCGACCTAAAGGACAATAAGTTATCGTGCGTCAGCAGCGGATGTCACGCCAAGGTCCACGACGTTGCCGATCTCGGCCAACAGAAGTTCTGGAAACCGACTTATTAGGAAAGGAAGAACAATTGTTGAGTAAAAGACTGCGGCTTTCCGGAGCTCTCCTGATTGGAGGGCTGATTGTGGAGGCGCTCACGCTTTGCTGGAATACCGCGGCTTCCTTCATGTCTTTTATGATCTTTGGCGGCATTCTTCTGGCCGGCGGCGTTCTCACCTACCTATACTCGCTCGTTAGCGCGCACCCTGCATCTGGTTCGGCGAACCAGGATAAATAGGGCCTACGCAACCTGAGCGTCACGCCGGACTCATCCCGATCATTTTCCGCGTGTATGATGCTCATCTCGGGTGGAAGGGCGGGGCTCCGCATTCCCGGAGTCCCGGATGGCCCTGCGGGATTTAAACCCCGCGGTAAAGACGTCGCACGCAGCGCTTTCCTTCTTGCTTGCACTTCGCTCAACGAATGTGCCCTGAGCGCTAGCGAAGGGTCGGCAGCCTCAACCGCGCGAGCCTTCCGCCTTGCCCGTGTCCCGCGGAAGTTGCGAGTAGACTGTACCGCGATCCTTTGTTTTCAATGGGTTGCGCCACATTCTACTCGTCCAGTGTGTCGATTAGAGCCGAGATATTGCCGCCCGTTCTGGTCGTTCGATGATTTACACCTATCACTGTGTTAGGATCGCTACGTTATGCGTGGATTCGTGTTCGATTTAGCGATTCAGGTTGCGATATGGCTCCCGATCTTGATCGCCATCTTCATGGTGTTATTCGTGCAGAAGTCTACGCGGAAGGAGCATTACCTTAAGCGCGTTGCCGGGAAGTACAGCCTCTCGCCCTTGTTCGGTCAGTCAAGGCTAACGCTATTGAGGCAAGCACAGAAGCGTTCTCTCTAAGCATTGGCTCCTTCAGAAACCTCTCGCGTCACAAGCATACAGAGTCCAAAAGCGCGCTGGCTCCGTGGTTCTTCCAGCATCCAGCCTCTAGCCCCCAGCCTCCAGAATATTCAATTGTCAAAGAGCGATACTTCCGGCCCCGTCAAGAGGGCGGATTCCTTCAGCACCGTAACTAGGCTGACATGTTGCCGCGAGGGGTGCAAGCGGTTGTGGTGTGGACTTTCGGGTGGATGCGTTAACGCGAGCGCAGGCCGGGGTTCTTCTGCAGGGACGAGAAAAGCCCCACCCTCGCAGAACCAGCGACGATGGGCCACCCTCAAATTCAAAATCAGGTGCAGCACCTGGGCCACCCGCCATATAGATTATTCCTTGTTGTATGCCTCTACCACCACCGCCAATTGGGGAACCGACTTTAACTCTGGTGGAAGCTCACCAAGAAACGAATAAGGAACAGTGACAGGAAACGTGAAACTGCGAGGAAATTTGTCCTTAAAATCGCCAGGTGCAAAGGAAAGCCACACGTTAGCGACATACTCAAAATAGATTTGCAGCTGAGCATTCATGTCGGTCGATTCTTTCGGCGCGTGTCCCTCGATTGTTGGAAGGAAGTGGTGGACGAACTTACCGTCACCGTCCCATGAACATCCAATGATGGCAGGAAGCTGATGTGCCTTGTTGCGATAGTCGCTGATTTCTCGGCGGATTGGATTTTCTTCAATCTTCCTGAATTCTTGCCCCCACTCCCAAAAATATTTCTTATCGCCATGTTCCTTTTGACCGCGAGTGATAGCGGTTCGGAGCGCTTCGAAGACGTGTTCAAGCTGCCAGAAGAAAGCCGCCAGATGCGCTCGACAAATCACAACATCGACTTGCGTTTGATCCCGAATTGACTGCTCCGTGTTCTCTTAGTTTGTCCACGTGGGTTTGAAGGGCGGCGGTTTGCACGTAGACCCGGACATACGCCAGATGGTAGGCGGCGTTGTTGATGCCAAACCAAATCTCAGCTAGACGTCCAACAAAATCCACGTCTGGAACGTCAGGCATATCGAGTCGAGTTCTAGTTCTATCGTTCACGGCTTCTTTGTCATTCGGCATGAGCGGGAATTCTAACACTTTGAGCGCCGCGATCAGATCGCACTGCCTTAGAGTCGCTTAGAATGCGGTCTGACTTATGGAAACAGCCTAATCGTGCGCTCTACGAGCCAGGTTGGGGCGCAGGTGGCGCATCCTTACGGCTTTCGTTCGAGTGGCCTGGCAGTCATGCCGCCAAGGGCCGTTCCCGTGGGGATTTCATCGGCATCAACGCTAAAGTTGACGGAAAACGGTACTTGCCCAGCGGAATAAGTAAACGTGATGGACATCGGAATGCGAGCCCCGGAACGAATATAATCAAACGGAATGAGAATGGTGTGCTGCGGACTGTCTTCCTCTGATTCATAAACCTTTTGCCAAGGAGAGCTACAGTCCATCGTGACTCCTCTGGCAAAAGCAATAACTCGCAGGAGGCCTCTCGTTGCAGTGGCATCACCAGAGTTTGTCAGAACGATGTCGAATGTCAGTTTCGTTTCGGTAGCTTCTCGTGCTTTGAAAGTGACTCCGAACGAGTTGAGGGGAACGTTTTCAATGTACAACTCCAGCTTTGGCTTTCTTGCCAGCTCAGCCTGTCTTTCTGCCTGCTCATCCTGAAGAATTTGTAGTTGCTTCTGCATCGCGACGGCCATGTCACTGGTCTTCTTAACCGAATCTTGCAATCGCCCATTCATTTTCGTCAGGGAATCCAGCGATTTGCCCTGTTCGTCTGTCAATTCTCTGAGCCCCTTTGCCTGAAGGGTGGCAGCCGATGCCGCCGCAACCATGCTTGCCCTCATCTGATCCAATATAGTCGCCTGTTTATTCCCTTCCCACAAACCTAAGATGATCTCGCCTAAAATGAGGCCAATAATAACGAGTTCCAGAATTAGGTCACGACGAACAATCTTGAGGTCGTGTTGTCTCTGTCTTTGACTTTCTCTCCTGTCGATTTCGTTCAAAAAAAACTGAGCCTGAAGCAAATTAATAGTGATAGGTGGAGCAAGAGACGTTTCAGCTGCACGTTGAAAGCAAGCGTCAGCCATTCGAAGTAGTTCATCGTCGCTTGCATTCTTGAAGTCCTCGATTCGCATGAGACTTCTAATATCATCGGCAAGTATCCTTGTCTATAACCCGCTTGCAGATGCGCTGTTTGTGCCTCACTTCTTGGCTTATCTGAATAACTTGAACAGGAGAAATACTCCGGAGACAAAGCACGCTGCGCTGACCGCATGGCCTATCCAAAACCACCAGGGCCACGCCGCCGCACGAAGCTCAGCATTGAACTTGTTGAGCGCAGAAGTGGCTTCGTCGTAGGCCTTGTATAGGCAGGTGGGATCGTCCGAGTCCGCACCCCCAATCAGGTTTACGTGTATCCGAAAGTTGAAGTTCAAGACCATTTTCTTCGCTCGGTCGGGAACCCCAACGCCAACCCACGCGTCAAGCGGTCCGCTTTGAAGGTTCGGGTCAGAGTTAACAAAGCTGCGGTATTCATCGTAGAGCTGGAACAGCCTCGAAATCGAAAAATTCAGCCGAGCAAAAGGTCCCACGATGTCAAGCAACCGATAGAGGTACGGAGAATTCGACAGGTTCGCGACAGCGTCGAAGCCAAACTTCCAGATGAGTCGAGTAGGATCGGACCAATCGGCAGGCGCGCCGTTAGGCTTCATTTTCTTCGAGTAGCCTTGTCCCCCGGCCCCCGTCCACGGTCTCATTACATCGAGCTCGACGCGCAGTCCTTCCACAACACTCTTCAGGGCGAGGAGTTCTTTCTGGTTCTCCTGTCGAACCGCCATCACGTACGTGAGCCACGCAAAGGCAAGCGCCCAAAGGCCAGCTGCGGCGGCGACGACGGTCGCAACGTCCACCCACGTGACCGAACCCATTTGGTACCAGTGCCTGCTAGCACCCGAGCCATTGCCCTCCAAACGCGGGAATTGAATTAGTAAAGCCCCCGCCAGATCGAAACCGCGCCGCAGCGTGTGCACTATCGTATTGATCAGCTTAAGCACGTCGCGTTCGCTAAAAAAGAATGCAATACCTTTGCAATACCTGGCACGATTTTACGAATGCTACGGGCCGGTGGCGCACCCTTGCGCTCCGTAGTTTCCGATGCTGACATTCGAGAGCGGGCGGATGGTACCACGCAGGAACTAAGCTAATAGCCGGGTCGAACATTGCGGGTGCCGTACTCTTCGCGCCGTTTGCGAATGGTGCGGAAGTTCGAACGAGCCATCGACAAAGGGCGCCCGCTTCGGGCATCTGCATCTCATTGCCGCTGTGCGGCGAAGCCTACATTCCGGCCGGGGCGGCCTTGCGCTGAAACTCTGCGAAGGTTTTTCCCGATTCAGCCAACTCCTTCAGCAGCGGAGCCGGCTCCCACAGCATTCCGTGTTTCCGATGCAAATCGCGGATGTCCTCGTAGACTTTTTTCAGCCCCACGGAATCCGCATACCACATAGGACCACCGCGGAACCCCGGAAAACCGTAACCATTCACGTAGATCGTATCGATATCCCCGGCGCGCAGCGCGTAACCCTCCTCTAAAATGAGAGCGCCTTCGTTCACCAGGGAATAGATTTCCCGCTCGATAATCTCTTCCACCGGAATCTGCCGCTGGGGAATTTTGGATTCCTCTCTCCATTTCTGGACCAGCATTGCAACCTCCGGGTCGGGAGTCGCCCGCCGCTCGGCATCATACTTGTACCAACCTGACCCGGACTTCTGGCCCAGCCGCCCCATTTCCACCAGACGATCTTCCAGGAATGGCCGGCGCGAGCCGGGTTTTTCCAGGTGCCGGTATTGTTTGCGGATGTGATAGGCGATATCCAGCCCGCCAAGGTCCCCCACCGCGAGCGGCCCCATGGCCATGCCCCAATCCATCATGGTTTTATCGACGACTTCCGGCGCAGCGCCCTCTTCCACCAGAAATTGAGCCTCGCGAATGTACTGCAGGAACATCCGGTTTCCGACGAAGCCGCGGCAGTTGCCGACCAGCACGCCAATCTTTCCGATTTTCTTGGAAAGCTGCATGCACGTGGCAATCACGTCCTTGCCGCTCTTCGCTCCGCGCACTACCTCGAGCAGCCGCATCACGTTCGCGGGACTGAAAAAGTGCATGCCGATTACGGATTCCGGACGCGAAGTGGATGCCGCGATTTCGTCAATGTTGAGCGTCGAAGTGTTGGTCGATAGAATCGCGCCGCGCTTGCACACACGATCCAGTTCGGCGAACACTTCCTTCTTCAGCGGCATGCTTTCGAATACGGCTTCGATCACCATATCCGCTGCGGCGAAATCGTCATAGCTCAGCGTGGTCTTGATAAGTTTCATCCGCTCGTCCACGTACTCTTGCGTGAAGCGGCCGCGCTTTACCGACGTCGCGTAATTTTTTTGAATTGTCGAAAGCCCGCGATCGAGCGCACCCTGGTCCGTGTCTTTCAATGTCGCGGAAATTCCGGCGTTCGCGAAAACCATGGCGATGCCGCTGCCCATCGTTCCCGCGCCAACGATCGCGACGGAATTCACCGGGATGGTCGGCGTATCCTTGGGAACATCTGGAATCTTTGCGACCTCGCGCTCAGCGAAAAAGACGTGAATCAGCGCCTTCGACTCGTCGGAGTAAAGGCACTTGTCGAAGAGCCGCGCCTCCTCCTCGCATCCTTTTTCAAACGGCAACTTCGTGGCGGCTTCGATCGCGTCGATAGCCGCAAGCGGCGCAGGCAGGCCGCGCTGTTTTTTGCGAACCACTTCCCGCGCGGCCGAAAAAATCGGACCGTTTTCCTCCGGTGATCCCAGCTTCTCATTGCGCTCGCGCGTTTTCGGCGCCGGTTTCCCGACAACGGACCGCGCAAAAGATTTTGCGCCTGCAAGTAAGTCGCCTTCGATGAGCTTGTCGAGAATTCCCGCCTCGAGTGCTTCCGGCGCCTTCAGTGGCTTGCCGTTGGTGCACATCTCGATCGCTTTTGCGACGCCCGCAAGCCGCGGCAGTCGCTGCGTCCCGCCAGCGCCAGGAATGATGCCCAGGTTCACCTCCGGTTGCCCGACTCTGGTATCCGGAGCCGCCACGCGGTAGTGACACGCCTGCGCAACCTCCAACCCGCCCCCCAAAGCGTTGCCGTGCAGCGCGACGACAACCGGCTTGCTGCAGTCCTCGATTTGCAGCAGGAATGGAAGAAGATTGATGCGTCCACCTTTCCCGGAGGTCATCTGCACGAACATGTTTATGTCCGCGCCGGCGATGAAAGTTTTGCCGGCGCCGATCAGGACGGCGGCTTTTACCGCGGAATCTTTCTCGACTGCCTCGATGGCGGAGGCAAGGCCCTCGGGAACGCCGGCACCGATGGCGTTCACGGGCGGATTATCGATGGTGATGACGGCGATGTCGCCGTCTTTGCTATATCGAACCAGTTCGGTCATGGGGTCGGTTTCTCCGGGCCGGATAGTATGGGCGTTTGGTGCGCAATGCAACGGTTTTGGGGGCCGCAAGGGCGGGTGGCTGGCCGCGCCAGATCTGCGAAATGTTTCGAGTTAGAAGGAATTCCCGCAAATTCTTGCTTCGAGTTAGAAACTTTTACCGCCGCACAAAGGCGGTGCCTCGGCCCTCTTTGCCGCGCATTTTGGTTCCGTAAAGTCACCTGAAGATATTAGTACGGGGCGGAGCGATTGCAAGCGGACCTGCGCCCAGGGAAGCCGCGCCTCGGGGAGGCGGGCGTCGTTGACGGGTGGTTGGGCGACGACTATAGTGGCCGGAAGATGCGGCGGCGGGAGACTTGCGGTCCGCTGCGCCATGCTGCGTGATCTCAATGGATTCGCGACTCCTTCACGACTTTAAGAAACTACTTGGCCCCGGCGGAGTGCTGCACGAGCCTGAGGATTTGCTGCTCTACGAGTACGACGGTTCGGTGGAAGTGGCGCGGCCGGATTGCGTGGTGTTTCCGCGCGGCACAGCGCACGTGGTGGAAATCGTGCGGCGGGCAAAAAAGTTTGGCGTGCCCATCGTGGGACGCGGTGCGGGGACCGGGCTTTCGGGCGGGGCGCTGGCGCGGCATGGCGGAATTATCGTGTCATTTGCGCGGATGAACCGCATCATCAAAATTGATGTGGAAAATCAGCGAGCGGTCGTGCAGCCGGGCGTGGTGAATTCAGATTTGAGTCTGGCCGTGGCGCACACGGGATTGCATTTTGCTCCCGATCCTTCGAGCCAGAAGGCCTGCACCATCGGCGGAAACGTTTCTGAAAATTCGGGCGGGCCGCACACGCTGGCTTACGGTGTGACGACAAACCACGTAGTCGGATTAAAGGTTGTGCTGCCCAGCGGCGAACTTGTGCGGCTGGGCGACGCCGCGCTGGATTCGCCCGGCTACGATCTGACCGGGCTTTTCGTCGGGTCAGAAGGGACATTCGGATTGGTGACGGAAATCACGGTGAAGCTCACGCGACTGCCGGAAGCCGTGAAAACCTTGCTGGCGGTATACGACTCGATCAACGACGCGACCGAAACAGTGGCCGAAATTACGGCACGCGGAATCACACCGGCGGCGTGCGAAATGCTGGATGGTTGGACGATCCGAGCGGTGGAAGATTACGTTCACGCGGGATTTCCGCTAGATGCAGCTGCGGTGTTGCTAATCGATGTGGATGGATTGCGTGAAGTGACGGAAGCAGAGGCCTTGGAGGTGGCGGAGGTGTGCCGGGTGCACCACGCTCGCGAAGTGCGCGTGGCTCGCGACGCGCACGAACGCGACTTGCTCTGGAAAGGCCGCAAAAACGCGTTTGGCGCCGCCGGGCGGTTCGCGCCGAGCTACTACACGCAAGACGGCGTGATTCCGCGCACGAAGCTTCCGGCCACGCTGCGTCGCATCACCGAGATCGCCCAAAAATACGGCCTGCAGATCGGGAACGTGTTTCACGCGGGCGACGGCAACTTACATCCGATCATTCTTTTCGACGAGCGAAATGAAAAGCAGTTTCGCGACACGGTCCGCGCCGCCGACGAAATCATCGAGTTCTGCATACAGATGGGCGGGACGATCACAGGCGAGCACGGCGTGGGAATGGAAAAAGACCGGCTGATGCCGCTGCTTTTCAGCGAGGCCGATCTGAGCTTGATGAAACGCGTCCACGACGTGTTCAATCCTGATTCGCTGTTGAATCCCGGGAAGATTTTCCCAAACTCCAAAGGCTGCGGAGAGATTTACGTGCGCCCCAAGACGACGGTGTCCGCCCCAACGGCATGAGCACCAGAACAACCACCCCGATATTTTCCCGATTGAATGAAATTATTGGAAATTCGAACGTAATCGCCGATCCCGCGCGACTTGCCGCGTACGAAATTGACGGGCAGAGGCCCAGCGCCGTCGCGCGGCCCCCGTCGAGCGTGGAAGTGGCCGAGGTGGTGAAATTCGCGGCTTCGGAAAAACTCGCAATCGTGCCAGTGGGCGCGCGGACGAAGATGGGGATCGGAATGCCGCCACGGCAGTACGACATCGCGCTGGAAATGACGCGGCTCGATCGAGTGGTGGCATACGATCCGGGGGACCTGACGCTGGGCGTGGAGCCGGGAATGCCGCTGCAGCGGCTGGAGGGAGTGCTGGCGGGGCACCGGCAATTTCTTCCACTCGCAGTGCCGTTCATGAACGAGGGCACGGTGGGTGGCACGATCGCGTCGGGCACCGATTCCTCGCTGCGTCAGCTTTATGGAACGGCACGGGATTTTGTGCTGGGGATGGAGTTCGTAACCGGCGATGGCGAACTGGTGAAGAGCGGCGGACACGTGGTGAAAAACGTGAGCGGCTACGACATACACAAGCTGATGATCGGAGCGCTGGGCACGCTCGGCGTGATTACGCGGATCAACTTTCGGACATTTCCGCTGTTGGCGGAGACGCGGACGTACGTTACGGCGTTCAGCGGAGTGGAGGGCGCCTGCGAATTCCGCGATGCGATTGCGAATTCACACTTGCGACCGCAGAGCGTGGAAATCATCGGCGCGCGACAGGGGAATCCGCTGCCCGGCGGCGAAAACCTCCGGGACTTGTTGGGCGACGGCGAATGGTCCGTTGTCGTTTCGGTGGCGGGAAATCGCCCGGTGCTGGGACGTTACCATCGGGATATGGAAGCACTCGCGCGGCGAGCCGACGGGAATCTGCTCGAGTCTTTCGGCGAACTGAGTGAAGCCGATCAGGGGATGGTCGCTGCCTACATCCGAGAGTTTGCTGCGACGGCCTCCGGGCAGACACCGCCGACGGCGATTTTCAAAATCAGCACGCTGCCCGGAAAGCTCGCGGGGCTGGCGGACGGTCTGGTTTCCTGCGCCGAGCGACACGATGTTCCGTGGAGCATGATGATGCGCGGAGTGGGGGTTACATACTTCAAGCTGAGCGCGACGGATGGGACGACGGAGTCTCTGGGTCGGCTCAAGGATGTGTCCTCGATGGTTTTTCGCGGTTCTGACGAGGGCGACTGGGGCCGTGCCGTGCTGGTTGCATGCCCGGTGGAATTCAAGGGGGAGATGAACGTTTGGGGCAAGGCGTCTGGCGATTTGTCGCTGATGCAAGGATTGAAAAAAGTGTTCGATCCGGGGAACGTGCTTGCGCCGGGGCGATTTGTGGGAGGGATTTAGGGCGACTTGGTTTGTAAAGGCAACCGAACGGAGACTAAGGCTCTTCTCTTGGCGTGGAAATGTTGCCGCCCGTGAAATCGAAGAGAGATTCCTCGACTGCGTGTCCCGGCGCTCCGCGCAAAGGCAAAGGCGCGGGACACTCCGCTCGGAATGACAGCGCATTGACGGGTGCCCCTCCTACGAACACAGGCGCGCGGGGGTGATCCTGCCTGTTGGACGAGTGACGAAGTTCGGGCTCTCGCTAGGACAGTGAGGGAGAAGGCACGGCGTAGAAAATGGCGGTGGGGACTAGCGGATTCACGGCGGTGGACAAACCGGAGTATGCCGATTACTCGAGGTGCGTTCATTGCGGGCTTTGCCTGAATCATTGTCCGACGTACCGGCTGTGGGGGCAGGAGGCGGATTCACCGCGCGGGCGGATTCGTCAGATGCAGCTGGTGGATGAGGGACGGCTCGAACTGGGCGATGCGTTTGTGACGCACATCGACCGATGCCTGGATTGCCGGGCGTGCGAGACGGCGTGTCCCTCGGGCGTAGAGTACGGAAAACTGGTGGAGATGGCGCGGGCGCAGATTGCGGCGCAATATCGGCGTCCGATTCTTTCGCGGCTGGCGCGCGATTTTGTTTATCGGCGGCTGCTTCCCTATCCCGGGAGGATTAAGGCGGCGGCGCGAGCGCTGCGCGTTTATCAGCGCTCGGGACTGGCCAGGCTGGCGCGGGGGAGCGGAATTTTACGGCTGCTGGGATTGCAAGACCGTGAACGGCTCCTGCCAAAGGTCGACTCGACATTTTTCTTTGGTGAACTTGGCAAGACATTTCCGGCCGTGGGAGAACGGCGCGCACGAGTGGCTTTTTTTGCAGGCTGCGTGGCGCAGGTGACGTTCAGCGAATTGAATCGAGCGACGATTCGCGTGCTGCAAGCGAATGGCTGCGAAGTGGTGGTGCCGTTGGAGCAGGTGTGTTGCGGAGCGCTGCCGGCGCATGCGGGCGAGCGAGAAGTGGCGAGGAAACTGGCCCGTGCGAACATCTCCGCGTTTGAGACGGGGGATTTCGATGCGATTGTGACCAATGCGGCCGGATGCGGCTCGACGTTAAAGGAATATACGCACCTTTTTTCAACGAGCGATTCACTGCAAGAGCAGGCTGCCGGATTTGCCGGCAAGGTTCGCGACGTGACGGAATTTTTGGCCGAACTGGGTCTGATTGCGCCAATGCGAACGTTGCCGCTGCGGGTGACGTACCAGGATTCGTGCCATCTGGCGCACGGGCAGAAGATCAGGGAGGCTCCGCGCAAACTGATCCGCGCAGTGCCCGGCGTGGAACTGGCGGAAATGCGGCTTGCCGATCAGTGTTGCGGATCTGCGGGAGTTTATAACGTTACGGAAACGGAAGCGTCGCTGGAACTGTTGGCGCTGAAGATGGAGTGCGCGCGAGAGACGAAGGCGCAGGTGATCGTCACCGCGAATCCGGGCTGCATTTTGCAACTTCGCGCGGGAGCGGAGATACATGGCACGGGGCAGGAGGTGTTGCATGTGGTGGAGCTGCTGGACCGCGCAATCGCGACGGGATGATTATTTTTCGCCGACGAGGTAACGGCAGCCGCGGGGGCCCATGCGTGCGGAGTGGGTGGCTCCGGCGGGGACGTCGCAGCGCTGGCCTACCGCGTAGGTATGGGATTCTCCATCCATGGTCAGCGTCATTTCGCCATCGAGAATGATGTGGGCGGTGAGGCCGGGGTGGATGTGATCGGGATAGAACGCGTTGGGACGATCTTGCCAGACGAAAGTGTCCAAGAAGCCTTCGGCTTCGAGCTGCTTCTTCAGCCGGCTTTCGTCTAGGTCAGGCATGATGGGGGCGGATGGCGAGCTGGTAGCCAAGTATGTTTGCCGGGCACAGGATGCTGTGCCCCTACGAATGCAAAATAAAAAGCGACCGGCCGCTATCGGCAAAGCGCTAATCCATAACGGCTGAACGATTGTAGCAAGCGCGCTGAATTGGGGGGAGGGCTTGCGGGCGGAGCGTGGTGGGTTCCGCTCGCAAGCCGGTGGTGTTGGGGGAAGAGCTTAATTTTGTGGCGGAGCGGGCGCAGCGTCGGGACCGGCATCCGGAGGCGGCGGTGGCAGCGGAGCCTGTCCTGCTCCCTTGAACCTTCGAATCCTGATGGCCGGCCCGCCCTCCTTCACAGTGTAATCAGAGGGTACTTGGAATAGCGCCGGATCTGGCTCGCCGCGCTGAATATCGGTGAATTGAGTGACGCTATCTCCGCTCATCGGATCCGTGCGCTTGCTCATCACCACCATCTGCAGGTCGGGCGAATACCATCGCTCTGTGACGATGGTGATTGGCTTGGAATTGCCAATTTGACCGGCGGGAATGGTCCGAGTGTACCGCGTGCCCTGTGCTTCGACACCGTTGATGGTCTGCGTGCCGAGCGATGCGGTGGTTACTTCATTTCGATCGTTTGGACCCGGCTGCACGGCAATGGCTACTCCGGCATCTGGGCCGGGCATGGGACCCGAGGTGGAGATGTTCGCGTGCTTGCCATGCCCGCGCCGCTCCATCTTGTGAGCGACTTTGCGAGACGGATCGAGAATGTAATGCACTCCGGCGACCGCGTCGTTTATCTCAACCATGTGCGGGGGCGCCTCACCAGAAGCAGCGAACGGGCCGATGGCGGGGAGGGTCATGTCCCGACGCGTGCGACCCTGGCTATCGCGAGCAAACGTGCCGGTGGTGGAGTGCTGAATGGTATTGCCGTCGGCGAGCGTCTGGGTGGTTTGGGTGGTCACGTTTGCGCTGAAGGGGGCGCCGGTGACCGTCTTGCCGCCGATGCCCGCCTCGAAGCCGACGAAACCAATCCCTACGCTCAGCGGTCACCGGACCGGGGCCGATCCTCTGGTAGAAAATGTTGTCGACAGGCGGCGGGGGCGCCGCAGTTTGCGATTGAGCGCGCGCGGGCAGCGCGATGGCGATGAATGCCAGCGCGAGGACCGATATGCCTGCCGCAGTGCGGTTGATTCTGAGCGGGCTGAAGTTCATTTCCGTTCCTCCATTACCTTGCTACTCGCTTTCTTACTCTCTATGGCCGCCAACGACTCGATCAAAATTCCTGGTTGGAGCTAGTTCCCGAGACCAATCGAACTGCCTGAGGCATTCCGTCCTGGCTGACAGCGAGATCGGCTTGGACAGGTTCGCCGCTGCCTATCCCGGTGACCGGCAAACCGAAAGAAGCGAGCGTCGCGGGGGTGAGCACGATACGGACGACAGCGTCGTTATCGAGGCTGCCGGGATCGTCGGAGTAAGGCAAGCGAATGAACGCGGCGTCGTTTTGGGATTCGGCTTCGAGGCTCGCGCGCTGAATATTGGCGGGCGAGCTTGGCACCGTGGATGGGGAAACGGCTGCTGGTTGCGCGGCGGCTGGCTGCACGGAGTTCGCGCTCTCGGGAACCGGGGCCGGCGCTTGGGACGGTGCGACGGGCGCGCTGGGCTGTTCGTTGATCGCGATTGGAGGTGTTTGCGAATGCGAAAAGTGCAACCAAAATCCTAGCGCTAACAGCACCGCCGCCGTCGCGCCTAGCGCCGCGATTTGCCGCGTCACTTTGCGGCTTAGCAAAGCGAACTTTTGGTGCTGGAATTCTTCCATCAGCATTGCCGCCACCGGAGGGGAAGCGTGGCGGTCGGATTCGCGCCTGGCGAGTGCTCGCAAGGCCACGTCGAGAGATTCCGACTGCATTACGAGGATCGCGCAGCGGCTGCAGGATTCGGCGTGCGTGAGGGCAGCTTCGCGGCGGGCGAAGCCCTCGGTGCCGGGGCGATCGAGATCGTGAAGGAGTTCTTCAAATTGGGCGCAATCCATTGAACGTACCTCCTGCATCATTGCCCCACCGCCGAGCGGCGAGCCGGGTGCGCGTCGCGAAGTTTTTCCAGCAAGAGGGCGCGCCCGCGGTGAAGGCGCGACCTGACTGTTCCAACGGGGCAGCCGAGCGCTAAGGCCGCTTCGTCGTAGGTCATTTCCTCGAGCTCGCAAAGAACGACGGCCTCGCGGTAGTTTTCTGGCAAGGTGGAAATGGCTTGGCGGACGCGGCTGATGGCCTCGATGGAGGCAAACTCGTCTTGGGCGCGCCCGGGCATGGCGCTAGAGGCGTGGCCATTGCCATTGGCGCCGCGGCCATTCGTGGTTGGAGCGGCGAGTAAGAGATCGTCCAAGTCATCCGCATTGCCGGCAAAGGGAACGAGGCGACGATCCGCTTCCCAGCGCTTGCGGAGATGATTCCGGGCGATGCCAAAGAGGAATCCGTTGAGGTTGCCGCGGCTGGGATCGAACCGTTCAGGTTGGCGGATCAAGGCCATGAAAACCTCTTGGGTTACGTCTTCGGCGACGGTTGCGCTGCCGCTCATGTGCAAAGCGAAGCGATAAATCGCGGGATGCTTTTCGCGATAGAGATGCGCGAAGGCATCTTCGTCTCCCGCCCGCATCCGGCGGAGCAGGCGATCATCCGTTGGGTTGCTGGTCTGCGTCATCATTTCGTGATCGTCGACCGCCCGCTCAGTGCTTCACTATGTATTCCGCGAGGGGCGGGAAATAGTTCCTAAATTGTAGGGCGGGGCCCGGCATGGCAGAGGGGAACCTGCGCGTCCCTACTTGTGCGTTCCCTTGACCCCCTTCGGCCCAGCCGCTATTCTGGCTATACCGACATAACTATATGCGCGTTTATCTTGACTACAATGCGACGACTCCTGTGGACCCGGCGGTGCTGGAAGCCATGCTGCCGTACCTGCGGGATAATTTCGGCAACGCAGGCTCGGTGCACACGCCGGGGCAGCGAGCGCGCGCCGGAGTGGACGCGGCGCGTGAATCGGTGGCGGCGCTGATCGGCGCGAAGCCCAGTGAGATCGTTTTCACCAGCGGCGGCACTGAGGCAGACAACCTTGCCGTCTTTGGCGTGGTGGCTGCTTCGCCGGGCTCCCGCAAGCATGTGATTACCACGTCTATTGAACACCACGCGGTCCTGCATAGTTGCGAGGAACTCGCACGGCGGGGGATCGAAGTTACGGTGGTCCCGGTTTCGCAGAAGCGCGGGTCGGAAGGCGTGGTTGATCCTGAGGAGATTCGGCGGGCGCTGCGTCCAGAGACGGTGCTGATCAGCGTGATGCACGCGAACAACGAACTCGGGACGATCCAACCGATTGAGGAAATTGGGCGGATCGCTTCGGAAGCGGGGGTGCGATTTCACTGCGACGCGGTTCAGTCGTCAGGGAAAATTCCCGTGGATGTGCGTGCGCTTGGTCCGGACTTGCTTTCAGTTTCCGCGCATAAGTTTTGCGGCCCGAAGGGAGTGGGCGCTCTGTACGTGCGGTCTGGCACGCAGCTGGCACCGCGATTTTATGGCGGGCATGCCGAGCGGGACCGGCGTCCTGGAACGGAGAACGTGCCGGGGATCGTCGGCTTCGGAAAGGCGGCGGAACTCGCTCGGAAACTTTTGGCGGAAGACACGGCTCGAATTCGCGAGCTTCGCGACCGGCTGGAGTCCGCTCTGCTGGAGCGAATTCCCGGCGCGCAGGTAAACGGCGATCGTGCGCGGAGAGTTCCCAACACGACGAATATGACTTTTCCAAATGCGGGCGGCGAAGCGCTTTTGATCGCGCTGGACCTGCAGGGGATTGCATGTTCGACGGGCGCGGCTTGCTCTTCCGGTTCGACTGAACCTTCACACGTGCTGCTGGCGGCGGGACTCACACACGATGATGCGCGATCGAGCCTGCGATTCAGTCTCGGGCGCGCGACAACACGCGAAGAAATAGAGCGAGCAATCGAGGTGGTTCCAGAGGTGGTGGAACGCATTCGCAGCCTTTCCCCCAGAGCGCCAGTTGCGGTGCAGTCGGCCGCAGCTCCGATCCGGTAGTTCAAGCATGACTCCAACGTCACAATTCGAAATTGCGAGCGATAGTCCCGTGAGCGCTTCTCCGACCGTTTCACCGCCGGCGGAAACGGTGGCGGTGGCGATGTCCGGCGGAGTGGACAGCTCAACTGTTGCGGCAATTTTGCGCGAGCGCGGACAGCCGATCGTCGGCCTGACGATGCAGCTGTGGAACCAGCGCCGATTGCCGCAGCTTCAGGGCGAAGGGCCCGCGCAGCACCGCTGCTGTTCGCTTGACGATGTGCACGACGCGCGGCGCGTGGCCGAGCATCTGGGGATTCCGTTCTACGTAATCAATTTTGAAAAGGAATTCGAGAATACCGTGGTGCGGCCATTCGTCGAGGACTATCTCTCGGGGCGCACGCCGGTTCCCTGCACGAGATGCAACAACGATGTGAAGTTTGAGCATCTACACGCGACCGCGCGGCAAATTGGAGCCGCGCGCATCGCGACCGGCCACTACGCGCGAGTGCGCCACAATGCGGAAACGGGACGTTACGAGCTCCTGCGCGCGATCGATGAATCGAAGGATCAATCCTATTTTCTTTTCGGGCTGACGCAGGAGCAACTGGCGCGCGCCGAATTTCCCCTCGGGGAACTGACGAAGCAGGAGGTGCGCGAAATCGCGCGCCGGTTGGCTGTGCCGGTGGCGGAAAAGCCGGAGAGCCAGGAAATTTGCTTCGTGCCGTCGGGGAGCTACGTGAAATTTATTGAGAGCTATATTCAGGAGCAAGGAAACATATCGCCTGGCGCGGGCGACGAAACAACGAAGCTCGGCGAGGCGGGAGAGATCGTCTCCACCTCTGGCGAAGTGATCGGGCACCACAATGGTTTGCACAATTACACAGTAGGGCAGCGGCGCGGGCTAGGCTTCGCGGTGGGGCATCCCATTTTTGTTATAGGGCTGGATCGGGCCAACAATCGGCTCGTCGTGGGAGAAGATAGCGACCTGCGCCGGTCAGTTTGCGAGGTGCGCGACGTGAATTGGATTCCGTTCGCCGCACCCAACGCGCCAGTGCGCGCCAAAGTGAGAATCCGCAATCGCCATGAACCTGCCGAGGCCGAAATTATGCCGCTCAGTGAGAACAGGGCCCGCGTGTCGTTTGTGGAGGCGCAGCGGGCGATCACTCCGGGGCAGGCGGCGGCTTTTTATCGCGGAGAAATCGTGCTAGGCGGCGGCTGGATCGCGAAATAGGAACGGTCGCGGCCGCTAACAGGCAGGAGAGCAGAACATGCACGGGCCGAGCGGGCTCAGATAAAAAGCTCTTCGTCCTCAGTGGTGACTTCGCCTTCAGGCCGACGGCGCTCGCGCAGGAAATCCAGTCCCGCCTTCACGCCCTTGAGAACCGCCGACACCTGATGTATAGGCTGCCAAATCTTAGAGCGAACGGTGGTCCCCGTCTCCTCAATTACCTCGAGAGTTCCGGTAAGGATGCGGTCGGCGCGAATCACTTGAAGGCGCAGGCGCTCAGCGATATCGGTGACGACGCGATCGACTTTCTGAGCCTGGTTTCGGGCAAGCCGGGTAAGTTCAGCTGGCATCTTCCATCACGCTCGCAATGCGACCTTCGGAATCCTCCAGGATGCGGTTCGTCCGGATCAGGATGGGATCGATGCGGGCCTGAAGCTGCGAAACGATACGGGTGAGGTTGCGAACGGCCGTGCGAGTCTCGAAGAATAGCGCGACCAAGATCGCGCTTTGCAGAACGATCGCGACGGCGGCGATAACGATGAAAGCCTCAACCCAACCAGGCATGACCAAAGCCTCCGCGCTACGAAATCTTCGCTTCCCGCTTGTAGGTTTCCTTGCCGGCGTCCACAGCAGACGAGATCGCATCCTTCTGGCGGGACATTATTTCCTTGCTGCGTTCGAGCAAGTCTTCGCCGCGTTCGCGAAGTTCGCGCGCCTTTTTCTGAGCGTATTCCTTGCCTTCGTCGGCTCTCGAGGAAAGATATTCGCGGGTCTCTTCGCCAGATTTTGGCGCAAAAAGAACTCCGATAAGCGCTCCGATACCCATGCCCACGAGGAAAAGACCTACCTTCGAGCCAGTGTTATCCGCCATGTTGCACCTCCTAATTGGACACTAGCATAGCGCCGAAGTGGCGGCAAGGAAAGCGCCACCGCGCAGTGGGTCACTTTCCAGTTAGCCGACTACTCGGGAGTTACACGGCATGAAGCATGTCGGAGACCAGAAACCTACAAGTGCTTACCTCTCCGGGCAGTCAAGGCTCCTTGAGCGAGAGTAGTTGAAGGGCTCGAAGGTGCGCGGCGACCTGAAGCAATCGGTCAATGGGAGCTGGCGAAAGCCCCATACGCTCATGCTCAATCTGCGACAAGTGCTCAAGGATTGCCCGTTCCGATACCGCGCGGGCACGTGCCCGGTAATCCGCACCCAACAATCAGAAATAGGTTACGCGAGAGCCTTGCCGTACAGCACCAGCAGACGGCTCCATGCCTTCTCGGCGTGCGGCTCGCTGTAGACGCCCGAATCCGGCGGACACCAGCCGTGCATGGCCGGGTACACTTCGACTTCCGCGGGCAGCCCCGCCTTGGCGAAGGTTTCCTTCATCACGGTCTTTTCGGTGGGGGCTTGCATATCGTCATTTTCCGCAATTGCGACCAGGAACTGCGCCTTGGTCGTCGCGGCCTGAAGATGCGGACTGTCCGGCATAGTGGTCACCAACCCGTTGCCGCCGTGGAAGGAGGCCACGGCTCCGACGCGGTCCGGCACGGCATAAGCGGTACGAAAGGCCATCGCCCCTCCCATGCAATAACCCTGCGTCCCCATCTTGCGATTCTTGGCAACCGAGGGCTGCTGGTCCAGCCATCCGACAAATGCCTTCGCATCCGTCACCTGCGTGGTCGCGTTCAGGGTTTGCGCGAGCGGCAGCAACTGCTGGATCGGAGTCGCCGCGCCCTGAGCCGCGGTCGGAGCTTTCTGGGTCCGGTAGAACGGATTCACCACCAGCACCGAATAGCCCGCCTCGGCGAGCCGCTTACCCATCTGGCGGAATGCCGGCCGCAGCCCGAAGATATCCGGCCACACCAATACGCCGGGCGCGGTGCCAGTAGATGGATGGACGAAGTAGCAGTCCGCAGTGCCGTCCGGCGTCTTCACGGTCACGTCTGATTCGGTGACCGTTACGGCGTTGGCTACTTTAGGCAGCAGCATGGCGACGCCTGCTGCCAGCATGACGCCGAACTGCTTTCGCGTGATTAAACCGAGGGCTTCGTACCGTTCCTGATCCTCCGCAGAATGATCTCGATCGCACATATTTTCGCTCCTTGTCTTTCGTTTCTCACCGGCGCTGGGTCGCTGGGTCTGGTTGCGCGGTAGACCGCGAGCGCACCGTCATGTTTTATCTGGGATTTCCATTTCGCGCTTGCAGGTCGTTCGATCACGGGGATTATAACCAAAACCACACAAATCGCCGATAGGATGGGTTCACTTAGATCTGCGACGTTCCCGAATCTTCCATCCAAATTTCTTGCCAGCCTCCGAAGATGGCGTTTTTCGGCCTCCGCTTCGGACCCGAATTCACGCGCAACACGGACGAGAGGCTTATCCACGGCTTCTGCTTCGACAACTTTCAATCGAACTGCGTCACCAAGGCGAAGAAGGGCTTTTTTTCACCCCACAAGTTCGTTCCGTGGCAGAACGAGGCCTCCGACGTAGAGCCGCGTCTCGCGCTTCCGGCGAAACGGCACGTGGGTGATTGTCGCAGGCGAGCGGAGTTGCCTATTGGCGAAGGGCGTCGAAGATGCGTTGGGCCTGCGCGCGAGGGAGTTCGGCGGTTAGCTCATCGAGAGTGAGTTGGCGCAGACGGGTGACGCTGCCGAAGCGCCTCAGCAGTTTCTGCGCAGTACGGTCACCCACTCCGGGAATTTCGACGAGGGCAGTTCGAATGCGGCGGCTGGAGCGGCGCTGGCGATGGAATGTGACCGCGAAGCGATGAGACTCGTCGCGAATCTGCTGGATCAGGTGCAGAACAGGAGAATGGCGGTCCAGGACGCAAGGCTCATCCTCGCGGCCGAGAACGTACAGGATCTCCTCTTTCTTGGCGATGCTGGCCATGGGCTGGTTGATGATTTCGAGTTTCTCCAAGGCCTGCGCGGCGGCATGCAATTGGCCGATTCCTCCGTCGATCAGAATCAAGCTTGGCATGGGCTTGTTCTCGTCGCGGATGCGCCGATACCTTCGCTCGACGACTTCGCGCATACTTGCGAAATCGTCGCGCAGAATACCTTCGGACTTTTCCGATCCCGGCGGCATGGCGTCACCATGGATGATGAATTTCCGGTAGTCGGATTTTTTCATGCGCCCATCGTCCCATACCACCATGGACGCGACGGTATCGGACCCCTGAATGTGCGAGATATCGAAGCACTCGATTCGTTTTGGCGTTTCGGGAAGCGCCAGGGCGGATTCGAGCGCTTCGGCAATCGCTTTGGAGCTGGGCTTCAAAACGCGAAATCTTTGCACGAAAGAGTGCTTCGCGTTTTTCTCGACCAATTCCAGGAACGCGTGCTTCTGACCGCGCTGCGGATTCAGGATTTCCACGCGATGCCCCGCGGCATCGGTGAGGACTTCCTCGAGCAGCGCGCAATCTTCAAAGTCCATGGGGACGTGAATGAAGCGCGGCATGTAGGCGGCATCGAGATAAAGCTGCTTGAGCAGCGACGGCAAGAATTCCGCCGGCTCAAATTCGTCGAGATTTTCCCAATAGATGTCCCGGCGGTCCACCACGCGTCCGCCGCGAAGATGGAAGAGATTGACTGCCACTTGGGGTGGCTCGGCATACCAGGCGATGACATCCGTATCATCGCCCTGCGTAGCGGCGATTTTTTGACGCTCTTCCATTTCACTGAGGGTACGGAGAAGGTCGCGATAGCCGGCGGCCTCCTCGTAGCGCTCCTCACTCGCAGCCGTCGCCATACGCTGGTTTAAACTGCGAGAAAGGTCGCTGCGGCGCCCCTCCAAGAATAGCCGGACGTCGCGCGCAGCTTCTGTGTAACGCTCGTCCGACACAAGACCGGCACAGGGGCCGAGACAGCGATGGATGTAATACTGAAGGCAGGGGCGAGGGTGGAGGCGAGTTAAATCGACGGTGCAGGAGGGCACTAGAAAATGTTTGTGAACCAGATGCACGAGCCGGTAGGCGAGACTGGCAGGGAAGTACGGGCCGAAGTAAAGCGAGCCATCTTTGACAAGGCGGCGCGTCACGTAGACGCGGGGATATTTCTCGAATGCGGTGTAGCGGATGTAGGGATAGGTTTTGTCGTCGCGCAGCAGGACATTGAATTTCGGCTGGTGCCGCTTGATGAGATTGTTTTCGAGCGCGAGTGCCTCGCGTTCGTTATCCACCACGATATATTCTAGATCGGCGATTTCACGGACGAGCGAACCCGTCTTCGCGTCTTGCCAGCGGGATTCGAGGAAATAGGATTTGACGCGGGCCCGCAACGAGCGCGCTTTTCCGACGTAGAGAATCGCGCCGCCCGCATCCTGGAATAGATACACGCCCGGCTGTGCGGGAAGCTGGCCGGCCTTTTCGCGGAGGTCCATTTGGCTGAAGCTATAGCGATCGAAATTCGGACGATGCGGCTTGCGTGAGCCGTTTGGGGCAACTTCTATGATAGCAAACGCATTCCAAGGAACGGAAAGCCCGATGACCCGAGCGCGCGTACTATTGGTGTTGATGGTTTTTCTAGCGACTTTGCCCGGATGGGCCGGACAGCAGAAACAGAAGCCCGCAGCCCCAGCGCGGTCCGAGCAACAACAGAATGGCGCCAATAATCAAGCCTCTGCGGAAGAAGACATCGAAGTGGGCATGTTCTACATGCACAAGGGAGACACCGACGCGGCGATCCCGCGCTTTCAAGACGCCATTCGACAGCAACCGAAGTTAGGCAAGCCTCGCATCCTGCTGGCAGAAGCCTACGAGAAAAAGGGCGATAAACTCAATGCAGCGAAATCGTACAGGGAATATCTTCAGGCCTTCCCCAACGCAGCGGACAAGAAGAAAATCGAAAAGAAAATCGAGAAGCTGAGCAGCCGCTGAGTTTGTCCGGCGGAGATGGCGGTTATTTGCCTTGCAGCACCCACTCAGACGTCGTCTCGATGAACTGAAATCCATAGCGCTGCCAAGGCGAGCCTGGTGCGTCCTTGCGCACCACTTGCGCCTTGCCCGCGTAGCGTTCGTGGCCTCCGGACGTGAGGAAAACTTCGACCGCAGCGCCCTTGACCAGGGTTGCAGAGCAGTTGCATAGAAAACCGCCGGCGCTGACGTTTTCCGTTGTCGTGGCCTCGCTGAATTGCTTGCCACCGGCGTCCGAGCCGCGCAGACTCAGGACTACACGCATCTGAACCCGCTTGTGGGCCCGGCGCTCAGGTATCTTCCCCTTCAATTCCTCTGCAAGTGTTGCCTTGAGCGCTACAAAGTCCACCGGTTTGTGGAAATAGCCCTTCGCACCAAGGCTCTCGCAGTGCTCCTTGTATTTGGTTCCCGCCTCGCCGGTGATTACGAAGATCGGAATGCGCGACGTGTAGCTCAAACTATGAAAGCTCTGGCAAAGCTCGAAGCCCGAAAATCCGGGCATCATCAAATCGAGCAAGATCGCGTCGGGTTTGTGCTCGAGGGCCAGTGCGAGAGCCTGCTCGGGGTCGCCGGTTTCCACTACCTGATAACTGTCGGAGAGACGCATCCGGAGCAACCCGCGCACGGACTCGTCGTCGTCCACGATCAAGATCTTTGGCATCTTTAAGACTCCGTCCTCCGTTCTCGGAGAGGTTCGCTTGCCAGCACGTTCACTTCGATTCAGCCACCATATGCCGATCCAACGCCTCTCGGACCTTGCGCGCCAAAACGGCTCTGGTAAAGGGTTTGGGCAGGAAGTCGCTGCCGGGGTCGATCGGTCCTTGCGAACCAACTGCTTGTCCAGTGTAACCGGACATGTAGACCACCTTCATCTCCGGGCGCCGCCGGGTGAGTTCCTGTGCGAGCGCGCGGCCGCCCATTCCGGGCATCACGATGTCGGTCAGCAGCAGGTCAATCGACTGATCGTAGGCTTCGCTCACGGCGAGCGCTTCGATGCCGTCTTTTGCTTCTAGCACTTTATAACCACACTGCTCAAGCGTGGTGCGGGTCAGCGTTCGCAACGATTCTTCGTCTTCCGCGAGCAAGATGGTCTCTTTTCCTTCGAACGATTTGGCTTCGCCCTGAGCGGGAGCTTGTACACTAACGGCTTCCTCAATCCGTGGTAAATAGATCTTGAACGTGGTGCCCGCGCCAGGCGAGCTAAAGACGTCGATGTAGCCGCCGCTCTGCTTCACCACTCCGTAAACAGTCGACAGGCCGAGTCCCGTGCCTTTCCCTTTTTCCTTTGTGGTGAAGAAAGGCTCAAACGCGCGCGCCTTGGTTTCAGCATCCATACCCGTGCCGCTGTCGGTCACGGTGAGGCACACGTACGGGCCCGGCTGTACCGGGTAGGGATAGCGACGGACGAAGGCTTGGTCCATTACCATGTTTTCGGTTGCGATGATTAGCTTGCCGCCTTGCGGCATGGCGTCCCGGGCGTTGACGGCGAGGTTCAGCACGACTTGCTCGAATTGTCCTTGATCGGCCTTCACCCGGCCCAAGTCAGGCGCCAATGAAGTGGACAACTCAACATCCTCGCCAATCAGCCGGCGAAGCAGTTTTTCCATATCGGAGACGGCGCCATTCAAGTCGATAACCTTCGGATCTAAAACCTGCTGACGGCTGAAGGCGAGAAGCTGGCGGGTGAGGGAGGCTGCGCGCTTTCCTGCTTTCAGAATTTCGTCCGCGCTTGCGCGTAGCGGGTTTTCCGGTTCGAGCTTTTCCTCCAAGAATTCGGCATAGCCGATGATCACGCCGAGAAGATTGTTGAAATCGTGCGCCACGCCGCCTGACAGCCTGCCAACAGCTTCCATCTTCTGTGCTTGACGGAACTGCTCTTCCAAGTTCCTGCGCGCGGTCACGTCCCGGTTCACGATGATGAGCTTTTCCAGGTGCCCGTGAGAATCGAGCACCGCGCTGGCACCGGATTCCAGGATGTGCCACGAGCCGTCCTTATGACGCATCCGGTACTGAATGGTGCGGCCTACTCCCCCAGTCCGAGCTTCCTTGTCTGCCTCCTCCACCAGGTGACGATCGTCAGGGTGAATCTGTTCGAACGAGGACGTACCTTGGAGCTCCTCGCTCGTGTATCCGAGAATTCGCTCATAAGCGGGGCTGTTATAGAGACGTTTTCCCTCCGAATCAACGACAGCAATCATGTCGGCTGCATTCTCGCTGATTAAACGGAATAATTCCTCGCGGCGGACGAGCTCGTGACGAATGTGAAAGATCTGAAGCTGCTGGTAAATGGCGTAGATGTCGAAGAGTAAAACCAAGCCGACGAGCCCTCTGACCGCCAGATTCAGGTGCAGGCTGTCGGATTGTGTAGCCTGCTCATGCAGCACGGGGAAAATAAATGAGACGAGGCCGACAGTTAAGAGCAGGGTGACCATGATGGCAAAGGACCAGAGCACCCATTCACGCCGCTCAATCTTTCGTAGGAGCGATTCAGGACTGCGAGATGACCGTAATTTCATAATCGTGCTGTGCCACTTTGGCACGCTCACCGCTGACCACGTCATCGTTGCCGCCTTTGCTTATAATCCCGCGCAGACCGTAACCCGCTCATCCCGAGATGGTTACGGGCCAATTGCTCTTAGAGTTATCGGCAGAAATCCCGCGAACTGTAGTGATACGAGAATCAACGTGCGGGACTTGTGGGGAAATGCGCCAGGAACTTCATGGCGGGATTGTATTCGGTGAAGCGCTTCTCTTCCTTGCGGAAACGGGCCGAATGGGACTCCCGGCGGCAGTGGGCAAACCGGACTGGATGCTTCACATGAAGCATTTCGTGGTAAAGGACATAGCCGACAACATATTCCGGAACACTAGGTCGATCGAGACGGCGATTCATAACGATCTGGTTGAGTGCCGGATCGAAGCAGCCCAGCTGTGTCCGCCATGCCCGGCTACTCCAGGCAAGGCGAGGCGTCACTAGGGCGCCATTGAAATACTGACGGTTCAGCCGATTAAACAACACCGACAGATTGTGCTGCTTGCCTGCGGGCTGGTGTTCCAACCGCCGCGCCCGAAGCCGGCGGAGTTGTAGAAGTCGCTGACGCGTGGACCGGGCATAGGAAAAATGGCGGTAGCTCTCGAGCAGTTCGGTCGGCGCGCGTCGCCGATAGAGCCGGCTCAGCAGAACCGCAGCTACAGCCTCGACGATAGCGCGTGGGGCGTCCCCCAAGGCATCCGACAGTCTGACGTAGGCGGTATCGTCCCTCAGCCGGATTGTGTGAGTGAGATTCGAGTACGGGTGATATTCAACCACAAAACGTGGCGGACGCCCTTGGCATCCGAGGCGAGTGTAAATTCGCTGGAAAAGCCGCTCGCCGCCAGGAACGGTAGCGGGTGCACTGGGGAGCGGTGTCACGGCTTCCGTCGCACTGGCGCCGGGAGCATCTTTTTCTCGGCGTCCTGCACGTCGGATAATGCATCTTTTGTTCCATCGATCGCGTCTTCGAGCGTGTCTCGGTAGGTATCAATTTCCGGCTCGCCTTTATCGTACATTTCAAGCTGATCGAGGAACGCTTTGTATTTCGTCTGCATCAACTTCAGGGCATCATGGATGTCTTCTTGCTTCTCCTTTGCCAAATCGATCTGGTCCGAACCATCGTCCACGCAGCCGGAATACCCGTTTAGAAGGTTATTGAGGATTTCGCTCCGCCGCGCCTCCGGCACTTTGCGATTTAATTCGTAATCGAACTTTTTCAATCTGTCTTCCGCGAAGGATACATAAAGCTTTATGCGCTGCGACGGCGTGTCCGCACCCCGAATTTGGTCGGCTTCGGCGTCGCTGAGATAATCCGGTCGCTGTCGTTGGGCGGTCGCTGCCCGTGCGAGAATCAGCGGGCTCAGCGCAACGATTGCCAAAGCGACAAAGATTGCCGCGCTGCGCCTCATGGATGTTCCTCATGGCCGGAGGGCGACGACGCGGTAGGAGGCTGTTTTGGGCGAGGGAACAACTCCTCGATTAGGTGCCTGTTCGCTTCATTGAGGCCGGTGCGCACCTCGATGAATCCGGATTGGGCTTCCGGTGAAATGACAGGAATCATCGTATCGAGGCGGCGCAGCGATTCTCGAAGGGAAATCTGCAGTTGCCGGAAGCCCGACGAGTGCCTTTCCGCATTGGCACCGGTGGCGTCCAGGCCTTGCAGGCAGGATTGTACTTCATCGCGATATTCGCGAAGGAGAGCCAGCGCGTCGGCGAACTGCTCGCTCGCGACGTCTTTCTGAATCTGTTGGAACTCTGCCTCGCCGAGTTGCGGCATTTTCTTAGCTTTTCGCACCGGGTCGGATTCCTGAGCTAAACGCTGCCGCAGATCCTCTATGCGGGTTTGACTAAAACTGGAGCTGGCCAAAGCCAGCGCGACAAGTATGATCCCGCACATGCGACGTGCGCCGCGCAGAATGTTACCTTGTCTTTTTCTGTTTCTTGTTTTGCAGTTCACGCGCCAGAACTCGAGACCGGGCGGTGGCGATAAAATACATGTCGCTGTTCTCGTCCTTATTTAACTGGAGAAACCTCTGATAGGCGTCCAAAGCGTCGGCCGCCTCTCCTAGATTATCGTAACAGGCCGCCCGCATAAACCAGCTTCCGAGGGGAAGATTCTCGCGCTTGGCAAGGGCATCAAGCGCCGCCAGCGCTTCTGGGTAGTTCTTGTTCAGATATTCTGCCTCGATGGCGTCGGCCAGCAAATCGTTTGCGCTCGGGTTCATATTGTACGCAGCGGCCAGGCAGCGCACGGCATTGGGGTAGTCTTTCTTCTGCAAGTAAACCCGTCCGAGCCGGGCGAGAAGGTCGGGATCGCGTGGCGCCAGAGCGACGGCCTTCTGCAGAACGGGCAGCGCGTCATCGTATCGTTTTTTCTCCCAGTATATTTGGGAGCGCAGTTTCAGAGCGCGCAATTGTTCCTGTCCATGCTCAGCGGCTCGATCCAGTTCCGCCAGCGCTTCATCCTCCCTGCCCAGATCGACGAGAGCCGAGGCACGGTCGATTCGAGCGCCGGCGTCACTCGGCTCCATTTGTAAATAAGCCGCCAGTTCAGAGACGCCTTCCTCGAGTTGTTTTTGGGTGATCGCCGCACGGCCCAGCCCAAGATGTGCGGCGGCAAGCGCGCGGCCCTTCGGCTGCAACGCCAGGGCATCTTGGAATGCCGCAAGCGCTTCCTGGTCGCGTCCCACCTTCAAGAGTGCCTCTCCTAGCGATATTCGGATTTCAGCATCCTTCGCGTCCAGATTCTTCGCGGCTTCGAATTGGCCGATCGCCGGCGCGAGCGCCCCGTTGTCTTCTAGGGCCGTGCCCAGCAGCCATTTCGTTCGCGCGTCGGCGGGTAGGAGTTCCGCGGCCTTTTGGAGCGCCGCCACGGCACCTGCGGGGTCATCGGGCAGAAGGGTGATTCCAAGGTTCTGATATGCCGGACCCAACTTCGGATTTAGAGCAATCGCCTTCTCGTATTCAGATTTCGCGTCAACCGGCTTATGCAGTGCGGTGTATGCGTAGCCCAGATCGTAATGGACCGTTGCATCGCCGGGTTTCTTGGCGAGATAATCCTTATAGTTTTGGGCGGCGCTTGCATAATCCTGCTTGTCGATTGCTTGCTGGGCGGCATCAAGCAGATGATTCAGCGCCTGTGCCTCGGGATTGGCGACTTGATGCTTCGGCGTCGCGCTGGGTTTCTGCGCCATCGATTCGGACAAATTTGCGACGGTTATGCAGAGTGCGCAACCGACCAGAACTCGCGAAAACCGACTCATTACTTCTCCCGCTGGACACCACTCAGGGGTCCTTAGGATCCGGACCAGGCCGCCTCCTTACCCTCGTCGTGGGTCGTCGGCCCGGTTGCTCGACCACGATGGTTGTGATTCCCACCGCTGCGAGAGTTTAGGACTCGCGCCAAGAACTTTCCCGTATGCGATTGCGGATTCCGCGACACCTGCTCCGGCGTGCCTACGGCTACGATCCGGCCACCTGCCTCTCCACCCTCCGGCCCGAGATCGATTATCCAGTCGGCCGATTTAATCACATCCAGGTTGTGCTCGATAATAAGGACCGAAGCTCCCCCTTCGATCAGCTTTCGAAACGCAGTCAAAAGCTTCTGAATGTCGTCAAAGTGCAGGCCCGTGGTGGGTTCGTCGAAAATGTAAAGGATGCCTGCATTGTCCTGTCGCGTCAGATGCGCGGCGAGTTTCAGACGTTGCGCCTCTCCGCCAGAAAGCGTGGTGCCGGATTGGCCGAGGCGCAAATAGCCGAGGCCAACTTCCTCGAGAACGCTCAAACGAGATGTCACCCGCGAATGCGCGGCAAAGAATGCCAGCGCTTCGCGCACGGTCATTTGCAGCACATCATGAATGTTCTTTCCCTTGTAGAGAATCTCCAGTACGCTGCTCTTGTAGCGCGTGCCGCGGCACTCCTCGCAGGTCAACTCTACATCAGCCAGAAAACGCATCTCTACGGTGACAGTGCCGTCGCCCTGGCATGCCTCGCACCGGCCGCCCGGGACGTTGAAGGAAAAATGACCCGCCGTCAACCCTCGCTTCTTGGCATCCGGAGTCGCGGCGAAGACCTCGCGAATCGCATCGAATGCCTTCATATAAGTTGCAGGATTGGACCGTGGCGTTCTTCCAATGGGAGACTGGTCAATCATCTCAACTGCGAGGATTGCGGCAGCGCCTTCGATGCGGCTGCAAAACTGGCGCCAGTTCCCGCCGAGGCGCTTGGCCTCAAGCGCCTTGTATATCACATCATATACGAGCGTCGATTTGCCCGACCCGGACACTCCCGTCACTGCCACCAACAAACCTAGCGGAACCATTACATCAATACCCTGCAAATTGTGGCTGCGAGCCCCGGTTAACTTTAGAAACCGTCCTTGTGATTTGTGGCGATGCGAGGGAAGCGCGATCCGCAGCTCCCCGCGCAGATACCTGGCGGTCAGTGAACGCGGGTCCGCCAGAAGTTCCTCGCGCGTGCCCGCAAAAATCATTTGCCCGCCATGCTCGCCCGCACCCGGCCCAAGATCCAAAATTTTGTCCGCAGCCAGAATCGTATCGGGATCGTGTTCGACAACGAGCAGCGTGTTCCCCAAATCTCGCAGTCCCTTTAGAATTTCGATCAATCGGTGCGTGTCTCGCGGGTGCAAACCGATAGAGGGTTCGTCGAGCACGTAAAGTGCGCCCACCAGATGCGACCCGAGGGAAGTTGCCAGCTGGATACGCTGTGCTTCACCACCCGAAAGCGTTGAAGTCAGCCGGTCGAGCGTAAGATAGTCCAGTCCCACCTCGTCCAGGAACCGAAGGCGCTGCTGAATTTCCTCGAGAATCTTTTCAGCGATAGCAGTCTCCGCTGGGCTCAGTTCCAGGCCCGCGAAGAATGGCCGAGCCTCTTTCACCGTCATTTGGCAGACTTCCGTGATCGAGCGCCCGGCCACCTTCACAGCCCTCGCTTCGGCGCGCAAACGCGTGCCGTGGCATTCCGGACAAAGCGCGTAGCCGCGATATCGGCTCAGGAAAACTCGGACGTGCAGCTTATATTTCTTCCGCTCGAGCCAGGCGAAGAATCCCTTCACGCCGGGGAAATCCTCTTTGCGGTCTCCTTCAATGATCGCGGCGCGCTGGCTGGCCGAAAGGTCGCGGAAGGGTACATCGAAGGGAATCGCTTTCGCGCGGGCGTACCGGCGCATCTCCAGCGCCAGATGTTTGTAACGAGGCTTTGTCCATGGCTCGATCGCACCCTCGGCAAGCGATTTCCCTTTGTCTGGCACCACTCGGTCGAGATCGAAATCTATCGTGTTGCCGAAGCCCTGGCAGCGCGGGCAGGCGCCATACGGATTGTTGAACGAGAATAGCCGCGGCTCCGGTTCCTGGTAAGAAGTTCCGCATTTCTTGCATTCAAAGCGTTCATTGAACACAAGTCTTTCGGCTGTCTTCTGCGTGTCTGGCGCGAAGTCGAGAATGGCCTCGCCGCCTTCCCGGTAGCATATTTCAATCGAGTCAATCAGACGCGAGCGAATTTCGGGTGACAGTGCGAGCCGGTCTACCAGCACATAAACTGGCTTGCTGAAGTCCACATCCAGCAGGTCTTCCGGTGTGGAAAATTCAAACACTCGCCCAGCCTGATACAAACGGTTGAAGCCTCGCTTTCGCAAGCTGTTTAAGGCTTGGCGAACGGCGTCCTCGCTGATGCTCGCAGATTTGCGCGATCGTACAGCGCCGCCCTCCTGTGCGTTCTTAGCGGGAGGTTCGGCTCCAAACGTCAAATCGTACAAAACGTAAAATCGGCGGTCGGCCGGAAGCGCCAATACTCGCGTAGCGATCTCATCGAACGAGTCTTTGCGGACTTCTTCGCCGCAGCGCAGGCAGAAAGTGTGCCCCGCACGCGCGTATAGCAGGCGCAGGTAATCGTAAATTTCGGTGACCGTGGCCACCGTCGACCGCGGATTGCGGGTCGAATTCTTTTGGCGAATCGAAATTGCCGGTGCGATGCCGGTGATCTCGTCGACATCCGGCTTTTCGATCCGCTCCAAAAACTGGCGCGCGTACGCCGAAAGCGACTCGATATATCGCCGCTGCCCCTCGGCGTAAAGCGTGTCGAACGCAAGGCTCGACTTGCCCGATCCGGACACACCCGTAACCACCGTGATTCGGTTGTGGGGAATCGCGAAACTGATGTTCTTTAGATTATGGACGCGCGCCCCGCGAACACAAATCTCGTCGCCATCTTCGGCTCCCGTCGGCAGGGACTTCGACGGCGGCAAGTCTATGTCGGCGGCCGAAGCTTTCTCTGTGGGTTTCATCGGCATCGGTGCAAACCAAAAATTATACGCCTCGGTCCCAATGCGATCAAACCAGCGGGGCCGCAGCGTCAGCCCTGCTGGTTTTGATTGACAACCTGAGAAGTCATCTGCTATACGCTCGGCCATAATGACGGTTCGCAGGCGTTTGAGGAACGATCTCTTAAATGGGGGTGGGGTATGAGGTCCAAGCTAATCCTCGGGCTCTGTATTTTTCTCGCTTCATCAGTCCTTTCAGCGCAGACGATTTCTACTTCGCAGATCAGGGGTGTCATTCAAGACGCCAGCGGCGCAGCTGTCGCCGGCGCTCAGATCAAACTGACATCAGCATCCACCGGCGCGGTTCGGACTGCCGTCAGCGGCGCCGATGGAAGCTACCTGCTGCCGGATCTGTCGGTCGGCTCGTACACTCTCGAAGTCACGAAAGACGGCTTTAGCAAGTACGTCCAAACAGGCATCGTGCTCCAGGTGGGCGGGAATCCCTCGATCAGCGTCGCCTTGCAAGTTGGCGCCGTGACCCAAGAGGTGACGGTGCAGGCCGAGACGGCGATGGTGGAAACCCAGAGCACCGGTGTCGGCGAAGTTGTTGCGCCCCAGCAGGTGCAGGATCTACCTCTCAACGGCCGCCAGCTCACTGACCTGCTGACTCTCTCCGGCGCCGTCGGCCAGGGTCGTGCATTCCGCGCCTCTTACCCCTCCTCAGCGGTCATTTCCATCGCAGGCGGTGCGCAGGGCAGCGTCGCGTATTGGCTTGATGGCGGCACGCACAACGATCCCCTCAGTAATCAAAACCTCCCCCTCCCCTTCCCAGACACCGTTCAGGAATTCAAGGTCGAAACAAGTTCGTTGCCCGCTCAATACGGCACGCACCCGTCAGGGGCCGTCAATGTTGTGACAAAGTCGGGCGGCAATGAGTTCCACGGAGACGCTTTCGAATACGTGCGCAATTACATTTTTGATTCAAAGAACACCGCATACGACAGCGAGGGAGCTCCCTACTTCCGCGATAATCTCAAGCGCAACCAGTTCGGCGGCACACTGGGCGGACCTATATTTAAGGACAAGTTGTTCTTCTTTGCCGGCTGGCAGGACACCATCCAGCGCTCGACCAATCCGGCTTCTACGACCATTCCAACCGCCGCGATGCTGGCCGGGAACTTCCAACCCTGCCTGGGCACGACGCCGCTTCTCGGGCCACCATATGGGACAGGTCGGTGCACGGCCCCAACCAAATCAACCCTGCCAACTTCAGTCCCATCATCGTCGCTCTTGAGAGCCATCTTCCGGTTGCCCCGCCGACCAGCCCTTGCGGCACGTATAACTACCAGACCCCGCTTAATTTCGACGAAAATCAAGGGCTGGCGCGCATCGACTACCACATGAGCGACAAGAATACGATCTTCGGCCGATTCTTCATCACGAATTGGAGTCAGCAGCCGGGGAATCCCAGCACGCCGGCCAGTCAAGGCGGGCTTCTCATCGCGGCGATCGATGGCGCCTCTAACCGCGTCGAGAATCTCACCCTTGGTGACACCTATTTGTTTGGCTCGAGCACTGTCAACAGCATTCGCATCACGGGCAATCGAAGCCGGAATCTCACCGTCCAGAACTCAACTCTCGATTTGAACGATCTGATCACCGCATCTGGATTGCCCGCAGGGAACATCTTTCAGTTGGGTCCCAGCGTGGGCAAGTTCTTCCCGAATTATATGGCGGGGTTCGGGTTTGGCGGTTTCGGGGGCTTGTTCAACTCTACTCCGTCCTTGCAGCCTTACGACACGATCGAAGTGAATGACGATTTGTCGCTGACGCGCGGTAAACATCAGCTTTCGTTCGGTGTGGACATCATCAACTTGCGGGCTTTCGCCCACAATTACCTCTTCAATCAGGGCAGTTTCACCTTTGACGGTTCGCGTACTGGCGCGCAGCTTGCCAGCGGGGGACTCGCGGACTTTCTCTTGGGTTATACGTCAACCGGCAGCGGATTTGCTCAGGACGCCCCCATTCCTTCTCTCCAACACCAGAATGTCTTCGCTCTTTACGCGCAAGACGCTTGGAAGGTGACCCGCAAGCTGACAGTTACCGCTGGACTTCGCTGGGATCCATTCTTCGGGCACACTGACCCGAAGGGCCACGTTGTGAGCATCAGTCTTCCGGACTTGGCTGCGAATATCCACAGCAAGGCCTTTCCCACTGCGCCTGCCGGCTACCTGTTTAACGGAGATCCTGGCGGTCCGAGCGGCAACAAATTGACTCCGAACGCCTTGGATAAGTGGAGTCCGCGCATCGGTCTCGCCTGGGACCCTAGGGGAGACGGCAGGATGGCCATTCGGGCCGGTTTTGGCATCTTTTATGATTTTCCGAACTTTTCTTACGACCAGTTCGGGTTCGAAGAGCCTTACGGCGGTGCGGTTAACAACCCAGCACTCGGTACCGGTGGCCTCTGCACGACGACGTGCCTTAGTGACCCCTGGGGAACGCTACCTGGAGCGCCCAATCCCTTCACATTTACAGACCAACAGGGCGTGGTGCATACGGGTCAAGATCCCTTCGGGTCGGCACCGGGAACGTTGGATTATGTCGGGACCGGGCCGAAAACCGCTGCGTACCTGCCAAACGCCTTGGTGTTCAGCTACCCCGCCAATAGCATAAAGCCCACGTACGTCATGCAGTACAACCTCAGCGTTGAAAAACAAGTGGGCAAGGGTTGGTTACTCTCGATCGCTTACCTGGGGAACCAGCAGCGTCACCTATGGGGAAACAACGAAGCCAATCCGTCCGCGCAGGGACCAACTGCAGGCTATCCGCTTCCCTCCTATCTGCAACCGTACGTGCCCGGCCCCTGCCCCGGATTCCTTCCTCCCTTCGTTTGTCCCTTCGGGTTAGCCACAAACCGGCTCCTTGCAAAATACAATGCCCCAGCCGCCGGTGGAGTGGGACCTCAAGGCGGCAATCTCTACGGAGAAACGCTTCTGTTGGAGGAAACCGGCACGGGCAACTATAACGGCCTGCTCCTTACGGCGCAGCACCAGTTTGCCAATCACTTTACCTCCACTACGAACTATACATGGTCGCACTGTATCTCCGACAATTACACAACGACGCTCGGCTTTTTCCTTGCGGCAGAGGAAGTGCCATTCGATCCTAAGGCTGATCGCGGCAATTGTCCCAATGCCGACACGCACAATATATTCAACGAATCTCTTGTCGCTGAGATGCCGAAGTTCTCAAACCATCTGACAGATATCATCGCTGGCCATTGGAGATTCTCCCTCTCCACTATTTTCCAAACGGGAACAGACATCGGTAACCCATCTATCGTTCTCGATTTTTCTGGAAACGGGAACGGGCCAACTGGCGGGCTCGATCAACGCCCCGTCTTGAAGCCGGGTATGAGCCCATACTGCCAGCCGAAGGGACGAGATTGCTGGCTCAATCCGAACGCCTTCACTACACCGGCTCCTTACAGTTTCAATAACATTATCAAAGCCAACAGCCTGTTCGGCCCTGGGTCGATTCTCGTCAATACCGCGCTCTCCAGGCTCTTTCCGATAACTGAGCGTCAAACGGTTGAGTTCCGTTGGGAGGTGTTCAATCTTCCCAATCACGCGAATCTCTACGCACCCTCGCTGATCGGGGCGGGAATCGGCCTGCCAACCTTTGGCCAGCCCACCCCGGGGAGCACGGCTGGTTTGGGTGCCTTGAACCAGACGACGAACGATCCGAGGATCATGCAATTCGCACTCAAGTACGTTTTCTAATCAAACGATGGCGCAACTACATTAACCATCCGCAAACCGCATGGCTTGCGTTAGAATGTCGCCGCCGAACGTAATTTGTTCGGCGGCTCGTTTCAGGAGGCAAGCAGCATGCGATTTTTGAGTCGAATTCCGGTCATCTTTGCCATGGCTGCGGTGATGATTTCACCTGCCTTGGCGCAGCAGGCCCCCGCGCCGGCTCAAGCACCCACCCCCCGCGGCGGTGTCGAGGGCTTCCCGATCGGCCCATCCGCGGAGATTCTCAGCTTTACTGCCGATAAAACTACCATTCAGCCGGGCCAGTCAGTCACCTTATCTTGGGTAGTCGTGAACGGAGATCGCATGGTCCTCGATCATGGGATCGGAATCGTGCCCACTCGCGGCAGCCGCACGGTTTCTCCGTCAGCTACTATCACCTACACCCTAATCGCCACCGGTCGCGCTGGCGGCGATAAAAAAACCGTAACCATCACTGTCCCAGGCACCACACCTGTCGCGTCGGATAATCCATCCGCCGCAGCCGCGGTCGAGAAGCCTATTCCGATGGCGCCCGATGGCAAACCGGATCTCTCAGGAGTTTATATAGCTGGATTTGATATCCGTCCTACTGGCAAGGTCATGCTCAAGCCCGGTGCGGAAAAGTATGACGTCGGAATGGATTATGGCGGCGATTTGGGAGAGCACTGCCTTCCTCCCGGCGTTCCCGGCGCGACGCAGCAGCCGTATCCCATGCAGATCGTCCAGACCCCGACTCAAGTGATATTTCTCTACGAGGCCTATCACCTCTTTCGCGTGGTTCCTCTCAATAAGCCGCACCCGAGCGACCTCGATCCTACCTGGATGGGCAATTCGGTCGGTCATTGGGATGGCGATACGCTCGTCGTCGATGTCACCGGATTCAACGATAAGACCGCCGTTGGCGTTTACCGTCACACGACTGCATACCACGTGGTCGAGCGCTATCGCCGCACGGCCTACGACAAGGTTCACTACGAAGCCACCATCTCCGATCCCAACGTGTTTGCCGAGCCGTGGACCGAGGCTGGAACGCTAACTCTTCATCCTGAATGGGACCTTCAGGAATATATTTGTGAGGAAAATAACCACAACTACAAAGAGCTATTTGACGAATACAAAAAGTAGCCGCGGCTTCGGCTTCGTACCGCTAGCGTCTCGCCGGCTCTTCGGCTCTTTGCGGATGTCCGCGTCATGATCGGCAAAGCTCTAGTTACTTCCGCTGCATTCGCGGCGCTGATTTTATCGGCAACGGCTCAACAAGCTCCGGTACGTCTCCCGCGAGACGGCTTTCCGATGGGGCCGCCCGCAAAAATACTAAGCTTTACGGCCGACCCCAGTTCTATTCAGCCAGGCCAGTCCGTCACCTTGAAGTGGGCTGTCGTGAACGCCGACCGCATTTCTGTGAATGACGATCTGGGAATCGTGGAGGCGCGAGGCTCTCGCACTGTAACGCCGAAAACGACAATGACGTACACGCTTACCGCCTTGGGTTACGGAACGGCCGGCAACGACTCGAAATCCGTGACGGTCACGGTCGCGGGGACAGTCGCGTCGAAAACAACCGGGAGCATGGCGCACGGAGATGTGCCCCTCGCCGCTCGTCCGGTGCCGCACATGCCGGACGGCACGCCCGATCTCTCCGGCATCTATATAGCTGCGTTCCAATCCATCAAGCCAACGGGCCCGATCACTTTGAAGCCGGGAGCGGAGAAGTTCAAAGTCGGCGCGGATTACGGATTCGATCTTACGACGCGATGTCTGCCTCCGGGTGTACCCGGCACCACGGAATGGCCTTATCCACTCCAGATCGTGCAGAAGCCGGGGCTGGTGCTGATACTTTATGAGTCCGAGCATCTCTTCCGTGTGATTCCCACCGATGGAAGGCCCCATCCCTCGGATCTCGATCCTACCTGGATGGGGAATTCCGTCGGAAAATGGGAAGGCGATACGCTCGTCGTCGACGTGACCGGATTTAATGATAAGGGCGCTGTTCGCGAATACCGCCACACCGCCGCCTACCATGTGATTGAGCGCTATCGTCGCATCGCTTATGACAAAATAAGCTACGAGGCTACGATTGAAGATCCGAATGTTTTTGCCAAACCCTGGACGGAGGCCGGCACGCTAACTCTCCATCCGGAATGGTACATTCAGGAGTATATTTGCGAGGAAAATAATCATGACTACAAGCAATTGTTTGATCGCTTCAAATAATAGCGATCGGGAGGCCATAGAATGAGAACGAAACTAACTTTCTTAGCTGCCGGTCTGTTGCTGATGATTGCAGCGCCTGCACCATCTTTCGCTCATCACTCCGTGTCCATGTACGACATGGCCAATCCAACCACCGTAACCGGAACCGTCGAGAGAGTCGAATGGACGAATCCCCATGCCTACGTTTATCTCCTAGTGAAGGACGAGAAGGGCGAAACTCAGGAATGGGCCATCGAAATCAACAGCCCGAATTTCCTGAGACACAATGGTTGGACGAGCACCACGGTGAAAGCCGGAGATACCATCACCTGCACCGGCGGCCGCGCCAAGGATGGCGCGCGCAGCATGCGCTGTACGGGCGTCAAGCTGGCCAATGGCTTGGCGTTACGGTCGTAGGCGCGTCAGATGCTTCATTTTTGTGCGTGGCTGCAAAACAATTCGCTGCTGGTCGCCATCAATAGCTCGATCGTGCTCTCCGCCATAATGGAGGTCGCCCACTACGCCGGATTCTTCCTGCTGGTCGGCACGATCGCGATTGTGGATCTGCGCGTTCTGGGCGTGGCGGCACGCGGGCAAAATGTCGGCACACTCGGTGCGCAACTTTTTCCCTGGATGTGGTTGGGGCTGGTGTTCGCTTTCCTCTCCGGCTTCGTTATGTTTTCGGGGGACGCTGCCGACTTCTACCTCGCTTCCGTGTTCCGGATAAAAATTGCGGTAATTCTTCTGGCCGTCATCTTCGGAATCATCGTCCAATGGAAGTCGTCGACGTGGGGCCAATTGCCGTCCATTCCCGTGAGCGCCAAGCTTCTGGCGCTTATTTCCTTGGTTCTGTGGATCGGGGCGATTCTAGCTTCCGTTGAAGTTCCAGCTATTTCGGGCGTGGGATAAAGCGCAGCAGAGTGGCGCGCGGCGCGCAGAGAAAGAAAGGCCAGAACAGATGATGAGTTTCTTCATGGCGTTTGCGAAGTGGCTTCAAGGCACTTCATGGGCTATGTGGATCAGCGGTTCCACGTGGGTGTATCCGTTCGTGCAGGCCACGCATTTTTCCGGGCTCTCGCTCTGGCTGGGAACGAATCTGTCCCTCGATTTGAGGCTTCTGGGCCTTGGACGCAAACGCGAAACGGCAGCGCAACTCTCGAATGCTCTATTTGCATGGAATTGGACAGGATTTTGCATCGCGGTACTGGGAGGATTTTCGTTATTCGCCAGCGCGGCCACGAAGTATATCCCCAATCCCGCCTTCGAACTCAAACTCGCCATCCTGATTCCGCTCGGGCTCATTCTCCATATCGTGAATCAACAAAAGGTAAAAGTTTGGGGCGCAACGCAGGATCTCCCAGCCGTCGCGCGAGTCGCCGGTTTGCTCGAGTTGCTGGTATGGCTCTGCGTCGTCACAGCTGCAGTGTCGATCCCGAATTTTGACGTTCACTAAAGATGGTATTTGCAAGAAACCTGCTATCGCTGATTTTGGCCGGCGCCATCATGGCTCTGGTTTTCCCGGGTTGCGGCAACAAAGAAAGCGAACCCACCGCCCCCGTCGCCAGGATCGATCCTTCCTCAGTCGGAACAATTAGTGGAACAGTTACGCTCACAGGCACGCCGCCCGCGTTGAAGCCAATTGATATGAGTGCATCCGCAGCGTGCGTCCAGGCAAACAAATCGCCTGTCGTGCCGCCGCTAGCAGTAACTGGGGAGAATGGCACGCTCGCCAATGTGGTCGTCTACGTGAAAAGCGGTCTCGGCAACTACCGCTACGACGCGCCGAAAGATCCCGTGATTCTGCATCAAGAAAACTGCATGTACGCGCCGCACGTGGTCGCGCTGATGACGCATCAGCCCTTCGAGATAGAAAACAACGATCCCACGATGCACAACGTCCACCCGATGCCGAAGCACAACCGGCAGTGGAGCACGTCCCAGCCGGTTGGGTCGGCCGCGCTCAAATCCACTTTCGCTCGCACCGAATTCGCGATGCCGATTCTCTGCAACGTGCATCCTTGGATGCGAGCGTACGGATTTGTGTTCGATAATCCATACTTCGCCGTCACTTCGGAAACCGGAAAATTTGAAATTGCAAATCTTCCGCCCGGCACGTACACCGTCGAAGCGTGGCAGGAAACATATGGCACGCTGGACCAGACAGTGACGATCGGCCCTAAGGAATCAAAGGCCATCGCCTTTACCTTCGCGGCGTCTCGCTGTCGCTGATGCGCGCTAACCGTTGGCGTGGGACTGGATGGAGTGCAGCAACCGCTGCTCTTCGCCGTGCGGGTCGTCCACTACCTTACATTCATCGTTGAAAACCATCACGGCGCGCTTGGTGTTGTCGAAAGCCGGCCAGTTTGGCAGGGTTTTGTGATTCGGATTTCCGGTGCGTGCGAACGCCACCCACGCGCCGCTGAATTTCTCGGCAAGCGCGTAGCGATCCTCGCCGGAGCCTACCATCGACTTGCAGGCATCCACGTTGTCGAAGACAAACGGAATTTCGATCGTGTGGAACGACCGCAATTTTCCGTCGCGCACCGGCGAACGCCAGGTGACGTAATACTGATAAACCGGCGCCTTGCCCTCAGCTGCTTTGCGCTCCGCCTCGGTGACCACTCCCGCGCGAAATGTCGCGTCCGACGCGAGAGCCAGAAACAGGTCGGTGTTGCTCGCTCCGGGGCGACCCTTTTTGTACGCGGCGATGAGCTGGTCTACTTGTTCGTCGCTCGCGGTACGCAACGTCTGCTTTACGTGCGTGTGTAATTCAGTATCGTTTATTGGGTCGAGCACTTGGTGCGGAAAAAAGGTGACTTCAGTTTCAGCGGTTCCGATCAGCAGTGGAATATTTGCGGAGAGCGCAGGCGCAACGGGATCAAACGGATCATTCGGAAGCGTAGTGCCATCGACGACCGGTGCGAGAGCGAATCCTCCCGGGCCGCCGGGCATTGGGTTCGTGTTTGCGGTTGCATCGAGCAGTTGATCCACCGAAAGTTTTTGCAGTTGGTCAACCTGGTCTGGCTTCAGATTTAATTTTGCCAAATATCGCTCTGCGCTTTTATTGGCAGCGTCGCGCGAAACGCCTTTCACAGCCGCGCCACTTTCGACGATGGCTCGATGGAAGAGTCCATGCGCGGAAGGCATCGCCATCAACGTGCTCACTTTTCCGCCGCCACCCGATTGCCCGAAGATGGTTACGTTGCCGGGATCGCCGCCGAAGGCCGCAGCGTTGTCGCGCACCCACTCGAGAGCGGCAACGATATCGAGCATTCCCATGTTGCTCGATTTTGCGTATTTCTCTCCGCCAATTCCCGCTAGATACAAGTAACCGAAAACTGTAAGCCGGTGATTGACGGTGATGGCGACCACGTCGTGCTTTCGCGCCAGCTCCGTGCCGTCGTAACAGATAAAGCCGCCTGATCCGCTCGTGTATCCGCCACCGTGCAGCCAGACCATCACGGGCCGTTTGCCGCCACTGTGGCCAACGCTGGGAGTCCAAACATTAAGGACCAGGCAATCCTCTCCCATGGGTTCGTTACGGTCCATGGACTCGACTTCCGGCGGTACTTGTCCATGAAAGGCGGACAAAAGCTGGGGTGATCTTAGGCCAAGTTCTGATGCGTCGCGGACACCGTTCCACGGCTCGCGCTTCTTCGGCGGCATGAAGCGATTTTCGCCGGCAGTCGAAGCGGCGTAAGGAACGCCCTTGAAGGCATGGACACCATTCTGCGTGGTACCGCGAACCTTCCCCAGGTTGGTTTCGACAGTTTCTCCCGGTTTTATTTTGGTGTTCTCGGCAAGGGCGCTGGAAAATTTTCCGCCCATTAGCGCGCTAGCCGCGAGTGTTCCAAAACCGATGAAGGATCGCCGATCCATGATGTTGCCTCCGTTGATTCGGGTTGCGCGGCGATGAAGCAGCCACCGCGTGATGCCGTCCTGCTGAGAGGGCCGCGAAAGACGGGCTCTTGAAATAGTGACGGGTAGAGGTGCGCCCGACCCTTTGTTTTGAGTGACTTACGCGACATTCTACTCGCCCTCACTGTCGATTAGAAATGGCCGCGCCGGCAGGCTGACCTTTCCGCTGTGAAAGGTCTGGGTCCTCGATTCTGCCCTCCCGAGTTGTGGACCGCGTAATCACGGGCGCCATTCTACTGCACTACGGCAGGAGTGCAAGGACGAGCTCCTGTGGACTTTCGCCGCTGCCGAAGATGCCCTACGTGGGAACCTCCGTAATTTGAGCGAAGAAGACGCGAAACTGAGGCTTGTACCTCAGGGCAGTTAACCAATCGGCACAGTACTATCGCGGCGTTAGCGAGCGGGCGGCAATACTTGAAGCGCGCCTCGAGGGAACCCCCGGGTGGGCGAAATCGAGGAGATTTAGGGTTGTTTTTGTGTTGGGCGGCGAGGAAGCATGTCACCACTGAAAACATATAAGGTCTTATGGCTTATCGGGCTCCTTACCGTGGCTGTGGTGGCCGCAGCGTTTGCCATATGCAATCGAAATCGGTTTGGGGATACTTCCAACTGGGTTCAAACGGCTTACAGTGGACTTGGAGCTGCGAAGAATCAACAACTCTCGCCTGTGGAGGTCTTTCAAAGAGCTTCGCCGTCCGTGTTTGTTGTTGAGGCGTTAGGAAGGAATGGAGAATCGCTGGACTTGGGAAGCGGGGTAGCGATCGCACCTAACCTGCTCGTCACGAATTGCCACGTTGTTCAGAACGGTTCCTCCCTAAGGATAAGCCGGGACCAAAAGAAGTGGGCGGCGAGGTTGGTAGGGGCTCTGCCGAATCACGATCTTTGCGGACTTCGGCCAGTTCAGTTGGATCTGGAGCCGGTTAGCATCCGGTCGTCTTCGACCCTTGAGACGGGAGAGAGCGTTTACGCTATCGGAGCGCCGGAAGGGCTCGAGCTAACCTTCTCCCAAGGGGTTATCTCCGCGCTGCGGGAGACTGACGGAGTCCACATGGTTCAGACCAGTGCTCCCACGTCGCCCGGTTCAAGTGGCGGAGGGCTTTTCGACGCAGAAGGAAACCTTGTGGGCATCACTACCTTCCAACTCCGGGAAGGGCAGAGCCTGAACTTCGCAATGCCCGGTGAATGGGTAAGCGTCCTTCTGGCGCATTCAAACAACATCGCAGGCGCTCCGCCTGCGGTGAGCGACGCGGCGCTTGAATCGGCGGCATGGATTGAAATCGGGATCGAGGCGGCCAACCAGAAGAATTACGAAGTCGCCGAGAATGCCCTACTGAAAGCGACTCGCCTACAACAAGCGGATGCTTACCGGGCGTGGTATGAGCTCGCCAGTATGTACGGGGTTCAATCGCATCGGGAGGCTCAAGCCGTCGCCTTGCAGCATGCGATCCAATTGAAACCGAACTACGGGGACGCCTGGCGCGAGTTGGCGCGAACGTATTGGATGCAGAAAGACTTCAGCGACGCTATTGCCGCTGCTAAGCAGTCTACCCAGCTCGACGCGCACGACAAAGAAAACTGGCAGCTCTTGGGATTCGTGTACTTCGACAGCAGTTCCTATGCAAAAGCAATCGAGGCGGATGAACAGGGCTTGCGGATTGCCCCCAGCGATGAAACCCTGCTGGCCGATCTTGGTATGGCATACGGAAAGCAGGGTGATCGCGAGCAAGTGCTGCGAATCTACACACAGCTCAAAGAAAAAGATCCACTCGCCGCGCAGGTGCTTTTTAACGAGTACATCGCGGCCCGATCGGTGACGTCGCGCTCGAGGTAGCTCCAGGAAATAGCACGTCGCGATGCGGATGTGATTGCGGCTCTTGCTACATCGAAGAGAGATTCTTCGACTGCGTACGCCGGCCATTCGTCCACGGAATCGGACGACTGGGAAGAGAAAAACCGGCGCACTCCGCTCAGAATGACGCCCGTGGGTTTGGGCGAGCGATATGCAAGGCTGACGTGGTGGGGGACTCGCTGCCGGGGGCTAAAGCCCATTTATGGCCTGGGGCCGTCCGCTGGACTAAAGTCCAGCTCCCCCTGCTGAAGCAGGGGCTTCCTCCCATTTTGGTTAATTGGTGCGGCCCCAGAGTTTTTTAGAGGCGATTCGCGCGCCTTCGGCGAGCGAGCGGAACTTCATCCAGGAAAAGGCGGGAAAGACGGGGCCGAATCCGGCGAAGGTGCCGAAGCCGCAGTCGGAGCCGGCCATGATGCGCTCGCGTCCCACGATTTCGGCATAGCGAAGAATGCGCTGCGCGACAACCTCCGGATGTTCCACGTAGTTCGTGCTGGAAGCAATCACGCCGGGAATCAGGATTTTGTCGTCGGGAAGCTTAATCGTGTTCCACGCTTCCCATTCGTGCTCGTGGCGCGGGTTCGCGCCTTCGATCAGCAGGGCCTGTGGCTTCACTTTGATGGCGATGGGAAATATTTTCTTGCAGTCCATATCGTGAATGTGGGTGCCCTCGTAATTGCCCCAGCAGACATGAAGCCTGACGCGGTCCGCAGGAACGTTGGCGAGCGCGTGATTGAGCGCTTCGACCTGTAGCTCGGCGTAGCGCAGGAATTCTTCGTCGGTGAGATTCTTGAAACGCGTATGGCGCCCCATGGCGAGGTCGGGGCAATCGAGCTGCAGGAGCAACCCGGACTTTACGATCATTTCGTATTCTTCGCGCATGGCGTCGGCGAGCGCGGCGAGATACTTTTCGTGTGAGGGATAGTATTCGTTGGGCTGAAACACGGCGATGGTGCCGGGAGAGACGGAGTTCATGAAACCCTCCGTCACCTTGGTTTTGGACAAAGCTTCCTTCATGTGGGCGATGTCCTGCTCGACGGGCTTCAAGTTTTTCACTTTGATCGGACCCTTGCAGACCGGGCGTTTATAGGTGGCGGAGTGGCCCGTTTTCACCAGGCGGTCGCGATATTCGGGATAGTCGTCGAGATCCTGCGGGGTGGGGCGGGCTGAATCGCCTTCGAAGCCGGTGAGCCGGTGGCGAATGTAAGTGGCGTAACTGATTTTGCTGGTCTCGCCGTCGCTGACGATATCGATTCCGGCTTCGGCCTGGCGCTTCACCAGGTCCGCAGCGGAACGCCGCATTGTTTCGTTGAATTGAGCTTCGTCGATTTGTTCGCCGCGATCTTGGGCGAAGAGAAGATCGACCACTTCCTGCGGGCGCGGGAGGCTGCCGACATGAGTGGTAAGAATGCGATCGGTACTGAGTTTCATCTGGAGTCCTTGTTAGGCAAACGTATTTAGGGCGGCAGAGAAAATACCCCGTGGAGGACCGAGTTGCAACCACAAAGGACTGACCGCGAATGCCGCCCCTCGAAGTCGTCAGGCGCGGCACAGTAAAGTGTTTAGGTTAAGAGTGAAGTTGGCCGGTACTAAGGCTTCCACCCGAGTGCATCGCGCAGCGGCGTGGACTTATCGTAAAACTGGTTGAAAATTGCGTCTCGCAGGAGCAGGGACGCGCCCAGCCCCAGGAGAAGGCCGATGGACAAGAAAATGAAGCTTTTGTTTCTCTCCACCGGCGATTCGACGCGCGGGCAGATGGCAGAAGGGTTTGCACGGCAGTTCGCTGGGGACCGTTTGGTCGCCGTTAACGCCGGAATCGAATCTCCCGAATCGAATCCCTTGGTGACGGAGGTGATGAAAGAAGTGGGAGTCGATATTTCCAGCCAGCGACCAAAAAACGTCAAGCAATCACTGCAAGAACACTTTGGATACGTGGTAACGCTTTACGACGCGGATCGAGAGCGCTCTCCAGTGTTCCCGTTCACTCCTCATCTGTTGCGATGGAGCGTCAAGGATCCGGCGGCCGGGGAAGGCCCGTCGGACCTAAAAAAGGAGGAGTTTCGCCACGTGCGCGACGAGATCAAGGTGAAGGTGCATGGCCTGCTGAAGGAAATCGTTCAGGTGACCAGAACCGCGGCCTAATGGGCGCCGGCATCGGCGCCGGTTGGCGATGTGAAAAAAACAGGAGGGAAGCCTGAGAAGAACCTGATGAGGTATACTCGCGCGCGATGAAAGCTCCAAATGTTGATTTCAATTTGAGCCGGTTGGAGCGGGTGATGTCCGGGCCGGGCAAAGTGGCGGAGCTCGGTGAGGAACTCGATCGCCGCGGTTTGAAGCGCGCCATCGTGGTGACTGGGAAGAGCCTGGGTGCGTCCCCGTTGTTAACAAAGGTTACCGGTGCGGCAGGCGCGCGATGCGCAGCGGTGTTCAAAGGCGCGCGACAGCATGTGCCGCGCAGCGCAGTGGATGAGTTACAGAAGGAAATAGAACGCGTAGACGCGGATTGCCTCATCAGTTTCGGCGGCGGAAGTTCGATCGATGCGTGCAAAGTCGCAAGCCACGCATTTCTCGCGAAGCGCGAAATTATTCAGATCGCGATTCCCACCACTCTTTCGGCCGGCGAGTACACGTATGCCGGAGGAGTTACCGACGAAAAGACGCTGGTAAAGTCCGGCGTGGCCGATCCCCGGCTTCAGCCGCGCACAGTGATTAACGATCCGGAGTTGACGCTTGCGACGCCAGACTGGTTGTGGGTGGCGACGGGCATCCGCGCGCTGGATCATGCCATCGAAACGATCTACGCGATTCGGCATCACCCCCTGAGCGACGCGCTGGGAGCGAAAGCGATCGCTCTGCTGGTAGAGCATTTGCCCCTTTCGATCAAGACTAGCGGCGCCGAACAGCTGGCGCACCGCGGCTATTGCCAATTTGCGGCGTGGTTTTCGATATTTGGTTCAATGAACACGCGCTTTGGAATTTCGCATCTGCTAGGGCATCAGATCGGGCCGCGATGGAACGTAGCGCATGGCGTTACTTCGTGCATCACCTTGCCGCACGCCATGCGATTCATGGCGGGTATCGCTCCGGAACGGTTTGGGCCGATTGCCGAGGGATTTCACGCGCCATTCGATCCCGGTAATCCTCGGGCCGGCGCGCTCGCTTGCGCGGAGCGAACAGCGCAATTCATCGCTCAGTTCGGCGTGCCACACACCCTGAAGGATGCTGGCGTGCCGCGTGCCGAAATCGGCGATATCGTCGGCACCGTAAAGCACGAACTAGATAAGTCAGGCGTGGTGGACCGTCCCTTGACGCCTGCTGAAATTTTGGGATTGCTTGAAGCGGCGTGCTAGCCCTTCGTTGCGTTTGACCTGCCAAGAAACTTCATAAAGCAAACAACCTGCCATCCATGAAGCTGGAACGTAGGCCTGTTGATAGGCGCGGCGTATAATCGCGCGAACAATGGCTGACGATTTAGCGCGGGGTACTCGCGAGAAGAAACTTGCGGCGCTGGGTTCGGTCGGTTCAGCAGTGGTGCTGGTGTCGCTGAAGGTGATTTTGGCGGCGCTGACCGGCAGCTTGGGCATTTTGTCCGAAGCGCTGCATTCGATCCTCGACCTCGTGGCGGCGGTAATCACCTATCTCTCCGTACGCGTAGCGGACAAGCCGGCGGATGCCGAACATCTTTACGGCCACGGGAAAGTGGAGAGCTTTTCGGCGTTCGTCGAGACCGGATTGCTGCTGCTGACGGCCGTCTATATCATCTGGGAGGCATTTCAGCGGCTGCTTTTCCAGCAGGCGCACATTCGGCCGAGCCTTGCGGCGATTGTGATTCTGCTGCTCGCGATGGGAATCGATTTCGTGCGTTCACGAGCGCTCGGCCGCGTGGCGAAGAAGTATCCGAGCGAAGCGCTCGAGGCGGACGCGCTGCATTTTTCGACGGACGTGTGGAGCACGTTCGTCGTGATACTGGGAATTTCCGGTGCGTGGATTGGAGTGCGGCTCGGTGTTCCGTGGCTCGGCATGATGGACTCCGTGGCGGCGCTGGGCGTGGCGGGCGTGATCATCTGGATTGGTTCGCGGCTGGGAAGGCGCACGATTGAGGCGTTGCTGGACGTGGCGCCCCAGGGCCTGCGCGAGCGCATTTCGAACGCCGTGGACAAAATCGAGGGCGTCCTGCGCACGGAGCGCGTGCGTGTGCGGCGCGCGGGCCAACGCTACTTCGTGGATGTGACGATTAGCGTGCCTCGCACGGCAAGCTTGGAGCAAGCCCACGCTGCGAGCGACGCCGTGGAGCGAAGCATTGAGAAAATCGTCCCTGCTGATGTGATCGTCCACATGGAGCCGCGAGCACGCAGCGACGAGCCGATCTTCGACACCATTCGAGCGATCGCGCAGCGCCGAGGGTTGGCCGTGCACGAGCTTTCGGCGCATCAGTACGATGGAAACCTGTTTATCGAGATGCATCTCGAAGTGGACGAGAATTCAAGTCTTCGCGAGGCGCACCGCTGCGCCAGCGAGCTGGAAGAAGAAATCCGAGGAGCCACCTCCGCAGAAACGCGTGTGAACATTCACATCGAGCCGCTGGGAGCGCGAATCGCCGGCGCGCGGGAAATGAAGGAGCTTTCGGATTCCGTGCAGGAATTTCTGAACTCGCTTCTCGGCGAGTACCACGAACTCACGGATTGCCATGAAGTCCACGTGCGCAGCGTGGAGCACCGCATTCTGGTCTCCTGCCACTGCTCGATGGACGGAAATTTGCCGATTACGGATGTCCACGACCTGACCGCCACGCTGGAAAATCGCGTGAAAGAGCGCTTCCCGCAGATTTACCGGCTGACGATTCATCCGGAACCCGTGGGAGACAACTGATGTCTGCCGCCGAAGACCTGGGCCGCTAGAGCAATCACTGCAGGAAAACACTCCAGAACGTAGCGAGGCTCGGGAGCGTCGGCGAAACCCGCGAAAAAGGCGGTGCGGAGCGCGATGAACAGGATCAAAAACGCACAGCCAGGACTCCCGCGAGCACTCCAGGCCCCGGCCAAGCCCAGGACAACATAAAAGCAATTCACAAAGAATAGAAACAACGTAACGAGCAGGTCCGGGCGATCATCTCGCCATTCGCTGCGAAGTGGCCAGACAGGGCCTGAGGAAGGCAGCAATTCGACCCTTGGTGTGAACCACATGGCGATCGAACGGAGCAGCGGGATTTTCAAGAATGTGCGGAGCGGAAAGCGAGAGGTTCGCTCGTGCGCGATCTCGCCGAAGGCGCGATCTTCATCAGACGAAAGCGTAACCGTGCCATTGTACTCGTCGAGCAGATTGGCGACGCGAGCGCGTTCCTGCGAGGAGTCGAATGCGCTTCGGGGCAGATTGTCGACATTGGGATTTTCTCCACGTCCAGATTCCATACCGTTAGATAGACATCCTTGAAACGCCAGAGCCACGTGTGGGTCCAGGAATCGAAACCGACCGCGGCCACCTCACTGGGCAGTTGGGCGTAGCGCGGCGCTAAAAACTGAATTTTGTGAAGCGTGTGCCAATTGCGAGCGGCCCAGGGCAGCAGGGGTAGGAGTAGGCCCGCTCCCATCAGCAAGCTGGCGCGCACAAGCTTCAGCCAATCGGCCGACTTGCGGCATCCTCGCCACGAGCACGATCGCCGCAGCGGCCAATAACAGCGGCGTCTCCGGACGGACCAGCGTTCCAAATCCGACAACGATTCCCGCGAGAAACCATGGGCTGAAGACAGAGTCATTTGCAGGGGAGTCGTTTGCCCGGACGCAACCGGCGCTCCGGCAGTGCTCCCATCAAGAGAAGAATTGCCAGCGCTGTCAGAAAAGTAACCAGGGTTTCCGTCTGGACGACGGCGGTATAGTTCGCGGTGAAAGGGCACAGGGCGGCGAGCCACAACCCGGCTAGATGCTACGCGACGACGCGACGATGCAGGAGCCAAACGTGCTGCAATCAGGGCGATCAAAAAACAGGTCGCCAAGTCCACCACGGTTTGCACCAACAGCACCGCATGCGGTGACTTTCCGGCGATGCTGAAAATCGCTGCCAGGAACGCCGGATAGCCCGGTACGCGCGCATCCAGCGGGATGAGCCGTCCGTCCGCATAGACACCATACACAGCGTTCTTCAGCCAATTCCAGGCCAGCTCGATATAGAATGGCGCATCGCCGGATCCAGAGGCCGGAAATCCGAAGACGAAGAACGCGCGCAGCGCCAGGCCCGCTGAGGCAGCCGCCGCCACATTGGCGCGCATCCAAGTTTTAGTGGTCATTTGTCGGCTTCCCACACGGCAGCTGATTCATCTGGGCGCCCGAAGCTTTCACTGTCTTAAAAAGGGCCTTGACCGGCAGCGCAAGATATAGACTTGTGGCTTGGCACAGCAATTAGTGCGGATTAGCTTGGAATGTGAATATGCCTGAACGCAAGCCCATTTTCTACGACCAGGAACGCCGCCGATGGCGGCGAACGCGCCTTGCCCTGGAACTCACGGGCGCGCTTTTCACGCTAGTGCTGCTTATTTTTCTGGTGAACGTGGGCAGGAATCCCGAGCTGCCGGAAATCTTGCGACCGGACATGCATGGCGGCGGCCTGCACGCGGTGCGAGCCAGACTCAAGCCGAAAGCTTTCCGCGGACGCAAGCGCAAGATCGCGGCGCTGGGAAAAATACCGCAAAATTATGAGCCGCTCCGCGCTGCTTTTTACATGGGCGACGAGGCCAACAGCTTCGCGTCGCTTCAATTGCACTACCGGGACCTGGACCTGCTGATCCCCGCCGCACTGCGAGCCGTTTCGGCGGGCGGGAAGCTCGACGTGGATCAGGATCCGAAGCTCGCGAGGTTTTTGCACTCACTTCAAACACGCACTCCTCCAGTCGACCTGCAAGTGATGTCCATGGTCAACAACTACGACCCGGTGAAAGGCTGGTGCCCTCCCAAAAGCTTGGCGATGCTGGCGAATCCAGCGGCACGCCAGAATCTCGCTGCTCAACTCGAGGAGTACGCGGACACTCAGCACCAGCCGGGGATCGTCGTGGATTTCGAATCGTTGCCGAAAACGAGCATGCCCGATTTTCAGGCGTTCGTGCACAACCTCTCGCTCGCGCTGCACGCCAAAGGCCTGAAGCTGATGGTCGCGCTGCCGGCGGCGGATTGGAGCTACGACTACAAGTATTTCGCGTCACAAGTGGACGCCATCGTCCTGATGAACTACGACTTCCGATGGTCCACTTCACCTCCAGGACCAATAGCGCCGCAGGATTGGTTCATGCGCAACATCGACAACATGGTCAAGATCGTGCCGCCGAGCAAACTGCTGATGGGAATTGCGAACTACGGTTACGACTGGCCGGCGGTCACCAAGCACGATCGTCACCCGGTCGCGCGGTCCATCACGTTCCAGCAGGGGGTTACCACGGCGGTGGAATCGGGCTCGGACGTTCTCCTCGATCCCGATTCGCTCAATCTGCACTACTCGTACGACGACGACAACAATTTGACCCACAGGGTCTGGATGCTTGACGGTGTGAGTGCATACAACGAACTGCGCGCCGCCGAGCGCGCCGGTGTCCAAGGCACCGCGCTATGGCGGCTTGGCATGGAGGATCCTTCGATCTGGGATATTTGGGATGCAACCCACGCCGATGATGCCACCCGCAAGAAGTTAGAAGAAGTTCCGCCGGGCTACGATCTGATTCTCGAAGGCGCCGGCGATATCTGGCGCATCACGGCGACGCCGCAGAGCGGCCGCCGAACCTTTGAATACGACGCGGGCTCGGACTCCTTCGACGATGAAAGCTTCCAAAGCTATCCTTTTTCCTGGCGCATTCAGCAAATGGGCGCCGCGCCGCACAAAGTGGCGCTTAGTTTCGACGACGGCCCCGATGCGGAATGGACGCCCAAGATTCTCGACATTCTGAAACAGAAACACGCGCCCGGAACATTCTTCGTGATCGGGGAATCGGCCAATCAAGAAGACAATATCGTCAAGCGCGAATACGCATTGGGAAATGAGATCGGCAATCACACTTTCACGCATCCGGAGTTCGATGTCGATCGCCTTTCCAAGCCGGAGCTCCAGGTCCAATTGAACCTCACGGAACTGCTTCTGGAAAGTTACCTCGGTGTGAAGACCACGCTTTTCCGCCCGCCATACGGCATCGATCACCAGCCGGAAAGCGCCAGCGAAATACAATTGCTGCCCATCCCGCAGTCGATGGGATACGCGATTGTAGGCGCGCGCATCGATCCGCACGATTGGGGTGAAGCCAATGGTCAGCCGCCCGCGCCCGCTGATACGATCGTGCAACGCGTGCTGGCGGACGCCGACGCCAATAAGGGCAACATTATCCTGCTGCACGACGGCGGCGGCGATCGCAGCCACACCGTTGCGGCGCTGCCTCGAATTATTGACGGGCTTCGCGCGAAAGGCTTTCAGTTCGTCTCCGTGTCGGACTTGCTGGGTGAAACGCGCGCCCAGGTGATGAGTCCGCTTACGTACCACGAGTGGCTTCTCGTGCGAGCCGATGCTTTCGTCTTCGATCTATTCCGATGGTTGCGCGCGGGGATCGCTTTCATTTTTATCGCAGGCATTCTACTGGTCAGCGGACGCGCACTCATCATTGGGCTTTTGGCCCTGGCGGAGAAGCTTCGCGCGGCGCCGGCCGATCATCTGGACTACAAGCCGTGGGTCAGCGTTCTGATTCCGGCCTACAACGAGGAAGCCGTAATCGTCGACACTGTGCGCGCAGCGCTTGCTTCCACGTATCCTAATCTGCAGGTTCTTGTGGTGGATGATGGCTCCGCCGATCGCACCGCTCAGTTAATCCAGGAACACTTCGGGCGCGATCGCCGGGTGCGTCTCCTCACGCAATCCAATCACGGCAAGCCTTCGGCCTTGAACCACGCGCTAAGCGAAGCCATCGGCGAAATCAGCGTCTCGATCGACGCCGATACCGTCGTCGATCCCGAGGCCATCGAACGCCTCGTGCGGCATTTTGCCGATCCGAAAGTCGGTGCGGTGGCGGGCAATGTGAAGGTGATCAATCGCAATCGCTGGATCACGCGCTGGCAGGCGCTTGAGTACATCACCAGTCAAAATCTCGAAAAGCGCGCCTTCGACTTGCTGAATTGCATTCCGGTCGTTCCCGGTGCGGCGGGCGCGTGGCGAACCGAGCTCCTTCGTGGCAATGGCGGGTTCTCGGGCGACACAGTTGCGGAAGATACCGACCTCACGCTCACCATTCGGCGGAATGGTTGGAAGATTCTCTACGACGAAACCGCGATCGGCCGCACCGAAGTTCCCGAAACGGTCGATATGCTTATTCGCCAGCGGTTCCGCTGGACGTTCGGAACGCTCCAGGCCGTTTGGAAACACCGGGACACTGCCGGCAAGCCCCGCTACGGCACGCTCGGATGGGTTGCGATCCCGAATATTTTTCTGTTTCAGATTCTTCTGCCGCTGGTTTCTCCGGTGATCGATCTTCTATTTCTGCTTTCGCTGGCCTTGTGGGGGCTCGCGCAGCTTCAAATCACCCGGCTGCCTCAGCTTTGGACATCGCGCGACGTCGAGCGCTCCCTGATTTTCTTCGCGCTTTTCATGCTGATCGATCTTCTCACCTGCGTGATCGCGTTTGCCCTGGAAAAGGACGAAGATTGGACGCTTCTCGCGCCGCTCATTTTGCAGCGCTTCTACTACCGCCAAATGATGTACGTGGTGCTTTTCAGCGCGCTGCAAGAAGCCGTCAGGGGTCGCCCCGTCGGCTGGCGCGGCGTCGAAGCGCAAATGCCGACGGCGCCGCCTCCCGCCACCGTCGCGCAAGTCTAAAAAGGCACACCCTTTCGTTATTGGTTTTTTGCACGAACCTCCAGCTCTGGTAGCATCGGTTTGTTAGCTGGGCTGCACCCTGATTCCAGGGGCGGCACCGGAGGCAAAAATGAGCGTTGCACCTCGTGCGGGCAACGGAAAAATCACCGTGCCCGACATTCTCTCGCGTAAGTCTCACTCCCTTTCGGGTTTCGGCGAAATAAAACAGAAAATCACTTGCCTGACGGCCTATGACTATCCCACCGCGCGTCTGCTGGACAACGCGGGCGTGGATATTCTGCTCGTTGGCGATTCGCTTGGCATGGTCGTGCTGGGATACGACAGCACCTTACCCGTAACCCTCGACGAAATGATTCACCATACCCGCGCCGTTCGCCGCGCCACGCACCACGCGCTGCTCGTCGCCGACATGCCCTACGGCAGCTTTCACGTCTCGCTCGACGAATCGGTTCGCAATGCTGTGCGCCTGGTGAAAGAAGGAGGCGCCGAAGCCGTGAAAGTGGAAGGCGGCGAACGCCGGATCGAGCTGATCGCGCGTTTGGTCGAAGCCGAAATTCCGGTGATGGGACACGTAGGCCTGACGCCGCAATCGATCAACGCGCTCGGTGGTTTTCACGTGCAGGGCAAATCGGCGGACGCGGCCCGGCAGCTCGAGCGGGACGCGCGCGCCGTGGAAGTCGCGGGCGCATTTGCCGTAGTGCTGGAATCGATGCCCCGCGATTTAGCGGCGCGCATCACCGAAAAGCTCCGCATCCCCACCATCGGCATCGGCGCGGGCCCCGATTGCGACGGCCAAGTGCTCGTGTTCCACGATCTCGCTGGCTTCACCGCGGGGCATACGCCGAAATTTGCGCGCCAGTATGCGAATCTTTCAGCGGAGATCACGCGCGCGGTATCGGAGTTTTGTGGCGACGTGCGTAGCGGGCGATTTCCGTCCGATGCCGAGTCATTTCACTCTGCCGCTGAACTGCGCGAACATTTACCGGTGCGCGAGCGAACCTAGTTTGCGAAACTGTGGCGCTTCAAAAGTGAAGTGAAAGGAGCTCCAACGCATGGACGTCGCTGATTTTCGCGTTCTCTACGATTACAATTTCTGGGCCAACCGTCGTGTCCTCGAGGCCTGCGCGCCGCTTTCGGCCGAACAATTCACGCGCAACAATGGATCAAGCTTCCCCTCGGTCCGCGATACCCTGGCGCACATCTGCGGCGCGGAATGGATATGGCTCGAACGCTGGAATGGCCGCGTGCCTACGGGAGGAATTCCGGCGCCTTCCGATTATCCGGATTTCGAAACGCTGAAGCGCCGCTGGTCGGAAGTGGGAAGCAATCTCCTTGCCTACGTCGCCGCGCTCGGGCCGGCCGATGTGAATCGTGTCGTTGAGTTCAAGACTCTCGCTGGCGTGCCTTTCTCGCAGCCGCTGGGGCATTGCTTGCAGCATCTCGCCAATCACAGCACTTACCATCGCGGGCAGATCACCACCATGCTGCGCCAGTTGGAGGCAAAACCTGCCACAACGGACCTGATTTATTTCTACCGCGAGCGCGCTACCGCGGAATCGGGCGCGTGATGCCCCCGCTCCCGCGCACTCGATGGAAGTAATTCACACCGTTGCGTGGATGAAACAGGCGGCTGCCGAGGCTCGCTCAAGCGATCGTATCCTCGGTCTCGTGCCCACCATGGGTGCGCTGCACGAAGGGCATCTTTCGCTCGTTCGTGAAGCGCGGAAGCAATGCTCGCCGGTCGTCGTTTCGATTTTCGTCAATCCCAAGCAATTCGGCCCATCCGAAGATTTTCAAAAATATCCGCGCGCCTTCGAGGCCGACCGCGCTGCGCTAGAGAAGCTCGGCGTCGATTATTTGTTTGCTCCGTCTGCGGAAGAAATGTATCCGCCAGGCTTCCGCACCAGCGTCGTCGTCGAAGGATTGGGCGACCGCCTCGAGGGGCGTTCTCGCCCCGGACACTTTCAGGGCGTCACCACCGTGGTGTTGAAATTATTCGAAATTGTGCAGGCGCGGTTCGTTTTTTTTGGTCGGAAGGACGCCCAGCAAGTTCGCATCATTCGTCAAATGGGTGGCGACCTCAATCTGTACCCGGAAATTGTGACTTGTCCTATTGTTCGCGAGCCGGATGGACTCGCGCTCTCCTCGCGTAATGCGTACTTAAAGAACGAAGAGCGCCAAGCCGCCACCGTGCTTTACCGCGCGCTGGAAACCGTCCGCCGCCAAATTCTGGCCGGCCAACGCGATGCCGCCTCATTACTCGCATCGGTAAGGCAAATTATCGGGTCCGAACCTGGCGTGTCGTTGGATTACGCGGAAATTGTAGACGCAGACTCATTCGAGCCTGTCAGCGCCTGTCGAAAAGCATGTTACGCATTGCTGGCCGCGCGCGTCGGCGCCACGCGGCTCATTGACAATGCGTTCATCGAACAGGCCGGCGACTCCTTCACCGTAACCCTCTGAAGCAGCCCGGCTCCTCCTAGCACAAGCTCCTTCTCCAGATTCGTCATTCTGAGCGTAGCGTGCCGGTTTGTTTTCCCATTCATCCGGTTTGGAGAGGAATGGCCGGCGCGCGGAGTCGAAGAATCTCTCTTGGATCTTGACGGATAGCAAAGGGACAACGGCTCTGCGAGAGTGAGGCAGTCGAGAAATCAGTGTGCGGCGGGTTCTGCTGCTGGATGCATTCCGTGCTGGGGAACTTCGTGGACACCTCGCGGTGGCGGTTCTTGATGAAATCGGAATAGGTGATTCAGCGGTCCTGCGCCCTTGCCGGTCGGATACGATTTTTCGATCGCCTTCGTGACGTATGCCTTGGCAAGAATTACCGCATCTCGAAGGTGCTGGCCTGCGGCGAGTTGCGCAGCGACGGCGGATGAGAATGTGCAGCCAGAGCCATGGGTGTTCTCGCTCTTCACGTGATCCCCGGCGAACGCTTCGATTCCAACGCTGTCGCACAAAACATCGACCGGCTTTTCCAAATGCCCGCCCGTTATGATCGCGGCCCGCGCACCCATTTCCACCAGTTTCTGAGCCGCCGCTTTCATCCCGGCCACATCCTTTACTTCCATTCCTGTCAGGAACTCCGCTTCCGCGATATTCGGCGTCACCACACCGGCGCGCTTCAGAAGCTCATCGCGAAGAAATTTCAGTCCCGGCGGATCGAGAAGGTCGGTGCTGCCCGCTGTGGAACGCGTAATCGGATCGAGTACCACGTGCGCGAACTTGTTTTTATCTAAAAACTCCGCCACCACGCTGGCATTCGCGCGGCTCGCAAGCATTCCGATTTTCACCGCGGCTAAAATCGAGTCGCCGGCAAGCTCATCCAGCTGCGCGCGCAATGTTGCCGCCGGCGTCGCGTGGATCTCGCGCACACTCATCGTCGACTGCACCGTCAACGCCGTCACGGCCGCCACACCGTAGCAATTGTGTGCCGCGAATGTTTTCAGATCGGCGGCTACTCCCGCGCCGCAGGAAGGATCGAAGCCGGCAATCGCTAGCAGGATTGGTGGCGTGTGCGTGCCGTGATTGCCGTGAATTGTGTGGTTGCCGTGCGTGCTCAACTTTTGCGTGCCCTCCGCGCGAGGCACAAATGCCGGTGGCTCCAATGTCGCTGAGCACACCGGCAAGCAAAATGTACGCGCGTTCTTGCTTGATGCGCAAGAATAATCTTTAGCGAAAGAAGCGGCGGCTTCTAAGTGGCGAGGCGATAACGAGTCGTTTGGGAATTACGGGAAGAGTCCGCGGACAAGCGTTGCATCCGCGACGCGGCCGACTGCGAGAATGTAAGCGCCCGTGCGCATGTGCGTACGGTGCTTGCGCGTCATCTCGTGAACGTCGACGAACGCACGACGCATCACTGATTCGAGCTTCGAATTCACTTCCGCGGCCGGCCAGAAGAAGCTCTGCAAATCCTGAACCCATTCGAAGTAGCTCGCGGTCACGCCGCCCGCGTTCGCCAGAATATCCGGCAGCAGCGTAATGCCCTTGCGCGCCAGCACCTCATCGGCATGCGGAGTTGTGGGACCGTTCGCGGCTTCCGCCACGATTTTGGCCTTGATCTGATCCACGTTGTTCAGCGTAATTGCATTTTCGAGCGCCGCTGGAACCAGGATGTCGCACTTGAGCGCCAGCAAGTCGTCGTTTGAAATTCGCGATGTGCCGGGCATCCCCACCACCGTGCCCGAGCGGTCTTTGTAGCGGCTGGCTTTCAGTGGATCGATTCCCCGCGAATTGAAGACGCCGCCCCGCGAATCGCTGATCGCTACGACACGCGCTTTCTTTTCCGTCAGGAAGCGCGCCACCAGCGATCCTGCGTTTCCGTATCCTTGAATCGCCGCACTGGCGCCGCGAAGCGACATTTTCTTTAGCTTGCACGCCTCCTCGATCGCCACCAGGCATCCGCGCGCCGTAGCTTCCTTCCGGCCTTCCGATCCTCCGATCGAAACGGGTTTGCCGGTCACTACCCCCAGCGAAGAATAGCCCTTGGTCATGGAGTACGTATCCATGATCCACGCCATCGTCTGCGAATCGGTGTAAACGTCCGGTGCGGGAATATCCTGCTCCGGTCCGATGAGTGGCAGAATCTCGGAAGTGTACCGGCGCGTCATGCGCTCGAGCTCGGCCTTGCTCATTCGCTTCGGATCGCAGATCACGCCGCCCTTGCCGCCGCCGAAGGGAATATTTACAGCGGCCGTTTTCCACGTCATCCAGGTTGCGAGCGCTTTCACTTCGTCCAGCGTCACGGCGGGATGATAACGAATGCCCCCCTTAGCCGGTCCGCGCGCCACGTTATGCTGCACCCGGTATCCGGTGAACACTTTCACCTGGCCGTTGTCCATTTTTGTAGGAATGGATACTTCCAGCACGCGCTTCGGGGTGCGCAGGATTTGCCGCAGCCCTTGGTCGAGCTTCAGATGTTCAGCAGCCAGATCAAACTGAATCTGCGCAATCCGGTAGGGATTCAGATCCTCGCGCGGGGCTATGCGCGGTATCGGTTGTGGAATCGCTTTGGCAACGCTCGCCATATACTCCCTCCTGCTATTTCGGGGCCTGGTTGCCGCTGACACGCGCCGGTTAACACTTATAGGATCGCCAATGCTCGTAAGTCACGTGAAAACCGAAGTTTAGCTAAGCCACTGGGGATGTCAATGAAAACAGTGCCAAACTGAAGTGGCATTTGTCCGAAGAGCAATGGCTTATGTCAGTGTTTCGGCGCCATTCGACCTCTTAAATCTATCAAAATAGGTCATTTCGCTCTTCGGAATGGGGCTCTACGGAGTCAACCTGTTTCAATCGCCGGCCCATTGCTGCGGGGGCAGCCTCTCAGGTTGACCGGTCCTGTGCTTGGGGCTACTGTTCGGGAGGGCGACCCTGAACCTCCGGACGAACGCCTTGGCAATCCGAAAGCTTCATGCCCGCGTATCTTACATAAGGGAGCCGCGACAACCGGGTGAGTCGAGAAATGGCAAGCGAGTCAAGAGCCTCGGACGCGGCTCTCATCGGCAGACTCGTGCAGCGGGACGAAGCCGCGCTCGCTGTGCTGTACGACCGCTATGCCGGCATAATTTCGTCTGTCTTGCACTGTATTTTGCGCGACAACCGGGCGGTCGAGGAGATTCTGCAGGATATTTTCTTGCAGCTCTGGAATACCGCTTCGCACTTTGACGCGTCGCGCGGATCGCTGCCCGCATGGCTGGTTGTGATCGCTCGCAATCGCGCGATTTCTAGGCTGCGGCGGCACAATCCGGCGGCGGGCGACGCGTTGCTCGAAGGCATGGCGGTTTCACCGTTCAACCTGGAAAGTTCGGCGGCACGGCAGCAATTGGTCGAACGCGTAAAAGCCTCTCTTGAAAATCTGCCCAAAGAGCAGCGAGCCGCCGTCGAGCTGGCATTTTTCGAGGGCCTAACGCATAGCGAGATCGCCGCTCGCACCGGCGATCCACTAGGCACGGTTAAGACGCGGCTGCGGTCCGCACTAGAAACACTGAGGCGTACATTGCATCAGGCGGCGCGATCGGCGAACGAAACATGAACGGCCATCCAACTCGCGACGAAGATTTCGATCTCTACGCCCTCGGCGCGCTCGAAGGTGCCGAAAAACAGGCGCTGGAATCGCACCTGGCCTTTTGCCTCGGGTGCGCCCAGAAGCTCGCCGACGCCCGTGGACGCATCGCCATCCTTGCTTTGGCAGCGCCTCCCGCAAAGGCGCCCGCCAACGTGAAGGAGCGCCTGCTCGAGCAAATCCGCGCGGCTCGCGAAGGCGGTGGCGCCACTCTTACCGAAATGAAGCCGCATGGCCAGGCCGCCGGCACAGCCTCGTCCCGGTGGACCGCCATTCTGCTTCCCATTGCTGCCGTTCTCGCCATCGCAGCATTCTTGCTCTGGAACGCCAACCGTCGCCTGGATAGCCAACTCGGCTCTCTCCGGGCCAGCATGGAGCAAGAGCAGCGGCGGCTACAAGACGCCCGCGATATCGCCGGCCTTATCACCGCGCGCGATACGATCACAGTTACGCTGGCTCCTCAGCCAGCTATGCCTCAGGGCACCGCTCACGTAATGTACAACTCCAAAATGGGCATGCTGATGTACGAGGGACAAATCCCTCCCGCGCCCGCGGCCAAGAGTTATCAACTTTGGCTCGTTCCCGCGAGCGGCAATCCTATTAGCTGCGGGGTTTTCAATCCTGTTGGCGGACAGCCCGATCACTGGATGACGAAATTGCCCAAGGGAGTCGAGCCCAAGGCCTTTGCGGTCACGCTCGAACCTTCCGGCGGAATGCCGCAGCCGACCGGCCCCAAGGTCCTGGTCGGCGCGCCGTCCTAGCGCCGGACAATCTTCCTTGCCTACCGCAAGCCCCTGGAGTATAAGTAGGTTTGTGCCCAGCCGGGAGCATCGAACGGCTTTTTACCGATTCAACCAATCCACCTTTCGTACGTGTAGCGTACCTGTAATGTAAATGACCGGCTTGCCGGATTGGACGCTTCGCCGGAAGGCCGCGCTAGCCCTGAGGAGGGAAGTGAACATGAAGAGAGCCATCAGCATGTGTAGCCTGCTTGCCTTGATGCTCGCCGCAATCAGCCTCGCCACCTTCGCCGAAAATAAGACGATGACGTGGACCGGCTGGATCAGCGACAGCCACTGCGGCGCAAAAGGCATGAGCGCGGACCACAAGGCCTGCGCCGAAACTTGCGTCAAGACCAAGGGCGCTTCCTGGGTTTTCGTCAGCTCGAAGACCAAGAAAGTGCTACCGATCAAGAATCAAGATGCAGTGAACGCGGATGAAGATCTGGGTGCGCCAGTAAAAGTCGTCGGCCACATGACTGAGGACGGCTCCATCCAGGTGGACACGATCACTAAATCCAAAACGTAAAGCTTTCGGCATTCAAGAGTGCGGCGCGCAAGTGAAGGGTTTGGGACTTGCGCTCCGCGCTCTTTTTTTTGCGATTGCTCGTTAATCCTTCGGTTTGATTTTTTCCACTCCCATGTAAGGCACCAGCACTTCCGGAATCGCGATCGAGCCATCCGCCTGCTGATAATTTTCGACGATCGCGATCCACGTGCGCCCTACCGCAAGGCCTGAGCCGTTCAGCGTGTGAACGAATTCGCTTTTGCCGCCCTTGGGCTTGAACCGAATCCCCGAGCGACGCGCCTGAAACGCCTCCGTATTCGAGCAGGACGAAATTTCCATGAATTCGCCTGCCGAAGGCAGCCACACTTCGATGTCGTACGTTTTCGCCGATGCGAATCCCATGTCCGCGGTGCAAAGCTGCATCACGCGATAGTGGAGGCCCAGGCGTTCCAGCAGCTTTTCGGCATTGCGAACCAGCGTTTCCAACTCGTCGTAGCTTTTTTCCGGCCGCGTGAACTTGAACAGCTCCACTTTCTGGAACTGGTGCTGGCGCTTGATCCCGCGCGTATCTTTTCCCGCCGCGCCGGCTTCGGAACGGAAACAGGCCGTCCACGCGCAGACTTTGATGGGCAATTCGTCTGCGTCGATTGTCTCGTCGCGATAAAGATTGGTCAGTTCCACTTCGGCGGTAGGCGTGAGCCACAAATCCGTGCCTTCGAGGTGAAACATATCCGCTGCGAATTTCGGAAGCTGGCCGACGCCGGTAAGCGCGGCGGTGTTGACGATGAACGGCGGCAGGATTTCCGTGTAACCGTGTTCGCGTGTGTGCACGTCGAGGAAAAAATTGGCGATGGCGCGTTCGAGGCGCGCTCCCAATCCTTTGTAAACCGCGAAACGCGCGCCCGCGATTTTCACCGCAGACTCGAAATCCAGAATTCCGGCGCGCTCGCCAAGTTCCCAGTGCGGGCGCGGCGCGAAATCGAATTTCGGGGGCTCGCCCGAACGCCGCACCTCCACGTTGTCCGCCGCGCTTTTGCCCACCGGGACGCTCGTGTGCGGAATATTCGGAATCACTAGCAAAAATTCTTTCAGCGCTCCGTCCATTTTGGCAACAAGCTCGTCGCTGCGCTTGATTTTGTCTGACGATTCCTTCATCTGGCGCAGTAGCTTGTCTCTTTGCTCGATGCGATCCGTCACGTCCTGGCCCTTCGCTTCGAGATCGCGAATCGCTTTCTGGAGCGGGCCGATAATGTCGTTGGCTTTGTTGCGCTCCGCTTTCATCTGCTCGGTGGCGGTGATCAGCTTCCGCCGCTCAGTATCCACTTCGACGAAAGGACCGAGGTCCAGCTTGATGCCGCGGTCGCGCGCCATCTTCTCGATCACGTCCATGTGCTCTCTTACGAATCCAAGGTCAAGCATAGGGGAGGCAGAATAACCGAAACGTAGCAGCTTGTGTAGCGCCGGGGCTTCAGCCCGGCAGGTGTTGCTCGAATTGAGGCTCGCACTTCTGTGTCGAGTAGACTGCACCTCCGTCCTTTGTTTGCAATGAGTTGCGTAATGTTCTACTCGGTCTCGTGTGTCGATTAGAACGCGCTTTTGCGCCATCGCTTTCGCCACGGGGACTCTCGCGTCCCAAACGTCCGTTGGGAGTGTCCGCCCGCGGACCGGAACAGGTCACTGCTTTTGCGAGAGCCTCGGACTGCGCCACAACTGCGGTCGTTTGGAACATGCTTCCATATTTCTTGATGGGAGGGATCGCGTCAAGGACGAGCGCGTGTGGACTTCTCCGGGGCGAGGGCGAGGAGGACGTTGCCGGGCATGCCGTTGCCGGTGCCGACGTAGCCGGAGCCGACGAAGAGCATGCCCGCTGCGATGACCGGGCCAGGCGCGCCGAGCGATCCGCCTTTGGCCGCAACGCGATTGACGGACGTGAATTCACGCGCGGTATCGAACCGCCAAATTTCGTGGCCGTCGGCGGTGGAAAGGGCATGCAAAACCCCATCCCATCCGCCCGCGAAGACGACGCCTGGCATCACCGTAACCGCAGCTTCGAATCCTTTCCGCGGTCGACCGCCAGCGCCGGGATGCGCGGGAGACGGGGCGATTGGAACGTCCCACAGAACTTTTCCGTTCGCGAGGCGCACCGCCGCCACGGTGCCGGCCTGCGTATCGTAGTAAACGTTGTCCTTGTCCGCAGCGCCGCCCCACATAATTTGCACTTGGATAGGCGCGGTCGTGTCGCGGCCAGCGGAAAGATCGGCGGTCCAGAGAAGGGCACCGCGCCGATCGGGATCGAGCGCGACAACTTCGCCGCCCTTATGCGCGCAGACGAGGACGCGCTTGCCGTTCGCGAGCGTCTGCAAAATCGGCGAGTTTCCAAAGTCCCAATCGGGGCCAACTTTCGCGGGGCAGTGAGCGTCCTTGGGGCCGGGGCCGACGCAATCGCCGGGCGATGCGTCGTTGGCGAGCGCCTGATACGACCAGAGCACTTTGCCCGTCTTCAGATCAAGGGCCATGATCGAGTCGGACGTTTTCGCGGCGGGTTCCGTGAAGCCGTTGCCCGTGCCGACATAAATTGCGTTGAGCTTGGGATCAATGGTCGGTGCGGACCAGATCGACGCGCCCGCAGGCGCCCAAAGCTGCGTGCCCAGCGCATTCTTCTTCGTCGGCTTAGGCTTATCCGGAATCGTGTACGTTTTCCAGATTACCGCGCCGGTATTCGCGTCGAGCGCCGTAAGGCTGCCGCGATACGTGCAACAGGGATAATGCGGATCGGAGGAAACGATTTCTTCGGACCCTGCCAGCCCGACGTACAGCCGGCCCTTGTAAAAAACTGGCGCGGCAGTGATGTGCGAGAGCAGGCGCTGCTCAAGGTTGCGTTTCCAAAGCAGCGCGCCGGTGCGCGCGTCGAGCGCATAGAGATTGGCTTTTTTGTCGCCGAAGAAAACGGCGTAGCCGGCGCTGCCTTTGCTCTTGATGGGCGCGACGAGCCCCGCGGTGCGGATTTGCGCGTCGGCGCGGAATGACCAGTAGACGCAGCCGGTCGAGGCGTCGAGCGAATAGGCGAAGCTGTTGTAATCGCCGAAGAAAACACGCCCGCCGAAAACCGACGGCTCGCCGGATGACTCTCCGCCTGCGGGCAGGCCAAACGCCCATTTCAATTTCAAGTGCGGGACTTGATCGGCGCTGAGTCCGGCGGCTTGCGCGGATTGAAAGCGAGTGTTGGCGAGGCCGTTGCCCCAGCCATTCCACTCAGAGTCCGTTGACACCGCATCGTTGATCGCAGGATTCGATGCGCAATGGTTGGTCATATGGCTGGCGTCGCCGGCATCGGCTGCGCCGAGCGGGCGCCCGCCAAAAAATTCTGCGACAGCGCGCTTTTCGCTGTCCGCGAGATTCTGGGCCTGCGCGGCCATAATCCCGGTGGTGAGCGTCGCGTAGATGGCCTCGGGAGTCATCTGCGCGAGCGTTTCGGTGTCGGGAGCTGCGCGGCCTCCTGTGTTGGCATTTTCGTCGGCGCTCGTCATGGCGTGGTGATGGCAGCTCGCACAGTTTTTGTTGAAGACTGCTTGGCCGACGATTCGCGTCATCGGGCCTACGAGCGGTCCTTGCGGCTGCGCGCCAGGGGCCTGCGGCGAGGCTTGCCGCGGAGATGGCTGTTGCGCGGCGGCGCGGAAACTAAGAAACGCGAACGCAAGGCTCGTCGCGCAAATCAAAGCGAGAAGGATTTCGCGACGATTCACCATTTTCGGGTTGCTCCCCGATTCGGCAGCGATTGTAGAACAAATTCGCGCACTTGGTGGGTCGAGTGAGAGTTACGCCGCATCGAGAGCTTGTTCGAAGTCGGCGAGCAGGTCGCGCCAGTGCTCGATTCCGACGGAGATGCGGACGAGGCCGTCCGTGATGCCGGCTTGCGCGAATTCTTTTTCGCTGAAGCCGGAATGCGTGGTGGTTTTCGGATGGCAGGCGAGCGTTTCGACGCCGCCGAGCGAGACGGCGTTTCTGGCGATTTTCAGGTGGCGCAGGAAATCGAACGCCGCGCGTTTTCCGCCGCGAAGTTCGAGAGAGACCATGCCGCCGGGATAATCGCACTGCGCGGCGTAAATTCTTTTCTGCTCCGGGTCGGTGAAGAGCGTGGGGTAGAGAACTTTTTTGATTTTCTTGTGCGCGACGAGGCGCTCGGCGATGCGCTGGGCGTCGATGCTGGACTTGTCCATGCGCAGGCGCACGGTGGGCAAGCGGCCGCCGAGCATCCAGCATTCGTCCGGCTGAAGAATGGTGCCGAAAAGACCGCGCGTGGGGCGAATCCTGCGAATCAGGTCGGGATCTTTCGCGAGCGCGATTCCGGCGAGCATGTCGCTGAAGCCGGAAAGATATTTTGTCCCCGAATAGAGAACGAGATCGGCGCCCAGCTCCAGCGGATGCTGGAACGACGGGCCGAGCATGGTGTTGTCCACCAGCACCAGAGGACGCGCGCGGCCCTTGGGAATTTTCAGCGCGGCGACGGCGTCGCAAACCTGGCGGATGTCCGTCATGATCAGCGTGGGATTGGCGGGCGTTTCAAGCATCACCGCGCCGAGATTTTTCGCGGACGCGATCGCGCGGCTGATTCGGTGCGGCGTCGCCCGAAAACACGGGAATGCCCGATACGCCCCACTGCGAAAGGCAGTCCTGAATGAAATGCTGCGTGCCGCCGTAGATCGGGATGGTGTAAACGATGGATTGGCCGGGGCGCAAAAGAGCGAAGAGCGATGTGACGATCGCAGCCATGCCGGAATTGAAGGCCAGCGCGGATTTGGAGCCTTTTTCGAGGTTCACGATTTGGTCCTCGAGCATCTGCGCGTTGGGATGGTTGAAGCGCGAGTAGATTAGGTCCGGTCCTTCGCCTTCGGGCAGCCTGGCGCGGCCGGAGGTGACGTTGAAGGCGTGTTCGGCGGCTTCGGGGCTCGAGAAAACGTACGTGGAACTGCGAAAAACAGCAGGGCGCGCGGAGCCGAGCGAAAGAGTAGGGTCGAATCCTTCGGTGAGAACTTTTGTGGACGGCCTCAAAGGGTGCTTATCGCTGCGGCGGGTGCGGGGCATGGCGGAATCTCCTTTTCACGCTTATAAGCTAACACGCCGCGCGATGGGAGATGCTTATCCTGCGGCTGAGGGGTGAGGTTCAGCCGCAGGATCTTGACGCCTAACGATCCCTACCCGGATTTCACCACCCAGGGTCAGGATGACGATCCTCGTCGGACCGTCACGTCTGCTTGTGCGTTGAGACGCGCGTTCGAGGGCTTTGGTTTCCGATTTGATGGTAGGGTCGGTTTGAGTCCCACGCGGGTTAGCGCGACGTCGCGGTTTTTTCCATTTCAAATGGCGATGGCGATTTTCCCTACGAAATTGCCGGAGGCTTGGAGGCGGAATGCTTCGGCGGCCTGGTCAAAGGGAAAAACCTTTTCGATGACGGGCTTGATCCGATTCACTTCGATGGCCTGAATCAATTGTTCGAGGCAGGCGCGGCTGCCGACGCCGATGCCGTGCAGGCTGGCGCTCTTGAACATCAAGTCGTGCGGATTGGCGTTGCCCTCGCGTCCCGCGAGCACACCGATCAGGGCAACTTTTCCTTTCCATCCGACACAGCGGAACGAGCGCGCGAGCGTACCGATGCCGCCATTTTCGATCACGCAATCGACGCCGCGCCCCTCGGTGAGCGCGAGCACTTCCTTTTCCCAATCGGGATGGGTCTTATAATTCACGCCGCCGGATGCGCCGAGGGGACGAATGCGCTCGATTTTGGCGTCGCTCGACGAAGTGACGATAACGCGCGCTCCGGCGACCCGCGCGAGCTGCAATGCGAACATCGCTACGCCGCCTGTTCCCAGGCAGAGTACGGTGTCTCCGGGCTTGATGGGCGAGCCGGCGAGCATCAAGGCGTTCCACGCAGTGACGCCGGCGCACGGAAGGGTGGCTGCCTCTTCGTAGGAGAGACTTTTCGGCATCGCGACGCAGCCGTCTTCGTGCAGCGCGATATATTCGGCGAGCGTGCCATCGAGCGGCGCGCCCAGAGCCGCGCGGTTTTTTGGAGGGACGCCGTCAATCCACACTTGGAAGAATGAGGGGATTACGCGGTCGCCCGGCTTGAAGCGCGTGACGCTCGAGCCGACGGCGACTACGTCGCCGGCGCCATCGGAGCAGGGAACCGTGGCGCGATCAAGATTGTAGTGATACGAACCGATGATGATGGCGTGATCGCGGTAATTGAGCGCGGCCGCGCGGATGCGAACGAGAACGTCGTAGGGCCCGGGCTTGGGGTCAGGGCGCTGCGTGCGACGCAAGTCTTCGAGCTTGCTGACGTCCTTCGGAATTTCGTAGGCGTTCATGCGCGGAGAGAATAACGGAAAAGCCGCGCGCTGAGAAGCGAGGAATGAAGATGCGATCGCGGAAAAAAGGTCTTGGGGCGGCTGGGTGCCGAGTCAGGCGGCGTGTACGTCCAGCTCTACGGCCTTTTCGAGCTGGTCGAGGGAATTTCTGACGGTCAGGAGGACCTTTTCCTTGCCGGAGTCGCTGAGCAGTGCCGCGGCGCATAACATCAGGTGCACTGCTTCGACCTTCACGCGCAAGTCCAGGGCCGGATCGAAAATGTGCAGGCGGTCTTCCAGCCATACTAAAGAAGAATCGGCCTTTAGGTTGTGCACCCGCTGGCGAAGAGTATCCAGCCGCTGTTCGACGTCGCGTGTCTGGATGCCTGACGCGGCATTTTCCCGAGCCTTTTCAATTGCAGGGACGGTCCGAAGTTGGCGACTCGACTCCCGCTCAGAATCATCGAAAATTTTCGGTTTATCTCTCATCAGCGGCTCGCCATCTGCTTCTAAAAATTCTAAGCTTTTTCCAACCAGCGGTTGGGTTCCTGTTGAGATACCGAGATAGTTAAAGCAATGAGAGTACCAACCCTGGGTGTTTATCGAAGTGGTTATAACGCGACGGTTTAGCGGGCTTGACTGTAGTTTAGCGTACGAATTCTCGTTGGTACTGAACCGTGGAGATTGTTCCCATATACCAGCAGTTTGTTCCCTGCAATCCGCCAGCGAAATAGGAATTGCACGCTGGCGGCGCTCCCTGAATCGGCGAACTCGGGAGCCAGAAAAGCTGTGCTAACATCGAACAACTGTGGCCAACGGCGTCTACATTGTGAGCGCTGCGCGCACGCCAATCGGAAAATTCGGCGGCATGCTAGCGGATTTCACGCAGCCGGACCTGGGAACGATTGCCGTGCGTGCGGCGCTGGAACGTGCGTTCGGCGAACCGCTGCCGCCTGAGCGAGCACCCGGCGAATTCGACTACCCGGCCGCCACCGGAGCGGCCGCAGGCAAGGCGACGAACGGCGTCTCGACCCTGCCCTGGCACGTCGATGAAGTGATTTTCGGTAACGCCCGACCTGCAGGCGTGGGGCCGAACCCGGCGCGGCAAATCGCGTGGAGATCAGGCCTTGGCGATGACGTACCGGCGTTTACCGTGAACATGGCGTGCGCTTCGGGATTGCGCGCCGCGGTGCTGGGGTGGCAGCAGATCGTCACCGGCCAAGCCGGAATTATCGTGGCGGGCGGCGCTGAGTCGATGAGTCGCGTACCGTACCTCGTGGAGGGCCGCTGGGGATTCCGGCTGGGGAATCAGCAACTGATCGACGGGATGTACCGCGATGGCTTTCTCTGTCCTCTCTCGAAAATGATTATGGGGGAAACGGCTGAGGTGCTCGCGGAGCAGTACAAAATTTCGCGGGAGGAACAGGACGATTTTGCGGTGGAGAGTCACCGCCGCGCTACGGTGGCTTCCGCCGAGTGCCACTTCAAAGAAGAAATCGTTCCCGTGCCGGTGACAGATAAAAAAGGCAATGTGACCCTTCTGCTGAAGGACGAACATGTGCGGCAGGATGCGTCGCTGGCGGGAATCGCCAAGCTGGCGCCGGTGTTCAGCAAGACCGGTACCGTAACGGCCGGAAATTCCAGTGGCATCACCGACGGCGCGGCGGCCGTGGTGCTGGCGAGCGAGGAAAAGGTCCGCGAGCTGCGGCTCAAGCCGATTGCGCGAATTGTGGACGCCAGCATTGCGGCGGTGGACCCGCGCGTGATGGGAATCGGTCCCGTGCCGGCGGTACGCAGCCTGACGAAACGCACCGGAACAAAACTCGAGGATTACGATGCAATCGAGCTGAACGAAGCCTTCGCGGCGCAAGTCCTGGCCTGCGACCGCGATCTCCACTTCAATCGCGAGCGGCTCAATCCCAATGGAGGCGCGATCGCGCTCGGTCATCCGATCGCGTGCACCGGCACCCGCATTCTCACTACGTTAATTCACGAAGTGCGTAGGGCTTCTGGACCGGGAACTGGCCCATCGGCCAGTCCAAGGACTGGCCGGCGGGGTCTTGCCACATTGTGTGTGTCGGGCGGATTGGGCGTAGCAGTCGAAATCGAAACGGTCTAACCTTTGGATGAAGACATCCCCGTTTCCAAGGGGGTCGTCGCAGGCCTGGAGCGATTTCAAATGCCGCCAACTTCGCGCGGAGTGGAAGTTCTCGGAACCCTGGCGCTGGTCGCGCCGAAAGTTGAAGACTTCAAATTCGTGAAGGTGCGCGCTGAAGGAGACGTAGGCCACCTCACGCTGGATCGCCCCGAACATAATCTTTTAAATGAGCGCATGCTCAGCGAGCTTGCCGCGGGCATCAACTCCTTCGGCGATCGCAACAACATAAAGCTGATCATTCTCGATTCGGCGGCCAAAGCGTTTTGCGGCGGCATCGAGATCGGCGAGTACACTCAGCGGCGAATATTTCAGCTTCTGGATGCTTTCCACGGCGCATTTTCTGCAATGCTCGATGCCTCGAAGCCGTTGCTGGTCGTAGTGAACGGCCCCGCATTCGGAGGAGGAGCGGAGCTGGCGGCGTTGGGCGATCTGGTGATTGCCACGCCGAAGGCGAAATTTGCGCAGCCGGAAATCAAGCTGGGAGTATTCCCCCCGCTGGCTGCGGCCATCCTGCCGTACCTTCTCGGGCCCAAACAAGCGCTGGAGCTGGTGTTGACCGGAGAAACGATGTCCGCCGAACGCGCGGAAGAATTGAGGCTAGTCAACTGGCTGGTGCCCGAAAATGGGTTGCAAAAGAAAATTGACGAGGTGACGGCGAAGGTGACGGCGCAATCCGCGCCCGTGCTCACCATGGCCAAGAAAGCCATCATGGGCAGCCTCGGAATGCCGCTGCGTGATGGGGTGCGCAATTCGATGAAGGTTTTCTTGAACGAATTGGCGGAGCTCGAAGATTCGCAGGAAGGTTTGCGCGCGCTGGTGGAAAAGCGCGCCCCGAAGTGGAAGAACCGCTAGGCGAGACTGATTGACACTGCGTAAAGCGCAGCATAGACTCGCCAGCGACAATTGAACTGGCACGGGCATCTGGAAGGCCGTGAAAATCGGCCACGGTCCCGCCACTGTGATCGGCGCGCCGCGTGAGCGGCCGCTGAAAGTCAGGCATGTACTCGCGCCAGTCGAAGCCAGCACTCTTCGCGAGAAAGGGTGTGGCGATGAGCCTCGCTATCCTCGCGAGGCTTTTTTGTTGGAGACACGGAATTGGGGCGACTGCGAGGCTGGCAAACTTGCGTCATGGGAATGTTCGTCGCGCTGGTTGCGAGTGCGGTGCCATATGCGATTGCCACGCCACGGCCCGTTCGGCAGCGAGCTGCGCAAACTCCAACCGGACGCATGGTGACGGATGAAGTAGGGCGAGAAGTGAAAATACCCGCAACGGTGAACCGCGTTGTGACGCTCGCTCCCAATCTCACAGAGACCATGTACGCGCTGGGGCTCGAGGACCGGCTCGTCGGCGACACGAACTTCTGCGACACGCCGGCCGCCGCAAAGTCGAAGCCGCATGTGGGCGATCCGCAGAACCCGAGCCTCGAAGCGATTGTGGGGCTGCATCCGGACTTGGTGCTGGCAACGACTTCGATCAATCGCGTTGAGACGGCTGACGCGCTGAAGAACTTGGGAATTGCCGTCTACACCACGGATCCCGAAACCGTCCGCGGAATGCTCGGTTCGATTCAGCACGTAGCGGACGTGATCGGCGCGCCGAAGCAGGGAACGGAACTCGTTGGCAAGCTGCAACAGCGCCTCGATGCGGTGCGCGCGCGCCTGAGCGAGCGGCCGAAGGTCCACGTACTGTTCGTAGTGTGGCTGGAACCGCTGCAGACCATCGGGCAGAATACTTTCATTGCAGACGCGCTGCGATGGGCCGGAGCGGAATCTGTGCTGGTATCGAGGCAGAAATGGCCGCGCCTGAGCATCGAGGAAGTCGTGCGGCTGCAGCCGGACTACATCGTCTTCACGAACGATCATGGCGGGGGAACTGCGACAGAGCTCGCTGACTTGCGCGCGCGACCGGCGTGGAGAGATTTGGATGCCGTCGAGCAGGGGCATGTGGTTGACGTGAGCGAAGAGGCGATACGGCCATCGCCCGGACTGGTGGATATGATCGAACAGCTGGCGCGGCAGTTGCATCCGGAAGCGTTCTCGGAGAATCGCACGATTCCTTGGAATAAAAGCGAATCTCAAACGGCGCGAGCGGTACTCGCCGCCGCTCGGATAGCCGAGAGGTGCGCTGAATGCGCCCTTTGACGCCGCAGCGCGTGGCATGGATTTGCGTGGGGCTTGCGGGCGTGCTGTTCGCGGCCATGGTGATCTCGCTGCGCGTGGGCGCGTATCCGATCGCTGTGCGCGATATCGTAATGACGCTGGTGAATGGCGTTCTGCGCCATTGGGACGCGATCCCGGCGGAATTCCGTGATGTAATTTTCGAGATTCGATTGCCGCGCATTATGCTGGGGATTGTCGTAGGGGCGTCGCTCGCGACCGCCGGCGCCGGTTTTCAGGCGCTCTTGCGGAATCCACTGGCCGATCCGTACGTGTTGGGTATTTCGAGCGGGGCGGCGCTGGGCGCAATCATCGGATTGATCGTCGCGCCGCACACGCCGGGTGCAATTCAAGTAGCGGCTTTTGCGGGCGCGGGTGTGACGACCGCGGCCGTGTACTTTCTGGGACGCCGCGGTGGGCAACTCGATAGCGCGACGCTCTTGCTGGCCGGAATTGTGACCGCATCATTTCTTTCGGCGGTCATCATGTTCATGATGACCACGCTGAGCGGGCGCGATCTCCGCGGGATGGCCTTTTGGCTGATGGGCGACCTGGCTTCGCAGCCCACGGTTGATTCGCGCTGGCTTTATCTGGTTTTGATTGTCGGCGTGGGATCGATTTACACCACGGCGTCCGATTTGAATCTCATCCTCACGGGCGAACAAGAGGCGCGGCATCTTGGCGTGAACGTGAATCGTGTGAAGCTGGTCGTCTACGTGGCGGCTTCGGTGCTCACTGGACTGGCCGTATCGGTGAGCGGCGCAATCGGATACGTGGGGCTGCTGGTACCGCATCTGATGCGCATGATGTTTGGGACCGACTACCGGCTGCTGATTCCCACGTCCGCGCTGGGCGGAGCGATTCTGATCGTGCTCGCGGACGCGCTGGCGCGGATCGTTGTGGCTCCCACGGAATTGCCGGTCGGCGCGATGACGGCGATCGCGGGCGCTCCTGTCTTCATTTATCTGATGCGGCGGAGAGTGCGATGAGCGGAGCGGCGGCAAGCAATGCTTCGGCGGTTGCGACCGCCGCGCCGCAACTGGGATTGCGGCTGAAAGTCGAACAGGCAAGCTATGCATACGCAGCCACCGACCGCTCCGCGCCGAAATTCGCGCTGGGTCCCGTGAGCTTCGAAGCGCAGCAGCGCGAACTGGTGGCGATTCTGGGTCCGAACGCCAGCGGAAAATCCACGCTGCTCACGCTGATTGCCGGAGTGAACAAGCCGTTATCCGGGCGAATCGAAATTGACGGCGTCGAAGTGAGCCAGATCGATTTGCGGGCCCGCGCGCAACAGATCGCGCTGGTGCAGCAGGAAAGCGAGCTGCTGTTCCCGCTGCGCGTGTGGGAGTACGTTCTGCAGGGGCGCTATCCCTACGGGCGCCGGCTGCGGTTTGAATCCGCGGAGGATTGCCTGCACGCCGGAAACGCGCTGGCGCAAGTAGGCGCGAACGCGCTTCGCGATCGATGGATGGACCGGCTTTCCGGCGGCGAAAAACAACGCGTGATTTTGGCGCGCGCGCTGGCCCAGAGGCCGTCGCTACTATTGCTCGATGAGCCGACCCAGCACCTCGATATCGGAGGCAAAGTGGAATTGCTGCGGCGGTTGCGCCGGCTTGCGGACGAAAATCGCTACGCCGTGCTGGTGGTGACGCACGAGCTCGATTTGGCCGCGGAGTTCTGCGACCGCATCGTGTTGCTGCACAAAGGCAAGTGCCTGCGGGTGGGGAACGCCCGCGGAAGTGTACGAGCGCTCTTTGCTCGAAGAGGTGTTCGAGGCGCCGCTGGAAATCGAGATGAGTGCCAGCGGGCGGCCGCGCGTGATCCTGAGGGGTGGGCAATAAATTTGTAGGATCTTTCACGTCAATCGCGAGGGCGTCTTTGGCCTTCGCAAACGGCGCGGCTTCGAAGCATTGAGCGCCGCAAATAATCACAAAGAGACTCCGCGCACGGGAAGACGGTGAAAAACCGTCGCCGCCGCGCGACTGTAAGGCGGAAGTTTTTCGGCGCGTGCCACTGGCCCGGCCAGCGAATCGATCGAGATTCGATGGCGGGATGGGAAGGCCGCGCTGGGGTTCCGGATAGATCGGGACAATTCGCCAAGCCAGGAGACCGGCGGAGTCTCAATCCGAAAGCACGCCAAACGCTTCCGGACAACCTTCAGCTCCCGCGCGAGAGGGAGAGGAGGAAAAATGAGACTGCACCGCTTTGCGTGCCCTTTTTTTGCAGGCGTCATCGCAACACTTTTCGTTCAACCGATAATTTCTCGCGCACAAAAAATAGCCACAATTCAAGGCGCGGTAACCGATCCAAGCGGCGCAGCCGTTGCAGGGGCGGAAATCACCGCGCAGCCGATTGCTTCGCGCGGCATGGTTCGTCGCGCACATAGCGCGGGTCGACGGCACTTTTGCGCTCGCGCTCGCGCCTGGCAAATATCGGCTCAGCATCCGGCACGCAGCTTTCGCACCGGTGGATCGGGAGTTCGCTCTCGCTACCGGCGAAATGCGTGCGTGGGACGTACGATTGCAGCTTGAAAAAATGTCCTCAAGCGTGGTCGTGAGCGATACGGCAGAGCCGACCACCGCCGAAACCGCGCCCGACCTCGTCGACGTGATCACCAAAGCGCAGATCGATCAGCGGCAAGCGATATGGACGATCGACATGCTCGCCTCGGAGCAAGGAGTGAGCTTCGATCGGGGCGGGCCGTTCGGCGGCATCACCGGGTTTTTCCTCGATGGCGGGAATTCGAATTACACGAAGGTGCTGGTGGACGGCACGCCGGTGAATCAGCCCGGAGGCGCAATCGATTTCTCGAATTTCACGCTTTTGAACGTGGACAAGATCGAGATCGTCCACGGCGCGTCCAGCGCGCTCTACGGCTCCGACGCCATGGATGGCGCGGTGCAGATTTTCACGCATCGCGGAACTACGGCAGTGCCGCAATTCACCCTCGAAGGTGACGGCGGCACCTTCGGCACCGGAAACGGTAGCGCGCAGCTCAGCGGTCTGCTGAGCGCCGATTCGATTATTCGGTTGGCAGCCAATATTTCTCGACCGAGGGGCAGGATCGAGGCGACTACTTTCGCGACGCGACGGCATCGGGAAATTTCGGCTGGAAATTTTCCGATACGGATTCGTTGCGTCTGTCCCTTCGCAACAGTTCCAGCGATGCCGGTCAACCGGGACAAACACTGCTTCCCGGCCAGGCCGTTCTCGGCCAGCACAATGATCTGCATGACTTCTCGGCCAATGTGAGCTGGAATTTCACAACCGGAGAGCATTGGCAGAATCAGGTGTCCGGCTTCGAATCGCGCTTTCAGGACAACGATTTCTCCCCTTTTTTGGCCCCTTCATCAGCAAATACAATCGTGCTGGCTTCGAGGGGCAGTCGACGTATCTTTTTCACCAGGGAGAAATCACGGCCGGATACGAAAACGAAGTCGAGGTCGGGCCAACCGAGACGCGGCACAACCAAGCCGGATATTTGGAAGTGCGGCAGCAATTCGGCCAGCGCCTCACCGCCGTGATCGGAGGGCGCGCCGAAGCCAACGGATTCTTCGGGACGCGATTCGTACCGCGCGTGGGCGCCTCGTACGCGTTGCGCGATGGGCAAGGATTCTGGGGCGCCACGCGTCTGCGCGCCTCCTACGGGCAGGGAATCAAGGAGCCGGAAATCTTGCCGCCGGATTGCAGCCCGCAGCTAGCGCCAGAAGAAAGCCGCACCGTGGACGCCGGAATCGATCAAGTGTTTGCGTCTAACCGGATTCATTTCTCGGCCACTTACTTTCATAACGACTTTCACAATATCGTGAGCTTTGCTTTCTTGGTCTCGAATCCCAATTGCCCGGCTTTCGGCGGCAGCTTTTTCAATACCGAAAGCGCCCGCGCGGATGGCGCGAACACGTCGTTCGAGGTGAAGGTCACGCGGTGGCTGAGCATCGTCGGGAATTACACATACGACGATTCCAAGGTGCTGGTCGCGGGGCCCGAATTCGATCCTTCGTTTGAGCCCGGCAACCGGCTTTTTCGGCGGCCGCTACACTCGGCAAATCTGATGGCGAATGCTCACTTCCTACGAATGAACTGGAATCTCTCGGGTCACTATGTAGGACGTAGGTCCGATAGCGATTTCATCAGCACGTTCGTGAACGGCGTTTGCCAACCGGGTCCGGGCAGTCCGTGCATCACCAGTAATCCGAGTTACGTCAGATGGGACTTTGCCAACAGCATCAATCTTGGCCACGGCCTTTCAACCGTCGCGCACATCGAAAATCTTTTCGATAAGCATTACCAGGATGAAATTGGCTATCCGGCGCTGGGCTACAACTATCGCCTCGGCTTAACGTATACATGGGGCGGCGATCACCGAATGTAATCGGCGCAAGCTTCGGCGGCGCACTGGCCCGATGCTATAATTGTGCGCTTATCATGAGTCGAACCGCACAAGAAACGTCGCGAATCGCGCCGGAAGTGATGGCGCGCTACGAGGCCGTCATTGGGCTGGAGGTGCACGCGCATCTCCAGACCATGACCAAGCTGTTTTGCGGCTGCTCGACGCGCTTTGGCGACGCGCCCAATTCGAATACGTGTCCCGTGTGCCTGGGATTGCCCGGCGCGCTGCCCGTACTCAATCGGAAAGCGCTCGACTTGGCTCTGCGCGCCTCGATGGCGCTGGGTTGCAAGATTCAGGAACGTTCCCGGTTCGCCCGCAAAAATTACTTTTATCCGGACCTGCCCAAGGGCTACCAAATTTCCATGTACGAGCTGCCGCTCGCGATTGGGGGAGCCATCGAGATTGAAGTAGAGGGCGAAAAAAAGCGCATCGGCGTCACGCGCCTGCACATGGAGGACGACGCAGGCAAGAGTTTGCACGAAGGTTTCCCCGACTCTGACCGCTGGAGCTATATCGATTTCAATCGCTGCGGCGTTCCGCTGATCGAAATCGTCTCCGAGCCCGATCTGCGCTCCCCGGCCGAGGCTTACGCCTATCTCAATACGCTGAAACAGATTCTCGAATACACCGAAGTGAGCAACTGCAACATGGAAGAAGGTTCGCTGCGCTGCGATGCAAATGTCAGCGTGCGCCTGCGCGGCGCGCCTAAATTCGGGACCAAGGCTGAAGTGAAAAACCTGAATTCCTTCCGCTATCTCGCTCACGCGCTCGAATACGAAATCGAACGCCAAATCGCGGTCATAGAATCCGGCGGCTCTGTCGCCCAGGAAACGCGGCTCTGGAACCTGGCGGCGGGGCGCACCGAGCCGATGCGCTCCAAGGAATTCGCGCACGATTACCGCTATTTTCCCGATCCCGATTTGTTGCCGGTCTCGGTTTCGGCGGCGATGATCGAAGCAGTGCGGCGCTCGATGCCCGAATTGCCTGCTGCGAAGCTCGCCCGCTTTCAGAGCGAGTATGGAATCACGGAATACGATGCCGGCGTTCTCACAGCCTCGCAAGGACTGGCGGATTATTTCGAGGCTGCCGTGAAAGCGGGCGCTCCAGCGAAAACCGCGGCAAGCTGGATCTCCGTCGAGCTGCTCCGCCGCCTGAACGACGCGCGAAAAGATATTTCGGATTGCCCCGTAACACCCCAGTCGCTCGCGGAGCTGTTGTGGAAAGTCGACAAGGGCGAAATCACCGCGGGAAGCGGCAAAAAAGTATTCGCGTTAATGTTCGAGACGGGACGCCAGCCCGCGGAGATCATCGCCGCCGAGGGGCTCGCGCAAATGACGGATACCGGCGCCATCGAGAAAATCGCTCGGGAGGTTGTGGCGAAGAGCCCGGACAACGTGGCGAAATACCGCGCCGGCAATGAAGGAGTCTTCAAGTTTTTTGTGGGCCAAGTGATGCGCGAAACGCGCGGGCAAGCCAATCCCCAAGTCGTCAACGAAATTCTCAAGCGAATTTTGCGCGGCGAATAGCTTTTCTCGCAAAACGGAGATCCAACGTGCTAAAGAAGGACGATCCGGCTCCCGATTTTCATGCCATGGCCGACGACGGCAAGACCGTTTCGCTCGCCGATTACCGTGGGCGCAATCTAATTTTGTATTTCTATCCCAAGGCGGATACCACTGGCTGCACGCACGAAGCCGTGGAATTTCGCAGCGCCCTGGAACAATTCACGCTCGCCAACACCGCGATTGTGGGCTGCAGCGGCGACTCGGTTCAAGACCAGGCGAAATTCAAAGCCAAATACAACCTGAATTTCCCGCTCCTCGCCGATACGAACTTCAATGTAATCGAGGCCTATGGCGCTCGCCGGATGAAGACTTTCTTCGGGAAGTCGCCACTCGGAATCGTGCGCATGTCGTTCTGGATCGGCCCGGACGGAATAATCCGCAAGGTTTGGGAGAAAGTGACGGCGAAGGGCCACGCCGCTGAAGTCCTCGCAGCAATCCGCACCGGCTGACGTCTGTTACACCGAAATCAGATAGATCGCCATGGCCACTCCCACGCACGCCAGAAAGACGGCGAGAGCCAGCCCCGCCGCTGATGGTCGACGGAAATTTTCTTCTCCGCGGTTTAATTGGCGAATCAGCCGTACGTAATGCCAGGACGCAAACGCATCAAGCGCCACGCCGGTTGCGATTAGCGCCGTGCCAAGCCAAATCGAAAAGCCATAGGAACTTACGCCAGAACTCGGTTCAATCACGCGAAGCTGCTGCAAGAAAAGGCCAAATCGGGCAACCACAAATCCGAATCCCATCAACGCCAAGCCAGTTCTAATCCACGCTAGCAGCGTGCGCTCGGCAGCAAGATAGTCGCTGAGGCCGGAATGTCTGGTTTCACGGATTGGATCAGTCGCGCTCACTGAAATCCACGCTGGGGCTTGGTCAGTTGCGGAAGACAATTCTGCCTGCAACGATCGTTGCCGCGGGTCCGCCGCGAAATCCGCGTCCGTCGAAAGGCGTGTTGCGCGATTTGCTCGGCGACTCCGCAGCGCGAAAAGTCCATTCGCGATCGACTGAGAAAATTGTAAGATCGGCAGCTTCCCCGGCGGCAACCGCCCGCTTCATACCGAGAACTCGCGCCGGCCCAGTGGTAAACAACTCGACGAGCCGCATCAGCGGGAGCTTCCCTGCATCCACAAGACCCGCAATGCCCAACGCTAGCGCCGTTTCAAACCCGGTAATGCCGAAGGGCGCGCGATCAAATTCTACGTCCTTGCTCGCGGGATGATGCGGCGCGTGATCGGTGGCGATAGCATCCACGCTGCCGTCGGCGAGTCCTTCGATCAGCGCATCGCGATCCGCGCGCGAAGCCAGCGGCGGATTCATCTTGTAGCGCGAATCGTAGCGGACATCCTCGTCCGTCAGCGTGAAATGATGCGGCGTCACTTCGCACGTCACGCGCAATCCCCGCTTCTTCGCCCAGCGCACATATTCCAGCGACCCTCGTGTGGACATATGCGCGATGTGCAGCCGCGCGCCGGTCAGCGCAGCCACTTCCACATCGCGTCCCGTGCAAATCGACTCCGATTGCGCCGGAATTCCTTTCAGCCCCAGGCGAATTGAATGCGGTCCTTCGCGCATCACGCCGCCGGCGAAAAGTGATGCATCTTCGCAATGATCGATCACCGGCAAATCAAGCGAGTCGCAGTAATCCATCACTTGCCGCATCAAACGTGCGGAGGCGATCGGCTTGCCATCGTCGCTCACCGCCACGATTCCCGCGCGCTTCATCGCCGCAATTTCGGCCAGCGCCTCTCCCTTGCTCCCCATTGACGCCGCGCCGATCGGCCACACGCGCACCGAGCCTGCCGCAGCCGCGCGCTCCACAATCCCGCGCGTCACCGACGCATTGTCATTCACCGGCTGCGTGTTCGGCATGCAGCACACCGCCGTGAATCCGCCGCGCGCCGCCGCCTTGGTCCCTGTCTCGATCGTTTCGGAGAGTTCTTGGCCCGGTTCGCGCAAGTGGCAGTGCAAGTCGATAAAGCCCGGCGCGACGAACAGCCCCTTGGCATCGAATATTTCCGCGCCCTCAGCCGAAATATTCGGCCCAACCTTCGCAATGCGCTCGCCATCGAGCAACACATCCAGCGACGCATCCGTCTTGCTGGCCGGATCGATCACCCGCCCGTTCTTAATCAGCAGCATTCTGTCTTTCCTTGGCGGCGGGATGCGGCGCGTCGGCGGGTGCGCCGCCAATCAGGTGATAGAGCAGAGCCATTCGCACCGCCAAACCGTTCGTCACCTGGTCGAGCACGCATGATTGCGGCCCGTCGGCCACGGCTGAGTCGATTTCCAGCCCGCGAATCATCGGCCCTGGATGCAGCACCAGCGCATCCGCTTTTGCGAGCTTCAGGCGCGCCAGCGTAAGCTGATAACCTTCTATATATTCGTCCGCCGCCAGCGCTGGCTCGTGCAAGCGCTCGGTTTGGACGCGCAAAACCATCACCACGTCGGCGCCTTCGAGTGACTCTTCGATCCGCAGCGTCCGCCGCATATTCGGCGCAAGCTCCGCCACCTCGCGCGGCACCCACATCGCAGGCCCGCATAGAGTGATGCGGGCGCCAAACTTGCTCAGCAGGTGGATATTCGAGCGCGCCACGCGGCTGTGCAGAATGTCGCCAAGTATCGTTACGTTTAAGCCTTCCAGTTTCCCTTTGCGATCGCGAATCGTCAGCGCGTCGAGCAAGGCCTGTGTCGGATGCTCGTGCGTCCCGTCGCCCGCGTTCAGCACAGGAATATCCAGCCGTGCCGCCACGAATTCCGGCGCACCGGACGACGCGTGCCGGATTACGATTCCGTCCGGCCGCATCGCTTCGAGTGTGCGAACCGTATCAATGAGCGATTCGCCTTTTTTCAGGCTGGACGATTCCGCCTGCAGCGCCATGGTATCCGCGCCCAGCCGTGCCGCCGCCGTGGTGAAACTGATGCGCGTGCGCGTGGACGCTTCGAAAAAAGCCACTGCCACGGTTTTTCCGCGCAATGTGGCCAGTTTTTTTAGGGGATAACGCTGGAATTCCTGGAACGGTTTCGATTGATCCAGGAAAAAAGTAATTTGCTCGCGGCTAAGAGACTCGATCCCGAGCAAATGTGACAATCGCTGAAGCACGGTTCCCTTTAGGCCCTGCCTCCGGAGTGCTCTCCGGCGGATTCCGGAACCCGGTCCACCAGCACTACGCGCTCCTCGCTATCCACTTCGCGAAGACGAACCTCCACAATTTCTGTGTCGCTCGTCTGCACCGTCCGGCCCACGAACGACGCCTCCACCGGCAGCTCTCGGTGGCCGCGATCGATCAGCACGCACAACCGGATGCGTTTTGGCCGCCCCAGGTCGAAAAGACCGTTCATCGCCGCGCGGATCGTTCGCCCGGTGTAAAGAACATCGTCCACCACAACCAGATCGCGGTCATCCACGGTGAAATCAATGTTTGTGGATTGAACCACCGGTTGCGGACCGATGGTTGAAAGGTCGTCGCGATACAATGTGATGTCGAGCGTGCCCACCGGCACTGTCGTTCCTGCGAAGCCGCGCATCAGCTCCGCCATGCGCCGCGGCAAGGGGCACCCCGCGCCGCCGGATTCCGACCAGAGCCAGGTCTTTCGCTGCCCCCGCTCTTTTCGACGATTTCGTGCGCCAGCCTTTGAAGCGTCCGGTTGATCTCTTCCGCCGAGAGCAGTTGCCGCTTTTCCACCACGCGCATTTGCGTGCCATCCTAGCATAGACGCTCGCGTTCGCAGACCTGGAATCATCGTTTCGCGAGTCCGCTCGATCGGTTCTGGCTAGTGTGAGGCGGCGATAGTTTTGCACAGGCTCGACCAGCCATGCTATTGACCTGCATGCTAGACTGCCCCAAATGAATTCGCCCCAGCGGGCACGCATCTCCGAAGCCCCGTCGGGGATTGATCTCCGAGTCAGCGTCGGCGCTGTTCATCTCAAGAATCCCATTATTGCCGCCAGCGGAACCTTCGCTTACGGCATCGAGTTCGCGCGACTCGTTGACCTGAACCGTCTCGGCGGCTTGGTGGTGAAGGGACTTTCGCTCGAGCCTATGGCTGGTGCCCCTGCCCCGCGCATGGGCGAGACCACCGGCGGCATGATCAACGCCATCGGCCTGCAAAACATCGGTGTCCGGGCATTCGTGGCCGAAAAGCTCCCTCGCCTTCGGAAGTATCAGACTGAGATTATCGCCAATGTCTTCGGCCACGCGATCCGGGAGTATGTGGAGGTTATCCGCATCCTGGAGGATGCCGAGGGCTTGGCTGCCTACGAATTGAATATCTCCTGTCCCAATGTGGAACGAGGTGGTGCGGAGTATGGTACTGACCCGGCTTTGGTCGCCGCTGTAACCGAGGCAGCCCGGGCGGCAGCCAAGAGGCCTCTTTGGGTCAAGCTATCTCCATCTATTGGAAATATTGCACTTACAGCCAAAGCGGCTGAATCGTCCGGTGCCGATGCCGTGGTCATCGCAAATACCTACCCGGCAATGTCAATAAATGCTCATACCCGGAGGTCACGCCTCGGTAGTACGACCGGTGGGTTGTCCGGCGCAGCCATAAAACCGATAACTATGAAGCTAGTTTATGACGCATATCGGGTAATTCATATTCCGATCTTAGGGCTTGGCGGTATTGATCAACCCTCTGACGTGATTGAATATATGGTCGCGGGAGCCGTAGCAGTCGAGGTTGGAACGGCCAATTTTGCTGATCCCAGGGCTTGCGAGCAGTTGGCAGGGGCTCTGGAATCGTGGTGCTCTAAGGAGAAGGTTCTAAAAATCAGTGACTTACGCGGGTCATTGGAGGAATGATCCTGATTGTCTCGGCAATAACTAGCTGCTAGTGTACAATTGATTCTAAGGAGGTTACACGATATGAGAGCGAAGATTTTTATAGTTCTCGAATCGGTGTTCTTAGGTTTGGGTGCCCTTATCCTTACCCCGTCGGCAAATCCGAAACCGGCGGCGAAGGTGAGCGGCCCCTCTCAAACCGTGCCTGCAACCTCTTCCAAGGCCTATCCGGGTCATCGGAAGCCTCTGGCGATCTGGGAGTGCACCACCAGCTGGTATGGAGAAGACTTCGACGGCCAGCAGACGGCCGACGGCGAGACCTACGATATGTACGCCGATACCGCAGCCCATCCTACGCTCCCCCTGGGCTCCATTGTTCGAGTTGTGAATACCAAAAATCATCGCAGTCAGGTGGTCAGGATTAATGATCGCGGACCCTATGTCGAAGGCCGCGAACTTGACGTATCCTACGCAGTAGCTCGGCAGTTGGGCTTTGACGGACGCGGTCTCGCCAAGGTACGCCTGGAGCTGCTTGAGGTGCCCTCACGCCGGTCCTCGGATCATCGCGACTAATCGTCGCCCTGGATGTGGAGCGCCTGGGGCCGGCCCTGCTTTTGGTGCGCCGGCTTCGAGGCGCAGCGGGCCTATTTAAAATAGGCAGCCAGTTATTCACCGCCGAAGGTCCGCGAGCTGTTGAGAGACTCGCGGCCCTCGCCTCTGGGATATTCCTTGATCTGAAATTCCACGATATTCCGAATACCGTCGCGAGTGCGGTCGCCGCGGCCGCCGATCTCCCCAAGGTCCGCATGCTCACCCTGCACACTCTGGGGGATATGGCCATGATGCGCGCTGCCAGAGACGCGGTCGCCGCCAAAAGGCGCCCTCCCTTGCTGCTGGGGGTCACCATATTGACCAGCATGGAGAGCGCCTCGCTCCGCCGCGTCGGAATCTCGGGCTCGCCAGCCTCGCGGGCGCTTTCGCTTGCTCGCCTCGCGAAGCAGGCGGAACTCGATGGAGTCGTCGCGTCGGCTCACGAAGCTCAGGCCATCCGTCGCGCGTGCGGCGCGGACTTTCTCATCGTCGTTCCCGGTGTGCGCCCGGCCAGCGCGTCTCTAAACGACCAAGCGCGCGTAGCCACGCCCTCAGAGGCAATCCAAGCCGGAGCCGATTATCTCGTGGTCGGTCGGCCCATCACGCAGGCTGCGAGTCCGCGTGACGCAGCCCTCGCCATCGCCAAAGAAATCGCTTCCGCTCGCGCGCGCCGCTAGCGCGATCGGCAAACCCCTTCTCGGCATTGACCATGCTATACTGAGCGAGATAGACCGTTACACGCGGGGGACCCGAGCTTGTTCAGCTTGGGCGCGAAAGGCAGGTGCCCTATGTGGGACAGCCCCATGCATTTGATAATTATTGCGGTTGTGGTTCTCGTCCTTTTTGGTGGACGCAAGATTCCCGAGGTGATGAAGGGATTGGGCCAGGGAGTGCGTGAGTTTAAGGACGGCATGCGCGGTGATCCGCAGCAGCCGCCCCAGGCGAGCCAGCCGGTCAATCCGCCGGTTGCCAGCGCCCCTCCGTCAACGCCGGCCGAGGAAAAGAAGTAAGCCAATTTCGCGCGGGCGTCGATGCATTGAAATCTTATCTCGACAGCCCCAGCCCTCTGATGAGCCATCCTCGCATTAGCATGTTTCCTCTTGCGGCCACTCCTCGCGCCGACCAGGTGCAAGCCGAACAGGCCGAGCAGGTCGAAGCGGCTCCTGGTGAAGTCACGCTCGATGCGGTCGTCCGCGCTCAGAGCCTTCAGCCCCAGGTCGCCAGGATGATCACTCTGCTTCAGAACGCCCTGCTCCACGCGGCGCTCGAACTCGCCAAAAAGGATCCACAAAATCCCGCCGTCGAACAAGCCAGGCTCGCGCTTCAAGGAGTAGCCGAGATTTTTACTGCCTGAGTTACCGGGACGGAGTCTCCTTCCAGCCGAACTCCCGCAGCAGCGTCCACAACTGTGCCAGCGGCAAGCCCATCACGTTGAAGTAGCATCCCTCGATTCGCGTAACGTAGCGTCCCCCGATTCCTTGAATCCCGTACGCGCCGGCTTTGTCGAATGGCTCGCCCGTCGCGATGTATCTCTCAATCTCTTCGTCGGAAAGCGGCGCAAAAGTCACGCGCGTCACTTCGTCAACCACACCTTCAGCCGCGCGCGGCCGCTGCACCACGGCGAGTCCCGTGTAAACTTCGTGAACACTCCCCCTGAGCATCCGCAGCATTCGCCGCGCATCTTCTTCTGATCGTGGTTTCCCAAGAATTTCATCTCCCGCAACCACCACGGTATCCGCGCCCACAAATAGACAATCGCCGTCGCCCGAATTCGCGTCCGCAGCCGCCGCACGCGCCTTTTCAAGCGCTAGCCGCCGCACGTAATCGCCGCGCAACTCTCCCGCCCGTCGCGTTTCATCCACCCGCGCAGCAAGCACCTCAAACGGAATCCCGGCATTCCGCAGTATCTCCGCCCGCCGCGGCGACGCTGATGCCAGTACGATCTTCATCATCCCGCTTCATTCTGCCACACGCGCGCTTCGCACTTGTAGGGGCACAACAGGAGGGGCCCCCAGGTCGACGGCTAGTCGAGCCTGGGGGATCAGTCGTGCCCGGCAAACATGCTGGGCTACATGCTTGCCATCCCTGAGCGCAAACGGAAAGGACAACTCGTAGAAGAGGGCTACTCCTGATTCGCCGGCCTAAAATAGAAACGGAACCAGGCGTCGTGTGCGGCGCATATACCCTCGGTATGGCTCTCCCAGCTTCGCAGCGAGGGCGGACTCCTCAACGGATATCCGGTATGCATAGCCAATGCCGACGCAGGCGAGAAGCGCAAGAAGTCCTGCCCAGTTTCCGAGCGCTAGACCCACGCCGGCAAATATCATCAGAGCGCCGGTGTAAGAAGGATGACGAATATAGTGGTAGGGTCCAACCTCAACCACTGTTTGCGTGTCGTGAACTGCCACGTAGTAAGTGAAAAATCTCCCCAAAACCCACATGGCATAAAAGCGCAAAGCCGTACCGGCAAGCATCAACGCGATTCCGATGAAGAAAACGGAAGTTCGCTCCCAACGAATGGCTGCCTGCGGGAATTGAAAAGAGAGCGCAAAGTCTAGTCCTATCCCGAGCCAAGTGAGAAGTACGAGCACTCCTGAAGAACCTTTATCACCGGACTTTCTGCCACGCCTCGACATGCTTGTTGTAAACAACCCTATGATTTCTAAGGCGCACCACATTCCATATGTGCACCAGAAAATGGTCGCGTAGGCGGGCCCGCCGGAAAATGGTAGAGGACGCAATCTTAAATCTCCGGAATCGATAGCGGGACAATAGCACGTCCCGTTCTGTAATACGCGCCACAACTTAGCTTGTTTCACCTGTCAACGTTCCCGACCACGGCCCCGGTTTTCACGGGGTGCGGTTTTTGACTTTTCGGCGTGCCTCGACAGTAAAGATGCTCAATTGGGGCTGGCCTGCCGCAAGGGCCACGTTATGCCGTTCAAATTCCGCGAAACATTTCGAATGCTCGCTCCGTATTACCTGGCAAGAAGGGCTGAGGAGGCCCACACCAATGAGCGAAACCATGCGAAGGCGAACACATCGTTGTGGATGTCGATGATGACGGCGAGACCGTGCACGTGTCCACTCCGATTCGCGCCGTATCGAGCACGGTGGAACAGCTCGCCGCTGCCACCTCGAACCCGCTCTAACATCAGCGGCCGAGGATATCAGCGAGAATCCATACTGCTCCGGCAATCTCGAAGGTCTCGGCGTTTTCGCTCCAATTCGTATGATTGCGGGGGTCTGAAAGAAGCAACGGTACCCACACGAGCAGCCCAAATATCACGAGCATTATTGTCAGCAGGCGAGTCGCGAGAAGCGCCGTTCGATTCGTAAGAAGAGCCACGGCCGCGAGTGCGAACAAAACGGTCGTCGTTACCGCCCAAAATAGCTGGCTTGGCGGAAGCCACTTCGGAACCAGATTGGCGGTAGCGTGAAGGTAAAACGCCTGTTCGAGCGTGAAGGAGGCGGCACAGATGCCCAGGAGAATGCGGCCGATCCGCTGAAGCGTTTCCGGCGACCATGCCGATGACACGTGCGCATAGACGATCGCCGCCCCGCTCAGCAGAGAGAACTGCTCGAAGAAGTTGCCCCAGCTGTTGTAGATCTGCGGTTTGGCGACGATTCCTGGTACGCACAGCAAGGTGAACACGAGATAAGCCGCACCGAGGACGGCCGCGCCCGTTTTCGCGAGCCGACGGAACTGAATGGCGGCGCCGCCCAGGATCTGGGCAGCGGCGGCGGCGTAGACAATGTAACGCAGTGGATGCCAGCCGTTGTAGTCGTGCCAGGCCAGCGTGATGAGGCCAAAGGCCAGACTCGCCACTCCAAATAAATGACGGCCGAGGCTCCAACTAGGCGTTGATACGCTCATTCGTTTTCAATCCCGTTCATGCGGATGTGTCGCGATCAGGGAGAGCCGATTGGCAACGTTCATTTGAGCGACCGGGCGATCGCAAAGGATGCACCGACCTTTATACAACGGCCGGGTGCCCCGGGTCCTGCTTCGGGTTTTGCGGGTGCCGTTAGTTTATGTAGCTCACCCTTCAGGGGTGAGGCTTTTCGGCTGTCGTCCGGCCTCCGAGTCGACTCCTCTTGCCCTCTCTAGCGTCCAGCCTCCAGCATCCAGCCTCCAGCCTCTAGCCTCCAGAACTAAGATTCATTGGTTTTCGAGGCTGTTGAGCCTAAACTGCCCTAATCTGATTGGGAGGGGTTCCAAGTCCGGCTCCGAATCGGGTTTAAGACCGAGCGCTAGATCACAGCCTCGGTTGCTTCTCTTGATTACTCAGAATCACATGTCCTGCGCGTTCGATTTCGATTCCACGAACCGCATACTTCGTTCCCGCCTCGCCGGGAAGGTGAGTGACGAAGAGTTCATAGATTTCTATCGGGGCATATCTCGGCGGGCCATCCACCTCAGCCCAAGCGCAGGAATAATCGATCTATCGGGCGTTACCTCGTTCGATGTTTCAGTTCAGGTGATGGGCACACTGGCTACGTTGCCGTCCGTAGTGCAGGACCCGAACTTCCTACGTATTGTGATTGCACCCTCTTCCGAAACGTTCGCAATGATGCGCATGTTTGGGACAGCAGGAGAGCAAGCTCACCCCAATGTTAAGGTCGTTCAAACAGAGCGGGATGCTTGGGCGCTTTTGTCGGTGAACGCGCCACGATTCGATCCACTTCCCCCGATGTGATGCCGCAACCTCTAACTCTTGGCCGGGTGGCACACCCTACCGAAGGGAATCCCGGGAACGAAAATTGAAAAGTCCCGGAGGGACGATTGAACTTAGCGGCCGGCACACCACGATGCCGCCCGCCCTGCAAATCCTCGAAAGCAATGGCCGCCTTTATGATATGAGTTCCCCTCTAATTACCAAAGGGACGCTCTGTCCATGTTCGAGCACCCGAAAGGTCCTCGCAGCCCTGGGAACGCCAATCTCCCGATTGGCGCAGTTCGGCCTGGGGGTCTGGGAACGCCAATCTCCCGATTGGCGCAGTTCGGCCCAGAAACGCGACCCCGACGAACGCCGCACCTAGGATTCTCGGTTGGCACTCCCGCGAATATTTGCCGCACTTCGAAAGTGCCGCAACGATCCAACATGTAAGTTTTCACCTAGCCGACAGTCTCGCGCAGTTCGCTCTGCAAAAATTGGCTGCCGAGCTTAAGACTCTTCCTGCCGAGAAGCGTGATGTCGAGCGCCGCAAGCGAATCGAAGCATGGATTGATGCAGGTCACGGCTCATGCCTAATGCGAGAGCCGCGCATCGCCGACATGGTGCAGGAATCGTTGTTGAGTTTTGACGCGCAGCGTTACCGTTTGCTCGCATGGGTCGTGATGCCCAACCACGTGCACGTTCTCTTCGAACCCATCAATATCTGGAGCGTCGCGAAGATCGTCGCTTCATGGAAGAAGTTCACGGCGCGCAAGATTTGCGACATGATTGCGTCGTTCCCTGGGAACGCCAATCTCCCGATTGGCTCCGTAGCTGGTCCTGGGAACGCCAATCTCCCGATTGGCTCCGTAGCTGGTCCTGGGAACGCCAATCTCCCGATTGGCTCCGTAGCTGGTCCTGGGAACGCCAATCTCCCGATTGGCTCCGTAGCTGGTCCTGGGAACGCCAATCTCCTGATTGGCTCCGGCCTTGCTCCGCAGATTAAAAGCGGCGCTTCCATTTGGCACCGTGAATATTAGGATCGTTACATCCGCGACGCACAACATCTGAAGCGTGCAATAGAGTACATCCACCAAAATCCCGTTAAGGCAAGCCTGGTTGCAAATCCAGAAACTTACCGCTGGAGCAGCGCGCATTTCCTGGGAAGTACCCTGGGAACGCCTATCCTGGGACGCCAATCTCCCGATTGGCTCCGTAGCCTGGTCCCTGGGAACGCCAATCTCCCGATTGGCTCCGTAGCCTGGCCCCTGGGAACGTCAATCTCCCGATTGGCTCCGCAGCCTGGTCCCTGGGAACGCCAATCTCCCGATTGGCTCCGTAGCCTGGTCCCTGGGAACGCCAATCTCCTGATTGGCTCCGTAGCCTGGTCCCTGGGAACGCCAATCTCCTGATTGGCTCCGTAGCTGGTCCCTGGGAACGCCAATCTCCCGATTGGCTCCGTAGCTTGGTCCCTGGGAACGCCAATCTCCCGATTGGCTCCGCAGCCTGGTCCCTGGGAACGCCAATCTCCCGATTGGCTCCGTAGCCTGGTCCCTGGGAACGCCAATCTCCCGATTGGCTCCGTAGCTGGTCCTGGGAACGCCAATCTCCCGATTGGCTCCGCAGCCTGGTCCCTGGGAACGCCAATCTCCCTCTCTGATTGGCTCCGTAGCGTGAGTCGCGGCGACCTCCTGGTTGGCGGACTGAGGCTATGGGTTTAACCCCTGAAAACAGCGCCTTCTTGCTAACAGCGCCGGGACACAGGAACGAAAATTGAAAAGTCGCCGGACGGACGATTGAACGTACCATCGCTAAATCTAACCGCGCAATCCCGAGCGTGAGCACCGCCAAAAGAACTATGCCTGCTAGATCGTTTTCCCACGGTACACCCCTTTCTTTGAGCTTTTGTGCATCCGGCCTATGATAGAAGTTCAGACGCTTCCCTGAATAAAGGAATTTGGCATGCACCCGATACTAATGTGGCTCTGGGATGTCCTCCGCTCTGCGACTTTCTGGACAGCACTCGCCACAATAGTGGTCGGATTTTATACTTATTATGCACGAGAACAGCTAAAAGCCATGGGCGACACGTTGCATGAGGCGAAGCGATCAGCCGATGCGGCGCAGGAAGCTCTCAAGATAAATCGAGATCAACTCCGCGTTTCTGTACGGCCCTGGGTCGGAATCGTCGATGAACCCGGAGGCTTACAAACCACGCCTCTCACGTTTGACGCGCAGGGGAATGCAAGCATCCGCTACTCAATCACGGTGAAGAACTTTAGCGCCAATGCCGCGCAAAATGTTATGACAGTAGCTTTTCTCATGGTTACTGAAGACCTTGAGGCGATTCGTGCAAAGCAACTGGAGGCACGTGGCGATAACTACGTTGGAAAGACAGACATGGGATTCCTGCTCTTCCCGGGGAGAGATCGATTATCGGTGGCATCCGCTTCCACGTTTCCGCGATCTCAGATGGTGAGCAAGAGCTACACCGGAAAGTTCGAAGCCTTCCTGGTGGGGTGTGTCGGCTATCGCGACCAATTTGGCGCCGTTTACCATACGAACTTTATCTATTGGCTAGTCGAGCCAAGCACGAATCATCCAGTTGAATTTGACCCGATCCCAAATGGAACCGTCCAAGGCGCTTTTACCCCCTGGCACAGTTCCCTTGATTAGCCCACGGCAAGCGTGTCCTCGGGATGGCTCAAACCGTAAGGATGAAAGGCACGTTGGTTCAGAAGGTGGGTGAGAGATGGAACAGTTCAGTGCAGCTGCAATATATGAGCTAGCAACCGCGTTTGAGCAGGTGCGCGCCACCTGCAATTTCGTTGAACGAGCTGGCCACGTCAACTTTTCCGGGAGCGAGATGTCGGTTGACAGTATGGAGTCGATTGAGTTGCTGCCTACTAGATCTGCGCGGAACCTATGGCCCGACTGGCAAAAAAACCTGCCAAGCATCCTCTCGTCAGTCGAAAAGCAGTGCGAAATGATCGGCCTGAAGCTGGCTGCTCAGACCGCAAGAGATTATCGGACCGAGGTAGAATCCGGAAGAATTAAGACCTTCGGTGCCGTTTATGAAGCCGTCGGAATACTCAGCAAGCTCGTAACGCTCCAACTTCGCGAAAACCTGTTCATGTTCGTTCCGACCGGGCGCGCTGAATTTTACGGGAAGCCGCAATTATTCGGAGCGGGCGTGGACAAAAGATTCCCGTCATGCCAATACGACATTGAGGAGGCCGGCAACTGTTATGCGGCAGGTCGAGGAACGGCCTGCGCGTTCCATTTGATGCGTGTCCTGGAGGTGGCCGTTTGGGAATTTGGCATGTGCTTAGGGGCTGCACTCACGCAGGGAAAAAATTGGCAAAACATTTTGGACGAGATCAACAAAGCGATCAAGTCGCTCCCTGCGAAGGACACGCGCACTATCGCGCTCTCCCAGGCAGCCGGACACCTATACAACGTCAAGGTGGCGTGGCGAAATCCAACGATGCATCCGAAGACTACCTACACCCTGGAAGAAGCGGCCGACTTGATTTCCAGCGTGAAGTCGTTCATGACCGAGCTTAGCCAGGCAATTTAGGACGGTTGTTCGGAATGTTTCTCCGCGAGTTGCCTATACCGATCCCTCACATGACCACCGATCTGTCGAACCGCTCTTAGACTCGGGAAGGGAGCACGACGCTGAGGCCTGCGGCTTCGGCGAAGACTTGGAAATCGCGGTCCCGCGCCAGAAGAGCAGCACGCGACCCATCCTCTAGGAACGCCGGGTGCCCCAGGTTCTAGCTTTTGACGTTTTGGGTGCCCCATGCTCGGGTTTGTGGCGTGGGGCTTTTCTCTTGGTTGCCGGTGGGTTTTGATTCTTCTGCGGGCCTGCCTGCTACACCACCACGGATTCCTGATATTCGCCGAACGCGCGGCGCAACGCGTCCGAAATTTCCCCCACCGTGGCGCGCGCCTCTACCGCCGCCAGGATTGCGGGCATCAGATTCTCGCCGCTACGCGCGCGGCGCTCCACTTCGTTGATTCCGGCTTGCGCTTTCGCAGCGTCGCGCCGTGCGCGCAGCTCCCGCAAGCGCGCCACCTGCGACCGCTCGATTTCAGGGTCGATTCGCAGCGTCGGAATCGGCTGCTCGTCATCGGTTTGAAACCGATTGACGCCGACCACGATCTGCTCGCCGCGTTCCACCGCCTGCTGATATTCGTACGCCGATTTCTGTATCTCCATTTGGACGTAACCGGTCTCGATCGCCCGCAGCATTCCTCCCAGCGCGTCGATTCGCGAAATGTATTCCTGCGCGCCCGATTCGATTTCGTTGGTCAGCTTTTCGATGGCGTACGAGCCGCCGACAGGATCGATGGTGTTCGCCACGCCTGTTTCCTGCGCGATCACCTGTTGCGTGCGCAGCGCCAGCAGCGCCGCTTGCTCGGTCGGCAGAGCCAGCGCTTCGTCCAGCCCATTGGCATGAAGCGATTGGCATCCTCCCAGGACCGCCGCCAGGCACTGGATCGCCACGCGCGCCAAATTGTTTTCCGGCTGCTGCGCCGTGAGTGACGAGCCCGCCGTCTGCGCGTGAAAACGCAGCATCATGGACCGCGGATCGCGCGCGCCAAACCGGTCGCGCATGGTGCGCGCCCACAGACGCCGCGCCGCGCGGAATTTCGCGATCTGCATCAGAAATTCATTGTGCGCGTTGAAGAAAAAGGAAAGCTGCGGCGCAAATTCATCCACCTGCAAGCCGGACGCAACCGCCGACTCCACGTACGCAATCGCATTCCCGAGCGTGAACGCAACTTCCTGCACGTCCGTCGACCCAGCCTCGCGAATGTGGTATCCCGAAATCGAAATCGCGTTCCAGTTCGGCAGCTCGCTGCGGCACCACGCAAAAACATCCGTAACAATTCGCATCGCCGGACGCAGCGGATAAATGTAAGTCCCGCGCGCGATGTATTCCTTCAGCACGTCGTTTTGCACCGTGCCCGAAAGCCGCGCGAGATTCGCGCCTTGCTGTTTCGCCACCGCCACGTAGAGCGCCAGCAAAATCGCGGCCGTGGAATTGATGGTCATCGACGTGGAAATGCGCTCGAGAGGGATTCCGTCGAAGAGCGCCTGCATGTCCTCGATCGAGTCGATCGCGACGCCGACCTTGCCCACTTCGCCCTGCGCCAGCGCGTGATCGGAATCCATCCCGATCTGCGTCGGCAAATCGAACGCCACCGAGAGGCCCGTCTGCCCTTGCGCCATCAAATAGCGGTAGCGCCGGTTCGATTCCGCCGCGCTTCCGAATCCGGCGTATTGCCGCATGGTCCACAGCCGGCCTCGGTACATCGTCGGATAAATTCCGCGCGTGAAAGGGAACTCGCCCGGATACGCGAGATCGCGCTCGGCGTCCCATCCGCGCAAATCTTTCTGAGTGATCACTGGTGGCATCGGCAAGCCCGTTGTCGAGGCGGATTTCAATTCGGAAGGGGTGGTCCGCGGCTTGGTATCTTGCGTCATTTCAGTAGATTTGAATGATACACACTCGGACTATCGGACGCGCCGCGCGCGCCGAAACGACCCGAACGCATATGCCGCCATCAGTATGGCATAGGCGATTGCCAAGCCCACAAACCACAGCGCTGGGCGGTGCCGCCATTGCTTCCACGCGGCGAAGGCAGCCCACGCCGCGAAGATGCCGAACATCGCCCCGGTCGCCTCATGGAAAAGTTGCCGGGTGAGGCGCCAGAGGACCCGGAGCGTGACCAGGGCGGAGCGCCAAAGCGCGGGCAGCATATTGCGAGGCATGGCTCCAATTTTAGTGCTATGGGAGCGGTTTATGGGAAGAATTTGCGCGTCAAGGACGGCGAAATGTTTCGAGTTAGATGGATCTCGCGCGGCAAACTCGAAGATTTAATGCACCAAACTCGATGGATTTTCGGCCGCTTCGCGGTTTGCGCGTTTTACGCCCGCGCCTCCGTAAATCTGCGCATCGACGCGGTGCAAGCCGCGGCTTATACTCCGCACGTGCACTCCGACTTGGACCTGCTCTCCTCTTTGCGTCGCTACTGGGGCTACGATTCTTTTCGTCCCTTGCAAGAACGGATCGTGCGGAGCTTACTGGCTCACCGCGATACCTGCGTGGTGATGCCCACCGGCGGCGGCAAATCACTCTGCTACCAATTGCCGGCGGCGATGCAGCCCGGAAAAACAGTAGTCGTGATTTCGCCGCTGATCGCGTTGATGCAGGACCAAGCCGCGCAGCTTGCCCAGATGGGCATCGCGGCGGCGCTGCTGAATAGCTCGCTCACGCAGACGCAGCAGTCGGCTGTGATTCGAGCAGCGTGCGAGGGCCAATACCGGCTGCTCTACGTCTCGCCCGAGCGCCTTGCGCGCGAAGATACGATCGCGTGGCTCGAGAAAGTTCCCGTCTCATTTTTCGCGATTGACGAAGCGCACTGCATTTCCGAATGGGGGCACGAGTTCCGGCCGGACTACCGGCAACTGAGCCGCCTGCGTCTCCATTTTCCCGATTGCGCGATTGCGGCCTTCACTGCCAGCGCCACACGGAGAGTGCGGCACGACATTATTGAACAATTGCAACTGCGCGCGCCGGACAAGTACATCGCGAGTTTTCACCGCCCGAATTTGAGTTACGTGGTCAAGGAGTGCGATGCGCAGAGCCAGCCGCAATTACTGGTGAAGACTTTGCGAAAACATGCTGGCGAAAGCGTGATCGTGTATGCGCCCACGATTGCGCGCGTGGAAGAAACGGTGGATTTTCTGGAGGAGCAGGGAATTGCCGCCATTCCTTATCACGGCCGGATGGATGCCGCTACACGCAGGCGCAACCAGGAGATGTGGATGTCCGACGAAGTTCGCGTGCTGGTGGGCACGATCGCTTTCGGACTAGGAATCAACAAGGCCGCGGTGCGCGCGGTGATTCATCTCTCGCTGCCAAAATCCATCGAACAGTTTTATCAGGAGGCGGGGCGCGCAGGTCGAGATGGGCTTCCGGCGGATTGCCTGCTGCTATGGCAGAAGCGCGACACCGCGCTGCTCGTGCATTTCACAAAAGAGATAAGCGATCCAGCGGAACAAAAGCGCGCGTGGCAACGGTATGACGAAATCCGCCGCTTTGTCGAGCCGGGCCGGTGCCGCCATCATCAGATCTGCGTGCATTTCGGGGAAACACCCAAATGGAAATCGTGCTCGGCGTGCGACGTGTGCGTCGCGGGCGAGACGAGCTTGGTTTCCCCGGAACGGGATGCTTTGCCGCCAAAGCGAGGTAAGTCCGCAAGCGCTCGCGTGGCAGGCAAGGGAGGCAGTACCTTAGATGTTGATCCGGAGTTGCGCGATTACTTGCGCGAATGGCGGAGAGCCGCCGCGAAGCAGCAAGGCGTTCCCGCTTTTGTGGTGATGCACGACACATCTCTCGAGGAGCTCTGCCGGGTGAAGCCCACGTCGCTTTCCGCTCTGCTTAGGGTCTCTGGATTTGGCGAAAGAAAGACGGAGCTTTATGGCGAGCAGATTCTGGATGCGATAAAGCGCTTTCTGGACGGAGAACGATTCACGCCGGCTTTGCCGGTGAAACACTCGAAGCCCGCCGAGGAGACCATAAGGCTGCTACGCGAAGGCCGCACATTCCAGGACATCGCCAACGTCCGCGGCCGGCAGCTTTCCACAGTAGTTGCAACGGTTGCGGATTTGGTCGAGCGTGGAGAATTGGACTTTCATCCTGGCTGGGTTAGAGAAGACACCCGGTCCAAAATCGAGGAAGCTTGCGCCCGCCTGGGCTTCGGGCGATTGCGAACCCTAAAGGACGCCTTACCGCCGGAGGTCACATTCGACGAAATCCGGCTGGTGGCGGCACAATTGCGAAGGCAGAACCAAGCCCCGGCGTCGCCGGGGGGGCCCGGGGGCAGGTAACCGAGCGGAATCGGGGGGCAATTTGGCCCCTTGTTTCGGGGGGGCCGACGTCCTAGAATCGCTTTGTACGACCTCTCCGAGGAGGTAGGCACCGTTGCAACTCGACGACCGCATGAAGCAGTTGCTGCGTGAATTGGGACACGCGATCAACGACAGCGTGTCTGACTCCGAGCGTATCGCCGAGGCCATTGCCGGTGTACGCGCGGCCGGATTCGATATCGTGCTGAAGCTGGATGCTACGATCGGATTGGCGCGGCGGACGGGCCAAAGCGCGCGAATGACAACGCAAGACCGCCGTTTCCTCGAGTCGCTTCACATCCGTGTGGACGATGAAGCCATGCAAGAAGAAGAAGTGGACTCCAAGGTTGAGATTACGGCGCAAGATATCAAGTTCCTGAAGTCCTTGAAGATTTCTTTCGATGAAGAGCTATAAGAACATCGCTATTTGGTGCATGCTTGCCGCCGGTCTGGCGATTTCAGGCGGACCCGCGCGAGGGCAAGTGGTCGAGTCAGTGGTGGCGGCGCCGATCGTGACCAAAGTGATCAGCACGATTGCGCCGAAAGGGACGCCCAAGGGCACCAGTTGGCTCAAGGCGGAAGTGATTTACTCCGGCCCAAATGCGATCGTGGTTCGCGAGCAGGCGAACGGACTAATGATTCACAGCTTCACTTTCGGGCCGGAATTGAAAGACAAAATGCAGGCGGTTTTGGATAAGGGCGGCTATCAGTACGGCGACAAAGTGAACATCCTGTACCAACCGGGGCAGACCGTAGCGTTGCGGATTCACGGCAAACCTTCGAAGCCTCTTTGACCCTTTAGCAATTTCCCGCCGCTCCCGCAATCCACAACACAGGTAGCGAATCGTTCGGCGGATAGTTAACATCACGCCAAGCATCTGCGCCGGGCACAGCCCGGGCGACGCCTGCTCGCATCGAGGAGTTATTCGTAAGCGAAGAGAGATTCGTCTGATCTCCCGGGCTCGACTAGCCGTCGACCCGGGAGCCCTTTCTTGCGTGTCCCGGCGCTTCGCGCAGAACCAAAGACGCGGGACACTCCGCTCGGAATGACCGGTGGCAACGGCGAATGCGAGGAGCACGCGCGGGCAAGCCCGGGCGGCAAACAGCGAGAGCAAGCTCCCGCACTCCACATGCAGGCTCGATCCCGGTCATCGAGGCGGACGGTGGGCACCTAGCCAAGCATGTTTGCCGGGCACGATATATCGTGCCCCTACGAAGGCTAGGCCTCGGCGGTCCGGACAAGCGATTCCGCCCAAGGCGCGGCGCCTCTGCCATTTGCTCTGCTACAGGCGGAGTGTGCTAAAACTGCGGCATGGTTCGCGCGCCTGCCGTCGCTGGACGCTTTTACCCAGCGGACGCGCGCGAGCTCGCGAGACAAATCGAGGAATATTCGCCGCGCGGAACGACGCAAGTGCGAGCGCTCGGATGCGTGGTGCCGCATGCGGGATACGTCTACTCGGGGCACGTCGCTGGGGCGGTTTACTCCTCGATTGAAATTCCGTCGCGCTGCATCCTGCTAGGTCCGCGACATTTTCCGCAAGGGCAGGCCATGGCGATCCTTACGGAGGGAAGTTTCGCGACTCCACTGGGGGAAGCGCGGATTGATGAGGACCTCGCCGAGGAGCTGGCGCTGGAGTGTCCACTGCTTCGGGAGGATCCGATTGCGCACGCCAACGAACACTCGCTGGAAGTGCAGATTCCGTTTCTGCAGCAGCTTCGTGGGGATTTTCGATTCGTGCCGGTAGTGCTTGCGAGCGATCGCTACGGCGCGATGGAAGATCTGGGGCACGCCGTGGCAAGGGTGGTGGCGGCCCAGAACGACCGCGTGCTGGTGATTGCCAGCACCGATATGAATCATTACGAAAACGACGCAATTACGCGCGTGAAAGATGGACAGGCGATCGAGCGCATTCTAGCCCTCGATCCGCGCGGCCTGTACGACACGGTACGGGGGAAAGAAATTTCGATGTGCGGTTACGCGGCCACGGTAGCGATGCTTGTGGGCTTGCGCGACCTAGGCGCGAAGGAAGCAGCGCTGATTCGCCACGCAACCTCCGGGGACATCACCGGCGAGCGCGAGGAAGTAGTTGGCTACGCCGGGATCGTGCTTCGATAGCCGCTTTGCAGCACCTCGAAAGGTGCTCCTACGCAAAGCTCACTTAATCGTCAGTGAGAGAACCACGGAGCGCTGAATTGAGCCGCTGGTCGCGGTGATGACGACGTTCGAGGTACCGGTGGGACCCGTGGGGCCGCCACCACCACCGCCGCCACCGCCACCGCTGGAACTGCCACCTCCGCACCCCGCAGCCAATAAGAGCCCAAAGGCAGCCGCCGCGAGCACCGCGGAGGACTTCCGCTTTCCGCGTCCATAACTAAGAAGAAGTAAAGTTGCGCACAGGGCACACAGGACGAGCAGGATCGTCGTGCCTGAAGCTCCCGACAGTCCCGCGAAGCTCGTAGGCCGATTCGCGGGAGCGAGCATGGCTGAAGAAGTTGCTGTGATCGTAATGGTGCTGGTGCCGCTGCCCATGACGGCGGGCCCCGCGCAGGTGACGCCCGAGGGCAGATCAGAGCATGCGGGCGTAACGGTGCCAGTAAAGCCGCCGTTCGCGGTAACCGTGAGAGTGACCGTGCCTGTGCCGCCCCTCGCAACTGAGACGCTTGAGGGGCTCAGCGACAGGGAAAAATCGGCGCCGGCCGTGGGGCTGGTCCACACCGATGGGGCGTTCACCAGATTTGCGACGTTGACGGAGCCGAGGCCGGTGGCCAAATCGTAGCCGGTGCCGGCATCGAAACCGGAGAGGACGCCAACAGAATTGCCCCCGCTGTTGCAATTGGGCGATCCTTGCTCACAAGGCATCGCGATGGTGCCGCTGCTGACGTCGTTGAAGACGCAGGTGGTGGCCGGTGGCCCGTTGGTATTGCAGGACGCAGTATTTTGGGCAGAGAACAGCGGGTAAAGGACGGTGTTCGCATTACCCTGCGGGCCCCCGGCTTTCTGGTCCACCAGGGCCATGACTCCAGCGAAAGCCTGCGCGGATACGGAAGTGCCCCCGACGCCGAGAAAGGCACCGGTTGATAAATTGCAAGCAGCGCTCGTGCCGTTCGTGGGTCCTTGCTGATCGCGCTCGCAAATGATGTAAAAGCTGCCGGAGATCAAGCCATCCGCGGCAAACAGAGAGACATCGGGAAGATCGCGCGTGAGATCAGTATTCGGCGTTACACCGACTTGGTAGGTAGGCTTGGGGTATCCTCCCGTGCAGCTGGACTGATTGACCCCGTCGGAGGTGGTGCAATTGCTTTTGCCTCCGGAGGCTGCCACCGGCAGCGTGAAATCAATGCCGAATTGATTGTTGCCCTGCACCTCGGAACTACTGCAGGCCGTGGGAGCATCCGCGAAGCCGAAAACGGTAGCGTAGACCACGACATTCGTGCAGGTATCGTTCCAGGTGGTTTCTGGGATGTAGGATTTGGCGGAGGCCTGCGTGCCGGTGGCGTTGGTGCTATTCCAAAATGTACTCGCGTTGCTGAAATCGTTGAAGTCCGTGCCGCCCACGGCAACATTGAACGGAGTGGAGGCAATTCCGTTCACCTCAAGGCCGAACACCGCGGGGCCCGTGGGCGCTCCATTGATCTCGGTGACATCGCAACCGGCCGACCCGTTGTCTCCGGTGGATACGACGACGGTAATTCCCTCCGCCGCAGCCTGCTGCCACATCGAGTTATACATGGCATTTTGGGTGGTTCCTATCTGGAGCTCGCAGGCGCCGAAACTTTCGCTGAGAACAGCCGGGGGGTTACTTTCGTTGATGATAAACGCCGCGGAAAGATCGCCGCCAAAGCTGGTATTCGTGGACGCCGAGACGACCAAGTTGATGGTGGCATCTCTGGCCACGGCACCAGCCCACTCGACGTCAAGCACGGCTTCAATCTCGTCACCATTCACATCGACCCCGGGATCGGTGCCGTTTACAGTAACCTTGGGGGCGTTCACAGGCAGCCCGAAGACCGATCTGAAATCCGCGATATCTTGAACGTTAATGTTGCTATCCGTGACGACGGCGACGGTTTGGCCCGCGCCGGCGATGCCGGCGTTCCAAAGCGACTGAACGTTGTAAATGGTGCCGAAATCCGCGGGGCCAAGAGCAAAGTTTGTATTGTTCTGACTGTCAGTATATGTGAACTGAGGCATGGCCAAACCGCGTGTTGATTCACGTGCCAAGGTTGCTCGCGGACGAATTGAGCGGCTCGCGCGCCTCGGGAAGAAGTTGTGGAGAGAACTGACGCCGGCTACCACTGGAGTGAGGGCGGTCGGGATTGAGGGGTCGCTGACATTAGCCCAGTGGTGCACACCATTAACCACGAAACTGTGAATCGGTGTGTGAAATGCTTGCTGCACCTGATCCGCGGTACCCGAGAATTCGATCAAGGTGCGGCCCTTCGAGACGTTGCCGACTTGAAATCCATGGGACTGGAGCCAGGAGGTAATGGTCTGGATATCCTGGTCAGAAGGGCCGAACTCGGCACCGAATTCCGCCGGCGTGAGCCACTTGTGGTAATTGGCAGAGGACTTATCCTGCTGCTGGGCCATAAGCGCCTCGAGAGCGGCCTCGCGCTCAGGGCTGCGCTTCAAAACGAGCTGCATGCGCTGCATGGGGAGATTAAAGGGCGCGGCGCCGCGGTCGAACTGAGCGCGCGCGAGCGGATGCGTATTGCCAGGGAGGACGGTGAGCTTCGCTTCGTCCACCGGCTGGGTGATGCGCACCTGGGCGCTGGGCACCTGCGCGAAGCAGGCGATGGAGGCTAGCAAACAAAACGCCGAAACAGCCCACAACTTGGCTGGGAAAAATGGTTGGGTTCGCATAATGGATATCTCCGATGCTACCAAAGTTGCAAAAGGATGGACGCGGCCCGAATTCGGAGTTGCCATAATTGAAACACCGGCCGCGGCGCGGAGTTGCGGAGGCAAGACTCCCCGCGTGGCCGACGGAAGACACCCAAGCGAGGGTCGCGCTCCCTGCGGGCGGGCCGTTGACGCCTATTGGTGGTAGCGTCCGCAGATTTCATCGGCGGGAACGCGCGAGAGCTTTAGCGATTCTACCCCCACACACACTTGTAATTCGCGAGCGCTGAAGTGGATTACCGCGGGGGAGCTAGAAGGTTCCAATTTCTTTTCGGGAAACCTCAGCGAGAGAAGGTGCGGAACAAATGGCCTCAAGCGCGGAGCTGGAATTGCGCCGCTTGAAGCGGACGGTCAGCGGGAGGAGCGGATACGAGCGGCGAGATCGTGAGCTTTCTCGCGGGCAATATTGATGAAATGGTCATCGGCGGCCAGCTCGTCCAGTGAGGCAAGGAACTTTTGGGGTTCGATGAGCAGATTGCGGTCGTAGTCCTTTTGAAGCTGGAGGAGCACGTCATTGACGCCGAGCCGGTCGTAGCGCATGGTGCGGCGGAGATCGGAGAGATCGCTCTGCTGACGCGCGAGACTTTCGAAGATATCGAGGAGCTGGCTCGCGTTGGGATTTTGCGTGTAATTGAAGCTGACAGCCTGGGTTTCAGCGCCAAGCTGATACTGGAAAGTCTTCTGGCCGAGATTGGCGATTCTGCGGTGCATTTCCAAATCGATGCCGTCGAAATTGTGGAGTTTGCCGGCGAGGGCAAAGATTTTTTGGACGACCGAGGGATCGACCTCCATCGGCTGGGGACTGGGATCGTCACTGAGCTGGCGGATGTCGTAGGTGCCCGCGCCGGATTCGGTTACCTTGATTTCGACGAACTCGGGATAGCTGGACTTGAAGATTTTGCGAAAGGTGATGGTGGCACCCGAGGGCGCGGCGGGCAACGTACGCGCCATGGCTGCAGCCGGCAAAAGTAGGAAAGCCCCAAGTATCGCAGCACTTCGAACAAGCGCCAGGAAGTTGGTTCCCCGCCGTGCTGCCGAACTTCCAAGCCTCACTACGCCACCTCGAGAATCGAAGAGTGATCTTGATGACTCTAAATCTCTCCACACCCAAAATGCAACAGGTCAGGCGCGAAGGATAGGAGCGCGGGAGGCGCGAGGTTTGCCGGAGGCGGCAGCGGAAACGCGCCAGCGCAACGAGGCCGTGGCCATGCGATCGCGCGCCCGAGCCGCCTGCGCATGACAGAGAGCGACGGCGAGCGCGTCTGAAGCATCCGCGGGCTGAGGACAATCGGGAAGGTCGAGAAGCGATCGCACCATGTGCTGTATCTGCTGCTTGGAGGCTCCGCCGAAGCCTGCCACACTGGCCTTCACTTCGCGAGGCGAGTAGCTGTGCGCCGGAATCTGCGCCTGAGCCGCGGCGAGGAGTACCACGCCGCGCATTTCCGCCAGCTTCAGGGCGGTGTGCATGTTGAGTGCCGTGAAGACCGATTCGACGGCCACGGCGTCCGGGGAAAATTGCTCGACAAGTCCAGAGATTAGGAAGTGGATTTCGCGCAGCCGGACTGCAAACGTGGCGCGGGATGGCAGCCGCAATGCGCCAAACCGCATGGGCCGGGCGTTGGAACCATCAATTTCAATCACGCCATATCCAGTGGCGCCGGTCACGGCCGGGTCCACGCCGAGGATGCGGAGCTTGCGGCCCTTTTTAATTGCAGGCATCGAATCAGGAGGCATAATTCCGGCACAACTATATCGCGCGGGGAAACTGGAAGAGGAAGTTTTTTGATGCGTTGTTCCCGTAGCTCGCTAAGGCTTTGAATTGGCGGCGCCCAGCATGGCCGGGGTTAGGTCGAGCGAGAGGCGAACTACGCGATCTTGGCGAGCGATCGTCGTTTTGTTGATTAGAGTTTCGAGCAGGGAGATCTGCGAAGGCGTCATCTGGCGGCGGGTTTTCGGGTCGGCAAGGGCGACGGGGCCGAAAATGCGCAGGCTATCAAGAAGCGTCTCCAACTCAATTGCGTTTTTCATCGAATCGCATTCCGCTTCGAGGGTGAGATGGATCAAATTCCCCTCGGGCCGTCCTGCTAGAGCGAGGCCCTGGACACTATGCGCCAGACTCTGAAACTGGGGGGAACTGCGCAGAGATTCGTAAAATTGGGGCGGGAGGTTGTCCGTACGCGCGACGGCGAAAATCGGAGCCCCCGCGACACGATTGATGCGCGCCTGCATGGTTGGATCGAGAGGCGAGGAAGTCGACGCGGGTAGGAAAGTCTCGGAGTCAGGCCCGCTGGCAAGAGCGATGCGCGTGGACGAGAGAAACTCGAATGAAACAGGTGGGTTGCCCGGCACTTCGTAGATCGAACGGGCGTTGTGCGTGACGACGCGCCCGGAGTGGAGCGCGTAGGCTTTGATTTTGGATTCATCGAAACGTCCGTCGGCAATCGCGACGACTCGATTTTCGCCGATATAGCCGGACGGCGAAATGGCGGGCCAAAATGCGATGGCCGCCTTGTCAAGATCGCGCGTGTAATCGAAGCCGGTCCCGCGAACGAAGTCCTGGTAGTCGCGATCAGGCTGCGGGCCTGCTTGGGTGAGGCCCAGAATTGCCGCGAGGGGAGAATTTTGCAACCGGCGCAGGGCGGCGGCGTCAATATAAGCGATGGCGGGCGCGCGCGGCGGCAGCAGGCTGAGGATGTTTGGGGCCAGCGCAGCCGTCGCCGGCGACGCTGCGCGCCGGGCACGATACAGGGAGACAGCGCCGGCGATCACAGCAATTATGAGCGAGGAGCGCGATCAGCAGTCGTTTTTTTTGAGGAGAGGTCACGAAAGAAAGAGAATTATATTCGCTTAAGGCCATCTAGTGTAATGTGTGGCCGCGCAATGGCAGTACAAAAAAAACCATGCAACCTGGGATGCAGAAGGCGCGTCGAATAGTTACATCGAACAATTTGCATTGTCAGCGTGTCGGAGAGCGGAGGCGCTCCTCGGGCGACAAAGTTCGCGTCCCTGCTGCATGATAGGACATGGTATACTCAGGACTCCGGCACTTAAGTTGAGCAGTGGCAACGGTTTTGCTCGGGTAGGGAAGTTGCTTGCAATTTTAGTTCCCGCGTGATATTTTTACTCGGTTTGCGCGGGGCTGGCGTAGCTCAGTTGGTAGAGCATCTGATTTGTAATCAGAGGGTCGGGGGTTCAACTCCCTCCGCCAGCTGATTTTGAGGGGACCGAGATTTTTCGGTTTGTGATACGGACGGATTCCTCGCGAGAAAAGCGAACAGGGCTGGTGTCTCTGGACACAGCCCTTTCTGCGTTTGCGGAGCACCCCCGTACAGCAGTCCGGTTGAGATCTGGTTGGATTAGCGGGATACGATAGCTGTGTCCCGGATGCATTTCATCGAGTTCTGAATTGACATTCCAGTGCATCCCGGGACGGGTGGGTGAGTGGCTAAAACCAGCAGACTGTAAATCTGCCGCTCCTTGCGGGCTACGGAGGTTCGAATCCTCCCCCGTCCACCAGCTTTCGCTGATCTCCGTGGAGAATGAAGGAACCGGTTTGGGCCTGGGTAGCTCAGTTGGTAGAGCGCGTCCTTGGTAAGGACGAGGTCACCGGTTCAATCCCGGTCCCAGGCTCCATGTTGGAGGCGAGCAAGGCATGAGCGGGGGTAACTCAGTGGTAGAGTCTCTGCCTTCCAAGCAGATGGTCGCGGGTTCGAGCCCCGTCCCCCGCTCCACAGGATTTTTTGCTTGTGGGCCGCTTGGGTTGGATAACACCTCGGGGAAGTGAAGAAATTGAGCGCGGCTCCTGCCGCGAAGTCTTAATGCGAGGGTGAAGACAGATGGCGAAGGAGAAATTCGAGAGGGTTAAGCCGCACGTAAACGTGGGGACGATCGGGCACATCGACCACGGGAAGACGACGTTGACGGCGGCGATCACCAAGGTGCTATCGAAGAACAACCCCAAGGTATCGTTTCGGGCGTTTGATTCGATTGACAACGCGCCGGAAGAGCGAGAGCGCGGGATCACCATAGCGGTGTCGCACGTGGAGTATGAGACGGCGAACCGGCATTACGCGCACATCGACTGTCCGGGGCACGCGGATTATGTGAAGAACATGATCACGGGCGCGGCGCAGATGGATGGAGCGATCCTGGTGGTGGCGGCGACGGATGGACCGATGCCGCAGACGCGGGAGCACATTCTGCTGGCGCGGCAGGTAGGAGTGCCGGCGATTGTGGTGTTTCTGAACAAGTGCGACATGGTGGATGATCCGGAGCTACTGGAACTGGTGGAGCTTGAGGTGCGCGAGCTATTGAAGTCGTACCAGTTTCCCGGGGACACGATACCGGTGATCAAGGGATCGGCGCTGAAGGCGTTGGAAGGGGATGCGAAGTGGGAGAAGTCGATCTTGGAGTTGATGGAAGCGGTGGATAAGAGCATCCCATTGCCGCCGCGGGACGTGGACAAGCCGTTTGCGATGCCGATCGAGGACATTTTCTCTATTTCCGGGCGCGGGACGGTGGTGACGGGGCGAATCGAGCGAGGGAAGGTGAAGGTGGGAGAAGAAGTGGAGATTGTGGGCTTCCGTCCGACGATGAAGAAGACGGTGACGGGCGTGGAGATGTTCAGGAAGCTTTTGGACGAAGGGATGGCGGGAGACAACGTGGGCTTGCTGCTGCGCGGGACGGAGAAGGATGAAGTGGAGCGCGGGCAAGTGTTGTCGAAGCCGGGATCGATCACGCCGCACACGAAGTTCAAGGCGGAGGCGTATGTGCTGACGAAGGAAGAGGGCGGGAGGCACACGCCGTTTTTCACGGGATACCGGCCGCAGTTTTATTTCCGGACGACGGACGTGACGGGAGATGTGAAGCTGCCGACGGGAGTGGAGATGGTGATGCCGGGAGACAACGTGAGTGCGGAGATCACATTGATCACGCCGGTGGCGTTGGAGAAGGGGCTGCGGTTCGCGATTCGCGAAGGCGGCCACACGGTGGGCGCCGGCGCCGTTGCCGAGATCGTCGAGTAAACGACCATGCGAGAAATCATCACGTTGCAGTGCAACGATTGCAAAAACCGAAACTACACGACCACCAAGAACCGCAAGAAGCACACCGATCGGCTGGAAACGCAGAAGTTTTGCAATACGTGCCGGAAGCACACGGGGCACAAAGAAGTGAAGTAAACCCGCTGAAAGCGGATTTACCCTGAGGCCCGAAGGTGTTGGTCCGAAGGGGCTAGCGCTCGATGGCCGGAAGCGAAAAGGCTTGGTTTTGCTATATGCTGCGATGCAGCGACGGATCTCTGTACGTCGGAGCGGCGAGAGATCCGATGCAAAGAGTCAAGCGGCACAATCAGGGGTCGGGCGCGAAACATACGGCGATGCGGCGACCCGTGATTTTGGTTTGGCAGGAAGAACACACGAGCGAACGGGCTGCGCGCGGGCGTGAGGCGGAATTGAAGGGCTGGCGGAGAGAAAAGAAATTGGACCTGATATCCAAGAGTCTAAACTCAAATCACCCTTCGCCCTGAAAAGCGGGCTCAGGGTGATTTTTCGAGCCTGCGTCTCGAAAAATCAGGGGAGTAGGTTCAACGGTAGACCATCGGTCTCCAAAACCGAGAGTGGGGGTTCGAATCCCTCCTCCCCTGCCAGTATTTGAGGGGCAGCGAAACTGGCGGGTAGTTTGAAGCGAGGGAGAGCACAGGCGAACAGATGGCAGATGCAGCACGGACAAACCGGGACGAGGAAAGCCATCGCGTAAGCGGATTTTCGCTGATGGAGCCGGCGCAGAAACTGGGCGGTTACCCCAAGCGTCTGCGAAGTTTTTTGCACGATGTGCGCGTGGAGATGAAGCAGGTGAACTGGCCCTCGCGCGCCGATGTATGGTCCACGACGGTTGTGGTGACGATCACGGTGGCTTTTTTTGGCGTGTATTTCTGGATCACGGACGGGATTTTCGGCCGTTTGTATATTCTGGTGAACAATTATTTTCACCATCACTGAGATGAACGTAATGTCAAAGCAGTGGTACATCGTCCATACCTATTCGGGCTTCGAGAAGAAGGTGAAGGAAAGTCTCGAAGGCCGCGTACAGGCGTTCGGCTTGACGGACAAGATCGGCCAGGTCGTTATCCCCACCGAATCGGTGGTGGAAGTGCGCGGCGGGAAGAAAGTGGTTTCGCCGCGGATGTGTTACCCGGGCTACGTGCTGGTCGAGATGGATATGGATGACTACACATGGCACGTGGTGCGGTCGACGCCGAAGGTGACGGGCTTCGTGGGTTCGGGGCAGATGCCTTCGCCGCTCACCGAAGAAGAAGTGCAGAACATTTTGAATCGCGCGACGACCACGGCGGAGAAGCCCAAGCCGAAGCTTTCCTTCGAGCGCGGCGAGAAAATCCGCATCGCGGATGGCGCGTTCGCGAATTTCAACGGCGTGGTCGAGGAAGTGAATACGGATCGCAGCACGCTGAAGGTTTCGGTGACGATTTTCGGACGGTCCACGCCAGTCGAGTTGGATTTCGCGCAGGTAGAGAAAGTGGCGTAGTTAGACGCGAGGTTTGCAGCACAAACGAAAAGAGATTGCTCGCTTCGCTCGGAATGACAGGCTGAAGCGGAGAAACGGGTAAGGCAGAGATGGCGAAGAAAGTTCAAGCAATGGTGAAGCTGCAATTGCCGGCGGCGAAAGCGACGCCGGCGCCGCCCGTGGGCACGGCACTTGGTCCGCACGGCGTGAACATCATGGATTTTTGCAAGCAGTTCAACGCGAAAACCTCGAAAGAACCGGATGGGATGATTTTCCCGGTGCTGGTCACGATTTACAGCGATCGCACCTTCACTTTCATTCTGAAGACGCCACCCGCGTCCGTGCTTCTGAAACGTGCGGCGGGCATTGTGAAGGGTTCGCCGGAGCCGAACCGGAACAAGGTCGGCAAAGTGACGCGCAAGCAGGTGGAAGAAATCGCCAAGACCAAGATGCCCGACTTGAACACGGCGGATATCGAATCCGCGATGCGGTCGGTGATGGGCACTGCACGCAACATGGGCATTGAAATCGCCGAATAGGAGAGGGAATCAATGGGCCGCGGCGCAAAGGTAGGCGGAAAGAATATCGATCGCGCAAGGAAGCTGGTAGAAGCGCGCGCGTACAAGCTCGAAGAAGCCGCGGAGCTTCTTCGCAAGGCGCACTTCGTGAAATTCGACGAGACGGTTGAGCTGGTTCTGAATCTCGGCGTCGATCCCAAACAATCGGATCAGATGGTGCGCGGCACGGTGGTTCTACCCCACGGACTTGGCAAGTCCAAGCGTGTGCTGGTAATCGCGAGCGGCGAAAAAGTGCGCGAGGCGGAGGAAGCGGGCGCGGATTTCGTCGGCGGCGAGGATATGGTTCAGAAGATCACGGAAGGCTGGACGGACTATGAGGCGGTGATCGCCACGCCGGACATGATGAAGTCGGCAGGACGCCTGGGCAAGGTTCTCGGTCCACGCGGCTTGATGCCGAATCCGAAGACGGGCACGGTCACGTTTGAGGTGGCCAAGGCCGTGAAGGAAATCAAGGCAGGTAAGGTTGAATTTCGGCTGGACAAGACCGGACTGATTCATTCGCCGGTGGGCAAGATCAGTTTCCCGGCCAAGAACCTCGCGGAAAATGCGCAGGCGTTGCTCGGCGCGGTGGTCAAGGCCAAACCCTCGGCGGCAAAAGGAAAGTACATCAAGAAGATCACGCTGACCTCGACGATGGGCCCGGGCGTTTCGATCGATCATGCCGAGGCGGAATCCGCGACGGCTGTGGCGGCGTAGGACAGGGAAAAGGGAGAGTTCGGCAATATGAAGAAGAAAGCCGAAAAGAAAGTGCAGAGCGAAGAGCTTCGCGCGCAACTCGCGACAGTTTCAACGGTGATCCTTTCCACGTTTCAGGGAATCACCGTGGAACAGGATACGAAGCTGCGGCGCTCGGTGGAAGCCGCTGGCGGCCACTACGAGGTAGTGAAGAATACGGTGGCCGAACGCGCCGCCGCCGGCACGCCGGCTGAAGGGCTGCTCAAAGACCTAAAGGGAACGAATTCGATTTGCTACACGCAGACCGATCCGGTCGCGCTGGCGAAGATCTTAACCAAGGTGGCTAAAGACGTCCCGGCATTCAAGTTCCGCGCGGGATGGGTCGAGGGGCGCGTAATTTCGATTCAGGAAATCGGCCAGCTCGCGCAGCTTCCAAGCAAGGAAGAACTGATCAGCAAGATCATGTTCATGTTGAATGCCCCGGCGCAGCGGGTGGCGACGGCGCTTGCCGCGCTTCCGCGAAATCTGGCGGTGGTCATCAGCGAAGCGGTGAAGGCAAACAAATTTGGAGGAGGCCCCGCGCCCGAAACAGCGACGGCAACCGAGGCGGCGCCGGAGCCCGAAAAAGCCTAGAGATATTTTCGTCAAATTCGAATTTCTAATTTCTAAGGAGGACACACAAGGCAATGGCTAGCAAAGTGGAAGGAATCTTGGAAGAAATCAAGGGTCTGACGCTGCTGGAGGCTTCCGACTTAGTCAAGAAGATGGAAGAAGCCTTCGGGGTCTCGGCTGCGGCGGCCGCTCCCGTGGTAATGGCGGGTGGCGCTGGCGCGGGCGCGGCGGCGGGTCCGGCGGAGGAGAAGACGGAATTCACCGTGGTTCTCACCGAAGTTGGCGCGAACAAGATCAATGTGATTAAGGCTGTCCGCGAAGTCACCAGCCTGGGCCTGAAAGAAGCCAAGGACCTGGTGGATGGCGCCCCGAAGACGGTGAAAGAGGGCATCAACAAGGACGAAGCCGCCACAATCAAAAAGAAATTCGAAGAGGCCGGAGCGAAGGTCGAGATTAAGTAGTGACAGCCTGCCAACGGCCATGTGCCGGGCTGCAAAGGAATTCGCGTACGCACGCGCTCCTTCGGTATTCAGAACATAGAACCTCAAAATACGTCCTTCCCGGGCTGACGGGGCGGGTGTCCACCCGCATTGTCATCCCGGCACTAGTCTTGAAGAGGATGGTCCATGAGCAATCGTAACGGTAATCGAGTGATGCGGGAACGGGAACGCTTGGACTTCGCCAAGATTCAAACGGCGGTCCAGATACCGAACCTTATCGATGTGCAGAAAAAATCCTATCAGCGATTTTTGCAGATGGATTTGCTGCCGAGCGAGAGGGAAGACACGGGATTGCAGTCGGTATTCGCGTCCGTTTTCCCGATTCAGGATTTTCGCGGCCTTTCGCAGCTGGATTTCGTCGACTACGCGATCGGCAACTGGGAGTGCAAATGCGGCCATTTGCGCGGCCTGCACCATTTGCGCGCCACTTGCCGGAATTGCGGAGCTTCGGTCGTCACCAACCCGTATAAGACGGGCGACGTCATCTGCGCGAAGTGCGGCACATTCAACAAAAACACGCCTACGTTCTGCAACAAGTGCGGCGATCCGGTCACGCTGCAGCTGAAGTACGACGTGAACGAATGCCAGGAGCGCGGGATGACGTATTCCGCTCCGTTGAAGGTGACCATTCGGCTGACCATTTACGACAAGGATCCGGACACCGGCGCAAAGTCGATTCGCGATATCAAGGAGCAGGAAGTCTTTTTCGGCGATATTCCGTTGATGACGGAGAACGGAACTTTCGTAATCAACGGCACCGAGCGCGTGATCGTGAGCCAGTTGCACCGTTCGCCCGGCGTGTTTTTCGAGACGGCGAACAATCGGAGCTATTTCCTCGGAAAGATCATTCCGTATCGCGGATCGTGGGTCGAGTTCGAGTACGACACTAAGAATATTCTCTACGTGCGGATTGACCGCAAGCGCAAATTCCTCGGTTCGATTTTCATGCGCGCGCTGGGGATGAAATCGAATGAGGATATTCTACGGACTTTCTTCCAGGTGGAGCGGGTTTCGGTTCGCGACGGAGATCTTTTTTTGAACGTCTCTGAAGGACTGATCGACCGCAAACTGTCGCGGGAAATCAAGCACCCCAAATCCGGCGACGTAATTGTCGGCTCACACAAGCGCATCTCCGAGCCGCTCTACCAGGAATTGATGAAGGCGCGCGTGGTCCAGGCGGAAGTCACTCCTGCCGATCTCGAGGGCGCTGTTACCGTGAGCGAGCTGGTAAACCGTCAGACCGGCGAAGTGCTGCTCGAAGCCAATAAGCCGGTGACTGCGGAGATGTGGACGGCGATCGGCGAGGCTGGAGTCACGGAAGTGGATGTCTGCTTCCCGGACCGGGACGACGTGGGCATCATCATCAGCCGCACGCTCGAAAAGGATACGATCCACACCCCCAAGGAAGCGCTGATCGAAATCTACCGCAAACTGCGTCCGGGCGATCCACCGACACTTGAAACCGCCACGGCGCTTTTCAACGGCATGTTTTTCGACGCGCGGAAATACGACTTCAGCAAAGTAGGCCGGCTGAAGTTCAACATCAAGCTGGGGCTGGAGACGCCGCTCGATAAGCGGACGCTCGACCCTTCCGATTTCGTTGCGGCAATTAAGTATCTGCTGAAGCTGCGCAAGAACATCGGCACGGTGGATGACATCGATCACCTTGGCAACCGGCGTGTTCGCGCAGTGGGCGAGTTGCTGGAGAACCAGTTCCGCATCGGCTTGGTGCGCATGGAACGCGCAATCAAGGAAAAGATGTCCGTGTATCAGGAAATGTCCACGGCGATGCCGCACGACCTCGTGAACGCGAAGCCGGTAATGGCCGCGATCCGCGAATTTTTTGGCAGCTCGCAGCTTTCACAATTCATGGATCAGACCAATCCGCTAAGCGAGATCACGCACAAGCGGCGCCTTTCGGCGCTCGGACCCGGCGGACTTTCCCGCGAGCGCGCGGGATTCGAAGTGCGCGACGTACATCCCACGCACTATGGGCGCATCTGCCCGATTGAGACGCCGGAGGGTCCGAACATCGGTTTGATCAGCTCGCTTTCCTCCTATGCTCGAATCAACGAATTCGGATTCATCGAGTCGCCTTACCGAAAGGTAAAGGGCGGACGCGTGATCGACTTCGTGCAGATCGTGAATTCGGGCGACAGCGAATTCAAGGCGGGTGAAATCGTCGAGAAGGAAAAGGTGGAGACGACGAACGAAGAACTGAAGCGGCGGCGAATTGTTGTCGAGCCGTACTGCTTCTATCTTTCGGCGTGGGAAGAAGACCGCTACGTGGTCGCGCAGGCTAACGCTTCCCTGGACGACAAACTGCGAATCACCACGGAACTGGTGAACTGCCGCCAGGCAGGCAATTTCGTGCTGAAGAGCCGTGAAGAAGTCGATTACATCGACGTTTCGCCGAAGCAGCTGGTATCGGTGGCCGCGAGTTTGATTCCGTTCCTCGAGAACGACGACGCGAATCGCGCGTTGATGGGATCGAACATGCAGCGGCAAGCGGTCCCGTTGATCAAGGGCGAGGCGCCACTCATTGGCACCGGCATGGAGCGCGTGACGGCGCGCGACTCCGGCGCGGTGATTGTTTGCCGCCGCGACGGCATCGTCGATCAGGTGGATTCTGAGCGTGTGATTGTGCGCGTGGAGTCTGACCAATCCGGCGTGCTCAGCCGCGAGGTGGGTTCGGACATTTATCTGCTGACGAAGTTCAAGCGATCGAACCAGAACACCTGCATTAGCCAGAAGCCGCTGGTCCGCGCGGGAGACCGCGTGAAGCAAGGGCAAGTTTTGGCCGACGGCCCTTGCACGGACCGAGGAGAGCTGGCTCTCGGGCGCAACGTGCTCGTGGCGTTCGTGCCGTGGCGCGGCTACAACTTCGAGGACGCGATCCTCGTAAGCGAAAAACTCGTGAAGGAGGATTACTACACTTCGATTCACATCGAGGAGTACGAGATTGAAGCGCGAGATACGAAGCTTGGTCCCGAGGAAATCACGCGCGACATTCCCAACATCAACGAGAGTTTCCTGCGGAACCTCGATGAGAGCGGCGTGATCCGTATCGGCGCGACCGTGAAGCCGGGAGACATTCTTGTCGGCAAGGTGACGCCAAAAGGTGAGACCACGCTTACTCCGGAGGAAAAGCTGCTGCGCGCGATTTTCGGCGAGAAGGCCGGAGACGTTCGCGACGCTTCTCTCTATTGTCCGCCCGGCATCGAGGGCACGATCGTGGACGTGAAAATCTTCTGCCGCAAGGGTGCGGAAAAGGACGAGCGTCACAAGGCCATCGAAGCGGCGCACGTGGCGAAACTCGAGAAGAATCTCTCCGATGAAATCCGCATTCTCACCGACGAGCGCCTGAAGCGCCTCAACGACCTACTGGGTGGCCAGAAGTTGATGGCCGACCTCCACGATGAGCGCACCAACAAGCGCCTTCTCACCAAGGGCGCCGAGCTGACGCGCGACATCCTGGAAAAGATCTCGACGCGCAATTTGAAGCGCTTGCGGCTGAATGACAAAGATCCGCTTCTCATCGAGAAAATCGACGAGATCGAGGAGATGACTTCGCGCCAGATCGATGTGTTGCGAAAAATCACCGACGAGCGCATCGCCAAGCTCAAGAAGGGCGACGAATTGCCGCCGGGCGTGATCAAGCTGGTAAAGGTCTACATCGCCATGAAGCGCAAGCTTTCGGTGGGCGACAAAATGGCGGGACGCCACGGCAACAAGGGCGTGATCGCTCGGATCATTCCACAAGAAGACATGCCCTACATGCCGGACGGCACGCCGGTGGAAATTGTGCTGAATCCTCTGGGCGTTCCTTCACGTATGAATGTCGGTCAAATTCTCGAAACTCATCTGGGCTGGGCTTCGAAGGAGCTCGGAGTGCGTATCGGACAGATGCTGGATGCCGAAGCGCGCGTCGAAGCGGTGCGTAAATGGTTCAAGGAGGCCTTCGGTCCCACTTCGGTTTGGAAGACGATCGCCGACCTGGACGACGATGCCCTCCTCGATCTAGCGCACAGTTTCCGCGAGGGCGTACCGTTCGCCACGCCCGTATTTGACGGCGCGCGCGAAGCGGACATCCGCCACTTGCTCAGCTTCACCGAATTGCCGGAAACGGGCAAGATCACGCTCACCGACGGGATGACGGGTGACCTGTTCGCGCAAAACGTCACCGTCGGCTACATCTATATGCTCAAACTATCGCACCTGGTCGACGACAAAATCCACGCGCGCTCGATTGGCCCATACTCGCTCATCACGCAACAGCCGCTCGGCGGCAAGGCGCAGTTTGGCGGCCAACGCTTCGGGGAAATGGAAGTGTGGGCCCTAGAAGCGTACGGTGCGGCGCATATTTTGCAGGAGCTGCTGACCGCGAAGTCCGATGACGTTTACGGCCGCGCGAAAATCTACGAGGCCATCGTGAAAGGTGAGCCGGGAATCGAGCCCGGTGTACCCGAATCGTTCAACGTCCTGGTGCGGGAGTTGCAGTCGCTCTGCTTGGATGTTGAGCTCATGAAGCGTCAGAAGCCGCAACTGGAAGCAGCGGAAGCGGCCGACTAGCCCGCGCGCTTCGGATTTTCAGAGCGCGCCCAAAGAAATTTCGGAAACGGTTTTTTATTGTCCCGGTTTCCCCGGGACGGGAGGAGTGCCCCTTGTACCGATCAAGCCCTTATGACCGTGCGAGCCAGATCGCGGATTTCGATTCGATTCGCATCAGCCTTGCGAGTCCGGAGAAAATCCGTTCGTGGTCGCACGGAGAAGTGACCAAGCCGGAAACCATCAACTACCGCACCTTCAAGCCGGAGCGTGACGGTCTCTTTTGCGCCAAGATTTTCGGCCCTGTCACCGATTGGGAGTGCCTCTGCGGAAAATACAAGCGAATGAAGCACCGCGGCGTGATCTGCGATAAGTGCGGGGTGGAAGTAACGCTCAGCAAAGTGCGTCGCGAGCGCCTGGGTCACATCGAGCTGGCCTCGCCCTGCTCGCATGTGTGGTTTTTCAAGGGATTGCCGAGCCGCATCGGCTATCTGCTCGACATCACAATGCGCGATCTCGAGCACATTCTTTACTTCGAGACCTTTGTCTGCGTCGATGCCGGCGATGTTCCCGAGCTCAGGGAAAAGGATATTGTTCCCGAGGAGAAATTCCGCGAGCTGCAGCGCGACTATCCTGGGAAATTTGACATTCGCATGGGCGCTGAAGCAATCAAGGAACTTCTGCGCCGCGTTGATGTCGATAAGCTCTCAGGCGAGCTCCGCGAGAAAATGAAGGCTGATCCGAGCCTGCAAAAGCGGATCAAGTTCGCGAAGCGCCTGAAGGTGCTCGAGGCGTTCCGCAAGAGTGGCAATAAGCCGGAGTGGATGATTCTCGATGTGATTCCGGTCCTCCCGCCCGAGCTGCGTCCCTTGGTGCCTCTCGACGGTGGCCGTTTTGCCACATCCGATCTAAACGACCTCTACCGCCGCGTGATCAATCGCAATAACCGGCTGAAAAAGCTCATGGAGCTTCACGCGCCGGACGTGATCGTTCGCAACGAGAAGCGCATGTTGCAGGAAGCCGTGGACGCGCTATTCGACAACGGGCGGCGCGGCCGCGTTCTGCGTGGTACGAACAACCGCCCGCTCAAGTCCCTTTCTGACACGTTGAAGGGCAAACAGGGCCGCTTCCGCCAGAACCTTCTTGGCAAACGCGTGGACTACTCGGGCCGCTCGGTCATCGTCGTCGGACCCGAACTGAAGCTTCACCAGTGCGGCCTTCCGAAGAAGATGGCGCTCGAGCTCTTCAAGCCATTCATCTATCACCGGCTGGAGGCTGCAGGCCATTGCACCACGATCAAGCAAGCGAAGGAGCTTGTCGAGGCGCAGGAAGCCACCGTATGGGACATTCTTGAAGATGTGATTCGCGAGCATCCCGTGCTCCTAAACCGTGCTCCAACGCTTCACCGCCTCGGCATCCAGGCTTTTGAGCCAACACTCGTCGAAGGCAAGGCCATTCGCATCCATCCCCTTGTCTGTACCGCATTCAATGCGGACTTCGACGGCGACCAGATGGCCGTGCACATTCCGCTTTCACCAGAGGCCCAAGTCGAAGCTTCGGTGCTGATGCTCAGCTCGCACAACATTCTTTCGCCGGCCAACGGATATCCTCTGGCGGTGCCGACGCAAGATATGGTGCTCGGCATTTATTACATGACGAAGGCAAAGCCCAAGGCTAAGGGCGAAGGCCGCGCGTTTGGTTCGAGCGAAGAAGTCGTCATGGCCCTCGAAGCCGGTGAAGTTGAACTCCTCACTCCGATCCGGATGCGCTACACGGGCGAAGTGATCGATCTCACTAACGCGTATGACGATCAGGACGTGTCGCACACCGAGCCGATCAATTTGCACAAGCAGTTCTTGCAAACCACCGTCGGTCGCGTGATTTTCAACGATCACCTGCCGTCGGATATGCCCTTCATCAACGGCTTGCTTAAGAAGAAAGGCGTGCAGGCCCTGGTGCTGTATGCCTATCTCCGCTTCGGTTTGGAAAAGACTGTCGTAATGCTCGACCGGCTGAAGGAACTCGGCTTCCTCTACGCCACGAAGTCCGGGATTTCAATCGGCATCAGCGACATGGTCATTCCCGGCGTCAAGTTCAAGCTGGTGGATGCCGCCGAGCATGAAGTCGTTAAAGTGCAGCAGCAGTATCTCGATGGAGCCATCACGAACGGCGAACGCTACAACAAAGTGATCGCCATCTGGAGCGACATCACCGAGAAAGTTGCCGACGAGATGTTCAAGGCCCTGGAAGAGCAGGATAAGCAGGGTGCGATCAACCCAGTCTATGTCATGGCCGATTCCGGCGCGCGCGGATCGAAGCAGCAGATCCGGCAGCTTTCCGGAATGCGCGGATTGATGGCCAAGCCTTCGGGCGAGGTTATCGAGACGCCCATCACCTCGAATTTCCGCGAGGGCCTCACTGTGTTGCAGTACTTCATCTCCACGCACGGCGCCCGAAAAGGTCTCGCCGATACGGCACTGAAGACGGCCGATTCCGGCTATCTCACACGCCGTCTCGTCGACGTGGCGCAAGACGTGATTATCAATGAATTCGACTGCGGCACAGCGGACGGCATTTACGTTGAGCCGATTCTCGAGGCCGGCGTCGAAGTCGAGCCTCTGCGCGACCGCGTCATCGGCCGCGTCTCCCTCGAGAAGATCAAGGATTACGAGGGCAACGTGATCGTCGACGTGAACCAGGAGATCACGGAAGAGCTGGCCAACACGATTCAGGCTGCGGGCATCGAGCGCGTGAACATCCGTTCCGTGCTTACGTGCGAGTCCCGCCGCGGAGTGTGTGCGCGCTGCTACGGGCGCAACTTGGCTACCGGCCGCTTCGTCGAAATGGGTGAAGCCGTCGGCGTCATCGCGGCCCAGTCCATTGGCGAACCGGGTACTCAGCTTACGATGAGGACCTTCCACATTGGCGGCACGGCCACTCGCGTTACCGAACAGTCCAAGGTCGAGGCCCGCAACAGCGGCTTCGTCAAATTTATCGACCTGAAGGTCGTCGAGGGCCGTGGCAAGGCGCTCATCGCCATGAACCGGTCCGGCTTGATTGCCGTCGTCGACGAAAAGAACCGTGAAAAGGAACGCCACCACGTCGTCTATGGCGCGCGCCTTCGGGTAGAAGATGGCCAGCCTGTAACGCTGGGGCAGATCATGTGCGAATGGGATCCGTACACCTTCTCCATTCTCACGGAAACAGGCGGCACGATCGAATTCAAGGATCTGCAGCCAGGCGTCACCATCGAAGAACAAGTGGATGAGGTCACGGGCCTTTCGCAGCTTGTCGTCACGCTTCCCCCGGGTGACGAAAAGCATCAGCCCGCGATTTTGGTCCGCGATTCCGCTGGCCGCGCCAAGAAAAAGTACCTTATGCCGTCTCGCGCCCACCTGATGGTCGCCGATGGCGACGAGGTGCAGCCCGGCGATGTGCTAGCCAAAATTCCTCGCGAAACCACCAAGACCAAAGACATCACCGGTGGTCTCCCGCGCGTTGTCGAGTTGTTCGAAACGCGAAAGCCTCGCGATCCGGCGGTTATTAGCGAAATCGACGGCATCGTGAAATACGGCGAAATCGCCAAGGGCCAGCGCAAGATTTACGTCGAGAGCGAAGATGGCCGCACTGTGAAGGAATATTCGATTCCGCGCGGTGTGCACATCAACGTTCAGGAAGGCGAGCACGTCCGGGCTGGCGAGCCTCTGATCGATGGGCCGCTCAATCCTCACGACCTTCTGGCGGTCCTCGGCGAAAAGTACACGCAGGCATACTTGGTTAATTCCGTCCAGGAGGTTTATCGTCTCCAGGGCGTCAACATCAACGATAAGCACATCGAAACCATCGTCCGGCAGATGATGCGCTGGGTAAAAGTCGAAGACGTGGGCGATACGACGTTTCTTCTCGAGGAGCAGATTGACAAGTTCCGCTTCCGCGAAGAGAACGACCGCGTGATCCGCGACGGCGGCAGGCCAGCCACGGGTCGCCCCTTGCTCTTGGGCATTACCAAGGCTTCGCTTTCCACGGATTCCTTCATCTCCGCAGCCAGCTTCCAGGAGACTACCCGCGTTCTCACCGAGGCGGCTATCTCCGGGAAAGTGGATTATCTCCGCGGCTTGAAGGAAAACGTTATCATGGGTCGCCTGATTCCTGCCGGCACCGGACTAGAGCGCTATCGCAACATTCAGCTCCTCACTGAGATTCCGAAAGAGGAGCCGGAAGCGATGGAGCCCGAACTCACGCCCGAAGAAGCGGCGGCGCTCGATTTCCTTCGCAAGGATGCCGACGCCGTGGCAGAAGGTTAGAAGTGTGCTTGCGAACTCGCGGAAGGGCTTGCCTGGTCGGCTTCATGCCCGGGCAAGCCACCGCCCTTCTTCAGCCCTCTCCCTGTTGAGCATTTGGCATAGGCTGCCTTTTTCTTTCCTGCTTTCGCACCGTCACTCTGTAAGATTCATAAGGAGCCTATTCGCACCCTTCGAACTGATACTCGGATAGCTCGGAACGATGTCTAAAGACGCGTTGCAAAATCAGGCGGAACAGGCTGACTCATCGCCTGACTCAAAGCTGCAATTTGAACAACTGGCTCAGGCGATTTTCCGCTCCCAGCAGAATTACCGCGACCTCATAGACAGCCTCGACCAAGCGCTTTTCACGCTTTCCCTTCAAGGCGAAATCCGCGTCGCTAATCTGCGAATGTCCGACATCCTGGGGGCACCTTTTCAGGAAATCATCGGCCATCCTCTGTCTGATTTCCTCTTGTCTCCCCCGCCGGAAGAGCTGCTGCAATCGTTACCCGCACTGCTCAAAAAGGGTACATGGACGGGCGTCGTACCTGTAACACTCAAGAAAGACAGGGAGCCACGACATTTTTCCTGTTGGTTTCAGACGCTCGTTGAGCGCGGTGAAGTCGTCGCTCTCACTGGATGGGCGCGCGACGTCACGGAGCAATTCGAAATCGAGAAACGTCTGCATCAGGAGCAGGAATTCAACCGTCGCCTTATCGCAAACTTTCCGGATCTGATAGCCGTTCTGGACCTCCAGAGAAGGTTCACTTATATCAGCGATCAGGTTCGAGATATTCTGGGCCGCCCTCCCCAAGAATATTTGGGAGGGGAATTCGGCGTCCGGGCCAATCCGGAGGACAAAGTCAAGATTGACGACATGTTCCAGCGGGTAATTAGGGGCGAGGTCTCTCGCGCGCAGATTGAATTTCGCGCGCCTCACACGGATGGTACTTGGCGAGTTCTCCTGCTTACTGCCGGTCCCCTGTTTGATGAGGATGGGAAAATCAGCGGAGTGGTAACGTCAGCACGCGATGTAACCGAACAGCACGAGATCGAAAGAAACCTCCATCAAGAGCGGGAGTTTGTCCGGCGTCTGATCGAATGCTTTCCCGACCTGATCGTAGTTCTCGATTCCGAGGGCCGGTTCAAGTTCGTCAGCGAACGCCTAAAAGATATCCTCGGCGTGTCTCCCGAGGAGTACGTTGGCAAGCAGGTTGGCCTTCGAATGGGGTCGGAGGACCGTGCGAAGCTCTCTGAGATGCTCCAAAACACTGTCTCCGGTCGAAAGGCTCAGGAGCAGATCGAAATCCGCGCTCAACACATCGATGGCACTTGGAAAACGCTGCGAATCACGGCCAGGCCTCTTTTCGACGAGCAGGGAAATATCACCGGGATGGTCTCTTCGGGGCGGGATGTAACCGAATCGAAGCAATTCGAGCAACAGCTTGCTCAAAGCGAAAAGTTCGCTGCTATGGGCCAGATGATGGCCGGGGCGGCTCATGAACTCAATAATCCCCTCACCGCTATTCTGGGGATCAGCGATTTGCTCCGCGAGCGCGCAACGGATGAAACTACCCGGCGCCAGATCGATACGATATTGCAACAGGCACGGCGGGCCGCTGGTATTGTCCTCAACCTGCTCGCGTTTTCGCGGCCCTCAGCCCATGGGAATGCTCGGATCGATCTTAAGGGCGTGGTTCAGGAGGCGCTGCAAATCGAAGGCGCGCTCCTCGCTCAAAAACACATCCAAGTGAAGTTCGACCCCCCCGAAGGACTCCCCCTCGTGGAAGGTAACCGAAGGCTGATCACGCAGGTTTTTTCAAACCTCATTGCTAATGCCGAACAATCGATTTCCGCGACGCGTGGCGGAGGCCGTTTGGATATCTCTATCTCCTGCGCGGACGGCCGGGTCTGCGTTACCTTTGCCGATGACGGTGCGGGCATCGCCCCCGACATCGTGGACAAAATTTTCGACCCGTTCTTCACCACCAAGCGGCCCGGCGGAGGCAGCGGACTCGGTCTTACGATTGCCCTGGCCGTTATCAAGGAGCACGGCGGCACCATCGAAGTCCAGTCCACCCCAGGGTTGGGCGCTGCGTTCCATGTGTTCTTGCCGCCCTGCGCGCAGCCGCCCTCGGCTGCGGCCTCTTCGTCGTCACCCGGCCTTGCGTCGCCGCCTCAGTCTGCTGAGATGCTCAAAGGCCACAGCGTCCTCATCGTCGATGATGAGGAAAGCATTCGCGAAATTATGGCTGAAGACCTTTCAAGGCGCGGGATGAAAGCACATACCGTGGAAAGTTCGGAGGCGGCGCTCAGCTACCTTTCAACAAACAAATGCGAGATGGTTCTTTGCGATTTCAATCTCCCCGGTATCAGCGGCGAAGCTCTTTTCGAGAAGTTGCTCGCGAAAGAGAACGGGCCTCGCCCGCGGTTCGTCTTCATGACGGGAGATCTCGTCGATCCCGCCCTCGTACGCAAATATCGCGAAAAAGGAGCCCGCATCCTGCAGAAGCCGTTCTCCGTCGCCGTGCTGGCAGCCCTCCTTGTGGAATTTTTGCAGGAAGAGGCGCGTTCTTCGGGTTAACGAAGTCTCCTACTTGGCGGTGCGGTTCGCTCCTGGCCGCGTGCTCAGGTCCACACCGAAATCCCAAACGTAAAGGCTCGTTCCTTCGTCGCCGACCATTTCCGCCAGTGCGTATTCGCCTGGGGCAAGCGGTTTGCTGAGCGTGAAGCGATAAACCCCACGCGCAATCTCCCAGCGCTGCATCGAAATCGTATCTCCCGCCGACCGTTGCTCTCCGAAAAGCTCATCCACTTTTTCGATCTGCCGGTTTTCGCCGTGCGCCTTTGCTCGGATCAACTGCATTTCGGGCGTTCGTGCGTCCGCCGTGCGCATATAAAACTCCGGCTGATCAGTTCGAAGGCGAAGTTTTGCGTGCATTCCGTGGATCGACACGTTATGCCTGGTAGGGATTACGGGCACCGGCACCATCACTTGTTCAACGAAATGTCCCTTGGATAGTTTCGACGTCGTTTCGGCTTGAGGAACTGAAAGAACGGCCTTCCCGTCAAAGGCGAAAAGCCCAACCCCGGGAGGAAGAAAAATTTTGGGAGCCACCTCCAGGCTCGCGTCGATATCAAGAGGTTCCGCAAGCCGCCCCGCCTCCTGATTGTGCACTTTCGCAACGATCGCCGCATCCCGCTGCTGCTCTTGCGTCGCGGCTTTTCCCGTGGCGTCCCAATCCACCAGGTCCGCGGGGATTTCTTCCCACTGCGAGCGGTCGAGGCTGTAATAGCGCACCCGGTCGCCTTCCACCGCATATTCGCGAACTAGCTGAAAGCTGCCATCTTTCAGCATGAGCTTCTGGCCCCTCGGAGTTGTGGGTGCTTTCGGGGTTGGGGCCGAGCTGCGAGCAGTAGATTGTTGGCTGGAATTCCCGGAATCCTGTGCGTTGAGGAGGGGAACCGCGGCCGTTATTGTGGCGAGAAGAGCGCAGCTGGATAGATGTAACAACCAGCGAGACGATCCAGCAGCCATGAGCCTACTCCTCGATACGATTGTAGACCCAATTCCCGCCACCGAGCAGACAGACACCCGACCCCGGGGTGGGAGATGTCCCCCGCGGCTGTCGCCTGTCAACTATCGCGTTTCGTGCGAGTGCCTCGAGTTCGCGCCGGAGGTCGAAATCGGCGCAGGCGCGATCGAGATAGGCTTGGCGCTCGAGCGCGGAGGCGAGAATCCCTTTCACGTACTGCACTGTTCGGGAGTCATTTTCGCGCGTCTTTCGAAACGTCACTCGGGCTCGAGTCTTCCAACTTGGCGTATTCGGCTTTAGCTTGTTTGAGGACAGGGATGTCCGGGTCGGCGTCTTTCCAGAGTGCGAGGAAATCCTGATAGGCAGTCTTCGCTTTTGCCGTATCGCCTGTGAGCACGTAGGCGCGGCCCAGGCCGAGATGCGCAAGCGCAGCGGTGATTGAATTTAGGACGAAGCCAGGATGGTCAAGAATCATTTGAAACTGAGCAACTGCATCCGACCCCTGGTGCGCCGCGAGGTACGCTTGGCCCCGAATGTAGACGGGAACCATGAAAGGCAGAAACTCGGGCGTAACTCCCGCGGGAATTAATTCACGTGACGAAATGCCACGCAACGCCTCGATCGCGTCATCAGGTTTGTCTTGGTGGAGCGCCAAAACGGCCTGAATTGTGGGCAAGGCGCCGAGGCGGACATAAGTCACGTCCGAATATCGTTTGTTCAGATCATCAGCCAGTTTTCTTGCCTGCGTGATATCTCCGCTGAGCGCCAGGGTTATGGCCATCGTGCCTTCGAGGCTTCCGTCAACCGAAGATGTGTTCACATCGTTCAGAGCTTTCTTGGCTTCCGAAAAATCGCCGAGCAGAGCGTCAGTCATAGCACCGGATATTTTGTAAATCGCGCCTCCTTGCCGCCCTGCCGAGGCGATTGCGCGCGCATTGAATTCCCGGCTGCGATTCAGTTGGCCGTGATAGGCGGCGGTACCGGCCTGAACCGAACTGGCCTCTACTGGCGAAGCAGCTACCCACGTGCTAGCCACTAGACGGTCCATGGCCGCAGTGTCATTCTGTAGAAAGGCGATGAAATAAGATAGATCGCTGAACATCGCAGAATTGACATGGTTCGCTTCGGCCTGCAGGATCGTGACGCGTGCCTCATCCAGGCGCCCTAGCATTATGTATGTACGGGGCACTTGGTAATAGGCAAATGGCGTAGGATCGAGACGAAGGGCTTCCTGGGCCGCCGCCAGCGTCTGATCAAGTTGGCCAGCGAAATAGGAAGCGGCATAGAGGGCGATATAGCCGGGAGCGTCGCGTGGAAAGACCTTGACCCATTGGTCTGCGATTCGAATCGCCTTGTCATAATCCCCCATTACCGATTGGGTGTAATTCGAGGCGATCACGAACTGTTCACGTTCGCTGACTCGGTTCCGCAGGCTATATGCCTTGGTCAGTGTTTCTGGGCCCAGGACACTCTCTCCTGTGAGTTGGTAGACCTCGCCCAGGACCGAGTATGCGGTAGCAAAATTCGGATCGAGACTCACGGCGCGTTGCAAGAAGGAAATTCCCGACGTGTAGTCCCCTTTGAAAACCGCGTCGGTACCGCGTGTGTAGGCCTGCAAAGCCTCGAGTGACGACGTCGTAACGGCCTGATCGAATGGCGTATCGTACGTCTGGAGCGAAGCGGCTGATTCGCCTAGCCTCGCCCGAAGTTGCGAGGCCGCCCGGCCCAGTGCCGGAAGGACTTTTTCTTTGCCATCTGCCGTGACCTGTTCCTGCGCCAGCATTTCGCCGGTCCGGCAGTTCAAGGCATCCAGTCCCAGAACATACTGGTTCCCTAGCATTGCGATCGAGCCTTGAACGAGCGCGGAAGCATTCACGCGCTGGCAGATTTCCCGAGCGACATCTGTCGTCAGCCGCGTATCCGGTGGCTTCTCCATCATTCGCAAGGCTTGAGTGATACGGTCGCCAGAGACGAGGCTCAGGAACGGCGTTTGTTCGAGCTGCACGGAAAGACCCCGGCGCAAAGTTCCATCGAAGATGGCATCGCCCGTCGAATTCGCGAAGTCGGCGATGATGATCGAGTCCTTTTCCGTCAGCTTCGGCACGCGATGAAAATAAACGTACGCGCTCGCGCCGGCTGCCGCAATTAAGACGGCGGCGCCCGCGAGAACTTTCCAGCGGATATGGTGCGATTGCCTTCGGACGCGCTCCGTCGCGACGGCACCTGTGCTCGTAGCCGGAACACCGAGGCGGCGAAGGTCGACGCCGAGTTCTTTTGCTGATTGGTAGCGGTTCTCCGGTTCTTTTTCGAGGCACTTCAAAATAATTCGCTCGAGTTCCCGAGAGATGCGCGCGTTGAACGCGCGCGGGGTTACCGGCGGTTGATGAAGGATCGCATCCGTCAACTGCGGAATCGAATCCTGCTGAAACAACCGGCGGCCAGAGGCCATTTCATACAGCACGAGACCGAGCGCGTGAATATCGGTTCGCGCATCGACTGGCTCACCTTGGAGTTGCTCGGGAGCCATGTAGGGCAACGTGCCTACGAGGGCCTTTGATTCTGCGAAGCTTTGCGTCGTTGCGACATCGGAGAAGGGCAGAAGGAGCTTTGCAAGGCCGAAGTCGAGCACCTTGGCCTGCCCCTTGGGAGTGACCATGACGTTGGCAGGCTTCAGGTCGCGATGAATGATGCCTTGCTCGTGTGCCTCTTCCAGAGCCGCCGCGATTTGCGCGCCCAGCGAAGAAATTTCCTTCTCGCTCAGCGTGCCGGATTTCAGCTTTTCGGCGAGCGAGAGGCCGGGAACGCACTCCATCACCAGATAATCCGTGCCTTCGTGTTCTCCCACGTCGTGCACTGTGGCAATGTTGGGGTGATTGAGCTTCGCCAGAGCCAGCGCCTCTCTGCGGAAGTGTTTTCGAGCAGTCTGGTCCGCCAGCAATCCCATCGAGAGGACCTTGATTGCCACATCGCGTTCGAGCCGTTCGTCGCGGGCGCGATAAACGACTCCCATTCCCCCCGCGCCGATGCATGCGAGAATTTCGTACGGTCCTAGCTTGGTCCCGCTCTTCAACGTTTCGGTGGTTCCCACGAAGGGCTGCCCCATAAACGTCGTCTCCGCCTGTTCATGGGCCTCAATCAGCGATTGCACTTCGCGGCGCATCGCGGGTTCAGTGCAAGCCTGGTCGAGATAAACGCGCCGTTCCTCGGGCGCTCGTTCTAGCGCCGCGGCGAGTATGGCCTTCACTTCTTGCCAGCGTTCTTGTGTCACTCAGTTATTTCCTCAGCGAAGCGTCCCAGCTGCTGATCAATGTAAGAGGTGAGGAGTTGCCGGAAGCCAGCGAGTTGATAAGGAAGCGGCCGTCGGGCGCGACATCGAACTGGTGGTCCACGAAGGAGGGGGACACGATGCGCGTTTGGAAAAGCACGCGCGGCGCACCGACTGCCTCCTTTTGAGGATCAAAGCTAGCTGCCATCATGCGGCTATCCGGCGCCATGTAGAACACTTCCCGGCCGTCGCGGTTCCATATCGGTTGCGCGCCGCCCGCAACGGAGACCTGTATACGCGGCCCGGGACCGGGGAAAGGTTGAATAAAAACATCTCGGAAGGCAACCGTTCCCGGACCGATGTAAGCGATCCACTTCCCATCTGGAGAAAAATCCGCCTCGCCGCCAACGGCAAACTCCCGAACTTGACGATCCGCAGCCGAGTAAATCATCAGGTGAGGAACGCCCTTCGCAAAGTCCATGTACACGAAGTGACCGTCAGGTGACCAACTCTCGGGACTCAGGTTGTTCCCCTGGCGAAGAACTCGCGGTGAGCCGGATCCGTCCGCTGAAATTTGGTATATCGTGGAGACTGCACCCGAGAAGCCGCTATAGCTGATCGTCTTGCCGTCACGGGACCAGACAGGCGCGGTTTCAGCACCGCCAGATGTGAGACGAGTGGTAACCCCGCGTTGTGGATCGTAGACGTCGACGTACATCTTGTTGCTGTCGGTGTCACCCGCAACCAGCGCAATCAGGCGGCCATCGGAAGAGTACTTCGGGAACGATAAACCCACGCCCGGCACTTGCCCGAGCTCTTTGCCGGCGGCGTCGAACCAGACCAGTCTCGTGGGAACGTCGCTGCGGGATTGAAAGATGATCACGCCCGTAGAAGATGCAGTGAACCCAGCCTCCGAGAAACCCTGCTCGCTCATCACTTCATGCGTCGCCATTGCAACGGGTGGACCGGTCATCGCAAGCCTGCCAGTGTCAAAGGGCTGGGCCATCAGCGTTCCGTCACGGACATAAAGCAGATGCCCCGAACTGAAAATGACGTTCCCGGTGATTTCCGAGGAGACGAGCTTGGGAGTTCCCGAGTGGAGCGAGCCTGCATAGATCCCGTTGGTTTCTGGATCCTTGGGCGTGCTCCAGTCGACAAAGTAGAGGAAGTGGTCCCCGTCCGGCAGAAAGTAGGGCCAACGGTGGGCTTGGCCGCCGCCTTCGCGAGGCATGCGAGTTACGGAGGACTCGGCGCCGCCGCTGTCCGAAATCCGGTACAGCGGGCCGGCGATAAAAGGGGCGAAGACGATCGTGCCGTCGCGGCTCCAGGTGCCGCCGCGGCCAGCCTGAGCCTCGCACAGAATCTGAACTGCTTCGCCTCCGATACCGACGATCTTCAACTTCCCGTCCGCGAAGAATCCGATGCGCTTGCTGTCCGGAGACCAGAAAGGAAACATCGCCCCTTCGGTTCCGCTGATCTGCTGCGCGGCAGATGCGGAGAGCCCTCTTACCCAAAGCGCATTCTTGCCCTCTTTATCAAGTGCAACAAAGGCCAGGCGCGCGCCGTCCGGCGATAGAGCAAAATCGAATGACATGAAGGACCAACCGGGCGGCGGCAGAATCGACGAGCGAACCAGTGGAGGTGGCGTCGCGCCATTGCGAGAACGAGCGATGCCCAGGAACAATGCGACGGCAAGCAGCGCCAGCGCGGCGCCCCAAGCAAGTTTCTCGCGCACGCGTGCCTTCGAGATGCCGGAGCTTGCTTCCGCGGTCTTCCTGGATTCGCCGGCCTGCCAGCCGAGCTCGATTTTTAAGTCGTGCATCGATTGCCAGCGCTGTTGCGGGTCTTTGGCGAGACACGATCGGATCAACTGATCGAGTGCTGGGGGCGACTCCGGCCGCACGGTTGCCACAGCTGGCGGATCGCGCTCCAGGATCGCTGCGATGACGGTGGCCGGAGCCTTTCCCTCGAACGCCCGCTTACCTGTCGCCATTTCGTAGAGCACCGCGCCAAAGGCGAAGATGTCGCTGCGAACGTCGGCCTTGTTTCCTTCCAACACCTCCGGTGACATGTAATAGGTGGTGCCGAGGAGCGTGCCGGCGGCCGTCAAGGATTCCTGGGGGACAGTGAGATTAAGAGCGCTTATCGTGTCCGCAGAGGAGACGCTTCGCGCGGGAGCATTTGCCTCCAACTTCGCCAAGCCAAAATCGAGGAGTTTCGCACCCGTCTTCGTCAGCATGATGTTGCTCGGCTTCAAATCGCGGTGGAGGATTCCCTGCTCGTGTGCTTTAGCGAGCGCGTCCGCAACCTCCGCGGCCACGGCTAGCAATTCCGCTGTGCTCAAGGGCCCACGCGAGATCCGATCGGCGAGTGTTTCGCCCTCGAGATACTCCATTACCAGGTAGTCCGTGCCATCTTGCTGGCCGATATCGTAGAGGACGCAAATATTCGGATGAGACAGCGAGGAGACGGTGCGCGCCTCGGCGGCAAGCCGTTCCCGGCGTTTCGGGTCGACGAAGAACTCCGGCTGAAGAATCTTTATGGCGACGGTGCGCTTAAGGCGGGTATCGCGCGCACGATAGACCACTCCCATGCCGCCCGCGCCGATGCGCGCGAGGATTTCGTAGGGTCCGAGTCGAGATCCAATCGCGAGATCTCTTGGAGGAGCTGCTGGCTGGGCCAAGAAAGTGGTTCCCGCCTGTTCGTGTGCAAGGATGAGCGATTCGACTTCGCGACGCAGAGCGGGTTCGGTGCAAGCGCGGTCGAGATAAACGTGGCGCTCCTCCGGCTCTCGTGCGAGGGCGCCGGCGAGTATGGCCTTCACTTCTTGCCAACGTTCCTGCGTCACTCTCCCCCGTCATTCTTCATTTCGCGGCGCAACCACGCCCGGGACTGCTAGCTGCTCTCGTCCCGGCAATTCCGGTCGTTATCTCAACTTCGCATACTCGGCCTGGGCTTGCTTCAGTATGGGAATTTCGGGATCAGCATCTTTCCATAGCGCGAGGAAATCCTGATAGGCAGCCTTCGCTTTCGCCGTATCGCCCTGCAAAGCGTACGCTCGGCCGAGGCCCAGATGCGCGAGCGCGCCGATAGGCTCGTTGCCGACGATGCCAGGATGATCGAGAATTTCTTGAAATTCAGCCGCGGCCTGCGCGCCCTTATTTGCGGCAACGTAGCCTTGTCCACGCAAATAGACTGGCAGCATCGGACCGATCCAGTTGGGTAGGGCGAGTTCGTACGAAGTTGGAATCTCAAGGCTCTCTATCGCTTTTTGAGAGTCTCCGCGGCGAAGCGCGAGGGCCGCACGAGTCGCCGGAATGCATATATACCTCTGGTAAGAAGCGTCCGGGAATCGTCGATTCAAATCATCGGCAACCCGCTGGGCTTCTTCGTTGCCTGCGAGGGCCAGAGCGACAGCGGCGACCCCTCGAACGTCTCTGTCAAATGAAGGGCCCACGCTCTCGCGGGCCTCGGTGCGGGCCTGGGCGAAATTTCCGAAAAGGGCCTCGCGAACCGCAGACTCTGAATGGTAACCGGCGGCAGCATCCTTTAGCTTCGCCTCTCTGGCCACGGCGATGGCACGGCGAGTCCAGTCGCGGGCCGCTGAAAGATGCCCGGCAAAGGCCGCTGTCCCGCCTTGGGCGTCCTCTCGAGTGCCCGGCGTAACATCCGTCCACGGACGCGCTTCCTGTTCGTTCATCGCCGCCTGATCGCCAGTCACAAAAGCGATCTGGTAGAGAATCGTGGCCGACAAGAACGGTTCGATATGCAGCTCGCGTGCTTTTGCAATTGTGGCTCGGGCTTCGTCAAAGCGGTTTAGAGCAACGTCATCATAGGCAATCGCCCCATACGTAATGGAGGACGGATGGAAAAGGTGTACCTCCGATATCGCGGAAAGTGCCTGATCGTACTGACCAGCAAAGTTGTAAGCGAAGCTGAGTCCGATCCAGGCCCTATCGTCTCGCGGGAATATCTTGGCCCATTGGTCGTAAAAACTCACTGTCTTGTCGTAGTCTCGAATGTCCTGCAGATAATAGGTCGCTGGAATGGCCAGTTTCTCGTAGGCATTCGTTCGGTCGCGCAGCTCGTACGCCCGAGTGACATTTTTATCCGCGAGTTCCGAATCGCCGAATTGCGCCTGCAGCGTCCCCAGCAGGGCGTAGGCCGTGGCGAAATTGGAATCGATCTCTGTGGCGCGCTCCAGCGAAGAGATGGCGGACTCCCAATTGCCCGCCCAGACGGCTTGGTCCCCTTGGTTGTAAGCTTGCAACGCTTCGAGCGAGGGAGTCGTGGCCTCGCTAAGCGGCACGTCATAGGTTCTGAGCGATGTCTGCGACTCACCGAGCTTGGAACGCAGCTTCGAGGCTATATTGCTCAGTGCCGGAAGTACTTTTTCTTTTCCGTCGGCGGTCACCTGCTCCTGCGCCAGTGTTTCGCCTGTCTTGCAATTGAGTGCATTGAGACCGAGGATGTACTGATTGCCGAGAGACGCAATGGACCCGTCAATTTCTACGGTCGAGTTCATGCGCTGGCAAACCTCGCGAGCCAGCTCTGGTGTCAACCGCGCATCGAGCGGCCGCTCCATCATCTTCAACGTCTGGGCGACTTCGTCGCCCGCGTCAACCTTGAGAAACGGCGTCTGCTCGAGCTGGACAGAGAGACCCTGGCGCAATGCACCGTCGAAAACAGGATCGCCCGTCGTGTTCGTGAAGTCGGCGATGACGATGGTGTCTTTGTCCGTCAGCGCGTGCGCCTTCCGCGTGAAAACCAACCAGCTGCCTAACGCCAGCCCGACCGCCACAACTAGCAGCGTACTTGCAACGGGCAGACCCACACGACGTGTGGCCGGGCGAACGGCCGCCGACACCGTCGCCGTCGATGGAGCGCCCAACCTTCGCAGGTCCACACCCAATTCCTTCGCAGACTGGTAGCGGTTCTCCGGTTCTTTCTCCAGGCACTTCAGGAGGATTCGCTCCATCTCCGGTGACACCCGCGCGTTCAGCGCCCGCGGCGCCACCGGCTGTTGATGAAGAATCGCGTCGGTCAATTGAGGAAGCGAATCCTCGTAGTATGGGCGCTTGCCCGTCACTATCTCGAATAACACCGCGCCGACCGCATGTATGTCCGTGCGCGCATCGGCTGGCTCGCCTCGCAACTGCTCGGGCGCCATGTAGGCTAGCGTGCCGGCGATGTTCTGGTTTTGAGTGAGGCTCTCTGTCGCAGAGAAATCCCCCACTGTCCGCAGGATCCTGGCCAGCCCGAAGTCGAGTACCTTAGCCTGTCTCTTGGGTGTAACCATGATGTTCGCCGGCTTCAGGTCCCGGTGCACGATGCCGTGATCATGCGCCTCTTCCAGAGCCGCGGCGATTTGCACGCCCAGGGCGACGGCGTCTTTCTCGGGAACCGCACCTGACTTCGCTTCTTCAGCGAGGGTCTGCCCGGCGACACATTCCATCACTAGATAGTCGGTGCCCCCCTGTTCTCCCACGTCGTGGACCGTGGCGATGTTGGGATGATTGAGTCTTGCCAGAGCCAGCGCCTCTTTGCGGAACCGTCTCCGAGCGGCTCCGTCAGTGAGCAGGCCCAAGGGAAGAATCTTTATTGCTACGTCGCGTTCCAGCCGCCCGTCGCGGGCGCGATATACCACGCCCATGCCACCCGCGCCAATCGCGGCGAGGATTTCGTACGGTCCTAGCTTGGTCCCGCTCTTCAACGTCTCGCTGGCTCCCACCAACGGCTGCCCCATGAAGGTGGTCTCCGACCGTTCGTGAGCGTCAATCAGCGATTGCACTTCGCGGCGCAGCGCAGGTTCGGTGCAAGCCTCGTCGAGATAAGCGCGCCTCTCCTCGGGCGCTCGTTCAAGCGCACTGGCGAGTATCGCCTTCACTTCTTGCCAGCGTTCCTGTCTCATCGAACTCACTTGGCGCCCGCGTCTGCTTTTTCAGTATCCGGCCGGCCGAGTTCTGCTGCGCCGCGCTTCAGGGTGCGCTTCACTGCAGTGGCACCCGGTAAAGGTTGCGGTGCACATCTTGGCGCACCGTGGCCGACAGGCCAGGTGTGAGTCCCAAGATGACGGGACCGTCCATGATTTTCGCCCCCTTCACGCTTTCCATGTCCGCGATGGTCGCAAGGCCCGCGGGCGGCAAAGTCGGCAGACCTGTCGCCTGAGAGACAGGCGCAACCAGGGTTTTTGTTCCTTCCATCGTGTCCATGATAACCATGTAGGTCTTGCCATCCGCGGTCCAACGCGACACGCAGTATTCGGCACAGACCCTCACAGGAGACCCGCCGTCGAGCGGACTCGCCAACAATCGCGCCTCCGGGTCGTGTGCTGAGGTCTGGCCGAGGACCGTTGCCCAGTGTCCGTCGGGGGAGATGGCATGGAACTCAAGGATCGGGTTGGCGAGAATTTTCGAGCGTTCGCTGCCGTCGGATTTCATCCGATATAAGAAATTCGATTTGCCCTCGGCGGCGCGAAAGTAAATGTGACCCGCCCGGTCCCAACGAGGCTGGTCTTCGTTAACCGACGACGAGAACTGCCGCGGAGGAAAACGGAGGTCCAGTGAAGCGAGCCACAGGTGCGAGTGATTCTCCTCGTCCTTCGCGGAAAAAACGATTTGCTCCCCATCCGGAGAAATTTCGTATCCCCCTAGTAAGGTGTCGGGCAACAGCCGCTCGACGCGGCCGGTCTCGAGATTAGCGACCCAAAGTTCGCCACTGACAAACTCTCCGGAGACACCGTGGCGTCGAACAAGGTAGTAGAGTTTCTTGCCGTCAGGGGAGAACTGCGGGATTTCGGCATAGCCCTCGGAAGAAACTTGCCGCTCGCCCTTACGATCGCGCACCCAAATGGTGCTTTCCCTCAAGCCGACCGAAGTGATGAAGGAAGTGCCATCCGGGGCAATGGCCATGCCCTCTTCCTCCGTCGGACCGGAGGTCACTTGCTGCAGCTCGCTATCCGGGAAGCGCTGCCGCCAGATATGAAAGCGGCCGCCCTTGTCGGAGCTGAGGTACATCCACTTTTGATCCGGAGACCACGCTACATAAGTGCACCCCGCTCCCTGCGGGCCGACGGGACTGCCGGTGGAGCTGCCGTCGAAAGGTACCAGACGGCAAGGCACCCAGCCGCCGTTGTCCATCCCCGCCACTAGCACCCACTTGTGGTCGGGAGAAAGGGCGGAGCGGTGCGCCATGCCACGTTCGCGCGGCGGCACATAGACATCACGGCTCTGGTCACGCGTGTCCGTGGCGGTGACGACAGCCATGTGAATACCTGTCTTTACTTCGGAAAATAGCAAATGACCGGGATCGATCCATGTGAGGCCCTCGGCGTTCGGAAGCATCAGGTGAGGCTCACCGCCCAATACCGGGACGATCCACGTATTCCATCCACCAGCCATATAAGCGATCCTCGAACCGTCAGGCGAAAACTGCGGGCTCATCTTCGTGAATGAGTCGTGAGTGAGCTGCACGGGCTCGCCGTCCGGAAGAAGCTTTGCGTAGATTTGTCCCGCGCCCACGAAAGTGTCTTCGCCGCGGATGAAAGTGAGGATGCGTCCGTCGGGTGAAAGCGCCGGCGAAACCGCGGAATCGGCGAAATCGGTGATCTGGACCCAGCTTTCTTGCGACGCAGGAGCCGGACGCGATTTTTCTAGGTGAAACCATTCGAAGGCGCCGAGCCCCAGCAACAGAATCAGCAGCACGCCCCAGCCAATTACCATCCGCCGCCGCGCATTACGCGGTTTGGGGGGAGTTCCTAATTCCACGCTGTGGGAACTAATTGCTTCGAGGGCGGCCCGCACCTCGGAGGCTCGCTGATAGCGCTGTTCCCGCTCCTTCGCAAGGCAGCGTTGCCGGACGGATTGCAAGCTCGAAGGCACCCGCGATGGCAGCGGAGCCGGCGTTTCGCGAAGAATCGCGGAACTGAGCTCGTAAGACGTCCGGCCACAAAATGGCGGAGCGCCCGTCAACATTTCTGTGAGCACCACACCGAGCGCCCAAATGTCGGTGCGTGCGTCGGCAGTTTCGCCGCGCAGGGTTTCCGGCGCCATGTATCGCAGCGTGCCCATGATTGTGCCCGGCTCAGTCAGCGACTTCAGGGAGAGCGTAGCTTCGCTGATTTCCATGGCGGATAGTCGTTTCGCGAGACCGAAATCGAGTACTTTCACCTGACCGCCCGATGTGATCACGACATTGGCAGGCTTCAAATCGCGGTGCACGATTCCATGTTCGTGCGCGTGGGCCAAAGCCGCGGAGATCTCGAGTCCGTGGCGAAGGGCCGTCTCGAGCGCGAGGCCATCGTGTTGGATGACCTCGCTCAGTGGGCGGCCATCGACGAACTCCTGGGCGATGTAAATCTCGCCTGCATCCTGGCCGACTTCGTAGATCGTTGCGATATTTGGGTGGTTAAGGGACGAGGCGTTTTGCGCCTCGCGTAAGAAGCGGGCGCGAGCCGTCTGATCGGCAAGCGCCCCGTCAAGAAGAAGCTTGAGCGCGACCACGCGGCCGAGTCTCGTATCGCGGGCTTTGTAGACGACGCCCATGCCGCCCGCGCCGATGCGCGCGAGAATTTCATACGGCCCAAGGCGGGAACCCATCGCCAGCTCTTTGATTTGCGCTGCCGGCTGTTCGAGGAAGCTTCCGTTGCCATGCTCGTGACTGGCGATGAAGGATTCCACTTCCCGGCGGAGGGAGGGTTCGGCGCAGGCTTCGTCAAGGTAAGCGCCTCTCTCCTCGGGCGTCCGCTCCAGCGCTCCAGCGAGCACTTTTTTCACTTCTTGCCAGCGTTCCGGCGTCACGTCGCTGCGTCCTTCTTCATTTCGCGCCGAAGCCACGCCCGCGCCGTCGCCCATTCTCGCTTGACGGTGGCGGGCGAAACGCCCAAGACAACAGCAGTCTCCTCGATGGAAAGCCCTCCAAAGAATCTCAGCTCGATCAGCCGGCCTTGCTGCGGATCGAGAGCGGCGAGTTTACCGAGCGCGTCATCGAGCGCCACCAGATCGATTTCTCGTTTCTGCGCTGGGGCCAACTCCGGATCGAGGCTGAGGCGTGGCGCTCCGGCGCCGCGCTTCGCAGCGAGCCGGTTGCGGGCGTGGTCGACCAGGATGTGCCGCATCATCTGCGCAGCCACTCCGAAAAAGTGGGCTCGGTTTTGCCACTGGGGTGCTTCCTTGCGGACGAGGCGCAGATACGCCTCGTTGACCAAGGCGGCGCTCTGCAGGGTGTGGTCGGGACGCTCGCGCCACAGATGCCGGCGTGCCACGCGGCGCAGTTCGTCGTAAACCACGGGAATCAACGCTTCCCGTGCTTCCTCATTCCCGTGGCCCCAATCGGCGAGCAGCCTATTGATCCGCGTGGACGAATCCGCGCACACGTTTCCTCTCCAGTCGAGTACGAATTACGTTAATCGAGAAGGTAGCGCCCCGGAGAGACAAAGTCAATTTCATCGGCCAATGGAAGCGAGGTGGCTTTGGCGTGTGGCACGCCCCGCCCCCCTAAAAATCTTTGATTCGAGTGAGCCAGTTTGCCCGCGCTTCTCGCTATATGAGGTGAAGGCACGATGCGGACCCAATCAAGAGGTTGAGACGCAGCGGCCAACTAAAAGGAGGAATACGACCATGAAACTGAATATCACGCGAAATGCAACCAGGTTAACACTGTTCGCGGCCGCCCTGTTGGCCACTATCTTGTTTGCCGGCAGCGCCAACGCCCAATCGCCGTTCAAGGGTAAATTCACCCTGCAACACGAAACCCGCTGGGGCCAAGCAGTACTCCCGGCTGGCGACTACATACTCACATTTGACAACCACATTTCCAACATGCTGGTCGTCCGCGACGCCAAGACCCGTCACGCGGTGGCGTACGAGCCGACCAACAATGCGCAGGACAGCACGGGTGGTGAAAGCGCCCTGCTCGTGGCCGTTCGAGGATCGCAGCAGGTTGTTCATTCGTTCCGCCTTGCGGAATTGGGTCAGACCTTCATCTATGACCCCGCACTCGCGAACCGTCGCGAAGTCGAAGAGGCACGCCAATCCCAGGCGGTCCCGATAATCGTGGCCAGGAAGTAACAGCCGAGAGTCCGGGTCTCGATGATGCCTGCCCAATGGGGGCCAGCTTTCACCCACCTTCTGGCCCCCAAATTCCTTCAAGATTTTAGGGAAAAAATCGCAAGACCCCGGCTAGTGCTGGCAGCGAGGTTGAAGGACCGTCACGATCATCAATTCCGAGTTGGTGAAGAGCCACCGTCCGGCCTGGGTGCCAGCGGCTCCAGCGGCGTTTGCGAGGGTTCCAAGATGCTTGTTGCGAGCCAAGCCCCGAAGGTGCTCGACGCAGATGCCTGTCAGATTGGCGACTTCGTCTTCGGTAAAAATCTTCTGGCTCGACTTGATTCGGACCATCGTGCCACCTCGCAATTTTCTTGGATGCTGAGAACAGCCTAACTGCCGGCAATTTCGCCTGCAATAGCCGTTCCGTACCAACCGCATGGGACTTTCAATTTCAAGGCTACACAGAACCCTTTTATCTTCCGCGGTTTAACGAAAATAGAAGGGCAGCGATCGGCGAAAAAATCGGACTTCGCCGTGCTCAAAAACGGAAAGAAAATTCACGACGCGGGATTTTGTTACAAATTTTTAGTAAATGAAATCCAGCAGCGCAGCTGCGGCGACTTTACAATCGGAAGCCGCCGGCCTGCTCGAAGGTCCGCGCGACTTGCAAAACCCGACCTTCGGCGAAGTGCGGTCCGAAGATTTGCATGCCGATTGGTAAGCCAAGCTCGTTCTTGCCGCAGGGAACCGAGATTCCTGGGACACCCGCCAGAGACCCTGTAACTGTATATATATCAGCGAGATACATCTGCAGCGGGTCGGCCATTTTTTCACCCAGCCGGAAGGCCGCGGTCGGGGCGGTCGGCGTTGCGATCACATCGGCCTTTTTGAAAGCATCCGCAAAATCTTGCGTGATCAAAGTTCGCACGCTCTGCGCTCGCAAATAATATGCATCGTAGTAGCCGGACGAAAGCACGTATGTTCCGAGCATAATCCTGCGCTTCACTTCCGCTCCGAAGCCTCCCTCCCGGGTATTGCGATACATCTCAGTCAGCGTCGCTCCCGGTACGCGCAAGCCGTAGCGGACGCCATCGTATCGGGCTAGATTCGAACTTGCCTCCGCGGTTGCCAGCACATAGTACACAGCGGTTGCGAAGTCGGTATGCGGCATATGCAGTGGAATTCGTTTGCAGCCCAGGCGCTCCAGCAGCGCGATGCCTGATTGGACCTTCTCTTTCACCTCTGGATCGATACCCTCGGCGAAATAGTCCTCCGGAACGCCGATTCGCAGGCCCTGAATGGGTCTCTGCGTCTCGTTTGAGTAGTCTGGAACATCAACGACCGCAGAGGTGGAGTCATTTTCGTCGTGGCCCGCTATCACTGACATTACCGTCGCCGCATCGGCAACGTTTCCGGCGAGCGGCCCGATTTTATCGAGCGACGACGCGAAGGCCACCAGTCCGTATCGGGATACCCGGCCATAAGTTGGCATCAGCCCCGGAATTCCGCAGAATGAACAGGGCTGCCTGATGGACCCTCCGGTGTCGGTGCCCAGCGCCGCTACCGCAAGCCCGGCCGCGACCGCCGCGGCCGATCCGCCGCTTGATCCGCCGGGGACACGATCGAGCGCGACTGGATTGTGCACCGGGCCGTAGGCTGAATTCTCATTGGAACCGCCCATGGCAAATTCATCGCAATTTGTTTTTCCCAGCAGGACAGCTCCCGCCTGCTCCAGGCGCTCGACGGCCGTGGCATCGTACGCAGGAACGTAGTTTTCCAATATTTTCGAGGCGCAGGTGGTGCGAACCCCGCGCGTGCTGATTACGTCTTTGATTGCCATCGGCACGCCGGCGAGCGGCGGGAGATGCTCGCCTCGTGCCACCGATGCATCGATGCGGTCGGCCTGAGCGTAGGCTCGCTCGGGCGAAAGCGTCAGATAAGCGTTCAGTTTGGGATTGCGTTCGATGCGCCCGTAAAACTCGGCGGCAAGCTCGCGCGCCGAGGTCTTTTTTGCGAGCAGTGCCGCGCGAACACTCGCTATGGTCCAAGGGGTGGCAGCGCTCATCGCGTGATCACCTTGGGCACACGGAAGAACGGCTTCTCGGCATCTGGCGCGGCGGCCAGCACGGCGTCGGCTATATCGCACGGCCGCGGCGTGTCGTCACGCAGATCGGGGTGATCGTCTTTGGCATCACTACCCGCACTGGGGTGCAGCACTTGGGCCATCGGCTCGACATTGCTGATGTCGATTTCCTTGAGTTTGTCGATGTAGCTCAAGATTCCGTCGAGCTGGCCACGATAGGTGTCAACTTCCTCGGGAGACAGTCCGAGATGGGCCAGCTCGGCAATTCTCAGCACTTCTTCGCGGCTAATTTTCATGGTTTTGATCTTTCGGCGCCGTGCGTTCGAAGAAGCAGCCTCCCCGATTCTGTGACGGGTAGACGCGACGCCGATCCTTTGTTTTCATGGTGTTACGTCACTTTCTACTCGGCATCGTGTGTCGATTAGAATTGCTCGCATGATCCTGACGGTCCTTCCGCTCCCGGGCGTCAATTTCAGGCTACGCGGCGCGGCCGACCGCTGCCAGCTTCTCCAGAGATACAATCGTAAACCATGGAAATTATCTTAGAGGAAACACACAGCAATGCAAGCGGTGCGCCTGTGGACTTTTTTTCGCGGGCAACTTCTGGTAGCGACATACCGATTCAACGGCGGGTTGGGCGACGTTCCGGGACATTGTTTTCGATCATCCTTCGATCACGCCCGTTCCATTTTCTTGGTCGCCGAACGGAGGAATATGGGCTGTCCGAGCGCCAGTCCGCCGATGCGAGTGACCGCGCCGTAGATTCCCGCGATGTTGTTGTTCGCACGAACGGCCGCTTTCATTACTTCTGGCGCAGAACCTGCTGAGTCGGGATCAAGGTTCACCATCGAGCAGCGAACGTCGTGCAGCGTGACGGTGATGGCCGGGGAGTCTTCCTTCTCGCCGAATGAGAGCACACCGCCCAGCCACTCGTCCTCCTGGAAAGGAACAGATCGCAGCAACCGAACTACAACATTGGGGCGAAATCGCCGCACGTCCAGGCTCCGCCCTGCGACTCGTCCGATCTCGCACACCGTATCGGAGGCGATCACGGAGACGGTCGCTTCATCGAAGATGCCGTGCTTCAACTGCATCATCTGTACGCGACTCCCATATCGACGTCCGACCTCCGTGGCCAAATCCTCACCGAAGACAGCCATCTTTTCGCCATCCGGAGTGCGAATGTGCGTAGGAAGATCTTCCTGGGCGCCGTCTTCATGGCGCAGCGGAGCAAAGAGAAGCAGGTCCGGAAGCTTGCTTGCCGATAGCCATGGGAAACCGCTGCGGTTATCAATCCGCCGGAATGCCAGCCGCCTGTCACCATCGATGCCGTGCCAGCCCAGTCTGGCGGCCTCGAGCTGTTCGCCGCGCATGGACTTCACGGGATACCGGAAGAGCGCCTCCACATGTCCGATTTTTATGAGCATGCTCGGTCAACTCTAACGTTGGGCGGACTCGGATCGGGCGTGGCGATTAGGTTCGAGAATATTATCACGCAATTTTTGCCGGCGACTGTTAGGCGCGGCGCCTGCGGATGAAGGGGATGTGCTCGTTATCGTTTTCTAGCGAAGCCCGCGAGGGGCCGGGCGTCAATGGGGAATTCCGAACGCCAGAGGAATCGCCAGCGGAGGTGAATCTTACCTCGCTGACCAGCTTTCCGCCCCAGGCTTGGTTAACGCGGATGCAGATTTCGCGCTTCATGCTCTCAAGCTGGTGCTGCCAGGGCTTTCCATCCGCGGCTAATTCCAGGCAGCCGCTCTGGCACCGCAACGGATGCGCATGTTCCGCAAGTGCTTTGCCAACGATCGTGGGCCACGCGCTCGAAAGCCAGGCCATTGCCGCCTCGGGCCGCTCCATCCGGCGCAACGCCTTGCCCAGAAATTCTCCTATTCGATCCATGCGGGCCGCGATTCTAACACAAAGGGGAACTAGGCAGAGATTCGGCGCGGCCTCCACCCGGGGGCAGAGCAGAGACCGCGCACATCTCGAAGATACTATCCGGCGGTTGGTCGACCGCGATCTGCTAATCAGCCGTGATGCGCGTGGCAGTCACCGTTCCGGTGATGGTCGCCGCAACCGTAGTTCCGTCTGGCTCGTATTGAACTAGGATAAAGTTTCCTTTGTAGCTGTTTCCAGATTTGTCCAAGATTATCTCTTCGCGGATGTTGGTGGGCCCAACAAAATCGGCACCGCCCGTACCGGGCCCGGTGGAGGGGGTACTGCCGTCGAACGCCCAGGACAAAGCAAAATGATTGAGCTTGTACGTGGAGCGTCCGGTCTGTTTCCACACGCCCATGCAGAAACTGCCAGTAGTCGGAGCACGACCCGAGTTCATCAGCTCCGTCCCATCGCTATGCCACTGGACGTATCCTGCATCGAAGGGGCCGCTGAAGGGCGTAGTCGCCGTGAACGCGAACTTCCACAGGCCCACGATTGCGGCCTGATTTGAGTCTCTGTCTGAATCTTGGTCATCATGGGCGGAGATGAGCACAAGCGAGGGTTCCCTGGATGCGCCCTGGCCCTCACCCGATCTCCGTTGCGGAAAGATCGGCGAGGGGGCCGTCGGGGAATAGCCGCAGCCGGTGCTCGCACCCGCGAATGCAGGCGGATTGTTGACGGCTGCTGGAGGCGCCGGGACCTTGGCCGACTGGGCCGAGAGCCCTTGGCTGGGATACAAGCAAACTGCGCCAAGCAAGAACGAGAAAACTGCGATTCTGAATCGGCTTTTCATTTTGTCGCTCCTTTTTCGAATCGGTCAAGTGGTTCTTAGTCTGCACTTTTGGTCAGGTCACTCGCCTCTAAACCACCGAGGTCCGCAGCCGTCCACTCAACACAGCGAGAAACAGCTGCAATTCGGCTCAAAAAAATCGAAGACCTTGTCGCTACTTTTTGGCCACAACTATCGGAACGGACTGTGGTTTGTGCGCTTCACCAACTCTTTCTGCGTGCGCGAGGGCGGGGTCAGAGACGAAGACCACGCCCAGTTCAGCTACCCTGAACGAATAAATCACTTGCTGCGTCCCTCGGGTCGCAACGAGCAAAGCACTGCTGCCCGCGTTGATGTCGCCCCTCGAAGGAAGTGCCACCCACGCAACTGTCCTCTTGCTTCTGGCATCTCGAACCGTCGCCACAATGTCCCCTCCCGAGGTGGGAAGTGAAACTAGATAGTCGCCCGCCGGAAGCACGGCTTGGCCCCAACGCGTTTCCTGTTGCAACGTAAACTTGCCCTCAAACACGGTAAATTGAGCGTTGGCCTGACAAACGGAGAACAAAACGAGCAAAGCCAGCTTCATCGAAACCGAATTTCGAATTGATCTCATTGCAAATCTCCCTCTTAGAGTTTTCCCCCGATCCGATTTGTCCAGCACACGGCGCGGGCGGTGGCGCAATCTCGCGCAAGGCAGGGAGGGAAGCAATGGAAGGCGCCTACCGGGAGTGTGGAACTTTCATCCTCAGCTAACTACTTGAAAGCAAATAGCTCGAACTGAGATGTCCTCAGCGCATTGCGCTGCGTGGTATAGTCTCTGCCATCTGATTGGGTCGTTTTGATGGACCAACCCGCCCCGATTGCCAGTGGCAATGCCTTGGGTACCGGAGGTGTGCGCTTCGGGATCTTCGAGGTGGACCTGCGCGCCGGCGAGTTACGCAAGGGTGGTGTAAAGATCAAACTCTACGGACAGCCCTTTAATGTTCTGGCAACGCTATTGGAACGGCCGGGCCAAGTCGTCACTCGAGAGGAGCTTCAGCAAAAGCTCTGGGCTGGCGACACCTTTGTCGATTTCGAGCATGGCCTGAATAAGGCGATCAACAAAGTGCGCGAGGCCCTCGGCGATGATGCTGACAACCCCCGCTTCGTAGAGACTTTGCCCCGTCGTGGCTATCGTTTCATCGTCCCTGTCGAGAGTGTCGCGACGAGTCCACAGGCATCGAAGACGGATGCGCCCCCGTCGCGACAACCCCCAACCGCGATCGACACGCTGGCGGTGCTGCGCTTCGAAAACGCGAGCGGTGACTTGGCCGCGGAACGCGGAGCCCGAACCGCAGTTTCTGCGCCCCGCTGGCGTCGCGCGATGCCATGGGGTGTTGCAGGCTTGCTGTTGATCGCCTTAGCATTGCTAGCCTTCGTTCACCTCCGCGAAAGACCAGCCGCTCCGGCTGAGTTAATGCGCTTCACCATTCCTGCGCCGGAAACGAAGATGGCGTCCCCACAACTCCCGTTCGCGCTTTCACCCGATGGCCGCCAGTTGGCCTTCGAGGCAACCGACGCCGATGGCCGTCGGGAGTTGTGGATACGCTCACTGGCTTCGCTGGACGCACGGACAGTGCCCGCCGCGGAATCGGTTAGGATAACTCCTTTTTTCTGGAGTCCCGATAGCCGGTATATCGCATCTGGTGTTCTCAGCGAGTTCAAGAAGGTTGACGTCTCCGGCGGGCCGGCCCAGACGTTGTGCACCTTCAGCGGGGCTGTACTCGGCGGAACCTGGAACCGCGAGGGTGTGATCCTCTTCGGGACTTACAAAGGTCTGATGCGGGTTTCTGAGAACGGCGGGGTCGCAACCCCGATGACCACAATCGATGTGTCGCGCAAAGAGGTCTTCCACGGCTTTCCGTCTTTCCTTCCCGATGGGCATCATTTCATTTATTTACGCCTGTCGCAGAAGTCTGAAAATAGCGGCGTTTACATCGGCTCGCTGGATGCCGAGCCCGGGGAGCAAAGTTTGAAACGACTCGTGGCGACTAACTATGGGCCCGTCTACGTGCCGCCTTCGGGCGGGGGTTCCGGCCACGTGCTGTTCCTCCGCGGCGGGACGCTCCTTGCGCAGCCTTTCGACGCCCACCGACTCGAACTTACGGGTGAGTCAGTCCCGCTGGCCGAGCAGGTTGGATCTTTCCTACAGTACGGTTTCTTCTCGGCTTCGACCAACGGCGAAATCGTTTACAGACCTGGTGCTGGAGACGTTGCTCGTCTCACATGGTTCGACCGGCAAGGGAAGGCCCTTGGCACGGCTGGAGAACCGGGCGTCTACGACACGATCTCTCTTTCTCCAGATGGAACGAGGGCCTTTGTTAGTCGCGCTGATGATCCGTCAAATTCAGTCGCGGAAACTCTATGGCTGGTTGACTTCTCGCGAGGTACCAGCACGCGGCTCACGTTTGGATCTTTGTCAGCAACTTTGGGCACATGGTCCCCGGACGGCAGTCGGATCATTTTCGCTTCCAACGAGAGTGGCGAATTCGACCTGTATCAGAAGCTGGCCAATGGCGTAGCGCCCGAGGAAGTTCTTCTGAAGTCCAGCGATGACAAGTTTCCCACGAGTTGGTCGCGCGACGGCCGTTTCCTACTCTATCAGTCAACGTGGGACTCATGGGACTCAAGAAAGGCAACAAAGCCAACAAAGGAAGGCTTATGGGTGCTTCCCCTCGAAGGTGATAAGAAACCATTCCTTTTCGAGAGCACAGGGTCCAACAGCGACGAGGGCCAGTTCTCGCCCGACCGACGTTTGATCGCGTACGTCTCCAATGAGTCCGGACGAAATGAAATCTATATTCGGACGTTCTCGCCAGCCACCACAGCAACAGCCGCTGAAGCAGGCGGGAAATGGTTGATTTCCACTGCGGGAGGAACACAGCCTCGATGGCGCGGAGACGGGAAAGAGTTGTACTATTTGGCTCCCGACGGCTTGCTGATGGCTGTCGATATTTCAGAGAGCCTGATGTTCCACGCGGGAGCCCCCAAGCCCCTTTTCCGAGTGCCATCGCATGTTGGATCTTCCTCGGACAACAATTGGGACGTGACGCGAGACGGCAAACGGTTTTTGTTTGCAGCAGAGAGCACGCAGGGGCCGTTCACCGTCGTGCTGAACTGGCCCTCCCTGCTTAAGAAATGACGATGGCACTGTCCTCTTTGGCTACTACCCTGCTCGCCTCCCCTCTAGCCTTCGGTTTCACCGGACAGCCGGTCAATTTGTCTCGGACGGTTTGCAACGATTCGCGGGGCCTGAAATTTGCGAGTCACTGCGGGAGGCCGATGCGGCGGAGCAAATCGGTGTAACGCGGGTCGGAGCGCACACTGTCAAAAACCGGATCCTTGAAGCCTATAAACCCACGCCGTTCACCCCGGAAGTGGCATAAGCCCGTTTCAGTTCCTCTGCCAGTGCAGGTGCGCCGCTCAAGGCGAAGAGCCGCTCGTACGCATCCACCGCCTTGTCGTACATTCCTTGAGCGTCGTAGCAATCATGCAAAACGGAATACGCCGGGGCAAAGTTCGGATCGATCTCCAATGTTTTCTCTTCCTGGGCAATTGCCCCGCGGTAGTCGTGCTGGCTGAAAAAGATGTCACCCTCCGTATAATTTCGAGACAGCCGACGGCGGGTCCAATTCGAGAGAACGGTGGATTTCCTCGAGCGCTTCGCCATACCGGCCCAAGGTCCTCAGGCAGGCTCCATTGAGCTCATGCGCATTCCGGAAGTTCGGATTTAGGTGAGTTCGGCGCTGGGCACGGTGGAGGGGTTCTAAGCTGCTTTGTTGGTTCCTCCGAAATAATTTTGGAGGGCGGCTAATCTTACGGCCTGGTGACGCGGATGTCGGGGACAAAATTGGCGGTGCTGGTTCGGTTGCACGGGAAATTCAGGCGTGCGAAAATTGCCTGCGTCGTTTATCCGCAAGATTCTCCGCTAATTTGCGAGGCATTTGCGATTGCGACGCCGAGTCTGCCGTGGCGATATGGTCTAAGGGTTAGGACGCGACCCTCTCAAGGTCGAAATCCGGGTTCGAATCCCGGTATCGCTACCATCCGAATACGCCCGACTTCTTCGGCAGCCCAAAAAACGCAGGAAGCAGCGCTGCGGCCGGAGTTTCGATGTAAAGTTTTTTTATTCCACGGCGGCCGGCAAATGGGTCGCCAAGAGGTTGAATTTATGCCGTCATGAATATGTTGTTCCGATAATCATGCCATCAAAGGAATCTCGATTCACGACGCGGCGATTGCCATTTCGGATGGGCGCGCAATCGGCGTTTGCGAGAAATGCGGGAGGGAACTGCAATACAGAATCGACCATGTGTTCGAGGGCGATCCGGATGAAAGGCAGCACGGCTTTACGGTTACGCGGGCGGTTCGATTGAAAACTCGGAGAGCAGACAACGAGGGTTATGATCCTTTCCTTTTGGTTCTCCGCCAGGCCGAAACGGGGAAAGAACGGATTCTGCCCACCTTTTGGGCTGACGCGCAAACGGCGCAGCGCGGCGGACAAGTTCCGCCGCTTCTGACGTTTGAGGAATGGAAGACGCTTTTCCGCCGGCTGGATGCCAGCTTCGACGGATTGGAAGAGAGAATCCGTATTCGCGCCTACGAGCTCTACGAAAATCGCGGGAAACGCGACGGTTCGGCCCTGGCCGACTGGCTGCAAGCGGAAGCTGAGTTGGCAGCGCAAGTGATTCTCGGCGTCGCGGCATAGCAAGCTACGCCGTCCAGGAACGCGGCGGGCGGCCCTCGAAAGCATCTTCCAACAGCGAGCGAAGCCCCTCAGTCGTTAGCTTGCGCGGATTGTAAAAAGGCTTTTGGATCGCAAGCTCGGCGGCGTGCTCCAGACCTTCGCGTTTCATCCCGATTGATTCGAGCGATAGGGGCGCTCCCATCGCTGCTTCCAAATCGTGGAGTCCCTGCGCGGCGGAATCTGCTCCGGGCTTCACGCCGAGAGCGCGCGCGATGCGTTGCATCGCTCCGGGAGCGGCTGCGGCATTGTATGCCGTCGCGTGAGGGAGCAAGACGGTGTGCGTTTCCGAGTGCGGCAAGTTGAAGGCTCCGCCGAGAATGTGGCACAGCTTGTGATGAAGTGCCATGGAAACAGCGCCGAGCGAAGTGCCGCCGAGCCACGCACCGTAGAAGGCGAGCGAACGCGCTTCCATATTTGACGGCTCCTTAACTACCACCGGCAGACTCTTCGCCAGCGCGCGAATTCCTTCTTCGGCGATTAGCGAGACGATTGGATTCGCTTCCTGCGAATAGAGCGCTTCGACGCAATGCGCGATGGCGTTCATGCCGCTGGTGGCTGAGAGCGCGGCGGGCATGCTGGTGGTGAGTGCGGGATCGTAAATCGCCGTCTTCGGGCGCGCGCGCGCGTCACGCATCGTTTTCTTGATGCCGTGCTCGGTTAAGCCCCAGGTGGGCGTCATCTCCGAACCGGAATATGTGGTGGGGATGGCGAGGATTGGATTGCCGGTGACGACCGCGATTGCTTTTGCGAGACCCGTTGCAGAGCCGCCGCCGATCGTGATGTAGCAATCTGCTTGCAGGCGTGCGGCCTCAACGCGTCCTGCTTCCGCGGTTTCGGCAGGAACGTGCATCACGGCGCGGCTGAAAACTCCGGACGCTTTCGCACCGAGGCGCGCGGCCAATTCTTCGCCGAGTTTTTTGCGGCCGGGCGTGGTGAGGATCAGAACGCGCTTGGTGCCGAGCCGGTCGATTTCTTCGGGCGCCTTTTCGAGGCTGCCCAGGCCGAAGACGACACGCGACGGCGCGGCTTCATAAATGAAGGGCGCTACGGAGTTGGGGCTCATGCGCGAGCCCCTCGGGAATGTGTCGAGTAGCGTGTGTCTCGGTCCTTTGTTTTGTCGGAGATACAGGCAATTCTACTCGGCTGACTGTCGATTAGAAATTTGGCGAAGTGCGGTGACACAGGGCGGAAGGGGACCGTTTGCGGGGCGTGGACTTCCTCGCCGTCGACCTGCGCGTTGACTGCGGTCTTGTGGACCATGCGAGCATGTTGTTTGAGAGGGGCGGTAGTGTCAAGCGTGGGCGCCTGTGGACTCCCGCGAAATCGAAGGCTTGGAAAGAGGGAAGCGGCGCTCAGCTTTAGCCTCCATTTTCGAGCGACTTCGATGGGTGCGGTGTACCGCCGCGGCGAAAGCCTGCCAGACCCTGCAAATTCCCGGCGTATTCCTTCAGCATGCGCTCGGGATGAAATTGAAGGCCCACGATGAAAGCAGATTGGGGATCGTAGTAAGCCTCGATCAATCCATCATCGGCATGCGCCATCGGCCGGAAGCGAGAGGCCAGTTCGCGAATCCCCTGGTGATGGTAGCTATTCACTTGCAGCGTTTTCCGGCGATACCAGCGCGCGAGAGGGGTTCCGGGAACGATGGAAAGGGGATGGCGGTAGGTATCGTAATTGTGATAGTTGATGTGCGGGCGGTGCGAGCCTTTTTCCTTTTGCACGTCTCCGTAGAGCGTGCCTCCGCAAACCACGTTCAATAATTGCGAGCCGCGGCAGATGCCCAGAATCGGGAGATTACGGCGCAGAGCGTGACGCACCAGCTGAATTTCGATTTCGTCTTTGAGGGGATGCGTCTTTTCAAGATATTGAAAATTGGCCTTCCTGGCCGCGAAGCGCTTCGGTTCTATGTCTTCGCCTTCCACGAGAAGAAGACCGTCCATGGGTTCCATGTATTGCGGAAGGCAAGCCGGCTGTGCCGGCGACGACGGGGACGATTACCGGCAGGATGCGCAAGCGGATGAGAAGCTCGAGATGAAGCTCGCCGACGTAATCGATGAGCTTGTTCTTCCGGGCGGTTCGGCGGGCGCCGACGAGAACAACCGGCCGGTTCATCGCACCAGTGTCCGCAGCGCTTCCACCAGCCGAGCGTCCTTCTCGCGCCCTTGCGAGGCGACACGGATGTGAAACGCATCCATGCCGAGTTTATTCGAGCAATCGCGTACGTACATCTGGTGCTCGGCGAGCAAGCGGGCCTGGAGTTCGGTGGCAGTCATCCCGTTTTGTATTTTGAAGAGAACGAAATTTGCGCCCGTGGGATAGACCTGCAGGCGGGGGATCGTCCGCAGAGCGCCGTAGAGCGAGCGAACGTCGCCGATCAATCGCTTGCGCCCCTCGTGATAGGCGGCGTCGGTGGGCGGCAGAAGAGAAAGGAAATATTGCGCGAGGGTGTTCAAATTCCAGGTGGGAACGAAGCGGCGCAGACGGTTGAGGACGAAAAGATTCGCGCTGTAGCAATATCCCAGCCGCGAGCCCCGGCACGCCGCAGTGCTTGCTCATGCTGCGCACGATCAGGAGATTCGTAAACTGGTCGGCGAGCGGAAGAAGACTGGGAATGGGGTCGCCCGAGAAATCGATGAACGACTCGTCGACGATCACCAGCTCCAAATCCCGCGCCCGCTGCAAAAATTCCACCATCTCTTCGAGCGGGATGAACTGGCCGGTGGGATTGCCGGGATTGATGATGAGCAGGGACTCGAGTTTTCGCTGGTGCACCCAGGCCAAATAGTCTTCGAGGCGAAGCGTGTATCCAGTTCTCGGGATCGAGCGGATAGAGCTCGGCATCCCGCTGGTCCTTCATTTTCTCGATGTATTCGCCGAAGGTGGGGATGGGCACGGCGATGCGATCGATCAAAGTCATGTCGATCAGGGCGATGAGTTCGGTGGCGCCGTTGCCGATGATGAGGTGCTCCGGATCGACGTGCAGCACGTCGGCGAGATGTTTCTGGCTCATCAACGGGTTGCTCGACGGATAGGACTTGATCAGATTTGGGAGGTTGCGCTGCAAATCATCGAGCATTTCGCGCGTGGGGTAATACGGGTTGGCGATGAAGCAGAAATCGACGATCTCCTTGGCCTTTTCGTAGCCGACCAAATCGGCAACCGCAGGCGAATGCGAAGTCTCGTAGAAGAGATGGCGCCTCAGCTCGGCGGCAGAGTCCGCCTGAATCTGATTTCCAAGTAATGTAGTTTTCATCCGACACTTCCGTCTTGAACTCTCTTATTCGAGCCTACCTCTCCGTCGCGTTAACGGCAAGCCGTGCCACACGCCTGCACTTGTTGTCGTTTTTTGCCACGCCCTCACCGCATCCGACCCAGGAAACTTCTACCGAGTACTGGGCCTTTTTGACCGTAAAAGACGTGGCCTTTTTCGGGCCACGGAGGTTTCAAGTAGCTAAAAAGAAACCGCTTGTGGCCTGGCGTTCGGATTGCATTTTCTGAGTACATCTGAGGGTTTGGAAGCAATACGAGCAAAATTTGGCAGAGTCCTTCGGGAGCTGAAGCGTACCTAACCCAGAGGACAACGGGAGGAGTGGAGATGACACGTTACGGAATTCTCGCGCTGGTGGTGCTGGCTCTCGGAATGTCGGCGAATGCTCAGAGTTCGCCGGGCAATCAGGTCGATGCATCAGCACAGGCCCAGACGAACGCGTCGGCAGCGGCTTCGGCAAACGCTTCGCAGCCGGGCGATCAGGGAACATCAACGAACAAGCAAGACTCGAAAGCGTCCCATTCGAAGTCGGCATCGGCCTCGGGCAACAGCTCGAGTTCGGCATCGGCGAGCGCCAACGGGAATTCTTTGGGCATCGCCTCTGGCACGCCGATTCAGGCAACTCTGGAAACACCGGTGGATGCGAAGCACAGCAAGCCAGGCGATCCAGTGACGGCGAAGACGACTCGGGATGTAAAGCAGAACGGCCAGACCGTGCTGAAGAGGGGTTCGCGCCTGAACGGGCACGTGACACAGGCGCAAGCGCGCTCCAAGGAAAACTCGGAGTCGTCGGTGGGAATGGTTTTCGATAGCGCGGTGATGAAGAACGGGCAAAAGGTGCCGATGAATCTGTCGATTCAAGCATTGGCAGCGTCAGCGAATGAAGCATCGGCCGGTCTAGCCAATGATCAGGGCGCGATCGATTCTATGTCCCAGACGGGCGCCGGAATCGCAGGAGGGGGAGCGGCCCCAGGCGGCAATGGGCTGGTTCGCGGCGGAGGCGGCGCAGCAGGTGGCGTGGGCGGAACGGTTCGCGGCGTGAGCAACGTCGCGGGCGGTGCGACGAGTTCCGCGGGTACGGTGGGCGGCGCCGCGGGCAATGTTGGACAGACAACGAGCGGGACGCTCGGTGCGACGACACGGTCCGCAGGCAGCGTTGGAGGGCTAAACACGGCGGGCCAGCTCGCGTCGAGCAGCAGCGGCGTGTTCAACCTGCAGGGACTCAATCTGACGTCTGCGGCCAGCAATGGAACGACGGCTTCAGTGGTCAATTCCACGAGCCGCAACGTTCATCTAGACAGCGGCACGCAGATGGTACTGCAAGTTGTGAACCAGTAGGACTCCCCTTGCACGATCCGGCGGTGCGGCGTCTTCTGATAGACGCCGCACCACTGGAAAAATCACCCTCGACGATCCCGCGAAACGCAATTCCTGGCCGAGGCGTTAACTTTTGGAATAAAACCGTCTGGAGTCCGGCGGCAGGAGCGCTAACTTTTACACGGCCGGCGCGTATTCGGTTTGTGGAATTCTTAAGAATGCGGTGTCAACTTGCGGATGACAAATTCCTGGAGAATATTGGCGGCGGCGGTGCCACCGATGCCGATGAACGTGTTTGCGAACGTCAGGCCAACTCCGCGATCCTGAGCCGGGTAGTAAAGATTTGAGAGGCCGCTCGAGGCCAAATCTCCCATGAGGTACGAGTAATTTGGCTGCCAGCGTCCATTATCGCCTTTGCAGATGAAAGTAGCTTTGATCGCATAGAGAAGGCGCGATCGCGTACTGCCAGTCCCCTTGTAGAAATAACGCGGATCCTGTTTCAGGAGCGATGGTAGGAGGGCGCTGCCGATGAACGTGCTAGTAACACGGTCTGCGTAGGCGGCGCCGAAGCGCTTTGCATAGCCTTCCGGGCCGGACCCATATCCGCTGAAAACATTTGCCTCCTGCTCCATTCCGGCGACCGCGGCAGTCACTGCAATGCTGACCGGATCGACGGTCGATCTCCAGGCAAGCTGGAACTTTTGCTTGGGGCTGAGAGGGACGGCATCGGGGACATAGCTCACGTAGAAATTCGGAATAAAGCCGAGGACGCGCTGCGCCTCTTCGGTTTGGATCTGCACTTCCGCGATTTCGGTTGGCGTGAGTCCGACGCGGACCTCCGTGGTAGCGGCAGCGAGGATCAGGGTGATCTCCGGAACGATGCTAGCTTCGCCGGAATTCAAAGCGCCGGAATATGTTTGCGTCGCGAAGCCCGCAGCAGTGATTGTGAGATGGAAGGCTCCGGGAGCAAGGTTGTCGAATGAGAATTGTCCGTCGTCGCCTGAGGACATCACTTGTTTTGGGGATTGATCTTCCCGTGTGAGTGTTACCTGAGCTCCAGGGACCGCGGCTCCGGATTGATCGACTATTGTGCCGCTAATGGTTCCTGACGATTGCTGACCGAACTGCTGGGTGGTTGGTGAGTTTGCTGCCGGTGCGACGGGTTGGCTATCTTGGGATGTAGTTGCGCCCGGAATCTGGGTAGATTGCGCCAAGACTGAAGATGGCATGGCAAAAAGCAGAAGACACAGGCTTAGCCAGAGCAAACTTTGCAGGCCAACGATCGAGAACCGAGTTATTGGGGCGGCAAATTTTCCGCGTAGATTTTTTTGCATCGAGTTCACGACTCGTGTCTGCCTGATCCTACATTCCGCCCACTACATTTCCATACTTACAGTCTGATGTCGCATGGAGACAGATAGGTGGCCCACCTGAAGGCGGCCGGTACTGGGCTGAAACAAGTCTATGTTATGGGAGCGAGAAGGCGATCACGCTGTCGCCCGGAGTATCGTTGAAGTAACCGTTCAAGGCGACGATGCCGGGGCCGCCGAAGGCTTCCACGACCACGTATTGCTTGCCATCGCGGCCTTTGTAGGTGATGGGGACGGTATGGGCGCTGGCATCAATTTTTTGGGTCCACAATTCTTTGCCAGTGCGGGCGTCGAAGGCGCGGAAGCGACCGTCGTTGGTGGCGCCGATGAAGATGAGGCCGCCCGCGGTGACGACCATCGGGCCGGTATTGGGCGCGCCAGTATCCGGAAAGCCTTTCGCGGCGAGCGCATCAACCGTGCCGAAGGGAACATGCCAGACGATGTCGCCGGTTTTCGCGTTAACGGCAAAAATTTCTGCCCAGGGCGGTTTGATGCAGGGCCAGCCATTGGCCGGTTCCCAGAAGCGACTCTGGTAGCGAGAAGGGCCATTGGGAAAGACTTTGTCGTAAGGGCCGCCGAATGGGCCTGGAGCCGGCTTATCGAGCTTCACGAGGCGGCCGATCTGGCCGGCGTTGAACGTGGTAGTGCCGAAGATGTAATCGAGTTTGGGATCGAATGCCACGCCGCTCCAATTGCCAGCACCTTCGCGGCCTGGGAAAATTACCGTCATTTTATTGGGATCAGTGCTGTAAACGGTGAAAGGGCCGTTGTTATACATGTGATTCGCGTCCCACAGATTCCGGCAGAAGGCGGCGTGCTCGGGCGTGAGATTGTAGATGTCGCTTCTCGAGATGCCGGTGGGCGCGAGCGCCGGCGGCTTCAGCGGGATAGGTTGCGTGGGAGAAGTCTGCTCTCCAGGCACGGTGGATTGCGGAACGGGACGCTCCTGCATGCCGAAGAGCGGCTTGCCATTGGTGCGATCGAAGAGGAAGAGGTAGGCCTGCTTGCCGAATTCGGCGACGGCGGGAACGGTCTTGCCGTGGAGCTTTACGTCGAAGAGGGTAGGTGCGCCGGGAACATCCCAATCCCAAAGATCGTGATGGACGAGTTGCTGATACCAGATTAGCTTGCCGGTATTGGCGTCGACCGCCACAACGCTATCGGCGTAAAGCGTGTCACCCAAACGGCCGCCACCATAAAAATCAGGGCCGCCGGCCGGAGGAATCGGTATGTAGACGATGCCGCGCTCGGCATCGAGGGTCATGAAACTCCAAACATCGTTGCCGCCGCGAACATCCCAGGCGTTGTCTTTCCAAGTATCGTGGCCGGGCTGGCCCGGTTGAGCCTTGGTGTAAAAAGTCCAAACAAGTTTGCCGGTATGCGCGTCGAAAGCGCGAACCGATTGAACGCGATTTTGTCCGGCGATAATGAGATCGCGATAAACGACCGGCGCCGAAGCCGGGCTGACGCCGGAAACAAAGCCGTCTTCGCCGAATCCGGATGCGAGCTTTCCGGTTTTGGCGTCGAGCGCGAGCATTTTGTCGTCCGCGACGCCGAGGATGATGCGCGGCGGCGTTTGCTTGTCGCCCGGCCAATATGAAAGGCCGCGCCGATTGGTTCCTTTCACTTCGAATTTCCAAATCTGCCGGCCGGTAACGGGATCGAGCGCGAAGACATTTTTGCCGGCGTCCAGATACATCACGCCGTCGATTACGAGCGGGGCGCCCTCGGAATTCACATCGGCGGCCGGATCGCCAGTGTGGAATGTCCAGGCGCGACGGAGCTTGGTGACATTGCTCTTGTTAATTTGAGTGAGAGGGGAATAACGCATGGCCCCAGGGTCGTGGCCGGCGTAGAGCCAGTCATCCTGACCTTTCGCTTGAGGATTCTTTTGCGCCGCGAGCGCGATGGGGAAGAACAGAACAGCTAAAACAACGAGGCAGACCGCGACGCTTGATTGAGTGCCGCGCTTCGAGATTTGTGTGGGTTTCGCCGGGGGCATTCGCCGAATGCCTGTCTTATTTCGCGGCGAGAAGCGGGGTCACGTCATGCTCCATATCCGCGAGCGTGAGCGCCTTCTGGTAGTAGTGCACCATTTTGCCGTCCCGATCGAAGATCATGGTCATGGGAAGGCCTTCGCCATCCTTGGCCCATTGTGGCGAGATGCCCTTGTAAAAATCGTCTTCAAGCGAGGAAGCGATATAAACCTGGAAAGGCGGCTTTGTTTCGTCAAGGTACTTGGCCATCGCGGCTTTGTCTGAAGCATCCGTGGCGTCGTTCATGGAGACTTCGACGACCTGGACGCCGTCCTTATACTTCTTCGAAAGCTTGATGATTTCCGGAAATTCGGTGTGGCACGGGACGCAGTAGGTGGCGAAGAAGTTGAGGAAAACCACTTTCCCCTTGTTGGCAGCGATGATGTCCTTTACATCCTGAGGCTGAACGACCTTCAAGTCCGTTTCGGGAGCGGGCCCAGGGCGGGCAGACACCGCCGGCGGCATAACCGCCAGCAGCGCCAGCGCCGCAAGCCCTAACGCAAAGGCCTTCAGGGAACCTACGCTGAAACGCGGTTTCATTGGCCGCCGCTCCCCGAGGCCGTGGATCCAGCGGTAGCCAGCATTTTCTCGGAAGCGTCGGCAACCTTTTGGAAGTCGTCGACGTTGACGAGATTGGTGACAACCTGGCGCTTGTCGTCGACCAGGAATGTGTTCTTGGCCTGTGGGTTAATTTTGTAGAGACGAACGCCCAAGTCCTTGGTACCCCTTGCGAGATAGACCATCGGAATGTGGATGCCCTTGTCCTGAGCCAGTTTTTCGAGCCAGGGCTTCGACTCCGGTCCATTGACCATCACAACGAACGCCTTGAGATTTTTCGAAGACTCTTTTTCGGCAAGGTTATTGAGCTTCACGATCAAATCGGCGGCTTGGTCGCTGGGATTATCGAAGAAGGCGATAACCGTGGGCGCTTCGCCGTATTCGCAAACGTAGCAGGTGTCCTGTCCCTTGTACTTGCCCGTTACGTCGATTACGCGGAATGACGGCGTGACAGCACCGACTGGGCGGCCCGAAGTGAGCGGACCGGTTGACACAGCTGCGGTTTCCGTGGCAGCGGGAGCAGCCGCAGTGGTTGCAGACGCCGAGGAATTAGCAGCATTGCCGGCGTTACTGGAGTTCGAGCCATTGGCTGCGGCGGCGTCGGCTTCCTTGATCGCATTGGCAGCGTCTGTTCCTGCGACGGGATATTTCAGGGCAACCCACTTATACCAACCGCCCTCAAGAACTTTGGAATCGAGATAACCGAATTCGCGCAGCTTCTTGACCATGTCAATCGAATCTTCGTCATGATTGCAAGGACAGTAAAAAACGAGCTCTTTGAAGCGGGGCAGATCAATAGGAGGCGTAACCTTCGGCACCCAGGGGTAATTGATCGCGCCCGGGATGTGGCCTTCCGCGAATGCCTCGGCAGGCTGCGTATCCACCAAGACAAACTTCGCAGTTTTATCCGCAAGAGCCTTTTCCACGTCGGCAGGCTTTATAAAGTCGATGGGAAGATTTGCGGTTTCGGCGGTGGGATCTCCAAAACCCTGCTGCCCAAGATCATCCTGAGCGGCCGTAAGCTTCGGCACAAACATAAAGGCTCCTAGTGCCAGAGTCGCCACCGCGAGCCATTTAGCAAGATTCCTCATAATAACCTCCCGAAATTAGGTTGCGCCGCCCCCATAAATTAGATTCGGCCAACTACCAAAAGGTGCGCGCCAATCGCTCCACTATGCGCTTCGAACCGTGGATGTTACTCACGGCCCGAAAGGGTGTCAATACCGTGTACTTCCGAGCCATCCGCCATTTGGCGGCATCCCAACATTGGCCTACATAGAGTTAGACGTGGATGCGCGATCTCGGTTTCAACGAGATGGTCGGGCGCAGCCTTACTGGCCGAGGTCTCGAGAATTGGCGCGGGGCGCCTTCGGCAAGGCGAAACCGTAGACGACTCCGTCAACTGGGAACACGACGTACTGCTGACCATCCAACTCGTAGGTAATGGGCCCGGTACCCATCCCGCCGCCAGGGTACATGTGCCAAAGTACTTTGCCCGTGGCTGGGTCGAGTGCCACTAAATTCTCGGCATCGTCGGCAGTGAAGAGAAGATGTCCAGCGGTGGTGAGAATGCCGGATTGGCCGCCGCGGCCGTTTGCCGTGTGCTCCCAACGGATTTTGCCGGTTTGATAGTCGATGGCCTTTAGCATCGATTTGGACCCCAGGAAAAAGTCGCGGCCCGCCCAGCCTTCAGCGTTTTTACCGGGCATGGTGAGATAAAAGACGCCCATGGTTTCGCGCGAGTTGACGTAGAAGAGTCCTGTTTCCGGGTCGAAGCTCGGCGCTTGCCAATTTGTGCCAACGCCGCCGCTCACCAAAACGCCGTCGGACTGCGGCTCCTTATCCTTCGCGGGAATCGGCTCGCCGCGTTTATTGAAGCCCGAGAACCAGTTGGCTGGCACGAATGGCTCGGACAAGAGCGCCTGGCCATTGGTGCGGTCGAGGACAAAAAACATTCCATTCTTATTTGCCTGCGCCAGCATTTTTCGAGGCTTGCCCTTGAAGGTGCCGTCGAAAAGGACCGGCGTCATCACCGTATCCCAGTCATGCGTGTCGTGCGGCGAGCTCTGAAAGTACCAAACGAGTTTTCCAGTGTCCGGATTGAGGGCAACGATCGAGCAGGTATAAAGATTCGCGCCCACTCGCGTGTAGCCGTTTTCAACCGGATGCGGATTGCCGGTGCCCCAGTAAAGCAAATTGAGTTCGGGATCGTAGGTGCCGGTCAGCCAGGTCATCCCGCCGCCGCGAGTGATGACGTCCGTATCATGCGGCCAGGTGTTCCACGCGGGATCGCCCTGCTTGGGCATGGAATCCCAGCGCCACTCGACTTTGCCGTCCACTGGATCAATCGACTCGAGGAAACCGGGAAGATCGGCGGTATCGCCGGAAGTTCCTTCGATCAGATGATTGCCAACCACGAGAGGCGCCACCGTGCCGAATGCTTTCAGCGCGGGATCCGCGATCTGAATCTGCCACAGCATTTTTCCCGTTTGCGCATCAACGCAGAGAAGTTGCGCGTCGAAAGTATTCATGTAAAGGCGATTCTTCCACATCGCGACGCCTTTATTGCCTCCACCCGGAGGGAAACCGGGACGCACAAAATGCCAAATCTGGTGGCCCGTGCGCGCGTCCACGGCCCAAATCTGATTGCCACCTGAAATGTAGAGAATGCCGTCGACCTCTAACGGCATGGATTGCAGGCCTTGCGAGCGACTTTGGAAGGCCCATGCGAGAGTGAGCGAGCCGACGTTGTCCTTGTTGATCTGTGTGAGCGGGCTGTAGCGACGGCCCGTGTAGTCGCCATTGAAGGTTGGCCAGTCATCGGTCGGCGGCTTGAGAATTTGGGACGGATCGAGTTCCTGCGCAGGCACGCAAGCAGCAACAGCGAGCAGGAATGCAAATAGTACAAGAAGCCGTTTCACTTCAGTGTCTCCAGATAGGTAAAGATATTATGCATATCGGCGTCGGTGTATTTTTCCAATAGCGCCTCATGCGCGGCGAGCGGGTCGTGCACTTCGATTTTCACGTCGCTGCGCGGCCAGGAGTGATACCAGCCATCCTTACCTTGGATGGCGACGTTGAAGCCGTCGTTCAGCAGGAGCGTGCCTTCGAATTTTTCACCGCTAAGCAGCGTCACGTCCGCGGTGGAAGGTGTGCCGGAAGGATAGAGGAAGCGAACTTCCAGGTCCGGCGGATTGTATTTATTCGCGATGTGCGCGAGGTCGCCTGTGGGCGAGTGGCAACTGGAGCAGTGAGCGTCGAAATAGGATTTACCCGCTTCGACGCTCCCGGTGGCAAGCCGCGACGCAGGAATATCGTTTGGATAAGGACTAAAACGCGTATGGAGATCGAATAGCGCGAGCTGCGCCTGTATGAAAGCTACGAGATCGGCCACTTGGGCTTGGGTGAAAGGGAAGGCCGGCATGCCCTTGTCCGCGCGTCCGCCGGTAACAACCGGGCCGATCAGGTCGCCATTTTTGTCGTGCCGCACAAGCGACGAACGAATGAGGTCAGGGCCTCGCCCGCCGGTGAGGTTTTCGCCGTGGCAGGCGGCGCAATTTTCTTTGAAGATGGTGCTGCCCCGATCGGCTGCCGCGGCTTCAGCCTCTTTCTGCGCTGAGTTGCGTGCGCCGAGCCGGCCTCCTTGTCCGGGCGCAGCCCCAGGTGGCGCGCCCGCCTGAGCTCTGAGCAACGTCACAGCGGAAAGAACCAATGTCGCGACGACCGCAAGTTTGTTCAAATCTAAATTCCCCCACGCGAGCGCGTCTAGCCATCAGACGCGATTCGTTTCCGCTCGGTTTCCCGGAGCAGAGTCTGGATCGTGATCACCGCCTCCGTACAGCCTTGTGTTTTTTTGGCGGTGGCACGTAGTGGAACCGAATCAGGTAGATCTTGTCGCCACGGCCGTGCTTGGCCACTTTGAGTAGGTCGAGGACTCCGAGAAAGCCCGATGCCCGCGCCAATTCCGGTGTGATATCCGGGAAGCCGATCGGCTCGATCGTGTCCACCTCAATCTCGCCCTCCTCCATCCGGTAGCGGCCGCCCACTCTGACGTGCGGCCGCGTCCAGATTCGGACCGTGCACGTAATTTCTCCGCGACGAACTCCCTCCCGCAGCCGCTTCGCAAAAAGCATCAGATAAAAAGAACTCGCTACTGGCCAGCTTTGCTCAGCGTGGCGCCCGTGATTTTTACCGTTTGGTGCGCCCAGTTCGTTCCCGGATAGGTAAAGAGCAGATCGTATCCGGGCGAGCCGCCCGCCACGACGATGTGAAAATCATCAGGGCTCTGAACAACCGGCACCCGCCCCCCAGGTTTGAGGTTATCCAGAAAAATCTGCGCCCGGTCCGCGCGGATTCGCCCGTCGGCGACTGATGCGCGGATAAGTGCCTCTTCCGAGCCTTCGCCAAATGCCGCCAATCCGCCGACTAGCTTCTCGTATGGCACGCGCGTGTGCTCGTAGAAATACTCCTGCAGGCTTTTTCGCGTGTAACCCTTGTTCGCAAGTTCGACCGCGCAATCGGGATGCAGCACCACGATATGCTTCTGGGCGTGAGGCCAAGCCACTCCCCGGTTCCGAATTTGCGCGGCCATCTGATCGATCACGCCCTGGGCTGTCCATGGCGCGACCGCTCCGCCGCCGAAAACCGCCGGGTTTCCCGCCGACGAAACCGTGACGGTGCTATCCCCCTTCTGAAAGCCCTGGCTCACGTTGTAGGGTTCCCACGGGCTCTTCGCCGTGTCTTCCGCGAACGTATAGAAGGTGTAGCCCTCGAGCCGCCCGGTGAGTCCCATGAAATTCACCTGCGGCCATGTCTGGCCAATGTTGAGCAGGGCCAGTTGAAGCGCCCGGCCTACCGTGCTATTCGCCTGCCACCCAATGCCTAGCATCCCGATACCCGAATTAAAGCCAAGCTCCTGAGTGATGGGCCCGTCCACGATGACGACAGGCGTGAACGATCCCGTGGACGCCACCACGTGTGTCAGGTCGTAGTGCTTGTCGGTGAAGCCCTCCATCGCCGCCAAAATCACCGGAAAATATTCCGGCTTGGCTCCGGCCATCACGGCGTTGATTGCGATTTTCTCGACGGTTGCCGTGCCGTTCTTCGGCGCCACCTGCCCGATCACTTTCTGTGGCGAAAGCGTTGTCCCCGCCTCCATCGCCTTCACCAATTCAGGCGTTGGCGGGACGATCGGTAATCCGTCCGCCCAGCGACTCTCGAGGAACAGCTCGTTCACCTTTCCCGAGGCGTCCAGAAAATCTTTGCCGGACACCTTGATGTTCGCGTCCTCGTTCAGCTTCTGCGCTTGAGAAGGCTTGGCCTCCTCCGGTGTCAGCGGGCGCGTAAGTGCGTCCACCATTTTGTCGAAGAACGCGTCAGCAATCGGCTGCACCTCTTGCTTGTTCCCGCGAGCGACGTAGTACTTGTCCGCGGGAAGCGCCAGCGTGCGGACTCCTGGCATGCCGCGATCTTTCGCCGCGGATTTTGCATCGTCTAGAAATTCGGTGGTTGTGAAGTAAACGCCCGGCATTCCCGTCTTCTCAATTTCGATTGTGTCGTGGGAACCCCACCACGTGCAGCTCCCTCAATCACCGACACCAAAGACGAAAAGATCGCCCTGCTGCTTCACAGTCGGATACCACTTCGGGAGGTCGGTAATCGTCTGCGCGGCCGGCTTGGGATACATCACCACCGTCGCCGTCGGATATTTCTGCTTCAGCATGCCCGCGAGCGCATCGAGAAAATTGCTCGCGCCGTACTTGCCGTTGTCAATCAGGACGATTTTCTTGCCGTCGAGGCTTCGCCCGCGCGGGCTGATCCCCACGGTTTTCGGCGGAGGAATCTCGCCCCGCGGATTCATCACTTCGAGCGTCACCTGCGCCGAAGTCGCCGCAGCCGCCGGCAAGCTTGCACAAGCCAGCAGGGCGCCCAGCAGCCAGTTCGCGTTTCTCCTCATGATTGTTTCCCCCCTTGGTGCTCACCGGCGTTGCGCCCATACAGTTGCGCGGCGCAAAGTGCCTTCACGATAGTCAGCACCGCCGCGATTGTCAATTGCGCGGCATTCTGCGGTTGAGATCAACCATCACTGGCCCCCTTCAGCCATCTGGCTCAGCGAGTCCGACCAATAGCATGGCTGTTATCAACGACTTCTCATGTGGCCCTGAGTTTGCATTGTATGCGAATGCACTCGGCACGAACTGATTCAAAGTTCAAGCGAGCAGTGCAGCAGTAAGGAGGTTTGAAAGGAAAATCACATGAAAACACATGCTCTAGCGGCAGTTACCGTTCTCGCTCTGATGTTGGCTGGCCTGGTGACCAGCACGAGTGCGAAGACCATTGGCGAAACGAACCGCCCCCTAGCCGAACAGGTGCGTCATCAGTTGGCCCTCCTTCCCTGGTACGGTGTGTTCGATGATTTGCAGTACCAGGTAAACGGCACGCAGGTGATTTTGAGCGGCGACGTGAGCCCGCTACACGATCAAACGAAATACGACGCGGAAAAAGCCGTCAACAGGATCCCTGGTGTAACACAGGTCGTCAACGACATCCATGTTCTCCCGCTGTCGCGTTTTGATGACCAAATTCGCCGCGCGGAGTTCCGGACGATTTTCTCTCGACCAGGACTTGGCCGGTACACGCTCGGTACGATTCCGCAGATTCACATCATCGTGGAGAATGGCCACGTCACTCTGGAAGGCCGCGTGATAAATGAAATGGACCGGACCGTGGCCGGTATTGCAGCCAATACCGTTCCTGGCGTGTTCTCCGTAACCAATAACCTTCGCGTCGGCGGATAGGCGTTCTTACTCCTGCCTGGACAGTGGGCTGGTAAAAACCGGCCCACTTTTTTTGCGACGATTATTATGAACGTGGTGCAAAATGCCGGGTTCAAGAGCGCCGGAAGCAGTATCCTGCTCAAGAAGGCAATCATGATGCATCCTGGCATGATCTCAGCCCTGGTGATCGGGTCCCAGGTGACTTTTATGCCGTGATCGAGATTCCTCTAGGCTCCAATATCAAATACGAACTCGATAAGGAAAGCGGGCTAATTCGCATGGACCGCGTGCTCTATTCGGCCGTTTTTTATCCCGCGAATTACGGATTCATTCCTCAGACGTTGGCCGAAGACCGTGATCCCCTCGATGTCCTCGTGCTCTGCCAGCATCCCGTGGTGCCGTTGACCATCATGCATGCGCGGGCTATTGGCCTGATGACTATGATCGACTCAGGAGAGAAGGACCACAAGGCCGTCGCGGTCGCGACGGCCGATCCCGAATACAATTCGTATCACGAGGCCAGCGAACTGCCGCCGCACAAACTAACTATGGTCCGCAGGTTTTTTCAGGATTACAAGCAATTGGAAAGCAAAGCGGTGGAAGTCGATGAAATCCTTCCGGCAGCCGCGGCGTATCCCATCATTGACAACGCCCTCGCCCAGTACGCGACAAAATATCGAGACCGGCGCCATCTTCCATCAAGCACTCAGAAGATCTGATAACTACCCAACGGCCACATTTTGAGCCTCGCGGGGCTTCCACCGTGGACGATTTTCACTCGTAAAAATAAGGGTTTTGCACGATTTGCTTGCTTTTGGTAAAATGAAGATTGTATTCACGTAATACGCCCAGTCGGTTCTCCTCTCAAAACATCCGAATCTTCTGGCGGCGCCGCTGCTACTGCCAACCGGAAGTATCGCCAAACGGCAGGCCGGTCATCACTGCAATGATCGAATCGATCTTGCCATCCTTGATTTTGAAAATTTCGTCTACCTCTTCGCTGAACGGGCGCAGAGCGGCTGCTGATTCCTTCACTTTGCCCACTCCGGGCACGTTCACGCTGTCCACTTTTCCGGAGGTATTAAACATGAACGAGCCCATCACAATGCCACGCTGCCGGTCCACCACCGAATAGATCCGGGGCCTGATCGGGTAGATGTATTCGAAAATGTGCGAATCGAGCCCCGCCGCGCAACTGACAGGCTGGCCGTTTTTGGAAAGCGAGCCGAACGTTGACGGGCAAGTTTGGGTCCCGTTTTCAACGCGAATCACATCGGGCGCGAACGGCACGATGCTCCCACTGCTTTTCTCGATGCCGTCGAAATAGAGGTCTGTCTGCGCAATTAGATCCTTGCGCGACTCGCGCTCGGATTCTGGAACGTCGTCGAAAAATCCCGCGAGCCTCGGCGCGACTTTCGGATCGGTGAGCCCGTCAGGCCGCGTGAAGCCCGCCGCCGTTTCCTTGCGCGTGATCAGCGCCTCGACTTCGCTGACTTTGTGATCCACTACTCTGAGCCGGGTGCACAGCAACCCCGGCATCCCTGCTTCGAACGTCTCGCCGACGAAGCCCACCTCGCCTTTTTCGGGATCGTCGATGTAGAGCTTGTAGCTGCCCCAGCCGGTTAGCGTGCCCCAGAGCCCGTCGCCAAATTTCAAATCTTGCGCGTTTTCGGTGTAGCGCGCATCGCTTGTCAATGGCAGCAGCGAAGGATTGTGGTCGATCAGCGCCGCGCGGTACCGGTCCACCATCGCGTTCAGGCACTTTCGATCGCAATTGCCCGCCGTCGATTCGGCTCGAGCGGGTGGTGTCTGTTTCACTCCCTCTGCGCCCCATCCCGACTTGATGCCGTATGGCTCCTGCGTCAGTGCGGCCTGAACGAATCGGATTTTTCCTTTTTCAATCTTGAATAGCTCGCCCACTTCCCAAGTGAACGGGTGACGCAGCGTTGCGGGCACTATCCTGCCATCCGTCAGGGTTATCGACTTAACGGTGCCCGCGTGATCGAAAAACGCGAACGCGAATGCCAGCCCGCGCTCCCGGTCCACGATCACAAATCGCCGGTCGCGAATCCGCGTGACGATTCGGAAGTATCCCGTCTTGAACTGCGCTTTGCATCCCAGACTCATGATTTCGTTGCCGATGCTTGGATCGCTCTTGTACCGCTCCGAATTACTCGTTGTTTGCGACGCATTCTCGATCCGGTTGCAATCGTCAGTGAAGGGATACACGCCCTTGCCGTCATTGTTTTGCAGCCCGGAGAAATACATGTTCGCCGTTTTGACCAACTCTTCGCGCGTGGCGCGCTCCCCGGCCGGAATCTCCGTAACGAGCAGAGGATTTGGTTGCCCCATCGCATCGAGCTTCTTCGCCGCATTGGCATCCCGCACCACAAAATCTTCCACTTCGGAAAGTTTTCCGTCGGCCACCTTCAGCCGAAGGCAGAAAATCACCGGGTTGTCCCACTCTTTCATCACGCCGATGAAACCGACTTGGCCAGCCTCAGGCTCCGCAAAATAAAGCTTGAACGCACCTTCGCCATTGAACGTGCCCCATGTACCCTCGCCGATTTTCAGCCTGGCGGTGTTCTCAGTGAATTTAACGTCGCCCGCGAATGGGAGCTTCCCCGGATCGCGCGCCGCCAGTGCGGCAAGATACTGGTTGATGAATCCTTCGAGGCACGCGCGATCGCACTGCGGCGCGGGCGATGCCGCGGCGGCACTCGGTGGAAGCGTCAATCCCGCGAAAAAAAGAGCAACCGCCAGCAACGTATAGAAACGCGAAAGTCTCATTTGCATTTGCTCCTCTGATCCCGGATTTTTATGAACGCTGCCAAAACCGCGGTTTTCTGTAGCACTTGGAAAATTTGTAGAACCTGAACAAAGCGGCTCGCAGACTACGGCAGCCCGAACACAAAATAAGTGGTGCCAGCCGTCACGAACACATATTGCTTGCCGCCAATCGAGTACGTCACAGGATTCGACCGCAACGAAGCGCCGAGGTAAATTTCCCAGAGCGGCTTTCCGGTTTCGGCATCAAGCGCGAAGAAATTGCCTTCATCCGTGCCCGAGAACACCAAGCCGCCGGCCGTCGCGAGCGTGCCCACCCAGGATGGTGAGTGCAGCCGGAATTCCCATTTTCTCCGGCCAGTGGTGGCGTCCAGCGCGCGAATCGCGCCGTACGCATCGTCGCCGCTTAGCGCGCGCTCACCACCGGCCCCCACCGGAAATTTCCCCATTTGCCACTTCGTCGTAGTTCCTTTGACGAAGTACGAACCCATTTCGCGCGCGTCCACATAAAAGAGTTTCGTCAGGGGGCTATAGGAATTGCTCGTCCAGTTGATCGCGCCGGTGATGCTAGGGAACACAAGGTTCCCCTGCGGAGTCGGGCCCGTATCCGGCAACACGATCGGCTGGCCCTTGGCGTCAAGCCCCTTCGCCCAGGTCTCTTTGACGTAAGGCTGGCCCGCGATGAACTCGCCCGTCTCCCGATCGAGGACGTAGTAAAAGCCATTGCGATTTGCAAAGCCGAGAAGCTTGCGCGGCTTCCCGTCAATCGTCTGGTCGAACAGGATCGGCGGCTCGGACGCGTCCCAGTCGTGCGTCTCATGCGGCGAAAATTGGAAATACCATTTCACTTTCCCCGCGTCAGGATCGATCGCCAGCAGCGAGCACGTATATAAGTTTGATCCCGGACGTTCGTCACCGTTCCAATCGGGAGCGGGATTGCCGGTGCCCCAATAAACAAGATTCAACTTCGGATCATAAGCGCCAGCATTCCACGTGGTCCCGCCGGCCGGGACGGTATTTCCCCACGTTTCCGAGCCAGGCTCGCCGGGCGCAGGAACCGTCCAGACGCGCCATAGCCGCTTGCCTGTCTTGGCATCGAAGCAATCGAGCAGCCCGCGCACGGCCGCCTCGCTGCCGCCTGTTCCGATCATCACTTTGCCATCTATCGCGAGTGGCGGCCCGGTGATGGCATAGCCCAGTTTATTGTCCGCGACGACCGTGTCCCAAATAACCGCTCCTGATTTTGCATCGAGCGCGACGAGATGCGCGTCAATCGTCGCCACGTACACACGATTGCCCATCACCGCGACGCCGCGATTCGTCTGGAACAGGCCAATCGCCACCACATTGTGCAAAATCGGCGACCACGTCCAGAGTTTCGCGCCATTATGCGCGTCGAGCGCCGTCACCGTGCTTGGCGGCTCGGTGACGTACATAATCCCGTCGACAACGATCGGCGATGTCTCCACGTTGCCCGCCGGACGGCTCGGCTGGTACGCCCACGCCATTTTCAGCTCGGCGACATTTTGCGGAGTGAGTTGCTTGAGTCCCGAGAATCGCTGGTCGTAATAATTGCCGCCGTACGTGAGCCAGTTGGCCGGCTCGCTATCGGATTTCACGATGCGCTCGTAGGGCACCGGCGTTTGCGCCCGCGCAATCGCTGGCGCAACCAGCGCAAGCAGAATAAGCACGTGGCGGATGGCTCTCATGGCGTTGGCGTGCCTTTCAAGCTGGCAAGATATGCGACCAGATTATCGAGCTGCGTGTCCGAAAGCGTGCCTTTGAAACTCGGCATCACGCTGTGCCCCGGCAGCTTTTCGAATTTTGCCAGATCGAGTTTCTTGAACCCGTGGAATTTGCCCGCCGCATCTTTGATCTCGATCGTGAACGAGTCTTCATAGACGCGCGTGCCGTCGTAGGAGTGCCCATCCTTCGTGACCACGTGGACGAAAAGAAACTGCGTGAAGCGCCCGCGCTCCATCGCGCCGCCTTCTTTCGGCAAATTCGTGCCGGGAGTCAGCAGCGTCGTGCGCAGATAGCTGGGTCCGCGCATCGCGCCCACGCGCGTCAGCTCCGGACCCACCCCGCCGCCTTCTCCATTAATAATGTGGCAGGTCGCGCAGCCGCTGGACTCGTAAACAGCCTTTCCTTTTGCCGGATCGCCCTTGGCCACTTCGGTATCCGCTGTGTGTCCCAGCGTCCGCAGGTAACCGACGATCTGTCCCGCCTCATCCACGCTCAGCGATCCGAACCCGTTCATTCCCGTGCCGGGAATGCCGAACGCGAATAATTGTGCCGACCTCGGCATCGCCCAATCGCTGGGGTGCGCCCTGCAAGTTCGGGCCATTGCTCCCGCCGCCGTCGAGTCCGTGGCAGTTCGAGCAAGTCGATTCATACAGAACCTTGCCCGCGGCAATATCTGCTGGCGAGGTTTTTGCTACAACCGGAGTAGTATCGCGAGGAATTTGCGCGCTCGCGGCCAGCGCCAATGCGAAAAACGCAAGCGCAGCCACGCACAACGGCCGAATCAGTGCTCACGTGCAGTCCCCCGCGCACGAATGTCGATGCGGTGCGAATTATTACATCGAAATTCCGGCTGTCAAGCGTTCGGGAGGGCGTTTGCTTAAATTTAGCAGTCAAGCTTAGGGCATTTGTCGACCGAGTCTGTAAGGAACCTCCCGCTTCGTGTTCCGGCACTTCCTCGGTGATTACGGTGAATTGCCGCAGATTCGCGATGCCGAACGATGTGGTCAGCGCTACGTCAGACGCGTCGCGGCCCACGGCCATCAGCACTCGGCCCATCGCGCGGCCGATTGTGGCGCGCATCGAAAGTCCACCAGCGGTCCTCCAGGTATGCTTCGAACCACGCGCTGAAATCCATCGGTACAGGCGCAGCCGGGACCCCGATGTCTCCCAAATATCCTGTCGCATAGCGGGCCGGTATATTCAATGCCCGGCACATCGTTACCGCCAAGTGTTGGAAATCGCGGCAAACCCCGAAGCGATCAGTAAAGACGTCGAGAGCTGTTTTCATCGCGTTCGCATATTGGTATCCGAATGTCACTTTTTCGTGTATCCAGGAACACACGGCTTGTACTCGATTCCAGCCCGGCGCCACACCGCCGAAAAGCTCCGCTGCAATGTTGGACATTCGGTCGACTTCACAATAGCGGCTGTTATAAAGGTACCGAACTGCATCGATCGGCAAATTCTGCACTGGTATCTCGCGCGCCCACGGCGCGACCGGATCAGGAGCACCCGTATCGTAAATCAGTGTCGAATTCATCAGCCGGATCTGGCCGGCCGGGGCCAGAAAGCGGCAGGAGTTATTTCCAAACGAATCGAGATAACATTCCACGCTTGTTGCAGGTTCGAGCGTTATTTGGTCAGGCTCGCGCAGATCATTTGCGCGGGAAGGGTGGACTTTCAAGAGAGCGACCACCGCTGCTGGACGCGGCGTGTCGAAAATAATGTCGTACCCCAGGCGAATTAGCATGCGGCGTTCTTGAGACCTCTGGCATTTCAGTCGCGTAGCCCTGCGGCCACGGGCCGATTATACAGCGGCGCAGCGCGGTTCTCCGATGAAGGGATCGTCCAGAGGCAGGAACGCGGGTGTATAATCCGCGACCGCGGTACAAAGTCACCGTCGCGATGGAACAGCGTCCGATCATTTCGGCGCCGTCGGAAATAAAGCAGATCGGCCGGATTACGCGGGAGGGAGTTCTCATGAGGTTTCGTCAGTCGCAATTTGTATTTCTGGCCGGTCTGATACTGCTATTGGTTGCCCCAAAGGGTGTGTCCGCCCAGCAATCGTGCGAAAGTTTGGCGTCGCTCAAGATTCCGAATGTCACCATTACGCTGGCAAAATCGATCACCACGCCGCCGGATTTCGAGGTACCGAGCACCGGCGGACGCTTTGGCACTCCCGCCGGACTCAAAGTCTCGGTGCCGTTCTGCCGAGTAGCCGGTTTCTCGGCGCCAACCAGCGATTCTCATATCGGATTCGAAGTGTGGCTGCCCGTGGCGGCGAATTGGAATGGCAACTATATCGGCATTGGCAATCCGGGATTCATCGGTTCGATCAGTTACGCTGGGCTGACCCGCGAAATCGCGCACGGTTCTGCCGCAGCGTCCACAGACACCGGCCATGAAGATGTTGGCGCGACCAGCGAGGCGCCCGACGCCTGGGCCATCGGTCACCCGGAGAAAGTAGCTGATTGGGGACACCGCGCGGTGCACGAAACTGCCCTCGCCGCGAAAGCGCTGATACGCGCGTATTACGGCAAGCCTGAAAAGCTTTCGTTCTGGAGCAGTTGCCACGAAGGCGGCAATCAAGCCCTCACCGAAGCGCAGAAATATCCCACCGACTACGACGGCATCGCCGCCGGCGATCCGGCGTATTACATCACGCACCTTCAAGCCATGTCCGAATACACCACATGGGTCGCGCTGAAAGATGGCGTGAAAGCGCCAGGCTACATCCCGCCGAGCTAAATATCCGGTGATCCATCGCGCCGCGCTCGATCAATGCGATGCGCTGGACGGTGTTCGCGATGGATACATTGAAGACCCCACGCGCTGTCACTTCGATCCGGAATCGATTCGCTGCCCAGCAAAAGAGGACTACGCCTCGTGTCTCACCGAGCCTCAAGTGCAAACGGCCAAGCTGATTTACGTGGGCCCGAAATTCGCCGACGGCAAACAAATTTATCCCGGCTTCGATCCCGGCAGCGAACTCGGCTGGGGTTTGATGGCCGCAGGGCCGCAGCCGCTGAGCATCAGCACCGGTTTTTTCAAGGCCGTCGTGTTCGAGAATCCCAACTGGGATTTCCGGACGTTCGACGTGGCTCGCGATACCAAGCTCGCCGAATCCAAAGACGGCGCCGCGCTGGATTCAAACAATCCTGACCTGAAGCCCTTCAAGGACCACGGTGGCAAGCTGCTCATCTATCAATCATGGGACGAGGCCATCATTCCCCCGCGAAGCATGATCGATTACTACAAGAACGTCCTCGCAGCGATGGGCGGCCCGAGCAAGACAAACAATTTCGTCCGCCTGTTCATGGTGCCGGGCATGGGCATGTGCCCGGGTTTCGGCCTGGGAGATAACGGCACGTTCAACGCACTCGATGTAGTCGAAAAATGGCGCGAGACCGGCGTCGCCCCCGACAAAATCATCAATTCTCACAAGCTCGCAAATGGCGAGGTCGACCGCACGCATCCCGCGTGCCCCTATCCTCAAGTAGCCATCTACAACGGCAAGGGCGACCCGTACGACGCCTCAAGCTTCACCTGCGGCAACCCTAAGTGGTGAGTCATTTCGGAATTTCCCATATTCCGCCACGCGACCGTTTCCAGATCTCGTACCCTTCTAACTCCTCTCGCACAACGAATGATTGCGTTAGAAATACCGGACGCCATGACTGAAATTCCCTGGGTGATAGCGGAAGATGGCCGGCTCCGAATCCGTCCGCATCGTTAATCGTTCCCAATGTGAGCGTCGACTCATCAATTCGGACTGGACGCGACGGATAGGTGTTCTTGTAAAGACGCACGTGGATAGCATCACCGTCTACGGCGAGGACCTTGACGACTCCGAAGCCCTTCTTGTCGACCACAGAATATATTTCGCCGGGATTGTATTTCCTCAATGATCCAAAGAGACCCACCACACCTCCTCCCGTATCACGGCAGCCCGAGGCTCCCATAAGCGCGCGGATAAGTAATGATTCCCCACGGCGTCTGAAATCCGCCAATCACCTTGATGGGTTTGTATGAATTTGCATCGATCACATAGACGTTATCCGACCGCCCGCACGCCAGCAGTATCTTCGAATCGTCCGGCGTGAACGTGAAATGCCAACAGCGTTTGCCGACAGGTGTCTCCCCGAGCAGTCTGCAGCGAATCCGCCGAATAAACCTGAAACTCGGTGCGCCGCTGCCGCCGCCACGAAAATCCTCTTGCCTTGCCGGTCGAACGCCACGCCATACGGTTTTGCGGCGGTCGAGACGGATTTAATCACATTGAACTTCTGGTCCAGCAAAAGCAGTGTTCCCGATCCTTCCATCGTCACCGCATATCGATCGCCTTGCGGCGCCAGCTTCACGCCCCGAGGACGCCTGCCATACGAAACGAGGTTCACTTCCTTGCTTAGCGCTCCTGTTTCAACGTCGTACACGCCCAGCGTATTTTGAGCCTCGTTGGCGACAATCAATTGTTCGCCGTCCGCCGAAAACTCGATTCCCTCGGTTTCCTGCCCCGCAGTGAAACTTTTCCCCCGCGACCAATCGCCGGTATTGAACGAAACGATTTCCGCCGGCGGTTCATTCTGGCTGGTCTCGCCTTCCTCTTCGGCTTCCGTAGGCGGCCCGCCCGAAGAGCCCGGCTCATACGACGTGTAGATCCATTTGCCGCTCGGACCGATTTTCACGAATTCAGGATTGTCTCCCACCGGAATCCGCTTCAGCAGGCTCATCCCCCTGGTTTTGAACACCGTGGCGTCCGCTGTGTCCTTATTTGCCGTGAAGAGGTAATTTCCGTCAAACGTAATAGCGATGCCGCGAGGCGCCACGTTCTTCGGATGAACCCTCTTCACCACTTTCAGCGTATTCAGATCGATTACGGATATTCCGCCATCTTCTTCGCTAACGTAAGCCACATTAGTAGGAGTTCTCGTGAAGCGTATATATAAGGTGATGCAAACTGCAAAGGCCAGCAATCCAGCAATCACCAAAACGGCATGTTTACCCAGGCTCATCCGCCTTCCTTTCGACCGCGCCCTCTAATTTGCGGGGGAATCATGACTTGCGGCCCACAATACTTAAACGCGAGGAATCATGTTGTTGGTTACTTCAATTCGTCGCTGGCTAGCAGTCCGTCATTCTGAGCGAAGCGTCCCGCCTTAGTCTTTTCAGAGGTCGCGCTCTTCGACCCCTGGCGGGACGCGCAGTCGAAGAACCTCTCTCAGATTCACGGGCAGAGGCGAAGATACTTCGCAAGCTCTAACTTCCGCCGCGTCAGCGACGTTCGCGATTCTACACCGCGCCCACCGAATTCGTGAGATAGGCGGGAAGCTCGGCAAGGTTGTCCAACATCAGGTCGGGAGGATGGGCCCGGAGCGAGGCCAAGCCCAATCCGTAGGTGACGCCGCAAGCCCACGCTCCCGCGTTTCGCGCGGTGCGCACGTCAACATCGGAATCGCCAACGACCATTGCCTCCCTCGCCGCAATTCCCAAATCGCGCAATAGGATATTCATTCCCTCGGGATCGGGCTTCTTGGTTTCGAAACTGTTGCCGCCATATACATATTTGAAGTAGGAAGAAAGATTCAGGCCCTCAAGAATAGCCTTGCTGAATCGCACCGGCTTGTTCGTCAGCACGGCCATGGGATATTTCGCGAGGGAAGCAAGCGCCTCGCGCACTCCCGGATATGTGACAGTGTTGTCCAGCATGTGCGCGCGATAATACGAAAGGAAATAGGCCAGCCCTGTTTCGACTTCTTCCGTTGCAGCGTCTTCGCCGAGAACGCTGCGGATCAGTGCGGAGGCGCCGCGGCCGACATAGCCCGCGATGGTCTCGTGCGGAAGGGAAGGGCGGCCCATGTGTTTGAGCGTCGCATCCACCGCCAGCGCCAAATCGAGTTTGGAATCGATCAGCGTGCCATCGAGATCGAAAATCAGCGCCCGAACGGCCGCAAATTTCCCGTTTTTACTTCCGCCGCCACTACCTCGCGTCATTGATTGCTCCGCATCCGAAATTCCATTGTAAGCGGCGTCTTTGCGCGTGTCATCCAGTCCTGCTCTTACGGGTTCCGCTCAAATGCGGGCTAAAAAAAAGTCCACAGATTTCCGTCCTTGCGCGCTTCCCGCAATTTGCTAGCCTGATCACGCGATGACGAGAATTGTGAATCGGAAGCGCCAACTCGACGAAGCTCCCGGCGCGGGTCCGGCCCGTGTCCAAGGTCACGGCTCGGCCCTCGCCACCGGCCGCCGCGCTCCTCATCCTGCTCGACACACCTGCCGAGTAGAATACCCCGTAACTTACTCAAAACAAGGGGTCGGTGCACCGTCTACCCGTCACAAAAATGAGGGCCAAGAGCTGCCGTCGATACTAACTTTCTGCCCCCCAGATCGGAGCCCGGACCGGCAATGACTCCCTCCAAACCATCCGCGAAGCCCTTTGCGCTCCGCCCGCACCCCCACCTTTACGAAATCAACACTTGGGCGTGGCTCGAAAGGCTGTCCGCTCGCGCAGGGCGCCTTATCAAGCTCGGCGATATTCCCGACGGCGAATGGGATGCGCTTGCGCATCTCGGATTCAACGCCATCTGGCTGATGGGCGTTTGGCGGCGAAGCCCCGAGTCGCGCCGAATCGCGCTCGCCGATCCGTCAAACACTTCGCAATACGATCGCGCGCTGCCCGGCTGGAAATCTGAGGACGTAGTTGGTTCGCCGTACGCGGTCGCGGAATATGTTCCCGATCCGCGCATCGGCACCTGGGACGAACTCGACAGTGTCCGCGAAAAACTACACGCGCGAGGCATGGCGCTATTCCTCGATTTCGTGGGCAATCACACCGCCCTCGATCATCCGTGGACGCGCACGCATCCCGAGTTTTACGTGCAAGGCGCACAAGCCGATTTCGACAATGATCCATCGCTCTTCTACCGACTGGAGACTCCGCGAGGGCCATTATTTCTTGGCGCACGGCAAAGATCCTTACTTTCCGCCGTGGACAGATTCTTTACAGCTGAACCATTTTTCGCTGCCGATGCGCGCCGCTCAGCTTGCGACCCTGTGCACCATCGCACAGCATTGCGATGGCGTGCGCTGCGATATGGCCATGTTGCATTTGAATGACATCTTCGAAAAAAATTGGAGCCGCTTTTTGAAGGGAGCCGCCCCGCCTGCCACGGAGTTTTGGACCGAAGCGCGGTTGGCCGTGCCGAACCTGATCCTGCTCGCCGAGGCCTACTGGAGAACCGAGCGGCGGCTGCTCGATCTAGGTTTCTCATTCACCTACGACAAGGAACTATACGACGCCGTCCGGGATGGTGTGGCGCCAGTTGTGCGCTCGTGCCTGACGGACGACCTCGCGTACCAAAGTCATCTCACCCGTTTCCTCGAAAATCACGACGAACCGCGCACCGCAGCGGTCTTTAGCGCAGAGAGGCTGACGTCCGCCGGAACGCTGATGGGCACGCTGCCCGGCATGCGCCTCTACCAGCAAGGCGAGCTTGACGGATCGAAGATTCATCTTCCGATCACACTCCGAATGGCCGCCGACGAGCCGCCCGATCCGTTCACCGCCGCCTTCTTCGCTAAAATACTTCGCATAACTGGAGAAGATGTATTTCACAGAGGCTCCTGGAATTTGCTGACTGTGACTCCCGAAGGCGACGCGCCGCCCGACGGCTTGATCGTCTACGAGTGGCGATCGGAGAATTCCTGGAAAGTGATTGCCGTGAATCTCGTCGACCAGCCTTCGCAGGGACGTGTTCATTTTGGAGGCCGCTCGCTCCCGGCAAAAGAATATGTCTTCTATGATGAGCTGAATGATGTCCGCTACGTTCGCGCGGGTGACGAAGTGCGGGGCGCCGGCCTCTTCGTCCGCCGCGAAGGGCTTGAGGCCCACATCTTCGATGTTTCTCCGCTTCCGCAACCATGACGCGTTACGGCAACGGGCCCCTTCTCGCTGCGGCAACTAGGATTACTTCTGCTATGCTTTTCGCCGTGCGACACATCCTGGTGCTGATTTGCATAGTAGTTGCTGCCGCCGCGATAGTCGCAATTCCGGCGGAGTCTCGGAATCCTTCACAGCAGCAAGCTCCTTTGCAGCCGCCCGCTCCGCAAACCAGTCCCGCGCCGCCGGTTCCGGCCCCGCAGGTTCCCGCAGGTCCTGTTATCGTGCTCGATCCCGCGCACGGCGGCACGGACACGGGAGCGCGCGGTCCGGATGGCGTAGTCGAAAAGGATTCGGTGTTGCAAATCGTCCAGTCGATGCGCGCGGAACTCGAACAGCGAGGTTACCGGGTAGTCACCACGAGGAACGACGACACAAATCCCTCCTACGACGACCGCGCTGGCATCGCGAATGCCTATCCGGGCGCGGTGTTCGTCAGCATTCATATCTCTTCGACCGGCAAGCCGGGCACAGCGAGAGCCTACTATGATCGATTTGGAACGCCCATCGCGCTCGCGCCCGCCAGTACGCGTGTGGCGGGAGTGGCCGAGCGAGCGGAATCCGCCATCCGGTGGTTTGATTGATTGGAACGAGGCGCAGCGGCCATTCCTCGAAGCCAGTCACCGCCTCGCAAGTTTGATTCAAGTGCAACTCATCCAGCTTTTTCCCGGATCCCCCCTCGTTTCGACGGCGGCCGCGATTCGCGGCTTGCGGTCGATCAACGAACCGGCGGTGGCGATCGAAATCTCGAGCGTGTCCGCGTCGAGTCCCGATTCGCTGACGGCGGCTGCAGCCCCTCTCGCGAGAGCGATTGCCGCAAGCGTGGTCGCCTTTCGTCATGGCGGCGCGATCGGGGCCAGATGATGGGGCGGAACGTCAAGATCGGCCTGGTGTGTCTAGTGATAGGTGTTATCGTCGGGCTGATCAGCTTTGGCGGTTTGCACCGCCGAGTGAAGCGTCTGGCGGAAACGCAATCGGCGGACGAGAAAGCGCGGCACGAGGTGCTGGCTCCGCCGATATCCACTCCCACGGATGTGACCGCAAAGGCGGAAATCTTTTGGGCCTCCGCTCCAGATAGTGTGTCTCCGGTGGAAGTTGAATTGCCGCTTTCAGCCGATCCTGTGGAGCGCTCGAAGCAGTTGCTGCGCGAGCTCATCGCGGATCCTCCGAGCCCGGATCAGCGCACACTTCCCGCGGACGCAACGCTGCTGGATTTTTACCTTCTTCCGGATGGCACCGCGGTTGCCGATTTTTCTGATACCGTCGCTTCTGAAATGCCATCAGGGATTCTGAGCGAACAGTTGGCGGTGGACTCCATCGCACGGACACTTGAGATCAATGTACCCGCCTTGCGGCGGTTGAAAATTCTGATTCATGGAGAGGAAGTAGATACGCTTGCGGGCAACGTGGATCTGACCGGCTTTTTCGATTTGAACTCGCCTCCAAGTCAGGCAGTTTTGTCCGCGCCGCCGAACGCGGGCTCGCCGCCCGCAGGCGCGTCGCCCCTGCCGAAGCCGCCCGCGGCGGCCGCCCTCAAAAAAACGCCGCGCTGATTTCAGGCGATTGACACATTCGTTGACCATAGTCAAAAATGGCGTGCGATAGAAAGCGCGCGAGCGAAGGAGTTTTTCTTGAGAGCAGACGGACGGGGCCCGGAAGATTTGCGGCCCGTGAAAATGACGCCGGATTTCATTCCCAGCGCCGAAGGCAGCGTGCTCATTGAAATGGGCCGCACCCGCGTGATCGTGACGGCCACGGTAGACGATGGCGTCCCCTCCTTTTTGAAGGGAACGGGCAAGGGATGGGTTACCGGCGAATACGGAATGCTGCCGCGTTCCACCGAGGAGCGCACGCCGCGGGAGTCCACCCGCGGGCGTCAGTCCGGCCGGACGCTCGAAATCCAACGGATGATTGGGAGGACGCTGCGTGCCGCGACGGACCTCAAGGCACTGGGCGAGCGAACGGTGTGGCTCGATTGCGACGTGATTGAGGCCGACGGCGGCACGCGCACTGCCTCCGTTACGGCCGCGTTTGTCGCGCTGGCATTGGCGCTCGAGCGCATGACGGCCGCCGGGATGATACGCTCGGTGCCGCTCTTTGATTCCGTGGCAGCCACGAGCGTGGGCATCGTGAACGAACAGCTCTTGCTTGATCTGGTCTACGAAGAGGATTCCCGAGCACAGGTGGATATGAATGTGGTGATGACCGGGAGCGGCCAATTTGTAGAAGTGCAGGCAAGCGCGGAAGGGCGTCCTTATACTACTGGTGAGCTGCAAAAATTGCTGGATTTAGCTGGTGGCGGGATCCGGGAACTTACAAAAGCGCAACAGGAACTGCTGCACATGAATTTCCGCGGCCGTTCGCGATAGACTCCGTGATTGAGCCTGGGTTCATTCGCCTTCTGCTGGCGTCGTCAAATTCTGGGAAGCTGCGCGAATACAAGCAACTTTCCGCCGGCTCCGGGATTGAGATCGAACTGGTTCCGAATTTCCAGAAGCTTCCCGCATTTGAAGAATCGGCGCCGACTTTTGCGGAAAACGCCGTGGGGAAGGCGTTGCATTACAGCCGGCTCGCAGACGGCGCCGTACTCGCGGACGATTCCGGCTTGGTTGTTCCCGCACTCGATGGCGCACCGGGAGTTCGCTCAGCGCGATACGCCGGTCCGGAGGCTACGGATTCGGACCGCATCGGCAAATTGCTACGCGCAATGGAGGGGAAAAAAGGGGACGCGCGGCGCGCGCGATTCGTCTGCGTGACGGCGATTGCGGCAAACGGGCGCGCACTCGCCGTCGTTTCTGACTTTGTGGAAGGCTTGATCGCGGAACAGCCGCGCGGATCGAATGGGTTTGGGTACGATCCGGTATTCCAGATGGTTGATACGAATAGAACTTATGGCGAATTGGCCGCGGAAGAAAAGAATCATTCGAGCCACCGTGGCAGATCATTCAGCAAGCTCGTTTCGATTTTTCACGGCAAATGATTCCGCGACCTCGGCGCTTCTCGCCGCATCCAATTACTTGCAACAAATACCTTGCCCTGGCGCTGCATGCCGGAGTAAAAAAGGACCCCCTCTCAGAGAGGTAACTAATGGCGACTTCCGGTGTAGCGCCAGAACTTTATCCCCCGTTATTCCTGCGGCTGGAGGAAGCGCGTTCGCGTACAGACCGTCTTTTCGATTTGCTGCCTCCGAATTCCTTCTATGACCGTCCCGTCGCGGAGCGCCATCGTTTAATCTTCTATCTAGGGCATCTGGAAGCTTTCGATTGGAACCTTCTGTCGCCCGCGCTGGATCTGGAGTCGCACGACCCTGCTTTCGATAGTCTTTTCGCCTTTGGAATCGATCCCGTGGGAGGTGGATTGCCGACCGACGAGCCCGGAGACTGGCCGAATATCGCTCAGGTCGAAAAATATAATTGGCGCGTTCGGGACAGACTGGATGAAAGCCTGCGGAGTTCGCGGGCGCGCCGCTCCGCCGATCCTTACCTCAGAGATGGAACGCTTCTTCAGACGGCGATCGAGCACCGCTTGATGCATGCCGAGACCCTGGCGTATCTGCTGCATAACCTGCCGGCGGAACGCAAAACTCCGCAGGCCGCGGCCTTCGCTGATCCAAGACCCGCGCCGAGACCGCGCCAGGTGACGATTCCCGCGGGAATCGCAACGCTGGGACAACCGCGCATCAGCGGCGCTTTCGGTTGGGACAATGAATTCGAAGAAAAACAAATTGAAGTGCCTAGTTTTTCCGTGGACGTTTTCCCCGTGACGAACGACGAATATCTCAAGTTCGTGCGCGCGGGCGGCTACGAAGATCGTAATTATTGGAAACCGGAAGATTGGGAGTGGATACGTCGCGGCCGCGTTGCACATCCGCACTACTGGGTTCAGCGGTCAAGTTCGCGGGCGGCCGATCCGGACACGCAGTGGGAGTACAGGGCGATGTTCGGCACAATTCCGTTGCCGCTTTCCTGGCCGGTGTATGTGAGCCATGCGGAAGCGTCGGCTTTCGCGCGTTGGGCCGGAAAGAAACTTCCCACGGAAGCTCAGTGGCATCGAGCCGCGTACGGTGCGCCGGATGAAACCGAGCTTGCGTATCCATGGGGTAGCGCCCCTCCGGAATCGTCGCGCGGCAATTTCCATCATCAGAGTTGGGATGCCACCCCGGTGGATGCGCATCCGGCCGGCGCCAGCGCATTCGGCGTGGAAGACATGGTCGGCAACGGCTGGGAATGGACCTCGACACCGTTCGGTCCCTTGCCCGGATTTGCGCGCTTCTCTTTTTATCCCGGCTACTCGGCTAATTTTTTCGACGGCAAACATTTCGTCATGAAGGGCGGATCGTCGCGTACCGATGCATGCATGCTGCGGCGATCTTTCCGGAACTGGTTCCAGCCGCACTACCCGCACACGTACGCAACTTTCCGCTGCATAGAGGAATAAATCATGGGATCGGCTCCGCGAATGTCGGCCGTAAGCGCTCCGAGTCATCAGCTGTCTGAATTCTGTTCGGATGTGATGATGGGGCTCACGCAACCGGGACAGAAAGAACTCCCGTCAAAGTATCTCTACGACTCGGTAGGTTCCGCGCTCTTCGATGTGATCTGCATGCTGCCGGAGTATGGACTGGCGCGCGCGGGAATGCGCATGCTTGAACGATACTCGGGCGAAATCGTTGGGCGCGTTGCCGGCCCCGCGGTGGTTGCGGAACTGGGAAGCGGAAGCGGCCAACAGACGCGCTGGCTGCTCGAGGCGCTGGCCCGCCGGCAGCGAGTGAATTACTACCCGATCGACATTTCCGGAAGCGCGCTCTTCCGCTGCCAGCAGGAATTGGGCCAGATGGACCGGGTAAGCATCGTGGGATTCGAACGCGCCTATCTAGATGGCCTTCAGGAAGTAGCGGCGCGGCGGCGCGAAGATGAAAAACTGTTCGTCCTGTTTCTGGGAAGCACGATTGGAAATTTCGACCGGCCGGCGGGCGAACAATTCCTGCGCGAAGTACGCTCGATTTTGCACGAAGGCGATGCGCTCTTGCTCGCAACCGACCTTGAGAAGCCGGTTTCCACTTTGGTACTGGCCTACGACGATCCTACCGGGGTGACGGCGGCGTTTAACAAGAACCTGCTTGCGCGAATTAATCGCGAGCTCGACGGAGATTTCGATATTGCGCAATTCGAGCATCTGGTCCGGTACGATGAACAGGAACGCCGCATCGAAATGCACCTGCGGTCGAAAAAATGGCAGCGAATAACGATTCGCAAGGCAGGATTTCGATTTTATCTTCGCGAGGGAGAGACGATTTGGACCGAAAGCTCCCACAAGTACGATCCGCGGAAAGTGATCCAGATGGGCGAGCGCGCCGGCTATCGCTGCGCCGGGCAGTGGTTCGATTCGGAGTGGCCGCTGGCACAGAACCTCTTCTTCGCGGTCTAAGCGCATAGGGGGATAAAAATGGCGAAAGCTGTGTGGAAAGATGCGGTGCTGGCCGAAAGCGATCACGCCGTTGTTGTGGAAGGGAACCAGTATTTTCCTTTGGACTCAGTCCATTCCGAATATCTGCGGCCGAGCGAAACTCATACCGTATGCCCGTGGAAGGGAACTGCCAGCTATTACGACGTTGAAGTAAATGGCGAAAGAAACCCGGACGCCGCGTGGTATTACCCCGCCCCGAAGCCTGCCGCGGCCGAGATCCAGGACCACGTCGCGTTCTGGAAAGGCGTTCGCGTCGAAGCGTAATTCCTGCGTGTGCTATAGTTCCTGGCTCCATGGCTGGAAAGAAAAAGAAGGCTTCCGCGCGCCCGCCGGGAAAAAACCAGCCCGCAAAAAAGCCGGCGAAGATCGCGTCTGCTAAAACCGGCCTTCAGAAAAATGGAGAGGGGCGGGGAACGAACCCGGCCAGGGTGCGGGCGATTCTAAAGGCGCTCGACGAAGCCTATCCCGCGGCCACCTGCGCCCTCACCCATGAGAATCCCTTCCAACTGCTGATCTCGACGATTCTCTCGGCGCAGTGCACGGACGAGCGCGTCAATCAGGTCACTTCAACACTTTATCCGAAGTATCCAAATCCGGAAGCGTTTGCGTATGCTAATCCGGCGGAACTCGAGCAGGAGATTCGTCCCACCGGATTTTTCCGCAACAAAACCAAATCGATCATGGGTGCGAGCAAGCTCATTGTCGAAAAATTCGGCGGCAAGGTGCCCAAGACGATGGAGGAATTGTTGACGCTGCCGGGCGTGGCGCGAAAGACGGCGAACGTGGTTCTCGGGACGGCTTTTGGGATCGCCAGCGGCGTGGTGGTGGATACGCATGTTCAAAGGCTTTCGGAACGGCTTGATCTTTCGAAAAATACCGATCCCAAAAAAATTGAGAAAGATTTAATGAAGATAATCCCACAGGAAAGGTGGATTCTTTTCTCTCACCAGTTGATCTGGCATGGGCGGCGCGTTTGCCGCGCGCGATACCCGATGTGCGCTGAATGCAATCTCTACAAACTCTGCTATTACCCGCACAAGACAGCCTGAAAAACCTCTAAGGATTCGGCGACTTTTGCGTCTCAGGTGAGCTGGCCGGAGGCGCCGCAGCGGGAGCGGCGGAAGTAGGTGCTTGCGGCGGCTGTTCGAGCGCCAAATATGCGCGGCCGAATGCGGATTGCTGCGTCCCTGCGGCGATGACCACGGCTTGCACGGTGTAGCGTCCCGACGGAAGCTTCGCGAGCGGCAGGCTAATTCGGAACGATGCGGTGTGCATTTTTTCGTCGATCTGCGTGGGCACGATCAGCGGAGTCATATTCACCTGCATTCCGCCGCGGAAAAATATCAGGCCCGCGCGCAAGGTGCTTGGATCGAAGGCCTGATTTTTTTCCGGCTTCTCGGGATAGTAGGCCTGGAAGAAAACGTAGAGCGTTTGCTGCTGGTTGAAAAATCGCGTCACGCTCGGGACGATTCTTTCGCCCGCAATTTCGAGCGGCGTGGTTGCCATTTTCGCGTGAAACCCCTGGCCCTTCGTTTCAGCTTCCGCCGATTTTTCAACCGGCACGAGCTGGCTTGACAGAAGAACCGAGCTGAGGCTCATCCGCGCCGCGGGACGCGGAGGCACCGTTAAATTTTCTTCGAAGGTGCCGATTTTTCCGGACTCATTTTCGCGGGCGACCAGCTTCAGCCGATAGTTTCCCGGCGCGAGAACCACGCCGCCCTGATAGACCAGACTGCTGCGGTTTACCTCTGCGAAGCGCTGCTGATCGAGACGCACATTGATCGTATCTCTTAAAGCGGCGACGGACTGGCCGGAGGGCACCGCGCGCACCTCGACGGCGAAGTCGAAAGCAGCTTCGCGCCGGTCATGCTTTTGCGCCCAGTCCAGCGCACGCGGGGAAAGCTTTGTCGAGATGGGAACGTAGGCTTGCTCGTCGTTGAGCCGGAAGACCGAAGTTTCGACCGCAATCGGCAAATCAACCTCGGGATTCTCTGAGTTCAAAGCGTCTGCAAGCTGTTCGTCGCGGCTCTCTTTTTCGAGATGCTGGAAATCTCGCGGAGCGTAGTATCCGTTGCGGTAGCGAACGTGCGCGCCGGAAACCTTGACCTTCACGCGAACGGCGTGCCAGCGGCCGTCGCGTTTTGCGTCCGCAGGCAGATCGTAACCCACCAGATAGTACCCGCCATTTTCCTGCTGAATTTTCGGGAAGGCATCGCTCAGGTCGCCGAGATCGAAAAATGCGCGGCCGCCAGTATCCGTTGAAAGCGTTGCGAGCGTGTCGCGCGAATCCTCTCGCTGATCCGTCTGATGAAATACCGATGCGCCGCTAAACATGGAGGTGCCGCTGGCCGCCGCGGTTGTCGCGTCGCCCCCGGGCGGAGTGGTATACATGCCGCGGGCGTCGATGGAATAGATGGAAATGTCGGCGCGATTCGCAGCGTCCGTGGCCGCTTGCAGTTCGGCGCGATTTTCTTCTCCGGTTTGCGTGATGCCGCCGGTGAATTCGACGAGCGCCTTTCGGCCCGGAATCGAGGCGAGGACATTGGCCAGCCCTTCGATGGCGACTAGCTTTTGATCGGTATTGAATACGTTGAATTCGGTTTCGTCGGCTGTGTAAGCGTCGCCGGTATATTGCTGCACATCGTATTCGCCGTTTTGAGCGGCCGCGTAAAGAGGATTCGCAATCCCGGACGAGACGCCTGGAATCAGTTGCGCGACCGCCTTTTCGAGGGTGGCGCGGTTGTTCGTGAAGTTTGCGAGCACGGAAAGATTGGAGCCGAAGGTGACCACGGCGACCAAGTCCGGCGGCTTCATTTGCGCCTTGAGGAACTTCACGGCGGCATCGTGCGCGCGAATCAGGTCGTCCGTTTCCATCGATGTGAGATCGAAGAACAGAACAATCATGCGGCGGTTGCGGATTTGGTCGGCGACGGTGTCGGAGGCGTTCGAGCCGGCGATGGGCGCTGGGTTATCGACTGGAACGACAAGCGGCTTGGCGTCTTCCGCGCCGGCTTGCTCGACTGCTTCAATATCGGCATACGAAAAGCTGGAAATTTTCTGGTCTTTGCCATCGTCGGTGATGACGAACTGGTCGGCTCGCAAACCTTTGATGGGCTTTCCATCGCGGCCGGTCACTTCAATATCGATACGCACCACGTTTGATTGCGCGCGCAGGATGGAGGCCTGATTCACTTGGTTGTTCCGCGGAGAAGCCTGCGACTCGCGAGGAGCGGGAACGGCGGTCGGTTTCGATTGCTGCGCCCACAACAACAAAGGAACAAGGCAACTCGCGGCCAGCAGCACCGCGACGATTGCTTTGGCGACGGCCACCGGATATTTCGCGACGTTTGTCATACTTAGATCACCCTAAAAATTGAACCTAACCATTAGATCCATGGTGCGCATGGAACCTGCGCTGGTTACTTCGCCAAAGTAGCGCGAGCCAAGGGAGGTGCCGACGCCACTGTAGTTGACGGTGTTGGTAAGGTTCTGAACTTCCCAACGCGCGTCCACGCGGTGACGCCCTTCCGGGCCGAAGCGAAAAGTTTTTGCGAGAGACATGTTCCAGCTGATCGTGCATGGACCTTCGACAGCGCCGCGGTGCTCGTCGCCATAGGCAAAGGCGGGCGGGGAGACAAAGGCGCTGGTATTGAAAAACTGCCCTTGAGAGCCGCCGCAGATGCCTACGTTCGGATTGCCCACTTGATCGGCGCGCAAGGAAAAGTTGGCGCCCGTCCCGTTGTCGGTCGCGGCGCCGCCCACCAGTACGGTGTAGGGAGTTCCGGTTTGCCAGGTGAAGACATTTTGAAGCCGCCAGTCACCGAAGATATTTCTCGTCCAGCCGTGATTTGCATGGCGATTGCGTTCGCCGAAAGGGAATTGATAAACCGAGAGCAGGCGAAATTGATCCCGGACGTCGAATGAAGACAATCCATATTCGGCGTGAATGTTTCCATCTTGCTGCTGTACCGTCGCCGATGTGCCGCCGAGCGAGCCGGCATCGTCGAGCGATTTTCCCCAGGTATAGATCGCCTGCATCATGAACCCGTGCGTGAACCGGTGCATCAGGCGCACCTGCAAGGCGTTGTAAATGGAATTGGCGTTCGACTGCAGATAGTAGAAGCTGGTGGCGTCCGGAATTTGCAGATCGAGTTGCGTCTGATTCGGCGGCGTGCCGAGCGGCGCCCGATTTGGCGAGCGCAAAGTTTCAAGATCGGTACCCTTCGTTCCGGTGTAGGTCAAGTCCAAGATCCAATTTTGCGAAAAGGACGTCTCTGAGCCCAACGACCAGATCTGCGCATACGGATCTTTATAGTACGGATCGATACTGCCGGTGTTCGAGATGGTCGAGGACGATTGCCCCTGTGCCAATAAGCCGTTGGAGAGCGTCAGGGGCTGTTGCGGCGTGGTCAGGATGGTGTTCGAGACGTCGAAGGGCGGCTGGTAGGCGAGATATCGCTGCGCGAGCGTATTGTAAATTGATGTGTCGTAAAAAATTGAAAAGCCGCCGCGGACGACTGTCTTAGGTTTGATTCCCGGCTGCCACGCGAACCCGATCCGAGGCGCCCAATTGCTGTAGTCACCGTGGATCAACGCGCGCGGATATGTGCCGTGGAACGGGCCAACGTCGCCGGGCACGCTGACGCCGTTTAGCGTGCCGGCCGAGCCGGGAGTTACGATCGCTACGGCTGTAGCCGTTGAATTCAAATCCAAATTCGCGATTTGATTGGCAAGCTCGATTGGAGGCGTCACGGCGTCGTAGCGAATCCCGTATTGGATAGTGAAAGCTTTGCTGACGCGAAAATCATCCTGGGCGTAGGCGGCGAAGCCCCAGCTCCGGAAGTGCGTGCTGGGATTTCCAAACTGGACGCGGGTATTGTAGGGAAATCCCAAGAGAAAATCCGCGAAGTCGTTTCCCGTTCCTTCGAGGGGAAAGCCATTCGAGCCTTCCTGGGCGGTCACCAGCCCCGTGAAGGTGAATTGCCCGCGCGGAATGGGATTCGAATCGTTGTTGAGCTGGATGCGGCGAACTTCTCCGCCGAATCGCATGGTGTGTTTTGCGTGGACCCAGGTGAGACCGTCATCGAAACGCAGCGTCTGATTGCGCACCAGAGAGGGGACCGGATCGTTCAAGCTCGAAAAATTCGTAAACTGGATCAACGGAAGGCCGTAATCGATGGGGGTGGTCGCTATACCGTTGATTCCAAGATTGCCGGCGATGTTGTTGACGTATGAATTGTCACTCAGGATTTGCGCCCGGCTGCGGCTCCAGTTAATTGAAGTGTTTTCGACGAATCTGGGAGACCAATTGTGAGCCAGGCTCAGATTGAAGCCTTGATTTCGAGTGGATTCGTTTCCTGCGGTATCCAGGAAATTGGAGAGAGTGTTCTCGCGCACAGAATTGAAATTGTAGCCGCCGTTCAGGTTGAACTTGGCGTTGAGCGTGTGCAGCACGTGAACATTCACAGAATCGGTATTCGATGGAGTGGTGGTTTGCAGCAGATAATTCCGAGTGACGGGGCATCCCGCTGCCGTGCAGGGCACATTCGGCGCTGGAATATACGCTAGCAAGGCCTGAGAAATTGCGCTGACGGGAACTTGCTGGCAACCCGGACTGACCGAGGGAAACGGAGTGCCGGGGTTCGAAAACGGCTCGTTGAGCGTGGTGCCGCAAAAGATGCCCTGGCGCTCGGCAAGCGTCGGCACAGTCGAGAATGTGTTTATCGGACTTTGCTCGGTGTCGTGCTGGTAGTTCGCGAAAAAGTAGGTGCGGTCTTTCCCGTTGTAAATGTGCGGAATCGCGAGCGGACCGCCTATGTTTCCTCCAAACCGCTCGTTATAGTGGCTGATTTTTGGAAACTGATTGCCAGTCAGCGAATACGGCTTCGCATCGAATGCTGAATTTTCATAGCGGTCATAAAAGCTGAAGCGAACCCGATTCACGGCCTGGCGAAACAGCCTGCCGCCTCCGCCACCTGCGCCGCCCCCTCCGCCCCGAGGACCACCTCCGCCGCCTCCCGGCCCGCCGCCGAAAAAGACAGCTCGGCCGGTTCCTTGCACCGCGCCGGCTCCCGGCCCTCCACCTCCGCGGCCGCCGACACCACCGGCAGGTCCGCCCGGGACGCCAACTCCGATGACATCGGGACCGATTCCGCCAGGAGCGAATGCTCCAAAACCGCCCGCGCCCGGACCGCCAGGTCCGGTCGGCGACAATCCCATCCCGACGGTCCCTTGCAAGAGAAACGCGTCGGAAGACGATCCTGGCCCGTTCGAGGAGGCAGCCGCGGGGGGCGGACCGGCTTCCTCATTTTCGCCAGCTGACTCATCCGCTAAATCGGTTTGCTGAAAACCGCCAGTGGCCAATCCCTGGCTCATTGCATTCAGCACGCCGGGAGGGAGTTGACCTCTGCCCCGATACCCGGCGCGCCCGCCAGGTGCATTCGATCCTGCATTCGGTGCAGACGTGTTTCCGGCGTTTGTATTCCTGCTGCCGCGCTGCCCGTCGGCGCTGGATCGAGTTGCGCTTTTCTCGCCCACCGCCGGAGCCGTAAGCTCGGCAAGCGTGGCCACGCGGAGGACGAATTGCATCGAGGGCGCGGCCGGTCCAGCGCCCAGCTGCAACTCAAGAGAGGAGGAAACGAACCCAAGCTGGCTGGCTTCCGCTCGATAAGGTCCTGCGGGAAGCGCGGGGAATTCGAACTTGCCCGATGGGTCCGTCCAGCTGACCCAGACCTGATTTGTATCGGTATTGGTGAAGCGCACGGTCGCACCCGGAACCGGCGCGCCGTCGGCGGTATGCGCCACTCCGCCGACGCTGAAAGTAGCCGCAGACGCGGGCTTGGATTCAGGCTGCGATTGTTGGCTTCCAGTTTGCTGTTGCGAATCTGGCCGCTCAGCCGCGAAAAGCAAGCCGGGATGGTTCCTGCAAGGCCAGGTAAGAATCATCGCGATCACGATCGACGGAAAAACCGCAATCCTTTTCACGATCCTACTGTCGCACAATTGCCGTTTCCTGGGCACATGGGCCACAGCAGGAGGCTCCTTGGAGTACCGTCACGAAATAGCTACTCGCTCGGTTTGGCCGGATCGTACACGAAGCGAATGACAACTGGCTGACTCAATCGTTGATTTTCAATGCGTGTTGTCACATAGAGTTGCTTGCCGTCTGGAGAGAGTTCATAGCTGCGAGTTGTGGAGCCACGGCGAGTTTGCGTGGTCACCACAAGCTGGTCTTGCTGCCATTGTGCCGCTGCAGAATCCGGTTCCGGCGTGGAGTTATCAGACTTGTTCGAATCGCCACCCGCGGACGAACTTTGCGATTGATCGGCGCTTGAGTAGAGAGCAAGGACGCGCCCTGATTCGCCGGTCACTTTGGCCGTTGAACTCGTTTGCGTGATAGTGAGCTGCGAGAACTCTTTCATCATATCGCCGCCTTGGCCTTGGCCCTGGCGGCCTCTGCCCATTCCTCTGCCGCCCCCGCCGCCGAACCCGCCCCCTCCGTTTCCTTGCTCATTCCGCGCCTCTTGCATTTTTTCCCGCGGATCGTCGCTCTGCTTCTTATTGAGCTGCCAGGTTCCCGCCAGATTCGGATGCGCGTCAGAAGAAGCGGCTGGAGTTTGGTCCGATGATGCACCGGCACCTATTGGTCCGGCTGGAGCATTCTGGGCCGAAATCCCGAGAGGCATCAAAGCGAAAACACATCCCAGCAGAATCGCGGGCAGATAAGGTGATGACTCCTTATCTGGATTTCGATAAGTCTTGTGAAAAAGTGCAATCATGGAAGGGCTCCTCAGTATCGGGCGCTTTGTTAGTCACGCTTGGTTGCCGCGACAGATATGATTCCGCGCCGGGCTTGCTTGAGTTCCACGATTTGATAGGGACGGCCCGATTGGCAATCCGAACATTCAAGACTTGAGAGCGTTCCTATCGGTTCCGATCATGCCCCAAGCGAACCCCGAACTTACGAGAGATAGCCCGGCGCAGATCAACATTACGATTCGGAACCCAAATACAAACGCCTGATCAATCGAGCTTGCCAGCTTAGCGGAAGTCATCGCACCTAAGCCTTCGGGAACTTTGAGAGCGGCAAGCCGAAGCTCGTTCGACTGGACAACACGAGCCAAATCGGCGGGCAAACCTAGAGCCGTGATACACCCATTCAAATACTGGCTGAACAGGTGGACCATCGCCACACCCAAAACCGCAATCGCCAGGAGGCTGGCGACGCGAGCGACAGCGTTATTGATGCCGGAAGCAGTCCCCGCAAGATTCTGATCTGCCGTCTCCATTACGACTGTGGTCAGTGGCGCGACGCTCATAGCCGTTCCAAGGCCGAGCACAATAAATCCGGGGAAAAACGTCGTCCAATAATTGCCGCCAACCGATGGAAACACGAAACAAAGAAATCCCACTGCGGCGATGAGCGGGCCAACGATGAGCGGGCGTTTGGCCCCAAAACGGGCAACGAGACCGCCGGACCAACGCGAAAGCAGAAACATCAGCAGTATGAACGGAAGGGCGGCGGCGCCCGTTGCCGTTGCCGAATAGTGCTGGACCTGAATTAGATTTAGTGGGAATAGAAAAAAGAAGATTCCCAACGCTGCATATAGAAAAAAGGTAAGCAAATTGGCGCCGCTGAAATCCCTGGATCGAAACAGGCCGAAAGGAACCATTGGCGAGCTCGTGCGGGCCTCGAAATATGTAAAGGCGATCAGGCAGACGCCTCCGAGGACTAGCCCGCTCCATACCGGCGCCCTGGTCCAACCCTGGGAAGAGGATTCGATGAATCCATACGTCACTCCCGTTAAGCCTATGGTTGCCAGCAGAGCCCCGATCCAATCAACGTGGCTCTCAGTCTCCGCTTTGCTTTCCGGGACTCGCCAAACCGAAAGCACGATGACCGCGAGAGCCAGCGGCACATTCAGGAAGAAGGCCCAGCGCCAAGAGGCATTTTCTATCAACCATCCTCCCACCACAGGACCAGCAGCCGCCGTAATGGACGTGAAACCCGACCACGTGCCGATCGCTCTGCCGCGCCTGCTTTCAGGAAATGAGGCACTGATGATTGACAAGCTACCAGGGACGAGAAACGCCGCTCCAAATCCCTGCACGGCGCGAGCGATTACCAACTCGCCAATGTTTCCGGCAAGAGCGCAGGCCACCGAGGCGACCGCGAATACCGTCACTCCAAACAGAAACATCCGTTTACGCCCGAACACATCCCCCAAAGCGCCGCCGGTCAGAATCAACGCGCTCAGCAACAAGCCGTAGGCTTCGACAACCCACTGCATATTGGTCACGGTTCCGCCAAGGCTATTTTGAATTGCGGGCAGCGCAACGTTTACGACCGTGCTGTCAACGAAAGCCATGCTGGAGCCGAGTATCGTCGCGGCAAGAATCCACGGTTCGGCGGCTTCTTTGCATGGAACGGTTGCGGAGCCAGATTTGATTGCTGCTTCATCGCATGGAGGTTTCATATTCGACCCTGAAAGTATCTCCGGGGCCAGTGTACTTCCTAAGTTCTGATTAACGCGCTAACAGGAGAAGTGAACTTTGTCGATTTCGCCCGAGCCAACACTCGGATTCCAGAGTTCGAAACGAATAAATGGTCTCGACGGAAGTTATCGAAAAGAAACTGCAAAAAG
>CAVWZE010000003.1:0-1413843 GCA_963759485.1 uncultured Acidobacteriota bacterium | reverse complement strand
AGCGGAGAGCGCCTCGCGGAGAAAGCTTTACCAGGTTGAAACAGAAAGACAGGCGGTTGCCGAGAGTTTCGGCGAAGACTATCGGGCATTTTTGCGAGACTGCAAGATAAAGCTCACGATTTCGGGGCTGAGTGAGGGGAATTTGGAGCGGGTTCACGAGCTTACGACTCGCACAAATCAGATGAATTTCTCGGGTAATCGATACGACCGCGATGTACTCGGAAAAATCATTGCTACGCCGCACTTGGCGACCTATGTGCTTACCTGCGAGGACCGCTTCGGAAGCTACGGAGTGATTGGTTTCTCTGTCGTAGACCGGCGTGAACCTCGTATGACCGATCTCATGTTCAGTTGCCGCGTTCAATCCAAACGCGTGGAGCACGCCTTCCTGGCCTTCGTGATTTAGAGAGTACTTCAACGAAACCGAGAATGATTTCCTTGTCAGTTATCGGAAAACTGACAAGAATGCACCCTCGGGGCGGGTGTTCTGGGACTTCGGTATGCGAGAGATCGGAAACACCGCCGGCGTATTGCTGCTGAGCTTCCCACGGAACCAAGCGGTGCCTGATGATGGAATCATCTCCATCAGAATCCCATGGCTTGAGGAAAGGCTGATCCCAGTTGGACATAAAGGTTGAGTCACGATCTCTCCGCGATGTTGTCATACTTACTCCGGACATCTTTAAAGATAGTCGGGGCTTTTTCATGGAGACCTTCCGCGAAGACCAAAATTCTCAAGCATACGGGTTGCCTTACTCATTTTGTGCAGGACAACCATTCGCGCTCAACAAAGAGGCGTCTTGCGAGGTTTGCACTTCCAGTGGGAACCGCCGATGGGCAAGTTGATGCGCGTTTCGCTGGGCGGCGCATTCCTGGTGGCTGTAGATATTCGCAAAGGATCGCCCACGCTCCGGAAAATGGGTCGGCATAGAAGCGTCCGCCGAAAACCGCCGGCAGGTTTGGGCTCCTGCGGGATTTGCGAGGGGTTTCTGCGTTCTTTCCGACATCGCGGAAATTCAGTACAAGTGCACCGGGATCTACAACAACAAAGCTGAATCGGGCATTCTGTGGGATGACCCCCGCAATCGGCATCGAGTGGCCCATGCGGGATGTCAAACGCCTTTCTCGGAAAAAGACCAGAAGCGCGCAAACCCTGGCCCAGTGGCTATCGCGGCCGGAATCTGGCAAATTTCAATATTGTAAGATGTAAGCTCAAAACCAATTTCAAGGAGAAAAAACCGCTTTTGAAAATCCTCATCGCTGGCGGCGCGGGGTATGTTGGTTCCACCCTGATCCCCCAAATTGCTCGACCGAGGGTACAAAGTTGACGTAGTCGACCTGTTTTGGTTTGGCAATCACCTGCCCCGGCAGGTTTGGTTGTCGTCAATAAGGATATCTTTGACTTCTCACCGTGGAGGACCTAGCATTCTTACGATCAAGTAATCTTTCTGGCCGGGCTTTCCAATGATCCCATGGCGGAATTTTCTCCCGTAAGAATTTTATCTTCAATGCTGCTGCTCCGGCGTATTTGGCATATACCGCAAAGAATGCCAAGGTTAAACGGTACATCTATGCGTCGTCGTGCTCCGTTTATGGCTACACGGAGGACGAACTCTTCGACGAAACCCACCCGGTGAGTTCGAATTCTTCTCCCTACGGCATTTCAAAACTGCAGGGTGAGCAGGCGGCCATGCAACTCGCCGACAAGGACTTTTCCGTCATCGCGCTCCGCAAGGGCACCATATCGGGCTACAGCCCCCACATGCGATTCGACCTCATTATCAATACGATGTTTAGGAATGCAGTGAGAGAGAGCACGAAATCACTGTCAACAATCCCTCGATTTGGAGGCCCATCCTGAGCATCGAAGATGCCGCCACGGCTTACATCCGGGCAATTGAAGCAAAGTACAATCTCTCCGGGATTTTCAACATTGCCTCTGGAAATTATACCGTTGGGGAAGTGGCCGACCTGGTGAGATCCGCCGTGGAAGAGCGACTGGGAACCCGCGCTAAACCTCAATATTAAACATATTGAAGATTTCCGAAACTATAAGGTTAGCATGAAAAAGCGAACAATGTTTTGAGTTTTCACCCCATCGAAGATGTAAGGTCAATCGTCGGAGCGCTCGTAGACAACATGGATAAGTTTCAAGGATTGGACAACCCGCTCTATTCCAATATTCAATCGTTTAAGAAACTAGAAAGCGAAATGGAAATGCCCTCCATATCAGAGGTTCGGAGTCGATGAAAATCGCTGTTATCGGGGGCGATGGCCAACTGGCATGGATGTGGTGAGCGCGTTTAGGAGCAATGGGGACGACGCGTTTCCGCTCACGCACTCAGACGTCGAAGTGTCGAGCATGATTTCCTTTGTGGGTCGCCTGAAAAACCTGCGGCCCGAGATCGTGATAAACACCGCCGCAATGCACCATGTGGAGAACTGCGAGAAGGAACCCGAGAAGGCTTTCGCTGTCAATGCCTTGGGGCCAGAAATTTCGCCATGGCGGCCCGGGAAGTGGGGCATTCTGATGCATGTCAGCACCGACTATGTTTTCGATGGCGGCAAAGGCCCCTCATATGTGGAGTAGACATCGCCTGACCCCCTAAGCGTCTATGGTAATACCAAATTATCCGGCGAATACTTTGTCCGCGCGACGGCCAAAGATATTTTGTGCTTCGTACGTCCGCCATCTACGGCGGGAGCCCTTGCCGTGCCAAGGGAGGCCTGAATTTCATCGAGCTGATGTTGAAGTTGGCCAGAGAGCGGCGCGAAGTCCGCGTGGTCGACAATGAAGTGGTTACTCCGACGTCCACTGTGGACTTAGCCAGGCAGATGGTTGCGCTCAGCCGTTGCGATTTCTACGGTTTATACCACGCCACCGCAGAAGGAAGTTGCTCCTGGCACGAGTTCGCTCGCGAGATTTTTGCGCTTACAAGCAACAAGGTCGACCTGCAGATCGCCGGACCGAATGAATTCCCCGCCAAGGTCCCCCGTCCGAAGTACTCTGTCCTCGAGAATTGCGGGCTCAAGAATCACAAGGTCAACGTCTTCAGGCAATGGCAAGACGGGCTTCGCGAATACCTCTCTGCAAAGGTACGTCAGTAGGCCTGCGTTGCGCGGTCTCGCTTTTCAATCAGGAATGTAGGCAAACCGAACCAAGTAGCCTCATTCGCCGGGGCTTCAGTGCATGCTGCAAGAAGCCTTGGCGGCGTCGTGTAACCATCCGCAAAATTAGGAGAGGTTAGCCAAGATATGCACATTCTTCACGTAGTTGGTGCGAGGCCCAATTTTATGAAGGCGGCGGCCAAGATATGCACATCCTTCACGTAGTTGGTGCCAGACCCAATTTTATGAAGGCGGCGCCGGTCATATCGGCCCTCAATCAACGACCGAATGTCACCCAAACTCTGGTACACACTGGTCAGCACTATGACAAGAACATGTCAGACGTGTTTTTCGAACAACTCGGGATGCCAGCGCCAGACGTGAACTTGGGTGTCGGATCAGACACGCATGCGAGGCAGACCGCAGAGGTCATGAGCCGTTTCGAGCCGGTGGCAATCGAGAAGAAGCCCGATGTGGTATTGGTCTACGGAGATGTGAACTCGACGATGGCGGCCACGGTAGTCTGCTCGAAGCTTTCGATACCAATCGGACATGTAGAGGCGGGATTGCGTTCTTTTGACCGAACCATGCCCGAAGAGATCAATCGCCTGATCACCGACCAGCTGGCCGACTGGCTATTTACTCCGTCGGAAGACGGTGATCGCAATCTGTGCCGCGAGGGCATTAGTCCGGATAAGATCCATCGTGTCGGAAATGTGATGATCGACTCGCTTGTGCGGCTTCTGCCTATGGCAATGAAGTGCAGGGCGAACGGACTTCCGCACCGCTATGCACTCGTTACTCTTCACAGACCTTCGAACGTCGACGATCCCCAAGTCCTGAGACGAGTTCTCGAGTGCATGGTCGGCGTTGGTACGGAACTAGGCATAGTTTTTCCGGTGCACCCTCGCACCCGGCAGCGGATTCATGAATTTGGCATAGAGACGACCGGTCTCCAACTGGTCGATCCGATGCCGTACATCGACTTCCTTGCGCTCCAGGCGCGCGCTGCACTGGTAATTACAGATTCCGGAGGGATTCAAGAGGAAACTACCTACCTCGGCGTACCGTGTCTGACAATACGTCATAACACGGAGCGTCCGGTAACTACTGAGATCGGAACGAATATTCTGGTCGGCGACGACACCATCAAGCTTCGGACCGAAGTGCTAAGAATCCTCGCGGGGAAGGCAAAGCAAGGCGCTATTCCACCGTTGTGGGACGGCCATGCCAGTGAGCGAATTGCGGACGTAATCCTTCGTAGGACAAGATATGCCGGAGCGCAGCCTGCAGCAGCTCTTTCTGGCGTGGAGTGATCTTTTTGCAACTATGAAGCAACATCTGGTTGTTTCGCGACGTGCCGGTTCAGTTTTCTAGATTCCATTGGTCTTGAACTGTCCGCGCTGGTACCCCTCAAAACTCGACCTGCTCGGTACGTGCTTGGTTGCTAGGATTTTACCTTTTTCGACACAACGATGCTCCCGGGAACGGGCGCTCTGTGGTTCCAATGTTCTGTCCTAGCCGATGTAGCTTTGCTTTTATCTTTATGTAAATAAACAGCTTACTGTGGTTTTGAGGATCACGAAGCCCGAGGCGGCCTTGGCTACAAAGTTGCTCTGGATCTACCCAGGCGCTGTGTGAGCGCCGCGATTTTAGCTGAGGTTCTCCAGTCATCGATCGAAAGTTTCGCCACGTCATAACCTCGGTAGCCGCGCCGGCTGGAATAGAGCGTAGCGGATCGATTGGTTCCGAACGTGAGTGGTGCGGTCCGGCCCAAGTCTCGCTGCATTTCCTTCCCCCCGCGGACCAACGCTGAGCCGAAGCAATACCGATCTGGAGGATAGGAGACAGCACATGAAGGTCGCAATCTTAGCCGGCGGAAAGGGAACCCGCTTGGCTGAAGAAACGGAAGTCAAGCCAAAGCCCATGGTAACGATCGGCGGTCGGCCGATCCTGTGGCACATCCTCAAGCACTACGCACACTACGGCCACAAAGAGTTCTACATCGCTCTCGGTTACAAAGGCGAAGTAATAAAACGATACATTGTTGACCACACGTCGCTCCAAGGAGACCTTACGGTTGACCTAATGAAAGGCAGCGTGCACCAGAGCATCAACGGAATGCACGAGCTTGACTGGATCGTTCACCTGGTGGAAACCGGGCAGGACACCCAGACCGGAGGTCGCATCAAGCGGCTCGCCCCTCGCATAGGAAATGAAACGTTTATGCTGACCTGGGGCGATGGCGTTTCGAATGTGAATCTCGATGAGCTGCTCAAGTTTCACCGCTCTCACGGGAAGCTGGCCACGATTACGGCGGTGCGGCCCCCTGCTCGGTACGGCCGTCTCGATTTAGACGGTAGTCGAGTTGCGCACTTTGCCGAGAAGCCACAATTGAGCGAAGGATGGATAAACGGGGCCTTCTTCGTACTCGAACCGCAGGTATTTGACTACATCGAAGGGGATGACACGTCCTGGGAAAAGGGTCCCCTCGAACGGCTGGCCCAAGAAGGTCAGCTTATGGCGTACCGCCACGATTCGTTCTGGCAATGCATGGACACTCTGCGCGAGAAGGTCATTCTCGAGGAGCTATGGGCGGCCGGAGACGCGCCGTGGAAAACTTGGAGGTAAGGTAAATGCGAGTATTGGTTACCGGTCACAATGGCTACATCGGCTGCGCGTTGGTCCCTGTTTTGTTGCGTGCGGGGCACGAAGTAGTGGGTCTGGACAGTTTCCTTTTCGAGCACTGCACGCTTGGCCCGGACGTAGACCCGGTTCCATCGATCCGAAAGGACGTACGAGAGATCGAAGCGGCTGATGTTGAGGGCTTTGACGCCATCATTCACCTAGCGGGTATCTCGAATGATCCGCTCGGTGATTTGAACCCGGAGTGCACCTACGACGTCAATTACCGCGCTTCCGTTCGGCTTGCGAAACTCGCTAAGCAGGCTGGAGTTAAGCGGTTCCTATTTTCGTCGTCATGTAGTAACTATGGCGCCGCCGGCGGCGATTCGATTCTCACCGAGCAGGCTGCATTCAATCCGGTGACGCCGTATGGGGAATCGAAAGTCCTCGTGGAGAAAGAAGTCTCGCAACTTGCCGACGGGAGTTTCACTCCTGTGTTTTTGCGTAACGCGACCGCATACGGTTTCTCCGCGCGCCTTCGGGGCGATCTTGTGCTGAATAATCTTGTTGGATGGGCTTATATCACCGGAATGGTGCGGCTGAAGAGCGATGGGACCCCGTGGCGGCCGATCGTGCACATCGAGGATATCTCGGAAGGCTTCCTCGCACTATTGGAAGCTCCGAAGGACCGGGTTCACAATCAGGCGTTTAACGTGGGCCAGACCGAAGAGAACTATCAGATGCGCGATTTGGCCAATATCGTTATGGAAACCGTACCTGGCAGCCAAGTAACGTTTGCGGACGGGGCGGGACCGGATAAGAGGTGCTATCGCGTAAACTGCGATAAAATCCATAATACGATTCCTGCCTTTAAACCACGCTGGACGGCGCGCAAGGGCGCCCGCCAGCTTTATGAGGCCTACAAGACCTTCGGTCTCACGCTCGCTGATTTTGAGGGGCCGCGATACATGAGAATCAAGCACGTAGCGAGCCTGCAATCAGAAGGCAAGCTCGATTCGAATTTGCGGTGGGTCCCGACTCCAGTCGTGGCTTCCGCACCATAGAGGTATTTCGGTGAACGAATCTCGAACGACCTGCCGTATCTGTGATTCTCGTGAAATCCGGCCCGTACTTTCTCTGGGGACAACTCCCTTAGCCGACGGGCTGCGCCGGAAGGAGCAACTATCGCAGAACGGAGGCGATATTTCCACTGAACGTGGCCTTCTGCCCACGATGCAGCTTGCTTCAACTGCTGGAAACGGTGCCGCCTGAGGTTCTTTTCTGTCAGGACTATCCTTACTATTCGTCTTTCTCGCCCGCGCTGTTGCAGCATTCTCGCGCGAACGCTCTTGACCTCATCGATTCGCGGCACCTGAATGCTGGAAGCTTGGTCATCGAACTAGCCAGCAATGATGGTTATCTACTAAAGAATTTCGTGGAGCATGGAATTCCAGTTCTCGGGATCGATCCGGCCGATGGTCCAGCGCGCGCGGCGGAGAAAATCGGAATCCCAACGCTATGCACGTTCTTCAGCAAGAATCTTGCGCACGAGTTGGCAGCGAACGGCAAGGCCGCCGATGTGATCATTGGCAACAATGTTCTAGCGCATGTTGCCGATCTGCACGGCTTCGTCGAGGGCATCCGCACGCTGCTGAAGGACGACGGAGTCGCCGTCATCGAGATGCCGTACGTGAAGGATCTTGTTGACCATTGCGAATTCGACACCATTTACCACGAGCACCTCTGCTACTTCTCGGTAACCGCTCTGGATCACTTGTTCCGCATGCATTCCTTGTTTCTCAACGACGTGAAACATCTTTCCATCCATGGTGGATCACTCCGCATTTACGTGGAAAAGACGGAGAATCCTTCGCGGGCGGTTCGCGACATGCTGCGAACGGAGGCAGTCGAAAAGGTCAACCAGATCGACTATTACCGGGACTTCGCAGAAAGGGTGGAACGGATTCGGAAGGAACTTCGCCGCCTGCTCGGGTCCCTTCAACGGGAAGGCGCTCGGATCGCAGCATACGGTGCGGCGGCCAAGGGCAGCACGATGATCAACTACAGCGGCATCGGCCCAGACCTCCTCGACTTTGTTGTTGACCGCAACACCCACAAGCAAGGACTTTACATGCCCGGACAGAATATTCCCGTATTAGGGCCCGAGGTTCTGCTCGAGCGAATGCCAGGTTATGTGTTGCTGCTCGCTTGGAACTTTGCCGACGAAATTCTTCAACAGCAGCAAGAATATCGGCAGCGTGGAGGACGCTTCATCATCCCGGTTCCGACTCCGCGGGTCGTCTAGCTCTGAGACGAAAATGACAATCGCACAAGAAAACACGTGTAAGAGCTGCTTCTCAACGAATGTAACGATCTTTCATCGCCTAGAAAATCTTCCGGTCAATAGTTGCCTATTGTTTGACGATCAGCACGAGGCTAGAAACTACCCTCGCGGCGAACTCGAGCTCGGATTTTGTCGCGATTGCGGCTTCATCGGCAACCTCCGTTTTAGCTCACAGTTGGCCCGCTATACCGAGGGCTACGAGGAGCAACAATCGTTTTCGCCGCGGTTCAACGCATTCGCGAAATCGCTCGCAACAAGACTCATCGATCGCCATGATCTTCACAGCAAAACCATCGTGGAGATCGGATGCGGTAAAGGCGACTTTCTCGTGATGCTATGTGACCTTGGGAAGAATCAAGGGGTGGGTATAGACCCGACTTACGTTCCAGGTCGTCACAACGAAGCAATTTTGAGAAACGTCTCCTTCATCCGGGACTTCTATTCCGAAAAATACTCGGACTACACCGGCGACATGGTCTGCAGCCGCCACGCCCTCGAGCACATTTCGGATACGGGCGCATTCATGGAAACCGTTCGCAGGGCCATTGGCAACAAGACAAATACGCTGGTGTTTTTTGAATTGCCCGACGTGGAGCGCGTTCTCCACGAATGCGCGTTCTGGGATATTTACTATGAACACTGCTCATACTTCACTCTCGGTTCCCTGGCGCGCCTGTTCCGCCGAGTTGGGTTCGAAGTCACCGATCTGGCAAAGGACTTCGACGGGCAATACCTATTGCTGGAAGCAAAGCCCGCGGCGAACGGACATCGCTCAGCGCCTCTAAAAGAAGAAGAGAGCATAGAAGAGCTTTCCAGAGCGGTCGCCAAGTTCCAAGCCAACTATAACGAAACTGTTGCACGATGGAAGCGTAAGGTGCAGAACATCCGTGAGATGGGTCAGCGCGGCGTCATTTGGGGTTCAAGTTCAAAGTGCGTTGCCTTCCTCAACACCATTGGCATCAAGGACGAAATTGAGTTCATAGTGGACATCAACCCCTACCGTCAAGGCAAGTACCTTCCGGGTAGTGGTAAATTGATTGTCGCGCCAAAATTTCTCCAAGAGTACCGGCCGGATGTGGTCATCGCGATGAATCCGATCTACCTCGACGAGATCCGGAACGAATTGAACGGCCTAGGTCTCTCCCCCGAGCTCACGGCGGTCTAAGGACATATAGAGAAGCTCTCGATACGCAGATTGACTGACTGTATGGATTCCAAACAAGAAGTCGCGAGACTCGGAACAGTGGCTCATCAAGCCGTTTGTACGGCGTGCGGCAGCAATGAACTCGAGTGTTTCTTCACGATTCCGCAAACGCCACTAAACTGCGTTGTATTGAGGGCCACTCAAGAGGCCGCGCTGAATGCCCCGACCGGTAGAATAGAGCTGGCCTTTTGTACTGCATGTGGCGCGGTCAGTAATGTCGCGTTTGATCCCAACCTAGTCGATTATGACCAGCGCTATGACAACTCACTCCACTTCTCACCCACCTTTCGCAAGTATGCAGACGGAGTGGCGCGAGATTTGATCGAGCGCTACAACTTGCGCGGCAAGAACATCCTAGACCTTGGCTGCGGCAACGCTGAGTTTCTGACGCTTGTATGCGCGTTGGGCGACAACCGAGGCCTCGGTTTTGACCCCAGCTTTATTCAGGGTCGCGCTGACCTGGAAGCTGGCAAAGGGACTACAGTCATCCAGGATTACTACTCGGAGCGTTATGCAGAGTATGCGGCGGACTTTGTCATCTGCCGTCACGTACTGGAGCACATTCCGAAACCAAAGGAATTCTTACGCAACGTGAGAGGGGCACTCCGGGCGAGTCCAGAGGCGGCAGTTTTCTTCGAGTTGCCCAATGCCTCGTTTGTCTTCCAAAAGAACGGCATCTGGGACATCCTGTACGAGCACTGCTTTTATTATAGCCCCGGTGCTCTGGCAAGGTTGTTTTCGGCTTCCGGTTTTTGTGTGCTGAATGTATCAGAGACTTTCGATGGACAATACTTGTGTCTCGAAGGGCGCCTTCGATCCGAAGAAAACAGGCTGCTCGAAGATGCAGCCGGCGAGCTCGATTTGATGCTTTACGACATGCGGCGGTTCGCAGACGCGTTTCGTTGTCAACGTGCGCACTGGGAAAAGACGCTAGATCGCTTTGTGGGCCAGGGTAAACGGGTAGTGTTGTGGGGAGCTGGTGCGAAGGGAGCGATGTTCCTGAATACTCTGGGCAAGAGCTCTCTCGACTATGTTGTGGATGTTAATCCTCACAAATGCGGGCTGTACATTCCAGGCACTGGGCAAGAAGTGGTAAGCCCTGAATTCCTGAGGCAATATCGACCGGATGCGCTGCTGCTCACAAACCCGAATTATCGCGATGAGATCAGCCGCCAGGTCGCAGCTCTGGATATAGCTCCGGAATTGCTCTTAATTTGAGGAATCGCTTGGGTAGGAACCGACAATTTTGCAAAAGGGAGATGTGAGATGAATACCGTTTACGTGGACAGCGATGTAAATGATGCTGGCCGCAGGCAGCGGCTTTATGCCGGACAGTTGTTCGTGATTTCGCCGCGGCCCGCCACCATTGCGCTATGCGAGTTTGCGAAAAGCATGATTCGGGAGGCGTTCGGCTCAGTGGACCCTCTCGCGGCTCAGTACGAGATGCCGGTTGAGCAATACGTTGCTATAGTGAGCCCATTGAAGCCAAAGTTTATTCACCACCCGGAAACAAAAAAGCTCCTGCGCATGCTGGTAGCAGATTGCGGCTGCGACTTGAATGAGACGTACGTGGATGTGCCGCGATTGCGTATGGTGACCAGCCATGGCTATCTCACGTCCGGGGTCGGCTATGCCCATCATCCTCACCGCGATACGTGGTACTCCGCGCCGATGGCGCAATTGAACTGGTGGCTGCCGATTTACGACATTGAGTCCGAGAGCTCGATGGCGTTTCACCCCGCATATTGGTCCAAAGGCGTGAAGAACGGCTCGTCAGAGTTCAATTATTACAACTGGAACAGTGAAGGTCGAAAGAACGCGTCGCAGCATATAAAAACCGACACGCGCAAGCAGCCGAAGCCACAGGAAGAGATTGAATTAGACCCGCAGATCCGGCTCATCGTTCCTCCTGGTGGTGTGATTCTGTTTTCGTCCGCGCAGATGCACTCCACTGTACCGAACAGCTCGGGCCGTGCGCGCTATAGCATTGATTTCCGAACGGTGAATCTACTGGACTTGCGTGCTGGGCTTGCAGCACCGAATGTTGATTCTTCTCCCGTGGGTACCTCGCTGCGAGACTTCGTTCGTGGAAGTGACGGCGCCCCTATGCCTGAGGACGTCGTGCAAAAGTACGACAATGCGCCGGCTGCGGAGGGTGTGCTGGTCTACCGCCCGGCAGAAGGGTAGTAGCCGTGGCAGCACTTGAAGCCCGAGAAGCAAACTTTTTGCCGATTTTCGAAAGGGCTGTCGTGCCTATGACAACTGATTTTGATGCGCAGAGTGTTGGGCACCAAGACGTCACCGTCATTCTGTGCACCTACAACCGATGCGGGGACTTAGGAGTTGCGCTTGAGAACATCGCGGCTTCTCAGATGCCGACCTCAGTCACTTGGGAAATCCTCGTAGTGGACAACAACTCGAATGACCAGACTCGCGAGGTCGTCGAAGGTTTCGAATCCCGCTTCCCCGGCCGTTTTCGCTACATCTTTGAACGAAGACCAGGTAAGTCTCACGCTCTGAACACTGCAATTGCTGAATCTCGCGGTAAGGTGCTCGCCTTCGTGGACGACGACGTAACCATGGATCCTCTGTGGTTGCACAATCTCACAGCAGAATTGCACGAAGGCAAATGGGCCGGGGCCGGAGGGCGAATCCTCCCTCCCGAGGGATTCACACCGCCTCGCTGGCTCCCAATGAGCGAGTTCGCGATTCTTTGTGCTCACTTCGATTTGGGTGATCAGCCATCCGAACTTAACCGCCCTCCATACGGCGGCAACATGGCGTTTCGAAAGAGTGTGTTCGAAAAACACGGTGGTTTTCGCCTCGATCTTGGGCCTAGACCGAATTCTCAGATTCGCAATGAGGACACCGAATTCGGCCGCCGGCTCCTGGCAGCAGGTGAGCGGTTAAGGTATGAGCCATCGGCTGTCGTTCATCACCCCGTACCAAATAATCGAGTCACGCAGAGTTATTTTTTTTCATGTTGGTTCGACTACGGGCGCGCAATGATTCGGGAGTATGGCGAACGGCCGGACGTATATGGAATTCCCAGGGACTATTTGAGCATCCTGCGCTGCGCAATGGAAGTGACGGTCCTGACTCTGCGATCGATGCTCGCTATTCATCCGCAACAGAGATTCAGCCACAAATGCCAGGTCCGGCGCTGGGCCGGACAGATGGCGGAGCTTTACGGTCGCTCGATCGGTCGCAAGAGAAACAAAGCAGCCGATGCGCAGGAAGCCAGATCAAAAATAGCATCGTAACCGAGCCCCGACACCGACAGGCTCCAGCAAAATCCATGGCGAAACGAAGTTCGGAACGGCCGTAACAAATAATCAGTTCTGATGCCGCTATTAACCCAACTCATTAACAAGCTACTACAGCGAGTATTACCGCTTGCGATGTACCACCGGTTGCGCAATCGCCATACCCTCACCGTGGTTACATTCCATCGGGTTCTCGGCCGCAACGACCTGCGCTGGCCAGGGGCGTTAGCAGAGTGGACTGTCTCAGATGAGGTTTTCGAGGAGTGCCTCCTGTTTTTCCGGCGACACTACAACTTGGTCGGGTTGCAGGATCTCTTGACGTGCCTGGAGGGAGGTAGGCGGCTACCCCCGCGTAGCCTGCTCGTGACTTTTGATGACGGCTACGCGGACAATGAAGAGTATGCCCTGCCACTATTGGTGAAGCACGGCGTCTCGGCCGTCCTCTTCCTCACATCTGCTTTCGTCAACCGCCGCTCACGACCCTGGACAGAGGATTTGCTATCAGCCTATGAGCGGGGGCTCGTATCGCCTGACGAAGTAGCCAAACTCCATCAATCACTCTTCGGGCCCCAGGGAGATGCACCACGCGATCCGAGTGTGATGCTTATGGACATCTGTGCGCAATGGACGGCCCTCGCCGATATCGACGCGGAAAGGTTATGCGAAGCCGTGCTTCGCCACCCGCTCGAGCGCACGATATCGCAAGCGCAAATGCTCACGTCGGAACAGGTTAAGCGCATTTATGCAGCGGGAATCGCGATTGGGGCGCACGGCCAAACGCACAGTTCTATGGCGCGGAGCAGCGATCTGAATACCGAACTCCACCAACCGCCCCGCGCAATATCAAATTTGCTCGGGCTGCAATCATCGGACGCCATCAACGCATTGGCGTTTCCATACGGCGAGCATTCGGAGCAAGTGGTGACAGAAGCCCTGGATGCGGGGTATAGGTTGCTCTTTACCTTTTCGTCGCGGCTTAATCCGCTGCAACACGGCCGGCTAGTTTCCTGCGTGTTGGATCGGGTCAATGTCTCTGGGCCGAAACTTGCGCCCGACGGCTCCACAACGCCGGAGCGTCTCGCTAGGTACTTTTTTTCGCTGCCTCGGAGCCGAGCCGTTAGGCAAGAGGCTCTGACATAGATCCCTGGCGAGGTGTCGTCCCAACTTATCGAGACGTCCGATCCGTTGAAAATTAGGGAAAGATAAACGATGAGCGAATTGTACGGCAAATTAGGCCTTGGAATTCTGATCTCTTGTTAGTTATGGCTGGTCTCTGACAAAGAATATTCGCTTGAAGTCTTCAGGAATCGTTTTTTGGAACGTTCACCGTATTACACGGGTCCCGGAACGAATCTGTGGTCTCCATGTGGTCGGTTGCAAATTTATGTACATTGATGCTGGGATCGATAGAATCGTCCGTCAAATCGCCGCAGACATATTTTTAGACGACAGAGCACCAGCCAGGACTACTTATTTGCCTATACGGCATGCCTGAGGCGATTGTGCCAGTAATTCGTCTGGCTTGTTTGGGCTCGCAATCCACTCTGCGAAATTCCTTAGATCCTCGGCCGTATACCACTCCTCTTTGGATCTAATGTTTACTCGTCCTTCAGATAAAAATTTCTTCGTATTGGGCAAATACTGCAGCGTAACCGATTTGGCATGCCATGGGCGCAGCAGAAAGTGAGCATAAGCGAAGCGTTCGGCCAGTTCCCGCTGAGCGGGGGAAAGCCGCGGAATGAGCTCAATATTGCGCACCTTCTCGAGGTATTCCTCGCGCGTATCTGAATCAACTGTAAAGCCCAGGTCGTCGTAGGCTGCCCTCCCACCAGTCAGGACGGGGATTCCCAATCTCGCTGCTTCAATCCCCACGGTGCCACAGACGGTGATGCAATAGTCCATGATCTGAAATAGTGAGTACGTGCTTATCTCACTTTCGGGTGGAATCATGGCAATGTGGGGCGGCAGCTTACCAATGTATTTGCGCAAGCTCACGACCTCGGCGGACTCGCATTGCAAACTCCCACCTTCTCGTACCCTCTGGTTAGCGGGATGGATTTTGACTACCCAGTTCACTCGATCATTGGCGCACGCAGCTCGCACAGTCTCCACGAACCACTCTTCGTAGTCGCGAAATAGGCACTTCACCCAGAAGAACGTCGCGTCCCAAAGAATGTGCGGAAATATGAACGCGGTCTTCTTCCGTGGATCCAGGCCGAACCGTTCGCGAAGATAAGTCGAATCGACGATAGACTTTTCGAACTGCGTGCCGACGACACTGTACCAATCGCCCGACGCGTAGCTGCTATGGAGTTCTTGATCGAGCTGCTTCCGATGGTCCTCGGTCCATTCCATATCACGAACGAACTGCCATGACTTGGGTGATAAACAAGAAGGATGTTGGAGCCAAGTTTCACGAGTGTAGCGCTTGAAAAGCAACGCGTTGCTTTTGTGAGCCTGTTGCCACTGAATCGCCTCGATCCCGTTTTGCGAACAAGAATCGAATAATTCTCCAGCCGGTGAATAGACAGTGTCCACGAATAGCGCAAGGTCTGGCCGAAATTGCTGAAGAATCTTTTGAGCTGCATCGGCAGAGGCAATTCCGTAAGCGACTGCATCCCTGAGCAGTCGTCGGTCCTCGGGTGCCAGCAAGTCGAGGGAGCCCTTGTATGTCTTTCGCAGGACGCTTGAAACAGCGAGCCTTCCAACGCGGACGCCCCCGTGTTCGAATTCCAGCAGGTCCCAAACAGATTTGCACCGGCTGATGGTGGTCTCCGCAATCTCCTCATCACCCTTAGCAATAAACTCATTCCATTCATGGATCTCATCCACCGCTGCCAGGCGGTAGTGCTCGGCGAGCAGTTTTGCATAGGGTCCTTCGTACGGAATAAGCACAACAGGCACAAAGTTAGCAAGTTGTAGCCCTTTGATGAGTCCTAATTCGATCTCAACCTCAGGAAAACCCGGGCTACACACTAGCGCGACCTTCTGGCTCAGATCGCTACTATTTAGGCGTTCTCCGAGTACGTGGGCAGATCGCCGTTTCAGTTGCCGGAACCGCCGCTCGTAGCCGCTGTACATCGAAGGAGCTTTGAATACACTTGCAATGCGCTGCGCGACTGGCAGTAGCCCGAGCGTCTCTAGAATCGACTTGGCCGTAGCACTGGCGCTGGGTCCGGCAGAACTCATCTATGACTCTCCTCTAGCGCATCAATGGTCGTTCCGATTCCTCTACCCTGGCAGATCTGACGGACTGATCTATTCAAAACGGTCATGAGCGGCAACCAGATCACGAAACTGCTTTTGTTTGCTCGTCCTCCAAAGCGAGTCATTCTGCAAGTACTCCATGAATCGCTCGGCGCTATGGCCTTCGCCGAAATGATTTGAAGGGGCGAAGTGCTCCGGAATGTTCCGCAAGGCCGCTAAGATGGCGGCGGGATCATCAGGGACATTCTGGATGGAGGCGTGCGTGAAGCGATTTAGCTGCCTGGTCCCAACGTTTACGGTGGGCACGCCATAGACCGGTGCCTCGCGAATAGCTGCGCTGGAGTTGCCGACGAAAGCTTGCGAGTGCTTCATCAGGGTGAGGAACGACTCAAACCGCATGGAGGGCAGGCAGCGAAATCGCGGATGCCCTGCGTGTTGAGATAATTCTCGCAGAAGGATCTCCGACCCCGAATCGTTGTTGGGATGAATGACTACAAAGTTGCGGTTCGATGCCAAAAGTGCCTGCCACATCTCGCTGGCTCTCTCCTTTAAACCAGCCAGTTCCGTGGTTACCGGATGGTAGATAAAAATACAATAATCATCGAAGGGAATCTCGTAGTGACTCTTCACCTCGTTCAGCGAAGGCAGCGCGCCGGAAAGCATCACGTCGATGTCCGGCGAACCGATCACAAAAACCGCGCCCGGCTGCTCACCCATCTGCATCAGGCGGTTTCGCGATTCCTGGTTCGCCACGAAGTGGAGGTGCGATAGTTTGCTGATGGCATGCCGCAGCAGTTCATCGACCGTGCCGGAAACCTCGCCGCCTTCGATATGCGCTACCAAAATATTGTGTAGGGCCCCAACGGTAGCCCCGGCGAGCGCTTCGATTCTGTCCCCATGCACTACGATCAAGTCTGCTGAATATTCGCGGACGTAGTGGCCCAGGCCCTGGATCGTATTTGCCAGAGCGAGGTCCATGCCGGAACTGCCGAATGGGTCCTGATTGAGGTAGGGATAAATGTTTTCGAAGCCCGACTTGGCAATTTCACTGAGAGTTGCTCCATACCGTGCAAGCATGTGCATTCCGGTTGCAAAAATGTGGTAGTGAAACGCCTCCGCCGCCGCGACCCGGCCAATCAAAGGTTTCAGCTTCCCAAAATCGGCTCGCGTGCCCGTAACAAAGAGAATGCTCTTTCGCATGGTTTGGCTACTTCAAGTCGCTCCACTTGATTTGAGTGTTTCGCGCAAGTTTGCCCCGCGCCTTCCGGCCAAGCACCCGCTCGTAATCAACCGCTTTGATCTCCCCTGTGCCGGGCCGCTTGACCCAGACGTTTTTTTCCGTGAAAACTTCGCCTGCCTGAATGTCAGAAATAGCGACGACACAGGCATAGGCAAAGTCAATCGTCGGCTGTTCGTCGGGAAGAATTGTTTTGTGGCCGCCCAGCGCCAAAGCTATGGCCTTTGTTCCTTCGATAAGGTCCTTTAGTTCTGAGGGTGCGATAGAAATCGGGACGTCCGGCCCCGGCCATTCGCGGTTCGACGTGAAGTGCTTTTCCAGAATGGCTGCTCCGAGCGGGACTGCGGCGAAGCAGGCGTAATTGCCGAGCGAGTGATCGCTCAGACCGAGCACCGCATCCGGAAAGGCGGTTGCGAGATCGCGCAACGCCCCCAACCGCACCTTGGAATAAGGCGTCGGATACATGGACGTGCAGTGCATCAAAGCGAACGGAAGACGCGCCTCACGTAGAATGGCGACCGCCGGTTGCACGGAATTCAGATCGTTCATGCCCGTGCTCAAGATCACAGGCTTGCCGTAGTGCGCGATGTGTCTGATGAGGGGATAGTTGTTGCACTCCCCCGAACCAACCTTATACGCAGGCACGCCCATTTTTTCGAGTCTTACCGCCGCCGCCCGGCTGAAGGGCGTGCTCAGATAGATCATTCCCTTGGCTTCAACGTGCTCCTTTAACTGTATGTCTTCGGCCTCGGAAAGGGCGCAACGCGACATTATTTCCCAAATACTCTCCCGGGAGTTTCCAGGGACCACGGAGTTGGGAACCATCTCATCGTCAATAACATGGCACTGAAACTTCACACATTCGCAGCCGGCCTCGGCGGCGTCATTCACCATCTGTAAGGCCTTCTTGAAATCACCTTCGTGGTTGATGCCGATTTCGGCAATCACTAAGGGGGGATGATCAGGGCCGATGTAGCGTCCGGCGATGGAAAGTTCGGGAGACATGGATTACCAGGCCGTCCAGCCACCGTCAATTACGAGGTTGTGGCCGGTGCAATAGCTCGAGGCATCGGACGCCAAATAGATCAAGGCTCCTCGCATTTCAGTTTCCGTAGCCATGCGTCCAGTTGGGCACAAGGCGCCGTAGCGCTCCCGAAAAAGATCGCCGTGATTGTTGAAGACGCCACCCGGCGTGATGCAGTTGACTCGCACCTTGGCCGCAGCCCAGAGAGTCGCGAGATAGCGGGTGAGGGCGATGACGCCGGCCTTACTCACGGAGTAGGCAGGCGGTTGCACTATGCCGGTGCCCGGGTACATGCGGTGATTGGGACTTACGACGCCGTATAGTGATGCCATGTTGATGATAGAGCCGGAGCCTTGCTCAACCATTTTGCCGCCCACTATTTGACAGCCAAGAAAAACTCCGGTGAGATTTACATCGAGCACCCGCTGCCAGTCTTCGAGGGGAACTTCGAGGAAAGGCGCAGTGAAGGAAGGCGACCGAGACTGATTGGTGAATGCAGCGTTGTTGACGAGGATGTCGATCCGACCATACTCGCGAACGGTGACATCGATGAGTGATTTCCATGATGCCTTGCTTGTCACATCACAGGCCACAGCATGGGCGCCGAGCTCGGACGCGAGGGTGCGGCAGCCTTCGGGGTCGATGTCCGCGAGGACGACGCGGGCACCATATTGGGCAAGGGCGAGGGAGTGCTGTCGGCCCAACAGACCAGCGGCGCCGGTAACAATCGCGATCCGGCCGTCAAGAGTGAAAAGGTCGTTCAGCACGAGATTTGCAGATCCCAAAGAGATTCAACTAATCGGTAGTCTACTTCAGTGTCGATGTCGACCGCCCGCTCGCGTGGCATGACGTGGATGGCTAAGCGGGCTTGGGACCAGTGTTCGCAGGCCCAGAGAACATCGCGACGAATGGCGAAAACCGCCGGAGATAACGAATAGACCGCCGGGGCATCCTGGCGGCGGCTGATCGGTTGACTTGGCGGCTTACTGATGTGGGCCCAGCCATCTGCGTCCACCTCCACCATGTTGAAGTATGGGTTGCGCTCCGCAAGATAGGCGGTGGTGACGACATCAATAGAGGCACTGCGGAGTTTGGCCACACAGGCTTCGACGTCAATAGGTTGGCGAAGGGGGACACCAATATCGAGATCAACAAGGACGTCGATGGAGTTACCCGATAGCCGCTCGTAGTTCTCGACGAGATGGCGAAAGACCGGCCACTTGGGTGAAGTGTCGCGCGCCAGTTGCGGCGGTCGGACGAAAGGCACCTCGGCACCCGCTCGGGCGGCGTTGTCGGCAATTTCCTCGTCGTCGGTGGAAACGACGATTCGGTCGAGCGACGGACAGGCACGGGCGCAATCGATGGTGTGGGCCAGCAGTGATTTCCCTGCTAGCGAGCGCAGCGCCTTCCGCTGCACTCCTTTCGAACCGCCGCGAGCACAGATCGCTCCAATGGTAAGAGCTGTCATAGAGACGAAGCCTTGGCCGCCAGGGCGAGACGAAGAACGCGGGTGCCGGCATAGACATCCACGACAGGTTTCTCGTCGCCGCGGAGGCAGCCCAGCCAGTGAGACATTTCAAGTACGAAACGGTCGTTGCGCTCGAACTTGGGATATTCGAACTGCTGCCAGCCCTCGCCGCCAGCAACATGCCAGCGAACGAAGCGTCCGAAATAGTTCCACTCGATCGTTCCGGATTCGCCTATAAGACGACAAGTGCGGCTGGGTGGCCGCTGGAGGTAATCGAGTTGGATGGTCGCGATGGCACCAGTTTCAAAGCGCAGCAGAATGGCGGCTACGTCCTCGGTCTCGATCTCAAGACGGCTGACATGGCCGGACATAGCAGTGAGGTCAGCGACCGGACCGAGCAGCCATGAGATGTAGTCCAACTCATGGATGAGATCCAGAATCACCCCACCGCCACTGGACAGCTTGGCACTTGGAGTGAAGCGGTAGTCCTCCCACGGGTGCCAGTCCGGCAGGTATTGCCCCACCTCCACGTGAGCTGCGACAACGTGGCCAATCGTTTTGGCGGCGAGGAGTTCCTTAATCTTGAGCAGCCCCGGATCAAAACGCAGGTCGAACCCCATCAAGGTGGTCAAATCGCGGCTGCGTACCTCCTCCAATAGGCATTCGACGCCTTCCCATGAATGGGAAACGGGTTTCTCAATGAACAAGTGGCAACCAGCGCGGGCAGCAGCCAGCGCGACAGGCACGTGGAAATTTGAGGGGGTACACACGAGCACGGCATCTGGTTGCTGGGCAAGCGCTTCGTCGAGGGCGGTGAAGACAGGGGCATCGGGAAGATCCTCCGCCGGCTCGGGCCGGCAGCGAAGCACGCTAATATCGCGACAGCCTAGGCTCATAAGGTTCCGAAGGTGCCGCTTACCGATGGAACCGAGGCCCGCGATTAGAAGCCGTGGCACTGGTCACACCACGCCGGCAAAACTCGCCGTCCCGGACTTTAAAGTGGCATCAGTGTGACGGGCGTGATCAGGCTCCAGACTCGCTTCATGGGCCTGTTCCGTCGCACTGATGATCAACCATTGCGCTGTGTCAAGTACCATTGTTTGCGCTCCGCCCGCAATTGCCGACGTCTTCATATCCAGTTGCCTTCCGGCTCTTGGGGTCGGCTTTTCTAACTATCCGCTCAAGATTCATACAGCCCTTGGCGCGGAATCTCCGATCGCCGTCCCATATAACCGACCGCAATTAACGCTCTGCTCCGGGATACTTTTAGCAACTATACTGCCACACCGGGGGGCGGGTACTTGCGTAAAGGATAGACGTGTTGCGCTTTAAATATATAAGCGTAAAGATGATAATTGCGTCTTTGCTTCTGCACGTCGTCGGGATGGCAGAAGAAGAACTCCTAAATCCTAATAGTTGTAATCGGTTCTGCACCAAGGTGCAATTGCGGCAGTATGCCAAGCCGCAGGGTTTGAATCGAACTTGCCATCAGACTGCCGCTCCTTCACGCTGAACCTACCATAGCGCGCTAGACGCGTCGAAGACCTTCGCCATCCGATTCCTGCACGCCCTGCACGGACCATTCTTGGTCTTCGGCATTTTCAGCTAGGCCCGCGCATTCCCAACGGCAGGGCATCATCATGATGACGCTCTTGTCTTTGCTTGTTCGTCCAGATCCATAGAAATCCGCCTCTTCGACGTCAAGGACAAGGCAACGATCAATGCTGTCATAGAAAATCGGCCCCAGCGCTCCAAGCCACACGGATAGAAAGTAATGTCCGGGCATGAGATTCACAGAGTTAATGCAAAGATCAATGTATCCATCGCCGCGGGCCAAGGCGGGGATATCGACGCCGCATAACCAGGTGCTCACTCGTGAGATCACGGTGCCGGACTCAGTTGAGATCCCGACGCCGAAGATAGGTCGTACGCCATCCTTAAAAGAATGGAAATTTAGGCGAATCACAAGAGGTTCTCCAGAGCGAACAAATTGGATTGCCTTCTTCTCTGGATTCCTTAGTTCAAGCCGAGTGTATGTGATCACTTCATCGTGACTTCGGTATTTCCTATGTGTTGGATCCGACCACCGGTTAGCGGCTGGGCTACCTTCGGCGAGCGGCCCGCGATCCACGATAGTTTGCAAATAGAATTGCACTGCTTCCTTTGAGGGTCCCATGAAGGCTATTTTGCCTTCGTTGAGGACCATTGTCGTCGAACACAGATTCTCCACAGTAGCCATGTTGTGGGAAACAAACAGAACCGTCCGCCCTGACCGGTGTACCTGGTTCATCTTGCCCAAACACTTCCTCTGAAAAGCCACGTCGCCCACGGACAGGACCTCGTCTACGAGCAGAATCTCTGGTTCCAAGTGCGCGGCCACCGAGAATGCGAGACGCATGTACATGCCGCTCGAGTAGTGCTTAACGGGGGTGTCCAGGAATTTATCGATCTCCGCAAAAGCCACAATCTCGTCGAACTTGCGATCAATCTCAGTTTTGCGCATTCCCAAAATGGCGCCGTTCAAGTAAATATTCTCGCGACCAGTCAACTCCTGGTGAAAACCGGTGCCCACTTCCAGAAGTGATCCAACCCGGCCCTCGATTTGAGCGAAACCTCGACTAGGTTCGGTGATCCGTGAAAGAATTTTCAAAAGCGTGCTCTTGCCTGCGCCATTTTGCCCAATAACACCGATTACATCGCCGCGCGCAATCTCAAATGACACATCCCTTAGAGCCAAGTGAGTGGCGCCGTTCTCGGCTGCCCCCGTTGGGTGTCCGCGCAGCAGTTTGGCGGTTCGACGAACCGGCCCTGTAACGGCGTCCACAATAGCCTCACGTAACGTTCTGTTACTCGGCCGCTTTAGACCGATGTGATACTCCTTGCTGAGATCAACTACGCGGATAGCTGGCTGGCTCATTCAATCGTCCTAGACAATATCTGCAAAGACTTTCTCAAGGCGTCGAAAATAAAAGGTACCGCTAACCAGCAGGGCGATAGACACGGCAGAAGAAACGGCAATGATCGGCCCAGGAGCCGTGCTGGTCCCAAGAAGAGCCCAGCGAAATCCTTCGACCACACCCACCATAGGATTAATCCCGTAGACCGTACGCCAAGGCTCTGAAAGCAGGCTGCTGGGGTAGGCGACAGGAGTGGCAAAGAGCCAGGCTTGGACTACAAAGGGAATCGCGTGCTGCACGTCTCGAAACTGGACGTGCAGTGCCGAAAACCACATGGAAACTCCCAAAACAGTGGTGAGCGCCAGCAGGAAAAACAAAGGCAGCCAGAGTACGTGGTATGTAGGCCTAACACCGTAATAAACCATCATCGCGACGAGCATCGTAAACGCCAACAGAAAGTCGACAACTCCCGATAAAACCTTCGAGACCGGCAAGGCCAAGCGCGGGAAATAGACCTTTTGCGACCAGGTTGGAGCTTGCTACCAGGCTCGTCGAACTCAGGCTGAGTCCGTTGGCGAAAAACTGCCAGGGGACAAGAGCAGCGAAGGCGAATAGTGGATAGGGAACCCCTTCGGAAGGAATTTTTGCCAAGCGTCCGAAGAAAACGCTGAAGATCAGCATGGTGAAGAACGGCTGAAGGATCGCCCACGAGTCCTCCAAGGATGGTTTGTTTGTAACGGACTTTGATATCGCGCCAAATGAAAAAGTAAATCAGTTCGCGGTAGTGCCATAGTTCGCGCAATCCAAGGGATACCCATCCACGGGAAGACTCGATTCGAACGAGCGCAAAGCTTTCGGACTGGCGAGGATCCAGCCCGGGGATTGCCGGCGGCTTATCTTGCCCTTGCTCTGTTGAATCGATGCATACTTCTCCCTGGCTCATCTTAGATCTTGGACTCCTCTGGATTTTTCCAGCATGATGGCTAGGATCTCAGCCCAACCATCCAGGCCTGACTCCAAGCGTACCACGCAGAAGTGCATTCCTTCCGGGGCTCAAACTCACCTCGGCGCCTATTGATTAGCAATCGAATGGCCAGCCGAATAGCTCGGAGCCTCGGAAACCTGCTGAATTCATTGGGTTTGCTGCGTAAAGGGTCGGGTTTGATGGCGGTTAGATAGCCCTTTATGGCAAAGATTTTCCCATTTTTATGCTGATCTCTATGCTCTGACGAGCCGAACGGTTTCTCGGCCTGGGGTTCGCCTCCGAATCGCGGGACATTTCCTTGGTCGACCGTTCGCCCAGCGGCCTTGAAAAAATCCCATCGCAGCCTCAGGGCTGTTTTCAGTTGACGCGAGAAGGTGCTCAGGGTAGGGTTTGGACGGAGTTCGACCAGGAAACCGAGCGATAAAAGACAATGTGGCAGCCTGCAAAGAGTGTTGTCAAGAATCTACCCTATTTGAAGCAGGTCTTTCTGGAGAGAGATCTCTTGCGGTCGCAGCTCGGTTTCCCGCCGGGGCACTTTCATTCCCCAATACCATGCGTGTCGGAAATAAAGCGAAAAGAAGCCGAGATTTTCGACTCGGCGCCAAAAATAATTCCCACCGTCGATTTAAATGAGGATCGTCAATTGGCGCTGTTCCAGAAATTTAAGGCCTACTACAAGGAGCAGCCGTTTCAGCCCGACAAAAAGGAGGGGCTGCGGTATTACTTTGAAAATGAGTTCTATCCATATGCTGATGCCATCATTCTGTACTGCATGGTTCGAGAGATAAAACCGAAGAGAATTATTGAGGTCGGATCGGGCTTTAGCTCAGGCTTAATGCTCGATACGAACCACCTGTTTTTCAACGATGCGATCTCATGTACCTTTATCGAGCCTTTTCCTGAACGGTTGCTGTCATTGCTCACAGAGGAGGATAAGAGCAGAATCGAGATCAAACAACAGAATCTCCAAGAGGTCAACCTCAGCCTGTTCGATGAATTGACCGAGGGAGACATGCTGGTTATCGACTCCAGTCATGTGGCCAAAACCGCCAGCGATGTCAATCACATCTTCTTTGAAGTCCTACCTCGACTGAAGGACGGAGTATATATACATTTTCACGATGTGATGTACCCGTTCGAATACCCTCGAGAGTGGGTGTACAAGGGTTGGGCGTGGAACGAGGCTTACGTGTTGAGGGCATTCCTACAATATAACGGCGTCTTCCGAATTCAATTCTTCTATCATTTTTTTGAGAGGTTTCATAGAAGTGAATTGGCTGAACACATGCCATTATGTTTGAAGAGCGGGGGTGCAAGTATCTGGATTGCAAAGTGCAAGGACCGCAGGTCTAGTCCTGCCTTCAAATCCCCTTGAAGAGAAATACAGGTCCTGCAGAGCGCTTGAAAATGTGCGGTCGTTGGCGGTGACGGTTTAGGATGAGTTCTGCCATGGGCGTGGTGCGTTTTTCAACTGCTTCAGAGCGTAAGTGCTACACCCCGAGGTAGCGCAACAAAGGAGAAATGTTGGCTTGGATACCATTCCCTCGCTACCCAGGTTCGATCTAAAAACATTAGTTTTGAACCCGCCAAAGCTTCATCAGGATAAGGGCCAGCTTATTTCAGACTGGCGAATTGATAACACGACTTGTTTCGAGTTAAACAGTCGTTTGAGACCGAGTTTAAAGACTCTGGAGACCGGGGCCGGCCTGAGCACCATCATTTTTGCGGCTAATGGTTGTCAACATACTTGCGTGACACCCGACAAAGCGCAAGCTGATCGAATCCAGGATTATTGCCGATCTGCAAACATCGATGCCGGGGACGTTAAATTCATTATCGCCAAATCGTCCGACGTAATTCACCAATTACCTCGTTCCGAGTTTGATCTTATCCTGATTGACGGATGTCATGGTTTTCCTTCCATTTTCGTCGATTTTTACTATGCGACCAAACTCCTCAAGACCGGCGGAACTCTGATAATCGACGACATGCACATCTATACCTGCCAACTAGCAGCCCGTTTCATGCAATCAGACCCCGGCTGGAATGTAAAGCTAAAGACCGGGCGGGTAGCATTTGGCACCAAGGTTTCGGATACGATTGACGATGAATGGACCAGCCAACGGTTTGTCGTGCGGCGAAGTAGCCGGAACATGCTTCGGCGCACGTGGTACTTCTTCCTCAGTGTGACTAGGCCACTTCGGTCCCGTTTGGGACTGACGGGCGCTCAGCTGCGTCATCGCACGTGAGCGAATTGGCCGTGGCATCGCCCAAGAAGTAGGCCAGCCCCGAATGGCTATAGCTCACGCCAGCGCAGTGAACCCAACCGTCATCGTTTGGATCGAGGAGCAAAGCTTGTAGACTCGAGATCCATGTCAGCTTGAAGTCATCGCTACTAGCTAGTTGCGGTTTTTTCCGCTTTTGCGGATAGCTTCCCGCTCTTCGGTGCAGAGTGACCTTGAACGCTTTTCGTGGCGACGACGTCGGCCCGGTTGACAATCACACGCTTCATCCGGAATTCTGAGGCCTTGCTCCAAATCCGGATGCCTCTGCTCCCAAACATAGCTGCGCAAAAGAACGCGATCCCCTTCGCGGAGACGCCAAACCGGAACTGCTGCATGGCGAGACCTCTCGTCGCCGGCTGGCCTTTGTAAACTAACGATCTGCACAAGCTGCGCACCGCGCCTTCGTAAAGCTCGTACCAAGGCCCCTGCCTTCCGGATTCGATCACCAACGCGTAGGCAATCATTTTTGATCGGAAATGGTCGGGACTAGATACACTCTCGAATGATAGGGAACTGGGCGCCAAATCGGCTGTCCGGAAATAGGTGCCTACCACCGTAGGAATAGCTGCGAATCTGTAGCGACACGCAACCTGGTAGCCCACGAGTATGTCCTCCCAACTTCGCAGGCCTGAGTTGAAACAATCGACCTCCAGCAGCACTCTCCTCCGGATTATGCTCGCTTCTAAATAACACATGATCGGATTGAGAACACTCAGGGAATCGGCGAGGACTTGCGGGCACTCTGTCACCGAGAGACGGTACGTCTCAAAAAGCGTCGCCTGGTTCGCTACGACCCTAATCGAGGCCAGGTCGCCGGAAACCCACGCGGCATCCGCTTGCCAGCTGGCGGCCGCATCTAGCGATCCTTTGCAATGGCCTAGCTCCGGCTGGATCCCTTCGTCTCTAGCAATGCGGTAATCACCGAAGATCCAAGCAATATCCTCTGGCACCCGCGCGGCCGCGTACAGCAGTTCTTCGTTGTGTTTTGTCGTCCACACATCGTCGCTATCCAGAAATGCGATCCACTCTCCTCGGGCCTCCTGTACCCCTCGCCGCCGCGCCCCGGAAACACCGGTATTTGCCTGACTTATGAGGCGAATGCGCGCTCCGTATTGGGCCTTGAGAGCGTCCGCGGTTCCATCTGTCGAGCCGTCGTCGATAACTAGCACCTCATCAACGGGAACTGTCTGCGCGAACACACTATCAATAGCCCGCTGTACGTAGCCTAGGCGATTGAACGTGGGGATCACGGCCGAGACCGTGATGGGTTTAGTGTTCTCCACGGCTAGTCGAATTCTCCAGGGTCAGGCGCTTCGGTCGCGTTTCGGAAAGGGCTGGATAGGTCGTGATTCTACCAACAAAACTCGCCCCAAATACATGCTTTGCCATCTGTTTTTGTCAAAAGGAACACCTAGCCCCATTTATGGTGCCCGTTTTACTAAGCCTTCTCTATCGGACGCCACATCGTCGGCTCTCAGACTTTGCGTTCGGATTTTTCTCTCTGGCCGCGGTTCGCTCGAACCAAATCCTTCAGGAATCGTCCGAGATGTATTCGGTCATCTGCGGCGTCGAATCCGCGGTTTAGAACATCTCCAGTTCGCTCATCAGATAACTCTCGCTCTCCTAAAGAAACCCTCCTCAGAATGGTCATGGCGGCGACGCGAACATCGGCGTATAACTTTCGCCTGTACCGCCTGAGCCACGGAACGAACTGAGCATAACAGCGCATCCGCTCCAAGGCACTCAGCTCGGAGCGAGCAACCGTTCGGGCGTACTCCGATACAAACCGCCAGTGAGGAAAAGTGATCTTTCCCTTTAGCTTTGGATCGTACCAGGCAGCAGTGCTGTAGATCGAATGCGTCTGGATCGAGCGCGTCGGATGGTCTCGGTTAAAAAACAAGCGGTCGGGGATCTCACGAAATCGTCCTCGCAGCGCAAGGTCCGCCAATAGAACTCGATCCGAGCCAGTGTAACTCGCAATCAGACGCGTGTGACGCAGAACTGCGGTGCGTCCCAAACCGTATACTTGGAAGCACCAATGGCCGGGGTAGATAACGCCATGGAAACGCTGGTAAGGATGAGGCGAATCTATGCGGGTCATCGGTGAGACCTGATAGTGGTTTAGTGGTCGGCGTTCCGCGTCTACTATTTGTGTCTGGGTGAAGCAGAGAACAGCCCCAGGGTCAGAATCCAGGACGGACACGCACGCCTCCAGATACTTGGGGGCGCAAAAGTCGTCATGCGATTGCCACTTGAAATACTCTCCGCGGGCCAACTCGAAGACGCGGTTGTGATTCCACGCCGCTCCTCGGTTTGTGTCGTTGCGGTTGTACCGGATGCGCGGGTCGCGAGCTGCATAAGAACGGCAGATTTCTTCGGTCCGGTCCGTGGACGCATTATCCGAGATGACTATCTCAAAATCTTTGAACGTCTGGGCTAAGATTGACTCGATTGTCTCCGCTAAGAACCGCTCCCCGTTGAACACAGGAATGCCGACGCTGACCCGCGGATGGCCGTGCGTCACAATTGGCTGGATCAGGTTCCCGCTTGAACTTGCCTCAATCTTCGTGATTTCCTCCATAAAATCTGCTTATCCCGTAGGCCGCCCTAGGAAGTATAAGTTCTTAGAGCGCCTCTACAGTAACCCTCTCAATCAGCAAGCTTGCAGCCAAAGAAATACCCCTGGACACTCGCTAAGCCTTTATTTTTCATAGAGGTAAGTCCGGATCGGCCAGCCCGCTGGTCCCAGGGAGAACGCGGCATACCGGAACGCGGAAATCGTTTTCCACGGCCTCTAGCGTGACGCACGTCATCTCCGCACAGCACCCAGGCTGACATGCCCGTCGAAAGAACGTAGCGGGTCGTGAATCCCCTCGACGAGTTAGTGGCGGCGTGCGATGGCAATCGTCTCCGCACTTGCTGTCCTCATCTCTCTTCGAACTACTTCTTCGGTCCCCGAACCTTGGTCTTCCGCAGACGAACTCGTTTTCTCGATTCCCAAAAACATTAGAACCGATGCCTGCATCGCGTCCCCTCGTTTCTGGCGGCCCCTTGCCCCCGATCGCAAATTCCAGACTCGCATTTCTCAATTCTAGGTAGCAGCTTGCAAGCGAGAGCGCAAGCCCTTGTTGATGTGGACCGCAGCGACTGCCCCGACGGCTTCAAATTGGCCGCGAATGGACGTGTGTGAACCGTTCCTTAAGGCGCAGAAAGGGAGTTTCGAGCCACCGATAAGACATCGACGCCACCGCAATCGTAATGGCAAGGGCCAGTGCGGCCATTTCTATGCGCCCTCCGAGCGTTTCGTCGTACCGGGCAGAAGATTCCTTCAGAAAATGCGCGACGCAGAGCCATGTAGCGAAGTGGATGACATATAGACCGTAAGAGATCTTTCCTAGGTACTGAAGAATGGGGTTGCGAATCACATGATTTCTCACTCCCAGGAAACTTACGAGTATGCCTGCGCTCGCAAACGCGACAAGGGGCTTACCAAAGACAGCTCCCGTCACTCTGTGAACCTCAATAATTCCTCCTACGCCTATCATTGATAAAACGCAGGCCAAGAGCAGGGCGACACGCTTGAGGAAGCTAAGTGCCGGTGGCTTTTCGAGAGCCAGCGCAAGCAGAACCCCAAGAGCTATAGGATCCAGATTACTGACCGTGTTTTGGTTGATTACTTGAAACCGAGAGGGGAGATCGGAGAATGCGAGCAATACTCGGCTGAGGTTCGCGGCGACGAGTAACGCAATCGCGATTCCGGCAATGGATGCACGCGAGGCCTTTCGAACCACCAACGGCCACATCAAGTAAAACTGTTCTTCGATTGAGACGGTCCACAACGGATGCGCCATAAGCGTGGGTGGTGAATACGCCGCGAAGGCCTGAACCCAATTGCCAGCCAGTAACGAATAGCCGGCGATCCAAATCAGAGGCATGCTCTGATGACGCAAAATAAATGGGAGCAGAGACGCAATTGCAAGAAATGAATAATAGAGCGGCCAGATACGCAGGATCCTTCGGATGTAGAAGCTGCGTGTATCGAGCCTTCCAGTACGCTCTTTTTCTCGGAGCAGGAGATTAGTGATCAGGTAAGCGCTGAGTACAAAAAAGACTGGAACGCCGAACTCTCCTGCCGTTACCGTGGCTCCGATGAAGGAAACAATCGCATGCGGCCAACCCGTATAGAAGCTGGGTTCGCCTGGTATGCAATGATAAAAAAACACACTCAGGAAAGCCATGAATCTAAGACAGTCGAGTTCTGGCTGATAGAATCCCTTATTGGACACTCGAACGACGCGCTCGTCCGCAGTTGGCGTACTAGAAAGCGGGAGAGATAACAATCGCGTGGGCACTATCCCTCCATGGACCGGCGGTTGGACACGCCGGCCACGTGCACTGCTGTATTAGGACGAGTGATTCCCCGCACGTGTCCTACCACATAATCGGCCACTCCCTCAGTGACTTATAGTGAGGGCGGTGGCGATTTGACTCGACTCTGCAAATGTTAGAGTACTAGGACCTTGTCTAGCAAGCGGAAAAGGATCTTCCTTTTTAGGATTAGGCTGCGAGCTTTCGGTCGATCATTGTGGGCTCAACAAAACGAATGTCGAAGAACCTTGCACTTAACTGGACTCGTGGCGTCCTGGTTGATTTGGATCGCGGACCTCGTTCACGACATCCCACGCAATCCCATGACCATTTTCGGCTATGAGGCTGTCTCCGAATTTTAGGGGAAAGCCGCGACGGTGATTTTTCCGAAGCTCACGTCGGCCGCGCCAGTGCCAATCAGAGCGGCGCCGGTACTTGCATCTCCTTGGGCCTGGAGGTTCCAACTGCTAGGCTCCGTAGCACTGGACGGCCAGACCTTGAGGTAGTACTCGCTCGTGGTACTCGAAGTCCTCTGTACGGCAAACTTCATCATGTATTTCACACCCAGAGCGAGCTTCAACCCAGAGGTGTCCTGGGCCAAGGTTGTTTCCGGGTAATTAGGGCTATTGGCGTAAATCTTCAGTGTTCCTGGGGTGCCATACCCGGCTTGACCAAAGAAGGGGTGGCCGGTGCGCGGTTGATCAGGTGAAAGCGCCAGCGGATCGCCATAGGTGTGCCCGGTCCACCCCACCACTATGCCTGCCCCGAAATCAACGCAATCAACGCTGTTAAAGGTTAGTTCGGCGGTGACTGAGTAATCCGTCCAGGTGACATCACCGAACGCAATCAGCCGATCATAACCGGCCTGGGTGCTTCGAACCGTTCCGTCGGGCTGAAGGGCCCATCCGCCGTCCACTACCTGCGCAACGTCCGAGATATTCGTAACGGTGGACCAGTCGATGGAGTAGGGCAGCGGCCAAACCTGCCCGGTATAGTCCCAATTCACCGTGACCGTATGCGTGGTGGTGTGGTTGAGGTTGTCGGTCGCCGTAATCACCACCGTGTTGGTTGCCGGGGTCGGGTTGAGAATGGTGTGATCTATTTCGACGTTGAAATCTCCCGTATCAACCAATCGCGTGCCGTTCGGCCCGACACGGAGAAATTGTGATTGGCCACCGTTCAAGGTATAGCTCGCGGATGCAATGCCGCTGGGAGCGGATACATTTCCCAGTATGTTCACCCATTGTTGAGCGACGCCGTGCTGCCCAAAAGTCTGGTTGTCGCCATACCAAACATTGAAGACGGGCTGGTTCGGTGGCTTAGGCAGGCCCCCATCGGTGGGGCTGATAGGGCTTGCAGTATTGAAGAAATAATCCACAGCAGCCGTGAAGCTGGGTGTGGGATCGTTGTTCGAGTCGTGATCGTTTCCGGCCGCCGGCCCGATGGCACTGACAGTCAAAGATTGGGTCAAAATAGCTGAGTTGTATGTCGTACCATCGGTTGACCAACTCTGCGTCCAGGCCGTCCCGGCGCGCTTGACCCGCATCCAGAAGGAAGTACTCCCAGGCGCAATCGTGATGATGTTGTTGTATACCAGGGAAGGCGTGCCGCCTAACTCGACGACAGCATATAACCGGGGCGTTGTTCCATCATGATACACACCGAACCAAATGAAATTCTGCGAGTCCTGCTGGACGAGGATTCCTTCAAGCTGGTCACCTTGAGTAACGAGCGAATCGAATTTCGTCTCAACTTGGAAATCCACATCAGCAATGTTCTGTAACAGGCCGACACTGAAGTGAGGCGTCACGCTCGGAACGACAAGTAATGCGTCGGTGCCGTTCATCCTCAGGAAGCCGCAGCATGTGGCGTGGAAAGTCCACATTGGATTAAGAACGGAGTGGAAGTCATCCGACACTGGTCCGCCTGTGCCGCCGCAACCGCCTGTAGTAAAAGTGGCGTCGGCGGTGCTAGCCGAGCCGGCCGAGCCGACCGACGTTATCTCATAGTGATAGGTCGTGTTGCACGTGAGCGAGTCGATCGTCAGCGAGTGGCTGGTCACCAGAGCGGAATCGCTCACGTTCAATCCATAGGCGGTGGTGGTCCCATAGTCCACGCGGCTGTTGGCACTCACGTTGGTCATCCAACTCACCACGGCGGTAGTCGCTGTCGGTGACACCGAGACCCCGCTAATAGCTATGCCGCACGCACTCGTAGTAAAAGTGGCATCGGCGGTACTTGCAGAGCCGGCCGAGCCGACCGACGTTATCTCATAGTGATAGGTCGTGTTGCACGCCAGCGAGGTGAGCGTCAGCGAGTGGCTGGTCACCTGAGTGGAATTGCTGACGTTCGATCCATAGGCGGTGGTGGTGCCGTAGTCCACGCGGCTGTTCGCACTCGAACTCGTCGTCCAACTCACTACCGCCGTTGTCGCTGTCGGCGATACTGACACCCCGCTAATGCTGAGTGACCCGCCTCCACCCGCTGCAGCCTTGAAGGCAACAAGGAATCCCACATAATCGGCATTACCAGAGAATCCCATCGTCGCTGAATACGACCCGGTGGAAGTAACATTTTGGTCTTCAGCTAGAAGAATGCTCCCCAACAAGACCCGTCCCGTGAATCCTGAGCCTGCCGTAGTCGTCACGTCGTTGTCGGGATGGAAAAGAGCGAAGAGCAGATCATTCGCATTAGCCGTGGCCAAGACCCCGCTCGTGCCTGTCACGGAGGTGCCCGTATGTGGTGTGGCACTGATGTCCAAAGGCGACGCAGTATCGAGACCTGAGTATTCGTAGACGAACACTTCCAGGTGTGTGCTGCCGCTCAGCGTGACCGTAGCGGTGTCCGCACCACCCTTGATATTCTTGGCGTAATAGAGCTTTTCCACGAAACCGTTTGGCGACCACGTCTGCGAGCCGATCAGTATGTACTGATTCCCCTGCGTGTCCATCACGGAGCTGACGCTTGTGGAGTTCAACACGAACAGGCCGAGGACCATCAGGTCTCCCCCGTTCGTGCTCGTCAGGCTGACCGCACAGGATGTCGCCGTACAACCCTTCGCATTCCCCCCCACGTACGCAGGGGTCCCACCTGAGGCGCACGCACTCGTAGTAAAAGTGGCATCGGCGGTGCTTGCCGAGCCAGCCGAGCCGACCGACGTTATCTCATAGTGATAGGTCGTGTTGCACGCCAGCGAGGTGAGCGTCAGCGAGTGGCTGGTCACCTGAGTGGAATTGCTGACGTTCGATCCATAGGCGGTGGTGGTGCCGTAGTCCACGCGGCTGTTCGCACTCGAACTCGTCGTCCAACTCACTACCGCCGTTGTCGCTGTCGGTGATACTGACACCCCGCTAATGCTGAGTGACCCGCCTCCACCCGCTGCAGCCTTGAAGCCAACAAGGAATCCCACATAATCGGCATTACCAGAGAATCCCATCGTCGCTGAATACGACCCGGTGGAAGTAACATTTTGGTCTTCAGCTAGAAGAATGCTCCCCAACAAGACCCGTCCCGTGAATCCTGAGCCTGCCGTAGTCGTCACGTCGTTGTCGGGATGGAAAAGAGCGAAGAGCAGATCATTCGCATTAGCCGTGGCCAAGACCCCGCTCGTGCCTGTCACGGAGGTGCCCGTATGTGGTGTGGCACTGATGTCCAAAGGCGACGCAGTATCGAGACCTGAGTATTCGTAGACGAACACTTCCAGGTGTGTGCTGCCGCTCAGCGTGACCGTAGCGGTGTCCGCACCACCCTTGATATTCTTGGCGTAATAGAGCTTTTCCACGAAACCGTTCGGCGACCACGTCTGCGAGCCGATCAGTATGTACTGATTCCCCTGCGTGTCCATCACGGAACTGACGCTTGTGGAGTTCAACACGAACAGGCCGAGGACCATCAGGTCTCCCCCGTTCGTGCTCGTCAGGCTGACCGCACAAGATGTCGCCGTACAACCCTTCGCGTTCCCCCCCACGTACGCGGGAGCTGCGGAAAGGGCGGTGACCATAGAGGAAAAACAAAAGGCAAGGACCAGCATCAGCTTCGAAGTCAGGCGCATGGGTGGTGTAAGCTTGATAAGTCTTGATTAGCCGGTACAATACGAGCAAGTCTATTGCCAAAAAAAGGGGAACTCCCTTTGGCGCTCAGATTGCGATAGGAAAACTTCCTGGGGCCGCTCTCCTCCGGTTTGTCCGGCGAACTCTCGAATCTAGGGGAAAGCCGCGACGGTGATTTTTCCGAAGCTCACGTCGGCCGCGCCAGTGCCAATCAGAGCGGCGCCGGTACTTGCATCTCCTTGGGCCTGGAGGTTCCAACTGCTAGGCTCCGTAGCACTGGACGGCCAGACCTTGAGGTAGTACTCGCTCGTGGTACTCGAAGTCCTCTGTACGGCAAACTTCATCATGTATTTCACACCCAGAGCGAGCTTCAACCCAGAGGTGTCCTGGGCCAAGGTTGTTTCCGGGTAATTAGGGCTATTGGCGTAAATCTTCAGTGTTCCTGGGGTGCCATACCCGGCTTGACCAAAGAAGGGGTGGCCGGTGCGCGGTTGATCAGGTGAAAGCGCCAGCGGATCGCCATAGGTGTGCCCGGTCCACCCCACCACTATGCCTGCCCCGAAATCAACGCAATCAACGCTGTTAAAGGTTAGTTCGGCGGTGACTGAGTAATCCGTCCAGGTGACATCACCGAACGCAATCAGCCGATCATAACCGGCCTGGGTGCTTCGAACCGTTCCGTCGGGCTGAAGGGCCCATCCGCCGTCCACTACCTGCGCAACGTCCGAGATATTCGTAACGGTGGACCAGTCGATGGAGTAGGGCAGCGGCCAAACCTGCCCGGTATAGTCCCAATTCACCGTGACCGTATGCGTGGTGGTGTGGTTGAGGTTGTCGGTCGCCGTAATCACCACCGTGTTGGTTGCCGGGGTCGGGTTGAGAATGGTGTGATCTATTTCGACGTTGAAATCTCCTGTATCAACCAATCGCGTGCCGTTCGGCCCGACACGGAGAAATTGTGATTGGCCACCGTTCAAGGTATAGCTCGCGGATGCAATGCCGCTGGGAGCGGATACATTTCCCAGTATGTTCACCCATTGTTGAGCGACGCCGTGCTGCCCAAAAGTCTGGTTGTCGCCATACCAAACATTGAAGACGGGCTGGTTCGGTGGCTTAGGCAGGCCCCCATCGGTGGGGCTGATAGGGCTTGCAGTATTGAAGAAATAATCCACAGCAGCCGTGAAGCTGGGTGTGGGATCGTTGTTCGAGTCGTGATCGTTTCCGGCCGCCGGCCCGATGGCACTGACAGTCAAAGATTGGGTCAAAATAGCTGAGTTGTATGTCGTACCATCGGTTGACCAACTCTGCGTCCAGGCCGTCCCGGCGCGCTTGACCCGCATCCAGAAGGAAGTACTCCCAGGCGCAATCGTGATGATGTTGTTGTATACCAGGGAAGGCGTGCCGCCTAACTCGACGACAGCATATAACCGGGGCGTTGTTCCATCATGATACACACCGAACCAAATGAAATTCTGCGAGTCCTGCTGGACGAGGATTCCTTCAAGCTGGTCACCTTGAGTAACGAGCGAATCGAATTTCGTCTCAACTTGGAAATCCACATCAGCAATGTTCTGTAACAGGCCGACACTGAAGTGAGGCGTCACGCTCGGAACGACAAGTAATGCGTCGGTGCCGTTCATCCTCAGGAAGCCGCAGCATGTGGCATGGAAGGTCCACATTGGATTAAGAACGGAAGTGGAAGTCGTCCGACACTGGGCCGCCTGTGCCGCCGCAACCCCTGTAGTAAAAGTGGCGTCGGCGGTGCTAGCCGAGCCGGCCGAGCCGACCGACGTTATCTCATAGTGATAGGTCGTGCCGCACGTCAGCGAGTTGATCGTCAGCGAGTGACTGGTTACCAGCGTGGAATCGCTCACGTTCGATCCATAGGCGGTGGTGGTGCCGTAGTCCACGCGGCTGTTCGCGCTCGAACTCGTTGTCCAACTCACTACCGCTGTTGTCGCTGTCGGTGATACTGACACTCCGCTAATGGTTATGCCGCACGCACTGGTAGTAAAAGTGGCATCGGCGGTGCTCGCCGAGCCGGCCGAGCCGACCGACGTTATCTTATAGTGATAGGTCGTGCCGCACGTCAGCGAGTTCAGCGTCAGGGAGTGACTGGTTACCAGCGTGGAATCGCTCACGCTCGATCCATAGGCGGTCGTGGTCCCATAGTCCACGCGGCTGTTCGCGCTCACACTGGTCGTCCAACTCACTACCGCCGTTGTCGCTGTCGGTGATACTGACACCCCGCTAATGGTCGCACATGCACTGGTGGCAAATGTGGCGTCGCCAGTGCTCGCGGAGTTGCCCGGAGCAACGGTAGAGGTGATCTGATAGTGGTAGGTCGTGCCGCACGTCAGCGAATTCAGCGTCAGGGAGTGGCTGGTTACCAGCGTGGAATCGCTCACGCTCGATCCATAAGAAGTCATGGTGCCGTAGTCCACGCGACTGTTCGCGCTCGAACTCGTCGTCCAACTCACTACCGCCGTTGTCGCTGTCGGTGACACCGACACCCCGCTAATGGTCGCACATGCACTGGTAGTAAAAGTGGCGTCGGCGGTGCTTGCCGAGCCGGCCGAGCCGACCGACGTTATCTCATAGTGGTAGGTCGTGCCGCACGTCAGCGAATTCAGCGTCAGGGAGTGGCTGGTTACTAGCGTGGAATCGCTCACGTTCGATCCGTAGGCAGTGGTCGTGCCGTAATCCACGCGGCTGTTGGCATCCACGTTGGTTGCCCAATTCACCGTGGTCGTGCTCGTCGCCATTCCCGATAGCGATACGGAGCTGATAACCGGGCTCGTTGGGTCGGTTCCGCCCCCGCTAGGCACACTCCCCGAACCGCTGCAACCCGCGAGGATGGCCAGCCCAAACAAGCACACCATAGCAACTAGACTATTGCGCACGGGTCAAGTCAACTCCCGCCCTGAAGAAACATGCCAAAAGCCTTTGGTACTACTAGAACCATATAGTGTACGCCAACCCAGCCCCTCGCACTGATCCAGACGGGCATCAGAAAGAAAGCGCCTCGAAGGGAGGTTTGATACGAGCAAACGGCGTGCCATACCGAAACGAAAGATACGCTAGCCTATTGATGATGCTAAATTTACGGCCAGCCGACGGAGGTGTGTTGCCAACAAGCGGCTAATCCTTAACCACATAGCAGGGGGTCGTCACGAACGGAAGCTTCTGAACACGCACATGCATGTTCCTGAAGTACTCGTCTACCGCCTTGGTCTCACCTGGGAAGGTGCCGTAGTCATCCAGAATCAAGATTCCGCCCCGGACGATACGGGGGAAGAGGTGGTCCAAGATGGTCACGGCAGGCTCGTAAATATCCGTGTCCAAGTTGAGCAGGGAAATTCTCAGCTCCGGCTTGGCCTTTACATATTCCGGAACGGTCAAGGTGATGTCCCCAGGAACGAGTTCGACGCTCTGCCCAATCCCCCGCCGGTCCAATACCTCGCGCATTTGTTCCACCGATATGCTCTGCTCTCCCGCCTCTCGAATGAACTTTTCTCGGGCCTTGACGTCGCCTTGAAACTGCGTTTCCGGAAACTTGCCGAAAACATCGAAGGCTATAATCTTCTTGGAATAGGGGTTGCCTAGAAGGCTTCGGAAAATAGCGAAACGGGATAAAGACGCACCTTTGAATACGCCGCACTCGACTACGTGTCCAGGCAAATCAAGCACCATCTTATAGAGTTCGTAGGCCGCAAGAATCTTACCGATCCGCGTCATATCGCAAGACAGGTAGAAGTCGTTTTCGTAGTCCCACGCTCGATCGTAATCGGGTAGTTGAATCATGCGACGGATTCTAACACGCGCAAGCAACCGCTTTCCAAAGTCTTGACGCCCGAACTACTGAGCTTGTCCCTAGCGACCGCGAATGGCACACGAGCTCAGACGCGCCCGCTTCCTGGACCTAACTACCGAAGAATTAGTGGCCCTGCTAGGTTTCGAACCCTGAACCAACGGATCATGAGCCCTTCGGCGTTATCCAGATGCGATTGGCGATCGCATCTGTGCGGGAGATTCACTATCTGCCGGAGGCTCTCGGACTCTCTTTTCCGACCGCTCTAGCAGCCGGAGCACCGGGAATAAGATCGCCAGCGCCAAAAAGAAGAAGACGAAGCCGCCGTCGCGATGCAGGCTCCCCGCTAAGAAACTCGGATCGACGTACAGACTTAGCAGCGTCAGCGTCGCAATTCTTATACCATTCTTGATAATTGACAAAGGAATTACAAACAGCACAAACAGCAGCATTTTCCATCCTGTGCGAAGATAGAAATGCGCCGCGAGCAGGCAGGTGATCAGCAAGGCCATGCTTGACCGGATCCCGCTGCATTCGGTCGCCACTTCAATCGCGACACCGGGAACCCTAAGCACGAACCCCTGCCGCAAGACGGGGACACCCAACGCCTTGAAGATTGCATACGTTATGTCGGTGGAACCCTCTTGGAGCCAGCGGATCACCGGATCGAGAACCGCGCTCGGCCAGGGAACCATCAGCAGCAAAAACAGCAGAGGAAATATCGCCGCACGTGAAGCCTTCAGGCCGTAACAAACTACAAAACCTCCCATCCACAGAAAAACTAAAGCCAATGTCTCGAGCGACAGCCGATCATTCCCCCCGTCGCTTAAGCGCGCTGCAAACCAGAAAAGGCCCACCGCGGCGAGAACCACAGCCGAGCCAAAAGCGATCCCCGGGCGGCTCTGCGGAAAAATGCGCCCGCGCTCCGAGAATAGTAGAAAGAAGGCGATCGCTGGAATAAGCAGAATGTGAGATGCGGATTCGTTCTGCATCGAATAGGCGATCAGAGCCGCCCAGGTCTTCCAGAAAATGAGACCGGAAGCCAATACAAAACCGGCGAATACCCCATGCCGCTTCGCGAGTGTACGACCGGTCATAGTTCTCGCCTCATTGTGTCTGCCAGACGCGCTTCAGGTCGTGGCGTCCCATTAGCCAATGTGCCGGTACAGTCTGTCGCCGATAGCCGCGAGCAGCGATCTCGGCATGTGAGCGAAGACGTTCTTGGCAAGCTGCGTCTTCCAGTTTCCGGTCGCGGGGTCGAGAAAACCCGGCGCCTTACCCGGCAAGAGGTACCGCAAATAAATCAATCGTGATTGGGTCGCTCCCCACCGGCCTTTAAACGTGATCAGTCCGTGCTGATCGGCGTCCGTGCGTCCAAAGTCAAAGGCCTTCAGGCGGGAATTCTTGGCCTCTTGAATCGCCTTCCAAAAGAGCAGATGCATGCTCCCGAATTTGTTATAGTCCGGATCCGACCCACCATACTTGTAAGTCATCGTATCTTTGTACTGCAACGTCAGCATCCCCGCGATCGGGCGGCCGTCCCTGAATGTCATGCGGATCTTGAGGGCATCGCCAAAGCATGCAATCAAGTTCCGGTGCCAGTTAATCGGCTGAGGAGGGATGTGATGGCGCTTGCGCGTGATCATCAGCAGGTAATAGAAATCGTCTAGCAGGTCGAGCGTACCTTCTCGATACTCCATGCGCTCTCGCTCGGCGCGACGCACTTTGCGTTGGGTCGAGTTTCTATGAAAATTGCGGAAGAGAGTATTGAGATCCGGGGAGAGATCGAGTTTGTGATAGGCATACTCTTGAGTGGAACACGGCCACGTCGTCGCTTCACTCGCCTGAAGAGAATCGAGGGGCCGTATTTCGACGTATCGCCACTTTTCTCGGCGTGCTCTGTTTTCGAGATCGGCCAGCAGGATGCCTAATTCGGTGGCGCCATTGACAAGCAACTCGCAGGAGTCGGAAAACGGCAACGAAACCAGCCGCCGCCCCGTCAGCCAGCTCTCCACGCGGCAAAATACCAACGCATTCTCTAAGTCCTCGTACGGCGCAGAAGTGGTAAAGGCGACTGGCTGGTATCCGTACGTTCTGCGCAATGCCTCGAGCCAAGGGGCGGAATGAAATAGCGAAGCGCGGGAATTTTGGAGCAAGAAGCGGTCCCATCGGGGGTCGGTCAGGGGATCGATCTGGTAAGCGGCTGCGGGCTGACGGTCACGCGTGCACCCAGTTTCAGCCGGCACACTTTCCTCAATAGCTCGAGTCTGAGTCATCGTGAACGCGTTCGGTTACTGATGGTTTTGATCGTGAAGCTCATTCGGAGCGAAAGAATCTGCTCAAACTCGTGAGCGCTGATAAGACAAGACTGACGTTGGGGCGGGCGATGCAGATTGTTGTTAATTTTGAGAATCCTTCAATTCCTTTTGTTCGTACAGATTGCCGTAGCCTTCCGCATAGTAGGCGCCGTAAGAACCGTCTTCTTTCTTAACTGCGTTCAGCACCACTCCCAGAAGGTTCTTGTTCTTCATCTCCTGACACGCCCTCTGGGCAACTTCAGCCGAGGTCGTCGTCGCCCGCACGACCATCAGGACTCCATCGCAGAGATTCGCCAAAATACTGGCGTCCGCGACCGGTAGGCATGGCGGAGAATCGAGTATGATCCAGTCGAAGACCGGCGTAACGCGGTCGAGCAAGCGCTGCAAACGTCCGTTGGAGAGTAATTCACTTGGATTCGTAACCTCGGCGCCGCCCGGAATCAGGCATAAATTACCTTCGGGTCCTTGCTGGATAATGCCTGTCTCGTCGATTTCTCCTCGAAGATAATCCGTCAAACCTGGCTGGCTTGGTGCTCCCATCACAGTGTGCAAGCGGGCGCAGCGCAAGTCCGCATCGATCATCAATACGCGGCGATCCGACTGACGCACGATGGCTTCCGCGAGGTTTGAAGCGACGAAGGTCTTCCCCTCTCCGGATTCAGAGCTCGTAATCAGCAAGGTTCGAAGTGTCACATGATCCCGGAGTTGGTAGAGGCGTGACCTCAACGTGCGAAACTGCTCGGCTGCGTTAGGGGCCAAATCCGGGTTGAAGAAAACGTTTCGCGTCAGATCTGGACGCCATTCCGGATGCGCACAGGTCGCTTGAAGCTCTTCGAACCGCAAATAGCCCGACCGCAGCGCGGTGAGCGGCTCGGGCTCCAGGACTGGCGCCGCGGTCGTGGCGGACACGCTCGTGTGCCACTCAGGTACCGTCGAAACCGGTTCCGCTGGAGCGGCGCCAATATCTTGTAGGGGAGCGACGGGTCCCCTTTCTTGTTCAGCCTTTTTCAGCGCTTCGTGGATACGACTCATGATTTCCTTTCAGAGGAGGGCGCGACGTTCAAGTGGCGTAAGCGCCCAAGCAGTTCGTTCAAACTCTCGTATAGCGCCTGCGTATTGGCCGATTGCTGAGCAGCCGACGACGATCCATTGCTGGCGATAGGCGGAACTTCGTCGAGCTGGAATTCGCGCGCTACTTCTTCGACCAAGTGAGCCGGAACCGGGCGCAGAGTGTCGACGTAAGCATTAATCATCGAGTGCTCACACAACAGATTCACCACCCGCGGAATTCCCCGGGAATAGAGATGGATCGTTTGAATAGCTTCCTTCGAGAAAATCGGCTCTCCGTTCGCCCCCGCGATCCGCAATCTTTCCGCGATGTATCCGTAAGTTTCCTCGAGCGAGAGCGCCGAAGTACGGCAGCGTAGCGTGATCCTCTGCCTCAGCTGGCGCAATTGTGGCAGTTTTAGCCTTTCCTCAAGTTCGGGCTGGCCCGCGAGAACGATCTGCAAAAGCTTCTCCGTTGAGGTTTCGAGATTTGTGAGCAGCCGGATCTCTTCCAGTAGTTCGCTGGAAAGATTTTGCGCTTCGTCCACGATCAGGACGGCTGTCTCCCCCGAACGATAGCGTTCTAGCAGCCATTGGTTGAGCCTCAAAAGCACTTGGCTCTTTTCCCGTGAATCGTAGGGAATTTCAAAATCGGCCATAATGAAATCAAACAGATGGTTCACCTGTAATTGTGAGTTAAAAATGTAAGCTGTGGCGACCCGTTGTCCCCGCAGCCAGTCGAGCAGACGGTTCACTAGAGTGGTCTTGCCAGTGCCTACTTCACCCGTCAAAAGGATGAATCCTTTGCGATTCTGGATGCCGTAGGTCAAACCCGCCAGCGCCTCTTGGATCTGCCTCGTCATAAACAGATAGCGTGGATCCGGATTGACGTTGAAAGGACTTTCCCGGAGGTTAAAAAATCTTTGGTACATTAGCTCCTCAAACGCCCGCTCTTAGGTCGATGGTCGGACCGGAGCCCCGCGTCAGTGATCGCTTGCGTGGGTTCTTTCCTGAAAAAGGTTCGATCGCCGGAACGATCGCGAGAACCGGCAGCCGTAGGGCAAACTCGACGTCCCGCTCGTTCCGAAGCGACTTGTCTTGCATCCCCATCAGAATGGCGAGCCCTACTCCCAGAGCGAACCCCCCTCCCAGACCTCCCAACGCAAACAGTGGCCGTTTTGGAAACGATGGGCTCTCCGGTAAGTTAGCGGGGTCGAGCACTGAAAACTGTTCCCCCTGTTGTTCCCGGTTCAGATCGCCAGACATTGCGGATGCGTCGCGCTTTTTCAACAGATCATTGTATGAATCGAGCGCTGTTTGATAGCCCCGGGTTAGCTGCTTGTATTGTTGCTCGATCGATGGGCTGGACTGGACTCGAGTCTCATACAATTTGATTTCTTGCTTGATCCCCTGCTGTTCCTTGGTCTTCTCAGCGATTGTCTCGTCTTCCGAATGTATTTGCTCTCGCCATTGCGTGATCTGTGCGGGTTCGGCGGTCGGCCTGCGCGGCTTACCGGTTGGGGCAGCGGGTTTGGCATTTTCACTATCGGCAAGTCTCTTCTGCAACGCCGCAATGTCCGCCTTGGTTTTGATGACGTCGGGATAATCGTCGGTGTATCGCACTTGCAAGGCCGCTAGTTGAGTCTGTAAAGCCGCGAGTTGCTCTTCCATCGTTGCCGGGTTATTGCCGCTCTGAGACGCCCGCCATTCCGCCAGTTGTTGCGTCAACAGGGATTCGGCGAAGCTCCGGTCTTGTTGCGCGCGAGAGAGTGCCTGGTTGGTCCCGTCGAGCTGCGCGGTCAAATCGGTCAGTATGTGGAAGTTTGTCTGTGCATCATCAGGAAGTGAGCCCATGTAGCGGCCCTGGAAGGCCGCCAGCTTCGCATCCTGGGCATCCAGGTTCGTTTTAGCATCGGCAAGCTGTTGATTCAAAAACTGCGTCGTTTGCTCCGCATGCTGGGTTTGAACGCTGATGCTTCGTTCAATAAACATCGACGTTATGGCAGTGCACACCGCCTGAGCTGTCCGCGGATTATCCAAAGTCACGCTGACGGTAAATCCAGGGAGGTCTTGTGGGCCCGTCTCGGCCATGGGTTGCACAGGCGTGACGTCGATTGCCTTTTGGAGTTTGGCTACTAGATCGTCCATCGATGCGTTATTGATATCTCCTGAAAACAGCCCGAATTGCCGGATTACGGGCTCCAGCCGCGTCCGGCTTAGGATCTCCTGCTGCATGGTCGCCAGACGCTGGTTGATACCAACAGTTTCCATATCCGGTACGATTGACGTCGGGACGCTCGGCGGTTGAACCAGCACGATGGTCTGCGACTTGTAGCGATTTGGAAGAAACCTTGAGACGGCGTACGCTAGCGGTGCACCCACCAGTGCCAAAATCAATATCAAGATCCATCGCCGGCGAACCATTGCTAAAATGTCCGCTGGAGTTAACTCTCGATCGCGTATCTCTTCCATTTGATCCTCGTCCTTCCTAGAAAAGCCGCGGCCGGTCTCGCCATCTCACTCCAAGCGAAACCAAATGCACGATAATGCTCGTACCGCATATCGTGCCGCCGCAAACCGCCGCGTTCGAAGTCTGATATTGGAGTTGATATGAAAAGTTCAAAGCCAATGTACGGCTGATAGGACGGCTCAGACTCCCGCCGCCAAAAAAATACTCGTAGTTCTGGTTAGGCGTACCACCCGCAAGTACCTCGGAAAGCGGCACTCCTGCAACGCGGGAGTACCCGCCATCGATGCTGCCTGAAATCGTCCTGGAAAGCTGGCGCGTTGCCGTGCCTGTGAAGGTATCGTCGATTCCGCCGCCTAGCACTCCTGATCCGCCTGTGACTCCATGAAAATACTGTGCTGACAATCCGCCTCGCTCCATCTGCCAGTTGAGAGATGCGTTGAGCGTCCATCCGACTTGGGTTACCGATCCCCCTGCGGTCGGCCCGCTCACCACGGGAGTGCCGTTAATCGGAACCGTAGCTAGGGTGACTTGTGGTCCCGCTGCGACTTGGAAAGCCAGTCGGCCCGTGACTCGTCGTCCGTACGAAAGTTCTGCGCTATGGGCGCTAATCGCCTGATCGAAATTGTCGTAAGTGATTCGGTTGTATTGGTACAGAACCGACATAGTATTTCTGGCCGTAATTTGATAATTGTAGCCGACGCGGAAAATAGCGCCGTTGTAATCCAGCAAGCTACTGCCGAGATAGCGAAGTAACGAGTAGCCACCCACGAATGTCAAAGAAGAGCGACCGCTCAAGGCCACGTCCGCCTCGACGTCGGACGCGTTACCAATACTTTGGCCTTGACCGATCAGAATCGACTGGCCCGGCGTGAAGGCCGATCCCAATCCGCCCGGCCCGGCTCCTCCCGGAATCAGCGCTCCACCGAGACCCGCGAACCCAACTGCGTCTTGGGGTAAATACGAGAAGGCGTCCTGAGCGGAGATTGTCACTCGCCGAAATGAATATCGGTCCGAGACACTGAGATTTTGGAACGATCCATTGCCTACGTTATTCTGGTTCGAAAAGCTTCCGCCGCCGTCGTAGCTTAGGGACAAATTCGAATTACCGGACGTCCGTTGCACATCAACGCCCCCACTAACTATCCCGAACATGCTCCAAGAAGTTCCGCTGGGGGTTTCCAGCCCATTCGAGTCGCCTGCCAAAGATAGCTCCGCGTGCGGCTGCCAATAGCTGCGTGCGGTCGGCAAGCCCAGCGAAAAGTTTTGGAAGCCGGATAGCGAGCTTGTATCCGGCGTGACTTGTTGCGAGTTCGTGTCTGCGGGATTATTAACGTCTCCGGCTCCGAGCGGTGATTTATAAGCCGGAATCGGCGTGCTCTGGTCCTGTTGCTGTCCTCGCGCTGCCGGCACACACAGCGATATCGCGCAGAGCGCAGCCCAAAAGCCGTAGTGTAGCGTGCGCATCATTCTCCTTTAGGGCACTACGATTGTGTCGCCGGCCCTAAGTATCACGTTTTCATCCGGCCGTTTGCCGTTCACTACGTCCTTGTAGTTGAACGGATACTTCACCTGCTTTCCGTCCTCCACTCGAAACATGTAGATCTTCTTCAAATTCGCGAATTGCGTGAATCCTCCCGCACTCGATAGCGCCTGTAACATCGTCATCTGCGGCAATAGAGGATAGGCGCCCGCGCGGCTTACTTCGCCAAGTATGTAAATGCGCTGACTATTGATCTGCGTCACAATGATCGTCACCTGCGGATTCGTCACGAATTTCTTCAGGTCAGTCGTAATTCGCATCGCCAGTTGTGTTGGCGTGAGCCCCGCAGCCTGCACGTCGTTCAAGAGTGGAATCGAAATCTTTCCGTCCGGGCGTACAGGCACGGAAAGAGTCAATTCCGGTTCTTTCCAAACGCTGATGTCAAGCACGTCTTGGGCTCCGATCATGTAGTTCGGATCCTCGGTGGCCGCCTTCGCAGGGGGTTTAGCTTCAGGGGGTTTGGCCGCCGGTATCGTTCCATTCGATTGTGCCGCAGGTCGTGCGCTCCCTCTGGCGCAGAGCGGAAACACCGCGAAAAGCACCGCCAATAACATATAGAATTGCATCCGTCCCCGCATGGATCTCTCCCATCTCATTGACTTACTTCCGGATCTTCGAAGCCAATCTGCTTTAGTTTATACAATAGCGATTTGTAGCTAATCTGCAATTCCTGTGCAGCACGCTTCCGGTTCCATCGCGTTCGCGCCAGCGCCTTCATAATCAACTCCCGCTCCGCTTCCCGCGAGGCGGCCCGGGCCGCCGCTTTCAGCGAGTAGCTGCGCGCTTCGGCAAGGCGTTCCGTCCTCGGGCCTGTAGTTGAAGTCGCCAGTTCCATGGCCGCCAGATTCTCGTCGCCCAGCGCCACGATCTTCTTAACCATATTTTCTAGCTCACGAATATTTCCCGGCCACGAATGATTTTTTAAAATCGCCAGGGTTCGCGAGCTCACGTCCGGACGCGATCTTCCCAATTGCGAGGCGTGCTTTCTCACAAAAAACTCTACCATCTGCGGAATGTCTTCCTTTCGATCCCGCAACGCCGGCACTCGCAAACAAACGCCGTTGATCCGATAATACAATTCGCTGCGAAAACGTCCCGCTCGCATTTCTTCGTCTAGGTTCTTGTTGGTTGTGGAGACTACCCGCGCCTCCGCCATCCCTCGTCGCGCGCATCCATCTCCGTCCGGCAGCACTCCCAGCAGGTATCTTTGGCACGCACTATCGAGTTCGCTGATTTCATCGAAGAAAACCGTGCCCGTGACATTCGACTTGATCGTCCCGTTCAAACCCAATTCCACCGAGAGCATCTCCGGATTAACCGAGGCGCAGGGAATTCTTCTCAGCGGTTCCTGAGCGTGCGCCGAAAGTTGATGAATTCGAGTCGCCAACATTTCTTTACCTGTACCGCTCTCCCCAACGAGTAACACTGGAATGTCTGTTGACGCGATTTCGGCCACGACGCTTTCCAGGGTGTGCATCGCCGAACTCACTCCGGAAATCCAGTTCGTTTCTGCTAAGGCTGCCGCCGAATTCGCCCTCTCAATAGCCATACTCTCGCCGTAAACTCCAGGGGTCTACTCGCGGGCTAGAACCTTCACGCCCGCCACCCTCGGAAGTTGCACGGCGGCTGCCAGCATCACCCACGCCACGGAATCGCTAACCGCATTTTCTTCAACTACATAGATAAGTCAGCGCCCCGACAGCTCCGTCCCGAGTCCCTGGAGGCTTCCACGAAAGGGCAAAAGACTTGCCCTTTGTTCCCAGTTCTGTGCCAGTCTGGCCGCGCACGAATCTACCAATATTGATCCATTACTGGCGGTTTTAACACCGATAATTCCGTCGCCACTGTTAACTATTCTGCAGTATCATTGGCGGCTTCATGCTCGTGTTCCCGGGCCAACGCCGATTGCTGAGAGTCGCTAAATCGCTGCATACCATGGACATACGGCCAGAAGGAAGATCCCCAGCGTTCCGAAGGCGAGCAGATTGCGCATGATAACCTGTTTCTAGCTTGGGTTTTTCCCGGTCGTTCTTTGGGCTGCCGCGTTCAAGGAGTTTCGATGAGTTCGGTCGGCAGGTGGTCACTCTGCATTCTCCTGGTCATTTCCCTCGGGGGATGTTTCCGCAACCCCGAGGTCCGGAAGCGGAACTATCTAAACAAGGGCAACTCATACCTTCAAGAGGCCAAATACCGAGAAGCCATCATCGAGTATCAAAACGCGATTCAGATCGATCCAAAATTTGGGGACGCCCACTTCGGCCTTGGGAAGGTCTTCCTCCGACAGGGTGATTGGAATCACGCTTACCAAGAACTCTCCCGCGCGGTTGAATACGATCCTGCAAACTGGCAGGCCCAGATAGCGCTAGGCAATTTGATGCTTGCCGGCGGGCATAAGCTGGAAGCCCGCCACTACGCTGAGACGGTCCTACAAAGCAAACCCAACAGTGTCGAGGCCGAGGTGTTGCTGGCCAACTCGGATGCGGCGTTAAATTTGCTTCCCAAAGCCATCGCGGAAGCGCAGGATGCGGTGCGAATTGACCCCAAACGCTCGGCCTCTTATTCCTTTCTAGCCGAACTCCAAGAACGCAATAAAGACATTTCCTCCGCGGAAGAAAATTACAGAAAAGCCGTTTCCGTGGACCCAAAATCTGTTTCGGCACTTCTTATCCTTGGCAAATTTTATGCGCGTCAGAATCGGCCGGCAGACGCCCAGAAGGAATTTCAATCCGCTATTGCGATAAATCCTCACGACCCTACTCCGCCCGTCATGCTCGCCGAGCTTTACCAAAGCCAGGGTCGAAAGGATCTAGCCCTGCAGGTATTGCAGGACACCAAGGATAACCTGAAGGACAATCCGGCGGGTTACCGAATGCTCGGCAATTTTTACTTGGGCCAAGGCGAATGGGATAAAGCCGCCACGGAGTTTGCTTCACTACATAGCGAGCACCCCGACGACGGAACCGTCACCAAATCCTATATCGAGGCTCTCATTCAGCTGAATCGCCTGGGCGATGCGGAAAAACTCGATGATGCTTTCTTGAAGAAGTCGCCGTCTGACGAAGGTGGATTGACCTTTCGAGGAGAAATCTTAATTCGTCGGGGCAGGCCGACCGATGCCATCGCCGTCCTCGCGTCGGTTGTTAGAGCTGCTCCTGACAACGCCCTAGCTCATTACCATCTGGGAGTCGCATACGCGGCCGCAACCAATTTCGGCCAGGCGCAGTCGGAGTGGCAAGAGGCGGCGCGCCTTAGTCCCAACGCCGTCGAACCTGAGCGCGCCCTAGCTGCGCTCGCGCTGCGCCAACGGGATTTCTCGCTCTTGACTACCACCAGCGAAAAGCTAATCCAACTGGAGCCCCGTTCTTCCGAAGGATATGTCTTCCATGCTCAAGCCCTTCTCGCCAAAGGCGACGCCACTGGCGCCCAAGCCGATTTGAAGAAGGCCACTGAAATAGCTCCGCGTGATGCAGCCCCTCTGATCCAGATGGGCGATTTGCTCATGGCTTTGAAGCAGTTTGACGCAGCCACGAAATCCTATAGCCAGGCGCTCGCTCTAGATCCTTCCGCATCGCAAGCGCTTGCAGGCCTCGTCAATATCGACCTCGAACGCAAGGAACCTGCGCAGGCTCTGCGGCGCATGCAGGAGCAGCTTGGGCGCGAACCTGCGAATACGAGCCTATACACTCTCCTCGGACAGGTTGAACTCCGAAACCAGGACGAAGGCAAAGCGGAAGCGGCATTCCAAAAAGCCATCGATCTGGACAAGCACAACACGCAGGCCATTTTGTTCCTAGGGAACGCTGAGGCGGCTCGCGGCGCGGTGGATCAAGCCATTACCAACTACCAGCGGGGAATTCAAGACAATCCGCGAGAAGTAACTCTCTATGTCTCGCTGGGAAGCCTTTTCGAGTTGCGCGGGGACTGGCAGCGAGCCGAAGACCTTTACAACAAAGCGCTTCAAGTCCAACCCGATGATGCGATTGCTGCGAACAATCTTGCATACCTCATGCTCGAGCACGGCGGCAACGTCAACGTTGCTCTGACGCTCGCGCAAACCGGCCGAAGGGGCATGCCTAATGTTCCCAGTTCCGCCGATACTCTTGGCTGGGCCTATTATTATCAGGGAGCTTACAGCTCCGCTATCGACACCTTGCAACAGGCCGCCAACGAGGATCCCAAGAACCCTAACATCCACTACCATCTCGGGATGGCTTACGAAAAGACCCACAACTACGCGATGGCCAAGAAACAACTCGAGTACACGCTTCAAATCAGCCCGAACTATCCCCACGCAGACGAAATTCGAAAGGTGCTCTCTCAAACTCAATAGCGCGATTGTCGAAGTTCTGGAACGCCAGGGGATGCGGAGAAGATGACACGGTATAGGCTGGGGAATCTCCTTTCCAGACTGATTCTGGCGATTCTCTGGTTAGCGCCATGTTGCAAAGCGGGCCAAGTCGTGCTCGTGGCGCGCGCGGGCGAATCAGGCGAGCTAAGGCAACAATTCCAACTCTCGACCCGATTCTACGGACTTGAACTGGTCGAATTAAATCTCCCAGAGAGCGTAGCGCCTGTCGCTCGGACAATCATGCAGCCCAACGTCGTAGGCGTGGTGATTGCCGCCGATGCGATCCCTCTTATACACCGTGAAGACATGATGCGGTGGCTGTCGCGGCCCCATTCGAAGTCTGTCCCGCTTCTTGTTGCCGACCTCTCCGCCGCAACCAGTCCCGTTGCGCTCAGCGAATGGTCTCGAGGGCAGATTGAGAACGTCCATGCGTGTGGCAATGACAATCTCTCTCGAAATGCATTCGTTCACATCGATCGAGTTGAAGGGATGACGTCAGAGCTAAGCAATCAAGACCTTCCGCTATTTCCTGCACATCAAGCGTGTATTCAGGCCTCGAGGGGAGGATCTCTGCGAACGGTCATGGAAGTCGTGGATGGTTCTAATCACTTTCCAATTTTCGTCCAGGATGGATGGGGCGAGGAGTCAATCTCTTTTGTAACGCAGAGAGCGGTGACAATTCTCCCTACCACCGCATCGGTCTCGTATCTTCCAGTAGTCTTTGCCGAATGGGCTGCACCTTACTTTATGTACCTTCGGGCCGCGGGCGGCGACGAGGCGTGGCGTTTTGCAGGACAGTATGCAAACTTGACGGTCGATGACGCCTGGCTCATCGAACCCTATGGACATCTTAATTACTCTCGACTGCTTGCGGAGATGGAGAAGCACAACTTTCATACCACGGTGGCGTTCATCCCCTGGAACTTTGACCGCAGTCGACGTGATGTTTCGTCCATTATCCGTGCTCAACCCCGAGCGATTCTCGATCTGCCTGCACGGCGATGATCATGACCACGCAGAATTTGCGCTATTTCCAGCGACTGAAGAGTTCTCAGAGACGGTGCGCCAAGAAGACACCTTCAAGGTTCGCCAAGCATTGGCTCGAATGGATGAGTTTTCACGATTCACTGGGATTCCCTACGATCGTGTGTGGATATTCCCGTACTCAATCGGCCCTGAGCCGGTGTTGGGCATCCTAAAACAGAATGGGCTTCTTGCGACCGTCAATTCCGAAATGGTCCCTGAGGGCATGACACCACCTGCTGACCCTCTTTTCCAGTTTCGAAATGTAACTCTCTCCTATGAAAACTTCCCTAGCATTCGACGATTTGCAGTCAACGGAGGCTTGCCGAGCTCCTTCTTGGCGATCCAATCGTTTCTAGGCAACCCCATCCTTCTTTATGTTCACGAAGGGTTTTTTGCTGCGGGAATCGGCGCCTTCGATCCATATGCGGATGAGATCAATCGCGTAAATCCCCATACGGTCTGGGCCACTCTCGGAGAAATCAGCCGCCATGCGTACCTAATGAAGCGGCGCGACGATGGACAATATGATGTTCACGCGTACTCCAGCGACATTTTGATTTCGAATCCAGACCTTCAGACTCGTACATTCAACGTGGAAAAGGAAGAGTCTTTCAATCCTGCATTGGACTCTGTATTGTCCGATGGACACCCGCAGCCCTTCAAGGAAAATCGCGGCGTCCTAACCATGGCAGTGGCCATCCCCGGCCACGAAACTCGTCATTTGCAAATCAGGTATGAGATTCCGCATGATACGGACGCCATCGACGTTTCAAAATCCGATCTGCAAGACAACCTACTTCGACACATCTCCGATTTTCGTGACCTTGTCCTCTCACGAAGCCATTTCGGTATGCTGTTAACGAGTTTCTACTATCAGGAACTTGACCCCGAAAAAGAGGGAGGATACGGTCGGCTTTGCGCTCTCCTTGCTGCCCCAGCTGTGGTGATTCTTGGCATTGGAATTGGATACCCCGTTTGGAGAAAAAGAAAGTCGCGACTCGACGCTCACAACTCGAAGCGTTCGTGGAAATAAGTGGGTTCGTAGCCGACACCACCACACCCGCAATTGAGGACCGTCAGAAGTCGTGCTGCCCGTGCTGCCACTATACTTCGCGAAGTCGCCGCCCGGGTAGTGGCGCTTATGGGCTGATGTGGTGATGAGAGGCTAGCAATCGATTGCCCCGGCGAAAGGGTTAGCTGGCAAGACTAGAAGTTCACGGGAAGAGCTGTGAGCCCGCGAAGACCCAGGTTCGCACGCCATGTCAGAGGCGTAGGCTGAAGGTTCAGGTTGGGCATGCGCCGCAGGACTGCTTCGAGAGCTACCTGGCCCTCGATGCGCGCGAGCGCCGCGCCAAAACAGAAATGTGCGGCCCAGCCGAAGGCGAGGTGACGATTGTCCTTGCGGGCAATGTCGAGTTTATCGGGATCCGAGAAGCGCTCGGGATCTCGATTTCCCGCGGCCATGACGGCGATTACCGCCTGCCGCTTGCGGATCGTCTTACCGCCAAGAATCGCGTCCTCTGGAGCCAAGCGCGCAGTGTGCTGGCTGGGGCAATCGTATCGAAGCAACTCCTCGACGGCGGAGGGGACGAGCGAAGGATCGTTGCGCAGTATCTGGAGCGAGCCGGGATTGCGCAGAAGGGCGAGAATTCCGTTGCCGATGAGGTTGGTGGTGGTTTCCTGGCCGCCCACCATGGTCACGATGCTATTGGCGACGACTTCCTCCTCGGTGAGAGAGTCGCCATCAACTTTCGCCGTCAGCAGAGAGTGAATCAGCCCCTCGCGCGGATGGACGCGCTGCTCCCTAATACGCTCGCGGAAGTAGGCGGTCATCTCTTCGACAGCTCGCAAGACCTTCGGCACGTGATCGGGATTGTGCTGGAAGTTGCCGAGCATCTCCGCGAAATCGGCGGACCAGGTCTTGAGTCGGCGGTGGTCTTCGACTGGAACGCCGAGCATTTCCGCCGTGACGATGTTGGGGAGCGGCTCAGCCAAATCAGCGATTACGTCCATCCGGCCGGCGGAGTGTACGGCGTCTAAGAGCGATTCAACGATCTCCTGGATACGCGATCGGAGCACTGAAACCCTTTGTGGAGTGAAGGCGTACGAGGCCAGGCTGCGCAGGCGAGTATGAGCCGGAGCGTCCAGAAAAAGCATTTGCTTCACCATGACGCGAGCGATGGGGCTCAGGTGAGCAAGCCCCATGGAGGCTAATTGCTCGGGCGTCGGTGTGCGTTGGGCGGAAAAGTCGTGCAGGACCCTAAGAACGTCCTCGTATCGAGTAACCACCCAGGCATGCAGAAACGGGTCCCAGTGAACCGGGTCTTCTTCCCGCAGGCGACGGAACAGCGGATATGGATCAGCGAGGACGGCGGGGTCAAGCAACTGGTACAGGCTCAGAGCGGGTGCGGGTTTGTCAGATGGCGCGAGGGTGTTGACGTCGCCACTCACAGCTAGTTTCCTGGCGCGAACGCGTCGGACGCATTCTCGTCGGCGTAAGCTTCGCTATCTAGCTTGGCAAGGATGAGCCGCTCAATTTCGGACGAAATCCCGGCTACGGTGGCATTGTCGAACAACACCCTGAGCGTGATTTCAACGCCAAACACGTCTCGAATACGCGCAATCAGCTGAGTACCGAGAAGGGAGTGACCGCCCAGCATGAAGAAGTTGTCTTCCATGCTGAGGCTATCAAGATGCAAGAGGCGGCAGAGAATGGCGGAGAGCCGCTCCTCGACGAGCGTTCGCGGAGCGATGATGACCCTGTCTTGCAAGGTGTTTGTCGCGTCTGGGGCCGGCAGAGCGGAGCGATCGATCTTGCCGTTGATAGTGAGTGGGAACGAGGTTACGCGAACGAAGGCGCCGGGGACCATGTACGCGGGCAAAGACTTGGCCATGAAGGAAGACAACTCGCGTGCTGTGACGTGCAAGTCAGGAGCAAGACATACATATGCGACCAGGCGCTTTTCGCCGGGCGCGTCCTCTCGAGCTACGACGATACCGGTCTGCACAGCGGGATGTTTTTTGAGTGCACCTGCAATTTCGTTTGGTTCGATGCGATAGCCGAGAATTTTGATCTGATCGTCCACGCGGCCCAGAAATGCGATCTGACCGTCGGGCAAATAGCAGGCGAGGTCGCCCGTCCGATACATACGCGAACCCGGTTGCGAGCTGAACGGATTTCGAACGAACTTCTGAGCCGTGAGATCCGGCTGGTTGCGGTAACCTCGCGCCAATCCCATCCCTGCAATGTACAACTCTCCGGTGACTTGCGCTGATACTTCTTGTTGGTTCTTGTCCAAGATGTAGATTTGGGTGTTGGCGATCGGCCGGCCGATTGAAGGGGCAGAATCAGGACACGAGGGCGACGGCACGACGCCAGATGTGGCTACGACAGTGCATTCCGTAGGACCGTAATTATTTATCAAAGCGAACGGCAAGTTGGCAGGCGGATAGTGGCGCAGCGCATCGGCACCCGTCAACAAGAAGCGAAGAGGCACCGGGGCAGGCCAATCGAGGGCGATCAATTGCTCCGCCAGCGCGGTAGGAACGAAGCTGATGGTGATCCGTTGGGAAACGAGCCAATCGCGGAGTGCAGCCGCCGCTACGATGGTGAGCTTGTCGGCGATATGAACGCTCGCTCCGGATGCAAGGTAAGGCCACAGCTCCCAAACCGCGGCGTCGAAACCAGGACTGGCCAACTGCGTTGCCCTGTCGGATCGCGTCACGCCAAACGCATCTTGATGCCAAGAGACGAGATTGGAAAGGCTTCGGTGAGTAATTTCGACGCCCTTCGGTTCGCCTGAGGATCCAGATGTGTAGATCACGTAGGCAAGATTCTCGGGCTTCAATTCGATAGCGGGCGAATGAGACGGGCAATGGGCAATGAGAGCCGAGTCCACATCGATCATCAGCACACGCCAAGAACCTGCGGGAAGGTGATCGGCTATCGTGCGTGTGGTTATCAAGGCGGAAGCTTGCGAGTCCGTCAGGAGCGAAGCGACTCTTGCAGCGGGAGTCGCTGCATCGAAGGGAAGGTAGGCGCCTCCGGCCTTTAGGACCCCCAAAGCGGCGACCACGAAGTCGAGTGAGGGCTCGAGGCGCAGACCCACGACTGCTTCTGGTCCAACACCACACTTCTGAAGATAGTGCGCCAGCCGATTGGCGCGAGAGTTCAATTCTCGATAGGTCAGCGAATAGTTTCCGGCGGCAACAGCGAGTGCTCGCGGCGTGGCCTCTGCCTGTGCGGAGAGAAGTTGTGGAACGAAACTATTCTGCGACGGAGCGGAATCATCGACCTGTATCGCGCGCTGCTGCTCGGTATTTTTGATCGGCGGTCGCCAAAGCTCGCTGCCGGAGTTGCTCGTCGGGGACGGGTCAGTCATCCTGATTGCTCTCCAGTTAGTTTTAATTTTCGGGCTCAGCAGGTTTTCCTCGGCCGTGCGGTTGAGCGAAGCATGAGCATAGACATCTTGGAGCGCCGACGACGGGCACTATGTAGCAAACGAGGTACCAAGCTAGACGGTCTTGATGGATATTGTATTTATTGAAAACGGAGGAGTTGTAGCAAGTATAGAACGCCGATTACCACCTCGTTCGACAGGGAATTCGTCAAGCAGAGTTACCGTTTGAGGCAACACATTTCTCCTTCGCCTGACACAGTGATATGGCCACTTTGCGGCCGCATGGACAATTTGCGACCAAGTTGGCGCACTCTTGTCGTCCTTTTTGACCATAAACCCTTTGGACCGCCGCGCAGACTGATGGTATCGAAGTTGCTTTTGTTATTGGTGGGTGATTCTTGCCATGACCAAGTGGCGAGTTGGATTTTCATTGTTGAACCTCCTGGATATTTCTGTCGACAGAACGGTTCCGGGACACGCAGGTCGTAGCCAAGAACCCAGAAATCCACTGAACATTGCCGAACCCAGCCAAAATAGACCGTCAAGGAGTGCCGGTAGCCGCAACTTCTCTCTCTGAGACCGAGCGCGCACGCCTCAACAAGTATCTGCGAGACACGCGGCGACCTGCACCTGTATCCACCCGCCTGAGTGCTTGGCGATCTTCCGCTGAAGCAGCCCCTCTCTCGTTGCCTCAGGAGCAGCTTTTCAATCGCGGCAAGCACAGTGAGGGCGAGCCGCCTTTCTACAATGAAGTAATCACAATCCATCGAAAGGGTGCGTTGGACCCGGCAGTTGTTGAGCGCTGCTTACTCGAGATTATCCGCCGCCACGAAATTTGGCGGACAACATTTGACGAAGTGGATGGCCGCCCTGTTCAGGTGGTTCACCCCGCGCCGAGTGAATTGCTTTTGCCGGTACTCAATCTCACAAAACTCCCGAAAGCCGAGCAAGAAGCCCGCGCGCTTACGTGTGTCGAGGAACTGGCCGAGCGTCCCTTTGATTTGAAACGCGGTCCGTTGCTGCGCTTTCTGCTGATCAGGCTCGGCGAGTCATCGTACCGGTTGGTGCTGGTCGCCCATCAGAGCATTGTCGACGGCATATCGGCGTATCAAGTGCTGCCTACGGAGTTGGCGGCGCTGTATCGCGCCTTCTCAAATGGAAATCCTTCGCCGCTTGCGGCTACCGAGATTCAGTTTGCGGACTATGCGGTTGGGCAGCGAAGCCGAGTAAAAGTTGAAGAAAATGACCCGGAGATCCGCTACTGGGGCAACCGGCTTGCTGGCGAGCTCCCGGTGCTGCAATGGCCCGAGGGTTGGCATCGTGCGAAGAACTTCTCTCACCGCGGACAGATTCAGCCGTTCGCGTTGACGAGGAAGGTCTCTGAAGGGTTGAGATCCACCGCCAGGCGAGAAGGCGTCACACTTTTTATGACGCTGCTATCTGGATTTGTCGCGCTTCTCCACCGTTACACAAGCCAAGAAGATATTTTGGTGGGCACTCTTTCGCCGGCCGGCCGAAAGCGTACCGAACTACAAGAGCTCCTAGGATATTTCCTGAACCCTGTCGCGCTGCGATTCGATCTTTCTTCGAATCCGACTTTCAGCGAGCTGCTGCAGCAGACCAGGGAAGTCGTTTCCGAAGCCATCTCTCACGACGACGTTCCTCTCGAGGTTGTGTCAAAAAAGTTGGGCCTGGCAACCGGCCCCGGGGATCCTCCGCCTTTCAGCGTAGCGATCTCCCTTCAGCCGCGGGTTCCGGAAGCCCTCCGGCCCGAATGGGACGTTACTTCGATGGATGCTGGAAACGGCGGAACGATGTGGAATCTCTATCTCGCCTTCATCGATTGCCCAGATGGCGTGATCGGAAGGGCGCAATACAACTCGGACATATTTCAAGAAGAAACGATCACGCAAATGTTAACGAACTTGGAGACGCTGTTCGAGCGATTGACTTCGCGACCGCACTTGCGTCTGTCGGATTTACATAAGGGGAACGATAACGACCAAAATGAGAGGGCGAACTACCAAGCATGAGCGTGCAGAATCCCCTCCCGGAGGTCGGCCAGCTTTCCAAGGCGAATCGAAGATCGATTGACGGGTACCTGCGCCAGCGAGAGGTCCAAACCTCGACGGGCCCAGAGCGCATTCCGCGGCGGCCAGCGGGAGAGCCGGTTCCGCTCTCCTTTTCGCAGCAACAGGTGTGGCTGCATTCACAAATGGCGGGCGATATCCCGGTTTACAACGAAGCGATAACCATCTTGCGGTCCGGACCCCTCGATGTTGCGGTGCTCGAGCGTTGCCTGGTCGAGATTGTCCGGCGCCACGAAATCTGGAGAACAACCTTCGATGTCAAGGATGGGCAACCCTTTCAGGTGGTTCACCCAGCCTCCGATCGATTCCCGATGAAAAGCGCTGATCTTCGGAGCCTACCGGAGTCTGAACGAGACACCGAAGCAACATCATTGGCCGTCCAAGATGCTCACAAGGTCTTTGATTTGACGAAAGGGCCGCTTCTGCGCGGCACACTCGTGCGAATGCACGAGCAAGAGTATCGGTTGTATCTGACCTTCCATCAGATTGTTTTTGACGCTGTGAGCGCTTACCGGGTCTTGTTGCCAGAATTGGCGGTGCTCTACGAAGCGTTCTTGGTCGGAGAGCCTTCGCCGCTTGCCGATCCACTTCTGCAATACGGCGATGTCGCCTACTGGCAGCAGAAGACTCCCGCGACGGACGATTGGTCCCGACAATTGTCTTTCTGGCGCGAGCGACTTGCGGGCGAACTTCCCACGCTGCAATGGCCGAACGAAGGCGCGAGGCCCGCTTATCAAACGCATCGCGGAGCGATCCACCGATTCAAATTTGATTCGAAAGTGACCGAACTGCTTACATCTTTTTGCCGACAAGAAGCCATTTCATCGTACATGGCTTGCTTGGCGGGATATGCAGCATTGCTGAACCATTACACCGGACAACAAGACATTGTGATCGGAGGCCTGTCGGCGGGCCGGCGGCGATCCGAAACGGAGCTCGCAATCGGCTATTTCGTCAATCCGCTGGCCTTGCGCATTGATCTTTCCGGAAATCCCACATTTCGAGACCTTGTTCGCCAGGTGCGCGGCACCGTGCTCGACGCGCTGGAAAATGACGAGGTTCCGTTCGAAAAGATCGTGGAGCAATTGAACCTTCGGCCGGATCCTAGCCGAAATCCGATTTTCCAATTGATTCTTTCGCAGCAGCCAAAGGTGCCGCCCTTTGCACCCGGATGGGACCTCCTCACCGAAGAAGTTTCGAACGGCGGCTCAAAGCTGGACATGACTATAGTCCTTGACGAACGGGCGGACGCCATTTCCGGCCCGATTACGTACAACCCCGACTTGTTCGACGCTGCGATGATTACGCGACTAGTCCAGCATTGGCAAACCTTGTTAGCGGGTGCGGTGGCGGCGCCGGATCGCAGCATCGTGGAACTTCCATTACTGACCGATTCTGAACGCCAGCAGATCTTGGTGGACTGGAACAGTACGCGAGTCGAGTACCCAAAGGATCAGTGCGTGCACGAGTTGTTCGACGCTCAGGTAGAGCGCGTTCCCGATGCTACCGCTCTGAAATTCAAAGACGAAGAGATGACCTATGGCGACCTCGGCGCGCGAAGCAACCAGCTCGCCCGCTATCTGCAAAGTTTAGGTGCAGGGCCGGATACTCCGGTGGGCCTCCACTTGGGGCGCTCGCCCGAAATGGTTGTGGGCTTAATGGCGATTCTGAAGGCTGGTGCCGCTTGTCTGCCTCTCGACCCCACTTATCCGGCGGATCGATTGAGTTTCATGTTGGCCGATACACGGGCTCCAATCTTACTGACGACTACCGCGCTCGAGCCGCAGTTGCCACAGCACGGCCTCCGGGTGGTCTGCCTAGATACAGACCCACACCTTCGGTCTATGCAAGAAAGCCGTATCGCGGCGTCTTGCGTCAGCCCTGACAATCTGGCCTACATCATTTATACGTCGGGGTCGACGGGGCGTCCGAAAGGGGTCCAGGTCACGCACCGGGGCTTGGTGAATTCGACGCTGGCCCGCAGCACATACTACAAAAACCCGGTGGGCAGCTTTCTGCTGCTCCCTTCTTTTGCCTTCGACAGTTCCCTGGCGGGAATCTTTTGGACGCTCGGTACTGGTGGCACGCTGGTGCTGCCTCCGGATGAATCGCGCTGCGACCTAACCGAGTTGGTCGACTTAATGGTTCGCCGCGGCGTTTCGCACGTGCTTTGCGTGCCCACTCTGTATCGCCAACTTCTGGAGGAAGCTTCGCTTGATCGTGTTTCCTCACTCCGTGTTGCGATTGTGGCCGGCGAAGAGTGCCCAAAGGAATTGGTGGAAAGCCATTACCGGTCAAATCCGCAGGCGGTGCTGTTCAATGAGTATGGGCCAACAGAAGGTACCGTCTGGAGCAGCGTATATCGTTGCGAGCCCGATTCGCGCTCTACCCGGGTTCCGATCGGACGGCCGATCGCGAATACACAGCTTTATATTCTCGATTCTCGCTTCCAGCCGGTCCCGGTGGGGGTTCGCGGCGAGCTTCACATTGCGGGAGCTGGAATAACTCGGGGCTATCTGAACCAGGTAGAATTAACCAGACAGAAGTTCGTCTCCAACCCGTTCGGCGATCAACCCGGAAGCCTCTATAAGACGGGCGATCTCGCGCGCTACCTGCCGGACGGCAATATTGAGTATCTCGGCAGGGTCGATCAGCAAGTTAAAATTCGTGGATTCCGGATCGAACTGGGTGAGATCGAGGCTGCGCTGCGCGCTTGCCCAGGCGTCCACTCGGCGGTGGTTTCCATCTTCGACGACGTGCGCGCCGACAAACGCCTGGTCGCTCATGTGGTATCGCAAGATCGACAAGATGTGACGGCCGCGATCTTGCGGGGGCAGCTGAAATGCAAGCTCCCCGCGTTCATGGTTCCGGACTCCTTCGTGTTCCTCGACGCTCTGCCCCTCTCTTCGAATGGAAAGATTGACCGGCGGGCCTTATCTATGTTTGCGCCCAATCAAGACGAGCTGACTGCGATCGGGTTCACCGCTCCCCGCGACGACGTGGAAACTCGGCTGGCAAGAATCTGGGAAGAAACGCTCGGGATCAAGAACGTCGGCATCAGCCACAACTTGTTTGACCTGGGAGCCCATTCTCTTCTGGTTGCTCGGCTCCTCGCGCGAGTTGAGCGAGAATTCGGTCGAAGGATGACCTTTGCGTCGGTTTTTGAAGCACCCACAATTGAGCTGTTTGCCGCCGCTCTGCGCAGGGCAAGCGCTCCGGCCCCGATTACCGAGGTGATTGCCATTCAAACAGCGGGGTCCAAGCCGCCTTTCTTCGGAATTCGCTGGGGCTCTCTGTGGCGGCCTGTATCGGAACACCTAGGCGCCGACCAGCCGATACTGTGCGTGGACTTCGACCAGTCGATCGTCGGCGAGTTGCACAAACCCTATTCGCTGGAGGAATTCGCCGGCTATGTCGTTCGGGCGATTCGCGAATACCGTCCTCAGGGTCCGTATTTTCTTGGGGGGTTCTGCGACAATGCTCTACTCGCGTATGAATCTGCGAGACAGCTTTTGAACCAAGGGCAGCAGGTTGATTTACTGGCAATCGTCGACGCACGGAATCATTTTTATTTTCGACACAATCCGTACTTAGTCGCCCACAAACCGCTCCGGCAGCGCCTAGTCTCCAAAATTCTTAAACTGCGGGCACTGAAGAAAACCGAGGCGGCCCTCTATGCAGTGGACCTTCTGCGGGGAGCCTGGCGAAAACTCATTCGGCGAGTGAAAGCGCCCTTCGACCGGGCTCGGGCCCGCAGAAACAGCACCAAACTCACGGATCTTGAGCAGGTACTTGCGTTCGCAAGCGCAATGTACAAGCCCAAACCCTACGGCGGGAGGGTCGCCGTTCTACGGGCCGATACGAAGTTAGATCCGGCATTGAGCGGATGGAGGGATGTGGTAACAGGTCCAATAGAAACGCATGAACTTGGTGGCAATCATCTGGGTATATTTTTCGAGCCTCACGTCCAACACTTGGCTAACCGGCTAACCGTCTCGCTGGAAAACGCATCCAGACTCTCGACAGATCGCAACGACCGAAGCGACCGATGAACTTCACCCAAGTATTGAGGCGGCCGCGGTTGCGGTTGACGCTAGAAGAAAACACGGTGGATGTCTGGAGCGCCGATCTCGATCGTTCTCCTTACGAGATATGCCGTCTCGAAGAAACGCTCCCTTCTGACGAGCTTGGGCGGGCCGCGAAATTCCACTTCGCGAGAGACCGGCGGCGTTTTATCGCCTCTCGCGGGATCCTTCGCGACATTCTTGCGCGTTATGTTGGGCAATCGGCTAGCCCGCTCCGCTTCTCTTACGGCCGGTTTGGAAAGCCGGCGCTGGCAGACGATTGCGCCATTGATTTACGATTCAATCTGTCCCACTCCGACAATGTGGCTCTCTATGCTGTAACGCGCAACCGTGAGATCGGAGTCGACGTAGAACGGATCGACTCGAGCTTCGTCGACGACGGAATTGAAGAAAAGTTTTTCTCCCGCAATGAAGTGGCCAAGCTTCGCTCGCTTGATGCCAGCGAGCGACCTCGGGCGTTTTTCAATTGTTGGACCCGGAAGGAAGCCTATGTGAAAGCATGCGGCGGCGGCTTGCAAATCTCCTTGCAGAGTTTCGATGTTTCGCTCGCTCCCCATGAAGCTGCGGCATTTCTGAGCAAACGGGAATCGGGCTGGTCGCTGCTGGCACTGCCGCTGGGGCGTGACCACGCTGCAGCAGTTGCCGTCGAAGGAAACAATTGGAAACTGAGATCGTGGCAGTGGCAGATGCAGCCGACAGAATAAGATGGCCCTGCGGCTAGCTTGGCGTCTCGATCGTCGAGAATCCGCCTAGGACGCCCCGTCAAGGGGCCGTTTACGTTTCACCCGCCGCGCCCAGTGCAGGTCGAAGTCCTCAGCGGAGTGTCGCCAATCTACTGGACGAGTTCACATGATTGTGACTCCCGCGAATCTCTTCTATAATGGAATCCCTGTATCTTCGAAGGACCGCGCGAAAAGCTTATGTTGAGAAGTATTCAGCAACGTGATTTGGATCGAAACCGTTGGATCAAGATCACCATGGGCGTGATCTTGGTATTGATCTGCGTCAGCATGGTTGTCACGCTCATTCCCGGCCTGATGAGCGGAACGGGCGCCAGCAGCCCAGACGCAATTGCGACCGTCGCCGGCCAAAGCATCACCGCGGTTGATTTTCAGCAGCAATTTGATCAAGCAACGCGCAATCAGTCCATCCCGACGATGCTCCGGGCCGCCTATGCCAAGCAAATCCTCGATCAAATGATCTTTCAGCGAGCTCTCGAATACGAGGCCGGCCAGATGGGTCTTCGCGTCACTCCCGAAGAAGAGGCCCAGCGCATCAAGGAAATCTTGCCGGATGCCTGGTCGGGAAACACCTGGCTGAAAGACCGCTATGCCACGGAAGTCCAGACGCGGACAGGAATGGATGTGTCGGAATTTGAAAGCCTTCTTCGCGACGAGATGCTTGTCGATAAATTTCGGCAGCTCGTTACCGACGGCATTACCGTCAGCCAGCCGGAAATCGAACAGGAATTTCGGTGGCGCAATGAAAAAGTCACCATTGCTTACGCGCTGATCAAGCCTGCCGACCTTGCGTCGTCGATTCACCCCAGCGACGCCGAGCTTTCCGCCTGGTTCGCCAAGAATATGTCGCGTTACCAAATACCGGAAAAGCGATCCGCCCGTTACGCGCTGCTCGATCTCTCGAAGCTTCGGGCCAGCACCACCGTCAGCGACGATACACTACGGGCCTACTACAACTCGCATATTGACGAATACAAAGTCGAGAATCGCGCCCACGTCGAGCACATTCTTTTCAAAACCGTTGGCAAAACGGATGCCGAAATCGCCGAGATCCGCCAGAAGGCCGAGGACGTCCTGAAGCAGGCCAAGCACGGCGCCAATTTTGAGGATTTGGCCAAGAAGTATTCCGAGGACGATGGCACCAAAGCGAAAGGTGGCGATCTGGGCTGGATCGTCGATGGCCAGACCGTTCCCGAGTTCCAGCAAGCAGCGTTCACTCTGCCCAAGGGCTCAATCTCGGATCTGGTGAAAACTCAATACGGCTTCCACATCATAAAAGTCCTGGACCGCGAGACGGCGCATACCAAGAGCTTCGCGGAAGTCCGAGATTCCATTCTTCAAACCGTGCTTGACCAGCAAGTGACCACAGAAGCGAACGACGTTTCAAACCAGATGGCCGAGGCTGTCCGTCAGTCTGACCGCCAGTCCCTTGACGATCTCGCGAAAAAGTTCCATCTTGAGGTGGGCGACACGCCAGCGGCTTCCATGACGGATACGATCATGCCGCTCGGCAATTCCCCGGAATTGCACCAGACGCTTTTTTCGCTCCGCCCCGGCGAGTTGAGCCAGCCGATCCAAGTCGATAGCGGCTTCGTGATTATCACTCCGAAGAATATTTCCCAGGCGCACCAAGCCACCCTGGCCGAGGTCCATGACAAAGCTCTAGCCGACTATCAGCATGAGAAGTCCCTTGATCTCGCTCGTTCCCGCGCCGAAGAACTCTCGAAGCGAGTGCGGGCCGGCGAAGACTTCGACAAAGTAGCTGCTTCTTTGGGTCTTACGGTGAAGAAATCCGATCCCTTCGCTCGAAATGGCTCGATTCCCGACGTTGGCACCAGCCGCCAGCTCGCTGCCGCCTTTACTCTTTCCGTCGGGCAGACTGGGAGTCCGATTCAAAGCGGGGAAAACTGGGTTGTCTATCGCACCTTGTCGCATGAGGTCCCCGATCCCGCCGATCTTGCCAAGCAGGCAAGTGATCTCCGGCAGGAGCTTCTTCAAACTAAGCAGAACGCCGCCTTCGAAGCATTCCATACCAGCCTCGTTAATCGTTTGACTCAAGAAGGCAAGCTCACCATCAACACAGACGCAGTCGACCGCATTACACGTTCAAGCTAAACAACTCCGGGACATCCCCCCACTTTGGTTTTTGCGTGCGTGATTTTACCTTCTGCACCCTCGCATCTGATAGAAAAACAGGCACTTATTTATTTTGGCGTTGAGCTTGTAGGTCATACGACGGCGCGCTAGAATAACATCCTCCGTAGAGCCTGCCCCGAAGCCAGCGGGGTTCGACCTGCACCGGAAGCCCTCCCCGGTCTAGACGCTTGGCAGCCGAGCAGCCACTTCTTCTGAGGAGCATTCATATGCCGATAAAGAGTTTCACACCGGGAAGACTTGAAATCGTTGCCCGTGCGGATCGTCCCATCCGTCTCGGACGCGAGACTGGTCCGGCGGCAGATTCCTACAGGAAGAAGCTCGCATACATGAACCAGGGGAAGCACTCTAGGCTCAACGAGTATCACTGCGCCATCGAGCGCACTCAGAGTCGCAAGTACAACGTCCGTTTACGAGCCGTATTTGGCGCTAGTCCTCAAGGAGGCGATTCCGCAGGTTCGTCAAAGCCTCGCGTCGCGAGATGGACACTCTCGGCCTATTTTCTGGCCTCTTCTTTCAACGTGGCGATGAAGAAGCTGGCGCAATCCCTGCAAGTACTGCAGAAGAATGAAGATCGCCTTCGTTTCTGGGGTGTCGAGCGGACCGACGACCCCAATGTGGCTGGCGACCTTCTCCGCGAATTCGGCCTCTGGCTGGATCGCCGAAGAGAATTCCCCCGCAAAATTGCTGAATTCAGAGTCCCTCGAGAGCGCATGATTTCGGCTGCCGCGCTGGCGCCCGTCCGGCGGATCCTGGCGGACTCGATAGCCGAGAGACGCCCGATTTATCGCACAGAGCTCGCGGGCGACTAAAGTTCGGGCGGCGAAAGCGGAATTCGCTCGATCAGCCCCAAAAGCCATTTCTATTTGCCGCGAAGCAAGACCTCGCCGTGTGCTACCACAACGTCGTTCAGGGAGAGCCGGTAACGATACGAGCCGGGGTTCAGGCCAGGGCGCGTGGCTCCGCTGGATAAGCGGACACCCGCCGGCGCCTGAAAAACATTCGAGGAAAACGGGCATCGCTGCGAGTCAAATTCAATCTTTATGTTGCCGGCGTTTGAAAACCACACCACTTGCTCGCCGGGATCGATCACTACGGCTTCGGGAAGCACACCCACCATCACCATTTTTTCAGCAGCCACTTATGTCCTTTCGCCGGACCGGCGCTAAAAGCCTACGAGGCGATTTCGCGGACCGCTTCGGCGATATGGCGTGCCGAGATGCCGAACGCGTCCACCAGTTCGTCCGGCTTACCAGAATGGGGCATTTCCCTGACAGCGAGCAACCGGAACTTCGAAGGCGTCGCGCCATCCTGGGCCAGCGCAGAAAGGACGGCTTCGCCGATTCCGCCCTCCGGCCAGTGGTCTTCCACCGTGACGAGACGTCCGCCCGTGGCGCTGATCTCCGCCGCAAGCGCTTTCCCATCAAGCGGTTTCACGCAGTACAGATCGATTACGCGAATCGCCGTGCCCTGCGATTTCAGCTCATCCGCGGCTTTTAGCGCCTCGTGAACCGTTATGCCTGCGCCAATCACCGTCACGCGATCCTGTGCGCTTTTCCGCGGAATCTTGAAGCCGGGAACTGGAAACTTCTCCTCTTTCGAGTACAAGATGGCATTTTTCGGTCGCGATGTGCGGAGGTAATTGATGCCGCTACGCCGCGCCATCGTCTCGGTCAGGCGTTCGGTAGATATCGCATCGCTGGGATAAAAGACCGCCGAGCCGTGAACGGCGCGGAACATGGCGATATCCTCCAGCGCCATTTGCGAAGGGCCGTCTTCGCCAATCGAGACACCGCAGTGAGAGCCGCAGAGGTTGATATTCGCCCGGCTGATTGCCGCCATGCGGACATTGTCATAAGCGCGCGAAAGGAAACACGCAAACGTATCGAGGAACGGGACCTTACCGCGCGCGGCCAGTCCGACGCCGAGACTCACCAAATTTTGCTCCGCGATGTAGCCTTGAAAAAAGCGATCGGGAAAAGCCTTCTGGAATGTTTCCGAGAAGGTGGAATTTTTCACGTCTCCCGAAGCCGCCACAATATGCGGATTCACAGCCCCGAGCCGCTTCAACGCAAAGCCGTAGGCCTCGCGGGTTGCCACCGGCTTGCCGGCTTCGTAATCGGGTGCTGCAGGCGCCGGAAAATCGGGTGGTTTGGGCAGCGAAGTACGCGCGTAGGATTTTCCGGGATCGGGAGGAACCTCGATTGCCCCTCCGAGTTCCTTCTCGGCTCGCGCAAGCTCATCCTTGGAAAATGCCTTGCCATGCCAATGTTCTTTCCCCGCGACCTCGCTGAAACCGTGGCCTTTAATCGTCCGCGCGAGAATTGCTTGCGGCCGGCCTTTGGTGGCCTTGGCGCGGTCGAGGGCCGCAAGGACGGCCGGCACGTCGTGCCCGTCAATCACTTCGGCGGCGAAACCTTCCGCCGCGAATTTCTGGCGGTAAACTTCCATGTCATGCTGGTACATCGTCGGATCGCTTTGACCGAGGGCATTCACATCAGCGATGACCGTCAAATTGTCGAGTTTGTAATGTCCGGCAAACTCCGCGGCTTCCCAGATTTGGCCCTCCGCCATTTCGCCATCGCCCAGCAGGACGTAAACGCGAGTAGAGCTTTTGTCCAGCCGCGCGCCGATGGCAAGGCCCGCGCCAACCGAAAGCCCCTGGCCGAGCGAGCCCGTGGCGGCGTCGACGCCCGGAATTCGCGGCGTAGGATGCCCCTCGAGTTCGCTGGAAAACTGTCGCAGCGTCATCAAGCGCGATTCTGGGAAAACGCCCGCTTCGGCGAGCGCGGCATATAGCACGGGTGCCGCATGGCCCTTCGAGAGCACAAAACGGTCCGCATCCGGCGAGTTCGCATTCTTGGGATCGAATTTCATGGCATAGAAGAAAATGCCGGCCATCAGCTCGGCCGCGGACATGCAGGACGTTGGATGACCCGATCCAGCGGCGGTCGTCTCCATCATGGAAAGAATGCTGAGCCTCCGCGCCTTCTCTTTGATTGTCTGCACTGCAGAAGCAGAGGGTGCTGCTTGTGTGGTCGCGCTCATGGGAACGGCTCCTTAGTTCGTTCGGCTAGGCAGAGGCTGAAGTTTACAACTTTGAAGCCGAGTCCGCGAGGGTGTTTCCCCGCGAGGCTTAGCATCGATTTGTGAGGGTTGTGCCTGGTTCTACCGCAGACGCCTTTTCTTTACACCCACCGTGGACGACTTTTCTTTACACCAACAAGGACTTGCATTCCCCACGTGCCTTCAGCTAAAAATATTAATGTATCCTCGTAGTGTGCCCAGACGCAAAGAACCGACCCATTCCCGTCTTTACCATCGGGCATTCGACGCGGCCTATCGACGAATTCGTTGCGTTGCTGCGCGCGAATGGCGTCAAGCTTCTGATCGACATACGCACAATTCCCAAATCAAGGCACAATCCCCAATTCAATAGCGACGCTCTCGAAAAATCACTGCGCGCCGCGCGCATTCAATACCTGCACGTGAAGGAATTGGGTGGCCTCCGCCGCGCCAAGCCCGATTCGATCAATCTCGGCTGGCGCAATGCGAGTTTCCGTGGCTACGCGGACTACATGCAAACTCCCGAGTTCGAGGAAGCGCTTGAGAATGCGACCAAACTCGCAGAGACGAAACCAACCGCGCTGATGTGCGCGGAGGCGGTTCCGTGGCGATGCCATCGCTCGCTTGTTGCCGACGCGCTCCTCGTTCGCGGCATCCGCGTCCTCGAAATTGTCAGCAACGCGGAACCGAAAGAACACAAGCTGACACCCTTCGCCCAGGTCCGCGGCACAAAAGTCATCTATCCCAGCGATCAGCGATCTTTGCTGCCTACTTGAAGGGAATCGGCGAGAACCGCCGGTCAGTGCGGCGGAGGAGCTGTGCCAGGGGCAGCCTTTGGCGGTCGCTGCATTATGAAGGCCACGGGAACCAGGCATATGACCACGACCGCCAAAATCGCGACAACATCGCGGAATGCCAGGGCCGAGGCCTGCTGCTCCATCATCATCGCAATGCGAATGTACGCCTGGCGAGTGGCCTGCGCTGCGCTGACCCCCTCGCCTCGCAGGGTGGCGGAAATGCCGTCGACCATCGCGCGAAAGCGTGGATTGCCGTTCTGCATGTTGGCCGAGAGATACACCTGCCGCGTCTGCGTAGTTCGCGTCACCATGGTGCTGACCAGCGCGATACCGATGCTCCCGCCGACGTTCCGCACAAAATTCATCATGCTCGAGACCTGATTATTTTTTTCCCGCGGAATCCCCGCGTAGCACAGGACATTTGACGGAATAAAGATGAAGGCCAACCCTGCAACCTGATACGTCCGCAGCATCGCCGCGGTGCCGAAATCCATCCCCAAACTTAAATGCGTCGCCATGTGATACAGGCCTGCGGACGTGGCCGCATACCCAAACGCCAGCAGGATGCGCGGATCCATTTTGCCGCTCAGCGCTCCGGACATCGGCATCGTGAGCATCATCAGAAAGCCACCGAGGGCCATGCACTCGCCCGCCTGCGCCGCCGTGTAGCCCATGAGAGTTTGAAGAAATTCCGGAAGCAGCACGGTGGTGCCGTAGAGAACCGTACCTAGCATAAACATCGAAAATATGGCTGCCGCAAAATTGCGATTCTTCAATAGCTTCAGTTCAACAATGGGATGCGGATGGCGCCATTCCCATATGACCCAGAAAATCAAAATCGAAACGGCCACAATCAAGCCGATGGTGATCAAGTGCGACCCGAACCAATCCAGCTCCTGTCCCTTGTCCATCACCATTTGCAGACAGCCGATGCCCAAGGCCACGAGCCCCAAACCGATGTAATCGATGCCGCCTCGTTTCGCCTTTTCCCGCTCCTCGCTCAGATACGGCGGATCCTCCACAAAAGTGTAAGTGAGGTACAGGGACACAATGCTGATCGGAACGTTGATATAGAAAATCCAGCGCCAGCTATAATTGTCGGTGATCCACCCGCCGATCGTAGGGCCGATCGCGGGCGCCAGCACCACCGCCATGGCGTAAATCGAGAATGCCATGCCCCGCTGCTCCGGGGTAAATACGTCTGCCAGGATCGACTGCTCGCTCGGCTGCAATCCTCCGCCGCCAATGCCTTGCACCACCCGAAAAAAAACCAACATTCCAAGCGTGGGCGCCAACCCGCAGAGAAAGCTGCTGCCCGCGAACAAGGCCACACAAAACATGTAATACCGCTTGCGACCGAATCGCGTCGCGAGCCACGCGCTGATAGGGAGGACGATGCCGTTGGACACCAGATAGCTCGTAAGTACCCAGGTCGCTTCGTTGATGCTCGCGCCAAAGCTTCCCGCAATGTGCGGCAGGGCGATGTTCGCCACGGAAGTGTCGAGCACCTCCATGAACGTGGCGAGGGTGACCACGAAAGCGATCAGCCATGGGTTGTGGCGTGGCCTCCACGCGCTATGGTCGATTGCTATCGCGCCCGCGGCCATATGTCTCTCTTGTAATTGCCGAACATTAGAAATAATATACGTGCGTGTATGTATCCTGTAAAGCGCGAAGGGCTGGCCCGTTTCGATGAGCGGCCCGCACCTAAGTCCTTCCGATACAGCAGCTCAGCGGCGAGCCACGCCCGTTCCTTCGCGACAACGGGCGCGCACCGAAGCAACTCGAAGGAAGCTCCTCGCCGCCGCTGAGAAGACCTTCGCGCGGGACGGCTTTGAAGCAGCGCGCCTGGAAGACATCGCCTCGTTGGCGGGTTACACGCGTGGCGCCTTTTACGCCAACTTCAAAAGCAAGGAAGACATCTTCTTCGCCCTGCTCGAAGAATGGGTAGGCCTGCGGATCGCCGAAGTCAACGCGCTACTCGCGCAGGAGGATACGCCCGCTAAGCGCCTGCGCGCCCTGCGCAAACATTACGCACAAATTGCGAAAGACCGCCGGCTGGTTCTGCTTTCGCTGGAATTCAAGTTGTTCGCGATCCGCCATCCCGAAGCGCACGCACGATTGCGTACGCGCCAGCGGCCTCTTCGCGCCTGTGGAGGCGACCTTGTGCGCCGCATCGCGCATGAAATCGGCCGCGATTTGCCGATATCGAGCACCGGTGCCGCCACCGGACTCGGCGCGCTCTCAAACGCACTATTGCTCGAGCACCTGGTCGACAACACAATCGTCACCGACAGGGATATTCGCTATCTCCTCGGCGCTTTTTTCGATGCCATCCTCGGAACGCGAACGACGCCTTAATTTCCCCTGCCGCCGATGTATGGGCCCACGCTGTCGAACACCTCTGCAGCTCATCCGACAAGAAAGCGGACGCCCGGCCCGTCCTCGTGCGAATTCGAATTCTATGGCAAAGTAGAATGCAATGGCCGCTTCCGGGAGTTCCAGGTTCGTCCGCCCCGTTGCGTTTACGTACCCCGCATTCACGCTTTACCAAGTGGCGCGATTCTGCATCGTGCTGGCTACCGAGATGCAATCGGTCGCGGTCGGCTGGCAGGTATACGAGATCACCAAGCGACCCCTCGATCTCGGACTGGTTGGTCTGGCACAATTTCTTCCCGGTATCTTGCTGTTTCTGGTTTCGGGCCACACCGCAGACCGCTATGACCGCCGCCGAGTTCTTACGCTGGGCTATGCCGGATTCGCCATATGCTCGGGACTGCTGCTCGCGATCACGGTTTTCCGGACCGCACACGGTTTATCCCATCTACGCGGTCGTCGCGTTGGTTGGCGTGGTGCGTTCCTTCAATGCCCCTGCAAGCCGCGCGATCCTGCCTCTCCTGGTGCCGGACGAACATTTTCACAGCGCGTTCGCCTGGGGCGCCACGATTTTCCAGACCGCGACGATTTTGGGACCGGCGCTCGGCGGGCTTGTTTATGCACTCTTTCGAGGGCCGGCGACCGTCTACGGCGCGGCCATGGTAGCGGCGGCGGGTGCGGCTTTTTCGATGTCTGGCGTGAGGCCACGAAACCGGCCCCGGCCGCGAGAAGCTTTCAGTTGGAAGACAGTTCTCGCGGGCATGCACTACATTTGGCGTGAAAAGCTCGTGCTCGGCTCAATCTCGCTCGATTTGTTCGCTGTGCTGCTGGGCGGCGCGGTGGCGCTGCTACCGGTATACGCGCGCGAAATCCTCAAAACAGGTCCGTGGGGACTGGGATTATTGCGCTGCGCTCCCGGAATTGGCGCTGGAGCCATGGCGCTCATGCTCGCTTTCAAACCGTTGCGGGGGCGTGTAGGGCCCAAGATGCTGTGGTGCGTGGCGGGCTTTGGCGTTTTCACGATTCTGTTCGGACTTTCACATAGCCTCACGCTGTCGATGTGTGCTCTGGTTCTGGTCGGCGCAACGGACATGGTCAGCGTCGTGGTGCGCGGAATTTTGATTCAGCTTGCCACACCGGATCAGATGCGCGGGCGCGTGAATGCCGTCGACATGATCTTTATCGGCGCATCGAACGAATTTGGGCAATTCGAATCGGGCGTGACCGCGGCGTGGTTCGGGACGGTAGCCGCAGTCGTCCTGGGCGGCGTGGGAGCGATTGTCGTTACGGCGTTGTGGGCTTGGATGTTCCCGGAGTTGCGGAATGCCGACCAGCTCACATCTGTGGAAGGCCAAGTGTCGGTGCCCGCGCCGCTAAAATAATGCGCGCGGAGATTAAAAACGATGTGATCGGGACCCGCTAGGCTTTCGGCGCAGTCATGATTTGAATCAGTTGCCCGGAACTCTCACCCGAAGGGCCGGAGGCACCGCCCATCAGATCGGGATCCCTATATTTGTTAAAGAGGGTAGCGCGGACCGTGCTCAGAAAGCCGCCCAACGAACTGAAAGTGTGATTCACGGCGCTGGCCTCGTACCCGCTGTGAACCATGCAATTCGCGCACTTCGGATTCCCGCTCTCAGTGCCGTATTGTTCCCAATTGGTCTCGCGTATCAGCTCCTCAAAAGTGTCCGCGTATCCATCCTGCAGAAGATAGCAAGGCTTCTGCCACCCGAAGATGTTGTATGTCGGCATGCCCCACGGCGTGCATTTGTAGTTCCGCTTGCCCATCAGGAATTCGAGGAATAAGGGGCTCAGGTTGAAGCGCCACTTGTCGGAACGATTGCTCAGAATTTGGCGGAATAGGTTGCGCGTTTTTTTCCTGGAAAGGAAATGCTCCTGATCCGGAGCCTTGTCGTACGTGTAGCCGGGTGAAAGCATCATGCCTTCGACGCCCAACTCCATCATGTCGTCAAAAAACTGGCGGACGCTTTGCGGATCGGCGCCCTCAAAAAGGGTGGTATTCGTGGTGACGCGGAAGCCGCGCTCAAGCGCCATGCGAATTCCCTCCACGGCCTTGTCATACGTGCCCTCGCGGCAGACCGAAAAGTCGTGATGCTCGCGCTGGCCGTCCATGTGGACCGAAAACGAAAGATATTTGCTGGGAGTGAACTCGCTGAGGCGTTCGCTCAGCAGCAGCGCGTTAGTGCATAGGTAGATATACTTTTTGCGCGCCACGAGCCCGTTCACGATCTCGGCGATCTGCGGATGCATCAAGGGCTCGCCCCCCGGAATACTCACCACTGGCGCACCGCATTCCTCAACCGCGCGGAAACATTCCTCGGGAGTCAGATTCTTCTTAAGGACGTGCGCCGGGTACTGAATCTTTCCGCAGCCTGCGCATGCGAGGTTACACCGCAGCAGCGGCTCCAGCATCAGGACGAGCGGATACTGCTTACGCCCCTTCAGCTTCTGTCGGACGACGTAGGACGACACCGCCCACATCTGCGATATTGGTCCGGGAACCGCCATTAATAAGCCTCGCTCATTCCTTCTTGCGTCTGTGCCGATGTTATTGACTCTGCGATGTCTTTATGATGACAGATTCCCTGGATTCTGTGAACCCGTGAAACATCTGCCTATGCGTAAAAAGACGCCACCAAAGGGACTTGCCAGGGCAGCTTAAGGGACTAGTTGGAATTCGGCTTCACCGGCGAAGCGGCGGAGGCTGACCTCACCCGGAGTACTTCCTGGACGCGCGCGTCCTTAATTACTTTCTCGAAGACGGGGTCCTTCTCGGCCTCAAGCAAATTTTTGTATCCGTCGTCGCGGGCAAGCTTCAGGTAGCGCGCCACACGCTCGGCATCACCTAGTTTGGCGTAGGATTTCGCAATCGTAAAGTACAGCTCCCCCGAATCCGCGGCCGTCCGTTGCTGCAAAACCGAACCGCTCGATCCCCTGTGTTCGAAAATCATGGGATCGAGTTTCACAGCTGTGCCAAAGGCGTCCATCGCTGGAGGATATTTTTTGATGGCGCAGTAGGCGTAACCTAGATTGCTGTACACTGCGGCCGTTTCCGGCGCAACAGAGATGGCCTTCTTGTAATATTTGATCGCTTTGCCATAACGCTTCCTGGAGTACTCCACAGTTCCAAGGTTATTAATGGCCTCCGAAAATTCCTTGTCCGCGCGCATAGCTTTCTTATAGAAATGTTCGGCGAGCCCGTCCTGCCCCAGTTCCTGGTATGCCATCCCCGTTCGATTGAGAAAGTCGGCGTTCTTCGGGTCGGATTCCAGAAGATGCTGGTAGGCGATCGCAGCATCGCTGAATTCTTTCCGCGCCATTAGGATGGACGCGCGCAACTCAGCCTGTTGCCGCGGAGTCAACGGCGGATTCGGGGTTTGCGGTTGTGAGCGATCAGCCGCGGGCTGAAGGTTGTGGCTGGTATCCTGCTGAGCGCAGGCACTCCGACTGAATTGGAACGCGAAAAACGTGACCAGAATCGCGAAGAGGGCCAAGGGTTTCATTGCCCATCTCCTGGCTGCACCGTGGCAGAGGCCACCGCTGTATTCTAATGCGGTTCCGACGTGTCCGGCTTTTTCTCTCCCCCAAAGATACCAAATATCTTGTCGAAGAAGCCTTTTTTCTTCTCGGGTTGCTTAACTTGCCCCTGGGGCGCGGTCTCATTAGCCGATTTCGCCGGCGCAGGAGGTGTAACGTGTCCGCTTTTAGCGGTGTTCGGTGATGCTTCGTGCGTCTCCGGCGGTCGAGGCCCCGAAGCCTCCGATCCCTTGCCAAACAAGTGAGCCAGCCAGGATGCAGGCCCCGATTGCGCCAGCGACCCCCCGTGGAGTTGGCAATATTGGTTCGGCTCCGTGCCGGAGATGAAATATTCGGTCATGATCTGCGGACAAGACGGCGTGGCGAGTTGGCCCGTCTGGGGATCGACTGACTGCTCGACGATGCCTGGCGGAGGGTCAAAATTCTGAGTATCACGATATTTCGGCAACGCCACGGCGCGCTTCATGAACTCTGCCCAGATGGGCGCCGCAGCTTCGCCGCCTGCCAGGCCCAAATCCCGGTTATCGTCGAACCCAACCCATACGACGCACAGCAGATTTGACGTATATCCCGCAAACCACCCATCGTGCGAAGTGCCTGTTTTCCCCGCTGCTGGCGCGGTAAATCCAATCTGCCGCACCGGATAGCCAGTGCCGTGATTGATCACGTCCTCCATCAGACTGGTCGTCAAGAACGCCACCCGCGGATCGAGCACGGACCGTGTGGACGGAGAATTGGATTCGGCGGTGCTTCCATTCCCGGCGATCACGCTGCGGATAAAAAGAGGCTCCGCACGCACACCGTTCCCCGCGAACGCCGTGTAACCCGCCGCCACTTCAATCGGTGTCATATCGTAAGCGCCGAGCGCCACGGCCGGGGTGGCCTGGATATTTCCGCCCAGCCCCATCTGGCGCGCCAGATCGACCACCCGCTGATACCCGATCAATTCAGCTACCTTCACCGTGGCCACGTTCAGCGAATGAATCAGCGCATCGCGCACTGTCACCATTCCGTAGAATTCCTCGCCGTAATTGTTGGGTGTGTAGTCCTTCCCATCGAATTCAAATGTCGTGGGACTATCGTCCACCATCGTCACCGGTGTGACTACCGGCTGAAGGTTCTCAACTGCATCGTCAAAAGCCGCCGCGTAAACAAACGGCTTGAAGACCGATCCGGGCTGCCGCCGCGCCAGCGCATGGTTGAGCTGGCTCTCGCCGTAATTGCGCCCGCCGATCAGCGCCTTGATCTCTCCCGTATGTGGATCCATCACCACAACCGCCACCTGCGCCGGCGGTACGGCTTGGCCCTTCTTCTTCCAAAGCGCGTAGCGCCGCGCAAGCAGCTTGTCTAGATTCTTCACGCCGATCTGTACCGCTTCGCTGGCCGCGCGCTGCAAATCCGGATCGAGCGTCGTGTAAATGCGGTAGCTCTGTGTTTCCAGGTCGTTCTCCGAAAACTTCTCGAGCAAATGGTCTTTCACCATGTCCACGAAATATGGCGCAGGGCTGCTTTCCACGCCGCCGTTCACGAACTTCAGCTTGGTCTTCTTAGCAGCAGCTTGCTGATCCGCGGTTATGTAGCCATCGGCGACCATCTCGCCGAGCACCCGATCGCGCACGTCATCGGCGCGGTCCACGTGTCGCTCAGCGGACGAATAACGGTTCGGCGCGCGGATAATCCCGGCGAGAAACGCCGCGTCACCAGCCATCAAATCCCGCACGTCCTTCCCAAAGTAAGCCTGCGAGGCCTCGCCGAATCCGCGTATTGAGAAACTGCCCCGGTTTCCGAGATAAATATCGTTCGCGTACAACTCAAAGATCTGCTGCTTCGAAAAACGCTCGTCCAGTTCGGCGGCCATCAGCACTTCTTTCAGCTTCCGGCTCCATTCCCGTTTCGTCGTAAAGAAGAACGTCCGCGCCACCTGCATGTCGATCGTGCTAGCCCCCTGCGCCTTCCGGTCCCGGCTCAGGTCGTAAAATGCCGCCCCGAACACCCGCACCACGTCCAACGCTCCGTGCTCGAAGAAGCGCTTGTCTTCCGCGGCCAGCACGGCGTGGACCAGAACGGGCGGCAAATCCTCGAACCGCACCACCCTCCGCTTTTCGCGCGAAGTGTCAAATAGATTCGTCAGCAGCGTCGGCTCAATCTCCGCTGACTCCATGGTTGTGCCGTCGGAAAGCTGCGCGATGTGCGACACCTCTCGACCCTCAAAGGTCACGCGCAGCGCGTTGTGTCCCTGGAAATACGACGTGGAGGAAGGCCGGATCTCAATCGTCGAGTCGGCGACGTGAAACTCGCCCGGCGTGCCGGCCACCTTCCCTTCCTGATAGCCCGCATTACGCAGATAACTGGCTAAGTCATCTTCGCGCAGCGACTCCCCTGTGAAAATCGAGCCGGGAGCCGAATAGACGCTCGACGTATTCTGGTAAATCTGGCCAGTGAGGCGCTGGTCAATCAAATGTCCGAATTGAATGTAGTACCCGGCGAAGACAATCGTTGCAACAAGGAGCGCAACCAGAGCGGCTCCCAGCACCGCGATCCCAAGACGCGATGTCCAAAACCCCCGGGCAATTCGAATCCGCAATAAGTTTCTCCGGCCCGTTGCGCACCGGGCGACAAGCCGCGATTATCCAAGCTGCCGCCGGTAACTGGGTTGCCCGGCGTGCCTCTGATCGACAAAAAAGAGCAGAACGCTATTTTAGATCGAATGGTTGTCTGCGTGTGGGTGAAATTGCAACGTGAGTTGGTAAACGGCCAAATCGATCGGCACCGAGTAATCCAGGCTTATCGAAACGCTTCCGTTCGTCACGTTCACCTGTATATCCTCCCGCTGCGCGGGAATCGAAAGGTCCTGTGCCTTTTTCCAAACGTCATCGCGGATGTCGTCAACGCTTTTCTTCGGGTAGCCCGCCAGCGCAAACTTCGACTCACTCTCGATCGCATCCTGAAACTGATAATTGTCGACATACACCGGAATTATTTTTATCCCCGCGAAAACCATTGAGCCCACGATGAGCAGCGTTATGATGAGGTTCCGCTTCGAACCCCCGCGCTCCTTCGCGGTCTCCCTCGATCGCAACATCTGACTCCGGTCCTCCTCGCCTAGTTCTTGGTCGATTCTCCAAGGCTAGCATGGACGCTATGCGTCTGGTGGCATCCAGGAATATCCATGTTCGCGATAGGTAAACGCCGGGGTGTCAGCGAAGCGGGGGTCGATTCGGCTGGGTCAGTACGCGCGGGCGAAAATGGCCTTTTCGCCGGCGGCCTTTCCGCAATAGACGCACTTGCCTCCGCCGCCGGCGGGCTGGTCGAGTGGAATGCACCTCATGGTTGCCTTGGTCTCTTCCTTGACCTTCTCTTCGCATTCGCCGCTGCCGCACCACCAGGAGAACGCAAAACCCTTTTCGACCGCCTTCTTGAATTCGCCGTAATCCGCCGGTTCCGCCGTGTTCGACTTGCGAAATTCCAGCGCCCGCTCGTAGAGCGACTTCTGAATTTCCTCCAGCATTCCCGCCACAGCCGCGGCCAGTCCCTGCTGCGGCACAAACGACTTGCCGTCCCTGCCCGGACGATCGCGCCGCGCCAGCACTACCGATCCCTTCGCCACATCCTTGGGACCAAGCTCCAGCCTCAGCGGCACGCCGCGCATCTCCCAATCGTTGAACTTGAAGCCGGGGCTCATTCCTTCGCGCTCATCCATTTTCACGCGAATGCCCGCACCCACAAGCTCGCGCTTCAAACGCAGCGCATTTTCCATCACGCTGCCGCGCTCTTCGTCCGTCTTGTAGATCGGGACGATCACAATCTGATGCGGGGCCAGCCGCGGCGGCAGAATCAATCCTTGGTCGTCGCCGTGAACCATGATGATCGCGCCTACGAACCGCGTCGAAAGTCCCCAGGAAGTCGTCCAGCAGTGTTGCAGCACACCGCCTTTATCGAGATACCGTATCTCGAACGCCTTCGCGAAATTCTGCCCCAAGTTATGCGACGTGCCCGACTGCAGCGCCTTCCCATCTCCCATCATCGCTTCGATCGAGTAGGTCTGTTCGGCGCCCGCGAACCGCTCTGCCGCCGATTTGCGACCGGGAATCACCGGTACGGCCGCCTCATTTACCGCGAAATCCGTGTACACATCGAGCATCTGCCGCGTCTCGGCCTCGGCCTCTTCCGCCGTCGCGTGCGCCGTGTGCCCCTCCTGCCAGTAAAATTCCAGCGTTCGTAAAAACAGACGCGTTCGCAGTTCCCAGCGGACCACGCTGTTCCATTGGTTGATCAGCACCGGCAAATCGCGATAGCTCTGTATCCACTTCGCGTACGCGTGCCCGATGATCGTCTCCGATGTAGGACGGATCACCAGCGGTTCTTCCAACTCCTCGCCGCCGCCGTGCGTCACCACCGCCAACTCCGGAGAAAATCCCGCTACGTGCGATTTTTCCTTCTCGATGAAGCTGCGGGGAATCAACAGCGGAAACGCTGCGTTCACGTGCCCAGTCGCCTTGAACCTCCTGTCAAGCTGCGCCGTGATGTTTTCCCACAGCGCCCAGCCGTACGGCCGCACGATCATGCAGCCGCGCACCGGCGCGTAATCCGCCAGCTCAGCGCGCAGCACAACCTGGTTGTACCACTCCGAAAAATCTTCGGCCCGCGTGGTCAGCTTCAAATCCGACATTTTCTCATGTCTCTTTTCCGTGCGATGGATGGGTTAGGTTAGGAGACTCACCGCGCGAAGTCAATCCGCCCCTCATCGGCGTATACTCTCGGCGATCGGAGGCGGTAATGAAATGGTGCGTGCTGTTCTTATTTGTTTTCGCTATTGCTGCCACGGCTTTCTCGCAGCAAACGTCTGACTCCACGAAAGTTCCGGAGATCTCCTTCCGCTCGGTCCCGGATTTCTTGAAGCTCCCGCCGGATTTGTATCTGGGAGAAGCCTCAGGCGTGGCAGTCAATTCGGAAGGACACGTGTTCGTCTTTTCTCGCGGCAACACCACCGGACCAGCATACGGCGCGGCTGCAGCCCAGCTTTTGGAGTTTGGCGCCGACGGCCATTTCATCCGCGAAATCGGACATAACCTTTATGCCTGGTCCTTCGCGCACACCGTGAAAATCGATCCGCAGGACAACATCTGGGCCACCGACAAAGGTTCCGACATGGTCATCAAATTCAATCCCGCCGGCCGCGTGGTGATGGTTTTTGGCCGTAAGCAGGAAGCCTCCGATGAAGGCACCGGCCCACTCAAGCATGTGCACCCGCCGCTTCCGCCGGTCGATGGCCTGTTCCGCCAAGTAACCGACGTGGCTTGGGATGCGCAGGGCAACACCTACATCAGCGACGGCTACATCAATTCGCGCGTCGCCAAAGTGGATAAGGATGGCAACTGGCTGAAATCCTGGGGAACTCCCGGAGATGGACCGGGCCAGTTCAATACTCCGCATAGCATCGCAGTGGATGCCGAGGGAAACGTCTACGTCGCCGATCGCGGCAACCGCCGCATCCAGGTTTTCGATGGCGAAGGAGATTTCTTGCGCCAAATCACCATTGACGTGCCTGCCCCTCCGAATGCGCGTCCGGCAATCGGCAACAAGCCCACCGCCACTACGGGTACGATGGCGCCCGGCGCTCCTTGGGCGATTTGCATCACCCCCGGTCCTCATCAGGTGCTCTACAGTGCGGACGCCTATCCTGGGCGAATCTACAAGCTGAGTCTCGACGGGAAAGTTCTCGGAATGCTCGGCGAATCGGGCAAGCAGCTCAAGCAATTCGGATGGATCCACGAAATCGCCTGCCCATCCGAGAATGAACTATACGTAGCGGAACTGCTGAATTGGCGCGTCCAAAAATTGATCCTCAAACCGACGCGGTAACCTTCACCGCCAATCAATGCGTCATGCCGTAAATAATGTAATTCACGCCGATGCGGTAGGCGACGGACGCTTCATGCTCGGGATAACGAGGACTGTCGGCCCACTCCCACGCATCGCCCACATCCGAATTGTGGCAGATCGCAACCATCAGCCGGCCTTTATCGTCGCGAATCCCAAGCCACTTGGGCGTCGCGCTATCGGGACCGTAGGTCCACCGCGGCCCCCAGATGTAGCGCGTGCCCGGAATCTGCACCCGATCGTCCAAGTCGTAAACCACATGAAATATTTCGTCCGAATTCGGCAGATCCTCGATCTGGCGACCCGGGAATATCATGTGCATGCCTTGGACTAAAACGTCCCATTCGTAATCGCCATGCGAATCGTCGGCCATCAGGAAGCCGCCGCGAAGCAAATATTCGCGGAGCCGAGCCGCCTGTTTCTCGCTGAGCCTCCAACCGCCCGGGTCCTCGATGTAAATCCAGGGCCAGTTGTAGAGGTCGTCGCTGTTGGCATCCACCACTTGTTCCGTGGACCGGCTTTGCACTCGCGTCAGACGCCGAACTCCGAGAATAAACTGTCGATCCGCCTTCGGCCAGTCGGCGGCCCAACGCTCGAAACCGTACCGCCCGTATTGATAGCCGAGATCGTAGTGGAACCGCGCAAAGGTCCATTCGGCTTTCTCGCGTGGGTTGGCCGGCGCGAAAGTCCTGCCGTCCATCTCGATCTCGCCGCCCTGCTGCGGGACCTGAGCCGCCACCAGCAAGAGGGCTGCAAGTAGGATGAGAGGACGAAGTGTCATGCCGCAAGCCCGCCGATGGGCGAAGTCATGAGATTTGACTCGATCTCCATGATAGCGGTTGCATGCGCTTCGTCCAAATCACTCGGCCTCTCGGAAATTTTCCATCTTCCAGTGGAAATATCCACTGTCCTGTATAGAATAGAGCGCTTTGGAATTGCGCGCGGCTAAGTCCGTGGCCCTGGCGGAGAGTTCTTGAAGATAGACGGGAGGTAAGCGTTGTGATCGTTGGCGTTCCCAAAGAAAGTTTCCCGGGTGAGCATCGGGTAGCGCTGGTTCCGTCCGTAATGCCGAATCTCGCCAAAGCCGGGTTGGAAATTCTGCTCGAAACGAATGCAGGGAACGAAGCAGGCTACCCGGACGCAGTCTATGTCGAGAAAGGCGCGAAAATCGCGCCGGACCGCGCCACCGTATTCGCCAACGCCGATATCGTCGTGCAAGTGCTCTGCTACGGATCGAACGAGAGGACGGGAAAAGCCGATCTCCCGCTGATGCGGCGCGACCAGGTTCTCATCGGCTTCCTGCGGCCGCTGGGATCGCGCGAGATTGTGCAGGAAATTGCGGGCGCCGGCGTCACTTCCTTTTCGATCGAAATGATGCCGCGCACCACGCGCGCGCAGAGTATGGACGCGCTCTCGTCCATGGCCACCGTCTGCGGATACAAAGCCGTCCTTATCGCCGCGGACGTGCTCCCGCGCTTCTTTCCCATGCTGACCACCGCCGCCGGCACCATCACACCCTCGCGCGTCCTGATCATCGGCGTCGGCGTGGCGGGTCTGCAGGCAATCGCCACCGCGCGTCGTTTGGGCGCGGTCGTTTCGGCCTACGATGTGCGGCCCGCCGTGAAGGAACAGGTACAGAGCCTCGGCGGACGATTCGTCGAGCTGCCCATCGAGGCCAAGGATGCGCAAGATGCTCGCGGATACGCCACGGCGCAAGACGAATCCTTCTACGCCCGCCAGCGCGAACTCATGGGAAAAGTAGTTGCGGAAAACGATGTGGTCATCACCACGGCCGTTGTCCCGGGAAAGAAAGCTCCCGTGCTGGTCACGGCACAGATGGTTCGTGGCATGGGGCCGGGGTCCGTTATCGTCGATCTTGCCGCCGAGCGCGGAGGCAATTGCGAACTCACCCGCCCGGAGGAAACCATCGTCGATAGCGGCGTCACCATCATAGGGCGGATCAATCTCGCGAGCACAGTGCCTTACCACGCCAGTTCGCTCTACGCGCGCAACGTCACTGCCTTTTTGCTGCACTTGGTGAAAGGTGGAAAGCTCAACCTGAATCTCGAAGACGAAATCACTCGCGACACTCTGCTCACTCGAGGCGGGGAAGTTGTGAACGCGCGTGTGCGGGAATTCTTTTCGCTGCCCGCGCTGGCTGCGAAGGGGTAAGGAGGAAAGCGTGCCGTCGGACTTTATCTCCAATCTGTACGTCTTCATTCTCGCGGGTTTCGTTGGATTTGAGCTGATCAAGCGCGTGTCGCCGCTGCTGCACACGCCGTTGATGTCTCTCACCAACGCGCTGGACGCCATCGTCGTGGTTGCCGCCATCATCATCGCCGGACGCCATGAGACGCGCCTTTCCGTCATCCTCGGATTGATCGCCGTCTCCGCATCCTTCAGCAACATGGTCGGCGGCTTCTTCATCACCGATCGCATGCTGCGCATGTTCAAAACCGGCAAGCCCAAAAAATCATGAGCCAGGCCCAAATCCTACAACTCATTGACGGCAGCTACATCGTCGCTGTCGTTCTGTTCATTCTGGCCATCAAATGGCTCAGCTCGCCGGCATCCGCGCGACGCGGCGTCCTGGTCGGCGAAATTGCCGCGGCGCTCGCCGTCGGCGCCACCCTGTTCGACCCTCAAGTAGTCCAGTTCAAATGGATTATCATCACCCTGATCATCGGCGCGGGCATCGGCATTCCCCTCGGCATGGTGAAAATGACGGCCGTGCCCCAGCGGACTGCGCTCAGCCATGCCTTCGGCGCTCTCTCGGCTTCCATGATCGGCATCGCTGAATACTACGTCGGCATTCCACACGTTACGCGATTCGGAATGGGCGAAATCGGACTCGAGGTGATTATCGGCTCGCTCACTTTTACGGGCAGCTTGATCGCTGCCGGCAAGCTGCAGGAAATCTTGCCGCAGCGCCCCATCGTCTATAAAGGACAGAACGTCGTCAGCTTATCCGTGCTGGGAGCCGCAATTCTTCTGGCCATCGCGCTGGTCGTGAATCCCGAACAGCGGTTCCTTTTCCCCGCGATGGTCGTCGTGTCCCTCGTATTCGGCATCCTCCTGGTCACTCCCATCGGCGGAGCTGATATGCCCACGGTCATTTCGCTCTTGAACTCCTACGCCGGGTTTTCGGCGGCACTTCTAGGCTTCGTGCTGAATAATAAGCTGCTGGTGGTCGCGGGCGCGCTCGACGGTTCTTCGGGCTTCATCCTCTCCGTCATCATGTGCAAGGCCATGAACCGTTCCTTCGCCAACGTGATGTTCGGCGCGTTCGGACAGGTGCAGGCTTCCTCCTCGGCCGCTGCCGAACAGAGGACGGTGCGCAGCGCCTCGGCCGAAGAAGCCGCCGGAATTCTCGCCGCAGCCGATAAAGTCGTGATCGTTCCCGGCTACGGCATGGCAGTCGCCCAGGCCCAGCACAAAGTGCGCGAACTTTATGACGCCCTCACCAAAAAAGGCATCGATGTGCGTTTCGGCATTCATCCGGTCGCCGGCCGAATGCCTGGCCACATGAACGTCCTCCTCGCCGAAGCGGATATTCCCTACGACCGCCTCATGGAGATGGACGATATCAATTCAGATTTGCCGCAAACCGATGTCGCGCTCATCATCGGCGCGAATGACGTCACCAATCCCGCCGCGCGGACAGACACGGGCAGTCCCATCTACGGTATGCCCATCATCGACGTAGATAAGGCTCGCACCGTAATGGTGATCAAGCGCAGCATGAACCCCGGCTTCGCCGGAATCGATAATCCCCTCTACTACCTCGATCACACCCTAATGCTCTTCGGCGACGCCAAAGCCTTCGTGGGCGACATCGTGCGTGAGTTATCTGGCAGTGGACAACACTAGCTTGTAGCAATTACAATACGCTCGATGCTTGGTACACAAAGCAGGGCAGCTTTGTTCCAAGACCTTCGTGTCGCATTTAACGCACGCCTAGTTACATTTCAGAACACTCCGTACCGATTTCCGATTGCCCTAGGACTAACTCGCAAATACGTTAGCTACGCACCGATCTTGCTTCGTATGATGAGCAGAGGCCCCGATCGCGGCGAGACCCCTCGGCGTAGAGGCGGCCAAACGGCGAACCCTTCCCCGGCGGGACTGATGGAAACGCAGTAAGAAAGCAAGATTTGGCACGAACTTCATCCGACGCTGAACTCGGCGCCAGCCGCGGATAGCAGTCTCGAGATAGTTGCAAGCCTCAGAAACAGTCAGTGGTTTCGCCGGAGGTTGCCCATCAATGTGGAATTTGAATTGTGCGGAGTTTAAATGGTCTTGTCTCAGTCTTGTGTTGCTCGCGACCGTACTTGTCGCCAAGCCGATGCAGGCTCAGGGTGGGCCGTCGGTGTACGTCAACGGAACCGAGATCAGAGGTTACCCTCAGGATTGGAGCCATCATCATGTTGTTTTCTCAAACATTGGCGCCGAGAACAAGGCGTTACAGAAGGGCGAGTACGAGCACTGGCAGAAAGTGGTTAACGAGCCCCGGTACGTGATCCAGCAGTTGAAAAAGCACGGCGAAATGAAAGGACCCGCCGGGATCGACGCGGAGTACCGGTTACGCTGGAACGCCGAATCCACTGACTTCCGCTTCGGGGAGCCGAACGGTTCCGTGCCGATATACAGACGGATGACCACCAAGTCGAACATCAAGACAGACTGGAGCGAGGCGCTGGGCGGCCCGGGTCTGGCTGCCGGGCAATATCCGGCCAAATTTAACTTCACGACGACCACTGCAAGCTGCAGCGATTATGTCGTGTTCCCGACCGGAGCCACTGGCTCGTCTTTGCACGCGACGATCGTCGCGTTTAATAGCCTCTACAGCGGCTGCCCGTTGTTTAGCGGGGGCCTTCCGGTCGTGTATTGGGCTTACAACACGGGTAGCGGGTCTACGGCGACGACTTCGCCCACGATTTCGCTGGACGGGACTCAGGTCGCCTTCGTCCAGACGAACGGAACCACCGCCAGCCTGGTGTTGCTCAAGATGGCAGCCTCAGGCGGCACGATCGGTGCACCGATCACTCCTTCTTCAGTGAGTGTGGGGAGCTATCGCGGCTGCGCAGCTCCCTGCTATACCTCCATTAGCCTGGGCGCCAACGACACAGCTTCGGCGCCGTTTTATGTCTACGGGACGACCGACACCCTTTACGTCGGGGACAACAACGGCAAGGTGCATGAGGTGACCGGCGCGTTTCTTGGAAATCCAATGCTGGACCTGTCCGGCTGGCCAGCGACCGCGAGCACGACTGCTGCACCCGCATTGAGCTCTCCCGTCTATGATTCGGGAGGATCAAACCGCATTTTCGTCACGGACGCCGGCGGCTATCTCCACTCATTCACTGTCGCGGCACCCGCTACCGTTACGACCTCAGGCAGGTTGGAGAACAACACGACGAATGTGTTTGGGCCGCCTGTGGTTGATCCCTCCGCGGAGAAGGTTTACACGTTCATCGGTTATAGCGGTGATCCCGCCCATACCGGTAATCCCAGCTACATCAATATCTTCCCGGCCGCAGCTCTCGGCGGCACCGGCTCCGGCGCCGGCTCCGGCTTCGGCACAGCTGTGTACTTTGCCAACGGCGGCACCAACAACCCCTCCACCTCGTATATGCCCATAGGCTCCTTCGACAATCTGTACTACGAAGGCCCGGGGAACACCGGGAATATCTACGTCTGCGAGAACGGGGTCGTCTACCAGGTCCCTCTTGCAACTGTCACAACTCCCGTGGTGAACGTCTACAGCACCCCTGTCACGACACCCGGCACGGCGTCGGCATGCGCTCCTGTTACGGAATTCCTGGGCACGAAGGTAGCAACGACGCTTTCTGCGGGCATTACCACCACAACCAGCCCAGCGGTGATCAGCGTCGCTTCTGGCACAAACATCGCCAACAACGACTTCCTCCAGATCGATTCTGAGATTATGCAAGTCTCCTCGGGTGGAGGCACGACCTCTTTGACCGTCACTCGCGGACAGCAGGGCACGAGTGCCGCAACGCACGCTAACGGGGCAGCAACACTGGACATCAAGGATTGGCTTTTCACCGCAGTCGCTGGCGGCGCGAGCGGTAACGCAGCGACCGCAGCCGGTTGCACGGGTGCCTGTGTGTTCAATTACCAGGTGATGGGTGCAGGCACGACGGGCAATCCTACCGCCGGGCTGAATTCGACCGGTGGCACGAGCGGCATCATCGTCGATACCTCGTCCACGGCGATCAACGGCGACGAAGAAATCTATTACACGCCACTTGGCGGAACATCTGCTATTCAGGTGTCCCAGGCGGGCTTGCAGTAGTCACATTTGTTCGTGGCCCTCTGACAGGCTTTAATTGGCGCCAACAAGCACAGAATGCAGCGCAACATTTGGAGTCCCGATCTGAGCGAGGTGAAATAGATCAACATGAACATGAAGTCCAATGCCCAGAAGCCGCAGCCCGACCGTCAGGATGACTCAAAAAGCGCCACCAGGAAGCCCTACCAGAAGCCTTCATTTCAGCACGAGCGCGTGTTTGAAACCATGGCGCTCATCTGTGGGAAGCTTGACCCCACGCAGTTAAGCTGTCAAATCAATAGGAAGAATTCCTAGATGCGGCTGGAGCCTATGCCGCCATCCACGGAATGCCGCGCAGCCGTCGAACTCGCCCTTGCCACTGAAGTCCTATTTGCCTTTGGCGAACTCCAGTTCGTTGCGCAAGGCTCGAGCATGCTTCCTTCAATCTTTCCCGGTGACACTCTCCTGGTTTTGCGGCAGCCCATCGCGAGTGTGGAGCCGGGGCATGTCGTTCTCTTCTCGCGCGAAGGCTGTTTTTCCGCCCATCGCGTCGTCCGTGCGATCGACGTGGACGCGCAGCCCTTTGCTGTTACTTGCGGCGACGCGCTGACCAAGGAAGACGCGCCGGTTGCCGGGCACGAATTGCTCGGCCGCGTCACCGCTGTGTTGCGGTTCGGGAAGCGCATTGAGCTTGAGCAAACGCAATCGGTTCCCTCCTTCTGGTTGCGGTGGGCTGTGCGGCACTCCGACTCTGTTGGAACCTGGCTTCTGCGATGGCATTCGCTGCGCACCCGCCTTGCGCGGCGTTCCTGCGGGGCACGTTCGCGTTTTCCGAAAAATCTCACGGAGTGCATGTAAATGGGCCTGGCGCTTTCATCCGCAACTCACCGTGCTGCGATCGCAGTTCCTGCGCGAGGAGTCACGGTCGAAATCGGCGGCATTCCAATTCTTCTTCAATCAAGCGATGCAGATTTCTGTCGAATGCTCGAGCAGCGCTACGCGGGTTTTATGAATCAGGGGACCGACCCTGCCTGCACATTCGAAATTGACCTCCAGCCTCCGGCAGCGCCCTCCGACGAAGATGCACGCGTCTCAAAGCAAGGATACGTGTGGCTCTTCGAGCGCGGCGATTTCCTCGCCGAATGGGACACGCGTTCGCGCTGTGGCTGGATTCGCCAATCGCCGAACCCCTATTCGATCGATACGCTGCTCCGCCTCGTTCATTCCGTTCTCCTCGCGGAAGAAGGAGGATTTTTGCTGCACGCCGCGAGCGCCGTGCGGCGCGGCCGGGCGTTTTTGTTTTCCGGAATTTCGGGGGCCGGCAAGACCACCATCTCGCGGCTCGCTCCACCCGATGCCAACCTGCTCACCGACGAGATCTCCTACCTGCGGCCCGCCGCGCGTGGCTACCGCGCCTACGGCACTCCCTTTGCCGGCGAGTTGGCGCGTCCGGGCGAGAACCTTTCGGCGCCGCTCGCCACGCTCTACTTTCTTGAAAAAGGCCCCTCTAACCGCATCGAGCCGATCGGCCGCACGGCAGCCGCGCGGGCCTTGCTGCGCAATATTTTGTTCTTCGCGCATGACGCCGAACTCGTCACGCGCGTCTTCGATTCCGCGCTCAACTTCGTGTCCCATGTCGACGTTGCCCGACTGATCTTTACGCCCGACGAGCGCGTGTGGAGGCTAATCCAATGAGCGAAAAATATATCGCGCGCAGCCCCGCCGTCGCGGCGCGCAAGTTCGCGGACGAAATGATCGTTATGTCCGCGGCCGATTCCACCTTGTTCAATTTGAGCGAGGTGGCCGCGGTGATCTGGCAGGCCGCCGACGGCCAAACTCCGCTTTCCGTAATTGTCCGCGATCAGGTCTGCGCCGCTTTTGACGTTGCTCCCGACGAAGCCTATCGCGATGCCGACGCCTTCGTCGAGGACCTGGCGCGCCACGGGATTTTGCAAATATCGGCCAGTCCGATTCAGGAAGCCGAGTCGGCCGCAGGGGCAGGCGCATGAGCCTGCTGCAAGAGTTGAATGCCAAGGCGCTGCGCCTGGGCCTTCCCCTGAGCGTGCATCTCGATCTCACCTATCGTTGCAACGAGCGCTGCGAACATTGCTATCTCGAACACGACGACCGTGGCGAAATGTCCTTGGTGGAAATTCGCGCCCTCCTTCGCGACCTTGCCGACGCCGGCGTGTTTTTCCTCACGCTCAGCGGCGGCGAGCCGCTGATGCGGCGCGACTGTTTCGAAATTATCGAGAGCGCTCGCGCGCTTGGTTTCAACGTAAAGCTCAAAACCAACGCTGTGATGGTGCGCGAGAAAGAAGCGCGGCGTCTGCGCGCCCTGGGCGTCGAACAAGTACAGATCAGCCTCTATTCACACCGCGCGGAAGTACACGATGGAATCACCAAGCTGCCCGGTTCCCTGAAGCGTACCCTCGCAGGCATTCGCTTGCTCCGCGCGGCAGGATTGAGAGTCACGCTGGCAAACGTTCTGATGCCCAGCAATTTTCAGGATAGCGCGGGAGTGCGCGCCCTCGCCGCCGAAGTGGGCGCACACTACACACTTGATCCCACGATTACTCCCATGATGGACGGAAACATCTCAGTGCTGCGTTTTCGAGTGCCCCCAAAACAACTTAGGGAAGTTTTCGAGAACACAGATCTCGTCGGCAATGTCGAGGAGTTCTGCGCGCCTCCTCCACCGGTGGATGACGAAGCCCGCGAAGGATTCCCTTGCAGCGCTGGGCACACTGCCTGCTACATCTCGCCTTATGGCGATCTTTATCCCTGCGTGCAGTTCCCGCTGCCCTGCGGCAATGTCAGGCTCCAGAAGTTTATCGACATTTGGAGGGACTCACAGCAACTCGCCGAAGTCCGCTCCATCCGCGGAAAAGACTTGCCCACATGTTCTTCCTGCGCGCATCTCGGAACCTGCACACGCTGCCCGGGCCTGGCCTACATGGAGGGCAACATGCGTGGCCCTTCCTCGGCTGATTGCGAAAAGTCTTTCGTCCGCACGGGCATTACGACCGCCGGCATGCTCGCGCGCCAAGCCGCCGGCATCCCCCCGCCCGGCCTCATCCAGATCGAATCTGCGCACTCCTCATTCTGACCGCTCTAAACCCTGCGACCCTGGTGGAAGGGCGGGGCTTCAGCCCTGCCACAAAAACGCCAGCGCGAAGCCCCTTCCTTTGCGCAGCCTTCACCCGCGGCATGCGTGCGATCCGCGTCGAGCAGAAGGCGTCTCGAGCACCGATACTGTATTGATCTTCACTCGGCCCAATGGCATGTTTATCAGTGATGACGCCAACGTCAGCACGCGCTAGCCATTCCTTCCTCCGCACGCTCACACTCAAGACCTCAAAGCGCACGGAACTAAAACGCGTCACCTCCGAGATCGAATCGCTCGTCCGCGAATCCGGATTCGCTCACGGCGTTTGCCATTTATATGTGCCGCACACCACCGCGGGTGTGCTCATCAACGAAGGCGACGATTCCGCAGTCGCCCGCGATATCGAAGCCACGCTGGACCGCCTCATCCCGCATCACGGCGATTACAAGCACGCCGAAGGCAACTCCGACTCGCACATCAAAGCCGCCCTCATAGGCTCCTCCGAAACCATTTGGATCGAAGACGGCCGCCTCGTCCTCGGCCGCTGGCAAGCCATATTCTTCGCCGAGTTCGATGGACCGCGCACTCGCGAACTGCGCGTCAAAATCGTCCCCGACCTCTCCACCAGCTAGCATCTGCCGCAATCCCCCAGCGGATTTCCGGCACAGATGCGCGGTTGCGCGCGCCACGAGTCGAAAGGAGAGAGAACACCACGCACTTCGGCGAGCGCGACGCTTCGGCATCGCCGCAAAGCGCTGCCTCGACCGCCCCGGGGCCTCGAAACCCAAGACCGGCCTGCGTTGCTTACATCTTCAAGGCGAAGTCCACGATTGAGCGGATGGCGATGCCGGTCGGTCCCTTGGCGAGCCAGGGGCGGCCTTCGTCGACCCAGCAAGTCGAGGCAATGTCGAGGTGGACCCACGGCGTGTCGTCGACAAATTCCTTAATGAACCACGCCGCGGTGCTGGCGCCTCCTCCCTTGCCGGTCCCGGTATTACGAATATCCGCGATGTCACTCTTGATCATCTGCTGATATTCGTCATCGATCGGCATGGGCCACATTTTTTCGCCCGTGGCTTTGGCGCTCTGGAGGAATTCATCGAGATATTCGCGCGGCGTGCCGAAGGCTCCCACGTGGACGTTGGAGAGCGCGACTTCGATTGCGCCGGTGAGCGTGGCCGCGTCGATCAGATGTGTGCAGCCGAGCTTGCGGGCGTAGAAGACGCCGTCGGCGAGAATCAGGCGGCCTTCGGCGTCGGTGTTGATCACTTCGATGGTTTTGCCGGACATGGCCACCTGAATGTCGCCGGGTTTTTGAGCGCGGCCGCCGGGCATGTTTTCCGTCGACGGAATCACGGCGATCACGGAAATAGCGGGCTTGAGCGCGGCGATGGCACGCATCGCGCCGAGCATGGTGGCGCCGCCGCCCATGTCGTATTTCATTTTCTCCATGTTGTTCGCGGGCTTGATCGAGATGCCTCCGGTATCGAAGGTGACGGCTTTGCCGACCAGTCCCAAAACAGGCGCGCCCGGCTTCGGATTCACCGGCTCGTATCGCAGAACGATCACGCGCGGCGGCTCCACGCTTCCTTGCGCCACGCCGATCAGAGCACCCATTTTCAGCTCGGCAATTTTTCGCTCGTCGAGAATTTCGATTCCGAGGCCTGCCTCTTTTGCCATGGCCTCGGCGCGGGCGGCCAGGATGCGCGGCGTCATTTTATTAGAGGGTTCGTTGATCAGATCGCGGGCGAAATTTTGCGATTCGGCGATTACCTTACCCTGACTGATGGCGGCCGTGAGGTCCACTCCAAGGCCCGCATCGAATCCGACAAGCCCAACCGACTGAATCTCGCGATTTTTCTTGTCAGAGCGGTATTTATCCGATTCGAAATCGGCGGCGATCAAGCCTTCGACGACGGCTTGCGCGGCCGATGGATCGCGTTCTCCTTCGCGCGCGAGGAAAACGATTTTCTTCGCGCCGCGCGATTTCAAATGGCGCACAGCCGTGCCGGCGATTTTGCGCAAGTCGGCGGTTGAAAATTTATCCGGCTTCCCCGCGCCCACAAGCAGCAATTTTTGGGCGGCGAGGCCTTCGGGGAAATGAAGCAACAGAATCTCCAGCATTTTTCCGCTGATCTCGCCATTCGCGGCGAGCGAGCTGAGGCGGCCGTTCATCGCACTGTCTATTTCGGCAAGAAGCCCGTCAAACTTATTTTCCTTATCGAAGACGTAGGTAACCAGAGCGTCGGCTTGAATCGAGGCAAAAGGCTGACTTTCGAGTTGGATCTGCATGTGTTCCTTTCACTTTCAGTTGAATTCCGTGCGTGCGGTCAGCGCCGGCGAGAGCGATAGATCGCCTCATCGGCTTCGCGCTTGGCTTCCTTGCGGCGTTCGGATTCGCGCCGGTCGTGAAACTTTTTGCCTCTGGCCACCGCGAGCTCGCATTTCGCGATTCCATCGCGGAAATAAATCTTCAGAGGGACGATGGTCATGCCTTTTTGCTGCGTTTGAACGACCAGCTTGTCGATCTCCCTCCGATTGAGCAGCAACTTGCGTTTTCGAAGCGGATCGTGATTCCGGGGCCCGCCGGGCTGGTATTCCGGAATGTGAAAGTTTACCAGCCAAGGCTCGCCTGCGCGAATCTCGGCATACGCCTCTCGCAATGTGCCTTTCCCTTCGCGAAGAGTCTTGACCTCGGTGCCTACCAGGATCAACCCCGCTTCGAGGGTATCCAGTAAATCGTAATTGTAGGATGCGGCTCGATTTTGCGCGACGATCTTATTGCGCTCCTTATCTCCCTTTTTTCCCCCATTCATGGTGCCGTAATCATAGCCGCCGCGCACGACCACCCGCAAGTAACGACACCTGTTGACGTTCCGCAATGAACGAGCTTGGGCCTGTTAACGCGGAGGTCACAAAACAAAGATCGTTAGAAATAACCGGCAACGGTTACGTTTTCTTGCCGCATCATAGGGCGGGTGCTAGACTCCCTGAGACCAAGCCCAATTTTTCGGAGGTTCCGGTTGCACCGTTCACCGCTTTTGCCGTTTTTGGCACTAGCCACGGTTGTGCTGAGTGGCTGTCCAAAAGGAAATCAAGACTATACCGCGGGCCGGAAGGCCGAGACTCTGCAGGACTACGACACGGCCCTCGTTGATTATCAGCGCGCTCTGCGAACCGACCCTTCGAACGCCGAGTACAAGCTCCGCGAAATGCACACGCGCTTTGCCGCCGGCCAATTCCACCTCGAACAAGGTGAGAAAGCGCTGAAAGCAGGCGATCTTCAGCTCGCGCTCGCAGAGTTCCAGAAGGCTGCTGCGATCGATCCTTCAAATGGCGCCGCAGACCAGGAACTGAAGAGGACGATGGACCTGCTAGCCGCAAAGAGCGCCGCGACAACCTCGAAGAGCATAAATCCGAATCCGTCGGAGGATTCAGACCTGCTGGCGGCGCCGCCCGAGTTGAAGCCAGTTTCGACCGAGCTGATCAATCTGAAAATGACCAACGATGCGAGAGTGGTCTTCGAGACAGTCGCCAAGCTGGCGGGATTGAGCGTGATTTTCGATCCGGACTTCACGTCGCGCCGAATTGCGGCCGACCTGCCAAACGTGACTCTCGAACAAGCGCTGGACGCCGTCGCGTTTGAGAGCAAGTCCTTTTGGAAGCCGCTCACCAGCAGCGTGATCATCGTGGCGCCGGACAATCCTCAAAAGCGCCGGGACTTGGAGGATGAGGAAGTCAGGACCTTTTACTTATCGAACACGCTGACGCCCCAGGACTTGACGGAAGTGGTGACTGGATTGAGACAACTTCTCGATATGCGGCGGGTGCAGCAGGTAAACGCGCAGAACGCGATCGTGATTCGGGATACTCCGGACAAGCTCCTTCTGGCTTCGAAAATCATCCGCGACATCGATAAAGCGAAACCCGAGGTGCTGGTCCACGTGCAGGTACTGACCGCAAGTGTGGACCGGTTACGCGATCTGGGAATTCTCCCCGGGCAGAGTGCTACACTGACGTTCACTCCCGCTTGTTCGAATCAGCCGACCAGCAGCGGCTGCACCAGCTCAAGCGGTTCAAGCACCTCCGGTACTCCGGCCACGCCACCGCAGATTGCGCTGAATAGCCTGAAAAATATCTCGACGGCGGATTACAGCCTGACGCTTCCGGGCGCTACAGCAAACGCCATCCTAACCGACAACAAAACGAGGATCATTCAGGATCCCGAGGTGCGCGTGAGCGACGGTGAGAAGGCCACTCTGAAGATTGGAGACCGCGTCCCCGTGGCCACGGGCAGCTTTCAGGCAGGCGTCGGAGTGGGGACCAGCTCGATCAATCCCCTCGTTAACACCCAGTTCCAATACATCGACGTCGGAGTGAACATTGACGTAACGCCGCGCGTCCATCCGGATGGCGATGTCAGCATGAAGCTTTCGATCGAAGTGTCGCAGATTACGGGTACCAGCAACATCGGCGGGATCAACCAACCGGTTATCAGCCAGCGTAAGATCGAGCACGACATTCGGCTGAAAAACGGCGAGGTGAGCGTGCTGGGCGGATTGATCGAGCGGACCCAGACAAAGAACGTCAATGGCATTCCAGGTGTCGCACAGCTTCCTCTCTTCCGCTACCTTTTCTCGGACAACAGCAACGAAGTTAAAGAAGATGAGGTGCTGATCGTACTGACGCCGCACGTGCTGCGCCTGCCCTCGATTACTGCGGACAACCTGAGAACCCTGGCGGCTGGAACCGACACGGATGCCCGCGTCTACCGCGACGACCAAGAGGGCATCCCGACTCCGGCGATTCCTAATGCGCCATCCACATCCGTCCCATCGCAACCGGTTCCACAAGCGAGCGCAACGCCCGCGGCGCAACTGCACTTCGATCCGCCAGCCGCCACCCTGAAGCCCGGCGATACGGCAACTCTTGGCCTGGCGATCTCGAACGTCAGCGATCTTTATTCGATCCCACTTTTGATTCATTACGATCCGGCGGTGGTGCAAGTTGAGGAAGTGCGCAACGGTGGCTTTCTCTCCGGTGGCACGCAGGAAATCGCAATTGTGCAGCGGATCGATTCGCAGCGGGGCGAGGTGGTGGTCTCGGCAACACGCCAGCCGAATACGCCTGGCGTGAACGGCTCCGGCACGTTACTCGGTATCGTGGTGCGAGGCGTGGCGCCCGGCAAGACCGCCTTGCAAATTCTTCAGGTCAATGCGCACAACTCGCAGCAGCGAACGATCCCAGTGGTCTCCGGAGAAGCTGCGATACAGGTACAATAGGCTGTATGGGCGGTCCATCACGCGGCAAAATCCGCACCGAGCTAAAGCGAAGAGCAGATGCGTGCAAGCGCGCTCCAGGCAGCGAAGCCGGCCTAACCCTTCTCGAACTGATCGTGGCTTGTGCCATTCTGATGGTGCTGGCCACTGTGGCAATGCCGATGGCGCGTGTTACCGTCGTCCGGCACAAAGAAGAAACGCTTCGCTACGATCTGCGTGAAATGCGCGACGCGATCGATCACTATAAGGACGACGCGGACAAAAACCTAATCCAGGTGCAGGCGGGAACCGAAGGATATCCTCCCGACTTGCAAACGTTGGTGAACGGGGTTCAGTTGACCAGCGCCCAGGACAAGGACAAGAAGGTTCGATACCTTCGTGAAATCCCCAAGGATCCCATGACGGGCAACCAGGATTGGGGTTTGCGATCCACCCAAGACGATCCCGATTCGAAGTCGTGGGGGGGGCAGGATGTCTTCGATGTATACAGCCAGTCAACGGGCACGGCGCTCGACGGGACGAACTACGCGGATTGGTAACGGCGCCCGTTGCCAGAGGATCTTGTGAAGACGGCGAACAACACGGCTAAACGACGACGGCAGGCGTACGAGGGGTTCACGCTGCTTGAAGTATTGATGGTGGCGGCGATCGTCGTGATCCTGGCGACAATCGGTGCCGCTCGCTACGACCAGGCGATGATTCGAGCGCATGAAGCGGCCTTGACCCAAGACCTTTCCGAGATGAATAAGGCGATTCAAAATTACACGGCGGATAAAGAGGCCGCACCCACGTCGCTCGACGACCTCGTCCAAGCGCAATACCTCGGAAAAATTCCGAACGATCCGATTACCGGCACCCCGGACTGGACCCCGGAGAATTGCGATTTGCTCGTGAACGCCGATCAAACCTCAACTGGCATTTGCAGCGTGCATTCCTCGTCCGACAAAGTCTCGCCCTTTACGAACACGCCCTATAGCTCCTGGTAAACGCACAGTCCGCGGCCGAACCCGCAACACCACCTTGTTCAGAGCCACAAGCTAGAAAAAAAACGGGAGGCAAAGCCCAAAGGCCTCGCCTCCCGGGGTGGGTGGGGTTTGTTGCCGAACACCCAGCATGGAATTTTGGTGTTCCGCGCCTGGGTGAACCAGCAAACCGGCCTTGAGCCGGTGCCACGTATGCCCCACCTTTATCACGGCCCCGGAAGGGGTGTCAATCTTAATTGCGTGGCGGGAGAGGGGATCAAGCCAGTCGTTGATTGCGGCACCAACAGCATCCAGATGGCCGGTGAAGAAATGGTCCGCACCTTCAACAATGACGAGGCGCTTGGGCTCTTGGATTGTTGCGAAAAAGGCCTCGACATTCGCTCGTGAGCCGAATTGATCCTGGCCGCCTTGGATGACCAGCTTGGGCTTGGCGCAGGAGCGCAGATAGCTGAAGTCTATGCCGAGGTTGTCGACCGGCAAGCCCAGGCCGATCAGCCTGAGTTACTCGCGCGTCTTCACAACCGACTCGCAGGCCGACCCATGAGCCGAAACTGAATCCGGCGAGAACGATGGGTTTGCCGGGAAACTCCGCTGACAGGTAATCCAGGGCCGTGCGGACATCCGCCTGCTCGCCGATTCCGCGGTCGTGCGCGCCTTCGCTTTGTCCCGCGCCACGAAAGTTGAAGCGCAGCACCGCCGCGCCGCGCTGGTGCAGAGCCTTGGCAGCCTGGTAGACGACTTTATTGTGCATGGTACCGCCGTAAAGTGGATGGGGATGGCAAACGAGAGCGACGAAGTCCGGCTCGGAAGCGGAAGCGGTCCAGAGGGTTGCTTCGAGGCGGCCTGCGGGTCCTTCGAGAAAAATACTTCGATGGAAAACCTCGGGCATTCGCGAAGCCTAAGGTTGCAGCATCCGTGTTATGGGTACGAACACACTGCCGCATTGCCGTTCAGGCGGAAGCATGCATTCATCGTAGCGGCAGTAAACGAATTGGTCAAATAGCTTCATCCTTCCTTCGCTCTGAAAATGCGTTGCAGCCGCCTGGCGAGCAGTGATAGCTTTAGCGCAGGTGCGGGGAAGCGGAGGGCTCATGGCAGACGATGTGGAAAGGCGCGCTGCCCGACGTTTCTCGATGATGTTGCCGTTGAAGGTGCGGTTCTCGGCGGAAAACGGCGTCACCGAAAAATCGGGCGAAACGCGAGATGTCAGCTTTCGCGGCCTGTATTTCCTGATCGAAGCGAGCCTTGAAACCGGCAGCTCGATCGAATTCGTTCTAACCCTGCCGCAGCAGATTACGCTTGCGGGCGACGTGCACATTCGCTGCTACGCGCGCGTCCTGCGCGTGGACTCGCACAACGGCAGGCGGGGCGTCGCGGCACGAATCGAGCGGTACGAATTCCTCCCCGCGTCGGCGTAGCGCGATCCATATCCCCCATCAATTCGCATCCGCGGAAAGAGTCTCGCTGAAAAATTCCTTCTCTTATCTCCTCTGCTGACGCAAGATCTACGCTTGAGGGTTTTGCATGGCGCGACATACGCTGCTCATTGACGCGGACGACACGCTTTGGGAAAACAATATTTTCTTCGAGAAGGCGATCGACGATTTTATTTCCCAGCTCGAGCATCTCGGTTACACGCGCGAATATATCCGCCACATCCTGAACGAAACCGAACGCAGGAATATCCGCCAGCACGGCTATGGAGTACGCAGCTTCCGCCGGTCGCTCGAAGACACGTATCTGAAGCTGGCGGGGAATTCGGCGCGGCGCGAAATCGTGAAAGAAATCGAGCGGGTGGCAGTGGAACTGGAAGGCACGCCTCCCCATATAATGGACGGGGTCCCCGAAACGCTTGTTTATCTTTCGAAGCATCATCGGCTGATCCTGCTGACCAAAGGCGAGCCCGCCGAACAAGCCGCCAAAGTCGAGCGGTCCGGCTTGCAATCTTATTTTGAGGCAATTGAAATCGTGCTGGAAAAAGATTCAGGCACGTACGGCCGGATCATCGATCAATTCAAGATCGTCAAATCACACGGCTGGATGGTCGGGAACAGCCCGCGCAGCGACATCAATCCCGCGTTGCAATCAGGCCTGAATGCCGTGTTCATTCCCCATTCCGCCACCTGGGAACTGGAAAAATCGGAGCTCGAGAGCGGGACGGGGAAATTGCTGATCCTTTCCGCATTTCGCGACCTGCGCGGCCATTTTTAGCGGCCGCCACACCTGCAGTCCAATTTGTCCCGTGCGCGCTGATCTTCGCTGCTTTCCGTCCGCGCTCTTACCCGATACGATCGAGTGTGGGAGGGTGCCGAGTTGCCAGCCGACTACCGCCATGAATTTGCCGATTTCGAGGGCGTCACGTATCTGAACGCCTCTCTTCAAGGGCCGATGCCGCTTGTGGCAGCTCGCGCGGCGGAAGTTGCGCTCGAGTGGAAAAAGAGGCCCGACCGGTTGCCGGATTCCGCGTACTTCGATCTTCCCGACCGCGTACGCGAGAAGGCGGCCGCGTTGATCGCGGCCCGAGCCGATGAAATCGCCGTGACCACAGGCGCGAGCGCGGGGCTCGCTTCCGTTGCGGCCGGCATCGACTGGAAGCCGGGCGACGAAGTGCTGGTCGGACGTGGCGAGTTTCCGGCGCATTTCTCAACTTGGCTGCGCTATCAACAGGCCGGGAAACTCCGGGTGCGCGTCGTCGCTCCGAAGGGCCGCTTCATCACAGCCGACGATTATATTGACCACATCGGGCCGCACACGCGCGTCGTTTCAGCAAGCCTGGTGCGGTTCGATAATGGCGCGAGGCTGGATGCGCGTCGCGTCGCGCAAGCCTGCGAGAAATTCGGCGCCGCGCTGCTGCTCGATGTTTCCCAGTGCGCGGGAGCTATGAAACTGGATGTGCGTGAGCTGGGCGCGGCCATGGCGGTCTGCAGCGGATATAAATGGCTCCTTGGTCCGTATGGCACCGGATTTTTCTGGGTTGCGAATGAATGGATTGAACGTTTGACGCTCGGCTCGGTGTACTTCATGGCGCTCGAAGGCGCGCGAAATTTCCATGCGCTGCCGGTCGAAAATCAACAGCCCGTTCCTGGGGCGCGCCGCTGGGACTCCGCCGAGACAGCGAATTTCACCAATCTCGCTGCATTCGATTCGTCGCTGGACCTTCTCTTTCGCATCGGCACGGATGCGATCGCGGCTCACACCCGCTCGCTTGTGGATGAGTTGATCGAGCGTCTACCCGGCACGCGGTGCAAGCTTGCTTCCCCGGAAGAGTGCGGTCGACGCGGACCCTACGTCTGCATTTCCGCGTCCAACCCCGGCGATACCCCGGCGCTTTACGAGAAACTGCGAAGTGCGCAGGTGCATGTCAGCTTGCGCGAAAACGCGCTGCGCGTCTCGCCGTACATTTACAATACGCGCGAGCATATTTCGCGGCTGGTCGAAATCTTATCGGAGTAGCTGTCCTGCGTACGCTATCGAGAGCCGTAATCTCGCGGGTCCTGGTAAAGGAAAGGGATGTGCACGACGGCCTCGACGTCCACCGGCTGGCTCGCGCGCGTCGCGGGGCGAAACTTCCAGTCGCTGAGCGCCTGGATTGCATTTTGGTCCAGTTGCGGATCGAGCCCCCGAACAACTTGAATGCTATCGACTGAACCATCCTTGCGAATAATTGCATAGAGAACCACTTCGCCTTGCACGTGAGCTTTGATCAGATCGGATGGATATTTCGGGTCGGCCTTCCGAATGGGGACTGGCGCCGCGAGGCGCTCCCGCGGCGCGACCGTCGGTCGGTCGTCTTCGTCCAATTCCGCGAAGCTTAGAATCCAGCTTCCACTGGCGCTCGTGAGATTCGGAAGATTCACGTGCATTGTGTACACCTCGCTGCCGGAAAGAATTTTTTCCGGTGGCAAGCTCGGATCGAGAGCGCTCACATTTGGCGGTCCTCGCCGGGCATTACTGGACGGCTGATAAGTATTCGGCGGATTCAGATTCAAAGTGTTCAAACGGCTGCCCGATGGGGCGATGCCCCCCCGGCTGGCTGGTGTACCGCCTCCAGCGATAGTGATCGCTGCGGGGAGCGAACCTGAATTGGACCCGGCACCCGTGCCGCCAGTCGCCGAAGACGCGGCGCCGCCGCCGGCGCCCGGTCCCGTTGAATGATTTGCCGCGTTGCCAACGGCTCCTGGCTTTTTGCCGTCTGGCGAAGTCGAAATTCGCGCGGCCAGATTTCCTTCGGGTACTTCAGCAGTTGGAACGGGCGGACCTGGTGTTGCGGAGAGCGCGATGATCGGACGGCTGCTGTTGCTATCCGCGACGCCAATTTCCGGTGCGGCTGTAGCCTCCGCGCGCGTTTCGCGTTGCCGCGCAGCCGGCGCCGACATGGCGCTTACCGGCATTTTGGGACGTGGGATCGCGCTGGCCTTCGAAACGACATTGAAAGGAACCAGATTCTTGGCGGGGTTCGCAACTTCCGGCGCGGCATCATCCCGAATGGCGCGGCGCCGAACTTTCGGCGCCGAGTTTGCAACGGACAATTGGAACTTCGGTTTCTGGGGCTGATCGCTGGACCACTGTACGATGTTCGGCAGTTGCGGCACGACCTTCGGAGGGGCACTCGGCGCATCCGGCCGTATCAGAGTTTGTCTCGGATGCGTTACGCGCACGGGAATCGAAAGGATGGTCTGCCGCGCGCGAGTAGCATCCGCGCCCGGACTTTCGGGAACGCTCGGAGCAATACTTTTCTGTTTCTCACGAGGGGCGGGGACGGCAGCCGGCAACGAAATTCGCGGCAGATCAGGTTGTTCGCCGGACCATGTTAATTCGATTTGCACCGGAGCAAGCGTGGGAGTGTGCTCGGGCAAGAAACCCCAAATGGGCAGGATCAAAAGCCAAATTACCGCAACGTGCCACAAAGATGACGCCGTGAAAGCTTTGCCCGGAAACCTGCCGCGAATCCAATCCACGTGAAAGCCGCGGTCTTTTGTGAGTTCGGCTTCTTTCGGCGCGCGCGGTCCGCTCACGACACTGCGCAGGCTGCTGATGAATTCCGCTCGCGGGGATTCCCAGTCGATCCCGAGGTCGAGGCGAGGCAGCCGCGAATGCGGCTCCAGCTCGATCAAGGAATCAGCTGGCGGCTGTTGGTCGCGTTGCAGAAGAGTATGCATCGGTCCGAGCATTATACGTCGAGCTGATTGGATGCGCGCCAGCTACGCTGCGGCTGCCAGGCGATAGAAACTCAGCACCGCATCGCCCTGTTCGACCAAGCGAGTGCGCTCGAGGCGATCGAGCCGGTCGATCAGTTGCGCTTTCCTGCTGTGTTCGACGATCACCATGCCCTGAGGCGCGATCAGATGCGAGGCATCCAGGAACTCGAGTGTTGCCATGTGTTCGTCGGTACTCTCGTAGGGCGGATCGAGAAAAATGAAATCGGCAAGCACGTGCCGCTTGGCGAGCTTTTCCAAAGCTTTCACCGCATCAGCCTCGATAAATTCGGCGCCCGCAAAAATATCCAGCGCAGCCAGATTTTCGCGCGCCAGCTTGGCTGCCTTCGCATCCGATTCGACGAAAATCGCCTGGCGAGCTCCCCGGCTGATCGCTTCGATACCGATCGCGCCGGTGCCCGCATACAAATCCACGAAAAGCGAATCCGCGATCGAAGGACCGAGAATATTGAAAAGCGTTTCGCGCAAGCGATCGCTGGTCGGCCGCAGTGGCAGAAGCCCTGGTGGGCCCTTCAGTTTCCGGCTGCGGAATTTTCCCGCTATTACGCGCACGTCTTCATCCCACGGACGCGAGTTGGTATCGCTTCTGCCAAGCTGGGCTGATCGATTCCAGCCGGCTGACCACTTTGCCGGCCTGCTCCGGATTTTCGGCCACAGCGAACGCCTCGCGACGCGCCAGTTCTAGCAGCTCATGGTCTCTTAATGGCTGGGCAAACGAGAAGGCCGCGTCGCCATGCTGCCGAGTGCCAAAGAATTCACCAGGACCGCGCTGCTTCAAGTCGCGTTCCGCTATTTCGAAGCCGTTTGATGTAGCCACCATTGTCTCGATCCGCTCGCGCGCATCTCCGGTAATTGTCTTGGGAGCCACGAGGATGCAGTACGACTTTTCCGAGCCCCGTCCGATACGCCCGCGAAGCTGATGAAGTTGCGCAAGGCCGAAGCGGTCAGCGTGCTCGATCACCATCACAGTCGCGTTGGGCACGTCCACGCCAACTTCAATCACCGTTGTCGCCACCAGAATATCCAGCTCGCGACGTCGGAACCGCTCCATCACTGCGTCTTTTTCCTCGTTTTTCAAGCGCCCATGCAGCAGGCCCACGCGCGCGTTCGAGAACACGGTCTTCGCCAGACGCTCGTATTCCGCGGTGGCCGCTTTCAACTCCTGCTTCGATTCTTCGATCACAGGATAGAGCACGAAGCCTTGCCGCCCGCGCCCGATTTCTCGCCGCAAGAATTCCCACGCGCCGGGCAATTGGGCATCCGACGTCCAGCGGGTCTCAATTGGCGTGCGTCCCGGCGGCATCTCGTCGATCACGGAAAGATCAAGATCGCCGTAGAGCGTTAGAGCCAAGCTGCGCGGGATAGGAGTCGCGGTCATCACCAGGACGTGCGGTGCCGTGCCTTTCTCGATCAGCCGCTTCCGCTGCAGCACTCCGAAACGGTGCTGTTCGTCTACGATCGCAAGTCCCAGCCGATGGAATTTCACCGGGTCTTCGATCAGCGCGTGCGTGCCGACCAGCAGCTTCGTTTCGCCGCTCTCCACGCGCGTCAGCACCGCATCGCGCCCCTGGCGCTTCTGCCCGCTCACGATCAGATCGATGCCGTATCCGGAGGGTTCCAAAATGCGTCGAGCCGAGAGAAAGTGCTGCGCAGCCAGAATTTCAGTAGGAGCCATCAGCGCCACCTGGCAGCCGTTCTCGATTACGATTGTCGCCGCCTCGAGCGCCACGATTGTTTTGCCGCTCCCCACGTCGCCCTCCAGCAGCCTGTGCATGGGGTATTCACGTTCCAGATCGGCGGCGATTTCTCCCAGCACCCGCTTCTGCGCGGCCGTCGGCTTGAATGGAAGAATTCGCTTCAGCGCCTCGCGTATCCTCTCTTCCCGGACGCGCATCACGATTCCGTGCTGGCGATTTTCCTTTTGCCGGCGCAGCGCAAGCGCAAGCTGGTAGTAGAAGAATTCCTCGAAGATCAATCGCATCTGGGCGGGACTGCGGAAACTGTTCAGCAGCTCCAGATTTTCATCTTTCGGCGGAAAATGCGCGTAAAGCACGGCTTCGCGGCGCGTCGGAAAACGGTGCCGTTCGCGCAATTTTTCGGGCAGAGGATCGGGAACGTCACCGTCGAAATTTAACAGCACTCCATAAATGATCCGCCGCAGCATCCGCGAGCTGATTGCGCCAATCGCTTCGTAGACCGGCACGATGCGGCCCACTTCCGTCGAATCCGCTGCGCCCTGATCGCTCCCTACGAGCTCGATCTGCGGATTCACCATCTCGATGCGCCCGGGCCGGTACGCGTCCAGATCGGCCTTCCCGTGCAGCACCACCCGCTGTCCTTCTTTCAATCGCTGCTGCAGATATGTGCCATGAAAAAACCGGGCGTGCAACCTGCCGGAGGCGTCCTTCGCGGTCACGTGAAACACTGGGGCGCGCCCTCGCACGAATCGAACCGTGTTGCCGCTGGCGACCTCTGCAAGCACCGTATGAATCTGCCCGGGCACAATTTCCGCTATTGGCGTGAAATGGATGCGGTCCTCGTATCGGAAGGGCAGATAGCTCAGCAGGTCGGCGACAGTTCCGATTCCGCGTTCCTCTAAAATAGCGGCTCGCTGCGGACCGACTCCTCGCAAGTATTTCACCGGATTGGCAAGTGTTACAGTCATCGCATGGTCACGCGAGGGAATGATCGAATTGCCGAACGAATGCGCTTATTTGCCGTCCACGGAAAATGCCAGCAATACATTGCCTGGAGCGCTTCCTTGAAAGAAGTATCCGGAATTTACGTACACAATCCCCGCCACCACGACCGCGCCAGGACCGTCGAGCGATCCTCCATGGCCCTTCACGCCGTTCACCGTTTGGTAGTCGCGCTCGGTATCCATGTCCCAAATAATTTTGCCGTCTTGGGCGGAATAGGCTCGCAAATGGCCGTCGACGCCGCCCGAAAAAATCACGCCGGGAATTTCCGTCACCGCCGCGGATTGCGCTGGGCTGCACCCAGCCTTGTGACAACCGGGATGCGGAGTGTGCCAAACAATATTTCCCGTATCGAGGCTCAGGGCGAACAACCCGCCGCCTGCATTCGGATCCAGTTCGTAGGGAACCCCAAAAACTGAATCGCGTCCGGCTGGTGATCCCGGCGGTGCGGCGCGCCTCTGCACATCCGACAAAGCCACGTAGACGTTCCTCGTATCCGCAGCTGAGCCCCACTGCACGCCGCCCAGCGTTCCGCCGTGGCCCACACGCGTTTGCCAAAGAAGCTTGCCCTGGTGATCCGGATCAACCGCATAAACGATTCCCGATTTCGCGCCAGCCACCAGCGCGCGTCGGCCGTCGGAAAGCTCCACTAAAATGGGCGACGATCCGAAGTCGAAGTCCGGTCCCTTGGCCTCCGGACAATTTACCTGCTTCGCAGCGGGAAGATCGCAGTTGACGTTGTAAGCATCGCCACGGTGCATCTGGCTCGCCCAAGCAGCTTTTCCGGTGTCCATGTCGAAGGCCATGAACGCATCGGAAGTGTCGCTGGGCGGGTCCGAGTAATTGTCGCCGGTCGTCACGTAGATCATGTGGTTTTTGGCATCCACAGCCGGTGAAGACCAGATGCCCGCGCCTGACGGTCCCCAGAGTTGTACACCCTGTGAATTTTTGCGAACTGGCTTGGGCTCTTCCGCTATCGTGTAGCTCTTCCAAATCACTTTGCCGGTTGCTGCATCGAGCGCCGAAACACTGCCCCGGAACTTGCAGCACTGATCCTTCGCATCCGCTCCCGCCACTTCCTCCAATGAAGATACCGTCACGTAAAGCCTGTCTCCTACCAGCACAGGCGCGCCGGTGATTTGCGCGGACGGATGCTCGTCCACCCGAGTCTTCCAGAGAAGTTTTCCGGTTGTTGCGTCGACCGCATAAGCATTGCCGTGCTGATCCCCAAAATACGCGGACCAGCCGTTCCCCCCGGCGCCCACGCTAATCGCTGTGCGAACCGGCCCGTCCGTCTCGCTTACCCAATATGTGCAGCCGCTTTTCGCATCGAGTGAAAAAACTTTCGGCCCGGCGCTGCCCACGAAGATGCGCCCGCCCACGACGGCCGGCTGGGCATAGGCCTGCGTCGCATAGGCAAAACCGAACGCCCATTTCAATTTGAGCTTCGGAACGTCCGCCGCGCGGAGTTGCGCCATCGCAGCCGGTTGAAAGCGATTTTGCGCCTCGTCCACGCCCCATCCGCTCCACTCAGGCTGGCCAGGCTTCGGCGAAAATCGCGCGCCGCGCGCCGGGCACGCTCCGGCCCCCGAGGCGGCTCCTGCCGTCGAATCCAGTTTCGAAAGAAAATGCGTCAGGGCATCGATCTGCTTGGAAGATAGATTCGCTCCCTGTTGCGCCATGCTCCCGCTCGTCAGCACCAGGCGAATACCTTCGCGAGACATCTGTCCCAGCGCGGCACGACTTGGCGCGCGCGATATTCCTGCATCGTGGCAGCTCGCGCAGTGCTGGTGGTATAGCCCCTCACCGCTTTCTCCCGCCGAGCCTTGTTGTCGTGCGCCCGCGGCAATCACGCAGGCCAAGAGCGAAACGCCAACAAGCACCGCCCCGCTCAGGATGCAAATCCTCGCCGTTCGCAGAGGTTCACCTCGTTCGCACCGCCAACGCATTTGCCAGCTGCAACTTCTTCGACATCCTAATTACTGGCCGCAATTCACGATAGCCCAATGGAACTCGCGGCCATTGTGCATAGTCGACGATGGGAAGGCAACCATTCTGAGTCGCGAACCCGCACTCGCGGAGGTAGCGGCGGTTTACATGCGGCACTCGCCGCACTATATTGGAATTTCGTCTGATCGGCTGGCTGAAGCTGGGCGCGGGCGTGAGGTATTCTCAAGGCCGGCTGTGCGAGGCAACTGATAGATAAATGGCGCGCCAATTTCTTGGAGTCACTCCCCGCCGATGGCTTGAATATTTAGTCGCAATCCTCCTAGGCAACGCCATCTATTATTTCTCGCTGGTGCCGTATCTACCGGACTCGTTGCGTCATCAGGGATTTGCCATCGATGGCGGAGTTCTCGTCGATTTCGTCGTTTGCGTCTTGGTGTACGGACTGATCCGCTTGGGCGCGCGTGTACGGCGCGGTTAGGTGCTGCGGATTATCCGTGAAGTTCACAACACACGGCGCGGAGCGCTGCGAAATCGTGCTCGCTATTCCTTCAAGGTCCGGTTCGAAAGGTCAGGATTATTTCTTCCGTTGACTCGATGGGCTGGCCGTTCAAGCGCGCCGGGAACTGCTGCCACTCACGAACCAGCCTCTCCGCCGTGGGAATTAGCTCGTCGCGTCCCCGTATCGCCACGAGGCTCCTGATTTCCCCCTGCTCGCCGATGCTGAGCCGCAAAACGACCGTTGGGTCGCCCATGGGCGGGATGTTGGGAGCAAGAACATCCGGCACCTGCGCCATGATCTTGCCGAATTCGAGACGCTCGGGACGATGAATGGATATCGGCCCGGGCTGTGGCGGCAATAGGGCCGAGCGCCGGACGCCAATTGCCACCGATGCCGAAGCGGTCAAGGGTTCTTGCGGCAGCGACACACGCACGGAAGGGCTGCCCGCGGCGGGAGCAGTAACGAGAATAGAGTTTCCCGCGAGTTCGGGGGGCAACGGCTCCTCGCCGGCAGCAGTTGTGTCTTCTTTCGCACTTGGAATTGGAGCCGCCCCGGCGTTCGAACTTGCACCCGAGCTTTCAGGCGGAGCAGGAGTAGCAACCGCAGGCGGAGTGGAGGCTGGCGCATCGGCTGAGCTTCCATCTGCCTCTGAACTTGCCTTTGGACTTGTATCGGGATTTGCCTTTGAGTTTGCCTCGGGATTTGCTGCTGGCGTCTCAGCTGGGGCGGTCGCCTCGGCAGGCGGGGATGGTGTTTGAGCTGGCTCGGATGTGCCTCCGAATGTGCCTCCAGTCAACGCCTGCAAATTCCACGCTTGAGGCCACCTCCCCATCCAGACCCTTCCAGCAATTATGCCCACGGCAAAACAAATAACCATCACTGCGCCAGTCAGCAGACCCATGCGCGCGTTCGTCCATCGCCGGGGCTCGATAGGAGGAGCCTGAAAAGGCGAATCTGCAAAAATCGCCCGGGCAGGGTAGCGCGGTTCATTCTGGGGAGGTCCGAAAGGCTCGCGCGCCCGAAACGGACCCGGATCTAGCGGACGCCCACCGACCGGTTCTCGCTTGAAAGGCCCAGCGTCGCGGCCGATGCCCGTCCCTGCCGGGCGGTCATCGACAGACCTTCCATTGCGTGGCTCAGCCTCGTGAACAGGACTCGGAGGGACTGGCTCGCTCTCAGGCGGAAACATCCTCTCAAATCCTCTGGGAGCGGAGTCCGAAACCGCGGGCGTTCGAGCTTCTAAATTTGCGCCATTTGTTCTGGCCTCAGCTCTCGCTTCTGCTATTCGCTGGTCTCTCACCCGGATGGGCACGGCCTTTGGACCACTAAACTCGGCTTTAGCACCATCCCCGTTGAGCCACTCGCGAATTTGGTCCCGGGCTTGGTTCGTAAGCGACACGAACTCAAAGCCGCCCGTTTTCTTTGACTCCGAGAGCCAGACAACCCGCGCTTCCACCTCCGTGGGTTCAGCGGAAGCGCTTAGTTGCAAGGACAGCCGAACGAGCCTTTCCGGGGCCAGGCTATTGGCGGCCGCCATCTGCAGGCCATTCTCACTCGCGTCCATGACAATGCCGCCATTGTGTTCACCCACCTTGACATAGGCAAACGGTTGCGGCCTGCAGCGAGGATGCGCGCGCCGCTCGCTCGTCCCGGTAAAACCCCCAGAACTGCTGTTAGGGTTCGTTAGCACGTACTTCTTCTTTCATCCCTCAGAGGGACGCTCTTGTATCTCCGCGGCCGCCGGGTGCCGCTTCAAACCTCTATTCTAGCTCCCCAAAGGAACGCGGGACAAGCCACTGCACGGTCGGCGCAGCGTCGATGGCGGCTTTGGTGTTCGCTCGCCATTCGCGCGCCATGTCCCGCCAGGATAGTCGCTTTCGGCCGCAACATTCTGGAATCTGCCCCTCAGTTGGGCTACAGTGGGCTGCCGAAATTTAGACGGAGATCGTTCTTTCTTTCCCGTCGTCCGGCGTCTTCGCCGCGTTGACGTCGCTCAGAGTCTGCCTAGAGAGGGAACCATGCGATTGAGAAGCATCTTTTGCCTGCAAGTTTTCGCAGTATCATCGGTCGTTTTCTGGATGGCGGCGTCCGCTCCATCGCTGGTTGCGCAGCCCGTGGCCGCCGGAGCCGCTAGCTGCGACCGGGCCTGCCTTGAAGGAATGGTGGACAAATATCTGAACGCCATGGTGGCGCACGATCCATCGCGCGCTCCGCTTTCGCCCACCGTGAAATTCGCGCAGGACAATGTGCCTCTCAAAATAGGTTCGGCGCTCTGGACAACGGCCACCGCTCTCGGCACCTACCGCCATTATTTCGCCGATCCGGAACGCGGCGACGTCGGCATCATCGGCGTGATCTACGAAAACGATGTAGCGGCCATCCTGATCCTGCGGCTCAAAGTCGAAAACCACCTCATCACTGAGGCAGAGCAGTTCGTGGCGCACGATCCCCGTGGCGCCGCGCTCTATGAAAAGATGGGCAAGCCCAATCCGGGTTGGCTCACCACCATCCCGCCCGATCGACGCCAATCGCGCGAGGCTCTCGAAGCAACCGCCTACATGTACTACGAAGCACTCGAGAAGAATGATGGTAAAGGCATCTACCCCTTCACGTCCGATTGCAGTCGTATCGAAGATGCCGTCCCCACCACCAATCAGCCGAAGCCCGAGAATTACGGGCATTCGGACCAAGATATCAGCGATTTCACCATGCTCGGTTGTAAGGCTCAGTACGAACTCGGTTTTCTCGGCTTCACCACCGGATGCCGCGATCGCCGGTTTCTCGTGGTGGATACGGAGCGCGGATCGGTCTTGGCCTCGGCCTATCTCGATTTCGACGGCACCGTCACGGAAGTGCATCTCACAGACGGCCGCGTCTGGAAAGTTCCTCCCTATTTCATGACGCCTCGCACCAATCAGTCAAACGAGGCATATCGAATCGAAAATGGAAGCATTCGTCTCATAGAAATGACTATGTACGAAGTCCCATTCAACGCTCAGCCGGCTTTCGGCAACTAGGCTCGGAGAACATCATGTCCAAAACTTTTTCGCGTATTGCACTGCTTTTCGCGTTGTGCATTGTTATTTGCGGTGTCGCATCTCCACCCACCCTTGCTGCGCCCGATCACGGGAAGTCGCTAGTGTATCTGCCTCCCCCAGCCAGCCCGGCCAGCTCCACGCCGTGTGGCCGCGCCTGCTTGAACGCGTTTGTCGATAAATATTTCGACGCTCTCGTCTCCCATTGCACCTGCAACGTTCCCTTCGCTCCCGGCGTGAAGTACACCGAAAATGGGGAGTCGGTGAAGCCCGGCGAAGGCATATGGAAAACTTTCACGGGACGCGGCACTTACCGCGTTTATCTCGCCAATCCGGCCACAGGTGAGGCCGGATATTACGGTGATATCAACGAATTCGGTACACTTCTTGGAACGGTGGCGCTGCGGCTGAAAGTGAAGGATCGACGCATCGCCGAGGTAGAGATGGTCGTGGCCCGGCAGCAGTTGCGGCCAAAAGGTGGCCTGGGCTTGAATACCGCCGGCATCATGACGCCAAAAATGATCGACGAACTGACGCCCGCGGGCTTCGTGTCGCCGGACTCAGCTTTACTCGATCCCGTGCCCGCGGCCGATCGCTCACCGCGCGAAAAATTAATTGCCATCACGGACCAGTATTTCGAGGCCTTTTCGCAAAACAAAGGTTCGGCCGCGCCTTTCGCGGACGCCTGCTCCCGCAGGGAGAATGGTTTCGCCGCCACCAACAATTCCGATGGGCCTGTTGTGGACCCGGCGCAGCCCGCCTTCCGCGTTTTCAGCGGAAGCTGCGCGCAGGAAATCGACCGGGGATTTTTCAGCGCGCTCTCCAAAGTGGGCGACCGGCGCCCGTTGGTCGTGGATGTCGACCAAGGCCTCGTATTGGACCTAGCCTTTCTCGATAACGAAGGCAACGTGAAATCGGTTTCCGTGCAGGGAGTTGGCGACGTCAAGGTTCCGGCCGCCTTTCTCAGGCCCATCACCTTCGTCGAGCCGCAACTCTTCAAGATCGAAGCCGGCAAGATCCGGGAGATAGAAGGAATTTCCTGGCCGATGCCCTACGGAATGAGGTCCGGTTGGGACAAGTAGCCGTCGCGGAAAAGCGATCCGAGCCGAGAGTTCGGTTTCTTCACCCTTAACGCTCGCGCGAGGTCGCCATCCGGCTGTTGCGCGAATCTTGGCGAGCAGATTCCAGTGTATAATTCAGCGGAATTCGCATCCGGCGAGGAGACTCATGGCTGCGGACGAAGCTTCCACGATGTGGGTCCCTGTATGTTGCGGACGCGTCATGCGCTGCAACATGTTCAGGCAGGCAAACGGCGAGTCTTACGCGGCGCTCGTTTGTACGTCTTGCAACAAGACGATTACGCTTGAACCAGAACCCCTTGCGGATGCGAACACCTTCGGTGAAGGTTCGAAAGTCTTGAGTCTGATTGGATCGCCCAAGCCGCCAAAGACGGGAAGAAAAAAAACCTTCACCGAAGCCGGTCACGACGATCCAACGCTGTAGCCTGAACCGCGACTCACCCGGAACTTTGCTCCCCAATGATTGGTCAGACTATTTCGCACTATCGAATCGTGGAGCAACTCGGCGCCGGCGGGATGGGTATCGTATACAAGGCGCAGGATAGCCGGCTTGACCGTGCCGTGGCCCTGAAATTCCTACCCGAAGAATTGGCGCAAAAGCCGCAGGCGCTCGAACGATTTCGACGCGAAGCGCGCGCCGCATCTGCTCTAAATCATCCGGGCATTTGCACGATCTATGACATTGGCGAGCAGGACGGCCGAGCATTCATCGCCATGGAGTTCCTTGACGGCGAAACGCTGCGCAGTCACATCCATGGAAAGGCCCTTCCTCTCGAAGAAATCCTGAAGCTTGGTATCCAGATAGCGGAAGCTCTGGATGCCGCGCACGCCGAGGGCATAATTCACCGCGACATCAAACCCGCGAATATCTTCGTCACCAAGCGTGGACAGGCAAAAGTTCTCGATTTCGGCCTGGCAAAACTTGTTCCCAAAGGAGTTGCAGCCGGTGCAGACGCGGATTCCGCCGGCGAATCTTCGGATTCAACTTCCATCGTCGGAATCATAAGTGGCACTCCTTCCTACATGTCACCCGAACAAGTCCGCGGGGACAATCTGGACCCGCGCACGGATATCTTCTCCCTCGGTCTCCTGCTGTACGAAATGGCGACAGGGCGCCAGGCGTTTAGCGGCAACACAGGCGGCATGATTATCGAAGCCGTTCTCACCCGAACTCCCGCTCCCGCGCGAAGCATCAATCCCGATATCCCCCCGAGGCTTGAAGAAATCATTAACAAGGCGCTCCACAAAAATAGAGATCAGCGCTATCAGCACGCCGCTGACATACGCGCCGATCTGCAGCGATTGGAGCGAGGCGAAGATTCCAGCTCGGCACCTGCGAAAGAAGATACGGAATCCGTCCTGCTATCGTCCGGAAGTCATTTGCACTCGACCGAAGAGCAAAGCGCACGGAATTCGACGCCGCAGACAGGCACCGTCCGCCGCGAGCGAATCTCAAAAATCATCGACTCGCTCGCAGTTTTGCCTTTCGAAAATGCCAGTCGCGACCCGGAGAATGAATACCTCAGTGACGGGATCGCGGGCAGTCTTATCAACATTCTGGCGACCGTCCCGAAACTTCGAGTGATGGCTCAGAGCACGGTATTTCGCTACAAAGGCCGGGGAATCGATCCTCAAGCCGTGGGGCGCGAGCTGAATGTGCGCGCCGTGCTCACCGGAAGAATGATGCAAAGCGGCGGCTCGTTGCGCATTGGCACCGAATTAGTCGATGTGGCGACAGGTTCTCAATTGTGGGGCGCACAATACGATCGCAAAATGGGCGATATCTTTGCGATTCAAGACGAAATCTCTAACGAAATATCCGGGAACTTGCGGCTCAAGCTTACCCGCGCGGAAAAAAAGCGGCTAGCCAAACGCCAAACGGACGATGCCGAGGCTTACCGGCTTTACCTGAAAGGTCGTCATCACTGGAACAGGTGGACCGAAGAGGGATTCTACAAGGCGATCGAATACTTTCAGCAAGCCGTCGACAAAGATCCCGGCTACGCTCTCGCGCATGCCGGTGTGGCCGATTCCTACGTGCTTCTGGGGTGGAATAGCTACCTGCCGTCCAAGGACGCGTTCCCCAAGGCCAAGGCCGCCGCGATGGAAGCCCTGCGGCTCGATCCGGATCTCGGCGAAGCCCACACGCCTTTGGCGGCCGTCTTGTGGCTTCACGATTGGCAGTGGCAAGCGGCTCAGACGGAATTCAAACGTAGCCTCGCGCTCAATCCCGCCTATCCGACCGCCAATCATTGGTACGCCGAATATGTGATGACCATGGGACGCCACTCGGAAGCCATCACCAGGATGAAAAATAGCCAGGAACTCGATCCGCTGTCCCTCATTATCAGCGACGCAATCGGATGGTCCCTTTACATGGCTCGGCGATACGACGACGCCATTGAACAACTTCAGCGAACTGTCGAATTGGACCCCAACTATCCCGTTACCTACTGGGTTCTCGGCCTGCTACTCAGGAAAATGGGTCACTATGAACGTGCTATCGCCGAGGGTGAGAAAAGCGTGAACCTGTCCGGCGGCAGTTCCATGATGCGCGCCGCGTTGGCGCAAACTTTCGGCGCTGCGGGTAGGAAAGAGAAAGCAATCGAAATCCTCGTTGAGCTCGCAAAACTAGCAAAGCAAAAATATGTTGCTCCTTATTTCTTTGCCGGAATCCACGTGGGCTTGGGAGAAAGCGACCGCGCGATTGAATGCTTGGAAAAATCCTACGAAGAGCACTCCCACTGGCTCATCTATCTTCATATGGATCCGGGCCTGGACGCCTTGCGTTCGAACCCGCGTTTTCAGGACCTGTTGCAGCGTGTCGGCCTTCCCTTAATACCCGCGATCCCCGCCTGAAAAAAAGCCAAGCCCGTACGGCCGGTGCTTATGATTTCAAGACAGGTTCAGGTCCGCGCGAAGTCGACCTTCGCAATCGCCCACCCGCCGCCAATCTTCTTATATTCCACCTTCAGCACGCGTCGCTCCGTCTGGCGGACGAAGCCGCCGCCTTGCGCGTGTGCCATCCGCGCCAGCGTGCAGTCCTGCGCGATCGCGTTCTCGATTTCGACGGCGCATTGGAACCGCCCGACAGCGCGAGTGCCGTTTGCAGTGACCTCGATCACGTCCGGTTCTCCAGCGTGATCCGCCGCAATGCTGCGCACAGTCTGGTCGAGCGCAGTGCCCTCGGAATCAGCGAGCAGCGCCGTGGCGGCGTCGCCCGCTCCGGCGTTAACGTGTCGCAGCCAAGCGTGGTGCAGTTTGCGGATCGCGACCTCGTCTTCCAACCGCGCGAGTCGCGCCTTCAGCCCGTCGTCCGCGATCACCGCCGCGGGTGCCGCGACGGCCAGCGGCGCAGCCAGCAGCGCTCCGCGCTTCAGAAACGACCTGCGCGTGGACCGCTCGGAAGTGGAATCGGTCTCCTTCGTCATACCGCGCCTCCGTTTGACTTCACCTGATAAAAGCGCCTCACGTCGAACTGACCGGCGAGCCGCTCATGCGCGCCCATCGCGCTCATGTTCAGGCCGTTTTCGCCGCAGTTATAGCCGATCCCCACGTCGCGCATCGTGTGCAGGTTCACCAGAATCGTCCCGAGCGTGCCGTTGCACGCCTCCTCCAGCCAGTACATGAAATACAAGCCGTTGCGGATCTTCACGTAGGACGCGGGCCCGCTCCACTCCAAGCCTCCGGCATCGGTACCAGTGAAGATGATCCACGAGAGCGAATGCGGCGTGGAATACAGATGCATGGACGTCAGTCCCGGCGCGTAGTTCTGGCTCACTGCGCGGCCAACCATCTCATCCGTCAGCACGTGGCGGCGATACTTAGGCGGAATCAAGCCTTCCATCTCGACCACGCCGAAGTGAATTTTCACCCCCGCTTCATTCGCGAAATACGGAGTGTTCAGAAAGCCGTTGAAACAGGTCACGAGGCCCTGATCGAAATCCGCGACGATCGAATGCCCGTCGTGATTCGGCTCGCCTTCCAGCAAGTGCCCAAACAAGATCACGCCCGGCGACGACTCAAAGGCGCGATAAGGCGCCTTGGTCCAGTTGCTCCCGCCTTCCTTGCGCCAGTTGAGTGTTTCGGCATCGTCGAAGCGGTATTCCATCGCAGGCGCGTGGTCGTAGCGAAGCGTGAAGCTCTTTCCGGCTAACCAATGTGTGTTCGGTCCAAGATTACCGGCCATCGACGCGGCGGGCGCGTTGGGGCCGGGTGCGATGGCGCGCGGCGCGAAGGCGCTCGTATGTTTCGCGCAGACGGCATCCACTTGCGCCGGCGTCATTTTCGCCATCGTTTTGAACGGCCGATAGACGCGCCGTGCGCCTTTCGCCGGAGTTTGCCCGGGCGCAGCCGCTGGAACCGGATTACCGCTCTCGTCGCCGAATTTTTCGAACTGCGCGAGCTGCCCCAGCCACTCGCCTTTGCCGCGGAACACATAGTATTCCAGCGCGTCATTGGCATTGAACCCGAGCCGCACGCCAACCTGCTCAATCCGGTTCAGGTCCATCACGTACGCCGTGAAAGTGCCGGAGAATTCGCATTCAGTGCGCGTGTAGATATACCGGTTCTCATCGATCTTGATGTAGTCGGAAGGCCCGCAGAATCCTAGTTCGCCGCCCAGCCGCGATAGCTCCACAAAGTGCGAGTACGCCGCTGAGGGATAGAACTCCAGCGTCTCCGCTCCATTGTCCTGCTTCCAATAGAAGCCCTTGCCTTCCACGCGGTTCGTCGCCACATGGCGATTTTTCGGCGCCTCTTGGCCCGGCTGCTCCACGTAGCCGTAATAAATCTCGCGCTGCACTTCGCGCTTATCCTCATAACCGCTGAACCACAGCTCGAATACCGTCGCCAGATTCGTGTCTTGGTCGATCGCCACCGCATAGCCGCGCTGCGTGCTTGGGATCATGTGCGAGAAGAAGACAACGCTGCCCTGAGTGAGTGCGCCATATCCCGTCTCCACCGCGCCGCCACCGTTCTCCGCCACCGAGAGGCGTTTGGTTCCTTTGAACGTATAGGCCAGCGCCGGTCCTTTATCCGTCACAATCCGGATCGATTTGCCCGCGAACACGTCCTCGAGCGGCGAAGCGCTCGTCGGCCCGCTCACTGCGCTCAGCTTGTCTGCAATCTGTTGTTCCGAAAGCTTCGTGTAAACGATGCGATGCATCTGCTCTTTCGGATATGGCGTTCCCGGCATGCATCCCTCCCCATCGGGTCCATCTTCTTGCGATCGCGCGAATGCGACGCGCCATCACCTCTCAAATTGGGATTGCGCGGCCTGATGCTATCTCTGAAACTGATAGTTTTCAACCGTCACGCGGAGCCATAACAACCCGGCTAATCAGAAGCTGGCTGCCCGTTCGCGTTTGCGATAGTATTGCGGCGAATAGGCCAAGAACCCGAAAATCGGGTTCGGATCGGCTGTAGTTTCCGAGGAGTGGGACCCATGCCAAAAGACCTGACACGAAGAGAATTAATGCGTCGTTCGATGGCCGCAGGCGGATTGTTTGCGGCCGGATCGCTGATACCGGTTTCCTCGACGCTAGCCAATGAAGTCGGCGGACAGGCGGTGACTCACTCGCCTAGTGAAACCGAGCACAGGGTTCCCGCGACGCTCTCTGGCAAGAGCGTCGTGCAACCGCGAAGGGAAGTGCCGGTTTTGCACCAAACCAGCGTCCTGGTTGTCGGCGGCGGTCCGGCGGGGACGGCGGCCGCGTTTTGTGCCAAGCGGATGGGCGTCGATGTCACCTTGGTGGAAAGATACGGCTATCTGGGAGGGCTCGCCACCGGCGGCCTCGTCCTGGGAATATTTCCTCTTTACAATCGCAAAAACGAGCAAGTGATCTTCGGCCTCGGCGAAGAGCTGATGAAGAAATTGGACGTGCTCAAATACGGAATCATCGATCGCAACAAAGCGCCTATTTATCCGACAATCGACGCGGAGGCCTTCAAATATTTGTTGGCGGATATGGTGCTCGATTCAGGGATCACCGCCTATCTCGATTGCTGGGGCGTCGACGCCATCGTGGATTCCAAAGGAGCCGTGCGCGGCGCCGTTTTCGAAAGCAAGTCGGGGCGCCAGGCAATCCTTGCCGACATCGTGATCGATTGTTCGGGAGACGGTGATATTTACGCGGCCGCAGGCGCGGCTTTTGAGAAAGTCAAAACCAACATCGGCCTGATCAGCCGAATCGGGAACATCAATGAGGTCGATATGGCCCCGAGCCGGGGCTCGGAAGATCCGGAGCACCCCGCGGTAGGCAAGCCCTCGTCGGGCCGCCCCTCCAAGGGTAGGGTGAACGATTTCAACGGTCACGCTGGGAATTCAACCCCCGCGCCACATGTGAACTGGCTCAACATGCGAGGCCCTGTCGGCGACGCCCTGGATATCGCGGACCTCACCTCTCTCGAACTCAAGCATCGCCAAGGGACTTGGAACAACGTCGAGAAGCTCCGGCAAAAGCCGGGAAACGAGGAAGTCTACTTGACCGAAACAGCCCCTCAGTTGGGTGTGCGGCTCAGCAGGCTCCTCGACGGCGTCAAGAAACTCACATCTCAGGAAATCCACAGCGGCGCCAAGTTTCAAGATGTCATCGGCTATTCCGGTGCCTATGCGAACGCGCCCGAATTCCAGATTCCTTACGGCTCCCTCGTTCCCGCGAAGGTCGAAAATGTGCTGGCCGCCGGACGATGTATATCGGCCGAATTCGAAGTTGCCGATATAACCCGGCTCATTCCGGTTTGCTGGGTTACCGGACAGGCTGCAGGCTTGGCTGCCGCCTTGTGCATCCAAAATAAGTGTAAGCCTCGCCACATAAACGTAGCGAAGCTGCAAGACTTGCTGCATCAACAGGGGGCGTATTTGGGATGACGTTTCTTCGGCGCGTGCCGCGTCGGGTAATTCAGCTGACTTGCTTTGTCGGCGCGATCGTCCTGGTTTGGCCGTTGGTCCCCTGGGTGATGGCGCCGAGATTTTTTCAACAAATCAGCCCCTTCGTTGCTATCTCCTCGAGTATCGCCGCGCGGTCCATCGGTGTCGGAGCGATTCTCGCACTCGTCGTAGCCGTCGCCAGTTCCTTCAAGAAGCGCTGGTTCTGCCTGTATCTTTGCCCCACCGGTTTCCTGCTCGAAAATACCAACCACCTGGGCTTGCGCAAGGCGAGCTTTTGGAGCAAGTGCCCGCCCATCGGAAGATACGTCGCGATCCTGACGTTGGTTGGTTCCGTGGTCGGGTATCCCGTGCTGCTGTGGATGGATCCTCTGTGCATTTTCAGCAGCCCCTTTGCATTGAACAAGGCGACCAACCCGTTCTCCGTGATTCTGGTCTGCCTGGGCCTGGGTGTTTTGGTGGGAGGCACCTTTATTTTTGGCATGCTCTGGTGCGTCCGCATCTGCCCACTCAGCGGACTCCAGGACATGCTGTTTGCGATGCGAAAAGCGCTCTGGACCCACCTGAAGGCGGGTGCATCCTCGCAAAGGTTCAACACTGCTCGGCGTGTGTTTTTCGCCGGCGGCGCTGGGGCGTTGCTCGCCCTTGGGGCGCGCCATCTCGGAGCGGCGCGGTACCGCAAAAGTGACACCCTGCTGCGTCCTCCCGGTGCCGTTCCCGAGGATCGCTTTGCCGGCCTGTGCATCCGTTGCAACAACTGCGTCCACGCCTGCCCGACGAAAATCATTCACCCGGATACAGGCCACGAGGCGGGCTTGGCGGGCTTCGCAGCGCCCGTCATCAAATTCGACAGGGACTACAAGTATTGCCTGGAAACGTGCAATGACTGCACTCAGGTTTGCCCCACCGGCGCGTTGACCGCGCTTCCTCTCGAGCAGAAAAACAAATACGTCATCGGAGAGGCGCTCGTCGATACGAACGTCTGCCTTACGTCCCTCGGCAAGAAGGAATGCGACGCGTGTGAGCTCGCCTGCCCCTATGATGCCGTCAAAATCACATGGGACGAAAAACAGTACAACGCCAACCCCATCGTCAACGATAAATGCATCGGCTGCGGAGCCTGCGAAGTTGTGTGCCCCACCATCCCGGTCAAAGCCATTCGCGTGTGGACCCTAAAGCCCGCCTAATTTTCGCTATTGCTCATGCCACCTGCGGGCGGTCGGTGCCATAGGATGGCGGGCATACTCTTTGAGCTTGCGGTATAGAGTCGTCTTACCAATGCCTAAGACGCTAGCGGCGGCGCACTTATCTCCCCCGGTTTCCTGCACGGCGTGCAGAATGGCGCGACGTGCAATTTCCTCCAGGGGCACGATCGCGTTGCCATCAGGAGCATTCGGGGTCCACGTACGATAGGGGACCGAAGCCAAGTCGTCTGCAGTCAGTATGCTGTCAGAGCTTAGTGCCACAGCGCACTCGATAGCGTTCTCTAACTCGCGAACATTGCCTGGCCAGTCGTAGGCTAGCAATCGCTCCAGTGCTTCATCCGCAATGGCACAGACCGGCTGCTTTGGGTCGGAGAATTTGTAAAGGAAGTAATCAACCAACAAGGGGATATCCACTTTACGTGCACGCAGTGGCGGCAGTTCAATCTGTATGACGTTCAATCGGAAATATAGGTCCTGACGAAACTTACCGGCCCGGATTGCCGCATCGAGGTCTATGTTTGTAGCCGCGATAACCCGTACATCAATTGGGATTCTATCGACAGACCCTATCGGCCTTATCTCTTTTTCTTGTAGAGCCCGTAAGAATTTAGCCTGCAGCGGCATCGGTAGTTCGCCGATTTCGTCGAAAAACACCGTTCCGGCGTTGGCGCTTTGGAGAAGACCTTGCTTCGAATGATCGGCACCCGTGAAGGCACCTTTGACATGCCCGAACAGCTCGGACTCAACCAAGGTGGTAGTCAGTGCCGAACAATCGACAGGAACAAACACCTTCTCACGGCGTAAACCCGCGAAGTGAATGGAGCGTGCTGCCAGTTCCTTTCCCGTGCCGGTCTCTCCCAGTATCAGAACAGGAGCAGTGCTCTGCCCCGTCTTTGCAATCAACTCACGCAAACGGCGCATCGGTGTGGATTCGCCTATCAGTCCGTCAAAGGGAGCCTGGCCCGGTAACGCCAAGCAGAGAGGAGTCGCGTCGTTGCCCATTGGCTGTCCTCCAAGTCTCTCTTTTTTGCTTAGGCCCTAATGTGAGCGCAATTCCGTAAAACACGTACCACGATTCACGTTGCAATTCTCGTGGCCATCGCAGTTCGTCAACGAGGACGGTCTCTCTTAGCTCGAATTTCGACACATTACGAACTTGCGCTGTACGTAAATCCCGGTATATATGGTTTTGGCAGTAACTGAAGGACTAACGTCCCCAGGGCCTGAGCTAGCAGCTGCGGTTTGCCGACCGATGGGTTTTTCAGCCCAAGATCAGAAGGAGCACCTTGGACCAAGCTGGCACAACCCTCTTAGGTCTTTATGACTATCGTCTGGTCGCGCTTTCCGTTTTACTCGCGATTTTGGCGTCCTACGTGTCTTTTGGCCTCGCCGGGCGCATGACGGCGGCTAGCGGACGGGCTCGCCGCACTTGGTTAACCGCCGGGGCGAGCTCAATGGGTATCGGTATTTGGTCAATGCATTTTGTGGGAATGGTTGCGTTCGCGCTGCCCATTCCAGTTCGCTACGACGTTCCCACTGTTCTGTTGTCTCTGCTGGCTGCGATACTTGCCTCGGCTGTCGCCCTGGACGCAGTGAGCCGGGGAAAATTCGGCCGACGCGAAGCGATCACTGCCAGCTTAGTGATGGGTGCGGCAATCGCAGCGATGCACTACATAGGCATGGAGGCCATGCGGCTTCATGCGACATGCCACTACAATCCCCTCTTTGTGGGACTATCGCTCGTGATAGCAGTGATCGCTTCGTTGGCGGCGCTTGCATTCGCCTTTGACTTTCAGCACGAACCCAAGCGGACTTTCTTCGTAATGGCAACGGCAGCGGTCATGATGGGGTCCGCTATCGCGTCGGTGCACTACGTAGCTATGGCTGCGGTTACCTTTGAGGCCTCCAACTTCATTGGAAAAACCTGGTATGCAGTCCCGGTCTCGCGGTTGGGCTTGGCTGGCATCGCGGCTGTTGCCGTGGCGACAATGGGTTTCACACTCTTCGCGACCTTGAGGGCGGAAAGCCATCCTAGCCAGCAGGAGCGACCCCTAAGCGGCTTGACCACCCGCGAGCTTGAAGTCGTCCGGCTCCTCGCTGAGGGCAAGGCTAACAAGGAAATCGCTGGAATCCTGGGAATCACTGTCCGAACGGCGGAGACGCACCGCGCTCGAATCATGCTCAAGCTCGGCGTGCATTCGCTTGCCGAACTCATTCACTATGCGATTCGCAACAACATCATCTCAGCCAGGGACTTGTGACGATGATCTCTATAACTACCGAATCGAGTGCATCTGACCTCTCGGAACCTTGGTCAATGGGGTTACCGGACGAGTAAAGTCCTCCTTCAGATCCGGGTAAGCCGGCTTACGGTGGTTGGCGGGCAGTTGCGGACGTCTCCCGGGTCGCTCCCCGCGTCGCGCGCCCGACGCACTCCTAATGCGAGCCTGGAAACGGTCGAATCGGCCGGAGTCCCTGGGACGATTTTGTCGGAAGAACTCATCGCCCAAATACTACGCTGGCCCTAGCTGGCGCGGCTCGGCGCCCATTTCTTGAGGAAGGAAACCACGTCAACTCGTCCGATGCGGGTGCTGTCGTCGAACTCGCCCTGTTTCTGGCTGTAAACCACCTTGCCGTCGGGATCGAGCACGGCAAGGCTTGGAACACGCACAGACTTCTTCAGCGGAACGCCATATTTTTCGGCCAAGTCAAGATTCTTGTTCCCTTCGTCACCCACGCTGACGTGGACCACGTGATAATTCTTGTTGACCAGGGGTGCGATGTTGGGCGAATGAAACGCAGCATCCAGCACGTGGCAGTCGTAGCACCAGTTCGCCCCGAACACCAGGATCACGCGCTTGTGGTCTTTCGCGGCGGCGGCCAGAGCGGCATTGATTTCAGATTGAGCCTTCTCCGGCGAAGGATACAGATCCACGTTCGGCTTGGCTGGCTCGGGCAGCTGGCGCGGCGGATTCGCCTGAAGATCGCCCCTTTGCGTCGCCGCAATCCGCCAATCGCCACCCTGTTGAATCCAAACCTGCGCGCCCTCAACCACGAATGGCTTTTCGCCTGAATTCGTCTGCAGCATCATCTCTACCCGAAAAATCACATTTACTTGCCCTGGTTGCGGACGCTCCACGTCGAGCACTTTCACGTTGACGTCAGTCGGACCCTTAGCCGCCAACGCAGACCAGAAGCGAGGCTCCTCAGCCGCATCCTGCACCTTGCCTTCCGGCGTCTGCACCTGGCTGGGCGGAACTTGCGAGTACAGCGACGCGAGCGCCGCCTGGTTGCCCGCAAGCATGTCCGCCTTCCACCGATTCAGCGGCTCAAATCCAGACTGCGCGGCCGCCGCATGCCCCAGAAGCAGCAGCGCGACCATGCAAACCAAGCGTTCCATTTTCATCGCTTCTCCCCACCGGCGCAGGCCCTCAGAGATAAGAGAAAATATAGCACGGGCGAGGAACTCATAATTGCCCGCCCGCGACCCGTGCAGACTCGATTGGACTAACCATCGGTGACTGCTACAATACCCCCACATGGCTGACTGGCGACAAATCCAGGCCCGGATACGCAAGGCCAAAAACAGCGCCGACGCACCCGCGAAACTTTCCGAGCTTTTTGATCGCACGCGTGACGCGATGGTCGCCTGGGAACTAGGCGCCCTCGAAGAAAAAGCGGAACACACAAGCGAAGCCGGCAACTGGTACACCATTGCAGCGCAGCGTTTTCGCCGTGCCGACTGGAAGAAAAAAGCCGAAGAAGCACTGACGCGGCTGGGCCTGGAACTTCCGCCTCCCCACGAAGAAATCAAGAGACCGGACCACGCCGATAGCAGCTTCGGAATCCGTCGATACTTCGCCGCAAGATCTTCAAGAAACTACCCCCGCAGCGGTTTACGCAAACGAATCGGGGGAAATTCTATCGCCTGCCGAAGACGCTGCCTTTGCATCTCCTAAGGATGTGAGCGCGAACGGCGCAGTTACCGATCCAACGCGGAAAAAAAGACGCCGTGGGCGCCGCGGTGGCCGCGGCCGCCGGCGAAAAGACGGATTGACTCAATCGAGGCTTCCCGCCCAAGCCTTCGCCGCGACGCCGGCATCGCTCGCGGCCGTCCCCGAGCCGTCGGCGCCATCCGTTGTGATGGGGCGGCCAGACCGCGTTCCTGCGCCGCCATTGGCGTCTGTGAGGCCCGCAGCCGAAATCGAAGCGCCGGCTCCGCGGCTGGCTTCTGAACGCTCCGCGCAAAGCCGCGCGGGCGATCCGGCTCTGGCTTCCAGGATGGCGCAGCTCGAATCCATGTTGCGACGGCTGGTCACCAGCCCCGCGCACCGGCTGGACGAATCCGACGATGCTCCCGCAAGCCCCGGCGTACTTTTGTTGTCGGACTCGGACCAGATTACTTCGTACTATGTGGAATCCTGCCAGACGCTTCGCATCGCCTGCGGAAACCTCGCGCGCACGGGGCGCGGCGGCGGCAAGAACCCGCGCGCAGGGCGCAGCGGCTACTCCGAAGGCGGCCTCAAGGAAAAGCTGGGAGAGTACCTGGGGATCACCGAGGCCAAAGTCTCCCAATACATGAAAGACCACTGCGTGATCCGCTGGATTCAGCTCGACGACGAAGCGCCGCTGCTGGCACACTTCGCGATCGGCGTCCTTCGTACTCCTTTGAACCTGGAGTGACCCTTTCGGCGCGGTTTGTGGGTCGAAAGTTGTTTCTAGATAGAAAGATAAAATAGGGCAGTAATGTAGCAAGGCGTGGCTCTTCGTACCGTCCCCTCTTCTTTGTTTTCAATAACTTGCTTCGCTTTTTAGCGTTAAAGTTGGTGGTTAAAATTCATCTAGCAAGATATTTCGCCTTTTTCGCAAAAAAGTACCGTCTTCGCGCCGCCAGCCCCCTAGTACTTGGGCATCCGTTAAGCCCCTGTGGCCGCCGTTCGACCTCCCATTTACCCCTTTGGATGCACCGGCCTAGACGGGGGGCGAAGCTAGCCTCAAACTACTGGTACGGTAACCATTTACGGGTGTCTGCCGCGTATCCGCGACCCCCAATGGCTGCCTACCCCCGGGGCAGGGGATCAGCAATTTCTTAAGTCTTTTTAACGGCTTTACCGCGAAGGAAGGTGGAGAGAACTATGCCGAAGACACTAGGCAATCAACTTTGGAAATCATTTGACTGGACGCTCTGCAAAACGGCGGCAGCTGACCTTTGACACGATTCAATTTTTCAACAAGCACAACCCGAACCCTTCGTTCACGCCGAAGTGGTCGGACAAACCGCTGCTGAAGTCGTGGGAAAAATCGAAGCCGACGCTCGGCTGGCCGCGGACAACGGATTCGCTCTGCCCTGCATGCGTGAAGGAAGCGCGCGAAGCGATCATCGACGGCAAGAAGGACTGGACCGACCTGGTGCACGAAAAAGTCGGCGAAATCAAAGCGCAGATTATCGAGCGCGATGGCCAAGTCTGGATGGTGAAAGAGTGCGCGATTCACGGAAAGTACGAAGACCTGATGGCCATCGACGCGAAGTTCCTCGAATGGATTGAAGGAAATTTCCCGGGCCGCGACATTCCGGCGCACAACGACGAAAAACTTCACAACCACGGATCGAGCACGGTGCGGCACGGCCGCGGCTCGGTGCTCACCGTGGACCTGACGAACCGCTGCAACATGATGTGCGATCCCTGCTTCATGGACGCGAACCAGGTGGGCTACGTCCACGAACTGAGCTGGGAAGAAATTCAGGAAATCCTGGACAACGCCACGAAGATCAAGCCGCGGCGGCAGATGTCCGTGCAGTTCTCCGGCGGCGAGCCGACGATGTCTCCCTATTTCTTGGACGCCGTGCGCTACGCGCGCAAAGTTGGATATAACAGCGTGCAGGCGGCAACGAACGGAATCGAGTTTGCGAAGAGCAAGGAATTCGCGCAGAAGGCTTTTGAAGCGGGCCTGCGCTACGCCTATCTGCAATTCGACGGCATCGGCAACGACGCGAACAGCCACCGGCAAGTGGGCAACTTGTTTGACGTGAAACTGCGCGCGATCGAGAACCTGCACGAGGCGGGCGTCGAGATCGTGCTGGTCACCACGATCGTCAACAACGTGAACAACGATCAGGTGGGCCCGATCGTGAAGTTCGCGATGGAAAACCCGAAGAAGATTTCGTTCGTTTCGTTCCAGCCGGTTTCGTTCACCGGGCGCGACGAAGACATCACGCCGGAACGCCGCATCCGCCAGCGCTACACGCTTTCGCATTTGGCGCAGGACGTCAGCACGCAGGTGGGCAAAGTGGAACCGACGCGCGACTGGTTCCCGATTTCCTACATCGCGACGTTCGCCGGATTCTCCGATCTTTCGCACGGGCCGGATTCGCAGTGGGGCTCGCTTTCCTGCGGATGCCACCCGAACTGCGGCGTAGGCACCGCGCTGATGATCAACAAGGAAACCAAGGAATGGGCGCCGGTTCCGCGATTCCTCGATGCTCCTTCGCTGACCAAGGACGTGACCGCGATTACCGACGCGGCTCGCGGCAAGAGGCTTCTCGAACTTCATGATGGCCATGGCGCTGCTGAAGAATTACAAGCCCTTCCAGGCGCCGCCGAGCTTGCGGCTCAAGGACCTGTGGATGAAGTTCGACAAGACCTGGGCGCTTTCGAAGGATGCGGACAAGAAGTACGGCAAGACGAATCCCACTCGCACCATCGAAGACGCCATGAAGCGGCGCCGCGAGGATCCGTGGAACTTCCTTTTCATCGCCGGAATGTGGTTCCAGGATCTCTTCAACTACGATTTCCGCCGCACGGAAATGTGCATCATCCCGTATGCCACGCAGAAGGGCGAAATTTCGTTCTGCGCGTACAACACGGGCGTGGGCTGGCGGCAGATCATCGAGAACATGCACAAGAATGCGACCGTCGCGGAATGGTACAAGAATCACGGGAAGCATGAGATCTACGCGAAGAACAAGAAGGTCGCCCTCAACGATTACGAGCACTCGCTGAAGATCGATGCGGACGATGCCGCGCGCGTGCGCCATCTCGAGCACGATATTCCGCTGACCGCAGCCGAAGAAGATCGCATCCGCCGCAAGAAGGCGTTTGAGGAAGCGGCCAAGGTGCGCAAGATTTACGAAGAGCTCGTGCTGAAGAAGAAGTCCGAGCCGCTGATGCAGATCGGCATCGATGGACGAAATTCTGACGGCTGTTCCGGGCACGACCGTGAAGCGAGCGCAAACCGAGCCCGCGAACGGCAACGGTGCGGCGCAGACCGCGACAGTCCGAACCTGCAACCGTGGCCGGCGACTAATCCGACTTTTCAACCTGGCGGGTTTTACCAACAGCCCCGGCTTCGGCCGGGGCTGTTGCTTTTTGCGGCCGAGTCTTTCCTATTAAAGATATCGAAGGCAATACTTTAATAAAAAAATCGTTGTTAAAGTTCGCTTTAGCAAGGCGCTAATCGTATGGGCGGCCTTGGGGCGATGTACTTTGGGTACAATGCCAGGCATGCCCGATCGAAAAAGAGCGCGTGAACTGGCTGCCGAGTCCATCCAGAAGGGTGACCCGGTCGGATGGTTTGAAAAGCTCTATCAGGAAGCCGAGCGGGGAGACGCGGCGATTCCCTGGGCCGACTTGGAACCCAATCCTCGATTGCTTGATTTCTGGAAGACGCATCCATGCGAGACGGCGGGCAAGCGGGCACTGGTGATCGGCAGCGGGTTCGGCGACGACGCTGAGCAACTTGCCGCCTGGGGATTCAAGACAACCGGATTTGACGTTTCGAAGACGGCCATCGAGTCTGCGAAGAAGCGCTTTCCACAGTCGCAGGTCGAGTACGTGGTTGCCGACATGTTCGATCCGCCCGCGAACTGGCTGCAGAGCTTCGATTTCGTGCTGGAGATTTACACCGTGCAGTCATTTCCGGCGGAGATGCGCCCAAAGGCAATCGAGGCGATTTCGCGATTCGTAGCGCCCGGCGGGCTGCTGCTGGTGATCGCGCGAGGCCGCGCGGACGACGAGCCAGAGGGGCAAGGACCGCCATGGCCGCTTGACGCGCGATGAACTCGATGGTTTTCTGCGCGCGGGATTGAAAGAAGAATCCTTCGAAGATTACGCCGAACCCGAGCCGCCGTGGGTGCGGCGATTCCGAGCGCTCTACCGGCGGGCCTGAACGCGCGGCAAGGCTGATGCTTTCGGTTTTGATATACTGGACTTCAGCGATCCGCTTCCGTTCCAAAAGGCAAATTCCACCGGACGGTCCCGGCCGAAAAATAATCTTGCATGCCCGCTAAAAGTCCAAAACGGCTGTTCCTGGTGGACGCGATGGGATACATCTTTCGCGCGTTTTTTGCGCCGATGGACCGGCTGCAGACCTCCTCCGGCATTCCCACGAAGGTGCCTTATCTGTTCGCGACCATGATGCGGCGCTTGATAAATAATCCGGCGCTGCGCCCGGATTTCGTGGCGGTTGTTTTCGACGTTTCCGCTCCCACATTTCGCGACGAGATTTTTGCCGCCTACAAGGCGCAACGGCCGCCGATGCCGGACGATCTTTCGATCCAGATTCCGTTTGTGCGGCGTTACTGCGAGGCGATGCGCCTGCCCATCCTCGAATACCCGGGATATGAAGCAGACGACGTGATCGGCGCGCTCGCGTTGCAGGCGGAGAAGGAAGACCTCGACGTTTACATCATCACCAGCGACAAAGACCTGATGCAACTGGTGCACGGGCGCGTGCGGCTGCTCAATCCCGCGAAGAACGACCTGATCGTAGACGAGAAAAAAGTAGAAGAGATCATGGGCGTTCCGCCGGAAAAAGTGGCGGACGTGATGGCGCTGATGGGCGATTCGATTGACAACATTCCCGGCGCGCGCGATCCCAACGACAAGCCCGCTCCGGGTGAACGCCGAAAAGCGGGAATCGGGGAAGTGGGCGCGCGCCAGTTGATCCAGCAGTTCGGCAGCGCCGAGGAAGCCGTGGCGCGCGCCGCGGAAGTGAAGAGGGCGAGCTATCGCGAGGCGCTGGAAAAATGCGGCGAATTCGTGCGCCTGAGCAAGCAATTGGCGAAGATCCCGACCGACGCTCCGGTACCGCTTTCGCTGGAGGCCTTGCGGCTGCAGGAGCCGGACGCCACTGGCGCTGCGGGCGCTTTACGCCGAGCTGGGTTTACATCGCTGCTGAAGGAAGTAGCTCCGCCGGTCGAGATCCCGCGTGACGGACTATGCCGCGCTGGAATCTCCCGCGGCGCTCCGGGAATTTGCGACCGCCGCTCCGCCGGCCGGCGATGCAGCGGTTTGGCTGGCGCTGGATTCCGAGGACCCGGATGAAGAAGGCTTCGGTACGCGGGTTACGGGCGTCGAGATGTCCATCAAAGCCGATGCGGCGCGCACGGCCATCAACGACGCCGGAAACAAGATGCTCGGCGCGATGCATGACTGGCTGAAGCGATGCGAATCGCTCCAAAGTAGTCCACGACCCGAAACTTTTCCATCTGCTGGCCTCTGGCGGCTCGGCGAACGGGGCCAGCCAATTGCCGGAATCCGCCACGCCACGATGCTCTATTCCTATCTTCTTCGCCCCACGACGGCGAATCACGCTTTCGCGGAGGTGGTGCTGCGCCACTTGAATCGAACGCTTTCGGGCGCGCCCGGCGAGCACGCGGATTTTCTGCTGCGGCTTGCGCCGGTGCTTCGCGCGGAAGTGGAAAAGCAAAGCCTCGTGGACGTCTACGAGAAAATCGATTTGCCGCTCGCGCCGGTGCTGGCGCGCATGGAAGCCGCCGGCGTACGCGTGGACCGGAAAGAATTGGAGATTATTTCCGCGAAAGCCGAGGAAGAAATCGCGCGGCTGGAAAAGTCCATTTACGAGCTGGCGGGTTTCGAGTTCAAGATCAACTCGCCGCAGCAACTTGCCGAAGTCCTCTTCGATAGATTGAATCTTCAGCCGCCCGCGCCGGAGCCGCGCCAAGTCGCGATCGACGGCGGCGGAGGTGCTGGAGGAACTGGCGCTGACTACACGAGCTGCCCAGAAAAGTTCTCGAATACCGCGAGCTTGCCAAGCTGAAATCGACGTATGCAGACGCGTTGCCCCGGTTGATCAATGCCGAGACGGGCCGCCTGCACACTCGCTTCAGCCAGACAGGGACGGCCACGGGGCGGCTCAGCTCGTCCAATCCAAATTTGCAGAACATTCCGGTACGCACGGAACTTGGGCGCGAGATACGCGCGGCATTCATCGCGTCGCCGGGCCACCTGCTGCTTTCCGCCGACTATTCGCAAATCGAGCTGCGCATTCTGGCGCATCTTTCCGGGGACTCCGATTCTGATGGACGCTTTCCGGCGCGGCGAGGACATTCATTCGCGCACGGCGCAGGAAGTTTTTGGCGTCCCGCCCTTGGCGCAAACGCGCGAGCACCGCCGGGTGGCCAAAGTGATCAATTTCGGAGTGATTTACGGGCTTTCGCCGTTTGGCTTGGCGCAAGAACTGGGAATCGACACCAAAGAAGCCGCGAAATGGATCAACGCGTATTTTGAAACCTACAGCGGCGTGAAAAAATATCTCGACGCACAGATCGCGGAAGTCCGCAAGACCGGATTCACCAGAACGCTTTTCGGGCGCATCCGCCCGATTCCCGAAATCAATTCGCCGCAGCCGAACTTGCGCAACTTCGCCGAGCGCACGGCGATGAATACGCCGATGCAAGGCGCGGCGGCCGACCTGATCAAGCTGGCCATGATCGAGCTCGATCGCCGTTTGGCCGGAGAGTTCGAGGCGCGCATGATTCTGCAGGTGCACGACGAACTACTCTTCGAAGCTCCCGAAGGGGAAATCCCGCGGCTAAGGAGCCTGGTGAAGGAAGTGATGGAAGGCGTTTATAAATTGCGCGTCCCTCTGCTGGTGGAAAGCAAAGCGGGGCCGAATTGGCGCGACATGAAGTGATCCGCTCTTACAATCCTTACAATTTTGCGAGTGAATCTTCGAATGGCGGGCGGGCGATGCCGCGTTCGGTGATAATCGCAGCGATATAACGCGCGGGAGTGACATCGAAGGCAGGATGCGCGGCGCGGACATCGGGAGAAATGCGGCGGCCGGCAAGGTGCGTGACTTCTTCCTCGGAACGTTCCTCGATGGGAATTTGATCTCCTGAGGCAAGCGAAAGATCGAGCGTCGAAATCGGCGCAGCTACGTAGAACGGAACTTTATTTTCTTTCGCGAGCACAGCGATGCCATAGGTGCCAATTTTGTTGGCGGTGTCGCCATTGCGCGCGATCCGGTCGGCGCCTACGACCACGGCTCCCACGCCGCCGGTTTTCAGGAAGTGGCCGACCATGTTGTCCGTGATGAGCGTGAGGGGGATGTGGTCGTGGTGCAATTCCCAGGCCGTGAGCCGCGAGCCCTGCAAATACGGCCGCGTTTCAGGAACCAGCACTTCGATCCGATAACCGCCCTCGACAGCCATTCGAATCACGCCCAGCGCTGTGCCGATTCCGCCGGTGGCGAGAGCGCCGGCGTTGCACTGAGTCATCACGCGGCCGCTCTTGGGCATGAGCTCCGCGCCGAAGCGGCCGATGCGCTCGTCGGCTTCACGGCGTTCCTGGTGGAGGATTCTGGCCTCTTCAACGAGCGCTGTGCGGATTCGAGCGAGACCTTTCGCCTCATCACTTGCGGCACCGGCGGCGAGTTCATCGAAGCGGCGCTTGAATCGCTCGACGGCCCAGAACAGATCGACGGCGGTGGGACGAGTGTGCGAAATCGTGTCGCAAATCGTGGCGAATTCCGAGCGCATCTCGGCGAGAGTGTTTGCTTCGGAGCGCTGAACGCCAAGCGCCACGCCCATCGCGGCGGCGACACCAATTGCGGGCGCTCCGCGAATGACCATATCTTTAATGGCCTTGGCGACGTCGCGGTAATCGGTGTAGGTGTGATAGACGACCTCGCCCGGCAATTGCCGCTGATCGAGCATGACCACGCCTTTTGATGTCCACTCGATGGGTTGGACCGTGTGCAATGAATTGGCTCCGATTCGAGATGCGTGTGCCGCGAAAATAGCGTGGCTCAGGGACCGGGATTGAGAAAGCGCAGCCCGTGAGTCCCTACAAGAAACGCGACGGAAATAAAAGAATTGTAACTTACGTGGAGCAGATAGCTGCCGAGCACCGTGCGCGTGACGGCGCGCACATACGTGAAAACGATGCCCACGAGGATGAGCAATGCGATTTGCACCCAGCCACCCCAAAGCTGAGGCGCGTGCAGCAGACCGAAAAGTATTCCCGTGGCGACGACTCCCGTACGCTATTCCGAAGCTCCGCGCGATCAGCGGGTAAAGATAGCCGCGGAAAATTGTCTCTTCGACCACTGGCGCCAGCAGGACCGCCATCAGCATAAGGAGCAGGGCCGTGCGGCGATCTTGAAACAACTGCTCCATAGGTAATTGGGTTTTTGTGCCAAAAATCGCCGAACCAACTTGAACGAGGAGCGCGAGTAAGAGCCCGCTCGCGATCAGCCCGAGGTAGGGCCAGGCCCCACGGAGGCGATGTGTTTCCAGCGGACGCCAGCCGAGAGTTCGCCAGAAGGGCGCATGAAAGCGCACACGCGTTTGCACGAATAAGTAGCCCAGCAACACGAAGAACAGGATTACTTGGCTGATTACAACGAAGAGTCCTTCGGCGCTTCCAGGCTTTTGGAGACGCGAGAGAGGCACGCCGAAGACTGCAAATCCAACCGCGAGCAGAATGCTGAACAAAAACGTGGCCGCGAGCGCCAGCACCACGAACAGCAACAGATCGGTCCAGCCCCAGGGGACGCGGATATCTTCGGGAATCGGCGCTGCCGACGAAACCGGGACGTGGGGTTCGCTTGGCGGGCCTTCTTGCGGCGGCTGGCCGGTCTCCAGCAACGCAGCCTCGGGCGGGGGCGAAGGGCCGTCGAAAGATTCTAAGGGCTGAGGAGGGGACGGATTGTTTTCTTCGAAGTTCATAGTTCGAGACGAATTGCCGGCGGCCACTCGCGTATCATGCGCTTAGCTTGTGCGCCGCGACGCTTGCGGATCGGCTTGCGTCGTCGGGGTTCGAGCCATTTAGAGCGCGCGCCAGTATTTGGCCAGTGTACGATTTTTTGTTGCGCGCCACACGTTCGGGAGTGCCTTGAGCGACGATGCGTCCCCCCTCTTCTCCGCCCTCGGGACCGAGATCGATGATCCAGTCGGCCTGTTTAATTACATCAAGGTTGTGCTCGATGATGAGGACAGTGTTGCCGAGCTCGACGAGACGGTTGAGGACGGCGAGAAGCTTGCTCACATCGTCGAAGTGCAGACCCGTGGTGGGTTCGTCGAGAATATAGAGAGTGCGACCCGTCTGCCTGCGGGAAAGTTCGCGAGCCAGCTTGGTGCGCTGAGCCTCGCCACCGGAAAGAGTGGTGGCGGATTGGCCGAGCTGGACGTAGCCGAGGCCGACGTCAACCAAAGTTTGTAGCTTTTGCTGGATTGAAGGAATGTTTTCGAGCACTTTCAGCGCGTCCTCAATAGGCAAATCGAGCAAATCGGAAATCGAGCAGCCCTTATAACGGACGGATAGGGTCTCGGCATTGTAGCGCTTGCCACGGCAGACTTCGCAGGTTACGTAAACATCGGGGAGAAAATTCATTTCGATGCGCCGCTGCCCGTCCCCTTGGCACGCTTCGCAGCGTCCACCTTTTACATTGAAGCTGAACCGGCCCGGCTTGTAGCCGCGTTCGCGCGATTCCGGAAGCATCGCGTACAACTCTCTGATGGGAGCGAAGACGCCCGTGTAGGTCGCGGGATTTGAGCGCGGAGTGCGGCCGATCGGCGCTTGGTCAATTTGAACGACTTTATCGATGTGCTCGGCGCCAACAAGCGCGCGATACGCTCCGGGCTTTTCCATCGAGCGGTAAAGCTTGGCTGCGAGGGCACGATAGAGAATGTCGTTCACCAGGGTAGATTTTCCAGAACCGGAAACGCCCGTGACAACCGACAGTAGCCCAAGGGGAATTGCCACATCGATATTTTTGAGATTGTGGCTATGAGCCCCGAGGATCGAGAGAGTTTTACCGTTTGCAATGCGGCGCTGAACCGGCACAGCGATCTTCATGCGGCCCGTTAGGTATTGACCGGTGAGAGAGGCGGGATTGGCGGCGATTTCCTCCGGTGAGCCGCAAGCTACCAGATGGCCGCCCGCTTTGCCTGCGCCAGGGCCGAGATCGACCACGTAATCGGCGCGGCGAATCGTTTCCTCATCGTGCTCGACAACCAGGACGGTGTTTCCCAGATCCCGCAGTGTTTCCAGAGTGGAGAGCAGGCGACCGTTATCGCGCTGGTGCAGGCCGATGGAAGGCTCGTCGAGCACGTAGAGCACGCCCCGCAAGCGCGAACCGATCTGCGTTGCCAGTCGAATGCGCTGCGCCTCTCCGCCAGAAAGGGTTGCCGCGGAGCGTGCGAGCGTCAGGTATCCGAGCCCTACATTTAGCAGAAAATCGATGCGCTCCGAAATTTCCGATAACGGCCGGCCGGCGATTTTTCGCTGTCGCAGCGTGAGTCCGTTTCGCATTTTGTCCACGGCCGCCCGCGCATCCGATAGGGCCAAAGCCGTAAAATCGGCGATGGAAAGGCCTCCGATTTTCACGGCGAGGCTTTCGGGACGCAACCTCTGCTCGCTACAAGCGGCGCAGGGCGCGGGTGACATGTATTCGGTCAACCACTCGCGATAGGAATCCGATTTCGACTCCCTGAGGCTGCTTTCCAGATACCCCACGACTCCGTCGAAATTCAAACCCTTGCCTAAAGCGCCGGAATTATTTCCATGCAGGATCAGGTTCTGCACTTTGCGTGGAAGTTTTTCGAAGGGCGCATCGAGGTCGAATCCATGGGCCAGGGCGGCGATTCGCAAAGTGCGTTGCAGAGGGGTAGAACCGGAACCGGGCCCGAGGCCGCCTTCAAAAAGAGGTTTGGTCCAATCCACGATCACTTTGGCCGGATCGAATTCATATTTCGATCCCAGCCCATTGCATTCCGGGCATGCGCCGTAGGGCGAATTAAAGCTAAACGAGCGGGGTTCGAGCTGTGGTACGGAAATGCCGCAATCGGGGCAGGCGAGTTTCTCGGAGTAGACATGCTCCTCGCCGCCCACCACAGCGATCGTGACCAAACCGCCCGTGAGCTTCAGTGCGGTTTCAATGGATTGCTCGAGCCGCTGCACAATACCGTTCTTCAGCAGCAACCGATCCACCACAATTTCAATTGTGTGGTTTTTTCGGCGGTCCAGCGGCACCGGCTCATCGAGACCGACCAACTCGCCATCCACGCGAGCTCGGACGTAACCCTCTTTCGCATACTTTTCAAGTTCCTTTTTGTATTCACCCTTGCGCCCGCGGACCACGGGCGCAAGAACCATGATGCGGTCATCGGGCTTGAGCGCCATCACAGCCTGCACAATTTGCTCCGTCGATTGCCGCGCGATGGGCTTGCCGCATCGTGGACAATGTGGCGTGCCGATGGCGCTGTAAACTACGCGAAGATAATCGTAAATCTCGGTGATCGTCCCCACCGTCGATCGCGGCGAGCGCGTCGTCGTTTTCTGCTCGATGGCGATCGACGGTGAGAGTCCCTCAACCGAATCCACTTCCGGCCGCTCCATTTGGTCTAGGAACTGGCGCGCGTAAGCTGAAAGAGATTCCACGTAGCGCCGTTGGCCCTCCGCGTAGAGCGTGTCAAAAGCAAGCGAGGATTTCCCCGAACCAGAAAGTCCCGTGACCACCGTGAGCGTGTTGCGCGGAATTTCCAAGTTGATGTTCTTCAGGTTGTGCTGCCGGGCGCCCCGGACGACGATTTTTCTTAGACTCATAGCTCGATTGCCGGTACAGAGAGATTCGCTCTACGATGGGTAGACTGATCCCAGTGTAGCTTTTTAACATAGCAACCCCCGCGCGGTGAGGTCAAGGCAGCGCGACTGTGGATTCGCTTGCAATAGAGGCTGAAAATCGACGGTGCAGCGGCCACGGTTCTTACGGAAGTGCTCTCGTGATTCGAGAAAAAAATCGCTTCGCGCAGGCGAAAGGCAAGCGAGCATGAATTCCATCGCCCGAACGTTGGAGTTCAATCGTGCAAATTCCTCCCTGTCGCTTATTTGCCACGCTTTCACGGAAAGGCGCTCTGTTTCAAATCGACACAGTGCACTCTTTCTAGGACAACTCGCTACAGTAACAAACTGTGGCTTCGCGGCTGCGCCCGGCGACGCGCCGAAAAATTTACTGGGAGTCGGGAGTTTTTACGCAAGGCGTCATTTTGACGGCGTTTGGTTTCAGCATCTTAACTTTGGTTTTGATCGTGCCATGTACCGGCCCGTCAGAGGGAAGGAAAGCCGAGGATCCCTTTAGGGGATTGAGGGCTGGGCCGGCTTCCTTCCCTCGGCCATTCACCTTAGTACTTCGCAGTCTCAATCCGCATTCACCTCCACGCCAGAATCGTGTAAATTACTACACTTAGTTCGTAGCCAAGTTGGGGCGTGGTCCAATCGGTAGGGCACCTCACTGTTAATGAGGACGGTGTTGGTTCGAGTCCAACCGCCCCAGCCAACTCTTTTTCAATTTATTCCCTCGCAGTTCGCAAGGGTCCGCGAATTACTCTCTCAAGCGCGCCGGCGGGCAAGGACGCTTTGAGCTCCTCGCAAAACGCCCCGTCCACGAGGACGAAGGCCATGCGTGCGGACCTGTCAGAGCGGTTCTCCCACGCGTGGTCGGTGCCCCGCTGAATCACCACGTCGCCAGCCTTCAAGTGCACTTCCGAGTCGTCCAAAAGAAGGAATATCTCTCCCTCCAGCACGATTCCGTAATCAATGGTCTCTGTGCGGTGAATGAAGGGTTGTGTACCGGAGCTCTCCTTTGAGAAGCCCGGCAAGAAATCGAGGATTCGAATCACCGTCCCACGTGATTTCGGTGCGAGCTCAAGCAACTCGTCGGTTGGTTCGGCCTCCGCGGCTGAGAGCGGAGCTGGGCTCGCCTTTGTACTCCAGATTTCGAAGAACGCGACGCCACGCTCTGGAAACTTCAGCTCGATGGGTGGGTGTCCATCAGATAAAACAATCGATTTCCCACCCTTGTCGTGGCCGGTGACGATGCGACGCGGCGTAGTTGACATGGCGATTTCCTCCTTCGGAATAAACCCAACTCCAGCCAAGTCCTTGCGTGGGCCGAGCCAACCGCAAATTCTTTAATCCTTGATAACGGGAAAGCCTGCTTCGGTCCAACCGCGCCATCCGCCGTCCATTGAAATCACGTTGCGGTAACCCATTTTCTGAAGATTATCGGCGGCCAACGCCGAACGAAAACCGCCGCCGCAGTAGAGCACGATCGGGGTGCCTTTGTCTGGGATGGTCTTCTCGATATCGCGCTCGATGATGCCACGGCCCAGATGGATTGCGCCGGGAATGTGTCCGCGAGCCCATTCCGCATCTTCGCGCGTGTCCACCAGAATAAGTTTCTCGCCGTTATCCAGCCGCTTCTTTGTTTCGCGAAATGTTTCTTGCTTGATTCGCTGCTTGGCGTCGTTTACGAGATTCAAGAATCCTTGGGCGTGATCCATTCTTCACCTCATCGTGCCAGTTTAACTTAGAGATTTTAGCATTGGGATTAGAACGATATTGCGCGCGGGCAAAACCGGTTACAGCGTTGCAGCCTTACTCGTAACGCAGCGCTTCCACCGGGTTTAATCGCGCGGCCTTCCAGGCTGGGTACACACCGAAGAAAATCCCGATCACGCTCGCGACGGATACTCCAAGCAGGACGAGCAATATAGAAACGGACGCGGGAAAGCTGGAAAAAGCCAGCCTTATGCAAAGAACAATTGACGAGCCGAGAAGCACGCCAATCACGCCACCTATGCCCGAGAGAGTCACGGCCTCCAACAAAAATTGCAGCAAGATATTCGCTCGCCGCGCGCCGATCGCTTTGCGGACGCCAATTTCGCGCGTCCGCTCGGTAACGCTTACCAGCATGATGTTCATCACGCCGATTCCACCCACTAGCAGCGCTACTGATCCGACAGCAAGCATCACAATGAAAATTCCGCTGGAAATCTGCTTCCACAAATCCAGAAACGTGTCCGTGGTAAGGATTGCGAAATCGTCGTCCTGGTCGGAAGCCAGCTTCCGCATCCGGCGCATATATTCGCGCGTCTCGTCCACCACCAGTGGCAGGTTTTCCGTCGTATCCGCTTTTGCCATCAAGACTACGTTCTTAAACTCGGGATGCAACTTCTGTATCATCGAAAATGGCACGAGCGCGATATTGTCCTCCGGATTCTCACCGGTTCCAATCGCTTGCTTTCGCGCTTGCAAAACGCCAATCACCGTAAAATCATGCCCTTCGAGCAACACCTCCTGGCCCAGGGGACTCTCGCCGCTCGGGAAAAGCGTGTCTGCCGTGATGTGCCCCAGAACCGTAACCGGAGAGTGATGCTCGTCATCCGTATGGTTGAAGAACCTGCCCTGTGCCAAATTCAAATTACTGATGTCAGCATAGGCAGCCCCTTGCCCCTGCAGGATTACATTCTTCGCGCGGATATTGCCCCGTCGCACTTCGCTTGAGCCGGCATTGACCGCGTAGTTCTCAATCTGTGACACGGGAGTAGCGGCCTCCACGTGTGGCAGTTGCATTAGACCTTCCACCCAATCCGGATTCAAATCCTTTCGCTGAAGCACTTTCGGAGAAAGGCGTCCGAGTGTGGCCCACGAAAACTTGGAGACGATGATCGTGCTGGAACCAAGCGACTGAATATCGCCCATCACGTTGGAGTTCAGCCCATTAATCACGGCGCCAATCACGATAATCGTGGTGACGCCGATCATGATGCCGAGAATCGTCAGAAAGGAACGCAGCACGTTGCGCCGCAATACATCGAGCGCCAGCCCGATCGCTTCCTTGAATTCGCCGAACCCGCCTCTATTTGCCATGGTTCCTTTCCACGACTATTCCGACCGCAACGCAACAACCGGATCAAGCCGGGCTGCCTTCGCTGCCGGATACACGCCGAAGAACAATCCCACGCTAGTGGCCACAACCAACCCCATCAGCACAGACCAAACTTGCACCGAACTCGGCAGAGAGGTCGTCGCACTTACAATCTTCGCCAGAATGATCCCCAGGATCACCCCACAGGCTCCGCCAATCGCCGCCAGCGCAGCCGATTCGATCAGGAACTGCATGCGAATATCGCTCTGACGCGCTCCGAGCGACTTCCGCAAGCCGATTTCGCGCGTCCGCTCCGTCACCGATACGAGCATGATGTTCATGATCACGATGCCGCCCACGATCAGCGAAATCGAGGCGATGCCGATCGTCACGCCAAAAAATGTGCTGCTGATGCTGCTCCATAACGAGAGAAACGACGCATTCGTTTCCATCGCAAAATCGTCGGGGTCGCGATAGGGCACATGCCGGCGCGCTCGCAGGAGCAACTTCACTTCATCCATCGTGGGATCCATCGCGTTCTTGCCAGCGGCCTTCACCCACAGGCGGAGCGAGTCATCGCGTGCGTACATGCCCTGGTAGGTGGTGAGCGGCATGATCACCCAGTTATCCTGCGACTGCCCCATGGTGGAGCCCCTCTTTTTCGCCACTCCGATGATTTCGCACTCGCCGGTGTCCACGTGGATTATCTTGCCGATCGGATCCACGCCAGGCAGCAGTTTGTTCACGATGTCGTATCCAACGTCGCAGACGGGCGCGCTGCGCGCCACATCCAGCCGCGTAAAGTCGCGCCCTTCCGCCAGCTCGCGGCTATAGACTTGCGGCATCTCGTGGGTGAATCCGATGATGGCGCTGTCGTCGAGATAGTCGGTGCCGTATTTTACCTGGCCAATCTTGTTCAGATTCGCGGCAACAGCCACACAGCTTCGGCAGTTGTCTCGGAGATACTCGTAGTCGTCGAAATGGAATTTCCTGCGTTTCTGGGCCGCCTCCCATTGGTCGACATTGGTGATGGTCGAGGGCGCGCGGTTGATCATGAAGACGTCCGCGCTGAGGTTGGAAGATATCGCTCCCGCGACATAGTCGTTTAGGCCGTTGATGAGGCTCACGACGGCGATTACGGACATGACCCCGATCACCACGCCCAGTAAGGTCAACATACTGCGGAGCTTATGCGACCAGAGGCTGGCCGTCGCAATCCGCACGGCTTCCCGGAACGTCATTGACGTTTTTGCTTGCATGGGTCGCCTTTCGGCTCAAGCTATTATACGCGCCGGACGCACCCGAAGTTGCACGTTGGCTTCGACGCACTTGTGTGATTCTCCGCAGATTTCCAACGTGAAAGAGTCTGAGCCGAGGGGTACACCCGGCCGGATCAGTTGGCGCAAGCAAAAAGGGGCCCCAGAAAAGGGGCCCCCCGTTTGAATCGGCTTGTTTTGGACTGAACTTAGAAAGTGATTCGGGCCCCCAACTGAACTTTGCGCGATCCTCCGGAGAACTGAGTTTTGTCCAGGAAGCCCGCGCCAGCGTCGTTGATGTTCGTATAGGTGGTGCTCAACGCATTGTTGACCGAATTAATGAACGATCCATTCGCCGCCTCGAGTACGTCCGGCTGTGCCAACGCGTAGTTCCTGTGATTGAAGACGTCGTACGAAGACACTGACAGCACCAGGTGAACCCGTTCTGTGATCCTGGTGTCTTTCTGAAATCCCATATTCCACACGTTGACGCCAGGCGACCGGAAACTATTGCGGCGTACGTTGCTCTTTGCGCCGAGGCCCGCGAAAACGTACTTTGCGGTTGAATCCTGTGCAACGTAGCCTACGATATTCGAGTCATCACCGGCACCGCAACCAGTAACCAGACCGGTGTTCGGGTCCTGAGCACTGGCCGGGACAATCCGCGTCGCCCCGCCCGCCCCGTCATTGCAAACGAAGTCGATGCCCGATGCACCGATCCCGCTCGCAGCCGGATTCAGAATAGGCGTGTCACCTGCTGAATCGAAGTCCCCGCCAACATCGGCCCCGTTCAGAATAGTGACAGGCGTCCCACTATAGACTTGCCAGCTGCCCTCCCACTGCCAGCCGTTCGCAAACCCCCTCACAAAGCCATTGTCCGCATGCGAAGTGGGGAGATCGTACACCCAGGAGACAGCCAACTTGCTCGGGACGTCGAGCGACGAACGCGCCCAGTCATTACTCAGGTCCCGCCAATCCTGCGACCGCCGCGGGTTGACTCGGCTGCTAAACAGCTCGTTCGTGGCATCGTCCATGTTCTTTGAATAGGTGTAGTTAGCGCGCAGAAGCAGCCCGTGGCCTACACGGTGGTTGAAGTCCAACGAAACCCCGTTGTATGTCGCGCTAGCCAGCGGCGGAAATCCGGTTATCAGTGCACCGCAGAATCCCTGCACTCCGTATTTGAATGGGGATGGGTCGGCGCATCCGGTGGCCGTGGCCGCGCCGCCACCGTTATTCTCGAAGGTATCCCAAGTGCCGAGCGTCGTAGCCGGCGAAGCTACGGTGGCTGGAACGGCTGACGCGCTGAGGTAGGTCGGAATCGCACCCAGTCCTGCGTCGAAGCCCGTCTGAATGCCTTGACGAGCTTGTATCGGCAGTTCCAGACTGCGTGTTCCAACGTATCGGAGCTCGAGACTCGAATTCCAGCCCACTTCGTGCTGAACGCCCAAGGACCACGTCAACACCTTGGGCTCAACAATATCGACGATCTGGGCGCTGGTGGACTCTCGGCAGTCCAACACTGTGGCGCAGGGAACGTTAACCTGCAGAAGGCCCCCATTCTGCAAGAATCCCTGGCCATTAGGCTGTGAGCACCAGGCCGGCGCGCCAGCCAGAGCGCACGTGAGCGTGGGATTTTGCTCCGTATAGAGTTGCGGAGGCAAACTGAGCGTAATAAAGTTCTGCGGCGTTTGGTCATACGAAATCCCAAAACCCGCGCGTACCGCCCATTTCCCGTTGCCCGTGGGATCCCAAGCCAAGCCGATGCGAGGCCCGATGTTGTTGTAATCGGCTTTGGGCGTGCCAAATTTGAACACTCCGGGCAGGTTCGAAATGGCATTAAGGTTCTGCAAATTGTCGTCCTTCGGAACACCGTTCCACTCGTAGCGCAGCCCGAGGTTTAGCGTCAGGCGTGGCGTCACTCTCCAGTCGTCCTGTACGAAGCCGGAAGCGCCGTTCTCGTTGCCGCGAAACAGGCCGGAGCCCGCGCCGCGCAGCGCGCCGTTCAGTCCAGTTGGTATCTCGTCGTTCACGAACTCGTTGAGGGTTGTGTAGTCCCATTCACCGCGTGAGCGAGCGAGGAAGTTAGTCGGATCAATCACGTGGAGCCACTGCACTCCCCATTTGAAATTGTGCTTTCCACGCACGAAGCTCATGTTGTCAGCAAACTGGTAGGTGTTGAGGATGGTGCTCTGCGGGGAGCAGCCCTGCGGCCCCACATCGATGCCCAGCGTGTCCACCTCCGCGTTCGGAAAATTCGCAAACGCCGTCGGAACCGTGAAACCGTTATCAAGTCGGGAATAGCCCATGCGGAACTCGTTCACGAATCGACTTGAAATCACCCAGGTGTCCTTGAACAGGTACTTTCTGTCGTCGCCTGGCTCCACACCTGTAAACTGAGCCAGTGGTGTGTCTGCGTTCACGTTCGGCTGGCGACTCCGATCGTAGAGAACATGAAAGGAGAGCGAATGTTTTCCCAGCGAGGCATCAGCATTGATAATGAAATCCCATTGATTGAGGAAATTCGGCGCCTGCGGAGAGATCGGGCCGACGGGGATAAGGCACCCGCCCGCGCACGCGGTGCCTGGCACCGTCACAAGCTCCGTGCCATCACTCGAACCTGCGGTAGGAAATTGCTTCAGGATGTCTTGCACCGCTGGATCTGAAACGGATTCCAGAGTCGTTAGACCAGCAGCGGTGACCGTATGCTGAACCACAGCCTGGGTCGCCTGCCCCTCGATAATCCGCTGGAACGCGCCGTAAATGAATAGCTTGTCGTGGATGATCGGCCCGCCAATCTCGGTGCCAACTCGGTTGAAGTCAAACCGCGGCTTGGGAGGGACGGCGCCGTTGACCAGAGTCTTCTCCAGATTGTCGTAGGCATTGTAGTTACGGTTGTTGTTAAACCCCCACGCTCCGCCGTGCCACTCGTTGGTGCCCGATTTTGTGATGGTGTTAAATTGCCCGCCCGCCGAATGGCCGTATTCGGCGGCGAACTGGTTTGTCAACAGATTGAATTCTGCCACCGAGTCCGGGATCACGTACTGTGTGTGGCCTGTGACATCGATTCGGTTGTCATCCACGCCGTCAATTGTGAAGCTGTTCATGCGCGGACGCGTGCCGCCAATCGAACCGCCTTCACCCGTGATGCCAGCCTGCTGCGCAGTCGTCCCCGGGGCGAGCAATGCGAGTTGCAACTGCGAACCCGTCGGGTCTAGGTTCGGGAGCTGCGTTACCTGCATACTATTGAAATCATTCGAAATCTGCGAGGTCCCTGTCTGCACAAGTGGGGTCGAGCCCGTAACCTCTATCGTTGATGAAACGGACCCGAGCGGCAGAGTGATATCCACCTCGGTTACCTGGTTTGCGAAAATCTGAATCCCAGCTCGCACTACCTTCTGGAAACCGTCCTTTTCAACCGTAATCGAATAGTTGCCTACCGGTAGGTCCGGGTAGTTGTAGAGCCCGGCAGCCGTACTTGACAGCGGAATGGTCACCTTCGTATCGTTGTTTACGATACTGACCGAAGCACCCGTGATCGGCAAACCTTGGCTGTCGGTGATCGCCCCCCGGAGCGTTCCACCCGTCGTTTGCGCGGCGGCGATTCCTGCGAATCCGCACGCCAAAAGCGCGCACAACAGACCACAAAAAATTACTCTCTTCATCTTCGGCTCCCGAACCTCGCGCCGCCCCAAATAACCCCCCAAGGCGCCGGTTCTCTGTCTAGGCAATTTTGACGGTAAGGTAAATGCAGAATTACGAAGCGCAATCCGCGTACCAACTGTAGCGGAAAGAGTCTCTTCTAATACATTGATAATGCATTGTTTAAAAAATAGATGGCCTGCTCCCCGCTCCAAATTGGATTTGTGCTCCCAATATTCATATAGACTTGAGGATTCGCTATTGATTTTAGGATGCAAGATTGTTCCGCAAGGCGATGAGGCCACCAAGTCCCGTATGGTCCTATAACCTTGGAAGGAGGTCGTTTCGCATTTGGAAAAATTGCTGAAGAGACGCGAAATTCTAAGAAGTAGTGCTGGCATCCTCGGCTCAGCCGCGCTTCAGAGACCTGCCTTCGGCGAGTGGCTCCTACGTTCGCTCACGTCGGCCCCGCCAGCGGAAACCCAGGCCGTTGACGACCGCATGATCGTCTATTCGCAGGAATACCTCACGCTCGAAATGCCCATGTCCCTTCTGGACTCGTGGATTACACCTGTCAGCAGGTTCTTCGTTCGAAACAATCTTCTAATGCCGCCAGCCGTTGATCCCTCTACTTGGACTCTTTCCATCACGGGCGAGGTGGAGCGGCCTCTCACCATCAATTTCCGCGATTTCATGCAACTCGCCACTTCCAAGGTCATCAATACGCTCGAATGCGCTGGGAATAGCCGTGTAAATTTCCAGCCGCCCATTGGCGGTGTGCGCTGGGGTCGGGGCGCCGTGGGGAATGCGGCGTTCGAGGGCCCCGGCCTCGCTGACTTGCTGCGCCACGCCCATTTAAAGCCAACTGCCAGGCACGTGGCGTTTCGCGGCCTCGACATAATTCCGCCGGGTGCGTCGGAATTCGTTCGCAGCATCCCTATCGACAAAGCGATGGAGCGCAGCACGCTGCTCGCAACCAAAATGAATGGCTCATCCCTCACCCCCTCGCACGGCTTTCCGGTCCGGGCTCTAGTTCCCGGCTGGATTGGTTCGGCTTCCATCAAATGGCTGCAGGAGATTCGCGTTCTCACGCATGAGTTCCACGGATTCTATATGGACCCTGGATACCGCATACCGGTCGCATCTCCCTCCGAGGCAGAATCTGGCCCTGTGAAAACGGTGTCGCTCACCTCGCTGCGCGTGAAATCCATAATTGCCGACCCTGCAAATGGCGCTGTCCTCGAACTGTCACCGCACCAGCCGCTGACGATTCGCGGCGCGAGTTGGGCTGGCGAGTCCGCAATTGCCCGAGTGGAGGTTTCAACCGACGGCGGCCGCAATTGGCACGCAGCCACTCTAGGCCCCCACATCGCTAAGTACGCGTGGCGTCTTTGGCACTACAAGTGGCAGCCAACCAAGCCCGGCCCTCATGTGATTCTTTCCCGCGCCACCGATAGCGCCGGCCGCAGCCAGCCGATGGAACCGCGCTGGAATCCGGGCGGTTACCTCTGGAACGGTGTGGACAAGATTAAGGTTCAGATAGGAAAATAACGTGAATGTCTTTCCATCGAGCGTTTGTGAAGAAGCTCCTCGCTCTGGAAATTTTCTGCGTGGCAGCGGCCTTCGCTTCCTGCCCACCCTCTTACGCTCAGGCCAGTCACTCTGAATCTCACCAGCGTGTGGGCTGGATTCCCTTGGCATTTCTTGGGCGCCCGATCGCGTTACAAACCGGTATCGGATCGATTCACGAACAAGTTTCAACATCTTCAAAAGAAGCCCAAGAGTTCTACGACCAGGGGCTCGATTATCTTGAATCTTATTTCTGGGCTCAGGCCGCTCGCTCCTTTCACCAAGCGCTGCGTTACGACCCCAAGCTAGCCATGGCCTATGTCGGCTTGAGCTACGCCTACTCGCCAATGGATTTTCCCGCAGCCGAGGGTGCGCTCGCCCGCGCTAAATCGCTCTCCGCTGGCATCAGCGATCGAGAGCGCCGGCGAATCCAGATTCGCGCGCTGCAACTGAGCGCGATGCTCGATCCGAGCAAAATCGAGCGCGAATTGGCCGTCCGCGATGCGCTGGATGACGCGCTCGCCGCTTATCCCGATGACGTGATGTTTCTTCTCCTCCGCGGCGTGGCGCAGGAGCCTTCACCTTTTGCTGACGGGCAGGGCTGCATTGACATGCAAGCGGCCACCTTTTTCAATCGAGTGTTGGCCCTCGATCCCAACAACTTCGCCGCGCATCATTTCTTGATTCACTGCTACGAAAACAATGGTCTCCTCCAAGAAGCGCTCCCTCATGCCAAGGCCTATGCTGAACTCGCCCCCGATGTTCCGCATGCCCAACACATGTACGGCCACGTGCTCCGCCACATGGGCCGTATGGATCAGGCGATCGCGCAGTTTCTGAAGACGGATGACATTGAACGGTCTTACTTTCGCAAGGAAAACATTCCCCCCTGGTACGACTGGCACTACGCCCACAATCTGGACCTGCTGGCGTCGTCGTATCAATATCTCGGTCAGATGAAGAACGCCGAGAAATACTTCCGCATTGTATCCACGCTTCCGGCATTCACGGATTACGACTCTTTCAATCGGGAGGACTGGCCCGAGTTTTTGCTTGACCGCGGACGCTACTCCGAGGCGCTCACCGCGGCGCGTGCCATGACGGACAAGCCGTCGCCCCTTGCGCGCATAGTTGGACACGCCTTGGCCGGTAACGCCTTGCTTGCCACCCATCACCAAAAGGACGCGACCGCAGAACTGGTGCAGGCCGATCACATAGCCCAAACCATTTCTCGCGCCGATGTTCCGACCGTGCTTCCTTATACGGAAAGCCTGCGTGCCGCATTGCTTCTAAGCGCGGGGCAAACCTCACAGGCGCAAGCCCTTCTGGACAACGTTGCTCGCCGGATTCGCGCCGCCAACGGCCCCGACAGTTGGACGCAGGGCCTCTTTCATCTCGAGTTTTTGGCCGGTGTCGCTCGGCGGGCGGCCGACTGGGTGTTAGCGAGCCAACTTGCAAGCGCTATGCACCAACGAGCGCCTGACTATGCCGGTTCGCACTACGCCCTGGCTCTCGTGGCACTGCACGAGGGAGATTCCCAAACGGCTGCGAACGAGTTTTCGGCCGCGACCAAATTGTGGAACGAGGCGGATTCCGATTTGCCCGAACTCGCCAACGCGCGCCAGTCGCTCGCCAAACTTAACCCCGATGCGAGACAATAAGTCGCTTGCGCACAACCGCCGTGGGGGGTTGATACATCCAAACGACGGACAGCCCGCCCCGGTTTCTCGGTATTTGAGCCGGGGCTTCCAAGCATCACCAACGCGATTGCAAAGCCCCGCGAGGGGCACGTTTCAAAAGTACATTCCCATGACAAGGAGGTTTTTCATGTTGCGTAGATTCTCTTTTTTGCTTGGGTTGGTTTTGCTGGCGTCGATTCCCGCGAAGGCGCAGTCCTTGAATGACAAGCTTGAAGTCTTCGGCGGCTTTTCCTACATGCGCGTGGATAACTCGCCGTCATTCAACTCGGCGGGATGGGAATTCTCCGGCGAGTATAAGCCGGCCAGCTGGATCGGGGGCGTAGCCGACTTTAGCGGCGACTACGGCTCGAATACCTCGATCCACACGTTTCTCTTTGGGCCGCAGGTCTCTTGGCCCTCCCGCGTCTCCCCATTTGCGCACATCCTGATTGGAGGCGCCCACGCCAGCTCTTTCGGTGTCGGTTCCACCGGTTTCGCCGCGGCCATCGGTGGGGGCATCGACACCGAAATCGCTCCGGCGATCTCCTGGCGAATCATTCAAGGTGACTACCTGCCAGCTCACTTCTTCGGCGCCACCAGGAACAACGCTCGCATCTCCACCGGCCTCGTCATCCATTTTTGATTCTCTGGCTCCCTCGGTCCCGCCGGGCGGCTTGTTTGTCAGACTAGCCGTCCGGGGGCTGTCGGTCCCTGCAGTAACCCCTTATTTTTGAGAGAGATCAATTTCTGCCCGCAGGTGTGCATCGCTCCTGCCGTTCCGCGCGTCTAAAAAGCCGTACGAACTTTAGACGGGGGTCGAGAGCTATCATGAGCCGTCCTTCCATAGAAACAGTTGGCGTCCGGTTGACAGGCTGGGCCGCGTTGAATCGCGATCCCCTGGAAGACCGCGTTGAATATACCTGTCCTCATTGCGGGACCCGAGGGGCCAAGGCCGCGCGTCGCCCGCGCTCCGCGTATCATTTTACCGATGGGTTCGTGCAGGACCTTCAAGGCGAGATGAGCACCTGCCGGACTTGCAAGCAGTCGCTGCGGCTTTCGCCGGTTGTTTTGGTGCATGACCGGGACGAGCAGCGCCGCTTCGACGCCGTGTTCCTGGCCGACCGGGAAGTTTCAAAGAACTGACCCGGCGCGCCGGGACCTTGACAGCCGCGCTTCAGCTCGTGCGCCGTTCTCCAGCAAGAAGCTAAGCCTGCATCTGAACACACGATCGCAGCGCGGGGATCACTCCACGTCGAGAGCCAGGTGGTGTTTCTCCATTTCGCCGCGCACGTGGTCAAACGCATCATCCACCGTATCCGTAAACTGCAGCATCTTGAATTCCCTCTCGCTCACCGTGCCGCTGCGGACCATGTGACGCCAATTCACCACTCGGTTCCAATATTTTCGTCCATAGATCAGGATCAAGTGCCGCGAGGATAGTTTTCCCGTTTGCATCAGCGTGAGAATTTCCCAGAGCTCATCCATCGTACCGAAGCCGCCCGGAAAAACGATGAGCGCCTTGGCCATTTGCGCGAACCACAACTTGCGCATGAAAAAGTAGTGGAAGCAGAAATTCAGATCCGGACTGATGTAGGGGTTCGGCCGCTGCTCGTGCGGTAGCTGAATGCTCAGCCCGATCGACGATCCGCCCGCTTCCGCCGCACCGCGATTCGCCGCTTCCATGATCCCCGGCCCGCCGCCCGAGCAGATGACGAACCGCCTCGGCTGCGCTCCCAGCGTCATCGCCCAAGCCGTGATTCGTCGCGAAAGCTCGCGCGCTTCTTCGTAATAGCGCGACATTCCCACGATAGATTTTGCCGCGGCGATTTTGGTGCTCCATTCCGGGGTGCGGCGGCCACGGGCGGAGCTTTGCACTTTTCTTAGTTGCGCTAGTGCACGGTCGCGCGGCTGAATGCGCGCCGAACCGAACATCACGATCGTGTCTCCCACTCCCGCGCGGCGCAGGCGGTTGATCGGATCAATATACTCGGCCAGAATGCGCAACGGCCTGGCGGCAGTGCTCTCCATGAAAACCCGATCTTGGTAGGCCAGATCGGACATTGGCAGATGGCCGAAACGCTTCATCGTTCCTCCCTCGCAAAATTGCAAAGAACATTCTAGCGTGTCCCAATGCCGCTGCGCGTCCACTTCGCACAGGCATGTACGAGTCCGCAACACCTCGCGAAAGAGCTCAAGATGGAGATGGATTCAAAACGGTAACGCCGTGAACTAAGAAGCGCTGCGGACGCTTCCGGCAGGCTTTGATGCTTCTGCGAGGAGTTCGCGAGCGGTGAAAACCGAGCGGTAGTTATATTTCGCGCGCAACATTTCGGAGCCGCCCTCTTCGCGGTCCACCAGGCTGATCACGCCGATCACCTCGCAGCCTTCGCGCTCAGCCGCGTCGATGGCTTCCTGCGTCGAGCCGCCAGTGGTACACACGTCGTCAACGATCACCACTCTCTTCCCGCGAGGATTCTCCATACCCTCAATCTGTTTCTGCCGCCCGTGCTCTTTCGCTTTCTTGCGGACCAAGAATCCCGGCAACGGCCGCTTTTCGATCGCGCTGACCACTCCCGTCGCGGTGACCAACGGATCGGCGCCCATACTCAAGCCCCCAATCGCATCTGGTTTCACGCCCATTCCGTCGAGCAATTCGAGCACGCAGTAGCCCGTATGCAGCGCTCCCTCGGCATCCAGCGTGGTCAGCCTGCAATCGAGGTAGTAGTCGCTCTTCTTCCCAGAGGCGAGCGTGAATTCACCGCGAACCAGAGATTTCGCGCGCAGTAGATTAGCCAGCTGCGCTCGATGACTCATTTCTTCTCCGGTTCGGGATTTGCGGCGGCTTCCTCTTCTTCCAAGATGGCGGCGGCTGCGGCGATGCGGTCGCCTTCCTCGAGCCGCAGCAATCGCACTCCCTGCGTTGACCGTCCCGCTTCGCGGATTTCGCCGGAGTGCACGCGGATCACTTTCCCGTGCCCGGTAATAATCATCACGTCAGAATCCTCGCGCACCTGCAGCGCCGCGACCACCGGGCCGTTGCGGTCCGTGGACTTCAGGTTGATCACGCCCTTGCCGCCGCGCGACGTCACCCGGTATTCCGCCAGCGGCGTGCGCTTGCCATAACCTTTTTCCGCCACGGTCAGCATCAGCGACGTGAGCGATTCGCGAATCTCGTCGCTTTCCAGTTCATCGAGGTCCTGCGTTTCTTTCTTGTATTCCTTCTGCACGATTCCGAAGTCCACCTGCGCCGCATCCATCGAGACTACGTAATCGCTTTTTGCAAGGTCCATGCCGTTCACTCCGCCCGCAGCGCGGCCCATCGAGCGCACTTCGGTTTCGCGGAAGAGAATCGCCTGGCCCTCGTGGCTCGCCAGAAAAATCATCTGCTTGCCGTCGGTGAGCTTCGCGCCGATCAGCTCATCACCCGGTTCCAGATTGATGGCGATGATTCCCGATGGCCGCGGATTCGAAAAGTCGGCGAGTTCAGTCTTTTTCACCGTGCCATTTTTTGTGGCCAGGAAAACGTAGCGTCCCGTTTCCTCCAGGTTCCGCGTCGGAACAATGGCTTTGAGCGTTTCGCCTTCCTGGAAGCGGACCAGATTGTTGATCGCCTTGCCCCGCGTGGCCGCGGCCGCCTCGGGAATTTCGTAAACTTTCAACCAATAGATTCGCCCCTTCGACGTGAATAGCAGGATGTAGCTGTGGGCAGAGGCCACGAAAAAGTGCTCGACGAAATCGTCGTCGCGCGTCTTCGCGCCGATGCGCCCCTTGCCGCCGCGCGATTGATGCCGGTAGGTTTCAACCGACGTGCGCTTCACGTAGCCCGCGTGGCTCACCGTGATGGCCATCTCTTCGTCCTTGATCAGGTCTTCGAGCTTGATCTCCTCAACGCGATCGACGATCTGCGTGCGGCGCTCGTCTCCATACGACTTGGCCACTTCGCGCAGCTCGGTGACGATCACACCCTTCAGTTTCTTCTCGCTCGCCAGGATGGACTGCAGTTCGGCGACGCGCTCGCGGATTTGCGCGAGTTCCTTCAGAATTTCGTCCACGGAAAGCTGCGTCAGGCGGTGCAACTGCAGTTCGAGAATGGCGTCAATCTGAATGTAGCTGAGGCCCAGGCCCTCGCCGGAACTGGCTACGGTGATCCCGTATTTCTTCGCGTCCAGCTTCACGCCGCGAAGCGTTGTTTCCTTGCCACCCACCATCACGCGCACGGATTTGTTCTCAAAGAATTCGTGCAAATTCTCGCGGGCGTTTACGCGGCTGGACGACCCGCGAATGATCTTGATCACCTCGTCGATGTTGTCGAGCGCGATGCGGTAGCCGAGCAGGATGTGCTCGCGCTCCTGCGCCTTGCGCAGATCGTACTGGGTCCGCCGCCGGACCACGTCCACGCGGTGTTCGATGAAAAGCTGCAACAGTTGCAGCAGGCCGAGCTCGCGCGGCTGCCCGCCGACGATGGCCAGCAGGATCATGCCGAACGATTCCTGCATCTGCGTCATCTTGAAAAGCTTGTTCAGGATGATTTCCGGCTCTTCGTCGCGCTTTACTTCGATAACGAAACGCATGCCGTCGCGATCGCTCTCATCGCGGATGTCGGCGATCCCTTCGATTTTCTTGTTGTTGATCAGCTCGGCGATGTGCTGGATTAGGCTCTTTTTGTTTACCTGGTAGGGCAGTTCGGTAACAACGATATCCTGGCGATCCTTGCCGCGCTGCTCGATGGCCGCCTTGGCGCGCACCTGAAACGAGCCTCGGCCCGTTTTGTACGCCTGCTCAATTCCATCACGCCCGTAAATGTAGCCCGCCGTCGGAAAATCCGGTCCGGGGACAATCTTCATCACCTGCTTCAGAGTCGCTTCCGGATTCTCCACAAGCAGGATCGCTGCCTCCACAATCTCGCGAAGATTGTGCGGCGGAATATTCGTCGCCATGCCCACGGCGATTCCGGACGAGCCATTCACCAGCAAATTCGGTATGCGCGTGGGAAGGACGAGCGGTTCCTGCTCGCTTTCATCGAAGTTCGGCGTGAACTCCACCGTCTCCTTCTCGATGTCTGCCAGCATTTCCTCGGCGATTTTCGAAAGCCGCGCCTCGGTATAACGCATCGCCGCGGGCGGATCGCCGTCCACTGATCCGTAGTTGCCCTGCCCATCGACCAGCGGGTACCGCATGTTGAAATCTTGCGCGAGCCGCACTAGAGCGTCATATACCGGCGAGTCGCCGTGCGGATGATATTTGCCGAGCACCTCGCCGACGATCTTCGCGCACTTGCGATAGGCTTTCGTCGACGTGAGTCCCAGCTCGTACATGCCATAAAGAATCCGCCGGTGGACCGGCTTCAGCCCGTCGCGCACGTCGGGCAGCGCGCGCCCGATGATTACGCTCATCGCGTAATCGAGATACGACTTCTTCATCTCCGATTCGATATCCACCGGAGTCAAAATCTGCTGGTTTAGCTCGTCCGCCATTCGTCCCTCGAAGTGATCTTTGTTTGCATCCTACATTTCCACGCGATTCATTCCGCCGGCTTGCTCTCGACGGCTCGCGCGCGCGTCCCACGCGGCCGTAATGCGATCCACAGCACGATGCCCGTCCCGAGAACGATGGCTATCTCTCTTACGTCCGAATAGAAAGCAGTTCGCCAGAATCCAGCGGCAACGGAATCGGAGGGGAGCGCGAGGCGCCACTTGCTGTAATTATGCCACGTTTGCGGCAAGTCGTATCCCACAAACGCCAGCGCAAGCAGCAACAAAATCCAGCGGATTATGCTCCGAATGCGCACCACGTATATCATTCCGGTTCTTCGATCATGGATTCGGGGCGAACCACCACAACGATGCCATTCTCGGAAACGGAATAGCGCGCGCGGTCCGCTTCAAGATCGTGGCCGATCACGGTGCCTTCGGGCAGGTCCACGTGCCGGTCGATGATCGCGCGCCGGATTCGGCTGTGCCGCCCGATATTCACGTGGTTGAAGACGATCGAATCTTCCACCTCGCAATAGCTGTTCACGCGCACATCGTACCCGAGCACCGAGCGCGAAACGCGCCCTCCGGATACGATCGATCCACCGGATACGATGGAATCCAGCGCCACGCCCATGCGGTCCGGATCGGCGAACACGAATTTCGCCGGAGGATATTGCTGCTGCCACGTGTTCAGCGGCCAGCCCGGATCGTACAAATTCAGCACCGGACTCACCGACACCAGATCCATATTGGCTTCGTGATACGCATCAATCGTTCCAACGTCGCGCCAGTACGAAGTTTCCTTTTTATTCTCGTCCCGGAAATTGTAGGCAAACACGCGATATTTTTGCAGGATGCGCGGCAAAATATCTTTTCCGAAATCGTGCGACGACGACGGATTCTCGGCATCCGCAATTAGAATGGGCACCAGCAGCTGCGTATTGAACAAATACACGCCCATCGACGCGTTGATTTTTCCGGGATGCAAGGGCGACTCTTTGGGCTTGGCCGGTTTCTCCTCGAATCCCACGATTCGCCAGAAACGGTCGGTTTCGAGCACGCCGAATTGGCCCGCGGCCTCGGCGGCGTCCATCTCGATGGTCGCCACGGTCACATCCGCTGCGGCGGCCATGTGCTGCTCCAGCATCTTCTGATAATTCATTTTGTAAATGTGGTCGCCGGAGAGAATGAAAACGTAATTCGATTGCTCGCTGCCGAGCGAATAAATGTTCTGATAGACGGCGTCCGCCGTCCCCTGATACCAGTGCTGCGAGACGCGCATCTGCGGCGGCAGCACCTCGATGAAGTCGCCGTAGCCCATCAGCGAAGACCAGCCGCGGCGCACGTGGCGATTCAGGCTGAGCGCCTTGTACTGCGTCAGCACAAACACGCGGCGCAAGTCGCTGTTCAGGCAATTGGAAAGCGTCAGATCGATAATTCGGTAAACGCCGCCGAAAGGGACGGCAGGTTTGGCGCGATCGCGCGTAAGCGGCCAAAGCCGCTCGCCCTGGCCGCCGGCCAGCAGCACTCCGATTGCGTCGCGCATAAATGGCATTTTCGGATTGCGCCGCAGCCCTTCCCTGCCCGCCCGGCTATTCTAGCAGCACTCGTTCGCGGAGTTCAGCCCGACGTCTTTCGCGCCCCGCAAAATGAGTTTCCGCAACTCGCCGTTTGCTCGTGCCGAATCGCTCCCGCGCCGCGCCCCTAATGTACAATTTATGTCTTGACTTGGGGGGTAGCCTCCGATAGAAGGAGTGGGCAATAGCCGGGCTTAGCGGTTCCGGTTACTCGATTTCGAATCCACAAGTCCAATTCAAACAGAGACGGGGGTGAATACGCGTGGCGGAAGTAGTTATTCAAGAGGGCGAGTCTTTGGAAAACGCGCTCCGGCGATTCAAACGCAAGGTCCAGTCGGAGGACATCATCAAGGAAATCAAGAAGCACAGCTACTACTTGAAACCTGGTGAGAAGCGTCGAGCCAAGCAGGCTCTCTCGCGTAAGCGTCTCCGTAAGAAGCAGCGGCGTGAGCTGGATTAAGCTAGCCACAACCGGAAAACCCAAAGCAGTTCGATGCCGGCGGAGGGATGAGGATTGCGGGCATCCGCGATCTCATCCTTCGCCGGTTGCAGACTGCAACCTGCTTGCTCTGTGCGAACACGGCCCCCGGAGCAGCTTATGGAATACCATGACAAAGTTCTGAAGTGCGCCGAGTGCGGGGCTGAATTTGTTTTCACCGCCGGCGAGCAGATGTTTTTCGCGGATAAGGGCTTCAAAAACGAGCCCAAGCGTTGCAAAGGATGCAAGTCGGTTCGCGCGCAGAGCGGTGAATCGGCGGCGCCTTCGATCCAGCGGGTGGAAACGAAAACGGTTTGCTCCCAATGTGGGAAAGAGACGACCGTGCCCTTCAAGCCGACGCAAGGCCGCCCCGTTTACTGCCGCGAATGCTTCCAGCAGCGGCGAACCTTTGGGGCTTCAAGCGTAAGCGCCTGATTTGCCGGCCTCTGGCGGCGACCCTGAAGCTCTGGAATCGACTGCAATCGCACCCTAAACCGCTTTGCGGAATCTTGCCGATCTCACCGGCAATATTTTTTTCTTCATCTTACAGGATTCCCTGTATTGGACTTCAGGCGTCGAATCGCCAAAATCTCAAGTCTCAGAGGCTCGGGCATCCTGAGTTCGGTTGCCTTGGTTCGGAGTAACCATGAGCGCAGTGAATAAGGTGCCCTCGGGCATGCCGCCTGTCATCCCTAGAATCGAACCGCCCGAAACAAGCCATCAGGATCACGTCGTGCAATTTTACGGGGACGACTCTGCGCTTTTGGACGCCCTTGTCGAATTCATCGGCCGGGCTCTAAAGGCGGGTGCCGCCGCCCTCGTGATTGCCACGGAGGCTCATCGTGAGGAACTGGCTCGCCGGCTCGAAGCCGGGGGCGTCGATATAGCCGGCGCTGCCGAACGTAGCCGCTATCTGGCGCTCGATGCAAGGGAAACTCTATCGGCTTTAATGGTCGATGGCATGCCGGATCCCAACCGCTTTGAGGAGCTTATCGGCAAGCGCGTTCGCCAGGCGCGTGAGGCTGCGGGAGACGAGGGCCTTCGTCTCGCCGCCTTTGGCGAGATGGTGGCTATTCTGGTGCTGAACGGCCAACCTGAAGCCGCTCTTGCGCTCGAACGCCTTTGGACCAAGCTCTCGAAAACCCATTCTTTCTCGTTGCGCTGCGCGTATCCGATGGAGCAATTCAACCATCACGCGCGCAAAGAGCTTTTCATGGAAATTTGCGATCAACACTCCGCCGTGATTCCGGCCGAGGGATACGCAATGCTCTCGACCGAGGACGAGCGCCTCCGCTCGGTTGCGGAATTACAGCAGAAGGCCAACGCTCTCGAGGCCGAAGTCGCTCTCCACCGCACCGAAGAGCAGTTCCGCCTGCTCGTTGAAAGCGCGCAGGATTACGCCATTTTCGTGCTGGACCCGACTGGCCGCGTGGCCAGCTGGAACCCGGGCGCCCAGCGAATCAAGGGTTATCAAGCCTCCGAAATTATCGGCAAGCATTTTTCCGTCTTCTACCCCGAGGAAGACCTCCGCTCGGGAAAACCAAAAATGGAACTGGAAGTCGCCACCGCGGTCGGCCGCTTCGAGGATGAAGGCTGGCGCCTCCGCAAAGACGGATCGCGATTTTGGGCCAACGTCGTCATTACCGCCCTGCGCGACTCTTCCGGAACGCTCCGGGGGTTCAGCAAAATCACCCGCGATACTACCGAGAAAATGCTCGCGCTCGAGTCTCTCCGGAATGCCAACGAGGAGTTGCGGGAAGAAGTCGCCAAGCGGATCCAAGCCGAAAGTAAGTTGCAGGAGTCCGAGCGCTCGCTGCGCAAATTATCCGGCCATCTCCTCCGCATGCAAGATGAGGAACGGCGGCGCCTCGGCCGCGAGTTGCACGATAGCGTTGGCCAATACCTGGCTGCGCTGAAAATGGGCTTGGAAGCCATGCACGACGATTCCAGCTCTCAGGTCCAGGAATGCGTTCAGATGGTGGATCAATGCATGAAGGAGGTGCGCACAATATCGTACCTTCTTTATCCCCCTATGCTCGAGGAGGTCGGCCTGCGCTCTGCAATACCCTGGTATATCGAAGGCTTCTCCAAGCGGAGCGGGATTCAGGTCACCTGCGATATTGATCGGAATGTCGGACGTCTTTCAAGCGACGCCGAATTGGCAATCTTTAGAATCCTTCAGGAAAGTCTGACCAACGTCCACCGGCATTCCGAAAGCCCCACCGCTAACGTTCGCCTGGGCCTTGAAGAAAAGACGGTTTACTTGGAGATAAGCGACCAGGGGAAGGGGATTCCCGCGTCCGCGCTGGAACCCGGTGCCGATTCGTCGAATACCCTGGGAGTCGGACTCCGCGGGATGCTCGAACGCATGCACCAGCTCGGAGGCTCGATGGAGCTTTCTTCCAACGAGCGCGGAACCACCGTCCGAGCCAGCTTGCCGCGTGAAAAATAGAAGACTTTGTTTCGGTCGGGAGGGGAAACCGCAATTTCCACAGTGACCGCCGAGTTTCTTCACTGAACTCCAGCCCCAGCAGGAAAGCGACGCGGCTCCGAAATGGAGCTTACATGGCAGCTAGAATTCTCATAGCCGATGATCACGAAGTTGTCCGCCAGGGCGTACGCGCCATGATCTTGCGCTCTCGCCCGCAATGGGAAATCTGCGGCGACGCGGCCAATGGAGACGAGGCCCTTCAAGCCATACAGACCCTCAAGCCGGACGTGGCCGTCCTGGACATCACCATGCCGGGGATGAGCGGCCTCGAAGTCGCGTACGAAGTCAACCGGCGCCATCTTCCTACCGCGCTCCTGATGTTCACCATGCACGAATCTTCGAGACTCGTCGGCGAGATTCGCGAGGCGGGCGCTCATGGCTTTGTCAGCAAATCCTGCGCCGGACGCGACCTTATTGCCGCGATTGAGACGCTCTTGGCGGGCGGCACGTTCTATGGTCAGGCCATTCAAAATGACACGCCCGAGGAGGGCGGTGGGCCCAACCGTGGACTCTCTTTCCGTTGGCAGCTTCCTCTGTTCCAGATTCCTCTGTTGCAGAGCTGACTTTTCCCGTGGCGCAGGCACTCTTGCCTGCGCGCGTAAGTCGAAGCAATTGGTACGCCACAACCAAGAGTGGCTGTGCCGCCGGCAAACTGAGTAACCACTGAAGTTCGTGTACCTCCTCGCATCCTCGCAAGGTAGGATTGGTCCTGAGGCATTCGTGAGACTCTCCGCGAAGATTTCGCTGTGCCTTCTCGTCCTGTCGCTCCTCGCGATTCCGGCGCAGGCTGCTGGAATCGCGCTTTCCCCCGATGCCGCCAAAGCGCTCGACGAAATCTACAACGGCGATATCGATGCCGCTGTCGCAACCGCGCGCGGCATCGAGCAAGCGCAACCGGATAGCCCCGTAGGCTATCTCCTCGAAGACGAAGCGCAGTGGTGGAAGATGTATTGCGTCGCGTGCGAAATCAAATGGGGCATGCTCGACGCCTGGAAGCGCGGGAAGCAGCCGGAAGATGAGTCCTACTTCGCGCTGGCGGACAAAGCGATTCAGTTAGCGCGCGCGCAAATCGCCAAGTCGGACACAGCCCAAATGCATGTTTATGTTGCGATCGGACTCGCCCTGAAAGCGCGCCTCTACAGTTTGCGCGACCAGAAGCGCGACATCGCCCACGCTGGCGTTGCCGCTCGCTCCGAATGTCTTCGCGCTCTGGAGCTCGATCCGGATATGGCCGACGCTACGGCCGCTCTGGGCCTTTACAACTACTATGTGGACACGCTTTCAGGCATCGCCAAAGTGCTGCGCTTTTTCATGGGCATTCCCGGCGGAAACAAAGAGGAAGGAATCCGTCAAATGCAAATCGGCATGGAGCGCGGCGCATTTCTGGCCGTCGATTCGCGCTTTTATCTCGCAAAGAATCTCCGCACCTACGATCGTAAGTACGACGAAGCCCTGCAAACGGCGGAACCGCTCGCCACCCGCTATCCGCGCAATCCTGTTTTTCTTTTGTTGCTCGGCAACATCAATCAGGAACTAGGACGCAACGACAAGGCCGCCGAATATTTCCGCGCCGCGCAATCCGCGCCTGTCGCCGATCCCGCCTGCGCCGCGCGTGTCCGCGACCTCGCCAACTCCCTCCTCGCCTCCCCGCACTGAGCCTCGGCTCCGCACGCCCTCACACTGTCATTCCGAGCGGAGTGTCCCGCGCCTTTGCCTTTGCGCGAAGCGCCGGGACACGCAGTCGAGGAATCTCTCTTGGATGTAACACGCAGCTCGGCTCGTTTTCAACGCGTACGTCCGCGACTTGATGAACCTTCCCCCGCTGAGTTGACACGATCAAGCACGCCAGCTACGCTCTCCGCACGATCAAAGCTCACGGCAAAAGCACTGCGGAATCGCGAAAATTCCAGGATGCGAATGAAAAATACGCTCGCCGCTCTGATTGCTGTTGGTCTCACGCTTTTCGCGCACTCCTGCCATTGCTCACCATTCTCGGTCGATGTTCGATCAATCCCAGCAGGTTACGCTCGCCGGCACCGTGAAAGAATTTCAGTGGACCAATCCCCACTGCTGGATTCAGGTCCTGGTGCCTGACCCGAGCAACCCGCAAGCCGCGCCTGCCGAGTGGGGCGTCGAGATGGGCGCTCCGGTCGAACTGATGCGCAAAGGGTGGAAGCCGCATAGTCTGAATCCCGGCGACAAGGTCACGATCATTGTCAATCCGCTGCGCGACGGCCAGCACGGCGGCCTGGTCCTCGCGGTCACCGGCCCAGACGGCAAAATTATCGGCAGGCCCGCGATCCCCGCGAAATAGTCGCCTGCCGAGGAGGACACCATGAAGCGTCAAGCGTTAGCCGCGATGGTGATCGTGCTGATTGCCGGCTGTCTCTGCCCGGTGCGCGCGCAAACTTCTTCGAAACAACGCGTCGCTGCCTTCGCCAAGTTGCCCGACTGGTCGGGTATCTGGGAGCTCGATGCCTTCGTCGGGCAGTCCGACGGCCAGCAATTTAGCGCCGAAGGCCAGCGCGAATTGAAAGCGTATGCGGCGGCTCTGCGGCCTTCGTTCACTCCCGAATATCAGGCAAAGTATGACGCGATTCGAAAAAAGGTCGCGGACGCCGTCGCTGCCGACCCGGCCCACCCGCCCGCTACGCATCAGCCGCTGTGTGTCGCGCCCCCGTTTCCCGCGACCTCTTCACCTGGGATGTTTGAGTGGCTGGTGACTCCTGAGGAAACCGTTTTCGTCAGCACGGTGGGTGCCGTGCGCCACATCTACACCGACGGCCGGTCGCATCCTCCCAAGGACGAGATGTGGCCCACGCTGATGGGCGACTCCATCGGGCATTGGGAGGGTGACACGCTCGTCGTTGATACCATCGGGACAAGGAAGCGGCTGTACACCGGCGAGCTTTCCGGATTCTTCTTTCCGATGAGCGATCAGCTCCATTTTATCGAGCGCATTCGCATGGTGAACCACAATGAAATGCAAATCGACTACACGGTCGAAGATCCTATCGCGCTAACTAAGCCGATTCACGCGACGATTACTCATACCCGCGTCACCGACTTCAATCGCATGATCGAAGAAACCGATTGCGAACAAAACGATCGCGATCCCATCGTCAACGGCCGTTTCACCACCGTCACCCACTAAGTAGATTGCTCTCGCGCCTACAGCTCATGCGGAGCGCGGCGCCCCCCGGTGCTCCGCTGTGTGGCACAGTCACTCCTGATTGCGCTCCCTACCTTTTAGCCGAAGAATCTCTCTTCGCTTTTGGACCTGGCGTACAATTCCCTCAGCATGTCTTTGAAGTCAGGCTACGTCGCGATCGTCGGCCGCCCCAACGCCGGAAAATCCACGCTTGTAAACAAGCTCGTAGGCAGCAAAGTCGCCATCGTTTCTCCCAAGCCGCAAACCACCCGCAACCGCATTCAAGGAATCGTCAACCGCGATGACGCTCAGATCGTCCTGGTAGATACGCCCGGAATTCACCGGCCTGAAAATGTTCTTAGTCGCCAGATGATGGACGAACTCCAGCACGCGCTAGAAGGCATCGAAGTCCTTTCGCTGATCGTGGATGCATCGTCAACGGATTTTGGCCCCGGCGACCGTTTTTCGATCGAGTGGGTGCGCCGCTTTCATGGACCGGTTTTTTTGCTGCTGAATAAAGTTGACACGGTGAATAAGCCGCTGTTGCTTCCGTTGATCGACCGCTATCGCCAAGTCTATGACTTCGCCGAAATTTTCCCCATTTCCGCCCTCACGGGCGACGGATGCGACGATTTGGTGAATGCGTGGATCGCGCGCCTCCCCGAAGGTCCGCCGCTTTTTCCGCCCGACCAGTTCACCGATCAGCCCGAGCGCTTTCTCGTCGCCGAACTGATCCGCGAGCAAGCGATTTTAGCCACCCGCGAAGAAGTGCCGCACGCCCTCGCCGTGCTGGTTGACACTTTCGAGGAAAAGCGCGAGCTTATCAAAATTTGCGCCACGCTTTACGTCGAGCGCGAAGGACAAAAGGGAATCCTCATCGGACGAGGCGGCGACATGATGAAAAAAATCGGCACCGCCGCACGCAAAGAAATCGAAACTCTGCTAGGCGCGCACGTTTTCCTAGAACTGTCGGTGAAGGTGCAGCCGAACTGGCGCCAAAACGCCGCCCTGGTCCGCCAACTCGATTGGCGCCGCCAGCTGGAGCAGCTCGCCGGCGAGCAAAATTCTTAGTCGCGGGAGGTGGCACCGTGGCTAAAAGGCCACAGCGCGCTTCGCATCGCCCCTCTATCCGCCATTCGTCCACCCGAGGCGTCCCCTTCTGCCGGCTCCTAAAATTGGTGCCAGAAACGACAAGTTGGCGCGGGGATAGGCGCCTCTAGCGGACGCTTTCCGACCGTTTGTTGTTTCTAGTTAGCAGGGTTCGATGCGGCAAACTGAAAGGAAAATTTGCCAAACTCGAAGGATTTTTCGCGCTATGAGGCCTTCGACGGCGCGATGCCGAGCGAGCGCATTTTGCGGTAGAGATGGCTGCGTTCGAGTCCCAGCGCGGCGGCGGCACGCGTCATATTCCAGCGATTTTCCTCGAGTTTGCGCAGCACAAACTCGCGCTCGTATGCGGATCGCGCTTCCTGCAAGCTTTCGTATGGCTTTTGCGGGCTTTTCGACGCGCCGCGAAACAGCTCGGGCGGCAAATGGTGCGGCTCGATGCGCGGCGACGGGCACATAATCACCAGGCGCTCTACGAGGTTTCGGAGTTCGCGAACATTTCCCGGCCACGGGTACGCGAGCAAAACTTCCGAAGCGGTGGGCGTAAATTCCTTCGGCTTTTTTCCGTACGCCTCGCAGAATTCTTTCAGAAAATGCGCCGCGAGCACCGGAATGTCTTCGGTGCGCTCGCGCAGCGCCGGGACGTAAAACGGAATCACATTCAGGCGGTAAAACAAATCCTCGCGGAATGCGTTGCGGCCGATTTCCTCATCGAGTTTCTTGTTGGTGGCGGCGAGCACGCGCACGTCCACGGTCACCGGCTGGTTCGATCCCAGCGGCTCCACGCGCTGTTCTTCGAGGACGCGCAGCACTTTCGATTGTGTTTTCAGGCTCATGTCGCCGATTTCATCCAGAAAAAGCGTGCCGCCATCGGCTTTCTGAAATTTGCCCACTTTATCTTCGCTCGCGCCGGTGAAGCTGCCTTTGCGGTGGCCGAACATTTCCGATTCGATCAGCTCCTCGGGGATGGCCGCGCAATTCACTTCCACAAACGGCATCCCGCTGCGCGTGCTGTGTTCATGCAGCGCTCTCGCGACCAGCTCTTTGCCCGTGCCGCTTTCGCCGTAAATCAGGACGCGCCCAGTGGTCGGCGCGGTGAGCGCGATCTGCTGCCGAAGGGCTTTCATCGGAACGCTGCCGCCTAGAATTTGGTGGCGTTCCTCAAGCTCGGCGCGCAGGCGGCGATTTTCATCTTCAAGCCGCACGTAATCGAGGGCATTGCGAACCACTAAAACCACCTTTTCCAGCGAGAGCGGCTTCTCGATGAAATCGAAAGCGCCGAGCTTGGTCGCTCGCACAGCGGCCTCGACGTTTCCGTGGCCGGAAATCATCACCACGATGGGAGCGTCGTCTTGCGATTGCAGGCGTTCGAGCGTTTCAAGTCCATCCATTTTGGGGAGCCACACATCGAGCAGAACGAGATCGAACTCATCGCGTTTCAGCCGCGCGAGACAGTCCTCGCCGGAAGAGAGCGTCTCAATCTCGTAGCCCTCGTCGCGGAGAAGCGCGCCGAGCGATTCGCGGATGCCACTCTCGTCATCAACAATCAATATTCTCGCTGGCATTTTGTGGAGTTCCTATAGAGAGATTGGCTGGGTGGAGACAGGAGCTTCGGCCGCCGGAAAGCGAATCACGAATCGCGCGCCGACGGGCACATTATCCTCCACGCGAATCGTGCCGTTGTGCTCGGCCACGATGCGGCTGGCGATCGCGAGCCCCAGCCCGGTGCCGCGGTCCTTGGTTGAAAAATGCGGCAAAAAGAGTTTTCCCTTGTCCGCGGGCGAAATTCCGTGGCCGCTATCGGAAATTTCAATTTCCACGGCGTCGCCGTCGCTTTCCGCGCGGGTGACCACGCGCAGGCGGCGGACCGGTGAGCCTTCCATGGCCTCGGCGGCATTGTCGATCAGGTTCGCGACGACTTGCCGCAGAAGCTCGGAATCCGCTTTCACGGGAGGAAGTCCATCGGCCAATTCGGCGCGAAGAACGATGCCGTCCAGGCGATCTCTGAAAAGCTCGAGCGCGCCTTCGACGATCGAATTCACGCTGGCAACGCCGAGGCGAGCGGAAGGGAAGCGGGCGAACTGCGAGAACTCGTCCACCAGTGATTCGAGAGTCTGAACCTCTCGTTCGATCAGCCCGGCGCATTCCGCCGTCAGCTTTTCGAATTCGCCGTGCGGAGCGCCGCTTCGATCTCAATTGCCGAAGCAGCCTTTGCGCCGAAAGCTGGATCGGAGTGAGCGGATTTTTGATTTCGTGCGCGATTCGCTGGGCCACCTCCTGCCATGCCGCCGCTTTCTGCGCCTGCAGAAGCCCCGTCAAATCGTCAATCACCACCACAAAGCCGGGGTTCGAGCGCCGCGGGCCAAGCGAGCTGACGGTGACCGCCGCGCGCACCAGCCGGCCGCCCGCGGCAATCTCGATTTCGCGCGAAGCGGCGCCCATTCGCAACGAACGCCGCATCAGATGCAACGCGGCGCGCGCCGCGTCTTCGCCGAGAAGCTCCGGCAAGGTGCGAGCCTCGCGAGCCGATTCGCCTAAAATCGTCACCACGGCGGAATTCACGCGCGCGATCTCGCCGGAACTATCGAGCGAAACCACGCCCGTGGGAATATTTTCGAGGATGGCTTCCATCAGCTTGCGGCGGCGTTCGCGCTCTTCCACCGCCTGTTCGAGGCTGCGCGTGAATTCGTTGATTTGCCGCCGTCCCTCGCCGAGCTGTTCGGTCATGCGATTGAAGGAACGGACCAGCGTTCCCAGCTCGTCTTGCGCCTGAACTTCGATGCGATGGTCGAAATTTCCCCGGGAAATTTCCCGCGTGGCCTCCGCAAGAGATTGAATCGGCACAGTTACTTGCTTGGAAAGAAATAGCGCCACCCAGGTGGTGGTGAAGAGCAACAACAGCGTGATGAGCATCAGCGCCAGCAAAATCTCGCGTTTATAAGCTCGCAGGTGCTGCTTCTGCTGGGCATACGTCTGCGTCTGCGTATCGATGTCCGCATGATCGCTCGGAAAAATCGTCCGGCAGCAATCGCGCGAGATAAAGAGTGCCGCCATTTTTTCGCGGCGCGCTGCCGGCAAGATAGAGCCGGCCATTCATTTTCCAGATTTGCGACTCCGCTTTCAGTGGTCTCGAGATAGCTCCGGCGAAATCTTCGGCCGGAGCTGGAGCGGCTCGCTGCCGGCTTTGGCCCTTCGCATCCGCGGCCTTGGCGAAATCGGATGCGCCAGTCACTTGCCCCTTTGAATCGGTAATCCAAAATGCATCGAAAGCCGGGTTTCGATCGACGGGGGCTTTCTCCGCGGCATCGCGAGAAACGGAGTCAGCGGCCAGGCGATTCAGGCGGCTCGATTCGGAATCCTCGAAGCGCGCAAGAAGAAACTGGCTCTGTTCGTTGGCGATTTCCAGGGGTCGCGGAAACCAGAGGTTCAGCGTCCGGTTGACGAGCGCGTAGCTGAAAAAAAAGAGGAAAACCACGGGCAGCAGCGAGACGCCCATCGCACCCAAAACCATTTTGACCTTGAACCGCGAACCCATCTGGCCGGCGCGCCGCTCGGCCCAAAGACGCAGGAGGCTGCGCGTCAGAATCAGGGTAAAAACCAACAGACTGGCCGCGATCAGCGTGGAAAGAGCGAAGAGAATATAAAGCGCGCCCCCTGAATCCTCCGGCACCGGCACTTTGAAGGAGCCCAAGGTGATCACGGCAGCGGCCAGCAGTACGACGACGATCGCTCCGACCGTGAGCCAAACTTTGCGCTTGCTTCGCGCGTCTTTCACGCTAACGACCCTCCTCGAGGTATCGCCCGAGCGAGCATTCTCCGCAAAGCGGCTGCTGGACGCGACAAAACTTTTTCCCCGTGGCGACGATCAGGGCATGAAGCTCGTTGAACCGGCGCGTATCGCCAGGAAATTGCCGCTCGAACATCCAGCGAATGTCTTCGTATTTCGTTTTCTCATTGATCCAGCCGTGCCGGAGCAGCAGGCGCTTGGTGTACGCGTCCACTGGGAACACGGCGTGTTCGCCCGCGTATAGCAAAATGGAATCCGCGGTTTCCGGGCCAATGCCAAATATTTCGAGCAGCTTCTCGCGCAGAGTAATCGTGGGAGTTTCGAACATGCGCTTCAGCGATCCCCTGTATTCCCGCCGGAGAAATTCGCAGAAGGCTTTCAGCTTGCGCGCTTTCTGCCGATAGTAGCCGGACGAGCGAATCAGCCGCTCGAGCCGCCGCAAAGGAACCTTTTCAATCGCCGCGGGAGAGAGCAACCCGGCCGCGCGTAGCTTCGTCAACGCGCTTTCGACGTTATTCCAAGACGTATTTTGCGTGAGTATGGCGCCAAGAATAATCTCAAAGCGGCTGTTGCCGGGCCACCAATGCTGCGGCCCCAGCGCCGCGAACAAGGAGTTGTAATACTCGTCCAGGGGCGGTTGCGCATCGCGCGATGGCGCGCCTACGGGCAGGATCGTCGTGATCGCTGACAATGCCATGAAGGTTCTAAGGATAGGGGCACGGTGCGATTGAAGTCAAGGCGGGTGTGGCAATTTAGCCACGATTGCGTGTGCGAGCCGGCGAATGGCATTGATAGAGAAGGGTTTAGGTCGTTCGAAATCGACGGCGATAAACGAAAGCCGAGACGTGCATTCGCTTGCCAGGGGATTCGGTTTTGTTGGCGGGAGCGAGGCGCATCTTACAGCGAAGAGAGACTCCCCGTTGCGTGTCCCGGCGCTTCGCGCAAAAGCAAAAGCGCAGGACACTCCGCTCGGAACGACACCGATTGGCACTCGCCCGCGGCACGAGGCGAATGGGATACGCGGAGCCAAGTATGTTTGCCGGGCGCAGCATGCTGCGCCCCTACAACCGCAAGGCGTGATTACTCGAACTGGATGAGGATGATTTGGGGGTTTGTGCCGAGGCGGAGGGGTGGGCCCCAGGTGCCGGTTCCCCAGGTGGTGAACACGAGCATTTTCCCGAAGCGATTTAGTCCGTGGACGTAGGCGCCGTAAATTCGGCGCGTGATCCAGGTGAAAGGCGCAAACTGGCCGCCGTGGGTGTGGCCTGAAAGCTGAAGCGAGATGCCCGCAGGTTCACTAACGTGGAGATGATGAGGGGCGTGCGTTAGAAGGATGCTCGCGCGAGCCGGGTCAATGGCGGCGCTCTGGAGGATCGAGGTGAAACGCGCGGGATCGTTCGCCTCTCGATAATGCACGCCGACGAGCTGCAATCCTTCGATCTCGATTTTTTCGTTGTTCAGCACATGCACACCGGAGCGCGTTACCGCATCTAGATATTTTCGGCGGTCGGTGAACTCCTCGTGATTGCCGGTGATGAAATAGGCTCCATGGGGCGCAGTCAATTCCTTCCAGGGTTCGGCGAGGCGGTCGAGAGGGCCGGCGGTGCCGTCATACATATCGCCGGTTATGAAGACGACATCGGGGCGCAACTGGTTGAGCTTCCGGACGATCTCGCGCATGAAAGGCACATCGTGCACGTGGCCCAAGTGCGTGTCGCTCACCAACGCGGCGGAGCGGCCGCGCCATTTTTCCGGCAAGCCCGGCAGGTTTACGGTGAGTCGCGTGATGCGAACCGCGCTTGCGTTGACGATGGCCACGACGGCCGCCAGCAGGGCCAAACCGAAAAGCGCGTCCGCAAGCACAGCCTTCTCCACATGTTCCGCAAGGAGCGCGACCAGATAAGCAATCCAAGTAAAACAAGCGGCGAGAACGAAGTAGCTGAATGCTCCAAGCCAAACCGCAGATATTTTATAAAAGAGCCGCACGGGCCACGCAAACGATCGCCAAGCAAGCAACGAGGCGCCGACGAAGGTGAGCGAGAGCAACAGCAGCACGAGGCGCAACACGAAAATCGTATGGCTATCGGTGATCTGCTGGAAGTAGATCCAAGTCTCGCAGACGAACCAGTGCAACAGAATCAGCAGCGATTGAAAGACAAGGATGAAAGCGAAAAAGCGCGAGCGCACGCTGGTAAGGTTCCTGGGAATGCCGACGGCTCAGATGGCGCGGCTATCCATTCTTGCGCTCGAAATCGCGCATGAAGTTCACGAGCGCCTCGACTGCCTCCGGCGGCACTGCGTTATAAAGTGAGGCGCGCATACCGCCGACCGACCGGTGGCCCTTGATGCCGACGATCCCGGCCGCTTCCGCTTCCTTGACGAATTTCTTCTCGACGGCTTCGTCGCCGCCGGCGACGTGAAAGACGACGTTCATTCGGGAGCGCGAGCCTCGCTCCACGGGGCACTGATAATAGCCGCCGCTTTCAATCGCATCGTAGAGAAGCTTGGCCTTGGATTCATTGCGCTTTTCAATGGCCGCGAGTCCGCCCTCGGCTTCGATCCAATCGAGGACCAGGCCCATCATGTACACGGCGAAGGTGGGCGGCGTGTGATAAAGCGAGCGCTCTTTTATGTGCGTGCGATATTGGAGGATTTTGGCGACCTTGTCGCCCGCGCGTTCGGCGAGATCGCGGCGCAGGATTACCACGGTTGCGCCGGAGGGACCGAGATTTTTTTGCGCGCCGGCAAAGATCAATCCAAACTGCCGGACGTCAATGGGCCGCGAGCAAATATTCGAAGACATGTCCGCCACAAGCGGAACGGCGCCGGTGGCGGGAATTTCGTTCCATTCGGTGCCGTCTATGGTGTTATTCGTGCACATGAAGACGTAGGAAGCATCCGGTGCGAGTGCGATTTCGTCTGTTCGCGGCACGCGCGTAAATTTCGCGGACTCGGTGGAAGCGGCCAGGCGATAGGTGGCGAGCTTTTTCAGCTCTTCGATGGCCTTGCTGGTCCACGAGCCGGTGTGCAGCACGTCCACCGCTTTGCCGGGGAGGTATAGGTTCATCGGCACCATGGCGAACTGCAAGCTGCCGCCGCCCTGCAGGAACAAGACTGCGTAATCGTCTGGAATCGCGAGGATGCGGCGGATCGATTGTTCGGTTTTGTCGTTGATGGCCTCGAACTCGGCGGAGCGGTGGCTCATCTCCATTACAGACATGCCGGTGCCGTGATAGTCGAGCAGCTCCTCGCGCACGCGTTGGAGCACGGGAAGAGGAATCGCCGCCGGGCCCGCATTGAAGTTGAATGCGCGCTTGGTATCCGTCTGCGACAACGCCGATGCCGATGGATTCACGTCTGAGCGTCCCCTGAGTAAAGATTTCCGCGATCCGGGCGCGTGCCCGGATCATGCAGACACTCAGAATACCAGAGTCTTTCAACCTTTGCGCAGGCGCGAGATTTGGGAGGCGGGTGAGCCGAAGCTCGATGTTTCTTGAAGATGTATAACGGTCAGAGCACCCCGCCCGGAGGAAGCGTTGTGCGCGGGATTCGAAAGCCGCATATTCAATTAGACGCGCGAGGTACGCGGGTTGCGAAGGGGTCATGACGAACTGGCGGCATTCACTGACGGTGTACGGAGACCGGCGCGTCCTGCTGATCTTGCCGCTCGGTTTCGCCAGCGGCCTGCCATTCCTGCTGACTTTTTCGACGCTTTCGGCATGGCTGGCCATCGCCGGAGTGAGGCGCGCGGCGATTGGCGCGTTCGCTTTGGTAGCAACGCCCTACGCGTTCAAGTTCGTGTGGTCACCGCTGATGGACCGGCTGCCTCCGCCGCTGCCATTGGGACGGCGGCGCGGGTGGGGAATCACCATCCAAATCGGGCTGGTGGCCGCGATACTCGGCTTGGGATCGTGCGATCCCAAGCACAACCTGCCCCTGATGGCTGCGCTGGCGCTTACGGTGGCGTTCCTTTCGGCCAGCCAAGATATCGTGATCGACGCGTACCGCGTGGAATTCCTTCCGCTCGATTTGCAAGGGCCGGGCGCAGGAATGATCGAGACCGGCTACCGGATTGCGATGCTGGTCTCCGGAGCCGGGTCGCTGGTGATCGCCGCGCGCGCGGGTTGGTATGTGGCGTACGCGACGATGGCGGCGCTGCAGGCCGCGTGCATGTTGGTGTTCGTGTTCGGCCCGGAGCCTTCACTGGACGCGGAGGCCGCGCATCTGGCCAAGACCGGCGGCGGACGGGAATCGCTGGGCCAATGGTTCGCGAGGGCGGTAGCCGGGCCGTTCGCCGATTTCATGCGCCGTCCGATTTGGCCGGTGATTCTGCTGTTCGTTTTCGGCTACAAGCTGGGCTTAGGAATGGCAGCGGTGATGTCGACGCCGCTTTACATCTCGCTGGGATTTTCGCTGGATCAGATTGCCGCCGTTTCGAAATTCGTGGGATTCTTCAGCACCGTTTTGGGGGCGCTGGTCGGCGGGGTCGTGACGGTGCGGTTCGGGATCCTGCGCTCGCTGATGCTCTGCGGCATCTTGCAACTGGCGGGAAATTTATTCTACGTGCTGCAAAGCGTGGAGGGGCATCGAGTCGGATACCTGGCGGTGTGCGTCACCGCGGAGCAATTCACCAGCTCGATGGCAGGCGCGGCGCTGGTGGCGTATCTCTCGAGCTTGTGCTCGCCAGCCTTCACGGCGACTCAATACGCGCTGCTTTCTTCGCTGGCTTCGCTCGGCCACAACGTAGTGGCATCCTCGAGCGGCGTGCTTGCCGAGAGGCTTGGCTGGGTATCCTTCTTCGCGCTGACGACCGTAGTGACCGTGCCGGCACTCCTGCTGCTCGTCTGGATCGCGCGCTACGAAGCTAGAAGTGCCAACCAGCAGTCACCCTTGCCGGTTTTGACCAAGAACTGAGGGCCATCGATCCGCGCTAATTTCACTCCGCCTGGGATGAAAATGAGCGCTTCTTGCATTCTAGAAGTAGCCGGCCGGCAAACCTTAAAACCTGGGCCAAGGAGAATGCGAGATGAAGACTTCCCGCAGTTCCGTACTTCGAATGATTCCGTATTTCGTATTGGCGCTTGCCCTCGTGCTGTGGGCTCGCCCGATGATTCACGCACCTGCTGCGCATGCAGATGAGCAGGCAATCCCGGCGCTCGGCACCATGGCTCCGGACTTTACCCTCAATTCGCAGGAAGATAAGCCAATCAGTCTGCACGATTTCCGCGGCAAGTGGGTGGTGCTGTACTTTTACCCCAAGGACCAGACGCCGGGCTGCACAATCGAGGCCCACGGTTTCCAGCGCGATCAGGCAAAGTACGACGCGATAAATGCCGTGGTCGTGGGCGTGAGCGTCGATACGGTTGAATCCCACAAGGAGTGGTGCGCCAAGGATGGCATGAACTTCAAGATGCTCTCCGATGCCGACAAGGTCGTCGTCGCCAAGTACGGCTCAACAATGACGATCCCGCAGGCACCGCAGCTCGGAACAGTCGCCCAGCGGAATACCTTCCTGATCGATCCGACCGGCAAGATTGTGAAGGAGTTCATTAAGGTCAATCCAATGGGTCACAGCGCAGAGGTTCTAGCAGCCCTCGCGGAGCTTCAGAAGAAGTAAGCGAAGTAGCGTTAGGCACGCGAGCCGTGGTATCTATGGGGCGGGCTTCTGCAGGGTGGCCCGCCCCCTAACGTGATCCGACTGCCCACCGCGAATTCGCGCCAGGACGAGTTTCAGCGGCTGGCCCTGCCGCATTCCCCCAGCCTGCTGCGAGTGGCGCGACGGGTCGCCTTGGACCGCGCCATGGCCGACGATCTGGTGCAGGAGGCGCTGCTTCGCGCCTGGCGCAGCTTCGATCAATTCCAGCCGGGGACGAACGCGCGCGCCTGGTTGTTTCGGATCTTGTTCAACGTTTTTTACGCTCACGGGCGCAAAATTCAGTCCGAGCCGCTGATCGTATCGCTCGAATCACCGCGCTCGGAATCAGAGCCAGCCCAGCGGCCGGGATTTTCTCCGTTGGACGCAGCCGAAGTAAACCGCGCTTTGGCGGAATTATCATCGGACCATCGGTCGGTGATTTTGCTGGCGGTTGTGGAGGGCTTCACCTGCCGCGAGATCGGCGAGATTCTGTCGGTGCCGGTAGGTACGGTGATGTCCCGCCTGGGCCGCGCGCGGCAGGCGTTGCGTGAGAAGTTGACTCCCGTCAGACCCGCGTTCCCGGCTGCCGCGTCAAACGCGGCGTGCATTGAGAGAGAGGCCTCTTGAATTGCGACGAAATGCTGCCATTGCTTCCGGCCTACCTCGAGGGTCACCTCGATTCGGGACATGCGGCCGACATTGACGCGCACCTCAAGACGTGCAGCTCCTGCCTGCAGGAAATGGAGCTGCAAGCTCAAGTGGATGCGAGAGTGCGTGACACCGTGCTTTCCGAACCAATCGACGTAACCGACCTTGACCGCCTCATTCGCGAGAATCTTTCCGCTGAATTACATCGCAACGCGCATCAACAATTCGAGTCCGTGCGCAGACGCTGGGCAGCCGCGACGATCGGCGTGGTCGCGATTTTGCTCTTGCTCGGCGTGGGCTACCACACTTTGTTCGGCAAGCGCCCCGCGGGCGTATATGCCGCGGCAGCCGCCGATCACCGGGTGGAAATTGTGGAAGAGCAGCCTCGAGCGTGGTTCACGAATCCGTCCCAAATCGAAGGACTGGCGGAAAGCCAGGGCGTGCCGCCCGCGGCGGTTCAAGTGCTCGGGTCCGGCACGTACCATCTCGATCGAGGCAAATTGTGCTGGCTGGACGGCCGCATCTTTTTGCATCTCGCGTTTTCCGACGGAGCCCACAAGTTCTCGCTTTATCTCCGCCCGCGTGACGCCGGGGAGCTTTTCGTCCGGCGCCTTAGACTCCACGAATGCGGGACCAGAGCATGTGGCGGCGTTTCAGACTTCCAGGCTCGCGGCGATTGTCGTTACCGGCGAGCCCGGCGATGCCGCACTGCAGTTCGCCCGATTCGCATCCGCAAAACTTCAATAGTTTTTTCGAAATTCCCTTGCGTCGTCCCGCCTTGAAGTTTTCGCATGCAACCATTAGACTTAATCTTGCACAAAGAAACCGGAGCAGCACAACGATGCTATTGTCGCGCGATTTTGTCGGCTATATGGCCAAGGAAGTGGTCAAACGCCTGGTATCCGGCAAGATGATCGAAACAAAGGACGCCGAAAGCCTGGCGCAACAGGTCCGGCAAGTGATGGCCGACGAGGTGACGGTGGAAGATCGGCTGAGCGAAGAGGCGCGCGAGATTTTGAGCCGCTACTCGGAGGAAATGCGGCGCACCGGAGTCTCCTATCAGGATATGTACAAGAAGGTAAAAAGCCAGCTGGCCCGCGAAAGGAAGCTTATCCTCCGATGAGCCGGGCCGCGCAATGCGATTAAGCCGCGAAAAGACGGTGCGCATTTCTCATCGCGTCATCGATTTTCTAGTAGCAAGCCCCGCTGTGGATTTCGTCGAAGATCGCGACACCATCCGCCAGGAAATCGTCACGATCCTTACTTCGCTGCTGAAAGTTGAAGAGCAAATCGATACCGAAGCCCGCGCGAAGATCGGCTCGCAGAAAAAGGAAATCCTGGAAGGCAGCGAGGAATGGGACATCCTCTACCGAAAATACTACGCCGAAGGACTCAAACGACTAGGTGTTGCAGAAGTTCACGCGCGGGGATAAGACACCAGTTCAGAGTTCAGAGTTTCAGGGTTAAGAGTAGCCGCACTCGCAGGCTGTTCTTTCAACTTTCAGTCGAGTCCAACTCCCAACCACTCTCTTCACGGCTGCTGTTGCTGCTGATCGTCGGGCCGGCGCTTGAGCGTGGGCCGGTCGCTGTCATCCGTGGCTCTGATCCGGTGACGTGGAGGTGATTGTTACCGACCGTTGTCGCCGCCCATGTCCGGCGGCTGCGTGTTGCCGCCCTTATTCTGCCCGGTGCGCTTGCGCAAGGTGGGCCTGTTGGGATTGTTGTTCTTGACCTTCACATTCGCTTCGATCAGCTGCAATCTGTGTTTCACGGTGTCGAATTCCGATGTGGTGACGATGTACTGATCGCGCGCCGGCAGAATAGTAGCAATCTCTTTCTGAATGGCCTCGATGCGGTCCGGCGTCGGCGGATGCGTGGCGAAAACCTTGGGGATCGTGCCGGGTTCCTTTTTTTCGTCGGTTTCCACCTTCTCAAAGAAGGAGACCAACGCGTTCGGATCGTAACCGGCCTTGTACATGTACTGTATGCCGAGATAATCGGCCTCGCGTTCTTCGTCGCGCGAGAATTTCAGGAACGTCAGCGGTATGGCGAAATTCATTCCTTGATAGATGGCGTAGCCCGCCCAAGTGTAGGGAATGAAGATCATTGCCGGAATGGAAGCGAGGTTCACGATCTCGCCTTTTGTGGCTTGCTTCGTGCCGTGCCGCGCGCAGACGTGGGCGATTTCGTGCGCCATCACGCCCGCCAGTTCCGATTCCTCGTCCGCATGCAGGATCAAACCGCTATTCACGTAGAAGAATCCGCCGGGCAGCGCGAACGCGTTGACCACGTCCGAATCGATCACCTTGATGGTGAAAGGCACGCGCGCATCGGAATTTCGCACCAAGTTTTGCCCCACGCGGTTCACGTATTCGGTGACCACCGGGTCGTTGATGAATTTCGCGCTCTTATCCACTTCCTGCGCAAGCTGCTTGCCCAGCGCGATTTCGCGCTCGAGCGAGTAAAAGTCCAGACCCTTGCCCACGTTGCGATCGCCGATCGCGTTTACGTCGGCTTTGCTGCCGGGCTTTACATTGGGATTCTCGGTTTGGGGCACTGGCGGTTCGGCCGGTGTCTGCGCGTCTGGTTGGTCGCCCTGCGTCTGCGGAGCCGTCGGCGCCTGAGTGGTCGGAGGCGTTTGCGGCGCAGGCGCAGGAGTCTGCTGCTGGTTCTGCGGCGCGGCAGTGGCAACCGGGAGAATCACAAGCAAAGTTGCAAGGATTGCTGCCAGCCATTGCGCAGGATAGGACTTGGTCATTGCTACCTCCGGAAGGAACCGACTCCGCATTATACGCCTGTCGTGGGCTCCTAGCGCTTACTGGCAAATTAGGATGGCAGGACCGTGAAAAGGGTTACTCGCGGCGCTTCGGGCGTGCACCGGCTTGCCGCGAGAGGCCGTCTTCAGGTTTAGCGGATCTGTTGCTTCAGCCGCTCGATCTCTCCGCGCAGACGGGAAATCCGGTTGGCCACGGATAACTCGTATGCGAAGAAGATGGCCCATACAGCGATCCAGGCGGTAAACAGGAAATGAAAATCTTTCATATTGATTCCTTTGCAGGAGACGCAATCAACGCAGATTCGGAGCCGGCGTCGCGAGCATCGACTGCCACGCGCAGTTCGTCGAATTCGTGGCGCAGGCGTTCAAGCCGGTAGCGATCAACCAGCGTGATGATTGCGACGAACAGCATCGCAACGATAGAGATTACGAGCACCTTGCTCATGGTCGGGTTGAGCCCCGAGTCAGGACCTCCGAAAATTACGGGCGCAGGATGCTGCGTGCGCCAAAGCCGATTCGAGGCATACACCAAGGGCGCATCGAGGAACGCGAATATGCCGAATACGGCGGATAGCGTCGCGCGGCGCTGCGGTTCCTCGATCAAGCCGCGCAGGAGCAAATAGGAAATGTAGAGCAGCCACAGAATAAACGCGGTCGTCAACCGCGCATCCCACGTCCACCAAATGCCCCATGCCGGCTTGCCCCAAAGCACGCCTGTGGCAAGCCCCGCCGTGCAACTCACCACGCCGACTTCAACGGAAGCAACTCCCAGCCAATCCCATTTAGGCTTGCGCGTAACCAGCCAGGCGACGTTGGCGACCAGGGCGATTGAAAGCGCCGTGAACATGGCCATCCAGCACCCAAGATGGAAATAAAATATTCGCTGAATCTGGTGCATGGTGGCTTCGTCCGGCGCGATGAAAAGCGCCGCATAGCCCGCGAAAAAAATCAGCGCGGCGGCGATAGCGCGGGTTGTGATGCGGCCTTTCACCGGTAAGCCTTCGCTGGATTCATTCCTCCAGCAGGAAATCGCACAGCAGCCAGGAAGCCGTTAGAAATACAATATCAAATCCAGCGAGGAATGCGAGCCAGGCGCGATCAAGCGCGGGCTGCTCCGCAAACAGCGACGCGGTGGCTTCCACGGCGGCGATCAGCAGCGGCGCGAGGATCGGCAGCAGCAGCAGCGGCAAAAGCAACTCGCGCATGCGCGCGTGCGCCGCGATTGCGGAAAAAACCGTGCCAGTCACCACCAGGCCGAGCGTCCCCAGCACAAAAACGAGAATCAGGCGCCCCACAATTCCGGCCAGCGACACATTGTAGAGGACGGCAAAAACGGGAACGAGAATCACCTCTGCGGCCAAGAAAAATAAAAGATTCGCCAGCATCTTCCCAAGCAGAATCGCAAAAGGCGAGATGGGCGCCATGCGCAGCGCATCAAGCGTCTGATTGGCCTGCTCGCGGCCGAACGACGGATGCAGCATCAGCGACCCAGCAAAAAGAAATGCGATCCACAGCAACCCGGGTCCGTAGCGGCGCGATTCTCCCGCGGTCGGATCGAAAGCAAAGCTGAACAGCACCACCACGACCAGCGCGAAAACGATTGTGGCGTTCAGCAATTCGCGCGTGCGGAATTCCAAGCGCAGTTCCTTGGTGAGCAGAATGGCGGCGGCGCGCGCGGTAGTCATCGCGGGAATCCGAATCGAGCAAGAAAAGCAAAAGCAGATTCCTCGCTGCAGGGCCGACCGTCGCGCAAGAGCGCGACGGAGGAAAAGGCGTTCGGCCCTTCCGCTCGGAATGACAACGTGCTGATAATCGGAGCGGTGGTCATGTCAAATGTCCGCGCGAAGAGAGGCGAGCAGCGGGCGCGGATCGCCGCCTCTGCCGCTATCGCGTTCGACGCGGCCGCCGGCAAGCGCGACGGCGCGAGTGGCGAGATCGAGCGATTCATTGCGCGCGTGCGTGCTCATCACCACCGTGGCGCCGCTGTCGCGAAGCCGCGCAAGCGTGGTGGCCAGCCAGTCGAGGCCTTGACGGTCCAGCCCGGCGGCAGGCTCATCGAGCAGCAGCATGCGAGGACGATGCAGCAACGCGCGCGCGATAGCAAGCCGCTGGCGCATGCCGCGCGAAAAAGTGCGAACCAGGCTCGTCGCTCGCGAGGCGAGCCCGCAGGATTCGAGGGACGCAGCGACGCGCGCGGCGGCATCGCCGATGCCGTAGAGTTGCGCGAAAAAGTTCAGATTTTCCCTGGCGGTAAGCTCGTCGTACAGCAGCGTGCTGTGGCCGACCATGCCGATCAGAAATTTCGGTGAATTTTCCGGCGCGATGCCGGGGAAAAGCACGCGGCCGCTGGTTGGCGTGGCGAGAAGCGCGGCGATGCGCAACAGCGTGGTTTTTCCCGCGCCGTTGGGGCCAAGCAACGCGACAAATTCTCCGGGCTGAATTTCGAGCGATACTCCGCGAAGCGCAAAGAAAGAACCGAAACGCTTTTCGACCCGCTCGAAGGAAACTCCCAGGGCAGCGGCGGGAATCGTGGAAGCGGAGAGCGGAGCCACGGATTCAGAAACGGCGCCGGACAAATGATTCAGCCTTTCACCAAATCGCGGAGCGTTTTCTGCACGCGATCGCGTTCGCGGACGTAATCGTCTTCGGCGATGGTGCCGGCTTCGCGGCGCAACTCAAGGCGAAACAGCGTGTCCTTCAATTGATCGAGGCTGCTGCGAACTTCCTGGTCCACGCTCGAGGAGGATTTCCCGGTTGCCGCCTGCGCCGCGAGGTGCGGCCACAGCGGGCGAAGGAGGCAGGGCCATCTCGTTCGGCGCTCCCGCTACTGCTGGTTCCGGTTGACGCAGCACGTAGATCAAGCCGAGCGCGAAGAGAGCGGCAAAACCACCCACGAGAATCCATTTCAGGCTGTCCAGACGCGCGGGGAATGTGGTGATGCTGGCGGCCGGAGTTTCCGCTCCCGAATCGACGTGCGAATTCACGGAAGGATTTTGCGAATCATCGCCATTCGCCGCATTTGTGGAAGCCGCCATTATCCGGCGCGGGCGGCGGAGCCGTGCCGGAGACGCTGACGGAGATGGGAGTTTTCGCGGCGACGGATTCGCGCATGTAAACGCTGAATCCCTGAGCCTCTCCACCGGGAGTGAAACCGGCGCCGGTGAAATGCACCGAGGGCGGCGCGAACACCGCCAGGCGATCGGCCGAATAGTACGACATGAAGCGAAGATTTGCCTGATCGGCCGGATACGGCAGGTGGTAGGAAAGGCGCACCACGCTATCGCCCGGACGAAATGGAAAGTCGATCGCCTGCTTGTTGTTTCCTTGGTCCACAGGAGTCTGTACCACCGGCATGCCGGAGGTGCCGACAACGGACACGTCGGTTAGCTGCGCCCCGTCCGGAAGCGCGAACGAGAAAGAACCGTTGGGGCGGTAGTAGGCAACGGGAGGCTGAGTCTTGTTCGAAATGTTGTATTCCTCGCCGACGACCAGAGTGGAGCCGCTTGGCTGCAGGATGATGGCGTGCGCCGTCACCGAAAATGCGCTGGCTTTGTCGGTTGGCTCGAATACTTGCACGTCAACCGTGGTTTTGCCGGGCGTGGCCGGCTCGTGATAGTTCACGCCGCGATACACGGCGCGGATCAGCATCGGCCCGGCGCCGAGCGCCGGGATTATCGAAACTGTAGTGGCCCTCGGCATCGGTTTTCGTGGTCGCGACCGGCTTCATCGTGCCCTGCAACTGGATGAGGATCACGTCCACACCAGCCGCAGGCTTGCCGGTGGTGCCGTTCGTAACCGTGCCCGTGACGGTTCCCGCAAAAGCGGGCGCAGCGAGAAAAAGAAATAGCGAGGCCAGCGCGAGCCATTTTGTCACGCGGCGTGCGGCGCTCATGGGCGCGGACCTTTCGCGGACGCGGCCTGGCGCGTGGCGGGGGTGGGTGCGCCGCCCGTCAGAATATCCATGTCGGCGAGGACGCGCGCGGCTTCGATTTCGAGGGACGCCCTGATTTCGTCGTAATCCTTTTCCGAAAATTTTCCGGCGCGATGCTCGAACCGAAGATCGCGGAGATTTTCGTAAATCGCGTCGCGCCGTTCCATCAGCTGGTCGAGCTTGGTCCGATGAGGAGCCGAGTCCGAAGGTTCCCAGCGAACGCCGAAAATAAAAACCATGAGTGCAAGAGCCAGGAGGATACAGGCGACCGCAATATCGAGATTACTCAATTTCGTTCTCTCGGCTCTCGCGGCGAGCGCGTTCGAGCAAGTCGGGTGCAAGGCTGGGACCGCCGGCGGGCGCGAGGATCGACCGGTGGCGCCAGCGCCGCACGACCTCCCAGATCATGAAGAATGCCAGCAGCGGCGCCGCAATCGGCAGGATCCACACCAGCCAATTGAAGCCCTTTCGCGGGGGCTCCGTGAGAACTACCTGGCCGTATTCCTGGACGAAGGATTGCAGGATCAAGCTGTCCGAATCTCCTCGGGCAACGCGCTCGTCCAGCTCCTTTAACATGGCGTGCGAGTAAGTGCAGCCCACGTGGTTGCAAGCGGTGAGAACCTGGTTGCAGCCGCACACACACTTCAATTGCGCGCCGAGGGCCTTGGCGCGAGCAGTTTGCTGGGCATGGGTGGCGAGGGGAGCGGCCGCGAGGAAAAGCGCGCAGCACAAGAGCCACGGCGCGACTTTTCGCCAGCAAGAAAGGGTGATTGGCATGGTGCCTTCCGGTATCTATCCAAGACCATTTTAGCGCGGAGCGCAAGCGGTAGCGGGTATAAAGATGGTTTCGTCTCGCCATCCTCCCTCGGACGTTTGTGGCTTCCGTTGACGAAAAGGACATTTAAGGGCGCGGGTGGTTGCGGACGCCGTTTCGCGGTGATAGCTTTGACAGTCCCAACCCTGGCTGGGCTTCAGCCGGATTCAAAACCGCATTCAGCACCGGGTTCCCGTGACGCCCCGCTGCGCAGGAGTCTCGTTTGGCAGGATGGAACGTTAACGATCGCAACATTCCGCAAGGCCGCTTGGCATTATTTTCCTACCTTTCGGTTACCTTGGTCATATTCCTTTTGGTGGGCTTTTGGAAGCTTCAAGTCGTCCAATCCTCGCACTATTCCGATTTGGCCGATCGCAATGGAATACGCTCGATCGCCATCATCGCGCCGCGCGGAGCGATGCTCGATCGCGATGGCCGCGTGCTCGTGGATAGCTATCCTTCGTTCAGCATTCTGCTGCTTCGCGACAACCCGAAGCTCATCGAGAAGAGCCCTGCCGCAAATCGAAGACGGCCTGGGAATCTCGAATCAAGATCTGCGGCAGCAACTGGACGCCGCCAAAAACGAACCGAAGTTCTTGCCCGTGATCATCAAGCCCGCGGCCAGCGAGGCGGACATCGCTTTCGTGGAATCGCATCGCGCCGATCTCCCCGTGCTTGATTTGGTGATGGTGCAGCGACGCCGCTATCCGCACGGCGAAATGCTGGCCAACACCATCGGCTACGTGGGCGAAGTTTCGCCGCAAGATTTGGAAAAAAATCCCGACAGATACCGCCCCGGCGACATCGTTGGAAAAGCGGGCCTGGAAAAAGAATACAACGATCAAATCGTGGGAACGGACGGCATGCGCCGCGTGGTCGTGAATAGCGTCGGCAAGGTAATGCGAACGCTCGACAACGTGGACGCGATTCCCGGAAAACCAATCCAGCTCACAATCGACGAGGATCTGCAGCAGATCGCCGAAGCGGATTTTGCGAACAAGGAAGGCGCGCTCGTCGCCATGGATGCGCACACGGGCGAAGTCCTGGCGATGGTCAGCCGGCCCACGTTTGATCCCAACGATTTCGCCGTGCGAATTCCGAACAAAGAATGGGCCCAGCTTAATACTGACCCGAAAACGCCCCTTATCAATCGCGCGATTCAGGCCCAGCTCGCCCCCGGATCCGTTTTCAAAGTCGTGATGGCGACGGCTATGCTCGAATCGAAGGCTCTGCCCGCGAATTACACGGTGTACTGCCCCGGTTACGCCACTTTCTACGGCCGCCTGTTCCATTGCGATCACGCGCACGGCAGCGTGGATCTCCACAAAGGAATCGTGGCTTCCTGCGACGTCTATTTCTATAACGTCGGCAAAATTCTCGGAATTGACCGCATCGATCATTACGCCACCGGCCTGGGCCTGGGCCGGCGCACGGGTATCGATCTTCCGGGAGAAGAACCCGGGTTGGTTCCGTCGGAAGATTGGGTAGAGCGCGTGGGCCACCACAAATGGTATCCCGGCTCCACAATTTCGGTTTCCATCGGACAGGGCGCTGTGATGGCCACGCCGATCCAACTCGCTCGCATGGTCGCGGCCGTGGCCAGCGGTGGCATGTTGATCCCGCCGCACCTCGTGAAAAATACCACGGGCCTGAAATCGGAGTCCTTCCCGCTTTCCGACGATACAGTTCAGCAGGTAACGGACGGCATGTGGGGCGTGGTGAACGAGCCTGATGGCACCACTTCGGGGCTGGTCAAGTTGCAGAACATCGATTTTTCCGGCAAGACCGGCACCGCCCAAGTGGAAAGCTACGACCTGCAGAAGAAGCTGGGCAAAAAGTTAAAGGAAAACGGATGGTTCGTCGGCTACGCGCCGCGGCGCAATCCGGATATCGTGGTGGCAGCCCTCGTTCAGGCCGGAGGATGGGGCAGCACTTCTGCCGCGCCGATCGTGCGCGACGTCGTAAAAGCTTATTACGACAAGAAGAATGGACACCTGCCCGCGCCGCCGAGCACCGCCGAGGTCATCCGGCCGCAGCGGCGATGAAACCTGTGGCTGAGAATTCGGGAGCCGCGCGCCCGTGAAAAATCGCCCGCAGGTTCAGGATTTCGATTGGATTTTGCTCGCCATCGTGGGAGCCATCAGTGGCCTGGGTGTGCTGGAGATTTATTCCTCCACGCATGCGAGCGCCATGGCGGGCATGCAGTGGAAGCAGTTGATGTGGATCGCTGTCGGGATTGCCGGCATGTTCCTGATATCCCGCATCGACTATCACTCGCTGATGGATCAAGCGCCCGCTCTCTATCTTGTGGGAGTTGCCGGTCTTCTGGTTGTCCTCGTACTCGGTTATTCGCGCCTGGGAGCGAAGCGCTGGATCTCGCTTGGCGGATTGGTTAATTTGCAGGTATCTGAGATAATGAAGTTGATTATAATCATCGTGCTGGCCCGTTACTTTGCGGAAGTACACACCGACCGCCTGACGCTGACGGACCTGGCGAAGATCAGCGCATTGACGCTTATTCCAGTGGTCTTGATTTTGAAGCAGCCTGACCTGGGAACGGCATTGGTGCTGGTTCCGGTTGCGGTAGTAGGCGCCTTCTTCGCGGGCATCGAGTGGAAGCATGCGGCGGTGGGCCTGCTCGTTCTTGCATTGTTGATTCCGCTGGGCTGGAACATGCGGCGTCACCTGAAGCCGTACCAGCAGCAGCGGATTCAGACGTTCCTGCACCCGGAGCAAGACCAGCGGGGCGCGGGCTACCAGATTTTGCAGTCGGAAATCGCTGTGGGTTCCGGCGGCTTCTGGGGCAAGGGATTCGGTAAAGGCAGTCAGAACCAACTCGGCTTCGTGCCGGTGCGGTATTCGGATTTCATCCTCGCCGCGCTGGCCGAGGAGCAAGGTTTCATTGGCGTTTGCGTGGTTTTGCTGTTGTACTTGGGCCTGATTTTGCGGCTGGTGGACAACGCGCAAAAGGCCAAGGATCGAGCCGGGATGTACGTCGTGATGGGTGTGACGGCGATTCTCGGTTTTCACGTTCTGGTTAACGCAGTCCATGGTGATCGGATATGTGCCGGTGACCGGTATTCCTCTGCCGCTGATGAGCTACGGAGGATCGGCAACCGCTTTTGTATTTTTGGCTTTGGGACTGGTGATGAATGTCCGCATGCGGCGATTCGTCAACTGAGTCCCGCGAGTAAAGTTGTGAAATTTTAGTGACCGCGCTTCGGAAATCGGAGCCCGGCGTTTTTTAAGTTTTGAATTGAGGAATGCATCGGGTGAGGAAAGCAATCCAGCCACATTACAGATCTTTCCTGATTGGCCCGCCGTGGCAGGCAAAATGCTGCACCAACTTGCGCCACGCCGCCGCCGACGCGCGCGCATTTTTGCGCCGCCGCATCCGGATGCTCCCTGAGGAGTTTTCAAATGTCGAAGGAAATGGTTATTTCCGCGAACCCGCACGAGACGCGGGTAGCGATTCTGGAAGAAGGACAGCTTTGTGAGTATTACGTTGAAAGGGAAAAAGAATTTGCATTAGTTGGAAGCATTTACAAAGGGCGTGTGACGCGCGTGCTGCCAGGCATGCAATCGTCCTTTGTGGATATCGGGCTCGATAGCGACGCCTTCCTGTACGTCACCGACTTTCTAGAGGGAATCGAGGAACTCGACGAGCACGTCGAGACGGCCAGCGAAAAGATTCCGCCGCCGATGGATCAGGCCGGGCTGCCGAGCGCCCCGGGTGAAACGGCGGAGCATGCCTCCGAAATTGCCGCTGGAGATACGAGCTTTAGCGCTCCCGAGGGCGGCTCGCACGAGCCCGCAAATATCCAGGCACCTGCTCCGCCCATGCCTCCAGTGAATCCTACGCCTGCGCTCAATACAGCGCAGCCGGATCGGCCGCGCTACGAAAATCGAAATCGGCAGGGGCGCGACTTCGGCCAGCGCGGAGGCAGGCGCGGGGGACGTTTTAACCGCGGTGGACGCGGCGGGCGTGGCGGCGGTGGTGGTGGCCGCTATGGACGCGAGTTGCCGCAGTCAAAGTACGCGTCGCCCAGAGACTTATGAAGATCGCCCGGCTGAGGCTGGCGATGCTCCTGAAGGGCATGTTTCCGTGATCCTCCCCGGAGAATCTCTCGCCAGATACAAGGACAAACCTGCTTCGGAGAATCCGCCATCGGCAGGGGTCGAGCAAACGCACGCCGCGCCGGATGAAGGAATGGGCCGGCCATCCGTTTTGTCCGAATCCGTTGAATCGGTGACGGAGACGACCGCCGACATCCAGCCCTTCGGAGTTTCCTCCCGCGCGCCAGGAGAATACGCGGCCTGCATATCCGCCGCCGTCGTCTTCAGGGTTGGAGCCGCTGCCGGGCGAGACCCTTGCAAAGTGGAAGCAGCGGCGCGCCTGAAGCTCAGGAGCCGAGCGAATCAGAACCGATGGGTGCTTCGGCGTTCCATGAAGACAGAGAACTGGAGCTACAGTCGGAACCGGAATTGGCGGATCTTCTGCATCCGGACGAACTACACGAGGTGCAGCAGACCGCGGGCCTGAGCGAAGACGAGGCATCCGCGCTCGCGGAGCATGTCGCTGAAGCACAAAGCGAACAAGCAGAGCGAGAAGCCGAAGTCCGGGGTTTTGGAGCCACCGATACGGCGGCCGAAACCACCGACGAATTGGTTGGAACCGAAACCGATGACGTTGAAGCAGAGGCGCAATCGGAAACGGAAGGCGAAGCTGAAGAAGTAGAACTCGAACAGGAGGAGGCGGACGCCGAGGCCGAAGGGATGATCGCGCCAACAGCGGAGATCGGCAATGAAGCGGAGCACGAATTAGCGGTGCCGCCGGAAGCGATCGCGCCGGAGAGCGTCTCGCCAGCTATCCTGGAAAATTCGCAGCCGCAGAGCCAGCAGCCATGGAAGGCGCGCATACGCGACGATTTCAAGGCGCGCATGCAGCATCCCGCCCGCCGAGGGGGGCGCGATCGAGGCAGGCGCGATGACCGTGGCCGGCGTCCGCAACGCAGTCACGGCGGACATAGCGGGCATTTCCGTCCGCAAGCGCGCCGCCCGCAGCTGATCGCCGACCTGCTGAAGCAGGGCCAGGAAATTATCGTCCAAATCGCGAAAGAGCCGCTCGGCAAGAAGGGCGCGCGCATCACCAGCCACGTTGCGCTTCCCGGACGCTTTCTGGTCTACATGCCGACGCTCGACCATACGGGCGTCTCGCGCAAAATCGCTTCGCCGGAAGATCGGGCGCGCTTGCGGCATCTGGTGAACGACGCGAAGGGCAGCGCGGGCGGGGGTTTCATCGTGCGCACGGCCGCGGGAAGCGCCGCACCGGAAGAAGTTCGCGCCGACGTGGAATTTCTGACGCGCACGTGGTCGGAAATCAAGGGGCGCTCGGAGCAGCGCAAAGCGCCATCGCTGTTGCACCGCGATTTGAATCTGGTGGAGCGCATGCTGCGCGATCACATGAGTTCCGACTACACGGCCATCTGGGTGGATTCGGAGGAGGAGTACACCAAAGTTGTCGATTTCATGAGCCGCTTCCAGCCGGCGCTAGTGAGCCGCGTGAAGCTCTACACCAAGGAAACGCCGGTTTACGAGGAGTTCGGCATCCAGCAGGAGATTGATAAGGGGCTGCGTCCGAAAGTTTGGCTGAAATCGGGCGGGTACATCGTGATCAACCACACCGAAGCGCTGGTGGCGATCGACGTCAACACCGGGAAGTTTGTCGGAAAAGGATCGAACCGGCTGGAGGATACGATTGTCCGCACGAACCTGGAGGCGGTGAAGGAAATCGTCCGGCAGATGCGGCTGCGCGACCTGGGCGGCATCATCGTGATCGACTTCATCGACATGGAAGAGCGGCGCAACCGGGAAAAGGTGATGGCTGCGCTCGAAGATGCGCTGCGCGCAGATCGGGCTCCGTCAAAGGTGCTGCGGTTCAACGAATTCGGCTTGGTGGCCATCACCCGCAAGCGCACCAAACAGGCGCTGGAACGCACGCTGTGCCAGCCGTGTCCGTATTGCACGGGCTCCGGCATGGTGAAATCCGTCCCCACACTGTGCTACGAAATTCAGACCGAAGCGCGCAAAATGGCGCCGGAGATGGAGTCAGGCAGCATCACTCTGCGCGTCCATCCCGAAATTGCGAAGGCGCTGAAGACGCGCGAGTCGGGGCTGATCGAGGAACTCGAGCGCTGGACCAGAAAGAGCGTGATCATCCAGGCCGATCCCACGTTGCATTGGGAGCAGTACGATATTTACTAGAGGCTGGATGCTTGAGGCTGGAAGCTAGAAATTAGGAACCAGAAACTCAAACTGGAAATTCAAGGCGCCCCGAGAAGTTTTTCGGGGCGCTTTGCTTTTGCCTTCAGTCCACAGGAAAAACTCCCACCAGTCCGAACCTTTTCATATTTCACTCGTACGTACAACTTCGGTCGCTAAATGCGCCGTAAACAGGGACTTAGCGGCCACTTTTTGATTTTTGGAGGGTGTGAAATGGCGGAAACGCAAAGAGACAAGAGAATACGCGCGTTGGCGCTCTACGCGAGCCTTGGAGCGGGCGCTCTTCGCACTGGACCAACTGCTGGACAACCAGTGCGAGGGTTACGGGCTCAGCCGGAGCCAGTATCGGGTGCTGGAACATGTGTTTTTGTACGGGGCGATGGCGACCGGGAGGCTGGCGGGAAGAGTACTGTTTGGAGAGAGCACGATCAGCGTGGTGACCAAGAATTTGGCGAAGCTGGGTCTCTTGGTTCGCCGCGGCGACGACACCGATGGCCGCAAGGCAATCGTTCATTTGACCGAGGTGGGGAAAGGTCTTGTCGGGAGAGATACTGCCGAAGCGCGCGAAGCTGCTGGGCGCGAAAATGTGCGTCTTAGGCAAGCACGAGCAAGAGAATCTGGATCGGCTGTGCCAAAAGCTGGCGGAAGGCGACGCCGTTAAATTCATGAATGAGATTACGCTGGACGATGGGGATGTGGGAGAGGGGTGAGATCGCATTTCAAAGGCTGGGCGACCGGCGTTCGGCCACAGCGCAGTGCGGGACGCGGGTAAGAGAAGACATGCCGCGAGAGAGTCAGCGCAGAGGCGTCAGTGGCTGAAGCCCTGACCTTCCACCGTATTGGAAAAGCGCGAGCAGGAGAAAACCGAGGCGCTACTTGAAGCCCTTCACTACGTAGGTATCGCAGAGGAGCTGATCGTAAGAATAGGCATAGGCGATGGAATCGGTCGAAAACTCCGGGGCCACAACGCGGCTCGCACTCGCGGGAAGACCGGCCCCAAACTCTTTCCAAAACTCCATTTTCCCTGTGGCGACGTCGAGGCGATAAACCTTCGCGGTCCTTGCGTCCCCTTGCCGGGATGACACGTACAACGACTTGCCGTCTGGGGCCCATCCCGAGACGAAATTCGTGGGATCAAAGCCGGGGATGGGACGTAGGGTGTTTCCGCCGAGCGTCCAAATTCCGGTCTTGCCGTCGGGTCCAGTTACGACGACTTGGCGCCCGTCATCGGACAGGACGACGCCGCTGACGCCCTCGGGCGTCACGGGCTTGGAATCGCCGGTACTCACGTCGATGAGGTAATCGCGAGCGCCGTGCTCGGGCTCAATTCCGCTAGCCAAGAGATGCTTTCCATCCGGCAAATAGCGGACTGTGCGGTAGGTGATACCGTCATGGGTCAACTGCCTGCTTTGGCCGGCTCCCGTGGGCACCAGACTGAGCGCGCCGCCCTTCGGTTGGGTGATCACCCATTTTGTATCCGGAGAAATGGCGCGAGCGAAACCATCGCCGATCCGAATGGGAGGCGAACCATCCGTATCGCGCAGAAAAACGGTGTAATTCGGGCCGCCGCCTTCCGCCTCTTCTTCAAACAGTATTTTCTTACCGTCGCGGCTGATATCTCCCAATCTTGACCATCCAAGCCACCCGAGTTCGCGTTCTTCTTTTCCCCCGGCGGCATTCCCCGGATATTAAGGCGCTCCTGATGCGTGATCATTAGCGCCAAGCTATTGCGCAGATCCTCGAACCACATGCCCCCAGGAACATTGGCGATGGTGCGCATCTTGCCGGCCAAGGTCACGCCGCGGAGGTTGTTTGCAGCGCCGCTATCGGAGGCGGAAAACCAGATTTCATCGCCGGAGGGCGACCACTCGATGCCTTCGATGGACGACCATCCGGAGGAGAGCTTCTTTTCGTGACCTTGGGGATCAATCACAGCCACGGAACCTTCGTCGTCGCCTCCTGGATTTTCGTGATCCGCAAAAGCGATCCATTTGCCGTCGGGCGAGATTCTGGGATGACTGATCCAGTTAATGGTGTCCAGGAGGACTTTTCCGACTGGATATTCGAGATGCCAGTGGGATGTTTCCGGAACAAAGTGGACAATAGCCATGTTTTCGGCGTCGGCAGCCCATTCGGCGTCTCCGATGTTATCTAACACTTCGCGCGGTGTCCCGCCGCTCAAGGGCACACGGGCGAGAGTTCCGACGCGAGCATATCCCCCAACATATAAGCCGTTGAGGAGGACGGCCAGTTCGCCGTTTTTGGAGATCGAAAGCAACTCCATGTTCTTCAGCCCTAATTCGCTTGAGCCGTTGTCACCCGCGCGGGCAATATAAAGTTGATCGGGACCGCCTTCCCAGGAAGCGCTGTAAACAACGCTGCCGTCGGGAGTGAAGCGCGCATTGCCGACTCGTCCCGTGCGAAATGTTATCTGGCGATACTCAGGGGGCGGCACCACGCCAGCGGCGCGACCGATCCACCATCCAAGACCCAGCATGGCCAGGGCGACGACGATGCCTCCCGCGGCGAGGGCCCATTTCAAGGGCGCGCCGGAACGAGAATTGTGCACCGCGGTTTGAGCGGCGAAATTGCTCGACGATGAGAATTGCGAGAGCGATTCCAGGGCGAAGGCCAAATCTTTCGCGGACTGGAACCGGTGGTCGGGGCTTTTCTCCAAGCAGCGGCGGACGATGCGATCGAGTGCAGGAGGAATGGGGGATTGGAGATCGGTGATCTCCGGCAGATCGTCCCTGAGAATGGCGGTCATCGTTTCGGCGGCGGTGTCACGCTGAAATGCGCGCTTGCCGGAAAGCATCTCGAACAACACCGCACCGAAGGCGAACATGTCGGTGCGAGGGTCGACCGGCTCGCCGCGCACCTGCTCGGGCGCCATATAGCTCGCAGTGCCCATGACGACGCCAGCGGCCGTTTGCGAGCTGGTCATGGTGGCGCCGTCAGGTTCGACGGCCGCCGTCGCAGCGACCTTGGCTAATCCGAAATCGAGAATCTTCACGCGGCCGTCGCGGCAGACGAAAAGATTTTCGGGCTTGAGGTCGCGATGCACGATGCCCTTGTCGTGCGCCGCCGCCAAACCATTCGAGACCTGCACGGCGTATTCGACGACTTTGCGCTGCGGCAGTGGCCCGCGATTGAGCACGGCTCGAAGGCCCTCTCCTTCGAGAAGCTCCGATACCAGAAAGGGAGTGCTGTTGTGCTCGCCTACGTCGTAGATGGCGAGAATGTTGGGATGATTGAGCGCGGCGACGGCCTGCGTTTCCTGTTCGAAACGGCGAAGGCGATTCGCATCGTGATCGAAAGACTCCGGGAGGATCTTCAGGGCAACATCGCGCCCGAGCCGAGTGTCGCGAGCGCGGTAGACCTCACCCATGCCACCCGCACCCAACGGCGACTGAATCGTGTACGGACCGAGTTGTGTGCCTGAGGCCAGGGGCATGGAAGCGTCGGCATTATAACTTACTGGAGGCTAGAAGCTGGAGGTTAGAGGCTAGAGACAAAAAATCAAAAGCTGGAAACTCCGTGTGCCGTTCAATTGTCAGTTGTTTCCGGCGTTTTGGGTCATAGCTGGTGTGGCTTTGCGCCGCAGGTCGATGGTCCGGAAGCCGGTTGGCATTTCGAAGAGCCTTGAATCGGGCTCACCTAGGCTTATATCGCTCACGGTGAAAGTCTGAGTGCCGACGCGCGGGTCTTGGCGTTTCTCGATCAGGTTGATGCCCAATTGTGGCGAGTACCAAAATTCCTTAACGATCGAGATGCTGCGGTCGTTGCCGATCGTGCCGGCGTTGAGCGTGGTTGTTTCTCGCGTGCCGACGGTCTCTAGGCCGCCCACTGAATCGTTGCCAAGAGGCGCGCGGGTGAGAAATGCCTTGCCGCCATCGAGCGGGCCCGCGGGAATCAATGGCGCTGGGGAGGCGGGTCCGAAATAGCTGCGCAGTTCGCAACTGTGTTCGTTCGGATGGCAGAAGTAGATTTCGTGCGTCTGCGGATCGGAGATCTCAATCTGGCTGATTCGATTTTCGCGTGGGTCCCCTTCCGGAAAGAGGTTACGGCGCTGCTGATAAATGCGGCCCATATTATCGCGAGCGATGGTGCGGTGATTTTGAATCGTCTGCGTGCTGCCGTCATCGAAGCGGCGGACCCAGGTTGTGCTGACGGTTGCGGTGAAGGGAGCGTTGGCTAGCGCCGGGACAGCGATGCTCTGGAGCGTCGTGCGTGTGCCGCCGCTCGGCGCGTGCAGACTCTCTTGCGGAGCTTGCGCGACCAATGACGGAACGGAAAGTACAGCGAGACCACCAAACAGCAAAAGAAGCGATGCGCGCCTCATGACTGGCCTCCTGCGGGGTAATCAATGCGGCTGATAGCATAATGCACTCTTCCTTTATATGGCAATTCCTAGAGGCTGGATGCTTGAGGCTGGAAGCTAGAAACTAAATCCAAGAGAGATCCCTCGGCCAGCGAAATTCACAGGCACCGGCCTCGGGATGACAGCCCTCAGTGCATTGTCATTTTCCTGTCACTGGGTTCTTGTAGTGATAGGGCGGGACGAAGACATCCGGATACAGCTTGTAGGGGACGGTGGTCGGCTGATCCGGCGGGAAGCCGGCGATGGGTCCCGGAGGTGGATTGCCGCCCTGATCCCAGCCCTTGTAGTAGTCAACGTAATAGGTCATGTAGTAGTGCAGCTTCTTGATTTTCCACACGCCATCTTCTTTCACGTACTCGTTCTCGTAGGTTCCCTCAGCCCACTGCGCGCTGCGGTGCAGCAAGCCGAACTGTTCGAAGGCGCGGAAGCGCGCCTTGGCCGTCAAGCCATCGGGATCGATATCGATTTTGGGTTGGAGCTGCATGTGATTGAAGAGCGTGCCGTATTTGAGCTGAGGCAGCGTGTGGAGATAGGCGCGCACGCGATCCTGGCCAACCCACACGCCGCGCAAGCCGATTTCTAGCGTGCCGTCTTTCGCGAAAAGGTCGGCGGTCTGGTCCCACTCACATTTGTCGACGTAATAGCCGTAGGCGGCTTGCAGGTTGGAGATGGCGATGAAGTCCTGCGAATTTTGCACCTGCTTCTGAAGCTGCGCGACGGCGACCTTCAGCGCTTCGATTTCAGCCGTCACGTTCTTTTTTTCTCCGTCGGCGCGCGCGGGTGCGCGATTTCCGAGGGCCACACAAAACAGCGCCAACACCAGAAGAGCTGCCAGCGTGCGCATTTTCATTGGAAGATGCCTCCGTTCTTTGTGTATTGCGTCGTGTCTATTGCGTCGACCGGGGAAGGTAGCGGAAAGCATTGTGGTTGGCAAGGCCGATTGGACGACCGAAAGAAGGCGAATGCAAAAGCAGATGCCTGACGCCGGCCTGAAATGCGGCCGGATTTGACGTCCGAATCAGCGGCATCACTTAGCGCTCGCGGCGCATCGTAGTAGAGTAGTTGCGAAGCTCGTCTGGCCATCAACCAAAGGAGAGTGAAATGCGCGAGAGACCGATGCTCTCAATAATGGCGCTGGTTGTGGCGCTCGCGATTGGGTGCGCGAAGAAGGTGGATGACTCCGCTTTGGTAACGAGCATCCAGTCGCAGATGTTTTCCGACGCGCAGCTCAAGGACGCGAACCTGCAGGTGACGTCGAGCAAGGGCCAAGTGACGCTGACGGGAACCGTATCGAGCGAGGCTGCTCACCTGGATGCCTACAAGATCGCGACACAAACTCCTGGCGTAGCGTCCGTGAAGGATCAGATCACGGTGCAACAGGCGCAAGTGTCGCAGGCTGCGCCGCCGGTGGAAACTACGCCGCCGCCGGCCCGGGAAACCAAACGGGAGCGTCGCCGTCGCGAAGCGCGCGAGGCGCGAGAACAGAAGAAACATCATGCGCAACCGGCGGACCAAGAGGTAGCGGAAAACGCTCCGCCAAATCCTGATCCGGCGCCTCAGGCGGCGCCTCAGCCAGCGCCCCAGGACCAGACTGCACCGCCGCCCGCCGAACCTGCCGCGGCTCCGACACCAGCGCCAACTCCGCCACCACCGCCGCCTCCTCCGCCACAGCCGAGGCAAATGCAGATCGACGCGGGCACGACCGTCACGGTTCGCATGATCGACGGGATCGATTCTTCGGTGAATCAACCTGGCGAAATATTCCACGCTTCGCTCGACGCGCCGCTTGTGGTTGGCAACGAAGTGGTGGCGCCCAGGGGGACCGACGTGTACGTGCGATTGGTATCGGCGTCGCAATCGGGAAAGTTCAACGGCAAGAGCGAATTGCGCCTGGAACTGATCAAAATGGAGCTTCACGGTCAATCGTATCCGCTGATCAGCAGCACGTATTCGCTAGCGGGTAGCTCGCAAGGTAAGAGTACGGCCGAAAAAGTGGGAGGCGGGGCTGTGCTGGGCGCGATTATCGGAGCCATTGCCGGCGGCGGCAAAGGCGCGGCAATCGGCGCGGGAGTCGGAGGGGCGGGCGGCGGAGTTTACCAGGCGACGACTCACGGGAAGCAAGTGAAAATTCCGTCGGAAACGAAACTGGATTTCCAGCTCGATCAGCCCGTGACCATCACTGTGATGCCGCGGCCCATACCGGAAAATCAGTAGCGCACTTCGGCGAATTCAGAAAAGCGGAAGGCGAACGACGATTCGCTTTCCGCTTTTTGTTTTTTTGGACACCGCAAAAAGTCCGATCATGTAAGTTGGGAGGTCGCATTCGGCTGTCGTTTGCAGAGCGGCAAAAATCGGCTGGATGGGTTTGCTTGCCGATGCTAGGCTTACTCGCGTCGTAGAGCAGATACGTCGCGCGCGGAGGACGCCCTTCGTGAAGATTTTCGGTTTTTTGCTGCTGCTGGCCGGTTGGGGCCTGGTTTTGACTGCGCTGCGATTGCTTGGGGCAAGCGTCCCGCGGGCCGCCTTCGTGCTGGCAGGCTTGGGCGTTGAAATCGTGGGGCTCGCCCTGGTGATGCGCGCGCATTTGGCTTCAGAAGGCGCACGCGAGTGATCATCCCTCCTATTCCGGCGGTTTTCCAAATAGCTTGGCTGACGTGCATGATTTTCATTCTGCTGATTCCGTGCGCCATCGCCGGGCTTGCTTTAATGAATGCGGGATTGGGACGCTCGCGCAGCGCGGCGCATTCGATGACGTCGTCTCTGTGCGTTATCGCAATTGCGGTGCTGGCCTATTTCGTCTGCGGTTTCGCATGGCAGGGATTCGCGGGGCCGGCAGCGCAAGTGGCCGCGACCAGCGGCAAAGGTTGGAGTTGGATCGGCTCCGGGCCATTTTTCCTGCGGCATCTGGTGATGAATGGCTCGCCTGAGTCGCTGGCGGCATTATTCGGAATGCTTGGCGCGGCTCTTGCGGCAATGATTCCGCTGGGCAGCGGAGCCGATCGCTGGCGGCTGGGCGCATGCTGCGTTTCCACGGCGATTCTGGCTGGATGGACCTATCCTCTCTTTGCACACTGGGTGTGGGGCGGAGGCTGGCTAGCGCAACTTGGCGTGAGCTACGGTCTCGGACGCGGCTTTATGGATACGGCTGGCGCGGGCACGATTCAAGCCGTGGGCGGCATCACCGCATTGTCCATTGCGTGGATCCTGGGCGCGCGTCGAGGAAAGTACGCGCGCGACGGAATACCCGTCGCCATCCCCGGTCACAATTCAGTTCTGGTGATTTTCGGGTGCCTGCTCGCGCTGGTCGGCTGGTGGGGATTGAACTCGGCTGGCGCGATCCTTTTTAACGGCGCGGCGCCGGGGCAAGCAGTTCTTGTGGCAATCAACACGATTTTGGGGGCAGCGGCTTCCGCGCTGATGGCGGCGGCGATCACGAAGGTGCGCTTCGGCAAGCCGGACGCATCGCTTACCGCGAACGGATGGATCGGAGGACTTGTCGCCAGTAGCGGCGCGTGCGCATTTGTGGTTCCCGCTGAAGCGGTGGTGATCGGTGCGGTGGCTGGCGCCTTGATCACGCTCGCTGTGGAATGGCTGGAATTGCGGATGCGCGTGGACGATCCCGGGGGCGCGATTTCTGCTCATGCGGTGGGCGGCTTATGGGGAGTTCTTTCGGTGGGATTATTCGCGCGATTTCCGCCGACGGAACCGGGTGCAGCCGGCGCATCCGCGATTGCCCATTCGGGACAGTGGCTCGCTCAACTAGTGGGAATTGCTACGTTGATCGGATTTGTATTGCCGCTTACCTACGGCTTGAATTGGCTCGCGAGCCGAGTGTACGACTATCGCGTTGCGGCTGAGGGCGAGCGCCAGGGTTTGGATCTATACGAACTGGGCGGGGGCGCGTATCCGGAATTCATCGTTCACAACGAGGAATTCATGGACCGATGATGGACCGGTAAATGACCGGTAAATCGAAATAGGAGCCAGTTCCGAATCGGAGTGATCATCCAGAGTCGCAGCAAACCGCTTGCAATTCCAACAGAGGCGGGACTATAAGCTGATGCGGTGGTAACCTGTGCGTGCGCGAGGCCGTCCTAAAAGACGTCCGGTGCTCGGTTTGTTCGAAACGGGAGTGAACCCATGAATCGACGTAAGCTCTTATCGCTGCTTGGAATGTCCCCGGTTCTTTTGGCGAACGCCTCCGCTAAAGCCGATCCCCTCCCGAAAAACGCCAAAGCCGAGACCGACACCGGCTCAACGGGCGGCAAAGTCACGGCGGTGAATCCGAAGGGCACGCCTCCCGCGATAAAGCTGATACCGATGGCTCCGCGCCTGGATTCGCTGGACGGCAAGACGGTCTATCTCGTGGATACGGGTTTCCACGGCTCCGATACGCTGCTCGAGCAGATGCAGATTTGGTTCAAGGAAAACATGCCCGACGTCAAAACGGTCTTCCGAAGAAAAGCGGGGCCGTACGCGCAAGACGATCCGGCGCTGTGGAAAGAGATCAAGGAAAAAGGCAACGCGGTAATTATGGCCGTTGGGCATTGAAGCACCTGCGCCCCAGCGACCGTCGGTCACTGCATAACAACGGAAAAGATGGGAATTCCGAGCGTTCCGGTCATCACGAAGGCATTTAAGAATTTGGTGATCCTCAACGCGGCGAAGCGCGGAATGCCGCACGAACGCATCACGTTCACGCCGCATCCGGTGTGGGGCAAGACGCCCGCCGAGCTTCGCGCCTACGTGAACGGCCCCGATCCGGTGAGCGGTAAGCCCATGATGAAGGAAATCGTGGACAGCCTGACGACGCCGCTGACGGACGACGAAAAGAAAACGGGGATGGTTTCGGTTTCGATCGGCCCGCCAACTTTTACGGATACGGTCGATAACCTGCAAGAATTCTACATGAATAACGGCTATACGGATTTCATGCCGATCATTGTGCCGACGGAGGAAAAAGTCGAAACGATGCTCAAGGCCACGAGCCACCATCCCGACGAAATGGTCGGCAAAATGGCCGCCGGAGCCTATCCGGCATGGAGCTACAACGTCCGGCAAGTGGCTGCGAGCGCGGTGATGGCGGGATGCAGGCCCGAATATTTCCCCATCATCCTGGCCATCGCTTCTTCGGGAATCGCATCGCTCTTCAGTTCGACAAATTCGTTCGCGTTCGCAATGGTGATCAACGGTCCGATTCGCGACAAGCTCGAATTCAATTATGGAATCGGCGCGCTGGGACCATTTGCGCAAGCCAACGCCACCATCGGGCGCGCCTGGACAATTCTGTCGAAAAATCTTGGAAACGGCGGGATTCCGGGCGACACCTATCTCGGATCTGTCGGCAATAACCTGAATTACAACAATGTGGTGATCGCGGAGAACGAGTCGGAAAGTCCCTGGCCTCCGTTTCACGTGCAACGTGGCTTCAAGGCGGAAGAAAACGTGGTCAGCCTGTTCCGCGGCCTCGGCGTGGTGCCCGGCCAGGTGGCTCGGGGCAGCAGCGTGAACCAGAATCCGGAATTCGATCACCAGCTGAGCGATCTCTTCAGCACGTTCACGGGATTCTTCGGCGCGCTGGTCATCGCGGACCCGCTGGTGGCCAAGCGGCTGAAGGAACAGGGATACGACACAAAAGAACAATTGATCGATTGGCTCTACAAGAACACGACGCAGACGGTGAAGGACTACAAGAGCAGAAATTACGCATATTTGTTCGATTACCCACGCGCGCTACAGGGCGTGGAGCCTTACGCTACCTGGTACAAATTGCCTGATGACACGGTGATCCCGCATTTCCCGCGGGCTAGCGACTTTAACATCGTGGTTGCGGGCGGACAGACCAATGCCTACCCGCAGGCCGGAAACTTGAGTTATGGCGTAAGCGTCTCAATAGATAAATGGATGTGATCGGAGGCGGCGTTACAGAAGATGAGCTTTTGATGTACAAGATACATAATAGTTAAGAAGGATGAGGTGAGAAATGAACAGGCGCAATCTACTATCGCTGCTCGGGATGTCTCCAGTTCTATTAGCCGGAGCTACTGCCGAGGCTAAAACGAAAACAAAAAATGCTGCCAGCGCCGGCCCCGCAAAGCTAGAAGTGCTCAACCCTCGCGGAATGCCACCCCCAATTACTCTCGTTCCGATGGCGCCCCGGCTTTCCACGCTCGATGGCAAGACCATTTTTCTTGTTTCCGATGGTTTCCCCGGCGCCGACCGCTTCCTCGCGCAAGTGGGGGATTGGTTCAAGAAGAATATGCCGAGCGTGCACACCGAATATCGGCTGAAGGCTGGCGGTTTCGCCGATGATGATCCCAAGCTGAACGCCGAAGTGAAAGCTAAGGGAAACGCCGTCATCATGGCGATTGGGCATTGAAGCACATGCACCCCAGCGACCGTTGGTCACTGCATAGAATACGAAAAGATGGGAATTCCAGCCGTTCCGATGGTGACGATTGCATTCAAGGATCTCGCGAAAACGAATTGCGCAAAAAGAGGCATGCCGCTACAGCGCATCGCATTCACCCCGCATCCCGTGTGGGGCAAGACGGATGAGCAGATGTACGCCTACCTCGAGGGCAACGATCCGGTCAGCGGCAAGAACCTGATGAAAGAGGTCGTTGACGATTTGACGAGGCCGCTCACAGCGGACGAGTCCAAGACGGGTGTCGTCACTCCTCCAGTGGGAGCGCCGACCTTCATCGATACGTCCGATAACTTGCAGCAGTATTTTCTCGACAATGGCATGACGGATTTCATGCCCATCATCCTGCCCACGCAGGAAAAAGTGGACGCGATGCTGAAGGGCACAAGCCACAAACCGGATGAAGTGGTCGGCAAAATGACGCCGGCGCGGGGCGCGTTTCCAGAGTGGAGTTACACCGTGAAGCAGGTGGCCGTAAACGCGGTGATGGCCGGAGCGACTCCCGACTACTTTCCCACCCTTCTGGCGATTGCCTCTACGGGAATCTCGGCGCTCTTCAGTTCCACCAACTCGCTGGCTTCCGCGGCAGTGATCAATGGACCGATCCGCGACAAGATCCAAATGAATTACGGCATCGGAGCGATGGGCCCGTTCAATCAGCCCAACGCCGTAATCGGGCGCGCCTGGACGCTCATGTCCAAGAACCTGGATGGCGGCGGAATTGCGGGCGAGACTTACATGGGCTCGCAGGGAACGGTCATCAACTACAACAACCTCATCATTCCGGAGAATGAGAAAGATAGTCCGTGGACTCCCTTCCACGTGCAGAAGGGTTTCAAGCCGACGGACAACATCATCAGCTTCTTCTTCGGTTTCAGCATTTCGCAGGGGCAGGGAGCCAAGGGACTGGGCATGAAGCCGGTGCCGCACTTCCACGAAGCGATGGCCGCCAACTTCGCGCCGTTTGCTTCGCTGTTTGGCGCGATGGTGGTTTGCGATCCGCTGGTGGCCAATGGACTGGGAGACCTCGGTTACAAAACCAAGGAACAGCTCGCCGATTGGCTGCAGAAAAATACCACCGTCACCGTGAAGGACGTGAAAACCATGCTGTTTAGCGGGCTGCCAAGAGGGCCGCAGGCGGCGAACCTCACGGACGATTCAGTGATACCGAAGTGGCCGAAGACGGACGCGTTCAACTTCATCGTCTGCGGCGGCCAAACCAATCCTTACCATCAGGTGGCGAACATGAGCTACCGCCTGAGCGTCTCAATCGATAAGTGGGTCTAGAAGCTTGAATTGCTATTCCCGCGGCCAGCAAAAAGCTGGCCGCGGGAATGGCAGACACCTACTTCTTGATGGACGGATCCGCCTGAGTGATGCTTCCCGGAACTAGATCTGTTTTTATCGTGATTTTCTGTTTGGGCAGCAGGTTCACGTCCGTTTCAAAGACCTGATAGCCGGGCAAGTCAATCTTCAGGTGATGCTTCCCTGGGCTGACCAGCATCGCACGCCCCACGCCGCCAAATTCGTGCACATGTCCCGCGAAGGCGCCATCCAAAATCACCGCCGCATTATCCGGCGTAACTTTTAATTTGATCTGCGAAGTGACCGCCGACAATCGAGCCCGCGGATCCCTCTGCATGGAAACGAGCACTACGACCTTCTTCCCCGGCTCAACGAGAACCTGCTCTTCGAAATTGGAATAACCAGACTGGCGCACCGAAATTTCATGTTGTCCTGGCAGCAGCAGGACTTTCCTTTTGTCCTTCAATTCGTCAACGTAGCCCAGATATTGACCATCCACCCACACTCCCGAAGTCTTATCGATTTTGGTTTTTGCGTCGAAGGCGACTTCTCCGAGCACCTGATTCTGTGCCTTCAAGTGAGGCGCAACAGCGGCCAAAAGCACAAGGCAGAGAGCAACGCTGCAGAATATTCCTTGTTTGATCATCGTGACCTCCCCAACAATCTCTGAGCCTGATCCGAATCGCCTGGGAACGATTCAAGCCGGCAAATAACTTTCGAAATCTCAACGTGACAGCCTTGGAGGTATTTTAATCGCATTCTTGGCTGCCGGGTGGGGAGTTCGTATAAATTTTTTGGCGGCGCGCCATTCACATCGGTTGCCGATCGACCGGACTTTTGAGTAGAGGCGGCGCGGGAAGCCCATCGACAAGATGGATTGGGCGCAGTCCGAGGATACGGAGAAAATCTTTACACAAGGGCGCGAGATCGCGCAAGTAGTTGTTGGTGTAAAGAAAAATCGTCCACGGTGAGTGTGGATTCGGGGGTGTATTTTGAGCCGGTTGTGGGAGAGTACGCTTAGGGCAACGTGAATGCGATGTAGGTGTTGCCAGCGGTCTCGAAGATATACTGCTTGCCATCCACTTCGTAACTGATGGGATTCGAGCGCGCGGAATGGCCGAGCTGGATGTTCCATAGCGGCTTGCCGGTCTCGGCATCGAGAGCGAAAAAATTGCCTTCGTCGCTGCCGCTGAATACCAGGCCGCCGGCGGTGGAAAGCACGGGAACCCAGGCCGGCGCCAGCAGCTTGAATTGCCACTTCAGTTTGCCGGTGGTGGCTTCCAATGCGCGAATCGCGCCGTAGGATTGCTCGCCGACAAGGGCCCGGATTCCGCCGCCACCGACGATTCCTTTCGGCGGCCCGGGTTCGATTTTTCCGGTGCCTTTGATGTAGTAGGCGCCCGTTTCATGGACGCTCACATAGAAAAGTCCCGTCTGCGGGCTGTAGGACGGGCTGGTCCAATCAACGCCTCCAGTGATGCTCGGGTAAACCAGTGTTCCGGTGCCGAGAGTCGGCTGCTGATCCGGCTCGAGAATCGGGCGGCCATTGGCGTCGAGCCCCTTGGCCCAAGTTTCTTTCACAAATGGAACGCCGGTGATGAATTTTCCGGTGGCGCGGTCGAGCACGTAGTAAAAACCGTTGCGATTGGCAAAGCCGATTAATTTTCGCGGCTTGCCGTCGATAACGGCGTTGAACAGAACGGGAGGCTCATCCGAATCCCAATCATGATTTTCGTGCGGAGAAAATTGAAAATACCACTTCAACTTTCCCGTGTCCGGATCAATCGCGATCAAGGAACAGGTGTAGAGGTTATCGCCGGGCCGGTCGTCGTCATTGAAATCCGGCGCGGGATTTCCAGTGCCCCAATAAATCAAATTCAGATCGGGATCGTAGGAACCATTGTTCCAAGTGGTGCCGCCGGCACTTTCGGCAGCGCCATTGCCCCAGGTTTCCGCGCCCGGATCTCCGGGCCTGGGAGTGGTCCAGAAACGCCAAAGGCGTTTGCCGGTCTTTGCATCGTACGCGTCGAGAAAACCGCGGACGGCGGCTTCGCTTCCCGCGACGCCCACAATAATCTTTCCATTGATGGCCAGCGGCGGTCCCGTCATGGCATAACCCATGGCGTTGTTGGCGATATGCACGTCCCAGCGGACGGCGCCTGTCTTGGAATCCAACGCAACGAGATGCGAGTCAACCGTGCCGATGTAGACGGTATCGCCCAGCACCGCTACGCCTCGGCTCGTGGAGCTCAAGCCGATTGCGACTACGTGCTCAGGAAGAGCGGGTGACCACGTCCACAGTTTGAGGCCGGTGCGAACGTCCAGCGCCGTCACCGTGCTTGGCGGCTCGGTGATGTACATCACGCCGTCCGCAACAACCGGAGAGCATTCGAGATTCGCGAGAGGCCGCTGCAGTTGGTATATCCATGCGATCTTCAAGCGCGAAACATTTTGACGATCGATCTGCTTGAGCGACGAATACTGCTGCGAAGAATAGCCGCCGCCGTACGTCAGCCAATTCTGAGGCTCGTTTTGCGAGTGTAAAAGGCGCTGATAGGTAACGCCTTGCGCCAGAGCGTCCGCCGGGTGCCACGCCAAAGCAACAAAAAGAAAAGCGTACCGGAGGATTTTCATTGGGCGCCCTTCAAGCTCGCAAGATATGCGACGAGATCGTTGACTTGCGCCTCGGACAATTTGTCTTTGAAGCTCGGCATCACACTCTTGCCTGGTTCCTTTTTCAATTCACGCAAATCGGCTTTTCGGAAGGAATGGAAGTTGCCCTTCGCATCTTTGATCACGATGTGAAACGAATCTTCCGCGGCGCGGGTTCCATCGAACGCGCGCCCGTCCCTGGTGACGACGTGCACATATAGAAAATCGAGCTGCCCCCCACTTTCCAGGAAAATGTGCGCCTGGGGCAAATCGGATCCTGGATACAACACAGTGTTGCGCAGGTAGGTCGCCCCGCGCAGTTTGCCAACGCTTGTCAGCTCCGGCCCGATGCCGCTGCCTTCCCCTGCAATGATGTGGCAGCCGCTGCAGCCGCTCGAGCCATACACTTCTTTACCCTTGGCCGCATCTCCGGTGACTTTACCTGCGTCTTTGGGCGTGAGTGACAGAAGGTACGCGACCACCCGCTGAATTTGTGCGTCGCTCATCTGACCGGCGAAGGCGGGCATTCCGCCGCTCAGACCGTTCTTAATGATGTTGGTCACAACATCGGCGCCCAAGCGAAACGGAATGCCCTGGATGTTTGGACCCATCGCGCCGCCGCCATCCAAACCGTGGCAGGTGGAGCAGCGCGCCTCAAAGGCTTGTTTACCCTGAAGGTCTTCCGCAGCGGGATTCGCAGTCGGGGAATCCTGCGCGGCTTTCGGGCCGGCGCGAAGAGCGCTAGCCACCAATCCGCTGGAAAGCAAAGCGAGCGCGAGAATTCCCGCTCGGCGGACGAATTTCATCGCTTCCCCCCAGGTATTGTGCTGTTCGTGACGGGCACTTACGACCAGAGTTTCAGCCGCTCGACAATCGCACGGTCATCGAGTGCATCACGGGAGCTCCGCTTTCGCGTGCACTACCAGTAAGCGATCCAGCGTCCCGCGAAAATTACGCCCACCCAGAGCACGAGCGAAAACGCGCCGGCCAGCTTCGCCGCGGTGGGCGTCACCGCCGCGAGGTCCCATTTGTCTACGCGTTGGTAGATCGTCGTGTGAAAAACCAGGGCGTTTATCCCCGCCAGCAAAATCAGGATCATCTTCAGCAGAAAGGCGCCGTTGTTGTAGAGCTTGGTGGCTTCGGAGGAAAACAAGAGCGTGCCGGAAATAATCATGATCGCAAAACCGCACCAAGCCCAGGGCAGAAGCGTCCTATTCAATTTCGAGACCGGCTGCTCCTTCAGCACAAGGCCCAGTAGGCGCAGATCGAGGATTCCCGTCGCGCCGACCAATATGACGATTCCCCATACGTGGATGCTCTCAATGAGCGGGAAGAGCCACAGTGAATCCGATATGTGCGAGCCAACCGGTGTGTCCTGAATCCATTTGAAAATTTCCGGTGCATTTGTTGCTGCCTGCATTTTATAAGGGTCTCCGTTTCAAAGAAAAAGGCGCGATCCTTCGCCGTGCCGCACAAAACGCCTTACATTATGTGCGGGTCCGTATCTTGTCAAGGACGTATGGCCCCGTGTTCTCGTTCCAGAAACTTTGAGAGCATGCTGCGGAAATGCTTGTGGGAACCTCCGATCAGTGCCATTTCAGTTTTTTCACATCCACCGTGGGCGGGGGAAATTTCATGTGCATCCTTTCCAGAGTCTCGGCGATGATGTGCGAAACCGCCAGATTGCGGAACCATTTTTTATTCGCGGGAATGATGAACCAGGGCGCGTGATCGGTACTGCACTTGGTGAGAGCGTCCTCATAGGCGCCGATATAATCGTCCCAGAAGTTTCGCTCGGCGAAATCCGCCTCGGAGATTTTCCATCGCCGGTCCGGATCGTCGATGCGCTGCTGGAAGCGGCGCTTCTGCTCGTCCTTGCTGATGTGCAGGAAAAATTTCAGGATTGTTACGTTGTTTTCGTGCAGCATGGCCTCGAAGTTGTTGATTTCATCATAGCGGCGCGACCACACCTCCTTGGGCACCAGTTTGTGAACGCGCACCACCAAAACATCCTCATAGTGAGAGCGGTTGAAGATTCCGATGTCGCCGCGCTGCGGAACGGCCTTGTGGATGCGCCAGAGAAAATCGTGCTCCATTTCCTCGATGGAAGGTTTCTTGAACGGAGTTACGACGCAGCCTTGCGGGTTCACGCTGGCCATGACGTGGCGAATGGTACCGTCCTTGCCGGCCGCATCCATTCCTTGCAGAACGATGAGCAGCGCGCGCTTATGCTCGGCGTAGAGAAGGTATTGGAGTTTGTCCAGTTTCTCGATTTCTTTTTCAATGCTGGCCTTGGCCTTGTGCCCTTTGTCCCAGCCGAGCGTGTCTTCGGGGTCCCACTTCGCGAGCTTTACCTTCTTGCCCGGCGAAGCGATCAGTTCCTTGCTGAAGTTCGTCTTCATCTAGTTCGCGACCTCCGCGGTTGGAGCACGGGTTCGGGAAGCGCCCTCTCGCGGTTGTGTCGAGTAGAGTGTGCACCGATCCTTTGTTTTGAATGAGTTGCATCACGTTCTACTCGGTCTTTGTGTCGATTAGAAGGCAGCCCCGAGTGGCGACTGACTGGCCGATCAGACGCGACCGGCCGGGGTAGTGTCCCTCTCGCCTTCAACAGCGACTTCGGCTCTGCAGGTCCGACTCTCACGATATACCTCTAAGTTTACGCTGCCACAGGGTGCAACGCATCGCAAGGGTGAATCCCTGTGGACCGTCCTCACTTAGGTTCGGCAGTCGTGGGGCCGCCCGCCATCGGGAGCCAGTTGCCTGAGGGCGGTGAAGAAGAGCGATCCGCGGTGCTGTAGAATTCTGCTCTGCACTGGACGGCGTATCGAGGATAATGGAATCGAAGTATCGGTTTCCGGCGCGGGGACTTTTGTCCGGCTCCGGGGGCTAACAACGGCGATTCCACTGCGATTCGCGACAATTCCACACACTACCAAGGACCATGGCAAAAGTTACCACGTTATTTTGGGACAACGGCGGCGTTATTCTCACGAATGGGTGGGACCGCGGCTCCAGGCAGAAAGCGGTAGAGAAATTCCATCTCGATTGGACGGATTTCGAGGATCGTCACGAATTGATGCTCCACGCTTTTGAATGCGGCCAGGTGGGACTCGACGAATATTTGCGGCGCGTCGTTTTCTATCAAGACCGGCCGTTCGCGCCTGACGAATTCAAGCAGTTCATGTTCCAGCAGTCACAAGCGTACCCTGAGGCGCTGGCCTTTCTCGGGAACCTGACGCGAACGCGGCGCTATTTGAATGCTACGCTGAACAACGAGTCGCTCGAGATCAACGATTACCGAATACGGACATTCCACCTGCGGGATTATTTCGAGGTGTTTTTCAGCTCGTGCTATTTGGGAGCGCGCAAACCGGATCGCGGAATTTATGCCCTGGCGCTAAAAATCACGCAGCGTGAACCCGGAGAGTGCGTTCTGATCGATGACCGCGGTTTGAATCTGGAATGCGCGCAGGAACTGGGAATGCACACGATACAATTCCAGAATGTGGCGCAGCTTCAGACCGCCCTCGCGAAATTGGGAGTGAGCGCGGGGGCGGATTGAACGGTTTCATGGAGACAAATCCCGCGACGCGATTCGCAAAACGATGCGATGGGGTTCGGGATGACACGACTGCTCTTTTGATACAACTTTAGATGGAAGGCAGGAGGAAATAGTTATGGAACTGGGAATGATTGGGCTGGGGAAGATGGGCGCGTTCATGACCGAGCGATTGGTGCGTGGAGGGCATCGCGTGATCGGATTCGACCGTGATCCGGCAGCGGTGAAACGCGTGGTGGACAAGGGTGCGGGGGGAATCGACTCGCTCGAGAAATTGGTTGGGCAACTGAAAGCGCCGCGAGCCATTTGGCTGATGGTGCCTTCCGGCGCGCCAGTAGATCAGACCATCGATCAACTGACGCCTCACATGGCGCCGGGGGACACGATCATCGACGGCGGGAATTCTTATTACAAGGACTCGCTGCGGCGAGCGGCCGCGACTGGTGCAGAAAAAAATGAACTTCGTGGACTGCGGCACGAGCGGCGGCGTATGGGGCTTGACGGAAGGCTACAGCATGATGGTGGGAGGCGACGCGGATGTGGTGAAGCGGCTAGCGCCGATCTTTCAGACGCTCGCTCCCGGACCCGATAAAGGCTGGGGACGCGTGGGGCCGGCCGGCGCGGGCCACTTCGTAAAAATGGTCCACAACGGGATCGAATACGGAATCATGCAAGCTTACGCCGAGGGACTGGACTTGCTGCGCCACAAAAAGGAATTTAGCCTCGATCTGCTGCAGATTTCGAAGATATGGCAATTCGGGAGCGTGATTCGGTCATGGCTGCTGGATTTGACGGTGGACGCTCTATCGAATAATCCGAATCTGCAAGGAATTGAAGCGTATGTGACGGATTCCGGCGAGGGACGATGGACGGCGATCGAGGGAATCGAACTGGGCGTTCCGCTGCCCGTAATTTCGAGCGCCCTCGATACACGATTTCGGTCGCAGGATCCGGAACCGTTTGCCAACAAGCTGCTGGCCATGATGCGGCATGAGTTTGGCGGGCACGCGGTGAAAACGGCGGCGAAGGACTGATTGCGAGGCAGGACGACGATCGTTCCGCGCCGAATTGGCGAGGCGTTCTCCCTGGGAGTTCCAAGAGAGGTCCTTCGACTGCGTCCCGCGCCGTGCAAAAATCGCGCGAAGAAAAAAGCGCGGGACTCCGCTCAGGATGACGGCCCAGCGTCGCAAACCGAGACGGGTGGTTGGGGCCGGTTGAATTTGGCAGATTGGCATCTAAATTTATGAAGATGGACACACGTATATTTCCAGATTCCGACGCGCTGAGCCGCGCGGCGCTGGATGAGTTGCTGCGAATTGTGAGCGATGCGGTGCAGGAACGCGGCCGATTTGCGATCGCACTTGCCGGAGGGCATACGCCCGCGAAGTTGTACCAGACGTGGGGGCAGCCTGAGAAGGGCGGGATGAGGACGCCGTGGGAGCACGTGCACTTATTCTGGGGAGACGAGCGATACGTTGCGCATGACGATCCGGCGAGCAACTACCGGATGGCGCGGGAAAGCTTGATCGCGCACGTCCCGATTCCGGCGAAAAACGTGCATCCGATGCCGACCGATGCGCCGCAGCCCGAGAAAGCGGCAGAAGCATACGAGGCCGAACTGCGCCGATTCTTCGGCACCGGGGCGCCTGCATTCGACCTGCAACTGCTTGGCTTGGGCGTGGAGGGCCATACCGCTTCTCTTTTTCCCGGATCACCGGCGCTCGAGGAGAAGGAACGGTGGACAGCGGCGGTGGTGGCGCCGGCTAAGCCGCCGCAGCGGCTAACCTTAACGCTGCCTGTGCTGAATCAGGCCCGGAACACTTTCTTCATGGTAACCGGCGCGGATAAGCGAGCGATTATAGCGGCCCTTCGGGGTCAACCCACCGATAGTTCGGCCGCCTACCCAGTGGCCAGAGTTCAGCCCAAGGGGCCGGTGCTCTGGTTCCTAGACAAAGAGGCAGCTGGGTAGAACCTCGGGACCAGACAGGGAAACTTGGGCGGAGATCCCTGCGTCTAAAGGTCCTACGGGGTGTATGTCAACGCGCCGCGACCTGCCGATGAGGTGAAGAGAAAGCGCGATATAATAGCTCAATCCGAGTCCTCGCCGGGCTTGGATCGGGATGCTCGGTGCGGGCATCTTCCCCGGTTACTTAATTTGATCGCGACCCGTAGGAAAAGACAGGGACACAACTATCAATGAATAGGACTTTTGCCCGGCTACCCGTTCTGCTCATCACGGTATCGATTTTGATAGCCACAAGCGCATGCACGACGAAAACGGTGCAAACCGCGCCTCCGCCGTTTGCGGCGCGCGTGGTGGTTGCAAAAGCCGAGCGGAAAACCGTTCCGATCAACCTGACCGCGATCGGCTCGGCCGAAGCGTTCACGACTGTCTCGGTGAAGGCGCAGGTGAACGCAGTCCTCGAGACGATTCACATCAAGGAAGGGCAGTTCGTAAAGAAGGGCGATTTGCTGTTTACGCTGGACGCGACGCCGTTCGAGGCGGCGCTGGCGCAGGCGCAGGCCAACCTGGCGCGAGACAAGGCACAGGCGGAGCTGAACGACGTGCAAGCCAAACGCTACGAGCAACTTTACAAGGCCGGAGTTGCGCCCAAGGAACAGCTCGATCAGATGCAGGCGAACGCCGATGCACAAAACGCCGCAGTGCGCGCGGACGAGGCTGCCGTTCATTCCGCGCAGCTGCAGGTGGATTATTGCAAGATTTATGCGCCCACCGACGGGCGCACCGGGGCGATCCAGGTGTATCCGGGCAATATCGTGAAGCAAAACGACGTGCCTATTCTGATCGTGATCAACCAAGTTTCGCCGATCTTTGTGGATTTCTCGATTCCGGAGCAATACTTTCCAACGGTGGAAAAATTCATGGCGCGCGGATCCCTGCGCGTGGAAGCGACTCCCTACGGAGACACCAAGACGGAGTCCGGCGCGCTGACGTTTGTGGATAACACCGTCGACAACACGACGGGGACAATCAAGCTAAAAGCTCGGTTCGAAAATGAGGATCACCGGCTGTGGCCGGGGCAGTTTTCCACCGTGCTGCTGCGCTTGGCGCAGGATGAAGACGCCACGGTTGTGCCCACGCAAGCTGTCCAAACCGGCGCGAACGGAGACTTCATCTACGTGGTGAAGTCGGACTCGACGGTGGAGCAGCGCCCGGTGAAGGTGGCGCGCACCATTGAAGGGGATTCGGTGATTTCGAGCGGGGTGCAGCCCGGAGACACAGTGGTGACCGACGGCCAGCTTCGTCTGCTCCCTGGGATGAAAGTGCAGATTGTCAGCCCGATGTCGGGAAGCTAGAAAAGCGCTATGAATATCGCTGAGCCATTTATCCGGCGTCCGATCATGACCACCCTGGTGATGGCGTCGATCCTCATCTTCGGGGTCATCGCTTATCGCTCTCTGGCGGTGAGCGACCTTCCAAACGTTGATTTCCCGACCATTCAAGTATCGGCGAGCCTTCCGGGCGCCAACCCGGATACGATGGCTGCGGCCGTGGCGACGCCTCTCGAAAAGCAATTCTCGACAATAGCCGGCATCGATTCGATGACCTCGACGAGCACGCTCGGCGGCACCACCATCACGCTGCAATTCGATCTGAGCCGCAACATCGACGGGGCCGCGCAGGATGTGGAGGCCGCGATTTCGCGCGTGCAGGGCCAGCTTCCCCCGAACATGCCGAGTCCTCCGACGTTTCAGAAGGTGAACCCGGCGGATCAGCCCATCTATTTTCTCGCGCTGAGTTCGAATACGCTGCCGATCTCGACGGTGGACGAATATGCCGAAACGCTGCTGGGCCAGCGGATTTCCATGGTAAAGGGCGTGGCGCAGGTGCAGGTCTTCGGCTCGCAAAAGTACGCCGTGCGAATTCAACTCGACCCGCAGGCGCTGGCGTCGCGGCAGATTGGAATCGACGAAGTGACGGCGGCGGTGCAGAACGCGAACGTCAACCTTCCCACCGGCACGCTTTTCGGTAAAAAGCAGGCCTTCGCGGTTCAGGCAAACGGCCAGCTCACGCGCGCCTCGCTCTATCGGCCGCTGATTGTCGCCTACCGGAACGGTTCGCCGATCCGCCTGGACGAACTCGGAAGCGTTGCCGACAGCGTGCAAAGCGACAAGATTTCGAACTTTTACAACGACGAGCATGCGGTGATCTTGGCGGTCCAACGGCAACCCGGCACGAATACCGTGGACATCGTGGCCGGAGTGAAAAAAATCCTACCGCAATTCAAGGCGATCCTTCCTCCGTCCGTGACGATGACGGAAATCTACGACCGCTCCGCCTTGATCCGCGAGTCGGTTAACGACGTAAAGTTCACGCTGCTCCTGGCGGTGTGCCTGGTTGTCCTCGTGATTTTCCTATTCCTACGGAATCTTTCGGCGACGGTAATTCCAAGCATCGCGCTCCCGATGTCGATCGTCGGCACTTTTGCCGTGATGTATCTGCTTAACTACACGCTCGACAATCTGTCGCTGATGGCGCTGACGCTATCGGTGGGTTTCGTAGTGGACGATGCGATCGTGATGCTGGAAAACATCGTGCGGCATATCGAGATGGGCCAGGGAGTGATGGAAGCGGCGCTGAAGGGGTCGAAGGAGATCGGGTTTACGATCGTTTCGATGACTTTGTCCCTGACGGCTGTGTTCATTCCGGTGCTTTTCATGGGCGGGATCATCGGGCGGCTGCTGCACGAGTTCTCCGTGGTCATCATGATGGCGGTTTTGGTTTCCGGGTTCGTGTCGCTGACGCTCACTCCGATGCTGTGCAGCCGGTTCGTGCGTTCGCAGCATGGTCGGAAGCATGGCCGCGTTTACCTGGCGCTGGACCGATTTTTCGAGCGCTTGCTGAACGCGTATGACGTGAGCCTGCAATGGGCGCTGCGCCGGCGGGTGCTCGTGATGGTCATCGCAGGAGTGATTCTCGTCATTACCGCATGGCAATTCATAACTATCCCCAAAGGGTTTCTGCCGGAAGTCGATTCGGGCAGCCTGAACGGCTATACGCTGGCGGCGCAGGGGATTTCATTCGACGCGATGAAAGAGCATCAGGACGAATTGGACAAAGTTCTGATGGCCGATCCGAATCGCAAGGGGTTCTTTTCCAGCCTGGGCACGGTTGGCGGCAGCAGCAACTCGGGTTTTATTTTCATGCATCTGAAATCGCCATCGGAACGGCCCGAAATTCCCAGTGCGACGATGACCCGCCTCGTAAAGGAATATGGCAGCGTTCCCGTGGTAGGGAGCGTGCTTCGCGCAACAGCTCCTCTTTTCAGGCACCATCCGGACATCAACGAGGTGCTACAGGAACTTCGGGCCAAGCTTGTAGGGATTCCAGGACTAGCGGTCTACCTGCGGAACCCGCCACCCATTCAAATCGGCGGACAGGTGACGAACAGTCCGTATCAAGTGACATTGCAGAGTCCCGATACTGAAGAGCTGTATCGCGTGGCCACGGACTTCGAGCAGAAGATGGAGAACCTGCCCGCACTTCAGGACGTGACCAGCGATTTGCAGATCAAGAATCCGCAGGTCAACGTCAACATCGATCGCGACAAGGCATCCGCACTCGGCATTACCGCAGCGCAGGTAGAGGATGCGCTCTACACCGCTTACGGCCAGCGGCAGGTGTCGACGATCTACGCGCCCAACGACGAATATTGGGTAATCATGGAGCTTGAAGACAAATACCAGCGCGACCCGACCGCGCTCTCGCTCCTGTACGTCCGTTCGAGCACGGGCAACCTGGTTCCGTTGAATGCAGTAGCCAGTCTAACTACGAGCGTCGGACCCTTGAGCGTGAATCACCTTGGCCAGCTTCCCGCAGTGACTGTTTCTTTTAATCTGAAGCCAGGTTATGTGATCGGCGAAGCCGTCAACGAGGTGAACGATCTTGCGCGAACGCTTCCGCAATCCATCACGTCTCAGTTTCAGGGCAATGCGCAGGCGTTTGAGTCCTCTCTGAGCGGCCTGGGCATCCTGCTCTTAATCGCGATCTTGGTGATTTACATTGTGCTCGGCATTCTCTACGAGAGCTTCATCCATCCAATCACAATTCTATCGGGTTTGCCTTCGGCGGCGTTCGGCGCGCTACTGACGCTGCAGCTGTTCGGGATGAGCCTGGACCTCTATGGTTTCGTTGGCGTGATCATGCTGATTGGAATCGTGAAGAAGAACGCCATCATGATGGTGGACTTTGCAATTTCGCGGGAAAAGGAAGAGCACCTCAGCGCCGCCGAGGCCGTCTATCAGGGCTGCTTGGTGCGTTTCCGGCCCATTATGATGACCACCATGGCCGCGCTGATGGGTACGCTGCCGATTGCCGTTGGGACAGGTTCGGGGGCGGATTCGCGGCGCCCGCTGGGGCTCGCGGTTTGCGGCGGGCTGATCTTTTCGCAACTCGTCACGCTGTATCTCACCCCCGTGTTTTACACCTACATGGATACGTTCCAAAGCTGGATGGAGCGCCGCTTTGGCCGCATTGCCGGGATCGCCAAGCCTCGAGTTGCAGAAGAAATCCTCTCCGCGGACTAGGTCCAGGAAAACCACCTGTCTGTGCGTACCATTGACCGTAAATCTCCCGCGCCTTTAGAATGATTTTGGCCCTAGCGAGGCAGCTAGGCGATGGGACCGCGCGATTCCGGTTCGCCATTCCGCGGAGATCGATCAGAATGGCTTTCGGGGAAGACCTTCCAAACGACATACGAATGAGAAGCAAGCGGCGCGGGCCGCGCATGAACTCCCGTGTTCCCCTAACTATTGAATGGAATGGGGCCGCGGGGCCGCTGCACGTCGAGGCAGGCTTTACGCGCGTGGTCAATCCCTACGGCTGCCTGCTATCCAGCCCCCGGGAGATCAAGGTGCGCGAGAGTTTGCGTATCACCAACCTTGTGACCAAGCAGACCGCAAATGGCCTGGTGGTTTGGAAGGGAGTGGAACGGCCGGATGGCTGGGATATTGGAGTCGAATTGATTGCAGCCGATCTTAACTTCTGGGGGGTTGATCTTTGATGACCGCCGACCTGAGAATGACCGCGAAGCTACCGAATCAGCCGCAGGTGAAGGTTCAGCCCGGAACACAGGCCTCTCCTGAGCCGGCTCACCGAGTGGCGCCTTTCGCGCCAGGGCCAGCGCCTTCGGATCGACGGCGCAGCCAGCGGGTGTTACTGCGAGTCCGCGCCAGCATTCACGTGGCCTTGAAGGGACAGCGGGAAACCATCGACGTAGCCACGCTGAGCGTGAATCCGTATGGCGCCATGGTGGTGATGGACCGCAATCTGGCAGCTGATACAAGGGTAGTGCTCGAACATGGCGGTACAAAGGAGCGCGTAGCTTGCAAAGTGGTGCGGTCCGCGCAGAAAATGCCGGAGGGATTTCACGTGCCATTGGAGTTCGACTCTCCGGCTCCAGACTTCTGGAAAATCGACTTCCCGTCCCCCGATTGGCGTGCTGACGAGACGTAGCCGCAGATTAGCGCGCGCTAATAATTTATCCGCAGGCTTTCAGCGTTTGGCCAGCGCATCACTCAGCTTAGAAAGACCTCGCATTAGTGCTGCGTTCCTTGCATCCGCACTACACTGCCCGATACGTGACTTTCTCACATTAAAATTATTGACTGGCTCCGCACCCGCTGACATGCTCGCATTAACCCCTTCCGGTGATTTCGAAAAACGGACGATCTACTCTCAGGAGGACGTCATGTCAGGTGCAGAGCGCCGCATCTCGCCCCGAAAGCCTTGTGTGGTGTCCGTGCGGTTCCGCGTCGTCGCAAATGGAGGCCGAGAAACCCTGGGCCTGAGCGAAGCGGTGCGCAATGCTATGACGCACGAGGGCGAGGTCCTTAACTTATCCGAAAACGGCGTGTATTTTACCTCGCGAATGAAACTGAGTGTCGGCGAGCCTCTGGAAATGCATTTGACACTTCCGCGAGAGCTCACTGGACGAAATCCCGAACAGGTGCGGTGCAGCGCGAGAGTGGTCCACGTAGAAGATCGTTCCGATTTGGGAGGGGTCGCAGGAGTAGGCGCGATTGTCGACCGTTTTGAAGCAGTTGCGGCCACGCGAGATTGGTCTAATTAGCAGCGGGCCTCACTCCGCGCGAGGATTCGCAGGGCAGCTGAGCAGCCTATTGCGAGTGCGGCTCGACAGTGAATGTAGTCTTCGCGGTGGCTGTATTGTTAAGCCGGTCCGCTACCTGAACCGCCAGCGTGTGTTCGCCGACCGGCAGCCCCGGCAATTGCATAAAGTAGCTCTCCTTCGAGGCATCGGAAAGCTCGCCTGTTGGAAAAACGATTTTCCAGTCTCCGGAATCGATACTGTACAGCGCGCGGGCGATCGGACCCGAGGAACTAACAGCATCGAACGACGCTTTGGTATTCAGAATTCCCGAACCTGCCCGCAAATTCTCGATGCGCGGCGGCGTGTTGGCCACTTCCCACCGGTCGCTCTCACGCTCGCTCCATAGGGCTTCGGCCGCGGGATTCGAAGGAGAATCCGAGGCGACGATCTTCAAGTAGTAAGCTCCGTCGGGCATCGAAGTGGTATCCCACGAATAATACCGCTGGGTTATCTTGTCCTTCAGCAGCCGCCAATCGCTGTCGCCCTCTGCCCGATAGTAGATCGTGAAGAGGAGTTGGTCGTCATTATCGTCATGAGCACTCCACAGCACGCTCTGGTAGCCCTTCTGGGTGAACCCTTGGGGCGTCGCCTCGGTACTCGAGTCAGACATTCGGGCTTCGGCGTCTACTGGAGGCCCGGAGGGGGCTCCCCCGGGGCCCTGAGGGATTCTCAACGCGACCGGCATGGGGCTACCCGGTCCGCTTGGTGACGAGGGAAATCCGGAGACGCGAATGCCAGGGTCCTGAACAGCGATATCGTCAATTACGGGCGCGACATTCTTAGGCTGATAGGCAAGATTGACCCACGATATGGCGGGCGCGCTCTCCTCGCTGACGTCCGAAAATACGGCCTTCCACTGCACGAAGCGCGCGGCCGGGCAATCCACCGCTTGGGTTCCGGAGTCTTTGTAGGGTCCGGCCCAGGCGCTCCAATCCTCCGTCGGGCTGGATGTGTTTCCGGAGCGAACGTAAAACTCCACTTTGGCTTTCGCCGAACCGCCTTCACCCCACCACGTCAACCGGCCCCAGCGGGAAAAAATTCGAGCGTCAAAGGTGCTCGATTCGAAATTGCCGTTCGGTTCATAGCCCGGTCCGAGCGTGAAAACTTTTCCTGGATTGGCGGTGGCGACAAAGACTTTGCCACCCCCGCCAGTAATCAAGCTGGTGACTTGCGCGGAGGCGGTGGTGGCGACGTTCGAATACACACCGTTTCCCTCCAGCTCAGTCAGACTCCCCATATCGCCCGTCCCGAGCAAAAGCTTCCCGGTGATCGAAAATCCCAGGGCAAAGACCAGGCCGTCGCGCGATGTCCAAAGCGTTTCGGGCGAGCCGTCGGGCGCGATTCTCACCACCTCCGCACCGCCAGTTGCCGAAACACTCGGAAACGGGCGGTAAGGGACCGGCTGCGACGGCTGTTGCCCCGGTGTAACCACAAGGCCCTGCGAAGAGATTACCGGAGTACCGACCTGGGGCGCCGGAGTAGGAAGAACGCGCGGCAACTCGGGTAAATGCCCCTTATCGCCGATGGATGCTGCGTAGAGGTTTCCGCTGCTGTCCAGCGCGAGAGAAGTCACTTCGGCCTTGTTTGTTTCATAGAGTACGAATGACGTTCCGGCCTCGGGAAGATCGGCAGGTGCCTTGCGGGTCACGTCCACGCGCACGATAAGGCCATTCGGTTCCGTCCCTATTAATAAGTTTCCCTTCGCGTCGAATGCCAGAGATCGAGCGTGGCGCTCGCGGGTTTGCCAAAAGAGCCGGCTCTTCCCATCGGGCGCTACAACGAAGACTTTCCCGGTGTCGCCAGTAGCTACGAAGACAGCATTTTGCCTGTCGACAGCCAACGCCCAGATATATTTTGTCTTTGGCTCAAAAAATGTGGTCTTGACGCCGTCGGGAGTGACCTTATAGACCTTGCCATCCGGAGAGGTGCCTACATAAAGATTGTCCGACGTATCGAACGCAATCGACTGGGCCGCGAGTTCGCTGGATTCGAAAACAGTGGTGGCTTTTCCGGCTTCGTCGAAACGAAGGACTTTTGCATCCGAGCCGCCGGCTGCGTAGAGTCGCGCTTTCGAATCCAGGCGCAGCGACCAGACGTAGGCAAGATTGGGATCGGCGAACGCGTCGAACTTGGGAGCGGGACCGATTTTGCCATCGCTGCGAATTGCCACTCCCGTCGCAGTGCCCTTGTGAAAATCGGAGAAATCCGCCTGGCGCCAATAGCGCGTGTGCTCGGCACGCGCTGTGCCCGCGAGCACTGACGCGACGGCCAGCAGACACACCAGATTCATTCGCCGAGTCGTCATCAGCATTTTATCTCCCTTGGAACGGTGCGTTATTTCACCGTGATGGTCAGCATGTCCTGGCCGGCGATTACTTGGTGCATTTGCACCGACCATTCGCCCGCGGTGGATTGCCACAGAAGTCTGGCGCCGCCAGGATTCTGGCGCTGATTTAGAACGTTTATCGCCGAGGCCGGGATATTGGGCATTTCCTTGTCTTCGACTAGCACGGTGGGTGTCGGCTGCAGCAAGGTGGCGTAGAGACGGTCGTTGTGCCGCTCGCGGTTGATGAGCTGGATCATCTCTTCCAGGCCGGGAAGTTGTCCTTGGGCGCCGGCCGCCAGTGACTGCACATTTCGGTTCAGAAATTCCGCGTCGCTGATGACCAGTTCCAGCGTTCCGCTCGTCGTCTGCGGCGGAATCGTCACCGGTATATCTTGAACAAACGCGGCACCCCGGTAGGGCCGCAGCAGAACTTTCACTTTTACCGTGTCACCGGGGTTCACGACACTGCGGTCCAGCCAAGCGCTATCGATGGTGGCCCAGCGCCTTTCGGGCAAAGCCTTTACATGCAACTCGATTCGGCCTATTTGCGGCGATTCATAGGGGTTCGAGTAAATGCGCCCGAAGTCGGCTTGAACCTCGGTCGCAAGATAGAACGGCGCTGGAGTGGTTTGATCGGCGGGCGCGAATAGGTCGTCCAGCTGCACCGATGTGTGCCCCTTCACTTCGATGGTTCCGCTCAATTGCAGGGTCGAGCCTTCGCCATAAGCCGGGCTGCCGATGATTCCGTTGTACGCTGCGGCGGCCACCAAGGTTGGCGTCAGCTGCGGGCTTTCGATCACTTCGAAATGGTATTTCTTTTCAGCAGCAGGCGTGTCGAGAGTAACGTCGAGGGGGATCATGGGCGGTCCGGGTCCCAAGGTGCCCATCACCGCGGTCGGGCGGTCCTGCGTTAGCGTTCCAATCGTAGCGCCGGTGGTGATAATTTTCGTGGAAGCCGCCGCGGAAGCCAGGGTCATCATGACGTGCGCGCGGGAGAGCGGCATTTCAACTTTCCCGAAGCCAAAGAGCGGATGTCCGCAGGCCAGAATCCGGTTGTCCTGGACCATGGTGACCGTGCAGCCGGAACTGATCGAGAGATCGCCGCGCACCAGATCGAATCCAACCATGTCACCCGGCTTAAGGTCCTTATCGTCAGGAGACGGCGCAGCCGTGCCTCCGGCCATCGCCGCCATGCCCCACGACGAAAAAATCTTGCCGAATTTGGCCAGAGTTTCCGGGTACAACCCGGTCGTGATCAGCGGCGTCTCGATGGGGACAAGGAGTTGCTTCGATCCGACTCCGGCGGCTGCAAACGTCTGCGTTGCTTCCCCGGGCTCCCAGACAGATGATGGCCTGGCAGTCGGTGAAACTGCCGGGCGGGACTGTTCCACCTCGAGCATGTCCTCAATAGGTGTGACACCGCCGATGGCTTCCTTTGTGAATGTACCGAGCTTCAGCGCCAGCGCGCCCGCTAGCTTTCCGTCGAAATAAACGGGGCTACCGCTCATTCCGGCTACCACCCCGGTTTGCTGGACCTTATCGCCCAGCAGCCGCACCAGGATTACGTCCAGCTTCGGTCCCACGGCATTGTGAAGGACGCCGATTACTTCCAAGTCGGTTTTTTCGATTTGGTCGCCGCTGAAGATCGTGTACATCTCGCCCTTCATACCCGGCTTCACATCGCCCAAAGGGAAAATTGCAGAATTGTCCGCGGCCCGGAGGGGGCAGGCGCTCAGAAGAAAAATGAGCGCAAAACCATACAACCAGAGCCTAGGCGCGGAACGCATGGACTTACCATAATACCCGCGGAAATAGCGGGAGGCAAATTGTGAGCTCCCGATCGATGTGAAATAGAATGAGCGAAGGGGAGTCGTTCGGCCGGTTTCCCGAGAATCGTCTCTTTTTTTCAAGGACAAACACTCGACAGCTTAGACGCAAACATCAGCCCGCGCGTTGGCCGTGGGGCTAGTTGTGAACGATTCGGACTACCTGACGGCTGAAACTTTTGAACTCCATTCAGCGTATCCTCATGCAGAGAGGTGTTCAATGGCGCAAACAGGACCTCAGATGAGGTATCCGCGACATCGATCTTTTGTTGGTCCAATTCTTCTGATTGTGCTTGGCGTTCTGTTTTTGTTGCTAAACCTCTACCCCGGTTTTGATCCGTGGCCCGTTATTTGGCGGTATTGGCCGCTGATTTTGATTTTCATCGGCCTCGGCAAAATTTGGGATAGCTATTATGCCCGCGAGCATTCCACGGCGCCTTGGGTTTCCGGAACCGGGATTGCGTGGATCATTCTCATAGCCTTTTTCTTCCTGGCGTTTTGGCACGGCGGCCGCAGGTGGCACGATCGGACGTGGGACGACGGTCCCTTCTGGCATGAGCGGCACATGCGGGGCGGGCAACACGATACGCAGACCATCGAATTAGGATCTGCAAAATCCGTGACCGCCAATCTTCAGATCCCAGCTGGGAATTTGAATTTAAGTGGAGGGTCCGCACATCTGCTCGATGCCGATTTCCACTACGACTCGTTCGAGGGAGTGCCAGAGGTGAACTACGAAGTTTCGGGGACCCACGGGCAGCTCAACGTGACACAAGGGGATGACCACGTCCATTTCGGGGGTGGCGCTAACGATTGGGACATGCACTTGGGAGGCGATGCGCCCATCGACCTGCGGCTGAACATGGGCGCGGGACAGAATCACGTGCGTCTCGCGGGCCTCAACGTGAACCACCTCCAGATCCATATGGGAGTAGGGGAACTTCACCTCGATCTGACAGGAATGGAAAAGAACAGCATGCAAGGCGATATTGAAGGCGGAGTAGGATCGGCCTGGATACGTCTGCCGAAGGACGAGGGTGTACGAGTGATCGCGTCAGGCGGGATCGGTTCCGTCCGCGCCGACGGGCTCAAAAACAGTGGCGATTCGTACGTGAACGATGCTTACGGAAAGACACCGCAGGCAATCGAACTCACTGTTCATGGCGGGGTGGGCGAGATCGACCTCGTGGAGGAGTGATCCGCAGATCGGCGGCCCCAATGCTCCAATGCCCTTTGCGTTACTCAATGGCAGCAGCCGCAGCCGTTCGCTTTGACACCAACGCAAGGGTCCGTTAGCGTCGAAGCTGTGCCGGATGCCGATTTGACATTTCAGCGGCGCACTCTTAACCGGCACAGGAGCTAACCTTGGCGCGGCCTATCATTACCCTGACAACGGACTACGGCACGAGCGATCATCTGGTAGGCGCCATGAAAGGCGTGATCCTCAGCATCAATCCTGAAGTGAACATCGTGGATATCACGCATAGCGTGCTGGCGCACGATATTCTGGATGGTGCCCTGGCGATCGGGCAAGCGTACAAGTATTTTCCGTCGAAGACCGTCCATGTGGTTGTCGTCGATCCAAGCGTAGGAACGGAGCGCCGGCCGATTCTCGTCGCCGGGGATACGCAGTATTTCGTGGCTCCCGATAATGGCGTGCTCTCGTCCATTTACGACCAATCCGAGGCGCTCTACGCATGGAATATCGTCTCCGAGCACTACTTCCGCAATCCCGTGAGCAAGACATTTCACGGACGCGACATTTTCGCGCCGGTTGCGGCCTGGATGACAAAATCATGGCAGACGTCCGCTTTTGGCGAGCCGATTACGGACTTCGTGCGGTTCGCAATTCCGAAGCCAAAAGCCGCCGGCAACGCGGTGAAGGGGATTGTGCTCCGCGTCGATCATTTCGGAAATTTGGTGACGAACTTTACGCCTGAGGATGTTCCCGCGTTGGCGTCGGCGGATGGTAAGTTCACGATTCGCGCGGGAAACGCCGCCATCACCAAGTTGGTGCCGACATTCGCGAATGGCGCCGCAGGTGAAGCGGTTGGACTCATCGGATCGAGCGGATATCTCGAGATCGCGGTTAATAAGGGCAGCGCGGCTCGCACGTTGGGTGTGGGGCGCGGCGCCGAAGTTACCGTCGAGTCGACCTGAGTGAAGCACCTGTAACGAATCACTTTGCGGGACGTTCTCGGGCAAGCGAAGAGGTTTCCGTCTCGGCAACGGGTTTGGGGCCAACCTGCGGCAAACCTGCCTCCGGACTGAGCGGCTTGATTTTTACTCGGGACACTCGCCGGCGCGCCATCTGTATGACGGTGAAATTGTAACCGTCGGCGTTGAATGTTTCGCCGCCGCGCGGAATAAATCCAAGACGGCTCAGCACAAACCCCCCGACGGTTTCGTATGAGGAGTCGTCCGGCAACGCAATACTGTATTGCGTCTGGAGATCGCGGACTTTTGTCGCGGCGTCGAAGATCATTCCTCCGTCAGGTGCAGCGAGGGGGCGTTCGACCACGTCAAATTCGTCGTGAATTTCGCCCACCAATTGTTCCAGGATGTCTTCCAAAGTGATGAGCCCCAAAATGCTGCCGAATTCGTCCACGACCATTGCCATCCCCGTGTGGTGCGAGCGAAACTCGACGAGAAGCTCGCCGACTCGTTTGTTTTCGGGAACGATCAGAACTTCGCGAAGAACGGCCCTGAGTCGAAAGACAGAACTGGGCGACTGATTTGGCGGGGCGTAGTTGCGATCGAAGAGATTCCAGGCCACGTCCTTGATGTGCACAAAACCGAGAATGTGGTCGAGCGTACCTTCATAGACCGGCAGCCGAGATTTACGGGTGCTAGCAAACATGGACGTCACGTCCGCCAAAGTCGCTTCGGCGGGCAGGGCGTGCACATCCGGGCGCGGGACCATCACCTCGTGCGCTTGCACTCGACCAAGGTCAATCGCGTTTTGAACGAATCTGGCTTCGGCCGCAGGAATCAGGCCGCGGTCCCGCGCTTGTTGAACCATCACCAGCAATTCCTCGACGGACCTCACCAGGGTGTGGCTGTGAGGAGCGAGCACACCGAGCAGGCGGACGATTCTTTCTGCAGCGGCGTCGAGGAAATCGATGGCCCAGCGAAGGGTGTTAAGGAACCAGTTAAACGGACGCGCTATGAGCAGCGCCACGCGTTCGGCACGCGCCAGGCTCAAACTCTTGGGGACGAGCTCGCCGAATATGACCTGCAAGACCGTGAGCAATCCGAACACGACGACGAGCGCGGCACCGTGGGCCACGATGGCAGCCCACGGTCGCGCCATTTTCTCAACCATTGGCCGGAGAACCGACGCCAGCGTGACCTCTCCCAAATATCCAAGCGAGAGGCTCGCAATAGTGATGCCGACTTGCACGCCGGAAACGACGCGACTGAGATCGCCCAGTAGATGTTCGACGATCTTGGCACGCGGATCGCCCTTTTCCACAAGCTGACGAACGCGCGAAAGCCTGACGGCGACGAGCGAGAATTCCGTCGCCGAAAAAAATGCGTTTATGCCGACTAGCAGAAATATGCCGAGAATATGAAGGGTGCTCATGGGACAGCCGCCTAACGCTGAGAAGCCCGGCCGGACATCACTCGATTGTTGTAATCTGCCGACTTCCCGCGCGGCACGCTCAACGATCTCCACTGGCCATGCGAGAAATGCTTCGCGAGATAGACGATCTGGCCAACATGGTAGGCGTAATGCGCTATCTGGCGATTGATGGCTTGCATGACGGAATGGCGTTCGCCGCGGATGAGCACAACACGGTTCAGTTCCGGTTCGGTGAGTGACTCGAGCGCCTCAAACACGCAGTTCCAGCCTGCCTCCCATAGGGCGGATATGTCTTCGCGAGAGCAAGGCGGGGCCACGAATTCAGCGTCGCGATCGCGGTCGGGTTTCTCTCCATCGGTGGTAAGAAAATCCGGCCAGCGCGAACGCATGTTGCCCGCCAGGTGTTTGACGATGATCGCGATCGAGTTGGATTCTTCGTCTAAGACCGTGCAAAGCGATTCGTCGGATGCCTGGGCAATGGCTTGAGTCCCCAGCCTCTTGTAGTAATGGAGAATCGCGATGGAATCTTCCAAGTAAGAGGTTGTAAATTCGAGCGGCATAAGCCGATTGTCCGCCTTTCGCTCGCGTCTTCGCAAGCGCGCACCGTCGCGGGTCAAGAAGCACTTCTTGTTGAGGTTCTGTGCCCTGAGCTAGAATGACGCCCGTGCAAATATGGCGCGAGAATCGACCGGGCCGATGAGTTCACCTGCCAACAAACCAGCCGAACCGCAACGCAAAGGCGATTTCGAAAAGTCGCTGGTGCGCCTGGAAGAAGTGGTCAAGAAGCTGGAGAGCGCCGACCTTTCGCTCGATGAGGCTATGAAACTGTTTGAAGAAGGCGTTAAACTGTCCCGCGAATGCCAGAAGCAGCTCGAAGAAGCGGAAGGCCGCGTGGAAATTCTTCTGAAGAAGGCGGACGGAAAACTAGCGGCGGAACCGTTTGAGCCCGAAGATGAATCACGATAGCCTCTCTGCGGCCGTTATTTTTAGCCGAGCGGCGTCTTTGAAAATTGCGGCTGAATCTTCCGCATGAAACTCCCGGACTTCTTCGAGACCGACCACGCCGTAATTGAAGCCGAGCTCAGCCGCCTTCTTCCTCCCGAAAATACTCCACCCTCGTCGATCCATCGCGCAATGCGCTACAGCGTGTTCGCGGGCGGAAAGAGGATTCGGCCGATTCTGTGCCTCGAAGCGGCGCGCATGTTCAACGAGAGGCCCGAGGGTGCCATACAGGCCGGTTGCGCGCTGGAATTTATCCACACCTATTCGCTGATTCACGACGATCTGCCCGCGCTCGACAATGACGATCTGCGTCGCGGCAAGCCCACTAACCACAAGGTGTTTGGCGAAGCCATGGCGATTCTGGCGGGCGACGCGCTGCTTACGCTCGCTTTTCAAACGCTGGCAAGCATGCCACTGGGAGCCGAAAAACGACTCGCCATTCTGGACTTGGTTGCGCAGGCCGCCGGCACCGATCGCGGCATGATCGGGGGGCAAGTAGCCGACCTGGAGGCCGAACGCAAAGCGGTGGATGGCGCGGGTTTGGAGTACATCCATAGGTCGAAAACTGCCGCTTTGATTCGCGCGTCGATTGTTGCGGGCGGCATCGCTGGCGGAGCCGATCGCGCGGACGTATTGCGGCTGACCGCATTCGGCGAAAACATTGGATGGGCGTTTCAAGTGGTGGACGATCTGCTCGACGTGGAGGAATCATCGGCGGCCCTTGGGAAAACAGCCGGGAAGGATGAGGCCCAAAAGAAAGCCACGTATCCGGCGGTCTACGGCCTGGAAAAATCTCGCTCGATTGCATCCAGCTTGGAAGCGAAGGCATTGGCCGAACTCGCCGATTGCGGCGAACGCGCATCGCGGTTGCGTCAGCTAGCCCAGTTCCTCGTCGCGCGCCGCTCGTAATTTCAGGCACTATGAACTCCAAGAAATCACCCAAAGTTTCAGGGCGGGGCTCATCCACGAAAGTGGCGAAGCAACGCCTTGATCTACTACTCGTCGAGCGGGGCGTCGCCGCGTCCAGGCAGCGCGCACAGGCTCTGCTGCTGGCCGGACAGGTGCGTGTGAGCGGCGTGCAGATGGATAAGCCGGGCACCCTGGTGCCCGTTGATGCGGAAATACAAACAACCGGAGAGCAGCTTCGCTACGCCAGCCGAGGCGGGCTAAAGCTCGAAGGCGCGCTTGCGGATTTCGGCGTCAGTCCGCAAGATCGCGTCTGTCTGGACGTAGGGAGCTCGAATGGCGGCTTCACCGATTGCATGCTGCAAAATGGGGCGCGCGGAGTCTACGCCGTGGACGTGACAATCGATCAATTGGATTGGAAACTACGGCGCGATCCGCGCGTGACCACGATCGAGGCAAATGCACGCTATCTTCGCCCGGGTGATCTGGCCGAAGCCGCGGAATTTGTTACGATAGATGTCTCCTTCATTTCGCTGGCCAAAATTCTTCCCGCAATCGTGCACGCAACCGCAAGCGGTGCTATTTTTTTGATTCTGATTAAGCCACAATTCGAGCTGGATAAACGGGACATCGGCAGAGGCGGAATCGTTCGGGATCCCGAGTTGCACAAGAAGGCCATCGACCGCGTGGTGGGCGTAGCGTCCAGCCTGGGTTTGGAGATCGCCGGCGTGCTACCCAGCCGGATCACCGGGGCCGGAGGAAACCAGGAGTTTTTTCTCCACGCGAAACGCGGACTCTAGAATAGAATGCTGCCTCCCGACAAATGATTCACACCGCCGGCATCATCTGCAAACCCATCAAGGATATTGTTTCGTCCGTCGTGCCCCCACTGGTGGACTGGCTGCGCAGCCATAAAGTCGACGTCCTCATCGATGAAGAGACACAAGCCTGCGTGGGGGTTGTGAGTCACGCGCTTTCGCGCGACGCGCTCTGCGAAAAGATCGACATTTTGATCGTACTCGGCGGAGACGGCACGCTGCTTTCGGCAGCCAGGGCGCTCAGTGGGAACCGAGTGCCGATTCTGGCGGTTAACCTTGGCGGCCTTGGGTTTCTCACCAGCGTGACGCTTGACGAACTCTATCCATTGCTCGAACGAGTGCTTGCGGGAAAGCATCGCACCAGCGAACGCATGATGCTCGATGCGGAGATTGTGCGCGACGGGCAATCCACCGAACGGCAATGCGCGCTGAATGACGCGGTGGCAAACAAAGGCGCGCTGGCGCGGATGCTCGACTTCGATGTATCAGTGAACGGCGATGCCGTAGGCCGCTATCGCGCTGATGGAATCATCGTGGCGACGCCTACCGGCTCAACTGCCTATTCGCTGGCAGCCGGCGGACCCATCGTGGATCCCGATCTCGATGCCTTCATCATCACGCCGATATGCCCTCATATGCTCACCAACCGGCCGCTGGTGATCCCGGGCACGGCAAAAGTCGAACTGGATTTCGCCGCTGCGGACGATCCGGTCTACATTACGCTAGACGGGCAAATAGGATTTGAATTGAAGGCCAACGATCGCGTCGCGATTACAAAATCATCCAACCGCGTTGTGCTGATACGCCCGCCAAGCAAGACCTACTTTGAAGTCTTACGGAGTAAGCTTCGTTGGGGCGAACGTTGAACCGCCGTACCATTTCATCAGCGCACCTTTAGAACCACCAAGGTGCGGTCGTCCGCCGGATGCCGGCCGCCGGAAAACGTATCCGCGGCCTCCAGGATTTTGTTCGCGATTCCGTCCGCCGGCAGATCCAGGCAGTCCGTAAGAATTTGGGCGACGCGGCCGTATCCGAAGAACTCTCCAGCGGAATTTTGGGCGTCGCCAACTCCATCCGAGTAAAACACGACGACATCGCCAGGATCGAGGACCATGGATCGCTGGTCGTACGTCGCCTCTTGAAAAATCCCCAGCGGGAATCCCGTTAGTGGGATTTTTTCGCATCGGCCGGCGTGGCAAAGCAGCGGCTGTTCCTGGCCGGCATTGGCAACGCGCAGACGGCGTTGCTTGCGATTCCATGTGGCGAAGCAAATGGTCATGAAGCGGCCTTCGATCAATCGTTCTCCCAAAAACCCATTGAGGGCGCGCAGCATCGCCGCAGGCTGAGGTTTCTGAGAGCCCAGACTGCGCAAAGTGCCGACCGCGACCGCGCCATAGAGAGCCGCTGCGCTCCCCTTGCCGCTGACGTCGCCCAGAGCGATGCCCAGATCCTGGGGACCGTAGCGAATAAAATCGTAGAGGTCGCCGCTCAATTCTCTCGAAGACACAACGCGTGCGGCGATATCCAAACCGAACTCGGGCCCAGGTAGAACGGGGAGTAGCGCTCCCTGAATGCGGCGCGCCGCGTTGAGGTCGCGCTCCATGCGGCTTTCGTCGCGAGCCAGTTGCTCGTAGAGGCGCGCGTTTTCGATCGACACAGCAAGGTGAGCCGCCAAAATCGAAAGCACCTGCACGTGGTCCGGCGTGAAGTAATTAAGCTGCGGGCTTTCGAGATCCATCACACCAACCACTTTGTTCTTGTAAAGCATGGGTACCGCTAGTTCCGACCGCGTTTCCGGGTTGAGCATCCGGTAACGCGGGTCGAGTGAAACGTCAGGAACCACAACTGCACGGTGCAGCTTGGCAGCCGCGCCCACGATCCCTTCATGGGCGGGAACGGCGGACTTTTCCTGCACTTGCTGCCCGAATTTCACCGTTACGCGATGGCGAAAAGCCGCAGCCGCGTCGTCGTAAAGCAAGATGCTGAAGATTTGATAATCGATCAGGCGCTTCGTCAGTTGCGCCGCGCGGCGCAGCACTTCTTCCACTTGCAGCGTTGCGCTCGTTTCCCGCCCAATTTCATTGAGCAGCAGCAGCGTTTCCGCCTGCTTCCGCGCATTCTCGAAAAGCCGCGCATTTTCCACGGCGGTTCCGATGCGGCTCGCGACCAGCGTGAGAATCGTCTGCTGGGCCGGGGTGAAATAATCCGGCTGGCGGCTTTCAATATCCACCACACCGATCACTCGCCCCCGGACGATCAGCGGCACCGCCATCTCCGACCGGACCGCATCGACTGCAGGGAGATAGCGCGGATCCTTTAATACGTCGCCGACGCGAATTGCCTGACCCGTACTGGCGGCGGCGCCGATGATTCCATCGCCCATGGGGATGCGCCAGTGCTCAATCACCTCCGGCCGGTGGCCAATAGCAAAACGGACGTACAGATCGTTGGTGTTTTCCACGGGCAGCAGAACGGCGAAAATCTCATAGTCCATCAGCCGCTTCACCTGCTGAGCCGCACTGGCGAGCACCTGGTCCAGATTTAGCGACGAGTTGATTTCGTGGCTAATCTCCGACAGGACTGCCAGAGTCTCGGCAGGGACTTCCTGCACCGAATTGAGTTCCGTCGAATCCATTTGAATTGCTGACGCGTACGCGCGCCCTGCCTCGGCGACAACTGCCGCCAGATTAGCCCGCATCTCCCCTGCACTTCGGCGCAAACGCGATAGAGCCATTATATCAGGCGCGGAATCGGACCTCGGCTGCGCCAGGGGCCAAACGCAATGCTGAAATAGGCCATATTGAGACGTCCGCGACGGCTGGCAAACGCTCTATTGAGGCGAATGCGAAGAAGGCGTCAAGACGCACACATCTTTGAGGTTGCGATAGCGCTCGGCATAATCCAATCCGTAGCCGACCACAAACTCATTTGGAATGGTAAAGCCAATGTAATCGCCCTTCACCGGCGCCACCCGCCGGGAGGGCTTGTCGAGCAGCGCCGCCACGCGCAACGACTTCGGCTTGCGCTGGCGCAAAATGCGCAGCAGGTACAGCAGCGTCCGTCCTGTGTCGAGAATGTCCTCGACCAGAATCACATTCAGTCCCGCAATGCTGCTATCTAGATCCTTCAACAAGCGAACCTGTCCCGAAGAATCCTTCCCCTTGCCGTAGCTTGCCACCGAGATGAAATCAATAGAGGTCTCGAGATCGATTTCCCGCGCGAGATCCGCAAGAAAGAAACATGCGCCCTTTAGGACGCCGATCAGGTGTACCCGTTGGCCTTTGTATTCTCTGGTGATTTGGCGCGCCACGGCCTTCACACGTTTTTCGATCGCGGAGCGGCGAATCAGCACCTTGTGCACTTCGCGCTCTCCGTTTCTCATCGTCTCCGGTCTCCCCTCGATGAATCGCTTACTCTACCATGCAAGATGCTGCGATAAAGCGGCCCATCGCTTTCACTCTTACTGCACTTCCATCGGTCGGGTGCTACCCTAAGGCTGGCAAAGGATATTTCAAACTCTTCACATCATATGTTTGTGTATTTTTCAGAGGACACGGAAGGAGCACTTGCATGATGTCGTCTCCCGTTTGGGAATCGACGCTCGAGCAATTTCGAAGTGCGGCTGCAAGCAGCGAGCCAATACCCGCCGGAGTGGCCGTCGCCGCCACGTCCGCCAGCTTCGCTCTGGGGCTGCTTGCCAAGGTTCTGAAAGTCACCGGCAGGAAAAAAGGGTTCAGCGGGGATCTTGCCAAGGTCGAGAAACTAGCCGAGTCTGCCCGCGCCGAGTCCAAGCACATGATGCAGCTCGCCGAGGATGATACGGCGGCGTTTAACGATTACATGATCAGTGCGCGCTTGCCGCAAGGAACAGATCGTGAGCGGGAGGAGCGGAAGCGCGCCGTCGACGCCTCGGTTCGCAAGGCGATTGAAACTCCCTTGGCGGCGGCCCGGGCGGCGGCATCCGGAATCAGTCTCTGTGCCGACGCCGTCGACACGGTCCATGCAATTGTAGCAGCCGATCTCGGCGCAGCCGCTTCACTGCTCGCCGGCGCGTTGCGCGTGTTTCTTCTTTGCGCCGATTCGAACATCCGGCAACTCGCGCCGGATCCGTCTGCGTATCGTGACGTTCTTCCAGACCGAGCCGAGTGGGAAACCCGCGCGTTCCGCCAGACGGATTCCGTCCTAAGGCAAGTTTCAGCGATAATCGAAGGTGTTGCCAATACCAAGAAGCCATGAAGCGGTAGCCCCGACAACCGCCTTTCGGCATGACAGAGAGGCCGATTCGTTTTACGAGAGTCCGATTACTCGCCCTGTCTTGAGGTCGATGTCGATCTCGTAGTATCCGGGCCGCGTGGAGAGGCCCGGCATCGTGCTCATTGTCCCGAGCAGCGGATAGAGGAACCCAGCTCCAACGCTTGCGCGCACATCCCGCACCGGGACCGTAAATCCCGTCGGTGCGCCCTTCAGGTTCGCATCATGGCTCAGGCTCAAGTGCGTCTTCGCCATGCAGATGGGAAGTTTGTTGAATCCCAGCCGATTGTAGAGCGCGATCTTCTGCTCGGCCTCCGGTAAATATTCCACTCCCGCGCCGCCGTATATTTCCCGCACAATCGTCTCGATCTTTTCCTTGATCCCCATTTCCAGCGGATAAAGAAATTGAAACTTGCTCGGCTTCTCGCACGCAGCGATCACCGCCTTGCCCAGCGCCACCGCTCCTGCGCCGCCTTCGGCCCAGTGATTGGACATTACGGCGTCGGTTGCCCCAGCTTCCATCGCCTTCTTGCGAACCAGTTCGATTTCCGCGGGCGTATCATGCTGGAAGCGATTCACCCCCACCACCACCGGAATCCCGAACTTTCGCGCGTTCTGGATCATCTTCGCCAGATTCGAGCAGCCCTTTTCGAGCAGTTCCAGATTTTCCTCGGTGTAGGCGTGCGCTAGCGGCTGCCCGGCCACCACTTTCGGCCCTCCACCGTGCATCTTCAGCGCGCGAATCGTCGCGACCATCACTACGCAATTCGGCACCAGCCCGCTGTAACGGCACTTGATGTTGAAAAACTTCTCCATCCCCATATCGGCGCCGAAGCCGGACTCAGTAATTACGTAGCCATCGGGACCTACAAGTTTCAGCGCCACCTGATCCGCCACAATCGATGAATTACCATGCGCAATATTTGCAAACGGCCCTGCGTGGACGAACGCCGGCGTTCCTTCCAGCGTTTGCATCAAATTGGGGAAGATCGCGTCTTTCATCAGCACGGTCAGCGCGCCGCCGACTCCGATGTCGTCCGCGGTAATTGCTTCACCTGCCTTGTTAGTGCCGATCACCATCGCGCCAAGCCGCTCGCGCATGTCCGCCAAGCTAGTGGTCAGCGCCAAAATCGCCATGATTTCGCTGGCCACGGAAATATCGAATCCGGTGACGCGCGTCACACCTTTTTCCTCCGGCCCCTGCCCGATGGTAATCTGGCGCAACATGCGGTCGTTCGTATCGGTCACCCGGCGCCAGGTAATGCTGTCGACATCTATATCCAGCCGCGCAAATCGGCTGCGCTCCTCGGGCGTGAGGTCGTTGGGATTCGTTTTTGAAATCCCGAGTTTTCGCAACCGCCGCAGCATCACCGGAGAAAATCGCCGGCTGCCGTCCTTCGCGGGCGGACAAAGACGCTCGAAAAGCGCCTCGTCGCTCTGGGACTTTTCGTGAAACCAGCGCGTATCGATCGCCGCAGCCAGCAGATTGTTCGCGGCCGTGATCGCGTGAATGTCGCCGGTGAGATGGAGGTTGAACTCCTCCATGGGAATGATTTGGCTGTAACCGCCGCCGGCCGCGCCGCCCTTAATTCCAAATGTCGGGCCCTGGCTCGGCTGCCGCACGCACGTAAAAACCTTCTTGCCCAAATGCGCGCCCAGCGCCTGGCTCAACCCCACCGTCGTGGTGGTTTTCCCTTCGCCGAGCGGTGTCGGCGTGATGGCTGTCACCACGATGTACTTTCCGTTGGGAGTATCTTTCAGGCGGTCGCGGACCGAGAGGCGCACCTTGGCTTTATTCTTTCCGTAAAGTTCCAGCTCGTCCGGCAGGATGCCTATTTCGGCGGCAATTTTGTCGATCGGAATCGGTGTGGCAGCCTGCGCAATGTCGATGTCGCTCGGAACGCGTGCAAGTATATTCTGCAGCTTATGAGGCATTCGCTTTCCTCTCTCCATTTGGTGAAAACTGACTACGGAATCCAGACGCGTGGTCGGTGAAGTTCACCCGTGCAGTCCGCTCCTGAAGCCCCAACGCAAACCAGTACCGTATATGGACGCTCTCGGCATTGTCAAGCCGTCCGGTCAGAATTGCTCCCTCCGGTCTTTGTGACGGGTAGAGGGATGCGCTGTCCTTCGTTTTCAGTGAGTTACGCCTGGTTCTATTCGGCGGTGGTGTCGAATAGAAATGGCATCCCGGGAGTTGGCGGGGGGTCTCTTTGGTGTCCCGACCGAGGCGTGAAATGAATGTGTCCATGCTTCCTCCTTTCCGCGGCAAAAGACGCCCACGACTCACGCTAACACGAAGGAAATTGAGAAATGTGAAGTCGTTCCTGTGGACTTGCAGATTCACGCAGGAGCGGCGGTACCCGCACAACGCTAAACGGAAGAAGCGCAAAAGCGAGTGCGCGCAAATGAAAAAGGGCGCTCGCAGAGAGCGCCCCCTTCCATCCCCCCCAAATTGTTTAGTTCCTAGCTGCAGCCTGAAGTCGAGCCGCAATTCGAGCACTTGTAGCAGCTTCCATTCGGCGTCATCAGCATGCCGCACTCGGAGCAGTAGGGCGCATCCTCCATCGCCGCGCGAGGACGCGTTGTGGTTTCCTCGATCGCCCCGGGCACCGCAAAAGGACCCGGTGCGATCGCGACACTGGCCGCTGCCGCCGATTCCGCATCGGCGCCGCGCTCCGGCGCAGCAACGTCGTCGTGATCCAGATAGTCCGGAGATATGAATTTCCCGCCGAGCCACCGTCCGATGTAATCGACCACCGATTTCGCGTAGCGAATCTTCGGATTGCCGGTGTAGCCCGAAGGCTCGAAGCGCGAGTTGCAGAATTTATCTACCAGCGCGCGCAGGGGAACGCCGTACTGCAGCGAAATGGACACGGACAGCGCGAAGGCGTCCATGATGCCAGAAAGCGTGGAGCCTTCCTTCGCCATCTTGATGAAGATTTCGCCGGGCTTGCCATCGTCGTACATGCCGACAGTGATGTAGCCTTCGTGTCCGCCCACCGAGAATTTGTGGGTGATGGATCGCCGCTCCGAGGGAAGCTTTTCGCGCCGGGCGCGCACGAAAAGCTCCTGCTGCTCCGGACCAGGAACGGCCGGTTGTGGCGGCGCCTGGAAAGATCCTTGCAGCGCGGACGGTGCGGGCATAACCGCAACCTTGGCGGGCGCGGCTGTTTTTTCTTCTTCCTTTTTTCCGGCTGCGGAGAGCGGCTGCGAACGCTTTGAATTATCGCGGTAAATCGCGACGGCCTTCAGGCCGAATTTCCACGATTCCATATATGCTTCGCTGATGTCTTCAACGGTCGATTCTTCCGGCATGTTGATCGTCTTGCTGATTGCGCCTGAAAGGAACGGTTGCGCCGCCGCCATCATGCGCAAATGCCCGCGCCAGGAAATTGACCGGCCGCCGCCCATTGGCGTCAGCGAGCAATCGAATACCGGCAAATGCTCGGGCCTGAGTCCCGGCGCGCCTTCGATCTTGCCCTGCGCGTCAATGTAATCCACGATCTGCGCGACCTGCTCTGGTGGATACCCGAGCTTCATCAGTGCCTGTGGCACCGTGTTGTTCACGATTTTGATTACTCCGCCGCCCACCAGCCGCTTCTGCTTCACCAGCGCCAGATCGGGCTCGATGCCGGTGGTATCGCAATCCATCATGAAGCCGATCGTGCCCGTAGGCGCGAGAACGGAAACTTGCGAATTCTTGTACCCGAACTTTTCGCCCAGTTCGAGCGCCGCATCCCACGATTCCTGCGCGGCGTGGAGCAGCGACGGCTGCACATTTTCCTCTTTGATCGGCCGCAGCGAATCGCGATGCATCCGAATCACATCCAGCATGGACTCGCGGTTGCGCGGATAGCCGCCAAACGGGCCCATGCGCTCCGCGATGCGCGCCGACTGCGCGTAAGACTCGCCCGTCATCAATGCCGTAATCACGCCGCAGACATCGCGGCCGCCATCGGAATCGTAAGGCAGCGCCATGGACATCAACAGCGCCCCCAAATTCGCGTAGCCGATGCCCAGCGGACGGTAATCGTGCGAATTGCGCGCGATTTTCTCCGTGGGATAGCTCGCGTTGTCGACCAGAATTTCCTGCGCCGTGATGGTTACATCCACCGCGTGGCGAAATCCTTCGGTATCAAATTGCCCATTCGCTCCGAGGAATTTCAGAAGATTCAAAGAGGCCAGATTGCAAGCCGTGTCGTCGAGGAACATATACTCCGAGCACGGATTCGACGCGTAAATGCGATCGGTGGCTTTGGATGTGTGCCAGCGATTGATCGTCGTATCGTACTGCATGCCCGGATCACCGCACTGCCAGGCGGATTCAGCCATCATCTTCATCAAATCGCGCGCTCGATACTTATCCACGGGCTCGCCGTCATTCACGTTGCGCGTCCACCAGTCGCGGTCTTCTTCCACGGCACGCATGAAGTCGTCCGTAACGCGGACGGAATGGTTCGCATTCTGAAAGAAGACGGACGAATACGCATCGCCGTCGATCGCCGAATCATATCCTTGCTCGATCAGGACGTGCGCCTTGCGCTCTTCCTTCGTTTTCGATTCGATGAACTCCACGATATCCGGGTGATCGACATTCAGGATCACCATCTTCGCCGCGCGGCGCGTCTTGCCGCCGCTCTTGATCACGCCCGCGAACGCGTCGAAGCCCTTCATGAAGCTCACCGGTCCCGAAGCAATTCCGCCGCCCGAAAGCGACTCTTTACTCCCACGCAGCGACGAGAAGTTTGTTCCCGTGCCCGAGCCCCACTTGAAGAGCATCCCTTCGGTCTTCGCCAGGTTCATGATCGATTCCATGTTGTCCTGGACGGAATTGATGAAGCATGCCGAGCACTGCGGTTTGGCTTGCACGCCCACGTTGAACCACACCGGCGAATTAAAAGCCATTTTCTGTTCGACCAGCAGATGAGTCAGCTCATCGTGGAACGCGTCCTTCGATTCCGCCGTGGCGAAATAGCCTCCCTCCTGCCCCCAACGCACGATCGTATCGGCCACGCGACTGATGAGTTGGCGCACCGAGTTCTCGCGTTCGGGCGAGTTCGGTTTGCCATGAAAATATTTCGACGTAACAATATTCGTCGCCGTCTGCGACCAGGACTTGGGGACTTCCACGTTCTCCTGTCGGAAGATTACCTGGCCTTTATCATTCCCGATTAGGGCCGTGCGACGCTCCCATTCGACCTTATCGAATGGAGACACCTTGCCGTCCGTAAACCGCCGCTGGAATTCCAGTCCGCTTGTTCGTCGTGCGATCTTTTCCGTTTGCATTGGGGTGTTCAAAGCAGTTCGTGTCTCTGCCATCTCTGCCTCCGCGCCGGCAGTCCTGCCGCCGAATAGTTGGCCGGGGTCCCGGCTGGGAGGATCTATCCATTTTACTCCTCTCAAACGGAACCCGGAATGTCGTTTGCGTGTATCGATGGATACGCGCCAATGAAGGAGTTTCTAAACGAGCCCAGCAGTATCGACCTACCCCGGAACGAAACTGCCGAACTAAAAAAAGCGAAAAGCGCCGCTAACCACGCCCTTCCCGGCGCGGTGCAGATTCCCTCGCGTCGCTTTGATGTTTCCGAACTCGGTCCGGCGTGGCGTGACGATTATCGGCGCTGGGAGGACGACAACCGATTCACACTTGCCGAATCTGGGTGCGCAGTATTAGCGCTTGTCGAAATGATGTCAAGAAAAATTCGCAACCGAACCACAAAATATTTGGCTCCCTGTGTCTAACACGTCTACGTATAGTGGTCTTATCGCCAGGCGGCCCTACACCGAAAGTTTGCAACTACGGCGCACGTGGCCTGCTTGCTTGACCGCGCCATGCGAAAATTAGGACCCGATCACCCGGTCACCGTGGACGATTTTTCTTTACACCAACAGGTACTTGCATCGTTCGATGCCCCCGTGTAAACATTCTCCCTGTATCCTCGGACTCTGCCCATTCCACTCGCATCCCCCATTCACCTTTCGATGCGAGCCGCCAAATCTTGCGGTACCATCCCTAACCTATTAAGGTAGGCGCTCGGGGGAGCCATGAAATCAGGATTTGCAGCTCTGCTTTGCGTTGCGACGATTTTTGCGCCGGCATTCGCGCAAAACGAAAAGCCTTCCGCGAAAAGCCCTCTGATCGCGCGCGCCGGCGACACAGGCTTTCTCGTCGTCAAGGCCAACAGCTTCGGGTCGCTCTCGCCGAAACAACAATCGCTCGCCTATTGGCTCACGCAAGCCTCCATCGCCATCGATCCCATCATTTACGACCAACTTTCCGCTTACGCTCTGCGCGAGAAACGCCTGCTCGAGGAGATCGTCGCGCACCCAAATGGAATCGATCCGCATACAATGGCCCAAATCACCGAGTTCGCCGAGCTTTTCTGGGCCGATCGCGGAAACCACAACCTGCAAACTTCGCGAAAATTCCTTCCGGCCTTCACCGCCGATGAGTTGAAAACGGCGGCTCTCACCGCCCAAAAGCACGGCGCGTTCAGATCACGTTACGCCGACCTGCCCCCGATCACCACGCCCGCGGAACTCGAGAAAGAGTTAAGCGGCTTGCGGGCATCTCTATTCGATCCCAATTTCGAGCCGATGATCACCGCTAAAAGTCCCAAGCCGGGCATGGATATCGTGCAGGCTAGTTCGAATACTTTTTATCCCGGCCTTTCGCTCGCGGACCTAAAGAATTTTCACGATGAACATCCGCTGAATTCACGGGTGGTAAGGGACGCGAAAGGCACTCTCCACGAAGAAATTTACCGCGCCGGCACACCCGACCACACTGTTCCTCCCGGCCTCTATGCAACTTTTCTGAGGAAAGCAAACGACTGTCTTGAGAAGGCGCACGCTTTTGCCGATCCGCAGCAGGCCCAGGTAATTGCTGACCTGATCCGTTACTATCAAACCGGCGATCCCAACGATTGGCTGAAATTCGACGCCGACTGGGTACAGGACAACGCCACCGTCGATTTCGCCAACGGCTTTATCGAAATTTACCGCGACGCGCGCGGAGCTAAAGGCAGCTCGCAAAGTTTCGTCACCGTTACGGACCAGCCTGTGACCGACACCATGCTGAAGCTCGCCAACAACGCGAGCTACTTCGAGCAAAAGGCTCCGTGGGACGCCAAGTACAAGAGAACCTCTTTCAAGCCTCCTGTGGTAAAGGCCGTTGAAACGCTCATCGAAACGGGCGACTTTGAAGTGAACACCATCGGCGACAATCTGCCCAACGAGAATCAAATTCACGAAAAATACGGCACCAAGAATTTCTTGTTTACCGGCAGCAGCCGTACGCTGGACGCGGCCAGTGGCGATGCCATCCTCGACGAGTTCGCTGCTTCGCCAGAAGAAATTGCCCGCGACAAAAAGTACGGCGACAAAGCTGATGAATTGATGACCGCGCTCCACGAAGTGATCGGCCACGGCTCGGGCAAGCTGAGCCCCAGACTCCTCCACGGCGCCGAACCCGAGCTGAAGGAATATTTTTCTACGCTCGAAGAAGGCCGCGCGGACTTGATGGCTTTGTGGAACGTCTGGGATCCGAAACTGAAGGAACTCGGCCTCGTCACCGACCAGGACCAGAACGAGATTGCCAAGGCCATGTACGATTCCGCAGCCCGCGTTGCGCTCACGCAATTGCGCCGCATCCCCGCAGGCGACACAATCGAGGAAGATCACGATCGCGATCGCGCGCTCATCGCATACTACATCATGGATAAAACAGGCGGCATCGAGCAGTTTCAACGCAACGGCAAAACCTACATTCGCGTGAAGGACTACGCGAAGATGCGCACGGGCGTCGGCATGCTGCTCGCTGAATTGATGCGCATTAAAGCCGAGGGCGACTACGCGGCGATCAAAGCGCTCGTGGATAAGTATGGCTCGCACTTCGACCCTGCCCTGCGCGATCAGGTGCGCGCCCGCTTCGAGAAGCTCGGCCTGCCAAGCTACTGGGCGGGAATCAATTCGCGTCTAACGGCGCGCTTCGAAAAAAACGGCGAGATCGAGAAAGTCGAGATCAGCTATCCCCCCGATCCGGTGAGCCAGTATTTGAATTACGCTGCAATGTACGACAAAGGCTTGATCGCGGCTCGGCCCGAGCAGCACTAATCGCCCCGCAAGCGCGTCCGCACAAATGCGGGCGCGGCGGTTGAACGAAATTCACCGAGTGATATACTCCGCGACGAAGAAATTAAGATTCGGAGGCGAAGAGAAATGAGCGAAGCACGCGCTGTCAAGAGCGGTCTTTTCGATCCCTCGGTATTCAAACCGCAGGCGGTCTCCGCGGAAACGCTGGCCGCCAATGAAGCGTTCCGCAAAGCGATGTCCGGGGGCCCGGACTGGTGGGACATCGGCGCGGCGGCCTACCGCGCGGCCGCTGCCACCGGCAGAGGCCCATTCCCGCCGCCAGAAAAGTCCGCGCGGGCCCGCACCATTCATATTGACGGCAAAGGTGGCCACAAAGTCCCGGTTCGCGTGATCGCGCCCGAGCGCGCGACAGGCGTCTATATCCACATTCATGGCGGGGGATTGGTCTTCGGCTCCTCCCAGGGCCAGGATCCCATGCTCGAACGCATCGTCAAGAATACAGGCATGGCTTGCGCCAGCGTCGAGTACCGTCTGGCGCCTGAGAATCCTTACCCGGCCGCGTGGGACGACTGCGAGTCCGTCGCCCTCTGGCTTACCAAGAACGCCAAATCGGAGTTCGGCACGGACGTGCTATCGATTGGCGGTGAATCGGCCGGTGCCACTCTCTCAGCGGCGACGCTGCTGCGCATGCGCGACCGCCATGGCTACACCGGTTTTCGCGCCGCGGTTCTCTCATACGGCAATTTCGATTCGTCGATGACCCCCAGCCAAACGCTCACTCCCGACAGAGGAATCCTCGTTGGAAAGATCAGCATACATAAGTTCCGCGAGGCATATCTTCCCGCCGGCGTCGATCCGCGCGATCCGGACGTCTCGCCGCTCTACGCCGACCTGAAAAATATGCCCCCGGCGATTTTCACCGTGGGAACGATCGATCCGCTGCTGGACGACACGCTTTTCCTCTACGCTCGCTGGATCGCCGCCGGAAATGAGGCGGAGTTGGACGTATATCCCGGCGCCCCGCACGCGTTCAATATTTTCCCCTTGCCACTGGGGACGCCCGCCAACGCGCGGATCGACGATTTCTTGAAGCGCGCCATTTCCTGATTCGGGAACAGCGCCTTGTTGCGCAATCGGATACATTGGGCGGCGGTTTTTCTCCGCCGCTCTTTTCATCCGCGTGATATGATTCGCGAGTTCCACTGGGAATTTCCGCAGCGCAAAACGGACCAGTGATTCACATATGCTCGAAGTGTGGCGCTCTCTTGCTGGATGACACAGAGAGTTGCTCTTTCTGCAATCTCTCCCCGGCTGAAAACGAAGAAGCCTACGAATCCGTGGCAGTCGGCGCGGCTGATCTCGACGAAAGCGCCGAGCCTGAATGGCGCACCGAAGTATCGCGACGCCTGGAGCAATATCGCGCGCGTCGCGGCCGGTTGCGCCCCGATCTCCCCGATACCCAGCCGGGCCTTCCCTTTAAGAAAACCGCGCTCGCCCGCGCCACTTTGGATCTCGATGACCAAGTGCGCGAATGCCCGCCACAACGGCCTGCGCCTCGCCCGCGCCAAAAGCCCCCTCAGACTGAGCACGTCGAAATCCGCGTCCAGCCGGAACTTGATTTTTCGAGTTCACCGTACGATCGTGCGCGCCCGCAGACCGCTCTGGTACCGGTCGCCAACTTGGCGCATCGCCGCTCGGCTTGTTTCATCGACCTCTGCTTCCTGGCCTTTACCTGTGCCGGGTTCGTGGGCCTGTTCCTATTTGCCAGCCGGTCGGCCGGAGGTGAACTTACTCTGGGCAGAAGCGAAGCCATTGTCTATGTGGCGATCGCCTATCTCTTTTACGCTCTATATTTTTCCCTTTTCGTCATTCTCGCCGGTTCGACACCGGGATTGCAGCTGCGCGGCCTTTCCATCGTTCGGCTCGATGGCAGCCTTCCCGATACCCGTCAGCTTCTCTGGCGCGTCTTCGGATACCTGCTTTCCGGCGCCACGTTGATGATCGGCTTCTTCTGGGCGGTATGGGACGAGGACCACTTCACCTGGCACGACCGTATCTCGCAAACCTACATCACGGCCGCCATGCCGCTCGCTGATGCCAATTCGTACAGCGTTCCCGGCGGCCGCCAAACGTTCGCGCACAAGTAGTCAAGTAGCCGCCCTCGCGAACCCAGTGCTATACTGGGCGTCTCCTGGTCAACGGGGCGCATCCCAATCTCGGGTGCGGGGCGGCTCGTAGCGGGCCTCCGCGGAGACGTGGTTCGGCGCGCCAGCACATAGTGCGCGAGGCGAAAAGGAAAAGGGAATGAGTTCTCTCACCAAGAAAATCGTGATCGCGCTGTCTGCCGTCGTGTTCCTTTATGTCACGGCGGGCTATGTGATGGGCCGCTCCTCCGACGACAAAGCCTTCCGCGCGCTTACCGTTTATAGCGAAGTGCTCGAACACATCCAGCGCGATTACGTCGACGACCCGAACATGCACCAGGTCACCAGCGGCGCTCTCCATGGACTGCTCGATTCCCTCGATTCTCAATCCAGCTATCTCAGTCCTCTCGAATACAAAGACTTCGAAGAAAAAAGCGCGGCCAACTCCAAGGCCGGCGCCGGCTTGGCTCTCACCAAGCGTTTCGGGTACATCAGCGTGATTTCCGCTTTGCCGGATAGTCCCGCCAAGAAAGCCGGTCTGGGATTGGGCGACGTCCTGGAAAAGATCGCTGGCTTCACCACCGGCCAGATGGCCGTCGAGCAAGCGCAGCTGCTGCTAAGTGGTGAACCGGGCGCGGTCGTGAAACTCTCGGTCATCCGTCGCGGCAAAACCGAGCCTGAAGATGTAGATCTCACTCTGGAGAAGCTTCCCGCTCCCAAGCTCGTTGAGGACAAGCTGCAAGGTGACATCGCCTATCTGCACGTTCCCGCATTCGATGTTGGCGAAACAAAGCGTATTAAGGACGAACTCACCCAATTTCAGCGCCAGGGCGCCCACAAACTGATCCTCGATTTGCGCGATTGCGCTGTTGGCGACGACCAGGAAGGCATTTCCACCGCTCAGCTGTTCCTTTCCTCCGGCACCATCGCCACCCTGAAGGGGCAGACCGTCGCCCCGGTGGTTTCTGCCGCCGATCCGTCCAAGGTTGTGTGGACCCAGCCCGTCACCGTGCTGATTGGCAATGGCACTGCCGGTCCAGCTGAAATCGTCGCCGCTGCCATCGCCGATAACCATCGCGGCGAAACTATTGGCGACCGCACCTACGGCGTTGCCTCCGAGCAAAAACTAATTCCACTCGACGACGGATCTGCTCTCATTCTTACGGTCGCCACCTACTACACCCCCTCGGGCAAAGAGATTCCGGTCGAGGGCGTTGTGCCCACCCGCGAAGTCCGTCCCGTACCGGACGACGTCGCTGAGATCAGCGATCAGAATCTGGGTGCGCCATCCAGCTCTCCCACGGACCCGGTTGTAAAGAAGGCCATCGAAGTCTTGCAGGCCGCGGCCCCAGCCCGCAAAGCCGCCTAGAACGATCGAGCACTCTGACGATGTGGGGTTTCCCTCAAGGAAGAACCCTTCCGGTAATCCATTCTGTTCGCCTGTAGCCATTTGTTCGCCTGTCAATTGGTACAGGCGGAAGGACTGGAACGAAATCTGGTCCCACGACCTATTTATCTCCTCTCGCGGTGGCGTTAAGTTTACTTCCCGCCCTGCAACCGCTATTTTGCGGGGCAAGGAAGGAACCCATGTCCCACTGGATTGGAACCACTTCCCCCGCCGATGCCGGCATGTCGGATTTCAAGGAATGTCTCAAGCACTTACGGGATGGTGACGCCAGCGAAGCTCTTCTTCACGCCCGTCGTGCCCTGGGCATAGCTCCCAAAAACCCCTTCTATCTCTCCTATACCGGACTCCTTGCCGCCGTAGCCGAAAAGCGCTTCGGCGATGGGGAAGTGCTCTGTCAGGAAGCCCTTGGGATGAGGCACAATCACGCCCAGCTGTACTTGAATCTAGCGGAGGTCTATCAACAGAGCGGCCGGACCCAGGATGCAATTGAGACCCTTGAAAAAGGATTAGTGTCCGCGGGCCGCGACTTCCGCATTCGCCGTGCGCTGCAGAAAATCGGGACACGGCGCGAGCCCTTGCTCGCGTTCCTGCACCGCAGCCATCCCTTGAACCGGGCATTAGGAAAATGGAGGCACCGTATCACTGGCCCATCGCAAGCAGCGTAAGCGAGGCCACCTCCAACCGCAGGCTTCCCTCTGTGGGCAAAGCCCGGAACGTGTCACCAATTAGCTGCCACTCCCAACGGCGGATGGTGACCGTTCCGGCCTTCCCCACCACCCCGGGCTCGATATTTCACCAGCGGCAAGAAACACGTTTAGCGGCGCGCCGCCCGGGCGCTTGCTTTCCGGATCGCCGCCGTGGACAAGCCCAATTGATTTGCAACGTTTTGTTTCGGAATGAGGAAGCTATGGCGTGGCAATCGTTTTCATTTTGGCCGCCGCATACCGCTCCAAGAGATTCCCCAACTCCTGTGGGCGAATGGGCTTGGTGAGGTAGTCGTCCATCCCCGCTGCCTTGCAGCGCTCCTCATCTCCTTTCATGGCATGCGCGGTCACGGCGACGATTGCTTGGTGGCTTCCGTCGTCTCGTCGTTTTTCTTTTTCTCGGATGGCTAGCGTCGCCTCGATCCCATCCATTTCGGGCATTTGCACGTCCATCAGAACCAGGTCGTAATTTCCTTCTTCGGTGGCTGCCAGGGCCTCCCGCCCATTGTTGACGACCGTCACTCGATGTCCTCTCTTCTCCAGCATCCGGCGGACTAAAAGTTGGTTCACAGCGTTGTCCTCGGCAACCAGGACTTGCAGCGACGCTCCCGGTTCGTGAGCGTCCGCCAGGGAATAGCGCGTGACTAGAGGAATTGCTCCGGTTTGTTCCCGCGCTCCTAGCACTCGCGCGATGGCCTCGCGCAATTCGGACTGTCGGATCGGCTTCAATAAGTACGCAGACACTCCGAGTTTCTTGCATCGTTCTCCATCACCCCTGTGTCCCGCTGAGGTAAGCATCATGATCGTGGCAGTGGATAGCTCGGGCCGCTGGCGAATACGCTCGACGAGGCCGAAACCGTCCATTTCTGGCATGTGCATGTCCATCAGGATCAGCCCAAACGGCTCCTTGGCTCCCCACGCTGCGGATAGCTGCTTGAGAGCTTCTTCTCCGCCTGCCACCGACGTGCTCTTCATATCCCAGTGTTTCAGCATCCCCTCGAGTATCCGCCGGTTGGTTCTGTTGTCATCCACGATCAGCACCTTTACTCCGCGCAAAGTTTCCGGCGGAGCAATCGTTCCTATAACAATTCCTTGTCCCTCGGCGGCTCCCAGCCGAATGGTGAAGTGAAACTGAGTGCCCCGACCGATTTCGCTTTCCACCCACACGATTCCGCCCATTTTCTCAATCAAGCGCGTCGAGATGGTCAATCCCAAACCCGTCCCGCCGTAATGCCGCGTGGTTGAGCTGTCCGCCTGCGAAAACGGATCGAAGATCATTCCCAATTTTTCGCGGGCGATTCCGATCCCGGTGTCCGAAACCGTGAAGTGCACGATGCAATCATTCATCTCCTTGCTTTCCAGTTGGACATTCAGCGCCACCTCGCCCTCCTGCGTGAACTTAATGGCGTTGCCCAAAAGATTCACGATCACTTGGCGCAGACGGCTGGCATCGCCCCGCACCGCTTCCGGAACTTCCGGCGCGATCTCGCACACCAGTTCCAAGCCTTTCTCATGTGCTCGCAGGGCCAGCGTCTTTAGCGTGGTTTCGAGCGTGTCGTGCAGGTTGAAATCGAGCGACTCGATGTCGATTTTCCCCGCTTCGATCTTGGAGAAGTCCAGAATGTCGTTGATCACCGTTAACAACGAATCCGCCGACGTTTTCACCGTGGCCAGATACTCGCGCTGCTCTTCATTGAGCTCCGAATCGAGAACCAGCTCCGTCATCCCCAAGATTCCATTCATGGGAGTGCGAATTTCATGGCTCATGTTGGCGAGGAATTCACTCTTGGCGCGATTCGCTGCTTCCGCATCTTCTTTGGCCCGTTGCAAGTCCGCTTGGAACTGCTTGCGATCGGTAATGTCGATATTTATGCCGATGATCCGGCTGACGCTTCCCTTTTCATCCAGGACCACCCCTTCCGCCGCAGCCAGATGCCGCATCGCCCCATCGGGTCGAATGATGCGGAACTCAACCGACGCCCTTCCCTTGTCTTCCATCACCTTCTTCAAGGCGCCTTCGGCCGCGGCCAAATCATCCGGATAAACGGAGGAGCTCCACTGCTTATAGGGGTCCGTCGTCGCGAGCGAGAAACCGTAGATCTGGGCCATGGTGGCGTCCCACGTCATTGCGTTCTTGGCCACATCCCATTCCCACACACCAAGCGCCGCAACATCCGTTGCCAGCGACAACCGCTCGGTCAGTGACAGCAGCTTGGATTCGGCCTCTCGACGCAACGTGATGTCCTGGGCACACCCCAGATAGCCCGTGATTTTCCCGCTGGCATCCTGAACGGCCGTAGTCACGATGCTGACGATCAGGTGCCCTCCGTCCCTCCGCACGTACGTCCACTCTCTCTCTTCGTACTCGTTTTCCCGCGCTAGCCCCACGAACACGTCCACGCCGGTGACGGGACGCCCAAAGTGTTCGCTCAAGCTGCGGGCTCGCTCTTCGACCTCGGATGGCAAATGGAAAATCACCGGACTCTGTTTCCCGACCATTTCACTTGCCGTGTAGCCCAGCATTCGTTCCGCGCCGGAGTTGAAAACCGTAATGATGCCTTGTAAATCTAGGGAAATAATGGAGATTAATTTTGCCGCGTTTATCACACTCTCGAGTCGGTTGTAGGCCGCGCGAAGCTCGACCGTGCGGCGCACGACACGCGCCTCGATTTCGGCTTCCATCTCGCGCAATGTCGCATGGACAGCCGTTTCGTGGTCGTTGGAGCTTATGCCTGCCACGGTCTTGACGTTTTCGTGCTTCCCTTTAACATTCGTCCGATTCCGTTTGCCGCCACCCGCCAGCGCAGCTTTGAAACTCGTTCCGTTTTGGCACACTCGCCCGCATAACCCGTCATACCCTGAATATCGGCGTTGCGTCGGGATCGGTTTATTTCTGTCAGGACCGTCAAGAGAGTAAAAAACTGCGGAATGGCGATTAGAAATTTGTGAACCTGACTGAGGTCAGGCGGAGGCAAATGCTCACGGTCCTTTGGATCAAGGCGCCGTCAGCAGTCGGCCAGGCATTTCACCCAATGCGAAAAACGGTTCAGTGAGGGTACGTGTGTGTGGTCGATTTGCAAGGGAGTGATCGAAACCGCGCCGTCGCGGATAGCGGCGTGGTCCGTATCGGGCTCGATGCCTTCCACCAATTGCTGCTCGCTCAGCCAGTAATAGCGCCGCCCGCGGGGATCAGTGCCCGGCTGGAGCATATTGCGCGTAATTTTCGAGGATTGCCGGGTGAAGCGCACCTCGCCGGTCCAGTCTTGCGGCACGTTGACGTTGAGCATCACCCCGGCCGGCAACCCTTCGCGGAGAATCAGAGGCGCAAGTCGGCGCGCGAAACGCGAGGCCGGCGCGAAATCGAAATCCCTACCCTTATATGCCACGGAAATAGCGATCGCTGGTGTGCGATTGATCGCTGCTTCCATCGCTGCGCCCACCGTCCCAGAATAATAAATATTCTCGCCTAGATTCGCGCCGCGATTGATGCCCGAAAGCACCAGGTCGGGCTTTTCTTTCAGCAGCGTGTGAAACGCTAAAATCATCGCGTCCGCGGGCGTGCCTTCCACAGCGTACTCGCGCTCGGCGAGCTGATCGCAGTAAATCGGCTGCCGCAGCGTGAGCGCCTGCGCGGATGCACTTCGTTCGCTGGACGGCGCCACGATCGTGGTCGTTCCCAGGTCATTCATTGCGGCAGCCAGCGCACGCAATCCCGGCGCATGAATGCCATCGTCATTGGTGATCAGAATATTCGACACAGATTTCCGTCGCGGGTGAAGCGCTGCCCAAAAAACTTCGGTTTCGAGGCAGAGGAAAGGATGGTCGGGACGACTGGATTTGAACCAGCGACCTCACGCACCCCAAGCGTGCGCGCTACCAGGCTGCGCCACGTCCCGACTGCACCGACCCGATTGTAACAGCTAGCGTTCCGTGCCGGAACCGTGTCCTTCAAATTTGCAGGCACGTCGTCTAGGGGTTGGACCTTCGGCTTCGACATAAGGCTACAAAGTGAATTGGGCTCTTCGCCCCTGAGGACAGCACATGCTCGTTACTAGACCGACTTAAGGAGTCGTATCACTCGCGTTCGAGAAGGGTCAAAATGGCGCGAAGCTCTTCGTGAAGATCGAGCAGTAGCTTCCGGTCCACGCGCGATGGTGGTTTCGCCTTAGCCGACGCTTCCGGAGCCTCGGCGACCCTAGCGGCCGAGTGGGTGGCGCGCTGGGAACCAGCTGCGCCATTTTGTCCTGCTTGCTCGGCCAGATGCTTCCGGGCGCCCGCAATCGTAAATCCCTGCTCGTAAAGCAACCGTTTGATCTCGAAAACCGTATCGATATCCTCGCGGCGATACAATCGATGCCCGCTGGGGCTTTTCACGGGTTGAAGGGTGGGGAACTCCGACTCCCAGTAGCGCAAGACAAACGTCTTCGTCGCCGTCAGCCGGCTTACCTCCCCGATGCGGAAAAGCGGCTTTTCCGGGAGATCATGCGCTGCGTGGGCCGCGCTTGCCATGTCTTTTACGTATCCTAGGCCATTTTTTGCCTGTGTCAACGAATTGCTGTCAACGATGGCCCGAACCGATCCATGTGAAAATTTGATCTCGGATTGTTAGCGGTGGGACGCGATGTTCCGCACAATGAGGGAAATATCAAGGCCAAAAGCCCAAAAAATTGCATGTGGGGGTAACCAGAAGGTAAACACACGCTTGGAGAAACAAAGCACTAATTAGTCCATTATCTGTCACTTAACATCGCGGCCTGGGTTCACACGGCTCTGGCATCACAAATGCCACTCGTTAGGCAGGAAACGTGTTGTGTCCGGATTGTATAGCGACGCTCCATTTTGGTGCACTGCGGACTGACGGTCCAGCAGGCTTCAAAATGAGATGCGAGGCGTCGCTCATCGATCCAAGGAGGAATAATGAAGTACTTACGTTTGGGGGTACTGAGCATTATTGCATTCGGAATAATCGCGGCATCGGCGCCCGCGCAGACACTGTACCGCCCTTCGGTGTGCGATTCGCGCCCGTCGGTTTCATGGGTTAAAGCTCCGGAACCGTCCAGCCTCGCTCTTCTCGGCACGGGTTTGATTGGTTTGATTGGATTAGCGAAGCGTAAGCTATTTCAATAGGCGAAGCTAGTTCCAACAAACTTCACGGTGGGGACGGTTCCCTCCCCGCCGGTGTTGGGTTGTATCCATTCTTCCCGCTAGCGTTCCGCGAAGGCCCGTGAACGCGGCGGCTCCGAGCTTCTTTCACCGCTGCGTCCCGCCGATTGCCAGGATCATCAGGTCCCAATTCAGGAAATCTTGCGCCGTACGATCTGCATTTGACATGTCTTTGTATTCGTCTCGCGCAAAGCACAGCTAAAACGCGTTTCTGCCGGCTGCGCTGCTTCTCGCTGCCGCGCTTTTCGCTATGGCGCGGCGTGCGCTTCTCGCCATACGGCGCGTTCGTCTCCATCGCCGTGCCCGCGTTCGCGCTTTTTCAGGCGCTGCGTAAAGCGGATAGGACTCCCGGTAAAATCGAAGGCTGCGCGGAGGCGGTTTTCCAGGAAACGCTGATAGCTGAAGTGCAGCGGCTTGGTTTGATTGGTGAACAGCACGAAAGTGGGCGGAGCGGTGGCCGCCTGCGTCACGTAGTAGATTTTCACCTTGCGACTGGCGGGCGACGTCCCCCGATCGAGATCGACCTTGGCGAGCCAACGATTCAGCTCGCCCGTTGAAATCCGCCGGCGGCGCGCCTCGGCCACTCGATCAATTGTTGCGTAGAGTTTTTCCACGCGCTCGCCGGTAAGCGCGGAAAGAAAAACGATGGGAGCAAAAGGAAGAAACTTGAATTTTTCCCGCACAATCGGCTCGTAATCCGCAAGCAGTTTGCTGGGATTCGCGCCCGTGCCTTTACCGCCATGCTTTCTCTCACGCTCGGCTTTATCCCTCGCCGCTTCCAGCGCCAAGTCCCACTTGTTCATTGCGACGATTACCGACCGGCCCGACTGCTCCGCGTAGCTCGCGATCGTCGCGTCGTGCGAGGTAACTCCAACGGACGCATCCACCACGATCACCGCGATGTCCGCGCGCTCCAGATGCCTCCGCGCCATGATCACGCTTAACTTTTCAGCGATCAGCTTCGTTTTGCCCTTCCGCCTGATTCCCGCAGTATCGAGGAAGCGATACGATTGGCCGTGGCGTTCGACCACCGTATCCACGGCGTCGCGCGTCGTGCCGGGTTCCGGCGAAACGATTGACCGCTCGGCCCCTGCCAGTTGATTCAGCAGCGTCGATTTGCCCACATTCGGCCGCCCGATGATGGCAATGTTGATGTCCGGACGGCTTTCGGTTTGCTCTCCTCGCGGAAAATCCTGTGTTAGCGAATCGAGCATCGTATCGATGCCGAAGCCATGTTCCGCGGAAATCGGAAAAATCTCGTCGCCCAACTCGTAGAATTGCGCGGCTAGGCCCGCCTGGTTTGGCGAATCCACTTTATTCACCGCCAGCACGGGCGGTTTGCCCGCGCGGCGAAGAAGTTGCGACAATTCCGCGTCCAACGGCAACGGCCCGGCGCGGCCGTCCACCACTTGCACCACGCGGGAGGCATTTTCAATCGCCATGTGCGCCTGCCGTAAGATTTCGCCGGGAATGCCGGCTTTTTCCTCCGGCACGATCCCCCCCGTGTCCACCACTTCAAACGCGCGGCCTTCCCAGTCCGCCGTCCCGTAGATGCGGTCGCGCGTGATTCCCGGCTCGTTGGTGACGATCGAGCGCCGCGTCCCCGTCAGGCGGTTGAAGAGCGTGGATTTGCCCACGTTCGGGCGTCCCACGATCACGATGGAAGGAAGTTTTTGCGTCATCTCAGCGGCGCGCCAATTTCCGCTGCAGGTCGAGCCGCCGCGTGAGCAATCGATTCAATTCCTCGGGCGCCGCCTTCGCTTCAATTTTTTTCTGCAATTCCGCCAGTTCCTGTTCATCGCGACGCCCCCGCAGCACATTCAGGCAGTTTTCCGCGGTTTCCCAGGTGGCCTCGCTCGGCGCCTCGAAAAGCACCTCGAATAGCAGTTGACCATCCTTTTGTCCCAGCTCCGCAGCCAGCGAGGCCGGATCGGCCTGCTCGCCCGCTTTCGAAATCAGCAGCTCCAATATCCTTTCGCTTTCAAGGCCGCGATGCAGTCCGCTGGTCATGATTTCGCTCGCGAGCTTTTCGCGGAATCCCTCACCTTCCATGAGCATGCGCATCAATTGCCGCTCCACCGGCTTGACGGCAGGCGCCAGCAATTCCACTTTTGGCTGAACTTCGGCGCGCCTCTCGACAGCCGCGCGCCGCAGGGCCTCGCGCAGCACCGGCTCGTCTACCCGCAATTCTGAAGCAATCCGCGTGGCCCATTCCGAACGCAGCAGCCGGTCCGGGAGAAGTTTTACGTATGGCATCAGATAATTCATCGCGGCAACTTTTCCGGAGGCCGTCGCTAGATCCATCCGCCGCGCGCGCCCAATCAGATAATCGAGATAAACAGGCGCCTGCGCTAGCAATTTCTTGTACGCGTCGGCGCCCTGTTCGCGCAGGAACTTATCCGGATCGGCACCGCCCGGCAGCGCCAGCACGCGAACGTCAAACTCCTTTTCGAGCAACAAGCCAATCGAGCGCTCTGTGGCCGCTTGTCCCGCGGTATCGGGATCGTAGTTCACCACCACTCGCCGCGTGGCCCGAGACAGGAGCCTGATCTGCGGCTCCGCGAGACTGGTTCCGCAGCTTGCGACCACGTTCGTGAACCCCGCGCGCGCCACCGCGATGGCGTCCATATAACCTTCCACGAGAATCGCGAAATCGCTATGCCGCAGCGATTCCTTGGCGCGGTCGAAATGATAGAGCACGCTGCTCTTCAAGTAGATGGTCGTCTCGGGCGAATTCATGTATTTCGGCATGTCCTCGCCCATCGCGCGCCCGCCGAACGCGATCACTTTCCCGCCCTCGTTGGCAATAGGAAACATAACGCGCCGCCGAAATCGATCGTAGAGCCGCCCGCCTGTATCCCGCGAAAAAAGCCCCGATACCTCGAGCAGCTTGTCGGAATATTTGGATTTGAGGCGGCGCAACAGTGCGTCTCCGGACGAAGGCGCCCATCCCAGGCCGAACCTTTCCATTGCCTCGCGATTCAGCCCGCGATCCTCAAGATACGCCGCCGCCACTTTCCCTTCCGCGGCGTCGTGCAGTTGCCGCGCGAAAAATGCCGCAGCCTCGCGGTGCATTTCCACCAGCGCGCCGCGTTGTTGATTTTCCACGCGCTCTTCCGGCGAACGTTCGCGCGGCTTCGGAATCGCTATCCCACATTTTTCGGCCACGATTCGTATAGCGTCCGGGAACGCGCACTTATCCAGCTCCATCACGAACTTGAAAACGTCGCCCCCCGCGCCGCAACCGAAGCAGTGATAAATCTGCCGCACCGGATGCACCGCGAACGACGGCGTCTTTTCCTGGTGAAACGGGCACAGCCCCGTGAAGTTCTGCCCCGTCTTTTTCAGGCGCACGTATTCGCCGATTACGCGGACGATATCCGCCTGCTGCTTCACCTTCTCCGCAAACGATCCCGCCTCAGCCATTTCCTCTTTCTCTTAGCGTCGCGCGGTCACGATTGTAACTCAACGACCGTGATCGCCGTCCCGCCGCGATCCTCCGCCTCCGCGTGAATCTTCTCCACCAGCGGATGCGCAGCCAGAAACTCCGCGAGGCCGCGCCGCAGCGCGCCCGTGCCATGCCCATGGATTATTCGGACACTCGGCTTTCCCGCCAGCGCCGCCTCGTCGAGAAACTTATCCACACGCCCGGAGGCTTCCTCCACCGTGCAGCCGATCACATTTATTTCGCCTGCCGCTGGCTCGTCGCTGGGCTGCGCGCGAACGGTGATCCCGAGCCGCCTGGCAGGCACGGCATCCGCCTTTGCCGCCGGCTCGTTCTCGATCGCAATAATATCCGCAAGCGGCACTTTCATTCGCAAAGGGCCCGGCTTCCACCTCGGCTGTTCGGCCATCATGCCGCCGAAAAATCACCGCCTGCTTGAACGTTTTCAGGCGCACGCGCAACCCCGCCGAAAGCAGCTCCGGCGAAACCGGGGTTTCTGGCGCCCTTGCGCGACACACCCAGGTCCGCCTGCGACGCCGCCAGTGTTTCGACAATAGCCGCATCGGTTTCTGCTCGCGCCTCGGCGCCGATCTTTGCCATCCGCCGCCCGCCCTGCTTTTCAAGCTGCACCCTCAACGCACGGTCTTTCACATCCTGTGTCACCCGCGCGATTTCGCTCTCCAGACGTTTCTGCGTTTCGCGAAAGCTCTTTTCCAGTTCGGCGATGCGCTTTTTCTGCCGCTCCACCCATTCCGTTTGCAGCTCGCGGCGCTCCGCCTGAAGTTGCGCGAGTTCCTCGCGCGTTTGACTCCTCACTTGCTCGATTTCGTCCCGGCTGCGATGCAGATAGGCGATCAGATCGCGCGCCTCCCGCGATTCGGGCGAAAGACTGGCGCGCGCATGCTCCACCACTCGCTCTGGCAGCCCCAGCCGGCGCGCGATTTCGATCCCACTGGAAGTGCCCGGCACGCCGACGAGCAGCCTGTACGTCGGGCCGCAAATTCTCCTCGTCGAATTCCATCGCCGCGTTCACGATGCCTGCGGTCGTCGAAGCGTAGGCCTTCAGCCGGTCGTGATGCGTGGTGGCGAATGTAAGCGCGCGCAGGCCGCGAAATTCCTCCAGCAGCGCAACCGCCAACGCGGCGCCCTCTTCAGGAGCCGTGCCCGTGCCCATCTCATCCACCAAAATGAGCGACTGCTCCGTCGCCCCTTCCAGCATCGATTTCAGATTCAGCATGTGCGCCGAAAATGTCGAAAGGTCCGCCGCAATCGATTGCTCGTCGCCTATGTCCACGAGCACTTTGTCGAAAATCGGCAGCTCGGCCGCATCCGCAGCCACGGGAATTCCGGATTGCGCCGAAAGCGCGGCAAGCCCCACCGTCTTCAGCGAAACCGTCTTGCCGCCCGTGTTCGGCCCGCTCACCACCATCACCGTCTCGTCGCCGCCCAGTGCAAGCGATAGCGGCACAGCCTTGCGTCCCTGCGGCCGCAGCGTGGCTTCGAGTACGGGATTGCGCGCAGCTTCAAGCCGCAGTGAATTGCCGCTCGAAAACCGCGGCGCTACGCAATCAAATTTGCGAGCGAAGCGCGCCCGCGCAAAAATGGAATCGAGATGCGCAATCTCAGAAACCGCCGCTTCCAGCGGAGCCCTCTCCACGCGAACGCGCTCCGTCAGCTCCTCGAGGATACGCGCGATCTCGGCTGTTTCATCTTCTCCCAGTTGCACCAAACGATTATTTAGATCGATGGTCTCGAGGGGCTCCACAAACACCGTCTGTCCGGTTCCGCTCGCTCCATGAACCACGCCGGGGACGCCTCGCCGGTCTGACGCCCGCACCGGAATCACAAAGCGGTCGTTCCGTAGCGTGATGTAGTCTTCGGCGGAAGGTTCGCCGCGTCCGCGCAAAATTCCTTCGAGCGAGCGCTTGATTTTCTCCCGCGCTTGCAGGACATTCGCGCGGATGCGTTTCAGCTGTGGCGAAGCGTCGTCGCTGATTTCGCCATTCGGCATTACGGCGCGCCGTATAGCCTGCGATAACAGACGAAAATCACCGAGCGACGCGGCGCGTTCCGCCAGCAGCGGATATTTTGCGGCTTCGCTTTTGAAGGTTTGCCTTGCGCCGCCCGCCACTTCTGCGAGCGAAACTACGTCCAGCAGTTCCGCCGGCATTAGCACAGCCCCGGGGACTGCCAGCCGCGCAGACCAGCCTTCCGGATCAGCCAGGGCGCCAAAGCCAATTTCCGATCCCGCGCGCAAATACGCGATGGCTTCCTGCAAAAGACGAAACTCCCCTTCCAGTGCTGCCACGTCCTGATGCGGCGCAAGCCCCTGAATCGTCCGCCGCCCCGGCACGCATGTCGCCTCGCGGCCGACGATTTCCTTCAACTGGTCGAATTCGAGTAATTCTTCTGCGGAGTGCGACACGATGCCTCGTGAATAGATGTAGAGATTGTAGCCCGGTTGCCTGTGGGAATTCAGCGCGGGGAGGGATCGCGCTCAGAAGCCCTGGCGTGCGTGGCGTGCATCTGAAAATGCGCGGCAAGGTAGTCGGCCGCATCCGCGGGAGAGTTTGCCACACGCACCAGCGGTTCGTCGCGCTCGCCCCAGCGCGACGCATGACCCATTTCCACTTCGCGCACGCGCTCGATGATCGGTTGCCAGAAATCTCCCAGCACCACCAGGGGTTTTCGCTTCATGGCGCGTTTGTTCAGCATTTCCCAGACCACCGCGAGTTCGACCAGCGTTCCCGTCCCGCCAGGACACGCCACGTATCCCTGCCCGCGTTCGACCAACTCGAACAGCCGTTCCTGCCATGTCCGCACGCGAATCTCTTCCTCCACCCACCTGTTCGCGTGCGCTTTGAAAAATTCCGCCGTCACCGCCAGCGTTCGCCCGCCACTTTCTTTCGCCCCGCGCGAGACCGCTTCCATCACTCCGCCGTAGCCGCCGCTGCAGACTGCCAGGCCCTTCGCAGCTAGCGCCGCGCCCAGCGCCAGCGCCTCAGCGAAGTGCGCATCGCCCGCCACCGGGCGCGAACTCCCGAATACTGTTACGATTTCCATCTGCTTTATCTTTTCTCTTTCGCGGATGGCGCGCCAAGCGTTTCAACCATTGCGTTCGCGATTGCATCGACGGGAGCGGACGTGCCCGCTCCGCTGCGAGGATTGTTGTTGTAGAAAACCGCAAATATCAGACGTTCGCCGCGCATCGTCGTTGCGTAACCCGATAGCGCGCGCGTGTGCTCGATCTCGCCAGTCTTCGCCTCGATCCTCCCGGACGCCGGCGTTTTGTTCATACGATATTGCAGCGTCCCATCCACGCCTGCCACTGGAAGCGACGAAATAAAATCCCGGCTCCATGGCTGCATCTGCAGCATACCGCAGCAGCGTGACCATCGCGCGCGGCGTCACCAAATCCCCCGGCGAGAGCCCGGAGCCGTCGCTCATCACCACGTCGCCATCCACGACCCCCGCCGCCTTCAAAAACGCCCGCTCCACTTGCAGCCCCGCTGCGGTTGAGCCCACGCCCGCACGTTCACGCCCCACCGCGCGCAGCAGCAGCTCCGCGTGCAAATTCTGGCTCTCCTTATTCGTCACACAAACGATTTGCGATAGAGGCTGCGAAACGTGTTCCACCAAAACCGTGGCGCTCGCAGGTTCCGGTGCACTCACGTGTGGAATCACCGGCTCGCCCGATGGAGTGGTTTCCGGCGGCGGCGCGTGATCCGCCCGAATCCCGCCGGTAATTTTCGTCCCGCGCGCCTCGAGTAATTGCTTCAGCGCAAGTGCGCTGGTCTCGGCAGGTTCGGCCATCGCAAGATCGAGCTTCACTGGCGATGCGTTCAGGGGAATTGTCCCGCGCAGCAAAATAAACTTAGGCCCCGGCTGCCGGACCACCGCAAATTCCGATTCGCTGCCCGCTGGTCCCGTCGAAATTTCGTAACTCAAGGTATCGATGGCGGCTCGGGGCTCGGACAGAATGGTCGCCGGCTCACCCATCCTAGGTCCCGGTTGCACTTCGACTGTAACGGTGTTGTCGTTGAAATCGATCGCCGAGATGGGCGCTCCAAATTTGAAAAAAAGGTCGCCCACGGTCCACCCCGCGGGATACGGATCGTAGGGAAAATAGCTGTCGTCCGCCACGATGTCCCCATCCACCTCCCGCAGGCCTTTCGCAACGGCTCGATCCGCCATTTCCGCCAGCGGTTCCTCCGCCGGCCCCTCCCTCACGATCCTGCCCGAATAGGGAAACTTGCGATTTGAAATGTCGGGATCTCCACGCCCCACCAGAATCAAATCTCCCGCCAGGTGCCCATCGCCGCCGAGTGCTCCCTGGGATTCGAGGGTAGTGCGAAAGCGGTGATCCGGACCAAGCGTCGCCAGCGCCAGTGCCGTCGTAAAAACTTTTGCATTCGACGCTGGGGCAAAGTAGTGGTCGGAATTCAGCTCGTAAATGGTCTCGCCCGTGTCGGCGTCCGCAATCAAAATCCCCCAATACATTCTCGCTGCATCTGATTTACTCAGCACCGCATCCACACGCGCGCGAAACGCAGTAACAGCGCTAGCAGCGGATTGCCCGCCGCGAATCCCTTTGCGAGGCTCGCTTGGCCGCTGCGCCGGCGCCATCGTCGCCCCAGAAAGCGCGGTCAGGACCAATACAGCGGCGGCCGAGCCTCCGCGAAAGAAACGTCGGCAATGAATTGAGGATCTCTTCACTTCGTGTCGCAGATATTTAGACGAGAGCTGCAATCTCAACTCAACTCCAGCGCCATTTTAAGCGCGTAATCCAGCTCTGCAAGCATCGATCTCGATAGAACTCCGAGATAATTCGTCAGTTCTGACTTGCGCACACTCACAAGGTTGTCGCACATGATCCAACTCGAATGCTTGAGTCCTTCGTCGCGTCCGACCGCGATTTGGGTCGAAAGCCCTTCCCCATTGCTGAAGACGGGCGCACAAATAACCGTCGAAAAGCGCGAGTCGATGAGTGTTTGGCGGCTTACGATCACAAAAGCGCGGTATTGCCTCGGATCCCGACCCGGTTTGAACACACGATAGACTTCACCACGCCTCATGAACGTCTTTCACGGGAGGCGTTCACTCTTCTGGCGCCTGGTATTCGAGTATTTCGGAAGCTTCGGAGTTCAAACGGTCTGCAGCAGCGTTGATGCGCTCCAAATCCCGGGCGTGGACAGCTTGACGGCCTCGTTCCTCGAAGTAATCGCGAAGAGCCTGCTCGATGACGGCAGAGCGGGATAGCTTCGAGCCCGCCGCGCGGTCCACCTTCGCCAATATGTCGGGCGATAGTGTGATAGAAGTCTTCTCTTTCATACTACCATTATACTACTTCCAGCGGCTCCGTCCAGATTGCGAACCCTCTCTACAATTGAATCTTCGAGAAACAATAGCTCCCGATCGCCAGCAGAATCGCTGTCAAGATACTCAGCACCACGAAATCCGTCACCAGGCTGAACGCGAACGCATGTCCCAGCGAGCCTCGCAGGCCGTCCACGCCGTATGTAAGCGGATTCAGCTTGATCGCCGACTGCATGAATTTTGGCAAACTTTGCACCGGAAACAGCGCGCTAGAAAAAAAGAACAGCGGCATCACCAAAAAATTCATGATCAGCGGAAAACCCTGCATGTCCTGCAGCACCGAACCGAAAACCGTACCCATCGACGTGAAGAACAGCGCGATCAAAAACATGAACACGATCCCCGCAGGCGCCAGCAGCATGCTGTGGATGCGAAACCCGGCAATCATGCAGATCCCCAACACCACGGCGCCCTGGGCCATGGCCACGATTGCGCCGCCCAGCGTCCGTCCAAAAACAATTTCCAGCCGTGAAACGGGCGCCACCAACGTTTCCTTCAAAAAACCGAATTGCCGGTCCCAAATAATTTCAATCCCCGAAAAAACCGCGTTGAATAGAATCGCCATCGCGACGATTCCCGGCGCGAGAAAATTGAAATAGCTTCCGCCGCCCGCCTTGGCGAACATCGAGCCGAATCCGAATCCCAGTGCCACCAAGAAAAGAATCGGCTGCCCCAGCGAACCGATAATCCGTGCCGGCGAACGCGCGTACCTCTTGAGCTGCCTCATACAGAGTATGTAAATTGCTCTCATCGTCGTCCGCCCCCTCGCCAGGCCCTGCCCATCGTTCGCATCCGGTCAATGGCGTTGGCCTCCTCTTCTCGAATGGCATGTCCCGTCAGCGCGATGAACGCGTCTTCCAGCGTCGCGCTTCCAGTATTGGTCTTTAGCTCCGAAGGCGTGCCTTGTGCCACGATTTTTCCATGATCGATCACCGCCACATTCGCTGCCACGCGATCGGCCTCTTCCATGTAATGCGTGGTGAAAAATACCGTCACATTTTCTTCCTTGCTCAATTGCTGGATGTAGCTCCAGATGTGATTACGCGTCTGTGGATCGAGTCCGATGGTCGGCTCGTCGAGAAAAAGAATCCGCGGCTTGTGCAGCAGCGCCCGCGCCACTTCCAGACGCCGCTTCATCCCGCCGGAATATTCCTTCACGAAATTCTTTTTCCGGTCGGAGAGTCCCACGAACTCCACCAGCATGTCGATGCGCTTCAGTCGCTCGGCGCGCGGCACGCCGTACAAAATTCCGTGCAAATCCATGTTTTCAAACGCCGTCAACTCGTCGTCGAGGCTGGGGTCCTGAAAAACGATCCCAAACGACCGCCGCACCTGCTTTTGTTCGCGCGTCGGATCGTGCCCGTTCACGCGAATCGATCCGCTGGTCGGGTCGAGCACCGTCGTGAGCATCTTGATCGTGGTGGTTTTTCCAGCGCCATTGGGGCCCAGAAAGCCGAAGATTTCTCCCTCTGGCACCGTAAAGGCAATGTGATTCACCGCGCAAAAATCCCCGTAGTTTTTGACCAGATCGTTCACAACGATCATTTCGCCCATTCGTCTTTTTCCCCGTGATCCAGGCTGGCTACCCGCAAAAAAGCGGCGAGACAGGATACGATGTGTCCGAGCTCTCAATCAATCAAGATATAGCCGCTCGGAAGCAGAACTTTTCTGCTTTGCCTTCCCCTTGCGGTATATTCGCCGAGGTACATCTCGACGAATCTCACCCCGGAGAAGCGTGCAAACGTGACCACAGTCCGAGAGGCAACCTACCAGGTCCTGCGCGACCTCGGCATGAATCGCATTTTCGGCAATCCCGGCTCGAGCGAACTCCCCTTCCTGAAGGACATGCCCGCGGACTTCCAATACATTCTCGGTTTGCACGAGCGGACGGCTGCCGGAATGGCCCTCGGCCATGCAATGGCCACGAATGAAGCCGCCTTCGTGAATCTGCACTCTATCGCGAGCGCTGGCAACGGCCTCTCCGCCATCATCGACGCGTATGCTTCTCACGCGCCGCTGGTAATCACCACCGGCCAGCAAGATCGCCGCCAGATTTTAACGGAGCCTTTTCTTGTAAGCCGCGCCGTCGAAGTCGTGAAGCCCTACGTCAAATGGGCCTACGAGCCTCTTCGTCCCGACGACGTTCCCGCGGCAATCGCACGCGGCTATCACCTCGCCATGCAGCCGCCACGCGGCCCCGTTTTCATCTCGATCCCGATGGACGATTGGAACAAGCCTTGCCAACCGGTTCCCGCGCGCAAGGTGAGTCAATCCGTCTCGCCTAATCCCGCCGCGCTCGACCAAGTCGTGGCCGCAATCGGCGCCAGCCGCAATCTCGCCCTCATCACGGGCTCGCAAATCGAAGAAGACGGCGCTTGGCGTGACGTAATCGCCCTCGCCGAGCGATTGAATGCCGACGTCTACGCCGAACCTATCGCCTCGCGCTGGGCGTTCCCACGCTCGCATTGTCTTTTTCGCGGCGGATTGTTGCCCGCGCAAAAACCTCTCGCCGCCCAGCTCGCCGCCTATGACACCGTTGTCGTTCTCGGCGCGCCCGTTTTTCTCTATTACGCCTACGTTCCCGGCGACGCCATCGCGCCTGGCACCAAGCTCTTTCAGATCACCAATTCTCCGCAGGACGCCGCCGCCGCTCTCGCCGGCACCAGCATCGTTGGCAACATTGCCGCCGCTACGCAATACATCGCCAGCCGCGTAAAACCTGTCGAGCGCAGCGCGCCCTCGCGAACCAAAGAGCCCGATCCCAAGCCCGAGCATCCAATGACCACCGCTTTCGTCTTCCACACTTTGAGCAAGCTGCTACCGCGCGACGCGATCATCGCCGAGGAGTGCCCGTCCTCGAAAGGCGACCTCGATCGCTACATCGCCCTCGACGAGCCTGGTTCCTTCTATTCCGTGCGCACCGGAATTTTGGGCTTTGGTTTGCCCGCTGCGGTGGGACTGCAATTGGCTCATCCGAAAAGGCGCGTCGTCTGCGCTGTCGGCGACGGCTCGGCGCAATATTCGATTCAGGCGTTGTGGTCCGCCGTTCAGCAGAAAGCCCCGGTAATATTTCTCGTCATCTGCAACGGAAATTATTCCGCGCTGAAAGGTTTTCGCGATTTCACACAGGTCGGAAAAAATGTCCCCGGCATCGACATTCCCGGAATCGACGCCGTCAAAATCGCCCAAGGCTACGGCATGAACGCGCGCGCCGTAGATCGCCCCGAAGATCTCGAACCCGCTCTAAAATGCGCCTTCGCATCGCAAGAGCCAATCCTCATCAGCGTTAACGTGCAGCAGGGCGGCCAAAAAACCATGGGCATGGATCAGTCCGTGAATCCGCCGAATTACGGATAACCGCGAGGCGTTTTAGACGTCGAAGAAAACGGTTTCCTTCGGCCCGCTCAGATGTATCTCGTGCCGCCAGGCTCCAGGTTGTCCCGCGACCTGCTGAGCCATCAGTGTCGCTCGGCGCGCCTTCGGCACCAGCCCGAGCACAGGACATTCCTCGTTTCCGGCGTCGCCCGAGAAGTAGATTCGCGTCACCAGATGCTTCATCACGCCGCGCGTGAAGATGCCCACCTCGAGATGCGGAGCCTGCAGAGCGCCGCGCGGCCCCGGCACGCGGCCCGGCTTGATCGTTTCAAATTCGCACTCGCCGTTCTCGCCCGTGATCTGGCGGCCGAACCCTGCGAACCTAGGATCGATCGGTTTGGCCTGCCTGTCGGCGGGATGATTGTATTTGCCGTCCGCGTTGGCTTGCCAGACTTCGATCAGCGTGTCTGGCACGCGCTTGCCGTCGCGGTCAAACACGGCGCAGACGAGCTTCACGCGCTCGCCCTTCGCGTCCGGCGGCGCGATGGACCCCACGGAATTCGCGCCGTTCACGGTGATCCCGAAATACGGTCCCACGGTATGCCACGGCGTGGGTTCCAGCCGGCCGGCCTTACTTCTTGCGCTCAAAAGGAGTGCTCTCCCTTCCGCGCACCACGATGTCGTACCGGAATGCGAGCGCCCACCCAGGCTCTGTGTGGTTGATTTCGAAGCGGGCAATCATCCGCTGGCGCGCTCTCTCGTCGCGAACGGAATTGAAAATCGGATCGAACGGAAAAAGCGGATCGCCCGGAAAATACATCTGTGTGACCAGCCGCGTCGCAAACGCGGTGCCATACAGCGAAAAATGAATGTGCGCCGGCCGCCAGGCGTTGGGATGATTTTCCCAGGGATACGGTCCCGGCTTGATGGTGACAAAGCGATAATTACCCTGCGCGTCTGTCAATGTGCGTCCCGCTCCGGAAAAATTCGGATCAAGCGGCGCCTGGTGCTGGTCGATCCTGTGCCGGTACCGTCCGGCGGCATTGCACTGCCACAATTCGATCAGGGTGTTGGGGACAGGACGGCCGTTGTCGTCGAGCACCCTCCCGCTGACGGTGATCCGCTCGCCCAGCGGCTCGCCTTCATGCTGGCGCGTCAAGTCGTTGTCCGTCTCGCCAACCGCGTCGTGCCCGAATATCGGACCGGTCACCTCGGAAAGCGTTTGCGGCAGGACGATCAGCGGTTTTCGCGGCGCGCGAGAAAGCGTCAGTCGGTACGGCGGATACAAATACGGTGGCTGCGAATTCCGCGGATACCGGCGGTAGGGCTTGACGATCAGCGTTTCTGAAGATTTGCCGGACGAACTCGATGAGCGGCGTGCGATGGGAAACTCCCGTGAACGCGCCTCATTATGCATCCCGCGCGCACAGGCATCAAGCCGCGAGGGCTTTGCGCAGCCGCTCAAACGTGGTCGAAAGCTCCTCCGGCTCCACGCGCGTTTCCCCCGTCACCGTCATGAAATTCGTGTCTCCCGCCCATCGTGGAAGCACGTGCAAATGAAGATGCCCCGTAATCCCAGCGCCGGCCGCGCGTCCCAGATTCATTCCCAGGTTGTATCCCTCCGGATGGTACGTCTTTCCGAGCGCTACTTGGACGCGCTGCGCGATTCGCATCATTTCCGCAAGCGTATCCGTCTCCGCGGCCGCAAGTTCGGCCACATGCGCGTAAGGGACCACCATCACGTGGCCGCTGGTGTAGGGATAGCGATTGAGGATTACGAAATTCTTGGCGCCGCGCAGCACAACCAGCGTGCGGGCATCGTCATTGACGGCCACTGCCTCGCAAAAAATGCAGCCCTCGTCCTTCTTGGTATCGGCAATATAGCGGTATCGCCAGGGCGTCCACAAATAATCCATTTCCGCTCAGTCCCGAGCGCCGTGGGACTCGGGAGCGGCTCCCGCCCCGCTCTGGTTGTTGACGTAGTCTTTCAGTTCCTTGCTTGGCTTGAAAAAGGGGATTTTCTTCGCGGGTACTTCCACCTTGGCGCCCGTTTTAGGATTGCGGCCGGTGCGCCCGCGCCGCTCGCGCGTGCGGAAACTCCCGAAGCCGCGAATTTCGATCTTGTCGTCGGCCTGCAACGCCGTGATGATGCTCTCGAAAATCGTTTCGACCACGGCCTCCGACTCCTTGCGCGGCAATTCCGTGATCCGCGTGACTTCCTCCACCAAATCCGCCTTGGTCATGGTGTGTTCCGTGTTTCCGCGCTGTTCCGCAGCCTCAGCCATCTTAGGGGCCTCCTCTCACGATTTTCGTTCTGTACGGGCCGTTTGTGCTGGGCCAGAGCGCCACACAATCTTTGGATACCATCAATTCACGGCAAGGTAAACGTTTTTTCGAGCCGCGGCTATCTCGGCGGACGATCCAGCAATTCCCTACGATGACCCCTGCCGCTTCGCCATGATGGCGTCGCCGATCGTGGCGTTGGGCGATGATTTTGACGAGCGGAAAGTTTGAATCTCGTGTCGCTCGGCTTGCTTCTGCGCGGCCCTATAGCTCAGGCTGATCTTGCGCTGTTCCGGTTCCAGCCGGAGGATCTTAAAGTCGTATTCCTGCCCCGGCGCCAGCAACGAACTGCCGCGCCCGTCGCGCGAAGCTTTGGCTTTATCCCGTTCTCCTTTTGGCCGGCGTTCCTCGATCTCCGAAATGTGGCAGAGCCCTTCGATGCCTTCCGCCAGTTCCACGAACGCCCCAAAATCCGCGGTCCGCGCCACTTTCCCCTTCAAGATTTCGCCGATTTTATGTGCGCCGAACCAATCCGCCCAAATGTCATGAACCTGCTTCACACCCAGCGACAACCGCCGGTTCTGAGGATCCAGCTTCAGCACTTTCGCCTCAACCACTTCCCCCTTCTTGAATTTTTCGCTGGGATGCTTTACGCGCTCCGTCCAGCTCACATCGCTGATATGGATCAGTCCCTCCATGCCCTCCTCAAGTTCCACAAACGCGCCGAACTCCGCCAGGTTGCGGATGCGCCCGCTCACAATTGCTCCCACCGGATACTTCTGAGCCGCTTCTTGCCAGGGATCGGGCAGCGTCTGCTTCAGCCCCAGCGAAATGCGCCGCAAGTCGGGTTTTACGTCGAGCACCACCACCTCTACTTCGTCGCCTACTTTCAGAATCTTCGAAGGATGCTTGGTGTGCTTCGACCAGCTCATTTCGCTGACGTGCACCAGTCCCTCCACCGCCGCCTCCAGCTGCACGAACGCGCCGTAATCCGTTACCGCTACCACTTTTCCGTGCACGCGCGTTCCCGCCGGATATTTCTCCGGCACGGTGGCCCACGGATCGGGGAGAAGTTGCTTCCGGCCCAGCGAAATGCGCCCCTTCTCTTTATCGAATCTCAGGATCTGAACCTGAATTTCATCTCCGGCCTTTACCACGGAAGACGGATGGGGGGCGCGCCCCCACGCCAGATCGCTGACGTGCAGCAGTCCGTCCAACCCGCCCAGGTCGATGAACACGCCGTAGTCGGTCACATTCTTCACGTGCCCGTTGACCACCGTGCCTTCGACCAGCGTCTCGGCCAGCGAATCGCGCTTGGCCTTCTGTTCTTCCTCTAGAATGGCGCGCCGGCTGACCACCACATTCCCGCGCTTGCGGTTCAGCTTCAGCACGCGAACTTCGATCTCGCGATCCTTCCAGCCTTCCAGATCGTGCACGGGACGAAGCTCGATCTGCGAAGCAGGCAGGAAGGCGCGCACGCCAATATCGACCACCAAGCCGCCCTTGATCCGCTCTACCGTTTTTCCCGTCAAGTTGGCGTGCTCACGGTAGGATTTCTCGATGCGCTCCCACACCCGGCGCCGGTGGGCGCGCGCGTACGAAAGCAGCACGTACCCGTCCTTGCGCTCGTGCAAGCGTTCCACTTCAATCGTCTGCCCGGAGCCGAATTCAATGGGGTTGCCCGAATCGAGAAATTCCTGCGCGGGAACCAGGCCCTCAAACTTTCCGCCCACGTCCACAACCACGCCCGCATCTGTCACGGCCAGCACGCGCCCATCGAATATTTCGCCTTCGCCGGCCGGCTGCGGAACCGAAAATTGGTCCAGCAACTGGTCCATTGTTTCGGTCGGTTCGGTTGTCTCGGTGGCTTCGCTCGTCTCGGCCGGCGCGCTGGTCTCGCTCAGGACCGCTTCCGGCGTGCTTTCGGCAGCACCCACTCCGGCATGTTCATCCCGCGAAATGGAATCTTGATTGCCGCTCGCCATCGGACTCGACGGCAGGCGCGACCGAACCGTGGCGGCTCTTGGGCGCGCGCGACGGCGGCGGCAGCGCCGGACGCGCTCTGCGGCTGCGCAGCCGGTGCGGGCGCTGCGGCAAAATTATTCGCCGTAGGTTCTCCGTTCGGGGGTTCGGGAGCCGATGGCTCCTGGTTGTGGTCGGTTTCGGGTGACATGGAAAGCGGCCTCCGTACGGATTCGTGCCCTGTTTACTGAGTCTTCGACCTCAGTCACTCCACCCAGCCGGGGGCTAGAGCAAAGAAGGGGATTGAGCGCCACGCACCGGCGCTGCATCGCAGAAATCATACGCGCCGCGTTTGCGCATTGTCAACAAAACGGCTCAACTCCACATGAAGAGCCGGAATGCTCTTTTGCTCGCGTGCATCTGCTCATTGCAAACGCGGCCGCAATTCCTCCGCGAATTGATCGATTTGCCCCGAGCGGCAGAATGGAAATATCCTGCGCCTCGAAGTGTTTCGACGATAAATTGATGCCGGGAATTTTCCGGCGACGGCTCGGCGTTGGTCACGGCCGTAAAAATCGAATTCGGCAGGCGCGCGCGGATGGATTCCGCGGTGTAGGCGAGCACTTTGGATTGCGATACGTCCCGATCGAGCGCAATGGCGTGCAAGTAGCCGCGCGTGCCGTTGTAGCGATAACCGTAATCCAGTTTCAGAGGGTCGCCCGGGTGCGTGAATTCCTCCACCGGCACGCGGTGCTCGAGTTTTCCCAGGATGCGCCGCCGCTGGAATACGTCCGCCATGCGAGCACGCATCCAATTCCGCACGTTCTGCCCGATTCCGCGCGCCGCGGGCGGAGCGGCCACGTGTTCCCGAAAGAGCCGCGCCAGCTCCGCGTCGAAATTTTCGGCCAGCAAGCCTCGCGGAGGGCTGAATTGCAGCGCGTTTGAAAGCGTGCTGTCGAGTTTCTCCACGTAGGTTTCCGCTTCGGACGCGGCCGCGCGCAAACGTGCGTCGAATTCCGCGGGCAGCGCCCGCAGCAGCGCCTCATCGGCGCCCGGATGCAATCTTCGCACCCGCGCCATTTCGGACTCTTCCTCGATCACCTGGATGGCCAGCCTCCGCGACGATCGTCCGGTTGCCTCCCTGCCTCCTCCGGGCCTTCCTCCAGCAGCACGCCGATGTTCACCCATTCATCGCGAACCAGATTCGGCGTGTAGCGCAGGATCCGGTAGCGAAGCATGTTCCGCGTTTCGTCCGGCATGGTTACCTCCAGTTGGGAAAAGGCTGCGCAGAGGATTTCCAGGCCGAAACGATCAGTTCGCGCACCAGTTTACGCCTGCGCAACAATTGCTCCGCCATCGTTTCCAGCGCGTCGCGCTCCGAGCCGCACCACTCCGGCGGAATCTCGCTGAGCGCTTCTTCCACAATTTCCTCGGACATTTTAGTTTCCACGCGCGCGAGCCACGGATCGAACGATTCGATTCCGCGAACCGATTCATACACGCGATGCCGCGCGTACAATCCCCGCAGCGGCGCGTCGGGAAAATTCCATTCGCCGGCATTGAAGCAGAATCCCTGGTCGATCATTTCCGCGCGGTACCGCGATGCGCCCTTGTCGCGCAGAAAAATTGCCTGCCTGCCGTTGGTGTTGCAGGTCCACTTGTCGAACACCAGCATCCCGCAAAAATCGGAAAGATTCACTACCTCGCGAAGCTGCTCGTCCGGCAGGAAATCGTACACCACCGTCTCCGCCGGCGCGCCGGGATAGCGCGAACCGAATTGCAGCCCCGCGCGGCATCGCAGTCTTCCGCGCCCCAGTTGAATTACAAGATCCTCGGTCTGCTCGATCAGGTTCCCGCGCACCTCCACCACCGCCGCCACCGGCGTCGGCAGCCCCATCCTCGCCGCCAATCTCGTCCCCAGCAATTCGTTCGCCAGGATCCTCACTCCCTGCGGGTTGTTCTGAAATTTCACCACGTAATACGCCTCGTCCGAACACCGCATCAGATGCGATTGCGCGCCTCCCCGCATTCTTCGGATTTGCTCAATGCCAGCGGCATCGCGCGGTATGCTAGCTACACGCATACACTCGCGGCAAGCGGAACATTTCCCAAAGAGGAAAATAGGACGGAATCCGAACGATGCTCGGAAAACGAGGTGTGTGGATCTGGTACAGGAAACTGCGGCTCGCGCACAACTCGCGAGATCAGCCGCTAAACACCAGGCCGATCCCGCGATATCCGCTGTTCATTTGAAAAGCTAAGCTAACGCCGCCTGCGCTTACCGCTTTTCTTGCCAGCCTTCTTCTTCGCTTTGGACTTTGGCTTGGCTTTCGATTTCGCTTTCTTCTTCGCCTTAGCCTTTTTCTTTTTGGCCGGCTTTTTCTTGGCCGGTTTTCGCGCTGGTGCTCGCTCGCTCCGTGCGGGCCTCGCGGGCGCACCCTCGTCGTCATCCTCTTCGACGATTACTTCCTCAATCTCTTCAACTACCTCCGGTACCTGCTCTTGTCCTTCTTCGTCCTCTTCAAAGGCGGGCAGTTCGTCCTCTTCCTCGTCATCCTGCATGTTCGCGTGAAACATTCGATCCTCCGTGGGGGGTGGCGGGCTTGCCCGCGCGCTTATGCCTAAGAGCCGCTTATAAACGCAGTCTCGGAACTTTGTCAAGGCGCAATGGGCCAAATACGACGCGCCCTGCACAAAAGCTGGCTTGAACCAATGTTTTGAGTTACCCTCTGCGCTCTAAACGCTGTCTGCTTGGGATGCTCTTCAAAACGTATAGCGCCGCCGTATTTGGAATCGATGCCTACCTCGTCGAGGTCGAGGTAGACGTCGGACCGGGCCAAGCAGGCATCTTCAACGTAGTGGGCTTGCCCGATAATGCGGTCCGCGAAAGCCGCGAACGCATCAAGGCCGCGCTGCGCAACTGCGGCTTCGATTACCCTTCTTTTCAGACGGTTACGGTCAATCTAGCCCCCGCCGACATCCGCAAGGAAGGCTCCGCTTTTGACCTTCCCATGGCCCTCGGCCTACTCGGCTGCCAAGGCACCTTCTTCGGCAAGGTTCTAGACTCCTACGTCTTTCTGGGCGAGCTGTCCCTCGATGGCGGTGTTCGCTCCGTGAGGGGAGCTCTCTCGGCCGCCCTGGCTGCCCGCGAACGCGGCATCCAGAACCTCGTGGTCCCGGAAGCCAATGCCCGGGAGGCCGCCGTGGTCGAGGGAACCCGCGTGTTCGCCATCAAATCCCTCCCCCAAGCCGTGGACCTGCTCAACTCCCCGGAATCCTTCCAGCCGGTTGACGTGGACACCTCCCACATGCTCGCCGAAGCCAGCCAGTACGCCGCCGACCTTCGCGACGTGCGCGGCCAGATGGCTGCCAAGCGCGCTCTGGAGGTTTCCTGCGCCGGCAGTCACAACATCCTGCTCATCGGCCCGCCGGGCGCCGGAAAGACGATGCTCGCCAAGCGCATTCCCAGCATCCTTCCGCCGATGTCTCTCGACGAAGCCATCGAAACCACCCGCATCCACAGCGTTGCCGGCCTTCTCGAAGACTCGCGCGGACTCGTTGGCACGCGCCCGTTTCGCTCCCCGCACCACACCATCAGCGACGCCGGCTTGATCGGCGGCGGCGCGATTCCGCGCCCCGGAGAAGTTTCGCTCGGCCACAACGGCGTGCTCTTTCTCGACGAGCTTCCCGAGTTCCAGCGCAACGTCCTCGAAGTTATGCGCCAGCCCCTCGAGGATGGGTGCGTCACCATCGCACGCGCCGCCGTTTCCGTCAGTTTTCCGTCGCGCTTCATGCTCGCCGCCGCGATGAACCCGTGTCCCTGCGGATTCTTCGGCGACGCCACGCGCGAGTGCCACTGCTCCCCGCCGCAAATTCAGCGCTACGTCTCCAAAATTTCCGGCCCGCTGCTCGACCGCATCGATATTCACATCGAAGTTCCCGCCGTGAAATACAAGGAACTTCGCGGCGATGCCGAGATCGAAAGTTCCGCGAGCGTTCGCGAACGCGTTCTTCGCGCGCGAAAAATTCAGCTCGATCGCTACAAGGACGAAAAAAATCTCTACGCCAACGCCCAGATGCCTCCCAAGCTGATCCGCAAGCACTGCGCAATTTCATCCGACGGCGAACGCCTCCTCGAAACCGCCATCCAGCGCCTCGGCCTTTCCGCCCGCGCCCACGACCGCATCCTCAAAGTCGCCCGCACCATCGCCGATCTGGAATCCGCGCCCTCGATCGAACCCAAGCACCTCAGCGAAGCCATCCAGTACCGCACCCTCGATCGCAATTACTGGGCCTAGCGCCCTTCGTATCGCCGGGTGCTTTGCCTTCGTAGGGGCATGACATGTCATGCCCGGCAAACACGCTTGCCTACCTGTGGGCCAACCACCTCGTTTCCCGGGATCTGATGCCTTTCTCCTATCGAATGTCCCTTCTCCCTTCCAACGCCAGCAAGCACGCTTTCGCCTCAAGCCCGCCCGCAAATCCTGTCAATTTGCCGGTGGAACCGATAACGCGGTGGCACGGCGCGATAATGGAAATGGGATTTTTCCCGATGGCCGCGCCCACGGCGCGCACTGCCTTGGGGTTCTTGATCTGTTTCGCAATTTGCCCGTAACTCAAGGTCTCCGCGAACGGAATCGTCAGCAGCGCCGCCCAAACCTTCTTCTGAAATTCGGTTCCCTTGAAATCCAGTTTCACCGAAAACGATTTTCGCTTTCCGGAAAAATAATCGTTCAACTGGCGTTCCGCTTCCACGAGCACGGGATGATTCTTGTCTTCTGAAACTGGCGATAGCCGGACGCGCCGCGGATTGTCCTTTTCCCAAAGAATTCCCGCCAAGCCTTTGTCGCTTGCCACAAGCTTCAGTTCGCCGACTGGCGATTTCATGGTTTTATACGCGTAGGTCATTTTCTTTCTCCTTTGCAGATCGAGCTATTGATTCAGCGCGGCGTCTCCACAAGTGCAGCACCGCATAAGAACGCCACGGCCGCCAGGCTTGCGACATTTCCTCCGCCTTTTTCGCCGTCACGCCGCCGAGATTGTTGAGGACGGCGATATCCTCTTTCGGAAACGCGTCCGGCCAGCGCAGCGCCCGCATGGCGATGTAATGCGCCGTCCACGGGCCGATGCCGGGCAATTCCGCCAGGCGCTCTATCGTCGCGTTCGGGTTGTGATGGTTGCCGCTGTCGAGCGACAACTCGCCGGAAACATGCGCCTGCGCCAGCGCAATAATGCTTTTGCAACGCGCGCGCACAATGCCGTGCTTAGCAAGATCGTCCACGCTGGTCTTCGCGATTTTTGCCGCCGACGGCGCCAAATATCCTAATTCCGGGAATGGAGTAACAATCGGTTCGCAAAATTCCTCTACCAGTCGGCAAGCAATCGCCGTTGCGCCTTTCACCGTCACTTGCTGCCCAAGTATTGCCCTCAGGCCCGTCTCAAAGCCGTTGAACGCCCCCGGCACCCGCGTGCCCGGATTTGCTGCAATCAGTGGACGTAAAATTTTGTCCTTGCGAAGATGCCTGTTAATAATCTCGGGGCGCGCGTTCACATCGAACAAATCTCGCACGCGCCTCAAAAGCGCCGGCAAGACCGGACTCAGGCTGTGCGTAAATTCCACCATCAGCGCATTTTTCTTCTTCGCCTGCGTCACTTTAATCCAGCCCCTGTGGTCATCCAACCGCACGGTACGCGCATAAAAGTCGTCCGTCACCAATTCGACGCCTTTCAATTCGCGCGCTTTCAGAAAAGCCAGGACCCCCGGCCAGTCGTACGGCGAGCGATACGAAATTTGCAGCGTTGATGTATCGCTGCCGTTAACGACGCCCGCATCATCCACCGCTTTTTTCCGCAGGCGCGAGGGCGGCATGCCGTACCGGCTGCCAAACGCGTCGTTGAATCGGCGCAGGCTCGAAAACCCGCTGGCGAATGCAATTTCCGTAACCGGCAAAGCGGTTTCAGTAAGCAATTGTTTGGCGAGCAACAAGCGGCGCGTCAGAATCAATTGAATCGGCGGTACGCCCAATTCCTTTTTGATGATGCGGCGGATTTGCCGCGAGCTCAGTTCAAATTGGTCGGCAATGGCCTCGAGTCCGGCATCGTCATCCATCGCGCCTTCTTCAATGCGCTGCACCATCAAATGGGCGATGCGCTCGGAATCGTCCACCGGCGCGCTGCCAGGGGCCAGCTCAGGACGGCACCGCAGGCACGGACGAAAACCCTCCTGTTCGGCAGCCTGTGGACTGCTGAAAAACCGGCAATTGGCTCTCTTGGGTGTTTTCGCCGGGCAAATCGGGCGGCAGTAAACATCAGTGGAAGTCACGCCCACGAAAAAAATCCCGTCAAAACGCGGGTCGCGAGCCGTCAGCGCCCTATACAGCCTCGTATGATTTTCTCTTGTCACGGACCGGATAGTAGGAGGTTTTATCTTCGCATTCTAGCCATTTTCGGACGTCATAACAACATGATTCACATGTCCGAAAATGGCGAGGATGGCGGCCGGTCGCGGCTGTTTTGGCAGGGAACTGAAACGCGGGAGACTTTTGTCCACCCGCTCGGAGTCTTATTCCTATTTACTTTCGTGGCCCGGCCTTTCGGCGCTTCCGTGCCGGCGAGCGCCGCGCGGCGTTGCGCGTCACGAACTTATGCGCCATGCCCAGCAAATCCCGCAACACTTCCGGGCTAACGCGAGAGATGCGCACCAGCACCGCGTTGTAACCCACGTAGTGGTCGGTCACGTAGTAAACATCCGGTTGCTCGGCGAGCAAGTCGGCGCGATCGTCGAAATCCACGCGCACCGCAAGCGAATCCGGCTCCGCCGACCGGTTAACCGGGATCCACGCCAGAAGTTTTCCCTGCACCTTGAGGGCTGGGACCCCGTGCGTTGTGCTGTGCTCCACGCCGCGGAACGCGAGTCCGATCTTCCGCACGGTCTCGAAGTCGAGTGTCCTTCTGGGCATTGCTGAGCTAGCGAAAGACCGCTACCGCCCCTGGAATCTTTCGATGACCGAGGCTTGAGCCTCCGCCTTATCCAGGTATTCCTTGGCCTTCGCTCCGTCCTGTTGTTGCAACGCGTCCTGCGCCCTCGCGAGATCGGTCTTCATCAGTTGTTCGGCGGTGGCGATATCTCCGCGCAACCCATATCCTTGAGCGGCTTGCGCGCGCCGCATCGTATCCAAGCCTTCGGAAATCGCGGCCGCGCGACTCGTTAGCTGATCGAATTGCTTCTCCGAGTCCTTGAGTTCGGCGGCTCTGCGATCGGCCTCTTCGTTGGCTTTCTGTTGAGCTTCTCGGTCGGCCTTCTCCTCCGCCGCTTCGTTGGCCTTGCTCTGCGCGTCTTGGCCCGCCTTGGTGGCACTGCGATCCGCTCGGGCGGGTGCAGCAGCCGGAGCAGCCAGGGACGCTGGGGCAGGCAAAGGAGCCGCAGGCGCAGGCACCGCAGCAGCGTCAGGTGCCGCAGCGGCTGCAGGCGTATCAGTGGCTGCAGGCGTCACGGGGGTCGCCGCATCCGCAGGCTGGGTCGCGTCCGCGGGTTGAGCTATCGGTTGCGTCTCGGATTGTGGCGCGGCCGAGCGCGATCCGGCGTGCGTCTTGATCACGCGCGGTACATAAAAACCTCCGGCGACAAGCATGGCAACCACAAGGATCCCGCCCAGAGCCATGTAGGCGCCTCGGTGGCTGCTCCTCGCCGCGGCTTGCGATTGCGCTGTGGCAACCACCGCCATCGGAACCGTCGCCTGCGTCGGAACTTGTGGGGCGGAAACGGCCGGCGTGGCCTGCGGAGCGCGCACGGCCGGAGTCGGACTGACTGCTACCGCCGCTCCAGCGGGGAACACGCTTCGCAACGCAGCCGCAAACGCTTCTGCCGTCTGGAAGCGGTCTTGCGGGTTCTTGGCCATGGCCATCAGAATGATGTCGCTCAGTCCCTGCGGCAAATCCGGACGCACGGCAATGGGCGGTTGCGGCGTCTCCTGCAGGTGCGCGGACATCACCGAATAATTGCTGTGCCCCCGGAACGGCAATTTGCCCGTCACCATTTCGTAGAGCGATACGCCCATCGAATACAAATCGGAGCGCTGGTCAACGTGCTCGCAGCGTACCTGCTCCGGAGACATGTAATTCATCGATCCGAGCGTCGCTCCCGTGGATGTCATCCCAGCCTCGTCGTTCGGCCGCGCGATGCCGAAGTCCATCAACTTCACCACACCCTGCGAAGTCAGCATCATGTTCGCGGGCTTCACGTCGCGATGGATCACGTTCAGCTTGTGCGCGTAGCTCAATGCGCCGAGCACTTGATCGGAGTACTTCGCCGCATCCGCGGGCGGAATCGGTCCTCCTAGCAGGCGCGAGGCCAACGTCACACCGTCCACGTACTCCATCATCATCACCAGTTGATTGTCCAAAGTCAGCGCGGTATTCAGCTTGGCAATGTTCGGATGGTCCAGACTGGCCAGCAGCTTGATTTCGCGAAGGAACCTGTCGGCCAACTCCTTTTGCACGGCAAGGTTCGCCAAAAGAACTTTCATCGCCTCCACGCGGTCGGAAATCACGTTCCGCACCTTGTAGACCTTGCCCATTCCTCCGGCGCCGAGTACTCCAAGAACTTCGTAGTCGCCTATCCGCTGCCCGGGGACAAAATCGTCGCTCATTGAGGAACTCCTTTGGGGGGACGTATCGGCGGATTCTACCCGCAGCGAGCGCGGCAGAGCAACACATTCCAACGGAGGTCACCTCGGCAGCCACGACCAGCCGGACCGTAGTAGGCCTTCGTGGGCTCCGCCTTTGCATTCGTAGGGGCATGACATGTCATGCCCGGCAAACATACTTGGCTACTTCTTCGCTATCCGCCGAGCAGCTCCTGCGCTGCCCGTCTTTGCAACGGCGGCCACCCAGCAACATGCCCATGAGACGGTGGAGCAATACATCGTATTGCGATATAATTATTCCTGTGATGGCACGCTCTTCCAATAAGCATTTGGCGGACGGATCTTCTTTTCAGGAAACGGTTCGCCATCTTGCCTGGTTTCGTTATGCACTGCGCAAATTCCTGCGCTTCAGCGAACAAGCCGCTAGGAGTTGCGGCGTCACGCCTCAGCAGCATCAGTTGTTGCTTGGCATCGCCGGCTATACCAGCCGCCATAAAGCCACTATCTCCGAGCTTGCTGAGTTCCTGCAGGAGCGTCACAACTCCGTCGTGGAACTCGTGGGACGCGCCGCGAGACGCCGCCTCGTCCGCAAGGTGCACGATACCCGCGATCGACGCTACGTCTTTGTCTCTTTGACGCCGCGGGGTGAGGCGGTGCTTTTAATGCTCTCCAGGCTCCACAAGCAGGAAGTCGCGCGCCTCCAAGCCGGCCTTCTAAAACCCGCCAGTCGTGGCCGGTCTCGGTACGCGAGCGGATAGGCCCTTGGCAGCACATATTGAGTCGATCAACGTCAACGCAAAATCTCGCACGCCGCGAATCGCGACCGTTGCCTAAAAATTAACAATTGGTCGACTGAAGGAACGAAGACACGAAATGCCGAAAAGCACGAGATGGGCCTCGAAGTATCCAATGCTCCGCAAATACTTGCCGCTCGTTCACGAGGATCTCGGAGCCACTTACTCGCGTAACCTGCACCATTGGCTGCTCATCGCCCCGATCATCGGAGTCACCACTGGCCTAGTGGTTACCGCCGTCGCTGTGATTATCCTGAAAGAGCTTTGGCCTGTCGTGTTTGGCTACTACCTTCATCACCACTGGGTGATGGTTCCGGGAGTTGCCCTTGGGTTCGTCATAACGGGGTTAATCATGCAGTTCTTCACGCCCGATCCCGACGAGCATTCCACGGAAGAGATTATTCGTTCCTACCACAATCATCAGGGCGATATCGACATGCAACCGTTTCTTCCCAAGCTTCTCGCGGCGGTCACCACCGTGGGATTCGGTGGCAGCGCTGCTCTCGAGGGACCCAGCATTTATGGTGGCGGCGCAATTGGCTCGTGGCTGTGGACCAGGATGAGGCGTTTCAATTTGGAGCCGCGCGACCGCCGCATCATGCTCATCAGCGGTGCCGCCGCGGGGATGGCCGCCGTGTTTCGCGCGCCGCTCACAGGCTTGGTTTTCGCCCTCGAAATGCCCTACAAAGATGACCTCGCGCACGAAGCGCTCTTGCCGTCCCTGATCGCATCAGTGGTCTCCTACGTCACCCTTGCTTTCTTCCTCGGCGCCACGCCTCTCTTTGATTTCAACAGCGCCACGTCGTTTACCGGTCGGGATCTCATTTGGTGCGCGCTGCTGGGAGTGGTGATTGGCCTCATCGCCATGACGTTTTCTATAACCTTCCGGCGGGCCCGCAGCTTTGTAGTCAAATGGGCCGTGCCGCACTGGATCAGGCTCGCCGCGGGCGGCCTCTTAACTGGTTTGTGCGGGCTCCTCTTTGTTTTCTTCTTCAAGGACTCGCTCGTGCCCCTGGGCCCGAACTACGAAGCAGTCGGCTTGATTTTGGGCACGCAACACAGTTCGCTCGAACTTCTTGCTTTCGGCTTCGCCAAGTTGGCCGCAACTATTTTTTCACTTGCCTCCGGCGGAGTAAGCGCCATGTTCGTGCCGCTTTTCCTTACCGGCGGTTCCTTTGGAACTGCTTTCGGCCAGTCGATCGTTCATAGCTCCTCAATCGAACTTTATGCGGCCGTTGGCATGGCCTCCTTCATTTCCGCCGGTTACAAGACTCCGCTTGCCGCTGCCGTCTTCGTCGCAGAGGCCACGGGCGGTCATGCTTTTATCATCCCGGCGCTGATCGGATCGGCCGTCGCGTACGCCGTCTCGGGTGATTCTTCCGTTTCAGGTGACCAGCATTTGCACGAAGGCGTCAGGGTGCACGAACTCAGGGACATCAGGGTCGGCGAATTCATGCAACGAAACGTAGTTTCGATCCAGGCTTCCATGACCTTGCGGGAGTTCGCGGATGCCATCTCGCCTCACTACCGCCACTCTACTTTTCCTGTTGTGGAGGGTCACCGCATCATCGGAATGGTTCCGTCATGGTCGCTTACTCGCATTCCCGCAGCGAAATGGGCGAGGACCACGGTATCCGACGTCACCGAACGCAACGTCAAGCGCGTTCCTCCCGATTGCGACGCTATGGAAGCTCTGCGTTTGTTACTGAGCGAGAGGCCGCAGCCTATGCTTTTGGTGGTTACTTCAACGAGCGGGAAATTGGAAGGCATCGTCACCAAGACGGACATCCTGGAAGCATTGAAGGCCCGTGGCGAACATGCATTGGAGCCGGCTGATGAATCAATCTGACCGCGCTTCCGGCAAATGATTCCGTAGGAGCTCACGAATGCTCGATTCTCCACTCCCCGAAACCGAGACCTCGCCAAGATCAAAACTCCCGGGGAAAGGCAACTTCGGCGTGGCCCTGGAGCCCGAAGTCATCAAAATCTCGGGCTATGCGCTGCTGGTTGGCGTTATTGGCGGCCTCGTTGCTGAAGGCCTGCTCGAACTGATTTATTTCTTCACCAACGTATGCTTCTACGGAAAGTTTTCCTTTGCGATCACCAGCCCCGCGCACAATCATCTTGGGCTTTGGGTGATATTCGTCCCCACGATCGGCGGCCTGATCGTAGGAGCGATGGTTTATTACCTGGAACCCACCCTCAAGGGCCACGGCATCCCGGAAGCAATGGAAGCGGTGTTGTTCAGTCACAGCAGGATGCGGCTTCGCGTCGCCTTCCTGAAGCCGCTGGCCACCGCTCTTGCCATCGGAACAGGTGGTCCCTTTGGCGCGGAAGGTCCGATCATTCAGACGGGTGCTGCCTTCGGTTCGCTTTTCGGCCAGGCGGTCGGTCTCACTCCCTACTATCGGCGCGTTTTGCTCGCCGCCGGCGCAGCGGCCGGAATGGCGGCGACCTTTACGGCGCCTCTAGCCGGAATTCTGGTAGCGGTCGAACTGCTGCTATTCGAGTTTCGCGCTCGCTCCTTCATTCCCGTCTCTCTCGCCGCGGCCGTCGCTACAGGAGTTCGCATTCACTTTGCGGGATGGGCGCCTCTATTCCCTACGGCGGCCTATAAGCTGACCGGCTTCAATGAGCTGTGGCTGTTTGGCGTCATGGGCATTCTGATGGGGATCGTCGGCATCGCGATGATCCGGGCGTTATTCTGGATCGAGGATCTCTTCGATAATCTCCCGTTCAAACGCGCGCTCATATGGTCGCCGGCCATTGGCGCCGCCATTCTAGGGGTCATCGGATACTTCTATCCCCAGATTTTCGGCACAGGCTACGACACCATCCGGGACATGCTCAATAATCGGCTCACGCCCGCCAACCTCATCGGCGTATCCGTAGCCAAGTTCTGGGCTCTTGTCATTTCCCTGGGCTCAGGAACCACCGGCGGCGTCTTCGCTCCCTCCCTGATTGTGGGAGGCGGCATCGGCGGAGCCTACGCCATCGCCTGCCAGCATTTCTTTCCGCATTTGGTTAGCAATCCGGCCTTCTACGCGCTCGTCGCAATGGCGGCGGTGTTTGGAGGTATTGCGCGTGCCCCATTTACCAGCATCGTCTTTCTGTTCGAGCTCAGCCACAATCCGAATTCGCTGCTTCCGCTGATCGTCTGCGTCATGGTTGCCGACGGATTCGTGCGTCTCTTCAGCCGCGATTCCATCATGACCGGAAAGCTCGTCAAGCGTGGCCTGATCGTCCTCCAGGATTACTCCGTACCCGTGCTCATGCGCGCGCGCATCGACCAGGTCATGCGCAAACAATTCTCCGTGATGCAGGCCGATGCGGAACTGCGCACCATCCTGCAGAAATCTACTCCGGAAAACGTGGAACTCTTGCCCGTCGTGGAAAAAGACGGAACGCTCTTAGGCATTGTCGAGCCTCACGACATGCTAAAAACCGACACGCAAGATCACCATTTCACGATGCGAGAGCTCGCTCGGCAGGATTACGTCCGCGCTTACCCGGGTGACTTGGTTGACCGCGTGAACCGCGAAATGCTCCTCAAAAATGTCGAAAATGTCGTCGTTGTCGAATCCTACGCGAGCCCGAAGCCTATTGGCATCGCTCGCGCCAACGACATCCTGCAACTCCGCCGCTGGCTAATGGAAGAAGAAACCCGCGAACAAAAGCCCCCCGCCGCAAAGGCCCCGGCATGATGAACCGCAGTTGTAGGGGCACAGCACCGGGGCCCCCCAGCGTGCCGCTTTTGCGTGCCGGGGTGGCAGCATGCTGTGCCCGGCACGCACGCTTGGCTACTTGGTCGCTATACGCCGAGCAGCTTCCGTAGCGCCGGCGTCTCGCCGGCGTCTTTGCCTTTCCTGGGATAGCGGCCGCATCTGCCGAAGTCATTTAGCGCATCGAGCTCAGCCTCGTCTTATCGGCTTCGTCGGCTATCCGTGTCTGGTCCGTGATCCAGTTCACTTCCCAGGTTTTTCCGCCATCATCCGAAAACGACTGTTCGAAGTGCGGCGAATTCGTGGTCAGCTTCGTCCAAACATATCGAATAAGGATGGTTTTGCCGTTGATCGTATCCTGGGCGTAGAACTCACCGCGGCCGTTTTTGAATTCGCCCACCTGAGGCGGGTCCAGCTTGCCATTCTTGCTGTTGGCCCAATAGAGCCTCCACTGGTGCGATTGCGGATCGTACGTGCGCAGCGTCAGGCCCTCGATGTGGCCCGAGGGGCCCTCGAGCTCAACCGTGTCCAGTTGCGCTCGGCCATCCCAAATCTTATAGCAAGCTCCCGTGCCCTCCGATTCGACCCACTCATTCGAGCCTGTTAGCGGATGCACGAGGCGCTTCAAGTGAAATTTCCATTGACCGATAAGAGGGTCGAAGTCGTGTTGGCCATCCCGTTCGGCGGTGGCTTGTGGCGTTGCTGTTTTCGATCCTTCTGAATTCTGTTGCGCGACTCCCGCGGGAGTTTGCGCGAAGAAAAGTAGGCTGCCCGCCAGAAGATACATCCAAATTGTTTTCGGTGCGTTCATCGAGTCCTCCTTGGCCCTCCGGCACGACGAAAGACTAGCCCGCATCGTGGCTCATAAAAATAGCCACTTTCGTGTGATACGATATAGCCACTTCGCTCGAAGGCCGCGTCGATGAAACGAGTCTCCGCAAGCTTCCTGCCGCCCATTGCCCTGGATTCCCGTGGCAGCACTCCCCTCTACCGCCAGTTGTATGAGTGGTTTCGCCGCGCCATTTTCAACGGCCAATTGCGGCCCGGACAACGTGTGCCTTCAACCCGGAGCCTCGCTGCCGAACTAAAAATCTCGCGCATACCGGTTTCGAGCGCATATGAGCAACTACATGGAGAAGGTTATTTCGAGACGTTCGTTGGCTCTGGCACACGCGTGGCCGGCTCGATCCCTGGCGAAACGTTAAAGCTCGCCGCCGGAAAATCATCGGACGCCTCGCGGCAAACGTCTCGCAGCCAAACTCCGCGCATCATCTCGCGGCGCGCGGCATTGATGCGTGTGCCGCCGGAAACCTGGCCCAACAATCTGGGCGCATTTCGCGTGAGCCTCCCGGCTCTCGAACATTTTCCGGCGGGTGTCTGGTCGAAACTTGTGAATCGTCATTTGCGAAAACAGACCAGGCAGTTGATGGCCTACGGCGACGCCAAGGGATACATGCCCTTGCGTGAAGCCGTCGCCGAATATTTGGGCGCGGTTCGCGCCGTGCGATGCGAGCCTTCGCAGATCCTGATAACCACCGGTTCGCAGCAGGGCATACAACTCTCGGCGCAAGTTTTGCTGAATCCCAACGAACGCGTATGGTTCGAAGAACCGGGTTACCCCGGAGCGCGCCAGGCTTTGCTCGCGGCTGGCGTCCATCTGGTTCCTGTGCCCGTCGACAAGGGCGGACTGAACGTGGCCGAAGGAATTCGCCGCACTCGCAATGCTCACGCGGCGTACATCACGCCTTCGCACCAATATCCTTTGGGTGTAACCATGGACGCCGCTCGGCGCATGCTCCTGCTCAATTGGGCCGCTCGCAGCGGTGCTTGGATTATCGAAGATGATTACGATAGCGAATACAGGTTTGCAGGCCGCCCCATTCCCTCGCTGCAGGGTTTGGACAACAGTGGCCGCGTCATTTACGTCGGCACGTTCAGCAAAGTCATGTTTCCCGCGCTGCGCCTCGGTTATGTCGCCGTCCCCAGGGACTTGGTGGACCCATTTGCCATCGCGCGAGACGCCAACGACCAGTTTTCATCCACTCACTACCAAGCCGTGATGGCGGATTTCATCCGCGAAGGACACTTCGGGCGCCACATCCGCAGAATGCGCGTGCTGTACTCGCAGCGGCGAACTGCCTTGGTCGAAGCGATTCAGAAATATATGGGCGACAAACTAGAGGTCATCGGCGCGGAAGCGGGCCTGCATCTGGTGGCATTGCTGCCGCCGGGCGTCAACGATGTCACCATTTCGAAAAAGGCCGCCGAAATGGGAATATCCGTGATGCCTTTGTCTTCCTGCTACGCAAAACCTCCCGCGCGTCGCGGCTTGATTCTCGGCTATGGTGGCGCCGATGCCCGCCAAATCCACGACGCCGTCCGCAAACTCAGCGTAATTTTCGGCGAAGCCAGGCGCACGTCGCCCGTAGAGGTTTCGCCTTCACAGTTGTAGGGGCACAGCGCCGGGGCCACCGGCGCATCGTCATTCCGAGCGGAGTTTCGCGTGTTTTGCCTTTCGCGCGGTGTCCGCGCGCGCGACATGTAGGGCTCCCGGGTCGACGGTTAGTCGAGCCCGGGAGATAAGACGTCGAGGAATTTCTCTTCGATGTAACGCCCGCCGCCGTGCCCATTTGCGTGGCGCCCTTGGTACGGGCACGATCTATCGTGCCGGCAAACACGCTCGCCTATAAAGGCCAAGGCCGCCTAGCTTGCAGTGTCGCCAGCCGGTCGAGCATCCGGTACTAGCCTACTGTTAAATTCCTTCCGTTCCCAACCGGTCACTAGATTGACGCCGTCCGCCGCGCTATGATACCCATACTCAGCATGTTGAGGCCCTTGTGACTCCGACGACTCCGGAATCCCGGCGTCTGGACGTGACGCTCGATACCCGCTTGGAGAGCGTCGACGTGGCCGAACACCTCGCGATCCGCGCGGCCGAAGAGGCCGGCTTCGCCGAGGACGATGTCCACAAGATTGGCATGGCCGTGCGCGAAGGCGTGGTCAACGCTTACAATTACGGAAATTGCCAGGACTGTCAGAAGAAAATCCAGCTCATCATTGAATTGGACGGCGGCAAATTGGTCGTGCATGTCGTCGATGAAGGATGCGGTTTCGATTTGGAGGACGTAGCCGATCCGCTCGCTGAAGAAAACTTGCTCCGCACTTCAGGACGCGGACTTTTTCTGATGCGCGCTTTCATGGACGATCTCGTCGTCCGCCGCGGTCCGCGCGGCGGAGCCGACCTCGTGCTCTCGAAGAATCTTCCCAATCATCGCGCCTCGCGGTAATTGCGAAACTGTCGCCCGTGTGAAACAGTCGCACAACGCCCGAGGTCTTCCTCTTCTGTGTCAGAGCTTGGCTTCCGGCTTGTGTTATCATGAGATATTCTCAATCAATCCTGACTCCTGAGAGTTTTATTTGGCCCACATTACTCGCAAAGAGCTGAAGAAAGATGCGGTGCGCGATACTTTCGCGTACGGCGCCGACGCTCTTCTCACCCACCAGTCGCAAACTCTATATCTTGTCATCGCTGCGATTGTGGTGGCCCTCGCTGTATTCGGCTGGAGAACTTATACTCAGCGGCAAACCATCAAGGCTTTCGCCGGCTTCGACGCTGCGATGGCCGTTTTTCAGGCGCCCGTGGGTACTCCGCCGGCGCCGGGCGTGACCACATATCCCGATCAAACCAAAAAGTTCACCGAGGCCGAATCCAAATTTGCGGCGGTGGCTTCAAAATATTCCCGCACGCGCGCCGGAGAACTCGCCCGCTACTATCAGGCTCTCAGTTTGGAGAGGATTGGCAAGGACAGCGACGCCAAGAAATCTTTGCAAACCCTCGCAACCAGCCGCGATAGCGACGTCGCCTCGCTCGCTCAATTCGAGCTGGCCGGCATCGACGACAGCACGGGTCACGGCGATGATGCCATCGTGCTTTACAAGCATCTACTTGCAAATCCCACCGTCTTGGTCCCGAAGCCGGTCGTGATGCTGACTCTTGCCCAGCACTACGGTGCGAAAAATCCCAGCGAGGCAGCCGAACTCTACGGCCAGATAAAAAAGGAATACCCGGACACGCCCATTGCGGAACAAGCCGACGAGGCCCTCGCCCTCCTCCCAAGCAAGTCCTAATCGCGCCCGAAAATCCTTCGAGTTTGCGGCGCGAAGTCCGTCTAGATCGAAACAATTCACGGTCCCAAACGGTCGGAATCTGCCAGCGAACGCCGGGGAAAGCCCGCCAGTGGGAAGCACCGTAGCGGGAACCCACCCCATCGAATAGAATGCCGAAATGTCTCTCGCACCCTATGCCATGGACGCGCGAAACTCGCGCGGACGGCGCTATCCTGAGCCGCAGCATCCCTACCGCAGCGATTACGCGCGCGACCGCGATCGCGTCATCCACGCCCGGGCCTTTCGGCGGCTGGAAGCAAAAACACAAGTTTTCACCACTCGCTTCTCGGATCACTTCCGCAATCGACTCACACATACCATCGAGGTTGCACAAGTTGCGCGGACCGTGGCGAGGGCGCTCCGCCTCAACGAAGATCTTACGGAAGCGCTTGCGCTCGTTCACGACGTTGGCCACCCGCCTTTCGGGCATGGCGGCGAAAAGCAACTGGACCTGCGCATGCGCGAGCATGGAGATCGCTTCGATCACAACCTTCACGCACTCCGGATCGTGGAGCAATTCGAACAGCGATATTTGGATTTTCCCGGGCTCAATCTGACCTTCGAAGTTCGCGAAGGCATCATCAAACACTCCCGCGATTACTCGCAGGAAGAATTTCCGGAGCTTCAGGAATATTTGTTGGACGAGCGTCCTCCACTCGAAGCGCAGCTCATTGATCTGGTGGACGAAATCGCCTACAACACCGCGGATCTCGACGATAGCTTCGAGGCCCGGCTGCTGGATTTCGAAAGACTCCGCAGCGAGGTTCCGTTCTTTGACGCGGCTTATCAGGAAGTGGAGCAGCGCCATCCGAATGGCGCGCGTAAATTGAAGTTCAATGAAGCGCTGAAGCGCGTTCTGAATCTCCTGGTCACCGATTTAATCGAGGAAACTCAGCGGCGGGTGGATGCGAGCGGCGTGCGCAGCGTGGAAGAAATCCGCGGCTTCCCCAAAAGACTTTCTGCTTTTTCCACAGAGGTCGCGCAGAATAACGCCGGCCTGAAGCACTTTCTGAATTCAAATGTTTATTCGCTTCCGGTTATCGCCGAAGAGCGAGAGCGTTCCGTGGCCGCTCTTGACGCGCTCTTTCGCTTTTTCGTCGATCAGTCCTCGAGAATGCCGCGCCACTACGCGACGTTGGCGCAAACAACGCCGGTTCATCGAGTTGTATGCGACTACATCGCAGGGATGACCGATCATTTCCTCCTTCGCCAGTGCTCGGAACTGTCTGTCTGCGTCGATTCCGCCCAGTCAATTGCGCGGGAAACCCCTTAGGAGTCCTAAAGGAATGACCCGATAGCCCGAAGCGCGATTGTTTGGCAGCCTACCCGAAGGCCCAAAGGGGACTCACACCCTTTGCGCTTGCAGGAACACCAAAGTGGGGAGGCCACTAATGAAATGGAGTTTTGTTAACGCTGTTCGTAACACGCTCCTAGCATTATCGATTGGTGCACTCTTGCCCAGCATCGCTTCGGCGTGCAGTGTGACGCCGAACGCGAGACCCACAGGCGAAAATACATCCGGCGTGTGGCTTTTCATTCCAGACACTACGGATTCGCTGATGAACTCGGCCACGCTGTTGGGGTCGATTCCATTCGGCAACGAGCAGCTCGACATCTTCAAGATCAGCGATGGCCACTTTGCCCTCGCGTGGTTTGACGGGGATGGCGGCGACTCGAGTTCAGCCGTGGGTTCGGTTACGTCAACCACTCCCATCCCTGGTCCCGCGACCGACGACGACTCAACACCAACAGCTACAACCCCCGAGCCATCCTCATTGGCGCTGCTTGGCTTCGGGGCCATCGCTTTGGGACTGGCTTTTGCCAGCCGCCGCCTAAGACCGACGCCGGTTGGATAGTTCCTCTGCGAAGTAAAGACTCAGCGGCCTCAGCCCGCTGGGTCTGCAGTACTCGTCCCCACAATTCTCCTCCTTCTAAGCTAGCAGCAACAATTGTGTCGACACTCTAAGATGCCACCCTGAAGGGGTGGCGCTACACGTGAACCTCGCTGCGCGACTAACACGCCACTGTAGTGTCTGATCAGTAGGTTAATTCGTGCGTGGTATCATCCGGCCGCTAACTAAATTCAACAGGGAAAATTCGGAGCGAAGATGAAAGCGTGGAAGGCGTTTCTTCTGGCGCTTCTCGTGGCGACTGCGGTTGCGGCGCTAGCGGCTACGGCGCCGCGGGAACTCGCGCAGCGATTTACAGAACCAGTTCTGGTTAAAGGCTCTCCCACTAATCTCCGCTTCTTTGACGTGAGTTGGAACGACAGCGCCAAACAGAGATACTACCTGGCTGACCGCACCAACAATGCCATCGATCTGGTTGATTCCGCCACGGACACGTTCCTCGGGTTCATCGGCAAGGGCCATTACACGGGCAGCAGGCCTTGTCCCAACAACCCAAAAGATATGCGCCTGTGCGCGGGACCCAGTGGCGTGGTGACGGACGACCTCGGCCACGTGTGGGCGGGAGACGGGGACGCAAACATCATCGAAGCGGACGACAAGCCGGGTACAACCATCATTCGGTCGATTCCGACCGGCGGCAAGGGCCGAATTGACGAATTGGCTTACGATCCCATCGACCGGATTCTGATGGCCGAGAACGATGGCGATTCGCCGCCCTATGTGATTTTCGTATCCGTTCCGGGTGGCTCCGTGCTGGAACGCTACATCTATCCGAAGAGCCAGGATGGAATGGAGCAACCGGCGTGGGTTCGCGAGACCGACATGTTTTACCAGAATGTTCCGGGGACGAAGAATCGTCTCGACGTGTTCGATCCGCACCGCCTCCCCAAACCTGTGAAGAGCTTCCCCGTGGACTGCACAGGAGGATTGCTCGGTCTTACGTTGAGCGGACTGACAGTTGGGCCAAACGGGCGGTTGATGACCGTGTGCGGAAGCGTAGGCGGTGTGAGTATTGACGCTAGAACTGGGAGGGTCGGAAAGCCCATTCGCGAAGGCGCTGATGCGGATGAGGTGTGGTATGACCGGGGAGCCGACAACTACTATTTCTCGCGCAATTCCAACTTGGCGGTGGTGAATGCCGCCACTGGAAAGTTTGTTGCCTACGTTCCGTTGGGGAGCCATTCCGTTGCTGCAAATGCAAGGAACAAACACGTTTTCGTCCCAGTTGCAGGCAAGGGAATTTTTGTTGTCGCGCCAAGGGAGTGAAGTAGACCGGCAAATGGTCACATTGGGTGGTACATTCCTGAGCGGTCTGAGTACTTCACGGGAAGGAACATGAAAGCGTGGAAGGCATTTCTTCTGGCACTTCTCGCGGTGGCGGCGATTGGAGCCGTCCTTGCAATCTCTGCGATTCTGCGAGGATTCCGCGCTACTTCCGAGCCTTCCGGGTTCGAGGCGGTTGTGGCTCGAACCGCGCGAGACTGGGCCATTCCCAGGCGCGCCCGGAACGAGAAGAATCCACTGAAGCTCACGTCTGAAAATTTGCGAGAGGGGCGGGAAGAATTCCTGGCCCGTTGCGCAAGCTGCCATGGACATGATGGCAGCGGGCTGACGGATATGGGCAGGAACCTCTATCCGAGAACGCCGGATCTTCGCGTGGCTCGAACACAGAATCTCACCGACGGCGAGATTCATTACATCATCGCCAACGGAGTGCAGCTTACGGGAATGCCGGCGTGGAGCAATTCGCACCAGGAGCGAAACGTCAGTGCCTGGAATCTGGTTCTCTTCATTCGCAGCCTGCGCCCGCTGACGCGCGAAGAGAAAACGCAGGAAGCAGGCACGGCGAAGACCGCGCACTACGTTGGCTCGCAGGCGTGCGAGAAGTGCCACGCGCAGATATACGACCATTGGAAAAAGACTCCGATGGCCAATATCGTGCGCGATCCGCGCGAGCACCCCGATGCGATTATTCCCAACCTGGCGACAAACAACGTATACAAGTTCACCAAAGATCAAGTTGCTTTTGTCTACGGAAGCATCTGGAAGCAGCGCTATTTCACGAAAATCGGCGACGACTATTTTCCTCTGCCAGTTCAGTGGGAATTCAACAACCACAAATGGAGCAAATATTTCGCGGGCGATAAAGCCGATTGGTGGACGAAATTCTACCCTCCCGATAATATGAAGCGGCCGACCGGCCCCACGTGCGACGGCTGCCATTCCGTTGGCTACGACATCCACACCAAGCAGGTGGCGGAGTGGAACGTGGGCTGCGAGCGCTGCCACGGTCCGGGCAGCGAGCACGTGGCGCATCCTTTGCGGGATAACATCGTCAATCCGGCGCACATGGACTACGTCGCAGCGAGCGATACTTGCATTCAGTGCCATTCGCAAGGGCGTCCGCTGACGAGTCCAATCGAGGGGAAATATTACGATTGGCCCGTCGGCTACCAGGTGGGGCTCAGGCTGCAGGATTTCTGGAAGCTCGAAGACCACACGCTGGCCGAGACGAACTTCTACTATTTCGCAGACGGCACCGCGCACAAGAACCGGATGCAGGGGAACGATTTCACGCAGAGCGTGATGTACCGCCGCGGGATCACGTGCTTCGATTGCCACGACGTACACGGCACAAACAACTACGCGCAACTGAGAGAGCCCGCCGACAAGCTCTGCCTGGAATGCCACGGACCACTCTCACCCAACGGGCCGCGAACAGCGACGCTCGAAGAACACACGCATCATAGGGACGGCAGCGCTGGAAGCCAGTGCGTGGCCTGCCACATGCCGGCGATTGAAACGGAAGGCCCCGCCAACACCATGGTTCACGCACATACTTTCCGGTTCATCACGCCGGTGATGACGGAGGAATACAAGATCCCGAACCCATGCACGTCGTGCCACACGGACAAGTCCACTGCGTGGGCAACGAATGAGTTGAGCAAATGGCCGGAGCGCTCGCCGTGGCGGCTCGAATAAGTTCTGGAGGCTGGAGGCTAGAGGCTGGAAGCTAGAGTGACAGAAGGGCCGCTATGAAGGCGGGTGGCGCTACAGGTGGACGCAGCAATCTGCCCCTACCGGCCAATGGAACCCCAATTGCTCCCCTCTCCTGGAATGAGTGCGGCCCTGGTGAGGGTCAAGTACAGCTAAAATCTTTGTTTACTGCAGGTTTCGTTCCGGCTATTGGCCGGCCAATGTGCAAAGGGTGGCACCTCTGCGGAATAGCACTGTCCCCGAAGAGCGCCGGAATCAGGCCCGGCACCGGCTAACCTCAATCTTATATGTTGAGCTTGGTCCAGGGAACGGCGGCATCATCGTCAGCCTTGGTACGGGTGGATTGTCCCTCCATGCAGCGATCAAACTGAATGCTGAAACGGAGTTGACCCTTCGTTTTCGACTGGAACCGACCGAAGAGCCGATTGAGGTTGCGGGGCGGGTTGCGTGGTTGGATCCGACGCAGAAGGAAGCCGGCATTTCCTTCACAAATCTTTCCAGCGACGCGGAACAGCGGATCGCGAACTGGATTGCCGAGCAAGAGCAGGCGATGTCAGTTACCCAACACGATGTAAGTCCTCAGCCTAAATCGCCGTCGATGAGGGGCGCCGAGGCGCCGCTTTCCATGCGACCGGTTGTTCCAGCAAGTCTCGCCGCGGAGAGGTCCGAGAATGCGCAGCCGAGCCCTGGCGAGAGGATTCCGCGCCGAGTCCTTTCGGAATCTTTCCTGGATGATTTTTCAACTACACCCTCCGCGTTGCAATTGACGACATCTGCGCCTCCCGCGCTTGCCGTTCCATCGCCTGAAGACCGATTCGAAAGGCCATCGGACAAGCTCCTGCGATCACCCGCGAAGCGATACGAAGCGCTTCTTGAGGCTGAGCAGCCGGCGGTTGCGAAAGAGATTCCTCGCAAAGATTCGCCATGGCCCGCCTTAACGCCCTCTCCGGCCAAAGTTACTGAACCGAATCGCCCAGCGCCTCGCGCTGATGATTCACTCGCTTCAAAGCTTCGCCGGCGCCGACAGTTCGCGATGGCGGGAGCGGCCCTTGCCGCGGGAATCCTAGTGCTGGTCGTGACGATTACGAGTATCAGAAAGCCCTACGGCCGCCGTGGTTTCATGGGAGAATCGGCCGGAGTGAGTTCGTCAGTTGTGCTGGTGAAGCCCGAGAGTGCACCTCAAATACCATCGAAGGCGCTGAACGATCAGAGCGCTCAGAGCGGTACATCCGCGGATGACCCCACAAACACAGAGTCCGACTACGACCTGTTGCCGATTCTTCCGACGAATCAACCGGCGACCGTGTCGCAGGACGGCGACTGGGCCGCACACGTGGAATCGATGCTCGGCATCGACGAGCCCGCGAGAATTAATCCGGCGGTACTCGGCTTACCCGTGTGGACGGTTCAACACAGCGGATTTTATTATTGCGGCGACAATCTGAATTCAGAGACGCCGCAGCCAGGGACTCTGATGACACAAGGCGAAGCACTTCAAAGCGGATATCAGCCGAAACTCGGCAGCTACTGCCACTAGGTGGATAGCTATCCGGCGGGAATCCTCGTACCGATCGCAAACAACGCAAAGAGCGCCGACAGATGCGTTTCATGTCCTCTTGCAGCAACGAGGGGCGAGGGTTCCTTGACATCGGGGGTAACGGATTTATAATGAATTTCGCAGTGGAAATTATAGGAAAATTGCAATGTTTCTCGATGTGCACGAACTGGCGGTCCGCAAGACGCGTATTCGAAAGAGCTATGCCCCTGGGACGCTGGATTTCCATTCGAGCGAGTTCCGACAGCTAGAACCCCTGGAAGTGCGTGCAACGGCTGAACTTGTGGACGGGCAGATCCGTATCTGCGGGAACCTGCACACCCGTGTGGAGCTGGTATGCGCGCGCTGCCTGGATACGGTGGTCGAGGAAATCAGCCGGGACTTCGATCTCTTCTACCGCCCGATGACCTCCATTTCGCGCGACGAGGAATTGCACCTGAACCTCGACGACACGGAAATCGCCTTCTTCGAGGGAGATGGGCTTTTTCTCGCGGACATATTGGCGGAGCAGGTAAACCTGGCGCTTCCCATGAAGGTGATCTGCTCGGGCGATTGCCGCGGGCTGTGTCCCCACTGCGGCGCGAACCTGAACAATGAGGAATGCCGCTGCGAGAAAAACGGCTCCGACGCCCGGCTGGCCCCGCTGGCCCGTCTGAAGCAGGACTGGTTCAAAAAGCAATAAAACGCTACACTGTTTGATTCCATCCAGACCGCATTGAGTCGCGGCCTGCACGAGGAGCACTATGCCTAATCCGAAACGACGACACTCGAAGAGGCGGACATCGACCCGCCGCGCGCACGACCATCTGCATCCGCTTTCTTTGGCCGAATGCCCAAATTGCCACGAAAAGAAGCTGCCCCACCGAGCGTGTCTGAAGTGCGGCTACTACAACGGCCGCGAAGTAATTGACACCGAGGCCAAGACGGCCTAAGTTTCCCTCGCCTGCCAATCCAAGCCGGTGATTACATGACTACTATTGCCCTGGATGCCATGGGCGGCGACCATGCGCCTCGCGTTGAAGTGGAGGGAGCGATCCTGGCGGCACGTGAGCTGGGCGTGCGGGTGCTGCTGGTTGGCGGCGAGCAAGCGGTGCGGCACGAGCTGGCGCGGCACAAGCAGCGCGACCTCGCGATTGAAGTGGTGAACGCGACGGACGTAATCACCATGACGGATTCACCGTCGCAGGCGTTCCGGCGGAAGAAGGAAAGCTCGGTGCACGTGGCGGCGCGGCTGGTCCGCGACGGAAAGGCCGACGCGCTAGTGAGCGCGGGAAACACGGGCGCGGTGATGACCGTGGCGCGGTTCGTGATCGGGACGCTGCCTTCGGTGGACCGGCCGGCGCTGGCTGCGGCGTTTCCGAACATGAAGGAAAAAATATCGGTGATTTTGGATGTGGGCGCGAACGTGGATTCGAAGGCGACGCACATCGAGCAATTCGCGGTGATGGGCGAGATTTACTACCGCGCCATCTGGGGAGTGAAGCGGCCTCGCGTGGCGCTGCTTTCCATCGGAGAGGAAGAAGCCAAGGGCAACGACTTGACTCGCGAAGCAGCCGGCCTGCTGAAGCAACTGCCGCTGAATTTCGTGGGGAACGTGGAGGGGCGCGATGTTTTCCGCGGCAATGTGGACGTGGTGGTCTGCGACGGATTCATCGGAAACGTGGCGCTGAAACTCAGCGAAGGTTTAGTGGAACATATCGGGGCCATGCTGAAAAAAGCGATCAAGAGCAGCCTTACGTCGCAAATCGGCTACGCGCTTTCGAAGCGGGCGTTTGACGATTTCCGCAAACGCACGGACTATTCGGAAACCGGCGGGGCCCCTTTGCTCGGCGTACGCGGCATCACGGTGATCGGCCACGGGCGGTCGAATCCGAACGCCATCAAAAATGCGATCCGAGTGGCTGCCGAACTTTGCCGCGCCCGCGTGAACGAGAAAATCGAACAGGAGCTTTCCGCAGCCGCAGCAATCCCCGCCCGCGGCTGAGTTTTAAGGAATTGTAATCGTCATGAGCAAGCTGGCATTCCTCTTTCCAGGACAGGCGTCGCAATATCCGGGCATGGGCCGGGATCTCGCCGAGAATTTTCCGGAGTCGCGCGCCGTATTCGACGAAGCGGATGCGCGCTGGGATTCGCGATTTCCAAAGTGTGCTTTGAGGGCGATGAAGAGGCCCTGAAGCTGACCGAAAACCAACAGCCCGCGATCTTGACCGTTTCCGTGGCGGCGTATCGCGCGCTCGAAAGCCGGGGAATTCAACCGGATGTTGCCGCGGGGCATAGCTTGGGAGAATATTCCGCGCTGGTGGCCGCAGGGGCTTTGGAGTTTGCGGATGCGGTGAAACTGGTGCGGAAGCGCGGCCGATACATGCAAGAAGCGGTGCCGGCGGGGGAAGGCGCGATGGCCGCGATTTTGGGGCTTTCTCCGGCGGACGTGGCTGAAGTTTGCAAGAAGGCCGCGGAGAAAGAAGTGGTTTCGCCGGCGAACTTGAATTCGCCGGAACAAACCGTGATTGCGGGAAGCGCGGCGGCCGTGAAACGCGCGGTGGAGATTGCGTCGCAATCGGGCGCGAAGCGAGCAGTCATCCTGTCCGTTTCGGCTCCCTTTCACTGCGCGATGCTCATGCCCGCGCTGCGGCGATTAGAACCCGATCTGCGCGCCGTGAAATTCAGCGAGCTTCGTTTTCCGGTGATCACCAATGTGGACGCGGAGGCCGTGGCCACCGGCGATGAGGCGCGCGATGCTTTGATCCGGCAAGTGACGCTTCCAGTGCGGTGGCTGGATTCGGTCCGAGAAATGATCGAGCAGGGCGTGAAGGTTTTCGTCGAAGTAGGGCCCGGGAAAGTGCTGGCGGGCCTTTTGCGGCAGATCGATCGCTCGGTGCGATGTTTCAATGTGGAAGATGCGGCGGGATTGAAATCGACGCTGGATAAGATGGCGCAGGCTCGAGCGGAGTCCGCTGAGTCCCAGGATCCTTCTTGAAACCTTGCACGCGCGAACAAAGTAAGGATGGGAGACAACGCCAGCCCTATGTTTTCGCTGAAAGATAAAGTTGCGATCGTCACGGGCGCGTCGCAGGGGATTGGGCGGGCGACTTCGCTTGCGCTGGCGCAAGCGGGTGCGAAGGTGGCGGTGGCGGCTCGGAGTGCGGACAAGCTGGCGTCGCTGGTAAGCGAGATCGAATCGGGCGGGGGCGCGGCGGTCGCAGTGACCATGGATGTGGCGGACGGCGCACAGGTGAAGGCCGGCTTCCAACAGACGCTTGCGAAATTCGGCAGGTTGGACATTCTGGTAAACAATGCGGCGATCACGCGCGATACGTTGGCGCTGCGGATGAAATTGGAAGATTGGGAGGCGGTGCTGCGCACGAATTTGACGGGCGCGCACCTTTGCATTCAGCAGGCGCTCGGCGCGATGTTGAAGCAGCGGTCCGGGCGCATCATCAACCTAACCTCGGTGGTAGCCGAAACGGGAAATGCGGGGCAAGCGAATTACGTGGCGTCGAAGGCGGGGCTTATCGGATTGACGCGCGCGATCGCCGTGGAAGTGGCGTCGCGAAGCATTACAGTGAATGCGATTGCGCCCGGGTTCATCGAAACGCCGATGACCGATCCGCTCTCGCCGGAGCTGAAAGAGAAAATGAAGGCGCTGATTCCTCTGGGGCGATTTGGAAAAGATGGCGAAATCGGCGCGGCTATTGTTTTTCTGGCGAGCGATGAAGCCGCGTACATCACCGGGCAAGTGCTCGAAGTGAATGGCGGCATGCACATGGGCTGAGCCGCAAACGGCCTTTACGAAGAACTATGTTTCTGGACTTGTAGCGCCGCGCGGCATATAACAGGCTCGAAATCGGATGGGAAGGTTGACCGCGCGATGGGTGCCGCATAGAATGGGCAGGTCAAAACGGGCGCAACTTCCCTGGCGTGCGGGCCAAGGTCCCAGATCACCGATAGCGGAGGAATAATCAGAATGGCCAGCGTCGAAGAACGCGTGAAGCAGATTATTGTCGAACAGCTCGGCGTGGACGAAGGCGAAGTGACCCCCAATGCTTCGTTTGTGGACGACCTTGGCGCCGACTCGCTCGACACAGTCGAGCTGGTGATGGCCTTCGAGGAAGCGTTTGGCATCGAAATTCCGGATGAGGATGCCGAGAAGATCGCCACGGTGAAAGACGCGAACGAGTACATCGAAAAGCACTCCAAGGGGAAGTAGACGGTCCCGCTGAGCCATCCCATCCCGAACAGGAGAAGTTTCCCTTGAACCGCCGAGTTGTCGTGACGGGTGTTGGACTGATCTGCGGTTGCGGCATTGGAACCGAAGAAGTGTGGCGCAATCTGCTGGCCGAGAAGAGCGGCATCGCACGCGTCACGCAATTCGATGTGAGCGCCTTCGATTGCCAGATTGCGGGCGAGGTGAAGGGATTCGATCCGCTGAATTGGGTGGAGAAAAAAGAGCTGAAGAAGATGGCGCGGTTCATTCAGCTCGCCATGGCTGCATCCGATTTCGCGATGCGCATGGCCGGCCTCGAAATCACGCCGGAAATCGCGGATGCGACGGGCGTTTACATCGGATCGGGCATCGGCGGATTCGACGTGATTGAGCGCGAGCATTCGAAATACCTGAACGGCGGCCCGGGCAAGATCTCTCCATTTTTCATTCCTTCCGCAATCGTGAATTTGGCGGCCGGAAATGTTTCCATCCGCTACGGAGCAAAAGGCCCGAACTCGGCCACGGCCACGGCTTGCTCCGCGGGCGCGCACGCGGTAGGCGACGCCTACAAGATTATCCAGCGCTGCGACGCCGAGGTGATGATCGCGGGGGGTTCGGAAGCGGCGGTGACGCCGATGAGCATCGGCGGATTCGGAGCCATGCGTGCGCTTTCCACGCGCAACGATGAGCCGGAGCGCGCCAGCCGTCCTTTTGATGCGCAGCGCGACGGGTTTGTGGTGGGCGAGGGCTCGGGTGTGCTGATTCTGGAATCGCTCGAGTTTGCGCAGAGGCGCGGCGCAAACGTGATCGCGGAAATCACCGGATACGGGATGTCCGGCGACGCGCACCACATCACGCAGCCGGCGGAGGGCGGTGACGGCGGGTACCGTTCCTCGATGGCGGCGATCAAAGACGCGAAGCTCACGCCGGACGACGTCAGCTACGTGAACGCGCACGGCACTTCGACGCCCATCGGCGACGCAATCGAAACGGTGGCGCTAAAGCATGTGTTCGGAGATCGCGCGAAAAAGGTTCCTATCAGTTCGACGAAATCGATGACCGGGCATCTTCTGGGCGGCGCGGGCGGACTGGAAGCGGGCATCGGCGTGCTGGCGCTGCGCGATCAGATTTTGCCGCCGACGATCAATCTGGAAAATCCTGATCCCGCGTGCGACCTGGATTACGTTCCGAACCACTCACGAAAAGCGGAAGTGAACTACGCACTCTCGAATTCGTTCGGCTTTGGCGGAACGAACGCGTCGTTGCTATTCAAGCGATGGGAAGGGCGCTAGCGTGAAGATCGGCGTGTGCGTCAAGCAGGTGCCGGCGAAGGATGCGCCGCTCGCAATTGCAGAAGGTAGCGCGTGGATCCGCGAGTCCGACATCGGATTCGAGATGAACGAGCCGGATAGTTTCGCGCTTGAAGAAGCGCTGCGCCTGAGGGAAAAGCACGGTGGCGAGGTGGTGGCCATCTCGATGGGCCCGGAGCGCGTGAAGCAAACCATCAAGGAAGCGCTGGCCAAGGGTGCCGAACGCGGAATCCATATCTCCGATCCTGAATTTTTCAAGCTCGATCCGCTGGGCTCCGCGCGTTCGATTGCTGCTGCAATCCAGAAGGAAAATTTCGATTTGGTTCTCACTGGGCTGCAAAGCGACGACCAGGGCTTTGGGCAGACCGGCGTGCTGCTCGCCGAATTGCTGGGGCGTCCGCATGCGACGATTATCATGGCCATCGAAGTGACCGACGGCCGGATGAAACTGAAGCGCGAACTGGAAGCAGGATGGTTCCAGTGGGTGGAGCTGCCGCTGCCCGCGGTGATTACTATTCAATCCGGCATCAACAAGCCGCGCTACGCCACGCTGAAGGGCATCATGGCCGCAAAAAAGAAGGAGATCGCAACGGTGGAGCGCTCGTCTCTGGGTGTGGCCGGCGCGCGAACGCAGCAGATCGAGCGAATTTACGTGCCGCAGAAGGCGAAGAAGACGGAATTCATCACCGGCTCGCCAAAAGAGGCGGCCGCGAAGTTGCTGGAGAAATTGAGGCACGAGGCGCGCGTGCTGTGAAGGATTGAGATTCCCCGCTTCGCTCGGAATGGCAAGCTCTCAAATGGGACGAATAGCGTGAAAATTCTTCTGATCACCGAGCAGCGCGGCGGCAAGTGGAATAACGTCAGCTTTGAGACGCTGGCGGCCGCGCAACAGATCGCACAGCAGACGAAAGGATCGATTTCTGGCGTTGTAATCGGCAAAGGCGTCGCGGCGCTGGCGGAGGAACTTGCCGGTTATCAGATCGATGATGTGATCCTGATCGAGCAGGATCTGCTGGCGGAATATACGCCAGACGGTTATTGCATCGCGCTGCGCCAGGAGATCGAAAGCGCGAAGCCGGATCTCGTACTGCTGCCGCACACTTACCAAGTGCGCGATTTCGCGCCGAAGCTTGCCGCGTCCATGCAAAAAGGAATGATCGGTGATTGCATCGCGTACCGCTACGAAAAGGGGAAGCTGATTTTCGTGCGCCAGATGTTTCAGGGGAGGACGGCGGCGGATGTGGTGTTCACCGGAGAGCCGCCGTGGATCGCGTCATTCCAAGCCGGCGCTTTTCGGGGAGACACGGCGGCGAAACGCTCAAGCGGCAAAGCGGAAGTGAAGGCGGCGGGCGTCGATCTGAAACCGGAGCAGATTCGCACCAAGCCGCTGGAGCTTTTCCGCGAAGCCAAACAAGCCGTGGACCTGACGCAGGCGCCCATTTTAGTTTCCGTTGGACGCGGGATCAAAGCGCCCGAAAATATTCCCATGGCGGAAAAGCTGGCCAAACTTTTGGGTGGGGAAATTTCCGCGTCGCGCCCTATTTGCGACGAAGGATGGCTGCCGATGGACCGTCAGATCGGCAGCTCGGGGCAGACGGTGGTCCCGAAACTCTATCTCGCGCTCGGGATCAGCGGCGCCATCCAGCATGTGGTGGGAATGAAAGGCTCGCGGACCATTGTAGCCATCAACAAGGATCAGAACGCGCCGATTTTCGAAATCGCCGATTACGGAATCGTAGGCGACCTTTTCGAAATCGTTCCGGCGCTGATTGAGGAATTGGAAAAGGCGCCGACAAGTTGAGCCGATCCACGTGAAGGCCGGCTCTTGTTCGCGCTAATCTCTATTTTTTAGCTTCAGGCGGCTTTTATTTTCCTCGAGAAAGGCGCGGAGATTATCGGCCGCGTCAAGTAAGCGAATCCATTGCTCGTAGTAGAGAGTGACGGGAAAGCGCCCGAGGCCGTAGACGCTCACGCCCCCCTTTTCGCCGACGCGGAATTCAAGACTGCCCTTTGGTCTGGAACCCGTCTGCTTTTCCAGTTCGGCGATACGAGCCAGCAATTCCTCTTTCGTTGGTTCCGACATTTCAAACTCTCCTAAATCGAAATGATAGCAGGTCGAGGACCAGGCTGCGAGTGGGTCAGGGCGTTCGAGAGGCGGCCGGCGTCGCCCCATCAGGAGAACGTTTAGAGAGACTTTACCGGCGCTGCGTCCGGCGCGAGAGGGGGCCGGACCGGATCGTTGTAGTCGGCGGGTTCCGTGCGATTGCGTCCACGCTCCTTTGCGCGATACAACGCTTCGTCGGCCAGATGGAGCAAAGTGTGGGGATCGAGCCGATTACTTGCGGTGCTGGCCGCAACACCGCAGCTCGCGGTTACGTGCACATCGCCGGCCTCGGTAGTTACCGGTGCGGACTGGATCGCTTCACGGATTCTCTCCGCCAAGGCCATCGTTCCCACCGCGTCCGACGAGGGCACGACCACAAGAAATTCCTCGCCGCCGTAGCGCCCCACGGTATCGTACGGACGAACGGCTAGCGTCATTCGCCGCGCCGCCTCTTTTAGCACCGCGTCCCCGGCGAGATGCCCCAAGGCGTCGTTGACGTTTTTGAAGTGGTCCAGATCCAGTAGAACGACTCCAAACGATCCGCCTTCGCGCACTTGCCGCGATGACTCCCGGTCCATGGCGTCGATGACCACCGAGCGATTGTCGATGCCCGTCAGCAAGTCATGAGTCGCCTGGAAGCGCATCTCTTCCCTCGCGGCAATCAGGCTATCCTGCAGATCGAGGATGCGCTGCCCAACGTGCAGGCGCGCGCGAAGCTCCTGGGCGTCAAAGGGTTTCGTGAGATAGTCGTCCGCCCCCGATTGGAGTCCGTTCAGCAAATCCTGTTTCTCGCTGCGAGCCGTGAGCAAGAGGATGTAGACGTAAGGCCTGTCCAGGAGCGCCCGCGCGCGTGCGCAGACCTGGGGACCCTCCAATCCCGGCATCATCCAATCCAAAATGGCGAGCGACGGCGAATCTTCCGCAGTAAGGATCTTCAGCGCATCGACGCCATCCACGGCGGTCACCACGAGATATCCAGACTTAGTAAGGAAAGCCTCCAGCATGCGGCGAGACACAGGATCGTCGTCCGCGATTAAAACTTCGTTTCTGACCTTCCTGTTCTCGGTCATGCTGTGGTCCATCCTGGCAGTCCGAGCGGGTCGCGCTCAGGGCGCCACCTTTTTGCAAAACAACTCGATTTCCGGCAACAGGCTGTTAATTTCGCCGAGCAACGTCTCCAGTAACTGTTCCGCATCGCCCACTACACCGGTACGCGCTTGCTTCTCCAGCGCGAACGCCGCATCGGCAACACGCCCCGCAGCGAGGCTCGCGGACGCTCCCTTCAGCGTATGTGCCAGACGCTCGAGGAGGCCCATATCGCGGGCCTCAAGCGATTTGCGAATTTCAGCGATGTCATGGGAACATTCAGCGGCGAACATCCCCATAAGCTCTTCCAGAAGTTCGCGGTCGCCCTCGACACGGTCTAATGCCGCCGCGAAGTCGAGCACGGGAGGGCCGGCGGGAGGCGATGCTGCAAGCGGCGGAGCCGGGTTAGCAAGGGTGACCTCCGCATTCGTCGCGCGGTCGATTGCCGCGAGAAGGTCGGGGGTTCGAATGGGCTTGGTCACGTATTCATCGGCTCCTGCGGCAAGGCACCGCTCGCGATCTCCCTTCATGGCGTGTGCCGTCAGAGCTATGATCGGCAGGTGTGAGCCGGAACTTTGCTCCTTTGCGCGGATGGCGTGGATGGCATCAAGCCCATCGAGCACCGGCATCTGAATATCCATCAGAACCAAATCGAAATTCTCCCGCTCCAGCGCATTCAAGGCCTCCCGGCCATTTTCGGTGGCTACAACCTGGTGGCCGCGCTTCTGGAGCAGCGCGGTAGCCAGTTTTCGGTTAACGGCATTGTCTTCGGCGAGCAGTATCTTCATTCCCTGGGCTCCCGGAAACATACTCGGTACCGCAGTTCCCGCCGGCAGGCTTCGAATCGCTTCCGGGTTCCCGGAGTTGGTGGTTCGCGGGACGGCGCCGGTGAATTCAAAACGGCTCGTGAAATGGAAAACGCTGCCTTGGCCGGGCTCACTTTCCACCCAAATGGTTCCGCCCATCAGCTGGACGAGCCGCGATGTGATGGCAAGCCCCAGTCCCGTGCCCCCATAATTGCGCGTAGTCGAGCTATCCACTTGCGTGAAGGCCTCGAAGATCATTTCCTGTTTTGCTTTGGGGATTCCGATTCCCGAATCGCGCACCCGGAAGTGGAGTAGGACCCCGGCCTCGCTTTCAGATTCGGTTTCGACGCTAACTTCTATCGCTCCGCGCTCCGTGAATTTCACGGCGTTTCCGACAAGGTTGACCAGGATTTGCCGCAGCCGGCCCACATCGCCCTTGAGATAATCGGGGATTCCCGGTCCCACGCGCCAAGATAGCTCCACATTTTTCTGCTGGGCGCGAAGGGCGAGCGACTTTAGCGTTTCGTCCAGACTGTGCTGGAATGGGAATTCGATCTTTTCGATATCAATTTTCCCGGCTTCGATTTTCGAGAAGTCCAGAATGTCATTGATGAGCTTGAGAAGGGAATCGGCGGACGCCAGCACCAGGCCGAGATATTCCCGCTGCCCGGAGGTTAATTCGGTGTCGAGGGCCAGTTCGGTCATGCCGATGATGCCGTTCATCGGAGTGCGAATTTCGTGGCTCATGTTAGCCAGGAATTCGCTTTTAGCGCGGCTGGCAGCTTCGGCGGCATCCTTGGCGCGAACGAGCGCCTCTTCGGCGCGCTTGCGTTCGGTAATGTCCTGATACTGCATGACGGCGCCGGTGCGATTCTCGCTGGGACCCAATGGCACGGAAAAGGCTTCAACATCGACCAAGCTCCCGTCGCTACGGACGCGCTTGGTTACCGTGTGAATGACTTTCCCTTTCCAGAGGGCCTCTCGATTGGTCGATACTTCCGAGAGAATCTCCGAGTTAGTGACTAAACCGAGCAAGGACTTGCCGATAACGTCGGCCTGACGATAGCGGAAGATGTTTTCAAACGCGGGGTTGCAGAATTGCACTATATCGTCGATCCCGACGGCAACGATGGCAATCGGGGTATTCTCGATCAGTGAGTTGAAAAAAGCGGTACGCTCCTCGAGCTTCTGGTCTGTGTGCTTTCGTTCCGCAATCTCTTTCTGCAATTCCGATGTGCGTTCGCTTACCCTGACCTCGAGATCGTCGCGGGCGTATTGCAAGGCTTTCTCGCGCTCGTGAATTCGGTCTAGCATTTCGTTGAATCCGTCAACGAGAGATCCGATCTCATCTTGGCTGCTCTTCGTGGCCCGGATGGAATAGTCTTTCCGCCGCGAAACCGCGGAAACGGTCTCGGCGAGTTCGCGAACCGGTTCCGAAATGGCGCGCTGCAGGCGCGCGGCGAGCAGGTATGCGGTGACAAACGAGCCAAGAATCACGATCAGGGCAATCCCGGCGAAGCGCCACTCCCGCGTATATAACTCCTCGGTATCGGAATCCAAATAGATCGTTCCGATCCGTTCTCCGCTGAGCCAGATCGGCTGGAAGAGAACCACGTGGCCGGGAGTACTCGCGATTCCGTCCCGGCCCGGAGACGGCGGCAAAGGGTTGGGATGAGAACCGGACCTCACGTAGGACGCGAAAATTGCGCCATCGCGCGCGTAGATGCAAGCTTGGACGATGTGATTCTGCGCGCTCAGCGAGGTCAGGGTTTCACGAGCGGAGGCGGCATCGCCGAAAGAAAGCGCAGCCGTGGTATTGGCGCCAGTTGTGCCCCCGGTTTGGATCAGGACCCTCGCGAGATCTCTCCGGAAGGTGGCGAAGTCATACGCGGCTAGCGCTGTACAGGCCATCAAAATAGAGGCTCCGCACGTGATCAGGATGATGTGCGTAAGTTTCTGTCTAATGGACCGGTGGGCTATTCGCATGTCAGCTCTTGCCGTTGCCCGCCGGATCGTGCACAACCCTGGCCACTGATAGAAGCTTCGAGCTCAGCCGCAGACCGGCCCGCTGGGCAGCATCGGTGTTAATCAGGAAGCGTACGCGGTTGTCCTCGATAATGAATTGGAGGGCGCCGCCGGCGTCTGCAAAGCCGGGGAAATCTCCGACTAGAAGGACGCTCGCTCCGCGCAAGCGATCTTCGATTTCGGGTAACCGCCGACTTTCGGACGAACTGACGAAAACCATCTGGCAGCGCCTGGCCTCCGTGGCGTCCTGAAGCCGCGCGAGAGTGACGGGATGGCTCCCGATCGTTTTGCCCTGGAGGGCATCGTCGAGGGTGCGACCAAAGGGGTCCGCGCCCAACACGCAGAATGCAAAGGGAGCGCCGGGATCGGCGAAGCTCTTGTCGGGCCAGGCAATGAATTTCGCGAAATTGTAGAGGAAGGCCGCTTTGACTTCGTATTCGCCGACGGTTCGGGACTGTGCTCCGGCCGGTTGTCGCGCGGCGGCAAACAAGAAGAGGAGAGCGACGGCGCCGAACACGGCTGGACGCAGAAAGGGGAAAACTCGCGAGGGCCCAGCGCCTTGCGCCCTCGATTCACTTTGCCTCCTGTCATGCGCACAGTGCAATGGGTCGGCTCCAGCCGTCAAAATTGCCAGCTCAACTTGGCGTACACACTGCGCTTGACGAGAGTTGAGATCACGCTGCCGGTCGATTCAGTGAACTCCCGGTGGTCTTCGTGAAGGAGATTTTGCCCCACCAAGCTGAGCACCCCGCGTTCGCCAAGAGGGAACGACAGTTGAGTATCGACTCTCGTGTAGGAGGGCGTGGTCGGATCCACGAGGCGATCTACGAAATAGGCAGATGCGTCCCAGCTCACGTTGCGCCACAAGACGATACTCGAGCGAAGCTGCGCCGAGTGAACGGGGCTGCTACCCTGAGCTTCGGGGACCGAAGTCGTGTCTTGGCTTGCGGGCGCCAAGTGCATGTGTATCTGCTCGAAGGCGTATCCTGGGCTTAGGGTCCAGCGGGCAGCAGGCTTCCAATTCGCGGAGATTTCGAGACCGTGGATTTCTCCGTGCATGAGGTTTTCGTAGATTAGGGGCACTACTAGCTGTGGCGGCGAGTTTTCGAAGAACGGAGTTGCCGGCTCCGTGGTTTGCTGGCTGTCGTAATCCCCGTAGTAGGCGCTGAAGTCCAGGGTTAGGTGCTTCGCGATTGCCGTGCGGAAGCCCGCTTCGTAGACGATTGATTCTTCGTCTTGGAAGTATGGATTTCCCATGAGCCTCAAAAGCGCCGGAGTCCTCCCGGACGACGGAAGCGTGCCAAGATTTACGCTCAGCGCCGTGTCAGTTTCGGCGGGTGTCCTGTTCACTTTGGAGACCGCGGCCCAGATCATCCGGTTGGCGCTGGGAATAAATGCAATCCGAATGGAAGGCATGGCTGCGAAGCCTGTGTAATGGTTGTCTTCGAGCTTGGTACCGATCGTTAAGTACAGCCGGTCAGGCAGGAGGGCTATTTCGTCCTGAAGGAACGAGCTAAAAAGTTGCGCGGTCACGGCGGGTGGGACGAACGAAACGAAAAACGAACCCGGGGCATTCGATGCCGAGCGGCGATACTCGAGACCCCACGTGAAGTCGTGGCGTTCTGACAGACGAAAATGATCTTGAAAACTCAAATCGAATGTTTTCCGCCTCTCCCCGAGAAGATCGTCGCGCTCATATTGATCGTAGGAAATTTGTAGACTCATATCCGATCGCGGGGAATATGTGCGGTTCCATATGCCTTGCAAAAACCCGCCCGATAGACTCACCTGAGTGTTGATTGGTTGAAAGGCAGTTGTAAGGCCTTCGCGGCCGCTATAGAGATCGCCCTCAAACGTCAGCGTGTCCCTTGGGGAGAGAGTGGTATCGCTCCGGAACCCGCCACGCAGCACGTGCCAGCCGTCGGCACCGTCCTGGCCGGTTGGACTAGGCGACGGACCATCGTCCAGATACTTTCCAAACACTCGGAACTCCGTGCCCTTGACCGCGCCGCCATATTGCAAAGTTCCAAAGGCCTGTCCGGCGTTTCCGCCGCCGGCCTCTAACATCACGCCCGGCGTATCTCCCGATTTCTTGGTGATGATGTTGATGACGCCGTTGACCGCGTTCGCGCCCCAAACGGAACCGCCAGGTCCCCGAATAACTTCGATTCTGTCGATATCCTGTAGCGGAACGTCCAGCACATCCCAAAAAACTCCGCCGAATGTAGGTGTGTAGACAGTGCGGCCGTCAACGAGAACGAGCAGTTCGTCGCTAAAACGTCCATTCAATCCGCGCGCGCTGATGGCCCAGGTGCTGGCGTCAATCTGCGCGACGTCCATTCCCGGCACCATGCGCAATAGATCGGGGATGTCGTTCGCGCCGGAACGGCGGATGTCGTCCTGTGTGATGACGAAGACGGCGGCCGCAGTGCGGGACAGCGTTTGTTCATTTTTCGAAACCGAGGTGACCTTGATATTCATGAGGTCTTCGAGGCTGTCACCGGCCAGATCGCCCGCCTTTCCTTGGGCGGCGGCGTGCAGAGCAAAACAAAGCAAGAGGACTGTTAGCGAGCAAACAATTGCCAGTTGCCTTCGGGGAGGGACTACGCGCTCACCCGACCAGGACTCGTTCCTCAAGTTACCCTCCCTCTCCCTAGACCACCGGACACTGCATTCCCGATTCGGCAATCGGGTCTAGCGACAGAACTACGCTCCTGTGGGTGATATCGGCTGAGGGCGAACTGCGTTGAGCATATCTGGCGCGAGTGTTCGAAGGCGGTCTCCGCGACCAAAGCCGGATCGGCGTACCGGGGTTACGTCCCACAAAATCAGTAAGCTACATCGCTTGGGTGAAAAATGAGGCGTGCGATCCAATTCATTGATCTTCCGTGCGGCGTACCGGACCATTACGGAACGTGCGGGATACCTCCCACTAGAGAAGATGTTAATGGAGGGTTAAAAGAGCGCCCTCGCGTCACGGCCCGCTTGCGTTGCGAACGCCATTTCCCGTATGTTGTGGATGACTTCCTCACACAACATCGATGAAGAAAATCCTGTTGATCGAAGACGATAAGGATATCGTCGAGTTAGTGAAATACAATCTGGAGAAAGACGGCTTCAACGTCGCGGCGAGCGGGGACGGAGCCACCGGGCTTGCTCAACTCCGCAAGTCGCCTCCCGATCTTCTCGTGCTCGATTTGATGCTTCCCAAGCTATCCGGCCTCGAAATCTGCAAGGAAGTGCGCAAGGATGTCAGTCTGAACCGTCTGCCTGTGCTCATTTTGACCGCCAAAGGGGAAGAGGCCGATCGCGTGGTGGGCCTGGAGTTGGGCGCGGATGACTACGTTACAAAACCATTCAGCCCCAGAGAACTCGTCGCGCGCGTGAAGGCGCTTTTGCGCCGCTCGGAGCCGGCCACCGCCCCCGAAAAGACCATCGAGATTGGAATGCTGAAAATTGATCCGGCCGCGTATCGCGTTACACGCTCGGGAAAGCCCGTGCCAATGAGCACGCTGGAGTTTCGGCTCCTGTACTTTCTGGCCGCGCGTCCGAACCGGGTCTTCACGCGCGATCAATTGCTGGATGGTGTTTGGGGAACCGAGCGCTTTGTCACTCCCCGCAGCGTGGACGTGTACGTGCGGCGGTTGCGCGAGAAGATTGAAACCGAGCCTCAGCATCCGACTTATATGAAAACGATCCGGGGCGCCGGCTACATTTTCGAAACCCGTGCCAGCTAAGCTTTTCTGGAAGTTGGGGCTGATCTACTTTGGCCTGCTGCTCGCCATTTTGCTCGCGGTGAACTTTTATTCCTCGCGCCTCCTCCGCCGAGATTACGTCCGCTCCGCCGACGATAAGCTTGCCTCCCTGATGAGTCTCGCCAAGGCGAGGCCTCCCGCGTCAAAGGATCCCCAGGATCTGCAGGCTTGGGCTGACTGGGTTGCTGCCCGTGGCTTGCGCGCCACCGTCTTTGACCAGACGGGCCGTATGCTGGTCGATTCTCCTCGCCAACCGCAACCGGCCGGAAGCAGTTCGGATCAGCCGGAAGTTCAGCAAGCGCTTTCCTCCGGAGAGGGACATTCCGCTCGCCGCAGCGCGGCGGTGGGTCGCGATTTTGTCTACGATGCAGTCCGTTCCCAAACCGCGCAGGGCGATACGCTGGTGATTCGCCTGGCAGCGCCTCTAGCCGAGGCCCACACATCAATGGCCGAACTGCGGCGGAGGCTCGTAGCCGCCTCTCTGGTGATCCTCGTTTTGGGCGGCCTGATTTCGCTGATTTATTTTCGGATGTTTGCCTCGCGCGTAGAGCGCCTGAAGGATTTCTCACGCCGCGTTGCAGAGGGCGACTTTCGTCCCCTACCTGCGGAACGCCCGCGAGACGAGCTGGCCGATCTGGCCAGTGCGCTCAATGAAACAGCGGCGTCAATGGACCGCACCATCCGCTCGCTTAGCGGCGAGCGCAATCGTTCCAGCGCGATTCTGCGGAGCATGGTCGAGGGCGTGGCCGTCGTGGACGCGCGCGAGAGAGTCGTATTTTCCAATCGCGCTTTCTCCGAAATCTTGAGCTTGGACGCCGGCGTTATCGAGGGGCGCCCTCTGATTGAGGTCGTTCGCAACTCCGAGCTGCTGGGCCTGATTCGTAGGGCTCTGAACGGTGAGGAAGGGCTTCGAAGCGACATCGCCATGGGAATCGTCCAGCAAAGAAGCTTTTCGGTGACCGCCACGCCCGTTCAGGCTTTGGACTCTGCCTCCGCCACACGCCCGGCCAACCATGCGAATGTTCCGCAAACGGAAGGACAGCCGTCTGGCGCCGTGGTCGTGCTGCACGACGTTACAGAATTACGGCGTCTTGAGCGCGTGCGCCAGGATTTTGTCGCCAACGTTTCTCACGAATTCAAAACTCCTCTGACGGCAATCCAAGGCTTTGCCGAAACGCTGCTCTCCGGCGCGCTCGAGGACCCCAGCAATAACCGGCGCTTCCTTGAAATCATCCGCGACCACGCCGCGCGGCTGGCCAGTTTGACGGACGATCTGTTGAAGCTGGCGCGAATTGAAGCCGGTAAGCTGGAAGTGGAGTTTGTGCCCGTTAACATACTGGAGCTGGTCGAACAGTGCGCCGAAACCGCGCTGCTGAAAGCCAGCCGGAAGCAGATTGCATTTGAGACCGATGTTCCGTCGGGCCTGCCCGCTGTCCGAGGCGATGCCAGCCTGCTGCGCGAAGTGCTGCAAAACCTTCTAGATAATGCCATCCAGTACACGCCGGAGGCCGGCCGTATTCGTGTGAGCGTGGCCCTCAACGGCCGGGAAGCGGTGATCGCTGTGGCCGACACCGGCATCGGGATTCCTCGGACGGACCAGGAGAGAATTTTCGAACGCTTCTACCGCGTAGACGCGGCGCGCTCGCGAGAGGCCGGCGGTACGGGCCTCGGCTTGTCCATTGCCAAGCACATCGTGGAGGCTCATGGCGGACGCCTGTGGGTGGAAAGCGAAATCGGCCACGGCTCGAAGTTTTCCTTCTCCATTTCTCTCGGGAATCAGCCTTTCCCCTCGTAGCAAAACATTCATTTCTGCTTCATCTGTGTGCAACGCCCAAAAACCATCCTGTAATGGGGTGATCTGCATAGAGCGGATCACGGGGGAGAACATCACGATGACGATGGCAAAAACGAGCACCGAGGGGATTTTCCAGACCGTCTTGATGAACTATTTGATTTCACAGGCGCGCACCGTGGAAGGTTCCGTTAACCGCGCGCTGGAGGCAGTGCTGAGTAGAAATGAACGGCTGGCGAGCGAAGTTTTCCTCACCGAGCCGCGCATCAACGAAATGGAAATGGTCATCGACGAGCACGCCATCCGCATGCTGCGCCAGCAAGACCTGCTCGAAGCGGATATTCGTCTGATCGTCGCCACCATCAAAATCAATAACGACCTAGAACGCATGGGCGATCTGGCCGTCAATCTGGCCGAGCGCGTGATCTCTCTTTCTACAATGGAGGAAGTGCAAGCGCCCGCCGAACTCGGGCCGATGACCGCGGCGGTCCGCGCCATGGTTTCAAAATGCCTGGGCGCGCTGATTTACGAAAACGTCGATTTGGCCACCCAAGTACTCGAGAGCGACGACACCGTCGATCAATATCGCGACAGGCTTTTTGAAGCGCTCCTGGCAGGTATCTCCGAGGATTCGGCTCAGGCGGCTCCCAATCTTCAATTCGTTTTGGCCTCTCGCCACCTCGAGCGCATTGGCGACCATGCCACCAATATCGCGGAGGACATTCTCTTCTGGGTGCGCGGAATCGAAGTACGGCATGGCCGGGCAAGAAAGATGGGCCTCGAGGCTCCAGCCACCGTCGAGCGCGCAAGGTCTTAGTCATGAAGTTTTCATAGCAAGGTTATCGGCAATTCACGGGTCGCTCCGATACTCCCGCACCAGTTTTGGATCCGCGGCCCGTCATTTTGTTTACCTGCGGACAGCCTGCAAGTGGCAACGGACATTTCGGCCAGAGCAATCTGAGAGGCGATTCCGCGTGCTCAGTAGTCACAAGTTCTTGCGCCCTCACCCAACGCAAGAAGTAGTACTCCACGTAACGCCCCCGCGGGAGGCGCGGAGAGGTCCCCCCAATCCGCGCTTCCCACCGCCTTTAGGATCTGTAGCCGATTTCATCTCGTATTCTCGACGATGTAACGCGGTTGTAACAACTCGGAAAAGATAATGACGCGAGGAGAGTCCCAACCCATGAAAAAAGCATTGCTTTCGATGTTGCTTCTGCTCGGTTTAGCGGTCACGGCGTACGCACAACCACCAGATAGCACCGTGCTCCTCAATGCCGCAGGCGCGACCTTCCCGTACCCAATTTATTCCAAATGGTTCAGCGACTATCACCAGGCGCACCCCAACGTTCAGATCAATTACCAATCCATCGGTTCTGGCGGGGGAATTCAGCAGCTCAAGGCGGGCACCGTGGATTTCGGTGCCTCGGATATGCCCCTGAACGATCAACTCCTCGGCCAGTTCAATTTCAAAATTATTCAGTTCCCCACGGTTCTCGGAGCCGTAGTGCCCACCTACAATATCCCGGGCGTTAGTGGCGAATTGAAGTTCACTGCCAAGGCACTCTCGGACATTTATCTGGGCAAAATCACGAAATGGAACGACAGTGAGATCGCCAGCACCAACCCGGGCGTGAACCTCCCGGCCAATGACATTGTCGTGGTCCATCGTTCCGATGGCAGCGGCACCACCTTCGTTTGGACCGACTACCTCTCGAAAGTCAACCCGGAATGGAAGAGCAAGGTGGGCAGCAACACGTCAGTTAACTGGCCCGTCGGTCTCGGCGGGAAGGGCAACGAAGGCGTTTCCGGCTTGGTGAAGGAAACACCCTACTCGATCGGATACGTGGAACTGATTTATGCGATTCAGAACCACATGGGCTACGGACTCGTGCAAAACGCCGATGGCAAATTCATCAAGGCGAGCCTCGCATCGGTTACCGAGGCGGCGGCTGGTGCTGCGGCAAAAATGAAGAGCGACATCCGTATCTCCATCACCGACGCCACCGGAGCAACGACCTACCCCATTTGCAGCTTCACCTATCTCTTGATTCCTGAAACCATCTCCGATTCAGCCAAGCGGGACGCGATAAAGGCTTTTCTCGATTGGATGTTGACAACCGGCCAGGGCTCGGTCGAATCTCTCAACTATGCCCGTCTTCCCAAGGCCGTTGTGGGCATCGAAATGAAGCATCTCGCTGAGATCAAGTAGGGATGACTTCCGATGCAAGTGCGATTGGGCGCGCGCCGTCTCCTTGGACGGGGCGCGCTCTTTTGCGCCGGCTCGCTCTAGGCGACGAGGTCGCTCACCTGGTCACCCTGATTTTTGCCTTCTCCATCATCCTCATCACCTCGCTTCTCGTCTATCAACTTTGGCTCCAGTCGGCTTCCTCCCGCCATGCGTTCGGCTGGCACTTTTGGGTCTCGCGCACTTGGGATCCGGTATTCGAACACTTTGGAGCAGCGCCGTTCATTTATGGCACTCTGGTCACTTCGGCTGTATCTCTCCTGATCGCCCTGCCTCTGGGCTTGGCGGCGGCGGTTTTTCTTTCCGAACTTGCTCCGCGCAGCATCTCGGACACCATCTCGTTTCTCATTGATCTGCTCGCGGCCGTTCCCAGCGTGATCTTCGGGATGTTAGGAATTTTCGTCGTCGTGCCCTTGATGCGGACGACGATCGGTCCGGCGGTGAAACATACCCTCGGATTTCTGCCGCTGTTTCAAGGACAGAACTATGGTGTGGGATTTTTGACCGCCGGGATTGTCCTGGCCATCATGGTGGTGCCTTTTATCATTTCCGTATCGCGGGAAGTCCTGCTCACCGTTCCGCGCGACCAGCGGGAAGCGGCCTTGGCGCTTGGCGCCACTCGCTGGGAATCGACTTGGAAAGTAGTGGTTCCGTGGGCTCGCACCGGCATCACCGGCTCGGTGTTCCTGGCGTTGGCTCGTGCCGTCGGCGAAACCATGGCGGTCACCATGGTGATCGGAAATGATCCCAAGATCGCTGCGTCGCTCTTCGCCCCCGGCTACACCATCGCCGCCGTGATTGCCAATGAATTCACGGAGGCCACTGGCAAGCTCTATCTGAGCTCGCTGATTGAGCTCGGCCTCGTGCTGTTCCTAATTACGCTGATCTTGAATGGCTTCGCGCGGCTTCTCATCCTGGCCACGGAGCGGGGGGAGGGCACCCGTGAGCCGCGCACGCCTGCTCTGGCGAAAATCGTTGAATGCCCTGATGCTTACACTCACGGGCGTCGCTGCTTTCTCCGTCGTTTCCGTTCTGTTTCTCATTCTTGGCTACCTCGTCTACAACGGCGGAAAATCGCTGAACTGGGCTTTCTTCACTCAGCTCCCCAAGCCCGTTGGCGAGACGGGGGGGGGAATGGCCAATGCCATCGTGGGCAGCTTGAAACTTTTGCTCCTCGCCGCCCTGATGGGCTTGCCGGTAGGGTTGTTGGCCGGCGTATATTTGGCGGAATTCGGCGGCAGGACGTTTTCGTTCGTGGTCCGCTATACCACCGACCTTCTGAACGGCGTGCCCTCGATCGTCATGGGCATCTTTGCGTATTCGCTGGTAGTGGTCCCGATGCGGCATTTCTCGACGCTTGCCGGCGGCGTCGCCCTGGGCTTCATGGTCATTCCCATCACCGTGCGCAGCACCGAAGAGTTCTTGCGCTCGGTTCCGGGAACTTTGCGCGAGGGAGCGATGGCGCTCGGTGCGAGCAAATGGAAAACGATCGCGACGGTGGTCCTCCCGGCGGCGCGCGGCGGTATCGTCACGGGCATGTTGCTGGCACTCGCCCGCGTGGCGGGCGAAACTGCGCCCCTCATTTTCACCGCTTTTGGCAATCAGTACTGGAGTCCCGGCTTGAACCAGCCCATTGCCTCTCTGCCCATGATGATCTATACCTACGCGATTGCTCCGTACGAGGATTGGCACCGCCAGGCATGGGCCGCCGGACTGGTGCTCTTGGGTATCGTGCTGCTTGCAAACGTCGGTACGCGCCTGGCCGTTAGCCACGGCGGAGCTTCCAGGAGTGCATGATATGGCTTCTGCCGCACAAGGACATAATGCACGCCTCACGCCTCAAGTGCGCGTGACGGATCACTCTTCCACCGCATCAACGAAGGAGGAGCGCGTGCGCTTTCAAATCTCCAATCTCGATTTCTTCTACGGCGCAAAGCAGGCGGTATTCGGCGTCAATCTGAAAATTCCCGCCAACAAAGTCACCGCGCTGATCGGGCCGTCTGGCTGCGGCAAATCCACTTTCTTGCGGACCCTGAATCGCATGAACGATACGATTCGCCACAGCCGCTACTCCGGCGAAATTCTTCTCGACGGGCAGGATATTCGCCAGATGGATGTGGTGAAGTTGCGCCGGCGTGTGGGTATGGTTTTCCAGCGTCCCAATCCCTTTCCGAAATCGATTTTTGAGAATGTCGCGTACGGGCTGCGCATTAACGGTTACCAAGGAAGTCTTCGCGATCTCGTTGAGCACAGCTTGCGGCGAGCGGCGCTCTGGGACGAGGTGAAAGACTACCTCCACAAATCGGCATTCGCACTTTCCGGCGGCCAGCAGCAGCGGCTCTGCATCGCGCGCGCGCTGGCCGTTGATCCGGAAGTTTTACTCCTCGACGAGCCTTGCTCGGCGCTGGATCCTGTAACCACCGCCAAGATCGAAGAGCTGATGTTTCAACTGAAGGATAGCTGTACGCTGGCCATCGTCACTCACAACATGCAGCAGGCCGCGCGGGCCAGCGATTTCACCGCGTTCATGCTCGATGGAAAACTTATCGAGCATTCGGAAACGCCGAAACTATTTACGACTCCCCAGGATCCACGCACCGAGGCGTACATCACCGGCCGCTTTGGGTAAGCTTCGGATGAATCCGTGGAATCTTTTGTTTGCGCTGCATGAAAGGTGCTGAGTAGCTATGGAACGCCATTGGGAACACGATCTTGAAGAACTGAAGCAGCGGCTGCTGTGGATGGGCAGTCTTTCCGAGCGTGCTGTCCATCAGTCCGTCCACGCCGTGCTGGACGCGGACGAGCAACTTGCGGAGGCAGTCCTCTCCGAAGAAGACGCGATCAACGAGATGCAGATCGAAATCGACGAGCGCGTTCAGCGCCTGCTCGCTTTGCAGGCGCCCATGGCGGCTGATTTGCGCTTTCTACTGGCCGTTTCGCGGATCAACGGCGACCTCGAGCGCATCGGCGACCAAGCCGTAAACATCGCGCAATCAGCCATGCGCGTGATGCGCCATGCGCAAGTGAAACCCTACGTGGATTTGCCGCGAATGAGCGAGCTTGCAGAGGGGATGGTCCGCGACAGCCTCAACGCCGTCGTCCGCGGCGACCAGGATCTAGCCCGCAGCGTTCTGCAGCGCGACGATCAAGTCGACCGTTTGCGCGATCAAATTTTCCGCGAACTGCTCACTTACATGATGGAGGACTCCTCGGTAGTCTTCTCCGCGTTCGAGCTAATCCTCGTGGCGAAGAACCTGGAACGTATCGGCGATCACGCCACCAATATCGCCGAGGACGTGATTTACTTCGTGGCCGGGCGAGATGTTCGCCACCCGGCCCTCGACCGCCGCTAACAATCGAAGCCTCGTCGGCCAGTGCGCTAGCTGGCGCTGGCTTTCTTTTCCGTTGGCGGAGCGAGCGCACCCTCGTAGACGTATCCGCGTCTCCACTCCCGCACGGTGACGCCGCCGCTGACTCGGCTCTGCATGGAAGGCTCGTAGAAGTTGTACGGGTGAACGGGTTCGGGCGCGCCGACTTCGTCCAGCCGCTTGCGCAACTCCGCGGGAATCTTGAAGTCGAGTGAGCCAAGATTGTCTGCGAGCTGTGCCGTTTTCGTCGCGCCGAGAATGATTGAGGTGACTCCCGGCTGTGTGGCGAGCCAGTTCAGCGCAACCTGCGCGGGACTTTTGCCGACTTGTTTCGCGACTTCAAGAAGCACATCGAGGACGCGCCAATTGTGCTCCGTAAATTTATTGAAGATAGGATTCGGCATCGTCAGGCGCCCCTCGCCTTTGCCGCCGCTTCCTTCTCTTTTGTACTTTCCGCTGAGGAGACCACCCGCGAGCGGACTCCACGGGCAGAGACCGATGCCGAGTTCCTGCGCGGCGGGGATGTGCTCGCGCTCGATATTGCGTTCGGCGAGCGAATACTCGAGTTGCAAAGTCGCGACGCGCTCGAGCCCTCCTTTTTCGGCCAGGGTTTGCGCGCGACTGAAATACCACGCGGGCGTGTCGGAGAGGCCGATGTAGCGGATTTTTCCTTCCCGGACCAGATCGGTGAGCGTCGAAATCACTTCCTCGACCGGAGTGATCAAATCCCACGAGTGCAAATAATAGAGGTCAATGAAGTCCGTTTTGAGGCGGCGGAGCGAGCTTTCGAGGGCGCGATAAATATTCTTGCGGCTGTTGCCGCCCGCGTTGGGATTGCCCTGCTCCACGCCGAATGTGAACTTCGTGGCGATGACTGCGCGGTCGCGGAGTTTGCGCTCCGCGACATATTTCCCGACGATCTCCTCGCTCTGGCCCATCTGGTAGCCATCGGCGGTGTCGATAAAATTGCCGCCACCTTCGAGATAGAGATTCATCATTTCGAATGAAACTTTTTCATCGGCGCCCCATCCCCAGCCTGTCCCGAAACCCATGGCACCGAGGCAGAGGGGGCTAATGCGCAACCCGGTACGTCCCAGCGTCGTGTACTCGTTCAATTTCATGTAGTCCCTCCAGTGAAGGTGTGCGATGCGGCCGGCCGGCGCCGAGACTCGCGAATCGAGAAAGAAGCTGGCTGCTCCGAATTATGTCGAGTAGCCTCACCCCTGCCCCTTTGTTTTCTGTAAGTTACACCAGGTTCTACTCGGCTCTGGTGTCGATTAGAAACCGAATCGTCTGGGACGTCGCGCCTGGCGCCGCGGAAATCTCCGACGCAAGGAGGACCGCAGGCGACAAGGCGCAGCTTCCATGAGCCTCCACGAAAACCGCCCGCAGCGCCGATCTCGGTTGCGTTTTTCACGCGTCCATCTTAGTACAAGGAAACGCCAGCGCAAGGGCGAGGTGCTGTGGACTTTTGATGGGCCTTGCGCCAATGGTCAGGCGGCGAAGATGCCGCGAATTCGAAGAGGCGGTACGTTAGTACGGGTCGAATTAAACCGAGCGGCCCATCGACCGCCGCTGGGTTCACCGGCAAAATGGTTAAGAATTCGGAGCCACCCCCCGGCGCCGAGTTCCTGCACCTTCAACACAATGCCCCGAGCGGCCGGTCCCCCCACCGGCCGCCCCCCTCCTTCGAGGAATCGAGCCTTTCCAAATCGCTTCGTATTATCCAAGCAAACTCGAGGGTGGCGAGGCCGTTTGACGACTGCCGGAACTGTGCTAATTTCGCTGCCTCATGAAAAAGCGCATTGGCGTTCTGCTCTCGGGACGCGGATCGAATTTCGAGGCGCTGACGGCAAGCGCCAGGGCGGGACGCATTCCCAACGCCGAAATCGTAATCGCGGTGAGCAATCGCGAAGATGCTCCGGGAATTGAGAAGGCGCACGCGCTGGGAATCGAAGCGCGGGTGATTGCGTCAAAAGGGCTGGAGCGGGAGACATACGACAGGCTGGTTGCAGCGGCGCTCCGCGAGAAAGACGTGGAGCTCGTCTGCCTCGCCGGATACATGCGGCTGCTCTCTCCTTTTTTCGTGGCGGAATTTCGCAATCGGATCCTGAATATTCATCCTTCTTTGCTTCCGGCGTTCCCAGGACTCGAACCTCAGAGACAAGCGCTCGAACATGGCGTGAAATTTTCGGGTTGCACAGTGCACTTCGTAGACGAAAGCCTGGACGCAGGACCGATCATTTTGCAGGCGGTTGTGCCTGTGGAAGACCGTGACACGCCCGCAACGCTCGCCGAACGCATCCTGCGGGAAGAGCACCGTATCTATACCGAGGCCGTGCGCATGGTGCTCGAAGGGCGATGCCACATCGTAGGCCGCCGTGTTTTGGCGAACGACGCAAAGGAGCTCGGGAGGAATTAGGAGTGTCCGCAAAATTCAAGCCGGTTGAAGAACAGCTTGCGTACCTGAAAAAGGGCGCGGCGGAGATCATTCGCGAAGAAGAGCTGAAGGCGAAGCTCGACCAATCCAGTAAATCCGGCAAACCGCTGCGCGTATATCTCGGCGTGGACCCGACGGCGCCCGACATTCATCTGGGCCATACGGTGGTTCTGCGGAAGCTGAAGCATTTTCAGGACATGGGCCACACGGCAATCTTCCTGATCGGTGATTTCTCGGCGATGATCGGCGACCCGACGGGACAATCGGAAACGCGTCCGCCGCTGACGCGAGAGCAGGTGGATGCAAACGCGAAAACCTATCTCGATCAGGTGTACAAAATCCTCGATCGCGAAAAGACGGAGGTCCGCTTTAATAGCGAATGGCTCGCCAAAATGACGAGCTACGATACGGTGCGGCTGTGCGGCCACTACCGGCTGGCGAGGATGCTCGAGCGTGAGGATTTTCGTTCGCGCCTGGAAAAAAACCAGCCGATCTCCGTCCACGAATTGCTGTACCCGTTGCTGACGGCCTACGATGCGGTAGCGCTGAAATCGGACGTGGAGCTGGGAGCCACCGAGCAGAAATTCAACCTGTTGGTGCACCGCGAAATACAGCGCGAATACGGCCAGGCGTCGCAAGCCGTGCTGACCATGCCGATTTTGGTGGGGCTGGATGGCGAGCGCAAAATGTCCAAGAGTTTGGGGAACTATGTGGGAATTACCGAAGCTCCGCGAGAAATGTTCGGCAAGTTGATGTCTATTTCGGACGAGCTGATGTGGTCGTATTACGAACTGCTGACGGATTTCCCTTCGCCGGTGATCGTGCGCTTGCGGGAAGAGGTGCGCACGGGCGTCCTTCACCCGATGGAGGCGAAGATGCAACTCGCGCACGCGGTGATCGCCGGCTTTCAGGGCGAGGAAGCTGCAAAGCGAGCGTCCGATGAATTTCGCCGGGTCTTCCGCGAGCGCCTGGCCCCTGACGAAGCGCCGCGGCATGCGATTGCACAAGGCACGCCAAAGCGTTTGTCAGCATTACTAGTGGAATTGACACTCGCACCGTCGCGCAGCGAGGCGGAAAGGCTTATCAAGCAGGGCGGCGTCGAAATTGACGGCGTGCGCGTGGATGACGTGAAACGTGAGATTGACCTCTCCAAGTCTGGAGAGTATCTTGTGCGTGCCGGCAAGAAAAAGTTTCTGCGCTTGGTGATCGAGTAGTAGAGATGCCTTTGGCACTGCCCCTAGAGCGCGCCTCGCAAACGGCCAGAATTCACTTGTCTTTGAAAATGTGCCGGCTAAATCCGAAGCAGGGTCAGAACTTTAGTACTGTTCTTTTGATAAACTCCAAAACGGCGAATACGTTTTCCGCAAAAACGGAGAATAGTCCGCCTCCACACATTCAAAGAAGGCCCTCCCAGCCCGAGACGCGAAGAAAAGACGCGGCATTGGCCTAACGAAATCAATTCGCCATTCCTGGCACAGGAATTGCTCGATCCAAGACAGCGAGTTTATGTTGGCTGAGGGCGGCAGATGGGCCATTTGTAGCGGAATCGGGGATATCGTTTGATTAGACGGGGGAATGTTTTCGGTTGGATTTACTTAGTTGCACTCATATGTCTCTTTTCGGTGACATTTTGGGGTGCGGTTGTCACCGAACGAACTGGCGCGAGGCAAGAACGGGCGCGAGCAGCAAACGCGGCGAACTTTTCCAGCACCTCTCCTCCAGCGGACGTCCCTGATTCCCATTTTGACCCGGTAACAGGTGATCGAACCCTCTTTCCCTATTCGGTGATTCCGGGAGGAGTGGAAAGTGCCGAGGAGTTGCGCAGCGCGTTGGAACACGATCCAATCGCCGCCGCGCACTACGCCGGTTTCGATGTGAGCCAGACTCATGTTGTACGGCTGGCGAGTGACGAGGAGATGTACGTCTCCTACCGGTTGAACAACCACATCTATTGGACTAACAAGAAACTAAGGCTTTTGAAGGGCGAGACTGTCATTACCGACGGCAAAAATGTAGCGAGGACCCGCTGCGGAAATCGGCTGTCGGCGACGGCCGAGGTTCCCATGGCGGCGAGGCAGCCGCTTGACATGACACTCGATCCAGTGCCTCTGCCCGACCTAGCGGCTGCGCGGCCGATCGCGTTGCCGATGGCCCTGCCATTTCCCGCTTTTTCGTCGCTGGCTTCAAGTCCCGGTTCTGGCGGAGGTACATTTACGCCTCCGAGTTTCCCGATCGTAGGCGGAGGGCCTGCATCCCACAACCTGGTAACTCCTCCGACCACACCGCCCACTCCTCCGACCGCACCGCCCGCTCCTCCGAACACACCACCCGCTCCTCCGAACACACCACCCGCTCCTCCGAACACACCACCCGCTCCTCCGAACACACCACCGGTGGCGACGCCAGAGCCTGACAGCCTGGTGCTGACTGCCGCAGGGATATCGATTGTGCTAGCGAGCGGCTGGTTTGGATACTTCCGTCGTAGAATCCAGAACTAAATTCTCGGCAGTGACTCAGTTTTCTGATGGCACCGCCACTCTTGGCTGTAGCTTACCGACTGCCTCGACTTACGCGCATGACCGCGCCTGAGGCGCAGTCACTTCCAAGAAATATACTTCTGCGTGGACAACAGTCCCTCCTGAGCGGCCTCCATATTTCGAATTACCGGCGCGAGATCGTGCCGCTCAAAGCACTGAGCGACGGCTTTTCCGATCTCGTCATGCCGGCCCGTGGCGAGCGCTATAACGCTGGGACCCGCTCCGCTTAGGGCAACACCCAGCAAACCCGGCATGCGGGGAAGGGCCAACGCCTCCGCGAGACCCGGAATCAAGGATTGGCGCGGGATTTGATGCAGGCGATCCTGCATGGCATCCCAAAGAAGGTCATAGCGACGATCTTCGAGCGCCGCTACAAACAGGGCGGACCGCTGCAGGTTGTGCACCGCATCCGCTCGAGAGACGTTGACGGGCAGCACGGCACGCGATTTTTTCGTTTCCAGCTTCATATTCGGAGTGACGACGATCAGCCGGATCACTTTAGGCCAGTGCCTGCGAACGGCAGAGGCGGTGCCATCACTGCGAGTGAAGGTGACGACCAAGCCGCCGAGAAGAGCCGCCGCGACGTTATCCGGATGCCCCTCCATCTCGGTGGCATAACGCAACGCCACATCTTTTGGCACTTGACGCCCGACGACGGCAAAGCCAAGCGCCACGCCCGCTACCGTTGCGGCCGCGCTGCTGCCGAGCCCTCCCGCAACCGGTATTTCGTTTTGAACGGCAAGGCGGACGCGAGGCAAAACGAAGCCTTCGCGTTCAGCGGTATGGCGCATGGCGCGAAAGATGAGATTTTCATCGGGGTCGCGGGGAAGGTCGGAAGTGCCGCGCACGCCACGGCTTCGAGCCTGTGTGCGCGAGCCGGGTTTCGACAGGACGGTGGCACGAACGCTGAGGTACATTTCGAGAGCAAGGCCCAGGCAATCGAGGCCGGCGCCCATGTTGGCGGTCGAGGCAGGAACGCGCACCTCGAATGAAGGTTGTCTGGCAGAAGTCATAGAATCATCGTGAAAACGGGCTCAAGTGCGCGAGGCGTCCGTCACGACAAGCTGCCTTCCTTGCCGGCTTGCGCTAACGCCGCGAGAATCGCGGCTTTTGTGGCGGCTACCGTTTTGGGGGCGTTTTGGAACGAACCCACAATGCGCTGCGGGGGGCCACCCGGCGAGTCTAGAATGAGCGTTCCGCTGTGATAATGGCTCACGTAGCTGGGGTCCTTGAGCATGTTTCCGGTCAGCACCGCGACCACGGAATCGTCGCTGCGGATATGTTTCGCAGCAACGAGTTTCTTGATCCCAGCGACCGTGGTGGCCGATCCGGGTTCGCAACCGATTCCATCGCGGCCGACCATGGCTTTGGCGTCGGCGATTTCCTGTTCGCTAACCGCGATGACCTTCCCGCCCGAGCGCAAGACGGCGCGAAGGGCCTTCTTCCACGAAACAGGCGCGCCGATTTTGATGGCCGTCGCCAACGTGCGCGGATTTTCGACCGTCTCCATGGCATCAGGCAGAGGCGCTCCGCCGGTTAATTGGCGGGCGTTCAGCTGGGCAAACAAGTGTGCGACGGGAGCCGCGCCTTCCGCCTGAACCGCGCTGAGTTTTGGAAGGCGACGAATCAGACCCAGGTCGAGCAATTCCTGAAAGCCCTTCCCGATCGCGGTGCTGTTTCCCATGTTGCCACCGGGAACGACGACGTGGTCAGGGACCTGCCAGGCACACTGCTCCATGAGCTCGAAGGCGACCGTTTTTTGCCCCTCGATGCGAAACGGGTTTATCGAATTCGCGACGTAGATGGACGGATCGTCGGCCCAATTCCTGAATCAGCCGCATGCAATCGTCAAAATTCCCTTCGATTTCGAACACCAGGGCGCCGTAGTCGAGGCTCTGTGCGAGCTTTCCGGAAGAAATTTGCCCGCGCGGGAGCAGGACCGCGGCTCGCAATCCAGCGCGCGCCGCATACGCGGCGAGGCTGGCGGAAGTATTTCCCGTGCTGGCGCAGACGACTGTTTGTGCGCCGAGAACGAGAGCCTGCGTGACGGCGGTGGTCATTCCGGTGTCCTTGAAGGAGCCGGTTGGATTGCAACCCTGATGTTTGAGGCGCAGGTCGTCCAATCCACAGTAACGAGCGGAACGAGGGCCGTGATACAGCGGCGTATTGCCCTCGAAGAGAGTGACGAAAGGGGCGGCGTCATCAAAGGGAAGAAGCTCGCGATAGCGCCACACGCCGCTGGCGTCACGGGGATCGCGCGAGGCCGCACGAGCCGACCATCGCTTGCGCAAAGCGGCGGCGTCGCCAATTTCGGCCACGCTGCAACGAATCTCGAGGGTGCCGCCGCAGCGAGAGCAGAGGTAAACGCGCTCGTTCAGGTCGTATGTTGCGCCGCAAGCCGGGTCGATGCAGCGCTGCATGGCCTTTTCTGTGATGATTTCCTGCGCGCGAGCGGTCTTTTCTGTCATATCAGGAAACCTTTACTTCCGATTCGAGAGGAACCGACGCGCTGAGATTGAACTCACGATGGGTCGCCTGAAGCGCGACTTTCATGTCTTTCTCGGAGACGACGAAAGAGATGTTGCTCTCGGACGATCCCTGGGCGATGGCGATGATGTTGACGTTCTCGCGTCCCACGGCATTGAAGGTGCGCCCGGCGACGCCCGGGGTGCCCCGCATGTTTTCGCCCACGACGGCTACGATTGCGATACTTGGATCCATGGTGATGTGTTCCACTTTTTCGTGCGCCACATCCTGCGCAAATTCATTGCGGAGAGCCTCGACGGTTCGCTTGGCGTCGGAGGCGGCGACGATCAAGCAGATATCGTTTTGCGACGATGACTGCGAAATCAGCAAGATGCTCGCGTGCACTTCAGCGGTGGTGGAGAATGTACGGCCCACCACGTCCGGCACGCCGACGATTCCCGGGCCGCCGACGGTGATCAGCGCCACGTCGCGAATGGCCGTGAGCGCTTTCACGCCGCCGCCGTTGCTGCGGCCTCGGGGAGTGATCTTCGTGCCGGTCTGCTCGGGCGCGAAAGCTGTTTCGAATCCAAACGGGAATGCCCGCCTGCGCCACGGCCCGCAGCGTCTTCGGATGAAGCACCTTCGCGCCAAAATAGGCGAGCTCGGACGCTTCGAGATAGGAAATTTCGGGAATGGTGCGCGCTTCGGGGACGAGGCGCGGATCGGCGGTGAGCACGCCATTCACGTCGGTCCAGATGATTACCTCGTCGGCGCTGAGCGCTGCACCCAGAATCGTGGCGGAGTAATCCGATCCGCCGCGCCCGAGCGTGGTGAGAACGCCGTTATCAGTGGCGCCGATAAAACCTGTCACCACCGGAACAATTCCGTTATCGAGCAGCGGCCGCAGGCGCGCCTTCGACCGCGCGTGCGTGCGATCCATCAGCGGATCGGCGCCGCCATGATAGGAATCGGTGACGATCAGCTCCGTGGAGTCCACGGCCTCGCTTGGCACGTCCGTGCTCGGAGAGGGCCGCCGCGACCATCGGCGCCGAAAGGCGCTCGCCCAAACTCGATACGGAATCGAGCGTGCGCGGAGTAAGTTCGCGAAGCAAGGCCGTGCCTTTGCAAAGCTCCTCGCCCTCGCTGAAAAGTTTTTCGAGGCAACTCGCCAGTCGAAGGCGCTTTTCCTTATCGCGAACAAGCGTTTCCAGGGCTGTCGCGTGCTGCTTGCGGAGCTCCGCGAAAATCGCGTGGGAATGCTCACGGTCGCCAGCTTCGGAACGGTTCGCCGCCTGGATCAGCCGATTGGTAACGCCGCTCATGGCCGAAACCACGACCACAATCGGGCATTCGCGCGCCGCGTGCTTCACGATTTGGGCGACACGATTGATACACGACGCGTCGCCCACGGACGTGCCGCCAAATTTCATCACTCGCAATTGTGTTTTCATGTCCTAGGAAGCGCGACGCGCAGCGACTGGGAGGTTATCCCGAGGCGAAAAATGATGGCCGTCCACGATGCCGCACCACAAAAAACTATACACCAGCGGACGAAGTTGCGCGACGGCCGCTGCGGTGGTTTGTGCCTGCTGCTGCACGACGCGTTCGCAAGCCATCCAAGGAAGGTGGCAAACGTGTTATCGCTGCCGAAGGCCCGTTTTCTCTCCTGCGAGCTTCCCCGTGTAAATTGCCATTCCCACGGCGGCATTTATGCCGGCTTTTTCCAGAGCGTGCACCTCGCGCATGCTGCGAATTCCTCCCGCTGCGGTGATGGGCAGGCGACGTTGCAGCGCGAAGTTTTCGAAACCACTGGAGGTCCGTGCCCTTCATGGTTCCTTCATTATCGACAAATGTGGAAAGAAACTCGGAGCAGAAAGATTCCAGCTCCGGAATCACTTCGCTCGGCTTCAGCCTCAGGCGCTCGCGCCAGCCACGCACGACGATTTGCCCCCCTTCGGTATCGAGCGCGATCATCACGCGCTTGCGCCCGACGCGCGAGACCATCGCTTTCAAGAAATCGCGGTCAACTTTGCCATCTCGGAAAGCCGCGCTGCCGATGATGACTTTCTCCGCGCCCCACGAGAGTATCTTTGCCGCGCGCGCTGGCGGTGCGGATGCCGCCGCCAACGCGTACCTTCACCTTTGCACGGCGGCAAAGCAGCTTGATCCAACGACCGTTGGAACCCTTTCGCATGGCGGCGTCGAGGTCGATTACGTGCAAGATGGGATAATCGCGGAATCGTTCGAGCAAGCCTAGAACATCGTCCACGGCGAGCGCCCGCCGGCGCCCTCTGATTAACTGCACGGCCTTGCCGCCTTGAAGATCGATGCAGGGAATGATCATCGGATGATTTATTTCAACGGCTGAGACGAACCGGCACCCGCGCGCCCCCAGAATATTGCTTCAGCTTGGCGATGGAGTGAGTCTCGTTGTGGAAAATCGAAGCGGCCAAGGCTGCATCCGCGCTGCCTCGGTCGAACACTGCAAGAAAATCGTCGAATGTATTGGCTCCGCCGGAAGCGATTACCGGCACCGAAACAGTCGACGCAATTTTCGCAGTAAGTTCACAATCGAACCCGCTGCAGGTGCCATCGCGGTCGATTGAGGTCAGCAAAATTTCACCCGCGCCACGCGAGACAGCTTCGGCAGCCCAAGCCGCGGCATCGAGCCCCGTCGCATCGCGGCCACCGCGCGTGTAAGGTTCCCACGAATCGCCCTTGCGCTTGACGTCCATCGAGAGAACCACCGCCTGCGCGCCGAATTGTTGCGCCAGCTCCGAAAGCAATTCAGGCCGCTCGACTGCGGCCGTGTTCACCGTCACTTTATCCGCACCCGCGCGCAAGCACCGCGCGGCCGTCCTCCATTTTGCGGATGCCGCCTCCGGCAGTGAGTGGGATATTCAACTGGTCCGCTACGCGGCGAATTGTTTCGAGAAAAGTTGCGCGCCCCTGAACAGACGCGCTGATGTCCAGCACGACAAGTTCGTCCGCGCCTTCTCGATTGTAGCGAGCGCCGAGCTCGGCCGGATCGCCCATGTCGCGCAAACCCTCGAACTCGATCCCCTTTACCACGCGGCCCGCATCCACATCGAGACAAGGAATGATTCTGCGAGCGAGCGTCATTGCGCGGACTCCAGAAAATTGCGCAGCACGCGGGCGCCGGTCTCACCGGATTTCTCTGGATGAAACTGCACGGCGGCCAGCCGTCGTCGCTCGATGACAGCCGCGAATGGGAAGCCGTGATCGCACGCCGCAACCGTGGATTCAGCCGCGGCCGGCGCCGCATAGGAATGCGCGAAATAGAAGTAGGCGTCCTCCGGAATGCCTCGAAGTAACACGCTGGTTTGGGTGCGGCGCAACTGATTCCAACCGATGTGCGGAGACTTGACGTTCGTCGGCAGAGCGCGGACTTCCTCCGGAAAAAAGCCGAGACCCGGCGCGCCCGGTGCTTCCTCGCTCGACGCGAACATCGCCTGCAATCCGAGGCAGATTCCGAGCATCGGCACGCCGGATTCGTACGCTTCACGCAACGAAGACGTGAGATTGCGTTCGCGCAGTCCGTTTACAAAGGCCGAGAAATGCCCGACACCCGGCAGCACAATCGCTTTTGCTGCAGCGACCTGCGCGGGTTCGGTGGCGCGCTCGGTTTCTGCGCCAAGGTTTCGTAGCGCGCGTTCCACCGATGGCAGATTTCCCGCCCCGTAATCGACGATCGCAACTTTCATAGCACGCCTTTAGTCGACGGCAGAACGCGCCTCAGCTGCTTATCGCGGGTAATGGCAAAACGCAGCGCTTTCGCAAACGCCTTAAAGATAGCCTCCACCTGATGATGCGACGACCGCCCGTAGACCAGCTTCAGATGCACGTTCGCCGAAGCAGACTGGGCGAAGGCGCGGAAGAAATCCTCCATCAGCTCTGTTTGAAAATCGCCTACGCGGGTCGCCGAGATTTTGAAACTGCACACGCAAAACGCGCGGCCGGAAAAGTCGAGCGCCGCGGCCGCGAGGCAATCGTCCATCGGCATCAGGAAATATCCCGCGCGCAGAATTCCGCGCTTCGAACCGAGCGCCTTCTTGACGCCTTCCCCGAGCGCGATTCCCACGTCTTCGACGGTGTGGTGCTGATCCACATCGAGATCGCCGCGCGCGGTGAGTTCCATATCCAGCGCGCCGTGCCGCGCAATCTGCTCGAGCATGTGATCGAAAAAGCGGACGCCGGTGCTGATGTGCGACTTGCCGCGCCCATCGAGATTCAGGCGCAGGCGAATATCCGTTTCCTTTGTCTTCCTGTGCAGATTCGCCTTTCTCATAGGATGGACTCCAGTTCGCGCAGAAGACGCCGCGTCTGCTCGAGCGTCCCGAGCGTAATGCGGACGTAGCCTTCACCGCTAAAATCGCTGGAGCGATCGCGCACCAGCGTTCCTTTGCGCGTCAAGGCTCCAACAATTTCCTTGGCCCGCGGGCCGAAATACACGAGCAGGAAATTGCCGCCGCTCGGGAAGCAGCGCACGCCAAGGCGGCCGAGGCCCCGCTCAAGCGCTTCTCTGCCGCGACGAACTTCATGGACGGTTCGCGCGATGAACGCCCGATCGCTGCATCGCCGCTTCCCCAGCCACGAGCGCGGCCGCACTCACCGGATACGGCGATTGTGCTTTGCGCATCACCGCGGCTAATTCACGATGGACAAAAATGCAGCCCAGCCGCAATCCGGCAAGGCCCGCTGCCTTGGAGAAGGTTCGCGTGACGATCAAGTTTTTGTGGCGGCTGATCCAGGGAATCGACGGTTACGCCAGAAAACTCAAAGTATGCCTCGTCGATCACCACCATCGTGCGCGTCGCGGCCTTCAGTATTCGCCGCAACTCTTTCAGGCGATAAGCAGATTGCCAGTAGGACTATTCGGATTGGGCAGAAAGAAAACTCGCGGCCCGGCTTGCAGCGCTCGTAACACATTGTTCCACGGGAAACACATTGCCTCGTCGTATCGCGGAGCGACGATTCTTGCTCCAGCCAATTCGGAATAGAACCGGTACATCGCGTAGGTTGGCTCGACGAGCAAAGCATCGTCCTTTGGCTCAACGAACGTGTTTACCACCAGGCTTAACGCCTCGTCCGTGCCATTTGTGAGCAGAAGTTCCTCGGGTCGAACGCCGAAATGCTTCGCCGCCTTTCGCCGCACTGTTTCCTGCTCGGGATATGCTGAAATTGAGGCGGCGCTAAGCTTTGCCAGCGCGCGCCGGACGGCCGGCGAGCAGCCAATCGGATTTTCGTTGAAATCCAGGCGCAGCTTGTCGATGCGGCCTTCGAGCGGAGGATGATAAGGCCGCATTCGCTCCACAGCGCGCCGCACCGGTATCGGCCGCGTCACTTGCGCACCTCGACGGAGCGGCCATGTGCTTCCAGGCCTTCCGCTCGCGCGAATTCGGCGACCACTGGCGCGAGGCGCGCTACACCACCGCGCGATACTTCCTGCACGCTAATGCACTTCACGAAATCCGAAACCGAAAGGCCGCCACGGCTGCGCGCCGCACCTCCAGTCGGCAGGACGTGGTTCGTTCCGCTCGCATAATCGCCGAAAGATTGCGCGCTCCAGTCGCCAAGGAAAATGCTTCCGGCCGAGTCGATCTTCGCGAGCAAGCCATTCGTCCCCTCCGGCAGACTCAAGTGCTCAGGGGCGAAGCGGTTCACGAATTCCGCGGCGGCCGCGAGATTCGTCGCAATTAGCACAGCGCCATTCTTCGCCAGAGACCGTGACGCGAGGTTCGTCTTAGGCAATTCTGCAAGCTGCCGGTCGATCTCGCCGGCGACGGAGCGAGCCAACTCGGAAGATGTGGTGACGAACAGCGAAATCGCGTCGGGATCATGCTCGGCTTGCGCGATAAGATCCGAGGCGATGAACCGCGGATTGCCACGAGTGGCGAATACGAGCGCCTCGGTCGGTCCTGCCAGCATGTCGATCGCGCAATCGCTGCTGACGATTTGCTTCGCCGCAGTCACGAAGCGATTTCCCGGCCCGAAGATTTTGTCCACGCGCGGAATCGAGCGCGTCCCATAGGCAAGCGCGGCAATTGCCTGCGCGCCCCCGATTTTCGCGATGCGACGCACGCCGAGCCGCTCTGCCGCTGCCAGGAGCGATGCACCGGGCTGCGGGCTCGTCACTACGATTTCGCGCACGCCCGCCTCCTGCGCAGGAATCACCGTCATCAGCAGCGTGGAGACGAGGGAAAATCGTCCGCCCGGAAGATAACAGCCGATGGTATCAATTGCGCGCACGCGCTGCCCGGCGCGTACACCGGGTTCCACTTGTATCGTCCATTCCTGGGGTTTCTGGCGGCGCGCCACGGCGCGAATATTTCGTGCCGCGTGATCCATGGCGGCGAGAAATTCGCGCGAAACTTTCTTGTGGGCGCCGGAAAATTCCGCACGCGACACCCAGACGCTTCTTGAATCGAGCGAAAGGTTATCGAACCGCTTTGTCCACGCAAATAGCGCCGTATCCCCCCGACGCCGCACATCGTTGACAATCCGTGTGGCAATGCGCGCGGCATCCCTGCTGCTCGCACTTCGCGAAGCCAGGATTTGCTTCGCCGTGGCATCTGTAAGCCGCAGAATGCGCATCAGTACACGACCTTATTCAACGGGTACTCGACGATCCCTTCGGCGCCGGCGGCCTTCAGTTTGGGAATCAATTGGCGGACCGTCTTCTCTTCGACGATCGTGTTGATCGCGAGCCATCCCGGATCGCTCAATTGCGCGATGGTCGGATTGCGCAGCGCCGGCAGCGCCGCGAGTGCTTTGTCCAGGTCCTCGCGCCGGACGTTCAGCATCAGGCCAACGCGGTTGTAGGCCTTGATGGCGCCGTCGAGAAGCATCGCCATATTCACGATCTTTTCGTGTTTCCAGGGATCTTTCCACGCACCGCGGTTGGCGATGAACCAGGTGGCGGATTCGAGCAACGTATCGAGTACACGCAGGTGATTCGCGCGCAGCGATGAACCCGTCTCCGTCACTTCCACGATCGCGTCGGCGAGTTGCGGCACTTTCACTTCCGTAGCGCCCCAGGAAAATTCGACGCGCGCTTTCACACCGTGTTTCGCCAGATATTTCTCGGTCATCCGCACAGCTTCTGTCGCGATCACTTTGCCTTCCAGATCGCGCACGCTTTGCATCGGCGAATCCTCGGCGACGGCCAGCACCCAGCGCACTCGTCCCAGGCTAGTTTTCGAGTAGACCAGTTCGGCGACTTCCTCGATCTCCGCGCCGGTCTCGAGAATCCAATCTTTGCCTGTCAACCCTGCGTCCAGCGCGCCGCTTTCCACGTAACGCGCCATTTCCTGCGCGCGGACCATCATGCATTCGATCTCCGGATCGTCAATGCCGGGATAATAGCTGCGCGAGCTAACCGAAATTCGCCATCCAGCTTTGCCGAAAAGCTCCACGGTGGAATCCTGCAAACTTCCCTTGGGGATACCGAGTTTTAAACGGCTCATTGCTTTTTCCCTTTGCCGTAGAGTTCGTCGGGAGAGATCACGCGCTCTTCCACGATGTTCGCGTCGCCGTCACGCGCGATGCGCCGGAAAAAGCAGCTGCGGTAGCCCTCATGGCACACCGCGCCGCCTTCCAGCTCCGCGCGCACCAGCAGCGCATCCTGGTCGCAATCGGTGCGCAGTTCGCGCAGCAGGAGTTTCTGCCCGCTGGTCTCGCCCTTGGTCCAAAGCTTTTTGCGCGACCGGCTGTAGAAGGTGACGAATCCGGTTTCCTGCGTCTTCGCCAGCGCTTCGCGGTTCATGAATCCAAGCATCAAGACGTCGCCATTCGCGTGATCCTGCACGATCGCCGGTATCAACCCATTTTCCTTCTCGAAATCGAGTTCCATTTCTTCTCCTGAAAAACAAAAAGCCCGCGGGCGCATTCCGCGCCAGCGGGCCGATGAGTGCAGCTATTTTCGTTCCAGCTAGCCACACCGCCGCGGGCACGGTTTTACGTGATGGTGATGGCTATGATGCGCCCGCAGCAGTTTCATAACGATTCGAAATTATGATACCCCGCTGCCTTTGTCAAGCGCGGAGTCCTGTAAGTGTAAGAAAGTAAAATCGGCAGGAATTTTGGATTGCCAGAACACGAGGATCCGCCCTATTCGTACGCGAGAGCTTCGACGGGGTCCTTGCGGCTGGCGAGCCATGCGGGATAAGAAGCGCCCAGTAGACCCCCGGCAACTGCAATCATGCCCGCGAGTAAAATCCATTTCAGCGTAATCAGAATGGTAAGCGAAGGGAAAGCTTGCAGAATTACATACCGCACCAGGAAGCTCAGCGCGATTCCGCCGACAACGCCTGCCAGGCACATCAGGGTGGTCTCGCTAAGAATCGTTTCGGCAATGTAACTCTTCGAAGCTCCCAGCGATTTTAGGACCCCAATCTCGCGAGTTCTCTCAATAATGGTTGTGTACATCGAGAGGAACGTAACCAGGAATCCGATGGAGACGGCTATGGCGATCATCACGTTGATAAAAGCGGCCAGGCCGGGAAGGTTGGATGACGTCATCTGCGAGAAGAAATCCTTGAGCGGCCGAATCTCGTAGCGGGGGAGCAGACCGCGGATTTCATCCGTAACGGCGGGCGTGTGATCTGACCGGTCGCACTTGATGAAGAACGCCGATGCCTTGTCATGCGCACCCGACATTTCCTGTAGGGTGGACATCTGGACGAAAAGCCGCGCTCCCTTGCCATGCTCCACGATGCCCGCTAAATGAAAATCGTGTTCCAGTATTCGGATGGAGTCTCCAACCTTCACTTTTTTGGCTCGCGCATAGACGTCGTCGACGAGTATGTCGTTCGGGTTTCGCAAGAGCGTGCCTGAGTAAAGGGTAAAACCTCCGGAAACCGCTCGGAAAGTGTCGGGCTGGATACCGTAAACCAAGTCGAAGCCATTCACGGAATTAAATTGCACAAGTACAGGGGCCACGGCTTGCACGTACTCGAGCTGCCGCAACTTGTCGGCGATGGCGATGGGCATCGGAGCCCCGCTGAAGGCCATGAAGATGGAAGCGGATGGAGGCTGGATCATGATATCCGCGCCGATTCCTTCGGTGCGCTTGGCGGACTCGGTGAGCAGGCCGCTGGTAAGGCCCACGACGATAATTACCAGTGTGACTTCCACCGCGACGGCGATCACGGTGATGATCGTGCGAACCGGCCGGTGCAGGGCACTCCGCAAGATCATGTGCCCGATCACTGCCTCTTTCCTCCTGAAGATCCAGCCGGGGTTTCCGGGGAACTTTCGCCGACGTTCACAAGTTCCGCTCCTGGCGGCTTTCGCAGCACAAACCGATCGTCCGGCAGCGGTTCGTTGAATGTCGCCTTCGTGATGCCAATTTGTAGGGCGTAGTCATTAGCCGGCCTGCTAAGCGCGATTTGGTGAGGATATTTCACCGAATCAAACGCATCCCAGCCAGTATAACGAATATCAGAAGCGATCTTCCCATCCGCGTCGCAAGTTTGAAGGCGGGATATTCTCAGGTTCGTGCGGTCGAACCAAATTTTGCGCGCTATTTCCCACTTGGTTCTGGGGGAAACCTCCGACGGCGCGTCTTCGGACCGGCCTGCGATCCTGACGACGGTCAGCACATAATATTGGCCACCAGCTTCGCTTGCATCTTCCATCAACACGGGCGCGCTATCCGGAATGGGCTGCCAGAAAATCGCGCTCGTGAGGTGTTGCGGGCGAAGATTCTCAATGGGCTTTGCCGAAGTCCGCTCCAGATTCGCCGGCCCCGTAAGGAACTTATTCTGAGACGGAATAAAAATGTTGAATGTCCGCCCATCGCTTTCCATGTCGAAAATATTTGTGCCGACGACGGGCGCTTGCCCAATCACGCGGATCTTCGCGGGCTTTTCCGCAAGGATGAATCCACTCACCTGGTGGTACTGCTTAATCACTCCGCTGTAGGTTGATCCGGCGGTGAGAGTCATCGTCACCGAAGCATTGAGCGAGGTCACCGCTTCGGCTTGACGGTTGTACTGCGCGATTAAATCGTCCCGAGTAGCAGTCTGAAACGGAACTGGTTGACCTGCTGGCTTTTTTACTGCAGTCTGGTTCATCGCGCATCCACCCGCTGAAAATACCCATGATGCGATCAATATGAGCCAGGGGACGCGCGACCGCGCCCGACATGTTCGCGTTGTAAGCACTACAAGGAAACTTATCAGCCGGCTTGAGGAGTGTCAACGAACGGGCGGCTGAATTCATTCCATTCGGACACGCCGAAAACGCGTTGAGGACGGGAGGAGCCTCGACTTGAACTGAGACTCCTCCCCTGTACCGGATGAGCGGCGCGGGGCTACTCCTTCGCGTCGCGGGCGTTACTTCTTTGCTGCCGCATAGTTCTGGGCGACCTGTTCCCAATTAATCAGGTTCCACCATGCCTCGATGTATTCGGGCCGGCGGTTCTGGTATTTCAGGTAATAGGCGTGCTCCCAAACGTCCAGGCCAAAGAAAGCCTTGCCGCCGTCCAAAATCGGGTTGTCCTGATTGGGCGTGGACTCGATGGCCAGCTTGCCGTCTCGGAACAACAGCCAGGCCCATCCCGAACCAAAACGCGTAGTCGCCGCCTGATTGAATTTTGTCTTGAATTCAGCAAACGTGCTGAACGTTTTCTTGATGGCGTCGGCAAGTTCGCCCGAGGGCTCCCCTCCTCCGCCCTTCTTCATAATCTTCCAGAACATCGAGTGATTCATATGGCCGCCGCCATTATTGCGTACCGCAGTGCGGATATTCTCGGGAACCTTGCCGAGCTGCGCGAGCAGTTCCTCCACAGCGAGCTTTTGGAGGTCAGCGTGGCCTTCGAGAGCTTTATTTAGGTTTGTGACGTATGCACCGTGATGTTTATCGTGATGAATTTCCATCGTCTTCGCGTCAATGTAAGGCTCGAGCGCGTCGAAGGAATACGGCAGGGGTGGCAAAGTGTGGCTCATTTGGGGAGCGGCTCCTTGTGCGGAAGTCGAACTCATTATCTACCTCCTGAATTTCAGGTTCCTACGCCATAATTATACGCGCCTTGCAGGAAGCGGTGGAACAGGCGCCTTAGATTAATCGAATACCTCACAGGAGGCTCCATGCCGTCCGTCGACCATGTGGAAAAGCACTTTACTGCTACGGCAGCCGTGCGGGACATCGTGATCGGAATGTCCGACGGTCTCACCGTCCCGTTCGCTCTCGCTGCGGGGCTTACTGGCGCGGCTGCGGCTCTTTCCCATGGCAACACCATTATCGTTACCGCTGGCTTCGCTGAAATAGCCGCCGGCTCAATCGCGATGGGGCTCGGCGGATATTTGGCGGCGAAAACCGATACAGAGCACTACGCCTCCGAGCTCGATCGCGAATACCAGGAGACGGTTGAACTCCCAGAAATTGAAACCGAGGAGGTGGCGAAAGTTTTTCGCGACTATGGGCTGTCGGAGGCACAGATGGCTCCGATCGTCGCCACTATTACTTCAAACCAGAAAAGATGGGTCGATTTCATGATGCGCTTCGAATTGGGTCTCGAGCCGCCCGATCCTGCGCGCGCCGGCCGGAGCGCCGGAACCATCGCGGCATCCTACATCGTCGGCGGTTTGATTCCCCTGGCGCCTTACATCCTGATGGCGGGTATCCGGCCTGCGCTTTGGACCTCGGTGACTGTGACCTTGCTCGCGCTTCTCACCTTCGGCGCAATCAAAGCTCACTACACCGGCGTCAAACCATTCCGAGGCGCAATGCAAACTGCGCTCGTCGGCGGGCTGGCTGCTGCCGCCGCGTTCTTCATAGCGCGGCTCGTTTAAGTCCCATGTCCGCACGACGGCTTGCGGCGAATGGCGCCGCAACCTCGGTGCCCGAAACGGATCTGAAAAGCAAAAAAGGTCGGCTACCCTATTCGCAAAGCCTGCATCTATTATAATAGTGACCGGGCCCAAGGGTTATGACGTAACCAGGGGTTAGGTCTGAGCAGCGAGTTCGCCTTCTCGGCGCATCCATAAACCGAGCGCAAACGCTGTTGACGCTTTGAGATGTTGCAGCGCCGTCCGCGACTCCGAAAGGAAGAAATTTCATGAAGAGTTCTCATTTACACATTCCCCGCTGGGTAGCCACACTTGCAGTGCTAACGGCCGTTATCGTCGGCGGAATACTCGCAATAGGATTGAAGAACTGGACCGGCAGGGACGTATTCGGCGCACCCAAGCTGGCCGTCACTCTGGCGCGCGATCCCTCTCCGGTTCCCCTCGGCACTTTCACGAATGGCTTCGCCTCTGTGCTTAAGCCTGCGTTGCCTGCGGTCGTGAATATCCACAGTTCGAAAGTTGTGAAGTCCCGGCCACAACAAATGATGCCATTTTTCAACGACCCTATGTTTAGGCAGTTTTTCGGCCCGCAGTTTGGCCCCGAGCAGCCCCAGGCCGAACGTGAGCAAAGCCTGGGCTCCGGCGTCATCATCACGTCGGACGGAACTATTGTCACCAATAACCACGTGATCGACGGCGCGACGGACATCAAGGTCGACCTTGCCGACAAGCGCGAGTTTAAGGCCAAGCTCATCGGCACGGACGCGAAAACGGATATCGCCGTGCTGAAAATCGATGCCACGAACCTGCCTACTCTCAGTCTCGGTGATTCCTCAAGGCTCAAGGTGGGCGACGTGGTCTTCGCCATCGGAGACCCCTTCGGCGTCGGTGAGACGGCGACCATGGGTATCGTGAGCGCCACCGGCCGCCAAAATCTGGGAATCGAGAACTATGAGGATTTTATTCAGACGGATGCCGCCATCAATCCAGGAAACTCCGGCGGCGCCATGATCGATTTGCATGGTGACCTCATCGGCATCAACACTGCTATCGAAACCGGAGGAAGCCAGGGCAACATCGGCATCGGCTTTGCCATTCCTATCAACATGGCCCGTTCCGTGATGGACCAGATTGTCACCCACGGCAAAGTTGTGCGGGGCTATCTCGGTCTTCTTCCTCAGGACGTTACACCTACCCTCGCGAAACAATTCGGCGTCAATCAGGCCGGCGGAGCCCTTGTGGGTGAAGTTGAACCCGATACTCCCGCCGCCAAGGCAGGTTTGAAGAGAGGAGACGTCATCCTCACTCTCAATGGTCAGCCTGTTAATTCGGCGAGCGACCTTCGCTTGCGCATCTCGCAAACTGCTCCCGGAACCGCGGTGAAGTTGGGGGTCTCGCGTGACGGAAAGATGCAGGACTTTAGCGTGACGCTGGGCGAATTGCCCGAGAAGGTTGCGCAAGAGGGCGGCAGCAATGAAAGCGGTCCGGGTGGCCTCCAAGGTGTTCAGGTCCAGAACCTGACTCCAGACATCGCTCAACAGTTGCAGTTGTCGCCTGGCACGAAAGGTGTCGTGGTTACCTCAGTTGACCCGTCAAGCCCAGCGGAGTCCGAACTGAATCGTGGCGACGTCATCCAGGAAGTCAATCACAAACCAGTTGCAAACGTCGAAGAATATAGGCAGGCGATAGCCTCGGCCGGGAATCAGCCGATTCTGTTGCTGGTCAATCGAGGCGGTGGCACCCAGTACGTCGTAATTGAGTCGCACTGAGTGATAGAGCGCGTGAACAATCCAAAGAGGGCACCCACCGAGGGTGCTCTCTTTGGCTCATGCCTAAAGGTCTTGGGCAAGCCCTTTGCACGGATTAATGTATTCTCTCGCGTGGCGAAATGCCCTAGGGTTTAAGTCAATTCGGACCGAATGGCAGCTATTCTCCGCGCGAGGTTGGGAATCCCGAACGAAGAGACCGCGCAACGACCGCCGGTTGCGCCCAACAGTCCTCCAACACAGAATTCGTCACATTCCGAGATGACTTCCAATGAACCCGAGACGACGAAGTACCTCGCGCAACTTGGTTATCGCTTTCAACACCCCTCGGATTAGAATGGTACGTGAGTTCTATTCGCCCCAGCCCTCCGCTCTAGTACTAATGTACCGGGGGCTATTTGTGTGTCCGAAGCTCCCCCGACATCAAGGCACTTCGGGGTGAACATTATGATACCGGCAAAGAACCAAACCGTATTCCGCGAAGCGCTCCTTCCCGATGGCAAACGGCGATGGCGCTCTTTCGGCACAGGGTTCGGCCTCGAGTGCATCGCACTAGCCGTGGTGGTGATATTTCCTTTGCTCATGCCCCAAAAATTCGAGGCCGTGCAGCACTACTGGGTCATGCCTTTGGAAGCACCCGTAATTGAGGCGTGGAAACCTCAGCCGCCGCCGAAGCCAATTGTGGTGAAGCGTCGCGAGGTTGTGAAGGAGCTTCCGAAGCCCGAACCGGTCGAACTTCCCAAGCCGAAGATCTATAATCCCGTAGTCACCGCTCCCGTGGTGCGCCAAGTCCGGAAGATTCAAACGCCGGACATGACCCAGGTCGCAAAGGTATTTCCTGATCCGAACCCTTCACTCGGGAGTTCGGCTCCTCCCACTTTGAGGAAGCCCCGCGAAGCCGTGCAAACCGGAGGCTTCGGCGATCCTAATGGGGTGCCAACCAACAAGAATACGAATCGCAATCCCAACATCGCCCAAGTCGGCGCTTGGGATATGCCCGTTGGTCCAGGCAATGGCAACGGCACGGGCGGCGCAAAGGGAGCCCGCGGCGTCGTAGCCAGCGCAGGATTCGGCAACGGCGTTGCGACCGGCAGTCCCGGCGGTGGAAGTCATGGCGTTGTGCAGCAAGGCGGATTTGACGTGAAGGCCCCAGCTACTGCTGAAGTAAAGCACACGGCCGTGCCTGCGAACACGAAGCCCGTCGAGATTTTGTCCGTGCCCAAACCCGCTTATACTCAGGAAGGCATCGCGAAAAGAATTGAGGGCGACGTGCTCGTGCAAGTGCTCTTTACCGCCTCCGGTCAAGTTAGAGTCGAGCGCGTGGTTCGAGGTCTCGGCTATGGCTTGGACGAATCGGCTGAGGCCGCAGCGCGTCAGATTCGTTTCAGACCTGCCGAACAGGACGGGCGGCCTGTGGACTTTGCCGCGATCGCGCATATCACATTCGCATTAGCGTACTGAAGGGGGAGCGTGATGCGTAATTGGAAAGCCTTCTCGCTAGCTGTGGGCCTAATAGGCGCCCTCGCTGGCGTGGCCGGAGCACAGACTCAGACGCAGCAGGCTGCGGATCCCGCCCAACCCCCAGCCGCGGCTCAGCAGGCATCGCCCCTCACCGTCACCCAAGCCATCGACAAAATCATCGCTCGCGAGCACAGCGAAGACGCGACAATTCGCCGCTATAAACCAATCGTTGAAACTTATATCCAGGACATGAAGCCGGATAAGGACATGGGCGAAGTGCCTGTGAGCGACCACTACTACCTCGGCCAGGCCGATCTTGCCAAGGGGGTTGTAGACGATTCCATGCTTTCGAAGAGGAAAGGCAAGATGGACCAGTTTAATCCACTCTCGCACATTGCCGGATTCTTTGAGGCATCGTACGTCCCGGCAGGCTTCCTCCAAATGATTTACTTGGATACGAGCTCGTTTGATCGTCAGCATTATCGCTTCGACTACGTCGGCCGCCAGTTCCTCGGCGAAGTGCGCTGCCTCGTTTTCGACCTTACGCCCCTGCCCAAGTCCGGAAGAGGACGCTTTAAGGGCCGCATCTGGGCCGAAGACCAGGGCTTCACAATCGTCCGTTTCAACGGCGTCTATACACCCGTCTCGGGGCTCAACGGTTTTAACTTGCACTTCGATAGCTGGCGTACCAACCTTCAACCCGGACTTTGGCTCCCCTCTTTTGTTTTCAGCCAGGAATCCAACCTGAAGGATTTTTTCGGCAATCACGTGCGCTTCAAATCTCAGACGCGACTGTGGGGCTACGATCTCAAGAATGTCGGCCACGAAGAAGAATTCAGCCAGCTAACCATTGAATCTCCCGATGCCATTCAGGATCAGGCGCCCACGGATCAAGACCGCTCTCCTGTCGAGGCTGAAAGGGAGTGGCAGCATCAAGCGGAACTGAACGTCCTCGATCGCCTGCAGCGCGACGGTTTGCTGTCGCCGCCTACCGATGTCGATAAGGTGCTCGAAACTGTCGTGAATAACCTTGAGGTAACCAACAATCTCGATATCCAGCCGGACGTCCATTGCCGCGTGCTCCTTACCAGCACGCTGGAATCGTTTACGATCGGCCACACCATCGTGCTCAGCCGCGGCCTCATTGACGTTCTTCCGGATGAAGCCAGCCTGGCCACCATGCTCGCCCAGGAACTCGCTGAACTCATTGTCACCAAGCCTTCCACCGATCAGTGGGGCTTCAACGACATGACCAACGTTTCCACTGTAGATGCCCTGAGCCATTTTTCATTTACGGACACTCCTGAAGATACGCAGCGCGCCGCGGCAAAGGCCGTCGAACTTCTGAAGAACTCTCCCTACAAAGACAAGCTCGGCAGCGCCGGCCTTTTCCTGAAAGAACTGTCCGCCGAAGAGAAGGCTCTCCCTGCACTGATCAGCCCGCACATAGGCAATCGCGTGTTTATCTCCGACCAATTGCTTGGCACAGGACCGGCACTCGCACCTGATAAGCTCGATCAAATTGCGGCCCTTCCCATTGGAGCGCGGCTCAAGCTCGATCCCTGGACTGACCGTGTCGACCTGCTCAAGGCCAAGCCGGTGCCCCTGCTTTCTGCTCGCGAGAAGATGCCCTTCGAGGTCACGCCATTCGAGCCATTCCTAACGCGCTATGAAAAACCGGACTCTGGTTCTGCCGATCAGACCAAGCCGGACATGGCAAGACAGCAACAGCAGCAATCCGCGCCGCCGCAGCAGCAGTAGCATCGTCACCATGTTCTCCGGTGTCGCAACGTCAAGCGGCTGCAGCGTCTTGCGCCGGACGTGTTTATGCGGCGCAAACACCTACCGTACCCGTGACTTTTAGCATCCGGAAATATCGCGATCAAGATTTCGAATTGCTCTATACCATCGATCAGGCATGCTACCAGCCTGCAATCGCATATTCTCGGCGCGACCTCCGCAATTACCTTCAATTTCCGGGCGCCGAATGCCTTGTAGCCGAAACGGACACTCAAACCGCTGGATTCATCCTCACCGCCCACGATGACGGCTGGGGCTACATCATCACCATCGACGTGCTCGAAGCCCACCGTCGCCACGGTGTCGGCACCATGATGTTGAGGGAAGCGGAGCGAGCGCTAGCCGCGGCGGGCGTCCGCGAAGTAACGCTCGAAACCGCAACCAACAATGCATCCGCAATTGCCTTCTGGAAAAAGCACGGATATCGTACGCGTAGCGTGATTAGGGGCTACTATCCTGGGCCTGTGGACGCTCTGTCGATGAACAAAACCCTTTAGGCCCGAGAACGATTGTCAAAAACCCACGTGATGAAGAACGGCCACCGCGACTGCCGCAACGAGGCAATAAACGCCAAATAGGTACCACCGCCCGCCCTCAAGCCACCGACTGAGCCATTTCAGCGCTAGCAAGCCCGCCACAAATGCACAGAACGCTCCAAAAATGTCAGGGGCCAATACTGAGGACAAGCCCAGACCCGCAGTCAAGTGCTCGGCTTTCACCAATCGAAGTACTTCACGGCCGACTACTGGCGGGGTCAACACCACCGCTAGCGCGAAACTAAACTCCTCGGCCCGCACCTTGACGACGCCAAGCAACATCGCCGTGGATATTGTCGCCCCGGATCGTGAAAATCCGCGAAAGGGAAGGCACAAGCCTTGCACCAAACCAATTAGGCCGGCCTGCTTGGCGTTCAGACCAACATCCCCCGTTGTGCTTGGCAACGATGCGCGTTTCTCGAATATACCGGCGATCACGATGAGAACACCCGCCGCAGCTAATGCTGGAGCAATCAGTTCCAGATGGCTGAATAATTCTTCAACTTCCCCGTGGGTCGCGCCGCCAAACCAAAATTTTTCGATAAGCTTGGCCAGAGCCTCTCCGACCACACCCGTAATCGCCGTGGCGACGATCAACAGCACGGCAAACCGCTTGAACGCCAACGCGCTCTGAAAAAACGCCCTGTGCCACTGGTTCCAGAAGTACACGATGACTGCCACCATCGTGCCGGTGTGGAGCATCACCAGGAGCAATGTCATCTCCGGCGAAGAGGGGTCCATCCCCATTAGCTTTTCGGCCACCACCACATGCGCGGAGCTCGATACTGGAAGCAGCTCCGTCAGGCCTTGCACCACAGCTAAAATCACGACGCGCCAAATAGACATCGCAGCATCTTAAACAGTCCAACTGAGTGCGGCAATCCGATTCCGTATCTCCGGTTCTTCGCCCGCAAGCTCATCGCTGTCGACGGATTGCGCCCTCAGCGATCTATCGAGCGGTTGCGAAGGTCCCTGCGATCCGACCTTCCTTGCCTGTTTCCGACCCGGCTGCTAAACTGTCGCGGCAAGGGCTGAGCTGCTGCTCCTGCCATACCTCCTCTAAAAGGTCGCCTTATGTCCGGACACTCTAAATGGGCCACAATTAAACACAAGAAGGCCGCCACTGACGCGCGCCGCGGCAAAATCTTCACCAAACTCATTCGCGAATTGACCATCGCCGCTCGCACCGGCGGTTCCGATCCGGATACCAATCCCCGCCTCCGTACCGCCATTCTCGCGGCCAAGGGCGAAAACATGCCCAATGACAATATCGAGCGCGCCATCCAGCGCGGCTCTGGCGCAATCGAGGGCGAAACCCTCGACGAGGTAACCTTCGAAGGCTATGGTCCCGGCGGAGTCGGCGTCCTCGTGCAAGTCGTCACCAGCAATCGCAACCGCATCGTCAGCGAAATACGCCACATGTTTTCCAAAAATGGCGGCAACATGGCTGAAACGGGCGCCGTGGGATGGATGTTCGAGCGCAAGGGCGATATCGTCGTCCCCAAGGATCAGGCGGACGAGGAAAAAATGATGGGCGTCGTTCTCGACGCGGGCGCAGAAGACCTCCGCGACGACGGCTCCTCCTGGGAAGTCACGACTCCTCCCGAAGTGATGGAAAAGGTGCGCGAGGCGCTCGCCGCCGCGCAAATCACCCCCTCTTCCGCCGAAGTCGCATGGGTGCCAAAAAATAACGTCAAGCTCAGCGGCGCTCAAGCCCAGCAAATGCTTCGCATGGTTGAAACTCTCGAGGACCACGACGACGTGCAGCACGTCTACGCCAACTTCGACATCGACGAAAAAGAAATCGCCGCGATGGCCGGCTAGTTTCGTGTCGCGGTAACGTCCCGCCGTCCGTCCCGTCCTGGCCCCAAAAGTCGCAGCCGAGGCAACAGTTGCGCCTCTGGAGCGCAATTCTAGGTTAGAATCTCTCCCCGGATGCCCTCCCAAATGAGCAGCCCTGTCACAGCGATCTATCCTGGCTCGTTCGATCCGGTGACCAATGGCCATCTGGACCTGATCGCTCGCGGCGCGGTGATTTTCGATAAGCTGATCGTCGCCGTGGCGCGCAACCTGGAAAAGGATCCTCTCTTCCCAGTCAAGGAACGCGTCGAAATGCTCGAAGCCGTCACCTTCGATTGGAAGAACGTGGAGGTCGAAATTTTCGAGGGCTTGCTGATGGATTACGCGCGAGCGCGCAACGCGAAGGTCGTCTTAAGGGGTATTCGCGCCGTTTCCGATTACGAATACGAACTCCAAATGGCCATGATGAATCGCAAAATCGAGCCGCAGATCGAAACCGTCTTCATGCTGCCCGGCGAGGCTTACAGCTATCTCAGTTCGCGGCTCGTGAAGGAGCTTGCGAGGCTCGGCGGACCCGTAAAGGGTCTGGTGCCCCCGCTGGTCGAGGAACGCTTGCGGTCAAAAGTCAGCTGCTGACTTAAATATGGGATCGGCGATGCTGCCGTCACTCCAGCCAATTTGGCCGCACGCATTTAATCGCGAAAATTTTCTGGTTCTGGCCCGATGCGCTAAAATGGATTCGATCGTTCACCCGCAAGCCACGCAAAAGGATCGGAAATGGAACCGGCCACAGCCGTGAAAACAGAAGAGACGTTTCGCCTCGCTGACCGCGTGAATCGCATTAGTCCCTCGCCCACAATGGTGGTGTTGCAGGCCGCCGAGCAACTGAAATCCCAGGGCGTGGATGTCGCCGACTTCGGCGCGGGCGAACCCGACTTTCCAACGCCTGAGCACATCAAGCGCGCCGCGATCCAGGCGCTCGACGAAAATCGCACCAAGTACACGCCTGTGCCGGGCATTCCCGCCCTGCGCCAGGCCATCTGCGAATGGCACACGCGGGAGCTCGGCTCCTCGTATCAACCCGCAGAGTGTGTGGTCAACGTGGGCGGCAAACATTCCATCTTCAACGCTGTCTGCTGCCTGATCAATTCCGGCGATGAAGTCATCATTCCCTCGCCGTATTGGGTCAGCTATCCCGATATCGTGAAATACGCGGGTGGCAAGCCGGTCATCCTTACCACGCACGCCGAGGATGACTTCGTCCTGCGCGCCACCGAATTGGAAAAGTTGATCACGCCACGCACGCGCATGGTAATTGCGGACTCGCCAAGCAATCCCTCAGGCGCCGTGATTCCGCCGGACGAATTTGCGAAAGTTCTAGCCGTCTGCCAGCGGCACGGCGTTTGGCTGCTGGCCGACGAGTGCTATTCGCATTTCACCTACGGCGATGCCGAGCCGTTTTCGATCGCCAGCATTCCTGGCTCGAAAAGTAGCCTCATCGTCGTCGGTTCGTTTTCGAAAACTTTTGCGATGACAGGCTGGCGCCTCGGCTACGTGCTCGCTCCTCAGCCGCTGATCGCCGCCATCACCAAGCTGCAAGGCCAGTCCACCTCGAATCCGACCTCCATCACGCAATACGCGGCGCTGGCCGCCATGCGCGGGCCGATGGACTCAGTGGCCAAAATGCTCGCAGAGTATGCGCGGCGCCGCGAGCGCATCGTCACGGGGCTTCGCGCCATCCCCGGCGTCACCTGCACGGCTCCGCAGGGAGCCTTCTACGTCTTTCCGAATATTTCGGCGCATTACAATGCCGAGATGCCGAACGACATGGTGGTCTCGAAGTTGCTCCTCGAACGCGAACACGTCGCCCTTGTTCCCGGCGAAGCCTTCGGCGCCCCCGGTTTCCTGCGCCTTTCCTACGCCACGTCCCTCGACCGCATCGACGAGGGCCTGCGACGCCTCGGCCGCTTCTTCGGACAAGCGAGGTAACGATCAGCAAAGCATCCCCATGCCCCGCGCGACTGGATCCCGTTTTCAGCCCGCGTCCCTGGGGATCGCTTTCGCTGGCGCCGTTCTTCCCTGCGATGGCGAATCTCGCCGAGCCGATTGGCGAAGCCTGGATGACGGGCAACGAGTGCCGGTTCGCCAATGGTCCCTTCTCTCGTGAAAAACTCGGCGAAGTCTGGCCCGCCATGCCCGCCGAATGGAAGGGCACTCGCCTAAGCGGTGGCGGCCCCTTTCCGCTCCTGATTAAATTCATCTTCGCGGAAGATAAGCTTTCCGTGCAGGTTCATCCGGACGACCAATACGCCTCGCGGCACGAGCAGGCCGCCGGCGGCTGCGGCAAGACCGAGATGTGGTATGCGGTCCGAGCGCGACCGGATGCCGAGGTGCTCGTCGGACTGAAGCCGAGCGTAACCCGCCAAAGTTTCGAGCGCGCCATCGCCGATGGCACCGCCGAGAATTGCCTTGAGCGCATTCCTCTAATCGCGGGCGACGCCGTTTTCGTTCCAGCTCGCACCGCGCACACCATCGGTCCCGGCCTGGTCCTTTGCGAAATCCAACAGAACTCGGATATCACTTACCGGGTCTACGATTACAACCGTCGCGACGCGAAAGGCCGCACCCGCGAGTTGCACGTCGAAAAAGCCCTCGATGTGATTCGGTATGGCGAACAGCGGGGAGGTAAAGTCCAGCCGGCGCAAATCCATCGCGGCTCGGTTGCCGAGACTCGCCTGGCCGCCTGCGAATACTTCGCCACGGAACATTGGGAATTTGGCGAGCGCATGGAGAGAGTCACTTCAGGTGAGCATTTCGACGTGCTGATTTTCCTCGAAGGAAAAGGAAGCATCCGTTGGGGCGGGAAGAGCGAGCCATACGGACCAGCGCAGGTCTGGCTACTGCCAGCGTCTCTCGGTAAGTATGAATTGTTGCCTGAGGTCCAGGAGCCCGGCGCCACACCGCGCACATCGCTCCTCCGCACCTACGTCCCCAGCAAGTAGCGCCGTCAGTCGTTGCTGTCGTAGGGGCACGATATATCGTGCCCGGCAATCTTACTTGGCTACTTTTCTACCTCCGGAAACGCAACTCACCGACGCATCGTCATTCCGAGTGGAGTGTCCCGCGCCTTTGCTTTTGCGCGAAGCGCCGGGACACGCAGTCGAGGAATCTCTCTTCGAGGTACACCCGCCGTCGCGCCCAATTGGGTGGCGCGTTGTATGCACACGATACATCGTGCCCGGCGCCGACTTTGCCATTTACCTCCAACCACAGGCGCAGCATTGCCGTTGCTTTTTTGGACGGTCGGCTAAATTGCGATCGCTGAGACGTTCAGGAAAACAAAAAACCGATCACACGGAAGAGCTTCCGGCGTGACGCGAAGCGCTGGCCACCGCTTCGAGCGTAGGGCGGGGTGCGCGACGCATGGTATCGATGAAAATCCGGACAAGAGCTGGGTCAAATTGGTTCGCAGCGCAACGCTCCAACTCAGCGAAGGCATCTTCGGCGGTGCGAGCCTTCTTGTACGTGCGGGCCGAAGTAATGGTGTCGTAGGCATCCGCGATTGCAATCACGCGCGCGCCGTGAGGGATATTTTCGCCTTCGAGTTGGCAAGGGTAACCCGTGCCGTCATAAAACTCGTGATGGTGGCGGACCATCTCCCGGATGCGGGCCATCGGCTTAAGAGGTTCCAAAATTCGTGCGCCAAGGTCGGTGTGGGTTTTCATCGTTTCCCATTCGCACGCGTCGAGGGGCCCCGATTTGTTAAGGATGGCTTCCGGGATACCAACCTTGCCGATATCGTGCAGCAGCCCCGCCAGCCTGATTTCCTCGACTTCCGTTTCGCCAAGACCCAGCTCGTTGGCGATCATCACGGAATACGCGGAGACCTTTCGGGAGTGCCCTTGCGTGTAGTGGTCCTTAGCGTCAATAGCGTATGCGAGGGACGTGACAGTCTCGACCACGGAGGGCGGCAGAGTATCCCCGTCCGAGTCTCCTCCTTGCTCCCGAAGCGAACGCGTAAACTGTTCGAGGCGGCGATAGATCTCCTCGAAAGCTTCCGGCCCGGTGGAAAACAGGCGCTTGAGTGTAACGCCTAAATACGCCTCGAGCACATCTTTCTTCCATCTCTTTCTGTCGTTTGGATCGCCTTGCTCGGCGCTGGAGACCAGATTGCCTCCCTGATGCTTGGAAAGGTACATCGAGGAATCCGCAACTTGAATCAGCTCCTGCGGGGTGCTGCCGTGAAGGGGGAAGGCCGCGATGCCGAAGCTGGCGGTGATGTTCTTATCGCGCAGTATGGGATCAGACGCGATCCAGCCGCGAAGTTTATTGGCGAGCTGGCGGGCCTGCTCGATCGTCGTCTCGGGCATGAGTATCACGAATTCGTCTCCGCCATATCGGGCCACCACATCCGACCGGCGGCAATTCTGTTCCAGGATGTGTCCGACCCGCTGCAGCACCACATCGCCTTCGAGATGACCGTAAAAATCATTGACGAATTTGAAGCGGTCAAGATCCATCAGCACCAGGGCGAGCGGACGGCTGGCTCGCGTGGAACGTTTCCATTCCGAGGATAGCGCCTCCATGAGGAAGCGATGCGTCTTGACGCCTGTAAGGCCGTCGGTGATGGCCTGTTCCTGAGCTTTCTGAAAAGTAAGTGTGTTGTGCAGGGCGCCCGCAAACAGGTCGGCGAGGGTGCGGAGCAGCGCGACGTCCTGCTGGCTGAAGTCGCATGGTTCCGATGTTTCCACGTAGAGAACCCCCAGGAACTGCTCCCCATAAGTCACCGGCAGCGCGGCGGACGCCGCCGAATCTGGGAGGACCATTCGTGGAGTTGAGGGACCGGCTTCACGGACGATTCCCACCTGGCCCGTGCGGGCAACCTGCCCGATCAAACCTTCTCCGAGGAGGAGACGCCGCCCAACTGCTTCGCGACGCAGGCCCGCATCAGCCTGGACAACGAGTTCCTTGGCGGAGTAATCGAGAATCGCTATTCCTATATGATTGTAGGAGAGGTGCTTCTCCATCTCTCCGGCGATTTTACCCAGCATCTCCTCAGGATCGAGGCTGGTGATGGCATGGTTCGAGATATTGTTTATGAGCGTGAGCTGGCTGGACTTTTTTTGCTCTTCCGCGAATAGCCGGGCGTTTTCTATAGCGATGCCCGCCTCGCTACCCAGGACGCGCAGAAACTCCACATGGCCTTCGTCGAATACGCGTTCCTTCTGGCTGTGGACGGCCATTACACCCACGGGACGATCGTAAAGGATCAAAGGTACCGCGCATAGCGAACCCACGTGCTCCCGGGTTTCGAATCCCAGCCGCTCCGCTTCTTCGGAGAAGCGCTCGCGAATCAGAAGCGGCTGCTCGGTGCGGACAACGTATTCCGCCATTCGGTTGGCGACCGGACGCGACCGCTTCGGCAACCGTTTTCCATCCACCACCTCGATTTCGAAGCGGACTTCGTCGCTCTCTTGATCGTGATAGGCAATAAAGAAACTGCCGGCGTCAACCACGCGGCGCATTTCGGAATAAATCCGCTCGAGCAATTTGTCCAGATCCAGCGTGGAGCTGAGAGCGCGGCCGATTTCGTTGAGGATGTGTAACTCCTCGGTGCGGCGCGATGTTTGGCGAATGAGAGAACTATTCTCAACGGCCATGCCGATCTGCTGGCCCAGCGCGAGCAACAGGCGCCGTTCCGCAGGGCCAAAGCTGCGATTGTCCGGGCTGCCCAGGAGGAGAACTCCAAAGACTCGCTCCTTGGCCTGCAAACTTATTCCCACGATCGTGCGCAGTCCCTGGTCCAAGAGCAATTGCCGGATACGCCGGAAGGCGTCATCTTTTTCCAGCGCTCTCCAGCTCGCATCGCGGGTCAGATCCCGAAAAACCACCAGTCCGCCGAGCCGTGCAACCAGGTTGATGAAATAGTCATTCAACTCCGATTCTTGAATGGCGGACGAAAAGGAATCATTGAGGCCGGCGACGATCACGGAAGCGGTCCCGCTCGTCTCACCCTGTTGTACGCAGAGAGCGCCCGCGGGAACACGGACAACACTCAGGACCCGGTCGAGCGCCTGGCCAAGCATTTTCTGAATCTCGCCTCCCACGAAGCTCCCCGTCACGAGATTGAGGTTGGAGAGCGCCAGCATGTTTCGTTCGGCTCGCCGCCTTTCTTCCTCGTAGACGGACATTACCATCAGCACGCAGGCGAAAAGTTCCGGCAAAATAATCGTGGGCAGAAGATGCACCCTTTGCATGACGGCGAGCCGAGAATTAAACAAGGCTGAAATGCAAATCAGACCCCATCCGGCAAAGGTGAAGCCGAGTAGCACATCCGCTCGAGACTCCTGTTTGCGTCCTTCTTGCCAGAAGGTGTAGGCAACCAGCAGGAAAATCAGGCCAACGCCCAGGACCACCGGCGGCACGCCGAGCGAATAGCGAGAGTGCGCAATAGACCAAGCCACCGCCGCCAGACCCGCTACGCCCAGCCATTTCGGTACCTTGAGGCTCGCGTACAGCCGCGAGGCCGAGTAAAAGGCGAGGCCCGCAAATGCAAAGATGGATTCGTTCAGGGCTCCCAGCCAGCCCATCCATTTCGCATCTCTCTGAAACCATACGCCGAGAGCGCTGGATAGGAAGTGTAAGGCCACCAGAAACCACGCGGCAGACCACGCCAGGAGGTATGTTTGGCGTTTCCGCCGATAAAGAAAAATGAAGAAGGCCGCAAGCAGGAAGAAGCTTGCCTGGAGCACTATCCCCGTGGAAGTGACGTAGCTCTGCAATTCTATGCTCCGTGTTTAGCCGGGGCCGTTCCGAGGAGAATAGCAGAAAGCCCGAGAATCACCCGAGCACGTCTCCGGCCAGTTTCTTGGAGGTTAACGTGAGAGAATTCACTGATCTCGCCTCAAGGCCAACGCCTTGCCGCTCTGCTTACGATTACGAGCAACAACCCACTATGTAGTGGATGGCGCCATGTCGTCAACAGTACCCCAGTACCGAAAGCCCGAAGGGCGGCAAAAGGTGCGGCGCCCGTGGCGGGTCGGTTTCGATTAGCCCATCTATCAGGACTTAGCTCTAAACCTTGCCGTATCTCTTTGGCATGTTCACTAATTAGACAGGCCCACGCGCCGTTTTGACCTGGCAGGCACGCCTCTTGGAATAGAATTTTGGGAGACAGTGAGGTAATTTCCATCCCTCTCAAACGAACCACCTCATCTCCACTGCCGGAGTCAATTAGACGTATGACGGCGATGGCAAGCGTCGCAAAGTCCAACGGGATAATTTATTGGTACGGACTAAACGGTGACGTGCTCGATGAATCGGACGGTAGCGGAAACATAACTAACGAATACGTTTTTCTGGGTGGGAAGAGAATCGCCTGGATCGCGGTCCGGTAGCTAGCTCGGAACTCTGCAACTCTCAGCCGTGCGGAGGTTCTACCACATGTACAGGATGCCGCGATTCGTTGGCTCACATGCTGTCGTCTGTCGCTCTTTCGCTGGCGGACCGTTCTCGAACTCGACGCCCTTCTCCGTTATTCCTTCCGTAATGCTGAAGCTGCTCCCTCTGTTCGTTTTTTCCTCCCTCCTGATGGCGACAACTCTGCCTGCGGCCCCTAGTTACGTGACGGGGGGCTCGAAAGGTTGCCGGTCAACATCGTCTTGTTCCGTCAGCCTGACGGGCACGAATGCGGGAGACCTCATTGTCCTCGGCCTCTTCGTCAGTGATTCGACGAGCGTGAGTTCCGTCACCGACACGCAAGGAAATACGTTTGCTCTCATCGGTTCGCCGCAAACTTGGTCACCGTATAATTTCGTGGAAAGGCTCTATTACGCGAAGAACATCAAGGGCGGCGCTGATACGATTACCGTTAACCTAAACGCGATTCCATCATACAGTCTTGAACTTCACACTTACGACTATTCTGGGCTGGATACCTCGTCGCCTTTGGACGTCACTGCCACACCGAAAACGGGCACCGGGACAAGCGGCACGAGCAACAGCCTAACCACGACGAACGCGAATGACCTTCTCTTCGCCTTTTTCCACTCCGATAACGGGGTGACCACGGCGGGCTCAGGATTCACGGGGCGAACCCCGCCGGCCGACAGCACTCCGCTGGGTGAGGACAAGAACGTCATCTCTACAGGTTCGTATTCCGCGACGATGAGTTTCTCCGCCAGTGCGGACTACGTCGGATTCCTTGTGGCCTTCAAGGCAGCTTCTGGCGGAGTCGGCGGGGCATCGCCATCCATTACGACTCAGCCTTCAAACCAGACGGTTACCGCCGGGCAAACAGCAACATTCACGGTGGCGGCAACGGGCACATCACCTCTGACTTATCAGTGGAGTCAGAACATGACCGCGATCGGCGGAGCCACGTCATCTTCTTACACAACCCCAGCGGAAACCACCGCGAACAACGGCGCGAAGTTCACCGTCGTGGTGACCAATAGCGCCGGCAGCGCAACCAGCAACGCCGCGATCTTGACGGTAAACGCCGCGGCGGCAGGCCCGAGCATTTCGATGTTGAGCCCAACAAGTGGGCCGATAGGGACGCTGGTGACAATTACAGGAATGAATTTCGGAGCGGCCCAGGGCACCGTCAACTTTAATGGGACCGCGGCAGCAGTCACAAGCTGGAGCGCGTCTAGCATTATGGCGACGGTGCCGTCCGGAGCCAGTTCGGGCAACGTAGCGGTGACGGTCTCAGGAGTAGCAAGCAACGGCGTCAACTTCACCGTGCTGCCCTCTCAGTTGCCAACTGAAGCGCAGGTGGTGGCGGCGATCGAAAATGTCAATAATTATTGGATTCCTAATAACAATACGATCTTAATAGCCGGCGAAACACCTGGAAACGCTGATTGGGATCAAGCGACTTACTTCACGGGCGATCTGGCGGCCTACGACGCCACCGGACAGGCCAATTATCTAACCTTTGCGCAGACCTGGGCAACGAACAACAGCTATAGCCTTTGCAGCGCGGCTTGCGGGGAAGGTCCAGGCGGCAATACGGCCACCCAGCCCGATTACCAGGCGGCGGGACAACCGTATATCCGCTTGTACCAGCTGAGTAACAATTCATCAGATCTAACCGGCATTACGGATAGCATCAGTGGAATGGTCAGCAGCACCGTCGACAACGAGTGGACGTGGATCGATGCGGTCAACATGTCCATGCCTGACTTCGCTGAACTCGGTTCCATCTACAACGACACAAACTATTACACCAAGATGTACGCGCTCTACAGTTACGCAAAGTATTCGGTGCCGCTCTATGACTCGACGACCGGGCTCTGGTGGGAAGATGGCACATACACAAATTCCTCCGTTCACTGGTCACGCGGCAACGGTTGGATTTTTGCAGCCCATGCGAAAGTACTGTCTGTACTTCCGAATTCAGATCCGCACTACGCTGAATACCTCAGCACCTTCACAACTATGGCGCAAGCACTGGCCGCGCGCCAGCAGCCCGGTGGCTATTGGAACTCGGACCTTACCGGGACGGACTACGCCGGGCCCGAAAGCAGTGGCACGTCCTTCTTTCTCTACGGACTTGCGTGGGGCCTGAATAACGGTGTCCTGGATGAGAATACCTACTTGCCGGTAGTCGAGAAGGCATGGAACTTCCTCGCGAACACGGCGATTCAACCGTCAGGACTGCTGGGCTATGTACAGGGAACGGCTGTCGCTCCAGGCCCAACTACAGCCACCACGACGTATGACTTCGGCGTAGGTGCGTTTCTTCTGGCGGCGCGCCAGATGCAGCTGCTAGTCAAATGACCCGACGTCTCGCAGCTCGCCAGAATGGGGCCGAGTGTCTTCCGAATTATCGGGCGTGTGCCTGCCGGGCCACCGGAATCAGCATCTTTCTGCAGGCGGTCCATTTGCATGTCTGTACCGCGTACTGACGGGAGTGCCTCGATTTTGCCGTGACGTTCCGCTAAGATGAATCGCTTCGGATCCACAGAAGACAAGGGTTATGACTCCATCCCAAGAACCTCGCGTTCGCTTTGCGCCCTCCCCCACCGGATATCTTCACGTGGGAGGAGCGCGGACCGCGCTTTTCAACTGGTTGTACGCCCGGCGCGAGGGAGGCACGCTCCTTCTGCGAATTGAAGATACGGACGTTGAACGCAATCGTCCTGAATTGGTGGAGGGGATTCTCGAAGGGTTGAGGTGGTTGGGAATTGAATGGGATGGAGAACCAATCTACCAGTCGCAGCGTCTTCCCCTTTATCGCGCTGCAGCGGAACGCTTGCTCGCCAGCGGCGCGGCTTTCGCGTGCTATTGCAAGGCCGCAGCCTACGCAGGAGGTGACGCAGCGTCCAGCGAAGAAGATCGCGAAGGCGAGGGTGACGACGAAGATGCAAAAACCTATAAGGCTGTCCCGTGCCCGTGCCGCGATCTCTCGCCCGATGAGCGCGCCGAAAGGGAACGTGCCGGCGTACCGCGCGCTATCCGCTTCCGTGTCCCGCGCGAGGGTGTTACGAAATTCGAAGACGCTGTTTTCGGTCCGCGCGAAGTGCAGAATTCGGAAATAGAAGACTTCGTGCTGCTGCGCTCCAACGGCATTCCCACGTATCAGTTGAGCGTGGTGGTGGACGACATCGAAATGCAAATCAGCCATATTATTCGCGGCGCAGATCACCTTTCCAACACTCCGAAACAGGCGCTGATTTATCAGGCGCTCGGCGCAACGCCACCGGTGTTTGCACATGTGCCCCTGATTCTGGGACCGGACCGGACGCGGCTTTCCAAGCGCCATGGCGCCACGAGCGTGGGCTCGTATGCCGAAGAAGGCTTCCTGCCCGAAGCCTTTCGCAACTTCCTGGCGCTGCTGGGATGGTCACCGGGAGGCGATTCCGAGTTCATGCGCACAAGCGAATTGATCGAGCGCTTCGCATTATCGGGCGTGAGCCGCACAAATGCCGTCTTCGATCGCGCCAAACTCGAATGGTTCAACACCCAATACCTCCAGAAGCCCCCCGTCGAATACCTTCTGCCTTACGTTGAAGCGGAGCTCAAGCGGGCGGGGCTGTGGGAAGGTTCGCAAGCAAGCCGCGACCCCGCGTGGTTTGCGCGTACGGTGGATTTGATTCGTCCGCGAACGCGCTTGCTTGGCGATTTTACGACGTGGGCGCGCGCATTTTTCACCGACGATTTCGATTACGAGACGGAAGCGCGGCAAAAATTCTGGAAGGATGAGCGATTGCCGGCAATGCTGGCGAAGCTGGCGGATGCCCTCGAAGGCCTCGCGGATTGGAATCACGACGCTTGCGACGCGGCGTTGCGCGCCTTGGCAACGGCCGAAGGCGTCAAAGCGGGGTTGCTCATCAACGCCACGCGCGTGGCGATTGTGGGGCGGGCCGTCGCACCACCACTTTTTGAGACCATGGTGGTGCTGGGCAAGGAACGCGTGGTGGCGCGGCTCCGGCGGGCGTTGCCAGCGGTCTCAGCGCGCTGAAATTGACGTTTTCGGACCGGTAAAAGCTTCTAGTTAGACCCTTCTGATCCTTCAAACTCGTCCAATTAATTGTGCGCTGACGGGGCAAAAACGTCGGAATGGACGGGTTTGGCCGCTGACCCAGCGGCGGCGACGCGCAACTCGGCGGTCACGGGAACTTTCACCGGAGGAAGACAAGCGGAGTTGTTGCACGCCTGATAGCGCAGCGTCATCGGTATCGTGGTGGTGCCGATCGCGGCACTATTTTCTGCCATAAGCTTCAGACGCAGGGTAACGCTGCCACTGTAAACATCGAGAGGCTTGTCGGGCGAAAAGGCAAACTTCTTGAGGCTGCCTGGCGGATACGCAGTGTCAACTAAACGAATGCCCGCAGGGAGCTTTGGCGTGAGCGTGGTCGGGATCAGGTAGGTGTCCGACGGCTTGTGTGAATTCATGTGGTAGCCCTCGGCAATTTGGACGACCACAGCAGCCTGGAACTCCTTGCCGCGCGGAACAGGCTCCAGAGAAACGTACGGGCGGGCCTTTACAACCTCGGCGGCGCTCTTGGGAGCTGAAGAATCCTGGGCCAGGGCAATCGCGCCGATTGAAAGCAAAACCGACAGCATTGCGAGATAGCGAGAGCTTTTGACTAAGTTCATAGGTGACTCTCCACTTGCTTATTGATTTCGTCGCCGTTCGCGAACGCGCCGATGTACCTCTTAATGATTTTACCATCGCGCGAAATCAGAAAGCTGGTGGGCATGCCAAGCAAACCGCCGAATTTCGTGGAAATATCATCGCTGCCCATGACGATGGGATAGTTCATGGTCATCTCATGACCATCGACGTTGAACTGCGTGTGGTGTATGAACGGGTCGACGGCTTTCTCGTCGTCGTTGGTGGCTACGCCGAGGACCGTGAAGCCTTTGCCGGCGTATTGTTGCTGCATTTTGATCAGTATAGGGATTTCGCCCCGGCAAGGCTCGCACCACGTGCCCCAGAAATTCACGAGAACAACTTTCCCTTTGAAGCTGGAGAGCGCAACGCTATTGCCCTGCAAATCCTTGAAGGTAACGTTCGGCTCGTCGGCCAGAGGGGCCGCTGTAGTTCCAGAAGAACTGCCGGCCGATTTGCTGCTGGTGCACCCGGAAAAACTCACCGCAGCCACTAAGATTACGATTGCTGATAGAAATGCGCTGTAAACCCGATTCATTCTCGACTCCGTTTTATTTCACAAATCGATTTAGGAACGTCAAATGTTGCGAAAGCAACGTTAATTCATTGAAGAAAATCAACCCGCCGATGGCGAGCAGCAGCACCCCGCTGAAAACCTCCACGGTGTGAAGGTGTTTGCGAAAGCGCTGATAAAACTTCAAGAAGCGCCCGATGCCCACTGCCGTGAGCAAAAATGGAATCGCCAGTCCGGCTGAATAGCAGGCCAGCAACAAGACACCCTGGCCGATGGTGTCCTTCGTGGCCGCAAGCGCGAGCACGCTGGTGAGGATCGGACCGATGCACGGCGTCCATCCAAAGGCAAACGCGAAGCCCAGCAGGAATCCGCTCACGATTCCGGGCTGGCTGCCGCCACCCACATTGCGCAGGTGGACATCCCGGTTCAGCCAGCGCGTCATTGAAGGTCCCAGCAGAAAAATTAACGACGCGGCGTAAAACTGCACCGGCTTGATCTCAAGCGTATTTCCATAGCGCACATTGAGTACCAGCCCGATTGCAATGAGCACCGCCGCCACGATGGCCCCGATCTTGACCGGAATCTTGATCAGCCATCCGACCAGGTGCAGTCCGAAAAGAATGATCAGCGCGCCCGCGATCGGCGCGATCAGGGTGCGATTGCGCAACATGAACGAGCCCACCGCGCTGGCCGAAGCGCCCAGGGTTATGAAAACCACCGAAAAACCGATCACGAATGCAAAGGCCAAGCCCAGGAGCCTGCCGGTGCCTCCCTCGCCTTCCTTCAACTGCTCCACACCCACGCCCGAAAGCATGGAAACGTATCCGGGCACGAGGGGCAAAACGCACGGGGAAAGGAACGAAATCACGCCCGCGAGAAATACGCCAAAGATGGAAACTTCCATCCGGTTACCTTCCTATTTTCGACGCTTCCTGAGGTATCAGGCAGTAGCGCCGGGCTGCGCACAAACGCGCATTTTCCCACATCCGTTAGACGCTTACTATTGGTTTTTGGTTCATAGCTTTAGGGGACGCGAGAGCCGCCAATTTTGAAGCAGAGGATGGTTTACATTGAAGAACCGCGCGGCTCTGGATTGAGGTGAGGAGCACGCGCGGGCAAGGCCGGGCGGCGGAGCGGCAGTGCGACGCCCCTATCAAAACAACCGCGCGTCCGCTTGCGCGAGGCGGATGGCTTCCAGGTAGCCAAGCATGTTTGCCGGACGCGATGTATCGTGCCCCTACGGGAAAAACCCCGGCGCGTTCGCCGCTCGCGCGAAGTCACATTGACAATCGAAGAGAGGTCCTTCGACTGCGTCCCGCGCGCGCAAGAAACGCGCCGAGGAAAAGGCGCGGGACTTCGCTCAGGATGACGGCGCCGCTGGGGAGGCAGGTGGTAGAGCGAGAATGTCGCTAACGCAGTGTTGCGCCGTAGCGAGCGTGGTAGTGCGATGCCCCATCAAAACAACGGCGCGCCCGTTTGCACGAGTCGGATTGCGCACACCAAACAAAGTAAGTTTGCCGGGCACAGCATGCTCTGCCCCTACCAGTGCAGTGACACCACCAGTCTCGCCGAGTTTCAGGCGAGGGCGGGGTGGCGGCGGTGCCAGGTGGTGGATTGTTCGTAGGCGAGGGCGATGGAGAGGAGCCGCGCTTCGCCCCAGCGGGGGCCGATCAACTGCAAACCTACAGGCAAGCCCTGTGGCGAGAATCCGCAGGGGATGGAGATTGCTGGGTGCCCGGTGAGATTGGCGGGGCGAGTCATCCGCAATAATTCCGCGCGAACCGGCGTTTCCCGTTGGCCAGCGACATGGACCTCGCTTTCGCCGATCAGGGGGGCAGTAATGGGGGAAGTGGGAGCGATAATGGCGTCCACCTTTTCGAAAGCAGAGGCAAAATCCTGTTCCACCTCGCGCTGTGCGTCCATGGCGCGAAGATAGTCTACCGCGAGCAGTTTGTGACCCCACTCAAGGTGACCGCGAACGTCCTCGCCATACTCTTTGGCGCGCGCGGGAAAATATCCTTGCGATTCGTGATAGTGGCTCGCCTCCGCGACGACGGCGCTGGTCGCTTGACCGACGGAGTTCACCAGACGAGGCAGTGAAACCTCCTGGATTTCAGCGCCCACCTGCTGGAAGACTTTCGCAGTGGCTTCGACCAAGCGCCGCACCTCATTGTCGAGCTTCTCAAAGAAAAAGTGCTTAGGCCAGCCGAGGCGGAATCGCGCGGGCAGGTTCTCACGGAGCTTTCGATGATCGGGACGCACGGCGCCCTTCGGATATTTCCCCGCGATTGACTCCAGGAGGATGCACGCGTCGGTCACGCTCCGCGCGATCGGCCCTGCATGATCGAAGCTCACAGCAAGCGGTACGACGCCCGAAACGCTTACCAGCCCAAATGTGGGCTTCAAGCCCACGATTCCGCACAAAGCCGATGGGATTCGAATGGAGCCTCCGGTGTCTGTCCCCGCGGACGCGAATCCCATCCCCGTGGCCACGGCGACTGCCGAACCGCCGCTTGAACCCCCGGAAATCCGCTGTGGAGCCCAAGGATTGCGCGAACTACCGTAATGCGGATTTTCGCCGGTGATTCCGTAGGCAAATTCGTGCATGTTGGTTTTGCCCAGCAGGATTGTGCCCGCCCGCGCCAAGCGGCTGGCAACGTGGCTATCGGTTTCGGGCACGAAATCAGACAGAATTTTTGAGCCAGCGGTGGTGCGAATGCCGCGCGTGTAAAAATTGTCCTTCAGCGAAATGGGTATGCCGTGGAGAGGGCCTCGGTCCGAGCCGCGGAGAATTTCTTTTTCGGCCAGCTTCGCGCGGCGGCGCGCGGGTTCGGCGAGGATGGTGAGGAAGGCGTGCAGCTCGGAATTCCATCGCTCCATTCGCGCGAGGGACACGTTCACGAGGTCGACGGGCGAAACTTCCTTGCCCCTTAGCAACGAGGCCGCTTCCTCAATCGAGAGAAACGCGAGCTCGGATTCCGCTGTTAGGGTCATGTAATCCCGCTAGAATATTTTTTCTTGCTTTCGCAGGGTACCGGCCGAGCCAAGATTGGCGATGCGAAATACGACGCTGTACTGATTTTCATTGCGGATCGCGCCGAACGAAAACTTGCGGTACTCAAAACCGATGCCGCAGCAGGACCCGTTATAAGAGACCTCGACGATTTGGTTCTGAAAGGCCTGCTGCGTGAAATCGTAGCTGGCTCCCATCATCAGATTCCAGCCCGCGCGGTTTTGATCTCCGTAGCCGAAGAGAGTGCGCAATTGATTGGAGCGCTGCTCGAAATTTGGCGGAGGAGGCGACGGGTTTAACGGCAAGTTCAACGTGGAAAAGTGCGCGAGCGTGAGAAACGTTTCCTTGTATGGCTTGAGTTTCAGCAGCGTGCCGATGGCGGTCATCCGGTTACGCTGCGGATCGTAATTGACGATGAATTCCGTATCGAAGCGCTTTCCGGGATCAACGCGCAGGTCGCTGACGATAGGCGAAAAGTGCCTTGGAACATCCGCGAAAGCAAAGGGGGTGAGCGCGTCGAGGGTCTGGAAGACATTGGGCTGTCCCGGGACGAGCGCACCTCCGAACGTAGGATCGAAGAAATATTTCTGCGCCAAAGTCCAGGTAACGAACTCGTCGGCCACGCCGGCTCCGGCACGGCGAAAAAGGCGCTGGGTAACGCCATATTCGATTTCGTTGGTATCGGTGAGAGTCTCATCTTCGTCGAAACGGATGAAACGCCCGAAATCGTTCACGCCATTCACGTAATTGTAGGTGATCTCCGGTTCGATCACATGTTTCCACTTGGTATCGCCGCCATCCCAAACGCGCTCGAACACCGGAAGCCGAATATCAACCGAAAGCTCCTCGGTGTCGCGAAATAATCCCTGGGAGAGGAAAGCGTCATTGCGCAGTTGGGCGCCGTAATAAGTGGAGCGAAAGGTGAAGCTCGGCGTAACGCTGAGCCAATCGGCCCAATGCAGCGGGATTGTGACGCTGGGCGCGAATTCGCTGCGCTCCACAAAGCCGGGGGTCTGGAATGGGGTGACATTTTCTCCGCGGTGCTCGGCTCCCGTGAACGCGTCAAAAGAGAAGTAAATCGGAAGCTTGCTGAAAAAAGCCTGGTCCACGGAGCTAATCCGGGCTTCGGGGGCAGTCCGCAGAGTGATCGAGGTTTGGGGCGTTGCGCTCAAATAGTTTCGGTAACTGAGCGCCGCAAAGTTCACGCTGAATCCACGGAAATTGTTGGTCAGAAACGCGGTGTTGCGCACCTCGGAGTTAACCGCCTCGCGAAACGTGTCTGACCATGCCAGGCGGAAGGTGAGCGAGGTAAGCTGATCCAAATCCGCGACGGCACGCCATCCATCGGGCAACAGGGAAGTGAACAAAAGCTTCGCTTCGTGACCTCCTTGCCTGAGCGGCGGAGCGTTCTGTTGTTCGAGGCCGCGATCGATTACGCCAAAATAGCTGGCCTCAAGGTTCGCGCTTTCCCAGGGCCGCATCCGAAACTCTCCCTTTTGGCTCCATCCGCGCGAACTGAAATAGGAGGCGCCAAGGGTGGTATCCAGCCAGTCCACCGGCGCCCAATAAAACGAGTCGCCGAGGACGAAGCCCTTTTGCGAAGTGTCGCCGACGTCGGGAACCATGAAGCCCGATTCGCGACGTTTTTCGGCGGGAAGAGTGGCGTAGGGCAAGTACAGGACGGGAACAGAAAAAACCCGAAAATCTCCGTTCTCGATGTGAACGGATTTCTGCAACCTGACCGTGGCGGAGCTGGCATAAAACTTCCATGCGGGCCGCCCCGGCTTGCAGACAGTGAGCCAAACTTTGCGGACGCGATAGGTGTTTTCGTCCACTCGGTCTGCTTCCTCGGCGTCGAAGTAAAGCGGATTGGGGCTAACGAGCAAAGTGGGCGAGGGGCGGCGCTGCAAGGCGAATGTTCCGCGAGCGTGGTGAAAAGTGCCGCGGCCGGTGCGCAATTCATAGCGGGCGTCATCGGCCTCGACGTGCTGCGTCCGATAATCGAGCTGCACGTGGCCGCGCGCGGTGACGATTTGGGAAGCGCTGTCATATTCGACATGGTCGGCCCGAAGCCGGGCGTTTTGGTATCGGATCTCCACGTGTCCATCGGCATAGAAAACTTTCCCGGATTCGCGTTGCTGGTCTGCTTCCAACGTAGCTTCGCCGCCGCTGGTGAAAAGGCTCGGCGCGGATTTTTTGGGAGCTTGAGCGGCAGCGGACTGCGACACGGCGAGCGAAACCGCGAGCAGCGCGGCATAAAACAAAATTTTGCCGATAAGTTGCGCGAGAGCCTCGTTGGGCATTGCGAGAGAAAACGGAAAAGAGAAAGCCGAGCCTAACACGCGCCCCGCTTGCCCGCAATCCGTTAGGGTGGCGGGGCGCAAGACAGTCGATCACATGGATGCAAGAACGCCGCCGGCAAGTTGCAACCTGCCGCATGCAGGCCGAGCCTAGAACGAGGCTGTGAGAGGCAACGCGAGTGACGGTCAGCGCAGAGCGCTAACGCCCAATATTTCCCGGACCTTGCGAGTCAGCGTGTCGCTCATGAAGGGTTTCTGAAGGAATTCCGAGCCGCTGATGGCCAGCTCTTGAACTACGGCCGAGTTCATGTACCCAGACATGTAGAGCACTTTCATGTTGGGATTTCGAGCCATCAAAGATTTGGCCAGACTTGGACCGCTGATTCTCGGCATCACCACGTCAGTAAGAAGCAGGTGAATGGCCCCCTGGTGAAGCTGAGCGATCTCGTGAGCCTCGAAGCCGTTGCTCGCTTCCAGAACGGTATAGTGATTTTCCAAGAGCATCTCGCAGGTAAGTTTCCTGAGCGATTCTTCGTCCTCGACCACCAAGATGGTTTCCGTCCCTTCAAATAGGCGCTTTGGTTCGGGATTGTCCCTCTCGACGGCTGCTTGAGTTTGAGGGAGGTAGATTTTGAAAGTCGTTCCTCGGCCCACTTCGCTGGAGACCGAGATGGAGCCACCACTTTGTTTAACAACCCCGTAGACGGTCGAAAGGCCAAGCCCGGTGCCCTTTCCCTGTTCTTTCGTAGTAAAGAATGGCTCGAAGATGTGCTTCCGAGTTTCCGCGTCGATGCCGGTGCCCGTATCCGTGACTGCAAGCATAACGAATGAGCCGACAGTGAGCTCCGGATGACTCAGCACGTAAAGATCGTCCAATTCGACGTTGGAAGTCTCGATGGTCAAAGTTCCGCCGTCCGGCATCGCGTCCCTTGAATTGACGATGAGATTCATAATTACCTGTTCCATCTGACCTTGATCCGCTTTCACGGAGGCTAGACTCGGACACAGGGCGGTGACCATTTCAACGTCCGCACCGATGAGCCGCAAGAGCATCTTCTGGACATCCGTGACGACTGAATTCAGGTCTAAAATTCTGGAATCAAGAATCTGCTGGCGGCTGAAAGCGAGGAGTTGGCGGGTGAGCCTTGCGGCGCCTTGTCCGGCTTTCTTGATTTGGGTAACCTTGGCGCGGAGGGGATCATCGTCTTTCAAGCGTCCCTCGACAATATCGCTATAGCCTATGATTACGCCCAAGAGGTTGTTGAAGTCGTGAGCCACGCCGCCAGCCAATCGGCCGACCGCTTCCATCTTTTGCGCCTGAAGGAACATCTCTTCCAAATGTTTGGTCTCAGTAATGTCGCGGGCAATTACTGAAGCGCCGACAATTTTTCCGTTCGCATCCTTGATCGAGGATACAGAAAGCGAAACGGGAACCTGCTTTCCGTCCTTTCTCACGCAGATCGTTCCAAGCTGCTCCACCTTTTCGCCCCAGCTGATTTTCTTAAGGATGCCTTGGAACTCGCTCTGGCGGTCTGGGGGAACGATAATTTCAAGCGATTTTCCAAGCACCTCCGAGCGCGAGTACCCGTAGATTTGTTCCGCACCGAGATTCCAAGTGAGGATAATTCCATCCAACGTCTGACTGATGATTGCGTCCTGCGAGGATTCCACGACGGCGGCCACGCGGCGAAGGTTGTCCTCAATCTGCTTTCGCCCGGTTATGTCGAGGAACGTCACGACGGAGCCAATCGACCTCCCTTGCTGCAACATGGGGTGCGACCAGCACTCGGCCGGAAAGCTGGAGCCGTCTTTTTTCCATAGAAGCTCTTCATCAAGATGGATCCCTCGACCTGCGTGGGCGGCCGTGCAGGTCGGGCATTCTTCGATTGAGCGCGGCGTACATTCGGCGCCAGCACGGTGGCTGAGCGCGTGCATCTGTTTTCCGAGCAGATCGCTTGGATCATCGTATCCGAGCAGTCGGGCGCAGGCTGGATTACAGAAAGTGCAGCGGCCTTCGAGATTGATCCCGTAGATGGCCTCGGCGGTGGAATCGAGGAGTAGGCGAACTTTTTCCTCGCTGTCGTGGAGGGCTTGTCGCGCCCGCCCGGCTTCGTCGCGCGTCAGTTTTTCCTCCAGAGCCTGGCGGACGGCCGATGGCAAGCGGGCCAAACGATCTTTCAGGATGTAATCGGCTACGCCCTCCTTGATCAGGTCGACCACAGCCTCTTCGCCGAGTGTGCCGGTCACTAAAACAAAGGGAATGTTCATTCCACTTCGCTTCACGAAGCGGAAGGCTTCCAGGCCGCTCCATTCAGGAATGGAGTAGTCGGACAGGATGAGATCGTAAACCCGGGATCGGACGCTCGCGACGAAGGCTTCCTCGGTATCCACAGTGTCCGCATCGAGTGCGAAGCCTGCTTCTTTCAGTTTCTGAATGAAGAGCTCGGCGTCCCGCTGATTATCTTCGAGAATCAGAACGCGCAGGCGAGCTGGGGCCGAGTGGCAATCCTGAAGATGTCCAACAGTTTCGTTTGTTGGCGTGATCATACGGGTCCCTTTCACTATTCGGAGAATGCCGTGGCGGGCGGCGATTGGTTGACAATCAACCAGTAGAGTCCAAGCTGCTTTACGATTTCTCTGAACTGGTCAAAATCAACCGGCTTCCGGAGGTAGCTGTTGACGCCCATCGTATAGCCGTCCACCAGGTCCCGATCCTCGTTTGAGGACGTCAATATGGCGACGGGGATCTCGCGGGTACGAGTATCATTTTTGATCGCGCGTAATACTTCGAGTCCATCGACCTTGGGAAGTTTCAAATCGAGGATGATCAGTTTTGGAGGACTTTCAAACGAGCGTTTGCTGTGGATTCCCCGGCAGAATAGGAAGTCAAGAGCCTCCTCGCCATCACGCGCCACTTCAATGCAATTGTTGAGGTTCTGTTTGCGGAGCGCGTGCAGAGTCAACTCGAGATCCCTGGGATTGTCTTCGACCAGGAGAATTTCCATTCCGGCTCGCTTCATGTGATGCCTCCATTGCCCGCCAGTAGGGCATAGTGACGCGTCACTTCATTTTATAAATCGACCAGAAAGCTTCGGGGCAACAGCATGAGGAACAGGAGGGGGGCGATGATTTGGGCGAGTGAAAGCTTTATCGCAAAATCACGCGTGTTCGTCGTGCTTCTTACTAGATAGTCCTGAAAGGGACTGTAGACCCATTTGCGTGGCTGACGCGCAAAAAAAAGTTCCCGGAAGCCGATTCGTAACTAGACAGCCTCGATTGCGATTGACGAAATATGTCCGGCCAAGCTGATTAGCAAGTTACAATGTTTGAACAAACTAATTCGGGAGGGGTGGCCGAGCGGTTGAAGGCGGCGGTCTTGAAAACCGTTAGGCCCGAAAGGGTCTCGTGGGTTCGAATCCCACCTCCTCCGCCAACCAGTCCCAGTTTTCTCCTCGAACCCTTCAGATCACCGGAAACGTTGATTTTCGGGCCAACGTTCGATATGGCTTGTTGGCAAGGGTAGCTAGTGCCATTCCGGACCACACCGTTCGCCTCTGAGTTGCGCAGCGCGAGAGACTCACGGGTTACAGCAAGCAGCTGAAAAACCTCAAGGGTCGCCCAGATCCTGATAAACGCGCTCCTGCCTAGTTGGATACTTCGAGATAAAAGGCACCTTAACGGACAGTATTCAGAATCGCAAAGCACCGATACTAGCGCCACACAGCTTTTCAAGGAGACTCATTATGAAGATTTCAGCAGTACTCTTGGCAGCCCTCGTGGGTTTGAGCGCATCGACGCTAGCTCAGGCCCAATCCGAGACCCCGAACGAATCTAATTCGAGGGCGACGTATCGGGTGAGCGTAGTCAGCCGGACGACGCATGCAGTCAAATATGAGCACCACAATGGCAGCACAAAGATAAATTTCCGGGGTACCGACTTGATGCCAGCAGCGACGGGAGAAGCGCGGGTGGAGAGCAAGCGCGGCGCCATAAAAATCGACGCCGAATTCGCAGGGCTCGATAGACCAACTGCTTTTGGTAATGAGTATCTCACGTACGTGCTGTGGGCGATTTCTCCTGAAGGCCGGTCCGTTAACCTAGGCGAAGTATTGGTTGGCGATAACCATCGCAGCAAGCTGGATGTCACAACAGACCTCCAGGCGTTCGCTCTCATAGTGACTGCCGAGCCTTATTACGCTGTGAGGCGTCCAAGCAATGCAGTGGTCCTCGAAAATGAAATTAGACCGGACACGGAAGGTACGAGCGAAGAGGTAGATGCTCGGTATGAGCTTATTGACCGGGGTGGCTACATTCCAACGGGCTATAAGTTCGATCCCGTGGTTTTGAGCGCCAAATTGCCGCTCGAATTCTATGAGGCGCGCAATGCGGTGCGTATCGCTAAGTCGGCCGGCGCCGAAGAGAACGCAACCTCCAGCTATGGGGATGCTGTCGCTCAGATGAAGCAAGCCGATGGTCTGGCGACAATGAAGCACGTCGACAAGAAGGCGCTTATTTCCACTTCGCGCGAAGTGGTGCAGACGGCAGACGACGCCCGTGAAATCGCGGTGAAACGGATCGATGCCGATCGCGTGGACGCGGAAAAGAATGCAGCGGCCAATCAAGTGGCGGACGCCGATGCAGCGACCGCCGATGCCAATAATCGACGCGTGGAAGCCGATCAGGCGAGAGCGGTGGCACAGCAACAGGAGCGAGATGCCCAGGCTGAATCGGACCGGAATCGCGCGGCTGCTGTTGACGCCAATCAAGCCACAGCGGATGCCCAGGCCGAATCAGACCGGAATCGTGCCGCTGCGGCTGATGCCAATCAAGCCACGGCAGATGCCCAGCAAGGGCAAAGAGACGCGGAGGCGGAATCAGAGCGAAATAAAGCCGCGGCCGCAACATCGGATCAGCAACTCCAGCAAGCCGTGCGTGATCGTGAAGAACTTCGCGCCAAGTTGCTGCTGCAATTCAACGCCATCCTTACTACTCGCGATACCGCTCGCGGTCTCGTCGTGAACCTGTCGGACGTGCTATTCGACACCGGCAAGTACACGCTTCGCCCAGAAGCGCGAGAAAAGCTGGCCAAAATATCGGGAATTGTTCTCGCCTACCCGGATCTCAAGTTGGCCATTGAGGGCAATACGGACAGCGTCGGCAGCGATGCCATGAACCAGGTACTTTCGGAGAGACGCGCCAGTTCGGTGATGGAATACCTGGCGAGCCAAAACATACCAGCGGCGTCAATGACTTCGCAGGGCTTCGGAAAAACTCAACCCGTTGCATCCAACGATACAGCCGAAGGACGACAGCAGAACCGTCGTGTAGAAATGGTCGTATCGGGCGATGTGATCGGAACCACCGTCGGGGCCATATCTCAGAGTCTCCCGATGGCCGGGCGCCAGTAATCGGATCGGTACAGGCCCCGGTAGTCATCCGGGGCCTGTGCCTTTTATTGCGATCTCAGCCGCGCTTCTGAGCCAAAAAAAACAATGAAGCGGACTGTCTCTTTTTGTACAGTTGTGCTCGGGAAGGTCGCTTAAGCTTGTGACGCCTGTCACCGACAACCACAGCACGAAGAACTAAAAGACTGAGTGTTAGCAGGGAAACGAATCAATGTTCGCTGACGCCTGAACTTTATCATTGCCGGAAGGCTTCAAGGGAGCACACCGATGAGAAGAATCTTATTGCTATTCGTTTTGATTGGAGTCGTAGGCCTACCTGCTTCTGCCCAAAAAGACGAAAACAATCGCATCAAAAATGCGGGTCAGGTGATGGTCGAGATCCTCAATGTCCCCGACGATATCCCGCGGGACATTTTGGACAAGGCCGAATGTGTCATCGTTTTGCCTTCGGTCCTGAAAGCAGCGTTCATCGTCGGGGGCAGCTACGGTCGAGGCGTGATGACGTGCCGGAGCGGGCCCGATTTCAACGGGCGTTGGAGCGCGCCGGCGATGATGGCTCTTGAGGGCGCGAGCTTTGGTTTTCAGATTGGCGGGCAGGCCACCGATTTCGTCTTGCTGGTAATGAACAAGCGCGGGGCGAGTGCGATTCTCAGCAGCCAGGTGAAACTCGGCGGCGACGTGTCTGCTGCAGCCGGACCGAAGGGTCGCAGCGCTACAGCCGACACGGATGTCACATTGCGCGCGGAAATTCTGTCGTATTCGCGTGCCAGGGGATTGTTCGCCGGGATCTCTCTGGCTGGCTCGACTCTAAGGCCGGATGGCGACGGGAACGGGAGGATCTACGGACAAGGCGTATCTGCGAAGCAAATCGTGATCGATAGCAAGGTTCACGCGCCAGCCTCGGCGAGATTGCTTCTCGCCACGCTGAACAAGAACTCTCCGAGGAACCACTCAGAGAGGTAGAGCCCGGCGGCGCAACACCGTGGCGCAGCCACACATGTCATGCGCGACAAAAGAGAGTGCGAAGTGAAGTCTATGGCAGGAATCACGGCTGAAAGGCCGAAAGGAAACTCTCAATGCTACTACTAATCATCCTTCTGCTGCTTCTGTTCGGCGGAGGCGGCGGCTATTACGGATATTCCAGATGGGGCGCACGCGGGGGCATGGGGATAGTAGGAACAGTCCTTCTCATCGTAGTGATCTTGTATCTGGTCGGTGCGGTGCGTTGATCTGGTTGTAGCTGCGTGGTGCTTTGGCTTCTGAACGTTTTTGGGATGACACATCCGCTCTCTCGCGTTCGCCAGTGTTGGCACTAGCCGTCCGCGTCCCTTCAGCTTTTCAGGCCCCATGTTTTTCCTCCGCACTCATTGAAGCTTGATCATGTCGTGCGTTCGGGCAGGCCGGAGTCCCGTATCGCGACGTCGAGCTCAGCCCCGAGAAACTGCCCCATCACCTTTGACTCTCGGCGATTGTCTCATCCGCTGAAACCGTCGTCTGGGGCACGGAAGCTCCGGGAGTGAACTCGCCGATTTGATAACTCACGTCATGCCAAACCATGGTGGACCGTCCGAGTATTCGAACGTCGGCAGTAGCTTCCGAAAAGGTCTGCAGCCACATGGGGCCGACGTGGCCATAGACTAGGACAACGCGCACATCCCTCAACCACCAAGACGGACTTTTTGCAGGTTCGCCTTCGACGCGACGAGGTAGGTGGCTGTCGGCATCCACCCAAATCGTTCCCCGGAGCAAGTCCTTGGACTTTCGCCTGGGAAGCAGCTGGAGCACATGGCAGGGCTGACCGTTCAGGTTATCTTCGCGGACGAGCCGAAAAGCATAATTTTGGGTCGTGATGTCGGTCGAGGCGAAATCCACCGCAAACGCTATCTCGCCGTCCAACATTTTGCGAACAATTTTTTCTCCCCATCCAGATCCGTTGGCACTCTTGATGACATATTTTTTGGCGTCCGGAGGCACAACGGATATCTCCGCAATCACGTCGGACTTGGACTCAAGAGAGCTCTCCCGGCCGAATAGTTTATAGTCGCGCGTGACGATGTACGGATGGATGTGATCGCGGTTCTCAGCCTGAGCCTGCGCCATTTGAGCAACGATGTCCGCGCTTTTTGGAACCACGCCCTGTGTCTGAGCCGAAGTGCATGCCGCAGCCGCGAAGTAGATAAACATCAGGCGCGCGAATTGGCCGCTGGAAATCACGTTGGAACTCCGCCTTCAATTCGATTCTAGAATCTGGGAAAGTCGATATCTGTTCTCTTGCGCACACATCTCTACTTCAGGTGCTACAGCCTGTTCTTGTCTTATAACGGCGGCGTCCGGAAATGACGTTGCTGTGAAGGAAGACCTCGACTTCGGGAGCTCTCGATTGGCGCTGGATCTCGTCAGACTATTGAAGGGCGCGGGCGCGACTTGCGAAGTGACATTACTGGACCTGAGTGGCGCCGATCTCTCCTAATTCGCACACATCGGATTCGTTCCTTTTTGCAACAGACACTGTTCCCATCTGGCCGCCCTGCGTTTCATTTGCGTTGCTTTCATGTCGGGGTGTCCCAAAGTGAACAGACTGCGTTTTCTTACCGGGTTATGGTGAGCGGGAGATGGGCCACTCTCAGCCGCTCTCGAGAATATCAACGAGCGGCATGCGCGATCCCATCTAGGAGTTCAAACCTGATGCAGAATGATTTGCGGCTTGATCTTGCGATCCTCCCAACGGAAGGCACCGCTTCGCACAGACACCGCTCTATCCGCATCCTTTTCGTCCACGGCGACGCAAAGGTAGTAGACAATTGCCTGCGAGAGCTGAAGAAAGCGCTGTTCGTTGTCACCGCCGATGTGGTCTTGAACTTGACAGGGTGCATGCAACAGCTGCGCTCCCAGACCTATGATGTGGTTCTGGCCGAGTACCCGAGCCGGAACTGGGAAGGCTCTCAGGCTTTGCAACTCCTACATCAGACCGTGCAAGAGATTCCGCTTCTCTTTGTGACCAGCGGCCCGGGAAGTAAATCCCTGGCGGAGCTCGCGGGCCATGGCGAGTTCGATTACGTGGAACAAGAGCATATTGCTCACTTGCCAATGGCCGTTCGCCGCACCCTGAACGAAAAGAACCTGCGCGTAGAGCTGGAACAGGCAGAAAAGGCCTTGCGGCACTCGCAATCGCGGTATCGCGCGCTAGCGGAAAATCCCGCTTACGGAATATGCAGGTGCGATGCGGAGGGAAAGTTTCTCGACGTCAACCAAGCTCTCTTGACGATGCTTGGTTACCCCACTAAAGAGGAGCTTTTGGCGGCGGACGGTGCGTCTGAGGTCGTCCTCGATCTTAAGCAGGGGAAGCCATTGCCCGGAAGCTCGCCCGAGTCAGCCCGAATCGAGCCAGTCGAAATAGACTGGAAGCGAAAGAACGGCACGATTCTGAAAGCCAGGCTCAGCGGCCGCGGTGTGTTTAGCGATCTTGGAGACTTTGCCGGCTACGAAATCATCGTTGTCGACATTACAGAACAGCGCGGTCTTGAGGATCATCTGCGTCGCCAGGTCCTGAAGGATTCGCTGACCGGTTTGGCCAATCATGGCCGTCTTTTCGAGGTATTGCATGCGGAGATCAGTCGATCCAAGCGCACGGAACGGGAATTCTCGCTTCTGTTGCTCGATCTTGACGGATTGAAAGAGATCAACGATCGATTCGGTCATCTGATGGGGGACCGGGCGCTCTGCAGGTTAGCGCAGATCCTGGCTGACTGCAGCCGGTCGGTAGATACCGCAGCGCGGCAAGGCGGAGACGAGTTTGCCCTGGTCCTCCCGGAGACAAGCTCAGCTTCGGCCACACTGGTGGCAGGACGAATTTGTGATCTTCTTGCGAAGGATACCGAAGAGCCAGCGCTTTCCGTCAGCGTAGGAGTTGCCAGTTATCCGAAGGATGCTGGGACCATTGGAGCCCTTTTATACGCAGCGGATGGGGTCCTCTATGCCATGAAACACGCACGGTCAAGAGCGGCTCGGTCCGGACTAAGCTGAATCCACAATGAATGCGGCATGAAAAGGAGAGGGTGCAATAAGGAGCTTCAAGCGGTTACAGCCACAAAGGGTTTTGGGCGACGCCCACAGAACCGCGAGCGCTAGCACCTTAGGTGCTTCGATTATTCGTGGAGGACAACGCTCAGGAGCGAACTGTTGACTTGAAGGCCGCCGTTATACTTGATGAAGCCCAGTTTCTTGAATTTATTCATGAAGAGATTAACCCGGGAGCGCGTCGTCCCGATTGTTTCCGCCAACGTCTCCTGCGAGACCTTGGTAAGAATTTTTTGAGGCTGGTCATCCTTACCGTATCGAGCAAGCAGTAGAAGGGCTCGGGCCAGGCGTTTTTCAGTGGAATTGAAGAGTTGATCGACCAAATCGGCCTCGATTCGGATGTTCCTGGTGAGCATATAAGAAATAAAGCGATCGGAGAATTCGTGCTCCGCATGGAGGATTCGCGTCATTTCATCCTTTTCAATCACAAGCACCGAAGTCAGCGTAATCGCACTGGCCATCCCAATTCGAATTGGCTGTCCTGCGAGGCAACCTTCCCCAAAAAAGTCGCCAGGGCCCAGCATCGCCACGACAGCTTCTTTGCCGACTTCATTGATCACCGATAGTTTCACCCCACCTTCTTGAATGTACATGACGGTCTTGGCGGGAGCTCCTTGCGCGAAGATGGTTGCCTTTCTGGGAAACTCAACGATCTTTCTAGCCACACCCGCGGATTCGAGGAAAACCTCGGCGTCAAATACTGTCTTCCCATTTCTTCTGCCAGCCTTGGGAAGCGTCGCAATTCTCGGAGCGATCTTAGTTGTTGGCATCGTGGAACTCCCTTACGAAGACGCGACAAAATTGAAGCGGCGAAACCTCACAAAACAAAGAGCGTAGCACCGGAAAAATTCCGGGCCCCTCAAAGGCTATCTCCTATTTCTGCCGCGTGAACAGCCAGGCCGGCAGGGTGCGGCGTGACGAATGTCGCCATGTGGGAATCGTAAATCAAGTACTTCGCCGACTCAACTCCGGCGAGGTCATTCACGCGCTTCCTGGCTTGTTCCAGACCAACCACGGCGTCGACCCACAGAGGCGCGAAATCAGGAAGTACCCTAAAAATATCGTAAGTACGGTTCATTTCAAAGCCTCCTTTTGACAAGCTCCTAAAGGGGAAACGGTCCCTTGGAACGTACCATCGGCCTCGGAACCGATCTGTCCGAAAGGGAACACTTCTCGAACTTCTGGGTGAACCGGCGTCCGCGCCCGAGCGTCGGTTCTGGAATGCGAAAGCACGCTTGAGCGGGTTTGTCCGCTGCTGCCTCAAGTGCTTGGTTGTAAATATGTCCGCAACCGGACAGACAGGAGTTTGTGCCATCTAGTATTTTGTGTTCCGTGGGAAAAGTAGGCAGGCGCAAACGAAAAACGAGACCTGAATTTCCGCACGAATAAGACCGCGATAGCCAGCCCCGCTCCACACGGTCGTTAGAATTCTCGGACAAACATAGAAATCGACCCGAAATTGCGGGCAGGCCTGGGTATCTGGCTTTCGGTAAAGAAGGAGTCAACGTACATGCCTTTACTTCAAATCGTGATAGTTCTGATGGTAGTAGGGGTTCTCCTCTGGCTGGTCAATCGCTTCATCCCAATGGAGGGAACGATCAAGTCCATCTTGAACGCCGTCGTAGTCATCGCGACAGTTTTGTGGCTCTTGAACATCTTCGGGGTATTTCACTCCCTGTCCCGAATTCGCGTCGGGACGTAAGTGAACTTGAAGGAACCAAAAGGAAAAGAACTGACAGCAGCGGTCGTAAACGGTTGCTCGGAAGAATTACGCCAGACGTGGTCAACGCCTGGCGCAGGAGATTCGCAGGGACGGAGGCAACACCTATGAGACGTATCACTATTGTCGGCCCAACAGCTTTACTTCTACTTCTCGCGGTTAGTGTTCCAGCTTATGCACGGCAAGATCAGCAGGAGCACAAGGGAAAACAGGATCAGCAGGCTAAGCCTGAAAAGCAGCAACAGGACAAGTCCGCAAGGCCGGAACAACAGCAGCATGCCCAGCAGCAGAACCAGAACAGACAGCAGCAACAGCAGCATGCCCAGCAGCAGGATCAGAACAGACAGCAGCAACAGCAGCACGCCCAGCAGCAGGATCAGAACAGACAGCAGCAACAGCAGCACGCCCAGCAGCAGGATCAGAATAGACAGCAGCAACAGCAGCACGCCCAGCAGCAGGATCAGAACAGACAGCAGCAACAGCAGCACGCCCAGCAGCAGGATCAGAACAGACAGCAGCAAGCCCGAGAGCAGCAAGGTCAGCAAAGGCAACAACACGCTCAGCGAACTTCGGATGAGGAGCGGAGACAACGAGCCGTGCCGGCGCTGCGACTCAGTGCCAGGAGCAGAGGTCGCATCCCTGACGATCGCTTCCGCTCCAACTTTGGGCGCGGGCATGAATTCCGCATCGGCAGCCCAAGACTGGTCGGCGGATATTCCCGCTTTCAGTACGGTGGCTATTGGTTCGGATTTGTTCAGCCGTGGCCCGTCGATTGGTATTACACGGATGACGTCTACGTCGATTACATCGATGGCGGATATTACCTGTGCAACCCGTCGTATCCGGGAACGCGCATTTCGATCAACGTCGTACTCTAACGATCGTCCCGATCCACCTTCACTGGGCGACTCGAACGCAATGCGGCCGGGTCGCCCCGGTGATGGAGAACGAAAGCTAGATTCGTACGTTGGCGGAGTACAGAAGAGAGGAGAACACAATGCTCGCAACCATCTTGATCGTCTTCTTGGTCTTGGCTCTCGTAGGTGCTCTTCCCCGGTGGTCGCACAGTAGGGAGTGGGGCTATTTCCCCACTGGGGGCCTGGGAATAGTCCTTGTCGTCGTTGTCATCCTCTTACTCCTCGGTCGACTCTAGGGGAGGTGCCGTCGGTCAATGCGTCGACAAAATTAGACGGCGAATTGCCGGCCGGAGGCGAAAAATGGACGAGTCTAAACGACGAGCGATTCAGTTCTTGGAAAAAGAAATCAAGACGTACATGGCCTTGGCGTTATTCCTATCGAAGAAGGGCGTCCAGCAGCACTTGCGGCCCGGAGACAAAGAGGCGTTCTTGAGCCCGGCGTTCTATAAAGAACGGATGAGAGAGGCCAAGGGACTTGTAAGCGAACTCCGAAAACCGAGCTAGTCGCTGCCGTTTCCGGGCCTGATTCCATGCGTTTGGCTGCGCCTTTGAGCTAGACCCTGGGCCTTTTCGTCCACTCTCGCCAGTTCGGGGCCTCGCCGGGCCTTATCCATGAACCCGGGAACCATAGTGGCAATGTGTGCTTAACCAGACAGATATCGAGCCTCTAACAAGTTCAATCTGACTGTGCTGGGAATAGCCATAGCGGCGTCCGCTGGTAGCGCTTGGTACGCGCAAGCAAATGTTTCGGAGATGGGAAATCTGCCGAGGCGCAATTCTGATCATGGAGGTCAGCGATGATACGTAAATCAATTCTCGTTGTGTGTTTGGGTCTGATCGCAACCGCGCCACTTTTTGCGGAAAACAACAAAGAACAAAAGCGACTCTACAATGCCGGAGTCGTGATGCGGGAAATTATGAATACGCCCGAGGATATCCCCCAACAGGTAATCGACAAGGCCGAGTGCGTCATCGTTTTTCCCTCCGTCCTGAAGGCAGCGTTTATCGTCGGCGCAAGCTATGGCCGCGGAGCTATGGTTTGTCGGACCGGCAAGAATTTCAGGGGACCGTGGGGCGCACCAGCGATGTTCGCGCTCGAAGGCGGCAGTGTTGGATTTCAAATCGGCGGCCAAGCTACCGATCTCGTCCTGTTGATCATGAATAACAGAGGCGCGAGTTCCATTCTCGCCAGCAAAGTCAAGTTGGGCGGCGATGCGTCGGTGGCGGCAGGCCCAGTTGGCCGCGACGCCTCCGCAAACACGGATGCGTACATGCGAGCCGAGGTTCTGAGCTACTCACGTTCGCGCGGTCTCTTTGCCGGCATTTCTCTCGAAGGCTCCACGCTTCGGCCCGATGACGACGCCACGGCGGACGTCTATGGCCGCAAGTTCACGGCGAGACAGATCGTGATCGACGGCGAAGCAAAAGTTCCTCTCTCTGGCCGTCTCTTGGTTTCGGTGTTGCACCAACACTCACCTCGGAATGAATCGGAAGAACACACAGGTAATTAGGCACCAAGGATTGCCGCTCTTCCTTAGTCGAGGCAGGAATCAGGCCGCGGGAAGAGCGGCGCTCGGGTTCGGTACTCCGTGAACGCCAGGCAAAGGCGGCGTGCGGCGAGCCCCGTGAAGGAGGATCTGGTGCGAGACGCAATTCACGCAGGCACTATTCTTATCAATGACGATGCACTCTTGCCGGAAGCCGTGCACCCTGAGACTGAGCCCTTTGTACCCGGCTGGAAACGGGTCAAGAATTTCGATGGAGACAAGCTAAATCGAGAGATCGGGCGCGCAGGGTGGACATTTTTCTCCTTCGCAGGTGAAATCAGCTCGACTGTTTTCGGCAACGACGGAATCGCGACTGTGCGCCGAGCCGTTAAACGAATCCTCGCCAATCCGAAATTAGGACAGTCCAATTCCCTGGAAGTCACGCGCGTGACACCGAAACATTTCCTTGGGGTGCCTTACACCACCGTTTACGCGTGCTCCCGGCACGTACGGAAAAGCATTTTCTTTTTCGGGCGGGAGGAAATTCGACACCGTGGTGGAGCAGAGCCTAGCCGCGGCTTGAGACGAGGCCCGCGAGTAGAGGTGGTTGTGGAAGAGACCTAACGCGAGTCCAGAGTACCCCTCCGCATCCTTTGAAGGAGATCGTAAATGAAAACCGCACGAAACATAGTGATTTGCGTTGCCGCGATATTGCTGTCTGTTCCACTGGCTTACACTCAGGACCTTTCTAAATACCGGAACTTTTCGCTCGGAACAAGTTTGATCGTGATTTCAAGGCAGGTCAGCGAGAAACCGGCGGATGCCAGCGTAATCCACCAGAGTCCAGCATTGATCCAGGAGCTGACGTGGTGGCCGTTGCCATCTTACCAATCCTCCACGCCCGTCGATCCGGTCCAGCAGATTCTATTTTCCTTCTACAATGGCGCGCTCTACAAAATGGTAGTGACCTACGATAGCTCCACAACGGAAGGGTTGACCGCGGAAGACATGACAAGAGCCATCTCCGCGAAATACGGTCCGGCAACCGTAACGATCGTGGCGGCGCCTGCATCTCTCGCGAACTCAAGCTACGGCACACCGCAAGCGCCGATCGCTCAATGGGAAAACCTGCAATACTCCGTCGTTCTTTCGCGCACCCCCTTTCTCAATGCCTTCCAGCTTGTCATATCTACAAAGCAGTTGAATGACCAGGCAGAAGCCGCCAGTGCCGCGGCCGTGAAGCAGGAACAGCAGAACGCTCCAGAAGTGGAACTCGCTCGCGTGAAAAAGGCAGCCGACGATCTGGAAACAGCGCGCCAGGACAATTTAAAAGCGTTCCGGCCTTGATCCCGGCCGCGGTAAGAATGCGACTTTCGTGAATTTTAGAAAGAATCGAAGGAGGTTGGACCAATGACTATCAACGTGACGCCGTTGCATGACCGCGCATTAGTGCGGAGGCTGGAAGAGAAGGAAACCGCGAAGGGTGGGATCATCATCCCCGACACGGCCAAAGAGAAGCCTCAGGAAGGGGAAGTGATCGCCGTCGGAGCCGGGAAGCTTAACGAGAAGGGCGCACGCATTCCCCTTGACGTAAAACCCGGGGACCGCATCCTCTTCGGCAAATATACCGGCAATGACATCCGGATTGATGAACAAGAATATCTGATCCTTCGCGAGGAAGAGATTCTGGCGAAAGTCAGCGGTATCGCCAAAGCGGCATCCAGCAAGAGGTAGTTTCTCCGATCCAAGATTTCGGACCGGACATAAGGTTGCAGACACCCGGGAGGGTAAAGTCACATGGCAAAACAAATTGTAACGGGTACCAATTCACGACAGGCAATCCTGCGCGGGGTCAACATTTTGGCCGACGCGGTCAAGATCACGCTCGGCCCTAAAGGGCGCAATGCAGTCATCGAAAAGAAGTTCGGTGCGCCGATCATCACCAAGGACGGCGTGACGGTGGCAAAGGAAATCGAACTGTACGACCCGCTCGAAAACATGGGCGCGCAGATGGTGAAGGAAGTCGCTTCGAAGACGTCCGACGTGGCCGGAGACGGCACTACCACCGCGACCGTCCTCGCCCAAGCCATCTTCCGCGAGGGCGTGAAGACGCTGGCGGCTGGCGCAAGCCCAATGGCAGTAAAGCGCGGCATCGAAAAGGCCGTTGAAGTGGCCGTTGGGGAGATCAAGAAACTGCACAAGGATGTAAAAGGCGACATGATCGTTCAGGTTGGCACGATCAGCGCCAATAATGACAAGCAGATCGGCTCGATCATCGCCGACGCCATGAAGAAGGTGGGGAAGGACGGCGTTATCACCGTAGAGGAATCGAAGACGATGGAAACGGCGCTCGAAGTGGTCGAAGGAATGCAATTCGACCGCGGCTACCTTTCGCCCTACTTTGTCACCGATCCGGGACGCATGGAGTGCGTCCTCGAAGATGTCCGCATTCTGATTCACGAAAAGAAGGTCAGTTCCTTGCGGGAATTACTGCCCCTGCTCGAGCAGACCACCAAGGTGAACCAGCCTCTTTTGATTATCTCGGAAGATATTGAGGGCGAAGCGCTCGCGACGCTCGTCGTCAACAAACTCCGGGGGACCCTGCAATGCGTTGCGGTGAAGGCTCCCGGTTTCGGCGATCGCCGCAAGGAAATGCTCGAAGACATCGCGGTCCTCACCGGCGGCAAGGCCATCACCGAGGATCTCGGCATCAAGCTCGAAAACGTGAAGGTCGAAGAACTCGGGCGCGCCAAGAAAGTGATCATCGACAAGGACAAAACCACGATCATCGAGGGCGCTGGCAAAGCCAACGAAATCGAGGGCCGCATCAAGCAGCTCCGAACGCAGGTCGAGGACGCCACTTCGGACTACGACAAGGAAAAGCTGCAGGAACGTCTCGCCAAGCTCGTAGGCGGCGTGGCCGTGATCAAAGTCGGTGCTGCAACCGAAACCGAACTGAAGGAAAAGAAGGCTCGCGTCGAAGATGCCATGCACGCAACACGCGCCGCGGTCGAGGAAGGCATCGTTCCCGGCGGCGGTGTAGCCCTGCTTCGCTGCATCCCGGCGCTTGAGCAGCTCAAACTTCACGACGATGAAGCCATCGGCGTGAACATCGTGAAGCGCGCCCTTGAAGAACCCACACGTCAAATTGCCCAAAACGCGGGGCACGAAGGGGCGATCATCGTCGGCCGCGTGCGCGATTCAAAGGAGGACAACTTCGGCTTCAATGCAGAGACCGGTGAGTTTGGGGACATGATCAAGGCGGGCGTCATTGACCCGGCCAAGGTCACCCGGCTCGCATTGCAGAATGCGGCCTCGATTGTTGCCCTAATGCTGACTACCGAAGTGTTGATCGCTGACATCAAGGAAGAGGAGGAAACGGCCGCAGTGGGAGCAGGCCATGGCGGCGGCATGGGAGGCATGTACTAAAAAAACAAGTCGGACTCCTTGGAGTATCAGCACATTCGCGGCTTCACTCAAGGTGACGCTCTACTGATTGCACCCGGCAAAAGAGCGTCACTGAAAAGTTCTTCTGTTATCGCTATAGATTCCTGTTCGGGTTACGCGCGAAGGTAGGCATAATTCGCAAGCCCGTCGGACCTGTTGTCCGAGCCGTGGATGACAGGGACAGGAGTTCGTTTGCATTCCACTTCCGATCTAAGTCGAACCAATGCGGAGCGGTGGTGACGATCCTTTCCAGCTCGGCATTGGCGCTTCTGCTGATTTTCTTTCCAGCGCCAAGGCAGCAACGCTCGCCTGAATTGGCAAATGGAATATCGGCACCGAAATTTCCCTCTGCTTATGATGGCGCTAGCTCTCTAGGAATTGCGGCTCACTCGACACAGCTCACTCGCCCGCCTGCCGCCTCCACGCCCGAAAACAGCGAAGAAAAAGTAACCGCCTACACCCTACCTCCGGACCTCTATCGGAAGGCGCGCCATCTGGCGCAGATTGAATTTTGGGGTCAAATCGTACTGTTCTTGTATTCCATTGTTGTGCTGCTGGTGATCCTCAAATGGCGGCTCGCCCCCAAATACCGTGCCTGGGCGGAAAAAACGTCCTCGAACCGATTTTTGCAGGCAGCAATATTCTCCCCTCTGATTTTGCTAACGATCGCCATTTTGGAAAGCCCTGGAGACATCGGCCAGCATTGGGTATCGCGAAAATTCGGGCTGAGCGTTCAGGGCTGGGGATCGTGGAGCTGGGACTGGACGAAGAACCAGATTATTTCGGTGATCATCGGAATCATCGTGATCTGGATACTCTTCGCGGCGATTCGCAAAAGCCCGCGACGCTGGTGGCTTTGGTTTTGGATTGTTTCACTGCTTCTCACCGTGCTGGGAGTTTTTATACAACCGCTGGTGATCGATCCGCTGTTTCACAAGTTCGCGCCGCTCGCGGAAAAGGATCCGGCGCTGACGGCTTCACTCGAGCAGATGGTGCAGCGCGCCGGCGAAAACATTCCGCCGCAGCGGATGTTTTGGATGGGCGCTTCGGAGAAATCGACGGAGCTGAATGCCTACGTGACAGGAATCGGCTCCTCCAAGCGGATCGTTGTGTGGGATACAACGATTGCAAAGATGAGCACGCCACAAATCGTATTTGTGGCAGGGCATGAGACCGGGCACTACGTGCTTTACCATATCCCCAAGGGGCTAGCGCTCGGCGGCGCGGTTTTGCTGGGGTTGTTCTATCTGGGGTATCTCTCGATTGCGTGGGTGCTGGCGCGGTGGGGTGCCAACTGGGAAATCCATGGTGTTGGCGACTGGGCTGCGTTTCCCGCGTTGCTGTTGCTGCTCACGATCTTTTCGTTTGCGAACAATCCGCTTGCCAATGCGATCAGTCGTCACTACGAACACCAGGCGGATCAATATGGCCTCGAAGTTACCCATGGGCTAACACCAGACTCGGGCGAGGTTGCTGCGCAAGCCTTTCAGATTCTCGGCGAGGTGGATTTGTCTGACCCTGCGCCCAATCCCGTGGATGTTTTCTTGTTTTACGACCACCCGCCGATCGCCGCGCGAATCCGCTACTCGCTGGCGTACGATCCCTGGGCGCACGGCGGGACAGGCGAATTCGTGCACTAGACCTCGCCGCTCACGAGCGCGCGTGGAGCGTCATCTGAATTCCCTGACGCGGCCGCAGCGTCACCAGAGGCTCCGCTACCACTGGGTAGCCGGGAACCAGCCGGAAACTGAAACGCTGCGCGAGCGTTGCCGTCACGATAGCCGCCTCGAGAAGTGCAAATCCTTCTCCGACGCACCGGCGCGGCCCGGCTCCAAACGGAAAATAGGCTCCTGCCGGCAAACGGTCTGCGAGGCCGTCGAGCCAGCGCTCGGGCCGAAAGGCCTCGGGGTCTTCGAAATAGCGCGCGTCGCGGTGCGTGATCCATTGCGACAAAACTACCGTCGATCCGCGCTCCAGCTCATACCCGCCGATTTGGCAGGGCGCGACCGTCTCGCGCGCCAGGATATAGGCCGGCGGATAGAGGCGAAGGACTTCATTCATCACGGCTCGCAAGTATGGCAGGCGGGGAAAGTCCGCAGCTTCCGGCGAACGCCCGCCCAACACACTGCTCAGTTCTTCGTGCAATCGCGCTTCCGCGGACGGGTTTCCGCTCAGCGCGAACCATGTCCAAGAGAGCATCTGCGCCGTGGTCTCATGGCCGGCGATGAAAAGCGTCATCGTTTCATCGCGGAGCTGCTGCGGCGTCATTTGGCTGCCGTCTTCGTCCATGGCTCCCATCAGCAGCGCGAGCAAATCAGTGTGGTGATTTGAATTTCCTTCCGCCATGCGCTCGGAAATGATGCGGTAGACAATCGAACCGATGAACTCGAGCTCGCGATCGGCGCGTCGATTATTGGGCGTGGGCCATTTTTCCGGAATCCGAAATGGCAGCCGCTGGCGGCGGAGCGAGTAGCGCATCAGGAAGGTCATCGCCCTTCCGACCTGGCGCGCTTCTCCTGGAAGCGTGGTGCCGAATAGAGTGCGCACCGCGATGTCCAGAGTCAGGGCCATCATTTCCTGGCCCACATTGCGTTCCTCACCGTCGCGCCATCCACGAATGTGAGCCTGCGTGAGCTCGCGCATCGTGGCGCCGTATTCGGCCATTCGGCTGCGATGGAAAGCCGGCTGGACCAGGCGGCGCTGTCGCCTCCAGAAATCGCCTTCGCTGATCAGCAATCCCTGCCCCAGCATTCTTCCCGTAATTCTTCTGGTGAGTTCGCTCTTGTGAAATTTGCCCTGTTGGATAACGAGAACCTGATTGATCAAATCCGGATGATTCAGCAGAATGCGGTCCTGCCTCATCACCTGAAAGTGAACGATATCGCCGTAATCGCGCGCCATGCGGCGCATTCCCTCAAGCGGATCGCGGCGCAGGTCCAGCGCCATGCCGACGAACGGCAGGCCCTTGGGCCCTGGCGGAACTCGATTTCCATTGGTATTCATGTTTGCGGACATGGCCATTCTAGCGCGTGCCGCGCGGTTCTGAGTTTTTGCTTTGTCCGCGCGAAGATCGCGTACTCACAGTGAATCGTGTACACTGCTTCGGTTTCGAATCCCTTATGGACCCGGTAACCCACGGAATCGCGGGCGCGCTGCTTGGCAAGGGATATTTTTCGGAACGTTACGGGCGAGTGGCCGTATTCGCGGCAACGCTCGGCGCGGTTTTTCCGGACGTCGACGTAACCGCGGACATCATTTCGCGCGACCCGCTTGCAATTGTCAAATACCATCGCGCGATTACGCATTCCTTCGTGGCGCTGCCCGTATTTGCGTTTCTGCTCGCGCTTCTTACGCGCCTCGCAGTCCCGTGGGTAAAAAAACGCAGCGAGCGATTCCGCGATATCGAATCGCCGCCGCTGGCGATTCTCACGCTGATCTACGGCATCGGAATTGCGAGCCATATCATCCTGGACGGCATGACGTCTTTCGGCACGCGCATGTGGTACCCGCTCTCGAGCAGGCGCGTGGCATGGGACCTGTTGTTCATTATCGATCTCACGTTCATGGCCATTTTGCTGCTGCCGCAGGTGCTTGCCTGGATTTATTCCGACGCTCGACCTGATGCCTCCCACGATCCAAGCAAAAGCCGCCGGAGGGCTTGGCGAGTATGGATTTGGTTTACCGTGGGCACTTTGGCCGCCTGGCTGCTAACAAAAGCGGCCAGCTATCCCTTCCGTCTCTGGGTAGCTGCCTTGGTAAGCGTTATTCTGGCCGGTGTTATTTTCCTTCCGGCAATAAAGGGCTGGGGATTCGGGGTAACGCGCGCTCGGTGGTGCGAGGCCGGGACCGTAGTCGCCATCGCGTATCTTTTCGGCTGCGCGCTGGCGCACCATGCGGCTCTGCTCCGCGCCAAAGCGTTCGCCGACCGCAGCCATATCGAGATTTTTCGCATGGGCGCACTGCCGATTCCGCCGTCGCTTTTGGACTGGGGTGACGCAATTCGATCTCCGGATGGATTGTACGAGGCGCAGTTCGATCTTAGGACTCCCGGCCCCACCGATTTTCGATTCGTCCCCGATTCTCCGCCCGATCCTTTTATCGTCCGGGCTTTCGCGTTGCCGGACGTCAAGCTCTATTGGCAGTTCGCGCGTTTCCCGTCCATCCGTAGCTTCATGGACGACGGCGATCACATAGTCGAGCTGGGCGAAAACCGCTTTTCGGACAGCCAGCGCCGCAGCCCGCAGCCCTTTACCTATCGCGTGGTCTTCGATTCCGCCGGCGATTTGATCGAGCAAGGATGGCTGACGAACGGCATGTCTACGCGCCGCTTGAGGCAAATTGTGCCGCAGCCCCCTGCACCGCCACCGCCCAGGAGTTCACCGTGAAAATTCTGATCTTCAGCGATATTCACGGTGATCTTCGCGCGCTCGAACGCATCGTCGCGCTGCCGGCCGACCTGTATATTGACGCCGGCGATCTCGCCACGTTCGGCAAGGGACTGGATCGCTGCGGCGAAGTTCTCAAGCCGCTTGGCACAAAACTCTGGGTGCTCCCGGGCAATCACGAAACGCACGACGACACGCGAGCCTTGTGCCAGCGCTTCGGTTTTATCGATTTTCATCGCCAAGTCCGTTCGCTCCGCTCTGCCGGCGGTGAATTGCATTTGGCTGGGCTCGGCTACAGCAACATCACGCCTTTCAATACGCCCGGCGAATACTCCGAAGAAGAGATTTCGCGCGCCCTGTCATCATTCGATGGGATCAATCCGCTTTATCTCGTGGTTCATTTCCCGCCAGCGGGCACCAAGCTCGACGAATACGCGCCTGGAAAACATGCGGGCAGTCCGGCGCTCCGCGAATGGGTTCAAAAGGCTCGGCCGCCGTATCTTTTCTGCGGGCATATCCACGAAACAGCCGGCCTCACCGATACGCTCGGAAACACCCGGTGCATTAACGTGGGCAAGCAAGGATACGCACTGGAAATCTAAAGACGCCTGCGCGCGTCACTTCTTCGTTGCGGGATAAATCACGAGTTGCCGCCGGTCGCCGGAGCCGTCACTCATCGTGCGAACCCCGGGTGCGCCGTTGAGCTCCAGGTGGACGATCCGGCGCTCTCGCGACGACATGGGATTAAAGCGAAAGGGCTCGCCCGTCTCGCGCACTCGTTGCGCCGCGACGCGCGCGGAGAGTTTCAATTCCGCCAGCCGCGTGGCGCGATAATCTCCGCAATCAAATCGCACGCGATCGTGCAGCCGCGGATCGAGCCGCAGCCAACGATGCCCGATGTGCTCGAGCGCCAGCAAGAGATCTCCATTGCGCTCCAACAGCAAATCCTGATCGGGGCCTCGAAAAGTGACCACCACGTCAGAATCACGAGCGCCCGGTTCCGAACTCTGCGCCACGGAGATGTCGCTCTCGATCTCGAGCCCCATTTCCCGGGTAACCAGGTCCATAAACTTCTTTAGCTCGCCCGCGGCTTTCTCCGCGTCCAGCGGCGGCGCAGGTTGCGGGCGCTCCCGGCGCGGAAATTCCTTGGAAGGCGCCCTTCTCACGTTCGCGATTCGCTCTTGGTCGTTCATGCTTCTTTCTTCTTTTTGAATTTACTTCGCGAGGGCAGCGGCCGCGTCCGGTTCAGATACCATTGCTGGCCGACGCCCACCAAATTGCTCGTGAACATATAAAGATTCAATCCGCTCGCGTACGTGAAGAAAAAGGCCGCGAACATCAGCGGCATCAGCGTCATCATCTTCTGCTGCGCGGGATCGACGGCCGCGGTCTGCGGCGTCATTTTCGTCATTAGATACATCGTGATTGCCATGAGGATCGGCAGAATATAATACGGATCGCGAACGGAAAGGTCCCGGATCCAAAAAATCCACGGTGCATGCCGAAGCTCGATCGCGCCGGTCAGCACTCTCCATAGCGCCCACCAAATGGGCATCTGCACCAGCATGGGCACACAGCCGCCCAGGGACGCCAGGGGATTGATGCCGTGGCGCTGATAGAGCTCCGCAATTTCTTCCTGCATCTTCTTGCGGCGAGGATCGGTCATGGAATACTTTTTGTACCGGTCCTGGATTGACCTCATTTCCGGCGCCACCTTCTGCATTTCTTGCATGGAGCGCCAGCTCTTCATTTTCAGAGGGAAAACGGCGAAATTGATGACCAGCGTCAAGATCACGATCGCCCAGCCCCAATTCGATATGTAGCGGTGCAGCCATTGGAGCGCGAAGAGCAAACCCTTGGAGATCGTGCTGAACCATCCGAAGTTGACCAGCCCTTCCAGCGACGGTCGCACCTTTGCTAGCAGCGCCAGGTCCTTCGGACCGATATACGCGTGCAGTTTGGCCGGGCCGGGAACGTCCGATCCAGCCGCCATTTCCGCCACAGGTTCGCTCGATTGCTGGTCCTGCCCGAAGTGATGCCAGTCGGTCCAGTCCCACAACGCAAGATTGCCGCCATCAGGAATAAACGCCGCGGAAAAGAACTGGTCCTCGATGCCTGCAAATTCCATCGCGCCAGGTTGCTCGACGGCTTGGCTCTGATTGCCGGTAACGCCAAGTTTCTTATACTGGAGCAGATTTACTTTGCCGACTTGTTGGAAGAAAACGGAAACCTGTTGCGACGCTTTGTAAACACCCTTGTCCCCAAATCCGCCGCGCCAGGCGATTGCGCAAGGCAGGGGCTGGCCGTCGAGAGAAACGGAAGCCTCAATGGAAAGCTGATAGTCCCGCGTGAAACTCAGCTTTTTCGTCACGTCGAGGTGGCCGTCGCTCCAGTGGAACGTTAGGTTGGCGGGCGCTTCGAGCGTGTCGGGCGGCGGCGCGCTCTTTCCCGGCACATCGGTGTATGAGTCGCCGACCGTTATCTCATACAGAGCGGAGTTTGCCTGTTTCTCAAGCTGCTTGTCAGAAAGTACAAGCGAAAAAGGCCAACCAAGTTGCTCCGACACGTCGGAATTGACGAGATCGAGTGGCTGCGGCGGCTTGTCGTCGTTGAAGTATTTTTTTAATTTCCAACTTCGTACTACGGCGCCATTATTTGAAAGCTCTACGCGATAAAGCCCGCTTTCCACGACGATGAATTTCTCATTCGATGCTTGTACGGTCGGGATCTTCGCGGGCTGGCCCTTTCCCTTCGCTGGGGCTGAGCTGGCAAGAGGCTGCGGCGGCGCAATGGGTGCGGCGGAGTGTGCCGGGGCGGTAGCTACATTTTGAACGGGCTTCTGAGGTGGAACCGGCGGCTGGTAAAAATGAAACCAAACAAATGTAATCGCTACGACCAATACTACAAAAAGGATTCCCCGCGTTTGGTCGGACATCTCGCTCACGGCGCTTCGCTCCGAATCTCTCCCGGAAGCGTCACGCCCACTATATTTTCAGGCACGGGATCAAATCCGCCCTTGGTGAAGGGGCGGCAACGAAGTAAGCGCTTGCCGGCCAGAGCCAGGCCGCGCTTCGCGCCATGAAGCCGGATCGCCTCATACGCGTAATTCGAGCACGATGGATGGAACTTGCACGCCCCGCCAAGAAACGGGGATAGGAAAGCGATATAGAAGCGCACCAGCAGCAACAGCATCCAGACCGCGGCCTTCCGGGCTGCTGAATTTACTCCGCTTGTTTGCCGCTCGTGCCTGGAGCCTTGACCGCTCGAGGGAGCAGTTTCATCAGTTCTTGCGCCATGGGCGAAAAATCCGCCGTGGCCGCCGAGCTGCGTGGATGAATTACAATGTCCCATCCCGGAGCAATCTCCTGTCGATGCAATCTTACAATTTCCCGCAACCTGCGCCGTATGCGGTTGCGCCGGACTGCGTTTCCCAAACCCTTTTTGATGCTCCAGCCGAACCTGCTCAGATCGAGATTATTCGGACGAAGGAATGCGGTGAACTCGCGGCTGGCGCGCCGCCGTCCCTCGCGATATACCGCGTCGTATTCGGCGCGGCGCACCAAACGGCAGGCGCGCGGAAGGCTGAGCTGCGATCCATCAGACTCGCGTGAGACTGTGGCGTCCCTTTTTCCGGCGTTGCGCAAGTACTTTGCGTCCACCTTGGCTCTTCATGCGCTTGCGAAATCCATGCTTCTTATGACGGCGGCGTACGTGGGGCTGAAACGTGCGTTTCGGCAACGATCCTTCTCCTCTGGCGGCGTCCTCGCACTGCCAATTTGTGCATATGTATTGTAGTTTGCCTTCGGGACGGCGCTACACGCGGCAAAGGCGGCACACACGGCGCGGCGACCGTAAAGCGAAACGCTAGTGTATTCGACGCTTGCATGCCGGTCAAGGAACACACTCGCGCAACCTCAGCGGCACCGTAGTCTATTCAAGTAAAACTACGCGCTGCAACACCGCAATGTTTCAGGCAACGCTCGGATTGTGATTGTTGATAAGCGACTCAATCGCGATGAGGAGCTGGCGCGCGGCGTCTGATTTGGAAACGTAGCCCTGGGCCCCCGCATCGAGCGCCCTGGTTCGCATTTCGGCTCCTTCATACTGGCTGACGATGATTACTTTGGCGCGTGGAACATCGCGGCGGATGATTCGCGCGGCATCGAGACCGTTCATTTGGGGCATCGTTATATCGAGAAGCACTATGTCGGGCTTCAGGTTTCGCGCCTTTTCGATAGCGTCGCTTCCGTCAGCGGCTTCGCCGCAAATCTCCCACTCCGGCCGCGTTACGAGAATTGAGCGCAGGCCCCGCCTCACAAGTTCGTGATCGTCCACGATCAGTATCCGCACGGGTCCCATTGCCTCACGTCCTCCAAAGCACGCTGGTGCGGGAAACATTCTCCGGTGTTGCTAAACGGGTCTTCTGCGCTATCGAAGCGAGATCGAAATGCCGTTGCGCTGAGTGTGTCAGACAGCGTTCGCCGAAGCCGACCTACAATCCGCGTAGTTGAACGAAATAGCTATACCATGTTCCCCGTAGAATTCAGCGGAATTTCACGGGCGGCCTCCGTCGGAAGTCACTCGCCTGGCCCTCGGTTCTGTGACGAACAGTACTGCCGACTTGGGTCGATAGGCGTCAACCGGGCCCCGCCTCGATCTTTCCGCCGCCGCTCGTGCTTGAAGCAGTGTTTGTTGCCGCCACGAGTCAGGCGCCCCATTTCGCCTAAGCATTCGCAAGTGGATGGGGTTTGCGGGACACTAGGGGCGCCATGCCCCGCACGTCGCTCCTCGAATACTTCCAGCGAGATTCGCGCCCTTCGGACGAAATTGCGGTCGTTTGGAGGAGCGGATATCGAACCGTCCGCTGGCCGTATGAAGAGCTTTATCGAGCCGCCGCCAAATTTGCCTGGGAACTGAGCGTGCGCGGAATTCAGAAAGGCGACCGCGTGCTCCTGTGGGCCGAAAACTCCGGCTGGTGGGTGGCTGCATTTCTCGGATGCATGTTCACCGGCGCAGTGTGCGTTCCAATGGATTTGGCGGCCGATAAAGGTTTCGCGGAACGCGTCGCCGCTCTTGCCGGCATACGACTTGCTGTCCTCGGAAAGAGCCTTGCGTTGTCCGGAAGTGCGCCACAAACCCTGCAAATCGAGGACTTCTTCGAGTCTGAAAAAAACAGCCAGCAGGAAATATTCCCTTCACCCTCGGTTACCGGCAGCGATCTCGTACAAATCGTTTTTACTTCGGGCACCACGGCCGAGCCGCGAGGCGTGGTGCTCACGCATTCGAATATTCTCGCGAATATCCAGCCGATCGAGCAGGAATTCGGACGCTATCGCCGTTACGAGCGCCTCTTCCATCCCCTGAAAATATTGGATCTGCTTCCGCTGAGCCACGTCTTCGGCCAGCTACTCGGCATTTTCATCCCCCAGATTCTCGGCGCCACCGTCGTTTTTCTGGACACGCTCAATCCTTCCGAAGTGGTTCGCGCGGTGAAGAGCCAGCGCGTTTCCGTACTTGTTACCGTGCCACGCCTTCTCGAATCGCTCCAGGATCAGATCAAGCGCGACCTGACGGCGCGCGCGCGCCTCGAAAAATTTCAGCGAGATTTCCGCGCTTCGCAGGGCGAGCACTTCCTCAAGCGATGGTGGCGCTTTCGCGCCATCCGCCGTCGCTTCGGTTGGAAGTTTTTGGCAATTGTATGCGGCGGCGCCACGCTTCCATCCAGCGTCGAGGAATTTTGGAAACGCCTCGGCTACGCCGTAATCCAAGGCTATGGACTGACGGAAACCACCGCCTTGGTCAGCTTGAATCATCCCTTTCGCCTGGGCACCGGCTCGATCGGCAAGGCCATGCCAGGTCTGGAAATGAAATTATCGGAAGACGGCGAAATCCTGGTGCGCGGCCCGAATATCGCGCAGAGCTACTGGCAGCGCGGAGATGTTGTTTCCGTTCCGGACCCTGATGGATGGTTCCACACCGGCGATCTCGGCGAACGCGACGAGGCGGGCAATCTTTATTTCAAAGGCCGCCGAAAAAATGTAATCGTCACGCCCGAGGGCCTGAACATTTTCCCGCAAGACCTGGAAGCGGAGCTGCGCAAGGAGCCTTCCGTGCGCGATTGCGTGGTCATCGGTCTCGAGCGCGACGGCAACGCCCAGCCGTGTGCCGTGCTGCTGCTGAAAGATTCCGCGAGTAATCCAGACGCCGCCGCCATCGTCCAGCGTGCGAACGAGCGCCTCGCTCCTTTTCAACGGATGCAGCATTGGCTCGTCTGGCCCGACGCGGATTTTCCTCGCACGCCGACCCAAAAGCCGGTCCTCAACCGCATTCGAGAAGCCGCCGAAGCGGCACTCGATGGCCGGCGATCCGGTCCCCATCAAGCGGCGCCGTCCGGATCCCTGGGCGAGCTGCTCAAAGGAATTTCGCGCGGCGGCCTGCCATCAAACGAGTCCGCGCCTCTTCAGCTAAGCTCTATCGACCGCGTGGAACTGCTCAGCGCTCTGGAAGATCGCTATCAGGTGGATTTGAGCGAAACAGAATTTGCCTCGGCGAATTCCGTCGAAGCTCTCGAAGAGCTGATCGCACAGCCCTCCCAAGGCGCCGCATCCTTCCACTATCCGCGCTGGCCGCAAAGCTGGCCAGTGCGTCTCCTTCGAGCCGCGGTTTTCACGGTGCTGGTTCGCCCCTCGCTGCTGATACTCGGATGGCCGCAGGTAATCGGCCGCGAAAATCTTCGCAATGTAAAAGGGCCGATGCTTGTGATCTCGAATCACGTCACCTTTTTTGACCCCGTTCTCATCCTTTACGCTCTGCCTGCGCGCCTGCGTCGCCGCCTCGCCGTATCGATGGACGGAGAGCGCTTGGAATCGATGCGCCGCCCATCGCCGCAGAGTGGATTCGTCAGCAGGCTGCTCAGCCGGATGCAGTACTTCGCGGCAGTCACTCTGTTCAATGTCTTTCCCCTGCCGCGACAAGCCGGTTTCCGCAAGAGTTTTGCGTTCGCAGGCGATTTAATAGACCGCGGATGGAGCGCCCTCATATTTCCCGAAGGCGAGCTCACGCGCGACGGCCGCATCGCTCCGTTTCGCGCCGGAATAGGCCTCCTCGCCAAAGGGCTTGGCGCGCCGGTGGTTCCGGCTCGACTGGACGGCTTGTTTGCGCTGAAGCAAGCAGGCAAGAGGCGCGCGCCTCGGGGCCAAATAAAAATCTCGCTCGGCCCACCCATCTCAATCGATAACACGCGGCCCGCTGAAGAAATAGCGCGCGACCTCCAGCAGCAAGTTGCGGCGCTCGCCGAAAATGCCGGGAAATAATCGTCTAATCGCCGCGTCCCAATCGGAACCTCCCACGCGCAACCTTCCATCGCCCGCCGCTTTCTGCGATACAATTGATTTGCGGGGATACCCATGATTCATCGCTTCGTATTTCACAATAACCGCCTGCTGCCCCTTCAGGACGTGCGGCTCTCTCCCGGCCAATCGGGCCTGCTGAGCGGTTGGGGCCTCTTCACCACCATCCAGGTCATCGAGGGGATTCCGTTCGCGTTCGAGCGTCACTGGCAGAGGTTATCGCGCAACGCGGAACGCATTCGTTGCCCTTTTCCATTCGAAGCCGGCGAGGTCCGCGATCGTCTCCTTCAGGTGTTGCTCGCGAACGAAGTGAAGGAAGGCTCCGCTCGAATTTACGTGATCAACAATCAAGCCGGAGCTTGGCGCAGCGACGAGGATCTTCCCGCGGTGGATTTGCTGATTTATTCCGGCGATTTACCCGCCTATCGCGAGCCGGTGCGCCTGTCGATCCGTGAACACGGCCGCCATGCAGCCTCGCCGTTAGCAGGCGTGAAAGTCACTTCGTGGCTCAACAATGTCTGGAATCTGCAACGAAGCCCAACAGGCTGGTTACGACGAAGTGATTCTGCTCAACGAGCGCGGCGAAGTGTCCGAATGCACCACCGCAAATATTTTTTGCGCATTCGGCGGCCGCATTCTTACTCCGCCGCTGTCGTCCGGCTGCCTCGAAGGAGTCACGCGCAGCATCGTGCTTGAGATTGGCCCGCAAGCGGGCATTCCCGTGGAAGAGCGCACGCTGTGGCCCGAAGATCTTTACGCCGCGGACGAAGTATCCATCTCCTCGACGAATCGCAGCGTGATCGCCGTCGGTGAAATCGCGGGCCGCAAGATGCCTGCCGCTCCCGGGCCGGTGATGCAAAACCTCGAAAAAGTTTTCGCGTCCTACGTCCGCCAGTACGTCGAAAAATACGCGGCCACTCCCACCCCGCGATAGCCGGCCGTTTTCTCGCCTCGTTTTCAGCGAACCATAAAACCGGCGGCCCCAATCACCACTCCCGCAACTCCCAGCACTAGGCCTAATTTCCAGAAAAGCCGCTTCCGAGTGAGCAGCGCAATCGAGCAGATGACCAGTGCCGCCTCCAGTATCACCTCGCCCAAATCAAACCGGTCCGCCCGCCGTCGTTCGAGCCTCACTTCGTTCTCAGCTCTCTTCGCCTCAGCCTCGATCTCGGTTTCCTGCGCTCGATAACGCTCCACTTCCTTCGCGTATTTCTCCTTCAGCTTTTGCACTTGATCCGAATTCTGCGGAGCGGCCATGGAAAGTTGGTCCAGAAAAGTTTCATAGCTGTGCTGGCGGATATCTTTCGCCTGGTAATAAGCCCACTGGTCCGTAGCCTTTGTTTGATGTAGCAGCTCCTCGGTGTGCGCACGGTGGCCGAGCAGCGAAATTGCCGCCACCAACACCGCAAAAATCGCCATCGTCACAGTGATGGGCGCGAGACTCGGATTATGTGCGCCCTCCTCGGCCTGCTCGTGAAGTTCCTGAATTTCGTCCGCCATCCGCAGTCATCTCCGGGAAAGTGCGCCGCCATGCGCAGCGAACGAGAGAATAGCAGAACTTCACCGCCCGTCGTAGAGGACGCCGCAACCTATCCGCCTCCAGCGCCTTCAGGCATGGCAAAATAGTGGCAGGGGGTATGAACGATGACTGAGCTAGCCGCGAAAACTTGCGAGCCCTGCCGCGGGGGAACACCGCCCCTCGCCGGCGAGCCGCTTCAAGCCCTGGCGAAACAGGTGCCGCAGTGGAAGGTGGTGGACGCGCATCACCTCACCCGCGCGTTTGCATTTCCCGATTTCCGGCAGGCGCTCACTTTCGTCAACAAGGTGGGCGAGATAGCCGAATCGCAGGGGCATCATCCCGACATTCTTCTTTCTTGGGGAAAAGCGGAAGTCACTACCTGGACGCACAAAATCAATGGCCTAACCGAGAGTGATTTTATCCTCGCGGCCAAAATCGACAAGTTGTAGGGGAAAGCGAATCTCTGGCGGCGATTTCCGACAGAACTTGCGGTCAGGCTCTAAAGCAGCATGCTGCGAAACGCTTCCTCGCCAAGCCTTGCGGCCGAATCCCCTGAACGCACGCCGGGCGGCGGGTAGTAGGGGATGGCCGTCCCCGTCATATCGAGATAAGGCTGATCCATGTGGAACGATACAACTGGGCTGGCGCGTCCGCCGGCTCGCTCAGCTTGCGCCAAGAGCGCCCCGCCTGGCACGACCAGCGCGGCTCCTCCCAATGCGATCACGCCCACGAAGGTGCGCCGCGTCAACGTCGCTGCGACTCTAAGCGATTTCTCATCCATGTTTCGTCTCACGCGAACGGCAATTCTGCCGCATCCATCCACCGGCCGTGCACCTGCGCCGTTGCGCGGAAAGGCAGAAGCACCCGCGCAACATCGCCCTCTTCGAGGCGTTGCGCATCCGCGATGATCAGCTCCGAACGCATCTCCGCGTAATTCGACGCCACGCCCATGATGTAGCCTTCGCCTTCCGCCCCGTTCTTTCGCGGCACAAAGCAGACTTCCTGCAGGCTGTGCGTGGGCCCCGCAAAATACGAATTCATCTTGCCCGTTGCCAGATCGAAGCGCCCGTAGCAATTGCTCACGCGTCCGCCCAAATTGCCCGCCTTCCATTCGTCGAAAGGCCTCTGCTTATCCGAATAAGCGGTGAACGCATAGCGGTAGCGCTGCGTCAGGTAGCGGTCGTCCACCCGCCCAAGGTCGCTCACGTTCATCTCGAAAAGTTTTTCCTCGGTGAAACCGTCGTCCTTCGAATTCAAATTGAACGTTTGGCGGCGAATGTAGGCGCGCGCCTTTGTGGGATCCCACTTCGAGCCATCGATTGGCGGGAAAAATGGGAACGGATTCGAATCGTAAATCGGCGCTTCGAAGATCACCTTGTCGCCATCGTCGCGGGCGTTCAAGGTGTGCACGGTCGCGCGCGAAGGCCCTTTGAACCAGCGAATATCCTTGGCATCTCCGTCGCGCGGCACGATGGCGACCATGGCCGGCTTGGTGTCGTCCCAGCCCCAGTGCACTTTGCCTTCCTTCAGCCGTTCCATGCTCGAGACGAACCCGAAGATCGGGATGATCACGTACTTCTCGGTCATGCTGATGTCGTGGACCATCGAGACGTAGGGAACTTTGAAGCGTAGTTCCCGCGTCACCTCGCCTTTTTTGCTGATGGTGTAAAGAAACACATCCTTCGTTTCCAGGCCCTCGGCTTCGTACCCGTAGCAGATCATCTCTCCGGTCGCGGGATCGACTTTCGGATGCGCGGTAAACGTGAGGCTCTTGTACTTTCCGTGAAAATTGTAAGGACCGATCGTTTCGAGAGTGTTGCAATCGATCTCATACGGCAGGCTGTCTTCTTTCAGCGTGAAAAGTTTTCCGGCGAATGCCAGCGGAGTGGTGTTCTGCACGCTGCGGTCGAGTCCCGCGACGCTCGGATCGTCGGTGAACGGATTGCGGTACTTGCCGAAGAGCTGCTTGTGCGCCGCGCTGTCCGCTTTGAATCGCGGCGTCTTCACCCAGCGGCCTTTGTAATCCACGATTCCGTTCTTGAACCGGAACATATTGATGTACCCGTCCATGCTGAACGGAGAATCGTCTTCGAATTTAGGCGGATAGAACCAGTCGCCGCCAAGGCGCACAAACGCGCCGTTGAGTTCCGTCGGAACCTTCCCGATCACTTCGCAGTCGTAGACGTCCGCCTCAAAACGCGTGGGCGCAAAAAATCCCTTCATCGTCGGCTGATTGGAAAAGTCAACCATTGAAATAGCCCCCTTCTAGAAATCCGCCCTCTGGACCATTCTATTGCACCCAGGGCGACGGCATGTAATACGGAACAGTGATAAACACTGCCTCGGCATGCCGTATCTTTCCGTCCAGAATCTTGAACGTCTCCATAAAACAAAACGAGTGCGGCGATTTCATCGGCGATTGATGCGTCACGCCGTCCGTCGTCGTATACGTTTCCAGCCGCCCCGCGTGATCGATGAATCCGCCGGCCAGCACCAGTCCCTTTTCCTCGTCAACCAGCGGGAAGCGCCGCGCGCGCAGCCGGTCGTCCCAGCGATAATTGCCCAGCTTGAATCCCTGGTCGCAGGAAATCTTGCCATACACGGAATAATTTGAATTGGGGTCTGGATGCGGATCGTTCGCCGTCCACACACCATTTTCGCGGCGGCTGCAATCATCGGTAAATTGCGTGAACACCTGCCCATCATTCAATTGCAGCGTATTGAAGTAGCCGTCGGCCAACGCAACCATTCGCGCGCGCAATGTCCGCCGATCGGCCGGCACGTCCTCCAGCAGCACCGGCACTGGTTTCAGGGCCGCAGGATCGCCGAATGGCCCCGGACCGTAGCCTTTGCGGTCCACAATCGTCTCCACCTCCGCGATTTTGTGGTCCTCCACCTTAAGCCGCAACGCGAAGAATGCCTTGTTTCCGCGCTCGTCCACCACGCCGTAGTACGCCACCTGTCCATTCGTGGGATCGGCCGCCCTCAAATCCTCTGTTCCCAGGCCGCTGATCGTGCCCCAAAGCCCGTCGCCGATTTGCAGCACCACATTATTCTCGGTGAATTTCACCGTCTTCGCCCACGGCACGCGCGCCGGATCCTTCGCCACCAGCGCTGCCATATATTGATCGACGAAACCGTACAAGCACGCCCGGTCGCAATCGCTCGCAATGAAAGGGTTGTCAGAACGGAAGGAATCGCGAGCCTGAATCGAATGAACAAAAAAACCTGCGGACAAAAAGAAGCCCAGCGTCAGCGCCACACAGGACTTTATTCGCATTGCGCCAGAACCCCCTTGTCGCCGCGCGGCCGTCGGCGCAAACCCGGCGGCTCACGGCCATGGAGATTACTCCATTGCGCCTGGGGTTTCCAGCCTCGCCATTGCTGCGTCCAACCCCGAATCTTGCTCGGCGATTGGTCGCGGTGTAGACTAATCGCCAACTGAGGCGTGAACGATGCGCAGGGTGTTCAGCTTCGTTTCATTCATTCGTTGGTTGTTCCTCGCCTCGTGCGTAGTCTGTTTTGCCCGGATTGCGGCGGGCCAAGGTACCGCGATGTCTACTTGCGATCCCTGCTACTTGAGCGGGACGGTATCGGACGCCGAGAGTCACGCTCGGCTCGACGGCGCAAGACTGGAGCTGAATTCCACCCGTGGTCCCTCGCTCGAAACGTTTTTCAGCGGCGATGGCGGGAGGTTCATCTTCTCGAATATCCCGGCCGGTACTTACGACCTGGTTGTAGACCTAACTGGATACCAGTCTGCAAATCAGCGAGTAGAACTTTTCAATGACGAGCGTGCCCTTCAAGTCGAACTTCGTAGAACCGCTGATGCCAACGCCAAGGGACCGAACACTGTCTCGGTACGCGACCTTTCCATACCACGCAAAGCGCACGATGACATGGAAAAAGGATTGGTTTTGCTATATGGAAAGTCTGACTATCAGGGCAGCCTCAAACCGTTCGAAAAAGCGATTCAGGAGTATCCCGACTACTACGAAGCGTACGCTCAGATCGGCGTCGCGTATATGAAACTAGCGGACACCGCCAATTCCGAGAAAGCGTTTCAAAAGTCGATCGAAGTGAGCCATGAGAAATACCAGGATGGGTATCTCGGGCTTGCTGAGCTTTATCTAAACGGGCACCGCTTCTCCGACGCCGAGTCCCTCGCGCGCAACGCCGTTGAGATTGATTCCAATTCCTGGCGCGCGCAGTCGCAATTAGCCCGCGCGCTCGTGCAGTTGCACCGCGCCTCCGAAGCCGAACCGAGCGCTGTCGCCGCCGTCAAGCTCAAACCCGACAACCCGACGCTTTACCTGGTACTCGCCAACATTCACATGCAACTCCAAAACGATCGCGCCCAGCTTGACGACCTGAACAACTATCTCAAGCTCGCCCCAGCAGGACCCTTCGCCGAGCAGGCTCGCCGGCAGCGCGACGAACTCCAGCAGTTCCTCGCCACCTCGCCGAGTTCTCCCGCCGCCTCGTCCGGCGTGCCCAAACCGTAAGTGAGTGAGCGGCCTTGCCCGCCAGATAATTCGCGTCTCCGGCGGTGATGATACCCAAACGATGTGACAATTTCCGATGCGTGGTGTCGAGAAGAGGTTTCTATGAGCGAGACGAAATCATTTCCCTACGAAACTCGTTTGGATATCGCATTCCAGGCCCTCGAGGTGATTGATGAAAAGGGTCTCGCGGATGCCTGCGCGTTCAAGTGGTATAACCAGACGCTGTGCCAGGTGAACCAATCGGCGGTCCGCCTCGGCGTCGTCCAGGGCGAATATCACTGGCACAAGCACGATGCTGACGATGAATTTTTCTATGTCGTTGAGGGCAAGCTTCTCATTGACCTGGAAGGTCGAACCGTCGAGCTTCCTCCGCGACACGGCTTTGTGGTTCCAAAAGGAATTCTGCACCGCACCAGAGCTCCCGAGCGCACGGTAATCCTTATGGTCGAAAATGCGGGGATTATCCCCACAGGCAACTGAGGGAAAGAGGCCGTCATTCCGAGCGGAGTCCCGCGCGTCTCTCTTCGCGCGGTTTTTGCGCGGCGCGGGGCGCAGTCGAGGAACCTCTCTTCGATGTACGAATCAACTCCGCGCGGCTTCTTCCTGCTCGAAGGCGTGATACGAGGAACGAACCAGAGGACCTGCTTCCACGTGTTTGAATCCCATCCGCTCCCCAAACCGCTTGAATTCGGCAAACTCATCCGGATGCACGTAGCGTTCGATTGGCAAATGTTCCGGAGTCGGCTGCATGTATTGCCCAAGCGTCAAAATATGCGTGCCCTGCGCGGCAATCTCTTCCATCGCGGACAAAACTTCCTCGCGCGTTTCGCCAAGACCCAGCATCATGCCCGTCTTCGTCGGCGTATCGGGCGCCATCTCTCGCGCGCGCCGCAGCAGTTCCAGCGAACGTTCGTAGACCGCGCCCTTGCGCACGCGGCGATATAGCCGCGGCACAGTTTCCATATTGTGATTCAGCACGTCCGGCCGCGCGGCCATCACTTTCCCGAGCGCGTCCCAATTGCCGCGAAAATCCGGAATCAGCACTTCCACTTTGCAGTCCGGCACGCGCTCGCGGATTTCCGCGATCGTGCGCGCGAAAATTTCCGCGCCGCCGTCGGGCTGATCGTCGCGATTCACCGACGTGACCACCGCATACTTCAATCCCATCTGCTCCACGGCGTCGGCCACGCGCCCCGGCTCGTCCTCCGCCGGAGGACCGAGCGGCTTTCCACTCGGCACCGCGCAAAATCCGCACGCTCGCGTGCAGATATCGCCCAAAATCATGAAAGTTGCCGTGCGATGCTCCCAACACTCGCCCATATTTGGACAGCGCGCACTCTCGCACACCGTGTGCAGTTCCAGCGTGCGCATAATCCGGTCAAGTGCCTTGAAATTTTCGCCGCCGCGAAATCGCACCTTCAACCATGAAGGCCGTGCTTTCCCCGCCGGAGGCGGTGCCGGGCTGTCAGGCAGAATGTTGAACGGAGTAGCCATTGGATTGCGCTAAAAACATCTTACCCGCACCGCACCTTTGGAACAACCGCGGCTTCCGAAGCTCAGCTCCTCCGAAAAGACAAGTCGTTCGTCTTAGTGTGTCTACCCTGCGCCACGCTAGAACCGGCGGTTGTGTGTCTTTTGTACAACAACACTCTCCTCCATCTCATCCGGGTCGCGCGTAACGTATTGCAAACAATGGATGCTACGGAGGCTATCTTCGGTGCCCGAAATGCGATACAGTCGAGTCACTAGATGGCTTATCAGCATACAATTCATCATCCGGTAGAGATCGAAGGCATTGGTCTCCACACCGCCGTGCGTTGCCACATGCGGTTTTTGCCGGCGGCGTCGAATACGGGCATCGTGTTCAGGCGCGTGGACCTCGATAACTTCGAGATCGCGGCCCACGCGGATAATGTTGCGCGGGTCAGCTACGCCACCAGCTTAATGCGGCAAAGCGTGCTGATTTCGACCACGGAGCATTTGCTTGCCGCGCTGTATTGCTGCGGGATTGACAACATCATCGTCGAGCTGGATGCGCTGGAGTTGCCGATTCTGGATGGGTCGTCGCAACCGTTTATCGAGCTTCTGGCGCGTGCCGGAACGCGAAGCCTGCGTCGGCAGCGGCGTTACATTCGGGTCGTCAAGCCGCTGGAATTTACCGACGGCGACCGCCGCATCGGAATCTATCCCGCCGATGAATTCAGCGTGCAATGCTTTGTGGACTACCACCATCCGGCTGCCGGACCGCAAATGCTGGAACTAACGGTGAGCCGCGATTCGTTCAGCCGCGACCTGGCGCCAGCCAGAACTTTCACGTTTGTGAAAGAGTTGGAAGCGCTGCGAAAAATGGGACTGATTCGCGGCGGCTCGCTCGCCAACGCCATTGTGATGGACGATCAGTGCATCCTGAATGGTCCGTTGCGCTTCGCGGACGAATTTGTGCGGCACAAGGCACTGGATTTGATTGGAGATATGGCGCTTGTGGGGAAACCGCTTTTGGGACGGATCGTGGCGCACAAGGCCGGCCACGCCCTGCACACTCAGCTGGTCACGCGCCTTCTGGCCGATCACACGCTTTGGAAGGAAACCACCGAGGAACGCGCCCCAGCCATCCGCTACGAGCGCGAACCTGTTCCCGTCGCTTTCGGCGCCGAGGCGGACTGAGCACCAACGCTTAAAATTAACAAAGTCCTCGATTGCCAAAGCCGCTATCGGGCGCGACAATAGCCGCGCCGATGCCTGCCGCCGACGTTTCCATCATTATTCTCGCCGCGGGAAAAGGGACGCGCATGCGGTCCGAACTGGCCAAAGTGCTGCATCAGGCCGGAGGACGCCCGCTGCTTGAGCACGTTGTCCGCGCATGCCAGCCATTGAAGCCCGCGCAATTGCTCGTGATCGTCGGACATCAAGCGGAAGCGGTGCGGGAGCTGGCGGAAAAAATCGGCGCGCAGACCGCGCTCCAGCAGCCGCAGCGCGGCACGGGACACGCGATTCAAGTGGCGCGCCGCGCCATTCGAAAAAGCGCCAAGCTGGCAATTGTGGTTGCAGGCGACGCTGCGCTGCTACGCACACGGACGCTAGCCGCCCTGCTCGATACGCACCGCCGGGGCGAGGCCGCCGCCACGATTCTCAGCGCTGAAGTTCCCGACCCCACGGGATACGGCCGCATTGTGCGAGACGGAGAAGGCCGCGTGTCGGCGATCGTCGAGGAAAAGAGCGCCACACCCGAACAGCGGGAAATTCGCGAAGTGAATTCCAGCATCTACTGTTTCACGCTCGAGAAATTGTGGCCGTGCCTCGCCGCGTTGCGTCCGGAAAATGTCCATCGCGAACTCTATCTTACCGATGCGATCGGACTGCTTCGTGAGCGCAACGAACGCGTGCTCGCGTACATCGCCGCCGATCCGCAGGAAGTCCTCGGGTGCAACACGCGAAGCGAGCTTGCGGAGACGGATCGCGTGTTGCGCTCGCGCAAATCGGCGGAGCTGATGGATTCCGGCGTGACCATGTATCTGCCGGAAACGATTTTCATTGATCCCGAAGTGGTCGCCGGTCCGGATACGGTGATCGAGCCGGGTGCGCAGCTACTTGGCAGGACGCGAATCGGCGCGCGCTGCAAAATCGGCGCGGGAAGTATTTTGCGGGACGCGCGAGTGGACGACGATGCGATGATCGGCGCGCATTCAAACCTCGATTCGTGCCGCGTGGCCTCGCGCGCGCTGGTCGGCCCGTTCGCGCGGTTGCGGCCAGGCGCGGACATTCGCGCCGGAGCGCGGGTAGGCAGCTTCGTGGAATTAAAGAATACCGTCTTGCACGAAGGCGCCAGGGCGCCGCATCTGAGCTATCTCGGCGATGCGACTATCGGGGCCGAGAGCAACATCGGAGCGGGAACGATCACCTGCAACTACGATGGCTTCGCCAAGCACGAGACGAAAATAGGGAGCCGCGTCTTCATCGGCAGCGACACGGCGCTGGTCGCGCCGGTGCGCGTCGGCGACGGCGCGTACGTGGCGGCCGGCTCGACCATCACGGAAAATGTACCCGCCGATGCGCTCGGTATTGCGCGCGGACGCCAAGTCAACAAGCCCGGTTGGGCTAAGGCGCGCCGCCGCAAAGCCGCGGCCGAGGCCAAACACGCGAAGCCGGTGAAGCGCCGGGCGTCGCGTCGCACGCCGCGCCGGGCGAAATCCAAGTCAGCCGCCGCCGGTAAGGCTCTCCTCTCAAATGGTTTGGTGTAGAATTGAACTATAGGCGCCGGCGCAATCCGGCGAAGGATGTCTTTGGTGACGCGCGACTCCTCGAAAACGAAACAGCTGGCCATCGAATTGATTGAGCGCCTTCCACCGACGCAGCTTTTCGCAGTCGTCAGCCTGCTAAAGTCCATGCTCGATCCGGTTTCGCTGGCTATTGCCAACGCGCCCATCGATGATGTGCGCCTTACACGCGCGGAAGAAAGGTCTCTTGATGAGGCGCGGGAGTGGCTGAAAAATAATCGGAGTATCCCGCACGATCAAGTACTCGCCGAACTTGGGATCACGGCCGAAGAAATCGAACACAGCAAAGAATCGAAGTGAAGCGGATTGTCTGGACCGAAGCAGCCAAAGCGGATGTTCGCGCCCTGGACAAGCCTACCGCCATGAGGGTTCTCTCTGCGTTGCATCGTTTCGCAGAATCGGGAGGGAGCGACGTGAAGGCGCTGCAAGACAGAGAAGAACTGCGGCTGCGAATCGGTGACTACCGGCTCTTTTTCATGTATTCCGCCTTCGAGGTCATCGAGGTTCTCCGCGTTGTCCATCGCCGCGAAGCCTACCGTTGATGCACCGGTATCTTGACGCAGTGTTTTTGCGCCGAGTCAAATCGCGCTGATAAATTCCCTGAAAATTCCCCGAAAATCTGCCGAGTTTGACGCAGTGATTCCGTTCAGCTAGATACATTAAGCAGCCCGAAAACTGCAAAATCCGCACAGCTAGGAGCCAGTCCACAGGAGTTGCTTGCACTTTCCAAACACTTGAGAGGTAGGGTCGCTTCCAGAACCGTCCGCCGCAGTCGAGACGGAGTCGAGCGGTGGAAAAAGGAGCGACCTATGGCAATTCAACAACGACAGGTACAAAAGACACACCTCGCCCTGGCGGCACACACGAGCATGATCCAGGCAAAGGAGTCGATGGCTGCCGCGCAGAGCCACCAGCTCGAATCTTTTGGGCTGACGGTGAGCCAGTTTCGAGTGATGGAAGCGCTGCTACGGGGCGGTCCGATGAGCCAATCCGAGCTAAGCGCGCTGCTTTTCTGGGGACAAAGCAACACGCACTTCCTGGTTTCCAAGCTGGAGGCGTGGGGACTGGTTGTTCGCAAGCCGCACGAAGGAGACAAGCGCGTCGCGGAGATTCACCTGACGCCCGACGGACAGAAGCTGATCGCGGAAGCGTTTCCACTGCACGCGATGCTGGTCCGCGCGCAGATGAGCGTCCTCGAAACGCGGGAGCAGGAGACGCTCGTCCGCTTGTGCAGGAAGCTGACCCAGGGCGATCCCGGAAGATTCATCCTGGAGCTCGCAAGCAGTGCGCGCGAGGAAATTAAGGCGGCGGCAGAGGCGGTGGAGGGTTGATGGTTTCGGAGGTGACAGGCAATTGAAGAGACAAGAGCCGCGAGGAAGGGTCGCGCCAGATACGGCGCTACGGAGATTGTTGCGGTGCGTGAAGCATGGCCAGGGCTTCGTCGGTCGTGATTAGACGGGCGCCTTGGGACTGCAATTCAGAGAGAGCCTTGCGGGCGGCTTCGGGGGAGAGGGCTTCGATGGCGTCCTTTACGATTGAGACTCTGCGGTGACGATCAAGCAAGCCCTTGGCGGCAAGCTGCACGCAGTATTCGGTGACCACGCCGAAGACGATGTATTCGGTGTCGCTGGGGAGGCGGTCGACCAGGGCGGATGCTTTCGGATTATCGAAAACGTCGAGGGTTTGCTTTTCGAAAATTATCTGCGGAAGAGTTAGAACGTCGTTGGACAATTCGCGGGATGAATCATTGGGGATGGCGCGGAACCCTTTGGCTAATCCCTCCGGGATGATTTCGGCTCCGGGAGTGCCGGCGATACAGTGCGGAGGGAACCTTTGAAATTCCGGATCGTTCTGGGTGTGGGCGTCGCCGCTCGAGACGATTAACGTGCCGGTTTTCATTCCCGCTTTCACCAGAGACGCTATGCGAGGGATGATTTTCTCCGCGCCGGGCGCGTAGAGCTTTCCGCCGGGCAGCATGAAATCGGCCTGCGCGTCCACTTCCCAGAGAACTGTCTTCTGTTGCGCCATAAGTTCCTGAGACCGAAAACAGCGAAAGCGCCGGGGCTAAAGCCCCATTCTAATCCCGGGCTACTTCCACCGGCATGAATGCGGAGGCTTCCACCGAACCCCTCGCAAAAACCGCGAGGACAGGACAACTGAAAAATTCAAAAGCGCCGCCTCTGTGGCTCAGTCGCCACAGGGGTGACATCGAAGAGAGGTTCTTCGACTGCGCGCGCCGGCGTTCGTCGCCAAAAGGCGCCGACGAACGGAAGGAAAAAACCGGCGCGCTGCGCTCAGAATGACGAGCATAGGTCTACCGGCGTCTCTCTGACCCTTCGCCGAGTACGAGGCGCCCGCAGATTCAAAACACGTTTCCTGTTGGCTCGGTGAATTCGAGGCGATTGCCCCAAGGATCGTTGGCGTAGAAGCGCCGGACGCCTTCGAGGGAGTCGTCCCAAACACATTGGATGCTTGCTTTCTCGAGAAGCGCGAAAAGCGCGTCGATATCATTTACGGCGAATGCGGGATGCGCTTTTGTGGCGGGGCGAAAAGCTTCCTCGACGCCGATGTGAAGTTGGGCAGAGCCAAGTTTGAACCAGCAGCCACCGCGCGAGCGCAGGGGCTCCGGCTTTTCGATCTCCTCTAGCTTGAGAAGGCGGCCAAAGAAGTCGCGCGCCTCAGCCTCGCACCCTTTGGGGGCCGCGAGTTGAACGTGGTCGATGTCCGATAGCAGCGTGGGCATACTCGCAATCTCAGCCGGCCAACTACACAGCTATTTTACCGCGGAGCGGTGGACGCGTTCGCGAACCTTTTGGAGGGAGGCTTTGAGTCCCTTGCTGTAACGAACGGGATAATTTGCGGCGCGGGCGATCTGGCGATAGCGCTCAGGAAGCTGCACGAGTCCAGCCATGCAGCGATCGCGGAGAACGGAGAGCGGCTCCGGCGGTGCGATGCGGCGGCCGCCGCGCATAATTTCGATGAGCAGAGGCTGGCCATTTTCCGGCTCGTTTTCGAGGGCGATTTGATCTCCCGTGAATTTTCCGGCGGAAGAGGAGTGACGGAGAACCTGCTTGCGTCCGGGGTAGGTGGCCTTGGCGCGGGTGAGTTTCGCGGCTTCGCGCGTTTTTCCGTCTCGTTCCACTTCCACAAGCTTGTAAATCATGCTGAGGTGGGGCGCATCGCCGGGCGACGCGAGCGCGGTGCCCACGCCGAAGGCGTCAATCGCCGCGCCTTTGGCGAGCAGCGAGGCAATTTTGTATTCGTCGAGATCGCCCGAAGCGAATACTTTCACATCGTTCCACCCGGCGCGATCGAGTTCGCGGCGCACCCAGCGGCTATCTTTCACGAGGTCGCCGCTATCGAGGCGGACGCCGGCGGGCTTTCGTCCCATGGCGATAATTTTTTTAGTGGCCCGGCGAACGTCGTAGGTATCGAGGAGCAACACGGCCTCGTCGGGAAACACATTGAGGAAATTGCGGAAGGCGTCGCCTTCGTCTGCGTGGGCCATGACCCAGGAGTGCGCCTGCGTGCCGTAGGTATTCATTCCAAAACGCCGGCCCGCGAGAACGTTGGAGGTGCCCTGTGCGCCGCCGATGACGGCCGCGCGCGCCGCAAAGAGACTGGCTTCGCTGCCATGCGCCCGGCGCGCGCCGAAATCCACAATCCGGCGCCCCTTAGCGGCGGTAACAATGCGGGCGGCTTTACTGGCGACCATGGTCTGGTAAGTGAGAGTGGCTAGAAGATACGTTTCTAGAATTTGTCCTTGGATGATGGGAGCGGTCACGCGCAGGAGCGGCTCGCCCGCGAAGACCAGTGTGCCCTCGGGCATGGCCCAAATATCTCCAGTGAAGCGGAATTTCGCCAGATAGTCGAAAAATTCTCCGCGGACATGTTGAAACACACTGTTGCGTCGCAGATAGTCGATATCCTCGGAGGTGAATCGGACGTTTTCCAGAAATTCGACAGCCTGGTCGAGCCCGGCCGCGACCAGGTAATTCCGTTTCGGCGGCAGGTGGCGCGCAAAAAGCTCGAATGTGGCGGCGCCTTCGAACCGCGTCTGCAGATACCCCGCAGCCATCGTCAATTCGTAGAGGTCGGTGAGAAGGCCCGAGTACTCATGCATGATGTGCAATTCTCTCCGGGGAGAGGCGGACTGTGGCAGCGGCTGCAGTGGAAGAGCAGGTCAAGCAAGGCATACGAAAAAATCGCCGCGACGGAAAGACAAAACCCCCAAGGCCCTCTCACCGGGAGGACACACGTGGGGGTTCCGTCGCGAAACCTTTGGCCGGATAGGGCCCGAAATGAGTTACTTCAGTACGGCGTCCTTGAAGGCCTTGGCCGCGCGCAGACGCACGACTGTCTTGGCCTTAATTTTGATCGCCTCGCCAGTGGCGGGGTTGCGGCCCATGCGAGCCTTGCGGTGCGCCTTTACCGCGCGTCCGATTCCTGGGATGACGAATTTGCCCGAGCTCTTGGCTTCCTTCACCGCGAGCTTGAACAACTCGTCGAAGAAGGCGGCTGTCTGCTTCTTCGAGATTGGCTTCTCGGGGCTGCTCACCTTATCGGCGATGTGGGCGATGATCTTGGATTTGCTCAACGGTGTGGCCATCGATTTCAATTTCCTCCTCAAGTGAATTGCGTGTGGTTCCCGGGTTAGGGACCGCCGGAACTATAGCCGTCCTTCCGCGCGAACGCAAGCACTAAGCGGAAAAAAGCCTGCAAAATCGGCCTTTTATGCGTCTCGCGGATTAAGCGCCGTTGGCGATCAAAGGGCGGCGAGATTTTCGTAGAAGAGAGCGACGGACTTGATGCCGCCAAAATAATTTTCGAGGGCGATGTGTTCGTCCGGCGCGTGGGCATTTTCGTCCGGCAATCCGAATCCGAGGAGCACGCAGGGGACCTTGAAAGTGTCGTGCATCTGAGTGACGAAAGGAATCGATCCGCCTTCGCGGATGAAGACGGCCTTCTTGCCGAAACCCGACTCCAGGGCGTGAATGGCCTTCTGAAAAATCGGATGCGAATAGGGCGCAACCCACGGTTTGCCGGTACTGAGCACTTCGAATTTATGCTTCACGGTTTTGGGCAACAGCTTGGCGACGTGGCGTTCGACGAGCTTGGCAATTTTTGCGGGATCCTGATCGGGAACCAATCGCGTGGAGAACTTGGCGTAGGCCTTGGAGGGAATTACCGTCTTCGCGCCTTCTCCGATATATCCTCCCCAGATTCCATTGATCTCGAGCGTCGGCCGAATCCAAAGCCGTTCGATGATGGAAAAGCCTTTTTCTCCGCAGAGAGCCGGCGAGCCAACGGTCTTGCGGAATTTTGCCTCTTTCCAGGGAAGCGAATGGAGCGCCTTCTTTTCCTGGCGCGAGAGCACGGCAACATCCCTGTAAAAACCTGGAATCGCCACACGAAAATTGTGGTCGTGAAGCTTGGCGATCATTTCGGCCAAGATCGTGATGGGGTTGGGAACGGCGCCACCGAAAGCTCCGGAGTGGAGGTCCTGCGCCGGTCCGGTAATTTCCAACTCGTAATAGTTCAAACCCCGGAGTCCGTAGGTGATCGAAGGAACGCCTTTGGCCAGCATGGAGGTATCGGAGACAACGAGGGCGTCGGCCTTAAGGCGTTGGCGATTCTGCTGCACGAAATCCCACAAGCTGATGCTGCCGATTTCCTCTTCGCCCTCGATCATCACTTTCACGTTGACGGGGAGTTTGCCAGACGCTTGCCGCAGCGACTCGAGGGCTTTCAGGTGGATGTGGACCTGCCCTTTGTCGTCGGCCGTGCCGCGACCGTAAAGATTTTCTCCGCGGACGGTAGGCTCGAACGCGGGAGTGGTCCACAAATCGAGAGGCTCGGCGGGCTGCACGTCGTAATGCCCGTAGATTAAGACAGTGGGCTTGCCTGGCGCTTGCAGGGATTCACCGTATACAAGCGGGTGCATCTTGGTGGGAACTATTTCCACGCGGTCCAAACCGGCGGCGCGGAGCTTTTCCGCCACCCATTGCGCGGCGCGCTCGATATCGGGCTTGTGCTCGGTCTTCGCACTGACGCTGGGAATGCGGAGCAGCCCCTTCAGCTCTTCGAGATGCTCGGATTGTTTCGATTGGATATGTTCGATCAGGCCCATTCAAGGCTCCCGGAGAGAACTTTTGCCCTCATTCGCACGCCGCCATCTTATCCGACCGGGCGTGTTTCGGGCGACTTTTTGCGAACTGCCGCTTTAGGCACGCGAGCCATGCGCTTGAATTGACTCGGCCGCGGCGGCGTTGCACGATAGCCTTATGACGCCGGAAACACAAGCGACCATGCAGCGACGCAGTTCGCGCGTTTTCACGCGAATTGCGATTCAAGCGAAGGGTAAAAACGATGTCGGCCGGCGATTCCACGCCAAGAGCCAGACCATCGTGATCAACGCGCATGGTGGGTTACTCTACCTGAACGAATCGATCGGTTTGGGCGCGGAGATCGCCCTGGTGAATCCCGCCACCGAGGAAGAACAAGAATGCCGCGTCGTGTACGTGGGCGACACTTCCGAAAAAGGGACGCGCATCGGAGTGGAATTTTTGTCGCCTAGTCCCCATTTCTGGGGAGTGGAATTCGCGCAGCACGACTGGCCCTCCAATTCGCCTTCGCCTGACAGCTGAATCCAACCAGGATTAATCGCAACGAGGCGCGCAAAAGTTCCATCGGCGCTTCGCTCAAACATCTGCTTGCATCCCCTCACGTGGTGACTACAATGGCGTAGTTTTTGGGCGGAAATGTGCGATGCCCCGAAGGAGACCCGCAATGATGCGCGCCAAGAAATCGAGAGTAGCCTTCTGCATGCTGTGCACGCTCGTGGCGGGCGCTTGGTCCGCCCGTGCACAAGCGCAAAGTGAAGCGCGGCACGATCGCGCCGGTTCAAAAGTGCGCCGACCTGGTGAATTTGCACATTCCCGGGACGAACATGACCATCACGAAGGCCGAGGCCGTGCCCACGACGCCGCCGGGAACGTTACACGCTGCGAGCATCACGGGCGCTGTGATCCCGGTGGCGATTCCCCCGTATTGCCGGGCAGAGGGCGTGATCGATCAGCGCACCGGCTTCGACAACAAACCCTACGCGATCGGTTTTGCGATTGCCCTGCCGGATAACTGGAATGGGCGATTTCTATTTCAGGGTGGCGGCGGCCTCAACGGCTCCATCACTCCGCCGCTGGGAGGGCAAGCGGCTGGCGACTCACCGGCTCTCGCGCGAGGGTTCGCCGTCGTCTCGACCGACACGGGACACAAGGGTGCGGTGTTCGACGCGGCTTTTATGAAGGACCAACTCGCCGCCCTCAATTTCGCCTACATCGCAGTGGGACGCGTGGCCGTGATTTCCAAAGAAATCATCGCGCAATACTACGGCCAGGGCGCCAAGCATTCTTATTACGACGGATGCTCGACCGGCGGGCGCGAAGGGATGCTGATGTCGCAACGCTATCCCACATATTTCGACGGGGTCGTCGTGGGCGATCCGGCGATGCGCACCGGATATTCGAATATTGGCCTCACTTACGCGCGGAACGCATTCGCGCAGATCGCGCCCAAAGACGCCTCTGGAAAACCGGAACCCGCTAAGGATTTTTCGTCCGGCGATAAGAAATTGCTGGCCGACGCCATCATGAAATCGTGCGACGAGAAAGACGGACTGAAAGACGGGATGATCTTTAACACCGAGGCGTGCCAGTTCGATCCCGCAGTTCTGAAATGCAAAGGCGCGAAGACGGAGAGCTGCCTGACGGCTCAGCAAGTCGGCGCTTTACAAAAGGCGTTCAGCGGGCCGACGGATTCGCATGGAAATGAAGTCTATGCCCGGTTCCCCTGGGACACGGGTTACATCCTCAGCGCGGCCAGCGGCCCCTTCGCGGTATTTTCCAGCTTCCTGCCGACGGAAGGACCGAGCATGATCGCAGCCGTGCAGCCGCGGGCGGACCTCACGATCGATCAAATGGTCGCAGGCGTCGAGGCAAACGAAAGTCAGACGCTCACGGACACGACGTGGACGAATCTTTCGTCGTTTTCAGAGCACGGCGGCAAGCTGATCTTCTATCACGGTACGAGCGATCCCGTATTTTCACCCTTCGACACGCTCGGCTATTACGAGCGGATGGCCAAGAACAATGGCGGCCTCGATCAAGTTGAGAATTGGAGCCGCTTCTTCTTCGTTCCCGGCATGAACCACTGCGCAGGGGGTCCGGCCGCTCTCGATAATTTCGATATGCTGACCGCCGTTGTGAATTGGGTGGAGAAGGGTGTGGCTCCAGAGTCTGTGGTTGCAAAAGGGAAGGCATTTCCGGGGCGCACACGGCCACTTTGCGCGTATCCGCAGCACGCGCAGTACAAGGGCCAGGGGAATCCGGACGATGCGGGCAGCTTCGAGTGTGTGAGGTAAAGCATTCTTGCTGTCGCGGGGCATCTCGCGAGACATCATAGGAGGTTATCCGATGAATTCAAAACCCCGCAATTCTTCGTGCGATTTGTCGGCTGATGCAATCGGGCGGCGCGCCGTGCTCAAGGGATCGATGCTGGGCGGCGGCGCAGCGCTGGCAGGAAGCCTGTTTCCCGCTTCGATGTCGGCCGCCGCGATGCCGCAACAGTCATCGGGCGCGACTACGACGCAAACGAATCCCGACGCCAAGCATCTCGACGTGATCGAACCCCTGAAGCTCGAATACGTTTTCCAAATCAAGATAGACTTCAGCGAACGCGTTTCGTTCAAGACGCCGAATGGGCGACGCTCCTACGTGCCCGCTGTGTCCGGCGTGATCGAAGGGCCGCGTCTGCAGGGGATCGTGGTGCCCCACAGCGGCGCGGACTATGCCGGCAATGGCCGCCTGGATGCTCACTACATGCTCAAAGCCTCCGACGGCACGATGATCTACATCAACAACACGGGCTATCTGTATCCTGCGGACAATAAACCGATCGATCGCAACAATCCCAGCTGGGGCGGCGACCGCGACTTCTACTTCCGCATCACTCCTGTGTTCGACACGCCCATCGGGCCGCACGACTGGCTTACGCGCACGGTGATCGTCGGCACGGGCAAGCGCCACGCGAAGCCTGACTACACGATTTTTACGTATTACGCGGTGTTGTAGGTTCGGCGACGAAATCTGGAGTTGTCGCAGGGGGTTCGATTTACATGAGAATTTCGATCTCGCGTTCGATACTCGCCTCTCGGTTCGCTCTCGCATTTGCGCTATCGGTGATGGCGGCGGCCGTTGCGCTGGCACAGACGCCAACGTTTCCGCCGGTGTCGTATCCGGCTGCGCCGTCTAAGCGTGGCGCCGTGGAGCGCATCAAAGTGCACGGCAAATCGCTGGAAGGAAGTCTCGAAGGCGATTCGCCTGATCGCGATGTTTCGGTGTACCTCCCGCCCGGCTACAAGGCGCACACAAAGCAGCGCTATCCGGTCCTATATCTTCTCCACGGCTACATGGACAATGACATCAATTGGTTCGGTGAGAAGCACATCTTCGTCGACGGGCCGCTGGCAATCGACCGAGCCATCGCCGCAGGCGCCCGCGAAATGATTGTGGTGATGCCCAGCGCCTACACCGTTTACATGGGCAGCATGTATTCGAATTCGGTGACCACGGGAGATTGGGAAGCGTTCATCACGCAAGATCTGGTTTCGTATGTTGACAGCCACTACCGGACGATTCCGCAGCGCGCCAGCCGCGGGCTAGCGGGCCACTCGATGGGCGGATATGGGACGATTCGCATCGGCATGAAGTACCCCGAAGTTTTTTCGAGCCTTTATGCCATGAGCGCGTGCTGCCTCGCTCCCAATCGGAATACGCAGGGCGCGGCGATGGAAAAGGCCGAAGCGATTCGCAGCGCGGCCAATCTGGCCAAAGCTGATTTCGGCACACGCGCGATGATCGCGTCTGCGGCGGCGTGGTCGCCCGATCCTCAGAACCCGCCGCTCTACTTCGATCTCCCGGTGAAGGACGGGAAACCCCAGCCGTTGATCGAAGCGAAATGGGACGCGAACGCGCCGCTGGCGATGCTCGATCAGTACGTCCCCAACCTGAAGGAATTCCATGCCATCGCGCTGGACGTGGGCACGAAGGACGGGCTGATGCCGTCGATCGAGGAACTGGATCGTGATATGACGACTTTCGGGATTCATCACACGTTTCAGACATACGAGGGCACGCACGTGAGCGGAATCCAGAAGCGGCTGGAGGAAAATGTGATTCCCTTTTTCTCAGAGAATTTATCGTTCGCGGGCGCGAAGCGCTGAATGGTGTGCCGGCGGTGAAGCGGGTATAAAATGCCGGCAGTTTTCGGGACTCGAGCGCAAAGTTCGGGCCACTCACATAAAAGTCGAACTGCCGTTTGGGAAACCTGCTTCAGCGAGGGGGACCCATGAAGGTCAAAAACGCCGGGTTCTCGATCGTGGCGGGGATTTTTCTTTCGCTCGCATGCGCGCCGGGGATTTCCGCGCACCACTCTTTCGGCGCGGAATACGATCTCGCCAAACCGATCACAGTGCACGGGACCGTGGTCAAATGGGAAATGATCAATCCCCACAGCTACATCACTGTCGATGTAAAGAATGAAGATGGAACTGTGACGCGCTGGAGCGTGCAATTCGGAGCTCCCAGCTTCCTTTACCGAAACGGCTGGAGGAAGGATTCGGTGAAGCCGGGCGACGAGCTCACGATCAATGGCTACTTGGCGAAAGACGGGTCGCGCACGATGTTTGGACTGAACGCGCGCCTCCCTGACGGGCGGCGGGTGCTCGGGGGGCCGGCGCCAAGCGCATCGGCAGCGCCCGGGGATCCGGCGCCTGAGAAGAAATCGGGACCGTGATCGGTGGCCAGTGAGGGTTTGTGAGGGCTAAGAACGCCATCTTCGCGGCGGCAGCGCTGGTATTCATTGCGATTCCGCCGGCGGGCGCGCAAGTTGCTCCGCAGACTACCGAAAGCGCAGCTGACAAACCCGAGCAGGCCGCGATACCCCGGCTGGCCGACGGCCATCCCGATCTTCAGGGGATTTGGCACAACGAAGTTGGCGCCGCGGCGCTACGCAAGGCAGGACCGTTCGGCGATTACCACAGCCCGGGCGTCCCGCTGCCGTATCCCTATTTGCCGATCACTCAAAAGATCAAGGATTACCGGTTCGCGCACGATCTCTACGGCGATCCCGAGGCGCACTGCCACCTTCCCGGCGTGCCGCGGGAGATCGAGCAGCCCTCGGGAATTTTCCCATTCAAAATTATTCAGGATGAGAAATACGTCGTGATCTTGTTTGAGTACACGCACGACGTTCGCATCATCCCCGAAGATGCAAGCCCTCATCCGAGCGACTACGCGGCTTGGGACGGAGACTCGCGCGGGCACTGGGATGGAGACACGTTGGTGGTTGACGTGGCAAATTTCAACGGCAGGACGTGGCTAGACATGGACGCGAATTTCGTGGATGAAAACGAGCACGTGGTGGAACGCTACACGATGACCGATCCGAATTCGATCGCTCTTGCGGCGACGGTGGAGGATGCCACGGTATTTTCTCGACCGTGGACGATGCACTTGACGCTCAAGAGGAATCCCGCCAAGGAGCATCTGGTGGAATACGACTGCCACGAGGGCGAACGCGACGTGGACCACTATCTTCGGTCCGAAGGCAATCAATCGAGCAAACAATGAATAGGAAGCTTTGGCTATTGATCTGGGCGGCTGCGGCGGCGACGTGCATGGCATGCGCGATTCCAAAGGCCGCGCTGGGAAATCCGCCGCAAGAAAAGGAGACGTACTCTCCGCCGCGCCTTTCGGATGGCACGCCGGATTTCCGCGGCATCTGGCAGGCTCGGACGACCGCGTATGTCGATATCGAAGGACACACCAAAGAGAAGGGAATCGCGGCGTCGAAGAGCCTGGTGATCGACACCGCTGACGGAAAAATTCCGTACTTACCCGACGCCCGCAAGCAACGCGATGACAATTTCGCGAAGCGCGAGAGCGCCGATCCTGCTTCGAATTGCTTTCAGGCGGGCGTGCCCAGGGCGGTTTATCTGCCGACGCCGTTCCAGATCGTTCAAAGCCCGGGAAATCTGGCCATCGTCTATACGGACGCGCACGCCTATCGCATCGTCGATCCTTCAAGGGTGCCGCACGACGATGGCATCGACTACTTCATGGGAGATTCGCGCAGCCATTGGGAGGGAAATACGCTGGTGATCGACGTGGTCGATCTGGGGGACGAGACCTGGCTGGATGAAGCCGGGAACTATCACAGCGATCAGTTGCATGTGATTGAACGCTACACGCTTGTTGGTCCCAACACGATGCGGTACGAGGCCCGGCTGGAAGACCCGAAGGTTTACTCCAAGCCCTGGAGCATTCGCTTGCTGCTCTATCGGGAGAAGGCGGGGGCTAGAATTACGGAAGATGAATGCCTGGAAGGTCCCGACCGGCGGTGGCATCACCTCTCACCGTCTGATCCAAGAGCCGTTTTGCACCACGATTACGCAGCCGAACTGGCGGCTGCGGCGAAGAACAATACCAATCAAGCAAAGCAATAATTCACGAGCGCGCAGGCACCCCTGGGCTTGGGCGAATAGCGTATGGGCAAGCCCAAGCATGTTTGCCGGGCACGGCATACCCGCCTACGACTGCGCGGGAGGCATCCTGATTGCCCGTTGGGGCCATCTCTAGTAGTCTCTACGATTGCTTTTGGTGGCTGATTTCAACCCACGGATTCAGGGGTGACAAGCTTGGGGAGTAGGTCTCGCCTTTCACTACTGCTGATGATCGTACTGGCCGTGGCGCTCACGGACTGTCAGCAGCAAATCAATTTTCCAACGCCCGTCCTCAAGGCTCTCTCTCCAGACAGCATCCAGGCGGGCCAGCCGACCTTTACTCTAACTGTAACCGGAAAATCCTTCACGCCTTCATCGACGATTGAATGGAACGGTCAAACCCTCGCATCGCCGAGCAACCCGGCCCTCCCATCCACTATTTTCGTCAGTTCGACGACGCTGACCGTCTCAGTACCGGCGATCCTGATCCAGGATGGCGGCGTAGCCCAAGTCCAAGTGTCAACGCCGCAGCCGGGGGGAGGCGTGACCCTCCCGCTCCCGTTCACGATTAATGCCAATGCGAGCTCGGTGCCGGAGATCACCTCGCTTTCGCCCGCGGGTGCCTTCGCCGGAGGAGCAGGCTTTACCTTGGCAGTAACCGGTAAGAATTTCGTCTCGCAATCGACGGTTACCGTCAATGGTAACAATCGCCCAACTGGTTTCCTCGGTTCGACTTCGTTGCAAGCCTCGATAGTTGCGGCGGACCTGGCAACTTCTGGAACGTTGGAAATTGCTGTGGTGAATCCACTGCCAAACGGGGGCTCCTCTAATAGCTTTCCGCTGGCCGTGAAGAACCAAACACCGAGCCTGACGTCGGTGAGTCCCGCGGCCGCGAACGCGGGAGGCGCCGCCACCACGATCACGCTGACCGGTGTGGGCTTCGTCCCCAACTCTGAGGCGACGATCAACGGAGCGGCACGGACCACCACATTTGATAGCTCGTCAACTTTGGAGGCCTTGCTGACGGCGGGAGACCTGGCATCGGCGGGGGTCGATCGGGTGCAGGTGGTGAGTCCCGCGCCTGGGGGCGGCGCGTCGAACATTGTTACTTTTGCCGTGAATCCAACAAACTTGTTCGGGCTGCCGATGCTTGTCGATTTGGCCCGGGACGGGAGCCAAGCTGAGAACGGAGTCTGCGGCGCAACCTGCTCGGGCACGATTCCCACTCTTTCGACGGCCGGCCCCGCCGCCACGCAGACTGGCGGGCTGGTGGCTTTTGCTTCCAATTCCACCAATCTGCTCGCAAATCCAACGACAGGTTCAAGCAATATTTTTCTACGGAACACGTGCCTGGCGACGACCAGCGTTTCGTCGACCACGACCTGCACGCCAAGCACGTCTGAGGTAAGCCTGACGCCTAGTGGGGTGGCGCCCGATGGTTCGAGCTCGGAGCCTTCGCTCGACACCACGGGGGCTCACGTTGCTTACACGTCCACGGCGAGCAATCTCGTCAACTACGTGCCGGTTACCGGCGGGACACGGCAAGTTTACTGGCAGCCGACCTGCACGACTACAAATGGGACGACTTCAGGGTGTGCCGGCACGGCTACCGGTGCGGCGGCGCTGGTTTCCATCTCGGCGGACGGATCCACGGCCGGGAACGGCGATAGCTACAATCCGGTGATCAGCGAGGACGGCCAATACGTGGCGTTCGTTTCGCTGGCGACGAATCTGGTTCAAAACGTGGTTGCCGACGGTGTGACGCCGCAGGTCTACGTTCGTGACACCTGTAACTTGGTGCCGCCTGCCTCGACTGGATGCATTCCCACCACGTATCTGGTTTCGACGGCGGACGGGATCACTCCGGGGAACGCTGCCAGCTCGAACCCTGCGATTTCCAACGATGGACTTTTCGTAGCATTCGCATCTTCCGCGAGCAATCTTGGCGCAACCGCGCCCAATCCCGGCGGAGCCGCAGAAATCTTCGAGCGCTCGACCTGCGTGACCACAATCGCTACGAGCGGCAACACCTGCGTGCCAGCGACGAATCTTATTTCCACGCCGGACGGGGTGACACCGGCGGATGGCGCGAGCGCCGAAGCGGCAATTTCGAGCGACGGCCGGTTCGTGGCCTTCGATTCCACTGCGACGACACTGATTACGGGGATTGGACCTACACAAGAGGTCTACGTGCGCGACACATGCACCGGAGCTACCACGACGCCCGCCTGCATCGCCTCAACGCATCTTATCTCCACGCCGAACGGCACGACTCCCGCAAACGCTTTGAGTGAACATCCAACCATCAATCAGTGCGGTACCTCGACCACAACTTGTTCCACGGGCCAGTACGTCGCATTCGCTTCGCTGGGGTCGAATTTCGGCGCCAATACTGCGAATGGCATCGAGAACATTTTCGTGCGGGATACCTGCCAGGTTCTGCCGAGCACCACGACGCTCTGCGTACCCTACACGATCCTTGCCAGCCAGGCGGGCGGCGCGACGCCTCCTCCTGCAGATGGCAATAGCATCGTTCCCGCTATCAGCGGCGACGGCGCCACGGTGAGCTTTATTTCCTTCGCCGATAACCTGGTGGCGCGCGACACGAACGCCCTTCAGGATGTTTTCCTGGCTGGCGCGAATCTCACCTTTAATCTCACGGTGACCTTGAACGGAACGGGATCGGGAACGGTGACGGACGGGACGGGCCAAATTAGCTGCACACAGACCGCGGCAATGTCGACCACGCCGCTCGCTGAATCCGGCACGTGTATGGGGCGCTACGCGAGCGGAACCTCGATTAGCCTGACCGCCACGGCCACGTCTGGCACTTCGTCGACCTTCACGGGCTGGGGCGGCAGCGCTACCAGCGTGACTGACGCAAGCTGCACCGTTACCGCAGGCACTACGAACAGCGGAACTTGCACGTTCTCCGAGATTCAGAACAACACCGCCACAGCCACTTTCCACTGATTAGGTCTTCTTTGACCGACCCGAGCGTGTTTGGCGACATTTTCGCCCGAACAGGCTGGATTCGAAGGATGCTTGAAAAAAGGGGAAAGAGGACGGGTTGGTGAGCGTGCTACGGCTCTATTTAGAACCGTTGTCCCCGCAACGCAGCTCCCAACCCGCGACTTAGGTTACGAAGCTGAGCGCCTGCGAACTATAGGTCCGGCGGCACATTCCCCCAGTACCGGAGTATTAGTACCACCGCAATCGAAGACCGGTTTGGGGGCTTCTGGATAACTTAATTGGTTACCGTGACAGATACATCGGCGGCGGGCGGGAGGCGCAAGGTTACGGCCGTTTTTTTGCCTCGATGTATCGAGATGCGCTTGGTCCAATTGGAAAACATGCCGTGCGAATAGGCCTGCAAATCATATTGGCCCGTTTCGAAGCGCGCGAACTGAAAATGACCCTGGGCATCCGTGTGCGTTGCGTAGGGACGCGAGCCGTCGGACGTCTGCATGGTGACGGTTGCGTCAGCGACGGGGCGGCCGTGCGCGTCCAGCACCGTTCCCTCCATGGTGCCGGTTGCGACTCTGGCGTGTACGGGCGCTGCGACTCCGAGAATCGCGGCGAGGAACAGAAGCAGCGGAAATATCCGGGGTTTGAGCATATCTGCCTCCCGACTTCTAGATTTCTGCAATCCATTTTATGAGGGGTTCGCGTTTCACGCGCCGATTTCGAGGAGCAGTTTTCGGCTGGGTCACCTGTCCGTTGGTTCAGTAGGCTCATGGACGAGCCGCCGGCGGCGCTTCCGTAAAAGGCTTGCGTTGCTTTTTCACAGCGGCAATGCGTTTTCTCTCTGCTACGATTCACACTCAATCATTGGAAATGGAAGAGGAGACCGGATGCCGCGCTACATCTCGCAACATACGCTCGCATGCCTGACGCGCCAGGGCGCTGACCAACTCTCTTCGCGGCTCCAAAAAGAGGGGCCGGTTTCAGCGCGCCGAGTCCTGTTGAATATGCACGAAGGCAAGATGCTGGTGGAATTCGAGGCTCCGGGCCGCGAGGAGCTCGAAAAATGGCTGGCGGCGGAGAAATTCCACTTTGACTGGTTATTGCGGATCGAGCTCGAATCCGCGGGACGCGCTCCGCTGGCCCCGGTGTAAATTTGGGCGCCCCGTGCGAGGGCGATACCCCTTCCGAAATTTTCCGGAAATGCTTAAACTGGCCGCTCGTCGCTTCTGCGTTTTAGGGAGGCAGTTCATTGGTCCAGCGTGCCCTCATCAGCGTTTACGATAAGAATGGGATTGTGGATTTCGCGCGCGAGCTTGCGTCGCTTGGAATCGAAGTAGTCTCGACGGGCGGAACGGCGAAGCTGCTTCGCGATGCGAGCATTCCCGTGCGCGATGTGGCGGAGCTTACGGGCTGGCCGGAAATGCTCGGCGGACGCGTGAAAACGCTGCACCCGAAAGTGCACGGCGGCATTCTATTTCAGCGGGCGAAAGCGGAGGATTGCAAGCAAGCCGCCGATCATTCCATCGTTCCGATTGATCTGGTGGTTGTGAATCTGTATCCGTTTTCGGCGACGGCGGCGAAGCCGGGCGTTACGCCGGAAGAGATGATCGAAAACATCGACATCGGCGGGCCGGCGATGATTCGCTCGGCGGCAAAGAATTTTCAGAGCGTGGGAGTGGTCACCGATCCCGAAGATTACGCGGCGATCGCAGCGGAGTTGCGCGAAAAGCGCGAGCTTAGCCTCGAAAAGCGGCTGGCACTCGCGCGGAAAGCGTTTGCGCGCACCGCCCGTTACGACGGCGAGATCGCCACGGAAATGGAACGCCTGGCGGCGAATGGCAATGTGTCAATGCATGCCGCGGAAAAATTGCCGCAGCGGATTCACGTGGCGCTGGAACGCCGGCAGACCATGCGCTACGGCGAGAACCCGCACCAAGCGGCGGCCCTCTACATTTCCGCAGGATGGCCAACTACGGGTCTCGCAGGCGCGAAGCAGCTTCAAGGCAAGGAGCTTTCGTACAACAATTTGGTGGACCTCGATGCCGCGTGGAATTTGGTCTCGGAATTTCGCCGGCCAGCCGTGGCTATCATCAAGCACAACAATCCGTGCGGCACGGCGGAGCAAGAATCGCTGCTCGATGCATATTTGAAAGCGCTGGCGTGCGATCCGGTTTCGGCGTTTGGCGGCGTGCTGGCGTTCAACAAGATCGTCGACGCGGTGGCGGCGGAAGAGATAGCAAAATTGTTTGCAGAGTGCATTGTAGCGCCGGGATACGAACCTGCGGCGCGCGATAGATTCGCGTCCAAAAAGAATCTACGACTTCTGGAGATGCCGTCCGAGCCGGCGCCTGGCGGGCTTGAACTGAAACGAATTTCCGGCGGGGTACTGGTGCAAGAGGCGGACAGGATCGAGCTTGTCGAAGCAGATCTGAAGGTTGCGAGCCAGCGCAGCCCCACCGATGCGGAGCGATGCGCGCTACTTTTCGCCTGGAAAGTAGCGAAGCACGTCAAATCGAACGCCATCGTATTCGCGGGCGATGGCCGCACGTTGGGAGTGGGCGCCGGACAGATGAGCCGCGTTGATTCGGTGAAAATTGCGGTGATGAAGGCGGCGAGTGCGGGGCTTTCGCTCGCGGGCAGCGTGGTCGCGTCCGACGCATATTTCCCATTTGCGGACGGTATTGAGGAAGCGGGGAGGGCTGGGGCGACCGCGGTGATTCAGCCGGGCGGATCGGTGAGAGACCAAGATGTAATCGACGCCGCGAATAAGCTGGGCATGGCGATGTTGCTAACGGGCGTGCGCCACTTCCGGCATTGATGAAAATGGCAGAGCCAGCCAAATCGGGCGGATTGACGGGGCTGCGCGTGCTCGCGCTGGAAAGCCGCCGCGCGGCTGAGATGGCGAAACTGATCGAGAATTATGGTGGGCGCGCAATCGTTGCGCCTGCGATGCGCGAAGTGCCTCTCGAATCGAACACCGAAGCGATAGAGTTCGTTCGGACGTTATCCAAGCACGGTTTCGACGTGGTGATCTTTCTCACCGGCGTGGGGGCGCGCTTTCTGCTGAAAGTAGCTGAGTCGATTGATTTGCGAGAACAATTTGTTGTGGGGCTTCGGCGCGCGGCCATTGTGGCGCGAGGTCCGAAACCAGTTGCGGCGCTGAAGGAGTTGGGCGTGCCGGTGACGCTTGCGGTGCCAGAGCCGAACACTTGGCGCGACCTGTTGCGGGCGCTGGACGAAAAGCGCGATTCGCTGCCGCTTGGCGGACGGCGCATTGCGGTGCAGGAATACGGCTCGTCGAATGCGGAACTGATTGCAGGGCTCGAAGAACGCGGCGCGGTGGTCACGCGCGTGCCGGTGTACCAGTGGGCTCTGCCGGAGGACACGGGACCGCTGCGAAACGCGATACACGCGATTGCGAGCGGCGAAATCGATATGGCGCTGTTCACCACGTCGGTTCAAGTGGCGCACCTGCTGCGGGTGGCCGAGGAAATGAATCTCGAATCGCGGCTGCGCCGAGGTTTCGAGCGGGTTGCGGTCGGCTCCATTGGACCGATCACGTCGGAAGAGCTGCGCGAACACGGGCTTTCAATCGACTTTGAGCCAGAACACCCCAAAATGGGCTTCCTGGTAAACGAAGCAGCCCAACGCGGAGCGGCAATCGTGGAGAAGAAGCGAGGAGCGCGGTCCGCCAATTGAGACGCGACCGTGCGGCGCGCCTCCGAATTTCCGTAGTGATGGACCGCCGGGACGAACTGGAAATCATGCGCGAGTCACGCTTTTTTCATCCAAGGTTAAAGGTTCGGACGTATCATAACTACTGCGGCTAGGTGTGTCTGATGGCGACAATCACCCACGAAATTGCGGAAGCTCCCGCGGTTCCACAGCCGGCGCCGGAAAAGTTGACGGCGGCGAAGCGTGCGTATCCCGGCGCGCTGGTGGTGGTGGAGGGGATCGACGGCTCGGGAAAGAGCACCCAGCTTTATTTGTTGAAGCGCTGGCTGGAGATCGGCGGCTACCGGATTCATTTTACGGAGTGGAATTCGTCACCGCTGGTGAAGTCGGCCACGCGACGCGGCAAACAACGGCGCTTGTTGACGCCCACGACGTTTTCGATGTTGCATGCGGCCGATTTCGCCGACCGCTGCGAGCGCCAAATTCTGCCCTTGCTGCACGGCGGCTATCTGGTGCTCGCGGACCGCTACGTTTACACGGCGTTTGCGCGGGACGCGGCGCGGGGGTGTTCGCCGCACTGGCTGCGGAATTTGTATAGCTTCGCTCCCGTTCCGGACATCACCTTTTACTTTCGCGCGCCGCTCGACGTGGCGGTGAACCGGATCGTCGCCGGGCGCCCCAAGCTGAAATATTACGAAGCGGGGATGGATCTTGGACTTTCGCTGGACCGCGCGGAGAGTTTCCGGATCTTCCAGGAAAAGATTCTGAATAACTACGATCAGATGGTTGAAACGGATCGCTTCGTGCTTATGGACGGCACAGTTCGGGTGAACAAGCTGCAGAAGCTGATGCGCCAGCTACTGGGCGACAAAATCGATCTGGCGCACTTCGGTCCCAAGAAGAAATGAGGCGCTTACGCCCAGCAGGTTCGCGATTGTCTCCATCCAACGGGAATCCCGTTAAACGCGGCAAAAAAGCCGGTACTAACCACGCCCCATCCATTCGCTTTTACGGCGTCCCGCTGCCGGGAGTCCGGCCGGAAGAGCTGAGCGGAAGCCTGATTGTGGTGGAGGGAACGGACGGTTCCGGCCGCTCCACGCAGATCTCGCTGCTGACGGAGTGGCTCGAGGGCGAGGGCTTCGCGGTGCAAACGATGGGCCTGCGCCGGTCTTTTTTGGTGGGAGAAGACATCGACGCGCTGCTCGCCGAAAATGCCGTGACGCGCACGACGCTCGCGCTGATGTATGGCACGGATTTTTTCGATCAGCTGGAGCGGCGCATCCTTCCGGCGCTGCGCTCGGGCTTAATCGTGCTGGCGGACCGGTATATTTTCACGTTGATCGCGCGAGCCGCGGTGCGGGGCATCGGCCGCGACTACTTGCACGGAGTATACGAAATCGCGCTGCGGCCCGATCTTACGTTTTGGCTCAACGTGAAGCCGGAGGTTGCGTTTGACCGCGAATTCAAGAAGTCGCAGACGATCAGCTACTGGGAATCGGGCCGCGACATGTCGCTTTCCAACGATCTATTCAAGTCGTTCATCCGGTACCAATCCATGATCAAGCGCGAGTTTGAATATCTTTCAAAGAGGCACGAGTTTATCGAATTGGACGGCGAGGGCAGCGTGGCGCGGGTGAACCAGCTCTTGCGCAAGCGAATCGCTTCGCATCTGGGCATACGCGGCACGCACTACAAGCCTTCGCACGCCCTCGCGCATCTCTGGCGCTGAAGAGTGGCAGCACCGGTACAACTCGCCTCAATCGACGCCGGTTCAAACGCGATCCGGCTGGCCATCGCGCGGGCCACTTCTTCCCAGCACATGGAGATTCTAGAGGGAGAGCGCGCTACGGTGCGATTGGGCCATAACGCGTTCACCCGCCGCCTGCTGGACGAGGATACGATCGCGCGCGCCGCGCGAGCCTTTCGCCATTTTCGCGACCGCATGGACAGTTATCACGTGACCGCATACCGCGCGGTGGCAACATCCGCCGCGCGCGAGGTGCGCAATTGCCACCGCTTGATCGAACGAATTCGCCGCAAATCGGGCATAGAGCTCCAGGTGATCAGCAGCACGGAGGAAGCGCGGCTGGTATGCACAGCGGTGAACTGGGCACTCGGCGAAACCGCTCAACCCCGGTTGATTTTTGATTTAGGAGGCGGAAGCCTGGAGCTGAGCTTCCTGGAGCGCGGCACGGTGCGCAAGCGCGTGGCGCTCCCGCTTGGCACCATCCGTCTCATGGAGACATTTTCCATCGCGGGGGTCATTGACGAAGACAGGGCCCGGAAGTTGCGGCATCACGTGCTGGCTCTCCTGCGCAGCGCAATACCATCGCCTCCGAAACTGGACCGTGCGGTGGCCGTGGCTTGCGGAGGAAATGCTGAGGCGCTGGTGCGGCTGGCTCCGGGCCCGCTCGCCGGCCGGACACCGACCATCAACCTGCGATTGTTGAAGGACCAGACGTGGCGAATGCTGTCTTTGGACGTCGCCGGACGAATGCGCGTCTTCGGGGTGCGAAAAGACCGAGCGGAGGTGATGGGAATTGCAGCAATCGTGATCACGGCGGTCGCGAAATGGCTGACTTTGCGGTCGATGCTGGTGCCCGGAGTGGGTGTGCGCGAAGGATTGCTTCTCGATTTGCTGGCAGAACAGTATTCGGGCGGAGCCGTGACGGAAGAAGAGAAGGGGCGCGCCGCGAATCTGCTGGCGGGGGCGCGATGGTTCGCGCGGCGGCTCAACTACAACGCCCAGCACGCGGACCAAGTGGCGAAGATCGCACTATCGCTCTTCGACCAGTTGCGGCCCATTCACGAAATGGGCCCCGATCAGCGGAACGTCCTTGAAATAGCGGCGCTGCTGCACGATGTGGGGCATTTCGTCAGCGAAAAAGCGCACCACCGGCACGGCGAATATTTGATCCGCAACGGAGAAATCCCCGGGCTCGGAGGATGGCGACGCGACATGGTTGCGTCGCTGGTGCGGTATCACAATGCCAAGTCGGAACCACAGATCGAGCACGCCTCGTACGCGGCTCTGGATAGTCAGCAGAGACACGATGTGCGGTTGCTTACGTCGCTCTTGCGCATTGCCGAGAAGCTTGAATCGGAGCACGCACAGCGGATTTCCGACGTGGATGTGCAGATTTCAGGGCGCCGGGCGGTTTTCCTGGTGCGCGCCTCGGACGGGACGCGCCTCGATTTAGCCGGGCTCAACCGGAAACTGGATTTATTCCAGAAGGAATTTCACTTAAAAGCCGAGTTTCGGCGGGCTCAGCGCAGAGCCGAGGTAGCTTAGGATGATTCTCTATTTGATTCGTCATGGCATAGCGATTGACCGCACCGATCCCGAGGCTCCGCCTGAAGCCGAAAGGACGCTGACGGCGAGAGGCGTGCAGAAGACCCGGGCGGCGGCTCTTGGCTTTGTTGAAGCAGGAGTGAAACCGGATATTCTTATTACCAGCCCCTACATTCGCGCGGCCCAGACTGCCGAGATTTTCGCCGAGGCACTGGGATTTGCACCCGAGAAGATCCGGGTGAGCGATGCACTGAAGCCGGCCGCAAATCCGGCCGACATACTGAAGGAACTAACACATCTGAGAGCGAAAGAAATTGCGTGTTTCGGACATGCGCCACATCTCGACCTGACCATCGCCCAATTGGCGGGCGCTCGCGGTCCGATCACTGAACTGAAAAAAGCGGGAGTCTGCTGCTTCGAGCATCTGCAGCCGCGGGGCCGGTGGGAATTGCGCTGGGTGCTGACGGCCAAACTGCTGCGAAAGCTGGCGGATTAAGGGGTTGCTAAGCGATCCGCCGCCTTGGAAATGAAGCCGCCACAAGGGTGTGCCCCTGCTGAAAGCCGGATCGCCAAACGGGCCAGGGCGAATCCGAGCCTCTGGATTTTTCAAGGAACGCATGCAAGATGGACTTGCGCTCGGCCGCGAGTTTCTCGTGCCACTTCTCCAGCGCCTGGGGATCCAATTTGGGGGCTTCCCGGCGCAGGGCGCTTCGAAACACGTCGATATCGTGAATGTCGCCCAGTTGATCCTGGATTTGCTTCAAGTCGGCGGACCATGCTTCGTAGCGTTCGGGCAAAAAATTTTCAACCACGTAGCGAAAATGCTTGAGCCCGATGCGGAGCCGGTGCCACGCGATGCTGCTTCGCTTCCTTTTGGCATCTTCGTAGAGCTTGGCAGCTTCGTTTAACCTTGCCAGAGCGAGCCGCTGAAAGACGACGCTACCCGACGGGAAAAAATCGGCCTTGGGCTGCAGTTTGCGCTTCAGTTTCTTCCATTCTTTTTGATCGAATGCGCCGAGTGCGGCCGTGGCGGCCTTGCGGTGCTTCCTCTCCTCGCGCGAAAGCAGGCTCAGCATGTATTTGCGAACGGGGTCGGCGGCCGGGCCGCACTTTTTCACCCAGTCCCGTTCCACCTGCGTATCGTGCAAATCGCCCAAGGCGTGAAATAGTTTGCGGCTGACTTTCTTAATCCTGCGCCAGCGTGAGCCCGGGCTCACTTCGCTGAGAGCTTCAGCCATGGTGCGGCAGCGCCGCAGGGCGACGCGCAAATCGTGCACTTCGCCTTGGCGCCAGTTTGGCTCGACCTTGGGGGCCGTTCCCAGCGCGCGGTCCATCCACACTTCAAGACCGATTTGCCGATGCGCCATGATTTGAGGCAATGAAATGGGAGCCGACACGCGAAATCCGATCTATCCGGTAGGCCAACAACGAAGCGCTATATTACCTCCCGGCGAGGGCTTTTGCCAGCGGCGGCATGCGCTTGCCTGCTTATTTTTTTGAGCGGGTGGGATGCCAAGGAAATGGTGCGGTGTGCGTCCGGAGCGCGGCGAACCGCATTGGGCGCAGTACGAGGATACAGAGGAAATGCTTACACGGGAGGTCGAATCGACGCAAGTACTTGTTGGTGTAAAGAAAAATCGTCCACGGTAAGCGGTGGACTATTGGTCTTTTTGGCTTGTTTTGCATCGAGCGACTTTCCAAATTGAAACTGCACGGACTGCATTCGCGTCAGACCACGGGAAGCAAAGCGTTCGTCAGAGGCGAGTTTTGGTGTACATTGTTGATGCTGCGCTTTGGTGGTGCCGGCAGTCTGCTCCCTCTTGGAAGGAATTAGGGAATGAATCCGACGAAATCAGAACCGGCGGTTAGCACGGAGACTCCGGCGGCTACGGGCCGGGACACAGTAACCCTGATCGATAACCGCAACGGCCGCCGATACGAGGTGCCGATCAAGAACGATACGATCCGGGCGATCGATTTGCGGCCGATTAAAATCAGCGAATCCGATTTTGGGATGATGAGCTACGATCCGTCGTTCTCGAACACAGCGTCCTGCACGAGCAAGATCACGTACATCGATGGAGACAACGGCATTCTGCGCTACCGCGGCTATTCGATCGAAGAGCTTGCCGAAAAAAGCAGTTATCCCGAGACGGCGTACTTGATTCTCCACGGCGAGCTACCCACGAAATCGCAGCTGGCCGATTGGAACTATCACATCACGCACCATACGTTCATCCACGAGAGCATCAAGAAATTTCTCGACGGTTTTCACTACGACGCTCATCCCATGGGGATGCTGATCTCCACACTGGCTGCGCTTTCCACGTTTTATCCCGACGCGAAGGATATTTTCAGCGCGGAATCGCGGCGCAAGCAAACCTACCGGCTGATCGGCAAGATGCCGACGCTGGCTGCGTTTGCCTACCGGCACAGCCTGGGCATGCCGTTCGTTTATCCCGACAACGATCTGAGCTACTGCGGCAATTTTCTGAACATGCTGTTCCGCACCACGGAGCTGCAATACCGCCCCAATCCGACGCTCGAGCGAGCGCTCGATATTCTGTTCATCTTGCATGCGGACCACGAGCAGAACTGCTCGTCGACCGCGATGCGCGGCGTGGGAAGCTCGCACGTGGACCCGTATTCCGCCGCGGCCGCGGCCACGGCTGCGCTCTATGGCCCGCTGCACGGAGGCGCGAACGAAGCGGTGCTGCGCATGCTGATCGAAATCGGGTCGGTGAACAACGTTCACGCCTACGTGAAGAGCGTGAAGGCCGGCGAGAAATTGCTGATGGGATTCGGTCATCGCGTCTACAAGAACTACGATCCGCGCGCCAAAATCGTGAAACGGATCGCGTACGAAGTCTTCGACATCATGGGCCGCAACCCGCTGATCGATATTGCGCTGGAATGCGAGCGGATTGCGCTGGAGGACGAGTATTTCGTCAAGCGCCGGCTGTATCCCAATGTGGATTTTTATACCGGATTGATCTACCAGTCGATGGGCTTCCCGGTGACCATGTTTCCGGTGCTGTTTGCGATCCCGCGGACTTCGGGATGGATCGCACAATGGGAAGAGATGCTGCTCGATCCCGAGCAAAAGATTTCGCGGCCCCGTCAGGTTTACGCCGGCTACGATCTTCGCAGCTACATTCCGACCGATCGCCGCGGCTAAGAGCTCCTTTTTTGGGGGCGCTGCCGTTCGGCGAAGCTTCCTTCCCGCGAGGCAATCATCGTTCGCGCGACTTTCGCCGCTCCGGCGCCCCTAAAATGCATTGCATTCGGGCATGATCTCTGGCAAAACACTGAGACGCCGCGCAGGCCGCGCTAATGAATATCTCCACACGCAAACTCGAGAACGCCACCATCGTCGACGTGATCGGCGACATCACGCTTTACAATTCTCCCGAAGTGCGCAAGAGCCTGCTTGGCACGCTGAGGGAGCCGGGTGTGAGCCGTGTGATCGTGAATCTTGGGAAGGTGAACTATATCGACAGCGCCGGAATCGCCTCGCTTGTGGAGGGTCTGAAGGTCTCCCGGGACCTGAAGAGGGGGTTCGCCCTCTATGGCCTGAGCCCGACGGCGCGTGAAGTTCTCCAACTCACTCGGCTGCTGAAAGTTTTCGAAGTCCACGATACGGAACAGGACGCTTTGGACGCGGGGAGCGGCGGGACCTCCGCTAAATAGGGCCGGACCTCCAGACCTCCAGATGCCATTCGTAGAAACGATCGGCGAAGCCACAATCGATGGACTGGCTTACGTGGGCGGACTGGCGCGCCTTGCCGGCGGCGCGGCGCGAGCTGTGTTGCTCGAGTCCTTTTTTGGACGAAAGCTGCGATGGTACCGGGCCGTGCATCAAGCCATGGCCATCGGCGTGGAGGCGATCCCCATCGTCTCTCTGATTTCTTTTTTTGTGGGAATGATACTGGCGCTGCAGGGAGCCTACGAATTGCGCACCCTCGGCGCGATGCAGTTGGTGGCGAGCGCCGTGGCCATTTCGATGACGCGGGAGCTGGGGCCGCTGATGACCGCGATTGTGGTGATTGGCCGTTCCGGCTCCGCTTTCGCCGCCGAAATCGGCACGATGAAGGTCAACGAGGAAATCGACGCGCTGGAAACCATGGCGCTCGAGCCGGTTCGCTTTCTGGTAGCGCCGAAATTCCTGGCCATGCTGTTGATGATGCCCTGCCTAACCACCTGGGCGGATTTCATGGGCATCCTGGGCGGAGGCCTCTTCGGCGTCACCAACGCGGGCTTCACGTGGACCACGTACCTGCACGCCACGATCGATGCCATGGCCCTGCGCGACGTGATTACCGGCCTGATCAAGAGCGTGATGTTCGGCCTGGTTATTACGGCTGTCGGCTGCCATGAGGGTTTTTCCACGGGCCTGGGCTCTGAGCAAGTTGGCCGCTCGACGACATCGGCGGTGGTGAAGTCTATTTTTCTGGTCATAGCGGTAGATTTGGTTTTCACGAGCATCTTTTACTTCACGGCGCCTCGATAATTATCGAAGAGGGTGTGCGGGGATTATGGCCAAGGAGAATGCCTCCGACGAATCGGCCGTCATTTCAGTGCGGGATCTGCGCGTCCGCTATGGCACTCAGGAAATTCTTCACGGGATCAACTTCGAAGTACAGCACGGCGAGACACTGGTGATTCTGGGTGGTTCGGGGTCCGGAAAGAGCACGCTTCTTCGCACGCTTGTTGGCCTCGAACAGCCGAGTGGCGGAGAAATCTGGATTCGTGGAAGGAATTTCGCGAATATGCCCGAGGCTGAGCGCGACGAGCTACGAAAGAAAATGGGAATGTCGTTTCAGGGTGGAGCGCTATTCGGATCGATGACGGTCGGAGACAACGTGGCACTTCCCTTGCGCGAACACACGCTGCTCGATGAATCCACCATCGAAATAATGGTGCGTTTGAAGCTCGATCAAGTGGGACTTTCTGGGTTCGAAGGCTACATGCCGGCGCAATTGAGCGGAGGGATGAAAAAGCGCGCCGCGATTGCCCGCGCGCTGGCCATGGAACCCGAAATTCTGTTTTTCGATGAGCCGTCGGCCGGTCTCGACCCCATTATCGCAGCGGGCATCGATGAACTGATCCTGAAATTGAAGAAGGCGTTCCGAATCACGATTCTGGTGGTAACGCACGAGCTCGCCAGCGCATTCCTGATCGCCGACCGCATGATCCTGCTCAACAAGGGAAAAATCGTCGCCAACGGAACGCCGCGCGAGCTTCGCGAAAGCACAGAGCCGCGTGTGCGGCAATTTCTGGACCGCGTTCCCGAGCCCGAGGTGGCTGGCGAAATCGATTATCTGCAGATGCTAACGGGAGAAGGCCCTTTCCAGCGGCGTTGAAACTGGCGAATGGCGCGCTGCATGTTATACTCCCCGGCATTCTGCAGCAGCCAACCCGAGTTGCCGGGGCGTGGACCGGGCTGGAAACGATAGAGGAAACCAGTGGAATCGAAGCGGGAGCAGGCTCTCGTCGGGGTATTCGTTTTAATAGCCGCTGCGTTGCTTGCCGTGACGGTGTTTCTTCTTTCGGGAACCTTCAGCCGCGGCAACGTCCCCTACCGAACCTATTTCAAGAACGCGGGCGGACTGACTCCGGGCGCGGAAGTCCGCTATGCCGGCGGGCCGCCGGTGGGGCGCGTGAAAGAAGTGAAGAGCGACCCGCAGAATGCCACTCGCATGGAAATCGACTTTACCGTCCAGCCGTCTATTCCGGTAAAGATCGACAGCATCGCTGAAATCACGAGCGTCAGCCCGCTGGGTGATAACTTTCTTGGTATCGTTCCGGGAACAGTGGCCGCGCCGAAGGCACCGAGCGGCTACACACTCAAGTCTCTCGAGTACACCAGCTTTTCAGACGTCACCGCGCTGATCGCCCAGTTGGGCCCGAACGCGAACGAACTGCTGGGGAATTTGAACGATCGCGTGGTAGCTTTGAAGGATACTATCGATCGCGTAAACGACCTGCTGGATGCGCGAAACCGCGCCAACATCGCCGAGAGCCTTGCGGACCTTCACGGGATGCTCGATGAGAACCGTCCGGCGATTCATTCCACGCTGAACAATGTAAATGCATCGAGCGCGAAACTGGGGCCTCTGATCGATGATTTCCGGAAGACTTCCGCCCAGGCCAACGAGGCGCTCGCCCATTTGGATGCTACGATTTCCGAGGACCGCCCCGATCTCCACAAAGCTGTGAGTGACCTTCGACAGTCGCTGGATTCAGCGGTCACCCTCACGGGCCAGCTCGATAACACGCTGGACGCGAATTCTGAAAATCTCGACGAAATCATCGATAATCTGCGCCACGTCACCGAGAATTTGAATTCGTTCACCGAGACGATCAAGACGCGGCCTTACACACTGATTCGGGCTTCCGGGGTCAAGCCGCGGAAGCCGGGCCAAGCACCGCCCAAATAGGAGAGGAGAGACAAAGAGTGACGACGCGCCAGGTGCAACAAGCCTTGCTTATCATCCTGGCCGCGGGAATCACCGCGGCTTGTGGCGCTTCGCGGCCCGTGAAATATTACGTGCTGGACACGGGCGCTCCAGCAGCGCCCGAGTCCTCGCCGGGCCGCTTTCCCATACGGCTCCTGGTCGGCCGCATTACCGCTTCGCACCTCTATCGCGACGACCGCCTTGTATACGGGAGCGGGCCTGTTCAGCTCGGCACCTACGAGTACCAGCGCTGGGCGGAGCCGCCAGCCGGTATGATCCAGGATATGCTCATTCGCTCGTTGCACTCGACTGGAACCTATCGTTCGGTATCTGGCCTCCGCAGTGATGCCCGAGGTGATTACATCGTCCGGGGTCAACTCTACGCGCTTGACGAAGTGGACGGGCCAGTCCTCGCAGCCCGCTTTTCCTTCCAAATCGAATTGTTTGACCCCAAGACCAACGCCACAATTTGGTCCGATTCTTACACCCACGATGAACCGGTCGCTGGCAAGAAAGTTTCTGACGTCGTCGAAGCGCTGGATCGCAACGTGAGCGCCGGTCTCACGCAGCTCACCGCGCATCTGGCTCAGTACTTCGCGGATCATCCACCGGAGCGAACGTCCGCGCAATAGCTCCCCGCTCTTCACCGTAGACGATTTTTCTTTACACCAACAGGTACTTGCATCGTTCGATGCCCCCGTGTAAAGATTTTCTCCGTATCCTCGTACTGCGTCGATTCGGCCCCGCTCGGTTGATTTCTAGGCGAAACGTGGCCTCCTGAAATCTTGACATTGACTCGCATTCACTCAGAATAGAGGTCCCTTCCAAAAGCTCGGTCTCCGGGCTTTGAAATTCTCGTTCTCCACTTTGCAAACGATGATTGGGGCACAGGAAGTCCTCTCCTTCTTGCTGGCCGACCGCTAGCCGCTGTTGAGAAGCAGCGGAGGTGGCCAATTGACGGAGGAGAGATATGCCGCACGGCTTTTGCTATTTCTGGAACCCCGGACTCGTGTGGCTCAACGTGATCTCAGACTCGCTGATCGCGCTAGCATATTTCGCCATACCGGTGATTGTTGCCTGGTTCGTGCGCAAGCGCCGTGACGTTCCTTTTAGTTGGACGGTCGTGCTGTTCGGGGTGTTCATCGTGGCCTGCGGCGGGACGCGCATCATGGAGGTGTGGAACATCTGGCACGCTAACTACTGGGTTGACGGCGTGATCAAGGCCATTACCGCGGCAGCTGCCGTTCCCGCAGCCATTCTTCTAGCTCAAATGATGCCTCGCGCCCTGACCCTACCGAACATCGGCCAGTGGATGCAGGCCAATGCTCAGCTCAAGGAGGAACTCGGAGAGCGTCGCGACATCGAACTTCAGCTGCGAACCAGCGAAGCAGTCTATCGCGAGCAGGCCGAATTGCTCAACCTCACGCACGACGCCATCTTCGTCAGGGATCTAGAAGATCGAATCGAGTATTGGAACCGCGCAGCGGAGAGGCTCTACGGATGGCAAGCGGACGAAGCGCGCGGACGAGTGGCGCGCGAACTTCTTCAAAAACGCTTCCCGATACCTCTCGCCGAGATCGAAGCGAAAGTGCGGGCCGAAGGCTCCTGGGAAGGGGAATTGATACACCATTCTCGCAGCGGGTCTGAAATCATCGTGTCGACCCGTTGGGTGCTCCGCCGCGACGCCAGCGGTAAACCTGCAGGCATTCTAGAAAGCAACCGCGACATTACGCAACGTGTCGCTGAAGAGAACAAGTTTCGAAACTTGCTCGAGTCGGCTCCGGACGCAATGGTGATTGTCAACAGCGCGGGACATATTCAACTCGTCAACGCGCAGGCCGAAAAGCTCTTTGGATATTCGCGCGAGGAACTCATCGGCGAGCACACAGAGAAGCTTATGCCCGAACGGTTTCATTCGCTGCACGTTCACCATCGACAGAACTATTCACAGTCGCCTCGGCCACGATCCATGGACGCCGGATTAGAGCTCTACGGGCGCCGCAAGAATGGGACCGAATTCCCGGTCGAGATCAGTTTGAACCCAATCAAGACTGGCGCGGACATTCTAGTGGCCAGCGCGATTCGTGATGTCACGGGTCGGCGACGCGCCGAGGAAGCGATTGAGTCGCAGCGGAAGGCACTCGCCCAGTCCAACAACGAGCTTCTTGCCGCGAACAAAGAATTAGAAGCGTTTAGTTATTCCGTCTCGCACGATCTGCGCGCGCCTCTCCGCCACATTGACGGTTTCGCGCGGCTCCTGGGTGAGACGTACGGCGGGGAGATGCCTCAACAGGTTCGGCATTACCTCGAGAGGGTTCTTGCCGCGGCCGACCATATGGGTCGCTTGGTGGATAGCCTTCTGAACTTGGCTCGAGTCGGACGAAGGGACCTTATTCGCCAAGAAGCTGTGAGCCTCGGCGATTTAGTGCGCATGGCCGTTTCGGATTTCTCGGCCGAAACGGAAGAGCGCGGAATCGAATGGTGTATCCAGGCTCTGCCAGCGGTGAGCTGCGACCCAAACCTATTGAGCTTAGTATTTTCTAATCTTCTTTCCAACGCCCTGAAATTCACGCGGGGAGTCGACCGCCCAGTTATTCAAGTTGGCACACAAGTGAACGGTGGCCGGGTGACGATCTTTGTCCGCGACAACGGGGTGGGCTTCGATTCCAGATATGCCGATAAGTTATTCGGCGTCTTCCAGCGGCTGCATCGCGAGGAGGACTTCGAAGGTACGGGGATAGGATTAGCCACGGTCCAACGGGTCATTCAGCGGCACGGCGGCGAAGTGTGGGCAGAATCCACTCCCGATGAGGCAACAACATTCTATTTCACGCTGGAACCGAGGTTCCAACGTGCCCCGCCGAACGCGCTAAAGGAGGCGAGCCCTGAGCAAGCCTGACGGAGTGGAAATTCTGTTAGTCGAAGACAACCCTGCCGACGCGGAGCTAACCTTGCACGCGTTGCAGAAACACACTCTCGCCAACCGCATCCAGCACGCCCGGGATGGGGAAGAAGCCCTGGACTTCCTTTTCTGCCGCGGAGCCTTTTCGGCGAGGCCCGCAGACGCGACACCTCGGCTGATCCTGCTTGATTTGAAGCTGCCTAAAATAGACGGCCTGCAAGTACTGCGGGAAATCAAAAGCGATCCCAAAACCAAGCCGATTCCAGTGATCGTGCTGACCTCATCGAAAGAAGAACGGGATCTGGCGAACAGCTACCGGTTGGGCGCGAACAGCTACATTCAAAAGCCCGTGAACTTCGCCGAATTTCAAGACGTGGTTCGGCAACTTGGCATGTACTGGATTTTGCTGAACGCCGCGCCTCCGGTAGTGGCGCCGTTCGCTCGCTAGAGGCGTGCGTATCAAGTGGATGTGCAAACGAGAATGATCGAAACCCCCAGACCCGCACCAGATCCGGCCAAGCCCCTGCGACTGCTTTTCGCGGAAGACGAGCCGAACGATCTGGAACTTTGCCTCCGCGATCTGGAAAAGTCAGGATTGAATTTTCAAGCTGACTCCGCCTTCACACGTGACGATTTCGCGCGGAAGTTGCGCGAGCGGCCGCCTGACGTTGTGGTCTCCGATTACCGCATGAAGGGCTGGACGGCGATGGACGCCCTCGCCATGATCCAAGAATCCTGGCCTGACGTACCCCTGATCCTGGTGAGCGGCACTCTCGGCGACGAACTTGCGGTGGAATGCATGAAAAGGGGCGTCACCGATTATGTTTTGAAGGGGCAGCTCGCGAGGCTGCCGATGGCCATCCGGCACGCGCAAGAAGGTCGAGCACTGCGGGAAGCGGAACTGCGAGCACTCGAAGCGCTGCGAGAGAGCGAGGAGCATTACCGCACACTCGTGGAAAATGCGCCGGAAGCGATCGTGCTGCTCGATATCGACCGGCAAAAGTTCGTGGATTCCAACGGCCGCGCTTTATTGCTTTTTGGTCTAACGAGGGACGCGCTCTTACAGAGCGGCGTGAGGGACGTAAGCGCTACAAAGCAAGTTGATGGGGCAACGGCCGAAATGATGGAACGGCTATTCTCTCAACCAGGATCGGAGGGAGCCACCGCGCACTTCGAGTGGATGTACCGCAACTCGCGGGGAGAAGAACACCCTTCCGAAGTATATCTGGTTCCCTTGCCGTCGGCGGACCGCCGTCTGGTGCGCGCCAGCATCGTGGACATCACCGAGCGCAAAAGGTCGGACCAAGCTTTGCGGGAGAGCGAGGCCCGCTACCGCAGTCTGGTCGACAATGCCACGTATGGAATCCTCTGGATCGAAGAGCACGGAGGCAGACTGTTGGACGCGAATCCGGCACTTGCGGCAATGCTTCGCTACGACTCGGTAGATGACTTGCTGAGCATCCAGTTCTCAAAGACGCTCTATTGCAATCCCGCCGACCAGAACACGATCATCGCCGAATACAGGCGGCAGGGACGCGCGCACGGAACCATGGAATGGAAGCGTAAGGATGGAAAGGTGGTGGACGTTCGCCTGAGCAGCCGCCGTGCGACGAGCCCGAACGGATCAGAGTGCGCCGAGGTCATCGTCGAAGACGTAACGGAGCACAAGGCTCTCGAAAGACAACTCGTGCAGGCGCAGAAATTCGAAGCGATCGGACAATTAGCCGGCGGAATCGCGCACGACTTTAACAACATGATTGGCGCGATTCTTGGTTGGGTCGATTTGGGAATTGAAGAAACCGACGCGAATTCGCGGCTGCACCGGCACTTCGAGAAGGTACGCCACCAGGCCGAGCGCGCCGCCGCGCTGACGCGCCAGTTACTCGCGTTCGCCCGCCGGCAGATCCTCGAGCCACGCAACATAGACCTGAATCAAACCGTGATTGAGACTCTCAGTCTGCTGGAAAAGGTGATTGGCGGCAACATCGAGATCAAGGCCAACCTCGCGCCCGATCTTGCTGTGGTGCGAGCCGATCCGACTCAGGTCGAGCAGGTGCTGATGAATCTGTGCATCAACGCCCGGGACGCCATGCCTGACGGTGGCTCGTTGATCATCGACACCTCCAATATGACGCTCGACGCGGCATTCTGTTCCCTCCAGCCTCTGGCGAGCCCCGGCAACTATGTGATGCTTGCCATCACCGATTCGGGCACTGGAATGGACGCAGCCATACTCGACCGGATTTTCGAGCCGTTCTTCACGACCAAAGAGCTGGGAAAGGGAACGGGACTTGGGCTCGCTACGGTCTACGGAATTGTCCGGCAGCATGGCGGTTTTTTGAATGTGTATAGTGAGCCGGGTGTCGGCAGCACATTTAGAGTTTATCTGCCGATAAGCACTACGGCCGCGCCTGTGCACGATCCGGCCGAGGACACTGGGCCGGTCGCCGGCGGGACAGAGACGATCCTGGTGGCCGAGGATCATGAAGGATTGCGTGAGCTAGCCCAGGAAGCTCTTACCGGCCTGGGATACAACGTTATTTTGGCTGCGGATGGCCAACAGGCGCTGCAAGAATTCCGGCGATTCCCGGAAACGCATCTTGCGCTGCTTGATGTGGTGCTGCCGAAATTAAGCGGTCCCGAAGTTTACGCGAAGCTACAGGAAATGCGTCCGAGCCTTCCAGTGATATTCGCAACCGGCTATAGCCCCGATTTGGCCGTGATTCAAAAAGTGCAGCAGCAAGGCTTTCCCGTATTGCAGAAGCCTTACTCGTCTCGAAGTCTGGCGCGCGCAGTACGAAAAACACTGGATAGCCAAACACGTCCCGTCTCAACGGACTAGAGTTTTCGATTCACGGATTCCACGTGCCGCAACATCGTTATCAAGTTTGCGGCGCGAATAATTTGAGGAACTGATCGCGGGGAGCGGGCTCGACCGCTACAACGTCGAGATTTGCGCGCACGTGCTCCACGCTGCTCATTCCCACCAGTGCGGTGGTGACTCCGGGAACTGAGCGCGCAAACTGTAGCGCCTGCGCCGCGTGGTCCTTCAGCCCAAGCGCCGCACCAATGTAAGAAGGCAGCGTCCGCGTGAGTTGTCCCTGAAGAAGCGCGGCGCTTGATACGATGGTGATCCCCAGCGCGCGGCCTGCCTGCACCATAGCCATGGTCTTTCCTTCAACCACCTGGTTCGGCCGCAGCAGGGCCTCGGGCATCGCAAGGTTCAGCGGCAACTGCACGAAACGCAAATGATGATTCGGCCCGCCCGCCTCGCGCGCGATTGCTTCCATCGCTGCGAGCGAGAGATATCCCGGCGAGTTGCGCTCGTCGCGGAAGGCGTTCCACGTTGCCAGTCCGTAAGCGCCGATTTTTCCCTCCGAGACCGCGGATTCCAAGAATTGGAATGCATCGCTGAGGCGACGGCGGAATTCGTCGGAGGCTACCTCGCTTAATTGCGTTTCCGGATTGTGCAGATAGAAAACATCCACACATTCGATGCCCAGATTCCTGCGGCTGCGCTCCAGTTGGTCGGAAAGATAGCCGGGAGCCATGCAGTGGCAGCCCGCCGCGATATCTTCCGGACGCAAGATTCCGCGTTCCACGTACTCGCGTGAAAAATATTCGCTGGCGTCCTCGGGCATTTCGCCATCGGGAGTCAGGAAGCCCGCCTTGGTGCACACAACGATTTCTTCCCGGGAGAATTCATCCGAGCTCAAGACTTTCAAGGCCGCGCCGACCGAGCGCTCGCTGCGCTGCAGCCGGTAGTTGATCGCCGAATCGATCACGTTCATGCCGCCCCGCACGGCGGCAACAACCGCGTTCGTGTATCCTTCATCGGTCGCACGATCGGGTTCTCCGAGATACGTCCCAATTCCGATCGAGGAAAGCACTAAGCCGCCCTGCACGTCGCGGAAATGCCCGGCAGCGGCGCGCCCTTGAAATCTCGCCGCATAGCGTAAAGTGCTCTGCGCGGTGGCGCGACCCGGTATGCGTTGGTTGTCCGTCGCAGAAGATGGCATCGCAAATCTCGCTTCAATAAGCGCGCTGGAAAAATGCCGCAGGTTGGCGGAAGACGACGCCGCCCCGCCTGTGAAGCTTCACGAAACGCGCGCCGCTATTTCTTCCACCGGCTCGCCAGATAGCCCTTGGGCATCGATCATCTCTCTTGTCTGCACTCGAATCTTCGGAAGATATCGCGCGAATGCGACCGCTCCCGCAATCGTCAGGGCTCCGCCGATCGCCACCGTCAAAGGAGCGCCAATGTGACCCGCCGCCGCTCCCTCAATCAGCGCTCCAAACGGCGCCATGCCCATGAACATCATCGAATACACGGCCATGGTGCGGCCGCGGAGCCGGTCTGGCACCATCGATTGAACGAGCGTGTTCGAGCAAGACATCTGCGTCATCACCGAAAAACCGACCGGCACCAGCAGGATCGCCGAGAGAACCCACCAACGCGAAAATGTGAACACGATCAAGAAAACTCCGAACGAGGCGCAGGCGATGGGGACCAGTTTGCCCAGTCCGCGAACTCCCCTGCGCGACGCAATCATCAGCGCGCCGCACATCGCTCCCACGCCGGTAGCACCCATCAATATGCCCAGCGTCCTGGCATTCCCGTGCAAAACTCTCGCCGCGAAGATCGGCATCAATACCGTGTAGGGCATGGCGACCAGGCTCACGAGGCCGATCAGCAAAAGCAGCGCGCGAATCGGCGGGGTATCGCGCACGAAGCGAAATCCTTCCACAATGTGCTCGAAGGGAGACGCGTGGTGCGTGACCGCCGGTTTCGGTGCGATCCTCATCATCAGCAACCCGGCGATCACGGCGATGTAACTCACCGAATTCGCGAAAAAACACCAGCCCTCGCCGATGCTGGCCACCAGAATCCCCGCGATCGCAGGCCCGATAATCCGCGCACCGTTGAATATCGTGGAGTTCAACGCGATTGCGTTCATCAAATCTTCCCGGCCGACCATTTCCACCAAAAACGACTGGCGAGCGGGAATGTCGAACGCATTCACGGCACCCATCAGCGCCGCCAGAATGATTACCTCCATTACCGTCACGCGCTTCGTCAGCGTCAGCATCGCCAGAATGAACGCAAAAATCATCGACGCAACCTGCGTGGCGATTACCACCTTGCGGCGATTGAAACGATCCGCCACCATCCCGCCCACGGGCGACAACAGGAAAACTGGAATTTGCCCCGCAAATGCCACAGTACCCAGCAACAGCGACGATCCCGTCAGCCGGTAAACCAGCCAGGCCTCGGCAACGTTGTCCATCCACGTGCCGATTAGCGAGATCGATTGCCCGCTGAAAAAAAGTTGGAAATTCCGGTGCTTTAGCGAGCGGATGGTATCGTGGAATCGCGAACGCCTCGCCAGTCCGCCGGCCGCAGCAGAGTCTGTTGTGCTCGTTTCTGCCATATTCTTGAATTGTACGATGCATCGCCGCTGGCACGGCTCGTGATTGTGCTCCCGTTTCTTCAGGAAGCGGGCGGTTCCGGTGAAGAAGCGCTGGGAGCCAGAAGCCGGCTGCACGCGCGCAGGATGCGGCGATAAGGCCAGTCGTCTTCCCGAAAGAGAATTTCGCCGTCTCGTGGCTTCGAATAAAACCAGCGCGCCACAAGTGATAGATGCTCGGGCAATTCCTCCGGCGCGTCGTGCAAGCCATACCGTTTTCGCCAATCGCCGGCACCGGATTCCTTGCTTTCACGCGGCGGCGCCGCGGCCTGCGGTTGCAGCGCCCGGCGCAAGATGGCCTCCACTGAACGCGGCTGGCTCGAGAGTTCGGCGAAATTCAGGAATATCGGTTCCGCGAGCACTCCGCCTAGTAACGGAAATACGGCGATGGTTTTCTCATCGTTCCCGCGCTGAAGGATCACCGCATCCAGTTCTTCCACTCGCCGGGCCAGTTCCGGAAGCCCGCGCAACGCGGCGCCCACTTTCTCCAGGCGTTTGTGCAGCGCGGCGGCTCGTTCGAAATCGAGAGCGTCGCTGGCCGCTTCCCGCTCGCGTTCGAATTTCGCGGTCAGGGCGCCGCCCGCTGTATCGAGCGTTTCGACGACCAGCGCCACCTCCGCGTCGTATTCTTCCTTGGTGCAGCCCGCGAAACACGGCGCCAGGCACATTTTCATTTCCGAATAGATGCACCCGGGAAAATTCGGATCGCGGCGGATCTTGATCTGGCAGCGCCGAATCTTGAACAAATCGAGGAAGCTTTCCGAAAACGCCTCCGCCGATCGGCGCGAAGCAAACGGCCCGAAGTAAAACCCTTCGTCGGCGCGTATTCGCCTTGTCACATGGCAGCGCGGATATGCGTTGCGCAGATTGATCTTCAGTACTGCCGGCGGGCGCAACCGCAATAATTCCCGGTAGCGATCGGGCAAGAACTCGCGGGCCTGCTCGTAAAGGGTCAGCGTTTGTTCGAATTTCGAACCGGTCGCTCGGTAGGCGACTCGCGCAGCCAACTCCCTCAAGTTGAGCCGCTTCGAATTTTCTTCCGGCACGCCTAGAAGTCGCTGCGCGGCGCGCCGAATGTCCGCCGTCCGCACCAGATAGGGCCGCCCGGACTCGCGCATTTCGATGCGCACGACGCCCGGTCGCGACGGTAGAGCCGTAAAAAACTCCGCGTCGCGCGCCGTGTCGAATGGCTCGGAACTGTCGAGCAGAAGCACGGGGGAAGAATACAATGGAAAGCTAATTACTCTTCAAAACCCAGGAGGCGATCACCAGCCGCTGAATTTCGCTTGTGCCCTCGTAAATCTCCGTGATTCTGGCGTCGCGATAGGCCCGCTCTACCGGATATTCGCGGCTGTACCCGTTGCCGCCGTGAATCTGAATTGCCTTGTGGGTCACGCGCGTGGCCATCTCGCTGGCGAAGAGCTTGGCGATGGCCGCCTCCATCGAAAACCGGGCGCCCGAATCCTGTTTCCACGCGGCGCGCCGGGCCAGCAATCGCGCCGCATCGATTTCGGTGGCCATGTCCGCGAGCATGAATTGGATGGCTTGAAACTCGGCGATTGGGTGGCCGAACGCTTGCCTCTGCTTGGCGTAATCGAGAGACGCTTCAAAAGCGCCTTGCGCGATTCCCGTGGCTTGCGACGCGATTCCGATCCGGCCGCCATCGAGCATCGAGAGCGCGATCTTGTAGCCTTCCCCCTCACTCCCGATGCGATTCTCAACCGGAACTTCGCAATCCGTGAACGAAAGTTCCGTGCAAGCCGTCGCATGGATGCCGAGCTTCTTTTCCTCCTTGCCAACCCGGAATCCCGGCGCGCCTTTCTCGACGATCAGCGCCGTGATCCCTTTCTCCCCTTTTTCCGGTTGCGTGTTCACGTAGACGATTCCTGCATCCGCCACCCCTCCATTGGTGATCCACGCCTTCGTGCCATTCACTGAGTAGCAATTGCCCTTGCGCGCCGCTTTCGTCGCCAGCGCCGCCGCGTTCGAACCCGCCTGCGGCTCCGTAAGCGCGTAGCATCCGATCTTCTCGCCTCGCGCAAACGGTACGAGGAACTTCTGCTTCTGCTCTTCGGTACCGAAACGGTCAATCGTCGCGCAGTACAGCGAGTTCTGTACCGAAAGGATCACGCTCGTTGACGCGCAAACTCGCGCGATTTCTTCCATCACGATCGAGTAGCAAATGTGGTCCATTCCCGCGCCGCCGTATTTTTCCGGCACCGAAATTCCCGTCAGTCCCAGTTCCGCGGCTTTGCGCACGGTTTCATGCGGGAAGCGGCCCGTTTCGTCCAGCTCTTTCGCCAGCGGCTTCACTTCCGCCTCCGCGAAATCGCGCACGCTTCGCTGCAAAAGCTTCTGCTCTTCTGTGAGTTCCAGGTTCACAAGTTTCTCCGCCGCCTTGTCCGCACTCCGGTCCCTGAACGATTGGTTTCAATATAATTGTACAGCGAACCCGCCGCAGCCGGGTTTCTTCGCTCTTCCTTCGGCGATATACTCGAAAATGAACCTCGCTGGTCCTGCTTACCCTCCGGGGTGGCTGGCTGCCTGTGCCGTTTGCGGCCATGCGCGCAAATCCTCTATACTTTGAAGGTACGAAGACACACCCATACTGACCGCGGCGCACGCAGTCCTGGCGCCCCACAACAGTCCAATGCCTGACCTCGCCGACAAAATCAAAAAGAAGCTGCAAGACGAAATCGCCGTACTCGAGCACGAGCTTCATAGCGATCTCCCCAAGGAGATCATGACGGCGCGCGCCCATGGCGACCTCAAGGAAAACGCCGAATATAAGTATGCCAAGGAGAGGCAGTCCTACGTCTCGGCGCGTCTGGGCCAACTCCACCAGCGCCTGGCCGATATCTCCATGCTGAATCTGAACAATCTTCCCAAGGATCGCGCGGCCTATGGCTCGCGCATCCTCGTGCGGGACGTTGCGAAATCCTCCAAAATCGAGTACAAGCTCGTTACAGTTGAAGAGGCCGACGCGGCGAAAGGCCTGATTTCCACTACCTCGCCCATCGGCCGGGCGCTCCTCGGAAAAAAAGTGGGCGATGAAGTAAGCGTCACCACTCCGGCTGGCATAAAAGAATACGAGGTTGTACGCCTTACCACCATTCATGATGAAGACTAGCGGGGCGACATCACTCCATGTTGACGCGGACCATCGGCCGGTATAGTTCTTGGCCCATTGACCGCCTGGCCGCTCTGTTGGCTGCCACAGGAATCCCTCCCAACGTAATCACTTGGGCCGCCCTGGTTGGCAATTTTTGGGCCGGAGTCTTGTTTGCCAAGGGGCGCTTCGCTGCCGCCGGCGGCATGATGATTCTGGCGGGGCTCTGCGATCTGCTCGACGGACCCGTGGCGCGCCGCCAAGACCGAATTTCCCTTTTCGGCGGTTTCCTGAATTCCATCGTTGACCGCTATGCGGATCTGATCCTGTTCCTCGGCCTGCTCGTCTACTACGCGCAGGTGAACCGCTTCCGGTACGCGGTGCTCGCGGGCGCCGCCATGGCTGGCGCTGTAATGGTCAGCTATGCCAAGGCGCGCGCCGAATCTCTGGTGCCGCGCGCCGAAGTCGGATTCTGGGACCGCCCCGAGCGTTTGGTCCTGATGATCCTCGGCGCACTCTCCAACCGCATGGAGATCGCCCTGTGGATCTTGGCCATCGGTCCGAATCTCACTGTCATCCATCGCATCGTCCACACCTGGAAACAAACGAAAACCCCGGCGCCAGAGTCTCCAACAACCATCGCTCATGACAGGAAACGCGACGAAATCTCCGACGCCCGCGTCCTCACCCACTCGGCAGGTCGCGGTCGCGCTTAGCCTTTCCTAAGCAGTGGCCGAAGAACATTGTGAACTTGCTGTCACCCAATCGGATCGCATCCTCGACGCTGTCAAAATCAACGATTATCATTCCATCTGCCCGCGTCTCAGTAAGGAAAGAGTTTTTCCCCACATCGCTAGCTCTCTCAGCCATGAATTTGGCTAGGCACATGTTGTAGTAGGCGCTCTGGAAATTTGTAACTACGCTTTGCGTAAAAAAGCCTAGAGTGCTCATGGCGGCAAAATCCCCGTTTCCGATTGCCCGATATCCCGGAGTATCTTTAGTTTCTGAATAGCCAGGATTCCTGACTGCCTGTTGCTCAGCTACACCGAATCGCGCGGGCACTGAAGAATTTATATTCCAGAAAGGCACTTGACACTATATATCGTGAGATATAGTATGAGACCTATCAAGAGGTGTTACATGCGATGTGGTAATCCAGCAGTCGCTTGGACTTGGGCGACCGCAGTACCTTGGGCAGCCTATCGCCCGTGGAATCGTTGGGGTCGCTTCTTCGGCGGCGGCGAGGTTCGTCTTGCTCTTCTTTCGCTGCTTGAGGACGGCCCCAAGCACGGCTATCAACTCATGAAGGACCTCGAAGCGAAATCTGGCGGGCTATACCGTGCGAGCGCGGGTGCGATTTATCCCACCCTTCAGCAACTTGAAGACGAGGGGCTCGTCACCTCCGAACAATCTGAGGGACGCCGGACCTATCGCCTCACCGATGCCGGTCGAGACGAACTCAAGCAATCCGCCGATACGGTTAAGAAGATTTGGGATCGCGCGCAGTCCTGGGGCGATTGGGCGCCGTGGATGGGAGCCGCCGGCGGAATGGTTGCCGCGCCCGCCGCGGGTGTGATGAAGGCGGCGATGCGAGCCGCCACCCGGGGCGCCGAAAATTCCGAGAAAATCTCCCGGATCCGCGAGATTCTCGAGCGCGCCAAGAAAGAAATCGAGACTCTCGGCTAACGGATCGGTAATCCAATGTGGGCCGCGAGCGGCCTCAGGGCCGCTGCCTTTACCCTAGCGCCCGCTCGGCGGAGTCGCTTGTTGTTACCCGCCATTCACGCGTCTGGGGTAAAATCACCCGGTCCGAAAAAACGATTAAGGAGGCGATTTCATGGCATTACGCGACACATTTCTTCCCGAGTTCGAACACGAGATGACGACCACCCGAAAAACCCTGGAGCGGGTTCCCGAGGATAAAGTCGATTGGAAGCCGCATGACACTTCGATGGCCATGGGCCGGCTGGCAGGACACATCGCGGAGATGTGTGGCTTCGCGGCCGCGACTTTTCAAGGCGACTCCTTCGACTTTGCTCCCCCCGGAGGGACTCCCACGCAACCAACGGTCATGAAGTCCCGCCAGCAGCTGCTCGATCTCTTTGACAAGAACGTCGCTTCCGCGCGCGCCGCGATTTCGAAGGCGAGCGACGAAGACCTGCAGAAAGTCTGGACGCTGATGAACGGCGGGAAGACGTTCTTCGCCATGCCGCGCATACAAGTCCTGCGTGGAATGATTTTGAACCACGTGATCCATCATCGCGGCCAGCTCTCCGTCTATTTGCGGATGAACCAGGTGCCTGTGCCCTCGATCTACGGCCCATCCGGCGACGAAGGCCGGATGTAACCGCCCGAATTTCGTCGGCGCACGTTGTTCGTGCACTCCATTCGAAACATGCCCTCGCGGATCGTCATGAAGGCGATCCGCAATCGGGAGAAATGCGCGAGCTCGTTGGGCGAGGCCGCGAGCGAAAGGGAATTTCAGAAAGTCCACACAACCTCGTGCTTGTAATTCCCGCCCCTCATGCTAGCGTAAGCTCCGAGAGCATTATGATGACGCGCTACAAGTCGAAGATAGGGCCGGGTCATGCACCGCGCCGAACTCAGGTTGGCCGAGACTCGTTGCCAATGGCTGCGCGTCACTCTTGGCGAGTAGAAAACACTCTAACTCATTGGAAACAAAGGTTCGCTACTCGTTCTGCCCGTCACATTTTTGGGGTGCCGAGATCTCCAGATTTCTCTCGTCCCTGGCCCGAGCAACCGCTCAGCCAACTGCGGCCCGGTTTTGCGGGAATCTCCGCGAGCGATTACAATAAAGAGCTAGGCATCGTAAGAGCCGGTCGCCGCCCTCCAATCCTAAAGAGATTGAAGACAGCAGCAAACAACCATGGACGTTGAAAAGGTCATAGACAACGTAGTCGCGCGCTTCATCGGCACGAAGCATGAGCGCGACGTCAAGCGCATCCAGCCGCTGGTGGAAGCCATCAACGAGCTTGAACCGGAGATGCAGAAGCTCTCCGATGAGCAGATTGGTGCGCGGACCCTTGAGCTGAAGTCCGAAGTGCAGGGCAGGCTCGAAGGCCTCGAGCGCGACGACCCGGATTTCAAGCGCAAGCTGCAAGAGGCACTCGAGCCCGCGCTCGTGCCCGCCTTCGCTCTGGCTCGCGAGGCGGGACGCCGCACCATCGGCATGCGGCATTTCGACGTGCAACTCATCGGCGCCATCGTGTTGCATCACGGCAAAATCGCCGAGATGAAAACCGGTGAAGGCAAAACCCTAGTCGCCACGCTGGCCGCCTATCTGAACGCGCTCACCGGCAAAGGCGTGCACATCGTAACCGTGAACGATTACCTCGCGCGCCGCGACGCCGAATGGATGGGGCCGATCTACGGCATGCTGGGACTGACCGTGGGCGTGATCGTCCACGATTTGGACGACGCGCAGCGCAAAGCCGCTTACGGAGCCGACATCACCTACGGCACCAACAACGAATTCGGCTTCGATTATCTGCGCGACAACATGAAATACGATCTGAAGGATTGCGTCCAGCGCGGGCATTACTTCGCAATCGTGGACGAGGTGGATTCGATCCTAATTGACGAGGCCCGCACTCCGCTGATTATTTCCGGTCCCGCCGAAGAATCCACAGACAAGTATTACCGCATCGACAAAATCATTCCCAAGTTGATCAAAGAGATCGACTATACGGTGGATGAAAAGATGCGCACCGTTACGCTGACCGAAGAAGGCGTCTCGAAAAGCGAACGGCTGCTGAATTTGGGAAACCTTTTCGACCTGGCGAACATGGAAGTGAACCACCATGTGTATCAGGCGTTGCGCGCCCACGTGCTCTTCGAAAAAGACGTAGATTACGTCGTCAAGGACGGCGAAGTGGTGATCGTGGACGAATTCACCGGCCGTCAAATGCCCGGCCGGCGGTGGTCGGATGGCCTGCACCAGGCCGTCGAAGCGAAAGAGGGCGTGAAAATCGAGCGTGAAAATCAGACGCTCGCGACCATCACATTCCAAAATTACTTTCGCATGTACAAAAAGCTTTCCGGAATGACGGGGACCGCCGAAACCGAAGCGCCCGAATTCGACAAAATCTACAAACTCGAAGTGGTGGCCATTCCCACGAACAAAACGCTGATTCGCATCGAGCATCCCGACGTGGTTTACCGGACGGAAGCGGAAAAATTGGAAGCCACCGTAGACGGAATCCTTCAGGAGGACGGGACGCGGGCGGGCGGCATCCGGCAATATTACGAAAGCCGGCAGCCCGTGCTCATCGGCAGCATCTCGATTGAGAAATCGGAAAAAATTGCGGAGTTGCTGAAAAAGTCTGGCATCCCTCATCAGGTACTGAACGCAAAGCAGCACGAGCGCGAAGCAAAAGTAATCGCACAGGCCGGCCGCAAAGGCGCGGTGACGGTCTCGACGAACATGGCCGGCCGCGGAACCGATATTTTGCTCGGCGGCAACCCCGACGCGATGACTCGTGAGTACTGTCTGAAAAACAAGCTTGCGATGCCGTATTTGCCGGCGAGCGCTGTGATCGGCGCGGCAGCCGGGTCCGAGACAACAGAACAGGCCGATGCAGCCGCCCAAAGCGGCAATGGCGCGAGCTCCGGGGGTTCGAACGGCGCAAGCAATCCGGCAATGGTGCTCTTCCAACAGGAGGGTAAGATTTTTCAGGTGCCTCTCGATCAATGGAAGCCGCTTTACGATCGGTTCGCGGAACAGTGCCGCGCCGAACACGATGACGTGGTGGCCATGGGAGGGCTGCACATCCTAGGCACCGAGCGGCACGACGCGCGGCGAATCGACAATCAACTTCGCGGACGCGCGGGCAGGCAGGGCGATCCGGGATCGTCGCGCTTTTTCCTCTCGCTCGAGGATAATTTGCTGCGGATTTTCGGCGGCGAGCGCGTGAAGGGGCTGATGTACCGGCTGGGAATGAAAGAAGGTATTCCGATCGAATCCAGGCTGATCAGCAAGCGCATTGAGAACGCGCAGAAGGCCGTCGAAGCGCAGAACTTCGAAGCGCGAAAGCATTTGCTGGAATACGACGATGTGATGAACAAACAGCGCGAGACGATCTATTCGCTTCGCGCGTCGTTTCTGGAAGGACGAGATCAAAAGGAATTCGTGCTCGAGCGCGCAGAAGCCATCATGAATCAGCTGGTGGAAACCTATTGCCCCCGCCAGCAACATCCCGACCAATGGAATGTGACACAGCTCTCCAATGAATTGCTGAACCAGTTTGGTTTCGATCTGAAGACGGCGGAAATTGAACCTGCCGAGCTCGGGTACGACGAGCTAGCCGCTGTGCTGCCGGAAAAAATGAAAGCGCGCTACGAGGGGAAAGAAACCCTTTTCGGCGCGCCGACGCTTCGCTGGCTCGAACGGCATATTTTGCTGGACATCGTGGACGCGCAGTGGAAAGACCACCTGCTCACGCTCGACCACCTGAAGGAAGGAATCGGACTGCGCGGATACGGGCAGATGGATCCTCTCGTGGAGTTCAAGAAGGAAGCGTTCACGCTCTTCGACGACTTGATGGACCGCATTGACACGGAAGCCGTGCGCTTCCTCTTCCTCATGCAGCCAGCCAAGCCTCAGGACGAGGCCAAGCAGATCGAGCAGCGCCAGCGGCGACAACAGCAAAATCTGCAATTTCAGGCAGGTCCTGCGCAGGCCGAGGCGCCCAAGCCCGTTCGCTCAGGCGCCAAAGTTGGACGAAACGATCCTTGTCCCTGCGGCTCGGGCAAGAAATATAAGAAGTGCCACGGCGCCGCAGCCTAGGAATTCTTTCGTAAACACGCCAGTGATACTTCTTCGCTTTCACAAAAATTATGGTAGGCTCGGCCCACTTGCCTCGAAGCTTTTCGCCGAGGTTTTGCGGGGTTTGCCATGAACGCAGTCGCGCCGGGGAGTTGCCGCAAAGCTCCGTGCGCCAATTCGATTCCCACAGCTCTGGCCGCCGAACGATTGTGTCTCGATCACTTTCTTGACGAAGCGTTCCTGCGGACCGATCGCACCTTCGATCGCTGCCGCCAGGGCCGCTCCATGAATCCGGGCGACCTGGAATGGCTGCTTGCGGATGCGCTGGCGATTGTGAAAAATCTCGAAGAAGGCGCCGCCGAGCCGAATCCGAATCAGCGCGACCGGATGCTCGAGCTGTTGCTGATTTTGGCGAACCTCAACGAATACGTCGCCCATCATTCGGTGCGCCTGGACCGTCCTGCCTGATAGCCCTCGTCTGGGAAGCACCGTCCCTCATACGAAAACGTTAATACCGTAAAGGTCCAGCATATTGCATTCCGGGGAAGCTCCCTGCAAGCTGAAGGGGCTTTCGGGATCGCATAATGCCAGACGAAAAGAAGCTTGACCCCTTCAAGCCCTCAGAACCGAATATTCCTGGGGTTCCCTCGGGGCCGAAGAAAACCGTCACCCCATCCGGGGCTCAAGGTGTAAGGGCGAAACTCGCCGCGATCCCATCCTTTGGGTGGATCATCGCAGCGGCCACCGGGCTGGTGATTATCGGCGGGGGCTTGGCGCTTCACTTGAGCCGTGGTTCGGGCGTGGAGACGGTATCCCACGCTGCGCCTCTTGCTGCTCCCATTCCGGCGAAACCGACTAAACCAAAGGAAATTCTGCCGCTCGGACCTGGAGTGATTGGCACAACTCAGGAATTGAAGCAGGTATGGTCCGCGAAACGATTTCTATTCCCCGATTCAGTTACGGGCCAGACCGGGCCGGCAATGGTCGTGCGGCTGCCGCGCGGGCAATATTGGGGATTCTCACTCCAGGCGCCATTCGGAACCTGCGAATTGGAATACGTAAGCAACCTGGAAATATTGCGGCGAGATTATCAGTTTAATGCCGACCACCCGATGATAGTTAACCCTTGCGATCATACGATTTACGATCTGTTGCGCTACGGATCCTCCAGCGCCGGGCTGGTTCGCGGCGACATTGTGCAAGGGACGGGAATCCGGCCGCCGATCGCCATCGAAATTCGCGAGCGCGGACCGGAAGTGGTCGCCGTTCGCATGGAATGACGAATTTAGTGATCCCATACCCCAATCGAGCAATCCGCTAAAAACTTGCCGAGAGGCGCACCGAATAGCTTCGCGGTGGCGCGATTGCGTTTCCGGAAAACAAGCCGCCAAAATCGATCACATTCAGACGATTGTTCAGATTTTCTACGTCGAACTGCGCCCGCATCGCTAGAAAATCTGACTTGTAGATCTCGGCTCCCGCCGAAAGATCAACGGAGAGCGACGGCCGCACCCGTCCCCGGTCGAAATTGACGCGATCCACTACCCTCTGGCCGTACTCTGAGAGAGCCAGAGCGGGAGTGCCATCGAAATCGAATGGAAGTCCGCTACCGTATTGAGCTCCTCCGGCGATCCAAAAGCGCGGAGTGACATCGTAGCGCGTGCGAAAGCGAACGGTATTGCGCTGGTCCTGGGAATCGGGAAAGTGCCCTGAAACTTGGGTCATGTCGCTGATCGCGTCCTGGCCGAGAAACAACCCGCCGACTACGGGAAACCATGCGTTGCCGACCGTATACGAGTAGCTCGCGAAACCTGAAAGGCCGCGCCACTGCGGAAGATCGAGCCGCGCCTCCGCGCCGTAAATAATCGCTTTGCGAAACGCGATGGGGAAGCTCACACCGGTATTCAGCAGTTGATCGTCATCCGCGTAATTATTCAGCAGCCTGCGAAAATAATTGGCATCCAGCTTGAATTTTCCGAGAAAGGCTTTGGTGAGACCGACCTCGTAGTAATTCGCGCGGGAAGGCTCCACAGGGAGGCGAAGAACGCTTGGATTGAGCGAGAGAACCGCGGGAGAACTGGAAAGAAGGATATTGTTCCATGAGGGCGTCTGAAAGGCGCGGTCATAGGAAGCATGCAGCACCAACGCGGCGGAAGGAAAATAACGCGACACAGAAAGCCGCGGACTGAAGGCATTTTGGTTAACGAGGAGCTGATAGTGGTCCCAGCGCAGGCCCGCGCTGATCGTCCAGTGCCCCAGGCGAATCAGGTCCTGCGCGAAAGCGGATTGCTCGAGATCCGGACGGCTACCTGCGCCGGGGTTGGAAGGCCCGGGAAAGTTGAAGGTGAGAGGAGTGCCTGAGTCGAAACGCGAAGGATCGGTGATGGTGCTGGCGAAGTTTTCGTGCAAAAAAATGTTGTCCGATTCGACTCCGAACTTCCATTCATGAACGCCGTGGTGAATGGAAATATCGCCCTTGAAATATCCCTCGCGAAACCAGTTGTGTTGAAAGACAATAATCGGCGTGGAGAGCGGATTGGAATACAGATCGTTCGAATTTTCCCGCACCATGCCGCGCAAGTCGCCCACCATGTCGGATGAGAATGTGTGCTGGTAAGCGACGATGCCCATGGTTTCAAAATTGTCGCCATTCTGGCGCTGGCCGACTGCTTGCTGCAGCTGTTCGTTTGGAACGAGATATCGCGAAAACTCGTGGCGAACGCTCAGATTCAAGCGGTCGCTCGGCGTAAAATCCCGCTCGTAGTCGGCTGAAAAATCCCCCGTTGTTCCGGTGTTGGTAAAATTCTGTGGAACCACCGGATTCAAATAGTGCCCGCTGGTATTTCCGTCCGCACTAAAACCGAAGGTGTTTTTCCCCCAAACATCCTGCGCTTGCACAAAGGCCCCTGCAGTATCGAAGCTGCCGCCGGAAAGAACCGCTTGCCCGTGGAAGCCGGCTTGGGTGTTCTGCTGCGTATTGATCTCCACCACGCCGCCCAGCTTTCTTCCATATTCGGCCGGGAAACCGGCGGTATAGATGCTCATGGATTCCACGTCGTCGGCTTCGATCTCTGGGCCGAAGCTCGGAGAGCGGTTGTCCATGAGTGGTATGCCGTCGATGACGAACTGAGTGTCGTATTCCGAGCCGCGCGGATGAAGAACGGCGTTGCCTTCGTATAGCCAGCCTGGCTGAGAATTGACCAGATCCTGCAGAGAACGGCCGGGCAACGAGCTCAGCCGATTCTTAATTGTCGCGGAACCAATTTGATAAACCGAACCGGCACGATCGGGGTCGATCAAAGTATTGTCCGCCGAAACGGTAACCGACGCTGCGATGGGCGAGAGCTTGAGCTTTATCGTGTAATTCAGCGGTAATACGGAACGAATCTCCACCGTTTGAGATATGGGAGCAAAGCCCGGCTGCTCCACCGTTATCCGATAGACGCCATACGGAAGGTTTTTCGCGATTGCATTGCCGGACTCGTCGGTGGTGAGGCTGCTCCGGTACTCGTTGGCGGAACTCGATATTTGGATTTTTGTTTTCAGTCCGAGGCCGGAAGGATCGGTTACTTTAAGCCGCAACTCTCCCGTATTCGTCTGGGCGCAAACCCGCGCACCGCTCAACAGAATAACGATAAGCAAAATGTTCCACGCGCAATGGGTCGCTAGCCGCATCACTCGCCATTGTGTCACGTGTTCCGGCGGCTAGGACCCGAGGTTTTTGCACCTCACCACTGTGGCTGATCGGACCTGGAATCTTCCCAGCTGCTCCATCCCGAGCCCATTCCGTAAGGTGCCTGCGTGAGCACCGCCTCGATCTGATGCAGCTGGTTATGATCTACCTTGAAAAGCTCCGCAATTTCCCAGGTGAATGGAGTGGTGGGGCCCGCAGTGACCGCGCGCCCATCAGGAGTTTCAAAATTGCGAGTGTCCCCCGCCGAGTGATCGAAAAAGACGAAGCTGAAAACAATCCCCCGTTCCCGGTCGACGATTGGATAGCGGCGGTCGCGAATGCGCGTCACGAAATGGAGCAAGCCGGAGCGAAACTGGTCCTTGCACGACCACCCCGCGGAATACATCGTCGGATTCGTCGCCGGATCGTATTTGCGCGACGGGGCGGGCCGTGGTGCTCCCGAGGCAGTTAGCCCAGGCATGGGAGCCAGATTGTTCGTGGTCTGCATACCGTTTTCCAAGCGATTGCAATCGTCGCCGAAGAAGGAATAGTCGCCCTTGCCATTGTCCTGTTGCATGCCCGAGAAATATTTGTTTGCTGTCTTAATGAAATCAAGCCGCGAGACGCGGTCGGCCGCCGGAACATCCTCCAAAAAAGCGCTGCGGGGGCTGCCCATTTTCTCCAGGTTCTTCGACCCGCCCGCAGCCATTGCGCCCCGTGCGACGATCGTCTCCACTTCTGAAACTTTCTGGTCATCAATCTTCAGCCGCAGCGCCACAATCACGGGCTGCCCCGCCTCTTCCATAGTCCCGACGAAACCCACTTGGCCCGCGGGCACGTCGTCCACGTAGAGCTTGTATTTTCCCCGCGCAGTCGCGGTTCGCCAGAACCCGTCGCCCAGATCGAGATGCTGGCCGTTCTCGGTGAACTTCACAAACTTGGTCACGGGAATTTGCGAAGGATCGTGCGCCACCACCGCATCCAAATATTTATCGACGAATCCATTCAAGCAGGCCCGGTCACAATTGCTCGAAGAGGCGGAATCCGCTTGCTTAGCCGCACGAGCGTTTGTTGCAACGCCGATCGCGGCAATCAGGGCTATGGCACTGAAACTAGCTAACGCGAACTTTTTCTTATTCATGGCGTGATATTCTCCCCAATTGATATCGCGCCGACTTATAGCAGAAGAAAGACAGGTTTAGCAACTTGCTCGATCACAGACGCAAAATGTACAAGCACTGCACCCATCTGAATCGGAGACGCTTTCAGAAAAAAAGGCGTGAGTGCGTTACTCGGTAGGCTTTGGGACAGCTGATGCCGGCCGGCGAGTCCCGATGCCGATTTCCATGGCGGTATTCTTCGGGAACACCACATCGTGGCCCCTGGCAATGAAGTGCGTGTAGATCGACATGCCGCCTCCATAAGCCCCCATCGCCGCGCCGAAGGGCTGTGAGTGCACGGTAAGGCCGAGCGCGATGCCGATCAACTTGTACCCGCCCGCTCCTCCAGCCACGCGATTGCTTGTGTTGCCCGCAGGATTGCCTCCCGCTCCCGCATCGGAATCACCCGCGAATGAAATGGCAGCCAGGCTCAATGAAACCGCAGTGGCAAGGTAGCGCGATTTTGAAGTAGTAGCTTGCGCCCCGCCTTCGGAATCAAGCCTCAGATTGCCGGCTTTTCCCGCCTCGACGCCCGCCAGCGTCGCTTCCACTTTCTGCTCGACTCCACTCGGAAGGCTCAATTCGTGAAACGCGATGCGAAGTTGTCCGTTGCGGCTCATATGCCGCGCCGGCTGCACCTGAACCACCGAACCTCTCAGCAAACTTCCCTGCGGGAGAATCAAGCGTCCGTCATCAAATAGCGGTTGTGAAACCATCGCCTCCACCTCTGCGCCCTTTTGCGTGCTCGCCGAACTCAAAGGAGTGATCAGCCGCGCGTGAACCACGCTGCCGTCCGGAGGCGGCGCACCGATCGACGATGCCAGCGCGGAAGTCAGCGGCTCGCTGCCAAAATTGAGCGGCTGCTGTAGCTCGGCAAAATAGACGACGCCTTCCGGCAGGTACTGCGGGTGAACGGGAAGTTGCGCGATTGCGTACCGCTCGATCCGATGAAGCTTGCCCGGCTTTTTCACTTCCTTCATCGCGTTGTCCCATTCCTGCTTGGCTTGTTGCTTGGCCGCAGCCGTCCTCGCCGCCGCCTCGTTCTTGACGCCATTTTTCTGATTCGCTTCACTCGCGGCGGAGACAAATTCGATAGGTTGCCCGGATCCGGGCGTAACCACTGTATGAACGGCCAAGCGATTTCCATTGGGCAGAACCAGTTCGTCAAATTCGATCTCGGTTTTTCGCGCCGGCGTGAAGTCGGCGTCCAAAGCGGCAGTTGTACGCCGTCCGGCGGATGGACTCTTGATTTTGATAATCTGACCATCCACCTCGGTGCCGACCGGTATCACGATTTTGTCAAACGAATACACCGCTTCTACAATTCGTCCCTGAATTAGCTGGCCCACCTTCCTCACGCGGGTTTCTTTGGCGAGTGCCACTTGCAAAGGCGTGCCCTCTGGCACCGTCAGATCCACCGTCTCCATTGCCGGAGCTGTATCAACTCGGTGCGAAGGCGCCGGATCAGCCCGCCGAGCGGGAGCCTGCTCCTGGGCATGCGCATGCGCGTACGGCAAAGCCACGCAGGCACATGCAAGAAAGCCGCCGATTATTCCGCGTTTGAACGCCATGTCGAACTTCCCTGCGGCAGCGCGCTTTCCTTCGGATATTTGGCTCAGAACCAGATCACAGATAGATGCCGCAGCTCCAGATGCAGTTGTGCGTTCGCTACTCCCGGGGGGCATCTCTATTGTAATACTCTTCGCGTTTCGCGGCTGTCGCGTTTGCTAGTCGTCGCGCATCAAACCGTAGTGAAGCGACCGCCCGAAGATCGTCCCGCCGCGAAGGGCAATCGCCGCCCACCCATTCCGCCCAATCCAACGCTTCCAAAATTGCAAAATGCCGCCCGCAATTGCCGCGCGTGCGATTTATGGCGCAACGCCACTCAAACCGTTTTTGGCACGGGCCCGCCGCGCGCGAAAATCATGCTGATCGGCGAGCAGCCGGGGAACGATGAGGATCTCGATGGCCGCCCGTTCGTTGGACCGGCCGGAAAGCTGCTCGACCGAGCGCTGATCGAAACTGGAATCGACCGAACGGAAGTTTACGTCACCAATGCCGTGAAGCATTTCAAATGGGAGCCGCGAGGCAAGCGCCGCATACACAAAAGGCCGAATTCCGCGGAGATTGCGGCGTGCCGGCCATGGCTAGAAGCGGAAATTGCCGTCGTGCGACCGCAAGTGATCATCTGCATGGGGGCGACGGCCGCACAATCCTTGTTGGGCCGCGACTTTCGCGTGACCAAGCACCGCGGCGAGTTTCTGGAATCCCCGCTCGCTCCAGCCGTGGCGGCCACGATTCATCCGTCCGCCATTTTGCGAGCGCCGGATAAAGAAACGCGTCGCATAGAATTCGCGAAGTTCGTTGCCGATCTGAAAAAGGCCTCGCAGCGGCGCTGAAAGCACTTCATTTGCGAGGTTTCTCCGCAAGCACCAGCGGTGATGGTCCCGGCGCCGCCTGCAGCCGCGCATTCACAAAACCCACTTCCTCGAGCCAAGAGCGGATCTCGGCGAACGTGTATGCGTTTCCGTTTTTCGTATGCAGCAGCATATTGATCGCAAACGTGAGCGGCACCAGCGGCCCGTTGCGGTCGTCATCCACCAGGAATTCTCCGATTGCGATCGTCCCTCCGGGCGCGAGGGCATCGAACGTTTTTTTCAGCAGTGTTTTGTTTTCCGCCGGACCAAGCATGTGCAGGATGTTTCCCAGCGTCGCGACCGAATGGCCCTTCCCGTAATCCACTTCAAATAGATCGCCGCCAAGATCGTGGAATTGTTCGGCGACGCCGTATCGTCCCGCGATCCGTCGCGTCACCGTCAGCACGCTCGGCCAATCCACAGCTGTCACGCTCACTTGCAACGAAGCTTGCGCCAGCGCGATGCCCCATGCGCCCGAACCCGAGGCTAGATCGAGCACCGAGATGGGCTGCGTCGCGCGCGAAACGCCCAGCACCTCGGCCAACTTCTGCGCGGGGGGATAAGCCAGTGGCATGATATCCACCACCAGCTGCTCGAAAAAGGCGGCCGCTTCCGGCCTTTCGGTTTCGTCGCCTGCCGGAGGCGTGCCCGTGCGCGTCACCTCAGGCAGTTGGAGAAAGCCCTCTGCGAGCCGCGAGCTCATCTGGTGGATGAAGCCGCCCATATAGCCCGGCTTCGAGCTCACCAAAAACGCCGCGCTTTCAGGCGTGAGCGAGTAGCGGCCATCCGCCGATTTGGCCAGCAGATTGATGTGCGCGAGCAAATTCATCACCGCGGTAAGGCCGCGCACCGAAGCGCCTGTCTCTTTGCTGATTTCGGCTATGGATTTTGCCCCGGACTCCAGCACATCGAACACGCGATTCTGTATCGCGCTGTCAATCGCCAGCGGCTGCGCGAAACTCCAGGTGATTTGCATCAGCCGCTCCGGATTCACATGCGTTTGAGGTTGCGAACTCATTTTTCGTCCCTTCCTTTTCCTAAATGGCACACCGTGACGCTGCCTTTGCTTCCCAAATGGCGCGCTGTGGGCTATCACCTTCGCGCCTTTGCCGTCCCCATGTCAACCTGCGGTCAGCCAGCCTGCGCCGCGCTCTCTCGTCCACTATAAACAAACTTCACTTCAGCGCGGACTCAGGTGTATAAGAAACACTCGTTACGCGAATCACGGAAAATCCGGTCTGACCTCGGAATAATGCCGCGTAAGCGTTCTTAAGGAGGTGCGCCATGCGGATTTCCTACCTTCTGCCGCTCAGCTGCGTAGTGACCATCGTCTTCGCCGTCCTGCTCGCGTTCGTGCGGACGGGTCCCTATGCGCAGCAGACCGAACTCGTAAAAGTCAGCGTCAGCGACATCGGCGGCGTGGTTTCCAGCACGAACGGACCCGAAGCCGGAGTGTGGGTTATCGCCGAAACGACGGATCTGCCTACGCGCTACATCGCGGAGGTGGTCACCGACGATCGCGGCCGCTATCTGATCCCCGATCTCCCCAAGGCTCGCTACACGGTGTGGGCACGCGGCTACGGCCTCGTGGATTCGCCCAAAGTTGAGAGCGAGCCGGGCAAGCTGGTCGATCTGAAACCAACTCTTGCGCCCGATGCAAAAGCTGCTGCGCAATATTATCCGGCAAATTATTGGTACTCCTTGCTGGAGGTACCTGCCGAAAACGAATTTCCCGGGACGGGCGCGGAGGGGAACGGAATCTCGCCCGGCGTCAAAGACCAAGGCCAATGGATTCATCTGATCAAAACGGATAGCTGCGAGTCTTGCCATCAACTCGGAAACAAGTACACGCGCACGATCCCAACGATGTTCGGCGACCTCGATCCGCCCGCGGCATGGATGCGCCGAGTTCAATCCGGACAGGCTGGCGCGATCATGTTGGGAGGTCTCGGTCAACTTGGTGCCAAGCGAGCTACAGAACTATTCGGCGATTGGACCACGCGTATCGCGAAAGGCGAGTTGCCTGCCGAAGCGCCTCCGCGGCCGCAAGGCGTTGAACGCAACGTGGTGATCACTCAATGGGACTGGGCCGACCCGAAAGCTTATCTGCATGACGAGATTTCGACGGACAAGCGCAATCCGCACGTCAATGCGAACGGCCTGATTTACGGCTCGCCCGAAGAAAGCCGCGATTATTTACCCGTCCTCGATCCTGTGCACAACACGAGCAGTCGGGTGAAAACTCTTTATCGCGATCCGGATACGCCGGGACAGCCGAAGCCGCTTAAACCTTCTGCTGTGTGGGGCGACGAGGCGATTTGGGACAGCCATACGACCGTTCACAATCCGATGTTTGACGATCGTGGGCGCCTATGGTTTACCGCTCGCATTCGCGGTCGCGACAATCCAGCATTCTGCAAGGCGGGGTCGGATGTTCCGTCAGCGCAATTGACGCCGACCGAGACGTCCGGCCGGCAACTCGAAATGTACGATCCCGCAACCAAGAAGATCGAGATGATCGACACGTGTTACGGCACGCATCATTTGCTCTTCGCCCGCGACGCCAATGACACGCTGTGGACGAGCAGCGGTGGTGGCGGCGGTGTGATCGGATGGCTGAACACCAAGATGTGGGACCAGACTCACGATGCCGCCAAATCAATCGGGTGGACGGCTCTGGTGCTCGACACTAACGGGAATGGAAAGCGCGACGCATATGTGGAGGGCGAGCAGCGAGTGGCTACGACGCCTGGCGGCGAAAGTTTGGGTGCGTCGTCGGCGCTGAATGTATCGATGGACCCCACGAAGGATACACGGCTGAACGCAGCGTTCTACGGTATCGGGATCGGCACGGATGGGATGGTCTGGGGAACGGTGCTGGGATTTCCCGGAGGAATCGTGCGATTGAATCCGGGAACGAATCCTCCGGCAACAGCTCTTGCGGAATATTATGAAGTGCCGTGGAAGGACCCGAAGGCTCCCGTGTGGGGTTTTTCGCCGCGTGGCATGGACGTCGACAGCAATAATGTCGTTTGGGTGGCGCTGGCGAGCGGCCACCTCGCAAGTTTCGACCGGCGCAAGTGCAAAGGGCCGCTCAACGGACCAAAAGCAACCGGAAGGCAATGTCCCGAAGGATGGACGTTGTACCAGACGCCCGGACCGAAGTTTAAGAATGTAACGGGGTCGGGAAGCGACGATTCTCACTATTACGACTGGGTAGATCGGTTCGACACGCTGGGATTGGGCAAGGACACGCCAATTGTTACAGGCAATGACTCGGATTCCTTGATTGCTTTGGTAAAGGGAAAATTCGTGATCCTTCGAGTACCGTACCCGCTGGGATTCTTTGCGAAGGGAATGGATGGCCGCTTCGACGACGCGAATGCCGGTTGGAAGGGCAAGGGAGTCTGGACCACCTGGGGCACGCGCACGCCATTTCACAGCGAGACCGGAAAAGGCACATTCCCGAAAGTCGTCCACTTCCGGATTCGCCCCAATCCCCTAGCAGACTAGCTAGGCGCGTGGCCCAAGGTGCCGCACCCGATTTTGATTCTGAATTTGAATTTGAGGGTGCCCATGGGGAATCGGCGCAACGCTTCACGCCGCGGCGTGAGTGTATCATCGCAGGTACCGGTTCTAGCACCCATGCCGATCTTGTTTGTTTTCACTGCCAGCAAGGCCCGAAGGTACATTTCCTTTCCGAGCGGCATGCGTGTTGCACGGTATATGCCCCAGCGCCGAAACCTATTAGAGTGACGAACGTCTGGGGCCTCAGGTGCGACGAGAAGGGCAGGAGAGAATCGATGCGAATACAGACCAATAACGATTGTGAAACGCCTGGCGCTGGATTTCGTCACCCCGCGCGGAAAGCAAACTCATGCTACTACTGATTATTATTCTAGTGCTCTTGTTCGGCGGAGGTGGCGGCTATTATGGATATTCACGATGGGGATACGGCGGAGGCCTAGGGATTCTCGGCACAGTGTTGCTCATCGTGCTCGTCTTATATCTACTCGGCGGCTTAGGGCTGCGTTAGATAAATATCGGATTGTCGCCCTTCTGTTACCGCCGCACAGTTGCGACCGGGCGCCCCACGCTTTTCCGCGACATGGCCTTTGAACTTACGGGTGCCCCATCCTCGCCGTCCTTGCGAGGGTGGGGTTTTTCTCTTCCTGCCCCCGATCAACGGACAGATAGACTCTCTTCGACACCTTGATTTTTCTTCTGCTCGGGCTGTTTCACCCGGGCGAACCCTTCTAGTGTCAGCGTCAGAATCCAAAAGGAAGACACCACTGATCGCGCTCGACGTGGCTTTTCGCGCCGGACTTTGTATGATGCTACCCATGATTTTTGCACGCCATATCGAACGCGCCCAGCTCGCGAACCCAAGATGACGCCCGCCTCAACCTCGACTCGCAAGCGCAAAATCCCGCGCCGCACGGATCCAACCGATTACACGCCGTTCTTTGCCTACAAGCGCTCTGAGTCCCGGCAAAGCCAGTTTCTAAATTGCGAGGGCGTCGCGCTCACTCGCCTTGCGGACGCCGTCGGCACGCCCGCATTCGTGTACAGCCGCGCCAGCATCGAAGCCGCGTATCGCCGCCTCGACCGCGCCTTCGGCTCGCTGCCGCATCGGCTCTGCTATGCGGTGAAAGCCAATTCGAATTTGTCCGTCCTGCGCGTCCTCGCGAATCTCGGCAGCAGTTTCGATATTGTCTCGGGCGGAGAACTCGACCGTCTGAGGCGCATCGGCGTTTCAGGAAAGCGCATCGTCTTTTCCGGTGTGGGCAAGACGCGCGACGAAATCCGCGCAGCCCTCCGCTACCGCGCCAGTCGCACCGCGCAGCCCGGGATCCTGATTTTCAACATTGAGTCTGGCGCCGAGCTTGAATTGCTCCTGAGCGAGTCTTCGCGGCATTCGTCCGGAGAGAGCAGTCGCCCGACGGCGGCGATTCGCGTGAACCCAGACGTTATGGCAGGAGGCCATCCCCACATCGCCACCGGCTCTCATCATCACAAATTCGGCATCGACTGGCTGGAAGCGCGCCGCCTTTATCTCGCAAACAAGGACTCTCGCTGGCTTGTGTGGCGCGGGATCAGCGCACACCTAGGGTCCCAAATCTTCAGCATGTCTCCGTATCGCCGCGCCCTCGTGCGCCTTGCGTCCTACTTTCGCGACCTTGCGCGGAACGGCATTCGCCTCGATCATGTGGATATTGGCGGCGGACTCGGCATCCGCTACATGGATGAGTCGCCCCTGACGCCGGAGGAATATGCAAAAGTACTTTCAAAAATCGTCCGGCCGCTCGGCTGCACCTTGCTGGTTGAACCGGGACGCACGCTCGTTGGACCCTCGGGGCTTCTCCTGACGCGCGTGCTTTACGTGAAGCAGAATCGGGGCAAAACCTTCGTAGTTGTGGACGCGGCTATGAATGACCTGATTCGCCCTGCTCTCTACGGCGCCACTCATCCGATCACGCCGGCCATTCGCAGTTCCTCGGCCGCCGCCAGGGAAATTCCAGTGGACGTGGTGGGGCCCGTCTGCGAGTCCGGGGACTTTTTCGTCCGCGATTGGCCGCTCGCCCCTGTTCAGCCCGGCGATCTGCTGGTTATCTGGGCGGCGGGAGCTTACAGCTTCGCGCAATCATCGAATTATAATGCGCGCCGCCGCGCCGCCGAGGTTCTAGTCGAGGGCCGCCGCTTCCGCGTAGCGCGCAGGCGCGAAACCTACGACGATTTAGTTCGCGGCGAAACCGTGTAGCGCACCGATGCCAGTCCACGTCGACAAAGAGCCTCGGAGGATCAGTAAGGAATTTTAGACGATGCCTCTCTTCCCCGCCTTTCTGAAACTCACCGGACGCCGCTGCTTGGTCATCGGAGCCGGACGAGTCGCCGAGGAAAAAATCGAAAGCCTGATTGAAGCGGAGGCGGAAATTCGCGTGGTAGCACCGGCCGCAACGGATCGCGTTCGCGCTTGGGCCCACAGCGGAAAAATCCAGTGGGAGGCGCGCAAATTCCGCTCTTCCGATCTCAAGAACATTTTTCTCGCCGTCGCCGCTACTTCCTCGCCCGCGCTTCACGCCCGCATTTTCCGCGAAGCGCGTCGCCGCGGCGTTTTGTGCAACGTGGTGGACGACCCCGCGCATTGCGATTTCTACTACGGCTCGGTGGTCCGCCGCGGCTCGCTTCAAATTGCGATTTCCACCGGTGGCCACAGCCCCGCTCTGGCGCAGCGCTTGCGAAAACAGTTCGAAAGGGAGTTCGGCGACGAATACGAAAGCTGGATCGAAGAGCTCGGCGCCGCGCGGCGAAAATTATTCAAAAAGCCGATTTCGCCTGCGCGGCGGCGCGCGCTGCTGCATCGCCTGGCGAGCCAGGATTCATTTGAAGAATTCTTGAGCCGCCGAAAGCGCAAGAGAAAATAGCGGCCTCGAATGTTAAGATTGTGTAAACGCCACTTGAGAAGACGAAATGGATCAATCAGTTACGGGGATTCGGAAGACAAATCATTCCAATCGATAATTCGACGAACGCGCCCGGCGAAATGTCTGCTAGAGTCCGTGAATTCGCCGATGCGGCTGGGTCGCGGTTCCCCCCCACCCAAACCTTCCGAGGCCCAGCCGGTCGCCGAAATCAGCCTTGAAGTCGGGCCCTCCAGGCATTTTCTTACCCAAAGATGTTACGAGCTAGTTCAAATATTTAGTTCAATCTAGAAGCTCTTTGTGCGGAGAAATGCGCGTGATTTCTATTCGCCTGCGTTCATGTAGACTTTGAGTAGAGACCAAGGACAATGCCGGCCGCATCCAACGACTCCAATAAAATAACCACGCGATGCTGCATCGCGGGCGGCGGACCTGCGGGCATGATGCTCGGTTTTCTTCTGGCGCGCGCGGGAATCGATGTGGTGGTCCTCGAAAAGCATGCGGATTTTCTTCGCGATTTTCGCGGCGACACTGTGCATCCCTCGACGCTGGAGGTTCTGTTCGAACTGGGCTTGCTCGAAGGATTTCTCAAACGGAAGCACCAAGAAGTCCGCCAACTATCGGGATACATCGGGCCTTACCAGGTCCCGATAGCTGATCTCTCGCATCTCCCGACGCATTGCAAATTCGTTGCGCTGATGCCGCAGTGGGATTTCTTGAATTTTATGGCCGAATCCGCGAAGCGCTATCCCGGCTTTCGTCTGCGAATGGAATCCGAAGCTTTCGACCTGATTGAAGAAGGCGGGAAAATCCGCGGGCTTCGAGCAAAGACGAAGGGCGGCGAAATCGAAATTCGCGCCGGTCTCACGGTTGCGGCCGACGGGCGGCACTCGATCCTTCGGGAAAAGGCCGGGCTCGAGGTGATGCAGCTCGGCGCTCCGATCGATGTGCTGTGGATGCGCATTTCGCGCAAGAGCGGCGACCCGGGCCAGGCTCTGGGTAGGATCGACGCCGGGAAATTCCTCGTGATGTTGGATCGCGATGAATATTGGCAATGCGCGTTCCTGATTCCCAAGGGTGGGTTCGATGCGTTGCGCCAGAAAGGTCTCGCAAGTTTTCGCGATGAGATTGCCGGCATCGCACCATTCCTGGCCGATCGGGTGAACGAACTAAAGGATTGGGACGACATCAAACTCTTATCCGTCGCCGTGGACCGGTTGCGGCAATGGTACCGTCCGGGATTGCTGTGTATCGGCGATGCGGCTCACGCGATGTCTCCAGTCGGCGGTGTAGGAATCAACCTGGCTATACAAGATGCGGTGGCCGCCGCCAATATTCTTGCCGACCCGCTCCGACGCAATTCCGTCTCCGAACACGATCTCGAAAAGTTTCAGCGACGCCGCATGTTTCCCACGCGCGCCACGCAAGGCCTCCAAATCTTGGTTCAGAATCGAGTGATCACGCCCACGCTGAAAAGCACGACTAAAATTCAGTCGCTGCCGTTGCCGCTCAAACTGTTTCGCCTAATGCCGGTGTTGCGGCGCATACCGGCACGCATCATCGGAATGGGATTTCGGCCGGAGCACGTACGGTCGCCTTCAGCGACCTAGCAGCACAGGCTCTTCACCCCGTGACTTTGCGTGTGTGTCGTTGCCAGTGGACTGCCCGACGAGTCGCGTTGTGCTATAAATCTTGTATACGATGAACATCCGCAAAGGCTCGCTCCACCTGTTCCGTTTCTCCGGGATCGACGTGTTTCTGCACTGGTCGTGGTTTCTAGTGGCCGCGTACGAAATTCAGGACCGCGCCACAAGCTATTCCTCTCTTTCCTGGAACGCTCTGGAATATCTCGCGCTGTTTCTGATCGTGATGCTTCACGAGTTTGGGCACGCGCTGGCTTGCCGGCAGGTTGGCGGGACGTCGAACCAGATCGTGCTGTGGCCTCTTGGCGGCGTGGCGTATGTAGATCCTCCGCAACGTCCCGGCGCCACGCTGTGGAGCCTTGCTGCCGGGCCACTGGTGAATGTGGCGCTCCTGCCGATTTTGTACGGGCTCGATCGCGTGTGCATGTCGGCGGGCTGGGCGGAGACGGCGCCCAATGCGTACCACTTTTTGCACTCGGTCTTGCTGATCAATCTTGGCTTGTTGATTTTCAATATGCTGCCGATCTATCCGCTGGATGGCGGACAGATTCTTCGGTCGCTGCTGTGGTTCGGCATCGGGCGGGCGCGAAGCCTGCTGGCAGCTACTATCATCGGCTTCATCGGCGTCGCTGGACTAATCGCACTAGCTGTGTGGGCTCAATCGGTCTGGTTCGGAGTTCTCGCGGCTTTCATTCTTTTAAATTGCTGGAGCGGGCTGCAACACGCGCTGGCATTATCGCGAGTGGCAAAGTTGCCCCGCCGCGATGGTTTTGCTTGCCCGTCGTGCAAAGCGGCGCCGCTCATGGGTCCCTATTGGATTTGCAGTCTGTGCAACAACGGATTCGATACGTTCCAGACGCAAGCCATCTGTCCTAGTTGCTCGGCTCACTATGCCACCACGAAATGCCTGGACTGCGGCGCGCTGCATCGAATAGACGAGTGGAGCGTTCCCGAACCCGTGCCTTCCCCGCTGTAACTGACCTTGACTCCGGTAGCTTCAGCCGCACGCGCTTCTCCCAGAGAAAAAGAAACGCAGTGCCAGTATTAAATCCTCCGAACAAGCGCCCCGGGCCGCGGCTTGACACGGCCTGACAATTAAATGTACATTTGTAGATGCGTAGCGTACATTAGGGGGCGTTCAAAAATGGCACGAACTTCCATCGCTGTTAAGAAAGTCACCGCCACCGACCTTCGGGGCAAGCTCAAAACATACCTGAAAGAAGCGACAGCAAATCGCGTGGTGTTGGTGGAGAACCGCCGCCAGCCCTCAAAGTACCTGGTGGACAAAGACTTTTTGGATTCCTTAGTGAAGGAACGTGAGTCTATTCTCGCGACTTTGGAGATTCTCGCGGACCGCGATCTGGCCGACCGACTGCTGGCGCTGTCAAAGACCATCGACGCTGATGTTGCAGCAGGCCGCCTGCTCACAACAGCAGATGTTTTCGCCAAATGAGCAAGGGGCGAAAGCAGCCTTCGCCCTCTGCGCCACCGTCAGAAGAGACGCGCTCCAGAACCACCTTTGAACTCAGATACACGTCAGATGCCGCAGCGGATATCAAATCCCTCGACGGCAGCGTGCGGAAGCAACTCCGAAAGGTCTTGGAGAAGAAGCTGGCCGTTGACCCTGAAGGATACGGACTGCCGCTGCGCAGTTCGCTGGCCGGTTATTGGAAGCATCAGTTCGGCCACCACCGCGTAGTTTACCGAATTTATCCCGAGCATCACGTGGTCGTCGTGTGCGCTGTCGGCGTTCGCAAGCAAGGTGACGCGGAGGATATCTACAGGCAGCTCGAATCCCTCGCGAAAACGGGCCGTATCGCTGAACAACTCGCGTCCGTGCTCAAGAATCTTTTGCTCCCCAAAAAGTAAAAACGCGGTTCTTTGGCGAGATGCCGACCGTTACGGCTCGGATGCTTGGTGCGGCGGGCCAATGACGGACCTCGGCGCTGAACTGTCTGGCGCGCCCAGCGGCCACGAACGCGGGCCATAATGCGGCAATGGCCGATCCAATTCGTAGGCGCCGAGATCGGGGGCCTTGCCGGTGAAATCGTCATTGATCGTGGGGAGCAAAATGCCCGCATCTACGGCTGCCGATCCTGGCTTCAACCTGAAATCGAAGTCTTCAGGGTTGTAGAAATGCTGCGGATCGGACTTGTCCGGAATTTTCGCATTCACGAAAATATCGTAGTCGACTAGAACGCTGTGCTGGTCCTGCTTGGTGGCCTCGCTGTATTCCCTTAGCGATTTGAAATTGCGGGTGACGAGCTTGCCCTGATAGTCGGCCGAGACTTCGAAGGCGGGAGAAGTCCACTCAAAAGCATTGGCCACATTTGGATTTGGGCGAAAGCCGTTGTAATCCGAAGTGGAGTAATTCGTGTAAGTGCGGAGATTGAGGATGGGATCGGCCCAACCGTCGCCAAGAATCAGATTGTTCAAGAAGTGAATGTTGGAGGCCGGGCCCATGAGGCGGCCCTGGCCGAAAAAAGTGTTTTGGTAAATCAAGACGCCCGCGGGCGTATCGATCAGCTTCAACGGGCCGCCGGTGGTCGTGTTATAGATGAGATTTTGATAGAAGTAGAGCGGGCCGCCCAAGGTAGGCTGCGCGCTGAGCGCTCCACCCGCCGAGTTGAAGCAGCGATTTCGAAAAACGCGAATATTATGGGCTCCGCCATCCGCTTCAATGCAATTGTCCGCCATGTTGTAAAAGTCGTTGCCATAGAAATCGATGTCGATGGGCACTCGATCGGGTAATTCATTGGGCGTGCCATCGGGATCGCCGTAGGTGGCAATGTCGATGCCGTCGTGCCAGTTGGCGACGTAGTTGTAGGCGACCACGTGGCCCTGGCCGTAGATTTTGACCGCGTATTCCGAAGTGATCAGCGCCGGATAGCCTGGAAATTTCGCCCACACCGCGGGCGTCCACCAGCTTTGCAGCTTCTCCGGATTGTGGCGCCCGATGAAGACGTTGTCCGCGATATAGAAATTCTTAGAGCCCGACCAATCGTCTTCCACGCCACGGCCAATATTTTCGAGGCGCGAATGTTTCAGGGTGAAGCCGCTGGAGCCCGCAATATTCTTGTAGCCGAGCAGAAACGCGACATTGGTATTCCGCACGGTGATGCCTTCGAAATAATTGTAGTTCGCAGCCATCAAGTTGAAGAGATTCTGGCAACCATCGCCATCGAAGATCACTTCGCCGTCTCCCGCGCTTTTGATGACGATGGGTTTGTCGGGCGTGCCGCTCTCGGTGAGGTAATACGTTCCGTCGAAGGGCGTGCCATAGGCGGCGATGGTGCGATCGAAGCCGCTGTAGATAAAACGATTGTCTTTGTAGAGGCCGGCGTGGACCAGGATGATGTCTCCTGGGCGGACGCGCGGCGGCATCACATTGGAGTGATCGGATTCGTCGGATCCCATGTAGTAGGCGGCGAGCAAACCGGTGAAGGCAGGCTGCTGCTTGGCGCCTTTGTAGCCGAACGGGTAGACGTGATAAACGCGGCCACCTTCCGCGGGCTGAGGTTCCTTGCGCGTGCGCACCACGACGGTTTTTTCAGCTTTGCCTTTCACACCATCAGGATCGGAAAGAACGAAGCGGCATTCGTATTCCGTATCGGGCTCGAGATTCAGAAGGCTGCCGGCAAACATGTTGGGAGCGATATAGTTGAAGTAGTGGACGCCGCCATCGCGCGGCGCTCCGCCCGAAACTTGCTCACGCTGCAGGCGCAGAAGAGGCAGACCGTTTCGCCACTGCTGCTCGCCCTTCTTGCGGTAGGTCACGTCCACGCGCGCATTGCGATTGTCGTCTCCGGAGATGCGCCACTCAAAACCGAGCGAAACCAGTGTGGGCGGCTCGATCACGAAATCACCCGCAACGGTACGCGTTTGGGACCAGGAAGGCTTCGGGACGAGAACAGCCGCTGCGAACAGAAGAGAAAGAATGAACGGCGGCTGGATACGATGGCACATGCTTCGGTTCTCCCGAGCCGTCTCTTAGCACAAGGAAACATGACGGTCAAACGGCGCGACAGGCAAGAGCGGAATCGACAGCAGATCCCTCACGCCGGCCTGAAAGGCAGCCGGGTTCGGGATGACAACTTAAGGCAAAGTCCGATAAGCAAGATGCCACCCTGAAGGGTGGCGCTACACAAGGCTAGACGTTAGAGGCCAGAGGAGGGCGGGTTAGCTGATACTATTGTCGGCTACTATTTTTTCAACGAGCGCGCCTGATCGAGAAATTTGGCGGCAGGGCGATCGTTTTCCATAATCGCGGAATTCTCCGAGCCACCGGGAGCCACGTGTATAAGGCGATTGACGAGCGAATTCGCAAGGCGCTGCGACATCATATTCGCGAGCGCTACAAGACCGATGTTGAGGTGACGACCGAACGGCCTCCGAGGCTGGCTATGGGCGAAGTTGCTTCGCCGGCGTGTTTCGAGCTGGCCAAGCGTCTGAAAAAACCGCCGCGGGCGCTGGCGCAGGAGATTGCCAATTCGCTGAAGCCGATTGAAGGCGTGGCGCGCGTGGAGGTGGCGGGCGGCGGCTACCTGAATCTTTTTTTGGACCGCGCGGCATTTTTTCGCGCAGCGTGCGAAGAGGCCGGACGTCAATCGGCGGGCGCTGGCGGACCAACATGGAAGGCGTCCAGACCAAGACGGTTGTCGAACACACCAGCATCAATCCAAACAAAGCGGCGCACATCGGCCACTTGCGCAACGCCGTTCTCGGCGACACATTCTCGAGGATTCTTCGCTACGCCGGGCGCCGCGTGGAGGTGCAAAACTACATCGACAACACGGGAGTGCAGGTGGCGGACGTGGTCTTGGGATTTATTCATTTGGCACCGAAGACGCTGGATGAAGTGCGCGCTCTCGCCGCAGGTCCCAAATTTGATTATTTCTGCTGGGACCTTTATACGCGCGTGACGCTGTGGCTGGCGGAAGATAAATCGCGGCTGGAGATTCGCTCGCAAACGCTCAAGGACATCGAAGAGGGCCACGGCGACGCGGCCAAGATGGCGGAGGTGGTGTCAACGGCAATCGTCCATTGCCATTTGAAGACGCTGGATCGCCTGGGCATTGACTACGATCTGCTGGCGCGCGAAAGCGACGTGCTGCACCTGAAATTTTGGGATGCCGCTTTTGAGCTGCTGAAACGAAGCGGCGCGATCGAGCTGGCGACTGCCGGGAAAAACGCGGGCTGCTGGGTGATGCAGCTTCCATCGGACAAAGAGGCTTCCGAAAGCGGCGCAGTTTCCGGAGGAGACGCCGCGGCCGTGGAGGAGCCCACCGAACTGGCGGAAGCGAAAATTATCGTGCGTTCGAACGGCACGGTGACCTACGTGGGCAAAGACATCGCTTACCATCTGTGGAAGTTCGGCTTGCTGAGCCGGGATTTTCATTATCGACGCTTTCACACCCATCCCGACGGGCACGAGGCGTGGACGACCGATTCGAAATCCGACGACGCGGCCGCGCCGGAATTTGGCCACGCGCGCGAAGTATACAACGTGATCGATTCGCGGCAGGCGTATCCGCAGAAAGTGGTAGTGGCGGGATTGCGCGCACTGGGGCACGCGGAAGAGGCCGACCTCCTGAAACATTTTTCGTACAACGTGGTGGCGCTGACGCCGCGGTGCGCGTTGGAGATGGGTTACGAGATACCTCCCGAGGATGCGAAGAAGCCTTACATCGAAGTAAGCGGGCGCAAGGGCCAGGGCGTGAAGGCAGACGACTTGATCGATCAATTGATTGCGCGAGCCGGCGAAGAAACCGCGGCGCGCCATCCGGAAATGGCGGGCACAGCCGAGTTTCACGATATGGTGAATAAGATCGCCGTCAGCGCGCTGCGCTACTTTCTTCTGCGCTTCACGCGGTCCACGGTGATCGCGTTCGATTTCAAGGATGCACTGAACTTCGAAGGCGAGACCGGGCCTTACGCGCAATACGCGGTGGTGCGCGTGAACGGAATTTTGCGCAAGAGTGCCGAGCTTCATCCCGAATTTGAAAGCGTGGATGCCGCGAATCTTCTGCGGCTGGAATCCGGTGAGATCGACGCCACGAAATTTCTGGCGATGCCCTCGGGGGATGATTTATGGGAGTTGATCGTGCTGGCCGGGTCGCTGGATGCGCGGGTGGACGCGGCAATCGGCGGGCAGGAGCCGACGTTTCTTACGCGCTATGCATTTGAGTTGGCCCAGGCGTTCAACATTTTCTACCACAAGCACCACATTCTTTCGGAGGAAGATGCGGAGAAACGCGCGTTTCTATTGCGCGTTACGTCGCTGGTACGCGAGCAGCTTGTGGTGACGCTTGGGCTGCTGGGGATCGCTGCGCCGGAGAAGATGTAAGGGAACTAAGAAACGCTGACGGCTTCTACCGGCTCGGTTTGCGCGCGCGGCTGCACGATTTTGTCGTAAAGCCACATTAGCACCGCCGTCAGCACTCCGATCGCAGCAATCACCCACCACATCCGCGCAGGATGGTGCAGCACGTCGCCGAATTCGTGCAGCAGATACCCGCCCAGCCGCCCCGCGACCGCGTAGCCAATCGCAATCGGCAGAAATGCATAGCCCATGTAGAGCCCCTGCTGATCCGCTGGCGCCAGACGGGAGCAGTATTCGTAATAGCGCGAGGCCTGCGTCAGTTCGCCGAGGGCCAGCAGCACAAGCAGCGCTCCCAGCATGAACATCGTGGGATGTACCGCCAGCAGAATCCAAGCGAGCCCCGCCAGCAGGAAGCCAATGGCGATCGTTTGCACGGCAGGGATTTTTCGCATCAGATAAGTGACCAGAATCTGGAAGCAGATGACCGTGGCCGCTTCGATCGAGAGTATCCGGTCAACAGCTGCGTCCGGATTCACAAACCTGCGCATGAAAATCGGCACGGAAATAAAAATTTGCCAATAGACGATGTAGAAGCCGGAGGAGATCAGGAGAAATGTAACGTAGCGCAGATTGCCGAGAACGATATAGATATTCTTGAGCGCGCTACTGACGCTTGCCACCCGTACCTCATCGAACCGCCCGGGTTCTCGGAAAAAAAGCAGCGTGACCCAAAACATCAAAAACACGCTCAGCGCGGCCACCCGAAAAACGTTCGCGATTCCCCATCCCAGTTTTTGCCGCACCGCCCACGCCATCAGCGGACCCACTGCGCCCCCGATGTTCACGAGCGTGTAGTAAATCGAATAGCCGAGTGATCGAACGTTTTCCGTGGAGGCTCGCGCCGTCGTGCCCACCACGCACGGCTTTACCAATCCCGGACCGAGCGAGGGAATCAGCAGGACCATCGATACGAGCCACGTATCGCCGACGGCCCTTCGAAGCGGCGCCATCCATGACGACTCGAGAGATCCCAAGAGGAAATACCCGACCGTCAAAAGCAGGTAAGCGGCCATCAAGGTACGACGAAACCCGAATCGGTCCGCCAGCGTCCCGGCCAGAATCGAAAGCGCGTAAACCACGAAGCCGGCAATTCCAAGGAGCGTTGTGGCAAGCTCGCTCGAAAAATGAAGCTGCTCAGTGAGGTAGATGGCGAGAACCGCGGTGGTTCCGTAGTAAGCGATGCGCTCAAAAATTTCGGTGGTGTTCGCGATCCAGAAGGGAGGTTCGAAGCCGGAACGGATTTCACGCCAGCGCTGGGTCAGGTCCACACAGATTTCCCTTCCGTCCGCACGAGAACACGGCGAATCGCCGCTATCTGGTGCGATTGTAGACGAGTTGGGACCGTTTAGGACCTTTTTCAGGCGGGCGCCACTTGGGTCCGCATGCTGCGGTGAATGGCTAGTGCCAGAGCACCCAATCCCCAAACAATGATGAGCAGTCCGATAATCGGACCGGCGTAGGGCAACATGCGAAGCACGCGCAGCACGGCCAGGCCGATTGCCAGCCTACCGATGGCCGGACCCACTCCCGATCCGATCCCTAACATTTTCTCTCCGAGCCACGAGGCCACGAAAATCTGGGATGCGTAAACCGCAATAACGTAGGCGAGAAGCGTAGCAATTCCGACTCCCAATCCGACGATAGTGATGCACGCGATGAACGCAACGATGGGAGTTGCAAACAGCAACAGAATGCCGAACCCGATGCAGACTCCGGATTTGTTGGCGGTATTAACAGTCCTCGCGAAAAATCCCGGGGACAAAAATAACAGCAGGAGTCCGAATAGGAAGCTTGCGCCCCAGAAAAGCACTTGATGCCAATAATAGGCGAGCTGGCTGTAATCAGGACCGGGCTTGCGGAGGGTCACGTCGATAGGGCTCACCAGCTTGGCGCCCTCAGCGACTTGCGGCTGCCGACGGCCTCGATATTTCGTGTGGCCCATTATCTGAGCGGTCGATCCGATGCTGAGGCGATCTCCCCGGATCTGGGCATCACCGCCGACCGTACCGTTTATATCGAGATCACCGACGAATGCCAAAAGATCACCCGCGACGCGCCCATCCAGTTCGGAGGCGCCGGAACCGAGGGTCATGGTGCCTCCGACGGTGGCCTTTTCGGCCAACTCGGTTCGTTCCGTCCAAGACATCACGTTCTTCGCTACCGTCGAATTCAGTGAGAGCGACTGGCACCAGACGCGGACATTACCATCCACGGGCCCGTTTACCTCGATCTCTTGTCCGAATCCGAGGATGTCTCCCTTGACGTGGCCATTGACAGTGACACTCGAAGAAAAGACGATCAAATCGCCATCCACATCGCCATCGATACGAACACGCTCGCCCGCGACGATTAGATCCGTTTTGACTTCCTGCCCGGCGGGCAACGTGTAGCTCGGGTTGCCGTGGCGCACTTCGGCGGCTATGGCGGATGGGGGCATGGCGAGCGCGATGATCAGCGCACCCATCACGAATGCAATGGGGGTGAAGTGCCTCCACTGTTTTCTGAGCGCCCAGATTCCAATCGCCCCCAACGTGGCGAGGGGTAGAAATTCCAAGAGGGTTCGCATTGAATCCCATCCTTTCCAAAAGGCGCCGCTAAAGAAAAGCATCGTCAGCAGGTTTCCCTGCGTAAAACCGGCCTGAGAAGCATCGGCATACCACGGTTGGATGAAGCCGCTCCATAGCGTATAAAGGCCACCCATTGCAAGGGCAAAGGCGGCGATCCATCCCCAGTGCGTGTCGCTGCGCTGGGGCGCGGCGGTCAGATATGCGGGAACCGGCTCTTCTTCGGCGGCCAGCGCAGTTCGCAGCCAGAGGCTTTCACTCTCAAGCGCGCGCAGCAAACCGCTGCACGCAGGGCATGCGGCAAGATGTGCGGAGACCTCACCGGCGCGGCCGGGGTCGAGTTGGTTTTCGAGATAGAGCAGCGCCGTGACTTCATCGAAGTGGTTGGCGATTTCGTTCATGACTTTCCCCCAGCAGAAGCTTTCAGAGCGCTGAACGCGCCGCTCTGGGTGAGCGCGTCGCGCAACTGATGACGGGCGCGCAGCAGCAGCACACCCACGAAGGCGCGGCGCACGCCGAGCGTGTCCGCAATTTCGTCGTAACTCATGTCCGCGTAATAGCGCAGGGCCAGCGCCATTCGCGCGCGATCGGGCAGCTTGGCCAGCCCGGTGCGCACCTCTTTGCTGGTGTGCTCGGCCTGCAGGCGTTCAATTTGGCTTGGATCGGGATGCTCGAGCGGAAGCGTATCCAGGTCACCGGTTTCGAGGTCCTGGCGAATGCGGCGGCGGCGCAGCGTATCCCAGCAATGATTGCTGGCAACTTTATAGAGCCACGCAGTAAAGGGCCGCGAGGAGTCGTAGGTGCCGAGTTTCTGGCGCACTTTCATAAATATTTCCGTGGTCGCGTCTTCCGCATCCTCGCGGGCCGGAAGCACCCGCCTGCAAAATCTAAAAATCGCCGCAGCGTATTGGCGATACAACTCTCCCCAGGCGTCGGCATCTCCCGCCCGGACCTGGGACAGCAACCGCGCCAAATCCGCTTCGCTCATCGTCCCGGTCGTTTTATGCTCGTCCATTGATCTAATACGCAGGCTGGCGCGAAATGTTTCACAACTATCACAAATCAGCGGAGTTGTCTGCGAGCAAATGGTTTGTGGCCCTCTTGAGGGCTCGTCGCCGCTCGTGATTTTGGAACTGTCCAGGCGAATTCAGAAAAGACAAAATTCCCCCCTAGGTATATCATCCCGGACGCAGGCCTTGGCGTCACGTAGCTCTAAGGTCAATTTAACGCAATATCCGGTGAACCATGAGATCAAGTGCCATGAATAGGCGCATGTGGTTGACGGCCGGGCTGGTGGCAGCGAGCCTATTTCTTCCAGCGGTTTCGAACGGTCAAGCAAGTCCCGGGAATTCATCCGGCCCGGCGACCAACCCGCTCTCGCAAACGGACTCAGTTCGCGCGACCGAGGAACTAAATGACGCTTACATGCGCCAGACGTTAGGCGATCCGAAAGAACAATCGGCGTATCAGGCGTTTTACAAGGCCAACGAGGACGCGAAGAAGATCAAGCTAGGCAACGCGTTTCTCGCCAAATATCCCGGGGACCGCTATAGCGAAGCGGTGTACGAAGAGCTTGCTCAGGCCTATTACAACAGGAAGGATCTGGCGAACTTCTACACTTATTCGGACAAAGGCCTCTCGCTTTTCCCCGACGATGTGCATCTGCTTGCCTTGACCGGCTGGGTGATTCCGCGGGCCTTTACGCCGGACGAGCCGGATGGCGACAAGAAGCTCGACAAGGCCGAAACGTACGAGAAGCATGCGCTGGATGTGATGGGTACGATGGCGAAGCCTGACGTTTTTACCGATGAGCAATTCGCCCAGTTCAAGACAGGCGAATCAGCCGTGGCCCATAGCGGGCTCGGACTCATTTACTTTCGCCGCGAGAAATATGACGAATCTGCCAAGGAACTCCAGATCGCCATCCCGGGTGAAGCAAATCCGGATCAGACCGATCTCTTCATCCTCGGCGCCGACTTCGAAAATTTGAGCCACTTCAAGGAAGCGGCGGACGCGTTCAACCGCTGCGCGCAGCTCGCGGGAATGATGCAGGATAGGTGCAAAGAGTACGCGACCGTTGCTCTGAAAAACGCCGGCGAGGCGAAGTAGAAAATCATCCCATCGTCACGCAAATCGGTTCTGTGGCTAGCGGGATTTGCGGCCGCTATTGTCGCGGGACCACTGATTGCCAACGCCAGCTTTGCTTGGGGGCTAAACACAGCCGCTCCGCCTGCGGAATTGACGGCGGAGCAGGACCACCAGCGCATCCTGAATTTGCTGCACATTTCCTCGCTTCGGGCCGGAGCGGATTCGGACCCCGCCTCGCCCCACGCCGCGAATTACGACGAATCGAAAGCGAATCCGTATCCGACACTGCCGAACCCGCTGGTGTTGAACGACGGCGAAAAGGTTCCGACGGCCAAGGTCTGGTGGACGAAGCGACGGCCGGAGATCGTGGAAAGTTTCGACCGCGAGATTTACGGGCGCGCGCCGAAGCAGACGCCGAGAGTAAATTGGGAAGTGGCCAGCACGACGCGTGAAATCGTCGGTGGCGTGCCCGCGATTACCAAGAAGCTGGTGGGCCACGTCGATAATTCATCGTATCCTGCGATTTCGGTGGAAATTCAGGCGAGCCTGACGACTCCGGCGAAGGCAATCGGCCGCGTGCCCGTGATGGTGGAATTCGGATTCGATCCCGCGGTGATGCGCCGGTTACTCGCACGATTGGAGGCTCAGGGGCGGAAGATTCCGCCGCCCCCGCCCGGTCCGACATGGCAAGAGCAGGTTTTGGCCAAAGGCTGGGGATATGCAGTGATTATTCCCACGAGTTTTCAAGCGGACAACGGAGCCGGACTCACGCAGGGAATTATCGGCCTGTGCAACAAGGGGCAGCCGCGCAAGCTGGACGACTGGGGAACACTGCGAGCCTGGGCCTGGGGCGCGAGCCGGCTGCTCGATTATTTGGAGACGAACAAAGCAGTTGATGCAAAGCGAGTTGGAATCGAGGGGCTCTCGCGCTACGGCAAAGCTGCGCTGGTCACCATGGCCTACGACCAGCGTTTTGCGATCGCGCTGGTCGGATCGTCCGGAGCCGGAGGCGCGAAACTCCTGCGGCGCAACTTCGGTGAAACGGTTGAAAATCTCGCTGCCACCAGTGAATACGACTGGATGGCAGGGAATTTTCTGAAGTATGCGGGTCCGCTCACTCCGAAGGACCTGCCCGTGGATGCCCACGAACTGATCGCGCTTGCGGCGCCGCGTCCCGTATTCATCAGTTGCGGCTCGCCACAAGTGGAGGGTGGCTGGGTTGACGACAGAGGCCAGTTCATGGCCGAGGTCGCCGCAGGGCCCGTTTACAAGCTTCTGGGCAAGAAAGGACTCGGCGCTACGGACATGCCGCCGATCGGAACATCCTTGGTTGCCGGCGACTTGGCATTCCGTCAACACGAGGGCGGCCACACCGACGCCCCGAATTGGCCGGCCTTTCTCCAATTCGCCTCGCGCTACATGAGCGGCAACTAGGCGGGAGCGACGGGTTTGATTTCGGAGGCCGCCCGGCCGACGGCCGTGATATACACCGAGGTGCTAAGGCCTGTTCGGGCGGGCCTAGTTATTTCAGAAGCACCCGGACCCGGGGCTTGCTGCCAAAAGGAGATGCGCGTGATGAAGAAAGTTCTTGCTGGCGTGGTTGCGCTTTTGTTCGTGGCATTGCTTGGCTCCCATGTGGCGGCGGGGGGAAACGATACGCAAAGGGAAGCTCAAGACCGCGCGCAGATCGAGAAGTTGATGTGGCAGTACGTCCGCGCACTGGACACGGAGAATGCAGACGCTTACGCCGCCACGTATACGCCGGATGGACAATTCGGCAGCGGCGCCACCGCGATCAAGGGTCACGAAGCGCTCAAGAAAATGATTGCTGATCTTCGCCAACGCGCCGCTGACGCAGATGCCAAGAGTGGAGAAAAAAGGCCACCCATGTACCACGTGCTCGCCAACAGCTACCTGGAGTTTGTCGATAAGGATCACGCACACATGGAGGCCTACTGGATGACGGTCTTCGCTCAGGCGGGACCCAGCGTGCCTGTTCGCGTCGCTGCAGCGGGGCGGGAAGTCGACGAACTTGTGCGCATGAATGGGCGGTGGCTTATCAAGACGCGCGACGTCGCACCAAAGGACTAAGCGTGGCTGGCCCGGTAGATCTCTTCGGCTAAAACCATGCAGGAAAATTCTTAGGGCATCGTGAGCGTCGGCAACCAGGTTTCGCTTTTGATTTCAGAGTCCGCCTAGATTTCGGGGGGACGGAGCGTTACCGATTTTGGTACACTACTTACAAGCAACTTAGAGATTTCGAGGCGGGGTCCATGCCGATCTACGAATACATTTGCGACGAATGCGGCGAGCGCTACGAGCAGCTGGTGATGAACGGTAAAACCTCGGTTTCGTGTCCGAAATGCTCGAGCGGGAAGCATACGCTGCAATTGTCGGTTTTCGCCGCGCCGGCTAATGGCAGCAAGTCCTCAGCAGGGCCCAATTCCAGCGGCGGTTGCTGCGGCGGCTCCTGCGGCTGCAACTAGGTCCCATACTCCACCGAACCCGTCACGATGGAACTCCTAATCTGCGCGACGGCACCTACGAATTCGTGGGTTCGAGCAGCGCGTAGCCCTGGAATTTCCTGAAGGCGGCTCGCTGCTCCTTCGACGCGTAGATTCCGCGGATGAGAAAAACGAGCTTTAGAAATAGAGGCAACTGGATGGGCCGATGGAGCCGTTTGCTTTCGTCCACCAGATAGTGAACTTCCCGGCAACGCCAGCCGTGTTCCTCAAAGAAACCGAACCAGTCTTCGGGCGCGAATTTGAAGGGAGCATTTTGCATGATCCGCGTCATACGACGATGCCGGTATTTAGCCGCCTGAGGCGAAATGTACTCGACGATCCAATAACGGGCGTGATCGAGCGTCCTAAGATCGTCGGCCAGAGATGCACCCTCCTCAAGACTCAAATAGGGAACGACTCCTTCCGTTAGAACGAGTATTTTCTTTGCTCGCGCATTGACGCTCGCGAGCAGCTTCCGGCGTTCGGACAGATTGGCGAGATCGAGTTTCACGCGCTCGAGTTGGCAGCGCGGTTTTTCGCTGGACAGCCTTTCCTTCTTGAATTCGACGATGCGAGGGTAATCCGCTTCGATCCAGAGGAGAGATTCGGGGAGCTCGAGGCGATATGGGCGTGTATCGAGTCCGGCGCCCAGATTTAAAATCGTGTCCACGCCCTGAGCAATGGCCCAACGAATATAGTCATCGATCACGCACGTGCGAATCGCGACGATCCAGGCGGTGATGAAGCTGACGGGCATTGCGTCGGCGATTTTCTTGCCGCGATCTCCAGCGAGAAGGCGGGCGAGCGGGTCGCGGAAAAGAGCGTCTGGACGCTCGGTTTCGAGCGCACGGCAATGCGCGATCCAGAATGCGGTGTCCGAGACATTTTCGATCAGGGAATCGGCCATATGCCTTGTCTTCTTCGCAACGTTTCAGGCTTGCGCGAGGCGATAGGTTCCACAGGCTGGAGGCTAGAAGCTGGAAGCTAGAGACGGCTCAGGGGGAAACGGATGGGGCCTGGACGTTGCTGTATTCATAGCGAATGGACATGTGGTGCTTGTCTCCGGATCCGAGGTCCACGTCCTGCTCCTCGCGCAAGGGCAGGCCTTTCGATTTGGAAACCCAGACCTGGCCATCCTCCTTGGAGTCCTCATCTTCGTTATGCGTGCTGTATAGAGCGGCCGATTCGCCTTTCACGGATTCGTCGCGGAGGTGTTTGCAGGAAACATTTTTCGCGTTCTTCCAGTTCTCTTCTTCTTGGGCACGCATGTCGGCCGAAGACATGGGACTCTTTTTCCACTTTCCACTCATCAGGACGTAGACGGTGCCGCCCGTGCTGATGACTTCGTGGTTCGTGACGCCTGTGCCTGCCCGCGCGGGATTCGACTCCGTTTCATACGCGTGGCTCGAAACGGTGCTCATCTTTTCGATTGCATCGCGGACTGGTTTGCAATCGCCTTGAGCGCGCGCGGAGGGGGAGAAAACGAGTGCAGCCGAACACAACAGTGCAGCTACAAAGACCAGCTTGCAAAGATTTGCGCGTCTCGGCATTGCTCTTGTGTTCGATTGCATATTCCGTTCCTCCGCCGTTTAGAGAGCGGCCGGATATTAGCACACAGAAACGAGAGTATGGAATGCCGCGTTGAGGGGATGGCGCTGCACGGGCGTGGGTTCGAGCAGCGAGTAGCCTGAAATTTTCTGAAGGCGGCTCGCTGCTCCTTCGACGCTAAGATTTCGGGGATGAGAAAACCGAGCTTCAGAAACGAAAGGCAACTGAATGGGGATACGTCCTAAACGCTGGAGGCTAGAGACGTCTCAGGGAGAAACGGCGGGGGTCTGGACGTTGTTGTATTCGTAGCGAGTGGAATAGTGGCTTTTGTCTCCGTGTCCGATGTCGACGTCTTCTTCCTGGCGCAGGATCAGACCCTTGCTCTTGGAAATCCAGATCTGGGTGTCGGCCTTAGTGTTTTCCGTCTCGCTATGCATGTTGTAGACAGCGGCCGATTGGCCGTTCACGGATTCATCGCGGAGGTATTTGCAGGAGACATTTTTCGCGGTCTTCCAGTTTTTTTCCTCCTGGGCGCGCATCTGCGCCTCGGACAGCGGACTTTTTTCCCACTTTCCCTTGATCGTGACGTACATCGCGCCGCCGATGCGGATGATTTCATAGTTGGTGACGCCGGTGCCTGGCCGCGCAGGATTCGACCCCCTTTTCATAGAGGAAGATTTGCGCATTTCGCGTTTCGTGGTTGAGCGCAACGCATGTTCCGCTCCTCCGGATTTGAAGAGAGGGCGGATGATAGCACAAAGGAGTTGAAACATTTATACATGCGCACCACGAAGAGAAAACCCGCCGATGAATGCATCGGCGCTCCCAGAACATTGGCGATTGCAAACGACGGCAACGGTTACCTCTGAGCGCACAGCGTTTTCGTTTTGCACAGCGTCCACAGGCATCCACAGATTTCCACAGGCGTTTTGTGAAATAACTCTTGCCAGCGTTTCTTGCCGCTTTTACTATGCGCACAGATTGATCGGGAAGAAAAACTTCACGAGTCAATTCAAAGATGGCGGCAAGGGTAAAACCGAGCCAGTCAATTTCGAATTGAATGAGAAGTGCAAACTTCGCAGTTCAATTCAAAAGAGGCGGCGAGGGTAAAACCGAGCAACCTCCACTGAATTGAATCGGGAAGGACGCTCCGGGATTCGATGCAAAGGAACGGCGAGGGTAAAACCGAGCCAGATTCCGATGAGTTGGATCGAGGAGAAGCTTCGCAGCTGAGTTCACGGCGGCACGGGTGAAACCGAGTGGCCAGCGGACGCAAGCGGAAGCGAAAAGCTTTGCGGTGCACTCAGAGATGCGGCGAGGGTAAAACCAAGCCGTGATCGCGAGCGAACTAGCAAGTTAGGGCTTCACGACTCGATTTACAAGAGGCGGTCCGGGTAAAACTGAACCGCCTCCGACTAAGTTGAGTCGGGAAGCGAAGACTTCGCGACTCAATCGAACGAGGGCGACACGGGTCAAACCGAGTCGCCCTCATTTTTTTTGCCTATTCCCATTTCTGAACTGAGATCGAAATACGAAAAGCCTCTCGACCCGAGACGGCAGCAGGCGTTACATCGAAGAGAGATTCCTCGACGACTGATCTCCCGGGCTCGACTAGCCGTCGACCCGGGAGCCCTTTTCCCCGCGCCGCGCATACACCGCGCGAAAGGCAAAATGCGCGAAACTCCGCTCGGAATGACGGCGTAGTTAAGGCGTCCCGCCCGTTTGCACGTTGGCGAATGGCGCGCAAGTAGCCGAGCAAGTTCGCCGGGCACAGCATGCTGTGCCCCTACGGACGATGGCCGGAGGTGGCCCCGGAATCGAGGAGCGGCCGCCTCCAAAACCTGCTCGCTGCGAAAAAGTATGCCCCGACGGATAATGAGGTAGCGTTGGTATGCCGGCGGGCCATCCGCCGCGCCCAAAGGGGATCAACCGGTAATCCAAGGAGGCGTCTATGGCGTGCAAGCCGGAAATATTGAGAAGCGTTCCACTCTTTGCGTTGCTGGACGACGACGAAACGGCGGTGCTGGCCGGTCAAGTTGAGCTGAAGACATTCGCGGCGCGCGAACGCATCTACAAAACCGGAGACGCGGGCGGGCAAGCATACGTCGTGATCTCGGGGAAAGTGCGGGTAACCACCGTGGACGAAGACCACCAAGAAGTGGTGGTGGATGAACCTGCGAACGGCGAGTTCTTTGGATTCGCGTCGATGCTAGAGCAGACGCCGCACCAGACGAGCGCGATCGCGCTTGAGGAAAGCACCTGCCTCGAGGTCTCCCGGGACGATATCGAAGTCCTGCTGCAGAAGAAACCGCACGCGGGAATGGATCTGCTGACGGTGCTGGGCCGCCAGTTCCATGCCTCGCAGGGATTGATACGAGTGCGCGCGAACCGCAATCCGAACGAGATGATCGAAAAGGAGGCAACGCTGGGCGAGCGAATCGCGGACGAAGTGGCGCGGTTTGGCGGATCCTGGTCCTTCATTATCCTGTTTGGAGTCGCGCTGGTCGTATACACGGGGATCAACGTCACGCTCAACAAGAAGGCCTGGGATCCATATCCATTCATCCTGCTGAATCTGTTCCTTTCCATGCTTGCTGCGATCCAGGCTCCGGTGATCATGATGAGCCAGAATCGCCAGGACACCAAGGATCGGCTGCGCGGCGAGCTCGATTTTGACGTGAACCGCCGCGCCGAGTCCGAGATCCAGGGCCTGGCGCGAAAGCTGAACTTGCTTGATGAAAAGATTGACGACCTCGGGAATCTGATGCGTCGAACGGCACCCACTTCGCTCTGAAAACGTGATCGGGGGCGATGTGCTATGATCCGCCAACGCTCGAATTCGACGCACGGAGAGTTTTGCGGAAGCAACGTTAGGCTCTCCTTCTCGAAGCGGATCCCCAGCGGGGTGCTGGAACGGCATGGCGGAGTTGGCGACGACGTTCGAGCAGCCGTTCAAACCCGTCTCCCTTCCCGCGCGGCAAGTTGCAGCCGTGGTGGTGGGGAACGCGCTGGAATTCTACGATTTTCTGACCTACGCCTTTTTCGCCACCCAGATCGGCCGCACCTTCTTTCCCTCCGCCAACGCCGAACACAGCCTGCTGGCGTCTCTGGCCACGTTTGGCGCCGGATTCATTACGCGGCCCATCGGCGCGGTTGTGATCGGCTCGATTGGCGACCGAGTGGGACGGAAGCCGGCGATGCTGCTTTCCTTCTCGATGATGGGAATTGCCATCATTGGGCTGGCGCTGACGCCGTCGTACCGCGTGATTGGCATGGCCGCGCCCATTCTGGCGATTTGCTTCCGCCTGGTGCAAGGTTTCGCCCTGGGCGGCGAAGTTGGGCCGACCACGGCTTTCATGGTCGAAGCGGCTCCGCCAGAGAGACGCGGCTTCTATGGCTCGTTGCAATATGCCACGCAGGATCTGGCGGTGCTATCCGCGGGCGGCGTGGGCACCATTCTCGCAAGCCTGCTGACCGCGCGACAGCTCGACGATTGGGGCTGGCGCGTCGCCTTCCTGATCGGGGCCTGCATCGTCCCATTCGGCCTGTATATCCGGCGAGGGCTGGACGAAACGCTGAAGGTGCCGGCGGCCGACGAAGCCGACACGACGGACGCGCGTGTTCGTCCCTACTTGCGTATCGCGGTGCTGGGACTGTTGATGCTGCTGGGCGGAACGGTATCCACTTACGTGCTGAATTACATGACGACGTATGCGTCCGTCACGCTGCACATGAAGGCGAATGCCGCCTTTGGCGCCACGCTGGTGATCGGCTTGGTGGAGGTGTGTTTCGACCTGCTTAGCGGCTGGCTTTCCGACAAGGTGGGCCGAAAGCCGGTGATGATTACGTTCTGTGTGATCCTACTGTTCAGCGTGCTGCCGAGTTTCGCCCTGATCTCGCGCCTGCGCACGCCGGCATCGCTGTTGGGCGCCAGCGCGTTTCTAGCAATGCTGCTGGCGCTGACCGAAGCGCCCGTGCTGGTCTCGATCACGGAATCCATACCGCGGCACATCCGGTCTGGGATGGTGGCGACAATTTATGCGCTGTCGATTTCCGTTTTCGGGGGATCGACGCAGTTCATCATCACCTGGCTGATCCACCTGACGGGCAATCCCCTGGCGCCGGCTTGGTACATGACGGGAGCGATTGTGATAGGACTTGTGGCCATGGCACTGATGCGAGAATCCGCACCGGTGAAGAAGAAGGCTAAGCTTGCTGCGTGAATGGGTGAAACGATAGTGCGCGTGGGGGCCTCCCGTAACCGAAACTGCCTGAAACAACCCTGCTTGAAGACCACCAGCCCGGCTTGAAAGCACCACCATCCCCTAGCGTGCGCGAGCGGGCGACGAAAGGCTACTCCAGATCTATCCATATGATAATAGGAGGTTTATTTTGATACTTAGGCGGCGGGTCGTTTTGGCAAGCCCGGTGCATTGCATAGGCTGGGAAGTGACTCAACCTGGGCGGCAAGAAACGGCTGTAGGACAGGTTGGAGCGGGTTTTACGAGGAGGCCAAAATGAAATACATACGAATCTTGGCGGTACTGAGCATCGGCCTGTTCTCAGCAGGCTTCGCGCACGCGCAACGATTTTCAGTGGGCGTCGGAATAGGCGGCCCAGTGTATGCGGGCCCCGTGTACGGTCCTCCGGTGTGCACGTACGGCTACTATGGATATTATCCGTACGCGTGCGCGCCCTATGGCTACTACGGGCCTGACTGGTTCTCGGGCGGCATCTTCATTGGCGCCGGGCCGTGGTTTCGCGGCGGCTACTATGGAGGACGGGGCTTCTACGACCGTGACTTCCGCGGGCGCCGCGACTTTGATAATCACTGGCACAGCTTCGATCGACCAAGAGGCGGCGACTTTCACGGTGGCTTCCGCGGCGGCGAAAACTTTCATGGGGGCCGAGGCGGAGACTTCCATGGTGGCGGAAACTTCCACGGCGGTAACGCATTCCGCGGCGGCCAGGGCGGCAACTTCCACGGTGGACACGGAGGCGGCGGCCATGGCGGTGGACGCAGATAAATTCCTCAGCGGCAGTACACCTCAAACGGCCGACACCACGCTGTCGGCCGTTTTCTTTTGTCTACGAACTAGCAGAACCGAAGCTTCGGCCTCCATGCGGAGGCGACTCCCAACGATGGCTAGATAACGCTGGACTCGAAGATCGAGTAGGCAGCTCCTATGTATATGACGCGGTCGAGTTGGAAGCCGCTCGCGGCGAATAACGCGCGATACTCGTCGGTGGTACGCTGGCTGCCACCGAGCGTCAACATGACGATGTCGAGCGTCTTGGGCCAGGAGGGGCTCGGATCATCGGGGATGGGCGCTTCGATCAGAAGAAGTTTGGCGTGCTTGGGAGCGGCGCGACGAACAGCCTTCAAAATGGCACGCGATTCTTCGTCGGGCCAGTCGTGAATCACCTCCATCAGGATGTAGGCATCGCATGCGGGAAGTTCGTCCTTGAAAAAATCGCCGGCGCGAAGGCTCAAGCAATCCGAAGCCACGCCGGACGCCTGGTCGATCACATGCGGCTGATCGAAAAGCACACCCTTGGAACCGGGGCACGCGGCTAGGATTGCCTGGAGCAGGTGTCCGCGACCGCCGCCGATGTCGGCGATCAATTTGAATTTGGAAAAATCGTAGGCCGCGACAGCGCCGCCCACCAGAGCGCGGGCCTTTGCGGTCATGGCCTCGTCAAACAGGCGGCTCGCAGCAGGGTTCCCGGCGAGATGACCCCAGAATCCTCCGGGAACCACATCCTCTCCGAGCGGCTCCCCCGTCCTCACCACGCGGTCGAGGTTCATGGCGTAAGTCCAGACAACCGGCAGGCCGAACATGCGCACGAAGGAGCGCATGGAATGCGGATCGTTGGTGCGCAACAGGCGGGAAACCGGAGTATGGAGGACCTTTCCATCGCGGCGTTCGAAGATTCCGTGGGTGCAGAGCAGGTTCAAGGCGCGGCCGAGCGCAATGGGGTTCGATCCCGTGGCCTGCGCTAAAGCGGAAGGCGTGGCGGGTTCGTCGCCGAGATGATCGGCGACTCCAAGATCCGCAACGATTTGAAGGCACCGCGAAAGGAAATAACCCGCCGTGACTTGCTGCAGGGCTTCGTGGGGAGGAAGTTGGGACATTGGAGAAATCCTTTCAGGGATTGTCGGCTGCAGTTCCACCGGGATTTATATCACGGCCGGCAAGACGCTGGACACGGCTGCAGCAGAAGTTTGATGCTCTTCGCATTCGCTTCACTTCAGCGTGGTAGAATATCGATGAGGGGCAGATGAAATTCGGAGTGGTGCGATTTCCGGGATCGAATTGCGATGACGACGCGCATTACGCGATCGGTCGCGTAATTGGGCAGCCTGTGGAGTTCATCTGGCACCAATCCGAAAACGTTTCCGGCTTTGATGCAATTATTCTTCCCGGCGGTTTTGCCTACGGCGATTACCTGCGTACGGGTGCGATTGCGCGATTTTCTCCGGTGATGAAAGCAGTGGGGCGATTCGCGCGCGAGGGAGGATTGGTGCTGGGGATTTGCAACGGATTTCAGATTTTGCTCGAAGCGGGGTTGCTGCCGGGTGCAATGCTGCGCAATAAGAGGCTACGTTTTTTGTGCCGGCAGGTGCACGTGCGAGTGGAAAACACGGACACGCCGTTCACGTGCGCGGCGCGGCGCGGGCAAGTGCTGGAAATGCCGGTCGCGCACATGGAAGGAAATTATTTTTGCGATGCCGAAACGCTCGGGGAACTCGAGCGCAACAGGCAGATTGTCTTTCGTTACGCGCACGCGGACGGGCGCGATGCCGGCCCTGACGATTTCGGTGCGAATCCGAATGGTTCACTCGCTGCAATTGCAGGCATCTCGAATCGCGAAGGCAATGTGGCGGGCTTGATGCCGCATCCCGAACGCGCGGTGGAATCCGCGCTGGGCTCGTCCGATGGGCTTGTGATTCTGCGGTCGATGGTGGCGAGTCTTTCGCGGCGCGCCGCCGAACGCGTTCCCGCCTAATTGGCTAATCCAGTGGACAACCGCTCGATGGTCGATCATCGGTTTGTAACAAGACTTCGCTACAATTAGATCTGCTGGCGCTGTTTCCCGCGGAATCAACCGCGCCCTTTTTCTTCAGGCAAAACGGGAGAATGATGCGACGAGCGTTTATCTCGGCGGTGTGGATCGTATGCGCGTGCCTGACGGCGGGGGCCGGGGCGCGCGCGGCGAAGCCGCTGGAAATATATTTCATCGATGTGGAAGGCGGGCAGTCAACGCTGGTCGTTGATTCGCAAGGCGAATCGCTGCTGATCGATACCGGCTGGGATGATTTCAACGGGCGGGACGCGAATCGCATCGTGAACGCCGCGAAGGCCGCGGGAATCGATCACATCGATTGGCTGGTAATCACGCATTACCACACAGACCACGCGGGAGGCGTGGTCCAGCTTGCGAGCCGGATGAAGATCAAGAATTTCGCCGACCACGGCTCGAACATGGAAAACACTCGCGAAACGCGGGCGAATTACGTCGCGTATGAGAAAGTGACGGCACAAGGGAATCACATCGTGGTGAAACCGGGCGATACGATTCCATTCAAGGGTATGAACGTCCAGGTGCTCACTTCGGCGGGGGACGAAATTCGCGCGCCGCTTCCCGGAGCGGGGCAGGCGAATCCGCTGTGCACGTCCGGGCGGGAGGCGCCGGTCGATCAGAGTGAGAATGCGCGTTCGGTGGGACTGGTGATTACCTACGGCAAATTTCGATTTATCGATCTGGGCGATTTGACTGCGCGCGGGGAGTTGAGCCTAGCCTGCCCGGAAAACTTGATTGGAACCGTGGACCTTTATCTGGTGACGCATCACGGCACCGCGCATCCGGGAAGCGGGGATTCGTCGAACGCACGCGAGATTGTGGATGCGCTACATCCGCGCGTGGCAGTGATGGATAACGGAGCGATTAAAGGCGGGCACCCGGTGGCGTGGCAAACGGTGCATGATTCTCCCGGGCTGCAAGATTTGTGGCAATTGCATTATGCCGTGATGGCCGGAAAGGATCACAACTCGGCCGAACAATTCATCGCCAATCTGGCCGGGCCGCAAGACCAGGGCAATTACATTGAAGCGGTGGCGCAGCCGGACGCAACATTCACGGTGGTAAATTCTCGAAACGATTTCCGGAAAACTTATAAGAAGTAGCGGCGGATTATCGATCGAGCAGAGACAACTGCTCGGCGAAATCGTCGTGGAGGCCGCGCGGAAGAATTTCCAGGCTTACGATGCGGCGCACCAGCGGAATATTTTCGCGAGTGAGAACGTAGGCGCGGTTGACGTCAGCGATACTGAGGCGGCGTTCATCTTCATGCACGCGCTCGATGAGGTCTTCGGTGCTGACGAGACCTTCCTCCAAGACCGAGAAGTAAATTCCGGACCGGCCGCTGGCGAGAAATCTCTTGATGATGTCTTCGCGCCCAAAGCGGATTCCGAGTTTGTAGCAAGGCAGGCGCGGCTGGGTGACCTTGACCCTTGCCACCTGGCCGACTCGAAACTCGTCGCCGATGAAGGCGTGCTCTTCGCTTAGACCTTCCGTAGTCAGATTCTCGCCAAACATGCCCCAGGGCAAATCCATCTCCGGAAACTCGCGGCGCCAAAAATCGTAATGCTCGGAAGGGTAGGCGTAGACGGCTTTGTTGCGCCCGCCATGAACTTGCAGATCGGCTTGCCGATCGCCATCGAGGTTCAAGCGGCGAAGCACGATCGGGCCGGGCACCGGCGCTTTGAAAATTCCGGTGAGTACGTCGCGGTCACCCTGGCGAACGAGGCGAGGCGCGCCGACATTGAGAGAAATGATTTTCATTGCGTGCAATCCAGGACAGCGGCGCCATTGATGCGGTCGCTCTTGAGGTCGTTTAGCGCGCGATTCGCGTCGCGCAGGGGGAAAACGGTGACCTGCGTGTGCACGGGAATTTGAACCGCGACGCGGAGAAAATCGTCGCCATCCTGGCGCGTATTATTGGCTACGCTGCGGATCATGCGCTCCTGATACAGCAAATTGTAATCGAAAGAGGGAATCGGACTCATATGAATGCCGCCGAGGACCAGGACGCCGCCTTTTTTTAGGGCTTTGAGCGCGGGAGGGATCAATTCTCCCGCAGGCGCGAAAACAATCGCGGCGTCGAGTTTGGCGGGCGGATCGGCCGCGGCTTCGCCGGCCCATACGGCACCGAGTTGCAGGGCGAGCTGCTGGTGCTTTGCGCCGCGGGTGCAGGCATACACTTCGGCTCCCCAGTGGCGCGCGACCTGAATTGCGACGTGCGCGGCCGCGCCAAAACCGTAAAACGCGAGACGCTGGCCGCGCTGGATGCCCGAAAGCCGCAGCGAGCGGAATCCGATAATTCCGGCGCAGAGAAGAGGCGCGGCTTGATCGTCGCGAAAGGATTCGGGAATCGGATAAATGAATTGCTCGGGCGCGACGGCGTATTCGGCGTATCCGCCATCGACCGTGTAGCCGGTGAAGGTAGGATGGTCGCAGAGATTTTCTTTGCCGGCGCGGCAATATTCGCAAGTTCTGGTCGGTGCTGTGCAGCCAGGCGATTCCTACGCGTGATCCGATGGCGAAGCGATGGGCGCCCTCGCCGAGTTTTTCCACGACGCCGACGATTTGATGTCCTGGGATGACCGGGGATTTACTGGGCGGGAGCTCGCCTTCGACTACGTGCAAATCGGTGCGGCACACTCCGCACATTTTGACGCGGACGAGGACTTCGCCTGCGGCGGGACGCGGATTGGGCACGTCGGCGAAGTCGAGAGGATTGGTCTCGACGGCTGCGGGCGCGCGCAATAGGGCGGCTTTCATCTTTTGCTGACTCCTGCTCTCAGTTTACATCGAAGAGAGATTCTTCGACCCATCTCCCAGGGGGCGTCCGCCGCGACGGACTGTGCCCCTTCTATGAAAACAGGCGCGGTGTCCACAGGCATCCACGGCAACGAAAAATGCAAACCGGAGACGGTGGCAATGGAAAGAAGGGCGGGGGCGGTGGGACGAGAGTCTGCCCACCGCCGTCCGAAGAAGGAGGCAGAGCAACAGGACAGGGAATCGGCTAAAACCCGAGCTTATGTCCTTCGCTGTGAATCAAGGCCGGAACGGTCCCGCCGGCGTTAGGAGGTTTAACGGAGTAGACCTCGAGGTTAATGGTGCGACCCTCGCCGCTCAGCACGAAGCGGCCCATGATGATGGCACCACCTGCATTTTGAGGAGGGAAATCCAGCTCCATTTCGCCTGTGCAATCCGGAAACACGGTGTAAGAGCCAGTTTCACCTGTATTGAACTGCGTGGCGGGATCGGCCGCGCCCGGCACAGGCGAGGAGTTCCCCGACATATCAGGGTACTGCATGACGAAATCGACCTGGGTGATTCCGCCGTGGCCGTCGAAATGGGTCATGGCGACGCCTTCGCGCGTGACGACTGGTTTGCCCGGGACAAAAATTTGTCCCGAAATGGTGAAAGCGTAATCGCCTCTGAGCGTGCGGTCCCTGCAACCGTCGTTGTCGCCGGTCTGCGCATGGGTCACACCGGGGAGGGCGAGTGCGAGGCCGATTGCGGCGAGCGCCGCCCTGCGAATCCACGTATTCATGATGATTCTCCTTCGAGACGGTCCATCGGGCTGCATCCGTCTGCGATGGACCAAGGCTACTGGAGCGCTCAAGCCGAGTCCTGAAGCGCGCCTGACGGATTTCTGAAACTTTTCTGCCCTGAAAACCGGCCGCGCGCGTAAACTCGAAAAACCCAACTCCGAGAGCAGGAGGAATATGCTTCAAGGGACCCTGCGATTCGGGCCGTTCGAACTGGATTCGGAAAATTTTGAACTGCGCCGTGCGGGACGCCGCGTCAAGCTGGACAAGACCCCACTCGAGCTTCTGCTTTTCCTAGCGGAGCGTTCAGGGAAGCTGGTCACTCACGAAGAGGCAGTGGAGCACGTCTGGGGCAAGGATGTTTTTATCGAGGCGGAATCGGCGCTGTACACCGCCATTCGAAAAATCCGGAGGGCGCTCGGAGAAAACTCCACGCGTGCGCGGTTTGTTGAGACGGTAGCGCGCAAAGGTTATCGCTTCCGTTTGCCGAAAACAGCCCGCAAAGAAGTTGCAACGAAACCGCCGCGAAAGCGCCCCTTCCTGGCGATTCTTCCCCTTGAAAACTTGAGCGGCGACCCGAGACAGGAATACTTCAGCGACGGACTGACGGAAGAATTGACCATGGCGCTGGGCAAGCTCTCGCCAGAAGAGCTTGGCGTGATCGCGCGCACGTCTGTGATGCGATACAAAAGGACCAAGAAGAGCATCTCGGAAATCGGCCGCGAACTGGGCGCGGACTACTTGATCGAAGGGAGCGTGCGGCGGGGGCGTGGACGCGTGCGCATCGCCGTGCAACTGATCCGAACCGACGACGAGACGCACGTCGTGGCGGAGAGCATCGAGCGACCGCTCGGAGACATTCTGCGCGTGCAGGCGGAAGTGGCTGAAGCGGTGGCACAGACAATCCGCTTGAAACTGGTGCGACCACTCCCGACTTCGCCAGGGCTGGACGCGGAAGTATACGACTCGTACCTGCGAGCGCGTTATTTGTGGGATCAACGCACGGCGCCCGCTGTTCGCGGAGCGATTCGCCATTTCGAGAAGGCCCTCGAAGGAGACCCAGCATATGCACCCGCCTGGGCGGGTCTAAGCATTTGCTATGCGATATTACCGATCACGAGCGATTCGCGGCCCCGGGAATGCTTTCCCAAAGCAAAGGAAGCGGCGGCGCGTGCGTTGAAGATTGATGGCGCGCTTCCGGAAGCGCACGTGGCGAGCGGCATCGCCCACTTCTGGTTCGACTGGGACTGGGCGGCTGCCGAGCGGGAATTCCGCCGCGCCTGCGAACTGAACCCCAGCGACTCGAGCGCGCACATGTTTCTGGCCCACATATATTCAAACCTTACACGGCACACGGAAGCGATTGCAGAAATCCGCGCGGCACGGAGGCTCGATCCTCTTTCGCTGATACTGAATACGCACGAAGGACAGTTTCTATACAACGCGCGGCGGTATGTCGAAGCTCTCGTCCCACTTGAACGTGTACTGGAACTGGCTCCGCGTTTTTGGATCGCGCATATCGTGCTGGGGAAAGTCTTGGGCGTGGTGGGACAGCATCGGAAGGCACTCGTTGAATTCACGAAGGCGTACGAGTTCTCTGAGGGGAACACGGAGGGCGCGGGGCTTCGCGGTTACACGCTGGGTGTGATGGGGAACGTCGCCGGGGCGCGGCGTACGCAGCGCAAATTGGAAGCTGAGGCGCGACGACGATATGTTCCTCCGCTTCATCGAGCTCTGACCCCGTTGGGGCTTGGCGAACGCGCGGGAGCCTTAGAAGCACTCGAAGGCGCGGTCGAGGAGCGCGACGTACGTTTGACTTTTCTCGCTGTGGAGCCGCGATGGGATCCGTTGCGCGACGATCCACGGTTCAAGACAATTTACAAACGGGTGGGGCTGCCCACCCGGACGAACTAAGCGCCGAAGGCGAGGGTTAGGAGGGTTTTCTGTTCCATTTCGTGGGCTTTTGGCGAGCCGGTGGAGGGGCTGGCGCTGGCCGAACGATTCACCGATAGGACGGTGCGGCCGCGGGCCAGAGGCTCGAGCTGCGGAATAATGAATTCGTGCGCGCCCATGTTGCCGGGTTCCTCCTGGACCCAGACGAATTCGCGGGCACTCGGCGTGGCGATCCATTTCGGCGGCCAATTCGGCTTCCGGGAAAGGATAAAGCTGCTCGACGAAGACAATGGCCGGCGACTCCTGCTTGCGACGCTTTCGCTCGGCTTCGAGTTCGTGGCCGATTTTTCCCGTGCAGAGCAGGACGCGCGAGGCAGAGCCGTCACCGCGATCGGGAATCACGGTCTGGAAACGACCGGAGGAGAAAGCGGCCAGCGGTGAAGATGCCGCCGGATTGCGCAGCATGCTTTTGGGCGTGAATACGACCAGCGGCTTGCGCCACGCACGTAGCGCCTGGCGGCGAAGCAGGTGAAAATATTGCGCGGCGTTGGAGGGCTGGCAGATCTGCATGTTGTCGCGCGCGGCGAGCTGCAGAAATCTTTCGATGCGCGCGCTGGAATGCTCGGGACCCTGACCCTCGTATCCGTGCGGAAGAAGCATCACGACTCCGGACAACAGACCCCACTTGTCTTCGCTCGCGGCGATGAACTGATCGATGATGATCTGCGCGCCGTTGGCGAAATCGCCGAACTGAGCTTCCCAGAGCACGAGAGCCTCGGGAAAATCGCGGCTGAAGCCGTACTCGAAGCCGAGGATGGCGGCCTCGGAAAGCGGCGAATTATAGATTTCGAACCAGCCTTGATCGGGCGCCATGTGTTCGAGCGGGACGTATTCTTCTTCAGTTTCGGTGTCGATGAGAGCGGCATGACGCTGGTTGAAAGTGCCGCGGCGGCTATCCTGCCCGGAAAGGCGCACCGGCACTCCTTGCAAAAGCAACGAGCCGAAGGCCAGGGCTTCGGCCATTCCAAAGTCGATGGCGCGCTGGCCATGGGCCATTTCGACGCGCTGTTCGAGCAACTTTTTCACCTTAGGATGGATGTGAAATCCTTCGGGGTAATTGACGAGCGAATCGCCAATGGCGGCGATGGTTTCTTCGGGGGCCGCGGTATCCACTTCGAAAGAAGCTTCGTAGCGGCCGCCGACGAATCCATTCCAATAGCGCGGCAGGCGGCGCATCGGCGGACGTTTTTCGATCTCGCGCGCTTCCTTTTGCGCGGCGTCCAGTTCTTCGCGGATGCGTTGGACGGCGGATGCCGGATCGGCGCCGATTTTTTCCGCATAGATTTTCCACAGCGGCGGATGCGCTTCGATTTTGCGGTAGCGCAACGGCTGGGTGATGGTGGGATCGTCCACTTCGCTATGGCCGTGGCGGCGATAACCGACCAAGTCCACCACCACGGGAGTGCCGAAGGCATAGCGATAATCGAGCGCGATTTTGCCAACGCGCACGACCGCATCCGGATCTTCCGCATTCACGTGGAAAATCGGCACGGGCAGGCGCTTGGCAAGATCGGAGGAGAAGCGCGAAGAGCCGATGTCGCGCGGAACGGTGGTGAAGCCGATCAAATTATTCACGATGACGCTTACGGAGCCGCCCACGGTGAATCCTGAAACGCCGGACATGTTCAGCGTCTCCGCGCAAATGCCTTGCCCGGCAAATGCGGCGTCGCCGTGCATGGTGATCGCGACGACTTCCCGCCGGCCGTTCTCACCACGGCGCATTTGTTTGGCGCGCGTGCGGCCGATGATCACCGGATCGGCGGCTTCGAGGTGGCTGGGGTTGGAAACGAGATGAATGCCGATGGACTGCCCGTTGGCAGCATGAAAATCGCCAGTGGCGCCGATGTGATACTTCACGTCGCCGCTGCCCAAAGTGCTTCGGGGGTCGACATCCTCGAAGCGAGCGAAAATTTCAGCGGCGGCGCGCCCGACGATGTGGGTCATCACGTTGAGCCGGCCGCGATGGCTCATGGCCAACATGGCTCGCTGCGCGCCCTGTTCGGCGGCTGCATTCAGGATCGAATCGAGCAAGGGCAGCAGCGCGACTTCGCCTTCGAGCGAGTAGCGCTTGGTGCCGAGATAGCGCGTCTGCAGAACCTGCTCGAAGATTTCCGCGCGCGTGAGCAAATCGAGAATGCGGGCGCGATCAGGTTCCGCTGATTCCGATTCCATGCGCTGCTGGACCCACAGGCGGCGTTCACGGTCGGGAATATGCATGAACTGCGCGCCAATCGTGCCGCAATAGATGCGGCGGGCCGCCTCTGCTTCAGGCGCCGGCGACGTCCAGTTCGGGCATGGGTACAGGCTCGCAAATCGCCCATGGGATCGAGATTCGCCTGAAGGTATCCCCAGCGGCGGAAGGAGTCCCAAATTCGCTCCTGCTGGTCCGCCGATATTCGCGATTCCGCGACAGCTTGTTCCCGAGTCATGCAGTTAGCGCCCCTTGGCCGTTATTTATTCGATTCTTATCATAAAGTGCCGGATTCCAAACTGGCGATGGGAAGTGCTGTTCACGTTTCCGGCCAGCAACCGAGAAGCCTGCCGGACCAACACTAACTGGCCGAGGTGATACGAATTGTGGTCGGCGAGCAGCAGGACCTCACGCAGGATGGTTTGGCCCGATGCGCCTGGAATGGGCGCGAGGAGATCGGTTTTCGGATCGGCGACCAGCTTGGCCATTGCTTCCAAATCCCGCTCGAGCGAGTGCACGCTGTGATTCCAGGCATCAGGTTTGGGAGGCGCCGGCGTTTGCGGCCAATAGCCAGCGGGCCAATCCGGCGACTTGTGTTTCTTGGCATCGCGCGAAAATTCCAACATGTCCCAAGTGGCGATGCGCATGTGCTCGAGCAATTCCCAAGGCGAATGCTCCGCGCCGGGCGGCCGCATGCCCTGTTGCTTCGTGGGAATGCCGCTCAGGGCTTTCTTCCACTCCACGTGGGCCTCGTGCCAAGTGAGGGCACGGCCCAGATATTCGCGCAGCACCTTGTCGTTCATAAGCGCCAGCCTTTGCGTATCTAGAATAGATTTTAGGCTGGCCTTACGATGCGGGTCAAATTGACGGAAGGCGCGCGCCGGAACTTCATTTCACTCTTTTCAGCCAGCCGGCCAGCCACGCGGCGGTGACGTACATCGCAAAACATTCCAGCGCAAAGGGCAGAAATCCCAGGAATCCGGGCGCGGGCATCTCAAATATTTTTTGACGCTGAAACATCGGGAAGATGTAATGCCATTTGGCGCCCGCCCAGTTGTTCCAAAATTCCCACAACCAGCCGCAGATCCATCCGGAAAAAAGAAAACCATAGAGACGGCGCGCGAAACCCTCCGAAAGATCGCCGAGGAACGACGGCAGAGCCAGCCGCCGGTTCAGAGGATCGAGCAAAAACACAAATCCGAGCCATACCAGCACGAAAAGATAGGCGGCGATTCGCTGCGGAATCACCAGCGGCAGAATCAGGCAGGCCGCGCCCGAAAACATCAGCGCGTTTTCAACTTTGGGGGAGATCGTCCAGGGCTGAATGGGAATCGGCGGCAACAGCGCCTGCACCAGATCGGAGGTCTCGAAAATGGCGGGAAGGATGGTGGCGAACGACCAGCCGTAGCCGAGGAGAGCGGCGGCCCATTCATGCGGCACGCCCACGTACGTCCAATTCCGAAGCCGCAAATTATAGGCCTCGAAAATGAGCCAGAGCGGAATCGAGAGCAGCGCCAATCGCAGAAAGACGGTGGGCGCGTCGTTCAAGCGCGAGCGGCCGGTGAGCGCGAGGACCGCGGCGTCGACGATCAGGAGGTAGGCGCTCCAGGCGATGGGCGTGAAATAAGCGGGCACGGGCTCAACGCCGTGGAACAGCATCCACTCTGCGCCCGCGAGCGCGACGATCCCGAGCCATCCGTATGCAGGGAAGGGAAAGCGGCGATGCTGCCGAAAGAAGCCGATTACGAGGGCGGCGACGGTGACGGCGGTGAAGGCGATGCCGATTCCGGTTCGAAGCTGGGGCGACAGCATCGCGAGTCTGCGTCCTCAAACGGCCGGCCGCTATGGTAGCGCAGTCGAGCGCAGTTTTCGCGGGATGGCGGTGGCTTTCTTGCTATGCTCTGCGGGCGTTTTGGGAGTCTAGCAGTTTGCTGACGCTTCTTTGCTGGCGGCATCGAAGAGAGATTCCCCGCAATTGCATTTGGGGCGCACGAGGCGCGCCTCGGCTGCGCCTGCCGGCATCCGTCGCAAAAAGCGCGCCGGATGGAAGAGAAAAACCGGCAGGCTCCGCTCGAATGACGATGTGAAATGGGTGCCACTAAGTAAAGGGCGAGGGTCGCGAGACGAAAACTTGAACCAGGCAGAAAAACTCGAACGGGGGCTGGGCCTCATTGAGGCGACGTCACTCAACATGACGTTCATGGTGGGGATTGGACCGTTCGTGGTGATTCCGTTTGTGATTCAGGCGATGGGAGGACCGGGAAGTCTGCTGGCGTGGACCGCTGGCGCGGTTTTGGCGCTTTTTGACGGCTGCATCTGGGCGGAACTTGGCGCGGCGATGCCGGAGGCCGGAGGAAGCTACGTCTACCTGCGGGAGGCATACGGGGCGGAGCGGTGGGGGCGGCTGCTCTCGTTTTTATACATCTGGCAGACGCTATTTCAAGGGCCGCTGAGTATCGCTTCAGGAGCGCTCGGGTTTGCGACCTACTCGCGCTACCTATCGGAAAAATCTTACCGGCTTTCGGCGATTTTGGGATTCCTTGGAACGCATGGCGACAACGTGGTCGCCGGAGCAATCGTGCTGCTGGTGGTGTTCCTGCTTTACCGCCGGATCACGGAGATCGGGCGAATTTCGGTGGTTTTCAGCGTAATCGTGGTGGGGACGATTCTTTGGATCGTGTGGGGCGGGGCGAGGCATTTTGACGCGCATCGGGTGTTCGATTCGTCGGGCGGGCAATGGAATTTATCGTGGCTGCTTTTCGCTGCGCTGGGCCACGGCATGGTGCAGACGGTTTACAGTTATCTCGGCTACTACAATGTGTGCAATTTGGGCGGCGAGATGAAAGACCCGCAGCGAAACATCCCCCGCGCGATTTTCATTTCGATCCTGGGGATCACCGTGCTTTATCTGGCGATGCAAACCAGCATTTTGAGCGTGATTCCGTGGCGGGAGGCTCGTGGATCGACATTCATCGCAAGCACGTTTATCGAGCGCGTGTACGGGAGCCAATGGGCGGCGCTTGCAACGGGACTGATCATGTTGACTGCGCTCGGGTCTGTGTTTGCGGCCATGCTGGGCTATTCGCGCGTGCCGTACGCGGCGGCGCTGGATGGAAACTTCCTTTCGATTTTCGCACGCGTGCATCCGAAGAAACATTTCCCGCATGTGTCACTGGTGGCGCTGGGAGCGGCAGCGATTATTTTTTGCCTGTCACTGAAATTGAGGGACTCGATTCGCGCCATCCTGGCGATGCGGTGCATCATCCAATTCATCGCTCAAGGAGTGGGACTTGTTTTGCTCCACCGGAGATGGGGAAGCGAGCGGTTGCCTTTTCGCATGTGGCTGTATCCCCTACCCGTGATCGCAGCGATCGCCGGCTGGGCGGGAATCTTCATTGCCACCGGCAGACGGCCGATGCTGGCATCACTGGCGGCGGCAACGGCGGGAATTCTTGTATATTTAGGACGCGCAAAATGGCAGCGGCAATGGCCTTTTCAGGAGATCGCCAGATGAACGGACGTAAGATTCGGTGGAGTGTGATAACAGCGGCCGCGATTTCGGCGGCCACGGCGTGGCTAGCGGGCGCCATGCCCGTTGCCGCGCAATCGCTGCCGGAAGTGGTGCAGGCGATCGAGAAAGCGCGCGTCCCCACACGCATTCTTTACGTTACCGCGCATCCGGACGATGAGACGGCCGGCCTGCTGGCGTACCTGTCGCGGGGACTGTATGCCGATGTGGCGATTTTGACGATCACGCGCGGACAGGGCGGCCAAAATGCCATCGGGCCAGAACAAGATGGTCCGCTGGGCGTGATTCGCACCACAGAACTTCTTGCGGCGGATGAGCACTACGGCGTTCACCAATTTTTTACGCGCGCCGTGGATACGGGCTTCTCGAAGAGTCCCGAGCGAACCATGAAGATTTGGGGCGACAAAATTCCTCTGGAAGACATGGTGCGCGTGATTCGAATGTACCGGCCGGAGGTGGTGATCAATGGATGGGGCGGCGTTCATTTTGGACATGGACAGCACCAGGCGAGCGGACTTCTGACGCCGGAGGCCATTGCCGACGCGGCCGATCCAACTAAATTTCCCGAGCAGATCGGGGGAGCCGTCCGGGCGTGGAAGGTAAAGCTTGAATTGCGTCCCGCGAGTTTTGGATTTGGGCCCGCGGCATCGAAGCCGACTCCGGGCGCAGTGGAATTGCCGGTAAACGATGTTTCGCCAATATGGGGCAAAAGCTACGTGGAAATGGGGATGGAAGGGCACGCGCAGCATCGTTCGCAGGGCACGCCATCGTTTTCGAACAACCCGTTCTTCCGCCGGCCGCCCGCGCTCATTCAAGAACATGGCCAGCAAGGAGGCGGCGGATTCGACGTGAAGCTTCTGGCCGAACCGCTGACATCGATTGGGGAGCAGTTTCCCGAATTGCAAAACTCGATGGCTCCAGCGCTGGAGGCAGCTGACAACGCGCTTGAATCCGCCGCGGCGCTGGCGCTGAAAGCGGACCGAGCCGCGGCTGCGAAATCGCTGGCGGAAACGGGAAAGGAGATTGCGGCGCTGCGCGAGGAAATCTCAGCTGCTGGCAGCCGCCAACGCTTCCCGGCGATGTGGGAACTCGATCAGCTGCGCGACAAAATCAACACCGCGTTGGCCGATGATATTGCCCTTCCGGTGGACATTCAGGCGAGCCGCCACGAACTTGTGGCCGGCGAAGGCTTTTCGGTGAACGTCAATTTTCTGGACAAGCCCGCTGTGCCGGTGAAATGGACAGTGGACAAATCGAGCCTGCTTCTGCCCGAGGGTTGGACGGCGACGCTTGACGAAACGCAGCACGGCGCGAACTCTTACCGCTTCAATGTTTCCATTCCCGCTGATGCAAGGCCGCCAAGCTCGCCCGCGGATGCGGTGCTGCCATTTCCGCCGCCGCTGGTGAAGCTCGCGGTGCGAGTGAACGTGGAAGGATATGAATTCGCCATCGAGAATCCAGTGGAGTCAGCGGAAGCCAAGACGACGGAAATCGACACATATCCGCTTGAACTGGTCCCAGCAGTGACGCTGACCGTCGAGCCATCGCAAGTGATGATTCCGCTGAAGCGGGCAACGGCACCGTTCACGCTGCTGGCGCGAGTGCGCTATCACGGCACCACAAAGGCAACGGTGCAGGTGGGCATCGACGCGCCGCAGGGATGGAGCGTCGCGCCGATTTCGCCGCTCGATTTTTCTGCTGCCGGCGATCAGCTGATCCGCTACGCGGTGACGCCGCCCGCGAAGGTCGCGCCTGGGGCTTACCCGCTGCATCCCTACGGGCGAATCGGAGAACAAACTTTCCGCACCTCGCTTGAAGCTCTTCCCACGCTGCCCACGCGCGATTGGAGCCAGCCGGACGACGCGACGGTTCACGTCCTTAATCTCACAGTGCCCACTGAATTGCGGATTGGGTACATCGCGGTGGACAACGATGTGATACCGGAGACGTTGCGCCAGGTGGGAATCCAGGTAGACATGCTCGATGAAGTGGCGCTTGCATTCGGCGATTTGAGCCGATACGACGCCATCGTGGTGGGCATCCGGTCATACGAGTTGCGTCCCGATGTGGAGCGATCGAATCCACGCCTGCTCGACTACGTGAAGAATGGAGGCACGCTGCTGGTGCTCTACGAGCGCGACTTCGCCTGGAACCGAATTTTGCCGGCGCCGTATCCGGCGAAAATGGCGGCCCAGGCGGCACGCGTGACCGATCCGGATTCGCCTGTGCGATTCTTGGCTCCCGATAACCCGCTGCTGAATACGCCGAATAAAATCACGCTCGACGACTTCAAAGGCTGGGAGCAGGAGCGCGGCCTCTATTTCTGGGGAACATGGGATTCGCATTATCAGCCGATACTGGGATTGACCGACCAGGGTGAAAAGGAAGCAACCGGCGGTCTGGTGTACGCGCGCTACGGGAAGGGCGTGTACATTTACACGGGATTGTCATTTTTCCGCGAGTTGCCGGACGGTGTGCCCGGAGCGTACCGGCTTTTCGTCAACTTGCTGAGCCAGACACGGCACTCGACATCGCGGCAGTAGGTTTGGACTTGAGTGCGATGACTGCGGCAAGTTTCAGTTGCGTTTGCCCCGGTGCGGACTTTGCCACGCTGCGGAGACCTCTCTGAAATCGCGAGCCAAGCCGCCGCCGAGACGAATCTGCCCATTGCGAACGAATTGCTCGTGATTTTCCTCGACTTCGTCAGGCAAATACCGGTAATTGACGGTAACCCCAAACGAAGCCTCCAAACCGTAGGGTCGCAAGTTGCCAAACGCATTAATTCGTTCCAGGCGAGCGCCATTCGCAAGGTGAAATGAGGCGACGGGGTCATACAGTCTTCCGCCGTCACGGGCTTCAGTGAGATAAGCAAGAGCCAGTCGCTCGAGAGGAGCAGCCAGAACCTTACGATTCTCGAGAGGCTTTTGCAGCAAATCGTGGAAGGCCTCGACAGGATCGCGCTCGCGGGTCGCGGAAGTCAGATCCTGGGCATAATCGGCCAAGAGGCGAGAGAGACGCTCGCGCGTGAAACCGTCGGCATTTCGATCGTCCTTCAGTGCGCGCGCAAAGCGCGGCAGGGGCGAGAGCGTGGCGTAGTTCTTGACTTCGGGCAACTCAGCGGCAAGCTCCACTACGACTTGTTTGATCAGGAAATTGCCGAAGGGAATGGCTCGCAGGCCGGCCAGACAGTTGTTGATGGAATAAAAGATGGCTGTATTCGCTTTTTCCGCGGCGAGTACCGGCGCTTTTATGTCGAGCAGGGGTTCCAGTTCTCCGGTCAGCTGGTTCGATAGCGCGATTTCGATAAAGATGATGGGTTCCTCATCGAGCGCGGGATGAAAGAACGCGAAGCAGCGGCGGTCCGCTGCGAGACGCCGGCGCAGGTCCGGCCAGCCATTGATTTCGTGGACGGCTTCATAGTGAATAAGTTTTTCCAGCACATGCGCCGGGGTGTGCCAACTGATGCGCTCGAGGCGCAGAAAACCGCGGTTAAACCAGGATTTGAAAAGATGCCTCAAATCGGCATCGAGCGCGGCGAAGTTCGCGCCTTTGGAGCCGGCCAGCTCAAGCAGATGCCCCCTCATGGTGACCAGCGTTTCGGTGCCGTGCGAAGCCGTGTTGATCCGGCGAACGAGCTCCTGGCGCGGGGGTTCAACAGCCGAGAAGAGAGGCACGAGGGTCTCCGCGCTCGGGTTCTTTTCGTATTCGGCGGCCGCGCGGCTGATAGCGGCGGGATCCGGGCCGAAATCCCGGCAAAGCATCTCGAAAAACTTCAGGCGGTCCGCCGCGCTCATTTCCCTGTAGGCTTTGATAATTCTTTCGGCGAGGACGGTCTGCGATGCCTCGCCCCGCTCCGAAAGGAGATGGCGGCACAGAAACAGCATATCCGAGCCGCGCCGCTCTCGCAGTATCTGCAGCAGGTTGCTGAGGAATCCGGGCATGAGCATCTCATTATAGCGAGGTGCGTGATTTGCGCCATATGACGCTGCTGTTAGAATTGCGCGTAACCCGCTATAGATAAATGCCCCGACGTCCGTTCTAATCCGGCACAAATCGGACGAGCGGCCTGTGCGCTGATGCGACACATCGCCAGGCTTCCTCTTGCGGATCGGTTTTCACTTCGTGCTATGCTGCGACCGGTTCGCAGGGCGAAACAGAGGAGAAGCAAAATGCTCAAGAAGTCAGGAAGATTTGGCGGACGCCGGTGGATTGCGTGGTGCGCCGCGGCGGCCTTGATTTTTACGCTTTCATTCGATGCGCAGGCCGGGCAGAAAAAGAAAAAGAACAAGGACACGGACAAAGATGCGTCCACGCAGCCGGCGCTTCCAAGCCTGCCCATGCCGGAATCCGACAAAATCAACAACGATATTGGAGAAATGCTTGCGGCCTTCCAATTGGGAAAGATCGATATGATGCACAAATATTATTCGGATAACGTCACATTTGTGAGTGGAGATTACGCGCCGCCCGTGGTCGGCTGGCAAAATTATGTGCCGATATACGAGCGCCAGTGGGCGGCTTTTCAAGGAATCCAGCTCAACCGGAGAAACACACTCGTTTTCATCCATGGAGATATGGCATGGGCATCCTATCAGTGGGAGTTTGACGCCATGTTGAAGGGCCAACCGTATTCCATGCGCGGCCAGACAACTTTGATATTCAACAAGGTAAACGACAACTGGCTGATCGTACACAATCACACGTCGGAGGTTTACGCTCCGCCCGCCTACGCGCAAGCGCCGCCGGCGCCCACCTCGCAGCCGAGCACAATGCCAACCGCATCGCCGAAGCCGTAAACTTGTGACGAATAGGGAAGCGGGAGGCGAGAGGGCGTACTTCGAGGATACGAGGGAAATGTTTACACGGGGGCTCGGATTCGCGCAAGTACTTGTTGGTGTAAAGAAAAGTCGTCCACGGTAATGCGTGTAGAGAGGACCATTTCATGGCCGCTGGGCGTTCTCCTGCCTGCGCGTGAGGTGCTTGATTAGGAACGCTTAGCGCATGGGATGAAGAGCGTCGAGGTCCAGGTTGAGCTCAAGGACGTTGACGCGAGGCTCACCGAGGAAGCCAAACTGCCGCCCTTTGGTGTGCTTGGCGACGAGAGCGCGCACTTGCTGTTCGCTGATGCCACGCTCCTTCGCTACGCGCGGGACCTGAAATGCCGCAGCCGCGGGAGAAATGTCCGGGTCGAGCCCGGAGCCTGAGGTCGTGACCAGGTCGGCTGGAATCGGCTTTCCGGGATTTGTCGGCTGCAGCGCTTTCACGCTGGCGGCAACACGGTCGGAGAGGGCTTTGCTGGTCGGACCGAGGTTCGACCCGCCGGAAGCCGTCGGATCGTAGCCTGCGGAACCAGCTGCCGAGGGCCGCGAGTAGAAGTATCCAGGCGCCGTAAAAGGCTGGCCGATTAGCTGCGAACCGACGAGCTTGCCCCCCACTTTGATGAGTTCCCCATTCGCCTGCCGAGGAAATAGAACCTGCGCGAGCGCCGTGACAGCGAGCGGGTAAACGATGCCGAGCAGCAGCGTGGTTGCCAGCGTGAACCAGATTGAAATCAGAAGGTTCTTTTTCATGTTCCCTCTCCGTATCTGTTTCACGCCCATCCGATATGCGTGATGAGCAGATCGATCACCTTGATTCCAATGAAGGGTGCGATGATTCCACCCACACCGTAAATGAGAAGATTCCAGCGCAGCAGAGCCGACGCGCCGAGCGGGCGGTAGCGCACTCCGCGGAGCGCCAATGGTACGAGAGCAATGATGATCAGCGCGTTGAAAATTACGGCGGATAGGATGGCCGACTGCGGCGTTTTAAGCCCCATGATGTTGAGCGCATTGAGCTGAGGAAAGGCTCCGGCAAACATCGCCGGAATAATTGCGAAATACTTGGCTACGTCGTTGGCCACGGAAAATGTGGTGAGGGCGCCGCGGGTGATCAGCAGTTGCTTGCCGATCTCGACTACTTCGATCAGCTTGGTTGGGTTGGAATCGAGGTCGACCATGTTGCCGGCTTCCTTCGCAGCCTGCGTGCCTGCGTTCATCGCGAGGCCGACATCGGCTTGAGCCAGGGCCGGGGCATCGTTGGTTCCGTCACCCGTCATGGCGACCAGCTTGCCCTTGGCTTGTTCTGCACGGATCAAAGCGAGCTTGTCTTCCGGCTTTGCTTGAGCGAGAAAATCATCGAGGCCGGCTTCGCGGGCGATAGCTGCCGCGGTAAGCGGATTGTCGCCAGTGATCATTACCGTGCGAATACCCATGGCCCGCAATTGGTCGAAACGCTCGCGCATGCCGCCCTTGACGATGTCCTTCAAATGAATGGTCCCGAGGATGCGACAATTCTCGGCCACGAGTAGGGGAGTCCCGCCGGCATTCGAAATTCTTTTGACCGTTTCTTCCACTTCCGGCGGCACGCGATTGCCCGCTTTCAGGCAATGTTGCGAGATGGCGTCGAACGCGCCCTTGCGAATTTGCTGCCCGTCGAGATCCACGCCGGACATTCGCGTGACGGCCGTAAACGGGATGAAATTCGCCGCGTAGGTGGAAAGCTCGCGCCCTCGCAAGCCATACTTTTCTTTCGCCAGCACCACGATCGAACGGCCCTCGGGAGTTTCATCGGATAGGGAGGAAAGCTGCGCGGCGTCGGCGAGATCGGATTCCTTCACGCCGGGCGCGGGGACGAATTCAGTTGCGCGGCGATTGCCAAGCGTGATCGTGCCGGTTTTGTCGAGAAGCAGAGTGTCCACGTCACCCGCAGCTTCCACGGCGCGGCCCGACATCGCGAGCACATTGCGCTGTACCACACGGTCCATGCCCGCAATGCCAATCGCCGACAGCAAGCCGCCTATCGTGGTGGGAATAAGACAAACGAGCAGAGAGATGAGGACAAAAACGGATTGCGGCGCGCCGGAATAAATCGCCATCGGCTGTAGCGTGACCACAGCGAGCAGAAAAATAATTGTCAAGCCGGAGAGCAAGATATTCAGCGCGATTTCGTTCGGGGTTTTCTGGCGTTCGGCGCCTTCAACGAGCTTGATCATGCGATCCAGGAATGTTTCGCCGGGATTGGATGTGATCTCGACGATGATTTCGTCCGAGAGCACGCGAGTGCCACCGGTAACCGCCGACCGATCTCCGCCGCACTCGCGAATCACCGGCGCGGACTCGCCCGTGATCGCGGATTCGTCCACGGAAGCGACGCCTTGCACAACCTCGCCATCGCCGGGGACGAATTCGCCGGCAATTACCCTTACCCGATCGCCGGCACGCAACTTTGATCCCGCGATCTCTTCGATGGAACCATCCTTCCCGATGCGCCGTGCCACCGTTTCGGCACGCGCCTTGCGAAGAGTGTCCGCTTGCGCTTTGCCGCGCCCTTCGGCCATGGCTTCTGCAAAGTTCGCGAAGAGCACGGTGAACCACAGCCAGAGCGTAATTTGCAGCTCGAAGCCAAACCCGCTGAGGTGCTGTAAGCGATCGCGTACCAAGTCCCAAGTGGTGATCGCCGCGCCGATTTCGACCACGAACATCACTGGATTTTTCATGAGTGTGCGCGGATTGAGCTTGAGAATTGAATCGCGGAGGGCACCGCCAACGATGCCGCCAGTCCACAGCGACTTTTTTCTGTGTTCCCTAGAAACGGCGTTGCCGGGATCCGGAAGGTTCACAGGGGATGTAGAGCCGCGCTCTCCGATGGATTGTATGGTCATGGCTGCCTCAGAAAACCTTTCCGGCGTGCATCAGCAGGTGTTCGAGAATCGGGCCGAGGCTAAGAGCCGGGAAAAAAGTGAGTGCGCTGACAATCAGAATCACGGAGATCAGCAAGAATGCAAAAAGCGGCGTGGTTACGGGGAATGTACCCGCTGATTCGGGCACAATCTTCTTGCGCGCCAAGTTGCCAGCCATGGCCAGAACCGGAATCACCATGAAAAAGCGCCCGAAGAGCATGTCGAAAGCGCCGCTGACGTTGTACCAAGGAGTGTTCCCATTCAGACCGGCGAAGGCCGAACCATTGTTGCCGGCCTGGGAGGTATAGGCGTAGAGAATCTGCGACAATCCGTGCGGGCCGGGATTGGTGATGGACGAGGTGCCGAACGGAGACACAATCGCAACGCCAGTAAGGCCGAGAACAAGAAAGCAGAAGACGAGAACTGTTACCACGGCCATTTTCACGTCGAATGCCTCGATCTTTTTGCCGAGATACTCCGGCGTTCGGCCCACCATTAAGCCCGCGATGAAAACCGAGAGAACAATGAAAACGATGATGCCGTACATCCCCGCGCCCACTCCGCCGAAAATGACTTCGCCAATCATGATGTTTACCAACGGCACCATTCCGCCTAGGGGAGTAAATGAGTCGTGCATGCCGTTCACTGCGCCGCAACTCGCGTCCGTGGTCGTCGTGGCGAAGAGCGCGGTAGAGGCAATCCCGAAGCGCACTTCCTTGCCCTCCATGTTCCCGCCCGGCTGCATCGCGCCAGCGTGTTGGTCAACGCCGTGCAGCAATGGATTACCGCGAGACTCTGCCGCGTATGCGACCGTGACACCGGCGAGGCACAGCAATGCCATCGCAGTCCAGACGGCCCAGCCATGCCGCTGGGATCCGGTCATCCGGCCCAACGTATACGTGAGGGCTGACCCGAGAGAGAGCATCATCACAATCTGCATGAAATCGGTGAGGGGATTCGGATTCTCGAATGGATGGGCGCTATTGGCATTGAGGAAACCCCCGCCATTCGTTCCGAAAATCTTGATCGCTTCCTGAGAGGCAATCGGTCCCTGAGCAATCACCTGGTCGGTAATAGTTTGCGTGGTTGTCTTGCCGTCGGCTCCTGTTGTTTGCACAGTCTGGGGATTCAAAAGCTTCGCGGTGTCATAGGGCTTTAAGTTCTGAATCATGCCCTGGGATACAAACACCATCGCGATTACCAGACAGGCGGGGAGCAGGACCCACAGCATGCAGCGCGTCACATCCACCCAAAAGTTGCCGATGGTTTTGGATTCTTTGCGCGCAATGCCCCGAATCACTGCGATGGCAAGAGCGATGCCGACCGCGGAGGAAGCGAAATTGTGGTAGGCGAGCCCCGCCATTTGAGTGAAATAACTCATCGTGGATTCGCCGCCGTAGTTCTGCCAGTTTGTATTGGTGGTAAAAGATGCGGCTGTGTTAAAGGCCAGAGCAGACGGCACGGAAGCCAGGTGTTGGGGATTCCATGGCAGCCAGTGCTGCCAGCGTTCGATTAGATAAAGCACGGCCATGGACACGGCGCTGAATAGCAGCATGGCGACGGCATATTCCTTCCAGTCCATTTCATGCTTCTCGTCGATTCCCGTCGTCCGATAGAGCAAGCGCTCGATGGGACGAAGAAGGGGGTCGAGGAACGTCTTCTGGCGGGAAAAAACACGCTCCATAAATATGCCGAGCGGCTTCGTCACGGCCAACAGCACCGCGAAAAAGAGCCCGATTTGCAGCCAACCGTTCACAGTCATGGTCAAAACCTCTCGGGCCAGAGCAAAGCGGCCAGGAGATATCCACACATTAAAACGGAAATTCCTAGGAGGATCAGGTTGCCCATCATTCGCTCGCTCCTCAGTTCAGCCGATCGCAGGCCCATACATAGGCCAGCGCTATGAGAAAAAAGACGGCCGTGCACGCCACGAACACGATATCGAGCATCACGACGATCCTTTCGCGGGCCCGTGCTTAATCCTTGCGTTGAAAGGCGCGACCATCGCAACGCCATTTGCTTTCTTGCCCGCTAGAATTGCTTTCGGCAGAACGGGCGATTCCCGCAGAGTGAATATCTTCGCGGTAGGGCATTCTGCCGTCACACGGATCAGATGCTGTGGCTTTTTCCGCGAACGCATCGCCTCTCGCGTGAATTGAACGAAAGCGACCACGAAAAATAGGACCGCAAAACCGACCACGGCCGCGCCCAAAAGCGCCATTCTCATTCTCCTGAACTCGATCCGCATTTCTCGATGCGAATGCGTGACCGAATTGCAGGGTAGGCCTTGCAGCGTCAGGAAGGCATAAGCCAGCCGTAAGGATTCCGTAAGTCGAATCCGGGTGTAGGATGAAACCAGGGAGAACCGTAAATCGTGTCTGGTGAACACCATGTCGCGATTGTTGGCGGGGGGTTCGGCGGGTTGAGTGCTGCGCTGCGGCTTAAACGGGCGCGGGTGCAAGTGACCCTGATCGACCGGTGCAATTACCATCTGTTCCAACCGCTTCTCTATCAAGTAGCCACGGGCGCGTTATCGCCCGCGAATATTGCCTCGCCTCTGCGGAACGTACTCAAGAAGCAGAAAAACACAAGGGTGCTGCTGGGAGAAGCGGTTGGGATCGATACGGCAGAACGGCGCGTGATTTTGAGCGACGGCGCGGTGGATTACGACACGCTAGTGGTCGCCACGGGATCCAGCCACCAATATTTCGGCCACGACGAATGGGCTCAGTTTGCGCCGGGACTGAAAACCGTGGAAGACGCCACGCATATGCGCCGGCGAATTTTGCTGGCCTTCGAGGCGGCCGAGCGTGAACAGAATCCGGAGAAGCTACGAGCGTGGATGACCTTCGTAATCGCGGGCGCCGGTCCGACCGGCGCGGAGCTTGCGGGAACGCTGGGTGAAATTGCCAACGATACCCTGCGCCAGGATTTCCGACATATCCGTCCGTCTGAAGCGCGGATCATTCTAGTGGAGGGAGCGGACCGTGTGCTGCCCTCCTATCCGGCGGGGCTTTCGGCTGCGGCGAAGAGGATGCTCGAAAGGCTCGGCGTCACGGTTCGCACCGGCGCGATGGTCACGAACATCACAAAGGAATCTGTCACCATTCGCGCGGGCGACGCGAGCGAGACAATCCCCACTCGCACGGTCCTGTGGGCAGCGGGCGTGCTGGCATCACCGCTCGGACGGATTTTGTCCGAAGCAACCGGCGCGATGATTGACAAGGCGGGACGGGTGATCGTGGAGCCTGACCTCACGGTGCCGGGCCATCCTGAAATCTTCGTGATCGGCGATCTTTCCAACTTCAGCCATCAGACCGGGAAACCTCTTCCCGGCGTGGCGCAGCCCGCAATCCAAGAAGGACGGTATGTAGCGAACGCCATCGTGGCAAGGCTTCGGGGAGGGAAGAAGCCCCCGGCGTTTCACTATCGGGACAAGGGCAACCTCGCGACAATTGGGCGCGCCGCTGCCGTGGCCGACCTGAACTGGCTGCGCTTATCGGGCTTGCCCGCATGGCTCATCTGGCTCTTCGTACACTTGATGTACATCGTGGAGTTTAAGAATCGTCTGCTCGTGCTGGTGCAATGGGCATCGCTGTACATCACCTATGATCGAGCGGCGCGGCTCATTACCGGAAAAAGTCCCCTGCCGCTCGACTTGTAGAGTTCCGCGCTACTTTCAGCCGATTTCTTCGGACCACACTACGCTCCTCGTATTAGAATGACGGAACCCAGTCGGCGCCGATGAAAAACTATGAAAAGCTAATTTGGCAGTCGTTGCTCGTGCTCCTGGGGATATTGCTATGTGCGGCGATATTCACGCGCGACTGGGCGAATTATCGGGACCGCCTGCGAGCCCTTCGAGCGAAATCTCAGCATGCCCAATTGGTGGATACACGGCCGCTGGATACGGCGCAGCAGCTGGGGGCACTTGCTGTTATGCGCACGGAGCACGACTACGCTCAGGATGCGGAGCGGCTCGCCGATCGTTCCGTGGATTTGGCGTTCGCCATTGCGATCCATGATGCGGGGCGAAATCCAGCACCCCTCACGCCCCAAACCCGCCAGCTCACCGAACGGATCAAGGCAGGAGAAACTGCTGTAACCGGGGATCAAAGTCGAGTCACGCAATTCACGCAGCTGCTCGCGAAAACATCCAACGAGAGTGCAAAGGCAGACTTGCAGGGGCTGCTCGTCACCGCGCAGGCGCAGCTCGCGCTCGATCAGGACAATTTGGATGCCGCCAAGCAGGACCTCGTGCTCGCGGGGGGAAACAAGCAGGCGACGGTTCAGCAACTGCTGGACCAGCACCAAGCTCAGGACGCGCAGAGTGCGGCGACGGCAGCCACGGCTGCCGCTGCGGCAAGCGGGGTTGCTACGATTGAGCGCACGCAATCCAAAAACATCGTTGCTCAATTTCGCGCCTGGAATTCTCTTCATGCCAAGGAAACGCAGCTAATTCAAGCTCAAAAAGACGCACAGAAGCTGGCCGCTCAGCTTTTGGAGTCCCGGGACGGTCTGCAAAAGGAACTGGATCAGGAGAAATCGACAAAGAGAACCTCGCATGCAAGCGCCGCGGGTTCATCCACCGTGAACGGCCAGGAATCTTCCCCTGTTTCATTGCTTCGCGATCTCACGGAAGACCAGAAGAATCTGGCCGACCTGGGCCGACGCATTGATACGGAGCAGCAGCTGGCCGCCGCTTATGGTGATTGGATTACCTTCGTGAGCGTGCGCGAGAAGTTTTTCTTACACGGCATCTTCGTTTCACTTTTCTTTGCTGTGCTGATCGCGCTGTGCGTCCTACTTGCAAACTACGGGGTGCAGCGCTTTTTCGCAGAAGTTACCGCCGAACGGCGCCAGCTTCGCACCGCGCAGACGTTGATACTCTTTGTCGTGCAAGGCATCGGGATTTTGCTGATCTTGCTGGTGATTTTTGGAGTGCCGAGTAACCTGGCCACGGTTCTGGCTCTTGCCGGCGCGGGCGTCACCGTGGCGATGAAGGATTTCATCGTTGGATTTTTCGGATGGTTCGTGCTGATGGGCAAGAACGGAATCCGGGCTGGAGACTGGGTCGAAATAAACGGCGTGGGCGGAGAGGTGCTAACCGTTGGGCTGCTTCATACGGTGATACTCGAAACGGGCAATTGGACCGACGCGGGCCATCCGACCGGGCGCAAAGTGTCGTTCGTGAACAGCTTCGCCATCGAAGGTCACTACTTCAACTTCTCAACGGCCGGCCAATGGCTGTGGGATGAAATCGAAGTGCAAATTCCGGAGAATGCCGACCCGTACGCCACCGCCGAAGCAATCCAGAAGATCGCCGCTGATGAAACGGCAGCAAATGCCCAGGTAGCGGAAACGGAATGGCGTCGCGTGGCGCATGCCAACCGATCCTTTTCTGCCGCGCCCTCGATGAGTATTCGCCCCACCGGAGGGGGCGTGAACGTGGTGTTGCGTTACATCACCCGCGCAAGCGACCGCCACGAAGTTCGCTCCCGGATATACCGCGCTCTCGTCGATCTCCTGCACAAGAAGAAAATTCCAGAGACGAATGCCTCGGTCCTAGCCTCGCCGCCTGCTCGGTAAACACGTTCAGCGCGGAGCGCCGCTGTCACGCCCTCAGATTGCGGCCGGACGCATCAGATGATCGCGAGAATATGGAAACTGACAAGGCCCAAGACGATCCCGATCGCCGAGCCGGCGATCACGTCGCTCAGAAAGTGCATTCCGAGAATGATGCGTGAAGCCGCAATCAAGAACGCCGCGGCCAGCAATGAAATTTCGAGATATGGATAGAAGAATCCGACCGAAACCGCCACTGCAAATGCCGTGATGGCGTGTCCGGAGGGAAACGAGTACTTATCGGGAGGTAAAATCGACGCCCAGCAGTGCGGTTCGATTTCGCAAGGCCTTTTTCGCTTGCTGGTACGCTTGAGGGCGCGGAATAGGGCAATCCCTGCCGCGGCGCTTAAACCGCCCGCCTCGAGTGCGGCGAAGCGCCGCTCTCCACCGCATAGCAGCAGAATCAGGCCGAATGCGTACCAGAGCCATCCGTCGCCTCCCCGTGTGGCAACAATCATTGTTATGCGAAACCATCGCGGCGCTCGCCACCGATGGACGCGCCGCATGAGCCTGTAGTCGCTTGATTCGATCTCGTGCCAGACTGCTCGCGCTACTGTCATAGGGAATCCTCCAGCGCAGGTTGCGAAATGCCGGCCCAGCCAGCACGCGTCGATGATCGCAGTGGTTGATCGAGAACCTGTGGCGCCCAGCGTCGGCCGAAAGCATCTTCCTCGCGATAGTTCCAAAAGGTGATCACGGGAACAAGTACAGCTAGTGGCGCAAGCAGCGCCGTCCATGATTTTTCGCGCATCATTTCGAATGCGATCAGAAAAACGTCGCGAGTAAGCCTCGGGAACGATCCCGATTCGCCGGCGACTCGCCCAGCCCCATTCTTCAGTCCAGCGAAAAATTCCTGCCTATTTCGCGCTCCCGGAACTTCTGTGAAAGCCGTACCCACTGATGCCAACGCATGTGCATCGCTTCCGCCGATGCCGATCTTGCCCCACTGCCTCGCAAGGCTCGCGGCATGCGCATTCGAACTTTCGAGCATGTGACTGTTATGCGATTCAATCGCCGGAAAATATTCCCGAAACCATTCGAAGTCCTCGCGTTCGCGCCGGCCGGTGAGACTTGAGAACACGTGGTTGATGCTAAAGAAAATTTTCCGCTCGGTCAGGTACATCACCAGCGCAAGCAAATCGTTACGGCGTCGCTGTAGCTGTGCGTGTTGCCGTTCTTCGAAGTCGTACACCCCAATGTGGACTTCCGTCCCGCTAGGCATCCGGCAGGTCAGCTCCTCGCTCAGGAAGAAATTGGGGTAGTGCCGCAGTTTTTCGGCGCCTTCGATCGAATCGTGGTCGGTAAGGGTAAAAAGATCCATGCCCCGGCGCCTCAGGAGCGAGTAAGCCTCCGCAGGGTCGCTGTAGCTTTCGCGGCAAAACCCGCGGGCAAACGGAGTCGTGCAAGGCCCGGAAAAGTATGAGTGGACATGCATGTCACACTTCATGATTTCCACAGTAAATTCACAGCATTACCCACAGATTACATTCGCGCTAACATCCTGAAAACATAGGTAGTTAACTGATTAGAAACAGGTTCCGGCATTTTAACATTCCTGTAGCAATCCACGGCGCTTCGAATGCCAGAATCCCTCCCCTATGGAGCGACGGTAGGCGGTGCGGATCGAGTTCGGGTTCTTTGACGCCGGTGGCGGCCATCGCGCCGCGGCCATGGCGCTTGAGCTAGCCATTCACCGTGAGCAGCGTCCGTGGGAAGTGCGCCTCGTCAATCTCCAGGAACTCCTCGATCCGCTGGATATCCTCAAGAAATATGGCGGCATACGCATACAGGACTTCTACAACTGGATGTTGCGCTCCGGCTGGACATTGGGCAGCGCTCAATTATTGAAGGTGTTGCAGCTGGTAGTTCGTGTGAACCATCGAGCAACCGTGCGTTTGTTCGAAGGGTACTGGAAGGAAACTAATCCGGACATGGTGGTTTCCTTCGTCCCGCATTTCAACCGGGCGCTCGGCGAGAGTTTTTCCAACGTGTTCCCGGGGCGTCCCTTCGTCACCATTCTCACGGACATCGCCGACTACCCGCCACATTTCTGGATCGAACAACGGCCGCAATATTTCATCTGCGGCTCGGACCGCGCCATTTTTCAGGCGCGCTCGACAGGGCATCCGGACAATCGAATCTTTCGCGCCTCCGGCATGATCTTGCACCCGCGCTTTTACGACTCGCCGGCGGAAGACCGTGCCGCGGAACGCGAGCGCCTCGGACTCCGCGCCGATCTGGCGACAGGTCTCGTTCTCTTCGGCGGCCACGGCTCGAAGGTGATGCTCGAAATTGCCGAGCACATTGAACAATCGCGGCTCGACGTCCAATTGATTTTCGTCTGTGGCAAAAACGACAAGCTTGCCAGCGCTCTGCGCGCACAAAAGTCGCGTCACCCGCGCTTTGTCGAAGGCTTCACCACGCAAGTCAACCGGTACATGCAACTCGCCGACTTCTTTATCGGCAAACCCGGCCCCGGTAGCGTCAGCGAGGCTCTGGCGATGCACCTTCCTGTGATTGTGGAGTGCAACGCCTGGACGCTACCGCAGGAACGTTACAATGCCGATTGGATTCTCGAAAAAGAAGTCGGCGTGGTGCTGCCTAACTTTCGCAAGATCGGCGGCGCGGCGGCCCAAATGATCGAGCCTCGGACGCTGGCTCGCTATCGGGCGAATGCGGCCGCGCTCCAAAATCGCGCGGTTTTCGAGATTCCGGGCATGCTCCAGAGGATTCTCGAAGAAACGCGCGCTGGCAAATCCACCGACAGCACCGCTCTGCCGGCGAACGTTTCGGTCGCTTCGATTCGAGAACAGTGAACCAGATTGCGACCAAATTGCCCGGACCTCATCTAACTCCTATCTGCGAGTTAAGTCACTTCCACCGAGCAAGACTGCTGGTTGAATCTGTGGCAATATCGAAGTGAACAGGCCAGATAAACGGGAGCTTGAATCCATGGCTAAGGCAACTTTTGCGGCAGGCTGTTTCTGGGGCGTCGAGGACACATTCCGCCAGGTGAAGGGCGTAACCTCTGCAACCGTCGGCTACACCGGGGGCACTACGAAAGATCCTTCCTACAAGGACGTATGCACGGGGAGAACCGGCCACGCCGAGGCTGTCGAGGTCGAGTTCGATCCCGAGCAAGTCTCCTATCGCGAATTGCTGGCTGTGTTCTTCCAAAATCACAATCCCACTACGCTCAACTACCAAGGCCCCGATTTCGGCACGCAATACCGCTCCGCGATTTTCTTCCACGATGCCGGCCAGGAGGCCGAGGCGCGCGAAGCCACGGCCGCCTTGGAAGCAAGCCACGTCTTCAAGAGCCCGATTGTCACCCAGATCGTTCCGGCATCCACTTTCTATCGGGCCGAGGAATACCATCAGCGGTATTTCGAGAAGCAGGGAATCAGGGCGTGCCATACCCCTTGAGGAAGCCGCTCTTCGATTAGTTCGCCTCTTTTCCAAGCCATGGTGAGTAAAGGATTTATAACCTTGATTGACGCCCAACGAACCCCTGATGTATGATTCGTAGGTTTTGGACGAAACGATTGAGGCTCGCGCAGCATCTCATGTTAGTGTATCTGTAAGGTGCGGGGCGAGTTGGGCGCGAACTGCAAGATACTTGGGATTGGCGCACGGGGCTATCTCACCATCCGTTCATACGTATCTAATCCAGAAGGGTCGGGGTGTCTACTCCCTCCCCTCTTTGCATTCAGGGATTCCTATTGGCGCGCCGATTGGCTCTATTAAGGGGAATGAAGCGTGACGTTGGCTCTTGAAGAAAAATACGACCAGGTTCGACAACTCATCGCCATGGGCAAGGAGCGGGGCTACCTGCTCTACGATGAGGTGAACGATATCCTGCCTGCCGAGGTGCACTCCTCGGAGGAAATTGACGATTTGCTCTCGACCTTCGAGCGCTACGGGATCGATGTGTATGAAGATCTTTCGAGCGCGAAGGCTGCGCTCGCTGCTGCCGACGCAACCGACTCCGCCGAAATCGTTGTCGTGAAGGACGACGCTGCCTCGGAAGACGGCGACCTCGATCTCACTCCGGGCACGCTTGAAAAAACCAACGATCCCGTCCGCATGTATCTGCGCGAGATGGGCACGGTGCCCTTGCTTACCCGCGAAGGTGAAGTTGCGATTGCCAAGCGCATCGAGCGGGGCCAATTGCTCGTGCTGAAGACCATCACGCGCGCGCCCTTGATCCTCAAGGAGCTTCTCCAGGTCGGCGAGGATTTGCGCAACGGCGCCCGCTCGATCAAGGAAATCGTTCAGTTCGACGATGAGGAGCTTACCGAGGAAAAGATCGAGGCCAAAACCAAGGAGACGCTGAAGCAAATCGATAAAATTGCCAAGCTCTACCTGCAGGCCATGAAGCTCGCCGCCAGGCTCGAGCGCGTCCCCCGATCCAAGAAGCGCCCCTACCTGCACGCACGGTACTCCGTATCGCGAACCCGCGTCGAAATGTCGAATCTGGTTCGCGAGATCGATTTTCATCCGTTCGAAAAAAAGCGGCTTATCGACAAAATTCACCAGACCGTCGAGCGGGTCCACTTCCTCGAACGCGAGATTGCCAAGCTCGAACGCCGCGTCGACGCCTCGAAAGCCGACGTCCAGGCCGAGGCACGCAAGGATCTCAGGGCCCGCCGCCAGGAGCTGGGCGAAATTGAAATTGCCAGCGAGGTCAGCCCTTCGGAGCTCAAGCGCGCCCTTCAGGTGATTCTTCGGGGCGAAGCAGAAGCGGAGCAAGCGAAAAAGGAGCTAATCGAAGCCAACCTTCGATTGGTCGTTTCCATCGCCAAGAAGTACACCAACCGCGGCTTGCAGTTCCTTGATCTGATCCAGGAAGGCAATATCGGTCTCATGAAGGCCGTCGACAAATTCGAATGGCGGCGCGGCTATAAGTTCTCCACATACGCGACATGGTGGATTCGCCAGGCCATCACGCGCGCCATCGCTGACCAAGCCCGCACCATCCGCATTCCCGTGCACATGATCGAGACGATCAACAAGCTCGTGCGCACGCAGCGCCAACTTGTCCAGGAACTTGGGCGCGAACCCACTTCGGAAGAAATCGCCAAGCGAATGGATATTCCAGTCGCGAAGGTGCGCAAGATTTTGAAGATCGCGCAGGAGCCGATCTCGCTCGAAACTCCGATCGGCGAAGAGGAAGATTCACATCTCGGCGATTTCATCGAAGACAAAGCCGTGGTCTCGCCCTCCGACGCCGTGATCAACCTCAGCCTCAAGGAACAAACCTCCTCGGTGCTGAAGACGCTCACGCCGCGGGAGGAAAAGGTCATCAAGATGCGCTTTGGCTTGGACGACGGCAGCGAGCACACCCTCGAAGAGGTCGGCCAGTCCTTCGCCGTCACCCGTGAGCGCATCCGTCAGATCGAAGCCAAGGCTCTGCGCAAACTGCGCCACCCGTCGCGCTCGCGCAAGCTTCGCGCCTTCCTCGAAAGTTCCGCCAACGACTACTAGACGTTTCCGGGCGCGGAGGCGAGCCCGAACCTGTCTCCGCTTTAAGGACTAAATCTCGATGCAGAGCCGCCCCTCTTACCGCAAACTTATTGCAATTCCCCGCTGACGGTCGTAGCTTAAATCCAGGTAAAATGGCGCAAACCCGCGTAATTTCAGCCGTGAGCGCCCGGCTTCGTTGGCAACCATCGCGGGAAGACGCCACCTCATTTCCGCTGGCTGAAGGCCGGGTCGGTCCTTGTGCCAGGAGGTTGCTATGGACACGTTTCACCTTCTTTTCATTGCGTGGGGAGCCGTCACCGCACTGCTGATCTGCACGATGATCTATCGCGGCACTCTCAATATTCACGAAGAGGACCACATCGCCCTGGGTGCCGGTGCGCGAACCCTGGCAGACGAGCAGCGCGCCATCGTATCCCGAATTGAAAAACTAAGCCTCGCAAGCCTGGTGCTGGGCATTCTCTCAGGTGTGCTGCTCGCGATCGTTGCGGGGATGTGGCTCTGGCAAAATTTTCAGAGCTTTTGATCCGCTGGCATCCGAAGTTCAGCGAATCTGCCTGTCGGTCTCGGCAATCGCCACGTCGTTGATACTCGCAATGCGGCGGCGCATCAGGCCGTCGTCGTCAAATTCCCAAAGCTCGTTTCCGTATGACCGAAACCAGTGCCCACTCGGGTTGTGCCATTCGTACTGAAACGTCACGGCGATGCGGTTCTCCGTCCAGCACCACAGCTCCTTCCGCAGCCGGTAGTCTAGTTCTTTGGCCCATTTACGCCGCAGGAAATCCTTGATGGCCTCGCGACCCCGGAAGAACTCATCCCGATTCCGCCACTCCGAATCTTGCGTGTACGCAAGGGCCACGCGTTCGGGATCACGCGAATTCCACGCGTCCTGAGCCATCTGCACTTTAGCCTTAGCAGACTCCAGCGTGAAAGGGGGCTTGATTGGTGCGGCCATCGGCGGATTTCCTCCGGACCTTCAGGGTTCCAGATCAAGAATCTCGCGATTTACACTGCAAGACGGCTTACGAACTGCCGCGCGGCTTTTCCTCCGGCGGGTCAAAGCGGTAACCAATCCATGGCTCGGTGTGAATGTAGCGTGGATGCCGCGGGTCCGGCTCGATCTTCTTTCTCAATTGGTTGATGAACACTCGAAGATACTCGGTTTCTTCTCCGTAATCGGGGCCCCACACGGCTTGCAAGATCCGCCGGTGAGCCTGGGCCTTTCCGCGATTGGTCACCAAGTGGTGTAGCAATTCAAATTCTTTGGGTGTCAGCCGCACGGGCTGGCCTTTCACTAAAACCGAGCGCTTCTCGAAATCCACTTTCAGGTCGTTGGAAATAAATGGAGGCAACGACTCCACCGGGGCGGCGCGCCGCAATGCCGCGCGGATCCGCGCCATTAGTTCCTCCGACCCGAAGGGCTTCACCACATAGTCGTCTGCCCCGGCGTCGAGCGCTTGCACTTTATCGCGCTCGCTGTTGCGCACCGTAAGCATGATGATGGGAATATCGCTCGATCCGCGGATTTCGCGGCATACTTCGAATCCAGAGCGGCTGGTCATATTCACATCAAGCAGGATCAAATCCGGCCGCTGTCCGCGGATTTGCTCGAGTGCTTCATCGCCGCTGCGCGCCTCGGCAACGGTATAACCCTGTGAACTTAAAGTGGCGCGCAACACCCGCCGGATTTGCGGCTCGTCGTCCACGATCAAGATGCTCGCGGAATTCATTGGCTTGAATGCACCTTCGACAGGCCCTGAATCGGCGACTGCAATTGACGGTCGTGATCGATCGGCAGAGTAAAGGAAAATACCGAGCCCCGCCCGCGCTGGCTCGTGAGGCTGACCGACCCGCCGTGCGCTTCTACGATCGCCTTCGCAATGGGCAAACCCATGCCGGTTCCCTCGACACTGTAACGCTGATCCTTGCCGCGATAAAATTTTTCGAAAATCAAATTCTGTTCCGGTTCGTCGATACCGCTGCCGCGGTCAGCCACGCTGGTGACAATGAAATCCCCCGCCGCCTCGGCTGTAATCGTGATGGGTTGGTCGGGTGGCGAATACTGATTGGCGTTCTCAATCAGATGGACCAGAGCCTCCCGGGCGCGAGCGACGTCTACTCGCGCGCGAGGAAGCCGGTCCGCAACCTCCACTCGAACTTCCCGATTTCCGAGCGATCCTCTGCACTGTTCCAGGGCCGCTGTGATTACGTGATCGATCGGTTGCGGCTCGATTTTCAACTCCACCTCGCCGGCGTCGAGCCGGGCCATTTCGGCCGCCTCGCCCACCAACCGATTCAAGCGATCGCTTTCCTCGTTGATGATGGTCAGCAGTTCGAGTCGTTGAGCATCGCTCAGAGCCGGATTAGACAGCATATTCGTGACGGAAACCTTGATCGAGGTAAGCGGCGTTCGCAACGCATGCGTCACTGCATCGAGCAATGCTGTCCGTAATTTTTCGGCCTCGCGCGCGGCTTCGGTCTGGCCCACCTGCTCAACGGCGCGCGCGTGTTCCATGGCAATGGCGATCAACGTCCCGATCGCCTCCAACGTTTGCCGCGGAAGTATCGTACCGGAAATTCCAATGCTGCCGATCGGATGCACTCCCAGACGCACCGGCACGAAGCAAACGCTGTTGGCGGTATCAGTCAGCGCCTCGTCACGCGCCAGGATGGCCTTGAGGCTGTCGGTGTCCAGAAGAGGTATCACCGGGCCGGAGCGATATACTTTTTGTTTGTCCGCCACAAAAAGTGCCGCCGCCCCCACCTCAAAAGCATCCACAATTTGCGCGGGGATGCGATTGACCAGCTCCATCGCGTTGCGAGATTCGAGCAAGCCTTGGCTGAACGAATATAGCCTCTCCACGTCATGCTGGCGGGCTGAGGCGTCCGCAGCCTGTCTCCGCGCGCGCGATGAGAGATGGCTTCCGATAATCGCGACTACAAGAAACGCGACCAGGGCGACCCAGTTCTGCGGATCCGCGATCGTGAAGGTTCCTGCGGGAGGCAGAAAGAAATAATTAAATCCTAGCATTGCGCCGATCGACATCGGGACTGAAACAACCATGCCCCAAGCCACAGAAACGGCTAGAATTGCAAGCAGAAACGTGAGCGCCACCGTAGTCGCATTGACTGGCAGAACCTTGTGGTACAAAAAAATCGTTCCGGCCAGAATGCCGAAAGCACACGCGAATTGCAGGATGCGTTTTAGGATCGACGCTCGCATCGGCTCATTCTATCGTAGCTCGCGAAGGCGCCCTAAAGAGAATAACTCGTGCCAAAGACACCTGAAGATTGGCTGGCCGTATCGGCGCCGCCCGAGAAAACCAAGGGCGTCCTCAAATTATTCTTAGGTTACGCACCTGGCGTCGGCAAAACCTACAGCATGCTGAGCGAGGCCATCCGCCGGCACGCGCGCGGCGAAGATATCGTGATTGGATTTGTCGAAACGCACGGCCGCAAGGGAATCGTCGAGCTTGTGCCGGAACTGGAAGCCGTCCCCCGCCGCAAGCTCGAATATAAGGGCACGGTCTTCGAGGAAATGGACGTCGATGCCATTCTAGCCAGGCACCCGCAGGTCGTCTTGGTGGACGAGTTGGCCCACACCAATATCCCCGGCAGCAAGCACCGCAAACGATACGAAGACGTCCTCGAGCTGCTCGAAGCCAAAATCGACGTGCTTTCCACCGTGAATATCCAGCACATCGAAAGCATCGCGCCTACCGTCCACACCATCACCGGGATCGTTGTCCGCGAAACGGTTCCCGACTGGGTCCTCCAGCTCGCCGAAGAAACAGTGATGGTCGATCTTACGCCGGAAGCTCTCGCAAACCGCATGCGCCGCGGCGACATTTACCGCCAGGAAAAGGTGGAACAGTCCCTCAGAAATTTCTTTCGCCGCGGAAATCTGATCGCCCTGCGCGAACTCGCTCTCCGCCAGGTTGCTGAGCAAGTCGATCGTAGCCTCTCCTCCTACATGGATGAAAAGGACATCAAGGAAAACTGGGCGGTTCGCGAACGCATCGCCGTGTGCATCAGCGCCAATCCCCGCGCGCAATACTTGCTGGCGCGCGCGGCGCGAATGGCGCGTCGCATGGACGCGGAATTGTACGCGGTTCACGTCGATGACGGCGAACGTCTCAACGCGCGCGACGAAAAAACTCTCGCCGCAAACCTGCAATTCGCCGAAAGTTTGGGCGCTATTTCCGTCCGATTGAAAGGCGCAAATGTTCCCGATGCCGCCGCGAAGTTCGTCCGCGAAAAACACGTCACTCAGATGATTTTTGGCAGGACAGCCACCGAGGGATGGGGCAAGCTCCGCTATCTAAATGCCATCAACCGCTTTTTACGCGATGCCCCCGCCGTGGACGTCCACATCGTCACGCAAGAGCCCGATTGACGCGCCCCGCTCGTCGCTGGAAAAACTTCGCGCCATCCGTTCACCGGCCCAGTTCCTTGCGGACGATCTTCGTGCCCGCCACCATGGCGCGTAGCTTCGCAAAGGCAATGTCGCGCGGCAAATGAAAGAGCCCGCAATCGGGAAGAATGTACAGCTTTTCTGCAGGCACCACTTTCATGGTTTTCCGGATGCGTTCGGCCACGATATCAGGCGTCTCGACGGCATGATCCTTCACGTCAATCACTCCGGCGCCCAATTCGAACACCGGAGAAAACTCGCGGAACAGCTCCAAGTCCTCACCGCCGCGCCGCGCGAATTCGAGGCTCAGTTGCTGAACTTTCGCCCCCAAAATCGCCGGAAATAGATAACGGTAGCTGCCCTCCCACGACGGTTTCCCGTAACGGTTCCCGTAACAAATGTGTACGGCAATTTTCGCGTTCACGCCTTCCACCAGCACATTCAGTACTTTCACGCCCCAGTTAATATCCTCGGGGAAGCCTGAATAGTACGGCTCGTCGATCTGAATGAACTTGGCGCCGGCCTTCACCAGTTCCTTCAGCTCCATGTTCATCACGCGGGCGATATCCGTTGCCAGACCCTCTTCGGTGGAGTAGTGCTTGTTGCGAATCCGCTTCGTAAGCGAGTGCGGACCCGTGATGCAGATTTTGGCTTCCCGGTCGGTATTGGCAAGCAGAAATCGAAAGTCTTCGACGAGCCCCACAGCGGCCATGGGAATCTTGCCGATTACTTCACTATCGTAGAAATCGTAATAGAACTTCTTGGATGACCGATCCACCTGCACGCCAGGAAGCCGCTCGACGAAATAATCGATCATGTTGTCGCGGCGAAGTTCACCGTCTGTCACAATATCCAGTCCCGCGATTTCCTGGTCCTTGATGGCGGCTTTCACCGCCGTGTCGTGAATCTCGTCAAGTTCCACGCGACTGATCCGCCGCGCGAAGTATTCCGTCTTCAGCCGCTCGAGCCAGCCGGGCATCGAATAGCTGCCGACCATCGTCGTAGGAAGAATGGGAAGATTCATGGGCCTTACTCCCGTCTTGTCGTATACAGGATCGAAGTCTTCGATCCTGGCCGGTACGTATATGGGGCGAAGTGCAGGTCGTAGCCGCCACGCTCGGCCACCTCGCGCAAAAGGGCGCCGTTGACCCAACTTACAATCGAGCCTTCCAGTTTTCCCGGCCCGTAGAACCCCATGCTGTAATCATTCAGATCGGTCACAAAAATATCCTGCACCTGAAGGTAGCCGCGCGGATGCAACAGGGGCAGCGTATTGCGAAAACTTTCCAGCGCCCCGGAACTGAGATGAAAACGCAAATCGTCCGGCGCGCCCTTCAGGATATCTTCCATTTGCGGGATGCTCAGCCCGGCCGGGAAGGAAGCGTCCGGCAGATCCAGCATGTTTTCCAGCCGCTCCTCGGTACGCATGGCGTTCCAAATCTCCATCCAGAAGCGCATTCCCTTCGCGCGGTCGGGAAGAGCTTCGGCTCCCACTTCGAGCAACCGTTTCACCGCCCTCGGGATATCTGCTTCCGCCACGTCGCAGTCGCGGCCAATGCGAGCGGCATCCGCCGCGGAAATGTATGCGCGAACTTGCACCCAATAAATCCGGCCGTTCCGCCATACCACTTCCTCGTCCGGAAGATTGTCGTACGTGTTGGTCAAATGAACGTACAAAATCTTATGGCGCAGAAACGAAAGGGTCTTCAGCGGATCGAGCGCGTCCAGGGCGATAAAGCTGCACAGATCCACGTGGCTTTGCACAGCGGGCCTGGAACGCTCCAGCGTGGCAAGGGAGTAGTCGCCCAAAAGAAAGCGTATGCGCGGATAATAGTTCGTGCCCTTCTCTTTATCGAGATCGCGAAAGCGGTCGAGGAACATCCCGGCTCTGATTCCCATTCCTACACCAATTTCCAGCAGGAAAATCTCCGCCGGCAATTGGTTCTTGCTGTCGAGCTCCTGAAGCCGCGCCCACAGATCGAAAACCGAATCGGTGATTGCCTCCGGCCGATTCCCGTCTGACTTGCCGCCAGGAAGCGCTTTTTCGTAGCTTTTGCCCGTCGCGTTCTCCCAATCTTTCAATCGCTGCCAGTAAAGGCGGTTGAATTCCCAGGCGATGCTGCTCCGGAACGATTGGAATTCTTCCAAATAAATTCGCTCCGGCCCTTCCGTGGACCCCGGATTTGAAAGCTCCAGCGTCCGCTTCAGAGGGTCGCGCAGCGATCCGGGAGTCACCTGGCGGCAATCGACGCGAATCTCGATCGACGCCGGGCCTTCGGGCTGCTCCCCGGCGGTTTGCAGCGCCAGCACCGGCTCGCGGAAATTTTGTTTGTACTGCAGCCAATCCAGATGAACCCGCATCCGCGCAAAACGCTCCGGCTGCAAACATCCTTCATCTACCAACGATAGAAGAGTGCTTACCACCTCATTTGTGGTAGCGATGATCGAATCGCGCCGCGTGTGATTGAGATGAAGGATCAAGGTCCTGTTGGCGTAGCTCTAGGGCCTTAGAGTCTATGTGACAACTTTAAGTTTGGGAAGTGCGGGTTTCTCGGCACGCCGAAAAAGGCGGCCGGGTGAGCGGCGCTGGCTTTTGGATCCAGGAATTTCTAGCGCTCAAAGGCGCTCTTTAGCTCCAGACGCGACGCGCGGTGTCCACCACCAATTTCATTTTCGCCCACTGCTCGTCCTCAGTCAGCAGATTGCCTTCCGCTGTCGACGCAAATCCGCACTGCGGACTCAGCGTCAGGTTCTCCAGCGGGAAATATTTGGCCGCCTCCTTGATTCGCTTGATGATGTCTTCGCTCTTTTCAAGTTCAGGCAGCTTGGTGCTGACGATACCAAGAACCACAATCTTGTTCTTGGGAACAAATCGCAGCGGCTCAAACGTCCCGGAGCGCGCGTCGTCATACTCCAGGTGGAAACGATCTACATCCAGAGTTCCGAAAAGCTTCTCGGCCACGGCATCGTAGCCGCCCTCGGCGTACCAATGGCTGCGGTTGTTGCCGCGGCACAAATGGATCGCCAAGGTCGCGCCGGACTTGCGCGCCGCCTCCAAGCAGGCATTATCCGCTTTGATCGCTTCATCGAGCGCGTGTTCGGGGTCCATATTCATCTCTGTACGAATCCATTCGCGCCACTTCGGATCCATATAGTAGCTGTAGCGCGGCGCATCGATCTGGATATATTTCACGCCCTCAGCCGCCATGGTGCCGATATCTTTCTTCATGATTTCGACGATCTCCCAGAGCAGCGCCGAATGGTCCTTGTACACCTTATCGGTCACGCCGCGCTTGAACGCAATCGCCGGAAACTGCGTCGGGCTGGGCAGCGTCATCTTGATGTCGCCGGGACTGTTCTTTTTCAGAAAGGGAAGCTCGCTACCCGTCAGCGGCCGCACTTGCCGCAGCTTCTGATTGACGATGCCCATCACCGCGCTCACTTTGGGCTTGCCCTGCGACGCATCCCAGTTGCGCGCGATCGCGCCACCGAGGTCGAAGCCTTCCACCGCGTCCGTAAGGCCGCTCATGAAATTACCCCGGCGCAGCTCGCCATCCGTGAAAATCTCAAAGCCCAGTTCTTTCTGTTTTGCGAGCAGGCGCAGGATTTGTTGATCTTCCACGGCGCGCAGGCAGGCCGGGTCGGCTCCATTGGCCCGCGCTTCGAGCAATTCGGGGGGCCGCAGAAAACTCCCGCCATGATCGGCTCTGTATGATACCGGCATGATTCGCTTCTCCTTCGTATTCAGATTTCGCTCCATCGGATAAACCAGTCAGCGGTCGCCCTGCGATCGTTGAGCCTCAAGGGAATCTCTGTAGGCGGAGGAAGCCTGGGTCCTGGTAGTTCCGGTAGCGCAACTCCATTGTAAACCGGAAAGCCGTGAGGAACCCAGAAAGGGCGTCCGGTGTTCCTCAATCGGCTACCCCCGGGTCCTCGGTCCGGCGGCATTGAGTTGTCAGTTGCGAACCATAGGTCTATCAGGCGCGTTTTGCCGCACATAGGGCCTATGCTATAAAGAATAGTGCTGCCTGATTTCTGAGGAAATCGTGCCTTTTATCAACTTCCCCGCGCGGGAAATTAACTGCAAGCTTGTGTACTACGGCCCCGGACTTGGCGGCAAAACCGCCAACCTGCAGTGGGTCTACGACCACACAGGCACGTCGCAAAAAGGCAAGATGGTGTCCCTTGCCACGGAGACCGATCGCACGCTTTTCTTCGATTTTCTTCCGCTTGATCTGGGCACGGTTCGGGGCTTCAAAACCCGCTTCCATCTTTATACCGTCCCTGGCCAGGTCTTTTACGAGGCCAGCCGCCGGTTAATTTTGAAGGGTGCGGACGGGGTAGTCTTCGTCGCGGATTCCCAGGAAGAGCGGATGGATGCCAACCTCGAGACGCTGGACAACCTCCGCGAACACCTGAAAGATCACAACCTCGATTTCGCCACCATTCCCTATGTTCTTCAGCTCAATAAGCGCGACCTGCCCAATGTGCTGCCCGTCGATGAACTCCAGAAGCAACTGAACGTGAAGGGGGAGCCGGTGCGCGAAGCCGTCGCCATCACTGGCGAAGGCGTCTTCGACACCCTCAAGGATGTAGCCAAGCTCGTCCTCGCCGAGCTCAAGAAGAACGCCTGAAGAAGAATCCCCGGCCTGACGCCGCAGTTACCGCGCGCCGAAGTGATACACGAATCCCACCGAAAAGCGCGTGCTTCCTCGATTCGCAACGTTCGCGTTTTGCACGTAGTTTGCGTTGCCAAAATCCGCCTGGATCATCCGGATTCCCCAGCGCTCCGAGAGATTCAAATCCAGTCCGCCTCCCACTTCGTAGGTGTACGCGTTGGACGTGATTGTCGCGCCGTGGAATCCGCCGAACGCCGATGTTGCGCTGCTATAGTGGCCGACACCGATTAGTACGTGCCCGAAGGGCGTTACCTTGTGGTGCTTCAGCGGATAGAATCGGGGACCGGCCAGAAATGTATAAATGTGAAGGGTGTCAGGAGGGAACCCGGCGCTCTTCACTGTATGCCAGGCGTCGGTTACTTCCCCTTCCGCGCCAAGCCACTTCTTCCAGTTGTATTCGCCGGACGCATACCAGCCAATCAATCCGTAGGTTCCTCCGCCGGGCGCGTAATACGAGCGGTGAGTGAATCCGGCGGAAAGCTCGTATTTCGACTCGTAAACCCGCTTCACCTTCTTCTTGGGCGTCTGCGGCGCACTCGACGTTGGAGCTGGCTCCGTCTGGTCCGATGTGGATTGATCCTGCGCCATCGCCGTGGTCGCCGCGAAAACCGCCAACAGCGCGCAAATTCCCGCCAGCTTCATCATCTGCATCGAAACCTTCTCCTAAAATGCGCAAGCGAACCGTGGATGCTTGGAAGGCATGATACCCCGATGTGGTTGGTTTGCCGCGTGAACTTATCTCAAAAGAAATCTTGCCCTCGGCTCTTTAGCACCGTGCCCCGCGAATGGTCAGCGTGCAGCCGGAGCGATGGATAATGATATTCTGCTCGATTCTCTAACCTCCGGGAAGCTGGAGCGAACTTACATGAAATGGGCGCGCCAAATCCTGATAGCGGCGTCTGAGAATTCGTGGCTGCGAAAAAACATGCCGCGCCTCCCTTTTGTGCGGCGCGCTGCCGCGCGTTTTTTGCCTGGAGAAAATATGGGCGATGCTCTCGCCGCCGCGAGCCGTTTTTCGCGCGCCCGGATTTCATCACTCGTGACGCATCTCGGCGAAAATGTGAATGAACGGGTGGAGGCTCAGGCGGAAACTCAACAATATCTCCAGCTCCTTGATCGCATCCAGCAGGCCGGGTTGCCCTCGGAAATTTCTGTTAAGCTCACGCAGCTCGGGTTGGATATAGACGCCGAATTCTGTTTCGCCAATCTTGCGGCCCTCGCCGAACACTCTCCGCACGAAACCGTCTGGATTGACATGGAGCAGAGCCGCTATGTGGAAGCCACCATCGAGTTGCACGCGCGGGCGCGGCGGACCCACGCAAACATCGGCGTCTGCGTGCAGGCGTATCTCCGCCGCACCGAAAAAGATGTCGAGTCGCTGATCGCCACGGGATCTTCCGTACGCCTGGTGAAAGGCGCGTATAGCGAGCCGCCCGAAATTGCCTTTGCGAAAAAGAACGATGTGGACGAAAACTATTTCCGGCTCTCGCAAAATCTTCTAAGTTCGCAGGCTCGAGCGGCTGGTGTGCGCGCGGTGATAGCCACACACGACGCGAAGCTAATTGCGCGGATCGCGGAATGGGCATCGGCACAAAGCATCGACAAATCTCAGTTGGAATTCGCGATGCTCTACGGAATTCAGCGGCAGGAGCAGTTCCGCCTGGCGCGCAAAGGCTACCGAAGCGACGTGCTGATATCTTACGGATCTTTTTGGTTCCCGTGGTTCATGAGGCGCCTCGCCGAGCGTCCCGCCAACATCTTTTTCCTGGTCCGCAACCTCTTTTCGGCATGATTGCCGCCGCTTTTCGCAGGCACGATTCGGCCCGATTTTTCATCGAATTTACTTCGAGTTTGCAGCACGGAATCCTTTCAATTAGAAGCAACAAGATGTCGTTTTTGGTCCAAAACGGCCTCCAAACCACCGCGTTCGGGCATGTTCGAAGGGCGGTCTTCAAGGTCTTCCCAACGCGCCGTCGGTGGCTCCAAATTAAAAAATCTGCGAGAAAACGGCACGGGCCGGCAACGGTTTGCTACACTCCTCCACGGCTGGTAGCAGTCGTGGCTTTGATCCAGTTGTGATCGGGCGGTGCGCGCTTCTCTGTTTTCCTCGTGTTCATCAAGTGCCCTCGCGTTCCGAAGCCAGCACTTTTTTGGGCATTTTAGGGGAGGCCTCATATGCGAGCGCTTTGTTTTGTTGGTCGCAGGTTAGCGATTGTCGTAGCACTTATCTTGGGCATGATGATGATTGGCGTTCCGTCGTGGGCGCAGTCGGTTGGCGGCGTGCAATTGTCGGCGGGGTCCGCTTCAAATCCCGGGCAGTTGCCGGACATTTTGAAAGGAGTTTATTTCGAGCAGCGGCTCGGCGATCAGGTGCCGCTCGATTCTACTTTTACGGACGAAAATGGAAATCCGGTTGTGCTGCGTTCCTATTTTGAAAAAAAACCTGTGGTCCTCATCATGGCGTATTACCGCTGTCCGATGCTGTGCAGCCAGGTCCTGCACGGGGCGGCTTCGGCGTTCAAGAAGTTGAATTTCCAGGTCGGCGATCAGTTCAATGTTTTGACCGTGAGCATCGATCCGCAGGAAACGCCGGCGCTCGCCGCCACGACGAAGCGCACATACATAAAACAATACGGCGATCCTTCGGCGGCGGCTGGCTGGCATTTTTTAACCGGGAAGAAACCGCAGATCGACGCCCTCGCGGACGCTGTCGGCTTTCACTACAAATATATTCCGCAGCTCCACCAGTACGCGCACGCCGCGGGAATTATGGTCCTCACGCCGGCCGGCAAAGTGGCGCAATATTTTTACGGAATCGAATACCGGCCGCAGGATTTGCGGTTGGCGCTGGTGCAGGGATCGCACGAACAAATCGGCTCGGTGGTGGATCAAATTCTTTTGTACTGCTGCACGTACGATCCGGGCACGGGCCAATACCACGCTCTGGTGTCGCGGCTGCTGGAAATTTCGGGCGGCGCAACCATCCTGCTGATCGGCAGCGGCTTGTTTTTCCTGTTTCGGTGGGACGCAAAGCGCAAGAGCCACCGTGCTCAAGCAGCCTAGAGCATGTCCGGGTCGCACGCGGCACCCACTAAGTTTATTTGAGGCTTGGAGATCGGGTGTGACTGCGCATGCGGAGATGAATTGGGAAGCGTGTGCGCCACCGTCCGCTACGTGAAACCTAAAAACAACGGCGCGCCGCTGGGTGCGAGACGAGCCGCAGAGACACCCTAAGTATGTCTGCCGGGCACAGCATGCTGTGCCCCTACGACTGCAAGAGAAGGCGGCCAATCCGGAGATTGGTGTTCCCAGGAATCGAATGCCGGGGCCACCCCGGCGATGGCCCTTAGCTGAGGGCGGCTTCAGCCTCGGCGACGGCTGCGTAAATGTCGAAGAGCGGGTCCACGCCGGTTATTCGCAACACATTTCTCACGCGGTGGTTCAATCCCACCAAGGCGAGCTTGCGTCCGGACTTTTGACACGACACGAAAATTCGCACCAGCGCGCCGACAGCCGTTGAATCGAGCGAAGGCACCTCGCTTAAGTCGATAATCAGCCGAGGTGAGGTTATGGCAGAGGCCGCGTCTTGGAATGCCGCGGAGCACGAGTAGGTGATGGCACCTTTTACGTTCAGGATCTGCAGGTTGCTACTCGAGCCAGGGCGGCTGACGAGCTGAAATGCTTCGGGCGACATGCGCGGCATTCTACCGAAGGAGCCTCAATAAAGACAACGAAACAAAGACGCCGGAAAAAGCCCCAGCTCACAAACCCGAGCATGGGGCACCCGAGACGTCAGAGGCTACAACCTCGGACACCCGGCGCGGTTCTGGTCAGCGTTAACACCGGGCAAAATCGAAGAGAGATTCCTCGACTGCGTGTCCCGGCGGTTCGCGCAAAAGCAAAGGCGCGGGACACTCCACTCGGAATGACACGTGACCTGGGAGAGCTTCAAGACGGGCGTTCCGCTCGGTTTTGGGAGCGAGAAGCGCGGGACGGCGTCAGTGGGGGCTCGGGTCGTCTCTTTCGACTTGGCCGTCGCGGACGCGGATCACGCGATGGGCGTGCGCAGCGATATCGGCCTCGTGGGTGACGAGGATGATGGTATTGCCGCCTTCATGGAGGCGCGCGAAGAGAGCCATGATTTCCGTGCCGGTGGCGGAATCGAGATTGCCGGTTGGCTCGTCGGCCAGCAAGATCGAGGGGTTGTTGACCAGCGCGCGGGCAACTGCCACGCGCTGGCGCTGTCCGCCGGAAAGCTCGTTGGGCTTGTGCATCATGCGCTCGGCAAGGTCGACTTGCTGGAGAGCATTTTTCGCTCGGTCGAGGCGTTCCTGGGCGGGAGTGCCGTTGTAAATCATGGGGAGCTCGACATTGTGGAGCGCCGTGGCGCGGGCCAAGAGATTGAATGTTTGAAAGACGAAGCCGATTTCCTGGTTGCGGATGGAGGCGAGTTCGTCATCGTCGAGCTGGCTTACCAGACGGCCTGCAAGCCAGTAATTGCCGCGCGTGGGCGTATCGAGACAACCGATCAAGTTCATCAAGGTGGACTTGCCGGACCCGGAAGGGCCCATGATCGCGACGTATTCGCCCTTATGAATGGTGATGGACACACCGCGCAAGGCGTGCAAGTGCTCCGTGCCCATTTCATAGGTTTTCCAGAGGTCGTCGGTCTGGATAACGATAGCCGGAATCGACCAAGTCCTGGCGGAAACTCTGCGAACCGACTTCTTCGACGGCCATGGGCATAGGACTCCTGGAAGCGACCATTCTAGCTGGACGAAGTGTTGTCGGTCGAGGAAACGGAATTGTCGATCTTGACGGGCGCGCCGGGCTTAAGGGTACGAATGGCTTTGTAGCTGCCGGTGACGATCAAGTCTCCTTCATGCAAACCGCTGGTGACTTCGATATCGGTGACGCCGGTGATTCCCGTCTGAACGGGCACGAATTCGGCTTTGCCGTTGCGCAAAACGAACACTCCCTGAATATCGGACTTCACGCTAGAGGAGCCTTCGCTGTTCGAAGCGGCCAACGTGACATTGCCGCTATTGCCGTTTTTTGCTTCGTCCAGCTCTTTCTGGGACCTCTCGGCGAGCGCTTGAATCGGCACGGTGAGAACGTTTTGTTTCTGGGCCGTCTGAATCTTAGCCGTGAGCGAGAGGCCGGGACGAAGCGATTTCGGCGGATTGTCGAGAGTGATCACGACTTTGAAATCGCGCGCCTCCTGGGTATTGGCGGTCGTTTCGGTCATGGAGGCTTCGCCGGAGGTGCGCAGGATGGCCAGCTCGCCGACTTCGGTCACATGGCCCTTAAAAATTTTGCCGGGGATCGCATCGATGGAGACATCAGCGGGTTGACCGTTCTTGACGCTGATGATGTCCGTCTCGTCCACCTTGACCTCGGCGGTGACCACGCTCATGTCGGAGATAGTCATGATGGAACTGCCGACGGTACCTTGAATGCCTGGAACGACGTTTTCGCCGACCCTTACGGCAATGTAACTAACGATGCCGTCGATTGGAGCCCTATAGGTTGTCTTACGCAGGATGTCCTGGGTACGGCGGAGGACTGCCTGATTTTGATCGAGGGTGGCGCGGGCCTGTTCGCGTGAGGCGCGAGCTTGGTCCACCTGCGCCTGGCTCGAGGTGAACGCGGCGGCTGCGCTATCGTAGGCTGCCTTGTCCGAGTCATACTCCTGCTTGGCGATGAGTTGGCCATGGTAAAGCTCCTGGCCGCGCTGCCAATCCAATTTGGCCTTGTCGAGGTCGGCCTGGCGCTGAGCGAGCGTGGCGACAGCAGAATCGTAACTAGCCGCAGTGGCTTTTAAAGCGGCCTCCGAGGCGTTAATGCTGTCTACCTGGGCTTGCACGTCGGCGCCGGGCTGAACGTTTTCGAGGTGTAGGAGAACGTCGCCCTTTTTGACGTAGTCGCCTTCTTTGACCACGATGTCCGTAATCTTGCCGATGCCCTCGCCGAGGACGTTGGTGTAGTTTTTGGGACGAATCTCACCCGAGGCGGTGACGAGCGATACGAGGTCCTCCCGGGCAGCCCGACCCGTCTGAACGGCGGTGACTCCTTGATTAGACTTATAAATGCTGTACCAGGCGATACCGCCGATCACCACTACGACGCAAGCTGCAATCGTCGCCTTCTGCCAGGTCTTCATTGCCTAACCTCTGGGCAAGGTTTTTCGACACACATACCCGCCACTTGATAGATACGCCTGGGCGAGACATAATGTTTCGCGGCCAGCAGACGAGGCGCAAAAAGCGGCAAACTTAGCCCAAATCTCCCGACTTCTCGATCGTCTAACCTATCTCACGTTCCGAGCGGAACCGACCACAGGCCACCCTCAAGATCACAGGGCGCATCAACGGGATATCAGTATCATAATTCGGCTCGGCCTCGGGCGAAAGTGAATAGTTTGAGCTCGGTTCTGGCGCAGCCGAGCGCGGGTAAACTTTAATTGACCTGTACATTAGTACAGGATAAGATTTCGCATCGGAAAAGGGGCAATTATGGGCCACTCTGCGAAGACGCTCCTCGGGCTTTTTCTGGTCGCATGCGTCAGCGCCGTACCAATTCACCTCGCCAAAGCCGCGCAGGATAATCAGGATCAGCAGCAGGACCAACAACCCGACCAGAACCAGGGCAAATCCTCTAAAGCCAAGCAGAAGAGCCTGAAGGACCTCTATAAGGAACTGAATTCCCAATATAAGAAATGGCTTAACGAGGATGTGGTTTACATCATCACACCTGAGGAGCGACGTTCGTTTTTGCAACTTCAGACCAACGAAGAACGAGAGCAGTTTATCGAGGCCTTCTGGCAGCGCCGGAATCCCGACCCAGATTCGCCGGAGAACACCTTCAAAGAGGAACACTACCGCCGGATTGCGTACGCGAATGAGCACTTTGCTTCGGGAATACCGGGGTGGAAAACGGACCGAGGCAAAATCTACATCATGTGGGGACCGCCTGATGAAATTGATTCGCACCCGACCGGGGGCAACTGGGACCGGCCCATGGATCAGGGCGGCGGTTCGACAACAACGTATCCGTACGAAGATTGGCGCTACCGGTATCTGGAAGGCAATGGCGAAAACGTAGAGTTGGAGTTTGTGGATCCGACATCGACGGGCGAGTATCACCTTACGATGGATCCCAGCGAAAAAGATGCTTTGCTGCACGTGCCGGGCGCGGGCCTGACGCTAGCGGAGTCCATGGGGATGGCAAATAAGGCTTCCCGTTTCAGCAATACCGACGGCACAAACATGGCGGAGGGGCAGTTTGGCGGAGCAGGGCTGAGCGAGAAGGACAACGAATTCACGCGCCTGGAAAACTACGCAAACATCATGAAGCCGCCGCCGGTCAAGTTTAAGGATCTGGAAGCGGTGGTTACGAACCGGTTGGTGCGCGATCAGGTGAAGTTCGATTATCGGTACGACTTCGTCCGCATCACCTCTGATACGGTGCTTGTGCCGATCACGGTTCAGATTCCCGTCCGGCAACTGAGCTTTCAGGAAAAAGAGGGAGTGGACTCGGCCACCATGGATTTGTTCGCGCGGGTAACCAGCCTGAGCGGGCGGGTGGTACAGACGTTCGAGGACACGCTTCGGGCCGACTTCCCCGTGGACCAACTGCAGAAGTCGCTCAGCACGTCGAGAATCTACCAGAAGGCCGTGCCGCTCAGCCCGGGTCTCTACCGGCTGGACATTGTGATAAAAGACGTGAACAGCGGCAATGTGGGAGTGGTGAACACAAGGCTGCCGGTTCCACGCTTCCAGGATGACCAGCTTTCCGCCAGCTCGCTGATTTTGGCGGATGACATCCAACGGGTATCAAGCAAGGACATCGGGCTAGGCCAGTTTGTGCTCGGCGATGTGAAGGTCCGGCCGCGGATGGACGGGGCCTTTACGCAGAGCGACAGCATGGGCGTGTACCTACAGGTCTACAACCTGAAGGTGGATGACAAAACCCATAAGCCGGATACATCGGTCGAGTTCCGCGTGACGCACGGCAAGGGAACCGCGCCGGTTCTGAAGTTCGACGTGCCGGCGGAGAAACTTCCCCAGCACGGCGAGGAAATGACGCTGGAGAACTTGATTACTTTGGGGTCGTTGGCTCCCGGAAAATATCATCTTGAGGTAGCGGTAACCGACAACCTTGCCAAGCAAACGATCACGCCGGAGGCTGATTTCACTGTGAAGGCCGCGCCCCCGGCAGTCACCGCGCAGGGGAGGTGAACCATTTGACTCTCCGAGCGATCTGCATTCTCAGCCTCGGATGGTTAGTGTGTGCGTGGGCCTCGCCTATGGCGGCCGCACCCAATACCGGCGTGATTTCCGGAGTGGTGGTGGATGGCGGCGGCACGCCGCAAATGGGCGCCGCGGTTTTGATCTCCTCGGAAAAAATAGCAGCGAGTGTACCGCTGCGTCTTCTCACCAACGATTTGGGGCACTTTTCCAGTGCGTCCCTTCCGGCGGGAATGTACACGATCCATGTAACCCTGGCGGGATTTCTGCCGGCGGTGGAGCAACACGTTCGAGTAAGCGAAGACCAGGCCACGCTTCTGGAAATCGTGGTCGATTCGGTATTTTCGTCTTTCGAAAAACTGCGACGCCAGCCGGATCAAACTGTTTCCTCCGATGACTGGACGTGGGTGCTGCGAAGCTCGGCGGCTACGCGTCCCGTGCTTCGTTGGCAGGATGACGACGCGGCAACCGTGGCTGCCTCGGCCGGGCCAGGCGACGCGCCGAGTGACGAGCCGCTGCGCGGACGGGTTGAACTAACCTCGGGTGCGAACCGTCCCGGCTCCGTTGCAAGTCTGGCGAACGCACCGGCAACAGCGGTTGTTTACGACCTAGGAGTGGGGGAGCAAGGCCATCTCGTGGTGGCGGGACAGTTCAGCTACGGCGGCGCCGATACCTCCAGCGGCCTCGCCGGCGAATGGCTGCCGGATGGTCCGGCCGGTGCGGGACCGCTCACGACATTTTTGGTCCGCGAATCGCGCATTGGCCCGAACGGTTCCGTGTTTCGTGGGCTGCGATTAACTCAGGACAATCAGTTGGCGCTCGGGGATCGCGTCAGCGTCCGGTACGGTGCGAAGTTTATAATCGCGGGCTTCAGCGGAACGACCGCAGCCGTGCGTCCCCACGGCGAAGTAGCCGTTCAAATCGCTAAGGCATGGCGGGCATCGATTATTCTGGCCACCGATCCTTGGGCAGACCCGGCTTCAGGCGATGGGGCCGTGGAATCCACCCTCAACACGCTCGATGCGTTCCCCAACCTGATGCTACACGACGGGCGGCCCGTCCTGGAGAACGGTGACCACCAGGAAATTGCGGTGGAACACTCGCTGAGCAAGAGAGCGGATATCACGGCATCATTTTTTCACGACCGCTCCACGCATACAGCAGTGATTGGACGCGGCGCCCTTTCCAATCCCGACTTTTTGCAGGCTTACCTATCCGAATCGTTTGCTTACGACGGCGGCTCGACGGGCTCGATGGGCGGCCGCGTGGTATATCGCGAAAATCTACCCAAGAATCTGAAGACCACGTTGGTGTATTCCTACGCTGGGGCTTTGGCGCCCGACGGGGGCCCCGATACCGCGGCTTTGCGTGATGAATTGGCAACGCGCTACCGCCAGAGCTTGGCCGTAGGGATATCGGGAAAATCACGCCACCTTGGAACTCAGTTTTCCGCCAGCTATAAATGGCTGGATGGTCGAGCAGTTTCCCAGCAGGATCCGTACGGTGAGTCGCTTTACCGCATGGATCCGTACTTGAGCCTCGAGGTCCGGCAGCCGCTGCCCGCCCTCTTCCCCGGGCACATGCAGGTGGAAGCGAACGTCGGGAACCTGCTCGAGCAGGGGTACGTTCCGGTGGCCACACGTGACGGATATGTGGTTTTGATTCCGTCATACCGGTACATCCGGGGCGGCTTGAGCGTGCAATTCTAGACCTCCGACGCCTACCAAAATAGGAAGGCCCCTTCCATAAAACGGATCGACCAAGTACTGCTCCTTCCAGTTGTCTCTAACATACAGTTTCAAAGCTAGTTGCTGAAGCAACCACCTATGATTGGCTGGAATCCGACGTGCTAGCGTACAATGCAAGCGGGGGTATGGGTGGAGTAGGATGAACGAGCATCTACGGACGCGCCTTGGAGCGGTTGCGCTGGCGGTACTAACGCTGGCGGCGGTGGTTTTTTCGGTCCTGAACTACCAGCAGCGTTCGCGATTTATCCAACCCGACGATGGCGTTACGTGGATGGATTCCGCCCAGGGTGTGGTGGCCTGGCATGTGGTGCCTGGCTCGCCTGCCGATCGGGCTGGAATCCAACAGGGCGACTATGTGGAAAGCGTTCGCGGAGTGGAAATCCACCGCGCCACGGACGTCACGCGGCTGCTCTGGCGAGCTGGCCCGTGGATGGAAGTAAAGTATGGAATTCACCGCGACGGCCAGAGCTTCCAGGTGCCGCTGGTTACGGCTCCGCAAGAGAACCCCTCATCTCTTGAAGACTACTTGCGGATCACGGCGCTGCTTTATCTTTTCATCGGATTGTTTATTTTTGTGCGGCGATGGAACGCGCCTCGGGCGGTTCACTTCTATGTTTTCTGCCTCGTTTCGTTTGTGTTTTATAGTTTCCACTACACCGGAAAACTGAACTCCTTCGACTGGACGATTTATTGGGGCAACGTGGTTGCGCTTCTGCTGCAGCCAGCCTTGCTTGTTCATTTCGCGCTGGTGTTTCCGGAACGGCGGGGGGCCGTGTGGCCGAAGGTCGGGGCGCTGTATAGCATTCCGGCGGCTTTGCTTGGCTTGCACGTGTTCGTAGCCACCGGCACTTTGGATTTTTTGCCTTCAATCAGCAATCGCGATTTCCTGGATACGATTGAATTGCTTTATCTGGGGGCCTACTTTTTGCTGGCGGCTGTCATTTTCCTGGCGAGCTATTTCCGGGCGCCCAGCGGCATCTTGCGGCAGCAATTGAAGTGGGTGACGGGCGGAACGTTCGCGGGAATTTTGCCTGTCTTTTTGTTCTACATCCTTCCGCGGCTTGTGAGCGCGGTGCCACGGCCGTGGATGAAACTCTCCGTTTTTTCGCTGGTTCTGATTCCACTTTGTTTCGGATACGCGATTATCCGCTACAGGTTGATGGACGTCGATATCATCTTCAAGCGCGGACTTGCTTATACGTTTGCGACGGTTGGGCTCGTAGCAGCCTACTTCGCGGCGATTGCTTTGATCGGCGAACTCTTTCATACCGCGTGGCCCACCGGGCCGGCGGGCGCCGTGATTGCAATCGTAGCGGCGGCTTTTCTTTTTCAGCCGCTACGAGACTGGGTACAGGCGCGACTCGATCACTTCTTTTACCGCGACCGCCTGGACTATCGTCGCACGCTGATTGAGTTTGGGCGGACGCTGGCCAATGAAGTTCGCCTCGATCCGTTGCTGGATTCGGTTCTCGACAGGATTTCGCAGACTTTGTTGGTCGACCGGCTGGCCGTTTTCCTTGAGGACCCTGCGAATCCGGGCCAATTCTTAATTTCGCGGTCAATGGGCGTAGAAACCGCGAGCGCGCTGGACCTGAGCTTTCTCGATCCGGCGCGGCCGGGGTTCGAGCACGGCTGCCTCTTTTTCGAATCGGCTCGCGCGGCGCGGGAGAGCGACTCGATCCGGCGGACGCTGGATCAACTGGAGCTAAATTATTTCATCCCTTGCCGGTTCCGTGATCGCACAGCTGCGTTTCTGGGATTGGGAAAAACGGTTGACGGCGATTACCTTTCCAGCGAAGACCTGGAATTGCTTTCGACAATTGCCGGCTACGTGGCGATCGCGATAGAGAATGCGCGGCTCTACCAGTCACTCGAACAGAAAGCCGTGCAAATCGAGCGGCTGAAGGACTTCAGCGAAAATATCGTGGAATCGCTGCGGATTGGCGTATTCACGATTGATCTCGAGGACCGGATCGAGTCATGGAACCCGCAGCTCGAAGAGCTTCTCGCGATTCCACGGAGCGAGGCACTGCACCGAAAGATGCAAGAAGCGGTGCCGCGCGATCTCGCCGCGGAGATCGCGGCCAGCTCGCCGAGCGAGCATGTTTCTGGCATCTACCGGTTTCACCTGGACACGCGCGTAGGCCGGCACCTCGTGGTGAACGCCTCGATTGCGCCGCTGCTCGGCAAGGACGGTTCACGGCTGGGACGCCTGATTCTGCTGGACGATATCACCCAGCGCGTGCGGTTGGAAGATCAGATGGTCCAAACCGAGAAGCTCACGTCGCTGGGGTTGCTGGCGGCGGGCGTAGCGCACGAGGTAAATACCCCCCTCGCGGTGATCTCCAATTACGCGCAAATGCTGGCGAAGCAGATGCCGGTGGACGATCCGCGGCAGAAAACGGTGGATCGTATTGTGAAGCAGACGTTTCGGGCCAGCGAGATCGTCAACAATCTTTTGAACTTCTCACGCACCGGCGGGGCGGAATCCGTGGAGCTGGATTTGAATGCGGTGATCGACGAGACGCTCACGTTGGTACAGCATCCGTTCAAAACGGCTCACGTAAGCGTGGTAAAAAATTACGCCGAAAAATTGCCGCCCGTTCTCGGCTCGATCACACGGTTGCAACAAGTGTTCCTGAATCTTCTAATGAACGCTCGCGATGCCATGCCCAACGGGGGCATGATTGAAGTTCGAACCGGGGCTCACAATGGTTCGGTAGAGATAGAAGTGTCCGACACGGGCGCAGGCATTCCGCCGGAGAACCTGCATCGCATTTTCGATCCGTTTTTCACCACAAAAGCCAGTGGCCGCGGCACGGGGCTAGGCCTCTCGGTGAGCTATGGGATCATCAAAGAACATGCGGGAAAAGTAGACGTTCGCTCGACCCCTGGAAAGGGAACTTCCTTCCGTCTAGAATTTCCCGTAGCAAGGAAATCGGTGCATGCGTAAAGGCTCCATTCTAGTAGTCGATGACGAGATTGAGATCCGCGAGGGTCTCGAGGCACTGCTGACTTCCGAAAGCTTCGACGTGACGCTGGCCGAGACCGGTGCGGCGGGCTTGCAAAAGCTCGACGACCGGCCGTTCGATCTGATGCTACTGGATGTGAGTCTGCCCGACCGCAACGGCCTCGACATGCTCCGTGAAATCCGGCTGCGCGACCCCCATCTCTCGATCATCTTGATTACGGCCTATGGCTCGATCGACATGGCGCGCGCCGCTTTCAAGGGAGGCGCGCAAGACTACATTACAAAGCCCTGGTCCAACGATGAATTGATCGCGCAGATTTCTCTTGCGATCGAGGGGCGCCGCCTACGCGAAGAGAACCTGCACCTGAAGCGCGCGCTGAAGCAGCGCTACAACTTTCCGAATATCGTGGGAAAGAGCGAGAAGATGCTGGCGGTGCTCGATCTAGTGACGCAAGTAGCGCCCTCGCGCTCGACGGTGCTGATCTCGGGCGAAAGCGGCACTGGCAAGGAAGTGATTGCGAAGGCCATCCATGCCGCTTCGACTCGCGCGGAACGGGCCTTCATTCCGATCAATACCGGCTCCATTCCAGTCGATCTGCTGGAGTCGCAGCTTTTTGGCCACGTAAAAGGAGCGTTTACCAGCGCGATCGCCGCTAAGAAGGGGCTGTTCGAAGTGGCCGACCAAGGCACGATTTTTTTCGACGAGATCTCGACGATCAGTCCCGAAACCCAGGCCAAGCTGCTGCGTGTGATCCAAGAGCGGGAATTCATGCGCCTGGGCGGCACGGAGACGATCAAGGTTGACGTGCGTATCCTGGCGGCGTCGAATGAGGACCTGCGAAAGTTGGTCCGCGAAGGACGGTTCCGCGAGGATTTATTTCACCGCCTGAACGTGATCTCGATTCAGTTGCCGCCGCTTCGCAACCGCAAGGAAGATATCCCGCTGCTAGTGGAGCGATTTTTGGAACAGTTTTGCCGCGAGAACGGGAAGCCGCTGCGTGCATTCAGCAACAGGGCAATGAAGCTTTTGATGGACTACGAATGGCCGGGAAATGTGCGCGAGCTCGAAAATGCCGTGGAGCGCGCCGTGGTGCTTTCCACCGGGGACTCGATGGACGCCGACCTGTTGCCGGAAAATATCCACACCCGCGAAATTGTAAAGGGCGTGCGGTTCGAACTCGCCGAATTCATGCAGTCGCCGCAAGATGGCAGCGGCCGAAATTCCGCGCCGCCTCCTTCGCTTTTTGAAATCCTGGAGGAAGTGGAGCGGCGCGTGATTGTGGACATGCTCGAACGAACAAATTGGAATCAAACGGAAGCCGCCGAGCGCTTTCAGGTCCCTCTCTCGACGCTCAACCAGAAAATCAAGCGCCTGGGCATCGAGATTCGCCGCCGCCCGGGCGTACCCCGCGTGCCCGAGGGCTACGGCGAAGATGGACCGGCGTTATCCCCTGGGAATTGTTAGGGCCAGAGCGATTTGGACGCGGTTATCCACCGCTCCGCAGAAGCGACGTCGATCCACGCGAGGATGCCGGCCCTAGAGACAGCCGCTTCATGGCGTAAAGTTCGCGGTCCGCAGCTTCGAGCAATTCTTCCCGCGTACTTCCATCTTGCGGATAGGCCGCCGCACCCACACTGATCGAAAGCGGAGGAATCCCGGCATCCTGCGAAACGCGTTCGCGTATGCGTAATGCTACCTGTTGAGCTTGCTTAGAACCACCTTCCGAAATTACCAGCGCAAATTCATCGCCTCCGTATCGAGCGGCAGTATCGGTATCGCGGCAGTAGACGCGCAGAATATCGGCGATGCGGCGCAGCGCGCCACTGCCGGTCAGATGGCCGTGCTGGTCGTTGATCCTTTTCAAGCCATCCAGATCCATCAGCAAAACCGCGAACGATCTTCCCGTGCGATTCGATCGCTTGATTTCCGAATCGAGCACATCGATGAGCTTGCCGTAATTCGCTAAGCCGGTTAAGGCGTCGGTGACGGCGAGGTTGCGGATACGCTCCTCTGCCTGGCGGCGCTCCTCGGACATCACCGCGAGCGTCAGCGTCATCACGGCGATGATGCCCATGAAGGCTTGCAGCAGCAGAAGCGATTCATTTCGCGTGCCGATGGCAAACGGCCCAAGGCCCAGAAATGTGCCTCGGATGGCGATCGCCGAAAGCACAGCCGCGATGGTTGCCGCCTCTCGCGGCCCGAACCGAACCGCCGCCCATATCAGAAATGGGATGCACCAATACTCGAGTGGCACGTTCTTCAGGCCTGGGAAAACAAACGGGCCGAAAACGAACTCTCCCGCCACCATCGCCGATATGAGCAAAAGCGCGAACTCGCTCAGCCGGTTCCAGCTCCAGCGGACTTTGGCGTTGGCGCTCCATAGGATTAGCAGCGGCGCAACAACTGCGGCGCCGACAGTATCTCCGAGCCACCAAGTAGCCCAAATTACCTTGAAGTCCGCCCACCTTGCGAAACCTCCCATCGAGAGCGAAGTGACGCCGATCGTGGCGCTCACCGTGGTGCTGACAGCGCCCGCGAGAATCGCGAACTTCACCGTATCTTGCACAGACTCGAAGCATTTCCGCCCATTCGCAAATCTGGATACGAGATAAGCTCCTAAAACGGGCTCCAAAGTATTGCCCGCCGCGATTCCAAGCGAGGTGACTGCGGAACCTGCGGTGGTTAGATTCACAAGAAACGCGCCGAGGAAAATCCCAGGCCACACGCGATAGCCAAAGATAAGCAAAGCGGCAAGGGCGATGCCCGTTGGCGGCCATACGGCGGTCGAACTGGGATGAACGAAGGCCATCGTCAGCCCAAATTTTCCGGCGACAAAATAGACTGCTGCCAAAACTACAATCTCGATCGCTTTTTGGTTTCGAAGTAGGAAGCCCCGAAGGTTTCCTGAGGAAATTGCCTTCATCACAGCTATGATGCCGACGCTGGGGCCTTTTGATTCCGTTTGAATGAAAAGCGAACCGCCAAAGCGTTATACGCGAAACACTGTAGGGGTCAGCGCGATGATGTAAAACTAGTTAGTACACCAAAGGGCGGCCGGCTATGGCCTCTAAAATTCGATACGGCGCTTGCTCCGGAGAGACCAGCGCTTTGGGCGAAATGAGGAAGGTCTGCTCGATTGCATACTGTCCCGAGATCGCCGCATGCGCGACGCCATCGGTAAACACGAGCCAGGTCGAAGAAGGTGGAAACTCCAGCCGCACCTTAGGGCAATCCTTCTGAAAGCCGGCGTTCTCTTTCAGGTAATCGTGGAAACCCAGCATGAACATGTCGTAAGGAGTGCGGCCCATTCCGCGAAAACCAAGCTTGCCGCCCCAGTCTTGCACCGTTCGGCTCAGCCAGGAGTCTTCCGCGATCCGCTGCAAGCCGGCGTCCTCCGCGTAGCGGCGGGCGAGAGCTTCGAAATTTTCCGTAGTGTTCCACACGCGCGGCTTCACCGGATTCAAATTCGTGAATACTCGGAGAATGCGGCCGCCGCGCGTCGGCCGGCTTGGAAAGGCATCCACGTGAAGCAGGTCGTTGCGCTTGTGCAGCGGCAGGCCGCGACTTTCTTCCTCAAACGGACGAAAGCTCGAGAAATCGACCGTCCAGTCTCGGGCGTATGGCGCGAGGAATTTCGTAAGAAACGCGACTACTTCCGCTGAATAGTTGCGCAAAATTGCTTGCAGCCGCTGGACGGTTGCGGCACCGCCGGAAACGCCCCGCAGGACATCTTCACCGGGCCGGTAAGACACATTTTTGTGCATCCGCAGCTCGGCCCACTCCTGGGCGAGCAAAAATTCCCGATCCTCGGCGGAAAACTTGAACGGAGGCTCCTCGAAAAACAGGATGTCGCCACGCTCGAGCATCTCGCAACACGCTCGCGTCCGGGCCTGGCGCGTTTCAGGATGCGCCCATCCCGACGGGTGCTTGAAATCGTCCACCGGAATCCAAGGAAAAGTCGCCATGATCTCGTAATCGTATCTCGTGGAGCGCAGCTTCCCCCGGCCTGACTCAGTTATTCGAGCCGCCTGGCCGGTTATATCCCCGGGGCAGCAGCGCTGAATCCAGGTTCACAGCGCGAGACAAATCCACGCCTTCGAGCTTGGTCTCTCGCAGAATTGCGGTCTTTAGATTCGCGCCTTCAAGGTCCACCCCCTGGAGGTCAGCCTCGCGAAAATTGGTGGCCCCGAAGTCGGCATTCCGCAAAATCGCGCCTTGCAAATTCGCGCGGAAAAACTCCACTCCTCCACACTGCGCCTCGCTTAGATCGGCGCCACTCAGGTTGGCTTCTGTGAAATCAGCCTTGCGCAAGTCCGCTTGCCGAAGGTTCGTCTTGGTCAGATCCGCCGATGCCAGCCGTGCCTCCCTCAAGTTTGCACCTTTCAGGTTCGCCCCCTGAAAATTCACGTAGTTGAGTTTCGCCTTTGCAAGATCGGCTCGCGAAAGATCGGCGCCGCTCAGATCGGCGCGAACGCCCTTCTCGTCACCCCGAATAAAGAGCGCGTGCGCCTCCAAAATTTGAGAAAGCCGCTTACCACCATGGCGAATGCTATCGAGCGATCGCAGATTTCCCCCCTTCAATGCGCCGAAAAGTCCCATGGTTCACCCGCGAATCAAACTGAGCGTCCTATTCCTAGTTTACAAGAGACGCAGGCTGCGTGCCTACCGATTGGAATGAATCCGCATCGTGCTGGTTGTGGTAACTTGGGTTGCATGAGGGTCGCGGCAAACTCGACCGAGTAAAGCATCGCGCCGGCTCTCAGGGAAGGCTCGCCCGTGTTCGGGTGGTACATTCGGAGAAGCACGGCCCTTCGCGTATCGCTTGCCCTGCTGCTGGCAGGCAGCCTCGCACAAATTCCGTTTCGCGCCTTAGGGCAAGATCAGCCTGGACCGCCCACGGAGGAAACGGTTGCGAATCTGGCCGCTGGGCGCGTGATCATTGCGGTCGTCAAAGATGCAATTCTCATCGCCACGGTAGAAAATCCCATTGAAGTGGAAACGCGGCCTCCCACGCCGGTGGCGCTTTCAAGCGAGCGCGTCGGAATACTTCTCGGTGCGGACAATTGGTTTTCTCCCTCCTCGAAACAAGAAATCGCTCAGCTGGATACGGAGCTGCCTCACCTCCGCAGCCAGCTGGTACCGTTCGCTCCGCACCTTCAAGCGGAGCAAGGCGGCGGCGAAGCAACGGACGTGGAAGCAATCGGCCAGGGCTTGCTCGAACGCCTCAATGAAGTGTCGCAGAATCTTCACGGCAAAGTAAATCTCTCTCCGAATGAACCGCTCACGGAATTGATTGTGGTGGGCTACCTGCCGGGCTATGGGCCAGACATATGGACGCTCACGTATCAAATCGAGCAGCAGGAACAAGACTCGGATTATTGGACCACGCGCGTCCTGCGGCCATCGTATCTACAATTTTGGCCTCCGGAAAAAGGACAGCCGCGAACGCTACTGGAATTTTCGTACCCGAGCGACCACGCACCAACGCCGGTGCTTGAACTTCTTCGCAAGAAAGATCCGCGCATCGAACAAATCGTGAGCTCGGATCCTAAGATGGCGGAAGTAGCAAGTCGTTTTCTGCAAGGCGAAAGCAACAAAGTGCCTGCAGCTGACGCCACGCAATTTCTTCGCGCGATATTGTCGGTGATCGCTCCGGCCAATGCCCGCGAGACAATGTGTAGCATTCTCGCGGAAGCAGGTCTGCAATGGATACTCGCGCCGCCACCCGAGCCTACGGCACCAGGCGCTCGTCCTGAGCGCCCGCCGGGCGCACCCTCGCTAGTGGATGCGCCCAAAAAATAGATTTGGAAATTTAAAGCTGCCTCGATCGAAATGCCGATTACTGGTTCTGGGATAACTGCTTCTGTAGGCGGGCGTTTTTCTCGGCGACTGATTTCGCCAAATCTTCCTTGTGCGCCACGAGCTTTTTCGCGATTTCGGAATCCGACAGCGCCAGCACCTCGGCGGCGAAGATAGCTGCGTTTGCAGCCCCGGCCTTGTCGATTGCCATGGTGGCCACCGGAATTCCGGCCGGCATTTGCACCGTTGCCAGCAGCGCATCGAGGCCGTTTAGCGTGCTGGTCGCCATGGGGACGCCGATCACAGGCAGCGTGGTATTTGCCGCCATTACGCCGGCGAGATGCGCTGCGGCTCCGGCGGCCGCAATGACTATCTTCAGACCGCGACTCGCGGCTGTGGTTGCGTACTCATGCGCGCGCGCCGGGGTACGATGCGCGGAAAGCACCTCCATCTCGTAGGCGATGCCAAATTTCTCGAGCATCTTTCCGGCTTCGCTCATCATGGGAAAATCGGAGTCCGATCCCATCACGATTCCAACAAGGGCTTTGGGCTTCGCGCCGCTGGTCACGAACTCTCTCCTTCTAAGCTTGTGCGCCTCGCCCGGCGGCATGCGCGCGGACAGAGCGCCAACGATGCCGCAGTATGGGCGCAGTACGAGGATACGGAAAATATCTTTACGCGGGCAGGCAATTCCCCGCAAGTACTTGTTGGTGTAAAGAAAAATGATCTATGGTGACCGGTTCGGATTGGCATGCGGATCACGCCACCCGAATCCCGGCGCCGTGGGCCTTTACGTGTCCAATGTCAGTTCGATAGTGAGCGCCCTCAATTTTGATCTTGTGAACTGCTTGGTAGGCCGGGATCCGGGCGCTGGCAAGGTCCCGACCCGTCGAACTCACTACCAAAACCCTGCCGCCGTTGGTTCGAAACGTGTCTCGATCCCACCGCGTTCCCGCATGGAAAATCACCGCGCCCGGCACCTTCGCCGCGTCCGCAAGCCCCTCGATCGCTACGCCGGTTTGAGGATCGCCGGGATAACCATTCGACGCGATCACCACGCACAGGCTCGCGCCCTCAGACCATCTCGCCTGAAACCCTGCAAGATCCCCGAGCGCCGCCTGCATGCAACCCTGCGCGAAATCGAAATTTGCGCGGAGCAAAACGGCTTCCGTTTCCGGATCGCCGAGGCGGCAATTGTATTCCAGGACTTTCGGTCCTTGCGGCGTCAGCATCAATCCAAAATAGAGGAAGCCGCGGTAGGGCATTCCTTCGGCCTTTAAACCTTCTAACGTCGGCCGCACGATCGTTTCGATGATGGTCTTCTCCAGGGCCGCTGGAAGAATCGCGTCGGTCGAGTAGACGCCCATTCCACCCGTGTTCGGGCCTTCGTCGTTGTCAAAGGCTCGCTTATGATCGCGCGCTGGAGCCATGCGGACGAAATGTTCCCCGTCGGTCAGAATAATGTAGGAGAGTTCCTCGCCAACCAGACCCTCTTCCAACAGCACTTTCGCTCCGGCATCGCCGAACTCGCGCTTTTCCATCAGCCGCTCGATGAAGGCGGCGGCTTCGGCGGTGGAGCTCGTCACCAAAACACCCTTCCCGCCGCACAAACCGTCCGCCTTGATCACCAGAGGCATCTCGACGGAGTCTAGCGCCACATGTGCCTCCAACGGAGAGTCGAAAATTCCGTACACTTTTGCCGTCGCAATTCCGTGCCGCTGCATAAATTCCTTCGCGAAGATTTTGCTGCCCTCCAGGCGCGCGGCACTTTGTCGCGGCCCAAGCACTAGCAAACTGCGCTTGGCGAACTCATCGGCAACGCCGAGGACCAGTGGCAGTTCCGGTCCGACGATCGTTAAATCCGCGTCGATTTTAGCCGCCAGCTCAGCGGCCGCGATGGGATCCTTCAAATCGAGGGCCAGACACTCGGTCTCGCACGCGATTCCATCATTGCCCGGCGCGCACCAGATCTTTTGCACTGAAGAGCTGTGCGCGAGCTTCCAAATAATGGCGTGCTCGCGGCCACCGCTTCCGATTACCAATATTTTCATTGTATTCGCCGCCGAGAATTTAGAACCATACGGCGCGTCGTCCGCTGGTGTCAACCATCGATTCGCGAACGTAAATGCGCTGCGCTGATTCAACGCGCGGCTTGCTCTAGTCCGGCAAAGATGATTTCATCGGAGGCAATGCACTGGGACTTCGCTCTCATTCTGCTGTTTCTCGGCACAGCGGTGCCGTGGCTAGGCAGGCGCCGCGTGCGCCAACTCATGCAAATGCCGCAAACGACGAAACAGGATCGGTTATTGCTCTACGCCTCGACGATAGCTTTTCAATGGCTGGCCGCGGGCGTCATTCTGTGGCGCACCGGCGCACACGGCATTTCGCTCTCGTCTCTCGGATTCCAAATTCCGAACGTTGGCATGGTCGCTCTTGTATCGGCATTGTTGGCAGCTCTTATTCTTGTGAACCAGCTTGTCAGTCTTCATCAAATATCCCGCGGAGCGGCTGAAACGCAGGGAATTCTGCCGGGCCTCGCGAAAAAAGTGTTCCCTCAGGATTTTGATGAGCGCTTGGTGTTCTTTGCTGTAGTCATCACAGTGTCGGTGTGCGAGGAAGTCATCTATCGAGGCTTCGCTCAGTATGTCTTTCGTAACTCCTTGTGCAGAAGCATGTTAGCCGGGATTATAGCTTCGGCAGCCTTATTTTCTTTGGCCCACGCGTACCAGGGAAGGAAGGGCGTGAGTGCTACATTTATAGTAGGAGCTTCTATTTTCGCTGTCGAGAAGCTGGACGCGCAGCTTAGTTCCACCGATTCTAGCCCATTTTATCGCTGATTTTACGGCTGGTATGCTGGCTCCTTCACTCTTTAGGTCTTCCGGGAGCGCCATCAAGGACGAAGTCTAGGCTGAGATGCCTTTTTTGAGACTGTCCGCAAGCGTACGAGAGGGATAGAGATGAAGAAGGAGCTTTCTTCGGCCGATATCGCCTCCTTTCTGGCCCCGTACTATCCCGTTGAGGATCAGGGTCTGATCGAGCGCATCAGCGCCTATATTCCCCTGCTCTTGGCGTGGAATGGAAAGATCTCGCTTACAAAGATCACCGATCCCGTCGAAATCGTCAGATTTCATTTCGGAGAGAGCCTGGTCGCTGTGTCGGCGCTGAAAATAAGGCATGGTCGGCTCGCCGACGTTGGTTCCGGAGCGGGCTTTCCAGGTCTGCCTCTCGCTATGGCGATTCCGGGCCTGCACGCCACCCTTATTGAGGCGAGTGCGAAGAAAGCGGCATTCTTGTCTGAAGTAGTCCGGCGGCTCAATCTTTCCAACGTCGTCGTGCTCCGCAGCCGCATGGAAGACGTGAGGGGGGTAGAGCCTTTCGATTTCATTTGCGCTAGAGCTATCGGCAAGCACGCGAACCTCATGCGCTGGTCTCGAGAGAAGCTGACCCCGAAGGGGAGACTCGTGCTCTTCTTGGGCGAAGAAGACGTCCAAAAGGTCTGCGAGATGAGGCCAGTGGAATTGGGAGTCACCTATAAGAATACCCGATTCGGCACGGCGCTTCGTTCTATCGGGAACTGCCGCACCGTAGCTACGAAACAGCTCTCAGAAGTGTTCCACGTGGAACAGTCCTCGGGACGTCAAGCGATGCTCCCATGCCTCCAGGAGATGTTCCACGTGAAACATCTTGCATTCCTTCGCAATTCTCGCTAAATTCCGCGCGTCCACCTGGAGCATCGTTGGCTCGAGTAATCTCCATTGCCAATCAAAAAGGCGGTGTTGGCAAGACAACCACCGCCGTAAACCTCGGAGCGTCCCTCGCAGTCTCCGAAAAGCGCACGCTCCTCATCGATTGCGACCCCCAGGGAAACACAACCAGCGCCCTTGGATTTCCCAAGGATCCGGCGCGGCGCACATTGTATCAAACGCTCATATTAGGCGAACCAATCGAGCGCATCACCATCGACACGAAGACCGAGGGCCTTGAACTGATCCCATCTGACAAAAACCTCGTCGGAGCAACCGTTGAGCTGGTTTCGATGGACGATCGCGAGTACAGGCTAAAAGCGGCGATCCAGGGAATCCGAGAGAAATACGACTACATTTTGATCGATTGTCCTCCCTCTCTCGATCTCCTTACTCTGAACGCCCTAGCCGCCAGCGATTCGGTTCTCGTCCCAATTCAATGTGAGTACTTAGCACTCGAGGGAGTTTCGGAGCTCTTGGACACGCTCATGCGCCTCCGCAGGACGATCAACCCGGCTCTATCCGTTGAGGGCATCCTTCTGACGATGTACGATGACCGAACGACCCTGTCCAAGCAAGTGGCAGCCGATCTTCGGAGCTTTTTTGGCTCGCAAGTTTTTGACAGCGTGATTCCCAGAAACGTACGCTTAGCGGAAGCTCCCAGCCATGGGATGCCAGTGATATTCTACGACATTCATAGTAAAGGTGCCGAGAGCTACATCCAGCTAGCCAAGGAGGTTATGGTCAATGAGCAGAAACGCGTTGGGCAGGGGTCTGAGCGCACTGATTCGAGAGCCGGAACAAGCGCCTCCGCAGCAGCCGCAGGCGGCGGCCCCGGCAGCGGCAGCGGCGGTGATGTCGGCTCCGGTGCAGACTGAAGGCTTCCTACAAATCGATATTGATTTAATCGATCCGAGCCCGTATCAACCTCGCACGCGCTTTCGCGACGAGGCCCTTGAAGAGCTGGCGCGCTCTATCAGAGCGACCGGCATTGTACAGCCCCTTGTCGTTCGCAAACTGGGCAGCCGCTACCAACTGATTGCGGGCGAGCGCCGCTGGCGGGCAGCGCAACGGGCTCCGCTCCAGCGTGTTCCCGCGGTTCTCCGCGAGGTCCGCGATGAAATGGCGCTGGAGATGACTCTCGTCGAGAACCTCCAGCGCGAGGATTTAAATCCGATCGAACAGGCGCACGCATTTCAACGCCTTAACGACGAATTTAGCTTCACGCAAGAACAGATAGCCGAGCGAACGGGAAAAGACCGCGCGACCATCGCAAATTCGCTGCGCCTTTTGAGGCTGGAAGAACCTATTCAGGACCTGCTCGAAGAGGGCCGGCTCTCCGCCGGACACGGTCGAGCGCTTCTGGCCATCGCCGATCCAAAAGATAGGCTTGAGCTTGCGCGTCGGATTGCCCGAGGCGGCATGACCGTGCGCCAAGTCGAACGCCTCGCCACACGGGGCACAAGGCCAAAAGCAGCCGCCATCCCTTCGGCCCTCGACCCCAATACAAGGATTGCGCTCGAGGAGTTGCAACGTAAGTTCGGCGCAAAGGTGCACATCCGGCCACTGGCACCGGGAAGGCCGGGTCAGTTATCGTTTGAGTACTACGACGCGACCGATCTCGCGCGGCTGTATAGCCAACTCATGCGAGAATAGAGCTCCTCCGCAGAAGGAGCACCGCATGGCGTGGCGATGGTTCGACCGCAAACACCAGGAATCCTCCGAATGGACCGGTTTCCTCGAACCCGGGGTCAGGTTGGAAGGCAAGCTCGAATCCAAAGGCACCTTTCGAATTGACTCGTCCATGAAGGGCAAGCTTGTCTCCGCAGGAACGTTGATCCTCGGCGAGCATGCAGCGGTGCAGGGCGAGATCGTCGGCAACCGCGTAATCATTGCGGGCCATTTCGACGGCAGGATTCAGGCGACCGGTCGCGTTGATATTCAGGCCAAGGCCGTCGTAGCCGGCGATATTCATACCCCGTGCCTGGTAATTGAGCCTGGCGCCTTCTTCGAAGGGCAGTGCCACATGCTGACTGCCACCGAGCCCGAAGCTGCGAAACCGCTAGCAATTCCCATTCGTTCCGTCGCATCCGCCGCAAGCTGAATCTGGGCGACATGCTAGTGCGAACGCACCGGCGGAGCATGTCGCGATGAGGTAAGCTTGGGCGTCATTGGGTGAACGCATCAATAGCGGGATTGCGATCGGCCCGGAAAACTCTCGCACAACCATGGCCGTCAACAGCCCGAGCCAGGTGTTGTTTGCCAGCCTCATTGGGACGACGATCGAGTTCTTCGACTTTTATATTTACGCAACGGCCGCCGTACTCGTGTTTCCCAAGCTGTTTTTTCCCACGTACGACCCTGCCTCCGCCACGCTCGCCTCGCTGGCAACATTTGCCATCGCATTTTTCGCGCGGCCGGTCGGCTCGGCGCTCTTTGGCCACTTCGGAGATCGCGTCGGCCGCAAGACGACTCTCGTGGCGGCCTTGCTCACCATGGGTATCTCCACGGTGTCGATTGGCGCCCTGCCTACGTACCAAACAATCGGCGTGGCCGCGCCGCTGCTTCTCGCGCTCTTTCGTTTCGGCCAGGGCCTGGGCCTTGGGGGTGAGTGGGGAGGCGCGGTGCTGCTGGCGGTCGAAAATGCTCCGCCGGGGAAACGCGCTTGGTACGGAATGTTTCCGCAGCTCGGCGCGCCACTAGGATTCCTCTTATCCGGCGGGACATTTTTGGTGCTCTCCAACTCGCTTACCGACGAACGTTTCTTCAGCTTCGGTTGGCGAATTCCCTTTTTGGCCAGCGCCGCGCTCGTGCTCGTCGGCCTCTACGTGCGGCTCACGCTCAGCGAGACGCCGGTATTCCGCGACGCCCTCAGCCGCCGGGAACGCGTGAAGGTGCCCATGTTGACGGTGTTTCGCAAACACCCCAAGACGCTGCTAGTGGGGACGCTCGTATCTCTCGCGACATTTGTGGTCTTCTATCTGATGACGGTGTTCGCGCTCTCCTGGGGAACTACGGTACTCGGCTATAGTCGCGGAAAATTTTTGATGATTCAGTTGTTCGGTATGGTGTTCTTCGCGTTGGCCATTCCGATCAGCGCGATGTTGGCCGAACGCGGTCGTCGCCGCACACTCCTCTGGGTCACCGTGGCGATCGGCGTGTTCGGCCTGGTGATGGCGCCCTTATTCCTCGCCGGAACCACCGGCGCCGTGATCACGATGGTGATAGGTTTGTCGCTGATGGGCCTCACCTACGGCCCTCTGGGCACAGTGCTCTCTGAACTCTTTCCGACCTCGGTCCGCTATACTGGCAGCTCTCTAACCTACAACTTCGCAGGCATTTTCGGCGCCTCGCTCGCACCATACATCGCCACGTGGCTTGCCAGGGATTACGGGCTGCAGTACGTCGGTTACTACGTCTGCGTGGCTGCGGCCTTGACTTTCATCGGGCTGCTGGCAACGCGCGAAACCAAAGACGATGCCCTTTGACCTGGAAAGCCGGTGGCGCGATGCTGTGCGATTGCCTGCTTACGGGTGCTGGAGTAAACTCCAAATCCCATGCCAGATGCTTCCTCCATGGTAGGCCGCAATATCTCTCACTACGGCGTAGTCGAAAAGTTAGGCGGCGGTGGAATGGGCGTCGTCTACAAAGCTCGGGACACGCGGCTTGGCCGCAGCGTTGCGCTGAAATTCCTTCCTGACGACATTTCGCAAGACGCTCAGTCAATCGAAAGATTCCGCCGCGAAGCGCGCGCCGCGTCCTCTCTCAATCATCCGAACATTTGCACCCTCTACGACATCGGCGAGTTCGAAGGCCGGCCGTTTATCGCCATGGAACTTCTCGAGGGTCAGACGCTCAAGCACCGCATCAGCGCGAAGCCCATTGAAATATCGGAGCTCTTGGAAATCGGCATTCAGATCGCCGCCGGACTCGATGGCGCGCACTCGAAGGGAATCGTTCACCGCGACATCAAGCCCGCGAACATCTTTCTCGTCGAGCGCGGCCAGGTGAAAATCTTGGATTTCGGTCTCGCGAAGCTGACTCTCGCAGTGAAGCATGCCGCCGAGTCGGTAGGCGCCACATTTTCGCACGCGCGAACGCATGTACTGAATGATGAGCAGCTCACAAGCCCGGGAAGCTCGATGGGCACGGTCGCGTACATGTCGCCTGAACAAGCGCGCGGAGAAGAGCTGGACGCTCGCTCGGATTTGTTTTCACTCGGCGTGGTGCTGTACGAGATGGCGACCGGGCAGGTTCCTTTCTCCGGCGCTACTTCGGCGGTGATTTTCGATGGGATTTTGCACTCCGCGCCTCCGTCTGCAAAAGAAATAAATCCGCGCCTTCCCCTGGCGCTCGAAAACATTCTTGCCAAAACCCTCGAGAAGGATCCGGACTTGCGGTGCCAGACCGCCGCCGAGCTTCGCGCCGACCTGAAACGGCTCAGCCGCGATATTGAATCGAGCCGCCGTCCTGTTGCGGAGAAAAGCATTCCCGACTCGGTGGCGCACGCGACGGCAGTCAAGCAGAAATCGGTCGCGGTTCTCTACTTCGAGAATCAGAGTGGCGCTAAAGAAGACGAATATTTCCGCGATGGCATTACAGAAGACATTGTCACGGAACTTTCGAAGATCGCGCGGCTGGAAATCTTTCCCCGCTCCGAGATGCTCGCATTCCGCGATAAGCCGGTCACCGCGCAGCAGGTGGGCCAGCAGCTTGGCGCTGCGTACGTCCTTGAAGGCTCCATCCGCCGCGCCGGCAACCGCGTGCGGATCACCGCGCAGCTCGTAGAAGCTTCGACGAGGCACTCCGTGTGGGCCGAGCGGTATGACCGGCAATTGGAAGATGTGTTCGCCATCCAGGAAGAAATCGCGCGGAGCATCGCTCAGGCCTTGCGCATCACGCTTACGCCGCAGGAAGAAAAAACCATGGCCCGCAAGCCCACAGAAAATCCGCTGGCATATGATTTTTATCTGCGCGGAAGGGGCTACTCCCGCCGCGAGAATCTGGACTACGGCCTGCAGATGTTCGAGCAGGCCATCCAGCTCGATCCGAATTTCGCTCTGGCCCACGGCGGAATTGCCCAGCTTTGCGGAGTTATCTACGAAATTCGCGAGCAGAACCCGAAATGGATCGAACGGGGATTGGCTGCTTGCGACCGAGCCACAGCCCTCGCGCCCGACCTGCCTGAGGTTCTCGTAGCGCGTGCTCGCATCTGTTATGCGCAGAAGAAATACGAAGAAGCTGCATTATTGGCATGGCGTGCAATCGAACGCAAGCCTGACTGCGAGGGATCATGGAGCGCCCTCGGCCGTGCGTATTTCGCCTCCGGGCGCTTCGACGAGGCTGCGGCGCTCACAGAGCGAGCCATCGAAGCCAACGGCGACGACTACAATACTTATATCCCCTATTGTCAGGCGCTGGAACGCCTCGGGCGAAAAAAAGAAGCCGAGCACGTCCGCGAGCGCCTATGCAAGGTCCTTCTCCAACAACTCGAATTGGTGCCGGAGGACGTGCGTGCCCGTATCTTGCTGGCTTCAAACCTTGCCTACCTTGAACAGGGCGCGGACGAGAGCATCCGGCACCTTCAGACTGCCGTCGCTCTGCGACCCGGTGATCCGAGCACCCTTTACAATGCCGCCTGCACCTACGGAGTCCTCCGGAAAAAGACGGAGGCCCTCGAGACGTTAAAAAAGGCCTTTGCGGCGGGATGGGGCAACCACAATTGGGCCGCCAAGGATTCCGATCTCGATTGCCTGCACGATGATCCCGAGTTTCAGAAGCTGGTCGGTCTCCCGGAACACCCGCAAGCCTCCTAGCAACGGCTCTTTCCCTCAATCTGACGAACCGAAACGGTGAAACCTTCGCGAGAATCGTTGATTTGCTTGCTTGGTGCCCCTATAATTGAACCTTCCCAATAGGATTTGGAGGCAGCATGTACGCCGTGATTCGCAGTGGAGGAAAGCAGTATCGCGTCGAGCCGGGCGAGACCATCGAGGTCGAGCGGCTCGAGGGCAAAATCGGTGGAAAAGTCACTTTTGACGAAGTTCTCGCCGTGCGAACCGACGAGAAGAAGATTTTGGGCGGCGCGGACGCTGCCAAGGTGAAAGTCGCCGGAAAAATCGTGAAGCACGTTCGCGGCCCCAAGCTGAAGGTCCTGAAATTTAAGACTGGCGGCCAATACAAAATTCAACGCGGCCACAGGCAGGGTTACACAGCCGTTGAAGTAGGGAACTTCCAGTTACCCTAACGCAATTTTTCTAGAGGATCTCATGGCACATAAGAAGGGCGGCGGTTCATCTACAAACGGGCGCGACTCCCAAGGGCAGCGTCTTGGAGTCAAGCGCTTTGGCGGCCAGGCCGTCACCAGCGGCAGCATATTGATCCGCCAGCGCGGCACCCATTACAAAGCCGGAAAAAATGTTGGCCGCGCGAAAGACGATTCGCTCTTCGCGCGCATGGATGGCGTGGTGCTCTTCGAAGACAAGGGCGGCAAGGGGCGCTTCATCAGCGTTTTGTCCCCGGCTGAACACGCTTCCCGCTACCAGAAGACGCCCGCCGCGCCGGCCGCCGACTGACTCTTCCTCCCTCTACAGCCGCGCATCTGTCTCACCTCATGACCGAACGAAACACGAGCGAGGGGGCCCTAACTTTTCAAGTCTTCACGGGACAAGACTTCGCGCTTGCGAACAATGCCGTCCTGATTGCGGGCCAGCACGACGCGATACTCATTGACACGTGCCTCGTTCTCAGCGACGCGGCGCGCCTCGTGGCCATGATCCGGGCAACCGGGAAGACGCTAAAGGCCGTCTACATCACCCACGCTCATCCCGACCACTATTTCGGAAATGGTGTCCTCCAAGAGGCTTTTCCATCTGCCACGATCTATGCGCGCCAGGGCGTGATCGACTCTATGCAGGAATATCGTGCGAAGATCGTCCATTGGCGCGAGATGTTCGGTGACGAAATGCCTCGATCGCTACCCATGCCCCAACCGCTGATTGGCAGTAGCACTCTTCTCGAAGGGAAAGAGATCCGTTTCGTCGATCTGCCCATTTGCGAGACGGTTCACGCCACTGCCTTCTACGTGCCTTCAGAGCGCGCCGTGGTGGTCGGCGACTTGGTTTTTTCCGGCGTGCACCATTACGTTGCGGATACGAATCATCCCGATAGCTGGATCGAAGCGCTCCATGTCGTTCGACGTCTGGGACCAATCGAGCGGGTATTCCCAGGACACGGGCCAACCGGAGGAGCGGAACTCCTGGACGCAAGCGAAGCTTGGCTCAAAGATTACCGGGAAGTAGCCCAGCCTGGCGTTCGCTTCGTCGATGTCGCAAAAGAAATGATGCGGCGCTACCCCAAGCACGGCTTGCCGCTTCTGCTCTGGTTGACGAGAGGTCCCGGCTTCGGCTTGGGCGGCGCGAAAGAGATAGGCGTTCCTCCAGAGTTGCTAGGCGGTTCGTGACGGTTTCGCCGGCCCGTGACGAGCATCTTTACAGGCTTCTGGTTCGCCGTCCGCGTTTCCTTCGTGTAGACTTTTAGAAAGAGTATCCCGTGTTTGTTGACGAAGCCAAAATCCTGGTGACAGGCGGCGACGGCGGCAATGGCTGCCTCGCGTTTCGCAGGGAAAAGTACGTTCCGCGTGGTGGCCCATCGGGTGGCGACGGCGGCAACGGCGGCGACGTGTATGTGGAAGCAAATCCGAACGACAATACTCTGCTCCGTTACCGCTACAACCGTGAATTCCACGCCGAACGCGGCCGCCATGGCGAAGGCTCGGATTGCCACGGTCGCTCGGGCGTGGACACGATTCTAAAGGTCCCTTTGGGCACTGTAATCTTCGACGATGATTCGGGCGAGCAGCTTTGCGACCTCGCGGAACCCGGGCAACGATTTCTGGTGGCCCGCGGCGGGCGCGGTGGGCGCGGCAATGGCAATCCGGCCTTCGTCCGGCCGTGGCATCAAGCTCCGCGCGAACACGAAGACGGCAGGCCCGGCCAAGAACGCCATTTGCGGCTCGAATTGAAGCTGCTGGCGGACGTCGGCCTCGTTGGATTCCCAAACGCGGGGAAATCCACGCTGATCTCACGCATCTCGGCTGCAAAGCCGAAGATCGCGGCATACCCCTTCACCACGCTCGAACCGCACTTGGGCGTCGTTTCCGCGGATCCGGATGCTGCTCCGGGAAACGGCCGCACCTTCGTAGTCGCGGATTTGCCCGGCTTGATCGAGGGCGCGCATGAGGGAGTCGGACTCGGAATCCGGTTTCTGAAACACGTGGAGCGCACGCGCTTGATCGCGCATCTGGTGGATACAAGCGATGCGAATGAGCGCGACCCGCTGCGCGATTTCGAAATCATCATGAGCGAGCTGCGCAAATTTAATCCCGCGCTCGCCGAGGAACCGATGATCGTGGTGGCCACCAAACTTGACGCCACTACCGATCACAGCCATCTTGAAGAATTGCGCGATTTTTGCGCCAAACGCGGGCTCGAATTTCGAGCCATCTCGTCCGCCAGCGGCGAAGGCATCGTCGAACTCGTCCGCGCCATCGCCAATGCCCTCGACAGCATCCCAAAACCTGCTCAGCCTTTTTCGGAAGCGCCGGACCACCTTGCGCATGAAGCCGAAATCGAAAATCACGCGGCGCCGCACGGAGAGAAGAGTTGACGTCGCACGTCGCGGCGAAAGCGGCTGGCACAGGACATCGCCGTTCGGTGGCGCTTTTCGGCGGCACATTCGATCCCGTTCATGCCGGGCACATCGCCGTGGCGCAAGCGGCACAGCGGCGTTTTCACCTGGACGCCATCTACTTCACTCCCTCTTCGCGCCCGCCGCACAAATCGCGCCTCGAATTGCTTCCGTTCGTTCATCGTTATGCGATGGTGGCACTCGCGTGTATGGAGCATCCTCACTTCGTGCCGTCTCTCGCCGAGGCGCCCCCGGCCGGCGCCCCGCACGTCTTTTATACGATTGACACTGTGCGCCGATTCCACCGCGAACATCCTGAAGACCATCTTTATTTCATTGTCGGCGCGGATCAGTTCCTTGAACTTCCCACCTGGAAGAATTACGAGTCTCTGCTCGACTCCTGCGATTTCATCATTGCCAGCCGTCCCGGCTTCCGTCTGGACGCGCTGCGCCTCGTGATTCCTCCCGAAAAACTGGCAAGGACGGCCGCAGCCGATGGTCACAAGATCGCGCTCCGCAAATCCACGGTGCATATGCTCGCCACCGTGGCCAGCCACGTGTCCTCGACTGAAATACGCGAGCGCCTCCGGCGTAAGCAGACCATTCACGGGCTTGTGCCCGCCCGCGTGGAGGAATACATTTTGAAGCAGGCCCTGTACCGGTGAACCTCGATACCCTCCCTGCCGAAATTCGCTCGGCCGTTGAAGCGGCTCAGGAGAAACAGGCCGTGGACGTGGTGGTAATGAAGCTCCCCAGCGCGTTTGCGGAATATTTTCTTCTGGCGTCGGGGCAAAGTGCGCCTCAAATAGTGGCGATTGCCGGAGCCATTGAAGAGCAACTGGACCGTCAGGGCCTTCACTTGATTCATCGCGAAGGCAAGCCTGGCGCAGAGTGGCTCCTGCTGGATTATGGCTATTTCGTGGCACACATCTTCAGCCAGCCCGCGCGCCAGTACTACGATCTCGAGCGGCTGTGGCGCAACGCAGAGCGCTTAGACTTCCCGCAGCCCAAAAGTCCCGCCGGGCAACGGAACGAATCCGAAAGCGGCGCCATTCAGCAATGAGCCCAACCGACATCGCCTGGATCGCGGCTGATCCTTCATCTCTTCGCGTTCTCGAGATTGCCGAAAAGCTCGCGGAAACATCCACGACGCTGCTCATCACGGGTGAAAGCGGGACGGGCAAAGACCAGCTTGCACGCTGGATTCATCAGCGCGGGCCGCGCCGCGATTCGCCATTTCTGAAAATCGATTGCGCCAGCCTTCCGTCCGAACTCGTCGAGTCGGAGCTTTTCGGTCACGAGCGCGGCGCCTTCACCGGCGCCGTCGCCCGCAAGTTGGGGCGCCTTGAGATGGCGCAAGGCGGCACGATCGTTCTCGACGAAGTCGCCGCGCTCACTCCGGGCATACAGGCCAAGCTACTGCGTGTCCTCGAAGAGAAAACCTTCGAGCGCCTGGGCGGCACAGAACCCTTGCGCATGGATGCACGCATTATGGCCCTAACGAACACGGACCTCGCCAAAGCCGTCTCCTCCGGGCGGTTTCGCGAGGACCTCTTCTTCCGCCTCAACGTGCTGGCGATTCCCGTGCCGCCGTTGCGCGAACGCCCCGCGGATATTCCTCTGCTCGTCTCACATTTTCTTGCGCGACTCGGGCCGGTTCACGGGCGCGAGTCGGCCGCGTGCGATCCCGCCGCGGCCGCGCTGCTTGAGTCATACGCCTGGCCGGGAAATGTGCGCGAACTGAAGAACGCAATCGAACACGCGCTGGTATTTGGAAAAGCGGCGCTGGTCGCTTCCGAGGATTTTCCCGCAACGATCAGCGACGCGCACGCGACACACTCAGCGACTCGATCGCTAAGGTCACTCGAGGATTTGGAGCGCGAGGCGGTAAGGGCAACCCTCGAGGCCACTCAGTACAAGATCGCCGAAGCCGCCAAGATTCTCGGCATCAGCCGCAAGACGTTGCTCGAAAAACGCAAGAAGTACGGGCTCGTCTAAAGGGCACCAGGGGGCGTCCGATCCCCAAAATCTGCCTGAATCAGGCGCCCCTGGCGTAGCAAAGCACAAAAAAACTACGAAATCGGCAAGCAGACCGATTTCACTTCCGTGTACAGTTCGAGAACTTCGTGTCCCATCTCGCGGCCCCAGCCGGATTGTTTGTATCCGCCAAACGGCAGCGTCGCGTCGAACACGTTGTAGCAGTTGATCCATACCGTTCCCGCGCGAAGCATCGATGCCACGCGATGCGCCTTGGCGACGTCCTTCGTCCAGACGCCGGCTGCCAGACCGTATTCCGTATCGTTGGCCTTGGCGACGAGGTCGTCGATATCCTTGAACGGCGTCGCGGTCACCACCGGTCCGAAGATTTCCTCGCGCACCACCTTCATTTTTTCGTTGGTGTTCACGAGCACCGTCGGTTCGACGAAATATCCCTTTTCTCCGTGCCGCTTCCCGCCTACCGTGGCCTTGGCTCCTTCCGAGTATCCGGAGTCGAGGTAGCCGCACACGCGGTTCATCTGCTCCTCGGAAACCAGCGGGCCCATATCGGTCGAAGGATCGAGGCCCGGGCCCACGCGAATCTTCGAAGCGATCTGCGATACGCCGTCGACCACCTTGTCGAACTGCTTCTCCTCCACATACAACCGCGAGCCCGCGCAGCAGCACTGGCCGTGGTTGAAGAAAATGGCCATCGCCGCGCCGGGAATGGTGGCTTCGATATCGGCGTCGTCGAAAACCAGATTCGGAGACTTGCCGCCAAGTTCGAGCGAAACCTTCTTCAAGTTGCCCGCGGCGGCCTGCAAAATCAGTTTCCCCACTTCGGTGGAACCGGTGAATGCCACCTTGTCCACTTTTGGATGCGCAGAGAGCGCCGCGCCCGCCGTCTCGCCGTACCCGGGCACGATATTCACCACGCCGGCGGGGAATCCCGCCTCTTGAATCAACTCGCCGAGCAGCAGAGCGGTCAGCGGAGTTTGTTCGGCCGGCTTCAAAACTACGCAACAACCCGTCGCAAGTGCCGGCGCGAGTTTCCACGCCGCCATCAGCAGTGGGAAATTCCAGGGAATGATCTGCCCGACCACGCCCACGGGCTCGCGTAGCGTGTACGCAAAAAACTTCCCTGCTGGCGGACCCGAAAGCGGAATCGTATTGCCTTCGATTTTCGTCGCCCAGCCGGCCATGTAGCGGAACATGTCCACCGTCGCGGGAACGTCCGCCACGCGCGCAATCGTCAGCGGCTTGCCGTTGTCGAGCGATTCAAGTTGCGCGAATTCCTCGGCGTGCTTCTCCACGAGGTCCGCCAGCTTCCAGATCATGCGTCCGCGCTCGGAGTTGCTCAGCTTGCGCCACGGACCCTTGTCAAACGCTGCGCGTGCGGCGTCCACGGCGCGGTTGATGTCTTCCCGGTCGCCCTCGGCGACTTTCACCAGCACGTCGCCGGTCGCGGGATTGTATGTGGGAAACGTCTTCCCGGAAGCGGCGTCAACCCACTTTCCGTTGATCAACATCTGCCGCGTTTTCGCAACATAACGACTCACATTCTCGGTAAGCGGCACTGCTTGCGTAGCTGTAGCCATCTTTTCCTCCTTCGATTCAAACTTGAAATTTAAACTTGGGATTTCGGCCGGGACGATGCGGGTCCAAACTGGGTTGTCGTTGCCAGTTCATAAGGCTCGGTATCGGGGCTGGCCCACGCATCGTGGGATGCAATTCTGGGGAGCCGAGTGGTTCGGAAAACAGGATTCTCAGTTCCAGCCCGCGCGCCAGATCAATCGCTGGACGCGCCGTATCATAGGCCACACGCCGCGCTTTGACAATAGCCCCGGCACCCGACGCGTTGCAACCTCATGTGGAGTGCGGGAGCTTGCTCCCGCTGTTTGCCGTCCGGGCTTGCCCGGACGTGCTGCAACCCCGCTCAACGCCGCTCCTCAACCCGCAGCAAGTACTCGAGTTCGTCGCTAGATCTGCACCTGTGACAGCCAACTCCTGCCTATCGCTTGAAAAGGCCCACATACATCGTTCCGCTGAGGACATGCCCGTCCATCGCCTTCTCGATCTCGGCGCGGCTCGCTCCGTTGGGCAGATCGAGCTTCTTGTCAAGCGCGTACAGTTCGAAAACATAATGATGCGCCGCTCCCGGAGGCGCGCACGGCCCTTGATACGCGGCTCGGCCCATCATGTTGTTGCCCTGCGCGGTGCCGTCTGCCATGGGCGCATCCGGCGGAACGCCTTCCTGCAACGACGTAGCATCGCCGGGAATATTGAAGATCACCCAATGCGGAATATCGTCATAAGCCTTGGCGATATGCGCGTCCCCATCGTGCAGGATCAGGACAAAGCTCTCCGTTCCCGCCGGCACATTTGACCAGTGCAGCGGCGGCGAAACGCCCAGAGAAACATGCAGGCGCCCGCCGGGCGGCGGTGTCGTCGCCGCGCACGAGTATTTCACTGGAATCGTGCCGCCATCGGCGAACGCGGTGGTCGTAAGCGTCAGCGGCGGCGTCACATTCGGACGCGCCGGCGCATTTCCCTGTTGCGCGGACGCTGGAATCGCAGCGGAAATCAGCAGAACAATCAGAATCGCGAACAGCCTAGTTGAAACGCTTTTGAACATGCGGAGCTCCAGTTCGTCTATTTTCGGGAAACGTTGGCTTCGCGCGGCACGGGTTTGCCCCACAGTTCGAAGGACGAAACCGCAATCCATCCTCCCGGCGGAGGCGGCGGCATCTTTTCCAGCGGCATGCCTTCTACATGCACGCCGCTGCCCGGAAGTATGTCGAAGTAGCCCACCTCGTCCACTTTGCTCAGGTCTGGATTTTCTATCCACGTCCCGCCGAGAGTAGGGTCCGGCGTCTCGATGAGAGTAACGCCTCTCTCCGGATCGAGCTTAAGCCACCGGACCTCGCGAAACGAGATTTCGTATTGGTGCCAGTCGGCCATGGAACCCTCCGCCTGATCGCCGATCAGCAGTGTGCCGTCCGCCAATCGAATCAAGGGCCGCACGCGATGGAAGCCCGAAACGATGGTTGTGAATTTGATATTCGCCCTTCCCCTCAGATCGAAATAATTGTTCTTGTCGCGCAAGGTCAGCCCGCAAGGCCTGTCGCACAATCCATTGAACGTACGAGGAGCGTACGGTCCCTTGCCCACGGCCACCAGAATGTCTTTGCCGTCTCCATAAAGCTGAAGGTCAACATTCGGCGTTGTGACGGTAGCCTGGCTTAGCGGCAATCGCCTATCGTTTTCTAGTGTCATGCGAAACAGCAGCTCTGGTGGAGGAGGCGCTCCGGCTCGCGCCGGCGCAGGCGCGGCACCACCCGCCTGCCGGGCATAAGTCCAGCCAGCCCCGACTGACAACGCGAATACCACCATCGCTGCGATGCTTATAGTCTTTCGCATCTTTTCCATAAGGCTCAGGCTCCTTTTGATAATACGGCGGCGATGAGTCGGGGACTGAGACTTAAATGTAGCGCCAGCGGCTTCAGCCCGGCAGCAGTTGGTTTGGCTTGCCGTCCAGCCTCTAGCTTCTAGCCTCCAGCTTCTAGCCTCTAGACCAACTGCTGGCCGCCGTCGATATCATACGTCGCTCCCGTGACGGCTGTGTTCGTCATCAGGTGGACGGCGAGGGCGGCGATGTCCGCCGGGCCGACCACGCGGCCGATTGGCAAAGTCGTCCGCAGTTCCTCGCGCCGCGCGTCTAGCTGATTGCCGAGGAGCGACGCCGACAATGGTGTATCGACAAACCCGGCGGCGATAAGGTTGACGCGAACAGGCGCGAGTTCGAGCGCCAGATTTTTTGTCAAGGCCGGCATCGCGGCCGTGAGCGCCGAGATCAGAGCGAATCCCTTCGCCGTGCGGCGGCCGCCCGTGCCGCCAATGAAGAGCAGGGTTCCTCCCGGGCGGACCTTGCCTGCGGCGTGGCGAGCGATCTGCATCGGAAGAAACAGATGGGCCTCAATGTCCCGGCGTGCTCTTTCGAAATCGAATTCGGCCAGCGGCGCGTAGTAAGGACCTGGGCCCGTAACCAGCACGTGGTCGATCGGCGTGGGCAGTTCATCGAAGAACTGCGCGAGGCGCTCGAAGTCGGTCGCATCGAAGGCCACCGTACGTTCCGCGCCGAGCTCGCTCGCTACGGACTGAAGGCGCTCCGGATTCCGCGCTGCGAGGACAAGCTTCGCCCCCTCGGCACCCGCCAGTCGCGCAGTTTCGAGCCCGATGCCGGCGCTGCCGCCAATCACGACCACCGTCTGTCCGGCAAGTTGCGGTTCGCGCTTGAGGGGAGACAGCGTTGCGGTGCTCATGATTCCTCCGGTAACTAGTCTCTGGCCTAGCCCACGCATCGTGCGGTGCAATTCTGAGGAGTCGAGCGGACCAGGAAACAATTCTCGGTTCCAGCCCGCGCACACCAATCGCTGGACGCGCCGTATCATAGGTCGGCGAGATTTCTTTGACAATAGCCCTCGAAAGCGGGGTAATCACTCAGTTTGCCCACGATAATGCTCTGTGGCACAGGCACTCTTGCCTGTGCTCGTAAGTTCGAAGTCAATTCTAAGTTGACGACTGAGATTGCGGGTACACAGTGGCACCCTGTTAGATAAGCACCGACCAACCTGGAGGGTGGTTCCATGTCAAGCACAGAGGTTAACTACCACGAGCAGGCTGTCAAGGAGCTGACACAGGCGGTATCGATACAAGCACAGGTAGCGAATCGCGTGTGGCTGGGACTCATGGCGGTCGCGTTGGTTGTCGTGGCGCGCACCGCGTCCGGCGGGAAGACGACCCTACCATTCGTCGGAGACGTGGACGTCGCGTTGTTCCACACTCTTCTATTCTGGATGTTGATCGTCCTCACGATCGCCTTCTCGTCTGCCTACTCGGCGCAATTCCGTGCTCACAAGCTCGCCCAGTCGTTCATAACGTCGAACCTCAAAAGCCACAAAGGCCGAGGGGGTGTGCACCCGAGAGATCTTTTCGACATGCTCAGGTTTCCGACGTTCAATCGAGTAGCACCACTGGCACAACGGATTCTGGGAAAGGCTCAGTTCTACACTGGGGCGGAAAAAACCCCCAAGTGGCGCACAGTAGCCGCGACGATTTACTACTTGCTGCTCAAGTTGGTTTCACTGGCCGTGTACTTTGGGCTACCTGCCTTTGCCCTGTTCGATTCTTGGCGAGAAATGTCGCTGCAGTCACATTGGTGGTGGCTCGCGACTGTCGCAGGCGGACTAGCGATGGTCACGGTGCTAGAGGTGTGCTTTGATGACCTGCTTTTGACGCTGACAAGGGCGACTCCCCAGATTTGGCGTGGGCATCTGGAAGATTGAGTCACATCGCCGTCGGGGACAGCCGCAACGTTTGCGGAAACTACGAACAATCTCCTCTTGCAATTTGGTAATTACATGGTATTTTTACTACCTGAAGGAGGTAGTAAAAATCACATGGATTTACCGAAACACGTACCGACACCAGAAGAAGGACTTGAGTTGCTGGGTCCCGTCACTTCACATCTGCAACCCGCCTTTGACAATGCCTTTTTCAAGGCGACCGCCTACGTTGAGGCAGAAGAACTCAGTTGCGATACTACTACATTGCTCACCATCGTGAGGGCGCATGCAAAGAACTATCTAGTTAGACAAAATACCAGTGGGGTCGCATTCAGGGATTGGTCTTTATCTGGTATAGAGTTCGAAAGAAATGGGGCAATATTTCGCTGCTGGAAAGGAACTGAGCAAGAATTGCCTGCCCCCGGCAGTTCAGTAGGCCGCTTAAAGTTTCTAAACCAACAGTATCCGCTCCCTTTTGATTCTTTAACCATGCCGAAACTTAGGAATTTCGTTGTGCTCTATACGGTGGGTTTCAAGAACAAAATAACGCTCTGGCTCGTCTGCCCAAAAAAATATGATGAGGAAGAGAGAATCGCTGATGCGTGGTGGTGGGTAAAGATCGAAGAGCCAGCTGCGACAATGCGACCAAATACGTCTGTGGGTCAGCCGCCATCGAGCGACCTTGACATTCAACCGGCAGCACACCCCAAAACTGGGAATCAAAGCGAGTAATGTTCAGTCGCAAGCGGGTTCGTCAAGCGCGCGAACTGAGGCGACTGACTCAGGGGGAACTTGCTCGCCTCATTGGAAAATCGCAGGCCACGATTACACACATTGAGAGAGGGTTCAAGGAACCCTCGGCTGATGTTATCAGTGCTATCGCTCAACACACACATTTTCCGATTTCATTTTTTACGACGGAACCGCCCGCAGAGTTCCCCGTCGAAATCCTGCTCTTTAGGGCACGAGCCACAATGACCCGAACGGATGCATTAGCCGCTGCGAGATACGCAGAGATCATCTTCGAGATGAATATGACTTTATCGTCATATGTGACAAAGATTCCGCTGCGACTAGAAAGAAGTACTAAATCTCCAATCGAGGCGGCGAAGGACGCGAGACGGTGGCTCGGTTTATCCAGTGACGAACCGATTCAGCATTTAGTGAACGTCTTGGAACGTGCGGGAATCTTGGCGATGCCGATTCCCGTTGAGCAGGACGACATCGACGCTTTTTCGGCCTGGATAAACAACACCCCAGTCGTAGCACTCTGCATCGGAAGAGAATCAGGTGATCGCAAGAGGTGGAATGCTGGACACGAACTCGGACATTTAGTATTGCACTCGAATAAAACGATTAGAGCCGATCAACACAAAGAGGCTGACTTGTTTGCTGGCGAGTTGCTACTTCCAGAAAAGGCAATGAGACGAGAGATTAGTTCTCCCATTACGCTCACGAGCCTCGCGGCTCTCAAGCCCCGATGGGGCATTTCGATTCAGGCTCTTATATACCGCGCGCATGAACTTGGCCTCATTACGGATCGCCAATATCGCTATTTGTTTGAGCAAATTTCGATTCGGGGATGGAGAACTCGTGAACCTGAGAACCTCGATATTCCCGTCGAGAAGCCAAGGGCACTCCTGAAGATCGTAGAGGTGAGTCAGCTTGGAAAGAATTTGCCACGCCTAGCAGCTGAATTACATTTGAACGCAGCTCAGGTGAAAGAAATTCTAGACGCCTACGATGACATCTCACTCTTCAGAGATTCGCGGGCAGTTTCTAGCAAGGTAGTGCCTTTGCGTCGGAGGGAAAATTAGAAGTCGGCGGACGGTGCCCAGCCCGTGCTCGGAGCCGCCTTATAAACGGCACCCTATTTCAAATCGGGCACGGCGCCCGCCACTAGCCACTTACAACCCCCGTCTCGTCAAATTGGATAATGCGATGGCGAGCGGCGAATCGTCACCCACCTCAACTCCGTGAACTCATCCAGCCCAGCCCGCCCGCCGAATTTCCCGTATCCGCTATCCCTCATCCCGCCAAAGGGCATTTGCGGTTCGTCGTGCACGGTCGCGCCGTTGATGTGGCAGATGCCGAAGTGCAGTTTCTCCGCGATTCGCAGCGCCTCGTTCACGTCGCGCGTGAAGACGGCGCTCGAAAGACCATAGTCGGTATCGTTCGCGATCCGGAGAGCATCTTCCGCATCCTTGGCGATCACCACTGGCTTCGCCGGGCCGAAAGATTCCTCGTGGTACATGCGCATCGCCGGCGTCACGCCGTAAACCACGGTCGGCGGATAGCACGGTCCCTGCGCTTTTCCGCCGCAGAGAATCTTCGCGCCTTTCGCCACCGCATCATCCACCAAAGCCTGCACGCGCTCGAGAGCCGCCGGAGTAATCATGCAGCCGATCTGCGACTCAGGAGCCATCGGATCGCCCATCTTCAGCGCCTGGCCCTTGGCCGCCAGCTTTCTTGCGAATTCCTCGGCGATCGACTTATCCACCACAATGCGCTCAGTGGACATGCAGATCTGGCCTTGGTTCATGAACGCGCCGAAATTCGCCGCGGAGACCGCCGCATCGATGTCCGCGTCAGACAGCACCACCATCGGCGCCTTGCCGCCCAGCTCCAACACCACGCGCTTCAGATGCCGCCCCGCGCTTTCCGCAATCAGACGCCCGATTTTTGTCGAGCCGGTGAAGTTGACGCGCCGCGTCTTCGGATTCGAGATGAGTTCATCCACCACTTCGGCAGCGTCCGCTGGAGCGTTCGTGATCACGTTGAGCACGCCCTTGGGAAGCCCGGCTTCCTCGAAAACCGACGCGATCGCCAAATGCGTGCCCGGAGATTCTTCCGACGCTTTGAGGACCACGGTATTTCCGTAGGCGATGGGGGCCACCGCGCGCATACCCAGAATCATGGGCGCGTTCCACGGCGCGATGCCCACCAGCACTCCCACCGGCTGGCGGATCGCCATGGCGGTCGTGTCCGGCAGGTCCGTCGGAATCACTTCGCCGATCATGGCGTAGGGTTGCGCCGCGGCTTCCTTCAGGATTCCCACCGTGTAGATGCAATTGAACATGCCCCAGCCGAAAGTCTGGCCGGTTTCGAGCGCCATGATTTTCGCGATATCCTGCATCTTGCGCTCGAGAATTTCGGCAGCCTTCAGCAGCAGGTTGCGGCGCACGCCGGGAGCAGTCGCGCTCCACGCCGGAAATGCGGCGGCGGCCGCTTCGATGGCGCGGCGCGCGTCTTCGCGCTTTCCCGCGGGCACTTGTGACGCGATGCCGCCCGTGTATGGATTCTTCTTCTGATAGGTCTTGCCGTCTACCGCACCGGTCCACTCGCCGTTGATGAAAAGTTTTTCTTCACGAGTTGCCACAGCTTGCATAAAAACCTCCCGCCTTCGGAAAAGTATTGAGAATCATCGAAGAAAAAGCGCAGCCGTATTCTTAATATCGCGGGGACACTTGGCCGGTTTCGCCTGGCCGGACTCTTCCTCCCCCAAGGGCGGAAGTTTACACCACGCCCTGAAGGCCGCCACCAGGAAGTTTGATCCGCTCCTGCCCCGTCGTTGCGTCGTTCGCGCGTCGTCATTCTGAGCGGAGTCACCCGACGCTTTTGCCTTTGCGCGAAGCGGCGGGACACAAGATGGGGCCCCCAGGTCGACGGCTAGTCGAGCCTGGGGGATCGTCGAAGAACCTCTCTTGGAAGTACGACCTGCCCGCCACCCTCCACATCCGTCCCTTGCCTGCGGACGGTGCCTATCTCTTGCGCGCGCCGTAGCGGGAGCGGTGCCGCTTGCCCCACGTGGACATCGAAACCAAAATTGGACGCAGGCTCTGCCCGTGCCTTGTGAGAGAATATTCCACGCGCGGCGGAACCTGTGCAAACACCTTGCGGTGGACAAGGCCATCGCGCTCGAGTTCCCGCAGATGCTTGGTGAGCATCTTCTTGGTTGTGCCGGGTATCAATCGTTGCAATGCGCTGAATCGGTGGGTTCCCCGTTCCAGATAAAACAGAATCAAGGGTTTCCATTTGCCGCCGAGAACTTCAGCGGTGAGTTTTACCGGGCAATCGAAAGCGTCCACGAGATCCTCCGATGATACCAGGTGGCCAAAAGGTTCCTTATGAATGAACGTGGCACTTTAGCCTAAAATCGGGCGCTCGGCTAGTGGCGATATTTTGAAAGGCGGAGGTGAGGATGCCCAGTAAGAGACCCGTGGTGCTGTACGGCGCGAGCGGATTCTCAGGACGTTTGACGGCGGAATACCTTCGCGAATACAACGTTCCCTTTATCGCCGCCGGTAGGAATAAAGCCAAAATTCAGGATGTGATGAATCGCGTGCCCGGAATCGAGACCGCGGATTACGAAGTAGTGGAGACGGGCGGCTCGGTCGAGGAACTCACGAAGTTATTCGCGGGAGCGAAAGTTGTATGCAACAACGTTGGCCCGTTCATCTATTTCGGGCCGCCCGTGGTGGAGGCGTGCCTCAAGGCCGGATGCCATTATCTGGATATCGCCGGCGAGCAGGCCTGGCATCGCCAGCTCGACGAAAACTGGAGCGATAAATTCGCCGAGAAAGGCTTGCTGATCGGCGCAGCAATGGCCTTCATGTCCGCGCCCAGCGACGCGGCCGCGCATGTGTGCCTGGAATCCGGAGGAATCGATAGTCTCGAAATTCTCACCATGTTTGACGGCATCCCCACCTTCGGTTCCACGCAAACGATTTTCGCGGTGATTCAGACCGACGGATATTACCTCGACCAAAATCGCTACAAACCGTGGCAGCGCGCCGTTGCATACGAAACCGTGGTCCCGGGGTACATTCGCACGCAGTTAGCGCTGAGCTGGGGCGGTTTCCCTCATCCAGTTTGGTACAAGGACCATCCCCAAGCCGCCAACGTAAAATCCTTCGGCGGCCTCCTAAACCGCCAGATCATGGAAAACGTCCTCGCCACCGAAAAGCATTTCGAAGAAGCAATCCGCCCGCTGCCCAAAGCCGAACAAGAAAAGAAGCTGGCCGAAATGGCAAACTCGGTGCAAGCCGGAACCCCGCCCCGCGAAAACAGCCGCGAGCAGCGCACCATCGATGTAGTGGTCGGGCGGGGGAGCCTGGAATCGGCGCAGGTGGTGCTGTTTGGGACCTGTTGCTACAAACAAACGGGTTTGCTGCAAGCCTGGGGAGCCCACAGCCTAATTCATTGCCCGCCGCGGAAAGTCGGATACGCGTCCCCGGCCGCCGCCTTCGGCCACCGCGAAATCCTCAAAACTTTGGAGAATCACGGGCTTTCCAAAGCCAAAACGTACAGCTAGATGCTTCTAGTTAGACGCTTCGGATGCTCCAGTCTAGTTGCAAATATGTCCAGGTTTCTGTAGGGTATTGCGTGCACTTTTCGCCATAGCGCTCGCGTGACATTGAGCCTAAGTCGGAAGCGAAGCCCTAATAAAGCAGGAGGTGAATCCGATGGTTTCTGTCCCTAGGAGGGAAGCGATGGGTCAGCAGAGTTTGGAGGATGTGCTGAAAGCCGCCGGCAATCCGGCGCAAATGTTGCGGAATTCGCAGATCGGCGCCTACGTTTATCCGGTAGTTCCTTCTGAGTATTCGAATTGGCGCGATGAGCAGAAAGCCTGGCGAGAGACGGCTGTTCTCTTCGATCAGTCCCACCACATGGCGAATTTGTACGTGGAAGGTCCCGATGCGCTGAAGATGCTCTCGCATCTCGCAACAAACAGCTTTGCGAATTTTCCGGTGAATCGCGCGAAGCAGTTCGCGCCATGCACCTACTATGGTTACGTGATCGGCGACGGGATTCTGTTTCACCTGGAACAGGACAAGCTAGTTTACGTGGGGCGCGCGCCAGCGGCTAACTGGCTCGAGTTCCATGCCGCGACGGGAAATTACAACGTGAAGATCACGCGAGACGACCGGTCGCCCTCGAATCCCGGGGGGAGGCCCGTGATCCGGACGCTCTACCGCTACCAGATTCAGGGGCCGAACGCGAAGCAGATCATCGAGAAGCTGAACGGCGGGCCATTCCCGGAAATTAAATTCTTCAACATGGGCGAGATCAAGATCAAGGGAAAGCCGGTGCGCGCGCTGCGTCACGGCATGGCGGGCGCTCCAGGACTTGAGATTTGGGGACCGTACGAGCAGAGGGACGAAATTCGCGGATTGATCGTAGAGGCGGGGCGAGAGTTCGGCATGAAGGAAGTCGGCTCGCGGGCGTACGCATCGAATACGTGCGAATCGGGCTGGATTCCTTCGCCGCTTCCAGCGGTGTACACAGGGGAGAAGTTGAAGCCTTATCGCGAGTGGCTCCCGGCAAACAGCTACGAAGCTACGGGCTCGCTGGCCGGCAGCTTCGTCTCGAATAACATCGAGGATTACTACACAACGCCGTACGAATTGGGCTACGGGATTTTCGTCAAGTTCGACCACGACTTCATCGGCCGCGAGGCGCTAGAGAAAATAGACCAGAAGACGCAGCGGAAGAAGGTGACGTTTGCGTGGAATTCAGACGATGTGGTGAACATTTACCGGTCGCTATTCGAGCACGGCGATCCGTACAAATTTATCGACCTGCCGATTTCGAACTACGCGTCGTCTTCGTACGACAAAGTGGTGGGGAAGGGCGGGAAGACGGTGGGCCTTTCGATGTTCGCCGGCTACAGCTACAACGAGCGGTCGGTGCTTTCACTCGGCGTGGTGGATCACGACGTCGAAATCGGCACGGAGCTGACGCTGGTGTGGGGCGAAGAAGGCGGCGGGACGAAGAAGCCGACGGTCGAGCGCCACAAACAAATGGAAGTTCGTGTGGTTGTCAGTCCAGTACCTTATTCGAAAGTCGCGAGAGAGTCGTACGCGGAAGGTTGGCGGACGCACCGGAAGTAAGCCACGAACGGAAGCCAATCGGAAACGAAGAAGGGTGGGTGGTCAGGCACCCGCTCTTTTGCCCGTGCGAGGGTGATATCGACTGCGGTCACGCCGCACCAAGCCAAACGGGAGCCACCCTAGCCGGCGGGCTGTCGCGAGCCCTCGAAAAGACGAGCGGTAGCAGCCCCAAAGATAAAGCCGCCAACGTGCGCCATGTAGGCCACGCCGCCCGTCTGTACTGCTGCCACCGATCCCACGTTGAAGAGTTGTACGAGAAACCACACGCCAATCAGAAGCGCGGCCGGAATCAAAGTGACGCGCACGAATATGAAGATGATCAGGATGGAGCGAATCTGATCGCGAGGGTACGTCACCAGAAATGCGCCCATAACGGCGGCAATCGCGCCGCTGGCACCCAGGTTTGGAACTGTGGAATGGGGGCTAACCGCGATTTGGGCCAACATGGCCACCACCCCGCCGGCAAGGTAGAACACCAGATAACGCCAGGGATTCATCGCGTCTTCGATCTCTGGGCCAAACGCCCACAAGAACACCATGTTCCCGAGAATATGCGACCAGCTCCCGTGCATGAACATGGCGGTCAAGATGGTGATCCAATCATGGCCGGCAGTGATGTGCGTGGCGACCGCCGACCACTTGAGTACAAACGCATCGCCGCCCCTCAGTTCAAAGGCAAAAACGACGAAGTTCGTCAGAATAATGCCGGCCGTAACGATCGGAACGCGCACCGGACGCCGGGATGCGTCGGTTAATGGGATCAAGCCACCCACTCTGATCTTCCTCCAATCACGGCTGGTTCCGGCCGCGCAGACGAAACCCCGAAAGGCGCTTACGCGGCTGGAACCGCCCAAGTCAACGTCTTTCGACGCCTAGGCTAACTTGCTTGTGACGCTGCGCGCTGCCAAAGAAAGCATCAAGCGAGACGTGCCGCTAAAGAGCATGCTGACTCCCACCAGTATTCCGATCGCCCATTCGCTGCTCGATGGCCACGCCCTCCAAATCATCACGGCGAGGATTAGAGTGACAATCCCATCAAATAGGAGCCAACTTGATCCCCGAAGGGGCCTCAGTTTGAATCCCAAGGCAAACTCCAAGATCGCCTCCAGGAATAGATAAATCGCCAGAGCCAGCGTCAGTGACAGCAATCCTGCCACCGGATGCACGAGCAGATATACCCCGATGAAAAGGTAAAGAGCCCCGACAAGCAGCTCCCACAAAAGGCCGCCGGCGCTTCGCGTATACCACGCAAAGACCAGATGGGTGCATCCGCTGAAAACGAGCAGCCAGGCAACCAGCAGGTTGATGGCGATTCCGGCAGCCATCGGCAAAGCGATCGCCAGAATCCCCGCCACAATCATGAGCACACTGAGCCCAATTGACCAACCGACCGACTCCTTAACAAATGTTGCCGTCGATGTAGCGCTCATAAGATTCTCCTTCCATCCTTCCGTTTCTCATTTGGCCCGTTGATTTACGCCAAGGTTCTATGCCACCCGCTCCCGATTTGCCTCGTCAAACGCATTCCGGAGGTCGCGCCAGGCCTTGTTGAATCCCTGCTGGATATCCTTCCAGGCCCGTTCGTCCTCGCGCTTTCTCATGCGTATATGAGCCCTTAGTTCGGCCAACGAATGCTCGGCCGCCTTGATGCTCGCGTGCAGCTTGTCCCGAACTTCAGCCTTTCCCAAAGCGGAGCGGACGTGCAGATTTTCGAACCACTGCCTCATTTGCAGCAGGCGCTCCTCGAAACTGTCCGTGAGCTTGGCGCGTTCTTTGCGGAGATTTAATTCCACGGCCAAAAGATGGTTCTCGATGGCGGCTTTCGTTTCGGCGCTCGCCTTGTCGGCCTTCGTCTTCAACTCTGCAGCTTCCCGCTTCAACGTCTCGAGCTGCTCTTCAATAAGAGTCTCCAGTTCGTCGCTGTAGTGGTTGAGTTGACAATGAAGATTGTCAATGCTTGTCGCGATTCCAGATCTCGCCGTGAGCCCGGCCAATTCCAGCCGAAAGTTCAATTCTCGAATCTCGGACTTCAAACCGGAGTTCATCGCCTGAATATGATCTTCGAGCTTTTCGCGCCGGACCTCCACTTCAGCCCGTCTCGCGGCCACGTCCGCCGCGATTTTGGCTTTCTCGGCTCCTGTGGCAGCCTGGGCCTTCGCTAACTGTGTGTGGATATCATCCTGAATCGATTGGATCTTGCGTTTGGACCGCTCTAAGTAGCCATCGAATTCAGCTTCGCGCTCATCCCGTTTCAGTTCCCGGCGAACCGTCCGCCCCAGTTTCTGGAGCTCTTCGTCGAGTCGTTCCACGTAGCGCTCCTCTACAACTACCGCGAGCACAGAGGTGTCAGGTTCAAGGCCCTGGGGGAATCCCTTTAGTTCCGTGTCATTGACAACTCTTTCCATGAGCCGCATCGATCCTGCCCCGGCGAGCGCGCCCGCGGCGACCCCAGCGGCGGCTCCCACTGGTCCGCCTACAGTTGCACCAATGACGCCGCCAGCCACGCCTACTGTAACGGCAACCGCTTTCTCCGAAAACTCATCCTCCATCTCTCGTTTCGCGCCATGGCCCTTTTCATCTTTCGTGAGAAGAACGTAATCCGTCAGCTCGATCCAACCATCGCGATCGAGTCCCTTCGCCACATCGAGAGCTTTCGCTGCACCATCTTTCGAATCCGTAGTCAATACGATCAAGCTCAAGTCGCGCATGAGATGCTCCTTTCCCTGCATGAAACGTTAAAGTCTGGCCTAGGGTTATTGCCGCCTGGAGGCGGGGTTGCCTATTTCCGCTGCGATCTTTTCCGAGGCGCCGCGATCAATTCTGTGATCGAGGTCACCTGGCGCTACGTTTGAAGCAATTGGGATTGCCGGAAATTTTCCCAGCTTCATGATCTTCTCCATTGAAGAATATTCGGTTAGAGGGTAACGAGTGGCGGTGGGTCAGTTACCGAATCGTCGGGCGAGCGATGCCTGGTTCCCCAAAGAAAGGCGCTCTTCATACTCGCACTTCCGACTATAGCCGCCGCAGTGCGTGGAGTATCTTCGCCGTGCCGCCAGTTGTCAAGAGCCAGCGCTAGAGCGGCAGTCTTACCCGGCGTGGTGGATCACGACGTCGAAATCGGCACGGAGCTGACGCTGGTGTGGGGCGAAGAAGGCGGCGGGACGAAGAAGCCGACGGTCGAGCGCCACAAACAAATGGAAGTTCGTGTGGTTGTCAGTCCAGTACCTTATTCGAAAGTCGCGAGAGAGTCGTACGCGGAAGGTTGGCGGACGCACCGGAAGTAAGCCACGAACGGAAGGCAATCGGAAACGAAGAAGGGCGGGTGATCAACCACCCGCCCTTTTGACTCCATAATCGTCTTGCGCCAGATCGCTTGCCTGATCGCCGCTTGTCAGTGGCGACTCAAGCATCCTATACTGGGGCGGAGAATAAGCTCTTCCCCGCCAAACGACTATTCGGCTCAGCCCCCAGCAGTTGCATGATGGTAGGAACGACGTCGAAGGATGAGCGCACACCGCGCTCGCCGGGCTCGAATCCTGGTCCTGCGATGTACGCTAGACCGTGGCGGGTGTGGCCTCCCGTCCTCCGGAGTGGCACAGGACCGATGAGTCCCAGGCGCGGGTGCTCCAGAGCAGCGGCCACAGTGCGCCAAACAACGAATATATCCGACTCCGAACTCCCTAGAGCCAGGGGATTCCCATTCGCCCCTCTATCAATTGCCGCTACTGCAGGTTCGCCAGTGCGAGGGTCGCGGCACTCACGAAGCAGGGTTTCGAGCGTTTGGCAGGTCTCTTCGTATTGAGACATCTCCACGATACCGTCGCGCTCACGGCCCCGCAGATTGATCCGGATGCGCCCATCCTTGAACGAAGGAATCGCGAAGGCCCGCATGCGCGGCCAATGGCGCCGATAGCGATGGGCCGGCTGCCAATGGAGCTCTTGGCGCATAGGCCCGTCGTGGGACGGGCTTATATCGCCAGCTGAAGACCAAGCCTTCTTCAGGAGGCCCTTGACGGGCGCCGGCAGTCGACGGGCGAGTGCGCGCATGGGGCTGACCGGTTCTGAGATCCACGACGCGCTCGCCGCCTGCCAATCGTTTTCCTCATCGAGGATTGGCGGACAGTTCGGCGCCGCCGTCCATGCTGGCGGTACGCTGAGCAGCGAGTGACCGAAAGTGTGGCGATAGAGTAGCTCGGGCAGCAGGACCATCGACTGAATATCGGAACCGTTCGACCCCGTCCCATTCAGGCTGAACGCAACGACCACTGCATCGCCAGCGACCTGTAGGACTCGCCCGACGAATCTGTCCAACGCCCGGTAAATGTCCAGCAATCCGCGAGCGGCCGCGGCGGCCGAAGGGTGCGTGTTAAGAGGATGACCAGAATCCACACCGTGCCACAACCCCTCCATGCCGCTATGGAGCTCGCTGGGAACGACGTAGAAGAAGTCCCACTCCGGGAATCTTTCAGTAGCCAACCATCGGGTCGCGCGGCCGCGCACATCCAGGGCCTGACAGAGACCTTCTCCCATCAGCCGCGAGCGCGCTGCGGAAGGCCACGGTATACCATAGTGCCATTCGGGGGCAGGATAGTCGCCGAACCGCTGCACGAAGTCGGCCAGCAGCGCCGCCGGCCGCGCGGTTCTGTCCGTCCCGGAATCGTGTGAGCCCCATGCCACGATCCCCTGTGTGTTTGGAGCACGGCGGAGATCGACAAATGGGGTGTCAAACACCACAACTTGAAGATCGGTGTTGCTCCACCACGGCGCGAAACGAGCGCCATCCTGCCACGCCGTGTAGGAAGCGGGATCGAACTCTATAGGGGACCAGCGGGCTGCACTTTCTGGCCGTAGGCCGGTGGCCGCGTGCTCCCATGGCAGACCCGCGCGCAGAGCGGGCCCATGGTCGAGGAGAAAGCGGGCGGAGCGCTTCCTCAGGTCCGCCATGGCTGGCATCTGACCCTCGGCCATGAGCCGCTCTGCCAGGGTGACCTCGAAGCCATCGAGGCCGATCGCCATTACCTTGCTTCGCGTCATCGTGGAACCTCTTTACTCTCGATCAGCAAGAAGGCAAACAATCAATTCGGTTCGCGCTGCCGAATCGTACACTTCTCCAGTTCTCGGTACAACGAATTTGCCACCAGAGACGTCCGGCGAGACCGCGCGGGCCTGTGCTGGGAGCGAAGTACGGCCGCGCATATGAAATGGTGCGCTCGCGGTTAGGCCGTCAGTGCTTTGGGCCTACGGGACAGCCACAGCAGCATCGCGCCGAGCAGGATGCTGGCGAGGATGCCGGTGATGGCATCGATGGCGAGGCTGCCGGTGATTCCTCCGTGGGCAAAGCCGAAGGCGTCAACGTAAAGCATATAGGAGATTGGCACGCCATAGGCCGAGCCGACGAAGCAGAAGGTTGTGGAGGCCAGCGGATTGTCGCGGCCGATGGTTTCGAAAATGACCGCGGTGCTGGTGGTAATGGCCAGCGCTTGGAAGAGATTCTCCGTAATCAGAAGTGTGGCGAATGACGCCGGAGTGCGTGGCAGCAGGATGAGCCCTAGCGTGCACAAGCCGCCAACAATCCCCACCGCAAGATAAAAGGGCCGCAGCGGCATGAGTCGGCCGAGCAGCGGAAAGACGAGACAGCCGACGATCCCTCCGGCAGCCACGCCGACGCCTCCAACCAAGCCAACGAATCCTGGCGAAGCGTGGAAGTCGTTGCCACGGCCACCGAGGAAGTTCGTGAGCGAGAAAGTGGCGGCGGGAGCGGCGAAAAGGACAATGGCGACGAGCACTTCGCGCCGCTTGATGAGCGAGACAATGTCGCCGAAGAATCGAGGGAAAGACTCGCTGGCAAGCCTGCGGTCAGGGCCGGGCGCCTGCATGAAGGGAAAAACGATCGTCGGCAGCAGGATGGATGCCCCGAGCACCAGCGCGAGAGCAAACGGCGAAAGGAGACGCGCGAGCTGATTGCAGCTAATGGCCATGACACTAAAGCCACCGACGTTGCCGATGGTAACCCAGACGCTGATGGACTTTTCCTCTTCGGCGGAGGTTATGGATGAGAGCCAACCACCAACGGCGCTTTGATAAAGGTAGGCGGCGAAAAACCCGACGGTGAGCACGGTTTCCAGCAGCACGAGATGATCGAGGCTGAGAAAAGCCACAACAAGTGTCAGCGAGGCAACGATCGCAAGCGCGACTGCATACCAGCGGCGACTGAATCGGACATCGAGGATGGGGCTGATGAGAAACGCGTAGAAGCTGGGCGAAAACGCGACAGCGGTCAGGCCGGCGATTGCTGTCTCAGGAACGTCGCGGCCGCCGAGCAGCTGCGGGACCGCGAATGCAACCACTCCGCCGTAGAGGCCATACGACAGGTTGGTGAGACCCATGAGCCAGAGAGGAACCCGATGGCGACTCGGCACTTTGTAGGGCTCCCCGGCGCAATCCATCCCAACACAAATTCACTCTGGCGACCGGCACACCGAAGATCCGGGGCTAAAGCCCATTTCGGTTCAGGCGCTGTATCTCCCGCATTCATGCGGGGGCTTCCAACGATCCGTCGCAGAACCCGCGAGAATGGGAACCCTAAACTTCCAAGCCCCGAACACGTAGCGATCAGGCGCGCGCGGCGTTGATCCAATCGACGGTTTTATTGAAGCCGCCGAAGACGAAGAAATGCACACCCGCGACGCCGAGGGGCAGCGCGGAACCGTTGGCCGGGCCGAGCGCCTCGGCCACCCCGCGAATTAGCGGCTCGGGGCCTTTGTCGATCAGCAGTTTAGCGAATTGCGGCTTTTCGGTGAGCACTTTCATGGAGGCACCCACGCCGCAGACCAACGCGTAGCGCGTGAGCGAAATCAGGCTCGCCGGGCCGGCAAATCCCAGGCGGATCGGATTGTCGATCCCCTGCGCGCGAACCTTGCGAAGCCACTCGACCACGGGTTCGGACGCAAAGGCGAATTGGGTCACGATGGTAAGGTTCAGCCTGTTTTCCCGCGCGAACTTTGTTTTCGCCGCAATAGCTTCCCAAAGCAGCGGGTCCGAAATCTTCGGATTGCCCTCCGGAAATCCGCCGACGGAGATACGCGTGATTCCGGCCTTCTGCAAGATGCCGCTCTGCATCACCGCGAGGCTTGAATCGAATGGCCCGGCGGGCTGGTCGCGGTCTCCGGCGATGATGAGGACGCGGTCGACTCCGACTCCAACCAGTTGCCTGACAAACTCCTCGAGTTGCGCTGCGCTTTCCACGTGACGCGCGCCGATATGAGGCGTCGGGAAGAGCCCTGCGCTCCGCAGTTTGCCGGCGGGGCCCACGGTCTCCAGCGGATTCTTGCCGGGAATCCAGGTCATGAATACTTGGGTGCCGGGTTCGAGGCGGGTGGGCGCGGCGTCGATGATTTTCGATTCGCCGGGATTCACTTCGATGGAAAAGCCGCGGAGCATATCCGCGACGCTGGGAGCCGCTGCAATCTCTGTCATGAGACAAACATTATATGATGCGGGTGCGTTGCGAGCCAAGCGGCGGCCACAACTGCGGGTAGCGACTCAGTTTGCTGGTGGCAATTGCCTCGATTTTACGCGCGCAGGCAAGAGTGCCTGCGCCACGATGGAGTTGTAGCCCCGTTGTGTCGAGCCGGGGGAAAGCAGTATGATGCGCCACGTATAAGAAGGTATACGCCGCGGGGCAAAATGCGGCGCTTTCCCAGAGAAAAAAACCAGAATTCGGGGTCTGTGGAGAAACAAAATGAGTAGGGTGCTGAATTATGGCCTCGTCGCCGTCGTTGCACTGATGATGGCGAACTCCGCGTCCGCTCATCACTCGCACGCGATGTTCGATACCGACAAGCAAGTGACGCTGGTCGGCACCGTAAAGGAATTCGAGTGGAACAATCCGCATTGCTGGATTCAAGTGCTCGTGCCGGATCCGAAGGACCCGAAAGCCGCTCCGGTGGAATGGGGTGTTGAGCTGGGAGCGCCAATGCAACTGATTCGTCACGGCTGGAAGCCGAGTAGCCTGAAGCCCGGAGACAAGATCACAGTGGTGATTAACCCATTGCGCGATGGCCGACCCGCGGGCCAAATCGTTTCCGCAATCGGACCAGACGGCAAGCCGATCGGCGCGGTGCCGGAAACTCCGGCGCCCTAAAAACCCATGCAACGAATTTTCTGAGTCGGGACGCGAGGATCTGTGATGATTCGCCGAACAATTGCTATGGCGGCACTGCTACTGGTAGGGTGCCTCTACTTTTCGCAAGCACAGTCACCTTCCAATTCCAAGGCGCGTGTTGAGGCTTTCGCCAAGCTGCCGGATTGGTCCGGACTGTGGGAATTTGATATCTGGGCTGACGAACTGGACGGGCAGCAAATGGGTCCGGAGGGAATGAGCAGGGCGAAAGTCTATGCCGCCGAGATGCAGGCGACATTTACTCCTGCATGGCAGGCCAAGCTCGAGCAGCTGAAGAAGACGGCAAATGCGGCCAAGGCCGCCGACGCTAGCGAGCCGCCCGCGTTCGAGGAATTCGGACAATTCGGAGGGTGCGGCTGGACGCCCGGGTTTCCGGCCACCATGCTACCCGGTACATATGAGTGGCGGGTGACTCCTGAAGAAGCCACACTGATCAGCCTTCTTGGTTCGGTGCGACACATCTACACGGACGGGCGGGCCCATCCGCCAAAGGATGAGCTGTGGCCCATGAGCCAGGGCGATTCCATCGGACACTGGGAGGGCGACACGTTGGTGGTCGACACTGTGTCGATCAGGTCGCCGGTTTACTTTCCGGGGCTGGCGAGAGGCGTAGGAGTTCCGTTCATTCCGATGAGCAATGAACTGCATACCGTCGAGCGCATTCGCATGGTGAACCACGATCAGATGGAGATTCAGTTCACGGTGGAAGATCCGATCGCGCTGGCCAAGCCCGTTCACGTGACCTTTGATTGGCATCGCGTGAAAGACATTAATCGCATGGAACAAAATGCGGATGACTGCGACAGCGCGGCAAGCGACCGGAATCCCATTGTGAATGGCAGATATCAAACTCTCCCGAAGCCAGTTCCTACGGCGCCAACTAAACCAACCGGCCGCTAGCCGCGTACCCTGGATTTCTAGCGGGGCTTCACTTCGTAGCGCGCCATCATTCCTGCGAGCATGTGGTCGCTGACGTGGCAATGGTAAAGCCAGATGCCGGGCGCGTCGGGCACCATGTCCGCCGTGACCATTTGCGCAGACCCTAAGTTAAGGACATCGGTGCGCTGACCGGCAACGACCACAGTATTTCCGTGCCAGTGCGGCGTGTGAAAATTATTGAAGTCTCCAAGACTCGCCACGTACCAGCGTACGTGGTCGCCCTGCTTCATGGTCATCAGGGGCATGTTTCCGTAGAGGTAGCCGTTGATCGACCATTTAATGTTTGTGTCTCCACAAACCGGTTCCGACAACGGTGCCTGCCATACCGTCTGGGGTGAGCGGGATAAATTCCTTTCGATTTACGCCCTTTGGGTCAGTCGTGTGATCGCGGATGTTGTCGTCCAGATACCAGCTTTCGTTTTCATTGATCGCGATGAAAATGTTGACGAACTCGTGGTCCACGTCCTTCGGACGGCCGTCGGGGAGCGCCATGCCGCGCCGAGTGACCACGATCCCGCCGAAGAGCCCGGAAGCGACGTCACGCAGTTCGTCGGCGTGCGAGTGATAGAGCCAGAAAACGGAACTGGGATCGTTCGGGCCGGGCCCTGAACGCTCTGCAACATCCCAAATATAAATGTGGGTTGCGCCCGGAGGCACGCCGCCATCGCTCTTGTCGGCGCCGCTGGTGCCGTCGTTATAGTCCGCGCCTTCGGAGTCTTTTTGATAGACGACGCCGTGCGGATGCATGCTGTACGGGTGCGAGGCATTGTTCTTGAAGACGACTTTGATAGTATCGCCGACCTCGGCGCGCAAAATCGGGCCGAGGATGCCGAGATACTGCTCCTCAGGCGGCCGGGGTTTCAAAGTGGAGAACGAGGCGTCCGTATATTCTCGATAGACGGCCTTCTTGTACACGCTGCCGATCCGGTGGGGTCCGGGCTGGGTATAAAGCGTTGAGATTTTGTCGAACGGCATTCCCATGGCCTCATCGCGGCCCGACGGCGCATAATTCCAATTCACTTCGTCCGCAGCAACATAGTAGGTGCGTGTCTTGCCCTGGGCCTTGCCTGCTCTGCTTTGGGCGCGGACGGCGGGTGCGAGCGGCAGCAGCGAAATCAGCAAGAAAAACGCAAGACGGGCCGGGACCGAAATTCGCTGAGACATTCATTCCTCCGGAATCAATTCGCAGACCTGCAGAGTTCCACAGGGGCAGCGCCCTTCGGGCGCGACGCAGGTGATGCTAAGAATAAGCCAACGTGTACGATTTTGAACGCTAAGACTGGTGAGATTTTACATCAGGTGCACCAAAGCGCGAGAAGGAATCTCTCCCTCATTGCCTCGGTGAAGCGTCGGGCTTGGCCGGGGCTTCCTTCAACTCCGTGGTGATCAGGAGGATCTCGGTCGCGCCAATATTCTCTACGGAATGCGGCGGTAGCGGAGGGGCCCACTGCACCTCCGGCTCGGTGGGCGGAGGGCCGGCGGTGCGGCTATCGAAAAGCAAATTGCCATGGCCGTCGCGGCGAAGAAAATCGCTCTGTTTCGCAACGTAAATGGCGCTGGGCCAGCGGTGGGTGTGGACGGGAACCAGCTCGCCGGGCGCGATGCGCACTTCGAGAATGCGGACGCGCTCGTTTTCAAACATCAATCTGTGATGCCTTGGCGCAGCGATCACCGCGTCGAGCGAATCCGGCCAGGGCCATGCGTTCGTATCTGCACTCACGGTGATTCTCCAGCGTCGCTGATCACAGATCAGGGAGCAATTTACATCGCTCCCCTCGCGAGGAGCGGCGCAGAGCGATGATAGTATACGGCGTCAGGTAAATTCCCAAGGCGCGCTTGCAATCTCTCCGTGAGAATCCGCTTGATCATGTTGGGGAAGACACGGCGCACAGAATCACGGGCCCTTCTCGATGATTATGTCGGCCGCCTTCGCCACTACGCCGAAGTTGAGGTGAGTGAGCTGCGCGATTCTTCAGCGGCCGCTCTCCGCAGGCTGAAGATCGAGCCCGGCGCAACCATCGTTTTGCTCGATGCTGCGGGAAAGCAATTCACTTCACAACAATTCGCGCGGTGGATTGGGCAACTGCGTGACAGCGGCACGCGCGAGATTGCGTTTCTCTGCGGCGGCGCTGAGGGTTTTCCGCCGGAACTTCGAGCAAGCGCAAGGCACAAGCTTTCGCTTTCGACGCTGACCATGCCGCATGAATTTGCCCGCGTCGTGCTGGCAGAGCAGGTCTACCGCGCCTTCGCCATCCTCGCGGGACATCCTTATCCGAAGTAAAAGCAGCGCGTATCCGCCAGATACAACATTGTATGTAAGCCACGTCCCCTCAATCATGTACAGGTGGAATCAAGGGCCAATGAAGGGAAGTTATTGCCTAGGCCTAGTACGCCACAGGGAAAATCGACCGCTGTGTTCTAAGGAGTTAGCGCGGCCGGTTTGGAATGCTTCTTGCGTCTTCTCAACCCTAGCTGAGAGACGAAAGCGAGAGCAGGGCGAGGAGGTGCCTATGTTTAACGAACTTGTTGTTTCCGGCGCGAAGGGAGAGATGGCCCGAACCCACAAGCCATGGTCCATAGGCCTCTCAGTAATTATTCAGGCGGCGATCCTGGGTGCAATGTTGTTGATACCGCTGATCTACACGCAGGTATTGCCCAAGACAATGCTGACCACGTTTCTGGTGGCGCCGCCACCCCCGCCGCCACCGCCTCCGCCGCAGCAGGCGGTTGTGAAGCAGGTGCAACCTGCCAAGGTTCTCGTCGTTAACAAGATGGCCGCGCCGACGGTAATTCCGAAAAAGATCGAAATCGCGAAGGACGAAGCGCCGCCGGCTGTCAACCCGAACGACACACCGGGAGTCGCCGGCGGAACCGGAGATGTGCTCGGAGGAGTTGGCACGGCTGCCGCTCCGGCACCCCCTCCGCCTGCTGCGCCGAAGCGCATCACCGTCGGTGGGAACGTGCAGGCCGCAGCACTGGTCAATAAGGTTGAGCCTCAGTACCCCCCCATAGCAAAGACGGCTCACGTTTCCGGCACGGTGGTCTTGCACGCGATCATCGCTAAGGATGGATCGGTCGAGAAACTGCAGTTTGTCTCCGGGCCGGCACTCCTGATGGCGTCGGCGATGAGCGCGGTAAAAGAATGGCGCTACCGTCCGACAATGTTAAACGGGCAGCCAGTGGAGGTCGATACGACCGTGCAAGTTGTCTTCTCTCTCGGATGAGCGACGACAACGCGGTGAAGAAGCTGGCGAAGCAAGAGCCGGAGCGATGGGCCTGCGAGCCTTGCGAATCGAGTTTGCAGACCCACTCGCTAATTTTTACGAGCAGAAGTTTCCCAGCCGGTCTTGGCTCCATAGGGCAGCGCAACGGAAATTCCTTCGATCTGCCGGATCTTTCCGCCTTCCAGCTTGAAAAATTCGCCCATCAGGACGCTCGACGGTCTCTGTGTCACCGGCGGCATGGGAACTTTGCCCACGCCGGGCACGTCTGCGAACTTCACGTTTCCCGGATGATTGAACATGAACATTCCTACGACGATTCCGATTTTCTGATCGACGACGACAATGCGCCGCGGATCAATGGAATGAATGTACGTCCAGATGTGCGTGTTCATGTTCTCCCGGATTCCCATGGCATCCGGCTTGAAGGAATCCTTGTCGAACCAGCCCTTGGCCGTGGGGTTGTTCGTGTCCTGGAACCCGTCGAGAATGCGATTGCATTCGGGATCAAACGGCACCGAATCGCCAGCGGAATGAAGAATGCCATCGAAATACGAATTCGCGATTTTCACCATTTCTTGCCGCGAAACGCGCTGCGAGGGTTCAAGCGGTTGAGACCAAACCGCATTCGGGTGGCCGAATTTCTCCAGAGCTGCAGCGTCTTGCGCATTCCGGTGAACTAGCATCTCGATCTCGCTGATCTTGCGTTTCATGACCTTCAACCGGAGCAAAAGAATCGCCGGCGTTCCATTTTCGCGAATCGAGGCCTCGATCCCTGCCGTGCCGTCCTGGGGATCGGCGAAATAAAGTTTGTAGGTTCCGAGCCCGCTCATTGTGCCCCACAGGGCGTCTCCAAGTTTCAGTGGAATCGTGTTTTCGGTGAATTTGACGGCGCTCGCAACGGGAATCCGCCCAGGATCGTGCGCGACAAGAGCTTTCAGGTACTGATCGACGATCGCTGTCAGGCAGCCGTAGTCGCAGGCGTCCGGGGCTAGAGATGGAGCTTCCGCGGCATGAGCCGGCCCGCCAACGCGCGCCGCAATTGCCCCGATCACCCCAAATGTCATCATCGGCAATACAAGCCAGAGCGCACGCGTCACCCATTGATTGCGCATATTCGTCCTCTCCCCAACATGCTGGTTTCAGTTACGGCGCGGATTGTACTAATTTACGAGCTCGCGAGTACAGCCAAGCGACTCACTACCCACCGGTTTGCTTGACCTTTACCAAGGCTCCGGCGACTATTGTGGGCGGTTTTCGACGAGATGCGATTCGATGCCGGAAGGTAAAGGACTTCTGATTGTTTACACCGGGCCGGGCAAAGGTAAAACGACCTGCGCTCTGGGGACTTCCTTCCGCGCGGTTGGGCAGGGACTGCGGGTGTTGATGGTGCAGTTCATCAAGGGTTCCTGGCATTACGGCGAACTGGACGCCGCCAAAATGCTGGGCGACGACAGGTTTGAAATTCGTCCGATGGGGCGCGGGTTCGTGAAGGTGGGCGGCGCGGAAACGGACCCAGAAGACCTGCGCATGTGCGAAGAGGCCTGGAACTACGGGCGAGAGCAGATTTACGGCGAGAAATACGATCTGGTAGTGCTGGATGAGATCAACTATGTGATCAGTTATAAAATGTTGGACGCGGAGCGTGTGGTCGAATCGCTCACCAAGCGTCCGGAGCGTGTGCATGTGATTTGCACGGGGCGAAACGCGCATCCTAGGCTGGTCGAGGCGGCCGATCTGGTGACGGAAATGAGGGAAGTGAAGCACCCCTACACGAAGGGCATCCTAGCGCAACGCGGGATCGATTATTAGGGTGCGAGCGGCGGGGGTGCACGTCTAACCATGACCTGGTTCAAGCGCGAAAAGAGCGCGATTGAGAATCCGACGCCAGTGGACGAGCGACGCGTCCGCACGGAGGGTCTTTGGATCAAGTGCAACGGCTGTCGCGCCACCATCTGGAAAAAGGATTTGGAAGCAAACTGGGAGCTTTGCCCGAAGTGCGATCACCATTTTCGCCTATCGGCGCGGCGTCGCCTGGAATTGTTGCTCGATGACGCGCAATGGACCGAACATGACGCCGAACTCGCATCTAGTGATCCTCTGCATTTCACCGACACGAAACCGTACTCGCAGCGTCTAGCCGAGGCACAAGAAAAACTGGGGATGATGGACGCAATTCTGACTGTGCAGGGAATGCTCTGCGGCAGGCCCGTGATCTGCTGCTCGATGGAGTTTGGGTTCATCGGTGGATCGATGGGTGCGGTGGTGGGCGAAAAAGTGGCGCGCGCCATCGAACGCTCCGTGGCCGAGAGGCAACCGCTGATCATCGTGTCTTGTTCGGCGGGCGCGCGAATGATGGAGGGCGCAGTCAGCCTCATGCAGCTTGCCAAAGTATCGTCCGCACTGGCCCGGCTCGATGATTCGCGCGTGCCTTTTATTTCCGTGCTCACCGATCCGACCACTGGAGGCGTGAGCGCCAGCTTCGCGATGCTGGGTGATCTCAACATTGCCGAGCCGGGCGCGATGATCGGCTTTGCGGGGCCGCGAGTGATCGAGCAGACCATCCGGCAAAAATTGCCAGAAGGTTTTCAGACGGCCGAATTTCTGCTGGAGCACGGTTTTCTCGATGCCATCGTGCCTCGCAAGGAATTGAAGTCTTACATCGCGCGGGCGCTCCGCTTTTTCCTCGATTCCCGATGACGTATGACGAATCCGTCCGCGCGCTGCTGGCTCTGGGGCGCGAGCTGGCATCGCCGCAGCAGGCCCGCGTCCAGAAGTTCGGCTTGGCGAATATAGCGGCGCTTTCCGAAGCGCTGGGCAACCCGCACCTTCGCATTCCCTGCTTTCACATTGCCGGAACGAACGGCAAGGGTTCCACGGCCGCGATGCTCGATTCGATCCTTGGTGCAGCCGGCATTCGCAGCGGCCTCTACACGTCTCCACACCTCGAACGAATCAACGAGCGCATTCGAATTGACGGCGCAGATATTTCCGATGAGGCGTTCGCCGCCGCATGGACGCGCGTTCACGCCGCAATCGAAGCCCTCTTGGCCAGCGGCCAGCTCTCCGCCCATCCGACCTATTTCGAGTGCATCACGGCTCTGACATTCGTGGCGTTTGCCGAAGGCGGTGTGGAATTCGCGGTGTATGAAGTTGGCTTGGGCGGCCGGCTGGATTCGACCAACATTGTTCGGCCGGAGGTTGCGATCATCACTTCGATTGATTTCGACCACGAGAGTTTTCTAGGCCACTCCATACGAGAGATCGCCGGGGAAAAAGCCGGCATCGTCAAGGCTGGCGCGCCGGTTGTTAGTTCGGCGGAAAGAGCGGAGGCGCGCGCCGTGATCGCGCAACGCTGCGAGGAAATGCGAGCACGGTTAGTGGAGATTGACGAGGCGTGGCGCATCGACTCGGTCGAGGACTCCGGCGGCCTTTACCGCGCAACAGTTACGGCGAAAGAATCTCAAGAGCGTTTCTCGATCGCTCCGCCGCTGGCCGGGCGGTTTCAAATACGCAATGCGCTTGCGGCGGCGACGGCCGCGCGTTTGCTTGCGACCCGCGGCTTTTCTATTACGCAGGAAGCCATCGAACGCGGTATCCGGACAGCTCGATGGCCCGGGCGTCTCGAGCGTCTGAGCGAACGGCCCGCCGTCTATCTGGACGGCACGCATAATCCTGCCGGAGCTAAGGAACTCCTGAAATTCTGGGAGGAGAATTTCGCGGGCCGGCGCATTGTGCTGGTTTATGGCGCCATGCGCGACAAAGCTGTAGACGAGATCGCCGGGTTACTGTTCCCGGCTGCGGATTTCGTGGTGCTTACCGAGCCCGTGCAGCCCCGAGCGATTTCCGCGCCCGTGCTGGGCGAAATGGCGGCGCATCTTGCGAGGAAGGCAACCGTGATTGCCGATCCCGCTAAGGCTCTGGAGCATGCGATTGAGATGGCGTCTCCCAATGACGCGATTTTCGCGACGGGCTCCCTTTACCTTGTCGGCGATCTGCGCGCCTATTGGGCCAGGCGCCGCTAATATTGCTGGGCTAGGATCGCGATGGTACGATTTTGCAAATCATGGACCACAAAAACCAGGCACCTCGTATTGGCGTTCCCTACCGGACACGAGAAGAAGAAGTTGCCAGCGGGACTAATAAGATTGAGAAATACTTGGCGGCAGTGCGGAGAGCGGGTGGGCACCCTGTGCCGATTTCGCTGGCCGCATCACGTTACGCCCTGGCCGGCTTGGCATCCTCTATTGACGGCGTTGTCTTAACCGGGAGCCCCGCGGACGTCGAGCCTTCTCGATATGGCGCGCCTAGGCACATCAAATGCGCTAAGACAGACGATGACAGGGAAAGAATCGATTTCGCACTTCTGGAAGACTGCTTCGCGGCCCGGAAACCGGTGCTGGCGATCTGTTACGGAATCCAAAGCCTGAACGTTTTCATGTCCGGCACGTTGATTCAAGATGTGCCCAGCGAGATCGGAACAAAGATTGTGCACTCGGATGACAAAGAGGGCGCTCCTGATGTGCATCATGTCGTCGCCATCGAGACTGAATCGCGGATCAGCAGGATGGCGGGTGCGCAGGAAATGGTCGTCAACAGCTCCCATCACCAGGCGATCCTGATGCTGGGACGCAACTTGCGGATCACGGCGCGAGCGCCGGATGGGGTGGTCGAGGCCGTCGAATGGACGGGCGATGAAAATTGGGTGGTAGGAGTGCAGTGGCACCCGGAGCGTATGATGGAATCGGATCCGCTGACGCAGTCGTTGTTTGGCAACTTGGTGAAAGAGGCGGCAATGCGGAAAGCGCCCGCCGCACTGTAGCAAATGCCCAAGAAGCAATCGCGAACGCGATAAAGCTCGTCAAGTGAGCAGGAGACCCAAAAGCATGGTACGCGCATCGAATCGTTTACGCCGATCTCGGCAGGATGGTGGATACAAAGAAACCGGCAGGTTTTTGCGCACCAGCGCGAAGTAATTGATGTCAACGGAGGGTTATTTCCGTGCGGATAAGGAAAGCAGCGATTACGGCGGCGGTCATGCTGGCGATGGCGTGGACCACCGTTCAGCCAAAGGCGTCCGCTCAGGATGACCAGTTTTTGATGCCCGAGCAAAGCGCCGCGAAAGCCAAGCAGATTCTGGCGGAAGCCATACAAGCGCTTGGCGGTGATGCGTACCTGAACGTCCGGGACGTGACCTGCACCGGCAGGCTCGGCCAGTTCGATCACTCGGGTGAACTTACGGGCTTCGGGCACTTCATCGACTACCAGCAACCCCCTCTTAGGGAGCGCCAGGAGAATTTGCCCAAGCGCAATATCATCTCCGTCTACAACGGCGATCAAGGATGGGAGCTTGACCGCGGCGGCGTTTCCAACGCTCCCCGAGCGGACATGGAGGACTTTAAGGAAGGCATCAAAAGAGACATCGATAACATCCTGCGCCACAGAATTCACGAGGCGGGCATGACTCTGCGTTATGGCGGCTCGGACACCGTGGATCTGAGACAGGCCAAATGGGTCGAACTGGTCGATAGCGACAATCAAACGATTCGCATTGCGTTCGCGGACAGCACTCACTTGCCTATTCGGGAAGTGGCGGAAACACGGAACCCAAAAACGCAGATGAAGAGCGAAGAGATCGACTACTTTGCGAATTACCATCCGCAGGGAGGCATCCAGACCGCCCTTCAACTAACGCGCGAGCGGAACGGTATAAAGTTGTTCCAAGCATTTTTCGACAAATGCGACTACAACACCAACCTTTCCGATGAACTCTTCACAAAGGAATCCTTGGATCAGCGCTGGGCTCAGGTAGGAAAGAAAGAAAGAGAGAAGGAAGCAAAGCAGAAGAAGAAGGACGAGAAGCAGGACGAAAAACCGGGCAGAAGTTCATCCTCCTCTTCTTCCTCAGAATAGATACTGCACGAGCCTACCGAGGCCGAATCTCGTCAATTCATTTTCAGTGCGATTCGCCGATTGCACGCGGCGAAGGTATAATCGCGTGATGCGGATACGGAAGAAATCGACGCGGATACGCAGCACCACGGTGTTGTGCGTGCGCAAGGATACCAAGGTTGTACTCGCCGCGGACGGACAGGTCACGCTGGGCGAGGGCGTGATTAAGCATAGCGCCAAAAAGACGCGGCGACTCTATGGCGACAAAATCCTGGCGGGATTCGCGGGCAGCACAGCGGATGCTCTGTCGCTTTTTGCGCGCTTCGAAAACAAGCTGCAGGAATACCATGGGAACCTGGCGCGAGCCGCGGTTGAATTGGCTAAGGAATGGCGCACGGACCGTTCCTTGCGCCATCTGGATGCTCTCTTAATCGTGGCGGACGCGAAGGGCACGTTCCTGCTTTCCGGCAACGGCGATGTGATCGAACCGGATGACGGCATCTGCGCGATTGGGTCCGGCGGTCCCTATGCGCTCGCCGCCGCCCGCGCTCTGGCAAAACATACCAAGATGGCCGCGAAAGACATCGCGCAGGAAGCGATGCGCATCGCGAGTGATATCTGCATCTTCACGAACGCCAATTTCAGTATCGAAGAGTTATGAGCGGCGGCAAGCCGGAGAAAGACATGGTGATCTACTTGACCGGAGAACAGCAGCCCGCGGAGGCCGAAGCGCTTCCTTCTTTCGACGAGTTAACGCCGCGAGAAATCGTGGTGGAACTGGATAAATACATTGTAGGACAGAATGCGGCGAAAAAGGCGGTCGCCATTGCGCTGCGCAACCGCGTGCGCCGTCAAAAGCTGCAGCCAGAACTCGCGGAAGAGATCCTTCCCAAGAATATCCTGATGATCGGGCCGACCGGAGTGGGCAAGACCGAAATCGCCCGGCGTCTGGCGCGCCTGGCCGGCTGTCCCTTCGTGAAGGTGGAAGCCTCGAAATATACCGAAGTGGGCTACGTCGGACGGGACGTTGAATCCATGGTGCGCGATTTGGTGGAAACCTCAATCGATATGGTCCGCGAAGAGAAGCTTGATGAGGTGGCCGAACGTGCAGAGCAATCCGCGGAAGAACGCCTGCTCGACCTCTTGCTGCCATCGTCGCCCATGCCGTCGGATGCAGGCCCGGCTGCGGAAGCACAGCGCCGCGAGCAGGCCCAACGCACGCGCGACAAAATGCGCGCGCAGCTCCGCGAAGGGAAGCTCGATCAACGGCTGGTGGAGGTTGAGGTCCGCGAGCGTTCGATGCCTTCGTTTGAAATCATCACCAACCAGGGCGTCGAAGAAATGGATATCAATGTAAAGGACATGCTCTCCGGCATGTTCGGCCAGCAAAAAAAGAAGCGCAAGATGACCGTCTCAGAGGCTTTCGATTACCTGATTCAAGAGGAAGAAAATCGGCTGATCGACATGGATCAGGTGACGCGAATCGCGGTCGACCGCGTCGAACAGATGGGCATCCTTTTCATCGATGAAGTGGACAAAATTGCGGGCCGCGAGTCCGGCCACGGGCCAGACGTCTCTCGCGAAGGCGTGCAGCGCGACATTCTTCCCATCGTCGAAGGAACCACGGTGAACACGCGGTACGGAATGGTGCGCACGGATCACATCCTCTTCATCGCGGCCGGGGCGTTTCACACCGCGAAGCCCTCGGACCTGATCCCAGAGTTGCAAGGACGCTTCCCGATTCGCGTGGAGCTGGGCTCCCTTTCCGAGGCTGATTTTGTCCGCATACTGACCGAGCCGAAGAATGCCCTGATTAAGCAATACATCGCCTTGCTGGATACTGAGGGGCTTAAACTCTCGTTCACGGAAGACGCGGTGGCCTCGATCGCCCGGTTTGCGGCACGCGTCAATGAGCAGACGGAGAATATTGGCGCACGGCGTCTGCACACCATCCTCGAAAAAGTGCTCGAAGAAATTTCTTTCGAGGCGCCGGAAATGAAAAAGAAGACCATCAAGCTGGACGCTCCATATATTCAAAAGCAGCTCGCGGATATCGTCAAGGATCAGGACCTAAGCCGCTACATTTTGTAAAACGCCTAATGAAAAATAGAAAATGGGCGCGCGCCGTGGAGGCTTCCTGCAGCGCGGCGTCAGACCCATTCCCGACTTTCTGCATTCTGTTCTCGGTTTTTCTATTTTCTTTCTTCATCGCCGGCTGCGCTTCGCCGGGCGAACCGTATGAGCGAAGGCCACCCGTTCCACAACCTGTAAACGATCTCACGGCCACCAGGTCGGGCAATGATGTGTCCCTTTCATTCACGCTGCCGAATGAAGCGATGGATCACCGACCCCTCAGCGCTCCGTTGACGATCGAAATCTACCGCGATTTTGAGCCGCCTCCCGGTGCTGGTCGCGCGCCTTCGCACGCCCCAGCAATTCCAACGCTGCGAATTACAATTCCAGGATCCATGACGGACCGCTATTCCGATCAGGGTAGCGTGCGCTACGCAGACGCGCTGACTCCCGAGGATTTTGCGCGGCACACAGGGACCGCGGCCGTCTACGTGGTTCGCACACTCGCTTCGCCGAGAAAACCGTCGGCGAATTCGAATGCGGCGGCTGTAAGCGTCCAGCCCGCACCCGGGGCGATCGACGACCTGAAAGCCGATGTGACGCCTGCGGCCATCGTGCTTGCTTGGACGCCCCCCAAACCACTCATGGACGCCACGCCAACAATTGCCGGGTACCGCGTCTATCGAGCCGAGGCCGCCGCAACCGCAACGCCGGAGAACCCGCTTCTGAAATCGTCACTCGCTCGAATCGGAGAAATGCCTCCAGGTTCGCAATCCTTCCGCGACAGCCAATTCAATTTCGGCGCTACCTACGTTTACTCGGTGCGCAGCTTCGCGCAATATCCCGCCGAAACGCTCGAGTCCGCAGACTCGAATCTCACGATCATCACGCCGCGTGACACCTTTCCCCCTGCGGCTCCGCAGGGATTGATCGCGGCTCTGGTGCCGGTGCAGGGCAACGTTCCGGCGCATATCGAACTATCATGGGCCATCAGTCCTGAAACCGACCTCGCAGGATATAACGTCTATAGAACGGAGCAGGCCGGTGTCCCGCCAACGCGGCTCAACATGGAACTGTTGCTTACGCCAGCTTTTCGCGATATGAATGTGCAGTCCGGCCACGTCTACTTCTACACCGTGACTGCCGTTGACAGCTCTGGAAACGAGAGCGCTTCCAGCCCGGCTGTCTCCGGCGACGTGCCCGCCGAAAGACGCTCTACGCCATGAGAGACGCAGCTTTGACCGAAAACTTAAGCTCCGAGCCGGGCGCTCGCGGGCCGATACTCCGAACCGGAATTTACACCGGCGCTTTGCTCATCATCGTGATGTGGGTGGCGTTGGTTGCGGCGAATCGGATAGCGAGCCTGGAACCGTACGCTCTCGAGCGGAATGCCGCCGCCTACGGCCTGTTCCTGCTTTTTATGCTGGTTCCGATAGCACGCTTCTGGAACCGGCCGATCCGCATGTTTGCATCGGCCACCATTGCCTGGGTTCTGTTTGCCGCCACTTATGAGGCGGCAGGAATGGTTTTTCACAATCTCTTTGACTCGCTGCGGCACAGTCCCCTCCTGGTGCTCATGGAAGGAATCTTTCTCTACGGGCTCTTCGCCGTCGGATCATGGGTGATGGAAATGGCTATTCATGCGCGCCGTCATCCGATTGCACCGGTCCGCAAGCCCGTTCGCGAGGCAGCCCGCCACATTCGATGAAACTCTGCCGATTCCAACCGTTCGATTCCGCGAAGAAGCAGCCGCGCTGGTCCGCCCACGAGGCTTATCTCCAATCGCATGCCGGTATCCTGGAAGGTGACACAATTCGTGAGATTTCGGGAGAACTATGGGGCCCGCGCGAGCCAACAGGGCGCCAGTGGAAGCGAGCCGATGTGAGATTTCTGCCGCCCTCGCACCCCACCAAGATTGTCTGCGTCGGTAGAAATTATCAGGAGCATATCGCTGAGATGGGCAGTGTTGCGCCGAAGGAGCCATTGATTTTTTTGAAGCCGCCATCCGCAATTATCGCTCCGGAAGAGCCCATCGTGCTTCCGCGCATCTCGAAGCGAGTCGATCACGAAGGCGAGATTGCGATCGTCATCGGCCGGCGATGCTCGCACCTCGGCGATGGCGACGATCCACGCCCCTATATCGCCGGCTACACCTGCCTGAATGACGTCACCGCGCGCGATCTGCAAAAACTGGACGTGCAATTCACGCGTGGTAAGGGCTTCGATACCTTTTGCCCGTTTGGTCCCGTGCTGGAAACTGACCGGCCTCCCTCCGATGCGAAAGTCGAAACCTTCGTCAACGGTGCCGGCAAGCAGTCGGCGCGTCTGGATGAAATGATCTTCTCGATGGACGTCGTAACTCGATTTGTCACCCAGGTGATGACGCTCGAGCCGGGCGATGTTATTTCCACTGGGACCCCAGCCGGTGTGGGACCTCTGGCGCCCGGTGATGTGGTGGAAGTCCGAGTAGGCGGTATCGGAACGCTCCGCAACACCGTAACTGGCCCGCAAAATTCGTAGCGTGGTAAGCCTGGCTTACGCACCAGAAAGACCTCTGGGCGCCATGCCGTAACTCTCAGGAAACCAATCGCAGTTTGCTATCCGGGGCGGAAATCATTTGCGTATAGATTTGTAGGCGGCACTGAACTTATATCGCCGCCAATTCAATGTGGGTTCTGTCGGCGGCCTTGAGAGTAATCCCTCTCCTTGAGAGAACTTCTAAGCGACTGGAATAATTTGGTTCCGGCGGCCGGTCTCGCCGTCCTCGCAGGAATACTCGTCGTGTTTTGGGTGCGCCGCAAGCCGGCGACTCCCAACGATCTCGAATATCAGCGTCGCGCTTACCTCAACCGGATCGGGAGAATCGTCGAAGGCCAGGTGTTGGAGATTGTCGACCATAGCGGCGCGGCGAATTCCGGACACCCGAGCGCCAGCAAGGAAAAAGGTGGCAGCCGTCAGATCAGCTTTCTAACCAAACGACAGGACCTCGCGCATGCGGGCAGCCCCGAAAAACTGCTTTATTACACCTATGCGATTTCCGGCGTAACGTACGAAACGGCACAGGATATCACCGGGCTCGAGGAGCGATTGCATCTATCTCGCATCACGTCCGGCCAGACTGCTAGTGTGAAATACGATCCCTCGAATCCCAGCAATTCCATTCTGCTCGCCGACGACTGGTCGGGTTTGCATTAAAACTCTTTTGCACCGAATTGTGACGCGCCCCCTCCTTGCGGCAACTTCACAATTCCCCGCCGAAGCGAGGAGTTTCTTGACTCTCGCGCGGTGTCCGGCAAGAATCCCTCCGCTGCAGAAGGGAGGATCCCATGAGGAAAAGATCCTGGTTCTTGGCACTCGCTTTTTTCCTACTTGTCACGGCCGTTCACGCGCAAGCTGGAACCCCAGCTGACCGAGCGGCCATCCGCCAAATTGAGACGCACTGGCAGACAGCCTGGAATCATCACGATATCGCCGGGATGGCTTCGTTGTTTGCTCCCGAAGCCGGTGTTGTCAATCTTGCCGGCGAGTGGTTTAAGGGACGCGAAGAGTTTGCGAGGAGCCTCGAATCTCTTCACTCGGGCAAGGTCAAGGAAAGCATCTGGCAAACTCAAGACATTGACATTAAGTTCCTCACCCCTGAAATCGCGATCGTTCACGTACACTTCAGTTCCCACGGGGACCGCAATCCCGACGGCAGCCCGATGCCGCCGCGCCGCGGTATTTTCACGCGCGTCGAAGTGAAACGCGGCGGCCATTGGATGATCGTGGCATCGCAAGCCACGAACATTGTGCCTCCGGCGACCGCTACGGTTCCGTCCTTGACGAAGCAATATTCCGGGTAGGGGACCGGACCTCGCTGCAAAGTCAAGTCATTGTGGGCTGCCGCGCTTTAGACGCCTGCAATTCCAACGCTCTCCTCCTGATTTCGATTCCGAATGCTGCGTGAGATAATAGCGCTGGCGAGTTCGGCCATTTCAGCGGGAATAACCACGCAGCGGTCTTTCCCGGGACGATTTCAGGAGCCCTTTAAATGTGGATTGTTAGACTCGCATTACGCCGCCCCTATACCTTCGTCGTGGCGGCTATTTTGCTGCTGATCGTCGGAACAGCCGCAATCCTGCGAACTTCCACCGATATTTTCCCGAATATCGATATACCTGTGGTCAGTATTCTCTTTAACTACGGAGGGCTCTCACCCGAGGAAGTGTCGGATCGCATCGTCTATAACTTCGAGCGTTCTCTGACCACGACGGTGAACGATATCGAGCACATTGAATCTCAATCGCTGCCGGGCCGTGCGATTGTGAAGGTGTTCTTTCAACCGGGCGTTCAGATATCGATTGCAGTCGCGCAGGTGACGGCCATCGCTCAGTCCTCCATCCATTCTATGCCGCCGGGGACGAACCCCCCGTTCATCATTCAATACAACGCTTCCACGGTCCCCATTCTGCAATTGGCTCTTTCAGGCCAGGGCCTCACCGAACAACAATTGGGGGACCTCGGGCAGAACTTCGTGCGCGTGGGTCTTATCACCGTGCCGGGTGTCGCGATTCCATACCCCTACGGCGGCAAGCAGCGCCAAATTCAGGTGGATTTGAATACGCAAGCGATGCAAGCCAAAGGGCTTTCGCCGCTCGATGTGGTGAACGCCGTCGACGCCCAGAATCTGATTTTGCCGGCGGGAACTGCAAAAATCGGCTCCTACGAATATCAAGTGGATATGAATGGCGCTCCCCAAACAATTCAGGAACTCAATGATCTCCCGATAAAGCAGGTCGGAAACTCGACAATCTACATTCACGATGTAGCGAATGTGCGAGATGGCTATCCGCCGCAGACGAATATCGTGCGCGTCGATGGAGAACGGTCGGCACTGATATCTGTTTTGAAATCCGGCGATGTTTCGACGCTCGATATTATCGCCAACGTGAAGAAGATGCTGCCCAAAATCGAAGCGGGCCTGCCTCCTCAGTTAAAAATCGAGCCGCTCTCCGACCAGTCGATCTTCGTAAAGGCATCGATCGATGGAGTCCTGCGCGAAGGCGCGATTGCCGCCTGTCTCACTGGATTGATGATCCTTATTTTTCTCGGAAGCTGGCGCAGCACGCTGATCATCGCCGTCTCGATCCCGCTTTCGGTCCTCACTTCCATCATCGTGCTGAGTGCTCTCGGTCAAACGATCAACATCATGACGCTTGGCGGCTTAGCCTTGGCCGTGGGCATCCTGGTGGACGATGCCACGGTGGCTATTGAAAATATCAACCGGAATCTCGATCAAGGTAAAGAGATCGTGCAGTCCATTCTCGATGGGTCCCAACAGATTGCGATGCCGGCGCTGGTTTCCACTCTTTCTATTTGCATCGTCTTCGTTCCGATGTTTTTTCTCAGCGGCGTCGCCAAGTACCTCTTCGTCCCTCTCGCGGAAGCGGTCGTCTTTGCCATGCTGGCATCGTATTTGCTCTCGCGCACACTCGTTCCCACCATGGCGCGCTATATGCTCCGGGAGCGGACTGAGGAGCAGCGCCGCGAAGATACCCAAAAATCCCGCAATCCGTTCGTTCGGATGCAAGCAAGGTTCGAAGAAGGATTTGACCGCTTCCGGGAAAGCTATCACCGGATCCTCCAGGGCGCGATCCGGCGCCGCAAGCTTTTCGCCGCTTGTTTCTTGGGTGCATGCCTTCTGTCATTCGCGCTTCTGCCGTTGGTCGGCGAGGATTTTTTCCCCAGCGTCGATAGCGGCGAGTTCACGCTTCATATGCGCGCCCCAACGGGCACCCGTATTGAAGAGACGGCGGCGCTTTGCGATCGCGCCGAAAACGACATTCGTTCGCAGCTTCCTCCATCCGAATTGAAGACAATCATCGACAACATCGGGCTCCCTTACAGCAGCCTGAATCTTTCTTACAGCAATTCAGCGCCAATTGGCGCGGGCGACGCGGACATCCTGGTTGAATTAGCCGCCCAGCATCGGCCGACGAACGATTATGTCCGCGCGCTGCGCGTGAAGCTCAACCATGATTTCCCCGGAGTGGAGTTTTATGCCTTGCCGACCGATATCGTCACAAAGATCCTGAATTTTGGCCTGCCGGCTCCCATCGACATTCAAATCTTGGGCAGGGACATTCTCGGCAATCGGCAGTTCGCGGATCACCTGCTAAACGAATTGAAATTCGTTCCAGGTACCGTGGATCTCCGCATTCAGCAAAAGTTTGACGAGCCCAAATTTCACATCGAAATGAATCGGACCAAGGCTCAGGAAATTGGATTTAGCGCGCTTGATGTAGCTCAGAATGTTCTGATCTCGCTCAGCGGCAGCTTTCAAACTCAACCGACATTTTGGCTCGATCCCAAAACCGGCGTGAGCTACAACATTACGACCCAGACGCCCGAATACCGTACCGATTCGCTTCAGAAGCTCGAAAATATTCCCCTCACCGCTCCGGGGACCAATCAATCGGATATTCTCGGCAGTGTCGCTTCCTTCAACCGCAGTTCCGAAATGGCCGTGGTCTCGCACTATAACGTCGAGCCGGCAATTGATATCTACGGTGCTGTGGACGGCCGGGATTTGGGCGGCGTAGCGCGAGACATCCAGCCCATCATCGATCACAGCCGGAAAGATCTGCCGCGGGGTTCGGAGGTCAACATACTCGGGCAGATTAAGACGATGAATTCGTCATTCATCGGCCTGCTCTCGGGACTCGGATTTTCCATCGTCCTCGTGTACTTGCTGATCGTGGTGAATTTTCAATCTTGGCTCGATCCCTTCATCATTTTGATGGCCCTCCCCGCTGCGCTGGCCGGGATTGTGTGGTTCTTGTTTATCACACACACCACCGTCAGCGTTCCTGCTCTCACCGGTGCCATCATGTGTATGGGCGTCGGCACCGCCAACAGCATTCTTGTTGTCAGCTTCGCGAGGGAACGTTTGGAGGCGGGCAAGTTGCCGGGCGAGGCGGCTCTCGAAGCCGGTTTCACGCGCTTCCGCCCTGTTCTGATGACCGCCCTGGCCATGATCATGGGCATGCTTCCCATGGCGCTGGGACTTGGCGAAGGCGGCGAGCAGAATGCCCCCCTGGGGCGCGCGGTTATTGGCGGCCTATTATTTGCGACTGTCGCGACTCTGTTTTTTGTCCCCGTGGTTTTCAGCATTGTGCACGGTCGACACGAAAAAGATCAGCATGCATCCACCGCTTCGTGAAACGGACGCCAGACGCAAACCGTCTATATTGTGATAAATACTGGAGAGCAAAGAGCGGATGATTGAGCGGAATGAAGGAGAATGGCTGTCGCCGCCGAAGCAGTCCCCTGCACCGCGACCGGCGAAGCACGGTGTACTGGTTGCGTGTATCGTCCTGCTCATCGTTGCCGTCGCCGTAGCCGCCGGCGTCGTACCCCGATGGCGGGCCCGGGCGGCGCTACGGACCGAGACCTACGATCTCGCAATTCCGTCGGTTTCCATAATTCATCCCAAGCTGGGCGCGCCCCGCACCGAAATCGTACTGCCCGGAAATATCCAGGCCTTCACCGATTCACCCATCTACGCCCGCACTAACGGTTACCTCAAAAATTGGTACGCGGATATCGGCACGCGTGTGAAGAAGGGTCAATTACTAGCCGATATCGAAACCCCTGAAGTGGACCAACAGCTCGATCAAGCTCGCGCTGATTTGAACACGGCCCAGGCCAATTACCGCCTGTCCCAAATCACTGCGTCGCGATATCAGGATCTTTTGAAGACCGATGCGGTGTCCAAGCAGGACGTTGACAATGCCAACGGCGATTTCGAGGCGAAAAAAGCCATGGTAGCTTCGGCTCTCTCCAATGTGAGGCGCCTCGAGCAGTTGCAATCCTTCGAAAAAATCTACGCGCCCTTTGACGGCGTCATTACCGCCCGAAATACAGACGTGGGGCACCTCATCAATTCGGGAGCGGGCGGGCCCGCCACGGAGCTGTTCCACATCGCCGCGCTTGGCAGATTGCGCGTGTACGTCAACGTGCCGCAGCAAGATTCCATCTCCGCCAAGCTCGGGCTCAAGGCCGATCTCACTTTCCAGGAATTTCCCGGACGCAAGTTCAATGGCACTCTGGTTCGAACCGCCGACTCTATCGACCCCGCGTCGCGAACGCTCCTCGTGGAAGTGGACGTTGATAACCCGACCCGCGAGCTTCTGCCGGGCTCTTACGCAGAGGTCCACCTGCAAGTGCCCTCTGGCAGTCCCGCTTTCATTCTGCCCGTCAGCACTTTGATCTTTCGCTCCCACGGCCTGCAAGTGGCCACCGTGGCCGCGAACAACCGCGCCGCACTCAAAGACATCACCCTCGGCCGAGACCTCGGAAACGAGGTCGAAGTCGTATCCGGCATTTCGGCCGCCGATTCCGTCATCGACACTCCGCCGGACTCTCTGGTTACCGGTGAAACCGTCCGCGTCGTCGCCGCCGCAAGTATTCCGCAACATGAGCCGGCGGGAAATTCTCAGGAATGAATGGGGACCACCTTCGCGTAGAATTCAAACTTAGGAAGCTTCGAATTTAAGGGGGGAAGAGCAATGAAGCGTTTCTATCAAATCACGCTGACCGCTGTGGGCCTGGCAATGCTATTGTTCATTGTGGCGCGAAGTGAACGCGCAATCGCCCAGCAGTTCGCCCGGCCGCCAGAACACCCGGTAGACCCGAACGCCAAACCCGGCACTCCGGGCGTGTTTACCGATTTCAAGGGCGAAGCACCGGGTAACATCCATCACATTACGGCAGCGGATCTGCCGGACCCCTACGCCACGAAATCCTCGGCTGTTTTCTCGCGCCCCGTCCCCAGGCCTGCGGACGCTTGGCCGCAAGCGCCGGCAGGCTTCAAGGTAACGCTCTATGCCGAAAGCCTGAAGGGTGATGACGGCAAGTCGATCTCTCCGCGCACGATTATCACGGCGCCGAACGGCGATTTCTTCGTTGCCGCGCAAAATCAGGGCAAAGTGCTGGTATTCCACACGGGCCCCGACGGCAAGATGCAGTCTATGTCAGTGTTCGCTTCAAAGCTCAATCTTCCGTTCGGACTCGCCTTTTATCCTCCGGGCCCTGATCCGAAATACCTTTACGTGGGCGACACGGACAAGGTTCTCCGTTTCCCGTACGCCAAAGGCGACACGACTGCAACCGCCGACCCGGAAACTATCGTCACGAACATTCCCGCGGGGCCCAACCACTTCTCTCGGGGTGTAGCGTTCTCGCTCGACGGCAAGCAGATGTGGATCTCCGTCGGCTCGCATAGCAACGTGCCACCGCCAACCGATGCCGATCCCGATCCGCTGGAATTCCACCGCGCTGACATTCTCGTCGCCGATCCCACTGCTCTAAATCAGGACGGAAAGGATCTCAAAGTCTACGCCTCCGGCATTCGCAATGGCTCGGGAATCGCCGTCGATCCTCACACCGGCGAGCTGTGGACTTCCGTAAATGAGCGCGACGAAATCGGCGACAATCTCCCTCCCGATTACATCACTCACGTTCAAGAGGGCGGCTTTTACGGTTGGCCCTGGTATTACACGGGCGGCCATCCCGATCCTCGCTTCCCTGGTAAGCACCCGGAACTAAAAGACAAGGTCATCGTTCCCGACGTGCTTATGGAGCCCCACGATGCGTCGCTGAACATCACTTTCTACGAAGCCAAACAATTCCCCAAGCAATATCAGGGGCAGCTGTTCGGCGCTGAACACGGTTCGTGGAACCGCTCCGTCCGCACCGGCTATGAAGTCGTGTTCGTGCCCATGAAGAACGGCAAGGCCACCGGCGCGTACGAGGATTTTCTCACCGGGTTTCTCACTCCGTCGGGAGATTGCTGGGGCCGTCCCGTTGGAGTCGCGGTCGCCCCGGATGGTTCCCTTATGGTGACGGATGACGGCTCGAACTCGATCTGGCGAGTTACCTACGGGAAAAAGTAGGCTCGTGGTTTTCGGCGAGAGGTTCGGTAACTTTCGCCGGCTGTGCATCCGCTTGGCGGCAGCTTCAAGCCTCGCGGCGCTCCTGCTCGGCGGATGCACTGTTGGACCCAAGTACGTTCGCCCCGCGGCGGATGTTCCCCCTCAGTACAAGGAGACGGGCAACTGGATGCCCGCTCAGCCGAACGACGAAATTTCCAAGGGTCAATGGTGGCGAATCTACGGCGATCCGCAGCTCAACGCTCTGGAAGGCCAAGTCACCGTCTCCAATGAAACACTGAAAGCCGCTCAGGCCCAATTTCTCGAGGCTCGCGCCGCCGTCCGCGTGGCGCGTGCCCCTTTTTTCCCCATCCTCACAGGCGGAGCTTCCGTCGCGCGCGCTACCGCGTCCCTGAATAAGCCCCTCGCTTCGACGACGGGGCCCAGAAACTACAACGACTTTCAACTGCCGATCGACGCCTCCTACGAACCGGACGTCTGGGGCCGGGTCCGCCGCACTGTTGAAGCAGCTCGTTCCGAAGCGCAGGCCACAGCCGCCGATCTGGCCAGCACAGACCTGAGCCTCCATGCCGAGCTCGCTCTCGACTATTTCCAATTGCGCGGCCTCGATTCAGAACAGCAGCTCCTGAACTCCACAGTCACTTCCTACGAACGCGCTCTCGAACTGACTCGCAGCCGTTATCAGGGCGGCATCGCGTCCGATGTCGATGTGGCACAGGCGCAAACTCAGCTCGAAACCACTCGCGCGGAGGCTGAGGACGTCGCCGTTCAGCGCGCCGCTTTCGAGCACGCCATCGCCGTTCTGATTGGCAAGACCAGCTACGAATTCAGTCAGGAGCCTCTGCCCCTCTCCTACGCTCCTCCGCCGATTCCCGTCGGTCTGCCGTCCGAATTGCTGGAGCGCCGCCCCGATGTAGCCGCCGCCGAAAGGCGCGTTCAGGAGGCTAACGCGCAGATCGGCGTCGCTCGCGCCGCTTATTTTCCATCCATCTCAATCACCGGAGCAGGCGGTTTTGAGAGCGCTCGAATCGGCAATCTCCTCGACGGGCCCAGCGGATTCTGGTCCCTTGCGGGATCGGCCGCCGAGCTGATTTTCGATGGCGGCCAGCGCCGCGGTGTCACCGAGGAAGCCCGCGCCTCTTATGACAATTTCGTCGACAGCTACCGGCAGACAACCTTGACCGCCTTCCAAGAGGTCGAGGATAATCTGGCCGCCTTGCGTATTCTCGATAGCGAAACCAAGACCCAGGACGCCGCGGTCGCCGCCGCACAGCACTCTCTCGATCTCTCCAACAGCCGTTACAAAGGAGGCGTCGCCAACTACCTCGAAGTAACCACCGCTCAGAGCGCCGCCCTCGGCGACGAGCGCGCCGCCGTCGACGTTCGCACTCGCAGCCTCGTCGCAAGCGTTCTCCTCATCAAGGCTCTTGGCGGCGGTTGGAGTACGTCCCAGATCCCCGCCATCTAGCTTGCAATCACTGCGAAGCTGCCTACGCAGGCGCCTGGCCTCCTACCCCCGCGAAAAATGCTCGGGCGGAAGGTCCGTCCGTCTGCGCCGCACGGTTTCCTTTTGATTCCAAGTTCCCTCAATGCTCCTAGCGCCGCCCGCACACCAAAGAACTAGACAGCGTCCCGAAGTTTTCGATACTATGCAGCCGTGATTTTGCTCCCTCCGAGTTCGGCAATCACCTTGGCGGAAGATGCGTCCGCCGTGCGATCTGTTTCCACCGACGGCACCTCAGAAGCCGAGTGCTGCGAATTTCGTCATGCCACCGCCGCTCCTATTTTGGGCTCGCTCGAAGTCAAATTCTTAGGTGATCAGGCCTCGAATGGCAGCTTTCAATTCACCTCCTCAATGCGTTTCGCTAACATTTCCCGAATTGGCACCCGGAGATGGCCCCGCCGTTCGTCAAAAGCGGTTTGGCCATTTTCTCGCACACAAATCCAATGAAACCCTTGACAAAGCCCGCCATGGGCGCTACACATGCATCAATTGGAAGTGTCTGATATTGGCCTGAATGGGTGGGTTTCGCTAATCGATTTTCATGCTTCACTCGAGGGGGATGGCTTATGAGGGGACGTTCGGTTCTGCTGGTTTTCCTTGCAATCGCGGTCGTTTTCGGGTGCGCCAATTCTGTCTTCGCACAGGGCGTGGCCACCGCTCAATTGAACGGTACCGTAACGGATCCTAGCGGCGGCGCTGTCTCGGGCGCGACGATTGATCTGCGCAATGTCGCTACGAACACGACTTCCACGGCCACCACGAATGACTCTGGCTATTACGTCTTCGCAAGCGTGACGCCGGGAACCTATGAGTTGAAGACTTCCGTCAGCGGCTTCGCGAATTACACCCAAACCGGCATCGTCCTCACCGTCGGCGAAACCGCTACGGTCAATGCCGCTCTCCAGCTAGCTTCCCAAGGCGAACGCGTTGTCGTCACCACCGAAGCGCAGACCATTGAGCCGACCAAGACCGAAATCAGCCAGGTCGTCGGGACGCAGGAGATCCAATCCCTGCCCATCAACGGGCGCCTCTTCACCGATTTCGCGCTCTTGACGCCCGGCGTCGCCACCAGCCGCACCAGCCTGGGAACCTCTTTTACCGAGTATGAGACGACACAAATCTCCTTCGGCGGCATGCGCTCCTTCAGCAACGAAATCACCGTGGACGGCGCGGATTTTGTCAATGCGGCCAGCGGCGTCCAGCGCTCCACGCCTCCTCAGGAATCGGTGCAGGAATTCCGCGTAGTGAACAACAGCTTCGGTGCTGAATCTGGCCGGGCGCTCGGCGGAATCGTCAACATCATCACCAAGTCGGGCACCAATAATTTCCACGGTTCCGTCTACGAATATCTCCAAAACGATGCTCTGAACTCGCGCAACCTTCTGCAGAAACCCGAGCCGGGGTTGCAGTCAACTCTTCTGCCCAAGGCCTACAGGCAGAATCAGTTCGGCGCGACTCTCGGGGGCCCCATTGTTAAGGACAAGACCTTTTTCTTCATGAACTATGAAGGCAAGCGACACGCCGAGTCCCCTCTGTTTCCTCCCGACCTCGTCAACAACGTACTCGTGATCGACCAGGCCAAAGCACTGATGGGACTCGCTCCGGAGGGCTGCAGTGCGGGCCTCAACGCGTGTCTTCCCGGCTTCGCCGGCAATCCGGCGAACATCACCCAGGCTCAGGCGGCCGGTTTCCTCGATAAATTCGTGAAGACCACCGACGACGACTTCGGATTTGCAAGGCTCGATCATCAATTGAACTCGAATAACCGGCTGGCGATTCGCTACAACGTGGAGGATTCCCGCAACTCCGGCGAGCTAGTCGGCCAGACGCTCGATGGCGGCGGCATCGGTGTCCCGAGCGGAGGACGCAATCTTTTTATTCGCGATCAAGCTGTCGTTGGCACGATCGATTCAGTGCTCAGGCCCAACTTAGTTAACACCGTGCTCGTGCAATATGCGCGCCGGCATTACAATTTCACGGGCTCCACCGGCCAGCCGGATTTCAGCATCTTGAACGACCTCGAACTGGGCCACAACTTTGGAACCAATGACAGGCTCTATGAAACCCGCGTCCAAGTTTCGGATTCCGTGTCGTGGGTCAAGGGTAACCACGTGGCGAAATTCGGAGCCGACGGCAACTACGTATCCAGTCTGGTAAATTTCCCCGGCTTCATGCCCGTGCGGATGCTGGTGCCAACCGGGGGAACCAATGCCGCGGCCTGCTTGGCGGTTTTCGCCGAATACTTCAATACGAATTTCGGCGCCAACTACCCGACTGCCGGCACAGGCCTCGATGCCGCCACGGCATCATGCCCCGTTCCCGGCGATAATGGCGTTGTGTTCACCTACGCCGGCGTGTCGCTCCCGACGGCCCCTACCGCTTGCTCCTTGGCTCCTTGTGCCCCGACAATTACTTCTGCCAATCCCCTCAACGGGGCTGGCTTCCCCAATTCGAATTGGGCGAATGCCTATCCGCCGTCGCTGTTTAACGGCTACAGCCGCCTGATTGACCACGGATACTGGAGCGGCTTTGCCCAAGACCAATGGCGCATTACGCCCAAGCTGACTCTGAATTACGGTCTGCGGTGGGATGTCGAGTCGGGCTTGGCGTCTTATGTAAACCCTGATTACAACGGATGGCAGCCGCGTATCGGGCTGGCCTATTCACCCGATAGCAAAACCGTCATCCGCGCAGGATTCGGGCTGTTTTTTGACCGCCAAAACCTTACCTTCTTCTTTGTCCCGAATACACAGAAGGTCGTCGCCGGCTACCAATGCGGTAACCATGCGCCGGCTTCCATCGCCGCTGCGTGTGCCGCGGGCAATACACTGCCGCAGGAGTTTCCCAATATTCAGTCCAATTTGGGACAGGCCAAGCAGGGCTACCAGATTTTCGGATTCCCGGCTGCGGCGGGCGCGGCAGCCAACGCGGCCACCATTATACAAACCGGCGGCTATGACAGCGCGTTCCCTGCTATTTCACTGGCCGGAACGTGCGCTACCACCTTCGCCTGCGGCATTGGCGAGGGTGGCATGGACCATAACTCCAGGACTCCTTATGCCGAACAGGCCAGTCTTGAAGTTGACCATCAGTTCAGCGGAGGATTGGCCGTCAACCTCGGTTATCTCTTCGTCGCCGCACACAAGTTGGTTCGCGGAAATAACATCAACGTCCCTTGCCCGGTGGGCACCACGGAAAATGCGCAGGCGGCGACTCCCACCGATCCGAATCTCTGGCCCCTTGCGCCAGGATTCCTCGGGTTTAAGGATTGGGTACCGGGGTTGGTCAACGCGAATGGCACTTTTGCCAAATGCGGTTCCGGTACGCCAACTCTTGGAACCGGCGCACTTGCCGGTTTGGGCCCATGGTTCCAGGGAGCCGGTCCTGCTAGCGGTTTGCAGACCATGAGCTCCGGCCTTGAGGACTACAACAACGACGTGGCCAATTCCGTTTACCACGGCGGAACCGTGACGGTGATCGAGAGAATGAAGAACTTCAACCTCACCGCCAACTACACGTATTCGCACACCATCGACAACGGAAACTTCACCACGTTCATCAACTTGCCCGTGAATCAATTCGACTTGAAAGACGAGCGCTCCAACTCGAACCAGGACGCTCGCCATCGCCTGGTTACGAACTTCACGGCTCTGGGTCCCGAGGACACTTGGCTGCGGCATTTCACGCTCAGCAGCATCGTCACTCTGCAGTCCGGGCGGCCCTTCACGATTTTCTACGGGGCTAATACTTTGAACGACGTCGCCGGAGGCGCAACGGATCGCGTCGGTGGCGCGCCGGTCACCGGCCACTGCACTTCCGCGAGCAACTGCGCGACCATGATCGCTAGAAATACTTACGTTGGCGACCCTCTGTATTCATGGGACTTTCACCTTGGCCGGTATTTCCAACTCAAAGAGGGGCTGAAACTCGACCTCAGCATGGATGTCTTCAACATCCTCAACAGGTCAAACGTGGATGAGGTGACCTCGGTCTACGGTTCCCCGGTCTTTTGCGGCGGGATTCCCCACGGTTACAGGGATGCTACCAGCCGCGCCATCCAGGCCGGATCCGGTTCCGTGGCGTGTCCCGTCGGCCAGACCGTGATACCGGGCGGGTCCCTTGCGAATACGCCGATCAATGATCTGCCGCCGGGCCTTGGCCCCGGTTTCGTGCCGACAACCTTGTTTATTCCGAATAACCCCAATCGAACCTTTGGCCTGCCGAGGACCATGCTCAACCCTCGGGAGTTCCAGTTCGCGGCTAAGTTTTCGTTCTAGCTAGAAACGCTTTGTGCGGAACACGCTTCTAGTTTGCAGCGTCGTTTCCGTCTAACTAGAAACACTAAAGTGCCAAAAAGTGCCACGAAGGCCGGGCGAAAGCCCGGCCTTCGTGCTTTTCCAGCCGCTTGTTACCCGCCGCGGCGAGCGAGGCGTCCACAGACGCGAACATGGAGCGCCTAAATAAAGTGTGGGAGAATATTTGTCGATGGACCCGGGAAGATGTCGGGAAACGGTTCCTGTATAGCAGCCAGTTGCAAATTTAGTGCGAAATAATGATCGACAAAAACCATTCGACCGGAGAGATGGTCCGCGCGCAAGGCGTGCGGCAGGTGCGAATGCGCACTTCGGGGGCTTCGCTCGAGCGCCGCGCCGATGGCGCACTGTTGATCAAGCCGGATGAAGAGCTGAAGCCCTATCCAAAGGTGCTGACGGACCGGCTGGCGCGCTGGGCGTCGGAGACGCCGAATCGAATTTGCATTGCGAAGCGCGACGCGCGTGGCGAGTGGCGCGAGTTGACGTACCGGCAGGCTTTCGAGTCCGTGCTAAGCATTGGGCAGGCACTGCTGGATCGAAAACTTTCGGTCGAGCGGCCGGTGGCGATTCTTTCCGAGAACGACCTGGAACATTTTTTGCTGACCATGGCCGGATTGCACGTCGGGATTCCGACGGCGCCGATCTCGCCGCCGTACTCGCTGGTTTCAAAGGATTTTGGGAAGCTGCGGCACACGCTGAATATTCTTACGCCGGGGCTTGTGTTTGTATCGGATGGCGGGCGGTACGGCAGGGCCATCGAAACGGTTTTGGGCGGCGACGTGGAAGTCGTCGCCACTACGAACCCTCCGCAGGACCGCAAGGCGGCGCTGTTTGCGGAGATTTTAGCGACGAAGCCAACGCGCGGGGTGGAAGTGGCGCACCTGGAGATCGATGCCGATAAGGCGGCAAAATTCCTTTTCACGTCCGGCTCGACCGCGATGCCGAAAGCGGTGATCAACACGCACCGGATGATGTGCAGCAACCAGCAGATGATCGCGCAAATTTTTGGATTTTTGGAGGATGAGCCGCCGGTGATTGTCGATTGGCTGCCGTGGAATCACACTTTTGGAGGAAACCACGACGTCGGAATCGCGGTGTACAACGGCGGGACTTTTTATATTGACGATGGCAAGCCGGGACCTGGCTCAATCGAGAAAACCGTTCGGAATCTGCGTGAGATTTCTACCACCGTTTATTTCAACGTGCCAAAGGGCTATGAGGATTTGCTGCCCTTCTTGCGCGCGGATCGCGAGCTTCGGGGGAGCTTCTTTCGCCGCCTGGGGATGATGTTTTATGCCGGCGCGGGGCTTTCGCAACCGGTATGGGACGCTTACCGGGAACTGGCGCTCGAGACGTGCGGCGAGCGCGTGATCATGGCAACCGGCCTGGGCTCGACGGAAACGTCTCCCATGGCGATGCAAACCACGTGGGAGACGGATCAGGCTGGCACCATCGGCATACCCGTTCCGGGAGTGGAGGTAAAACTCATTCCGCATGGCGGCAAGATGGAAGTGCGCGTTCGAGGACCAAATGTCACGCCCGGCTACTGGCGCGAACCTGAATTGACGCGTCGAGTTTTTGATGACGAGGGATTTTACTCGTTTGGCGACGCCGTGCGATTTGTTGATCCGAGTGACGTGAATAAGGGGCTGCTGTTCGACGGGCGTTTGGCCGAAGACTTCAAATTGGGAAATGGAACTTGGGTGAGTGTTGGTCCATTGCGAGCGAAGATTATCGGCCACTTTGCGCCATTGGTGCGAGACGTAGTGATTGCGGGACTGGATCGCGACTACGTAGCCGCGCTGATCTTTCCCGATCTGGATGCGTGCCGCTCGCTGTGCGCCGATTTGCCGGCCGATGCTGCCGCGGCGGATACGCTGCGCCACGATGCGGTGCGCGGTAAATTTCTATCTCTGCTGAAATCGCTTGCGAGCGAATCGACAGGCAGCTCTAACCGAGTGGCTCGCGCCATCCTGGCGGAGGAACCGCCGTCGCTCGATGCCGGTGAGATCACGGATAAGGGATCGTTCAACCAGCGGGCGGTGCTGGATCGCCGAAAGAATATCGTCGAAAAACTTTATTCACCGCGGCCCTCCCCTGAAGTTCTTACGATTGAGCCGTGATAGCCCAATTACATAACGCAAGCTAAAGAGTCCGGGAGACGCATCGATGGATCAGAAAATCCAGGGGATCCTCTCCGAATACGAAGCGCGTGCAGCCAAGGAATCCCCGCACATCATGCAGATGTCCGAGGACGAATGGCGAAGCCGGCGCGATGAGTTCATGCTTTCGGTCGGACACGATACAGGGCGGCTTCTGAACATACTCGCGAAGGGTGCGGGGGCGCGACGGATCCTCGAGCTTGGGAGCTCATACGGGTATTCCACCCTTTGGCTCGCGGAGGCAGCCCGCAAGACCGGCGGCACGGTGTTCAGCCTGGAAATCAATTCGTCGAAACAACAATACGCGCGCGCGATGATCGCCAAGGCAGGCCTCGATGGGCAGGTAGAATTTTTCCTCGGAGACGCGCTGAAAACGATCGCCTCGCTTGATGGTCCATTCGACTTCGTGCTTCTCGATCTGTGGAAGGACCTTTACGTTTCGTGCTTTGATCTGTTTTATCCGAAACTCAATCCGGGCGCTATCGTGGTGGCCGATAATATGCTCCGCCCAGAAGAGTACTTGCCCGAAGCACTGAAGTATCGAAGGCACGCGCGGTCTCATCCCAAGATCGATTCGGTGCTCTTGCCAGTCGGCAGTGGCATTGAGTTGAGTCGCTATGGGGGCGACCTCGCAAATTCCTGATGGCCGGTTTCGACCCTGTGCAGTAGTGTGAGCCGATCGTCCTCTTTAGACTGCGGAAACTTCCCTTCGAGCTTTCGAGTGGCGGAGGCGCGACGCTCTGGGCGGCAAGGGCGGCGATGTCGCGATAAAGACTTGCAGCAGAAATAGCAGTGCGTTGGCCGGGATGTGCAAGTTGAAATCCACAAGGCTATGGAACAAAAGGCCGGCTACCGCCGCGATTCCTGCGGCATGAAGCGCCAGGGATAGATGAGCCTGCTGGGCCTGGAAAGCCTTTCGCGACTCGCGATAGAACTCCCACAGAAAAAACACTCCGCATAATCCGCCTAGAAGGCCTGTCTCGGCCAAACCCTCCATGTAATCGTTGTGGACGTGGTCGACCAGCCGTCCATCATAAACGGTTTCATAGCGTGGGTAGACATCCACCATGGTTCCGAGGCCGCATCCCTTCAGCGGATAGTCGCGGAAAATGTGAGCGGCGCCTCGAGCCATCGACGTGCGGCGGCCGAGCGGGAGGTCGTGCACGCTGAGAAGCGAAAATCTCTGGATCGCCAGCCCCGCTCCTACCCATGCGACGAGCGCCAGCGCGATCAGCGCTACCACACCTGCAGCGATTATCCGCGGCGCCTTCCAGCGTGCCGCACTTCGGTTCCTTACCAGTAATGCAAGGACGGCAATCTCGAAAACGAACCCGACAATGCCGGAACGTGAACCGGAAAGTACGAGGGCGCTGATCGGAACAATCGATAGCAGCACTACCAGCGGCACGATATCGCGGCGCACGCAGCGAAATGCCATGACCGCCAATCCGGTCGGCAGCGTCAATTCCACGAAGCCCGCAAAGTGATTGCGGTTTACGTAGGGCCCAAAAAAGGCGGTTTGGATGTTGAAAGCATCCGTCCAATAAATGTCACCGGAAGATGTGAAGTGCTGCGTGATTCCTTGCAGCGAAACCGCGAAGCACAGCAGCATAAGGAACCAGGCTAGCAGCCAGAAATCCGGGCGAGTTCGAAAGGCCTGCGCCGTCAAAAAAAAGAGCAGGAAGTACGCCGCGAACTTCAGAACTTCAACCCGGGTCAAGAAGGGATTCGCGGTGCCGCGAAACAGGAGTTGCATTAGCCCGATCGAGATCAGTGCCAGCAAAGGCCAATTGAGCGGGCTCCATTGAATCCGCGCCTCGGGATCCCGAATCGCAAGGATAGCCCAGAGAACGAATAGCGCCGCTGCACCCGCCTCCAGCAGCGATTGCGACCATACGTCGACGGCTCCGAACGCGAGCACAGCGCCGGCAAAGAGAATAAGCAATCCGCCACGCAGCACCTTCATTGCAGTGGCCGCTCCGCTTTGGCGCCGGTCTCCACAAGCGAGACTCCTGCAATCCGCACGGTCCCGCTCAATTGATTATCGAAAAGCCGGCTCGGAGCTCGAAAGAGCCGAACCAGCAGGAAGTGCGTTTGGGCACCTGTGGCCACGACGGCATCCACGGGCCTCCACACATGCGTTCCGGTGAAGTTATCCGTCATGACCTCCACCGCGTTGGTATGATTTGGATCGATAATCGAAAATCGCAGGCCGCTCTCGGTGGTGATGTCTTCCGTACGCATGTAGGCATGGAAACGGTAGGTGGTTTGGGGCTGAACCGGAACAAACTCCTGAGGCGCTCCCAAGTTGACGTTGCTTCCTCCGCCAAAATCGAGCCGCAATGCGCGCGATCCTTCCGGCGCCGGCTCGGCGTCGAAATCGATTGCCACGCCTTGCACTGGACTCCATCGCCAGCCCAGCCCCCCATTTGCGAAATCTTGTTTGAAGTCTCCGTTCCAAATCAGGGAACGCCCGGGCGGCTCCTCGTGGGGCAGGCCCGCAGCAGCCAATGCCTCACGCCAAACGCGACGGGCGTCATCCGCACGATCCTCGCGAATCAGTTCGTCAAGAAACGGAAACGTGCCCGGGAGGCTCACCGATTGGCCGAGCGCGATGAGGTGCTGCCACTCCGTCAAAGCCGGGGCCATCTGATGGGTGGACGCGAAAAAATCAACCGCCTGCACGTAAGCGTCGCTGGTGGCTGGCAGCATCTGATTCAGCCCATCGACATTCTCAAGCGCGCGCCAAGTGCGCGAAACCGCCAATGGAAGGAGCTTGGGATCGGAGCGGACCGCCTCCTGAAGTTCTTTGTAGGCCTCCGGATAATTCCCATCGCGCATGAGAAAATTCCCGTACGAGAAAGCGACTTCGGCTGAAAGAGGAGAGGCCGCCTTGGCATGAGCGTAGGCGTCCTGTGCCTGCGGATCGTCGCCGGCCACTTCGTACGCGGTTGCAAGGTCCAGCCAATAATGCGGAGACCGCGGATCGACCGTGACCGCGTTCCGGTAGGCCGCGATGGCCTTGGCGATATTCAAATTCGCAAAATCCGATTGCCGCAGCTGACCGATGCGATCCCACCCCGCTCCATCGCCCGGCGTCAACGCTATGCCGCGCATCATCAACGCCAGGTTTCCGGATTCAAGCCGGTGCCGCGCCAACCACAGGACGCTGGCTTGCCAAATTAAGATTGCCGCGACGGCGATAGACGTCAGCAGCAGGGCGCGCCTTCGCCAGCCTTCGAGAGGGATCTCCATCGAATCGTAATCTGCTATGAGGGTTGGCCCCTCTGCAAGCTTTATCTAGCGCGGCGTCAAAAAGAACGTGAACGCAGAGGCGTGCACATCCCGGCTCAACTTTTCGTCCCGAATTTCCTGTTACAATGATCGCTGCGGAGATGGCCTGCAACGCAGGTGACGTTGCGAAAGCCTATTGAACCAACACTGGATCCCAGGGAGCCCGCGTCGTCCTGCCCTTGCGCACGTCCCCGCCGATTTACCCCGGCAGGGAAAGCCTGAAAGCAGGCGCTGGGCACCCACCTATTTGTGGGGTTCAGGGCCTAGCAGCGCACGGCGAAGTGGACCCCTCCGTACTAGAAACTAAGGGTTCGACTCGGGAATCTGGAAGAAAAATCTGCATTGAGAATCCTATTTATCGGAGACATTGTCGGCTCGCCCGGGCGTAAGATCGTGCACGACCGCCTTGGGGATATCCTGGCGCAGAGGCAGATCGATCTGTGCATCGCCAACGGCGAAAATTCCGCCTCCGGATTCGGCATAACGCCGCGTATCGCACAGGACCTGCTCTCTTCGGGCATCGAGGTGATCACCGGCGGTAATCACATCTGGGACCGCCGGGAGATTATCGAGTTTTTCCCTCATGAGCCGCGTCTCCTCCGGCCCGCCAATTTTCCAAATGGCTTGCCTGGAAAGGGTCTGTTCGTCGGCTGCGCCAGGAATGGAATTGGATACGCCGTCCTCAATCTGCAAGGCCGCACCTTCATGGCCCCCCTCGACGATCCTTTTCGCAAGGCCGAGGAGGAGCTCGCTAAAATTCCCCCGGACGTAAAGGTCGTCGTCGTCGATATGCACGCCGAAACCACCTCCGAAAAACAGGCCATGGGCTGGTATCTCGATGGAAAAGTTTCCGCCGTTCTCGGCACGCATACGCACGTGCCGACCGCCGATTTTCGCGTCCTCCCCGGCGGCACTGCTTATATCACCGACGTCGGCATGACCGGCCCGCACGATTCCGTGATCGGCATGGAGAAAGAAGGCGTGCTGAAGCGCTTTCTCGATGCGCTGCCTGCACGTTTCGTTGTCGCCGAAGGTGACGTGCAAATGAACACCGTGCTCATCGATGTGGACGAATCCGCTGGCCGCGCCCGCTCGATCGACCGCCTCAATTTCCGCCTGGACTAGTCGCAGCTTCCGCCGCTTCGTTGGCTCGAGCGGCTAATGAAATGGATGGATGATGGCACCCCTTGTTGAAACTCGCCCTGTGGAAATTCGAACCAACGTGCTTTGTTCCTCGAGCTCAAGAAGCCCGTTTCACGCGAGGGTGGCGCTGTCGGGGCGTGCTATTCGTTGCAAAACCGTGCTGTGGAAAAGCTGTGAATCTTCTGTTGAGCATGTCCTGAATATTCCCGAAATTTTCTCTTGCTCCTAACGTCGCATTTAGGCAGAATCCCGCTCGCGTATTTGATGTGGTTGCATGTGAACGTAAGGAATCGTGATCCGATCTGGGGCCTGGCGCGTTCCACTAAGTCGAACCTGTTAACTCGATCAACTGAACCCCTTTCCGATTGAAGAAGGGGATTTCCACAGCATTTCCACATCAGTGGAAAATGCTTGAGGACTTATTTTCTCGATGACCCTCTGGGACAAGGTTCTGCAGCACACTGAACGCCGCGTAAACCCCCACAGTTTCGCTACCTGGTTTCGCCCCACTCGCCAGGAGCGCGTGGAAGATACTCGCCTGATCATTCGGGTCCCTACCCGTCTTTTCCGCAAACGCCTGAGCGACACATACGGCGAGATTCTGCAAGCGGTTTTGACGGAAATCGGCCGTCCCGGAATGATCCTTGAATTCGTGTGCGCCGATGCTGAGCCTGCTCTGGCGAACCAGGCCGTTTCGCCGCAGGCCAACCTCGATTTCGATTCATCGAATAATCAGCTCAACCCCCGCTACACGTTCGACAAGTTCATCGTGGGCTCCTCTAATCAATTTGCGCACGCCGCAGCCGTGGCCGTGGCCGAACAGCCCTCGAAATCCTACAATCCGCTGTTCCTCTATGGCGGTGTGGGACTCGGCAAGACGCATCTGATGCAAGCGATCGGCCATGCGCTCAAACGCCGCAATCCGGCGCTCCGGCTTACCTATGTGAGCGCGGAGAAGTTCACAAACGAGGTGATCGCCTCGATTCGCTTCGAGCGCATGGCCGCGTTTCGCGACCGCTTTCGCAATATGGACGTCCTCATGGTGGACGACATTCAATTCATCGCTCGCGCCGAGCGCACTCAGGAGGAGTTTTTCCATACCTTCAACGCTCTCCACGACCAGCAAAAGCAGATCGTGATCTCCTCCGATTGCCCTCCCAAGGAGATTTCGTCTATCGAGGAGCGGCTGCGCTCCCGCTTCGAGTGGGGCTTGATTGCCGATATTCAGATGCCCGACCTCGAAACGAAAATCGCCATCTTGCAGAAGAAGGCGGATAGCGAACACGTCCATCTGCCCGATGACGTCGCGGAATTTATCGCCCGCTCGATCAAATCGAATATTCGCGAGTTGGAAGGCGCGCTGATTCGACTTCTGGCCTATGCTTCCCTTACCGGCGTCGAGATCAATCACTCAACCGCCCAGCAAGTGCTCAAGAACATCATCGAGACTCAGGAAAAGAAAGTCACCATCGAGCAGATTCAAAAGTGCGTGGGCGAACATTTCGGAATGCGCGCGCAGGATCTCAAGGTCCGCAGCAACTCGAAAATGATTGCCTTCCCGCGTCAGGTTGCCATGTTCATCGTGAAGCAACTCACCACCGCTTCGCTTCCCGAGATCGGCAAGCAGTTCGGCGGCAAGCATCACACCACAGTGCTGCATTCGATCAACAAAATTGAATTGCTTCGCCAGACAGACAAAGATTTAAACAAGACAATCAACAGGCTACTCGATTCATTCGGATAGACTTCATAGATAAACGAGGTGGAGTGGCCGTTCTTGACTGTGAATCGATTGTGCAAGACTTTCAGAGTTAGGGCATCACAGTCATTGCGTTGTTTCGCTCCACCGATACGTGCCGCTTTCCACAAGGATCCGGAATGGGAAAGGTCAGCGTGCTTCGCGACTTACAATGTTTTCCGCAGAATCCACAGTTGCGGAGACGGCGACGGTTCTTATAACTTTATTAAAATATGGAAAGGCAGTACAGTAGCCGCAACCAAAAATGAGCCCAGAGACTAGTGCAAGGACCGCACCCGAGATGGAATTCACCGTAAAGAAGTACGACCTACTCGAGGAGCTTGAGCTAACTCAAGGTGTCGTCGAGCGCAAGACCACGATCCCTATCCTCTCAAACCTTCTTTGTGAGACGAAAAATAATCGGCTGACCATCACCGCCACTGACCTTGAACTTAGCATTCGCACATCGTGTGAAGCTAAGATCAAAAAAGAAGGCGCCGGCACCATTCCAGCCAAGAAGCTTCTGGATCTCGTCCGGTTGCTACCCGACGGAGAAATTCGCTTCAAGTTACTTGAAAACCACTGGGTCCAGATCACCTGCGACCGCAAAACTTACAAGCTGGTCGGGATGTCGAAGGATAATTTCCCCGCGCTCCCCGATTTCCCGCATGCGCTGATAAAAATTCCCGCAAAGCTACTGGCGAGCGTGATCGCCAAAACCACATTCGCTATTTCGATGGAGGAGTCGCGCTACACACTCAATGGCGCGTTACTGGTCCTGAAGCCAAACTCGATCACTATGGTGGCCACCGACGGCCATCGGTTGGCCATGGTCGAGACAGATCACAAGTTTGAGGGCTTCTCGAACGAGACACGTGTGCTCGTCCCCAAGAAAGCTATGAGCGAAGTACAACGGCTTGCTGCACAGGCGAGTGATGAGGCTTCGGTCGAATTTGCCCAGGACGAAAGCCACCTTTTCTTTCAGTTCGATGGCCGTCTGCTTACTTGCCGCAAGCTCACAGGGCAATTCCCGAATTACGAGGCGGTTCTGCCACGCGACGTGAATAAGACTGTCGTAATCGAGCGCGGCGAATTGCAGGATTCGTTGCGCCGCGTTTCGCAACTCGCCGATCAGCGCTCGCATGCCGTGAAATTCATGCTCGCCAAGGAAGGCCTGGAAATCTCCGCGTCCAGCCCCGAATACGGAGAAGCTAAGGAAGCCATTGAAAAAGAGTTCAACGGCGAGCCAATCGCCATCGGCTTCAACGCTCAGTACCTGCTCGACTTTCTCGGTGCCGCCGCTGATGGACCAATCAGTTTCGAGCTAAAGGACGAGCAGTCCGCCGGGCAGCTCCGCCCCCTCGGCGACGAATCCAGCCGCTACCGCTACGTCGTAATGCCGATGCGCATCTGATCGCGCCTCCCCCAAATAGCCAGGTTCCCAGATTGTGCCTTGGAGCCCCTTTTATCCCCACCGAATCGGCCTAGCAACGCCTTTCCCAAGAGTCTCTAACTGTATGAAAATAAATGTGCTATATCCGGGATGCGGCACAGAATCGTCTTGTTAATCCCCCCACAATCCGGTAAAATTTAGGTGCTTGTAGATTCCTCTCGAATAGACTGATTCAGACCCAATTCGCGCCCGATTTCCGCTCGCCACGCCAGAGGCAGCGGCTCAATCGCGCAGCAGATTGGTTCGAAGAATCCCCTGATTGGGGAAAAAGAGTTTCGCCGCGTCCGCCCGAAAAGTTCGGAACCGGACGGGATGAAGCTCCGAAAACACCCTTCGAGTCCCGGCTCGAGCGAGAAATTTCTCGCGGCGGGGACCAATGGGCAAGGCAAGTCTCGGGCTACTCCGCGCGACCGCCTTCCCACGCATCACCCAGCACCACCGCAGCACGCAACATCTGAGGGAGACGCAATATTCATGGCTGAAAAAGAAATCCCGGCCGCTGGGCACAAGTACGACGCGACTTCGATCAAAGTCCTCGGCGGACTCGAAGCCGTTCGCAAACGCCCCGCCATGTACATCGGCTCAACCGGTGAGCTGGGCCTGCACCACCTCGTCTGGGAAGTTGTCGATAACTCGGTCGACGAGGCCATGGCCGGCTCCTGCGACGAAATCAATGTGCTCGTCCATGAAGACGACAGCGTCACCGTAATCGACAACGGCCGCGGCATTCCCGTCGATATGCACGCCACCGAAAAAAAGCCCGCCGCCGAAGTGGTGATGACCGTGCTCCACGCCGGCGGAAAATTCGATAGCGACACTTACAAGGTTTCCGGCGGCCTTCACGGCGTCGGCGTCTCCGTGGTCAACGCGCTCTCGGACTGGCTCGATCTCGAAATCTGGCGCGAAGGTGAAGTCTGGGAGCAGTCCTACGAAAAAGGCATCCCCACTTCGAAGTTGAAGGCTTCGGGTAAAACCAAAAAAACCGGCACGAAAATCACTTTTCATGCCGATCAGTCGATCTTCACTACCACAGCCTATAGCTTTGACACGTTGTCGCAGCGCCTTCGCGAGCTCGCGTTTCTGAATAAGGGCCTCAAAATCACCCTGGATGACGAACGCTCAGGGAAAAAAGCGGAGTTCCGCTTCACCGGCGGCATCTCCGAATTCGTCAAGCACCTGAATCGCGGCAAGGGCACTCTCCACGATTCGCCCATCTACATGGAAGGCAAGCGCGGGCAAGTCGATATCGAGATTGCCGTGCAGTATAACGATAGCTACGCCGAAAATATTTTCGCCTTCGCCAACACGATCAACACCGTCGATGGCGGCACGCACCTCGCCGGCTTCCGCTCCGCGCTAACCCGCACCATCAACTACTACGCCAATTCCTTCGGCCTGCTCAAGGAGCAGAAGGACGAAGTCTCCATCAACGGCGACGACGTCCGCGAGGGTCTCGTCGCCGTCGTTTCAGTGAAGCTGCCGCAGCCTCAGTTCGAGGGCCAGACCAAGGGCAAACTCAATAGCGACATTAAGGGCCTGGTCGAATCGCTCGTCAATGAGAAGCTCGGTGAATATTTCGACAAGCACTCCTCGATCGCGCGAAAAATTATCGGCAAGTGCATTGACGCCGCTCGTGCGCGTGAAGCGGCCCGCAAAGCCCGCGAACTTACCCGCCGCAAATCCGCGCTCGATTCCAGCGGCCTGCCCGGAAAGCTCGCCGACTGCCAGGAACGCGATCCCGCGCGCTGTGAACTCTTCCTCGTCGAGGGCGAATCCGCCGGCGGCTCGGCCAAAGGCGGTCGCGATCGCCGCTATCAAGCCATCCTGCCGCTCAAGGGCAAAATCCTCAACGTCGAAAAAGCCCGCTACGACAAAATGCTCGGCCACGAGGAAATTCGCGCCATTATCACCGCGCTTGGCACTGGCATCGGCAAGGACGATTTCGACGCTTCGAAACTCCGCTACCACAAAATCATTCTGATGACTGATGCGGACGTCGACGGCAGCCACATCCGCACTCTTCTGCTCACATTTTTCTTCCGCCACATGCGCGAGCTGATCGAAAAGGGGAACATTTACATCGCTCAGCCACCGCTCTATCGCGTCAAGCGCGGGAAAATGGATCGCTACATTCGCGATGAGCGCGAATTCTCCCGCGAGCTGATGAAGCGCGCTACCGAAGAGCACGTAGTCAAGGGCAAGACCGGCAAGTCGCTCGAAGGCGGCGACCTCACGCAGTTTCTTCTGAATATCCAGGAGTACGACCAGGTCTCCGCGAAACTCACCCGCCGCCTGCGCGACGCGAAGCTCGTTGAGCTGCTCGCGGAAAGCGACCTCGAAAAGAAAACCGATTTTGCGGATAAGAAGAAGCTCCAGGAATTTGCCAAAGCCATCGAAAAGGCCAAGCTCGATCTCGAAGCCAAGCTCGAATTCGACGAAGAACACAGCCTCCACGAGCTGCTCCTGAAAAACGGCGGAGAACGCCGCGTCAATTGGGCGCTCGCCGCTTCGCCGGACTACAAACGCCTGCGCACCCTGCGCCAGGCCATCGCGGAAAACGATAAGCCGCCCTTCACCATCACCCACAATGGCGACAAAGCCACCAAGGAAAGCGCGCAGCAACTCCTCAGCTACGTCCTCGAGGACGCCAAGAAAGACTTCACCATCACGCGCTTCAAGGGTCTTGGCGAAATGAATCCCGACCAGCTCTGGGCCACCACCATGAACGCGGAAACGCGCACTCTTCTGAAAGTGCGCCTCGAAGATGCTGTCGCCGCCGAGGATATTTTCTCCACGTTGATGGGCGAAAACGTGGAGCAGCGCCGCAAATTCATCGAGGACAACGCCCTCGACGTCGTCAACCTCGATATCTAGCTCGGAGACCAAATGGCCAACCAGGTCTCGCATTTCGCGATTCATGCCGATGATCTCGATCGCGCGCGCAAGTTCTATGGCGGCGTCTTCGGCTGGTCCTTCCGGGGCCTCGATGCCATGGGTGTTCCCTTGTCCGACTTTTGCCAGATCGTGCCGGACGCGTCGAGGAATCCCGCTCTGCACATCGGCGCCATCCAATCGCGCAAGTTCAACGTCGCCCCGCGGCCTGTGATCGGCTACGAATGCTCGTTCACAGTCGAAGATGTCGACGCCGTCGCCCGCGCTGTCGAAGCAAATGGCGGAAAAATCGTCATGAAGAAAGCCGCGATTCCTGGCGTGGGTTGGATCGTCAAATTCCTCGATACTGAGGGAAACCTGGCCTGCGCCGTGCAATCCGACGCGGCAGCGCGCTAGCCGCGTTCCCTGTAAACTCTCGATTGAGCTAACACCCAGGGGCTTCTGCGAGCAAACTCGTGCGATAATCCCGGTTTTCACGGAGAGAGAGGAATGTCCACCAAAATCATCGCCGTTCATGGGCGCGAAATTCTCGATTCGCGCGGCAATCCCACAGTCGAGGCGGATGTTCGCCTCGATGGCGGCATCGTTGGCCGCGCCGCAGTACCTTCCGGAGCTTCCACCGGCGAACACGAAGCCATCGAGCTTCGCGATGGCGATAAATCTCGCTATCTCGGCAAGGGCGTGCAGAAAGCAGCCGCGCACGTGAACGCCGAAATCGCCAAAGCCGTCACCGGCCTCGATGCCTCCGATCAACGCGCCCTCGATCGCCGTATGATCGAAGCCGACGGCACTCCGAATAAGTCCAATCTCGGCGCCAATGCCATCCTCGCCGTATCGATGGCCGCCGCGCGCGCTGCGGCCTCTGCCGCCGGCCAGCCGCTTTACAGATACCTCGCGAAATATTCGACGAATACCTCGGCCAACATCCTTCCCCTCCCGATGATGAACATTCTCAATGGCGGCGCACACGCCGATAATTCCGTGGACGTCCAGGAATTCATGGTGATGCCGCTCGGCGCGCCGAATTTCCGCGAAGCCCTCCGCTGGGGCGTCGAAGTCTTTCACAACCTGAAAGCCGTCCTGAAGAAAAATGGCTACTCCACAGCCGTCGGCGACGAAGGCGGCTTTGCGCCCAATCTGAAATCCAACGAGGAAGCGCTTGAGCGCGTCCTCGAAGCCATCACCGCCGCCGGTTACAAGCCCGGCGAAGAAATCGCCATCGCCCTCGATCCCGCCGCGAGCGAATTCTACGATCGCGCCTCGAAAAAGTACGTCTTCAAGAAATCGGACAAATCCGCGCGCACCTCCGAGCAGATGGTCGAATTCTGGGGCAATTGGGTCCGCCAATATCCCATCGTGTCCCTCGAAGACGGCATGTCCGAGGAGGACTGGGACGGCTGGAAACTGCTCACGCGCGATGTCGGCCAGAAAATCCAGTTGGTCGGCGACGATATCTTCGTAACCAATCCCAAAATCTTCGCGCGCGGCATCTCCGAAAAAATCGGCAATTCGATCCTCATCAAGCTGAACCAGATTGGCAGCGTCAGCGAAACAGTTGAAGCCGTCGAAATGGCCCGCAAAGCGAACTACACCGCGGTCATCTCGCACCGCTCCGGCGAAACTGAAGACGCCTTCATCGCCGATTTCGCCGTCGCCATGGGCGCGGGCCAGATCAAGACCGGCTCCGCCTCTCGCACTGACCGCATCGCCAAATACAACCAACTCCTGCGTATCGAGGAAGAGCTCGGCTCCGCCGCGCGCTTCCCCGGCCGCTCCGCTCTCGCCCGCCACTAGACGGGTGGACGGCAACCGCTAACTCTGCCACGCATGTTGGGCGATGATTTGTCTCGCGGCATTTACAACGACCCCGCCGTTCCCCACGCCTAGTGCGATCTGTTCCAGAGATGCCTCAAGCCGATTGACTTCGTTCGGATCAAAAGCTTGAGATGCATAGGCGTCGTGGCGCCACGTGCGAAGATTTGCCAAATGAAGACCGGCCATCTGATCGGCGGGCTTTTCTAGAAGAAGTCGCCTGTTTTCCTTCAGCCACCATCCGCTGTTTTCAAAGCACGCTTCCAGAATGCTGCCGACCTCCAGTGTTTGGCCGTAATGCCGTTGCAACTGCGCGACCATCTCATAGTAGCGTCGGAGCGATGGATTCTCCGCCTTCATTGATTCCGTTTCATGAACGAATAGCAGCGCGCCGGGAGCGGCTACGCTCGACCACGCGCGTAGCACCTCCGCAATCGCCGTTAGGTGTGTGAGCACGAACCTGCAGAAAAGGACATCAGGCGTCGGCACCGGAAATGGCACGCACGCAATATCGTGAACTTCGAATTCCAAGCCCGGATGCTGCTTGCGCGCCTCCGCAATATATCGGTCTGACGCATCTAGGCCGACCGTTCTGTCAGGGCTCAGCACATCTCGAATCAGTCGCGTGGACCAGCCAGGTCCGCAACCGAGATCGACCGCCAGACGCGGCGCGCGTACCCCGCCCTCCTGAAGTAGCGCGCGTGTCTCGGGCTCGTAAATCTCCGCAAGCCGGCGCAGCCGCAGACTTGCCTGCTCGTTGTCTCCGAACGTGTACTTTGGTCCGTCCATTTGCAGGGTCCCATTATCTCGCCACTACTGAATTACGTATCGCGGAGCCGGAGAGTTACCCGTGCAAATCTTCCGGTCTCCGCACCGATAGGCCGCCCGGCGCTTTCCCGTTTACTCTTTTGCAAAAGTCCCATTGCCGCCGCCGAATGCCTCTCGCATGCTGCGTCGTAGAGGCAAAACACTTCCATGGCTTCCACTTCAGAGACCTTGCTTGCGAGGGTGCATCCCGACGCGCAGGGCCACTCCGTGCTACTCAATCACGCGAACCAAAGCGTCACGGCCATCGACGGCTGGAAGTCCGCCCTCTTCGGCATACCGTTCCTGGCGGTGGGAATCTTCATTGAGTGGATCGCGACGAACGGCAATCCCGTAGGCAAGCACGCTCCGAATTGGGTAATCGGAGCCTTCGGCGCGATGTTTTTCCTTGGCGGCCTCTTTTTCTTTGTCCACGGTCTCCTCGGCGTTGCCCGCAAATCCGCCTGGAGGCGCGAAGCAGCGCAATATCCCAATGAACCTTGGCGCTACGATTTTCACTGGCATCGCGAAGGCATCGCCTTCTCGGCCTTCGACGACATGCTCAAACGGCTCCTATCCGCTCTGCTATGGAACGCGTTTCTCGTTCCCTTTGCATGGATTGGAGCGAAGGAAAAAGGCGCCTGGCCGTTTCTTGTCGCCGCTGGAATTTTCGGTCTGCTCGGATTGATTTTCTGGTACCGCTGGGCCGCCAGGCTCTTCGATCTACTGCGCTATGGCAACAGCTTCCTCGCCTACGATTCCTTTCCGTATTCGCTCGGCGGCACCCTTCGCGCGCGCCTTCGCTCTCCGCATCACGTCTCAGCGATCGACGAACTTACGCTCACTCTCCGTTGCGTCCAGGAAAAATACGTCACGACTGGCACGGGCAGGGACCGCACCACAAATGTTGTTTGCTACGAGCTTTACCAAGATGCCTCGACCTTCACCCGCGACCAGTTGACAGGTCTTGCCGGCAACGACATCTCCATGGAATTCCGCCTGCCCTCCGATCAGCCGGCCACCACCCTCGCCGCCACGCCTCCCACTTATTGGGAAATCGAAGCCAAGGGCAAAGCCCGCGGCGCGGACTACGAAGCTACCTTCCTCGTCCCCGTCTACTAAACTTCGTGACCTTGGAGTGAGCAGGGCGCAAGGCCTCACCGGTTTGTCGCTGCATGTACTCTGTTCTTGCTCGATGCCCCTCGCAGCCCACACCGAAGACTCCGATTCCAGGCCATCCAATTCAGGTCTATAATTCGCTGGGCCGGAAGGCCGGGGCGAGAGTTTAGATTCGAAAGGGGAAACTGCAATGAAACGCTTAGCGATCATCCTGGTAGCACTCGTAGGTTTGTCGGCTTTGTCGGCGTTCGCTCAAGGCATGATAGGCCAAGTGCCCGTTCACGCCCCGAGCAATGTGGAAGCGATTCGTCAGTCGTACAACGTGGTCAAAAGCAACCTCCTCAAGGCAGCGGACAAAATGTCCGACGCGGACTACGCGTTCAAGCCGACTCCGGAGGAGCGCACCTTCGGCGGCTGGGTCGCCCATGTTGCCGACGCGCAGACCGGCGGTTGCTCGCGCGCTCTAGGCACGCCGAAAACTCCCAGCGCAAGCTCCAAGACCACGAAGGCTGACCTCGTCGCCGCCCTCAAGGAGTCTTTCGACACCTGCGACGCCGCCTACGCAGCGCTCACCGAGGCCAACGCCAATGAGCCCGTGCAAAGCTTCCGCGGTCCGCTGCCTCGCCTCGCCGCTCTCGCAGGCAACGTGGTGCACGATAACGAGTGTTACGGCTCCATGGCCGTCTATTTGCGCCTCAAGGGCATCGTCCCGCCCTCCAGCGAACGCATGAGCCCTCCCCGCTAGCCTCGGATAAGCGGGGATATCTTTTACGTAGGGGCACAGCACAGCATGCTGTGCCCGGCAAACTTGCTTGGCTACTTGCCGGCTATTCCGCCTCGCGCAAAAGGGGTGCTGGGCCTTCCTGGGAACGCCAATCAATCGATGAGGCGCAGGTTTAGGTTGCCGGCTCCAAAAGCGCCGGGAGACATCCGTCGCCGGTGTGGTCCTGAAATTCTTTACACCAACAACCCCTTGCAACCGTAATCCCCCGTGCTAACGTAAATTGAGATGATTGAATGCTCAAAACTCGAATGGCGTCGCCAAGCAACGCCGATGGCGGCAACGGAGGCAGAATCGGTGCCTCATGGCTTCGCCCTTGGCCCAGGCCACCACCTGTTCATGGGTCACGCCAGAGGCCTCGCGCTGGCGCCCCGGCGTCCCTTCAGCATCGGCATCCCCAGGGCCTTAGGCATTGGCCGCCAGCCGCCCGTCCGCAAGGGTGCGCAGATTGCTCCTGATCGACAGAGCAGCCGAGTAGAACACGATGTAACTCATTCAAAACAAAGGATCGGCGTACCGTCTACCCGTCACAGCATTAGAGGGGTGATCTAACCGCCCATGCCCAAAAGACCCAGGCCCATCGTCCTCACCGTCCTCGACGGCTGGGGCTACCGCCCCGAAACCAGGGGCAACGCCATCGCCTTGGCCCGCAAGCCCAATTACGACCGCCTCCTGAAGGAATTCCCCAACACCCTAATTCATACCTCCGGCCCTTACGTCGGCCTGCCGGAGGGCCAAATGGGCAATAGCGAGGTCGGCCACCTGAATATAGGCGCGGGCCGCATCGTGCAAATGGACATCACCCGTATCGATCAGCTCATCGCCAGCGGCGAATTCGTCCGGCAGCCTCTGCTGCTCGAGGCAATGGATCGTGGCCGCTCGCATCAATTGCACCTGATGGGGCTTCTCAGCGACGGTGGAGTTCACTCGCACATCGAACACCTTTTTTCGCTCCTGCGCATGGCGCGTGAGAACAAAGTAGAAAGAGTCTTCGTCCACTGCTTCATGGACGGCCGCGATACACCGCCCGAGAGCGGCATTGATTTCCTCCAACAGCTCGAACAGAAAATTCGCGAATATGGCGTGGGGCAAATCGCCAGCGTCAGCGGCCGCTACTACGCGATGGACCGCGATAATCGCTGGGAGCGCATCGAAAAAGCCTACTGCGCCATGGTTCACGGCGACGCCGAAGCAAAATTTGCCGATCCCGTCGCCGCAATTCGCGCGAGCTATGAAAAGGGAGTGACCGACGAATTTGTTATCCCCGCCGTGATTACCACGCAGCCTGCGGCAGGAAAACCCGCCGTTCCGCGCGGCATCATTCGGGACGACGACGCGGTGATTTTCTTTAATTTCCGCGCCGACCGCGCGCGCCAGATTACCCGAGCGCTCATCGAGCCGGGATTCACGGGCTTCGCCGATCCTGCCCGTCCGAAAAATCTCGCGTTCGTCGGCATGACTCAGTACGAAAAAACCTGGCCCTGGCTGCGCTACCTCCTTGGCCCCGAAAAGCTGGAGCACATCCTCGCCAACGTTTTCGCCGAGCTGCAATTCAAAAACTTGCGCGTCGCGGAGACCGAGAAATACGCGCACGTCACCTATTTCTTCAATGGCGGGGTCGAGAAACCGTTCGCAGGCGAAGAGCGCGTCCTCGTGCCCTCACCGAAAGTTCCAACCTACGATCTGAAGCCGGAGATGTCTGCCGCTGGCGTCGCCGATACGGTAATTCACGCCATCGAGAAGGGCGAGTTCGACGCCATCATCATGAATTTCGCCAATGCGGACATGGTCGGCCACTCCGGTAAGCTCGAGGCAACTGTGAAAGCCTGCGAAGTCGTGGACGATTGCCTGGGCCGGATCTTTCGGGTCCTGCGTCCGCGCGGCGGCGCGTGGATCATTACCGCCGATCACGGCAATGCCGAAACGATGATCGATCCGGTTACCGGCGGGCCGCACACCTATCACACCACCAATCCCGTGCCATTCATCCTCGCCAGCAATGACGGCCATGCACGCCTTCGCACAGACGGTTCGCTCCGCGACATCGCGCCAACGCTGCTGAGCATTTTAGGCGTCGCCGAGCCGGGTGAAATGACGGGCCGCGATTTAAAGGGAATTGGAGGAACTTCCTAGCGATGCAAAATCAAATTTACCAGCTTCAGTTACGCGATCGCGCCCTGGAACGAATCTGCGTGTTTCTTCGCCCGCTTGGTGATAGATATCCACTTCGGAGGGTCTCGTGAGCGTAGCGAAGATTGAAATGCCGGCCATCGTGCATGGCGAGATGAATGTGTACGAGTCCGCGGAGGATCGCTTCGAAATTGCCGCCCAGAAGTTGGGATTGGAGCAGGGCATCTACCGCTACATGAAATATCCGGAACGCGAAATCACAGTTTACATTCCGGTCGCGCTCGATAACGGTCAGATCGAAGTTTTCACCGGTTACCGCGTCCTGCACTCGACGGTGCGCGGTCCGGGCAAAGGCGGAATTCGATTCGCCCCGAACGTTTCAATAGATGAAGTGCGGGCGCTAGCGGCCTGGATGACCTGGAAATGTGCTGTGGTGGATATTCCCTTCGGCGGCGCGAAAGGCGGCGTGATTTGCGATCCCGCCAAACTTTCGAAGTCCGAACTCGAGCGCGTCACCCGCCGCTACACCGCTTCGTTGTCAGACTGGTTTGGCCCGGAGCGCGACGTCCCTGCTCCGGACATCGGCACCAACGAACAAATCATGGCTTGGGTGATGGATACATATTCGATGCACGTCCGGCAAGCGACCACCGCCGTTGTTACCGGCAAGCCGCTTGATCTGGGCGGATCGCAAGGGCGCAGAGAAGCCACAGGTCGCGGCCTGATGATGTGTTGTAACAAGGCGGTAGCAAAACTCGGCATGAAGCGCGAGGGCTGCCGCGTGATTATCCAGGGCTTTGGCAATGTCGGCTCGCAGGCTTCGCTGCTGATGCATGAAGCCGGATACAAGATCATCGGCGCTGCCGATGTGAATGGCGGCCTCTACAATGACAAGGGCATCGACGCTCCGAAACTCTACGATTGGGTTTATACGCAGCGAAAGCCCCTGCCGCAATTTCCCGGCGGCGAAAAAATGACCGCGCAGGAAGTCCTGTTTCGCCCGTGCGACATCCTCGTCCCCGCCGCGACTGAAAATCAGATTACTTCGCAGAATGCGCATCGGGTCGATTGCCGCATTCTTTGCGAAGGCGCGAACGGTCCCACCACGTCGCACGCCGACGCGATCATCGAGAAAAAAGGGATCTTCATCATTCCGGACATTCTTGGAAACGCGGGCGGCGTCACCGTTAGCTATTTCGAATGGGTGCAAGACCGGCAGGGGTTTTTCTGGCGGGAGCGCGAAGTGAATGAACGCTTGCAGGATGTGATGGAGCACAGCTTTGACGGAGTGGTCAAGTACGCCGAAACCCACAATGTGAACAACCGGATCGCCGCGTATATCCTGGCCATCGATCGCGTTTCGCGAGCCTTGAAATTGAGGGGCTTTTACGCGTAAGATGCCGCGCCTAGGCTTGGTTGTGGAGGCAGCCCTTGCACCCGGAATCGATATCTCACGGAGCTCTAAAAACGGAAGCGGAACACCGCCGCGATATCTGCACCGTAGGGCGATGTATTCGCGATCGGGGCTACGTCGCATCCACCGACGGAAACATTTCCGTGCGTCTTGGCCCAGACCGCATCCTCATTACTCCCACTGGGATCAGCAAGGGAATGATGAAGCCGGACGACCTGGTGGTCATCGATTCCGATGGGTGCAGGGTGAGCGGGCTGCGGAAGCAGTCGTCGGAATTTGCGATGCACCTTTTGATCTACCGCCTCCGGCCGGACGTAAACGCGGTTTGCCACGCACATCCTACGACGGCAACCGGCTTCGCAGCGGCGGGAATGCCGCTTGACAAGCCCATCCTCTGCGAACTGGTTATCGGATTGGGAGAGATTCCGCTGGCGCGCTATGGCACTCCCGGCACGCCTGAACTCTCGGCGGCCATGGAGCCGTTCATTCACGGCCACGACGCCATACTGATGGCCAATCACGGCGTCGTCACCTACGGTTCCGATCTGCTGACCGCGTTTCTCCGCATGGAAACCACGGAACACTTCGCGCAGGTCGCACTGGTCACTCAACTCCTTGGAAAGCAGGTGCTGCTTTCCGGAGGAGACGTGGAAAAATTGGCCGCTGCGCGCACCCGATACGCCGCCGGCGCAAAAGCGAGCCATGCTTCCGCTGCCGGCGCCACCTGCCCCACCGAAAGCGTCACATTGACGCGCCGCGAACTGGAAGCCCTCATCGACGAAGGCGTCCGAAGGGACCGCGCCCGTCGCTAGCGTCCCGGAACTGTAGCTACTCGCGGCAATTCGCGATTGCTGCTTGCGTTGACACTCCTGTGGGCCTAACCGATAATCGCTGAAATGATTGGGTCCCTTCGCGGCAAACTCGTCGACAAACGCCCGAATCAAGCTTTGATCGACGTGGGCGGCGTGGGCTATCAGGTGCAGATTCCGCTTTCCACCTTCGCCAGCTTGAGCGCACTCCACGATGAAATCACGCTGCTGATTCACACGCACGTGCGCGAGGATCAGCTTTCGCTCTACGGCTTTTTGACGGCGCGCGAAAAGCAGTGCTTCGAGCTATTAATTTCCGCTTCGGGAGTGGGACCTGCTCTGGCGCTGAAAATCCTTTCGGGAATGGGCGTGGAGGATTTGGTTCCGGCGATCCGCAAAGGCGATTTGGCGCAGTTAGTGCTGATTCCGGGTGTGGGCAAGAAAACCGCGGAACGCATTGTGGTGGAACTGCGCGACAAGCTGGCCGTCGTGGAAGTTCGCGAAACCGGAAAGCCGGCGACGCGCTCGCAGCTGGAATCGGACGTGGCGTCCGCGCTCGCGAATCTTGGCTACGACGCGCGTTCGATTGACCGCGCGATTGAAAAGGCCGATGCTGCCCGAGGCGCCGATTTCGAGACGCTCCTGCGCGCATCGCTCCAGATTCTCGGCAACTCCGCGATGCGGAAAAGCTCGCGTGAGTAAATTCAGTTCGCCGACTCTCCAGGAAATGTCCGAGGATGATTTGATGGGTGCTCAAAGTAAATGAGCGACACGCGAAATCGAATCGTATCTGGGAAGGCGCTCGACGAGGACGCGCGCATCGAGGCCAGCGTTCGTCCAGCCAGCTTCGACGACTACATCGGACAGGACCGCGTGAAGGAAAACCTGCAAATTGCCGTACAGGCTGCGCGGGCGCGAGGCGAAGCGCTCGATCACGTGCTGCTCTATGGACCGCCGGGACTCGGCAAAACCACGCTAGCGCAAATTCTGGCGAATGAGATGGGCTCGTCGATCAAGGTCACTTCGGGACCGCTGCTGGAAAAAAAGGGCGACCTTACGGCCGTGCTAACTTCGCTCGACCCGAGCGATTTTCTTTTTCTCGATGAGATTCATCGCCTGCAACCGGCGCTCGAGGAAATTCTCTACCCCGCGATGGAGGATTTTCGTGTGGACCTGATTATCGGCCAGGGACCGGGCGCGCGCGTGCATCCGTATCAGCTGAATCGCTTCACGCTGATCGGCGCCACTACGCGGGCGGGGCTGATCATGGCGCCGCTGCGCTCGCGCTTCGGCATCCTGCACCGGCTGGAATTTTATACTCCGGAAGATTTGCACCGGATCGTTGTTCGCTCCGCGAAAATCCTCGGCATCACGATTGACGAGGGCGGCGCGAGCGAAATTGCCCGGCGCAGCCGTGGTACGCCGCGCGTGGCGAACCGTCTGCTGCGGCGCGTTCGTGATTACGCCGAGGTTCGCGCGAAAGGGCACATCACGCTGGAAGTGGCTCGCGACGCGCTGGCGATGCTTCGCGTAGACGAGCACGGCCTGGATGAAATCGACCGCAACCTGTTGCTGACGATCATCCAAAAATATTCCGGCGGCCCCGTGGGATTGAGCACGATTGCCGCGTCGCTGAGCGAAGAAGAAGACGCCATCGAGGAAATGTACGAGCCTTATTTGATGCAGCTCGGCCTGCTCGACCGCACACAGCGCGGCCGAGTCGCGACCGCCCTCGCTTACAAGCATTTCGGCATGGATGAACCACGCCGCCAGCCAGGCCTCTTCAGTTGAGCTGGCCCGTGCAGCGGGCGCTTCTTTCTCCTCCTACTGCTTCGCGCGTAGATGTGGCACAATTTCCGGCATGGGAAACAAAGACGCTCACAGACGCGAAGTTAGGAAAAAGAAGAAGGAAAAGCCTAAGCAGCCCGTCATCAGTACCTACACTCCACCTGTTGTTGTACCGAGGCCGAAGAGCTAGGCAAAGAAGTGGCTTCAGGCCGCCGCCTGCTTGGGTTCCGGCCAGATGGCGGTGAGAATCAAGCCCACGGCGAGTCCCACGGAAATCTCGGTGAATCGGTGAATAGCGACGATCCATGGAGGCTCCGTGCGGGCGACCATCATGACAATGACCAGCGTGATTCCCGCATATCGATAGGCGCCACGCTGGACGCGCAGCAGGGCGCATAACAATCCCAGCGCGAAAACTCCCGCGCCAAAGACGACCACGTTTTCTCCTGTATAGGTTGCCAGCAGCCCGCCCGCGGCAGCACCCATGGCGGTTCCGACCAGGCGATCCTTCGAGACGGCCCATGCTGCGCCGAGTGTCGATTGCATTGCGATCAAGGTTGCGATGGCGGACCAATATGCATCCGGCAATCGGAAAGAGTGAGCAATCAGCAAAGAGGCCACCCCGGCAATCGCGGTTCGAGCCGCCTGTGCGAATTCTTTCTGTTCCAAGCGCAGCCCCATCCGTCTCCTCGCATCCGCCATCAACGCCTCCCGGCGCTGCTATTGTCTGGAGTCTGGAAGGCTTAACTGTCAGTCTGGCGTGCGTTGAGATGCAAGACTAAAATGTCCGCTCGCGGATGGACAAAGTCTACCTATCGTTGGGATCGAACATGGGGAATCGCGCGCAAAATATTGCGCGCGCAATCGCAGCGCTTGGCGCGCGCAGCGTCCGCGTGACGCGGGAATCGTCACTATATGAAACGGAGCCGGTGGATGTACGCGGCGGAGGCTGGTTTCTGAACTGTGTGATCGAGGCGGAGGCGGAGTTAACGCCAGAGGATCTGATGCAGGTGCTGCTTTCGATTGAACGCTCGCTGGGACGGCAGCGACGGACAGTTTCAGATGGTCCCAAAGATTCCCGGACGATTGATATGGACATACTGCTTTTCGGTTCGAGGGTGGTCAGCACGCCCGAGCTTAAGATTCCGCATCCGAGAATGGCGGAGCGGAGATTCGTGCTCGTGCCGTTCGCGGAAATTGCGCCAGATGTGAGGCATCCGCTGCTGAAGCACACCATTGCTGAATTGCTCGCCCAGACGGAGGATCGAAGCGAAGTGCGGCGGTCGGATGCGAGAAAGCCCTAGCTGGTTTGGCACGCATACTCTTAACGGGCGACTAAGAGACATTCGTCGACTGCGTGTCCGAGCGGTTCGCGCAAAGGTGTACAAGCAGATCCCTCACGCCATCCGCAAAAGACGCAGTCCGGTTCGGGATTACAGACGTGCAGGGCGGGGCGGATGGCAAGAAGTAGCCAAGCATGTTTGCCGAGCACGATGTATCGTGCCCCTACAACTGCACAACGACAATCGCACTACGCTGCCGCTAGAATGCGAGCTGCTCGCGAGTGAGCTTGAAACCGTTGAGATTGCCGACCACGGAAGCGGCGACTTGGCTTGGCTCGAAAAATTCGCGCGCGAGTTGCTGCACTTCTTCGGCGGTGACGCTTTCCAGCATCGCGATCAACTGTTCGGGCGTGAAGTGCCGGTTGAAATACAAATGGTAGCGCGCGAGGCTGCTCATGCGCGCGCCGCTGCCTTCGAGCGCAAGTAAAGTTGCGCCCTTGAGATGGTCCTTGGCGCGGCGAAGCTCTTCCTCATCGAGAAGCTCGTCCTTCATGCGCCGAAATTCGTCGAGGACAGAGCGCACCACCTGCGCCGCGGTGTCGAGAGACGTACCAGCGTAGACAGAGAGCGCTCCCGTATCGCGATAAGAATTCATCTCGCTGAAAATCGAATAGGCCAGGCCCTGCCGCTCGCGAATATTCTGAAATAAACGAGAGGACATTCCGCCGCCGAGAATGTTGTTGAGGACCGACACCGCAAAGCGACGGCGATCGGTGAGCGGCAGCGCGGCCACGCCCAGGCAGATGTGAACCTGCTCGAGCTCGCGTTTGGAGCGCAGGGTGATGTGCGGCGCCGACTCCGCCTTGGGATCGGGGACGCCGTCTTTCGCGGGCGCAAGCTTCGAGAACCGCTCGGAGACGAGCTCGACGAGATGCTTGTGGGTGAGATTGCCGGCAGCCGTAATGACCAGGCAATTTGGCGCATAGGATTCCCGGAACCATTTCTGCAACGTTGGGCGCGTGAACGAGGAAACCGTTTCGGGCGTTCCCAGAATCGGCTTGCCGAGGGCGTGGCTATTCCAGAAATTTTGCGTGAAAAGCTCGTGGACCAAATCCTCCGGATTGTCCTGGGTCATGCGGATTTCTTCGAGGATCACGGATTGTTCGCGTGCGATGTCTTCGTCGGCAAATTTCGGATCGAGGACGATATCGGCGAGGATGTCGAAGGCCTTGGGCAGATGTTCGCCGAGCACGCGCGTATTGAAGCAGACCATCTCCTTGGCGGTGAACGCGTCCAGCATTCCGCCGAGGCGGTCGACTTCGCGTGCGATGTCCTCGGCGGTGCGCCGGCCGGTGCCTTTGAACACCATGTGCTCGATGAAATGGGAGATGCCGTTGAGATCGGCCGGCTCGCGCCGCGATCCAGCGCGCAGCCAGACACCGACAGAAACGGAATGGACATGTTCCATCGGCTCGGTGATAACCACGAGGCCGTTTGGCAGAATTTCCTTCTGCACGGTGTGAGATGTATTGGGCATTGGTCGAACTCCATTGTTGCATGCTGGTGCGGTGCGTGTCATGCGCGGTTCATGTGGGGCTTCGGAGTGCGGCAGCAATTCCTCAGTGCTATCATCGATCTAAATGGCTGCGCAGGATTCGAATACCGGTCGAAATCTGTTGGGAAGATCCAAGGAAGAGTTGCGTGCGCTACTCGAATCGTTGGGCGAGCAGGGATATCGTGGAGCGCAGATTTATCGCGCGCTGTATGCGGAAAGGCGATTCGATTTCGGCGCGATGACCAATTTGCCGGCGGCGCTCCGCGCACGGCTGGCGCAGGAAGCGAGCATCGAGCTGCCGCGCGTTGTGCGGAGGCACCGCTCCCTCGACGGCGCGGTGCGTTACGTCCTCGCGATTGGCGACGGCAAAGCGGCGAATATCGAGACCGTATTCATGCCGGAGGAGAATCGCCAGACGATTTGCCTCTCAACGCAGGCTGGCTGCGCGGTCGATTGCAGGTTCTGCCTGACAGCGACGCTGGGATTGGTGCGCAATCTGAGCGCGGGCGAGATTGTCGGGCAGGTGCTCGTTGCGCTGGACGACAATCGCGACGCGCTGAAACCTCAAACCAACGTCGTTCTCATGGGCCAGGGCGAGCCGCTGCTCAACTACGACGCTGTGACGGCCGCGCTGCGGATCCTGCTGGATCCGGATGGAGCGGCGATTTCCCCGAGGCATGCGGCGCTATCAACGAGCGGGATCATCCCCGGCATCGAGCGGCTGGCGCAAGAAAAAGTGCGCCCGAACCTGGCCATTTCGCTGAACGCTTCATCGAACGAGCAGCGCGACAAAATCATGCCCATTAATCGGAAGTATCCTCTCGAAAAACTGATCGATGCCTGCTGCAAATACCCGCTGCGGCCGCGGGAATGGCTGCTGTTCGAGTACGTTTTGCTCGGCGGATTCAATGATTCGCCGGAAGACGCACGGCGCGTCGCAAAACTGCTTTCGAATTTGCGCGCAAAGGTAAATTTGATCCCGTGGAATCCGGGCGAGTTGCCCTTTCAAAGGCCTGATCCCGCACGCGTGGACGAATTTCGGAGAATTTTGCTGGATAAAGGCGTGCTCGTCTTCGTCCGAGATTCGCGTGGGCAGGACGTGATGGCTGCGTGCGGGCAGCTTGCGCTGTCGGAATTCCAAGCCAGTTCGGCGAACGTGCCGATTTCCGCATCGTAAGCGAGACGCGCGGTATTCACGAAAACGCAGCAGGCTTTGCAGTGTGGTATCCTCGCGGCCAGAGCCACGCGTCAGCCCGGCGTGATAGCGGCGATTATTCAGGAGGTGTGCCATGGGAGCGCCCAAAATTCTGATTTTGACCGGCGATGCGGCGGAGTCGCTCGAAGTAATGTATCCCTACCAGCGATTGCAGGAGGAAGGTTACGAAGTGCGCATCGCTGCGCCTAGCAAAAAAGAAGCTGCACTTCGTGGTGCATGATTTCGAGCCGGGCTACGACACGTACACCGAAAAGCCGGGCTACAGCTGGGACGCGGACCTTGCTTTCAAGGATGTGAATCCGGCCGACTACGCCGCACTAGTGATTCCCGGCGGACGGGCGCCCGAATACATTCGCAACAATCCAGATTGCCAGCGGATCATCCAGCACTTTTTTCAGCAGAGTAAGCCTGTGGCGCAGATATGCCACGCGGCTTTGGCGCTGGCGGCTGCGGGAGTGCTAAAAGGCAAGCGGACGGCGGCTTATCCGGCTCTCGAACCGGATGTGCGAGCTGGGGGAGCGGAGTTCGTCGATTCGGAAGCGGTGGTCGATGGCAACATGATTTCCGCACGTGCTTGGCCCGACCATCCGGCGTGGATGCGCGAGTTTATCAAGCTGCTGCGGCAAAAAGCGCCGGTGCAGGAGCAGCGCGCCACCGCGCGATGAGTGATGGAGAGGAAGCCAATGAAGCTTGTATTTAGAACGATTGCCTCATTCGCCGCGTTCTGTTTGTTCACGGCGTTTCTGGCCGTGCGGGCGGATGCCCCGAAGACGGAGACGGTTACTTTCCCAAATGGCACGGGAACTGTGAGCGGATTTCTCGCCACGCCCGAAAAGCCCGGGCGCTATCCGGCGCTAGTGGTGATCCACGAATGGTGGGGGCTAACCGACTGGGTAAAGGAACAAACCCAAAAGCTGGCCGATCAGGGGTACGTCGCGCTGGCGGTGGACCTTTACCGCGGTAAAGTAACTTCCGATCCGGAAGAGGCTCACGAGCTGATGCGCGGATTGGCGCAGGACCGTGCCATCAGCGACCTGCAAGCGGCCTTCGCGTACTTGGCTGGGCGGAAGGATGTGGATCGCGACCACATTGGCTCGATCGGCTGGTGCATGGGCGGAGGCTTTTCCTTGCAGCTCGCGATTCATCAACCACGACTCGCCGCTTGCGTGGTGAATTACGGCGCCCTGCCCACCGATCCTAACGACCTTCAGCAGATTTTTGCGCCCATTCTGGGAAATTTCGGCGCCGACGACCGGGGAATCACTCCTGCCGACGTCCAGGATTTCGAAAAAAGCATGAAGGGCATGAAGCGCCAGGTTGACATTAAAATCTACGACGGCGCCGGACACGCATTTGAGAATTCCACGAACACCAACGGATACCGGCCCCAAGCCGCGGCGGACGCATGGGCGCGCACCTTGGCCTTCCTGAACAAAACGATGAAGTAACTTCCGAGAAAGAAGATTGGCGGGGACGGGGACAACGGCACCCGATCAACGATTGAGACGCCGCAGCAATTCCTGCAACCGGGCGCGGTCTCCCGTACCCATGTTCGTGAACTCCACGCCCAGGCCTTTCCCCGAGGCTGCGTAGCGCACCACGCCGTGGATCCGCATCTCTCCCTCTGGCAGCGCGAACAGCATCTCAATGTTCGTGCCGGTCGCAATAGCCAAGGATGTCGCTATGAATACGCCGCCGGTGCTGAGGTCGGATACTCGCGAGACGTGACGCTGTTTCTTGGCGAGTTGCCATGCCACCCAAATGCCGCTCGACACGGCGACGCGTGCGGCCTTGCGATTCTCTCGCGTTCCAGTGTGGGTCATCCCCAATCAACCTCGCCCCATTGCCCTATAGAATGCACCGCGGGGCGGGAATCCTCCAGCCCGATGTGTCCTTCGTGTTCGAAGCGCGCAAGCGCCATCCGAGCGGTTTTTATCAGGCCCCTCCAGGGATTGTTATCGTTGGTGAAAGCTCTCCAGCCTCGCCGCTTTGCGTTTTCCCGACTCTGTTCGCCGCTGCCTGCGAGCCCGCTTGCCCCTTGGGCCGCGATGCGCTCCGGGGTAGAGCATCACCCGAACGGTAACGTTTCCACCCCGACTAATTCGTCGGACCAATCGACCTCCGGCCGCATAGCGTCTAAGTAGCTGACAAGCCGCGCCTTGGCGCCTTTCCGTGCTGGCCCAACACATGCACTGCTAGAGGCTGATGAGTGGCCGAAACCGAAGAGATAAGGCCGTTCGCCTGAGCGTGGACAACATGCCATCGAAGCCGGGAATAAGCCGTAGGTTCCGCACCGGAGACTGCGGTTTCACAATAATCGAGTTGGTCATCGTCGTGTCCGTAATCGTGATTATTTCGGCCATGGCGATACTGCAATTGATTCCGGTCCTAAAGAATACTCGCTCGGACACGGCCCTGCGCGAAGTCGTCGACCAGATGCGTCAGGCGCGGGAATATGCGATTGCCAACCGCCGTTATGTCCAGGTTTCGTTCGCCACCGTAGGCGGACTGGCTCAGATAACCATCACGCAGAAAAACAGTCTGACGCTGGGAGCTGGCCCGGACCAGGTGCTGAGCGTCGTCCCCATCCAGTCTCCGATGCAGTTCACCCTCTTCGCAGCAAAGGGTGACACACCAGACCTCTACGGGAACGCAGCTGCGATCGAGTTTGCCGGTCTGAACGGCGGACCTCCAGCCGGAATGTACTTTCAGAGCGACGGTGAATTGGTTGCAGCCGCGACCTATTTGCCGATCAATGGAACGGTATTCCTCGGAGCTGCCGCGGACCCCTCCACCGCCCGCGCGATGACAGTGCTGGGAACCACGGGCAGAGTTCGCGGCTGGAACGGTAGCGGAACGACATGGAATCAATTCTGAAGGAGACCTTGGCAATGCCACAACGAAAGAACCGGCAGGCGAGGTCGCGTTCGGGCTTCACGCTTCTGGAGACGATGATCGCTCTGGTGGTCCTGGCAGTGGGTGTCCTTGGCCTGGCTGCCACGTTGGGCGACGCCCTGGCTTACATGCAGGGATCGCAGGACGACTTCATTGCCCAACAGAAGGCGGAGCAAGCTGTTGAAGCCATTTTCACCGCAAAATACACGAACTCGGTTCAGTGGGCCCAAGTTTCCAACTTCAGCGTAGGCAATCCGCAAGGTCTGTTCTTGACTGGTGCTCTGCCCCTTACGGTGACCGGGCCCGACGGGCTCGTCGGCTCGGTGAACGACGTGGCCGCTGCTCCAGACTACATTCTCGACCCCGGGCCGGATGGAAAGCTAGGGACAGCGGACGATGTACAAAGACCGCTCGGCGCTTTTACCAGGACCATTACCATTACCAACGATCCGATCGACGCGAATCTGCGCACCGTCGTCGTTACCGTCAACTACAAGTCCGGGCGGTTTAATCGCAGCTATTCCTTGACTACGCTTATTTCCGCATTTGACTAGCGCTACGAGGAGCCACTGAATGAAGCGGCAAAACGGCTTTTCAATGATTGAGCTGATGGTTTCCATCGCGATCCTTATCGTCATCATCGGCGGGGCGGTGGCTGCTTTGGTACAAGCGCAGCACGTGACTTTTTCGATTGCCCAAGAGGCCAATACGCAGGAGAACCTGCGTGCCGGCATGCACTTTATGGTGAGAGACCTGATGCAGGCTGGAGAAGGCATTCCGGCTACGGGCGTTTCAATTCCCAATACTGCTGGAGTCTCAGCGATCAATCGCCCCGGCACCGCAGGCGTGTTCCCAAACAATCCGACCGTTCTCTCGGCACTAACACCCGGTTACCTGCAGGGCCAGGCCGCGAAAACCCCGAACGCCCTGACGGGCGCCATTCTTATCGGCGGGAATACGGACGTCGTTAACATTCTCTATGCGGACAATGCATTGACTTCCAGCGCTCTCGGGCCGGGTGGCACTGCTCCTCCTGCATTGAACGCTTTTCCGGTGAAGCAACCCGCACCAGCCGCTCCTGTGTGCGCGGGATCGATCGCCGCGACGGGCCTTACCGTCACGCTTGATCCGGCATGTTTCACCCTTCCTGGGACTCCCACTCCGATTCAGCAAGGTGATTTGATCCTTTTCAGCAATGCCAATGGAACGGCCCTTGAACTTGTTACCAATGTGGCTGGCACAGCCATCACCTTTGCTGGTGCGGGCGATCCGTCGGGCCTGAATGGAAACCCAGCCGGTACCAACGGTACTGTGGCGGCGATTAATGCTGCCAACGTACCCACGGTAATTACACGCGTCTGGATGGTCACCTATTACATCGATTCGACAACGAATCCTCTGAAGCCTCAACTGGTCCGCCAGATAAATTATCCGGGATACCCCGCAGCGGCTCCCACTTATCCGCCCCAGCAGGTTGCCGATTGCATCGAAGATCTGAATCTCACGTACGACATCATTAATTCCACGGCTCCCGTCGGGACATATGCAAACGGACCTGGAGACGCTCCTACGCCCGCTGCCGGGGACACTCCTTTTCAGATTCGAGCCGCCAATGTGCTGCTTGCCGGAAGGTCCGAGTACCCGCTGCCTTCTGGAGCGGCCCTGCAGTACTTCCGAAACAATTTGAGCACGCAGGTGAGCGTTCGAAGCCTCGCATTCGTAAATCAGTTCAATACATCGCCGATCCCCTAGTAAGGGGGCCAACGGCTTCTCTTAGGCTTCCAAAGGAGACACGCTGTGAGAGTCAAACGAGAAAACGGAATCGCACTGCTTACCGTGATGCTGATTCTGATTTTGGTATCCGCCATGGTCGTTGGCATGTCGTGGATGGTCATGACGGACCAGCGCCTCAACGGAAACAATCAGAGTCGCGAGACCGCTTTCTATGGCGCGGAAGCCGGCATGGAAAAGTTAACAGCCGATGTTGGAAACATCTTCGCTGTAAAGGGTGCCATTACCGGGGCGGATCTAACAACTCCTCCGGTTACTGTTCCTCCAACGATCCAGGGCATTCAGTATTTGGATTCCACGGGTGCCTCGACCTACCAGGTTACGTGCAACGGGTGCCCGGGCGCCCCAGTCTCGACAAACGCAACCATTCTTCCGCCCAGTCCCTACGCCGGGATGCAGGGCCTGATTACGCCGTTTACGCTAACCGTCGCCTCGCAAACAGGCACCGGCAGCGAGGTGAAGTTGCAGAGGCAAATTCAGCTCGTATCCATCCCCGTGTTTCAATTCGGAATCTTTTCGGATACGGATCTGTCTTTCTTTGCTGGACCCCCTTTCGATTTTGGCGGCCGAGTCCATACCAATGGCAATCTATGGCTGGCAGCTAATGCCGGTCCGCTCTATCTGGCCGACAAAGTCACTGCTTCAGGGGAGGTGGTTCGCTCCAACCTTGAGAACGGGTATCCAGGAGGTGGCGGAACCATCGCCGACGGCGGCACCTATGGCGGCACGGTGGATATTTCCACCACGCCTCTGCCGATACCGCCGAATCCAACCCGTCCTCCGTACGTTGCTGCCCAATGGACGGCGCTGGGTGCAACCCAGGGCAGCGTGACGGGCACAAGCGTCTACGGCGCAGTCAGTGCCGCGCACCAATACGAACTGGCCCACATACGCGCCCGTGGTAAATGGGATGGTTACTGCCCATGCGCCCCAGCTAGACCTAACCTCAACCGCGCTTAACGGAATCAAGACTCCCATTACACTGATCGAAAGGCCGGTTTCGGGAGAGGCGGCTGCGAACCCGGCTCAGTTCAACCAGCGGTATTTTTCCGGGGCCGGTGGCCAGGTCAGCTTGCGGATTCTGCTAGACGACTATGGCCCAGGGGGCCTACCCGGAGTGGCGGGCGCTTGCCATCTTTCCGATATGATGTCCCTCGGAGGCGAGGGGGTTACGACAGCCACCGATCCAATTGATTTGGCAACACTCGCATATGATGCGGGCTCAGGGTTCAACTACACGGCAGGCAAGCCGACAAATGCGACCTGGTATACAGGCGCGGGCGTATTCCCACTGCCGCTCTCAAAGAGCACGGGTGCGTACACCGCCTACGTAACCCCAACATTGAAGGACGGCTACTGGCAAGCACTAAACACCCCCATTATCACCGGTTGCATCAAAATCGAGTATCAAAACGCGGCAGGTGTAACTACGGATGTAACCCAGGAAATCCTCAAACTGGGCCTCACCGGTAGAAATATCTATCCGCAATCAGGGGTCGGTGCTGTGAACCAACTGCTCTATCTGCCGGCTACAGGCACAGTTTATGCGACTCCGGACACCACCACCTGCGGCGGCGCGGGGGATGCCTTCGAACCGAGCCCGAATGCAATCATCCGGATCGCTCGGCTGCGCGATAATCCATCCACAGCTTATGGCGCTCCCGCCGCGCCCTGCAACGCGACGACGAGCGGCTACGACTATTGGCCCATGGTTCTTTACGATGCCCGCGAAGCCGTTTCTCGCGACAACGCTCTGCCGAACAATGCGTCAGATTCTGCAGCAAACCATCCGGAAATCACTGCGGAAGGCGTGATGAATTACATTCAGCTCGATGTGGCCAATCTTCAGAAATGGTTCGCCGGGACTATCGGCGCAAGTGGAACTCTCGCCAGCAGCGTCGGCGGATACGAGGTCTACTTTTCTGATCGGCGCGGCAACGTCGCAGGATCCGAACACCGCGCCTCTCGCCAAGACGGGCTCGTTCGGATTCAACGACATTATCAACGGCACCTTCGACCCCGCAAACGGTTGTCCGGACGGTGTCATCGATGCCGGGGAGGATTTTGCGGGTGACGGCTTGCTTCGCGTTTACGGCGAATTGCCGCTGCTTAATGGCGTGACGAACGGGACTACGACCATCCCTAATAATCAGGCAATTCAAGGTCTTTTGGCGGGAGTAATGCCCCTAGTCTTCAAAAAGAATCCGAACTGCCCCGCTGTGGGGGCGGCTGTGGCTCCAGCACCAATCTACATCTATGCTCACAATGACGAAGCCCGGGAAAATCCGCCGGCCTTTTTCCGCCACGCTCTCAAGATCGTGAACGCCCAGACCCTCAACCTGGGCGCTGCATGCTTCGGGGCTGCTCCGCCGAATCCGCCTTGCGGTCTCGCAATCGCGTCGGAGAACCCCGTCTACATCGAGGGCGAATATAACGACGGCGGGGTGAACAACGGGACGTGGGGCGGCAATAGCGTGGCTTCATCCGTCTCCGCCGACTCCGTCACGCTGCTTTCGAGTAACTGGAACGACATAAATTCGTTCATATCCCCCTACGATCCAGGTAGCCGCCAGCCCGTAACAACGTCGTATCGAGTTGCCATCATTTCCGGCAAAGGCATCCCGTTCGTGCAGCCCGCCGGGACCGTTCAGGACTATGGCACCGACGGCGGCTTGCACAATTTCTTGCGCTTCCTTGAGGCCTGGGGTGGAACCGTGCATTACAGAGGTTCGCTTGTAAGTTTCTACTACAGTACTCAAGGTATCGGGCCCTACAAGTGCTGCACTACTGTGTATGGCGCTCCGACCCGCGATTACACCTTCGACCAGAACTTCACACTGGGGCCGCAATGGCTGCCGCCGCGCTCCCCGCGGTTGCGGTCGATCAATACCGTCGGCTTCACGCAGATGACTCTGCCAACCCAGTAGACAGTTTGCATTTCGGACGATGCGAAGTGGCTCTCGGATTTTTCGAGAGCCACTTTTGCTTTTCACTCCGGCAAACCCGTCCGGATATCACCGGCATTTCGTTTGATCTAGCCGGAACTATGGAGAGGCCTTGGCAGCCGTAACTATCTGTATTAGAAGACATTAGCAGAATCGAATGGAGCGGGTTTCATCACCAAGGATCATGGAGAGGCGCGCTTCAGGCTGCTCCTCGGCGCTGAATTAGTTCTAACTTGAAACATCTTCAGTTTCATTGGGGCGGCGGAAAAAGCGGCGAACAGGAGTTTCAGCTGGTGCGTGCGAGGACGCTTCGCAATGCCGCATCAAGATTAGCAAACGCAAATCTATAGCCGAGTGCGATCAGGCGCTCGGGGATGGCGCGCTGGCTGGCCAGCAAAAGAGGGTCCGCCATCTCGCCCAGCGCGATGCGGAGCGCGAATGCGGGAGCGGAGAAAATGGCCGGGCGGTGCAGCGTGGCTGCCGCGATGCGAGTGAACTCCGAATTACGCACTGGATTTGGAGCGACGACGTTCACCGGACCTGAAAATTCGCCGCTCGCGATTGCTGAACGGATGATCTCCACCGCATCTTCAAGTGCGATCCAAGACATCCACTGGTTGCCGCTGCCGAGACGTCCGCCCACGCCATACTTGAAAGGTGCGAGCATGCGCGGTAGCGCGCCGCCATCGGATGAAAGAACCACGCCGAATCGCAAATGGACTGTGCGGATGCCCGCTAGTTCAGCACGGCTTGCCTCCGCTTCCCAATCGCGCGCCAGCAGCGCCAGGAAATCCGTTCCGCCTTCGCTGGATTCGGTGAGCAACTCATCGCCGCGACTCCCGTAATATCCTGTTGCCGAGGCGCAGAGGAACACGCCCGGTTTTCTTTTGAGGCCCGAAAGCGTGTCCACCAACACACGCGTGGAATCGATTCGGCTGCTGCGCAGGACCGCTTTGCGTGCCGGCGTCCATCGTCCTCCGGCGATGCTCGCTCCGCTCAGATGAATCACGGCGTCGAAGCCTTCCATCGCGGGAGCATCAACAGTAGCTGCCATCGGATCCCAGAGAATGTCTCCACGCGATGAGGCGCCGCTACCGGGACGCACCAATCGCACAATGGTATGCCCGTCTTCCTGTAGCCTGCGTGCCAGCGCCTTGCCCACCAGGCCCGACGTGCCGGAGATGAGGACTTTCATAGTCCCTGCTTTGTGCTTGCTGGCTCCCCGAGAAAGCCGGCGGAATTCAGAGAATATTCACGGCTCGCGATGCAAGCAGGACGACAATCGTCAGAGAAATCAAGGCCTGCAGCATCGTTACCAGTTTCGCCCAGCGCGAAAGAACAGCCGTATCGGTCGGCGAGAATGCCGTGCTCGTATTAAAAGCGAGGAATAAATAGTCGATGAAATGAGGCGACCACGACGAATCGCGGCCTTCAGCCGTCAACATCTGAGGAAAAAGAAAGTCGCTATCTGAGCGATCGGTGGCACGTTCACGCTTCAAAGGGCCGCCCCCATCGAGCTTCCAATACCAAAGCGCGAAGACTAGAACGTTGGTGAACCAGAGTATGCTCGCGGCGCGCAAAAGTGCAGTGGCTGCGCTGAGATGATGCGCCATGCCGTAAATCAGGAAGATCAAGGACGCAATCAGCGCAAGGGTAATCACGCCATTCGCGACAAACGTGAGAATCCGAGCCACGTCGTGATCGCCACGGCGATAGGACACCGTCAGCGGCACGAGCAAAACGAGGACAATCGCGAGCAATAACCAACTGGGGCCCACCGAAAGAGGTTCCGGCAGCGCCAAATACACGCAACCCGCAGCCAACATCGCTACGAGTGCCGGCCACCGCGGCTCCCTTTCGAATCGATCCGTCATTTGGAATGGCTCATCGGAATGTCGCGCTCCTGCGCGTGCGCAGTGTAATACAGTGCTTACCTCAAAATGTACTCGTATAGGAGCGCTCGGCAAAGCGAGCGAACCTATCTTGCTTGGTCGAAACTCCACAGGGCGTCGCTCTTGCACTTACCGCGTCATTCGCTAAAGATAGATGCGATGAGATCATGGCTCGCACAATGGGGACGAAGTCGCGGTTGCACCCGCTGGTGTTTCCATGCAGGAGTATTGCTGGCGATTTCGATTACGGCAGTATCCGGAAGCTCGGCGCAGGTGCGGGACTCAAATTCCCTGACGGGGTTCCTGCCGTCGCACGTGGCGGAGGAACGCCAGCTGGAGGCGAAGTTTCGAAGTATCCCCGATCCCGCGCATGCCGAGAGCGACCTCCGCCATCTGACGAGCGAGCCCCATCCGGCGGGAAGCCAGGCGAGCTATCGCGTGGCGAAGTGGCTTCGCGACCAGTTCCGCAGCTTCGGCTTCGACGCAGAAATCGTGAGCTATAGCGCGTGGTTGCCGGAGGCCCGCGAAATAACCCTTGAGTTGACCAAACCAGAAGCGAAGCGCCTGGGCTCGCCCGAGCAGCCCTACGAGGACGACAAAGCCACCTACGATAAGCGGGCTCTCCCCGGGTTTAGCGACTATTCGCCATCGGGAGACGTCACCGCCCCGGTGGTCTATGTGAACTACGGCACGCAGGATGATTACCGGCAGCTTGCCAATCTCGGCGTGGACGTGACTGGGAAAGTGGTGATCGCACGCTACGGCGTCGGATACCGTGGCATAAAAGCCAAGCTAGCTGAGGAGCACAAAGCCGCGGCGCTGATCCTTTACTCCGATCCGCAGGAGGACGGATTTGCGGTTGGCGATCCATACCCGCGCGGCCCGTGGCGGCCCATGAGCGGCATCCAGCGGGGTTCGATCATTTATACGCAGATCTATCCAGGCGATCCGCTAACGCCCGGCATCGCCGCTACGTCAGACGCGCACCGCATCGCACCGTCCGACGCCGCTAACCTGCCGCACATCCCGACCATGCCGATCAACGCTCAAGATGCCGCCGTGATCCTCTCGAAGCTCGGCGGCCAGGAAGTCCCCCGCAGCTGGCAAGGAAGTCTGCCCTTCACTTACCATTTGGGACCGGGCGACGCGGAAGTTCACATGAAGCTGGTGATGGACTACGAGCGGCGATCGGTTTACGACGTGATCGCCAAACTGCAGGGAACGTCCGACGACCAGTGGGTGATACTCGGCAATCATCACGATGCCTGGGTCTTCGGTGCCGCCGATCCGGGCAGCGGCACTGTCGCAATGCTGGAAACGGCACGCTCGCTCGGCGAACTCGTGAAATCCGGATGGAAGCCGCGACGCACTATCGTGATATGCGAATGGGATGGCGAGGAGCCTGGTCTGATTGGTTCCACAGACTGGGTGGAAGCGAATCGCGCTGAGTTGCAAGCGAAAGCAGTGGCATACATCAACACAGATGTGGGTGTTACCGGGCCCAATTTCACCGCAGGTGACACACCTTCGCTCGACCAAGTGGTCCGCGACTCCACCAAAGACGTACAAGATCCGGCCACGGGACATTCTGTTTACGACGCCTGGTATAGCCGCTCATCCAACCAACGCGGAGACGCGACCGCGCGTGCAATTCCCATGGCCGAGGCTTCCGGCGCCCCCCGCGTGGCACGACTGGGTTCGGGATCTGATTTCTCGCCTTTCTTCGATTACGCGGGCATTCCCTCGATTGACGTATCTTTCGCGGGCGATTACGGCGTCTATCACTCGCTGTACGACGACTTTTACTGGATGAAACACTTCGGCGATCCGACGTTCGCCTATCACGCGACGCTCGCCCGCGTGCTCGGGACGCTTGCGCTGCGGCTGGACGAAGCGGACATTCTGCCGTACGACTATGTGTTTTACACGTCCGAGATCGAGCATCGGGCCACAGATCGAATCACCCACGCTGCCAGCGCAAGCGACCAAGATATTATGGAGCCCATTTTGGACGCGGCCGCGAAGCTGAACACTTCGGCTACAAACGCCTCGCACGCCCTCGCAGCTATCTCGGATGCACGAATCGATCCCGCAAGGTCAGACGAGATTAACCGGGCCCTCGCCGCCGTCGAGCAGGGTCTGCTCGATCCGGACGGCCTCGCCGGACGTCCCTGGTTTAAGCACACGATCTACGCTCCCGGCAGCTACACGGGTTACTCCGCCGAGGCGCTTCCCGGCATCACCGAGGCTCTTGCGCACGGCGATTCGGTTCGGTTGAAGCGCGAGTCCGAGGGGCTCGCGGCAGCGTTGCTCCGCGCCTCGGCGCGTCTGGACGAGGTCACCCGTCTTGCTCAATCCGCTGCGGCCCGGACGGGACAAGGGGCAGTAAGACGCCGAGTTGCAGGTCAAATTTTTCGCTGCTTCCACAAACCGCGCCTGAATAAGAGGATACTCGCGACTGCGATGGCTCCTTCCGCAATCACGATCGACCAGTAAACGCCGTTCGAGTGGAGGCCGCGGTGGATCGCGAGCCAATATGCCAAGGGAATTTCGAACAGCCAAAAACCAAAAAAGTTCACGATCGTCGGCGTTACCGTATCCCCTGCTCCATTGAACGCCTGGAGCATCACCATGCCATAGGCGTAACCGATGTTGCCGCAGCTCACGATGCGAAGGCATGAGGCAGCCAGCCGTACTACCGCGGGATCGTTCGTGAAGAGGCCGACCACAGGTTCCGCGAATATTATGAAAGCGATTCCGACTGTTCCCAGGAAAAGCATGTTGTAGAACCCGGTGCGCCAAACCGAAGTCTCGGCGCGTTCGGGCTGCTTTGCTCCCAAGTTCTGGCCGACGAGCGTCGCGGCCGCATTACTTAAGCCCCACGACGGCAGGATGATGAATATTACGATTCGAATTGCGATGGTGTACCCGGCGACCGCGGCCGCGCCGAAGAGGCTCACGATGCGCACGAGCCCAATCCAGCTGGTCTGCGCTATTGCGAATTGCAAGATTCCCGTGAGAGAGAGCCGGAGGAGCCGAAAAAGAACTTCCCAATTTGCGCGAATGTGGCGACGGAGCAACCGGATGCGCTCCGTGCCGCGCCAGAGCCGGTAGAACTGGTACATCATGCCGATCCCGCGCCCTGTGAGCGTCGCGAGAGCGGCGCCCGTGACGCCGAGGCGCGGAAACGGTCCCCAGCCGAAAATCAAGCAGGGATCCAAAATCAAGTTGATGATGTTGGACACCCAGAGCAGCCGCATGGCAATCGCAGCGTCTCCGGCGCCGCGAAAGATCGCATTGTTGAGAAATAGAAGCAGCACCACCCCGCTGCCGCCGAGGGCGATTCGCGCGTAACTGCTCCCCACCGTGATGATCTCAGGCGTTGCGCCCATCAGACGAAGAAGGTCGGGCGCCAGAAAAATGCAAGGGACTCCGATCACGACCGCGCATACCAGCCCGAGGAAAATCGACTGAACACCAGCGACTGCGGCCCCCTCCGGATCTTTCTCGCCCGTGCGCCGGGCGACCATGGCGGTGGTCGTGAGTCCCAGCCCCATGCTGATTGCAAACACCAGCAGCAGCATGGATTCCGTGAGGCCAACCGTGGCCACGGCATTGGCCCCGAGTCGCCCGACCCAGAAAACATCGACCACGGCGAAGAGCGACTCGAGAACCATCTCAAGCACCATGGGGATCGCCAGGAGCAGGATTGCCCGGTTCAGACTCCCGGTAGTGAAGTCCTGATGCGATCCCCGGACCGCTTCGCGAATGGATTCCCAAAGGCTGGGTTGCGGCACTTCGTTGACGATCACGTTCATTGCTCGCTGAGACTTTCTGCGCCGCGTTGCATTCGGGCGTTTGAATGCAACCAAACGCTGCTGAGTACCAAAAAAGGGCTTAGAAGGAAACTGTGAGCGACCGTGCCGATTTAGGCGAGGCTTACAAGGAGGATCTGCATAATTCTCAAACCGCCAATCCGTTCTGAATTCGTGCCAGTTTCAGAACAAGCGGACACCCAATCAATGGCCGGTATTCTACTTTACGCAGCTCGTTCGCGCAAACGAAACCTGAGAAGGCGGTTCTTCTTGTTCCGGCTGGCACACGCTAGAATATCTGGTATGCAAGTTCGCGTTCTTTTCTTCGGGCAGCTCAAGGACATTACCGGCCTCGATCACGACGAGGCCGAGCTTTCCGAAGGCGCTCGAGTAGAGGACCTTTTCGAGCGCTACGGCCGCCGATTTCCGCAGCTCGCGGCCTTCCGCGCATCCATCGCCGCTTCCGTGAACCAGGAATATGCCGGTTGGCGCGCGCCGCTGGCGGCCGGCGACGAAGTTGCGTTTCTTCCGCCCGTGAGCGGAGGCCAGCGGCTCGCCGTCGAGCAAGACATTTTTCAGCTCGTGCGCGATCCGATTCGCCCGCAGGAAGTGATCGAGGGACTCAAGGCTCCGGAGGATGGCGCGCTGGTGGTCTTCGACGGCTTCGTGCGCAACAATTTCAAGGGCCGCCAGACGCTTTATCTCGACTACGAAGCCTACGAGCCGATGGCTCTGGAGAAAATGCGGGAAATCGCGGCCGAGATGCGCGCCAGGTTTCCCATCCATCGGCTGGCCATTATTCATCGCCTGGGACGGCTTCAGATCGGCGAGAGCAGCGTATGGATCGCCGTGAGTTCCCCGCATCGCGCCGCCGCATTTGACGCCTGCCGTTACGCCATCGACACGCTGAAGCGCACTGTTCCCATCTGGAAAAAAGAATACTTTGCCGGAGGCGCGGTGTGGGCCGAAGGCGAGATCCCCTCTCGGGAAGCCATTTCCGGTCCGGATGAATCTAGTTCCTAGATGATCCGACACATGGCAACTGCTGGAATTCTGCTGGCGGGCACATTTATAACCGGAGGGATCTCGGCGGGGCCGCCACGCACGCGTCCGCAAAGGCGCTCGACCGAGCTTCGCGTGCAGACAGACCTGGTCGGGATTCTGGCCAGCGTTACGGATCAAAATGGACAGCCGGTTCCCGACCTCACTCAGGACTCATTTCAGGTTTCCGAGGAAGGCGTGCCGCAGAAAATCGCGCGATTCGAGGCTCAGACCGATCGCCCGCTCGATCTGGCTTTGATGATCGATTCGAGCATGAGCGCGTTCAAGGACCTACGCTTTGAAGCGGACGCGTCAGCACGATTCATCCAGCAAGTGGTACGGCCCGGCGACGCGCTAGCCGTCTTCGAATTCGATGAGTCCGTGACAAGGCTTTCCAATTTCTCCGACAACGTGCCGCGGCTGCAAGCGGCCGTGAGAAAAATCGTGCCGGGATCGGGCACGTCGATTTACGATGCTGTCGAGCTGGCGTCGGATTCGTTGTCGCGCCTACCCCAAGGGCGTCGGCGCGCCATTGTGCTGGTCACCGACGGTGGTGAGACCACCAGCGTCGCAAAATTCGAGGATACGCGCCGGGCGGCGATCAGATCGGGAGCGCTGCTCTACACGATTATCGTCCGCGCCGTGAACAACGAAAATGGCCGCAACACAGCCGGCGAACACGCCTTGATTACGATTACCGATAGCACGGGAGGAGCGCTCTTTATCCTTGAGGATGCGAATCAAATCAGCCAGATGTTTGATCGGATCAATCGCGAACTGCGCACGCAATATCTGCTCGGCTACTATCCGAGCCCTACGCCGCCGCCCGCCAGCGACCGCCACGTGCATGTGCAAGTGAAAGGCGATTACGTGGTCCGCTATCGCAAGGAGTACTTCACGCCGCCGGTGACGCAATGATGCACGCGCATGCGAGGCGCACATGAATCAATTTCTTGAAGTTGCCATCGAAGCGGCTCGCGAGGCGGGCGCGATGCTGCGGGCGGAATTCGATCGTCCCAAGAAAATTTCTTACAAGGGGGAAGTCGATATCGTCACCGAATCGGATCGCCGCTCGGAAGCGGCGATTGTCGCGCGGCTGCGCCGGCACTTCCCGGAACACGCGATTATCGCGGAGGAAGGCAGCAACAGCGACGCGGCCGGATCGAGATATTGTTGGCACGTGGACCCTCTCGACGGCACCACGAACTTTGCGCACGGGTACCCATGCTTCGCGGTCTCGATTGGCCTGACGGAGGATGGCGAGCCCATCGCGGGCGCGGTATTCAACCCCGTCGCAGACGAGCTTTTTAGCGCGGCGCGCGGCGAGGGCGCGTATCTGAACGGGAAGCCTATCCGCGTCTCGTCCGTCGAAAAGCTGGCGCACAGCCTGGTCGCCACGGGCTTTCCGACTCATCAGCGCAAGCGAAGCGCAAACATGGAGTACTACTGGGAATTTACGTTGCGCTCCCATGGCGTGCGGCGCGACGGTTCCGCCGCGCTCGATCTCTGCTCGGTGGCGTGCGGGCGCTTCGACGCATTCTGGGAATTCCGGCTAAATTCGTGGGACACCGCGGCGGGAATGCTGCTGGTTCGAGAGGCGGGCGGAACGGTTAGCGATCTCGCCGGCCAAGCGTATCGTCCGGGTGGATTCGACATGCTGGCGTCGAATGGCCGCATCCATGGGGAGATGCGAGAGATTGCCGCCGGAATCGCGGAGCGCACGGCGCAAGGCGCCTGATCGGTAGCCGCGCGATGAACGTCAACGAATTCGATTTTGATTTGCCCGCCGAGCGAATTGCGCAGCGCCCGCTTGGGGAGCGCGATGCTTCACGGATGCTCCTTCTCGACCGAGTCTCAGGCGCGTGGGAAGACAAGCAATTTCGCGAGTTGCCGAAGCTGCTTCGTGGCGACGAACTTGTCATCGTCAACAATGTGAAAGTGGTCCCCGCGCGACTTTTCGGGCGGCGAGCCGGCATTCATTCGGAAACACCCGGCCGCAATATTTCCGCCCGGAATGAATTCCTGCAAGCGCCTATCGAGGTGTTGCTGGTCCGGCAAATCGGCGCGGACACATGGGAAACGTTGGTGCGACCCGGAAGGAAAGTTCCGGCGGGCGAGCGAATTGTATTTGGCGATGGCGAGCTTGAAGCTTTGGTCGAAGGGCGCGGCAAATACGGGTTGCGCGTGCTGCGCTTTACATCGAAGAGCGGCTTTCACGAGGCGCTCGGCCGGCTTGGGCACATCCCGCTGCCGCCATACATCAAGCGGGCGGACGAGCCGCTCGATCGGGAGCGCTACCAAACCGTTTACGCAAAACGGGGCTGCGCCATCGCAGCGCCAACCGCGGGCTTGCATTTTACGCCGGAGATCATCGCGGAACTGCGCCGCAGCGGCATCGAGATCGCGGAGATTACGCTCGAGGTCGGACTCGGTACCTTCGAGCCTGTGCGCACGGAAAACATCGAGGACCATGCAATACACGCCGAAGCCTACGAAATTCCGGTAGAAACGGCGTCCGCGCTCGGCAGAGCAAAGCGCGCAAAACGCCCGGTGCTCGCGGTTGGAACCACGGTGGTACGCGCGCTGGAAGATGCCGCCGGGAGAAGTACGAGAAGCGAAGAGCCAGTACCGGCTGGGAAGGCCGAGGCGGCGATACTCCTTTATCCGGGGAAGCCGTTTCGCGTGGTGAATCAATTGCTAACCAATTTTCATTTGCCGCGATCGAGTTTGCTGGCGCTGGTGGCGGCCTTCGCCGGCCGCGAAAATATCCTTCGAGCATATCGACACGCTGTCGAATCCCAGTACCGGTTCTACAGTTACGGCGATTCCATGCTGATCCGCTAAGAACACGGGAGCTTTGGGTTCTCACTGGGAGTAATGCGATAGCTCTCTTGCAAGCGGCATGCGTTCGTCTATGATGGTTCGGCTTGCTGGAAGGCGGCCGATGCGTTACCTGATCCTAAGCGATATCCACTCCAACTTGACGGCCCTTGACGCCGCCCTTGATGCCGCGAAAGGCCGCTGGGAAGAGGCCGTGTGCCTGGGGGACGTGGTTGGATATGGTCCTGACCCTAACGAGGTAATCGACAGACTTCGTGAATTGAAGGTGTTCGCTATACGCGGCAATCACGACAAAGCGGTGGCAGGCCTGGTGGACGCCGAGGAATTCAACCCTGTAGCGCGGGTCGCCGCGCTTTGGACGCGCGAGAGACTCTCTCCCGAGAACCTGGAATATCTGGAAAAACTTCCGATAGGCCCGGTATCACGGGACGGATTTTCCATGATTCACGGGGCCTTTCACGATGAGGACGAATACGTCTTCTCCCCTGCTTTGGCGGTCGATGGCCTGCTGAGCACTCCTACTGATATTTCGTTTTTCGGGCACACGCACATTCAGGGTGGATTCGCTCTTCGAGGAGAGGACATACAAGTCCTGCATCTCACACCTGCCGGAGCCAATTCATTTTCTACTTTCCAGCCGGAGTCGGGTACGAAGTACCTGCTCAACCCAGGCTCGATCGGACAACCGCGAGACGGCGATCCGCGAGCGGGCTTTGCGATTGCCGATATCGAGAGCGGGTCGGTAGAGTTTTGGCGCGTCGGGTATGATATTGAAACGGTGCAGCAGCGAATGAGGATGGCCAAGCTGCCCGAGCCGTTGGTACTCCGACTATCGTTTGGCCGCTAAGAAATAGGAAAATGACAGAGCCCGGAGAGAATCACGCTGGCGAGGAGAGAAGCGGATTTCCCGCAGCGTTCGCCGTAGGAGTTGTAATCATGTTGATTTTGGCCGGGGGACTAGTGCTGCTCAGTCGCGCAACGCGATCGCACCGGCCCGGCGCCGGCCAAAAGCCTCCTTTCGGCCCCACCGAACAAAGCTACGCACCGCAAATACGTTTTCAATCTGGCGAAATGTCGCAGTCTTCAAACCTGCTGAACCAGGAGTTCACTTATGTTGCGGGAACGGTTACCAATGGCGGGAACCGGACAGTGCGAGCCCTGAATGTGGATTTTGAGTTTCACGATCCATTCAAGCAAGTGGTTCTGCGCGATGCCCAGATTTTGATCGATCCGGCGGGCAAATCACTTGGGCCGGGGCAAAGCCGCGCTTTTCAAGTCACGCTGGGCGCCCACCTTCCCACCGAATGGAATCGGGAGTATCCTCTGATTCGTATCACCGGCATGATTCTCGAATAGCTGCGCAACTGTTTTCTAAACGAGTGGCGATTGTCTATGAACGATTGGGCTGAATTGAGCCATGCCTTGGACCGTATTGCTGCTTCTGGAACCGCAGAGATTCGGGAAGATGGCGAATGGCTGGCGGAATTAGCCGCGCCGCATTGCGAATTACGCCTCGAAGGCAAGAATCCCCTCGTACACCTGTGGTCGGATAAACGAAATTTGACGCGGCGTGTGCTGCGGGTTCGCGAGCGGTCAGAAGATCGCGTCGTGCTCGAAGTGCAGCGATTTGGTCGCGCAACGCCCAGCCGGCTTGAGGTTACGCGCGCGCAGTCGCCTCGTCCTGCCAAGCGCGTGACGCGCGAACAATTTTGCGCGGGGTTCACGCGGACGCTGGCCGAGTGTTTTCCTGACGCGACGATTGAGCCGCTTACGGCATCACCCGATCTCGAGAATTCTTTTTCTGGAGTTTACGCGCGCGGATGCATGCATGAGGGATCGCGCGCCTGGGCGGTGATGGCGGTCGCCCCGGGCGAAAGCGCCGCCGCGACGGAAGGCATTCTGGCATTTGGAGTTTTGTGGCTCGATTGGTTGCGAGGCCACGCACAGATGCGCGCGATCGAGGGCTTGCGGCTATTCCTTCCGGAAGGCGCAGGCAACTGCGTGCGGGACCGATGCACGGCGCTTTCATCGAATGCAGGCGTTGAAGTGTTTGAGTTCCGAGCGGTGGATGGCCGGACGCTAAAGATGGATTGCGCCGACACCGGAAACCTGAAAAGTTTGCTTGTGCCGCGCGGCGAGGCTGAATCAGTGCGCGGCGCGGCCCGTGAAGCCATTCGAGGGATTCATGCGCTTGCGCTGCACCTGCCTCCGGCCGGCAACGAGATCGGCCTGCGCATTGTGCCCGGAACAACTGAGGTCTCGCTCGGTTTTCGAGGCCTCAAATTCGGGAGTTGGTCATCGAGGGATGGGATTTCGTTTGGCCTGGGAGATTCACGCGAGAAACTGACGTCGGCCAGCGAACCGGCGCTCGACGAACTGATGCGAACTCTCGATTTCCGGCGCAGCCCGTTCGCCAACGACAGTCGGCACAGCTTGTATCGCGCCGCGCCCGAGCGCTGGCTGGAGGCTGTAGTGTTGGATGACCCCACGAGGCTGGACGCCCAGCTCGATGCGCGTCACCTTTATTCTCAAGTGCCCGCTGTGACCGCGGGAGACCGAGGCGTGCTCGATCTACTGGGAGTCACCCAGCGAGGGCGGCTCGTGGTAATCGAATTGAAAGCCTCCGAGGACATCCAATTGCCCATCCAGGCGGTGGATTACTGGCTGCGTGTGTGCCGGCATCAACGCGAAGGCGATTTCCATCGTTACGGTTATTTCGCTGGGATTGAGCTGGACCCAAAGCCGCCGCTCGTGTGGATCGCCGCTCCGGCATTGAGATTCCATTCCGCGACGGACATCCTGTTGAAGTACGTGTCGCCGGAAATTCGAATCACGCGCATTGGACTGAATGAGAATTGGCGCCGAGAGCTGAAGGTGGTCTTCCGTCAGTAGATACAAAAAAGGGAAGCGATCCGGCTCTACGCCGGCCCGCCTCCCGGGGTGTGTTCTAGGAGTTAATTGATTAGACGCGATCGCGCCGTTAAGGTTGCCCACTATCTCAGTAGAAGAGATATTTGCGCCACTTTTCGTCCCGATGCCCGATCAGGCGCATCAACTGCCGCGAAGTATGCAGCGTGAAAGGGCGCGGTCGTCGCTGGAGCTTCAATCCCGCCTCTTCAGGAGTGCGGTCGCCCTTGCGATTGTTGCAGGAATAGCACGATGCAACCAGGTTCTCCCAGGAGGATCGTCCGCCGCGAGATCGGGGCATCACATGGTCGAGAGTCAATTCGGACGCGGGAAAAGGCGTGCCGCAAAACTGGCAAGTGTTCCGGTCCCGCAGCAAAATATTCTTTCGCGAAAGGGCCCGGCTCTGTTGTGGAATGTGCCGGTAGCTGAGCAGGCGGATCACCGATGGCACTTGTATCGCCTTGGAAGTTGAATGGACTTCGGTATGGCTCGTTTCCTCCGCTTGTGCCACTCCCTTCAGCATTAGGATTAGCGCTCGGCGAACGGCCGTCACGTTGATCGGCTCAAAAGTGGCGTTCAAGACCAGCACCGGAGCTTGCATAACTGAAGGTCTGCCAGGCCGAGCGGACGTCGGCTTCGCCGAGACAGAATCAACCGGCGGTGTGCCCAGCCCTATAATGGGCCGAGGCCGTAGACCGAACTTGTGGCGGCTATCCATCGCATTACCGTCACTCGAGCCCTTCACACTATTCCTTTATAGCTATAGATGCTCAATCGGCCCGCCTGGTTTGCCATTTGGTCTCTTCCGCCCCAAAACCGATGCGGGCGGAGGCAGGCCTGAGCGGACGCGCCCCACTGTTAGGCCCAGAACGGTTGCAGCCCCTGCTTTCTTCAGCACTCGGGCGCCAGCATCCAAGGTGGCTCCGGTAGTCAATACATCATCTACCAGCAGGACGCGCAAGTTGTCAACTTTTGCGGCTGGCCTGATAGCGTACGCGCCACGCACCGATCTCCAGTGTTCCGTTCGCGAGAGCACCAATTGCGGCGGCCGAGACTTCGTGCGGACCAAAACTCTCGACTCAAACCGGATGCCCAGACGCTTAGCCAGCGGACGCGCAATCAACTCCGCCTGGTTGTAGCCGCGCTCGCGGCGCCGGTCCACATGCAGCGGGATGGGCACAACGATATCGGCGCGCCACTCTCCAGGCGCGCGCGCGAGCACCTCAGCCAAGCGTTCCGCGAACCAATCGCCCAATACCGTCAGTTCTTGATATTTGAGCAGCAGAACGGCTTCGCGAAGAGCCTCGTCGTAAATCGCGAAGCTGCGCGCGCGATCAAAGCCGTAGAAACCGACGCGGCAAAGCCGGCAAAGCGGCTGGTCGACGCGCCCCGCACCCGCGGCAGTGAACGGGCGCCCGCAACCAGCGCACATCGGCTCGGCGATTTTCTCAAAGCCTTCCAGGCATTTCTCGCAAATCGGAATACGGCTGGCGTTGGTCAGCACTTCTCCGCAAATGCGGCACGGGCTGGCAAACACCACTGATGCAAGCGCGCCGAAGGCGTCTTTCAGGATCACGGGGATGCTTCATAACCGCGAAATACGGCAGGACGTTACTCCAAACCTTAAGTGGAGGAAAAGAGAACGATCGTCTCTAGGGGAAATGCCAGGAATTGCCGGTCTACCACACGAGCAAGAGCCGCAAAAAATGCTTAGAGCTGCCCGTTCTCCTTCTTTTCTTGGCAGACAATGCAGTAGCGAGTCCAAGGCACGGCTTCCAATCGTTTCTGCTGTAGTTCCTGATGGCAGGAAACGCAGTCGCCGAACGAATTCTCCCGGATTCGCGCCAGCGCGTCGTCCACCAGCTGCAGCAGCGATCGTTCGTTGTGTGTTTGGCCGAACAGAAACTCCTTGGTATAGGAATTCGCGGCCTTGTCGGCGAGATCCACGGTCGGATCCTCGTCGGCCTCGCGTCCTTCTTGCTGCGTGCGCGCGATCGTGCGCAGCAATTCCTCGCGGCGCGCCGCTAGTTTCTTTTTGTAATAATCCACTCGCTTCTTATCCATGGTCTACGCTCTACTGTATTTCAGACGGCTCACCCAAATCGGGCGATTCTAAACGTCCGCACTGGCCCTTGTCAAACAAGCAGTCGTCGCAAATCCCTAAATCTCACTGCCTGCGGCCGTTCACGCAGCTTCCAGTAGATGCTTCCGGAGTCCAAAAGGATTCCACGCTGCGTTTCTCTTACGCGGGTTGATCTTCCCCTGCCGGTCGCTTGGGAAAAATGTAGTGAACGCCTATCGCGGCCAATACCAGGACCACAGCCACCAAAATGCTTCCCTCCGGCCCCACCGTTCCGCCGGTCAGCCACACGGGTCCGTGAAATGATGCGTTCATCAGATGCCCCTTCAGCACGACGCCGCTATCCGGCACGCCGTAAAAAAACGACTCGCCCCAGTCCCACGCTCCATGCATGCCGATCGCGAACCATAGATTGCCAGTCCGCCAAAGTGTAAACGCCGCCAACAGGCCAAACGCTCCGGCCATCGCCGCCCCGAATTTAGCCTCGCCTTTGTTTCCGAAATGCAAAGCGCCGAACACAACTGCCAGCGCGACCGCCGCCGGCCAGAATCCGATTCCCGACGCAAGCGTCGCCTGCATATATCCGCGAAAAGCGAATTCTTCGAAGAACGCAACCAGAGTGAAGCCGGCTAGGTAGAGCAGGCCGTAGCGCACCGCCTCTCCTCCAGTCAGCGCCCGCCCGCCAAATGAAAACGCGCGACTGGCGGCCATCAGTCCCATCAAGACGCTCAGCATCGCGAATCCGTATGGCGCACCTTGCCAGAATCTCTTGCCAAACGCCGCGCTTGGCGGCAGGCCGTAGTCTGCCCACGACCGATCTTCGATTCGCGCCATCACCCATACCGTGAGCACCAGCGCCAGGGTCTCCACACCCTCGCCCAAAAATAGAGCCGCCGGTCCTCCGCCACGCGCCCACGCGCGGACATGTGGCGCGCGCACCAAGACGACGCTGACCACCGTCGAGAGCGCCAGGAATATCGCAACAGCCGCTGCCAGACGCCAGCCCGCGCGGATACCGTTCGATCCGATAAATATCCGGTGTACATTGCTCTCTGGTGGCGGGCCGCCGCCAGTAGACAACGGACTCGAACCCATTTCGGGTGGAACGGAAGTCATGGCCGATCTCCCATCGGTTCTGATGCTGATCGCGAAGCGCCACCAAAATACGCCGCATCACCTCGCGCACCAAGTATTTCTCTTGGTTGCCACGCGTTCGTGCCACGCGCTCCCGAGCGGCCAGCCGGTTGCGGCAGCTATCCCCCGCTGCTAAAATCTTGATTCTGCTGCGCCTGGACGAGCTGGCGTCATCAAGCGTCCTTCCAAGCAGGATGAGTGCCTGTTTGCCGTCAATCAACTGCAAAACAAGGGAGAACTTGCTTGGCCAAATATGATCTTGTGATCATCGGGAGCGGTCCCGGCGGATATGTCGCCGCCATTCGCGCGAGCCAGTGGGGGCTAAAGACAGCCGTAATCGAAAAGGATCCCTTTCTCGGCGGTACTTGCCTGCATGTTGGCTGCATTCCCACCAAGGTATTTCTGCACCACGCCGATATTTACGACTACTTCCAGCGCGCCGCGGAATTCGGGTTTGAAGTAAAGGACGTCAAAGTCAACTGGCCCGCCATGCTGGCCCGCAAGGACAAAATCGTCAAGAAACACGCGGGCGGAATCGGCATGCTGTTCAAGAAACACAAGGTCGATTCGATCACTGGCTGGGGACGCGTAGCTGGTCCGGGGCGGGTTTCCGTCGAAAAAGACGGCCAAACCACCGAGCTTGAAACTACTTACACGATGATAGCCACCGGATCGGAAGCCCGCTCCCTTCCCGGCGTGGAAATCGATGGCAAAACGATCCTGACCAACCGCGAAATTCTGCAATTGCAAGCTATTCCGAAGTCGATGGTGGTTGTCGGCTGCGGCGCCGTGGGCGTCGAGTTTGCCTCTGTATTTCGGACCTTCGGCACGGAGGTTACGCTGCTCGAAGCCCTCCCTCGCCTCGTTCCCCTCGAGGACGAGGATATTTCTCCCGAACTTGAAAAAGCCTTCAAGAAAAAGGGTATCCGCGTCGAGACTAATGCCAACGTCGAGTCCGTCACGAAAGACGCTGAGGGCGCCACTGTTACGTTCAAGGATAAGGCTGGAAAGTCGCAGTCCGTCTCCGCTGAAAAAGTTCTCATCGCTGTGGGCCGCCGCCCGCTCACCGAAAATATCGGCCTCGAAAAAACAAAAGTCAAGCTTGAGCGCGGATACATCCATGCCAACGCGTACCTGGAAACCGACGAGCCGCGCCTCTATGCCATCGGCGACATCGTTGCGGGACTTCCTCAGCTCGCCCACGCCGCTTCAATGGAAGGAATCATCGCTGTGGGCCGCATGGCCGGAAAAGACGTCCAGCCTTTCGACAAGAGGCGTTGCCCCGCCGCTACCTATTGCGAGCCACAGATCGGCTCGGTCGGCCTGACCGAAAAGCAGGCTCGTGAGGCTGGCTTCGACGTGAAGACCGGAAAGTTTCCGTTCCTCGCCAATAGCAAAGCCACCATCCTGGGCCAGCACGAAGGCTTCATCAAAGTTGTGTCGGAAGCGAAATATGGCGAGGTTCTCGGAGTTCACGCAATCGGACCGCTGACCACCGAGATCATCGCTGAAGCCGTTACTGCGTTGGGGTTGGAGGCCACGCTCGACGACATGGCAGCCATGATCCACGCGCATCCAACTGTTTGGGAGGGCATGGGCGACGCCTTCAACGCCGTCCGCGGTCTCTCAATCAACTATTAGTTAGTATGCTGTCTGACGAATTCCCTGCATGCTGTTTAGGAGTCAGGTCTTCAGCTTTTGACCAACGAGAGAAGTTCGAGTGACAAACTGTCATCCTGAGCGCAGTGGGCCGGTCTCTCTTCGCTCTTTCCCGAGGCAGCTATGACGCAGAACGACAAGATTTGTTGGCTCGTCGACCTTGGCCTGATCCCCTACGGCCCAGCCTGTGAGTTGCAGCAGAGACTGGTTGAAGCCAGTAAGGCGCGTGCGATTCCAGACGTGCTCCTCCTCTGCGCGCATCCGCACGTCATTACCCTCGGCCGCAATGGAAGCCGCGAGCACTTATTGGCAAGCGATCACCGGCTCGCTGAAATGAACGTCGAACTCCATTCCGCCGACCGTGGCGGCGACATCACCTATCACGGACCCGGACAAATCGTCGGCTACCCCATCCTCGACCTAACAGACCATCGCCGCGACGTTCGCTGGTACGTCGAGCAACTCGAGGAAGTCATGATCCGAACCGCCGCCGATTTTGGTCTCGCCGCGAAGCGCCTCGAAGGCCAGCGCGGCGTATGGATCGATACCTTGGCGGGCGAGGAGAAGCTCGGCGCACTCGGCGTGCACCTAAGCCGCTGGGTCACTTCGCACGGGTTCGCCTACAATGTCTCCACCGATCTGCGCTACTTCGACTTGATTGTTCCCTGCGGCATCGCTGATAAGCGTGTTACGTCGCTCGAACGCGCCCTTGACCGCACCATCTCGATTGACGAAGTTCGCGGTCGCGTCACCCTGCATTTCTCGCAGGTCTTCAGGCGCGAACTGGTGATGATTAGTCAACAGGTCTTGACGCAGGTTCTCGAAGCTGCGCCGAATTTATCTGAGCCAATCGAATCGACAATGGTTTAAGGTTAGAGAGCGGCAAGCCGCCCATCACCGGATTGTTGGTCGTAGATCGTCATTCTGAGCGGAGTGTCCCGTGCTTTTGCTTTTGCGCAAAGCGCCAGGACACGCAGTCGAAGAACCTCTCTTCGGCGTCTCCAAGGGAGAAAAGCGTGACACAATCTATCGTTGTTGAACCCGGCCGCCGGGTCGTCAATCCGTCGGCGAAAGAACCTATGAGTTCCAAGCTCACTCCCGACCAACACCTCGATCTCTACTACTTCATGCTCCTCAATCGCCGGTTGGAAGACCGCCTCGTAAAACTCTTCCGCCAAAATAAAATCGTCGGCGGCGTCTATTCGAGCCTCGGCCAGGAGGCGGTCTCGATTGGCACGGCTTACGCCCTCGAGCCCCGCGATTGGCTGGCGCCCATGATTCGCAATATCGGCTCGCTGCTGGTGAAGGGATTCAAGCCCCGCGACATTTTCACCCAGCACATGGCGAAATACACTTCGCCCACGCAGGGCAAGGACGGCACCAGCCACTTTGGCGATTTGAAGACGCGTCACGTGGTTTCCCCGATCTCCATGCTGGGCGATCTCATTCCAGTGATGACCGGTGTCGCCATGGCTGGCCGTTACCTCGGTCAGAATATTGTTGCGATGACCTGGATTGGCGACGGGGGCAGCTCAACCGGCGCGTTTCACGAAGGCCTGAACCTGGCAGCCCAGCAGCGCGCGCCGTTCGTCCTCATCATCGAAAATAATCAGTGGGCTTATTCGACGCCCGTTGCGCGGCAGGTGCCGCTCAAAAATCTTGCCGACCGCGCCGCGGCCTATGGCATCGCGGCGCCAAGCGTGGATGGCAACGACGTAATCGCCGTCTACGATGCTGCGAAAAGTGCTGTGGATCAGTGCCGCGCCGGCCGTGGCCCGTGCGTAATCGAAGTGAAGACCATGCGCATGAAGGGTCACGCGCAGCATGACGCCGCCGAATACGTCCCCAAAGCCATGATGGATTACTGGAAAACGCAAGACCCGATTGCCCGCTTCGAGCGCTATCTCACGGAGCACCATCTTTTGGATTCGGCGAAGAAATCGGCGCTCGATGCACGTATTGAGCGCGAATTGGACGAGGATCAAAAGTTCGCGGAAGAATCGCCCATGCCGCCGCCCGAACTAGCGGAGCAGGGTGCCTATTGCGAAGGCTGCCACACAATCCAGGCAAACTGGCAGCGCCCCAAGAAAGAAGTGACGCCGCCTGCGTCGAGCGTCGAAGCAGTCTGGAAAGTCGCGGACTTCGGCGCATTCAAGAGCCCGGCCACGCCTGAAGCGGCTATCCACCATGAAAACCGTGATGATAACGGTGCTGGTCCCTCCGGCGACTTACCACTCGCCGAAACCCAAGTCGAGAAGGAGGTTCCGCTTCGGGTCCCTTTCGGCCGCGGGCCCAAAGACCGTTCGGTCGAACTTGAGCGCCGCGACAAAGTCGCCGAACGCCCGCCACGACACCACAAGCCGCACAAACGGCGGAGGCGCTGATGCCCGAAATCACCATGCTCGAAGCGATCCGTGCCGCTCTCTTCGAAGAAATGGAGCGCGACCCGGCCGTTGTGACTCTCGGAGAGGATATTGGAGTCTATGGCGGCGCATTTAAGGCCACCGAAGGTCTCCTCGCAAGATTTGGACCCGAGCGCGTGATGGATACGCCTATTAGCGAGACGGCGATTATTGGAGCGGCCTGCGGCATGAGTTATCTGGGACTTCGCCCGGTGGTTGAAATGCAGTTCATCGACTTCATCGCCTGCTGCTTCAATCAAGTCACGAATTTTGTCGCCAAGTCCCATTACCGGTGGCGCGCGCCTGTTCCGATGGTTGTCCGCGGACCTTCCGGAGGCGGTGTCCATGGTGGGCCGTTTCATTCCGCAAATCCGGAAATGTATTTCGTGCACACTCCGGGATTGAAGGTCGTCTACCCTTCCACGGCCTACGATGCCAAGGGTCTGCTCAAGTCCGCTATTCGGGATAACAATCCGGTCTTGTTCTTCGAGCACAAATTTCTTTATCGAAGGCTCAAGGAAGAATTGCCGTCCGAGGAATACACCGTTCCGATCGGCAAAGCCGTGGTCCGTCGCGAAGGAAAGGATCTCACCATTCTCAGTTATGCGGCCATGATGCTGCCCACGCTGGATGCGGCCAAGCAGCTGTCGAGCGAGAGAATCGAAGCGGAAGTGATCGATCTGCGGACGCTTCTGCCTCTCGATCGCGACGCCATTCTGGCTTCCGTGAAGAAGACGAATAAGCTGCTGATCGTTCACGAAGACACGCGCACCGGCGGCATCGCCGGGGAAATCGCCGCCATTGTATGCGAGAGTGCTTTCACGGATTTGGACGGACCGATTATGCGCGTCACCGCGCTCGATACCCCGGTCCCCTACGCTCCGCCACTCGAGGAGCGCTTTCTGCCCAACGCCGAAAAAGTTGCCGCTGCGGCCCGGGAATTGGCAAAATACTAGCTGTGGGATACAACGTTTCGACGCTGGTCATTCTCAGCGGAGTCCCGTGATTTGGTTTCCCGCGAAGCGCCGGGACACGCATTCGAAGAATCTCTCTTCGATCTCGGGAATCAATGTATCCAACTATGGACGCACAGAGTCTAATCGGGAAGAAAGCAGGTATGGCGCCTTGGGAAAAACGAAGGGGTTGAATAAAGCCGAGTTCGAAGTCGGGTCCGAGGTTCGCATCGCGGACCGCGCTTTCCTGGAGAGCTTTCTCGAGGCTGGCCAGTATCACAACGAACTGGAGCCCGAGCAGGTCGAATACGCGGGGCAGGTTGCCAAGGTCAAGAACATCGAGTTCTTCCACGGCGGCGATGAGATTTACACCCTCGAAGGAATACCGGGCGTCTGGCACGAGGAATGTCTGAGTCCCGCCTGAGTTAAAAGTCCACACACCTTCCTACTTGCACTTCTGCCTTCGTGCATTAAGATGGAGCTGAGAAGGTCGGTTTACATTTAGCGTTCGCCGGGTCGTTCTGCCAGCTTTATCTGAGCCCGAGACGACCCGAAACATTACGGTAACGATGAATTCTGCTCGACACTGCCGTCGAGTAGAAACGACCGTAACCTATTGAAAACAAAGGATCGGGATACCCGCTACCCGTCACACTTTCCGGGACCCCGAAGCTTTAAAGCTTTCAATCGATGTTTGACCGAGAGGTCGAAGGTTTATCGGAGGATTAGTCATGGCTGTCGATGTCATCATGCCTCAGATGGGTGAAAGCATCTTCGAAGGCACCATTACCAAATGGCTGAAAAAGCCCGGTGACAAAATTGAGCGGGACGAGCCGCTCTTCGAAATCTCAACAGATAAGGTCGATGCTGAAATTCCGTCGCCATCCGCCGGCGTGCTAAAGGAAATCAAAGTGAGCGAGGGCCAAACCGTCCCAATTCAAACGGTTGTGGCCCTGATTGACGCAGCGGGCGCGCCGAGCCAACCGACGGCAGCTCCGCCACCCGCTAAGCCGACTTCAACGGCCAGCGCTTCCGCAAGCGCAGCCCCGGCGGCGGCCGAAAAGCCTGGGGCTTCGAAGCCAGCGCCCGCCCCATCCGCTGCCCCTATACCCGCGAAAGCGCCTGCCCTGGCTGCGGTGCCGAGCCCTGCGCAACCTTCACGGCATAATGGCGGTGACAAGATTCGTAGCTCACCGCTGGTCCGGCGGATCGCCCGCGAAAATCACATTGACCTCGCCCAGGTATCGGGAACAGGCGCAGGCGGTCGCGTCAGCAAGCGCGACATATTGGCCGCCGCCGAGGGCGGTGCGACCGCAACTGCCGAGCCGGCTGCTGCGGCTTCGGGCGCGACATCGCGCCCTGCGCTTGAGGTCGGTGTACCGCGCGAGCGGATTTACTTCGGCCACTACGAAGTACAGCCCATGTCGAACATGCGGCAGAAAATCGCCGAGCACATGGTGCTTTCGAAACGCATTTCACCGCACGTCTACTCGGTGGAAGAAGCGGACGTCACCGGTATCGCCAAGCTGCGCGCGAACGCGAAAGAAAAGTTCGAAAAGGAATCGGGAACCAAGCTGACTTTCATGCCGTTTTTCATCCGCGCCGCTGTGGAAGCACTGCGCGCTTTTCCGACCGTCAACTCCTCGGTGGACGGCACGAACGTCGTCCTGCACAAGGAGTGTAATATCGGCATCGCGGTTGCGCTCGATTGGGGGTTGATCGTTCCCGTGATCAAGAACGCCGAAGAGAAAAACTTTTTTGGCCTCGCACGCGCCGTCACCGACTTGGCCGAGCGCGCCCGCTCGAAAAAACTGAAACCCGAGGAAGTAACCGAGAGCACTTTTTCAATCACGAATCCCGGCGTCTTCGGCGGTTTGTTCGGGCTTCCAGTAATCAATCAACCTAATGTTGCAATTCTCGGACTCGGCACGATTGAAAAGCGCCCGGTAGTAATCGACGACGCGATTGCCATCCGCTCGATGGTTTATCTGACGCTTTCCTACGATCATCGCGCGGTCGACGGCGCTATCGCCCACCAGTTCATGGGCCACGTGAAGCACACCCTGCAGGATTGGACAGAAAGCATTTTTTAGGCGAGCGAGAGCGAGGGTTGTGGCCTCCAACCTTTCCATCTCAACCGCTGACTCCGAATCTGCCTTGCTGCATCCAACCTCTGCTATGTCCCGCTCGCACGCGCGCGATCTTTGGGGTGTTCCACCCTGGAAAATTGACTTCACGCCGCCGAAGCTTTCACTTCCTTCCACGGTGGATTTTGCAGTGGTGGGCGCAGGCTTTGCCGGTCTTGCCGCCGCTGCCTGGTTACGCATTTTGGCTCCCAAAAAATCGGTGGCTGTCCTCGAAGCGGGGCGCATTGGAAACGGCGCCAGCGGACGGACCGGAGGTTTGGTCCTCAGCGAATCCGCCGCAGGCGATTTGCCTGGACTTGGCGACGTGCTCGTCGGACTAAAAAAGATTCTCCGCAGACTTCGCGTCGAGTCCGATCTTCTACTCCCCGGGGCGTGGGAAATTGCGCACGGCGATCACGCCAAACAATCGGAAAACGCGCGGCCTCTGAAGGGGCGTCCTCCGATTCACTGGCGCGACTTCGATTCTCGGGAGATCCGCGTAACGGGCACGGTTCCAGGCGGAACGCTCGATCCGGGAAAACAGGTGAGCGGACTCGCACGCGCCGCCGTCCGTTCGGGAGCGTTCCTCGCCGAAAATTGCGGGGTTCAAAAGATCGAATGGACCGATCCGCCCACGCTGCATCTTGCCCGCGGCCGCTTGCGCGCCAAGAAAATCCTTCTGGCAACAAACGCGCTTTCGCTCAAGATTTCCGGGCTGGGCAAGTCTGCCGTACAACCCAAACTTACTCTTGCGGCGCGGACTGCTCCGATGACCGAGAAAAACCTGGGGAAAATCGGGCTGGGAGCGCGGAAGCCTTTCTATACGATCGATTTTCCATATTTGTGGGGGCGCGTGTGCGCTGATCGGTCGATTGTCTGGGGAGCGGGGTTGGTGGACGCGCCGAATTCAGGTGAACTTGAGGACGTGGATGTTTCGAAGGGGCGCGCGGCGGAAATGTTTGCGTCATTTGAAAAACGGGTTCACGCGCTGCATCCCACACTTGCCAAAGCGCGTTTCACGCACAAATGGGGAGGCCCCATAGCCTTCCGAGAAAATTTCCGTCCTGTGTTTGCACATCATCCCGACAGCGCGAATGGTGTCGTTCTCGGCATATTTGCAGGCCACGGCGTGGCCTTATCGGTCTATCTTGGAGCATGGGCCGCCGAGGTGCTGCTGGGGCGAAGAGCATTGCCGAGCTGGGGCCGAATCGACTCGAAATAGAAAAGATGCGCCCTTCTGAGAAGCGAAGTATGCGGCCCCCTCCTGTGTTATGCGCGCCTTGCCGTTAGAGGCGTGGTTGCAGCACGACCGGGCAAGTCCGGTCGGCAAACAGCGCTCCCGCACTCCAGATCATAATCAGAGCCAGTTGTTGCGTTCGCGAAGGGCGGTGATGTGGGCGACGTGGTGGCGGCCGTGCCAGGCATACAGCTGCAAATTATTTTCGAGAGTCACCGTGCCGCGTTCGGGATGGCGAAATTTCCGCTGCCAGTCGGAGGGCGTCAGTGAGTTCAGGAGTAGTATCCAGCGCTTGTGCAAGCTTTCGAGCAGCAGCAGAGATGGTTCGATGGGCGTTTTTGCATCGGCCAACTCGGCCCAGCGGGCTTCGTCGTATCCCTTGATGGTGGGCTCGTCTTCGGTGAGGGCGAGCTTGAAACGCACGAACGCGTTCATATGGCTGTCGGGGATGTGATGGACGACTTGGCGAACTGTCCAGCCGCCAGGACGATAGGGAGTGTCGAGTTGGCGTTCGTTTAATCCGGCGATGGCCGCCTTCAGTTTCTCTGGTGTTTCGGCGATTGCAGCGATGAACGCTCGGCGCTGAATATCCGTGACCTCTTCAGCGGGCTGAAACTTACCGATCGGGTATCGCAGATCTGTTTCCACGGCCGTTCCTCCGCTGTGCCTTGGCGTGAGAGGCGCGGCGTCTCTTCGACTTCAGACATTATTCACGCGCGAGTCTGGTTCGGCAAGGCGGCATAGACGAAGAGCGAAGAATGCTTGCCGGGCGCAGAATGCTGCGCTGCGCCCGTTGCAGGGCAATAAGGTGGCCGTTAGAAGATCAGCTTCAGGGCGAATTGTATTTGGCGTGAGGTGGTGGATGTGGCCGTGATCAGACCTGCATTCCCCGCGATGAAGGAACCGGCGGCAGCCCCCGCCCCGCCCGCTCCTGAGAAAACGGCGCCGTTCGGCTGTCCGAGATTCGTATGATTGATGATGTTAAAGAATTCCGCCCGGAACTCGGTGTTCAACTTTTCCGTAATCCTCGTCTGCTTGATTATGGAGAAGTCGAGGTCCAAGAGGCCCGGACCGATTAAGGAATCCCTTCGAACGTTGCCGAGCGTAGCGAACGGTTGAACCGAGTAGCAGGCCGGGTTGAACCACTGCACGGTTCTCTGCTGAGCATTAATCGTATCCGTTATCTGAGATGGATGGCACCCCGGCGCGCCGGAGTAATTCGGGCGATCGGATGTTATGCCGCCGGTGTTCGCCACTTGCGGAAGCAGCCCGTTCGTGATGTTGACGGGATAGCCCGTGGAGGCAGTCAAAATTTCGCTGAGCTGCCAGCCGGAAACCAAGCGGCTGCCCGTGAAAGGCAGGTTGTAGACCCCATTGACCCGCAATGCGTGCGTGACATTGAAGAGGCACGGACCGCGGTCAAAGCCCTGATTGTGGGCGTCCAGAATTTCGGCGGAGGCTTGCTCGAGACCCGAACTGGCAGAACCATTGTCAATGCATCGCGAGTAAGTGTATGACACCTGGCCCTGCAAGTTCCGGCTGATCTGGCGCGCCAGGCTCGCCACCAAGCCATTGTAGGTGGAATGGCTGGTGGGAGCGGCGTTGTCCAAGCCGTTGAAAGCAGGGTTTGGCACGGGGCCCTTGAAGAAGCACGAGGGGCTCGTGCAGGCGGGCGAGACAGGATTCCCCGAGGCGTCGACCAGGGTCGGGGTGTTCTCATTTCGCGGAGCATACAGGTGGACGCCTTGCGCGCCGACATAGCCGAGAGAGGCGACCATACCGCGCCCAACATCACGCTGAACGGTCAGGTTGTACTGCATTTCGTAGGGGGCGGAATCGGACCTATAGTCGAGTCCATAGACCGTGCCGAACGGTGGAGTCAGGCATGGCGAACCCGGCGGTCCACACGCTGCCGGATGCGGGAAGAGTGTAACCGCGGGAGGCCCGGCGAGGACCACGGTCTGGGAAGGGGGATTTTGAGAGTACGCGTTGAGGTACGTGCGCGCGGCAATTGGCTCGTGGAACATTCCGAAGCCGGCTCGGATCGACGTCTTATGATCCGAGAAAGGATCCCAGGCCACACCGACGCGGGGATCGAAATTGAGCGTGTCCGGATTCGCCGCAAGAACGTGATGCACCTGCGTGAAGGCGGGCGAAGACAAAGGATTCAGTATCGCATTGCACGGCTCAGTCACGCAGACCGGGTTGGTCTCAAAGTCATACCGCAGACCGATATTGAGTGTAAGGTTCGGCCTGATTTTCCAATCGTCCTGGATGTAAGGGAAGACCTGGATCTCGCGGGAGTAACGCGTCCTGGTGAAGCCCGGATGGGGGTTGACTTCGCCCTGGAATTGGACGGGGGTCGCTGCCAGAAAGCCTGGAAGGCTGCCGAAAACGAATATCCCGCCCTCCCGTCCCACGGCGATGTTGTTTTGAACTCTGGATACGGACACGCCAATCTTGAGACTGTGGGCGCCGTGGCTCCAAAAGAAATCATCGCCGCCAGTGAATTTGTTCTGAATTAGATGCCACCGCGCCGTTGGGCCGGGGCCGACATTGGAGGTGCCGCCGGCAACGATGAGGTTGCCATCCTCGCGATCCCCTGGACTGTAATTCGGCGCTCCCAGGTAGAACTGCAAAGGATCAGTGGCTGGATTCGTCAGGAAATTCTGATCCGAGCGTTCATTGGTTCGCGAGAAGCTGAAGCGAATCTCGTTGATCGATGTGGCCGAAACAAGGTGTTTTTCCTCGACAGTGAAGAACTGATCGCCCCCATGAAAAGCTGCCGGCCAGTTGGCCAAGTTAGAGAAGGGGGCGGGGAGGAGAAGGTAGGCCGTGTCGGAAATGTATCGCCCAAACAAGGAGTCTTTCGAACCGAGCGTATAGTCCATGCGCCCTAAGATGTAGTTCTCGCTGGTAGGTTGATTGGCGATGATTGGGAAGAGTGCGTTCCCGCTGGGATAGCCTGTGAACGGACCAGCAGCCACGATCTGTTCAGTTGCTCCCGGGACGGGTGCCGGGTACACGTTGAGATAGGGCGTGATGTTCGGACTGACAGGCACGGAAATCCGCTGGCCGCTAGCGCAGGTGGCCGGCGTCTTCCCTGCAACTGTGTTGCACGGAACCATCCCCGTGCGAGACAAAGCATCCGGAACAAACTGATTCCCGGTAATGCCCAGGGCTGATCGAAGACCCTCGTAATTGACGAAAAAGAAGGCCTTGTCCTTCTTGATGGGACCGCCCACGTCGCCACCAAACTGGTTCCTGCGGAAGGCCGGGATTTTCGTTCCATCAAAGAAATTGCGCGCGTCGAGGGCGCTGTTGCGCAAATATTCGTAAGCGGAACCATGAAAATCGTTGGTGCCGGACTTGCTTACGGCATTCATCGCCGCGCCGGTCCCCCCGAATTGTGCGCTATACGTATTAGTGAGCAACTGAAACTCTTGAATGGCGTCGACGCCGAGGGAATTGCCCGTGATTGAGGCGCCCGCTCCCTTCTCCCAATAGCCCTGCAGGTCTTGATTGTCGAGCAGGAAGACTTGCCCGACGGGCCTGGATCCAGCAACTGAGTAGGTGTCCGAGGGACCGTAGAATCCCGAAGATATTCCGCCGGCACCTCCGGTTACGAAGGCCTGTTTTACGGTGAGAACACCCGGCGCGAGCGAAAGAAGCTGCTCGAAATTGCGGCCATTCAAAGGCAATTGGCTCATCTGCTGGGACGTTACCAGGGATGAGACGGCGGCAGTCTGCGTTTCAACTCTGGAAACTTCACCTTCCACGCTGACGGTTTGCGACACTTGCCCGACGGGCAGCGAGAAATCGACGACGAGGTTGGCGCCAACCGTGAGCGTGATGCTTTTGTGCACGACGGTTTGGAAGCCCGAGAGAGAAGCTTGTACATCGTAGTTGCCGATCGGCAGATCGGGAATTCTGTAGCGGCCTGCGGCGTCCGTTACGGTGGACTGGGTGATGTTCGTTCCCGCATTTCTAGCCTGGACGGCTGCGCCGACCAGTGCCGCGCCCGAACTGTCCGTTGCCGTGCCCGAGATTGTCGCAGTTTCGACCTGCGCCGCGAGGCGGTTCACGCCCACCACGAGAAAAAGGAATACGCTCAGGACGCACACGGAGACGTACTTGAAATACTTCGCGAAGTTCAACATGAATATCCCTCCCACCCGTAATCGACCACCACCGGACCCTAATTCCCTGCGCAGCAAATACTACAAAACTTATACAGGTGTCAAGCGATGTCAGACGGCGCTCCATGGCAGGCGCTACGCTCAGTTGGCAAACGGAGGAGGACTGGTAGCGCTAACGGGAATCGAACCCGTATTTCAGCCTTGAAAGGGCCGCGTGCTAACCGTTGCACCATAGCGCCGGAGTGCGGAAAGGCTTGGAAGAGATTCGATTATCCGAGAAAGCCTCAGGAATAACAAGCCACGGAACGTGGCGATGTCGCAGCCAGAAATCGCACACTCTCGCACCGGAGTAGCAAACTCCTGGCCCCGTTGCGAAGCGTACAGATGTAAACCACTGGCCGAAATGCACTCCTGGCCGAAAGGACAGTCGGCGTTACTGATACAAGGCAGGAGGCGGTATTACAGAACTATTACAGATGGCTTCCCGCGATCCTGATAGCCTGGTCTCGCAAGGCCAAGAGAGTCCATCCGGGATTAAACAGAAGGGACCAATGACAATTTCCGACCTAGAGAAAAGCGCTGCCGCTGACGACGAAATCAATTGGATTACTGCTACTTTCATGACGCTATTTCATGTCGGGGCAGTAGCGGCACTATTCTTCTTTACTTGGCCGGCTTTTCTTGTCGCGTTGTTTCTTCACTGGGTCACTGGCAGTTTGGGGATCGGCATGGGCTACCACCGGCTGCTGACGCATCGGGGCTACAAAACTCCCAAGTGGGTTGAGTATTTCCTGACAACTTGCGCCGTTTTGGCCCTGGAAGGCGGGCCGATTTTCTGGGTAGCAACGCATCGCATCCACCACCAACACTCCGATAAGGAAGGCGATCCGCACTCGCCAGTCGATGGCAAGTGGTGGGCCCATATGGGTTGGATCCTGATGGGCAAATCGATGCATCACGATACTACGACACTGGCCCGCTACGTCCCCGACCTGGCGAAGGATAAATTCCACGTTTGGATCACGAAATACCACTATGTGCCCATCATCGCGTTGGGAGTGGTGTTGCTGGCAATCGGCGGACTTCCGTTCTTGCTATGGGGCATCTTCCTGCGCACGGTAGTGGGACTGCATTCGACTTGGTTGGTGAATTCGGCGACGCACTCGTGGGGCACGCGCCGTTTTAAGACGCGCGATCTGTCTACTAATAGCTGGTGGGTGGCGCTGCTCTCATGGGGCGAAGGCTGGCACAATAATCACCATGCACATCCGACGTCCGCGCGCCACGGCCTCGCGTGGTACGAAGTGGACCTCAACTGGTACGGCATTTGGACACTCAGCAAGCTTGGCTTGGCGCGAGACATATACCGCACCAAATTGCCTGCGAAACAGCGCACGGACGGCATTTCCGCAGCGGAAATCGTTCCGGTGGAAGCTCATCAGAGCGATTTGGTTTCGGTGTAAGAGTTCGCTGTAGCCTCCTAAGACTGTTTATTTGAGTGAAGTCGGATCGGGCCGCGCCCCCAAATTTCTTCGCGAGAATCTGCTCGCCTGCCGCTGTACAATCTTCTAAAGGGATATGCGAGTCTCCGGGCGACGAAAAAAGATTGCCTTCTTCCTAATTCTGGGCATTTGTCTGGTAGTGCTGGCGATCGTGCTAAACGTCAGCTGGATAGTGCTCAACTGGCGGGAAGGAGTTTTGTTCTTTTTTGGAGTGATCGTATTTGTGGCAATCATCCTCGGCCTGATCCTCAATACGACTTTCCTGGTGCGTGAGATCCGCAGGAACGAACAACACGACAGCTTCATCAATGCCGTTACGCACGAGCTGAAAACTCCGATTACATCAATCCGACTGTACCTGGAGACCTTGCAGCGGCGGGACGTGGATCAAGCCCAGCGCCAGCAGTTTTACCGATCGATGCTGGAGGACACCGACCGTCTGCGCGGAACGGTAGACCAGGTGCTAAAGGCAGGATCGGTTGGGTACAAGCGCGCCTTGAGAAATTCCACGGAAGTTGATTTCAGTCTCCTGGTCCAAGATTGCATTGACTTGGCCAGGACGCGGCATCATCTGGGAAACGGAGCATTGAAATGGCAGGAGTCGAACGGCGGCGCCATCCAAATATGCGGCGATCCTGAGGATCTTCGCACCGCGATTTCGAATATCCTCGACAACGCCATCAAATATTCCGGCAAAGATGTCGATGTTTCGGTTCGGCTCGATGTGCCCGACGATAAACGCGTGGTGCTGAGTGTCCGAGACACAGGCATGGGAATTCCGGAAGGCGAACTGAAACGAATTTTCAAGAGATTTTACCGCGTGCCGCGCCGCCCCATTTCGCAGGTAAAGGGCACGGGTTTGGGGCTGTTTATTGTCCGTGCGATCGCGCGCGCACACGGTGGCAAGGTATTTGCGGAGAGCGCGGGCGAAACACGCGGCACGACGATTACGCTCGAATTGCCTCGGAGCCACGCATGATCCGTGTGCTTGTCGTCGAAGACGAAACCCATTTGGCGGAAGGCCTGAGGTTTAACATCGAAGCGGAAGGACATTCGGTGGAGGTAGTAGGCGATGGCGAGTCGGCGATCGGACGTTTGCTAAAGACGAAGGATAAGTTCGATGCCGTCGTGCTGGATGTGATGCTTCCCGGAATGGACGGATTTGCCGTTGCGACGAAATTGCGCAAGGCGAGGAACTACGTCCCGGTACTCATGCTGACAGCACGAGGGCGCCCCGAGGATGTGCTCGCCGGATTCGCGGCGGGAGCGGACGATTACCTCCCGAAGCCGTTTGAGTTGCCCATATTCCTGGCGCGGCTTCAGGGGCTTCTGCGGCGGACTGCTTGGCTTGCGGGCGCGGCCGAGAAAGTTGCGGCCGAGAAACGCGATGCGAATGCGGACCTGAGCACTTCCGAAGACGAGTTCTCGTTTGACGGCCGCACGATCGACTTCGGAACGCTCGAGTTGCGCACGAACGGCACGGCGATTCAACTGACACTGATGGAGGCGAAGCTGCTGAGGCACTTGGTGCGCAATAGCGGACGAACTGTTTCTCGAAAGTCGATTCTTGAGGACGTCTGGGGCTTGCGCGAAGACACAGATACTCGGGCCATCGACAACTTCATCGTCCGCTTGCGGCGTTATCTAGAAAAGGATCCATCCCAACCGCGCCACCTCCTAACGGTGCGCGGTGTGGGCTATCGTTTCGTGACTTAGGCGGCTTCGTCGCGCTAGTTGGCGGCCGTGTTCACCATCGGCTGAGGCGAATACGCGCGGGCATTTCCGACCCACGTAACCTTGTCTGGACCAGTCCATGTATTAATGAAGACGGACTTGAAGAGCCAGTTGCCATTTCGCTTCACGCAGAAGTTGTCCCAGTTTCCAATGCCGAAAACGAAGTTTGTGCGGTAATCCACGTTGTACTGAAGGATTGAGAAGAAAGCTTTGACGCGCGCCCTTCGCCTTCGCGCGTGATAAGGAAATGATTGGCCAAGTGCTGGCGGCCGATCACCAGCTTGGGCGGTCGTACCACAGCCCTTCGAACGCCCGCCGCAGCTTGTCGTGCCCCTGCAGTTTGCCTTGCCAGAGATGGCCGCCGGCACCCCTTGGTTCCGACCCCTATGCTAAGATAATCGGCGGTCAGTAGGCCCGTAGCTCAGTTGGCTAGAGCGCCACCTTGACACGGTGGAGGTCTGCGGTTCGAGCCCGCACGGGCCTACCACTCGACTATTTATGTCCGCGACGCCCCCAAGAATTCTTACAAGACTTGTTGTCGACGCTTCGCAGGTTTCCTGGTCGTCTGATTTCCGTCCGAACTTGTCACCCGCGAATTAGCCCTTGCGCCCTTCGGATAAGTTGCTGTATTATTATGCAGTAGACTGCATATTCACGCATCGCGGGAACTATGGGCATCCAGAAAAGATTTCGGCAAGGACAGATACTGAAGCTCCTTACAGGGCAGGCCGTGGCCAGCCAGGATGAGCTGCGCCGCCAGCTTGGGCACCTAGGCGTGCGCGTGACGCAGGCGACTCTGTCACGCGATCTCCGGGAGCTTAGGCTGGTGAAGACGTCGGCGGGTTACCGGCCACTGGCATCGGCCGCAGCCGATGAAGCGCCCCCGCTGGCCCCCTTATCGCGCGCCCTTAAAGATTTTCTGCTCGATATTCGCTCGGCGCAAAACATGCTTGTTCTAAAAACGCCGCCTGGCGGCGCGCAGCCGCTTGCCGCCGCGGTGGACTCAGAACACTGGAAGGGCGTGGCCGGCACGCTTGCGGGAGACGATACCGTGCTGGTCATCTGTTCGTCGCGCACCGCGTGCGGCGCGATTCAGAAGCGCGTGGAGGAGCTGCTCCGATGAACGATCGTTGCCGGGTCGCCGTCGTCGGAGTGACGGGCTACGCAGGATTCGAGCTAGCCCGGCTTCTGCTGCGGCACCCACAAATCGAAAAGCCGACTTTCCTTTTGCGCGAAGGCAATGCAAACGTGAGTTGTCTGACAGAGTTGTTTCCGCAACTTCGCGGCTGGGGAGATGCGCCTTGCCGGCCGCTTTCGGCTGAGGCCGTAGCAGCGAGCGGCGCGGAGGTCGTATTTCTCTCGACTCCGCACGAGGCTTCGATTGAATTGGTCCCCGCACTGCTCGCTGCGAACCCGGCGTTGCGCGTCGTGGACTTGAGCGGAGCATTTCGTTTTCGTGACCCGGAAACGTTCGCGGCGTGGTACAAACTTCCCGCACCGGATACGGAGACATTGGCTCAGGCGGTATACGGTCTCCCCGAGCTTTACGCGGACGCCCTGCCAGATGCCCGTATCGTCGGAAATCCGGGATGCTATCCCACTTCTGTGATACTGGGGCTGCGTCCCCTCGTGGAGGCGGGCTGGATCAACTCGGCGCGAGGAATCGTATGCGATTGTAAATCGGGCGTAACCGGTGCGGGCAAGGAACCGAAGCGCGACACGCAGTTTGTCGAGGTAAATGAGAATTTCCGCGCTTACAATGTTTTCACCCATCGCCACACACCCGAAGTTTCCGAGCATCTCGGCCTGTCCTCTGAAAATTTTGTCTTTACCACGCATCTGCTGCCCGTCGATCGGGGGATTCTCTCGACGCTTTACGTTTGGCTCGATGGCTCGCGCAAGGCTGACAAAATCGAAGCGCTTTATCGCAAGTTTTACACGGGGCGGCCGATGGTCAGAGTAATGCCGGCGGGAACACTGCCTGAATTGCGGCATGTGACGCATACAAATTTCTGCGACATCGGCTTCGCGCTCGACCACTCGGGCGAGCGGCTGGTGGTTGTCTCCTGCCTCGACAATCTGGGCAAAGGAGCAGCGGGGCAGGCTGTACAAAATCTGAATGGGATGCGCGGATATCCGGAAACGGCGGGATTGCTATGAGACTGGTTGTAAAGATTGCAGGTGCACTGCTTGAACGCGATGAGGACGTGCAGGCGCTGGCCCGGCAGATCACCGAGCTTGCGCGCGCGGGTCACGAGCTTCTGATCGTTCACGGCGGCGGCAAGATTTTCACGGCAACCCTGGCACGCATGGGAATAACAAGCCGCTTCGTCAGCGGCCTCCGCGTCACCGACCGCGAGACGCGCGACGCGGCCGTGATGGTATTTGCCGGCCTCTTGAATAAGAAGCTGGCCGGAGCGATCTCCCTCGCTGGCCAGCCAGCCGTCGGCATTAGCGCCACTGACGCTGCCTGTTTCCTGGCAGAACCTATGCAACTCGAGGATTCCGAGGGCGCTCTGGGGTTCGTCGGCTATCTCACCGAGGTCAACGTCGACTTCCTGCGCTCCCTGTGGCGTGAAGGGATCGTGCCGGTGGCGTCCTGCATGGGCCTCGGCGCCGACGGCGAGCTTTACAACATTAACGCAGATCATATGGCTGCTGCTGCGGCGGAATTCATACGCGCCGACCGGTTGATCTTCCTTACGGATGTGGCGGGCGTGCTCGATGGCGAAAAGGTTCTGCGCGCGGTGCGCGGAGCGGAAATCGAGGACTTAATTCGCCGAAACAAGGTTTCCGGCGGCATGATCCTGAAACTAGAAGCCGCGAAGCGCGCATTAGCCGGCGGGGTCGCGGAAGTGCGCATTGTTGGCGGAACGCAGCCGCGAGCGCTGGTGGCCGCTGCCGGCGCTATGCGAGGACCGGGCACGCGAGTTCTTCCGGTGCTGCGCCCGAGCGCGCGAGCGGCGCACGGAGCGGCGCAATAACATGGCCAAGAAGAAAACTGGAGCAACCAAGGAAGTCTCGGCAGCAAAAGTCGTTGCCGAAGAGTCTCGCTACGTGATGAAGACCTACCGGCGGCCGGCGGTGGTTTTCGCGCGAGGGCGCGGCTGCCGCTTGTACGATTCGGAAGGCCGCGGATATCTCGATTTCCTCGGCGGCATCGCCGTCAATGCGCTCGGCCACGCGCATCCTCGGATGGTTCGAGTGATTAGGCGCGAGGCTGGCCGCGCGACGCACGTTTCGAATTTATTCCATAACCCGTACCAAGCGTCGCTCGCGCGCAAACTATCAGAGTGGTCGGGCCTCGATCGCGCGTTTTTCTCGAATAGCGGCAGCGAAGCGATCGAGGGCGCACTGAAACTCGCGCGTGCATACGCGCACGCACGCGCGGCAAGCAGCGCGGGCCAACCGAAGGTCCGCATCCTGGCGCTTGAGAACTCGTTTCACGGCCGCACCATGGGGGCGCTCTCGGTGACTCATACGGCGAAGTACAGAGAGCCATTTGCGCCGCTCATTCCCGGAGTGGAATTCGTCCGGTTCAACGATATTGCCGATCTGGAGGCAAAGTTTGATGGCATGGTCTGCGCCATTGTCATTGAGCCGATCCAAGGCGAAGGCGGCGTCTTTTTGGTCAGCGAGGAATTTTGGGAGCGGTCCCGTGCGCTCGCAACACGGCACGATGCCGCGCTGATCGCCGACGAAATTCAATGCGGCCTGGGTCGCACCGGCCGCAAGTTTGGTTACCAGAAATTTCCGTCGCTTCCGGATATGGTCACGGTTGCCAAGCCGCTTGCCGGCGGTCTTCCGCTCGGCGCGTTTGTCGCCAGCGAGAAATTCGCCTCCACTTTTATTCCCGGCATGCACGGATCGACGTTTGGTGGCGGCCCGCTTGTCTGCGCGGCGGCGCTGGAATTTCTAACGATCGTCGAGGACGAAAACCTGCTTGCGAATGTTCGAGCGCGGGGCGCGGAGCTGCGCGCGGGCCTGGACAAGCTCGCCCAGCGCTTTGATTTCATCGACGAAGTACGAGGCGAAGGATTAATCATAGGCATTGATCTCGCTGTGGAAGGCGGACCGTTCGTTCAGGAAGCCCTCCGGCAAAAACTGCTGATCAATTGCACCCACGAGCACATTCTTCGGCTGCTGCCGCCGTTCATCGTTCGACGGCGGGAGGTCGCCGAATTTCTGAAGAAATTTGCAAACGTGCTTGAGCGCGGTGCCAAGTCCGCGAAAAAATCGCCTTCGCGGGCTCCGAAGCCGGAAGTACACACCCAGCCGATGGCCCTGGCTGCGACGAGGTAAAAAATGGAAGCTGCGATTACAACCCTTTCTCTCAAAAGAGACCTCTTGACGGGCACCGAATGGACTCCCACTCAGTTGCGGGATTGCTTCCGCCTGGCCTCGGATATGAAGGCTCACCCAGACCGGTACCGCACGGCCCTCGCCGGCAGCGTGTTCGTCCTGATTTTCGAAAAGCCGTCACTGCGCACGCGCGTCACGTTCGAAGTTGGAGTTGCCAATCTCGGCGGCTCATCGATCTTTCTGGATCATACGGCCGCGCGCCTTTGTGAGCGCGAGCCGATCCGCGACATAGCCAAGAATCTCGAGCGGTGGGTGCAAGGCATAGTCGCGCGCGTTTTCGATCAGGAGTCGCTCGAGGAGTTGGCCAAGAACGCGAACGTTCCCGTGATTAACGCGCTTTCGGATCGTTTTCATCCCTGTCAGGCGCTGGCAGATTTCTTTACGCTTGAAGAGCGCTTCGGCGGTTTACGGGGCCTGAAGTTCGCTTACGTCGGCGACGGCAACAACATGTGCCACTCGCTTCTCGTGGCCGGTGCGCGCTGCGGAGCGCACATTCGCGTCGCCACGCCCGCCGGTTACGAGCCGGACGCGGCCGTCGTTGCCGAAGCAAAGCGAGTAGCTCGTGAAACGCGCGGCAAAATTGAAGTCCTCCACTCGCCGGAAGAGGCTGTGACGGGTGTTCAGGCTGTTTATACCGATGTCTGGGCCAGCATGGGGCAGGAAGACGAAGCCGCGGAGCGCGAGGCTGTTTTCGCCGCATATCAGGTGAACGAAGATCTTTTCGCGCAAGCCGCTCCGGATGCTGTCTTCCTACATTGTTTGCCGGCCCACCGCGGCTTAGAAGTTACTCGCGGGGTCATCGACTCGCCGCGTTCCATCATTTATGACCAGGCAGAAAACCGCCTCCACGTGCAGAAGGCGATTCTGCACACGCTATTGCTCACCTAAGGAGAACCCGTTGCCCAAGAGGGTAGTTTTGGCTTATTCCGGGGGCCTCGACACATCCATCATTATTCCTTGGCTCAAGGAGAATTACGACGGCTGCGAAGTTATCGCCATGATCGGTGATCTGGGCCAGCGGGAAAATCTGGAAGCTGCGCACAAGAAAGCCCTCGCCACGGGAGCGAGCGAAGCATACGTCGAAGATCTGCGCGAGGAATTCATCACCGGGTACATTTGGCCCACCCTTCGCGCCGGTGCGGTTTACGAGCACAAATATTTGCTGGGCACTTCGTTCGCCCGCCCGCTGCTTGCCAAGAGACAGGTCGAGATCGCAAAAAGAGTCGGTGCTGACGCCCTGGCCCATGGTTGCACCGGCAAGGGCAATGATCAGGTTCGCTTTGAACTGGCGGCCAAAGCACTAGCGCCCGAGCTCGCCATTATCGCCCCGTGGCGTGAATGGAAGATCAACTCCCGCGAAGAGGCAATCGCGTATGCTCGCGAGCACAATATTCCCGTCGAGCAAACCACCAAAAATATTTACAGCCGCGACCGCAATATCTGGCACCTGAGCCATGAGGGGGGTGTCCTCGAGGATCCCGCGAACGCGCCTGAGGAATCCATGTGGCAATGGATTGTTTCGCCGGCAAAAGCCCCTGACCAGCCCACGACGGTTGAGATAGGTTTCGAAGCCGGCACGCCCATTTCCGTGAATGGCAAGCAACTCGCACCGCTAGCGCTTCTCGATCAACTCAACGAAATCGCCGCAGCCAACGGTGTCGGGCGCATGGACATTGTCGAAAACCGCCTCGTGGGCATGAAGTCCCGGGGCGCGTATGAGACGCCGGGCGGAACTCTTCTTGTTGCCGCGCATCGCGAACTCGAATCGCTGTGCCTTGACCGCGAGACGATGCACTATCAGCAGCTTCTTTCCCTACGTTATGCGGAGATGGTCTACTACGGAATGTGGTTCACACCGCTGCGGGAATCCCTCGACGCGTTCTTTACGCAATCACAGCAGCGCGTCACAGGTTTCGTCGGGCTATCACTCCTTAAGGGCAACGTCAACCCTACTTCTCGCCGTTCACCGTATTCCTTGTACCGCGCCGGGCTGGCCAGCTTCAGCATGACCGGCTACAACCCGAAGGACGCCGAGGGCTTCATTAATCTCTTCGCTTTGCCCATCACGGTTCCGCTCGAGGCCGCGGTGCGATGACCGTTTCCGAAGGGCAGAAAATGTGGGGTGGCCGCTTCGACCGCGGTCCGGACGCTTCTTTTTACGAGTTCGAGCGCTCGTGGAAGTTCGACCGAAGGCTTCTCCCGCACGAACTGGCTCTCGACCGGGCCTGGGCGCGTGCTATTGCCGCTGCGGGAATCCTCACGCGCGAAGAGAGCCAGCGTCTTGTAGCGGCCCTCGATGAAATCGAGAGGCGTGCACAGTCAGATTCGGCGTGGCTCGAAACCTCAAAGGCCGAAGACGTCCACCATTTCGCTGAAACCGCGCTGATTGAGAAACTTGGCCCGCTGGGTGCAAAGCTCCACACTGGCCGCAGCCGCAACGAAATGGTGGCTACTGAGTTCCGGATGTACGTGAAGGACGCGACACGCGAGATCCGGTCGGCACTCACTTCGGTCCTGCGTGCAGTTGCCGCGCAGGCCAAAAGCAATCTCGGCATTCCGATGCCGGGTGCCACGCATATGCAGCACGCCCAGCCACTCCTGCTTTCACACTGGCTGCTAGCGCACGGTGAGGCACTTCACCGTGATTCCGAAAGGCTCAGGGGTGCCGCGCTCGCCGCCGATTGGTGCCCGATGGGCTCAGGCGCATTGGCGGGCTGTGCATTCCCGCTGGACCGCAAGGCGCTTGCGCTCGATCTGGGCTTTTCGCGCATCACCCCCAACAGCCTCGATGCCGTTAGCGACCGTGACTTTGCGCTCGAGTTTCTCTTCGCGCTCGCAACCTTGGCGATGCATCTGTCGCGCCTTTCAGAGGACATGATTCTATTCGCCTCGCCTGAGTTCGGATTCATTGAGCTGCCAGACGAATACTCGACTGGCAGCAGCCTGATGCCGCAAAAGAAGAATCCGGACTCTTGGGAGCTGATTCGCGGAAAAACAGGCCGCATCTACGGTTCGCTTTTCGCCCTTTTCACGACCTGCAAGGGCCTGCCTTCGAGTTATCAACGCGACCTGCAGGAGGATAAGGAACCACTGTTCTCGGCTCACGATCAAATGGTCCCCGTCTTGCGCATCGCGGCCGGTGCGTTGGCGGCGACGCGCTTCCGCGAGGCCCGGCTCCGCGAGGCGGCGCAGGACCCCGCGCTCGTGGCCACGGAAGTAGCGGACTATCTTGTGGCGCAGGGGATTCCATTTCGCGAAGCCCACGAAATCGTCGGCAAGGTGCTCCGCGCGGCGGATCAGGACGGGAAGTCGATCCGCGAAATGCCGCTTGACTGGCTGAGGCAGTTCTCCTCAGTATTCGGTGCCGAGCTAGGGACGGTCCTGACGCTCGAATCGGCGCTGGCGAGGCGTGGGGTTGCCGGCGGTACGGCTCTCGGGGCCGTTCGTGCGGCGCTCGTGGATTTCACATCCCGGCTTGCTAAGCTCGAGGAAAATTCGTGAGAGTGCGCGTCACATGAACGCGCCGCTCTCGGCCTCTGATATCCCTTCGGGATTTACCTTTTCCGCCACTCATTGCGGCCTCAAACGATCGCGGCTCGACCTGGGCATTCTCGTCAGCGACACAACTGCCAGCGCCGCTGCCCTCTTCACGACGAATCTGGTTGTCGCCGCACCGGTTGTTTTGTCGCGCGAGCACGTGCGCAAATCGCACGGCCGCATGCGCGGCGTGATTGTCAACTCCGGCAACGCGAACTGCTGCACAAGGCAAGATGGCTATCCCGCATCCGTCGCCACGGCCTCAAAGCTCGCCGACGAGCTGGGCGGCATCGATCCTTCACAGATCCTGGTCTGCTCCACGGGCGTCATCGGCGCGCCGTTGCGCGTCGAAAAAATTCTCGCCGCCGTCCCGCACTTGGCCCTAACACGCAGCGCCGAGGCAGCGGCCTTCGAAGAATTCGCGCGTTCGATCATGACCACGGACACGCGGCCGAAGTGGGCTGTCGCCCGCTGCCGCATCGGAGGCAAGGAAGTGCGGTTCCTGGGCTGCGCAAAAGGTTCCGGCATGATCCAACCCAATATGGCGACGATGCTCGCCTTCGTCACCACGGACGCTGCGATATCTCCGGCGCTGCTTTCTCGCGGTCTCCGGGACGTGGTCGGCTCGACATTTAATTCAATCACCGTGGATGGCGATACCTCCACAAACGACACGGTGGCGGTTCTCGCGAACGGTGGATCCGGCGCGCCGCGAATTTCCAACGCCGGGGGCGCGGACTACCAAAGCTTCGTTGCTGCCCTCGAAAGCGTTTGCACGTCACTCGCACTTTCTATTGTGGACGATGGCGAAGGTGCTCAGCGCGTCATTGAAATCGAAGTTAAAGGCGCGCCGTCCGATAGCGCTGCGGATCAGGTCGCGCGCGCGATCGCCAATTCGCCCCTTGTGAAGACCGCCTTCGCCGGAGCCGACCCCAATTGGGGCCGGATCCTTGCCGCTGCTGGCCGCTCCGGCGTGCGTTTCAATCCCGGGCGCACGGACATCTGGATCGCCGGCACAGCCGTCTGCCGCCACGGCCGCGAGCATTCGTTCGACGAACGTCTCGTTCACCGGAAAATGCTGGCGAAGCACGTGCCAGTTCGTGTGGACCTGCGTTCCGGGGCTGGCGCCGCCCGTATCTGGACCTGCGACTTCACCATCGAATACATCCACATCAATTCCAGCTACCGCACATAACGGGCTGGGTGAAGCCCGGCCTCTTCGCTGGTTGAGGTTTTAGCCTCGATGTGAATTCCGGAAGGCTACACCTTAGCGGTCTGATGCTCTGGTAGACGCGCACCGGTCGCTCCGAGGCTTTCGCGCGGGGCCAGTGGTTGACTGGGGGGGACAGTTGCAGCAAGATGCTCCTGAGTTGCTGGGGTGCTCGCTTCAGCCCTGAGCCGCGCGTCGATTTCTAAACTGGCCGCGGGCCGAGATCCTGCCTCTTCAGCCTCGCAGTGCGTGCTCGCTCGCGTTAAGGTGGGCACAGGGAGATCGGCCGTGAAGAAACTGTACGTGGGCAATCTGTCGTTCAAGGCAACGGAAGAAGAGGTAGGGGCATTGTTTGCCGAAGTCGGAGTGCAGCCGGATTCCTTAACCCTGCTTCGCGATCGATTTACCGGGCAGCCGCGTGGCTTTGGATTCGCCGAAATCCGTGACGACGCCGAAGCCGAAAAAGCCATCGCTGCGCTGAACGGAAAAGACTTTCTTGGCCGCGCTCTCGTCGTCAATGAAGCCCGTCCGCAACGAGAAAGCGGCGGCGGGGGTGGCGGACGTGGAGGCTATGGCGGTCACGGAGGAGGGGGTGGTGGCCGAGGCAGCGGTGGTGGCCGAGGCGGTCACGGCGGTGGCGGAGGTGGCCGCGGCGGTTATGGTCGTGACCGGTAGATAGCCACATTCAGCAGATTGGCACTGCATCATGCAACTACCGCCCGGCGCTGATCCTTCTTGACGATCGGCGCCGGCTCGGTAAATTCCACGTTCCCGCCCGAGTAGCTGAATTTCTCAACGGTGCCGCCACGAAGTCCCTGCGCGACCAGCGCCGCGATGTCCAGACCGGCCTCAGCCTGCATCAATTGCTCAGGACTCGCGGAGAGCGCTGGCGACCGCGGCATGAAAACCGGACAACAGTCGTGGAAAGGTTCCGACGAAATATCGTATGTCCCAATCTTTCGGGCGGTGCTGAGGATTTCCGCCTTATCCGTGCCGATCAGCGGACGAAGCACCGGCATTCGCGCCGCCTCCTCCACTGCGACTAGGTTCCTCAGGGTTTGCGATGCCACTTGACCTAGGCTGTCACCAGTAACGAGCGCCAGCGCCCGCTCGCGCCGTGCGAGAACTTCGCTTATCCGCAACATCATGCGACGGTACAGAAGTATGCGCATAACTTCTGGCGCATACCGCACAATCTCGCGCTGGATAGCCTCAAAGGGAACTCGATAAAGCTTTGCTCCAAATTGATAGGGCACGAGCGTCCGCACGAGTCCCCTTGCCACGTGCACCGACGATTCTCCGGGGTCGGCGCCGGTTCCGCAAAAATGCACGAAACTCAGATGCGCGCCGCGCTTCATCATGTGATATGCGGCCACGGCGGAATCATAGCCGCCCGATAACAGGCACGTCAGCCGTCCGGCGGTATTTGCCGGCAAACCTCCGACGCCCGGGATTTTCTGCGCGTACACCAGCAGCGGGCCCGGCGTAATTTCGATGTGGCAGGTAAGTTCCGGATTCTTTAGCTGAACTCGCACGTCCCGGCCGTTTGCCCGCACCTTTTCCAGCAAATAGCGGCCCACGATAGCCTCGATCTCCATCGTCGTCTGCGGAAAAGATTTGTCGCTGCGCTTGGCGCGCACCGCGAACGTCCCGAAGGAGAGCGGTTGAACTTCCTCCCAAGCAGCATGGCAAAGGGCGTCGATATTGCGCTCGACGGGACGCGCCGACGGCATAGTATGCGATACCGAGAACTCGTTCGATGCGCCGTTTTGCTTCATCCAGCGGCGCGCCGGGACCTAGACGCACGAGGAATCTGTCTCCCGGCTGTTCAATTCGTTGCACCGGAATCCCCTGCAGCGATTGGCGCAACGCCCGGAAGAGCTTGCCCAAGAAAAATCGACGGTTACCGCCCTTGAGCCAAAGTTCGTGGTAGTGCACTACAATGACGGAATCATTCATTTCGGTTTCTCGCAGCTAGCCTCCGCCGCATTCATTGCAACAAAGTATAGCAAGTGTTATGGGGGCGATGCAGGGCTTCAGCCATTTTGGATCCCGTTACAGCCTTCTCCTGCGCTGTAGTACGGCGCTACTGGCCTGTTGGAACATAGTAGGCGGAGCGGTGCATGATTCGTGCTCCCGGCTGATCGGCAATCTCCACGCGCAACGAATGCCAACCCGGCAGAGCTCGATCTTCTCCTCGACCGGCGCTGGGATAAAACCCAATTGTATATTCGGCGCGAATTCGCTCTGCAATCTTTCGGAACGTATCCGCCATCGTATCGGCCTCTCGCAAAAAATAGAGTTGTCCACCAACGCGCCGGACCAACTCAGCGAGATAAAGCGTATATGCCGGAATACCTAGCGCTCGCACATCAGGCGTCACAAGTGTCTCGTTTTCGTGCGCCGCTAGCCACTCGGGCGTCATCACCCTGGGCCGGTTTTCAGTCGAGACCGCGAAAACCTGGATATCCTGCTGCGCAAGAAGCCGCACGACATCATCAAACGTCAGTCTGTCGGCAGGCCGGCCCGGCCCCGGGGCGGCGCTGGCGGGGTCGAGCGTTAAGCCTAGGCCGCTATCCTGGCCGTCCGTAAGCAGCAGGATGGCCTTGCGGCCCGTGCGTCCTCGAAATAGCCGCGCGGCTAGATAGACGGCTTCGTAGACGTTCGATCCTCCCGTGTCGCCCAAGAGTGCTCGTACATCTATTCGCGTCACAGCCCGCCGTATCACTTCACGAACATCTGAAAACGACGCCTGAAGGTATGTGTGCTCCGAGAAATCGACCACCGCCGATTCATCGAGCGGTGCCAGCGCGTCCACGAACGCATCGGCCGCCTGTTTCATCTCCTGCGAATCCCGAAGAACGCTGGGGCTGGCATCAATTACAAGCGCGACGCTAGCAGGCTGGGCAGACGCATCGAAGTAGGATATGGGCTGCTCCGACGCCGTCGGTGAACACATGAAACTCCTCGCGACGGAGCCCCGGCAAAGCGCCGCCATCGGCTGTCGATACGATGCAGGTCACCGGGACCATCTGCGTGCGGACTAGCATCGCGTGGGCATCTGTGCTACCGGGTACCGCCACCTCGGCAGCACGATCCGCGGCAGTGAACGCGCGAATCTCACCGGTGACGGGATCGCGGCGCCACCGCAGGCCCCGGTCGAGTTCAACGGGCAGTTTGGTTGCCTTTTTGCGCTGGGCCTGCAGAAAAAGAGGAGCGGAGTAGAGGAAAATCGCAGACGTGGCGAGCGTCGTTAGAATCGCTGCCAGAACAGAAAAGCGACGCTCACCGCCCATCCTGCTTCGATCGAGCCGCAGGCAGTCCAGCCGTGGCATCTGAAGATTTTAGTCGAGATCGAAATCGCGAATCGGTTTTTCGATGGGGGCGTCTTTGGCCTTCTTCAGGCCTTCCGCGAACTTGCGGGCAAGCACGTCTTCCTTCGTCTTCTCAGCTTCCACGGACGCTCGAAATTTCGCTTCGACGGCCTCGGACTGTCTCCGTAGAAGCTGGGCGGTGTCATCCAGATCGATTGAAGGTGGTCTTACGGGTGCAACGTGCGCCAGTACCACTCCGAGTGTTCGGTCCACCGTCATCTTCGCGCCGCAGCACGGGCAATCAATTTCGAACACTTCGTGTCGGCGTGATTCCCCATGTCGATATTTTACGCCAACTTTCGTAAGAGGAGGGCGTCCTGAGACTCTTTACGGCCGCGATCCTCGCTTCCAAAAAGAAAGAGGCTCGCCACGGAAGAAGTCAGACCAGCGAAAAACGATTCTATGCAGGCGCCGGCTTTTCACCCTTGGCAAGGCCGGGGATAGGCCGTGGGTCAGGTCGCCGCGCCAACTGGGGCTCCTTCGCCGGCACGGGAGGCGCAGCCGGGGGTGGCGGAGGCACCTTTTCTGGGAGCGGTTTGCCTTCCATGAGGAGCTTTAGTTCCACCGCGTCAAGCACCTCGCGTTCGAGCAAAGCCCGCGCAATGCGTTCGAGGGTATCGCCGTGAGTCTCCAAAATGTTCCGCGCCCGTGTGTACCCGGCGTTAACGATGACGCGGACTTCCACGTCGATCTTGATCGCGGTATCTTCGGAATAGTCGCGATGTTGCGCGATTTCGCGGCCCAAGAAAATCGCCTCTTCCTTCTTGCCGAATGTCAGCGGCCCCAGCGAACTCATTCCCCACTCGCACACCATTTGGCGCGCGATTTCAGTGGCGCGCTCGATGTCGTTTCCCGCGCCAGTGGTGATGTGATTCAGGAAAATTTCCTCGGCAGCGCGTCCGCCCATTAGCACGGCCAGCTGCGATTCCAGGAATTCCTTGGTATATGTATGCTTGTCGTCAATTGGCAATTGCATTGTGACGCCGAGTGCCATGCCGCGCGGGATGATCGTCACTTTGTGCAGTGGGTCGGCGCCCGGGGTCATTGCTGCCACCAGCGCATGTCCGGCTTCGTGATAAGCCGTATTTTTCTTTTCCTCATCGGACAAGATCATGGACCGGCGCTCGGCGCCCATCAGAACTTTGTCCTTCGACATCTCGAAGTCCACCATCGCCACGAACTTGCGGTTCTGTCGCGCCGCCCATAATGCCGCTTCGTTCACAAGGTTTGCCATGTCCGCGCCGGAGAACCCCGGCGTGCCGCGCGCAATAACGGAGAGGTCGACGTCGTCGGAGAGTGGCACTTTTCGCGTGTGCACTCGCAGAATCTCTTCTCGCCCCTTCACGTCAGGCCGGGGCACGACCACACGCCTATCGAAGCGACCGGGCCGCAGTAGCGCCGGATCCAGCACGTCCGGGCGGTTCGTGGCCGCAATCAGGATCACGCCTTCATTCGATTCGAAACCGTCCATTTCGACCAACAGCGCATTCAAGGTTTGCTCGCGCTCATCATGCCCGCCGCCGAGGCCGGCGCCCCGATGGCGCCCCACCGCGTCGATTTCATCGATGAAAATGATGCAGGGCGCGTTCTTCTTGCCCTGTTCGAAAAGGTCGCGGACGCGGCTCGCGCCCACGCCAACAAACATTTCCACGAAATCCGATCCAGAGATAGAGAAAAATGGCACATTCGCTTCGCCGGCAATCGCGCGTGCCAGCAACGTCTTGCCGGTTCCCGGAGGGCCTACGAGCAGCACGCCTTTGGGAATTCGCCCGCCAAGTTTCTGGAACTTCTGCGGATCCTTCAAGAAGTCGATGATTTCGTAGAGCTCTTCCTTGGCCTCATCGATTCCGGCAACATCTTTGAACGTCGCCTTCTTTTGCTGCGCCGTTAGCAGACGCGCGCGAGACTTTCCAAAACTGAGCGCCTTGTTTCCCCCTGCCTGCATCTGCCGAATCATGAATATCCAAATGGCGATGATCACTAGAAAGGGCGAAAGGGTGATGAGGATACTGAGCCAGTTGGCCTCTTTTACTTCCTTGTAGTTGAAAGGGACTCCCTTGTCCTGGAGCGCTTTCGTCACATCAGGAATGGCGGCATTCGCGACCGTCACGCCACGGAATTTGCTGTTATCGCGATACTCGCCTTGAAGTTCTGCGCTATTCGGCGAGAGATAAACAGTTACGTCCTTGACGTTGCCGCTGTCCACCTTGTTGATGAAACTGGTGTAGTTGGGCTCATCCTCATGCGTTGTCGGGCCTCCTTTGGAAGCCATTTGCCAAAGAACCGCCGCCAGCGCGATCATCATTACCCAAAACAAGACAGTGCGTACCGTTGAGTTCACGTATTACCTCGCCCCGGGCCTTTGAACACCGTCCTTTGCCCCTGTCGCGTGAAAACCATACCCGCCGCTTATTCCTTCCCTTCAATTAGATGCCGTAACGAAGCTCTCAGACCATCGCTTGCGTGGCTTCTTCGATCAGCAGTGCTAACTGAGTTTGTTCTCCAGTACTGAACTCATGGGCCACCGGCATCCCCTGTGTCCAGATCACATTCCCAGCACTCTCAAGCACCGGCCAGAGTGTGCGTTCGCCATTTGGAATCTTCCGAATTCGAAACATCTCCTTTAGCTTGGCTCTGTGCCGTCGGCCCAAGGGACGATAGCCATCCCCGGACCGCCAGTTCCGTAGGATCAGAGGCGAGCGAAGAAGATGGGCATCCAGAGCCACCCAGTCCCTTTTAGTGTCGCGCTCTGCGATTGACCAGTCAATCATTTTCAAGTTAAAGCGTCGCTTCAGTACCGGGACCAAAACGCTCGTCGTCCCCTCGATGGGAAGATTGATCGGGTACTCGTAGCCGCCCAACGCGGCTGGGGGAGTCGCGCGCCCCGCGACTCTTGCTTTGTCTGTCACCCGGGAAAAGACTAGCTCATCGAAATTTCGCTCGACGGCAACGCCTCCCGGAAGCGCCACTCGGCTTCCGCTCGGGGATTCACCGGCCAGGTGAATCACCTGCTCCACATGGCGCAGACCAAGCCCAACCCGGGTTCCGCGGACGTCCTCGTAGAGCCGCCGGACCAGTCGCTCGGTCAGCGCGCGCTGCCAGAGCACATTTTGACCGCCCGTCTGCTCGCTTCTTCGCGAGAGAGCTTGGATTGGAGCCAGCAGATCCCGGATTCCGATTGATAACTTCCCGTCATCCCGGTGAACGAATGTCCCCAGGCGATCCTCCACCAACACGTTCCAAAAAACCTGCTCTTCGCGAGCAAGCCCCGCCAAGGTGGCAAGCCGGTTCGTGACGTGATTTGCAAAATCGCGTTCGAGCATGGGCAGCAGGCGCTCTCGCACACGCGCCCGCACGCGCCGCACGTCGAGGTTGGTCAGGTCCTCGCGCCAGGGTTGGTCGATTCCCCGCAAGTATTGGCGCACGGCCTCGCGCCGTTCGCCAAGCAGCGGCCGCACGATCGGACCCGCCTCGGGATGAATGCCCGAAAGCCCGGTCGGACCGGTCCCGCGAAGCAAGTGCGCGAGCACTGTCTCGGCCTGATCGTCCTCCGTATGCGCCACGGCGACTCGTGTGGCTTTCCCCTTCGCAACCAGCCGCTCAAAAAAGGCGTATCGCATCCGCCGCCCCGCGTCTTCCAGGTTCCACCTGTGTTTAGAGGCTGCCCGCAAGACGTCGCCGCGCTCCATCACGCATTCGAGTCCCAGGTGGCGCGCTAGCTCAACCACAAACTCAGCGTCCGCATCCGACTCCGCGCCTCGCAGACCGTGATCGAAGTGGACAACCAGGAGCGCAATACCTAGCCGGCTACGCAGCCTCCCCAGCAGCCGCAAAAGTCCCACCGAATCCGCCCCGCCGGAAACAGCCACTCCGACCCGGTCCCCGGGATTCAGCATTTTCCTGCGGCGAATATTTGCGAGCACACGCTGCTCTAGCGGAATAAACATGATGCAAGCCTTGGCCCAGACGGGGTGACGAATTCCATGGTAGCAGCCGGAGAGGAAGCGGTCGAGCGCGCAAGGGCACGGATTCTCTGCAGCTGCGACGTCGGAAACGATCTGCGAGGTTTAGTCCAGATACTTCACGAATACGACTTCGTTCTGGGCCTCGTTGTAGAGAAGCTCATCGGCATTCGCCTTCACCAGAACCAATCCGAAACCCCCCGGCCGCAGTCCTTTTCGCTCGCGAATTCGCCCGTGGCGCGTCGGCTCGTCCGTGTGCGCTACCGCCGCATGGCTCAATCCGGCAAATTTGAATCCCCGCCCCGGGTCGGCGATGCGATATAGCAGCATACGCTTCCCGCGCAGGTACGAAACGCGCACCCGGCGCTTCGGGTTCAGCTTACCGCCCCATTCGATAGCGTTCAGCAGCAGCTCATGAAACGCCTGTGCGGCCGATCCTCGCACCTCATCCCTAAGTCCGATATTGAGCTGGGTCATGAAAGCCTCGAGCAAGCCGGCAGCCTCCAACGAGCACGGGACGAGGAGCTCGACCCACTCCGAGCGCGCCGACAGCACTTCGATCGGAGGCACGCTGGTTTTTTTCTCCAGATATTCGCGCACCAGCTTGACCAGTGTTTCGCGGTCAATCGACTTCGAAACGCATTGATCAGCATGCTCGTGGACCGTGCCCGGCCGCCCATCCTCCGTGATCACCAGCACCCGCGGCAGCGACTTCTTTCCGCGTAACGCTTTCAGCACGTCGAACCCGCTCATTTGCGGCATCCCGACGTCCAGTAGGGCGAGATCGAAGTGCATCTTTCGAAGCTTGTTAAGCGCAGTTCGTGCGTCTCCGGCGGTCGACACCGCGAATTTTTCGTCGCGCAAGATCTCGGTTAGCAACTTTCTCGTCTCCGAATCATCATCAGCGACCAGGATGTGTTTCATCTCTTTTCTCGTAGTGCCATATCGCGGTAGAACGGTATCATTCCCCGCCTCTCCATTTGAATCAGCCGCGCCATTGAGTCGCAGTCGTGGAAGTCTTTTCTGAAAGTGTACCGTGCCTTCCGGTCTTCGCCGCGATGGTCTCTTCCCACGACGCGCAGGCGTAAAGTGAAGCGGGCGCGCTAACTGAGCACCTTTCGGCCCAGTAGGCTTCAGCTGGCCCGCAGCGACGCTCCGAGCTTCGTTTCCAGCGCGGCCACGATTCGCGACGAAAATTCCGCGACTTGCGCTTCCGTCAGTGTCGTATCTCCGCTCTGAAACACCACTCGAATCATCAACGAGTACTTTCCGGCAGGAACTTGCCCGCCGTGGAAAAGGTCGGCGGCTTGAATGTTGCGAAGTTCCGGTATCCCCAGCGCGCGAATTGTTTCTGCGACTTGCGCGAACGTCACGCCATCCGCCAGCACGAGAGAAAAATCTCTCTCCACCGCCGGGAACCGCGGGATCGGTGCAAATTTCAGCGCCGCGCTCGCGTCCTCGATGGCTGCCAGCAGCGGTTCCAGATGCAACTCAGCCACAAAAATCTCCTGGCGCAATTTGAGCTGATCGGCAATCCTGCGCGCGAGCTGTCCGGCCACGCCAAGCGCGAGGTTTTGGTATGCTTGCCCGGCCCGAATTTGCGCCGCGCCCCCGCCCGCAAGCCACTTGGGGCCGCCAAAACGCCACGCGAATGCCCCGGCCAGTTCGCCGATGCCGTCGAGGTCGCCCTTCAAATCCGCAAATCCAAACTCGCGCGCATTCTCATAGATTGTCTTGTCGCGCGCCAGCCCCGTCGCTCCCAGCGTCAGCACCGGGGTTTCTGACGGCTCGCCATCGCGCAGCCCATACGCCTTGCCAATTTCAAATAAATGCAAATTTCGCTGGCCGTGATTCAAATTCCATTCCAGCGCGTCAATCATGCTCACAACCCCGTTCGACCGCATCACCGAAGCATCCTCCGCCAGCGGATTGCCGATCACGGCCGGCGCCACGCCTTCGGCCCGAAAAATCTCATCGCGCCGGGCATCCACCAACGGAATCGCCACAATTTCCCGATACCCGAGCGCAATCACGCGCTCGCGCAAACGGTCCAGTGCCTCTGCGTGAGGCAACTGGTGGGCGGGCCGTTTTGCTGGCGGCAGCCGTGGCGGGAACTTGTCATAGCCGTAGTGTCGCGCCGCTTCTTCGATCAAATCGATCCCGCGCGTCACATCCCTTCTCCACGACGGCTGCTCGCACCGCCAAACCGCATCGCGCGACTCCGCGCCCGCCGAATCGCCGTTCTTCCTCGACGGCTCGAATCCGAGCGCTCTCAAAATTTCCTCGATGTCGCGATCCGGAATATTCGCGCCCATTACGCGCAGCAGTTCTCCCCTCGATAACTCGATTGCAACCGGCGCTTCCCGGCGCGGGTACGCATCCACCACGCCGGCCAGAATCTCGCCCCCGCCCAATTGCTGGATCAGTTCCGCCGCGCGACGCGAAGCCATCTCCGCCATTTCTGGATCGGCCCCGCGCTCGAATCGATAGGACGCCTCCGTCCTCAGCCCCAGTGCCTTCGACGTCCGCCGCACCGAGATCGGATCGAACCACGCGGACTCCAGTAAAATATTGCGGCTGCTGAAACCGATTTCGCTGTCCGCGCCGCCCATCACGCCGGCAATCGCTACCGCGCAAGCTGCATCGGCAATCACGCACATGTCTTTCGTCAGCGTGCGCTCCGCGCCGTCGAGCGTACGGATTTTTTCCCCCGGCCGCGGGCGCCGCACCATGATTCGCTTCTCGGCCAGTTTGTCTAGATCGAACGCATGCATCGGCTGGCCCAGCTCGAACATCACGTAGTTGGTCACATCCACCACATTGTTGATCGACTTCTGGCCGATGGCTTCAAGTCGCTGGCGCAGCCAGCCGGGCGAAGGCTGCACTTTCACGCCGCGCAGCACCCGGGCCGTATACCTCCCGCAAAGTTCCGGCGTTTCGATGTCCACGCGCGTTACGTCGGCGGCTTTGTCGCTCGATTCCTTGAGTTTCGGCTGCAGCGCTTTCACCGACACGCGGTAAATCGCCGCCACTTCGCGCGCAACGCCGTGGTGCCCCAGGCAATCCGGACGGTTCGCCGTGATTTCCGCATCCAGCACGGGCCCTGCTGTCGTCTCTTCAACCGAATCGATGGCGATGCCCGCGAGCGACAGCCGCGAACGCAGCTCCGTCGCCGGCGCCGTCACCTCCACGAATTCCTTCAGCCAGTCGTAAACAATCCTCATCGCGGTTCCAAGTGCCCGTAGTACATGCTCGTTTCGTAGTCGAAACGCACCTGCCCACCTTGCTGGTGCGCGTCGAAGATCCGCTTCAACTCCACGAGCATCGGCGCGTGATTAGGATGACCCTCGGGCGGTGAATACGAAGAGCTCAGCAGCCGCCCGCGCAACCCCTCGAAATCAAAGAGCTGCTGATTCGGCATCGAGCTCTCCAGGAACTTGCCCTCGCCGAAGAACTCCGCCATTCGCTGGCGGTTCGGATACGTGGCGGCCACTGCGGCGTAATCCGTTCCGTAGGTGCGGAGCAGCACTTCGTACTCGCGCTCGAACGGTCTCGCGTCGCTGATCCGCCTATTTCCGATCAGAACAACCCAGCCTTTCGGCCTCAAGATGCGTTCGAACTCCCGGCGCGCCGCGCTCGGCTCGAACCAATGAAACGCCTGGGCCGCAACCACGAAATCCAGGCTGGAGCCGGCCAGTGTCGTCGCCTCCGCCGATCCTGCCACACTGCAGAAATGCGGGTACTTTTCCAACAATCGCTCGCCAGCTTCGCGCATTGCGGTGTTCGGCTCCACCCCGTAGACGAGATTTCCGTTCTCCAGAAACACCTGCGCCAGCAAGCCCGTTCCCGAGCCGACATCCGCGACGACGGATTCAGGTTGTAGTCCGCATTCCTCCCGTAGCACGTCCAAAACCGCAACCGGGTAGCCCGGGCGGTAGCGAATGTAATCCTCGACGCGATTCGAGAATCGCTCTTTAGAATCAGACGCCAGCATGTTATCCATCGCTTAGGGGAACTGCTTTAGGAAGCGCACATCGTTCTGAAACAGCAGCGGCAATTCCGTGATGCCGTACTTCATCATCGCCAGCCGGTCCACGCCCATCCCGAACGCGAACCCTGAAAGCTTCTCCGCATCGTATTTCACGAAGCCGTAGACCGCCGGATTCACCATCCCCGCCCCAAAAAGCTCGATCCACCCCGAAAATTTGCAAACGCGGCAGCCGCTCCCGCCGCAGACGTGGCACGTCGCATCCACTTCTGCGGACGGCTCGGTGAACGGAAAATAACTCGGACGCAGGCGCGTCTTGGCCTTCGGTCCTAGAAATTCGCGCACGAAATATTCCACCGTGCCTTTGAAATCGCAAAACGTGATGTCCGTATCCACTGCCAGACCTTCGATCTGATGGAACATGTAGCCATGGGTGGAATCCGGATTATCTCGGCGATACACTTTTCCGGGAACGATGATGCGTACTGGCGGCGGCTGCTTCTCCATGGTGCGAATTTGCATCGGCGAAGTGTGCGTCCGCAGCAGATATTCGCTGCGCGTCCCTTCGATGTAAAACGTATCCATGTTGTCGCGTGCGGGATGATGCTCGGGGATGTTGAGTGCTTCGAAATTATAGTAGGGAGTCTCGATCTCCGGCCCTTCCACCACGCTGAATCCAATCGAGAGAAAAATGCGCTCAAGCTCTTCGTAAGTCTGCCGGATGATGTGCCGCGTGCCGATCACCCGCTCCACGCCCGGCAGCGAAAGGTCGACCCGATCTCGCGCCGTCGCAGCCTCATCAGCGGCAGCCTCGATCTCGCGACGCTTCTCCTCAAGCGCCGCTTCCACGTGCGCCTTGAACTTGTTCAGCTCTTGACCAACGATCGGCTTTAGCTCTTTCGGCGCCCGCTTCAACCAATTCTCGCCTATGAGCGAGAGAATTCCCGACTTGCGCCCTGTCCACTTGAGGAGAAAGCTTTTCCAGTTCTCCGGGTCCGCAGACTGGCGCGCCGTCTCCACATCGAAGGACGAGCACAATTCCGCGAAGCGAATTGCAACCATCTCGGGAGTTGTGTCGCCTAACTCGGTGAGGGTTTTCTCAATAATGCGTGTATCAGGCATGGGTTGTGTGGCACAGGCACTCTTGCCGGTGCATCATTTTAGGCCGCGGGCTGTGGAGGCGGCGCAGGCGCCGTCTTCATATGCTGCTTCGCCGACGCCACCAGCGCCGAAAATCCCTCGGCGTCGCGCACCGCCATGTCCGCGAGAATCTTGCGGTCCAGATCGATCCCGCCCGCCTTCAGGCCGTGCATCAACTGACTGTACGTAGTGCCGTTCGCTCGCGCAGCCGCGCCAATGCGCTGGATCCATAGCGTGCGGTAATCGCGCTTGCGCGTCCGCCGGTCTCGATACGTGTACCGCAAAGAGCGGTTCACAGCCTCCTTTGCCGACCGGAACAGCTTTCCCTTGGTGAGGAAAAATCCCTTCGCGTGCTTTAGAAGCTTCTTACGCCGTGCGCGACGCTTCGTACCTCGTTTTACTCGAGCCATGGTTCTATTCTCCTCGTGCGCGCCTCGCGGCCGCTCTCAATGATTTCGGATTCGGTAAATCAAACGGGGAGACAAGCGCAGCTTCGCCGCCCGCAAAATCCCACACGGGCTCGAAGACGGGTTTGTCTCGTGGACTGCAAATGCGCCCTCGATAACTCAGGGCAACCGGCCGGCAGGCACCCGTTACGCTCTGCCTGGCTCGAAAAAATGAACTCTTGCTACTCGATTCCGTAGGGAAGCGCCAGACGCACGTTGTGCACGTCCGCGGGATTCACCTCGACCTTGTTCAGCAGCTTACGCTGGCGCCGCGGTTTCTTCGTGCCCAGCAGGTGGCGCTTGCCCGAATGCCACCGCATCACTTTTCCGGTCGACGTAATCTTGAAGCGCTTGGCCGCGCCCCGGTGCGTCTTCAATTTCATTTTCTTGTTCTTCTTCACAATTTCCTCTTCTGGACAGTCTTAGGTTTGACCGCCCGCCGTGGATTGCGCCGGACGAGACGGCTGCGGCGCGGGTGCGCCCTTTTTGGGCGCCAAAAGCGCCAGTAGGATATTCGCTTCCATCCGCGGTCCGAATTCCACCAAAGCGTGATCGTTGATGTCTTTGAGCAAACGTTCCATCTTGGCGCGGCCCACACTCTGGTGAGCCATTTCGCGCCCGCGATGGAAGATCATCGCTTTCACTTTGTGCCCCTCGCCGAGAAATCGGATGATCTGGTTCTTGCGCACCTGATAATCATGCTCCGCGGTCGCGGGCCGAAACTTCACTTCCTTGATGTGCGAGCTCTTTTGGTGCTTCTTGGCTTCGTGCGCCTTCTTGCTTTGCTCGTAAAGAAACTTTCCGTAATCTACGATCTTGCAGACAGGCGGCACGGCGCTGGGAGAAATTTCCACCAGGTCGAGACCCGCCTCACGCGCCGCTTTCATCGCGTCGAACAGGGTCATCACACCCAGCTGGTTCCCCGCATCATCCACTACGCGTACTTCACGAGCGCGAATGCGCTCATTGACCCGAAGGCCGGGACTTCCACTACGCTCAGCGATAAACCCACCTCCCGGACGGATCCGATTATCCACCCGCCCGATTTACCCGCCGCCTCTGAACACCCCGACAGAGCGACAGGGCAAAAAGTATAGCATGCCTGCGCGCGTCGTTCTCAATAAGGTTCGTTACCGATTTTGAGCCGGTTTCGCCATCAATCTTTCCCGGGTTTCACGGTTTGCCGCTAAGTCGATGCAAGTCCATGCCATGGCGAGGGCGCCGTCCTCGAGCGCTTTGTCCGCGTCCGGAGTGATGCAATGCGCGGTGAATTCCGGTTGGTGGTTGACAGCCGGCAACGAATTGATGCCGATCATGGGATGGATTGACGGCACCGCCAGCGAAACGTTTCCCATGTCGGTGGAACCGGTCGGGCGAGTTTCCCACTCGCCGAGATTCGGGAAGGGCCGCCCCAGCGCTTCGGAATTCTTGCGGTAAAACTCCGCCATGGAATTGTCGTGCAGCATCTCGGCGTAAGGTTTATCGCCGCCGGTGATCTCGATTTTCGCGCCCGTCGCCAAGCCTCCTGCCTCGAAACAGCGGTACACCTTAGGCCGCAATTCCGCAAGTTGCTCCAGGGTTTCGGAGCGAACGATGTACTTCGCCGAAGTATGCGCGGGAACCACATTCGGAGCGGAGCCGCCACTGGTCACAATGCCGTGGATTCGATCGGTGGAGCGAATGTGCTGGCGCAGCAGGCCCAACGCGGTTTGCGCGATGGTCAACGCATCTGCCGCGTTAACGCCCAGCTCCGGAAAAGCCGACGCGTGAGATTCCTTCCCGGTGCAATGAACCTCAAACATGGAAGCGGCGATGATCTTTGCATGGAGCATGTCAAACGGCGCGGGGTGCACCATCATGGCGGCATGAAGACCCTCAAACGCTCCGCGTTCAAGTAGCAGAATTTTTCCGCCGGCGTTGCCCACTTCTTCGGCCGGCGTGCCAATCACACTCACCGTCAGGCCTACTTCGTCGGCCACTTTGGCCGCGGCCAGGGCTGCGCCAACCGCTGACGCGGCGATGATGTTGTGGCCGCAAGCGTGACCGATGCCGGGAAGACAGTCGTATTCGGCGCAAATCCCGACGTGCAAAGGACCGGTTCCAGCGCGAGCGCGAAACGCCGTGGGAAGATTGCAAATACCCTTTTCCACCGCGAAGCCGGCATCAGCCAGCAATTCACAGAGCCACGAAGAGGCTTTCTCCTCCTCGAAGCCCAGCTCGGGATGGGCGTGGATGCGATGGCTGAGGGCGATCAGCCCGTCACGGGCGGATTCAAAATGTTTTCGGGCTGCGGATTTGGTGTCCATGCTCATTCTCCCGGCGCCGATGCTACGCAGGCGTCCAGCACTTTGTGCGTTTCGTTAGCCCATTTCGGAAACGCGCGCGTCTCCACAAACTCGGTGACTTCGGAATCGCCTCCGCCCACCGATTCGTGAAACTGATAAAGGATAGGATGCTCGTCGACGGGATCGTCGTCGCGGGGTCGGACGAATTGTATGTTGTTGAACGCTTTCAGTTGAGCCGCAATGGCCGGGCACTGATCGGCGGTGAGATTCCAGGTGTGAACTTTCAGGTCAGGCTTCAGCTCTGCGTAGGATTTCACGGGATCCTTGGCATGCAGGGCCGCTAGCTGCTGATAGAGCGAAGATCCTTGCGCCTCTCGCAGCGTAGCGTGAATCGCGCGAGCGTTTTGCGTATCCTCGAGCACGATGGAAAACTCCGGCAAATCATTCGTGGCATCGCGATGGGCGCGCACTGCGATGAAGTCTCCTTCGCCGTGTTGGATGGGAAAGAATTCGTCAAAGGCCGCCGCAAAAGCTTTGCCCATCCAGTCGGAATCAGGCTGCGGTTGAGGAGCGGCAGGAAAACTTAGAGCAACGCCGAGGCACAGAACCGCGAGAGGGGAAAGTAGATCCCTCGCTGCGCTCGGGATGACATTCATATAGACCGATCGCTCATATAAATTATCGGGCGCTATTGCACGGCGCGCGAGTCCACCTCCTGCCGCAAATCGGCGATGAACTGATCGAGCGGGCGCGGACCCAAGTCGCCCTTGGCGCGATGCCTTACCGACACGGTGCCGGCTTCCGCTTCTTTTCCGCCGATGATCAGCATGTAGGGAACTTTCTGAAGCTGCGCGTCGCGGATTTTGGCTTGCAGTTTTTCATTGCGATCGTCCAGGTGGACGCGGAAGCCGGCGTCCTTGATCTGCTGCGTAACTTTTTTTGCGTATTCCTCGAATTTACCGCTTACGGGAAGCACCGCTGCTTGCACAGGAGCGAGCCACGCCGGGAAAGCGCCCGCATAATGTTCGATCAGCACGCCGAAAAATCGTTCGATCGAGCCGAAGAGTGCGCGATGGACCATCAGCGGTTGGTGGCGCGCGCCGTCTTCGCCGACGTACTCGAGCTCGAAGCGCCGCGGGAGATTGAAATCGAATTGTACGGTGGTGAGTTGCCACGGGCGGCCAATCGCGTCGACGAGTTTCACGTCGATTTTCGGGCCGTAGAATGCGGCCTCGCCCGGAATATATTTGTAAGGTACGTTCATGCGCTTCAAAGTGTTGGCGAGCGCATCTTCGGCGCGTTTCCAATCTTGGGGAGTGCCGACGTAGGTTTCCGGATGCGACGCGTCGCCGCCCGAGAGATCCACTTCGTATTTGTCAAAACCAAAAACGCGCAACACCTCCCAGGCGAACTCAATGCAGTCTTGAATTTCCTTTTCGATCTGTTCGGGCATGCAGAAGATGTGCGCGTCGTCCTGGGTGAAGCCGCGGACTCGCAGCAGGCCGTGAAGGACACCGGAGCGTTCGTAGCGATAGACGGTGCCAAGCTCGGCAAGCCGGACCGGAAGCTCGCGATAACTTCGCAGGTGCGATTTGAAAATCAGGATGTGGCCCGGGCAGTTCATGGGCTTTAGCTGGTAATCGGCTTTTTCCACTTCCACCGGACCGAACATATTTTCGCGATAGAAATTCGCGTGGCCGCTGGTCTTCCAGAGATCAAGCCGCATGATGTGCGGGGTGTAGACCAGATCGTAGCCGCGGCGCGTAAGCTCCGCGCGCAGCCAGTCTTCCATTTGCGTGCGGATGATGGCGCCCTTGGGATGCCAGAAGATCAGGCCGGGGCCGGCTTCGTCCTGAATGCTGAAAAGATCGAGCTCCTGGCCGAGCTTGCGATGGTCGCGGCGCTTGGCTTCTTCGAGTTTGTGGAGATATTCGTCGAGTTCTTTCTGCTCGACGAAGCAAGCGCCGTAAATCCGCTGCATCTGCGGATTTTTTTCGTCACCTTTCCAGTAGGCGCCGGCGACATTCATCAATTTGAAAGCTTTTATGCGCCCGGTGGAAGGAATGTGCGGGCCGCGGCAGAAGTCGATGAATTTCCCGGTGGTGTAAAAGGAAACCATCGGCTCGACGGCCTTTTCCTCGACCAGCTCGCACTTAAATTGCTGATTGGACTTGCGATAGAGATCGAGCGCCTCGGGCTTGGGGATCAACTTGCGCTCGTTGGGAACGTCTTTCGCGGCCAGCTCGTGCATCTTGGCCTCGATTTTTGCGAGGTCTTCGGGAGTGAACGGCTGCTCGCGCACAAATTCGTAAAAGAAACCGGTGTCAATCGGCGGGCCGACGCCGAGTTTCACATCCGGGTAGAGTTCGAGGACGGCGGCGGCGAGCAGATGGGCGGCCGAGTGGCGGAAAACCTGGACCGCGTCCGGATCCTTGGCGGTGAGGATCGACAGTTTCGCGTTGCTGTTCCAGCGGCCGCGAAAGGTCGATCAAGTCGCCGTTGACGCGCGCGACGAGAGCTTCCTTCGCGAGGCGAGGCGAGATTTGGCCGGCGATTTGCGCGGCGGTGGTGCCTTGCGGCACTTCGCGCGTCGCTCCGTCCGGCAGCGTGATTTGAATGTTTTCCATATCTAAATTTGAGCTAAAACCAATTTTGAAAGGAGCTAAAGACTGCGAAGTAGCCCCCTCCAGTTCTGTGACGGGTAGCCGTGACACCAAGTCTTTATTTTCATGCACTTACGTCTGCTTCTACTCGACACGTGTGACGGGTAGAATTTGCGGGAACCGGCCTGGGTTTGGCAGGTTCTCCGAAAATTTCGGCTCTTCCCGCACTCTTCCATTTTTCCTTTCACCTTGCACGAAAATCCTGGCGCGAGCGAGGCTCCGCTACCAGCGGATAACCGTAGCATGATTTGTCAAGCGATTTCACCCGCTTGTTGGTGTAAAGAATTGTGCGGTGGCTGTGGCGCTGGCCCGCTGGGAGTAGGCTGGCTACATCCAAGAGAGGTTCTTCGACTGCGCGTCCCGGCGCTTCGCGCAAAAGCAAGAACGCGGGACGCTCCGCTCAGAATGACGGCGATAAATCAGCTGGGGGCGCCGTCGATGGTGACGATTGTGCCGGAAGTATAGGCGGAGCGCGGCGATGCGAGGAAAGCTACGGCGCTGGCAATTTCCTCCGGTGTGGCGGCGCGGCCGAAGGACATGGTGCTGAGGAATTCTTGCCAACGTGACTCGTCGCCGAATTGAGCTTTGGCACGACCTCGCATCATCGTCTGCAGACGATCAGTCGCTACCGGACCGGGATTGATGCCGATGACGCGCATGCCGTCCTTTACGGCTCCTTTGGCGAGAGACTTCGTAAAAGCCATGAGCGCTGCGTTTCCGGTGCTACCAGCAATGTAGCCGGGATCGAGACGTTCGCCGGCGGAGCCGATGATGTTGATGATGACGCCCTTACGTTTTTCCAGCCTCGGATACATCGCGCGACACATACTTATATATCCGAAAACTTTCAGATCCCATGCTTCGCGCCAAGCCGCGTTGTCGACGGCGAGGAGGTTACCCGGAGGAATGGCGCCAGCGTTGTTGACGAGGATATCTAATTCGGAAAATTCCGTGGCCACGCGTTCGATTTGGTCCTGCTTTGAGAGATCGGCGGGGAGGACACGCACCGAAAGCGAGAATCGGAGACTTATCGCTTCGGCTACTTTGTTCAGGGCCGCTAGATCGCGAGAGACCAGAGCGAGATTGCAGCCTTCTTCGGCCAACTTCATGGCTATTGATCGGCCAATGCCTTTAGAAGCGCCGGTGACGAGCGCGAGCTTGCCTGACAATTGTAGATCCATGAGCGATTTCCTCCGGGGGCGCTTGTTCCCGATCCGGGTAGCCGAGAATCAAAGAGGTTATACCGCAGGCGGTGCCATTTCAATTTGCCCGCATTGCAAGAAGCAAGATGCCACCCTGAAGGGGTGGCGCTACAGGTCGTCGTAGAGCGCCGGGAGGACGAGGCTTGACGTTGGAACGTTAGGTAAAGAATTTCTTCGCGGTGCGTGAGATACTCTCGGTGCGGCTGAAGGGAGAAAAACGAAAAATGGCGAAAAAGAACAGGCTCACGAACGCGGCCATGAAGATCGGTGCAGCAATGGGCAAGGCAGATCGCACGGCACACAAGGTAGCGAAGGCTGGAGTGCTGGCCAAGAGCGAACTCGAGGATATTTCGAAGCAGATTGACGCGCTAAAGCGGCAGTTATTGAAAACCACGAAGCGGCTGAAGAAAGCGCTAAGCTAAGCTTTCTCCAACCAGTTCCGCGTTTTGTAATTGCCGGGCTCGCTCACGGGATGACAACGGCGGGGAGGCCACGGAAGCGGGTGTTGGCCGTGACGAGCTGGGCCTGGCAGACGCGGGCGGTGGCATAGACGATTGCGTCGGCCCCGGAGAGGCGGTGCTCGAGGCTGACGTTGGCGGCGGCGAGCGCGATCGTCTCATCCAGGGGAATTACCTTGCGCACTAGCGCCTGTGATGCGAAGCGCTCAGCAACGGACTTGCCGCGGTGCTTGGAGAGATGTTTGTATACTTCGAAGATCACGACCGTGGGAACCAGGACACCGGCATCGCCCTCCAAGTAGTTTCCGAAGAAGGCCGCCTTCGAATCTTCGGTAAGATATTCAAGCCAGCCCGAGGAATCCACGAGGTACAGCTCAGAACCGCTCCGAGTGGTCACGATAGTCTTCTTTCCAGCGCATCCCCTTGGCGATGCCTTTAAGTTCCCTGACGGAGCGATGAGGCACGAGCCGCAGCGAGCCATCGATTGAGTACATCGTGAGTTCCTGTCCCGGCTCGATGTTGAGCTCTTCGCGAATTAACTTCGGGATTACGACCTGGAATTTGGGCGAGACTTTGACCGTTGCTTTTTCCATTTGAGGAAATTCCCCCCGCGAATGCTATCGATCGGCGTAGCGTATGTCAACAGGCCTATCGATCAAGAGTTCGTAATACCCTTTTAATTTCGATGGACGAATCGGACTGAATTCAAGGGTGTTAGCGAAGAGAAAATTCTCTGAAGTTGAATTGGAGAAATTCTTGCGCGCTGGGCGGCCCATAAAACTTACGCGAGGTTAGAGCGCGAAATCTTTTTCGGTCGGCGGGTCGACATCCAAAATGAAATAGCGTGAAAAGAATTTCCGTCCAAAATTATCACGATGCAGAGGCGCAGGATGCTGGCATTTGACCGTGAAACGGATCGGCGCCAATGGTGCCGACGAGTTCATCGAGGAATGCTGGTGAAGAGACGTGCGCTAGTTGCGTGCGGGCAAGAGACAGGCGGGCTTCAAGATCCATAACATCTTTGGCGAGATCGCGCCCCGCCAAACGGAAGCTCTCGAGGGAGCGGAGGTGGCGCTGCCAGAGCGAGACGTCGCGCGCTTGCTTCACTTGAAGGCGTTCGCGGTACCAATCGCTGGCGAGCAGGGTTTCGCGCGTGAAGGCGACACGAATTTCAGGATGATCCACCCCCATGCCACGGTAGGAGCCGTGTGCCATGATTTCGAGCAGCGCTCGCAGAGGAGGACACGCAGCTTCGACGCTGCCGTCCTCGAAATAGTTCATCGCCACGCGGCGCTGGGACTCGACAATGGCGTCAACACCCGCAGCAAACATTTCAAGATCCTGCAGTTCCGGGCGGAGCATTTCGAGAGGGAACACCGAATCGGGCGTCTCAAAGATGCGGCCGAGGAACCTATCGACGAACAACGTGGTGACGCGATAGCCGAGACGGCTGGCGAGCACCATGCGACCGCTCACGACGATATCTTCCATCTTCTCAAGGTAACCGTGGCTGATGAAGAGGCGGGGATCGCGCTCCGCTGGCCTCATGCGGCACCAGATCTCCGGGACGAGGAGGCTGACGTCGTGATCCACGCGAAAGTGCGGGCCGATGTACCCGGCCGAAGTGGTAAAGCCCATGTCGCCGGTAAGGATCGCGTCCACGATGGCATTGTTGAGGTCCACGACGGGCCAGAGCGAGTTGAATGGGCCCTTGGTAAGCGCACCCTCGCTACCAAAGCCCGTGGTGGCCGGGGACTTGCCGGTAAGGCTGGAAATCAGCTCCATGAAGAGTTCGGGCAATTCCTGATAATGGATCGGTCCGTAGACGGCCAGGGGCGGGATGCCGTGTGCGGCGTCAGGCGGGCTGTTGCGGCGTCCGGAAAGCACGGCGTTGACGGGAAAATGGACGGGCCGACAGGCGGGAATCTCGCGCTCGAGGCGGGCAGCGATGTCAGCAAGATACGAATCGCGCGGAGCCACTAGGTCAGGCCGCTTCTGAAGATAGCGCGGATTCTGCGAAGGCTTGCCATTCACAATTCGTGGATGTGCGGAGGAAACGACATAGGCCTTCCCAACAGCTTCTGCTTCACCGAGTTGCAGAGAGACAAAGCCTTCGAGAAGCCGCTTCATAGGATCTGTATAGCGGTCAAATTCGACCACGTGATCGACGAGGCCGCGCGCCTGCTCGACGGTAAGAGGTTCGAAATTCGAGAGAAATGTGCCGGGGCTCGCGATATCGGCTTCCGCCTGCGAGTCCGAGCCAGGATGGATGGCTTCGTCGGGGCGCTGAAAGAGGAAATTTTCGCAATTGGAGACGAGCTTGACACTCTGGTTCTTGAGCTCGCGATCAAGGTCGTTGAGGCTACTCCGGGGCAGGGCGACCGACGCGGTGATGTCGTCCTCGACCTGCACTTTTTCGGCGGGAAAGAAGTCCGAGCGCAGCTTGTAGATGCGCCATGCGCGGTCGCGATCGTATCCGACACGCAGATAGTTGCTGACGAGCGGCTGATTGTCGAATTTCAGCTCGTGGCCAAGAAAGCCGTTGATGCGATCCACGGTGAAGTGTTCGCGCCAGTTGTCTCCCCATTCGGGGCGATAGTAGCGCTTGATGGTGAACAAAAGCTGGCGGGTGGTTTGCGGCAGGCGGCGAACCCAGTCATTGTGCTGATCCGTGTAGTCGGGGGACGGCGTGAAGAGTTGAATGACCGATCCTAGAGTGCGCTCCGAGCTGAGGATGGGCCGGCGGGAGCGGTCGTCCGGCGGACGAGACTTGTAAACGGCGGAGAAGTCGCGCTTGAAGATTGCGGCCACCTTTTCCATATCCTCGCGGTAGTCCCGAACGTAGACAGGGCCTTTTAGAAGTGCGTTGGCGATGGATTTGGAGATCTCGGATTTGCCGCCACCGGAGACGGTACAAGGTTTGTGGCAAAGTGTGCCGCGCGGCCGCGAACCGATGAGTCTCCATGCCGCGCCGTGAAGCTGCTTTTCCAAGCGGACACGAAAACCAGAGGGCAGAACGTAAACAGAAGTAGGACGGAGGGTCAAGCGGTGTGCGCGGCCCTCGCTTTCCCAGCCGACGAAACCGTCTCGAAGAGTAAAAACCGAGTCCTCCGGGACGTAGAAAATTTCGGGATAGCGGCGATCGACCGCATAGCCCTCCGGCTTTCGCTCGACCAAGCCGCCGAGCAATTGCATCGCGTGCTCGAAGGTGGTTTTCTTGAGGCTGACGGTGCGGCCGGCGTAAAACTCCTGGCCTAGAACGTATGTGGCAAAGGCGATGGCGCCGCCCGCATGCTCCTCTTGGCAGAGGCCGAAGAGATTTGCAGCGTAGCTGATCTGCGCCTTCACTTCCTTTTTGCAATAGCCGTAATAATTGTCCGCGATGATGGTGACGATAACTCCGCGATGATCGCGGCAGCTGATTTTGAATGGAGCGGCGTCATTATAGGGTTCATCCGGATCGCGCCAGTACATGCGATCGCGCTTCTGGCGCTCGGTGGCCTCGCTTTCGCACGGGAGGCCCAGAGCTGCCTTCTTCATGCCGACCAAATGAGGCGCGAGAATTACGCAGCCGGTGTGGCCGGTCCAATGGGCGACGTCTAGCGCGGCGTCATTCTCAGGAAGATGCGGATCGCCGCCATTGCCGAAAATCGACTCGACGAAATCCAGATTGCTGACCAAGCTTCCGGGAGCGAAGAAGCGAGTCTCCATGGTTTTGTGCGGGTCGGCGCCGGTGGTCGGGCAGACTAGAGGCCGAAGCAACAACGAAACGAACAGGCGAGCCTGTTCATCCTGTCCGGCGGTGAAAGGAAGAGTGAGGACGCCGGGGGGCGGACGGAGGGCGGCTGCGAGGAGAGCGGCAAAGGCTTTCAGGGGAACTGCCTGCTTGTCCGCGGGAATCGGGAAGCCGCCCTCAGCGATGTGGAACACTCCGCTGGTGGTTCGGCGGTCGCTGTGGGGATTATGGAGCACGCCCTGCGGGACCCGGTAGGAGCGGAGATAGGGAGAAGCGAAACTGTTCGCGTCCGGCGGCAAGGACATGGTGCGAGCCAGTCCGGCGCGGTCGAGAACGAAAGTGGTCGTCGGCAGGCGAGGTACGCCGCCGGGACAGCAATCGCGCAGATGCTCGTCGAGAAACGATTGGATCCGTGCATCGGCCGGACACAGATAGCTGCCGAGGATGCGTTCTTTTTCGTAGTAATTGCGGAGCAGAGGCTGGGCTATCTGCAGGAGGTCCGAATCGTTCAAACTCTTTCCTGCGGGCTGGCCAAGCGCGGCAAGCTTCAGATGGAGATACTGAATTAGTTCAACAGCACTTTGGGGCGTGGCCATGCCACCATCCTGGCCCCCACCCTAAAGTTTCTCGAACTCGTTCGCCGACCGCTTGCCCTGGAGTTTATCAAAAAAAGTCCTGACGGGGCGTAAACTGTCGTGCGATTCTTGGTGGGTCCTGGCGGCCCGGTGCAGGCACCGAAGGAGGCAAGGTCGATGGGAAAGTTTGTTGGCGGTATCATCGTGGGGCTGATTCTCGTTCCGCTGGTAGTCGCTGTGTATCTTTTCACCGGATTGGCGCCGGTGGCTGTGTCGGATCATCCGTTTCCCTTCGAACGGTTGATTGCGGGAGCGGCTTTGGGGGGGCGAATTCACCGCGAGGCGCCCAAGCGGGACCTGGCGGCGTTCACAACGGCCGATTTAATCGCTGGGGCTCAAACGTACCGGAGAGGTTGCGGCTGCCACGGCATGCTTGAGAAGCCTACGCGCCCAGAGCCGGAGATGTACCCTTCGCCACCCCACCTTTTGTTGCCGGACGGGTACGTGACGGACGATCCGGTGGGCGAGACTTACTGGAAGATCAAGAACGGCATTCGCATGACGGCAATGCCCAGCTTCAAAACCGTCCTGAGCGACGATCAGATGTGGCAAACAGCGGCGCTCGTGGCGCAGGCCGACAAGCTTCCTCCGGAAGTGCTCGATATTCTGAAGCAGCCGCTTTTCCCACCGCCTGCGGCTCCGCCGCCCGGGAGCCAAGGAGGGTCGAATTCCAACCCGAACCCGGTGCCGCCAGGTCCTACGCGCGGTGTTGCTCCGGGATCGGGAATCACGCCGAAAAACGTGCGGCCGATGAGCGGGGCCCACACTCCGAAAACACCGCAATAGGGCAGGGCTAAAAGTTCGTTCTCAAAAATCGACGTGGAAGCGAAGGCCCGGAACCGTTACCGGGCCGCGATCCTGGTTGTAGCCGGGATTATTGTTGTGCTGGAGATCGAAGGACGCGAAAAAGCCTCGCCAAAGATGCGCGGTGTAGAATCCCTCCACGATTTTCTCGGGACCATAAGTAAGGCCGCCATCTCCCAGCAGGAAGCCGAGTCCGCCGAGGGCGAGGTACTCTGATGATCCTTCACGATGCCGTTGGCGACGAAAACCGCGCCGGCGCGGTCATTATGACGATGCCAGAGGGCGCCGTTGGTGAAGCCGCCGAGTTGAAGCGTGCGGTCGTCTTCGGTATAGGCGAAGGACTCATTGCGACCGTCGCTCCAGCCGAGACGGCCGAAAACGCCAATTTGCGAAGTGATTTCCTGCTCGAAATTCAACCCGAAGCCATATTTATGGCGGCCCTGGAGGCGTGTTGAAATGATGTCGGGCGGAGAAGTTCGCGGGCCAGCAAGGTAATCGTCAATTGCTTCGCGATAGTTGCCCATGTTGGCGTGATTGAGATAACTGAGCAGGCGCATGGTGCCAGCGCGATGCGCAATCAGCTTTCCGCGAGCCTCAAACTCGAGATTTTCGGCGCGCGCGCGGGCGATATCTGCGTCGAGATGGATGCCGTTGGCGATTTTCGGCATCAGGGCTTCGGCAAACCGCACAGACCACCAATGATCGTCGTATTCGACGAGGACCCCATCCGTGTAGCCCCGAGTATTGGCGGCGTAATCGTAGGTGCCATTGTTATCGACGGTCCAATTGAGGAACTGCAGATGGCTGTCGGAGCCGTAGGTATTGGCGTCGAAGAAATCCGCCAGATCGAATTTCCCGATGCGGAGTTCGATTCTCCGCGCCGGTAGGGACGTGGCGAGGTGCAGCTCATCGCGATCGGATTCGATGCGCTCGTCGGTAAGCGGAATAATTTGGCGCAGCATTAGCCTCGCGACGTAAGGATCTTGGCTGAGAGTGGTGTTGCGCACGACATCGAGATTTGTGACACCGGCAAGCCCCAGGGCATTACTGATGCCGTGGCCACCGGCGCTTTCGATATCGAGGAAGACCTCGGTAGTGGGCGTGAGTTCGTACCCTAAATACAATGTGTAGACTTTGGAAGTCGCGTTTTCAGGCTGTGAACGGAGGCTGTTTGGGCCGCTGTATTTCGCCGGAAACGACCCGTGCCATTGAAGTACGATGTTGGCCTGACCGGAAATCCAGTAGGGAGCGGTGTTCGAGTGGGGAAAAAGAGCCACTGGATCGGCCGCGGGCTGCTGGGACGAGGCTTCAGGATTGGAATCAGGCGTCTGCTGGTTGCCCGATTCCGTGCCAATCTGTTCGACCTGGATATTCTCCGGTGGCGTCTGAGCAGATGCCAAACGAACTACGGCGAGACACAAAACGAGAAGCGAGAAAGACCGCGACATGAATTTGGGAAAAGAGCGCCTACCGCATTTTGCAAGGAACATTTGTGACGGCCGCCGATTTGGAAATTAGAAGTGAACCACAGGTCACCGGTGGGCCGCGTTAAGGCACCGTTACAAGAGTTCTGACTTTAGCCGGCGTTGATGCCAGGGAGGATCGCGAGATCGTGAAGGCTTGGGCGGCGATGGCCAAAAATGCGGGGAAACAAACGATCACGTAGCGCGGTTCGATGGATACTTGGCTGGTCAAAAACGCGCTGCGAATCAATGCAAACGCGATCAACATGGCCATCGCGGAGCGCGCGCGGCAATGCCATGCTCCAGCTATTGCTAAGCCGAAATACGCAAGGTTCAGGAGCCCAAACACGGCGGTGATGTCGAAATCCCACGGATTTTCGCGCCATTTCTCTGTGGGCGGCCACAACGCGCCTGAATAGCGGAGGGAACGCACACGCGGCGCGAACCACATGGCCCCGACGCGCTCAATGGGGATGACGAGATAAGTGCGGAGAGGATGGCGTGCGGTTCTCTCACGAGCGAGAAGCTCGAATTCGCCGTCGAGCACGGGGGACATTTTCAAGTCGGCGTTGTAGATGGTCAGCAACCGGGCTACACGATTTCGCTCGGCCGCGGAATCGAAGGCGGAAGCGGGCAGACTCTCGATCGAAATGGGGGCGTTGCCCAGCTTCCAAGGCACGATGTAGTTTTCTTCAGGCCGCACCATCCAAGTTCGTGTCCAGTTGAAGAAACCGTAGGGGATGAAGTCACCGGCGGTCTCGGCGTAGCGCGGGGCGAGAAACTGGATGCGTCCCAGTACACGCGCGTTTCGCGCGGCCCACGGCAGCAAAGGCAGGAGCAGACTGGCGGCCATCCAGGAAATTATCAGGATCAACTTCGGCCACTCTTTGCGGTGGCGCAGACGAATCGCAAATATGGCACCCGCGGCTGCCAGGACAAGTGGCGTCTCCGGGCGAATGAGAGTACCGACGCCGACCAAGAGGCCCCCGCATGCAACCCACCCCGCGAACGAGAGAACGCTTCGCGTCGACGCCAAAGTGGAGCGCGCGATGAAAGGATGGTCGAGGAGCGAGATAAAAATCAGCAGCGCGAAGGTGGTTAAAAAAATGGCGAGCGCTTCAGTGAGCAAGATCGAATCGTAATTTGCCGTGAATGGACACAGCGCCGCAATCCACATAGCTGCCGTTGCGGCTTTTCTTCGCAGGGCCGCGGGCGCGAGGCGGGCGGCGATTGCCGCGATGCCCAGACAAGTGACCAAACCCAGTATTGCCTGAGCGATGAGAACCGCCTGGTGGCTAGGTCCGAAGAGTGAGTAAACGGCGGCCAGAAATGCCGGGTATCCGGGGACGCGCATGTCGGTGGGCGCCAATTGGCCTCCGACGAAGAGGCCGTAGACACCGTGGTAGAGCCAGTTGCGGGCGAGCGCGTCGTAGAATTTGGTGTCACCAGCGGAGAATGGAAAGCGGATCACGAAAAAGAGACGCAGCGCGAGCCCGGCGAAGAGAGCGGCGGCGAGGTTTGTCCGAGCAACCGGCAGGCGAAATAGACCGGAGGCGAAACGTTCCGGAATTATGCGGCCTTCGTCTCCATCGGCGGGGGCGGCCAGCTCGGGATTCCCGTTCGTTATCAGGTCAGGCACTTCAGCTCCGAGCTTAGGCTGGCATGCGGCGGGGGTGATTGCAAACGGTTGTTGATGTGGACCCAAGGACGAATGCGGCAACTTCACTGCGGGAACGTAAAAACGGGCTTCACGACTTTGCCGCTGGCTTGGTCTGCGATGGCTTGATTGATTTGGTCGAAGGGATATTTGGCGACGAGCTTGTCAAAAGGGAAGCGGCCGCTGATGTGCTGGTCGATCAGGTAGGGGATGAAAGTGTCCGGAACGCTATCGCCTTGGACGATTCCGCGAACGCTGTGGCCGCCGATCATCACTGCGGACAGATTCAGGCCCGGGCTTCCCGCCGGCGCAGTGACGAAGCCGAAGGAGCCTTTTGTGGCGAGCGATGCGATGGCTTGCTCGAAGATGACGGCGCGCCCCGTGGTATCCAGGGCATAGTTCACGCCGCCGGGAACGGCACGCCAAGTTTCCTCAGCGATCCTCAGTTTTCCAGTTGCCTGCACAACGCGGGTGGCGCCGAGCTGTTTGGCCGTTTCGAGGCGCTGCTCGAGAACGTCGATGGCGATGATTTCCGCGCAGCCGCGTATGGCGGCGCCCATCACGGCACTGAGTCCCACGGGACCAACGCCGAAGATCGCGATGGAGCTGCCGGGCGGAGGTTGGAGAGAATTCATCACGGCTCCGGCGCCAGTCTGAACGCCGCAGCCGAGCACTCCTAGAATTTCTAGCGGAGCATCTTTTCTCACAGGAATCGTGTTGCGCGAGGTTGTGACCGCGTAGTTCGCAAAAGACGACTGACCGAAGAAATGTCCGTGAATCGCTTCGCTCCCATCGTGAAAAGAGCCGGGGGCGCCCTCTCGCGCGTCCCGGAAGTTCAGGGCCATGTTCTGCGCGCAGTATGCGGGATATCCGGTGCTGCACGGGCGGCAAATACCGCAGGAATCGAAAGTGAGCACAACGTGATCCCCAGGTTTGACTTTGGTGACGCGTTCGCCGGCGCGTTCGACGACGCCGGCGCCTTCGTGGCCGAGCACGACCGGCTTCGGCACAGCCATCTCTCCCTGGAGGGCTTTCACGTCAGTATGGCACAAGCCCACGCCAACGATGCGGACGAGAATATCTTCCGGGCCGGGATCGCTGAGGTCGAGTTCTTTGAAAGAGAGCTGCTTTCTGCCCTCGTAGGCAACGGATGCCTTCACCTTCATCATTTACCTTGTGACCGGACGCGTGAAATTCCTCGCCTGCTCCTCACACGAGCACAACCATTTTTGCATGGTTCTGCCGACGCCAAAACCCCGGACCCTAACTATATGTAGGAAGGGCGACAGTCGTTAGGTAGGGGCGAGGGCGGCGAGGACTCGCTTCGGGGTTAGGGGGAATTCGCGCATGTGGACGCCGGTGGCGTCGAAGAAGGCGCCGGCGATGGCGCCCGCGGCTGCGGCCATCACTTCTTCACCCGCGCCCGTTGATTTTTGATCGGTGCGCTGTACCACGACAGGCGTCACCTCGGGGCATTCCTCGAAACGTAGGATGGGATAGCTGTTCCAATCGAGGCTGGTGACATTCGTCTTATTGAATGTTACTTCCTCGTGGAGCATGCGGCTAGTGGTTTGGACCAATTGGCCGCTGATCTGATTCTCGATAAACGCGGGATTTACAGCGAGTCCGGCGTCGATCGCGCCGTACATATGCTTCACAATGACTTGGCCAGTTTCCTTGTTTACTTCGATTTCGGCTACTGAGGCACCGTACGAGGTGAGATGTGTGCCCAGGCCAATTCCTCGACCGCTGAGCAATTTGGCATCTGCCGGAGTCGCCGAAACCTTCGAGGCGGGAGGACGCGACTCCCATTTTGCAGCTTTCGCTACGGCGTCAAGCACACCCATCCATCGTTCGTTGGCGATATTCCGCTTGCGAAACTCATACGCGTCAATTCCGAGCTGACGGGCGAGATCGTCAATTGTTTGCTCGGATGCAAAGGAGAAGGATAAATCAAGCGGCGAGCGGAGCCATGCTCCGCGCAGATATCCAAGCGCCGGAACTTCGTGATTGATGAGTCGCACGTTGGGGATCGCATACATTCCGCCGCAATCGTTGGGATTTACTTGTTGGGCCGCGCCGAACCGCCAGGGGGCGGCCGGGGTTCCGAGTGCGAGCTGCGCGGAGGTTTCGACAGCGCTCCAATTGTGATGCCAGCCGTCATACTGATAGGCGACGATTTTGCCGTTGGCATCGGCTGCGGCGCGGATTTCGCCAACGTGGGCGGGGCCGTAGAGGTCCCAGCCATGCTCGTCCCAGCGCATGAACTGGAGGCGCACGGGTTTGCCCGCCAGCTGCGAGAGGATTGCTGCGGCTTGCGCGGCGTCGTCGTAACAGCTATGGCCGTAAGTGCCCGACCCTTCGTAATACTGGACGCGAACTTTCGCGGGCGGCAATCCGAGCACGCCCGCCAGGGTATTGCGCGTGGCGTAGACATCCTGCGTCGAGCAGATCACCAGCGCCGAATCCGGGGTTACGTCCGCGAGAGCGCCGTTGGGTCCGAAGGGTGCGTGCGCCTGGTACGGGCCGTGATACGTGCCGGAGGCAACGTGCGCCGCTCCAGCGAAAGCGGATTCCACATTCCCTTTTTCCAGAACCGCACGATCGGTGGTTTTTTCGGCGCGCATTGCGTCATACACGCCGTCGCTGCCGGGCAGGGTGGCGGGCACGTCCCATGTAATTTTCAGTTGTTGGGCCGCACGAACGGCGTCCCATTCGCGATCGGCCACAACGCCAACGAAATCGCCTTTGCGCACAACGCGCGCACCGGGAATATGGGCGATGGAAGCTTCGTCGAGGCTCGAAACTTTCGCGCCCGCGCCATACGCGCCCTGGCCGCGCGGACGAACGATGCGTCCGTGCAGCATTCCCGGCAGGCGAACGTGCTGGAGATAGACGTATTTGCCGCTGACCTTATCCGGAATGTCGTTTCGCGTAGGGCTGGTGCCGACCAATTTGTAGTCAGCCACTGGTTTCAATGGCGCCGTGCCGGTGAACGCCAGATCGAAACGCTTGTCGCCTATCAGCTCGCCATAGGTGACTGACTTTTGTGGGCTGCCGCCGTTTGTCGCTGCGGCTGAGACGATGCCCTTCGATACCGTGAGTTGATCGATGGGGGCGTCCAATTTTCTGGACGCAAGCTGGAGCAAAGCTTGCCGGGCTTCGGCCGCGGCCGTGCGAATCGCCGGGCTGCCTCGAGCGATGGAGGAGCTTGAGTACGTGCCGCCCTGGTTGGGTGTGACGTTGGTGTCCAGACGGATGGTGCTGACTTGATTCATGCCGAGGTCGAGTTCTTCGGCGGCGACTTGCAGCAGAGATGTTGTGGAGCCTTGGCCGAGTTCGACGTAGCCGATGAAGATGGTAGCAGTATTGTCAGAATGGACGGCAAGCCAAGTGTCGATTTGCTTGGGATTGGGCGGACCTGCAACTGAGCCGCGTGCGGCAGAGTCTGTGACGCCTTGCGCTGCAAGCTCATCGCCAATAAAGCCGGCGCTGCTGAATCCGATGATAAGCGCTCCGCCTGCCTTCAGGAACTCGCGACGGTCGAACCGGGGTCGCGGAGTTGTGAGCGATTTCATCGCGCCACGTCCGCACCCGCCTCTGCAATCAAAGCTCCATGCATGGCTTTGGAGGCGCGTTGGATTGCTTTGATCACGCGTGGATAACTTCCGCAGCGGCACAGATGGCCGTTCATGGCGGTGCGAATTTCCGCTTCAGTAGGCTGCGGCTTTCTTCGAAAGCAATTCGGCGGCTTGAATAATCATGCCGTTGAAGCAATAGCCGCACTGCACGGCCTGTTCGTCGATGATGGCTTGCTGCACGGGGTGCAGAGCAGGCGCTTTGGCGAGCTTTTTTTGCTTCGCGTACCATTCCGGCAAACCTTCGAGCGTGGTGACGGACTTGCCGCGGACGGCCGACACAGGCGTGACGCAGGAGCGGGTTTCGGCACCATTCACGAGCACCGAGCAAGAGCCGCATTGGGAAAGGCCGCAGCCAAATCGAGGACCTTGCAGGTGGAGATCGCCAGAGAGGACGTACAGCAAAGGCGTATCTGGCTCGGCGGCGACGCTATGCGTCCGCCCATTGACTCGTATCCGGATCTCATCCGCCATCAAGACCTCCGAATGCGACGAGATTATCACGGAAGTGTTGGTGGCTGACTGCGTTTAGCCTGTGGAAGTGTGGCGGGCGCCACGACATTGCAGTTCAGCGAGCAATAGCCGACAATGGCGCAATCCGGCTTCCCAGGAGTGAGGCCACAACGTGAAAATCGACATTTACGATCAGAGTTACAACGTCAGCACGGATCAAAACGAGGAATATCTGCGCGAACTGGCGGCGTACGTGGATGGCAAGATGCGAGAGGTTGCCGAAGCGACGCGCATCGTGGACTCGTTGAAGGTGGCGGTGCTGGCGGCGCTCAACATCGCCGATGAACTATTTTCATCGCGGGCGCAGCATCAAGAAATTGACGGGCCTCTACGCGAGCGCGTGCAGAAATGCGTCGCACTGGTTGAGGAAGCGCTCGAAAACTCCAACTAGGTCCTTAAGGGATCGCGCGACCAGCTTCCTTCGAGAGCGATGATCGCCATGTTTATATTGGCGTAACGGTTGCGACGCAACCGATTTGAGTTGCAGAACATCTGCTATGATCGTGACCTAAGCCTGCTTTCGATCAAGCGGCGATGCAGAAACCAAAACAAGTCCGGTATCTAATTCTTCCTGTTGCGCTGCTGGCGCTGCTCTTGGTCGCGATGACTACGGGGAGCGTTTGGCATCATCACACTGGCTCCTCCGAGTCCACTTGTCCCATTTGCCATCTCAGCCATCAGCCGATCGACCGTCCTCTCGCAACCGACCAAGCTCCGGCCTTTGCGCTGATAGCCCCTACGCCGGAGCCTAGGGTTTTTGGGCAGGCGCCGAATCCCGTCATCAGGCGCGTTCCCGCGCGGGCCCCTCCTATCTCGTAAGATCCCCGCTCTAAACCCGTGCCGACCGCGGCACGCCAATTCACGTCCCATTTCGGCTATTGAGGGCTGAAGACTATGCGTACAGAACCTGTGCGATTTGCAAGTGTGGCATTGGTGGTGTGTCTAGGCGCGGCCGCCCTCGCGATTCCGGCCTGCGCGCAAGCCCCCGTAGACGTTCAGGGTCCGGTGAAAATCACGCTCGACGACGCGATTCAAATGGCGTTGAGGCACAACCATAATCTGCTGGCCGCGCGCACAACAATCCAGCAGAGCGAGGACGAGGAAATTACAGCGAACCTGCGCCCCAATCCCGTGCTGATCGGCGACGCGCAGTTCATCCCTATTTTCCAGCCGAACCAGTTTAGCTCGGCTTATATCGACAGTTCGGCGCAGTTTGATCTGGGCATCAGCTATTTGTTCGAGCGCGGAAAGAAAAGGCAGCACCGGTTGCAAGCCGCCAAAGACCAGACGGCGGTCACTCGGTCGCAGGTGGTGGACAACGAGCGCACGTTGGCGTTTCAGGTGGCGACGCAGTTCATTAATGTGCAACTCGCCGAATCAGCACTGGACCTGGCGCAGGAAGATTTGAAGAGCTTCCAAAATAGTGTGGATATCAGCCAGGCGCGATACAAGGCCGGCGATATCAGCGAAGACGACTTCTTGAAGATCAAGCTCCAATTATTGCAGTTCCAGACGGATGCCTCGCAGGCAGAGCTTGCGAAGGTGCAGGCGCTTTCGGATTTGCGGCAACTGCTCGGGTACGAATCCGTGCCGGCGGACTACGATGTGGCTGGCTCGCTCGACTATGAGCCGCTCAACGCGCATCTCGAGGATTTACAATCCAAGGCGCTGGCCATGCGACCGGACCTCCGAGCGGCGCAGCAGGGTGTGACGGCCGCGACCAGTCAATACGAACTGGAGAAGGCGCAAGGCAAACACGATGTGACCGCCCAAATGAATTACACACACATCGCTGAGGTCAATACGGCGTCGTTCTTCGGCCAGATACAGCTTCCAATTTTTGACCGCAACCAGGGCGAAATCGCGCGCGCACAAGTGGCCATAACCCAGGCGCAGGAGCAGCAAAAGGCGGCGAACGAGCAGGTGCTGACGGACGTCGAGGATGCCTATGAAGGCCTGCGTACCAACGACAAGATCGTCCAGATTTACCGCTCCGGTTATCTAGACGAGGCGAAGCAGGACCGCGATATCAGCGAGTATTCGTACAGGCGCGGCGCGGCGAGCCTGCTGGATTTCCTGGATGCGGAGCGCAGTTACCGCGCGACGCAACTCGCGTACCGGCAATCGCTGGCAGCCTATCTGCTAGCGCTCGAGCAACTTCGCGAAGCGGTAGGGACGAGGAGCTTGCCATGAACCATTCAAGGTGCCCAAGAATCAATCGGTGGCTGGGACTGGCGGCGCTAGCTTGCGTAGCGCTGCTGGCGGGATGCCGTTCCGGACGTCGCGAGCGCGCGGGCCAGATGACCTCATTCTCGTCGAACGAGTCCAAAGAAGCGACGCCGGAGCTTCTCACAATTCCGCCGGATCAGATGTCTCACGTTCAGGTGGTCACCATTGAACCGGTGAAGCTGACGCGCACATTGAGGCTAACAGGCGCTGTGGCCTACAACGCGTTCAAAACAACACCGGTGATCACGCAGGTAGGCGGCCCGGTAACCAGGATTCTGGTTGTTCCAGGCGAACATGTGCGCGCGGGACAGCCCATGCTGGAAGTGACAAGTCCGGACTACTCACAACTGCTCGACACATACATCAAGGCGCGAGAAGCGTTTCGCGTGGCGGACAAGAACTACGCGCGCGCGCAAGATCTCTACCAGCATCAGGCGATTGCCGAGCGCGACCTCCTGCAAGCCGAATCGGACCGCAATCAGGCGCAGGCCGACCTGAATGCGTCCGAGCAGAGCATGAAAATTCTGGGGATCAAGAACCCGGAAGACGTGGCGAAGGCGTCGTCGTCGGCCGAGATCCCTGTGATCGCACCTATCAGCGGAGAGGTGGTGGAACGGATGGTGTCACCAGGACAGGTGATGCTGGCCGGACAGACGCAGGCCTTCACGATTTCGGATATGAGCACGGTGTGGGTGCTGGCCAACGTATATCAGGCCGATCTCGCGTACATCAAGAAGGGCGACGATGTGACAGTCCAAACAGACGCCTACCCACAAAGCTTCCACGGAAGAATTTCGTACGTGTCGCCGGCGCTCGATCCTAATACGCGAACGTTGCAGGCGCGCATTGTGGTCGATAATCCCGGCGAAAAGCTGAAAAAGGACATGTATTGCACTGTCACAGTTACCGCTGGCTCGATTCGAAACGCGATTGCCGCGCCTGACGCTGCCGTGCTGCGCGATGACGAGAACCAGCCCTTCGTTTATGTGGCGACCGGGGCAAACCAATTCTCCCGGCGGGCTGTAGAAATCGGGCAGAGCGAGAACGGGCAAACGCAAATTCTAAGGGGGCTTTCGCCCGGAGAAAAAGTAGTCGGCGACGGCGGCCTGTTCGTGCAATTCGCCAATTCGATTCAGCACTGAGAGTCTTCGGGAGTTAGCTAGGGCACACGAATGATCCATCGCATCGTGCGATTCGCGTTACGACAGCGGTTTCTGATTCTGATGCTGGTGGTGTTTCTGGCCATTGGAGGGGCCGTCTCCTTCACCCACATGCCGGTGGACGCGTACCCCGATGTTTCTCCACCCATGGTGGAAATCATCACGCAGTGGCCTGGACACGCGGCGGAAGAGGTGGAGCGGCTCATCACGCTGCCCACCGAAGTAGAAATGAACGGCGTGCCGAAGCTGGACGTGATGCGGTCGATTTCCCTCTATAGCTTGTCGGATGTAATCCTGACGTTTGATGAAGACACGGATGATTATTTTGCACGGCAGCTGGTCTTTCAGCGATTGAGTGAAGTCAGCTATCCCTCCGGCGTGACGCCCACGCTTGCGCCGCTGTCCAGCCCCTCGGGTCTCGTCTATCGCTATGTGCTTGAGAGTCCGGACCGTTCTGCTCAGGAACTGAAGACCTACGAGGATTGGGTGGTCGAGCGCGAGTACAAGCAAGTTCGTGGAGTGGCGGACGACTCCGGGTTCGGTGGCACGGTGATGCAGTATCAAGTGCTGCTCGATCCCGCGCGGCTCTATGGATATCACATCACCGTGCCGCAGGTGGTCCAGCAGCTTTCGGTAAACAATGCCAACGCCGGCGGCGGATTCTATTCGCAAGGCGGCCAATTTTATTACGTGCGCGGGATCGGCTTGCTGCGCGACGAAGCGGACATCGGAGATGTGGTTGTGGGCGCGCAAAATGGCGTTCCGGTGCGCGTTCGCGACGTGGGCGAGGTAACCATCGGCCACGCTCCACGCCTCGGCGAATTCGGTTTTAATAAGAACGACGATGCGGTCGAGGGCGTCATCCTGATGCTGCGGGGAGACCAGACCCAGAATGTACTGAAAGGCGTGGAGGCCAAGACAAAACAGCTGAACGAAAGCATCCTGCCGCCAGATGTGAAAGTGCGTCCGTTTTACGATCGCAGCGATTTAGTGAGGCTGACGACGGATACCGTCGAGAATAATTTACTGCGCGGGATGGTGCTTGTTCTGGTGGTGCTGGTTTTCTTTTTGGTCAGCTTCCGAGCCGCCGTGATTGTGGCACTAACAATTCCGCTGGCCCTGCTCTTTGCGTTCATTTTCATGCACGCCCGGGGCGCCGCAGCCAATCTGCTTTCGATCGGCGCAATTGATTTTGGGATCATCATCGACGGCACGCTGGTGATGGTCGAGAACATTTTTCGTGAGCTCGGCCTGCGCCAGGGACAGCAATACGACCTGCACGATGTGATCCTCGCCGCGGCGAAGGACGTGGATCGTCCGATTTTTTACTCTGTCGCCGTGATTATCGCAGGCTATATTCCGATTTACGCGTTGACCGGGCCGTCGGGAAAGCTCTTTCATCCGATGGCGGACACGATGGCCATCGCTCTGGTGGGCGCCTTACTCTTCACGCTCACCCTCGTGCCCGTTCTCTGCTCCTACTGGTTCCGCAGCGGAGTGCGGGAGCGTGTGAACAAGCCGTTTGAATGGATTCGCCGGAAATATGCGGCGCAACTCGACCGCTGCCTCGATCATCCGAAAACTACTCTGGTGGTAGCTCTCTGTATTTTCGGTGGCGCGCTGTTGCTGATTCCGTTTATCGGCGCTGAATTTATGCCGCACCTCGATGAAGGTGCGCTGTGGGTTCGCGCCACGATGCCCTATACGATTTCATACGAAGAAGCGGCAAAATTCAGCCCGCAGGTCCGCAATATCTTGATGAAGTATCCCATGGTCACGGATGTCGGCTCGGAACTGGGAAGGCCCGACGATGGCACGGATGCCACAGGATTCTTCAACGACGAATTTTATGTTGGCCTGAGGCCGTATGGCGACTCTTCCTGGAAGTCGACCTCGATTCACAACAAAGCCGAACTCACCGAGGATATTCAGAAGCAGCTTCAGGCTTTTCCGGGTGTGATCTTCAATTACACGCAGCCGGCTGAAGATGCCGTGGATGAGGCTCTGACCGGACTCAAGAGCGCCTTGGCGGTGAAAGTTTACGGACCCGACCTGAAAGTGCTGCAGGATAGGGCGCTCGAGATCAAGCGCCGCCTGTCGCAGGTTCCCGGTTTCACAGAGTTAACCGTCGTACGCGAACTCGGCCAGCCCAGCCTTTTGATTGATACAGACCGCGACAAGATCGCGCGCTACGGCGTCAACGTGGCGGACGTAGAAGCCGTCATCGAGGCGGCCGTGGGCGGTCAAGCCGCCACGCAGGTAATTCAGGGCGAGAAGTTATTCGATTTGGTGGTGCGCATGAAGCCGCAATTCCGCCAGAGCGCGCAGCAAATTGGCGCCTTGCTGGTTGGAACCCCTTCCGGCCAGCAGATTCCATTGAGTGAGCTGGCGAATATTCACGAAGCGAGCGGGGCTTCGTTCATTTATCGCGAGAACAATTCGCGCTACATCGGCGTGCAGTACAGCGTAGAAGGCCGCGACCTGGAAGGGGCGGTTGCCGACGGCCAGCGCGCGATCGCCGATATTCAGAAGTCGCTGCCGGCTGGCTACCGGCTCACCTGGGGTGGCGAGTACAGCGAGTTGCTTGAGGCCAAGCACCAGATGGAAATCATCGGCCCGTTGGCGCTGCTCTTGATCTTCATGATCCTTTTCGCGCTATACGGCAACTTCAAATTTCCCTTCGCAATAGCGTTCGGCGTCGTGATTACGGAACCTGTCGGTGCGCTGATCGCTTTGAAACTCACCGGCACTCCTTTTAGCGTTTCTTCGGTTCTCGGGCTCCTCGCACTGATGGGCGTTTCGGTTGAAACCGCAGTGATCCTCGTGTCATTTATCAATAAGTTGAGGCAGGAAGGCAAAGACATCCGCACCGCGACACGCGAGGCGGCCCTTATGAGGTTGCGTCCAATCATGATGACGGCTCTCGTAGCCTGTCTGGGGTTGCTGCCTGCCGCGCTTTCCACCGGCATAGGCTCCGATACACAAAAGCCCTTCGCGATCGTGATTGTGGCGGGGCTGATTTCGCGATTGTTCATCGCAATACTTGTGGATCCGGTTTTATATCGTATGGTCGCCCGCGAGGGCGATTTCTTGCAAGTCTGAGGTGCGGCATACCTTTGCACTGAGTTGGAGATGGCAAAGCGAATAACAACGCGGCTGCTGGCGGCGACCCTGATCCTGGTGGTGGCTCTTTTGGGTGTCCACGCCGCCTCTCACTGGCATACCCGAGCATCCGACGACCAGCATTGTCAGGCGTGTCATGTCGGTCACGCCGCGATTCCGCAGCCGGCAGCGCAAGCGACCGACTTAGCGCCGGTCACGGTGGCGAGATTCGTCGCCACCGCAAGATCTTCACCCGATTTCGACGCAATCCGCACCCCCAGCGTCCCCCGCGCTCCCCCGGCGTAAATCCGCTCCACAAAAAACTGTTTCTCTAACGACGCGCCGTTTCTCGTGCCGCGCGTTGGCATTTCCACATCCATTCTTCGCCGCAGCGCAGGGATGCGCAGCGGCCGCATTCATATGGGGAGAAATGTCATGAGACTTTTGCATATTTGGTTCGGAATCGCAGTTGTTGTAATTGGGGTTTTTGGATTCGAGACTGGCCGCCCGCGCCCAAAACGCCGGAAGCTCCACAAGTATTTCAGGGACGGTGACCGATCCCACGGGTGCGGTTGTAGTCGGCGCAACAGTCACCATTCACAATCCGGTGAGCGGGTTTGAGCGCGCAGCGGTGACGGATTCCTCCGGCAACTTCAGCATCGAAAACATCCCGTTCAACCCCTATCACATGACGGTGACGGCCACCGGATTCGCCCCCCATGTGCAGGACGTGGAGGTGCGCTCGGTGGTGCCCCTCAATTTGAAGATCAGCCTTCAATTGGCCAGCGCGACCAGCACGGTAACGGTGGAGTCAGGCGGCGATCTGATCGAAAATGATTCGACGGCGCACACGGATATAGATCGGCAGCTTTTCCAGGAACTTCCACTGGAAAGCGCGTCGTCTTCCGTCAGCTCGCTCGTCACCCTCGCCTCACCCGGAGTGGCAGCGGACTCGAACGGGCTTTTCCATGGGCTCGGCGATCATGCCGAAAACTCCTTTTCTGTGGACGGGCAACCGATTACCGACCAGCAAAGCAAAGTGTTCTCGAATCAGATTCCGGTCGATTCGATTCAATCTCTTGAGGTGATTGACGGAGCGCCGCCAGCCGAATACGGAGACAAAACAAGCCTCGTGATCGACGTGACGACGCGCTCAGGCCAGGGCATGACCACGCCCCACGGCGCCGTGACGGCCGATTACGGGACCTTTGGCACGGCCAACGGCGGGTTCAACTTGGGCTACGGAGGGGAAAAGTGGGGAAATTTCATCTCGGTCAGCGGATTAAACACTGGCCGGTTCCTCGATCCGCCTGAGTTTACTGTGCTGCACGATAAGGGCAATGAGGAGAACGCGTTCGACCGTTTCGATTATCAAATTTCGACCGCCGATTCCCTTCACCTGAACCTCGGATTCACGCGTTCCTGGTTCCAGACGCCGAACTCATTTGACTCTGAGCTGGCGACGCCATGGTCCGGGGTTGTGGTGAATAATGGCGGCCTCGATCCAAACGGAAACGTCGTTGGGCCGACGGATCAACGCTCGCAGATCAGGACCTTTAACATCGCCCCTACGTGGACGCGGCTGTTCGGCACAAACACCGTCCTTACCACGGGCTTTTGGGTCCGACACGACCAGTACAACTACTATCCAAGCGCCGATCCCTTCGCGGACCTCGGTCCCTCCGACCTTCAGAGAGAGAGTGTTTCCCAGCTTCGCTTCCTCACGAACGCCGGGGCACGCTCGAACATTTCGTATGTGAAGGGGATCAACAATATTAAGGCTGGCATCCAGTATGAGCAGTCGTTTCTCACGGAAAACGACCACCTCGGAATCGTTGACCCAACGCTCAACCCGGTCTGCCTCAATGCGGACGGCAGCCCTGATACCAGTCCAGGACTAACCGACCCTGCGGCATGCGGGGGCGCGTTCAATCCGGGGGGCAGCCAGAATCCGGACTTTCTGCCGATTCTGGGCTGCTATGACCTCACACGAACGGCGGCGTTGCCCGCCTCAGATGGGTGCCCGGCTAGCTTGTTGAACAGTACGGAATTCTTCTTCCGCGGGCATACGGATGTGAAAGAGCTCGCGCTCTACGTGCAGGACACCATCACGAAAGGAAACTGGAACTTCAATCTTGGAATCAGGGGCGACCTGTACAACGGTCTCTCCACCGCTCACCAGGCAGAGCCGCGGCTCGGCGTCGCGTACAATTTCAAACAGAGCAATACAGTCCTTCGCGCCTCCTACGCACGAACATTAGAGACTCCGTTTAACGAGAATCTGGTGCTCTCCAGCACAGGCTGCAACTCTCCGGTCTTGTCGCCACTGCTTCTTTGCACTCCGGGCGCCGATTCGATACTGAGGCCCGGCTATCGCAATGAATTCCACGCGGGCTTGCAGCAAGCGTTCGGGAGCCACGTGGTTTTCGACGGCGAGTACATCTGGAAAGAAACACATAATGCGTATGACTTCAGCGTGTTGGGCAATACACCGATCACGTTTCCGATAGAATGGCACAATTCGAAGATCCCCGGATTCACTGCCAAGTTGAACGTCACCAATCTCCACGGATTCACAGCATACGTGGTGATGTCGAGCGTTGCGGCGAGGTTTTTCACTCCTCAGATTGGCGGGGCGGGCGCCGTTCCTGTTGTTTCTGTGCCGGGGGAATTTACGCCCTTTCGCATCGACCACGACGAAAAATTGAATCAGACCACTCACCTGCAGTATCAGCCGTGGAAGCGGGGTCCGTGGCTTGGTTTCAATTGGCGTTACGATAGTGGACTTGTAGCCGGTCCAGTCCCCTGCGCCGGTGGCAACTGCGCGAATGGGCCAGCCGGGACCAGTGGTGCCGGGGGCGCGGACATAATAGACGTGTCCGGCATCAGCGCCGATCAACAGTTTGAGGCCGGTTTGTTCTGCGGCGCCGTGCGTGCAGCCCCGCCGACACCGACAAATCCAATCGGTACACCGATAAGTTCAAGCCTGGGTGCCAACCTGTGCCCGGCGTCGCAATATGGCTCGATGCTTGTAAAAGTACCAGCGCCGGACAAGGAAGACGACGACAAGAACCCGCCCCGGATCCAGGCCCGCAACCTGTTTGACCTAGCGATTGGGGACGACAATTTGTTCAACGGGGACCGTTACAAGTGGAGCGCTCGCGTGACGGTCATCAACCTTGCGAACCAATACGCTCTGTATAACTTCCTTTCAACGTTTAGCGGGACTCACTACGTCACACCGCGCACGGTGACGGGTGAGATCGGCTTTCACTTCTAGGCCAACTTCCGTCGCGTGTGGGAAGGCGGTTGCAGATAGCCGCCTTTCCCATTCGATTCCGCCAATCTCCTATTTCCGCCAGTTGCTTGCCTTGAGATCGCTAGCTGCTTGTTGATATTCGATGTCAAATATCAGTTGACACAGAATAACATCTGGAATATGCTCCGCGCTCCTAGTTGAAAGCTAGTATCAACTGTAGGAAGGGCATTCGTGCTGAGGGCCTTGCTTCAGTTCCTCCGGAAAGAGATTCGTCTCGCGTTCGGGCGCAATGCGGCGGCGCTTGCGGCTGCGTCGTTGTGTCTCGCAAGCGCGATGCTGATTGCGTCGCGTGCCGCCGGGCAGGAGCCTCCCTATTTCGTTACCTACTCGCATGCACTTGAAGAGCCGGGCAACCTCGAGGTCGAGATGAAGGGCACCACTGCTTCTCCTCGGAACGGAAATCAGTTTCTGAGCGGAACGCTCGAGCTCGAATACGGGGCCACGGCATGGTGGACCACGGAGGTTTATCTCACCGGGCAAACGACCGCGAACGACAGCACCATTTTCAACGGATTTCGCTGGGAGAACCGCTTCCGTCCCTTGCTTCGCGAGCACTTCATTAATCCCGTCCTCTACGTCGAATACGAGAATTTGAACGAAGCCGACCGCAGCTTGCTTGAGATTACCGGCCACGACGGCATTGCCGACTACATTGTGCCGAATGCGATCGAACGAGCGCAGACAGAGCGCTCGCTCGAAATGAAATTGATTCTTTCGAGCAATTTCCGCGGATGGAATTTTTCAGAAAACTTCATTTCCGAAAAGGACCTCAATGAGCCTGAGCCCTGGGAGTTCGGCTATGCGCTGGGCGTGAGCCGGCCTCTAGCGCTGACGGCTAGTGCTAGATCGTGCACGTTTTGCCGCGAGAATTTTGCGGCGGGACTTGAGCTTTACGGCGGGCTCGGTACCACCGATAGCTTCGGCTGGAAAGCGACGTCGCAATACCTCGGGCCCACCATTGGATTCACTATTCCGCGGGGACCCACGATCACCTTTTCGCCGAATTTCGGCTTGAATGCCAACAGTGTGGGAGTGATTTACCGCGTGGCTGTTTCTTACGAAGTCCAGCAGCTGTTTGGCCGCTTTCACAGGTCGGCGCAATGAGATCGAAAAACGATGCCCCATCCCCGAGGCGTTATCGAAATCCGGCTTTAAATTTAGCAGGGCGGTTGATGGTGGCACTTTTTGCCCTGATTCTTTGCGTTGCAGCCAACGGATCGTGGCTTAGGCACGTTCCGGAAGCAGACCGCAGCAAGGTGAATCCCTACGCCGGCCAGCCCGACGCCATCGCGGCGGGAGCAAGAATGTTCGCCGACCACTGCGCCCAGTGCCATGGTGCGGATGCCCGTGGCCACGGCAAGCGGCCGAGCCTGCGCAGCGCCCGAGTGCAAAATGCCACAGACGGCGAGATTTTCTGGCTTTTGAGGAATGGGAATCTGACGCGTGGCATGCCGGACTGGAGCTTCATCCCAGGACCATCACGCTGGCAGATCATCGCCTACGTCAAGAGTCTCCGAGCCAAGCCCAATTCGAACTTTGCTCCGTCTGCCATTCGCAATGGGTCGGCCACACCAATGCAGGGAGAGCAGCGGTGACAGAGTTGTGCCGGAAGTCGGTGATTGGAGTTGTTGTTCCTGGCGTTCTCGCCATAATTTCATTTTTCCTGGCAAGCTGTGGGTCGGGCCAAGCGCCTCCTCCACGACTCGAGGCCGAAGGAGCGCCGGCGGACCAAAACATTGGCGAGCGATTATTCGTAGAGACGCGATTCGCCGAATATTTCGCGGCCCACATGACAGATGTCAATACTCCGCTGAGCGCCGGTGACCCGGCCGTGAGCCAAGTTCAAAACGTGCATATGGGTCCAATGCCAGGCCCTTTCGCAGGCCAATCGATTAACTGTCGCTCTTGTCATTTTCTCGTTGAATTTCAGGGAGTGGCAGGAGCGGGTGATCGAACATAGCGGACTTTACCGGCCGCAGTCCTTTGCCGCTGCCGATGAATGGATTCACCACCACACCTCGCAACGCCATGCAGATGGTTGGCTCGCTGCAGCCGCATTCGGGTCCCACATTTCTGCATTTCGACGGGCAGTTTACTGATCCGGCGGATTTGGTTCAGACGACGCTGACAGGCCGCAATTTCGGTTGGGGACCGACCCAATATCAGCAGGCGATCACGCACATTGGCGACGTGATCCGCAACGACAACGGCAACAATACGCCCGCCGCCGAGTACGGCTGCAATCTCTCCTACAGCAAGATATTTTTGGGAACAGATCCATCGATCCCGCCCGACTGCCTGCTGCCTTCACAATATCGTCTCGACGTATCGTCCGCCACCGACGAACAAATCGTGGGCGACATTTCACAGCTGATCGCCCAATACATGAGGGGCCTTTTGTTCAAACAGGACGAAAACGGCAATTACTACGCGTCTCCGTACGATATCTTCCTGCGAATCAATCACTTGCCGACACAGCCGCGGGCTGGAGAGACCCCCCAACAGTACGACCAGCGACTTTATCGAGAGGTTGTGTCGCTCTCAAATCCCATCTATGTTGATGGATCTTACGGCAACTTTAAGTATCACGCGCAGCCATTTGTCTTTGGGGCCACGGAGCTTGCCGGGCTGTCATCCGGCAGTTGCGGGCAGCCCACAATATGCGGATTTGAGGGTCTGGAACGTGTACATGAACCCGGACATTCCGAATCCTCAAAATCGTTTGATGGCCTTGATCTGCGCGAATATCCAGAACTGCGCGGTGGACCAGGGGCTGCCGAGTACGATCGCGCAATTCAAAACGCCCACGTTGCGCGATCTGGAGGACTCGGCCCCGTATTTCCACAATGGCAGCAAATTAACTTTCACGAGCGTGGTGCAGTTTTACATTAATAATTCGCAGTTGGCTCGAGAGGGCCTTCTGCGCAATCCTCCGGCTGAATTCCAGGGCATGTCGATAAATCAAAGCGACGTGGCGGCACTGGTAGCATTCCTTGCGTCGCTTACCGAAGACTACGACGACGCATAAGCGGGAGGAACTATGCGACCGTGACGGGACGGCGTTCGCGGGACCGTCGCGCGTGATAATGCATAGCGACATTCAGGTACACATTTCCGCTGGCAGTTTCAAAGCAGAGTATGGTGGCCTCCGAGTCTTGACCTGCTTTGGCGCACTGCTCTTCGGTAAGCACCGAAGGAGGGAACACCTTGAATTGGAAGCCGCGATCATTTAATTGGGTGACTGCGTTGCCGATCACCATGTTCGCCAGCTCGCAAACGGCTTCCGAAACGATGGGTTCCGCAGCATCAACTTCAGCACCTGCAAGGCAGCTGGCAACTTTGGCGGCGGCTTGTGGGTCCATGTCCAGCACGATTCGGCCTTCGATCTGGCCTTTGAAAGTAACCACTGCAGCGACACCTTTCCTGCGGTAGCCGTCCTCTTCCATCGCAAGGTCCGCGATGGTAGCCGGAGCTTTCATCATTTCCGCGAGAACCGTGTCGAGCGAGCCAATGAAGGGTTGGATCAGATCCATTTTCATCGTGAACTCTCTCCTGCCGCGCCGACGGGAGCGGTGACGCTATCGTCATTGAGCACGTAACGGATGATTTCGTAGAGCGCGTCGGGCTTCACGGGTTTTTGTACGAAGTGGCGTGCGCCCTTTTGAAGCGCGGCCAGAATATTATCCTGGTACCCAACGGAAGAGACCATCACGACGCGCGCTTCCGGATGCTCCTGAACGATACGCTCGACGGCCTCAATGCCTTCCATTTGCGGCATGGTGATATCCATCAGGACGATATCGGGTTTTGTGCGCGCGTATTCAGTAATGGCAGTGCAGCCATCTCCGGCCTCACCGGCGAGATGGCCCCCGAAAGACTCGACCATTTTGGCCAAACTCTTCCTGGCGAAGACTGAGTCGTCCACAATGAGGTAACGAACGGGCTGGCTGTCTTTTCGAGTCAACGCTTCAAATTGTTTCATAGTGATCTCCTTCGGGAAGCTCCTGTGCCGGACGGCTGATTCGAGGATGAGGCGACCGGGTCCGGCTCCGTAGATGGTGCTTGGGGCATGCACTTCGATTGCAAGGTGCTAGCAAGACCTGGAAGCGAAATGATTCGACTCACGAAGCCACGCTCAATAGCCGCGCGAGGCATGCTATCGACGATGCAGGTATCCGGGCTTTGGGCGATCGTAAAACCACCGGCAGAATGAATGGCGCCAAGTCCGGCGGCGCCGTCCTCACCCATTCCGGTCATCAGCACGGCCAGCGCCTTGTCGCCAAACTCCGCGGCGACTGAATGGAACAGGACGTCAACAGAGGGGCGATGACCGTTGACGCGCGGCTGATCCACAAGAATCGCTACATCCCCATGATCCATGCGTCGCACTTTCATGTGACGGTTGCCGGGGCAGATCAGGGCGCGTCCGGCGAGGAGTAAATCACCCGATTGAGCTTCCTTGACTTCGAGGGCCGAAGACTCATTCAACCGTCGAGCAAACATTTCGGTAAAGCCTTCGGGCATGTGCTGCACCACAAGAAGGCAGCCGGGAAAGTCCTCTGGGAGCTGCGAAAAAAGATATTGCAGCGCATTGGGGCCGCCGGTGGAAATGCCGACCGCCACCACGCGGGACGGCCAGCGCGGCTCCATGGAGAGTGCACGATGCCCTTTCCGGCGTGCAGTGGGAAGGGTGATGATCATTTTCGGCGCGCCGGATGACGCTGCGACTTTGATTTTGAGCGCCAGCTCGGACGCGATTTGAGCCAAGCGGCCCGAAGCAGCGTCCTGCGGCTTGGTGACGAAGTCGAACGCCCCAAGCGACAGCGCTTTAATCGTAAGGGAGGCGCCTTCCTCCGTGTGCGCGCTGACAACAATCACCGGGACGCGATGCTTACGCGTAATCTGGCGGAGCATCTCGATGCCGTCCATGCGGGGCATTTCAAGGTCCAGGGTAACGACGTGAGGACGCAGCTCCTCGATCTTGCGAAGGCCGATCAAGCCGTCCATCGCCGTCCCGACGACTTCTATTTTCGGATCGTTGAGAAGTGTTTGGGGAATCAGTTTGCGCATGAGCGCTGAATCGTCCACCACTAGTACGCGGATTTTTTCGCTCATGCCGTGGCTCCCAGGGCTGGAATGCGGGAAAGATGCGAGACAACGGCGGGAACATTGAGGATCAGCACAACGGTTCCGTCTCCGAGAATCGAAGCGCCGCTCACAAGGGGAGAAGTGACCAGTTCGTCTTCCAAAGCCTTGATGACGAGCTCTTCCTCCCCTATGAGGCTATCGACGGCGAGGCCGAACCTACGTCCGCCGGTGCCAATCACGATTACGAAAAGGCGTTTCGATCTTTCTTCAGTGTTCGGCGCAGCGAGGCGGTCCAAGCGCACAAGCGTCAACACCTGTTGACGCAGTTGGAAGACTTCGTGGCCTTCCACGCTGTGAATATCCTGGTCCGTGATCCTGGTGATTTCAGCCACAGATGCCAGCGGAACGGCGTAGAGCCGGCCATGAACTCGGAATAGAAGCGCCTGGATGCTGGCGAGCGTGAGCGGGACCATCAGGCGAAACGTGGTGCCTTCGCCGAATCGGCTATGAAGGTCGATAGAGCCTTTCAAAGTTTCGAGCGCCGATTTGACCACATCGAGCCCGACACCGCGGCCAGAGATTTCGGTGACTTCGTCCGCCGTACTCAGCCCGGGCGAGAAAATGAGTTGAAGCGCTTCGGATTCGTTGAGTTGCAAGGCTGCATCGGCTGAAATGATTCCGCGATCGATTGCCCGCCGGACAATTTTTTCGCGATTGAGCCCGTGACCGTCATCGGAGATCTCAATGACAACCTGGTCGCCGTCATGGTAAGCATTCAGCCGAATCGTTCCGCGCGGCGGTTTTCCGGCAGTTTGGCGCTGCGCGGCCATTTCGATGCCGTGGTCGGCCGCGTTGCGAACAAGGTGCGCCAGAGGGTCGGCTAGAGCGTCCAGGATACCCTTATCCAAGTCGGTATTTTCTCCGGTAATCTCGACGTTGATATCCTTCCCGCGCAGACGGGCCACGTCGCGGACAATCCGAGGGAAGCGGCGGAAGAGCTGCTCGACCGGGACCATGCGAATTTTCATTACCGATTTTTGCAATTCACCAAGAACGCGAGACTGAAACCCAAGTGCGTCCGCCAGCTTTCCTCGCAAAGGATCTTTTTCGTGACGGCGTTCCAACTCGTTGATGGCCCGCTGCAACATGGACTTCCCGATAATCAACTCGCCGACGAGATTCATTACCGTGTCGATGCGTCCCGCCTCTACGCGGAGTGTGCCTTCCGCCGCACGAGCAAGGTTCGCCGATGTTTTGACCTCGCGGCCTTCTTCTTCGTCGCCGTCCACGCTGTCTTCGGCGGGCGCGGATTTCACGCCGGCGGAGATCGCGGCCGCCTCCGACTCAATCAATATCTCGAGAAGATCCCGTGGAGACGATTGAGGCACTGGCACAGGGTCAATCGCCATTCTTTCCACGATGGATGGGATGTGGCAACGCCGCCGAATCCAATCGGACGGTTTCGCGCTCGACAATGCGGCCTGAATCAAGCGGAGCTGTTCAACGGGCGCACTCATGTCCGGGCGGAAGGCAAGTATTCTGCCGGCGCTTTCAAGCGCTTTCCTGACGAGTTCCAACGCTGCCGCTGGGAGGAGGGCCGCGGCATCGAGCTGGAGCGCGATATTGTAGACGGCCTCACCGCGCCCGAAGGCTTCCGCGATCATCAGCCGCTCATATTCTGTCCATTCGAATTTCGCCTCAAATGAGGGATCTTGCGTTTCCACTTCGGGCTTGTTCAGGAGTTTCCGGATGTGTTCGCGGAGGGCGCCTCCGGCGGGGGGCTGCAGCTTGCTCCGGTAGGCCGCAAGCATTTCGTGAAATGTGTCAGCGGCCGTGAGGATGACTTCGGCCGTAAGGCTGGCATTTTGCTGGGCCAGTTCTGGCGTCAAGACATCTTCCAAATCGTGGGCAAGCTCGCTCAGCTGGCGGTAGCCGCAAGCAGCTGAGTCGCCCTTGAGCGTGTGCACCGCGCGACGAACGTGGCGAAGCTGCTCGAGGTCGCCCGGGCGCTCTTCGAGGGCCAGACCCGCATCGTTCATGCCTTGAAGGATTTCCTCCGCGCTCTCAAAAAAGAGATCGCGGAGCTCCGAGGCCTGCTCGTCGGAAGGGAAAGTCACTGGGCTGCCTCGATCTTTTGATATACGGTGGCGTTGTTCTGATGGATCATGTGGAATTTCGTGGTTAGGCCGAAGAGACTCTCGGCATGACCGACGAAGAGATAGCCTTCCTGGTTAAGACAGCGGTGGAATTTGTCGATCAGGCGCTTCTGCTCGGCCTCATCAAAATAGATCATTACGTTGCGGCAGAAGATCATGTCGTTGTGCTGCGGCAGGTATTCAGTCTTCAGATTGTGGAAATCAAACTGGACCAGATTCCTGAGAGCTGGCTTGATTGCGTACTTATCACCAACCTTATCGAAATAGCGCAGGCGGCAGGTGTAGTCCACTGCTTCCATCTGAGGTTCCGCATAGACACCCTGCTGCGCGGTAAGCAGTGCCGAGTAATTGATATCCGAAGCCACGATTTCGATCTTCCAGGGAGGCGGGATCAGAGGTTTGGGGGTCGGCATATCAAAGGGCAACGGATTGCGAAGGTAGTAGTACGCAAGCGCATCGCAGATGAGAATGGCCAAGCTGTAAGGTTCCTGACCCGTGGAGCAGCCCGCGCTCCAGACGCGAATCGACCAATCGCGCCGTTCCTGTTTCCTGTGCAGGATCTGTTCGAGAATCACCTTCTGGAACAATTCCAGCTGGGGCTTGATACGAAAGAAACTGGTTTCATTTACGGTGAGATTTTGAAGCAGCGCCGTCAGCTCCTGTTTGCCTTCCCTGCTGGTGAGCAGCCGGTAATAGCTGTAAAACGAGTCTAATTGGCACACCTTTAAGCGGCGTTGCAAACGGTCGCGGAGGAAGTGTGTGCGGCGCTCATCGAAATACATGCCGCACTCTTGATATACGAGAGTCTGCAATAGTTTTAACTCGGCGTCGGTTAATTGGACGGAGCTCGTAAGTGTGGTGGACATTCGTCCCTCTGGGGTAACCCCCTAGGCTGCTTAGAATCCTCGCCGCCCACCGCCGGCTGGAACAGCCGTGGTGGATTCTCTTATTTCCTCGAGATTCTCAAGCTCGCCAGGTTGCAAGATGCGGCCCAAGTCCAAGAGAATGACGAGGCGACCCTTCAGCTTTCCGACTCCCGTGATGTAACTGACTTCGCCTTCCTTGAAGACATTGTGAGGTTCTTCGATGTCGGACGGGGGGATTCGTAGGACCTCAGATGCGGAATTCACGATGAGTCCGATGGCGCGAGTATCGAGTTCGACTACCACGATGCGGTTCTTCTTACTTGGCTCGAATGCTTTCTCGCCGAAACGTTTTCGCAAGTCCACAATGGGGATGATTCGCCCGCGAAGGTTAATGACACCCTCGATATAGTCAGGCGCGTTCGGTACCGAGGTGATTTCGGGTACGCGAACGATCTCGCGAACGATTGAAATCGGCAAGCCAAACGTCTCGCGACCGATCCGAAAGCCAACTACCTGAATCTCTTTGTCCATGGCGGTTGTGTGCCTTATCAGGACCGAACCATTTCAACGTATTCCGCCGGCGCGTGTCGCTCCGCGGACGCAGTGTGACGGCGGGCCGCTGGGCGCTTGTGGTCCGCGCGCGTTTCTTCGATGGCAAAGCGATCCATGGAATCGAGCAGGGCGCGCGAAAGTTTGGACATCTGTTCGGCGGTGGCGGCCAGTTCCGTGGAACTGGACGAGGACTGCTGAACCAGCTCTCGCATACGCTCCATCGAGCGCACGACGGCTTGCGCGCCCGAGGCTTGCTCTTCCACCGAGGAATTGATCTCCTGCGTGATTTCGGTCAGGCGATTGGTGGCCTTTGCAATTTGAGCCGAACCGCTAGACTGTTCCGTGGTGGCGGCCCCGATTTCTTGCGAGAATTTGTAAACCTCTGAGACGACATCGGAGATCTTGTCGAGCGCGACGCTAAGGTCCTTATTAAGGACCAAGCCTTCCTGAACCATGGCGGTGCTCTTTTCCATGTTCTCGACGGCTTCGCGGGCTTCCTTCTGAATTCCCTCGATGAGTTCGGATATCTCCTTGGTCGATTGGGTTGATTTTTCCGCGAGTTTGCGAACTTCCTCCGCGACGACCGCAAAGCCGAGGCCATGTTCGCCGGCGCGCGCGGCTTCGATCGCGGCATTAAGCGCCAGGAGGTTTGTTTGTTCGGCGAGGTCGTCGATTACCTCGATGATCTTACCGATGTCGTCGGCGCGGCGTCCGAGCACATCGATGATTTCAGAAGAGGACTGAATGGCCTGGCTAGTGCGATTGAGCCCCTCGGTGGCCTTGTCCATCGTGACCATGCCGCTGCGGGCTTCCTCCCGTGAGCGATACGAGATGTCAACTAGCAGCTTGGCGGTATCGGCGACACGCTGGATCGAGGTGACCATTTGGTCGATCGAAGCGGAGGTCTCAGCAACGCTCGAAGCTTGAACCTGGGTATTTTTGACGACGTTCTGCACGTTGACGCTCATCTCGTGCATGGTGCTGGTGACTTCGTCGATCGCCGAGGCGGCTTGGACGCTGACTTTGGCCGATTCGTCAGAGGCGCTGGCCATTTGTCCGGCGCCGCTGGCCACCTGGGAGGCGCTGTCGCGCACCTGGCGGACCATCTGACGGAGGCCTTGAGTCATCTGCGCGAAGGCTTTGGCCATCGTGTCCTGCTGCGAACGGGGCTGTACGACCACGGATAACTCGCCCTCGGCAATTGCGGCCGAAACGGAAGCCATCTCTTTAAGATGAAGAACCATTTGGTTAAAGTTCTCGGCGAGCGCGCCGAGCTCGTCACCGCGATGGACATCGATGGTCTGGTCCAAATCGCCGGTATTGCTGATTCGCTGTGCCACTTCGATCAGGTGGTACAACGGATCCTTGATTGATTTCGCGGTGTAGAAGGCGATTAACCCGCCGAGCACGACGGCGATCAAGGTGCCGACCGTGGTTATGATCGCGCTCAGAAGCGTGGCGGACGCAGAGGACGCATTCGATCGGTCCTGGGCCCTTCGCACGGCCTCATTGGCCTGATCCAGAACGGCCGTGGACTTATTAGTCCATACAGTCGGATCGTGCTGGAGGTAAAAGATCTGAAGGTCGGAAACAGTAGCGTCTCCGGAATCTACTTGATGTCGTTTCGCGATCATCTGCTTCGCGAAGTTTTCGGCCCAATCGCGTTCGTTGCTCTGGACTTGCACTAGAGAGTAGCGAAGTGAAGTATCGTTCGCCTTCTGCTCGCCATCACTCAAGAGACCTTGAAGCTCGCTTACGCCCTTATTGGTTTTGTCTTCATCGCGTAGATCGCCGCTTAGCAGATAGTTGCCGAGAGACAGGCGATTTTCGATGATCTTATAGCGCACGTTCTCGATCAACTGCACGTCCGCCAATGTGGTTTTGACGGCATCGCGCGCGCTGTATTGGCGCATAACCGTCAAGATATTGATCACGAGCAGAAACGCCATGATCGCTAAAACCGCCCCGAACCCCCAATAGAGCCTCTTACCGATCGTCATTTTTCCCAGCCTCCGCTCCCCGCCCGCTAAGTGCGTTTCCGACATGCTACTCTTGGCCGCTAAACGTAAATTCCACCACTTCTGTGGTGTCCTTAGGAGCCGGTTCGAAACGCCATCTCTTGATCGCATCGAGTGCGGCGTTTACGAGCAATGGGCTGCCGCCAACAACTCGGGTGTTCGTCACATGTCCGTCGGCAGCTATGGTGGCCTCAATTTTTACCTTGCCGGTAACGTTCATCTGCTTCGCTAATGGCGGATACTCTGGCACTACCTTGCTCCGAACTTTTCGTTTACCCGCATCCGTGGATGCATCATCTTGCGCGAGCACCTTGGGAGGCAGAACTGCCGATCCCGCCAACAAGAGTGCCAATCCCAGTGTTGCGAATGTCAGCGTATGTTTCATAGTTTGCTCCTCCCCAGAGGGAAAGACCCCGCACTGGAAAATGCACGGGCGATGCCATAGGCGGAGATGTTGGGAACTCGGGCGGTGAATCCACCGCCCCCCGGTAACTCAATGATATGGAGGGGCTTAACTGGGTGGCATGACGATGAGTCGAAAGCTGCCGAGCGCTCAAGCGTCTCAACTGCTTGGCCAGCGACGTCCAGCCCTCTCACATTGCGACAAAGTTTGCGTTACCCCTACAGCACGGCGACGGTCCGGACTTCTTGACTCAAAATGAGATGCGGCCGTAACGTCTCTTCTGCGTAGGCGAAGCGCGCAAGCCCCGACCTCCATGCGTGCGCTAAAGCGTATTCCAGAAGTCCCTTTCCGTCTCGATGGCTCCTTCGAGAGCCTGTTGGCGCAGTTTTCCGCCACCACGCTGGAACTCAACCCCTCGCTCGGCGCATCCGAATTTGCGCGCCGACTAACCACGCGCACTGCCGAAATGACTGGAGCGCGCGCGGTAATATTGGTGCTGGGCCGGATGTCCGACTGGGAAGTCGCCGGTTTCAGCGGACGCGGTCATCACTGGGAACTTGCAATTCAAAGGCGACTGGCGACCGCTTTGGCTCGGAACGCGAGCGGGCCGGGAGCAGCATTGCGCTCAGGACCCGCGGCGAGCCTCCTGGGCCACGAGCTGGCCGAAACGCTAGGCTGGAGCAATCTGGTATTAGTTCGGCTGACCGAAAGCGAAGGCGCGCCGCTAGGCATCCTTTGCCTGGTCGACGTCGGCAGAGAACTATCCAATGTTGAAAAACAGCTCCTTGAGGCGCTTGCCGGGCACGCATCGGTGGCGCTCGAAAATGTACGGCTTTTTTCGCGAATTGAGCGCTCGCGAAAGCAATGGGTCGAGGATGTCGACGCTATTTCTGATTTCATCGTGGTGCATGACCGAGCCGGGTGCGTGCTGCGCTTAAACCGCGCGCTTGCGGACTTGCTGGGTGTACCGCCAACACGAGCGGTGGGAATGGATATTGGCAAGCTACGTCTCTTGGCCACACCCGAGCAACCCGGGAGATGTCCTTTTTGCCGCAATGCCGAGTTAGCGCAAGAAGATTTTATTCATGCCACCTGCCGGCCGAACTTTTCTGGTTTCCACTTCGAGAATTCATTCCGGTGACGAGGACGAACTCCGCACGGTTCACGTCTTAAAAGACATCACGGATCGGCGCGAGGCGGAACGCCGTTATCGCCGTGAGCGTGATTTCAACCGGAACATTCTTAACAACACGCAGAGCATGATTATGGTCCTCGATACAGCCGGCCTGGTGAGTTATGCCAACCGGCGCTGTTTTGAATCGGGTTACCGTGAGGCCGATCTGTTGGGTCATCCGTTTGTGAACATGGTGCCCTTGGGACGGCGTCGGGCTCTCTCCGAGACGCTTGACCGAACTCTTCAAGGAATTGCAATCGACAATCTGGAGATACCGCTTCTTCGCGGGAATGGCGCCGCCGGCCACTTCTCGATAAGCCTCAGTCCCATGCGGGACGAGCAGGGCCATATCAATAGTATTGTCGTTGTGATGACCGACATTACCGACGCCGCCAGCCTTCAGGCTAAACTGATGCACACCGAAAAAATGGCGGCGCTGGGCCAACTAGTCTCTGGAGTTGCGCATGAGGTGAACAATCCGCTGGCTGCGATCGTGGGTTTCACCGACCTGTTGCTGGAGAACCCGGCAGTTCCTCGCGAGGCGAAAGACGAACTGTTAGTGATTTTGCAGGAGGCTCAGCGGACACGAGTGATCGTGCAGAACTTGCTTAGCTTTGCGCGCCAAATGCCGGCGCAGCGAGAACCGGTGCGCCTGAACTCTGTAGTACAGCAAACGTTGAAACTCCGTTCGTACGACTTCTCGAACCACGGAGTGGAGATAGCAGAAAACTACGATGCTGACCTGCCGCTGATCGTTGGAGACCCGCACCAGCTTCAGCAGGTTTTTCTCAATATTCTGAACAACGCCTATGATGCGATCCAGGAGGTCCGGCGTCCGGGGCGCATATCAATCACGACGGCGTTGCGGGACGAACTGATCGAGATCTCTTTTCGGGACAATGGTCCCGGCATCCTGCACCCCGAACGTATTTTTGATCCTTTTTTCACCACCAAGGAAGTCGGCAAAGGGACAGGTCTAGGGCTGAGTATCTGCTACGGAATAATCCGCTCCCATCAAGGGGAAATTCTGGCCAGGAACAATTCTGATGGTAAAGGCTGCACGTTTCTAGTGCGATTGCCCGTTGCCGCGCGCAATTCGGAGACACAAACCGAGAGTGCGCCATGACGTTGTCGCCGGCAGTTCCATCTTTGGAGGTCCGGAGGATACTCGTGATCGAGGACGAGCCCTCGGTGGCCTCATTTCTGCGCACGGCTCTGGAGCGCCAGGGATATGACGTCGTGTCATCTCCATCTGCAGTCGAAGGGTTGCAACTGCTGGCGTCGAGGGATTTTTCGGGTGTGATTTCGGATTTCCGTACACCGGGAGGAATTAACGGAGCGGACCTGCGCGATTGGCTACTGCGCCATCGTCCTCACCTCGCGACCCGGGTGATATTCATTACCGGCGACACGGCGAGCTCGGAAACCATCGCGCTTTTAGCGCAGGCGCGTACTCCGTGCGTCGAAAAGCCTTTTCGCGTGCACGATCTCCTGGCGGTCGTGGAGAAAACAATAGGGAAACCATGAAAGATGAAACGCGGCTTAGCTTTCTGATCGTGGACGATGAGCAGAGTATCCGGCGTCTCTGTATGACCGTCGGACAAGGGTTGAATTTCGTCTGCGCCGAAGCGGAAACGGCTGAGGCGGCACTGAGCTTACTGGAAACGGCCGCGCCTGATATTGTCGTTACAGATCTGAAACTGCCGAACCTTTCCGGCACAGACTTGCTGCGAAAGATCAAGGACCTCCTCCCGCGCAGCGAAGTAGCTATCATGACAGGACACGGCTCGATTGAAACCGCCGTCGAGGCCATGCGGCAAGGGGCTTATGACTACATTGAAAAACCCTTTCGGGTCGAGCGACTGCGCCAGCTTTTGCAGCGCATGGCCGAGAAGGTTCGGTTGGTCACAGAAAATCAGTTTCTGCGGGAACGCGTAACAGCGGAAACTCAACTCGATGGAATCGTCGGCTCATCCTCGAAGATCCAGGACGTGCTTCGAATGGTCTCGCGCCTGAAGGATATCCGCACGCCTGTCCTGATCGCCGGAGAAAGCGGAACGGGCAAGGAGCTTGTGGCCCGCGCCATTCACTTTCGAGGCCCTTTGGCGCCGATGCCGTTCATTGCAGTGGACTGCGGCGCGTTAGTGCCAACCCTGATGGAAAGTGAGCTCTTTGGTCACGAAAAAGGTGCGTTCACGGGAGCGTTGAAGTCTAAAGCGGGACTCTTCGAATCGGCCAATGGCGGCACGATCTTCCTGGATGAAATCGGTGAACTGCCTCTGGAAATGCAAGCGAAGCTGTTGCGCGTGCTGCAGGAGAAGGAAGTGAGGCCCGTCGGAAGCAATGAGAAAAAGGCCGTGGACGTGCGCGTGATCGCCGCCACGAATCGCGATCTGGAGGCAGCCTATCGGGGCGGCACCTTTAGAAAGGATTTGTACTTCCGGCTGAATGTTGTGACCGTTCATCTTCCCAGCTTGCGCGAGCGACGCTCCGACATTCCTCAGCTCGTGCACTCGTTCTTAGACCGTTACGCACCCGGAGAGAATATTCAGGTGACGCCGCTGGCGATGAAAAGCTTTCTGCAATATGAATGGCCCGGGAACGTTCGTGAACTCGAGAATTGCATCGCTCGCGCCGTCGCCCTTGGCAATCATCGCACTATCGATGTTGAAGACTTGCCTCCCGCCATTCGCGGGTCGCAGGATGCCGGGTCGCCGAGCGAAGAGGGATTGGAGCTTTCCACTACCGCTCTTGCCGATCTCGAGCGGATTACTATCCTCCGAGTTTTCGAACAAGCGGGGGGAGATAAGAATGTCGCGGGGAAAATGCTAGGGATTAGTCGCGCTACTCTCTATCGCAAATTAAAGCGTTACAACATCCCCCTCCGGTCGGGACCAAAGGAACTGGTTGGCCCCGCAGAATCCGCACGATAGCCGTCTATCCATCCGTCTACGATGCTTCTCAGAATTCCCGAACTACGCGTATGAGACGGTTCGTGTCAGTCTGAGACAATTCCAAGGATGGCATGTTCGCGTCTTTCCCGAAGTGCCTCCAAGATAGTAACTTACAACTCAGAGAGAACCGGATCCTTTGGCCGCGCTCGTGCAATTGACTTGAGCAGAGTTGGCTATTCCTTCATTCGCGCCTCGCGATCGTAACACTCAGGGGCACTGAACAAGGCGGGACGAAAGGAAGCAACACTTGTCGAGCAAGGTCGAAGCGGCAACCACCTTGGAGGAGCAAACGTGTGTGGAGAAGTTAGCCCACCTTTTCCCTCACGCATCTCCTGTGCGAATCGGTGTGTGCGTATCCACTGTTACTGCGGAGCCGCGTCGATTGCAGGAACAGACGGTGGTCGAGTTCGGCACCGCACGGGAGGTCCTGTTCAGTTCCACGCTGCCTCTGGAGTTTGAAGATCGAGTGCGGCTTGTGAATTCTGACGGCTCGTTCGACGCCCAAGCCACCGTAGTAGCCGTTCGCTACCACGGAGGCCGGAAAGCTGTGGCGGCGCGTTTCGTCGGTGAAGTGGGAAATTGGATCATCAAGCCATGACTCTCAAAACTTCTACCAGCACTATGGATATGGCCAGCGGTTCTCTCCAGGTCGCAAGCGGTCCGGCGGACTTGGCGTCTCAGTGGAAAGAGGCACGGCTCGTGTATCCGCTGTACGCCGCCTTCGCGACACAGTTCGATCTCTTGCCGTTGCCGTATCCACCCGGCGAATTGCCGCCAGCCAGGCCCACCCGCAGCGTCTTCGACTCCGATCTGAAATGGCTGGACGCGGTGGACCAGAAAGTGTTGGCCTACCAGATGCGGCAGATCCCATCCGAGATTCTCAATGCGAGTGAGGAAAGCCTTCGCGCGCTGATTCATCGTCAACTGCGAAAGGTCGACAAGTCTGATACCGACCGCGACAAGATTGATTTGCTGCTTGTGCAGTACTTTGTACTTTGCGCTTCCGCCGACCTTGTCCACAAGGAAGTCACGCTTGGGGATGTTGCGCGGCTTCTACAGCCGGTTCTCGGCGATGCCGATGTCACACCTCTTGAGTGGTGTGAACCCCTGGAGCAGATCCTCGAAAAGATACGGAACTGCGCCAGCCTGCGCGATATGTTGGAGGAAGGCCTACTCGAACAGGGGCGAATGTTGAAGGAGTCGGCCGGACATCTGTTTTACGATCCAGCCGCGCTCGTCGCCTTTTGCCGCTTCAACTTTCTGGTGCGACGCGGGTTCATTCGAGTGTTGCATGCCGATTTGGGCGCCATGCGGCAAGCGATCGCTTCTCTTGAAGACAAAGGCGTGAAAACGGCGGATTGTCGCAGCGCGGGTTTCTCAGCCGCGGAGACAACCGCTCAACTCCGATACTTCTGTGAAAATTGGCGCCAACCCTTCCAGAAGGATTACACCCAGAGTTCCGTCCGCCGAGCGTTCGAACAGCTTCTGGCATTGCGCGCTGACCTCGAAGACACACTTGGCGGTAAACGTTCGAGAGTCAACCCAGATTTATCGGTGGCTTCCGCAGACAAGATGGAAACTTCGAGTGTGTTCACTTCGGATCAAGGGAAGACGAGTCCTGCATCGTCCGAGCGGACACCGAAAGAAGTTGCGCAAGCGACAAAGCCGAGAACGGGGCCAGAAGCGTCCCTATCAACAAAGGGTGCTCCGGAGCCGCCGCACGATGCTGTAGGAGTTTCTCCACAGGCACCTCCTCCAGACGTCGTCGCCGACCCGGTAAAATGCCTCGACGCAATCTGGGAACAATTGATCGCCGCACCGCCGTCGCGCGGTCGGTCCATGTCTACTGTTGTCTTGCAAGATACAAAAGTGCTCCTTTCGTCCTGGGAAGTGACGGCATTTGTTAACGAAGGCGGCCAAGAAGCTGAGGACCTGCGTCGGGCCGTCGTCGCGAGAGCATTGCTCGCTCTGGCTTCGGATCGAAGGAAAAGGTCGGGCGACGAGGGCGCGCTGGCTTCGGCGCTTGTTCTCGCGCAGGCCGAAGTTTCCTATTTTCAAGGCCGCGTCGAGCAGGCGAAGCGCGCGAAAAACACCGAAGCTGCTGTGAACCTCGGAATTAGCACAAAGCGGCTACTCTCGTTCATGGAAGAAGCCGAAAAGCTCCAGTCGTAAACGACGGAAGGGATCGACACCCCGTTGACTCAGCCGAGCGTCCTGATCATCTCGGACGATACCGATTTCGCCCGTACTGTTGCGGCACGCTGGCAGTCGGAGCGGCGCGTCCCTGAGGTCACCCTCGCCACGAGCGACGTGTGCAATTCGACTGGCCTGTTCGCTTGTGACTTAGTGATTGTTGGCCCACGTTCAGGCCGAAAAGCTACGCTCGATCATCTCCGCATCTGGCGCTTCGCGCTGTACCGCGGTCATATGCGTGCCGGACGGCGGCGACGATACCTCAGATTTGCAGGGGCGGCATCCTCAACTACTTATCGTGCCTAAGCATGATGGATGGGCGGAAACCCTGATCCTCGTTTCGATTGAAGCGCTACGCCGCGTCGAAGCAACCAACCGTGCACAACGTGCCGAACACCACTCCCAGGCGTGCCAGCGACACGCAATCCTCGGCCGTTACATGCTTGAGATGCGGCCCAGCGTAAATAATGCGCTTACATCCGTTCTAGGCAATGCCGATCTCTTGCTCCTCGAGCCAGGCCAGAACTCCGGAGAAAGCCGGGAGCAAATTCGTGCGATTCAAGCTATGGCATTGCGGCTCAACGAAATCATGCAGCGATTCTCATCGCTGGCTAGCGAGATGCGGAGCGATGAGAAAGAATCTCAGGCTGAGACTGAAAGGGCTTCCAAGGGGATCGTGGCTGTGCCGTGACTTGGCGGCATGGAGTATCTAAGCGACTGCAATCAAGACGTTTACCAAGAGCAAGTCTGCAGTGATTCCTAGTCGAAGGGTGGCCGTGGACTTGCAATCCTTCTCTCGGGGCAAACTAACTCTGGAGGTGCGGCGGTGATTAAGAAAGTTCTAGTGGTCGATGATTCACAAGCGGAAATCCGATTATTGCAATCTGTCCTGCAGCAAGCGGGATTTCACTCCGTGGGAATTTCCGATCCCACCCGGATCGAGGAAACCATCGAGGAAGAACGTCCCAACCTGATCCTGCTCGACGTGGTGATGCCGCGGCGCAATGGTTTTCAGGCCTGTCGCGACTTGAAGAACCAAGAACCTTATTCGAAAATCCCCGTGATTCTCGTCACGTCGAAAACCGCGCCGAGCGACCGCTACTGGGGCGAGCAACAAGGCGCCAACGGCTTCGTGGCAAAGCCTTTCACTCCGGACGAATTGATAAGCACTGTGAAGAGGTTCGCTTGATGCCGGATGAGCGAGAAAATGTGGGGATGGTGCCCGTCCTTGAACCGGGCGCCTTTCTGGAGGGCGAATCGGCTCAGGAGGAGCGGCGGCCTGAACGGCAATACTGCGTTTTTCGGGCCGGTCGCGAGCGATTTTGTTTCTCGGTGCTAGAGGTCGAGGAGGTTGTGGACTGGCCGATCGTTACGCGCATTCCCCTCGCGCCGGCGTTCCTGATGGGCATCTTCAATCTCCGCGGAACGATCGTACCGTTGATGGATATCGCCTTCACGGAAGGTCGTCGGCCGGGATTGCTGCCCAAACATGTGGTTGTTGCCGCGCTCAGCGGCGATGCCCTTCGTGAGGATCTGCGTCTTGGCATCGCGGCAGACGAGGTCATCGGCACGTATTCAGCAACTGAGGATTCGCTGCTAGATCAGGCCCCGGCCGAAGTGCCGCACTGTCGCGGGATGTTGCGGCACGAGGATCGCTTGGCATTGATCGTAGACCTGCGGCGCTTGACGGATGTTTTTCCGGTTCCGGTAATTTGAAAAGACTCGTAAATGTTTTGCGGATCCCGTTTAGTACACGATTTTGGAAGCGGTTCGGCTGAAATTCGGCTGAGGCATTCCGTTCACGGCGCCGGCCGCGCAAGTCTTGGGAGGCAGTCATGAAAGCTCGTTTGAGTTCGACGCTTTGGTTTCTCGTGCTCTGGGCCGGAGTAGCCCTTTTTGGTGTACTCGCCCTCGCCTATCACGCTGGGAGAGAATCCGGGGGCGCAGCTTTGCTTGACGCGTCTTCGCTTAGCGGAGCCGCGAGCGGAGCTTTGCTTGGCGCGCTCGCCCTGGCGCTGATTGCGGCGCTGTCCTTCGCTTTTGTGCTGAGCAAACGCGTGATCAAGCCGGTTGCCGAACTCGCGAAGTTCTCCGAACGGCTCGCGGCGGGTGACAACAGGGCTCGTGCCGAGCTTTCTAGCAGTGACGAATTTGGACTCATCGTCGAAAATTTCAATCGCACTGCCGCCAAAGTCGCGCACGCGGCCACCAACCAGCAAGCACAGGACTCGCTCCAGCGCAGCATTACGGACTTGCTCAATACCATCAACCTGGTTGCGCGCGGCGACCTCACCATCCGCGGCAAGGTGACCAACGACGCCCTCGGCAACGTCGTCGATTCCGTCAACTTCATGCTCGACAACTTCACCAAAGTTCTCGAACGGGTCCGCAAGGCCGCAATCGACGTCAGTGCCAGCGCGAACCAGATTCTCGATGCCACGGACGACATGACCGCTGGCGCCACTCAACAGGATCAGGAAATCACCAATACCTCGTCCGCCGTCGAAGAACTGACGGTTTCGATGAAGCAAGTTTCCAACAATGCGGAAGCAAGCGCCGAAGCAGCACGCCGCGCCCTCGATGCCGCGGAACAGGGCAACCGCGCCGTGAGTGACACGCTCGAAGGTATGCAGCGCATCCGCGCCTCTGTGCAAGCTACCGCGAAGAAGATTAAGTCCCTCGGCGATCGTTCACTCGAAATCTCCGAAATCATCAACGTCATTAACGACATCACCGAGCAGACCAACCTGCTCGCGCTGAATGCCGCTATCGAAGCCGCCCGCGCCGGTGAAGCTGGCCGTGGTTTCGCGGTGGTCGCTGACGAAGTTCGTAAGTTGGCCGAACACTCCCGCAGCGCCACAAAGGACATCGCGGCGCTCATCAAAGCCATTCAGGCGGAAACGAACGAGGCCGTGGTCGTCATGGAAGAGGGCACTCGGGAGGTTGAGGTAGGGGCCAGTCTCGCTGATCAAGCCGGTAAGGCGCTCGAGGCGATTTCCAGCGTCGTGCGGCAATCCGCCGAACTCGTTCAGGAGATTTCGCTCGCTTCGAAGCAGCAAGTGCGCGGCACAGAAGGCGTGGCAAACGCGATGCAGATCATTTCGGGCATCACCCGTCAGACCACCCAAGGTGCGCGTCAAACCGCTTCGACCGTCGGAAACATGGTCAAACTTTCCGAGCAGCTGAATGAAGCGCTGGCGCAGTTCCGTTCGCAATCCGCTCGATCCGCTGAACCGTCTCCGGCTGCGGAAGAGGGCCGTCCTGCCGTACCAGTGGGGGCGCATCGCTGACGGCATATTCCGCCCACCGGTGCCATTGCAGCCGGAGCTGAACGCCGAACATGAAATCTCACCCAGTTACGACCGCCAGGCTCACCGAGCCCGAGCTCGACCAGATTCGCACGCTGATCGAGCACCGCTCGGCGATTTTGCTCGATTCCTCTCGCGAGCGATTTTTTTCCACGCGTCTGCGGGAGTATCTCGAGGAAAAGGGCTTAGCCAGCGGGACCGATCTGCTGGCGCACGTCCGCGGCTCAAGCATCGAATACGAAGCGCTGCTTGAGCGGCTCCTGACGCAAGAGACCTCTTTTTTTCGCTATCCGGCCGTTTTTGAAGCGCTCGAGAAACGCATCCTCCCCGAAGTACAGGAAAGAAAGTTTTGGGAAAATCCCAGGACGCTGCGCATTTGGAGCGCAGGCTGTTCCACCGGCGAGGAACCCTATTCCGTGGCGATCACAGTCGCCGAGGCGCTCAAATTCGCGGAAGCCTGGGAAATCGAAATTCTCGCCACGGATATCAGCCGCCGGGCCTTGCGGCACGCTGAACGCGGCGTCTATTCCAAGCGCAGCCTCCAGAATGTCTCGCTCGGCCAGATCGAAGCCCATTTCGTCAATAGCAAGAGCGGATTTCAGGTGAGGCCTCGCATTCGACGGATGATCTCCTTCGCGCAGATGAATCTTGTCGAATCTGTGTATGTCGGCAAAATCGACTGCATCTTTTGCATGAACGTGCTGATGTATTTTTCCGAAGAGCGCCGCCTCGGAATTCTTCGCCGCTTCTATGACGCGCTGGAGCCTGGGGGGTATTTCCTGCTGGGCCATTCCGAAACCCTCACCAACGTACCAGTTAAATTCGAGCCGATTGTCCTCGGCGATTGCCGGATTTATCGCAAGCCTGGCGCCGTGGAAGCGCGCCGCGCGACGGTTTTGGCGGAGGGGGCCCAGTGAACGCGCCTGGCCAAGAATCCACCGAGCTGTTCCTGCAGGAGGCCTCCGAAAACCTCCAGTATTTAAGGGAGTACTCCGGGCTTTTGCAGGAACCTCAAACGAAAGTCGAGGACCTCGAGCGGCTCTACATCGCGTCGCACACGCTTGCCGGGACCTCCGCAAGCTACGGCTTCCCTCAATTCTCGGAAGTTGCGGCCAAGATGGCGCACATATTCCACTATGCCATGAATGCCGCGCTTACCCCGGATATGCACGGCCCGCTGACCGAATTTATTTCGGACGCGATCTCCGTGCTCGAATTCGATCTCTTGCAGATCAGTTCTAGCGGTTCGGAGACTTCGAGCGACATTGCGGCATTTAAGCAACGCTATGCTTTCGCTTTTCCGGCCGCGCCGGCCGCTGAAGCATCCGAGGACGAGTACGTCGAATCCGTGGGCCTGGGCGAGCCTATCCCGACGATTTTCCCAACCGCTTCTCTCGCGGACGCACTGCCTCAAGATGGCGAAGTGCCCGATGAGGTCCTTGAATTCTTTATTCCCGAAGCCGAGGAGCATTTGCAGTCCGTAACCGAATGCTTGCTGGCCCTCGAAGGCCATCCCAACGCGGACGACATAAATCGCCTCTTTCGTGCGATGCACACCGTAAAAGGTTCGGCCGCACAGGTCGGTCTCCATCGGCTTTCGGCGGTTGCTCATCGCGTGGAAGATTTAATCGGACGACTCCGCGACGGCGCTCTCCAACCGAGCGCCGAGATCGTCGATTTGTTTCTCCAGTCCGTCGACGTCCTGAAGAAGTTTCTCCACCGTGAGTGGCAAAGCGACGCCGAAATGGTGGCGGCGGTTGACCCGCTCCTCACACGCGTGGCCGAGCTCTCGCCCGAAGAGGTAGCCGAGGAATCAGGCCACGACTCGTCGGTGCTCGAAGCAATGTCATCCTCCGAAATCACGGAGCCGCCCGCTGCGCCGCTTTCGCCGGCGCCTCGCCCTGTTGCGGCGCAGGCCCTTCCGCAGGCAAAGTCCGTGCGCATTTCGCTCGAATGGCTGGACCGAATGATGAACGCGGTCGGCGAACTGGTCATCAACCGGACGCGCATGCTCGGTCGTTTGTCTGAACTCTCAAAACTCGTCGAGGTTCTGCAGTTCTCGAAGGCCCGCCTGACTGGCAAAGTTTCCGACTTCCAGGAAAAGCACGAATTCAGCCGCGTTCGCCCTACGCTCATGCCGGGCAGTCAAGCCCCGCAAATGGATACGTTCGGAGGGCATCGCGCTCTCCCGGGAATCACGTCCAACGATCTCCTCGATTTCAGTGAACTCGAAATGGATCGTTACGACGACTTCAACATTTTGTCCCGCTCCCTCACCGAAATTTCCGCGGACGTCACGGAAGTGCTCACTCAGCTCGAAGGTTTCATGGGTCGCGTCGATTCCGACATCGATGAATTCACCAAGCTCGCGCACCACCTGCAGGACGAGATCACCGCTGCGCGTATGGTCCCGATCGGGAATCTCTACACGCGCCTTTCGCGAACTGTTCGCGACGCCGCCAAAGCTTCCGGCAAGCCCGTGGACCTATCTCTCCAAGGTGCTGATACCGAGCTGGACAACAATATCGTTCAGCACATCTCCGATCCTCTGATTCATCTTGTCCGCAATGCCATCGCGCACGGAATCGAGGATGCTGAAGCGCGCGGACGCGCAGGCAAACCCGAGAAAGGCCGCATCACCGTGCGCGCCTACCACCGCGGCAATCACATCTTCATTGAGGTGGAAGACGATGGCCGCGGCATCGACTACGAAGCGATTCGCCGCAGCCTCGTCGAATCTTCGGCCATATCGCCCGTCGCCGCCGCCGAGCTTTCCGAGCGGGAACTGCGCGAATTCCTGTTCCGTCCCGGCTTTTCAACGGCCTCCTCCACATCGGAGCTAGCCGGCCGCGGCGTGGGTCTCGACGTTGTACGCTCCAACGTGCACGCACTCAATGGTGAGATTGAGGTTCGCTCCGAGGCCGGTCACGGCGCTTGCTTCACCGTCAAGGTCCCTCTGACGCTGATTATCTCTCAGGCCTTGTTTGTCCGCTGCGGCACTTCGGTCTTCGCGTTTCCGCTTGCTGTCGTCGAGGAAATTCGGCGGCTTCGTCCCGCCGAAATCGAAGATGTCGGCGGGAAGCTTCTTACCCGCGTGCGCGACGTGGTCACCGAGGTTGTCCGCCTCGATCTGCAGCTTGCATTGCCACCGCTCGAGCCGCTCAACGGGTACTTTCATATGGTGATCGTGAAAGTGGCCGGCAGGCAAGTCGGCGTCGTGGTGGAGGAAGTTCTCGGTAAGGACGAAATCGTCATCAAAAATCTTGGTGATTACCTGCGCCGCGTCAAGCTCTTCCCGGGCACGACCATCGCGCCCGACGGCAGCTTGATCCTTCTTATCGATTTGAATCGTTTGACCGCGGCGGACACGGCGGAGCGCCACGCCCTGCCCGCATCTTCTCCGGCGGCCCGCGTCTTCGCGCCCGGCGCGGAAGCGGTCGCTTCCGGAAGCATCCCATCTGAAGCGGTCGATGCGATTGAAAACGACCGTGTCGTGGTTGTCGCCGACGATTCCATCAGTGTGCGCAAATTTGTTGCACGCATGCTCGAAAAAGCCGGCTATCGAGTGAAGCTTGCCTCGGATGGGCTCGAAGCGTCTGAAATCGTTGCGCAGGTCGGGTGCCATCTGCTTATAACGGACCTCGAAATGCCCCGCATGAATGGCTACGAACTGATGGCCCACTTGCGTCAGGATCCCGTTACCCGGCGGATTCCCGTTCTCGTTGTAACTTCCCGTGCCGGGGCGAAGCATCGCGACCGCGCATTGAAGGAAGGCGCTCTGGGCTTTCTCACCAAGCCCGTGCAAGAGGACCAGTTAGTTGCCGCCGTGGAAAAATTGATTGGCCCGGAGGCGCCGCAGGGGCGGGCGTTGATTGGCGTCCCGTCGAGACAGGATTGAGATGAACGCGGCCATCAGTAAAAAAATACGCGTCCTCGTGGTGGATGATTCCCCTTTCATGTGCAAAGTCTTGAAGGAAATCATCAACTCCGATCCGCAGCTCGAAGTCGTCGGACAAGGCCGCGACGGCCGCGATGGCGTCGCGCTCGCGGAATCGCTGTGTCCCGATGTGATCACCATGGACATCAATATGCCGCACATCGACGGCCTGCAAGCCACCGAGCTCATCATGTCCCAGCACCCGCGTCCCATCGTCATCGTCAGTTCTGAATCTCGCGAAGGGGCCGCGAGTACCTTGAAGGCCCTCGAATTGGGTGCCATCGATTTCGTGCCCAAGCCCTCGAACGGCATTGATTTGGACATGAAGACGGTCCGCGAGGAACTGACCCGCAAACTAAAATTGGCTGCCAAGGTCCGCGTCGTCCGCACGGCAACGCGCTCCAAGGTCACCGCCGGGCAGGCCCCTGCCCCTAATGCTGCGGAGTCCGTTAGCGGCCCACCGGCCCTCACCGCCCAATTGGGCGGAAAATTTCCCATCATTATTATCGCTGCCTCCACGGGCGGTCCGGCGGCGGTCACGCGCGTGGTCGGCACTTTGCCTAAGGAGTTCCCCGCCGCCGTCTTACTTGTGCTTCATATGCCTGCGGCCTTTACGTCCCAATTCACCCTTCAACTCGCCGAAATCTCCGCTCTTCCGGTGAAGGAGGCCGAACACAACGAGGCACCCCGACCAGGAACCATTTACTTGTGTCCCGGCTCTCACCACTTGCGGCTATCCATCGGTGGGAAAATTTCGCTGGATCCCGGCCCGAGAATCGATGGGTATCGCCCCTGCGCGGACGTGGCTCTCGAATCTGTCGCAGCTTATGCGCGTGCGTTCGCCGTGGCCGTTGTTCTCACTGGGATGGGCAGCGATGCCGCCAAGGGCGTGAAAGCCGTTAAAGCTGCCGGCGGTTACGTAGTTGCCCAAGACGAAGCTACGTCCGTCATTTTCGGTATGCCCGCTGAGGCTATACAGACGGGCGCGGTGGACGAAGTCCTCCCGCTCGATAGCATTGGTGCCGCACTTGATAAGCGCATCGCAAAATTGTGCCGCTTGATTCCGGCGGGCGTCCGATGACGTCAACCCTCGAACCGGGTGGAAAGTCGCGACCATCGCGCCGGCATGAAACCGTGATTTTGTTTTTCGTCGCCAAGCAAATGTTCGCCATTGCGGCGGATTCCGTGCAGGAAATTCGCAGCACTGATAGCCTTTCCGGCGCCGCAAATGAAATGGAGCAATCGGTGGTGCCTAAGGTCCGCCACTCTATTGAACGCAACCGCCGCACCTACTTTGTGGTGAATGCGGGAACGCATTTCAATCTGCCGGCGACGCGTCCTGCACTGGTGCTGATTCTGCGGGAATTGCGCGTTGCTGTGTTGGTCGATCGCATCGAGCGCATGGCGGAAATTTCCAGCGTGTATGCGCTGCCTCAGGCCTTCAGCGGCGCCGAGCGCCGGTGGTATCGGGGCTTGGCTTATCTGGATGATGTCGTGATTCCCGTAATTCAGCCCGCGGGATTTCTCACGCTCGAGGAATTCCAGCAACTCGATCGCATCGAGAATGCCGCCGCTGCCGAGCGTCAAGTGCAGGAGGCGGCTGGGGCATGAGCGAGCCTCGCGACGCTGCATCCGGCGCATTCGTCTTGCTCCAAGTGGGTGACGCCCGCGTGGCCCTGCCCGCTGGCGTTATTTCCGAACTGGCGCCTCCCGTGAGGCTGCACGCTTTTCCCCATTCGTCTCGTTTTATCACCGGTGTGATTGTTCGCCGGAGCCGGATCGTTCCCGTATATGACGTGAATTCTTTGTTCGCCCGAAAGAACTCGTCGCCTCAGCGATTCTATCTAATCGCGCACCGTCGCCTGGGCAAGATACCAGAGCTGGGCGCCATCCCTGTGGATGGTGAATGCGAGCTGATTTCCGCGGAAATGCAGCCGCCCGCCGCAGAGCGCCCAGCTTACGTTGCCGGAACGATAGCCATCGGCGACCGGTTGCTGGACGTGTTGGATCTCGAAGCCTTCATCGCGTCGAATTCATCGGCAGAAGATAATTCGCATCTCACGGAGGTGCAATCGTGACCTCGTTGCCGAGCCTCCCGCGCATCCTTCTGATCGATAGCAACGTGTATTTCGCAAAAAGGCTGGGCGATGCCCTGCAGCAGCAAGGTTTCGAAATCATCCCCTGTGCGCAATCTGCCTACGCGCTCACCATGCTCGAATGGAACACGCCCGCCGCGATCATTTGCGCCACGAACCTTCGCGAAATGGGCGCCTTTGAGATGGCGCCAATTCTCCGTGTCGATCCCAAGACCGCTGGCATTCCCCTGATTGCGGTCGGCGGCGGAGGCGATCAAAATCTGTTTGAGGCTCTTCGCGCCGGATGCGACGACTATATGGATCGTCGCCGGCCGCCCGCTGAGCTCGCCGCGCACATCCGAAGTTTCCTCATCAGTCGGCAGGACGGTTTTCAGCCCACGCAGATGCTCTCCACCGCGGAGACGGCCCTCAGCGGCAGCCTCTCCCACCTCGATTTGCCTGGAGTGATTCAGATGCTCGGGCAATCCCATCAAACCGGCGCGTTGCACATCAACGCGGCTGACGCCGATGGGATTGTCTTTTTCGAAGGCGGCGAAATTTTCCACGCGGAGTGCGGCGCGTACTTCGGAGACGAAGCCGTCACCCAACTCGTGAAAACCTGCCACGAAACATCCGTAGGAGTATACAAATTTGTGTACGGCGCTACCGCCGCACAGCGGACCGTGCTGCGGTCGGCCACCGATTTGCTGCTCGACGCCATGCGCATCTTCGACGAAGAGCAAAATGCGGCCGAAGAACACGCCGAGAAGGAATCGTCATGAGCGAAACCGAGACACTCACGGCTGCCCGCGTTCCGACCGTCTACTTCATAGACGATAGCGCGACCATGCGCGAAGTGATCAAGATTGCCTTCCGCAAAGAGAATATTCACGTCATCACCTGCGCCGATGCCGCCGCCGCGCTCGCTCTGTTTGGCGAGGCTGCACCGGACGCCGTCATCACCGACGTCATCATGCCCGATAAGGACGGCTACGAAGTCTGCGATTTCATCAAGCAGCACGATCGATTCGGCCGAACGCCCGTAATTCTCATGTCCGGCGTGGTGAACAAGAGCGTCGCTGAAAAGGCGATGGCCGTGAAAGCCGACGAATTGATCCGCAAGCCCTTCCAGCCCCAAGATCTGATCGTGCGGGTAAAAAACCTGCTAAACCCAAAGCCTGCGGGCGCGACATCTCTGGATGCCCTGGCCGGCGATGGTGCGCCGCGGCCGGCTTCCCAGGTGTTGACCGGCTTATTTTCTGCGCAGCCGGTGGCTCGGGAATCGGTAGCCGCAGCCGCTCCAGTGCGCCTCAGCCAGCCGCCTGCCGCCGCGCCGCGTCCGGCAGCGGCTTCCGCGTCCGGCGCCGGCCCTGAAATCCAAAAATTGCGAAACGAAATCCTGCGCCTCGAACTTCTCGTCAAGAAATTGCAAGCCGAGCTCGAGGCTCAACGTCAATATTCGACTGCCCTCGAAGCTCATTTCAAGTCTCTTCAAGAACGCGCGTAGCTTGCGTAGCGCGGCCCGCTCGCGAGAGTGTCGAGTAGAAAAAGTTAAGTAGTGTCTTTGCAATGAGATGGATCACGTTCTACTCGACACCTGTGTCGAGTAGAAGGCATCGGCAAGTGGCTAGCGGCGAGTGGCTCATGAATGCGACACCTGGGCAGCGCCGGGCGAGGACCGCCGATTCACCATAAGGTGCGAAAGCCTCACCCCAGAAAAGCTGGGGCGAGCTACGTAAGTTCCCGGCGAGGGGGCGCACACGACTCCCTGCGCTTGTGAGAACCACGGACTGCGCCTGAACCACGGTCTTTTGGGCCATGCTCCCATATTTCTTGACGGGAGGGATTGCGTCAAGCGTGAACTCCTGTGGACTTTTTATGGAGGCTCGACGCTGGATGCTAGAGGCTGGACTGTGCCCGTTTACCAAGAGAGATTCCTCGCTGCGCTCGGAATGGCAAATCGAAGAGATACCCGCTTAAAGGCGGCCGCTACATTACGCGAGATCAGTCGAGGGCGTGGGAGTGGAGGAATTCGCGGGCTACGTCGCCGACGTCTCGGGACTGGCCTACAACCTCGTAATTCATTTTTTGCATTTCGGCGTCGGAGATTTTCCCGGCTAGCTCGGCGATGGCGGTGCGGGCTTCGGGATACCGAGCAAAGAAATCCTGGCGGGCGATGGGAACAGCTTCATAAGGCGGGAAATAATGTTTGTCATCTTGCAGAATGACCAAATCGCGCGCGGACAACAATCCGTCCGTGGAATTGCCAGCAACGAGATCGACTTGCTTGGCGAGCAACGCGCGGTAAAGCAGCCCCAGGTCCATAATTTGGGGCGGACCAGCAAACCGCAATCCATATACGCGCGCCAAGCCGGCATATCCGTCGGGGCGTTCCATAAACTCGTATCCAAATCCAGCACGCCATTGGGCAGTGTATTGAGCCGCTTCCGACAGGGTGGTCAGATGGAGGCGGCGCGCGTCCTCTCCGCGAATCACGATGGCAAATGTATTGTTGAAGCCAAGTGAGGGCATGACCACAAATCCAAACCGCCGTTGGTACTCCGCTTTCACTTTGTCGAATACCGCTGAAGGGTTGCTTTCGATGGCGTCGTGCAGAATGGCGGTGAGGGCCGTGCCGGTATACTCAACGTATGTATCGATTCGTCCCGCGAGCAAGGCTTGCTGGCAGATGAAGCTACCGGCAAGATAAAAACGCCGCTCGACGTGCAAATTCGTGCGTGCTTCGAGGTGCTGCGCCAGAATCTCTCCAAGGAGCGCCTGTTCAGGAAAATTCTTCGATCCAACCACGATCGTATCTTTCGGCCGCACGGTGCAGCCTGAAAGCAGGGCGATGATGGCGGCAACGAGCGGGACGCCAGCGCGCCGGAAGAGTCCACGAGGAAATGTTTTCACTTGAACCTCATCGCGCGGGCCGCAAGCGGCGTTCCAACAGGCTGAGCAAGAAATCAGCGGCGAGCGCGAGCAGAGCTGCCGGAACCGCTCCGGCAAGAATCAACTGATTATTCACCATGGCGAGGCCGCGAAAAATGAACTCGCCCAGGCCGCCGGCTCCCACAGCCGCCGCTATGGTGGCAATGCCAATGGTAAGCACAGTGGCCACGCGAATCCCGGCAAGCATGGTGGAGACGGAGAGCGGCAGTTCCACGTGAAACAGAATTTGCCGCTCGGTCATTCCCATGCCTCGCGCTGCTTCTCGAACCGCGGGGTCGACGTTCGAGATTCCGGTAGCGGTATTGCGAATGATCGGAAGGAGAGCGTAGAGCGTGAGCGCGGCGATCGTGAGCCGGTCGGCTCGCTCGCCGAGCCACGGAACCGTAAGGAAGAATCCCAGCAGCGCCAGACTGGGAATCGTTTCCGCAACGTTGGCGCTTCCGAGGATGGGTTTGGAAAGCCAAGGGCGGCGCGCCACCAAGATACCCAGCGGCACGCCGATGGCGATCGCGAGGAGCATGGTCGCAGTAACCAACCAGATGTGTTCGAGGGTCGCCTGCAGGATTTCGCTCCCGTGCCGTGAGAAAAAGTCCATCAGGCTGCTCATGTATCCCTCTCAAATTCCCTTAAAACGCGTAGTTGGGCGGCGTAAGCGGCAGCCACGGGCTCGTCTGATCGCATGAACTCGTGCGGTGAATATGTCCCCTTGAGTTCTCCGGCTTCGACGAGTCCGATGCGCGTGCCGAGCAGGAGCGCTTCGTTCGTGTCATGCGTCACGATCACGATTGTTTTGCCGAGGCGGCGCTGCAGCGCTTGAAATTCATCGCGAATCTCCGCGCGCGTGAGTGGATCGAGGGCGCCAAATGGCTCGTCCATCAGCAGAATCGGAGGATCGGCGGCCAGCGCGCGCGCGACGCCCACTCTCTGGCGCTGTCCGCCGGAAAGCTCGTGCGGATAGCGCGGAAGGAAAAGATCAGGGTCAAGGCCGGTCAAAGCCAGCAATTCGCGCGCACGAGAGCGAGCGCGTTCGCGCGGCCACTGTTCCAGACGAGGAACAATGGAAATATTCTGCTCGACAGTATAGTGGGGGAATAATCCAGTCTCCTGGATCACGTAGCCGATGTGCCGCCGCAGGTCGAAGGGGTTCCACTCGGTGGTCCGGAGGTCTTCCACGCGCACTTCGCCCTCCGTGGGATCGAGCAGGCGGTTGATGAGCTTCAGCGCGGTGGTTTTTCCCGCGCCGCTACGGCCCAGAAGCACGAGAGTTTCGCCCTGGCGGACCGTCAGATTGATGCGGCTCAATAATAACTGTCCGTTTTCAAGCCGGTAGGCGGCATCGCGAAATTCAATGATCGCATCGCGCTGAGGATTACCTTCTGAATGAGCGCTCATAGGGGCGCCTTCTTTTCCAGGAATTTCCGGATATCCCGGAGGACGTTTGCGAGCATGGCCTCGGTGAGCTTTCCTGTAAACGTATTTTGCTGGCTGGGATGATAGGAGACGAATAGACGCGGCAGACTTCGTCCGAGGTCATAGCTTGCACCGTGCTGGAAAGCGAACGCGCTGGGGCGCTCAATCGCGCCCTGCTGCTTCAAAATATTCAGATACGCGCGCATAGCAATTCCACCCAGAGCGAGCACGGCGGACGGCCGGATCAGCTGCAGTTCCCTTTCGAAATACGGCTTGCAATTCGCCAGTTCCGATGGAAGCGGCTTGTTCGCGGGTGGCGCGCACCGGATCGTGGCCGAAATGTAAGCATTGCTGAGTGCCAGCCCATCGTCGCGGCTGATGGAAGTTGGTTGGTTTGCGAAGCCCGCGCGGTACAGGGCTTTGTAGAGGAAATCTCCCGAGCGATCTCCGGTGAACATCCTGCCCGTGCGGTTGGCGCCGTGCGCGGCCGGAGCGAGTCCCAGGATCAGAAGGGCAGCATGCGGATCGCCGAAGGCTGGCACCGGCTTGCCCCAATAATCCCAGTTCCGAAAGGCTGGGCGCTTCACGCGAGCAACGGCTTCCCGATATTTCACAAGCCTGGGGCACAGGCGACAGCGGACAATTTCCTCGTTCAATTGTGCAAGTGTCGCGGCCATGGGCACATCGAAAGCTACCACGAATCGCGCGAATGCCCGAGAGCAGTGCGGCTAGCGGCAAATTGACAGGGCACGGATGCGCAGATAGCATGATTGAAGCAGCCTCGCATGCAAATGAGCACGATGGTGTGACTCGCGTCACGCGAAATCGGCCTGCGTCCAAACCCGTGGAAACCAGCTCAAGCCAAAAGACGATCCTGGATCGAATTGTCGAAGCCCGGCGAGCGTCTATCGCGCACCGGAAACGCTCGCTTCCGGAAGCGGCGTTGAAGTTCGCGGTGGAAAAGGCCCCGCCGCCGCGAGATTTCCAGGGCGCGCTTTCGCGCGACGCTTTCAACGTGATCGCCGAATTGAAGAAGGCTTCGCCATCGCGAGGCGTGCTGCGCGACAACTATGCGCCGGGCGCGCTGGCAGCAGGGCTCGAATCGGCGGGAGCGGCGGCGCTATCGGTTCTCACGGAGGAGGATTTTTTCCTCGGCTCGCTAGGCGATTTGAAAGAGGCCAAAAAGGCGACGCAAATTCCCATCCTGAGGAAGGATTTCATCGTCGATCCATGGCAGGTGTTGGAAGCACGGGCTGCGGGAGCCGATGCGTTTCTCCTAATCGTGGCGATTCTGGACGATGCGACGCTGCGCGAATTGCTCGATCTCGGACGTTCGCTGAAAATGGAGGCGCTGGTGGAGGTTCATTCACGCGAGGAAACGAGGCGCGCGGCGGCAGCGGGAGCGCGAATTCTCGGCGTCAACAATCGCGATTTAAGAGACTTTTCGGTCCGGATCGAAACTTCGCTCGAACTGATCGAAGCAGTTCCAGAGGATTGCATAGCGGTGAGCGAGTCTGGCCTGCGGACACACGAGGATTTGGTCCGACTGCGGCGCGCGGGATTCGGTGCGTTCCTGGTGGGCGAGCATCTTATGAACGATGCCGATCCGGCGAAGCCTCTGCGCGCGCTTCTAGAATCCGGCGGAACGGACGGGCGGGCAAGCGGGTAACGATGGTGAAACTGAAGATTTGCGGGATTACGAATTGGACGGATGCGAAGCGGGCCATCGATGGAGGCGCGGACCTGCTGGGCTTCAACTTCTATGCGAGAAGCCCGCGTTATATCACGCCTGCAAAAGCGCGGCGGATCGTGCGGCGGCTACCGAAAGGCGTCTCTTCCGTGGGAGTTTTTGTGAACGAGACGGAAGAAAAAATGCTGGAAATCGCAGGGGAGGTGGGACTTGACCACCTTCAATTGCACGGTGACGAGCAGCCGGCCTTGGTGTTGCGTCTTGAGCGCATACTGCCGGTGATCAAAGCGGTGCAAGCCAGAAAATCGTTCCGCCCGGCGCAACTCTCGCGATACAAGCGTGCCAGCGCGATCCTGCTTGACGGCTTCGATAGCCATCGGCGTGGCGGAACGGGGCGGACGTTCGATTGGCAGATCGCTCGGCGAGCGAAATCGTACGGGCGGATTTTCTTGGCGGGAGGGTTGACGCCAGAGAATGTGCGCGAGGCAATTCGCGTCGCCAAGCCGTATGCTATTGACGTGTGCAGCGGCGTGGAGAAGGCGCCCGGAAGGAAGGATCCGGCGCGCATGAGAGAACTGATACGCGCGGTGAGAGCGGCGAACCGGCGGAAGGCGGGAAGATGAGTTACGTGGCGCATGTTGTCCGCGAACGCGGCCGGTACGGGCCGTACGGGGGGCGCTACGTCCCGGAAACGCTGATGGCACCGCTAGAAGAACTCGAGCGTGTTTTTAACGAGGCGCGCACCGATCGCGCTTTTCAGGCTGAATTGGACGCGACGCTGCACAACTTCGCGGGGCGTCCCACGCCGCTGCAATTGGCCTCGCGGCTAACCGAGCATCTGGGAGGCGCGCGCATCTACTTGAAGCGCGAAGACCTGCTCCACACCGGCGCGCACAAAATCAATAACTGCATTGGGCAAGGCTTGCTCGCCGTGCGGATGGGCAAGAAACGCGTGATCGCGGAGACGGGCGCGGGGCAGCACGGAGTGGCGACAGCAACGGTAGCTGCACGGCTGGGTCTTTCCTGCACGGTTTACATGGGCACGGAGGACATGGAGCGGCAGCGATTGAACGTGATTCGCATGCGGCTGCTCGGCGCCGAAGTAATTGGCGTGGACGCGGGAAGCCGCACGCTGAAAGATGCGATCAATGAGGCGATGCGCGATTGGGTGACGAATGTGCGCACGTCGCATTACCTCTTGGGCTCTGTGCTTGGGGCGCATCCGTATCCGGGGATGGTTCGCGATTTTCAAAAGGTTATCGGAGAAGAAGCGCGCGATCAGATTCTGCGTACAGAAAACAGACTGCCTGATTACCTGTTCGCATGCGTGGGCGGCGGCTCGAATTCCATCGGACTGTTCCACGCATTTTTAGGCGATGCCAGTGTGAGGATGGTCGGCGTGGAAGCGGGCGGGCGGGGGAAATCGCTGGGGGATCACGCTGCGCGCCTGGCTGCAGGTGATGGATTTGGCGGCGCACGGCCGGGCGTTCTGCAAGGTACTTACACATACGTCTTGCAGACGGAGGACGGGCAGATCGCAACTACGCATTCGATTTCGGCGGGGCTCGATTACGCAGCGGTTGGCCCCGAGCACGCTTGGCTTGCAGATCAAGGCCGCGCCGACTACACAGCGGTGTCGGACGATGATGCTATCGAAGCGGCGCGAACGCTGGCACGCGTTGAAGGCATTATCCCCGCGCTCGAGTCAGCGCATGCCGTTGCCGAGCTGATCCGCCGCGCCCCCAAAATGAAGAAAGACGAACTCGTGATCTTGAACGTTTCGGGACGCGGCGACAAAGACATGGAAACTCTCTCGCGCTATGTCTGAACCGGGCATTCCCGCATCTTCCGTCGCAGCTCGCGTCGAACAACCCGCACGAAGAATTCCGCGACGCTTCGGAACGCTGGCCGAGGCCCGGGAGATGGGCCTGGTCGCGTATATCACTGCGGGCGATCCCTCGCTTGCGGCCAGCGAAAAAATCGTTTTGGCGGCGGCCGAAGCCGGCGCGGACGTGATCGAGTTGGGCGTGCCGTTCAGCGACCCGGTGGCCGATGGTCCGACGATTCAGCGTGCAAGCGAACGGGCGCTGCGCAGCGGGACGACTCTCGAGGGCGTAATCGATCTAGTCAGGCGGCTGCGATTGCAAACGGACGTGCCGCTCATGCTCTTCAGCTACTTCAATCCAATCCTGCAAATGGGTGTGGACAAATTTGCCGATGCGGCGGCAAAAGCCGGCGCCGACGGCATTTTGGCAACAGATCTGACACCGGAAGAGGCCGGCGAATATCGTGCGGCGGTGCAAGCGCGCGGGCTGGACACAATTTTCCTTGCGGCGCCAACTTCGACGGACGAGCGTCTCGCGAAAATTACCGAATGCTCCAGCGGTTTTCTATATTTGATTTCGCGCACGGGCGTGACCGGAGCGCGCGACTCGTTTCCAGAGGATCTTCCCTCGCTGGCCAAGCGCGCGCGGCGGTTTACGAAGCTGCCGCTGGCCGTCGGTTTCGGGATTTCTCAACCCGCACATGTAACCGTGCTGGGAGGCATCGCCGATGCCGCCGTCGTGGGATCGGCGCTCGTGGCCGAAATCGAAAAGGCCGCGAGCGCGGACGCAGCCGCAGCCGGCGTTGCCGCGTTGGTGCGCGTCCTGAAAACCGCGGCGCGCCAGGGGATCAGCAGGCGGAGCGTGTGAATGACCTGAGCCAGGGGTACGTCCGACGAGACTGCAGGTTTGTAGTAAAGTAGTTATTCTTTTGGGCCGATTCGAGGGTTCCCGTAGCACATGGATAAGCGCGTGGCAAATGCGGACGCTGTGATCGGGCGCGTCAAGGAGGGCGCGACGATCTTGATGGGCGCGTTTGGAGTTTGTGGCGTACCGGAAAATCTGATCGGCGCGCTGCTGCGCCAGGGCACGAAAAATTTGACGGTCGTCTCGAACAATCCCGGGACGGATGGCTTCGGCATCGGCCTGCTGATCGAGAACAGGCAAGTGAAGAAGATGATCGCCAGCTATGTGGGCAGCAACAAGTTTTTCGAAAAGCTCGTGCTGGGCGGAGAAATCGAGATGGAACTGAATCCGCAAGGCACATTGGCCGAGCGCATGCGCGCCGCGGGAGCCGGCATTCCAGCGTTTTTCACTCCGACGGGCTACGGCACGATGGTCGCGGAAGGCAAGGAAGTCCGCGAATTCAACGGGCGGCCGCATGTTTTGGAGCCTTCGCTGCGGGGCGATTTCGCCTTCATCAAGGCGTGGAAAGGCGACCGCTGGGGGAATCTTGTCTATCGGAAGACGGCGCGTAATTTTAACGCGGTGATGGCCACGGCGGCGGATTACGTGATCGCCGAGGTGGAAGAAATGGTTGATCTGGGGGGGCTCGATCCGGATGGCGTTCATACCCCGGGAATTTTCGTGGACGCAATTTTCGAGGGCACGAATTATGTGAAGCCAATGGAGCCGGGGCCCAGGCGGAAGCGGGACGAGGGATAGCGCCCGAAATGGATAAGCGTGAACTGATTGCCCGCCGCGTGGCACAAGAATTGCGGGACGGATATTACGTCAATCTGGGTATCGGAATCCCGACGCTCGTGCCGAATTATCTGCCGCGTGGGATTGATGTGATCATGCAATCGGAAAACGGCATGCTTGGCATCGGGCCGTATCCTTACGAGGGCGAGGAAGATCCAGACCTGATCAACGCGGGCAAGGAACCGGTAACCGAAGTTCCAGGCTGCTGCTATTTCTCAAGCGCGGATTCTTTCGCTATGATCCGTGGCGGGCATATGGACGTATGCGTTCTCGGGGCGCTGCAGGTGGATGAAAAAGGAAATCTTGCCAATTGGGCGGTTCCGGGAAAGATGCTGAAGGGAATGGGCGGCGCGATGGATTTGGTGGCGGGGACCAAGCGCGTGATCGTCGCGATGGAGCACGCGGCGAAGGACGGCGCGCCGAAAATCATGAAGAAGTGTGCGCTGCCGCTGACAGGCGTTGAAGTGGTGGACCTGATCGTAACGGACCTGGCGGTGATTGAAGTAACGCCAAAAGGTCTCCTTTTGCGAGAGATCGCGCCCGGCGTCACGCCCGAGGCGGTGCAGAAGATTACCGAACCGGCGCTTTTGCGCGCACCCGACTTGAAGGTCATCTCGACTTGATCATGATGGAACCGCACTCCATTGTCGTTGTGAGCCTGCACACTCCCAAGGAGAGGCTTTGGGGCGAGCTGCTCGACGTGTCGAATGCCGGAGTCACGCTGCGAGGCATTGACTTGGCGTCCTTCGACGATTTTGTGAGCCAGGTCCTGCATCCGGAAGGCGACCGCATCGGACTGCCCACGCTGTTTTTCCCGATGCTGCGGATCGAGCGAATCGCGCTCGATGAGCCTCGCGGCTCCGTTCCTTCTCTCGCGGAGATGTTTGAAAAGAAGGTCGGCCGCTCGCTGGCCGAGTATCTCGCTCAGTTCGCTTGATCGGCATCCACATGTTGGCTTGAACTCGGCGCCGGGAAATTCATGGGCAGACAGATCCTGACCGTCCCAAACCAGCTCACATTTCTGCGGCTCGTGTTTCTTCCCTTCTTCATCATTGCGATCAAATACGATCGCTACGCCCTGGCCCTCGGAGTCCTCGTCCTTGCCGGCTTTACCGACGGCCTCGACGGCCTGCTGGCGCGGGGATTGAACCAGAGGACGCCGCTGGGCGCGTATCTCGATCCCATCGCGGACAAACTGCTCCTTTCTTCTTCTTATCTGGTTTTGGCGCTGAAGGGAAGAATCGCTTGGTGGCTGGCGATCATGGTTCTCGGGCGCGACATTCTGCTACTGGTGGCGTGTGCGGTGATTCTCCTCACGGTCGGGTACCGGCCGTTTCCGCCGAGCGTTTGGGGGAAAGCGACCACATTTTTTGAGATTTTTCTTATTGTGTTGGTTCTGGTGCTAGCGGTGTGGGCGAACGAAAGCCTATGGATCGTTCGGGAATTCAGCGCCTATATCGTCGGTGCGTTGGTGATTTTCTCCGGGCTGCACTACAGCATCGTGGTTTCGCGCGAGCTGCACACGGGGCAATAGGCCATGCCGGCCTGGGCAGGCGCGCTGGCCCGCACGTTCGCCAGAATCATCAGTGCGATGCTGGCTACGACGATAAACGCGGCACCCCAGCCTAGCGCGTACGCCCGCTTCTGTTCCTCAGGAGAGGATGGTGCCCGATCCGCCATGATTTTCCCCAGCAAAAAGCCGCTGATCAGACCGCCCGCGTGAGCGAAGTTATCGATTCCAGGAAATAATAGTCCCCAAACGGCGATGTAAACGAGCCATCTGATCATCTGATTTCGAAGCATCCGCATTCCCGCCGTCTTGCGGCTGGTTGTTACCGCAAGAAGTATGCCGATCAGTCCAAGCAGCGCACCGGATCCCCCCGACACTCATGTGGCCTGTGGCGCTGCTCACCACATATCCTCCAATCCCGGTGACGATGTAAATGAAGAAGTAGCGCGCGGATCCGTAAAGCTCTTCAATTTGGGGGCCAATATCCATCAACACCCACATATTGAAAAAAATGTGCAGAACACTACCGTGAAGAAAAATGGCCATAACAAACCGCCACGGCTGCGCAAGGTTGTATGGGAGCGGTAGCGAGGCGCCGAATCGTTCGAGCACGCCGCCACTGATGGCGCCGAAGTTGAAAAGGCCGGAGAGGCCGCCGCCGCTCCGCGACGCGAAGCCTGTTGAGCGAAGGGTGGCCAGCAAACTTATAACAAAGAACAGGCAGCTCAATCCCAGGATTCCGTAGGTAGCGGGAGATTGGGCCGGCATCAAGCCGCCCAGCGAACGGCTCGCCGCCGCGAGAGAGAATCTCAGATTGGCGCCGCATTGATGGCAGTGCGTCGCTCCCACGCCGACGAGCGCCCGGCAAGCCGGACAGATCTGGGGGCGGCCCTGTCTGCCGCGTCCAAAAATTCCGCTCATCCTTTTGAAGTCCGATCAAGCCACCGGTGAAGGGGAAAGAACAGTGTCAATGGCTTTCCTTGCGAGAATCCAGGCGCGTTCCTATAATACCGAAATTGCGTACAAACAAGGAATCAGATCGCCGCGTGAGCCTATTTTCTGCCCCAGCGGACTTCGACGGTAACCAGACGAGAATTTTTGCTGGCTGCCGAAATATCTTCTCCTGGCGAGTAGCACTTGTGGGGCTTTCGGTGATGATGGTGGCTGGTTGCGCGCATCGGACCTATACGACATACGCCCCGGCTCAACCGCCTTCGCCTCCTTCCGTCGAGAGGACGCCGGCAATTCTCGGAGAATACGTTGAGGAGGGAGTAGCCTCGTGGTACGGAGTCCCTTTTGATGGCCATCGCACTTCGGATGGCGAAATTTACAACATGCATCAGTTCACGGCTGCGCACCGAACGCTGCCATTTGGCTCGATCGTACGGGTCACGAACTTAGATAATGGAAAGCAGACGGAAGTCCGCATCAACGACCGCGGTCCCTTTGTCGCGGACCGAGTGATCGACCTGTCCCTTTCGGCCGCGCAGGCGATTGGCATGGTCGGGCCTGGTACCGCTAACGTCCGCTTGGAGATTGTTGAAGGGTCACCAAACCCGCAGCCCGCCTTTTTTGGCGTTCAAGTGGGTGCGTTTGAAACGCAAGGCAGCGCCGAGCGCCTGCGCAGGCAACTCGAGGCGCGGTACACCCCGGTGATCGTCGTCGCGTATGATTCGCCAAAGGGCAAATTCTATCGTGTTCGGGTGGGAAGCTTCCGCACCCAGGATGCTGCGCGCCAATTTGCCGGGCAATTGCACTCCTCGGACCGCTTCACTACCTTCGTGGTGCGTTTGGATGATTGACGAGTTATGAGAAGCGAGCCTCGTCTCCAGCGATATGCGCCGCCTTACATCATCCGCAATATCATTGTAAACGCAATCCTAGGACTGACTTTGTGCTGCGGCATTCTTTTCACCCGGACTCTTGCGTCGCAAATCCAGCCGAGCGTCTCCAACACCTGGATGGTTACCATCGTGCTCCCCCCGGAACTCATGGCCGGCCATCCGGCGACCCTCGGTGTTCTGGGTGTGGACGGAAAATTGGCGGCCGGAGTAAAAGTGGACCTGGGCGATGGCCTAAGCGTCACAACCGATCACACCGGCCGCGCTCTTTTTACCGTGCCGCCCTCTGATGATTATCTGTTAGCGAAGGCTTCCGGCGCTTCCGCGGCGGCGCTGATCGATCCGGCTGCGGGCGCGAGCGAACCAAAATCCGTCTCCCTGCCGCCCGTAGTTTCCGTGCGTGACCGCTTTTGGATTTGCGGGCCTGGACTGAATAGCGAGGCCGATGCAAACAGCGTGCGCATAAACGGCAAACCTGCGGTGATCCTCGCGGCGTCTCCGGTTTGTGTGGTTGTGCTTGTGGAGCCGAACTCCGCAACGGGACCCGCCACTGTTTTAGTACAGGCCCCTGGCGTCCGTTGGGACGCCGCGACGACGCTCGTGTCTCTCCAATTCGTAGCGCCGAGTCCGGCACTTCAACCTGGGCAAAAAGGAAAGCTTGCCGTTCGTGCGGCTGGTTCCACTCAACCCCTAAGGCTTGTGGTGGAAGATAGCAGTCCGGGGGTCCTTCGATTCGAAGGAGGAGATACCCGGCTGCTGACCACCTCCGGAGGAGCCACGAATGTAGCGGAAATAAAGGTGCAGGCGATCACCTCGGGTGATTACTCCTTGCGCGCACGCCTGATGTCCGCGCCGAACGTTCCTGCTGCTCGCAGATTTCTCATGGCAGCCGAGTCCTTGGCCACGGAGGACTCTCGCGGCCGAATTTCCGAGCTGGCATCTCGTTTGGAGCGCCACCCCAGCGCTGTTGAAAATGTCCAAACTGCCCTCGACCGAATCGCCACACGAACGATGGCTGGCGATTTGCGCACGCTACTGGATGCGGCTCGAGGAGCGCTCTAGGAGGGAGGTGCCGCTCGGATGCAACCGGACCGCCGCCTCAGTCTTGTTCGGTCGGAACGGGTTCGAGCGTCTTCGGCAGCGTTTCAGTCAAAGCCCCTTGAGACATTTGCTCGAGTGAGTTCCGCACGCGATTCAATTTGCTGTCGGCCTCCTCGTAGTTCTGCTGAACGTAACGAAGATGCGTGCCGAGTTTTTCGTGGATGCCGGCAAATGTGTCCATTTGTTGTTTTAGGCCCGCCAGGGAAGCAAGCAGATGCCGCGCGTTTTCTTCCAGCTTCTGGCCCTGCAAACTCATCGCAACAGCTCCCAAGAAGGCGCAGAAAGCGTTTGGCGACACTGGGAACACACGTTTGGCGCGGCAGTATTCTTCCAGTCGCCCATATTTCGAATCCTCAGCCATCACCAGTTCGTAATACACGCCCTCGGACGGTACGAACATCAGCGCGTAATCGAGCGTGTGCTCTTGCGGAAGAATGTACTTTTCAGCGATGGAATCGGCGTGTTTGCGAACGGCAATTGAAAAATCGCGGCGCGCTTCGTCACCAGTTTCCACCAATCGCCGGTACGCCTCGATTGGGAATTTTGAATCAATGCACAGCATGCGTTCGCCACTGCGAACGATCGCATCCACTATTGAACCCGTCGATGCGAAACGATACTGCATCGCATACGCGTTCTGCGGCAGTGCGTCCGCGAGTAGCGTTTCCAGCATGGTTTCGCCGAGTGCCCCCCGCGTTTTTACTCCGCTCAGAATTCCTTGGAGCATGGAGGTGGTCTTCGAAAGATCCTGGCTGGTTTGGTGCATCTCGCCGATTTGCCGGCTCATCCGCTCGATCGCTTCCGTGGACGATTCCAGACGTGCCGAAACATCTCGCTGTGCAGCGGCTGCGAGCTGGCCCGTGGATGCGACTCCCGTTTGCACTTCTTGGCGGACTTGCCCCAGTTGCTGGGTGATTGCTTGAACGAGGAGGGTCATCTGCGCCGACATATTTTGGCCCTGCGTCGCGATCGAGTTTTGCATCTCCTGGCGGATGGCGGATAGCTGCATCTCCGACCGGCGGCTCGCGGACCAAAGCAAAGCGGCAATCAGCGCGGTAACCAGTAAACCGGCCAAAAGCCAAACGGTAAGGGTCATGCGCAATGCCTCAAAAAATTATGCATTAGCGGATCGATCAAACCACTCTAGCGCGAACTTGGCCTGAGGAGAAGCCGGCTTGATACTTATTTTGCCGTTTCCAAATTCGTCTTGGAGATGGATTGCAGGCTGAAAGATCAACGAGTTTCGCTATACTGTGCGTCCGAGGCGCGGTACCCAAGAGGTAAGGGAGAGGTCTGCAAAACCTTTACGCGTGGGTTCGATTCCCACCCGCGCCTCCAACGAACCTCCGCTGAAATGAAGCGAGTTCGCCAAAAGGCTCTGAGTGAACTCGCTTCATTCGGCGGCCGAGGGCCGCTATCCATCAATCCGCGGCGGTTTTCGCTTGGGGCGCTGTTGCTTGTCCGGGGCGCGCCATCATTTGGCGCATTGCCTCCGTAGTGCCAGGGGCGCGCTTTTCGCGCCAGGCTTCCAGACGCTTCACATGCTCCTCAAGCTGGCCGAATTGGCGGGGGTTCTTATAGCGCGTTCGCATGGTACCGACCACTGGCTTCAACCGTTCCCATACCATCCACTGCTCACCGGAATTCTCGAAAAAGAATTCTTCGTCGATCAAGCCGCGGTTCACGATGTTCGCCACCATTTCCCAGTAGCTGATCACCATGCGCATCGAAGCGTTTTCCTCGCTTCCGGGTGGGCACTGCTGCTGCATCTCTTCGATCGTTGTCGGATGAAAATTGCTCATGTACCAGTCTCGGGCTTCGCGGAGCCGGGCCTCCCGGCGCGTGTCGTATAAGCGCAGCATTAGATTCACCTGCTCGTGTGTTACTTCTGCCATCTAGGCCTCCTTGGATAGCTATCGTTGAATTGGCTGCGGCACTTCGCCGTTCAGCTGCACTTGGTGCGTGTGACGCAGCGGGATGCTCGATTCCTCGAAGGCCAACTTGATTCGCCTACGAAGTTCTCGTGCCACGTCATCTTTTCGGTTGAGTGCCGTTCGGACTTGAAGCCGCAATACTGTTCCATCCAGCGACAGCGATTCTACGCCCAGCACCCGCGGACCGTCCACCACCGCCGCGGACCAGTCCGCGCTTTCGCGGAAATCGCTTGCCATTTTTTCCAGTGTTGCCAGGGCGCGCCCCACCATTTCGTCCGAGGGAACAGTTACGTCCACGAACACTTGTGACCAATCGCGGCTCATGTTCGCTACCTGTCCCACAAGCGAGTTCGGTATGGTCACGATCGCGCCGCTGGCGTTGCGCAACACAGTGCGGCGCAAGGTTAGATACTCCACGCGCCCAGTTTCGCCGTTCACCTGGATGATATCGCCGACAACGTATTGATCCTCGAAGACGACGAAGAAGCCATTGATCATGTCCTTCACTAAGCTCTGCGCGCCGAAACCGAACGCCAGGCTACCGACCGCAGCAGCGGCTGCGAAGGGCGTCACGTCGAATCCCAATTCCGGAAGAACCATCAGCGCAGCGACGGCTGCGATTACAATGGCGCCGATGCTGTACAGCACGCCTGCCATTGTCCGCGTCTGCTGCTCGCGGATCAGTGCCACACGGCTGGGTCCCTTTGAAAGCTTCACCAGGCGAGAAGTCAAAGCCTTCAGCACGCGAGCCAAAACAATCGCGATTACCACGATGGCCAGAATGCGCCCGCCGCGTGCGCCGGCCAGCTCCAGCCAGTGGGTGCTAAAAGATTCAGTCATCGGATGCGGACCGGAATTATACCACTCGCGTCATTGTAGCTTGGCGATGATGACGGCAACTGGCTGCAGGCCGCGGAAGTGTCGCGTGGCTTGGAGGAGCTTCCTGAATTTGGTTGATGCGTCAAAAGCAGGTAAAATCGCGATGCTCTTTCATGCGCGCCCGTAGCTCAGTTGGATAGAGCGTGTGCCTCCGAAGCACAAGGTCGGGGGTTCAAATCCCTCCGGGCGCGCCACTTCTCCGGGGGTCCAGCCCGGAGACATGGGTTACACAGCGTACCTAAGACATGGGTAACACTTTTGGGCCGAACGGATTTTCGAGCGGTTCGAGCACTCGCGTCTCCAGATCGAAGTACCCCAGATCATAATCCATAAAGCTCACCAGCCAGATGTCGTCGTGAACTTCTTTGATGCCGACAGCCTGGCCCGCAAAGACCTGGCTGAAATTAATTTTCTTGCGTCCCAGGCAGATGCGACCGCAACGGGTGACCACGATGGTTTGGTCGTGGAAGGGATAGTCGAGGTCTGGTAATCCGGTGTAGGGGCGTGGGGAAGGCTGGTAGACCTCTGCCGGGCATTTCATGTCCAGAGCTTCGTGCGGACGCTCGTGGTTGAAGACCTCGATAAACTGGTCGAACCGGGCCTGCTGTTGAAGGCAATTGGCGGCAGCGGGCTTGGTGGCTTCTTTCTTCAAAGTGAGATGCATGCGTTCATGACGGCCGTTTTGCTGCGGATGCCCTGGCTGGATGCGTTCGATGCCAATGCCGAGGCGAAGCCACCAGACCGCCAGCTTGCTCAAGTTGAATAAAGCATGTGCGGAAGCGAAAGGCACGCCGTTGTCGCTGCGGATGTTGGCCGGCAGGCCGCGCTCCTTAAAAAGCCGTTCAAACACAGTGAGAGCGTAATCTTCCCGGGTCGAAGAAAGCGCCTCACAAGTCAGAAGAAAACGGCTGGCGTGGTCGGTGACGGTGAGCGGATAGCAGTATTGGTGATTGCCCAGCAAGAACTCGCCCTTGTAGTCGGTACACCAGAGTTCATTGGGCCGCTGTCCCAGAGACAACGGAGTGCCTTGCGCATGACGGCGCACACGGCCACGCCGCTGGACCAGACCGTGGCGATCGAGTACGGCATGGATGGTGCTCTTGGCGGGAATGGGAATGCCAGAGAACCTGCGGATCAAGCGATCGCGAATTTTGCGAGCACCCCAGGTGGTGTGCTCACCCTTCACGTTCAGAATGAAGTTCTCTACCTGAAAAGGAAGTTGGTTGGCGTAGCGATACGGACGCCGGCTTCTGTCGGTGAGCCCCTGAATACCACATTCCTGATAACGATCGAAGATCTTGTAACCGGTCTTGCGAGAGATCCCAAACTCTCTGCAAAGGTCGGCCATCGCCTCGCCGGCTAGCCGGCGAGCCACAAACTGCATTCTTTCATCCATCACCGAACACTCCTTCCAAGGCATCTCTCCCTCCCTATTACGGGAGGAAGTGTCACCCATGTGTCCGGTACAATGTGTTACCTATGTCTCAGGCCGCTCAATCGCAAGGGCCCCGTGGGAAGTCAAGGATTGGAGTTTTTGGCCGGTTCCCTTGGATGTGCTTTGTCGTCTGAAGTTGCAACGAGCGGTTTTCGAACCATATTGATGCTGGCTTTCGTAGAGTATGCGTGCTCGTACATCAAGCCCGCGACACGAGCTCCTTCTCCGTTTTCCAGTGCTTGAACGATCGCGTGATGCTGACGATGTGCAGCATTCAGATAGTCGTACATTCTTGGCAGGTTGACATTGTCGAATGCGATTGCGTGTGCCGCCGCGAACGGAATTCGACCATTGCGTTCAATCGCGTCTGCAATCACCCTACTTCCCGCCCCCTCAATGATCAGTAAATGGAACTGTTTGTTCATCTCGCCATATCGAGCCTCGTCGGATTCGAGCAGGTGTCGCTTGGCGAAAATCTCATCACCTTCGCGCAGGCATTCGTGCAGCAACTGTATGAGTCGGCGGGGAGGTCCTTGCTCGGCCAGCATGCGGGCCGCTAGTCCTTCGAGAACGCCGCGAACGTCAATCGCATCCATAATCTCTTGAGGTGTGAACGCGCGCACCACGAATCCGCGTGTATCGAGCTGGGTTAGCATTCCCTCCTGGGCGAGGATAGGCAGGGATTCGCGCACGGGGGTCCGGGAAACTCCCAGCTTGGCAGCGAGTTCTACTTCTCTTACGCGTTGACCGGGCGTGAGCTCACCATGCAAGATCATCTCGCGAATTCTTACGATCACTCGTGAGTTTTTACCGGCCATTTTGCACGCTATGTTCAGCTAGAGCAGAGTTAGTGGTCCCTGCCCTCCATTCCGAATGTACTCGGCCGAGGACGAGACCGCCGAGAAAGCCTTTCCTTCCCGTGGAAGATAACAGACGCCCGACGATCACGGCGGATGTTATCAACTCTACAACGCGCAAGCAATCGCTGTCGCCGTTTTCGCGCGAAAGCGCGATTTCGATTGGCTGTAACGGATTAAGTCAGAGGAATCTTGATCGAAGTTGCAGATCTGCCCGAGAAGGTTTAATTGCAGCGTGTCAATGCCAAGCGCACGATTCGACCAGCCGAAGGAGCACATCCGATAGACAAGCCCGTTCCTTAGTCGTGTTCCGGATGGGTTTGACTGTTAGAGGTAAGTCCTGACTCGCGGAGAGCTTGCGATAACCAGTCACAGTCGAGATGAATTGAATGCTTCTTACCTAGTATTTTCTGGAAGGAACGTGGGTCGAGGTGAGAATACCTCTGTTGGTAGAGCAGCAGAACTTTTTCCAAGTCCGAAAGAGGTACAGGCAGTCCACCTGGTTTTCGCGTCGCTCGCACCCAGAAGCCGTCGTAGCCTCTCCTCTGATAGAGGCCTCGCAGGCGCCACATCGCTGAATGCGACATTCCAAGAATGTCTGCAGCTTGATCCCAAGTAATCGTTTTCGCGATGGCCCTTAGAATCACCTCTCGCATTTTCATGTTTGGCCCCCGCTAGCACACGATTTGTTCAGTGCAGGACGGATTCGCATGCGCGTTCGCCGACTGATGCTCCCCCTGACAAATGCGACCTCGCTAATTATTGAAAAACCTTGGCGAAGCCTAAACCGCCGGCTTCGCCAAGGTTTTTGGGTGGGGGGTTAAAAATCAAACTTAAGAGCAAACTGAATCTGCCGGGGCGTTACGACCGGCGATTGCGAGAACGTGGTTTGCCCGGTAGTACCGCCGGGTGCATTGATTTCACCGAGTATGCCCGCTCCGGTCCCTCCGACGTTGAAGTGATTGACGCAGTTGAAACACTCCGCGCGGAACTGCACGTTCAGCCTCTCCGTAATCTTCGTGGTCTTGGTGATCGAAATGTCCGCGTCGAGCGTACCCGGCCCGGGCAGGCTGTCTCGCTTGACGTTACCCAAGAACCCGGGAGCAGTTGCCTCGTAGCATGCGGGATCGAACCACTGGATGGTCGTCGCGTTGATCCTCTGCTTGAGGAGGTGGTTGGGATGGCACCCGGGTGCGAAGGTGTAATTTGCTTGCGAACCCCATTGGGTCCCCAAGAACGCGGGATCGGTTGCCGTGAGACTGTTGTTGTAGACGTTCAGTGGCAACCCGGTGTGAATTCCGACGATTGACGAGATCTGCCATCCCTCGATGAACCGGTTCCCCTTGAAAGGCAGGGAATAAAGGACATTCGCGCTGATGTTGTGGCGGATGTCGAAGGTGCAGTCCCCGTAGGCATACCGCTCGTTGTAGCGATCCACGACCAGTTGGGCAAATTCCTCGAGAGATGAGGCAAAAGATCCGTCGTCAATGCACTGGGACCAAGTGTAGTTGAACTGACCGACAAAGTTTCGCGCGAACTGGTGGTTGAGGGCGACTTGCAGGGAGTTGTAGGATGACGCCCCTGTGTTGTAGGCCTGAATCAATGATCCGAACGCCCCGTTGATTCGCGGGCCGGTTTGAGCGAAGGGTGCAGGCAATGGGAATTGCACGCCGCTTCCATAACAAGTGGTCTGGGTGGGAAACTCACAGGCATTCGTCACGGTGAAGGTCCCATTCGAGGTGGTCGGGTACGACGCTGGGATCTGTGGCAGTGCCGTGCAGTTCGGATACGTGGTGCACATCGGTGGATTGATGTCCCCCTGCGTCCAAAGGTGCCGCGACACAGAACCGACATAGCCGACCGACAAAACCGTGGCGGGCCACAATTCACGCTGCACGTTTAAGTTGTACGTGATCTGGTACGGAGATACACCATCAGGCTGATACGTCACGCCGGCAAACTCGCTTACGGCGCCCGGAGGGTTACACCCGGTTGCGCAAATATTCGGGAAGCTGGGGAAAACAAGAAACGAGGACCCGGAAGGAGCCGTATTGATAAAGTTCGACTCCCAGAGTCGGCCCGACGTGGGATCATCGAAAACGCCGACGCCTCCGCGGATCGAAGTCTTGTGGTCCCTGAAGGGATCGAAAGCGAATCCAATCCGCGGCTCGAAATTGAGGGCATTGATGTTATGGGCAAAAACGTGCCTGACGTTCGTAAAGACAGGAAGGCCCGCCGGAGGCGCAACGGGACCTACGGGAGGAAGGAACGAGCCGACAAGTGTTGTCATGGGCTGATGAGGGAAAGCCCAGCCCACCGGATTGGTGTCGCCATCGTAGCGGAAGCCGAGGTTCAACGTGAGCCGTGAGCTTACTTTCCAGTCATCCTGGATGTACGGAGCGAACATGATTTCTCGGAAGTATCGGGTCGCGTTGTTCAAAGCTGGAACTGTTGGCACGGCGAACGCCAGGAACGGCGTTCCGCTAAGCCAAAACTGGCCACCATAGACCGGGCCAGGTACGGCGTAGGAAAGAAACACACCGCCATTGGAGTAAGCCGTCTGGAGATTCTGGGTCTGTACTCGGGTAACGACTACGCCGATCCTCAGGCTATGGGCACCATGAGTCCAAGTAACGTCGTCGCCGCCGCTGAACTTGTTTTGAACAATCTCATCGGGCCGATTCGGGTCAGGGCCAATAGGGAAGATGACCAACTGGAAGCCACCCTGCTGGCCGTCCTGGCGCGCCAATTCGCCAGGCTGGGTGTCCACGAAGTGCAAAGGATCACTGGTGATAGCCGGCCCGCCTAGTGCGGAACTGAACGCATTCGCCTTCGAGATCTGGGCAGCCGTAAGGGCGGGCTGAGCCGAGGAGTTTTCGTTGTTCCGAACGAAGCCGAAGTGAATCGAGTTTACCAGCGTGGCGGAAGCAACGTGCCTTTCCGTGATCGTAAGAAACTGGTTCCGAGTGTGATCCGTTTCAGGGAAGATTTCGTACGGATCGCGCGGGTCGCCGATGTTTGCGTTATCGAAGGTGAAGCGGGCAAAGAGAGAATCATTCGCCCCGAGCGTGTAGTCCACGCGCCCCATGTAGTAGCTTTCATCGATGGTCAGGGGCGGCGCGGCCGCGGTCTCGTAATATCCCCCCAGATCGCAGCCTATCGTAAGGCAGTTCCCGGGGAGGTTCGTGTTGACGGTCCCTATCGTCGGCGTAATCTGTTTGCACCCTTGGCAAAGGCTATACAGCGCCGCGATTCGCTCCGACGTTGTGTTCGCTCCTGGAACGGCTCCAATCAGAGACTCCCGCCTGTGTACTGTTGGCCGAGGTCGATGGAGTGCAGGTCCCTGGTGTCGGTGTAATCGAGGCTGCATGGAAGCATCCCCTGCACCGTGTAAGGCTCGGGCAGAAAGATGTCGGTCGTCGTAGCAAGACTTTGCCGGAGACCCTCGTAGTTTCCGAAGAAGAAGAGTTTGTCCTTCTTGATCGGACCGCCCAGATCACCGCCAAATTGATTGCGTCTGAAGGGTGGCGGGCCGGTGACCGGGTCGACTATATCGCGAGCGTCCAGAACGTTGTTGCGAAAGAACTCATACGCGCCGCCATGAAGATCATTGGTTCCGGAGCGCGACGTCGCGTTGATCACGGCGCCGTTGCCGGCGAATTGCGCGGTATACGTGTTGGTCAGAACCTGAAATTCGCCAATGGCTTCGACGCCGAGAGACGTGGCAGCATAGCCGGACCCGGTGCCGTGCTCCCAGAAGTCGCGGATATCGGTATTATCCAGCAAGAACATTTGCCCGGTGGGCCTGGAACCGGCAACTGAATAATTGTCCTGCATCCCATACAGTCGGCCGGTCACGGCATTGAGCGCCGCACCCACCGTCGACACGCCAGGAGCGAGAGTGATCAACTGCTCGAAGTTGCGGCCATTGAGCGGGAGATCACGCATCTGCTGCGGGCTGATGAGGGTGGAGACTTCAGACGTCTCCGTTTCTACGCGCGAAACGTCGCTTTCGACATTGACGGTTTGATTTACCTCGCCGACCGGCAGCGAAAAATCGACAACAAGGGTTGAACCGACAGAGAGGGTGACGCCGCCATGTACGACGTTCTTAAAGCCGGACAGCGAGGCCTCCAAACGGTAGCTGCCGACCGGCAGTTGGGCGATCGAGTAACGCCCCTGAGCATCCGTGGTGGTCGATTGCGAGATGTTCGTTCCAATGTTTGTCACCTGAATACGGGCCCCGGCGAGCGCACCGCCCGAAGGATCTGTCGCGGTGCCAGAAATTGTGGCTGTCTCCGCCTGGCCTTGCACCCGTCCCGCGCCAATCAGAAGCGCAAGCACGGCCAGACACACATACATCCAGACACACTTAGTCGAACTGGAGCCCTTTGACATTTACCCACCCTCCTCAATGCCGCAGGAATCTTGAAAGTCAGGTGTGTCGCACCCCTACGCCACACACTCTGTGTGGCGGGTGATACTACCGAACGAATGTCGTTGTCAAGATAAATGTGTATACATTTCTGCTTCGTTTTGGCATCCGGGGGCTTCGATTCGGTTCGGCTCTGTTTCTATTAAGCCTAGTACTGTCTATAGTATGTTCCCAAATGAGCCAAAACAAAGGGACGGGGCCAGAATGAACTGTGGCCACAGCAGTATGCAATGGAGATACAATTGGATTGACAGGGCTTCGCTAATCCCTTATCTTTCTGCGGACTTCATCGAGACCGAGGAGAAATAGTGAGCCACAAGAGCCTGGAAGACCTTTTGCAAGCTGTTGGGAATCCGGTAATGCTGTTGCGAAATTCGCAGACTGGCCCTTACGTATATCCCGTGGTTCCCCCTGAATATTCCAACTGGCGAGACGAGCAGCGTGCCTGGCAGCAGGCCTGCGTTTTGTTCAACCAGTCGTATCACATGGAGGATATGTACGTTTCGGGCCCCGATGCGCTCAGGCTGCTTTCAAACCTGGGCATCAACAGTTTCAAAGGTTTCGAGCCAGGCAGGGCGAAGCAGTTCGTCCCCTGTAACTACGATGGCTACGTGATCGGCGACGTAATCCTTTTCTACCTCGACAAGGATCTGTTCAATCTTGTCGGACGTCCCTCAGTTCACAATTGGGTTCAATACAACGGCCAAATCGGAAAATACAATGTGAAATTCGAACGCGACGAACGAGCAGTCGCACAGAAGGGTTCCGTGGTTCGGAAGGTGTACCGCTATCAGCTGCAAGGTCCGAATGCAATGAAGCTGACGGAAAAGGTGATGGGGAGACCCGCGCCAGAGCTCAAGTTTTTCCACCTTACAACGATCGAGATGGCAGGACGAAAGGTGCATGCACTCCGGCACGGGATGGTTGGGCAACCGGGGTGGGAGTTGTTTGGCCCCTGGGAAGACGGCGAAGCGGTGAAGGCCGCGATCGTTGAGGCTGGAAAAGAATTTGGCCTCCGGCTGGTGGGTGCGAGGGCATATTCGTCGAATACACTCGAATCAGGATGGATTCCCTCTCCTATGCCCGCAATTTACAGCGGCGAGAAAATGAAGCCATACCGGCAGTGGCTCTCCGCAAACACTTACGAAGCGATCGCCTCGCTGGGCGGCAGCTTCGACTCGAATAATATTGAAGATTATTATCTGAATCCCTGGGACCTAGGTTACGGTCCGATCCTGAAGTTCGACCACGATTTCATCGGGCGAGAAGCGCTTGAGAAGATGGCCAAACAACCCCAACGGAAAAAAGTAACGCTTGCGCTGGATAGCGACGATGTGACCCGTGCGATCCACACCATGTTTCAGAAGAAGGATCGGGCAAAGTATTTCGATTTTCCGTCCGCCGTTTACGCCACGCTGCCTTACGACAAGGTCATGAGCGACGGCAAACTGGCGGGAATCTCAACGTGGTGCGGTTACAGCGCGAATGAAGGCAAAATGCTTACGTTGGCGATTCTCAAGGAAGAATACGCCGAGCCTGGCACCGAGGTGACGTTCGTCTGGGGTGAGGAGGGCGGTGGATCGTCGAAACCAACCGTCGAAGCTCACGTGCAGACGAAAATTCGCGCGATAGTGAGCCCTGTGCCTTACTCGGAAGTCGCACGCACGCAATACGCCGAGGGCTGGCGCACAAGCCAAGCGCAAGTTCATAAGTGAGCCCGGAGAAGCCGGTACGCCTGTCGCCCAAGCTTGCCGCCACTTAGTGTCTTATTTACTGGGCCGGCTTTTTCTTCGAGAGTGGCGGCGGGATCGGCATATCTTTTAGCTTCAACTGGTACTCCGGATACATGGTTTCCGCACCGCCCCTAGTTGCCTGAAAGGGAACTCCATATCTCCGCGCGAACTCATCGAGAAATTTGTTCGTGCCCGGTAAGTGGTTCGGTACGACGCCTGGCGGGCGGTCCACCTCGTCCACAGGTTCACAGGGCCACGGCGCCATCTGCTCTTGCGGGTTATAGAGAAAATCTGTCGTCCGAACCAGAGGTTCTGTAAGGTACACGGGATCATACGTGATCGCCGTGACCGCCAGATAATTCCCATGCCTCATAATATGAGCGCTAGCTGTGGCCAAATCGCTGCGGGGTACGCCGTTTAGCCCAAGCCAATTTTCTTTGAGGTGCGTCGTTTCGACTACGAGCGTATCGCCCTCCCAATGCCCAGTCGAAAATCCCTCCCAGGTATGGCGCGCATAAGCCGGCGGCTGCGGGCGCCCGTCCATCCAGATTGTTTGCTCGGCACCATAAGCGGAGAGGTGCGTGTGATACGCGATCACTTTTTGCGTAGCTTTGTCTACTTCCTTCCAGATTCTCAAAGCCGAGGGACCGCGCCATCCGTAGTCTGACCCGTGCTCCCTGCACTGATTCTCTGGCAACTCCACTAGCGTGGCGTCCCAGGTATCGGCCCTCAGTCTCGCCGCCGCGTTGATGGGAAGCCCCAGGTAATCGCCAATCTCCGCTCCTGCCAGCCGTTCAGGGACGTCCACGTAAAATAGAGGTGCCCACATTCCCGACGGATCCATCTGGCCAAAAGCAGCGCCGGCAAACACGCTGGTCGAGAGCAACAGCAGCAAAATTGGCAAAATGGCAATCTGTGCTCGGATGATGGCGGTCATTGCTGCTTCAAAGAATATCCCTACCTTCATATGATCCCCTCTTATCTACCGCGCCAAAACATAGTAACTTTCCCTGTGGCTGTCAATGCTTGCGGTTGTCAATGAATGTATGCAAGGATTCTTCGTGTCACCCTGAATCGCCTCGGTGTGCCGAAATATCGGCCACGGGTAGCCGATTTGTATGCACTTGATGTTGACACCAAAAGGAAAGTTGTAGTAAGTAGCGCAGCGCGCTCAGTCCCCGGTGGGCCGCAAAACAGGATCGTCTCACAGTGAATCCTACGAATCCCTCGGAACCCATCGCGACCGATCGCCCAGCTAGGAGGCCCCTATGAACTATCCGGCTACCGGATATCATCACATCACCGCCTGTGCCGGCGGCGCGCAAGAAGACGTGAATTTCTTCACCGGGATTGTGGGTCAGCGCCTAGCCAAGCAGACCATTCTGATGGATGGCCGGTTTCCCCATTACCATTTGTACTATTCGAATGCAAATATCGAACCTGGGTCGATCATGACCACCTTCCCCTACAATCGCCTCGTGGGGCGTCGGGGATCCGGCCAGGTGCAATCGATTACTTACACCGTAACCAAGGACGCACTCTCGTTTTGGCAGCAACACTTTAAGCGCCACAAAGTCGACCACGGTCCCATTGAGGAGCGCTTCGGACAGCGCTTCATCCGGTTCAACCACCCCGTCGGAATGACTTTCGAGGTCTTGGAGGACAAGGACGATCAAAGAATTGGCTGGTCGACGCCGGAAATTGGTCAGGCTGAGTCCGTGCGCGGATTTTACGGGACCGTGCTATCCGTGCGCGATGTGAGCGAACAGGAAAAATTTCTCACCGAAGCGCTCGGTTTCCGCAAGACGGGCGTGGATGGTCGCTATCATCGTTTCGAGATTGGCAGCGGCGGCGCGAATAAGACTCTGGTCCTTTTGCATGAGCCGGATCGTGCTCCGGGTAGTTGGACCTTCGGCGCCGGAACAGTCCACCACATCGCGCTGTGGGTCGCCGACGATGAGGCAATGGCCGCGCAGAAGGCTATTTACGAAGAACTTGGCTACACGGACGCGTCCGAGATCAAGGACCGCTACTATTTTCACTCAATGTACGTTCGCTCGCCCGGCGGCATTTTGGTCGAGTGCTGCTGCAATGTTCCTGGCGGCTTTGAAAAAGACGAACCCGCGGCGACCTTGGGTAAGAAGCTTCATCTTCCTCCATGGTTCGAAGACCGCCGCGAGGAAATTCTCGCGACACTTGAACCGATTGTTGCTCCTGAAACGGCAACGGCTCGCGCCTGAGATTCTGGCGAAGATCGGAAATCCGAATCCATGAAACGAAGCGAAAATCGAATTCTCACCACCCACGTCGGCAGCATCGTCCGTCCGCAGAAGCTTCGCGATCTGGCCGAGGAAGCGCCGAAATCTCCCGAAAATCAGAAGCGCTATGAGGATTTCTTGCGAGATTCCGTCGCCGAGATCGTGAGGATGCAGGCCAAGGCTGGCATTGACATCGTCAACGACGGTGAATTTGGCAAATCCAGCTGGTCAAATTACATTCTCGAACGGATCACCGGATTCGAACATCGGCCCGATCAGTTGCACCCTGTTTATTGGTTGGGACGCGACCGCGACCGGTTCCCTGAGGTGATGGCTGCTGAATTCCCGTGGATGTCGAAAGGAGTGGCCACCGAAGCGTGCATCGGCCCGATCAAATATCGCGACCACACGAATATCGATCGCGATATTCGAAACCTGAAGGCCGCGTTGAAGTCGGTCAACGTCGAAGAGGCGTTTCTTCCCGTCGTCGCTCCAGCGAGCTCCGCGTACGACGGCGTCAACGAATACTATCCCACGGAAAAAGAGTACGTGTACGCCATCGCGGACGCCCTGCGTGAGGAATACCGCGCCATTTACGAGGCCGGCGTGATTGTGCAGATAGACGACGCTGTGCTGGCCAACATGTACGACCACTATGTCGAGCAAAGTCCGGAAAAGTACCGCCAGTGGGCCGGCCTCCGTATTGAGGCCCTCAATCATGCTCTACAGGGCATCCCCGAAGATCGAGTTCGCTACCATGTTTGCTTTGGCAGTTGGCATGTTCCCCATCTTGCGGACGCGCCGCTCGAGGAAATTGTCGGGTTCATCCTTAGCGTTCGCGCGGGCGCGTACTCGATCGAAGCGGCAAACCCGCGGCATGAGCACGAATGGCGCGTTTGGGAAGAAAAGAAGTTGCCGGCTGGAAAGATTCTAATTCCGGGTGTTGTCACTCACCATACGATGACTGTGGAGCATCCACGTCTCGTCGCCGATCGCATCCTGCGGTTTGCCCGGATCGTTGGACGCGAAAACGTTATCGCCGGCACAGACTGCGGATTCGCCCAGGCGCAATTCATCCAGCGTGCGGCTCCCTCCGTCATGTGGGCGAAATTCGAATCGCTGGTGGAGGGCGCGCGCATTGCCAGCGCCGAGCTGTGGCAGAAAGGCAAGCGCGCCCAACCTTCGTAAGCCGCGCGTTGCGGAGCGGCAGAATTTTGCCGGTGACGAAACCAAAAGCGTGAGCCTACGTCCATTCTTCATAGGTTTGATCGTCAAAATCGCGACAAGCATTGCCGCTTGCGCGGCGTGAATGGGGGAACACTATTGAGATCCTTGGCTAAAGCAGTTGCGTCCCTGGTTGCATTGATGGGTATTTTGGCCCTTGCACAGCCGGCAAAAGCTGCAACGGCTCAGTGCAATCGCTCCTGCCTGAAGAACACGGTGGATAAGTACCTCGCCGCGCTAGTCGCCCACGATCCCTCGAAGGTCTCATTTGCCCCGAATGTTAAGTTTGTCGAAAACACGGTCCCCATGCATCCGGGCGACGGTCTCTGGAAGACCGCATCCGCTGTGCCGACGACTTTCAAGATTTACGTGCCTGATCCTGTCTCCGAAGAGGTCGGCTTCCTGGGCGTCATGCAGGAAAAGGGCAAGCCCATAGAGCTGGCTCTGCGGCTAAAGATTCGCAACGGCAAGATTACTGAAGCGGAGCACCTGATAGCTCGCAACCTCATGGCAAGAAATCTGGCTAACTTGAAGACGCCGCGCCCCGGCCTGCTGGCTACAGTGCCTCCCGACCAGCGCATTCCGCGCGACCAGATGCTGAAGATCGGGGCATCGTACTACGAGGCGCTCGTCACTGCTGATGCCAATCATGCGCCGTTCGCCGGCGATTGCGTCCGCCATGAGAACGGAATGCAGACCACCGGGAACCCGCCGCCGGCAAAGCCAGGCTTCGGAACACTGGGCGCTATGGGATGTGAGCGTCAATTGAATACCCACACGTTCGACTACATCAAGCGCATCGAGCCGCGCCGCGTGGAAATTGCGGATCCCGAAACCGGTCTCGTATTTGGCCTCTCTCAATTTCGCCAACCGATGGATGAGAAGGTGGTCAAAATCGTCGGCGTGCCCGGCGTCGATCATGTAGATATGAACTTCAAGCCGTTCGATCTTCCTGCCGCTCACATCTTCAAGATTCGAGACGGCAAGATTCACGAGATCGAAGCCATGGGCTTCACGATGCCGTACAACTCGAAAACTGGCTGGGAATAAGCCCGCGAAGCGAATTTGTCCCGGCGCCTGCAAGGTTTGATCTCGTCATCGCCCGACCGCGCAGGCCACGGTGCTCGGCGAAACGATTCAGCGGGAGCTGCCGTATTCTTCGTGCAGGGACGTGTATAATGCGGCCGCCCAGGGAGGGGTCTGAAAAAATGCGCATGTTACTCAAGATTTCGATACCCGTGGAAGCAGGGAATGCCGCGGCTCGAGCTGGCAGCCTGGAGAGCACGATCAAGAGCATTCTGGACGAACTGAAGCCCGAAGCTGCGTACTTCGCCGAAGACGGTGGAGAGCGCACCGGATACATATTCTTTGACATGAAGGAATCGTCGCAGTTGCCAGCCATTGCCGAGCCGTGGTTTCTTGCTTTCAACGCGAAGATAACGGTCCGGCCGGCCATGACTCCACAAGACCTCGCCGCCGGAGCTTCCGGTATGGAACGAGCTGCAAAGCGCTATGGCAGGGCCGCAACTGCCTAAGCGAACGGCGAGACGCTCCGAGGAATCGCCCGATTGACATGGACGCGGGGCCTAGGCATAGTCTTTTCGGGGTCACCTCTACCGATGGTTTTTAGAAGCCGTCGGGTTTCGGACGGGTTTTGGGCGAAGCCTTTCTGGTTGGCCGTCGTCTGCGTGATACTTTTTTTGCCGGTGGCTTACTGTCAGAAAACGGACGAAACCCCTCAACAAACGAACCAAAAGATCCAACAGCTCGCTGCGCAAGCTCAAGCTCACCCGACGGATACACCGATCGGGAGCGGAGATCTGCTGCATGTCGACGTGTTTGATGTGCCGGAGCTTTCTCGCGACGTTCGAGTAAGCGACACCGGGGAGATCAGCTATCCGCTTGTGCCCGGCAGAATCCTGGCGGCGGGGAAGACTCCGTTTCAACTTGAGACGGAGATCGAACGATTGTTGATCGAGAATGGCCTAGTCTCGCACCCACAGGTCTCCGTATTCGTAAGAGAGCAGAACAGCCAGCCGGTATCGGTGGTGGGCGCCGTAAACCACACCATGGTGTATCAGGTTGTGCGGCCAACCACGTTGCTTGAGGTTTTGGCGGCGGCCGGAGGCGTCTCGGATACGGCGGGGGACGTCGTGATCGTCACGCGCACGAACAAGCCGGATGTGGCGAAGGTTGAGCCCGCGAGCGCCACGGCCAACTCGCAGCCCGACGAGCAAAAAATAACCGTGCGCATCCGCGATTTGCTCGAGTCTGGAGATTCCGTCTACAACATCCCGATCCTCGGCGGGGACACAGTGACGGTCCCTGCGGCTGGCATTGTTTACGTTCTGGGATTCGGCGTGGCCCAGCCCGGCGGCTATGTGCTGCAAAGCCACGGCGAACAGGTGACCGTGCTGAAGGCGCTGGCCTTGGCGCATGGCCTCACGCCCTTTGCCAAGTCCAACTCTGCCCTGATCATGCGTGACAACCCGGCCACTGGACAGCGCGATCTAATTCCCGTGCGCATCAAGGAAATGGAGAACCACAAGACAAGTGATGTGCCGCTGAAGTCCAACGATATTTTGTATGTTCCCGATAGCGCGGGGAAGAAGGCCCTTGCAAAAGGAGGCGAGGCCGCGCTGGGAATTGGGACCGGAGTGGTTCTTTATCGCGCGGCATACCAGTAAACAGACCCGACGGTACGAAGACAGTCGCCCGCCAAGGATGATGATGGAAGACGCTTCGAGATATGCGATTCGTAAGCCGGCTGAGCCGCTGGCCGTAATCACACCGCCGAGGAATATCAATGCATGGGAGCAGATGCCGCGACAGGCCCATCTGCTTGATTACGTCATCATCCTGCGCAAGCATCAGTGGCTGATTCTCACATTTTTGCTCACCGTGGTCACCGTGGTCACCATCGCTAGCTTCAAAATGAAGCCCGTTTACGAGGCGGCGGCGCGTGTGGAGGTGGATCGCGAAGCCCAGAACGAACTTCCATTCCAGCCGACCAATTCATACGATGAATACGAGGACATGGATACTTACATCGAAACGCAAACCAAGATTTTGCAGAGTGAAACTCTCGCCCTGCAAACCATTAAGACCACGGATTTAGCACGGTACCCTGAATTCGGCGGGAATCCAGCCGCGGGAACCTTTGGGCAAAGCGGCTCGTCGTTAAAGCGTCCGGCTATTTTGGGAGCGTTTCTGGGAAGTCTAAGTGTTGTCCGGGTGCCGAACAGCCGCCTGATTGAGGTCCGGTTCGCAGCTCAAAATCCTCAGCTCGCGGCTCAGGTTGTCAACGCACATCTGCAAAATTATATCGAGCAGAACTTTCGAAGCAAATACGACGCGACCACCCAGGCGTCCAATTGGCTTTCCTCGGAGCTCGAAGAACTGCGAACAAAGGTGGAGAAGTCCGAGAACGCCCGTCTCGCGTACGAACGTGAAAATCAAATATGGCAGATTAACGAAAAGCAAGACATCACCACGCAGAAGCTGGGCGACCTAAGCAGGGCGGCGACGGACGCGCAGACGGAGATCGCCCAGAAGGAAGCTTTGTACCGAATGGCAATCTCGGGCAACGTGGATGCTCTGCCGGCCGCTCTTAGCAATGGCGTGGTGCAGGATCTACTGAGGAGAAAGTCCCAACTCGATCAGGACTACGCCGAAGCCCTAAATCAATACGGGCCAAACTTTCCCAAGGTTTTACGCCTGGCAGCGCAACAGAAGGAAGTCGACTCCGATCTCGCCAACGCGCAGAAGACCATGGTTGAGAGCGTCGAGGAGGATTACAACACCGCCCGAAGCCACTTGGCCCTCTTACAAGAGGCGCTGGATAAGCAGAAAGCGGATGCCAACGACCTAGCCGAAAAACTGGTTCAATACAACATTCTGCAGCACGACGCCGACTCCAATAAGCAGCTTTACGATGGACTCCTGCAAAAGCTGAAAGAGGCCGGGATAACCGCCGGCCTGCGATCCAGCAACATCCGCGTGGTCGATCCGGCGCTCGTGCCCACCACTCCCTCGAGGCCTCGAAAGTCCAAAAATATCCTGTTGGCGTTGCTCGTGGGGTTAGTTGGCGGCATTGGCCTGGCCATCTTCCGCGAGTACCTGGATAACACTGTAAAGTCTCCGACCGATATTGAAAATTTAACCGGTTTACCCTCCCTGGCAGTTGTGCCTTTCTTGCCTGGATTGAATGGTCATCACGGTAAGTTGTCGCGAATTGCGCGGGAGGCGACCGGACACGGGGGCTCAGGCCCTCGCGTGGAATTGCTTTCCTACGTTCAACCGAAGTCCCAAATCTCGGAGGCGTTTCGCGCACTTCGAACGTCCCTGCTGCTGTCCCAAGCAGAGCACCCGCCTCAAGTGATCCTGGTAACCAGCGCTCTTCCTCGCGAAGGAAAGACCACCTCCGCCGTGAATCTAGCTGTCACTCTCGCGCAGTTAGGCGACCGCACGTTGGTGATGGACGCTGACCTTCGTAAGCCCGGCATTCGTCGAGCCTTGAATCTTACTTCGGGTAAGGACGCCGGCCTGAGTTCCTATCTCGCGGGCGTTTCGTCTCTGGATGAAGTGACCACGCCCCACCCGGCAATAGGCAATTTGTCGGCTCTGACCACCGGTCCAGTGCCGCCCAGCCCGGCAGATCTCCTTTCTTCTCATCGCATGCGTGAGACCATTGCGGACCTGCGCAGGCGGTTCAAATTCATCGTCATCGACTCGCCGCCGATTTTGGCCGCAACCGACGCGGTTATTTTGTCTTCGCTGACGGATGGCGTCCTCTTGGTCGTGCGGAGCGGCGCAACGCCTAAAGAGGCCTTCACCCGGTCCAGGGACTTGCTTGGCGCGGTGAAGAGCCGACTCCTTGGGGTATTGCTCAATGCCGTGGATTCTAGTGCCCCGGACTACTATTACTCTTATCGATACTATCCGTACGCATACGGTTACGGTTACAGCGAGGAAGCCGGCAAGCCGCCGGAACACCCTGGTGGTTTGGACTAAAACGTGCGGGAGTCTTAAGCTCAGGAGGCACCCATGCGTTATCTTATAACCGGTGGTGCTGGCTTTATTGGATCGCATTTATCTGAGGTACTGCTTGCTCGAGGCGATGAAGTATTCATCGTCGATGATCTATCCACGGGCAGCGTCGAAAACATCCGGCATCTTAAGGCTCATCAGCGATTCCATTATTTCTTCGATTCGATTACCAATAAGCAGTTGTTGGCCGAACTAGTCGATGAAGCCGACGTGGTTTTTCACCTGGCGGCTGCAGTGGGGGTGCGCCTGATCGTGGAGAGTCCCGTTCGCACGATTGAGACAAACGTGTACGGCACGCAGCTTGTTCTGGACGCCGCTTCGAAGAAAAAGAAGTGTGTTTTTGTCGCTTCTACTTCCGAAGTGTACGGAAAAAGCGACAAGGTTCCTTTCCGCGAGGACGCGGACTTGGTATTGGGGCCAACCAGCAAAGGCAGGTGGAGCTACGCCGCATCCAAAGCACTCGATGAGTTTCTCGCGCTATCTTATTGGAAGGAAAGGAAACTCCCGGTAATCGTGGCCCGGTTGTTCAATACTGTTGGCCCCCGGCAAACGGGCCGATACGGCATGGTCCTCCCCAATTTCGTCCGCCAGGCTCATGAAGATGCACCAATTACGGTTTTCGGGTCTGGACAACAGTCGCGCTGCTTTTGCGACGTACGAGATACCGTTGAGGCAATCCTGCGGCTCGTTGCGAATGATCGAGCCGTCGGCGAAGTGATCAACATTGGCAGCAACGAAGAAGTCTCAATTGAGCAACTCGCTTACTTCGTCAAGGATCGCACAAATAGTAAATCGCCCATCACCTACGTTCCGTACGATCAGGCTTACGAAGCAGGCTTCGAAGATATGCTGCGTCGCCTGCCGTGTCTGGAAAAGCTCGAACGGCTGACGGCCTTTCGTCCGGCAACTCCACTTTCGAAAATAATCGATCGCGTTAGCCTGAGCCTTTTGCACCCGCAGGCTCGTGAGCGCGTCGCAGTCGCCAGTTCTGCCGCGGGGGCCTCGACGCCTTAGATTCGGAGGCTGCCCTCCGGCTGCATGGCACAGGCGCTGGGCTGTATCTGTGAGGCTTCATAATGAAAATGAAAATTGAACGCTGGATCTGTATCTCCACTACAATTGGAGTAATCGGAAGGGGCATGAATCGCGGCAATCATTCTATTCATGTCGCATTCGAGTGGACGAATTATGGGTACAACTTCAACACCCCATTCTCCGGAACACGCCGAGTGGAGGCGTGGCGCGACGAAAGCATCCGCTACGTCCCAGCACACCCCTGAGCATCGGCGAGCAAGCACCACTCTCTCGGTGATTGTTCCTGCTTACAACGAACAATTTCTAGTTGAAGCGAGCCTGGCGCGACTGATGATCCTGGCGGATTCGCCGCTCTTGGATCTGATCAAGATCATCGTGGTCGATGATGGTTCATCTGATCGCACCTACGACGCCATTGAAAGCTTTCGTGGGTCCGTTGAAGCGGAGCGCCAATCGAGCAAAATCTCCTGGGTATGGTTGCGGCACCAAAAAAACAGCGGCAAAGGAGCGGCCATTCGGACGGGCCTGCTGCATGTGGATACCGAACTCGTGGTCGTCCATGACGCCGACCTTGAGTATCATCCCCAGGACCTTTTGAGGATGGTGGAGGTGTTTCTCGCTGAGGATGCGGACGCTGTTTTCGGCTCCCGGTTCATGTCCGGCGGGTACAAGCGCGCTCTTTTCTTTCGTCATGCGCTTGGAAACAAGCTGCTCACCTTTCTGTGCGACATCGTGTGCGATCTGAATCTCACCGATATGGAAACCTGTTACAAGATGGTGCGAGCGGATCTGTTGAAGAGCATCCCGCTCGAAAGCTCCACGTTTGACGTGGAACCCGAATTAGCCATCAAGCTCGCGAAGCGCGGCAGCAGAATCTTCGAGGTGCCGATCAACTATTCGGGCCGCACGTACAAAGAAGGTAAAAAAATTGATTGGAAAGATGGCGCCCGTGCCCTGTGGGCCATTTTCCGTTACGCGGCCTCGGATCGCATTTACGCCGAGGACGAAACCGGCGGTGAGATTCTCGAACGCCTGAACCGGGCGCCACGTTTCACGCGATGGATGGCCGACGTTATCCTGCCGTATATGGGTGATCGGGTTCTGGAGCTTGGGGCGGGAAGGGGCAATATGTCCGTCCACCTGATGCCGCGCTCCCTATATTGGGCGACTGACGTAAATTCCCACTATCTCAACTATTTGGCCACGCTCCAGGCGACGCGCCCATACATGCGCGTTGCCTACACCAACGCGATGGACGCGGCGACTTTCCCCGCTGGCCAATCCTTTGACACCGTAGTGTGTCTCAATGTCGTGGAGCACCTCGAGGATGACCGAGGCGCGCTGCAACATATTCGCGATGTCCTAATTGATGGCGGTCGCGCTGTCATCCTGGTTCCTTGCGGCCCCAAACTGTATGGCAGTCTAGACGAAGTACTCGGGCATTTTCGTCGCTACACGAAAGAGCAGCTCGTGAACGTGGCGGCGCAAGCGGGATTTCATGTGCAAGAAGTGTTGGAGTTCAACCGGGCGGGCGTAGCCGGGTGGTGGCTCAACGCCCGCGTGTTGCGCAGAAGAAAATTCGGACTTGGCCAAATCCAAATGCTGAACCTCTTAACGCCGCTCTTCCGCAGGATCGATTCGTGGTTCCCTCTTCCGCCGCTCTCTATCATTGCGATTCTCGAAAAACCGGGCAGCCCCGCCTCCGGCATAGACGGGCCGCCTCGCACCGCGGCCCTCTAGACGTCCAAGCGGCGACATGAAACTTCCAGTTAACGAAACTCAGTCAGCCGGGGACACGATACGCTTGCACAAACTCAGCAGCTACGAAATCCTTTTGGCGGTGCTCTTTGTCCTCACCCTGCCATTGTGTAACCCCTGGGTGCGGGGCGACGGTGTCGGCTATTACGCTTTCGCGCGATCGATGTTGATCGAGCATCGTTTAGATTTCGCGAACGATTGGCTCCACAGTAATGCGAGTTTCCGCATGGGTCGCATCGACGCGCAGGGACACATCAACGCGGATCAAGTCACGTCTACAGGACACCTGGATGACCATTTTTCGGTAGGGCCGGCAATTCTGTGGTCGCCTTTTCTCATACTCGCGCACGCGGGTGTCTTGCTATACGACCATTTTGGCGCAGGGATTGCCGCGGATGGTTTCTCCAAGCCTTACCTGGTGGCGATGGCGTTCGGCACTGCAGTTTATGGTTTCCTGGCCGTACTCATTTCGTTCAGCTTGGCACGCAGATTCGTCCCCGAGAACTGGGCATTTCTCGCTGCACTGGGTATTTGGTTCGGAAGCCCCCTGCCGGTGTATATGTATTTCAATCCCTCGTGGTCTCATGCGCAGGCGGCTTTTGCCGTGGCCCTTTTTTTCTGGTATTGGATTCATACCCGCGACACTCGCGCCTGGTGGCAGTGGGCGATTCTCGGAGCGGTCGGCGGCCTGATGATGGACGTTTATTACATAAATGCTATCTTGCTCCTGATCCCCTTGTGCGAATCAGCAGCTCTTTTATCGTCGGCGTTTAAGAACAACCGGCCCCGACCAATTGGCGCATTCGTGCTCAACAACATCGTATTTTGCCTCGCCATTTTTCTCGCCTTCCTGCCCACTTTGATTACGAAGCAGATCATCTATGGAAGTTACCTTAAATTTGGGTATACCGAGCACTGGTTTTGGAAATCCCCTGCATTTTTCCGCGTTTGCTTTTCATCCGAGCATGGACTCTTCAGTTGGACGCCGATCCTGGCTCTCGCAGTCGTTGGCCTCGCATGTTTACGCGAACGCGATCGAACCGTGGCTCGGTATCTCCTGGTGGCCTTTGTATTGTATGTCTACACCATCGGGTGTTATCAGAACTGGCACGGAATTTCATCGTACGGGAGCCGCTTTTTCGTGGCGCTCACAACCGTCTTCGTTATTGGACTGGCGGCCTTTTTCGATTGGTTCGCTCGTGCGTGGCAAGAGCGTCGTGCAGCGGTATCGGCTGCCAGTGTGACTGCTATTCTAATTCTCTGGAATCTCGGCCTAATCTTTCAGTGGGGCATGCACTGGATTCCCGAGCGCGGGCCAGTTTCCTGGCGCGCGGCGGCGCACAACCAAGTTGCCGTTGTCCCCGAGGAAGCAGCCTCAATTCTCAAAACGTATCTGACTGGCCGCAGCGCGCTAATGGATCGCATCGAGCAGCGCGACGTCCGGCAGCTCAGGCAATCGCAGGGAGCCAAATGAACCAATTGACCTCAACCCCAAGCGCCATTGAACCGGCTCATCCCGCGCCGCCAGTCGTGCGCATCGCTCCTCCCGGGCACTGGTGGGCCATCCCTTTCGCCGAGCTCTGGGAGAGCCGTGAGCTGATCTATTTCTTCGTCTGGCGCGAGATCAAGGTCCGCTACAAGCAAACGGCCATCGGCGCGGCCTGGGCCGTTTTGCAGCCGTTCATGAGCATGCTGGTCTTCACCCTCTTCTTTGGACGCCTCGCCCACATTCCTTCAGAGGGCAGCCCATACCCGATCTTCTATTACAGCGCGCTTCTTCCTTGGATGTACTTCGCCAACAGCGTGCAAAACGCCACCGGCACCATCGTGCAGAACCAGTCCATGATCACCAAAGTTTATTTCCCGCGTCTGGCCCTGCCGTTGTCCGCGGTTCTTTCGGGACTCGTCGATTTCGGCATCGGCTTCCTGATGTTCCTGGCCATGATGATCTACTACGGCATCCAGCCGGGCATTCCATTTCTGTTCTTCCCGCTTTTTCTTCTGCTTGCCGTGCTGACGGCCATCGGCTTGGGCCTGTGGCTCGGCGCCATGAACGCGCTCTATCGCGACGTTCGCTACGTGGTCCCGTTTCTTGTTCAGTTTTGGCTCTTCGCCTCGCCGGTAGCCTATCCGGCGTCGTTGGTTCCCGCGAAGTGGCGCTGGCTCTATGGCTTGAATCCCATGGCGGGGGTGATCGAGGGTTTCCGCTGGTCACTTTCAGGCCACGGTGCCGCCCCAGGCCGTCTCATCCTCGTTTCCGCACTGATTGTTGTGGCCGTGCTCGTTTCCGGGCTATTCTATTTTCAGAAGACGGAGGCCACCATTGCCGACGTAGTCTGACCCGCCCCCCAGGCTGGACGACGTCGCACTGTCTCGCCCATGACTGACATCGCCATTCGCGTCGAAGGCATCGGCAAGCTCTACCCTGTCGGCGAGCGCGAACGCTACCGGCAACTGCGCGACGCCCTGGCCAGAGCCGTCCGCGGAGCCTTCCAGAGCAAAAGCCAGCCCAAGGACTCTATCTGGGCCGTCCGCGACGTTTCCTTCACGGTTGACCAGGGTGAAGTCGTCGGCCTCATCGGACGCAATGGCGCCGGCAAGAGCACCCTCCTTAAATTACTTGCCCGCATCACCCGCCCCACCGTCGGCCACGCCGAAATCCACGGCCGCATCGGCAGCCTCCTCGAAGTTGGCACTGGCTTTCATCACGAACTTACCGGACGCGAAAACGTCTTCCTCAGCGGCGCCATCCTGGGCATGAAGAAGGTGGAAATCCGCCGCAAGTTTGACGAAATCGTCGCCTTCGCCGAAGTCGAGCGCTTTCTCGATTCCCCGCTCAAGCACTATTCCAGCGGCATGCACATGCGCCTGGCCTTCGCTGTCGCCGCCCATCTCGAACCCGAAATCCTTCTCGTCGACGAAGTCCTCGCCGTCGGCGACGCTGCCTTCCAGAAAAAGTGCCTCGGCAAGATGCAGGACGTCTCCCGCCATGGCCGCACCATCCTTTTCGTCAGCCACAACATGGCCGCTGTGCGCAAGCTTTGCCAGCGTGTCCTTTGGATTGATGCCGGTTCAATTCGCATAAGCGGTTCTACGGACCGAGTCGTAGGGTCCTACGAAAGCGCCATGGCTCGCGGCAAGCGAACTCCGCAGGAATCCCTGCGCGCCCCGGTGTCGCAAACCCGCTTTGTCAGTTGGGAAATCGCTGGGCGAAGTGATGGCGACTCGCATTCGCTTGACCACCTTAAGCCCGTCACCATTCGCTTGAACGTTGAGGTTCAGAGCCCGATACCCAAAGCGGCCACCGGGATCGCGCTCTACGATCATGACCGAAACCTGATCTGGTCTAAGGTTCCAGAGAGGCTTGCGCTTGAAACTGGTGAGCACGCCTTCTTTCACACCTTCCCGATGCTTCCTCTGCGTCCAGGAGCCTACGTCTGGGCTGTGACCTTATTGGATAACGGCAAGATTATCGACAGGTGGGACTGCGAGCCGGAGATGATCGTCGCTGCGGAAAGTCACCAGCCGGCTTTCGACCAATGGACCGGGGTATTGAATCTTCCATCGAGCTTCAGCGCTAAGCAGGAAGCGATTCCGCCATCGGAGCGATTTTCCGTAAATTAATCGCTCAGGAACTGAGAGCCTAATGGCTCCTCCGACCATATCCGCGCCAGACGCAAAGACCACCAACCTGCGGAAAACCGGCCTGCCTCGTTTGAACACCGTCGAGGTGGACGTCTCCCACCATTGGTTTCTCCACTATCGCAGCTTGCTTCCCGATCTGCAGAAAACGGCTGTGAACGCTCACGGGAGGATGCTTGATATAGGGTGTGGCAACAAGCCCTTCGAGCGCGCGTTCAGTGGCCACGTGAGCGCTCACTTCGGTTGCGATGTTGTCCAGTCCAGCGAGTCCCGCGCGGACGTCATTTGCCCCGCTACGGATCTGCCGTTCAAGGATGAAAGTTACGGGACCGTTCTAATTACTCAGGTGATCGAACACGTCGCCGACCACCAAGCCATGCTTCGGGAGGCCTTTCGGGTGCTTCAGAGCAGCGGCGTCATAATTCTCTCCGGGCCCATGTACTGGCCCCTGCATGAAGAGCCCTACGATTTTTTTCGCTTCACCGAACACGGCCTCCGCTTCCTACTCGAAAAAACCGGATTCACTGAAATCGAAGTCGTGAATAACGGCGGGAAATGGGCGCTATGCGGCCAAGTGCTGATTCATACCATCGGCAATACCAGGTTGGGCCGCCGGTTTGTGATTCGCGCAATCAACCGGCTTTTCGCTCACCTTGATGATAGCCATCCAACTCGCGACAATCCCATGAACTATGTCGTGGTCGCAAGGAAACCGGCAAAGCCGCATGCGGGTTCAAGCCTGCAATGAGCGGACCTTTTAAGGTCTCGGTTGTGATCCCGTGCTTCAATCACGGCGAATTCCTGCCCGAAGCTGTCGGAAGCGTTACCGGCAAGGGTCGCCAAGATGTCGAATTGATCGTCGTGGACGACGGTTCCACTGATGACCGGACCAGCAAAGAAATGGATAGGCTCCGCGCCGACGGAATCCGAGTGATCAGGCAAGAGAATAAAGGATTAGCGGCCGCCCGCAACGCCGCCATCGCTGCTTCAACGGGAGAATACATCCTCCCCCTGGACGCGGATAATCGTCTGCGCCCTGCCTACATCGAGCATGGAATCCGAATTTTGGACACGAATCCACAGGTCGGCGTCGTGTACGGCGACGCCGAGTATATCGGAACGAGCGCCGGGCTTTGGCACGTTGGCCCGTTTGATTCGGGCCGGCTGTTGGAGTGGAACTACATCGACGCGTGCGCCGTCTATCGGCGTTCGGTATGGGAACAGAGCGGTGGGTATGACGGCACAATGCCGGTACAAGGATACGAAGACTGGGATTTGTGGCTGGGCGCACTGGAGCACGGCTGGCAGTTCGCTTATGTCGATGAAATCCTATTCGACTACAGGGTCGTGCCCAACTCCATGATCGCCCAAACACGTGGCTCTGAATCTCAAATTCGCGAATTTGTCGGCAGGAAGCATGGCCACTTGTACCGCGAGGCCTGGGTACACCTTTCCAGGGAGCGGCAGTCGGCAACCAAAACGACTCGCAGGCTAAAGACGTTGCTCAAAGCTCGGTTTCGACAGAAATTCGGTAAAACTGACGGCAACCTTTGGGTGCCCGGATAGCACAAATGCCCACCGTCAGCGTCATCGTGCCCAATTACAACCACGCGCGGTTTCTGCCCAAGCGCATCGAAAGCGTCTTGCGCCAAACGTACCAGGATTTCGAAGTGATCCTGCTGGATGACTGTTCGACCGATGACAGCCGCGCGATACTCTCCCAGTATGCGAACGACCCCCGCGTTCGCCTCGAATTCAACGACGCGAATTCGGGCAGCACATACAAGCAATGGAATAAGGGCGTACAGCTGGCTCGGAGCGAATACGTATGGTTCGCGGAATCGGATGACTATGCTGACGAACGCCTACTGGAACGACTGGTAGCCGTGCTGGAGAGTGATCCCAAGATTGCTTTCGCCTATTGCCGCTCCTGGTCTGTTATCAATGGCGATCGGCTCGACGGCTTCGTGTGCTTTGGGCCAGACCGGTTAAACCCACGATGGCAGATGGATTTCTGTGTCGACGGGAACGAGGAATGCCGGAGCTACTTCGCTCGTTACAACCCCGTGCGAAACGCCAGCGCAGTCGTCTTCCGCAAATCCATTTATGAACGTGCGGGCGGGGCAGACGAGAGTTTTCGGCTAGCAGGGGACTGGAAATTGTGGGCCGCCATGGCTCTGAACGGCAAAGTGGCCTACCTCAGCGAACCTCTGAACTACCAAAGGTTTCATGGCGCCAATACACAGGTGAACACGAACCCGGCGCTAACAATAAAGGAAATCCTTGAAGTAGTTCGCTGGATCCTAGAACGTGTCACGCCGTCCAGAGAGATTCGCGAAAACGGACTGAACTGGCTGGCCACACTCTGGGTTCCAGCCCTCATGAGCCTCCGTGTGCCGCTCAGCCAAAAGCGAGCTATTGCGCACGCCCTGTGGTCGGTCGATCCGCACCCGTTTCACAGAGTGATGCGTCCGGCGCTCACGACCATACGCCTTAAATTTATGCGGCACTGGCGCTCGCGACGTTCCGCACCTGCCCCGGTCTCATAATATGCCCACCGTCAGCGTGATCGTCCCGAATTACAACCACGGGCGCTTCTTGCAGCAACGCATCGAAAGCATCCTGCGCCAAACCTATCGGGATTTCGAATTGATCCTTCTGGACGATTGTTCCACCGACCAAAGCCGCGCCGTCCTCTCTGAATACGTCGGCGATCCTCGGGTCCGCAGTGAATTCAACAAATCGAATTCCGGCAGCGCCTTCAGGCAGTGGAATAAAGGCGTGCGCCTCGCGCGCGGCAAATACGTTTGGATCGCCGAATCGGACGACTATGCTGACGAAAAGCTACTCGAACGATTGGTGGGCATTCTAGATCGCGACGATGCCGTTGCCTACGCCTATTGCCGCTCCTGGCAGATCACCTCGGACGGTCGCCGCGAAGGTTTCCACGATAAATACGGACCGTATAAAGGTCCACGCGGGTGGGACGCCGATTACTGCGTGGACGGCCGTCAGGAATGCCGCGACTATTTTCTTTTTATGACTCCGGTTTCTAACGCCAGCGGCGCCGTCTTCCGGAAGTCCGCCTACGATTCGGTCGGCGGCGCCGATGAAAGCATGATTCTGTGCGGCGATGCCAAGCTCTGGGCCTCCATCGCCCTCACCGGCCGCGTAGCCTATGTCAGCGAACCCCTCAACTACTATCGCTCGCATGACGCCACTCTGCGGGTTAGCACCGCGCGCCGATCGGTAGGCGTGATCGAAGGCCTCCAAAATGTCCGCTGGCTGCTCGACCGTCTCGATCTCTCCGAAGCGGAAATTGCTCGCGTTTACAGGACGCGTGCCGACCAATGGGTTCCGGCGCTGATGAGCCCGCGCGTCCCGCTCCGCACCAAACGCAAAATCTTCCGCTACGCCAAAGCGATCGATCCACACCCGATCCGAAGAGTCCCGCGCCCAGCCATCGAGACGCTTCAGAGCACTTTATTGCGCCGCTGGCGCTCCCTCCTGCATCCGGAAGCGCGAAGCAGCGCACCGGATGAACCGGTACAGCGGAGCGCCTGATGCCCGAACCTCTCATTTCCGTTCTGATTGATACCTACAATCACGAGCGCTTCATCGAGCAGGCCATCGTGAGCGTTCTCGAGCAGGATTTTTCTCCCGCGGGAACTGAAATTCTCGTGGTCGATGACGGCTCGACCGACCGCACTCCCGAAATCGTTCGCAAGTTCGCGCCGCGCGTGCGTCTGCTCCGAAAAACAAACGGCGGCCAGGCCTCCGCCTTCAACGCCGCCATCCCAGAAACCACTGCCCCTCTCGTCGCCTTCCTCGATGGCGACGATTGGTGGGCCAAGGACAAATTAACCGCCGCCGTCCAAGCCTTCGAAGCCAATCCCGATATTCCCGCCGTCGGCCACGGCTTCTACGAGGTTTACGAAGGCGAGCCGCGCATCTTGATGGTTCCTCAGAAAACGTGCCGCATCGGCCTCGGCAATCTGGAAGAAGCTCGCATTTCGACGGTCGCAAAAAGTTTTATCGCCACCAGCAAGCTCACCGTCCGCCGCTCAGTCTTGGATCGGGTGGGCAAAATCCCCGAGCAGCTCGTTTTTTGCGCCGATGAACCAATTTTGAACGCCGCTCTCGCGCTCGGCGGCGCACTTCTGCTCGACCGCCCGCTTTGTTACTACCGCTATCATTCCAATAACCAGTTCGGTTTTGACTCGCGCGATCTCGCTCCCAGCAAAAAGAAACATCAGGTTCAACTGTGCCTCACCGAATATCTTCCGGAACTTCTCGCGGGATTTGGGTATCTCGCCGGAGGCCATCGAAATTCTGGTGCAGCGGCACAAGGTTGATATGGCGCGCTTCGAAGGTTTGCACGGTGTCGGCGGACGCCTGCAAGTGTTCCTTGCCGAGACGCGTTACTTTCGTACCGAATTCAAGAACCCCAGCGCCGGGTATTTGCTTTTCAAAACCGCTGTGGCCGCCCTCGCGATGATTTTGCCGCCCGCGCGCTTCTATCAGGTGCGAGACTGGTACGGCAAGCGAGGCCTCAGCCGTTTTCGGCAGGCTGTCGGCACCGCCGAGAACACTTATCCGGAAATGTACAAGCGAGTGCCGCTTTGAGTGCGGAAAATTGCAGAAATCGACCGCTTAATGTTTCGAGTTAGAAGCATAAATGTTGCAGTCTAGAAGTAATTTTGGCGTGAATAAACCGCACGATGAATCCAATTTCCGCGTCGCAAACGAGCTCAAACGGCCGCCCGCGAGTCGCAGTTTTGGCCCCGCGAATGTGCGTCCTTGGCTACGATCCCTGTGGCGGCTCCGAGGTGATGCTCTGGGAAGACGTGCGCCTGCTTCAGGATGCAGGCATGTCCGTCAAGGTTTACGGCAGCGCCGCCAAGGAAACCGCTCCCGTCACCACAATCCCTCTGCGCACCAACATGCCGCTGATCACCTCCCTCGAATATTGCGCCGCGTTCGTGCGCCGCGAAAAAAATAGCATTCTGATGGCCTGCAACGAACCCTCGGTAGCCGGCTTTGTCCCCGACAAGGCCGTAGTCAGGTTCGAATGGGAAACTCCGCTGCCGCGCTACTGGAAGCTGCCCGGATGGTTGCCGCGCTTTCAGCGCGCACGTTATTTATTCCTGAGCGAAAGCGACCGCGAAGAATTCCTTCGCGCGCACTCCTTAATTCCCAGGCAGTCTACGAATGTGATTCCGTATTACGTTGACTCCGAATTGTTTAAGCCCGCTCCTAAGCGCGCGCCCGCAGCCTCACACGCCGCGACGGCGCTGCGCGTCGGCTTCGCCGGCCAGTGGGTGCCTCGCAAAGGAATCTCAGAGTTGTTGCAAGCGTGGCCACAGGTCAAAGCGCGGGTTCCCGCCGCCCAACTAGAACTAGCGGGCGGCCCAGCTATGTGGAAGACAGCCCGACCTGTTATCGGCGCGGAACACTCGGCTGCGTTGGTCAAGAGCATGGAGGACGCGGGCTTGCTGCATACTGTTGGGGCTCTGCCGCGCGCGCGTATGCGTGATTTCTGGAATTCGTTGGATATTGCGGTGGTGCCTTCGCTCTACGAGCCTTTTGGATTAGTGGCGCTGGAGGCGATGGCCTGCGGCGTGCCGGTGGTGGCAAGCGCAGTTGGTGGCCTGAATGAAATCGTGGAAGAAGGTGGAAGCGGTTTGCTTGTTCCGCCGGGCGACTCTCTAGCTCTTGCTCACGGATTAGTTAGGCTCCTTACTAATGAGCACCTACGGCTTCGTCTCGCGGAGCGCGCGCGCCGCCGAGCCGAGGAGTTTTCGCAGGCGCGCCGAAGCGCCGAGCTCGTAGCTTTGTTCCAGCGGCGCCCGCAGCGAATTGAGAAGCTTGCATGATGCTTTCGCCGGATTTTTCCCCGTCGTGAAATGGTTCCCGTGATCGCACTGCTTGGCCGACGAGATACCCCCGTTGACGGAGTGGAGGACTACTGCACTTTTTTGGGCGAGGCGCTGGGGCGCCACGGCGTGCAGTTCACGCGGGTTCGCGTGAACTGGGTTGACCAAGGCTGGCTAGTCGCTGTGCGGCGGCTGCGCCGGGAAGCAGCCGAGTGGCGGGGCCGGTGGGTGCTGCTGCAATACACCGCGCTGGGATGGTCGAGGCGCGGATTTCCGTTTTGGGCGCTCATCGTGCTGCGTACACTTCGGCGAAGCGGCGCGCGCACTGCGGTGGTATTTCACGAACCCTACCGCCAACGCGAGCATCCGGTGAGGCTGATCGATCGGATCCGTGGCGCCTGCCAGGATTGGGTGATTCGCAAGCTGTACGAAGGTTGCCAAGCTCCTATTTTCGTAGACCGAGTTGCCACAATTACCTGGCTGCCGAAAGGCGATACCAAATCCATTTTTGTCCCGATCGGGGCCAATATTCCCGAGCCGGCCGTGCGTTCGGAAACTCTGACCGGAAACCGCGGCGCGACGAAGACAGTGGCTATTTTCTGTCTTACTGAGCCTCCCAAGCAGCAAACCGAGATCGGGGACATTGCTTTTGCAGTTCGTTGCGCTGCAAAGCACATTCCACAGATGCGGGTTGTCTTCCTTGGACGAGGAACTGCCGAGGCCAAAGAAGAAATCGATCGCGCGTTTAGCGGCACGGCTGTGGAAGTTCGCAATCTTGGATTGGTAAGCGCCGCCGAGATTTCTGAAACCTTGGCGGGCGCCGACGCGATGCTTTGCGTGCGCGGGATGATCACGCCCCGCCGCGGAAGCGTGATGGCCGGCATTGCCTGCGGAGTGCCTATTGTTGGTTATGGAGGCGCGGCCGAGGCCACGCCGCTCGCGGAAGCCGGCATCGAGTTCGTTCCGTACCGAAACGGAGAAGCTCTCGGCGGAGCGCTGACTAAAATCCTCGGGGACTCCGATTTGCCGCGCTTCCTTGCGCGAAAAGAGCCTGCTCGCCCAGCAAAAATATTTCTCGTGGGATGCCATTGCGGTATCTCTCTGCGCATCTCTTGGTCTGGACGACGAACACCACTGACAATGTGCCTGGCAGAAAATAGGCGCGACTTTCGGAGCAGCTTTGTCTCGTAACCTAACGATCGATCCGCCAAGAACCGCGGCTAAGATTTTTCGCCCGCGCGGTCTCGCCCCGATGCCGTCGGCACACCTGGATTTAATGCGGGGCATCGCAGCATGGGCCGTGATGTGGGGCCACGTGCGAGGGAACTTTTTTGTCGACTTTCATGACTCTGCAGCATCCCAACCTCTTCCTCGAAGGCTGTGTATTTCGTTACCGGCTTCGGCCATCAAGCCGTGATGGTATTTTTCGTGTTGAGCGGATTCCTCATATCATCCAGCGTGTTTAACGGCTTAGCGTCTGGAAACTGGTCCTGGCGCGATTACTCGATTAATCGGCTTTCGCGTTTATACGCGGTTTTGATCCCCGGGTTATTGCTGGGTTTCATCTGGGATAAGTCAGGCAGCTCGCTTTTTGCATCCACGGGCCTCTATACGCAGCCCCTTCAGGGTTTCGGCGCGCTCATCGCGCAGAAGCAGATGACGGCTGGAGTGTTTGCGGGGAATTTATTTTTTGTGCAGACCATTCTTTGTCCCGTATTCGGATCGAACCTTGCTCAGTTATCGATGGCGGCGGGACTTTCCGCATTTCGTGTTCGTTATAAGGACTGGAATGTGTGTGCTCGTGTTTGCCTGGTGCGTTTCTCGCTTTGCTGAAAACAAGACGTCCGCGCTGCGGCGCCGGGTGAAAGCGGTGATTCCAGGCGGCCCGGCGGTCTACGAGACCGGCTGAGGTAAAATGAGCGCGAGCCAGCTGACGATGAATTGCCAGGAGCCACGAAAAGACCGATGAACGCGCGCGCCCCTGCCTTGCGAAATCAGATGTTTCTCAGCTTCGTGGTAGGTGTGCTCGGAATGTGCGTGGCCTGGGAGGCGGGCAACGTCATTGTCGCGGGCAATCTGCGAATACTCTTTCTCATCGGTCTCGGTCTCGCCGGCTGCGCTGCGGCCCTCGCAATCCTTCAGAGTTGGCGCACTGGCTTTTACCTTTTCCTCGGCTGGTTGCTCTTCGAGGACCTGGTCCGAAAGTACATGGGCAATGGAGCCGTATTCTTTTTCGGCAAGGATGTTCTTGTATTGCTCGTATATATCTCGTTTATTGTGGCCGTGGGCCGCGGTCGCGAAAAGACATTCCGTCCGCCATTTTTGCTTTTCTTCAGCTTGTTTTTCTGGCTCGGAGTGCTGCAGATGTTCAACCCGCACTCCCCCCACATTTTGTACGGACTGCTGGGCATCAAGGTTTATTTTTACTATGTCCCGCTTTTATTTGTGGGATACGCGCTGATTCGCAACGATGCGGACTTGCGAAAATTCCTCGTGTTCAACGCCGTGCTCGCGGGCGTGATCGCGATGCTGGGAATCGTCCAAGCGATCTTGGGCAACAGCTTCCTGAATCCCGCCAAGCTGGACCCCAATTTGGCCGACCTCGGAAATCTTAGTAAGATGACGCCACTGTCCAATCAGGTGTTTTCTCTGCCAGATTCCGTCTTTGTCAGTACCGGGCCGCTTCGCGCTCTATGTTGTTTTAGCTATGATCCTGATGATCGGACGCGGCGGCCTACTTTCTTCTTTCGGGCAGACGACACCGCAAATTGATTTTTGCGGTGATCGGCGTGTTGGCGGGAGCAGCTCTATTGAGCGGTTCTCGCAGCGCGGTAGTGGGCACTGGCGTGAGTGTTGCGATTCTGTTTGCCGGTTTTCTGTGGGGCGCTCCAAGGCGAAAGGAACATGTCGCATCGCCTCACTCGAGCAATTCGCCGCTCGATTATCGTTGGCGCGCTTTGGCTTAGCCGTTCTTATCCTGCTCTTCCCCGCCGAAGCGGGATCGCGCATTGCCTTTTACGCCGAGACGTTAAATCCCGACAGCTCAGCGTACGCAGGAGAAAACCGGGCATGGGACTACCCGATAGGACAACTGGAGATTGCTTTTCAGAGGCCCAACTGGGTGATGGGAAACGGCATTGGGACAGCCTCTATCGGAATGCAATACGTCGCTCGGGCACTCGGGCAAGCGCAACCCGATTTGTGGGTGGAGGAGGGATACGGAGTAATGATCGTTGAAATGGGGATCATTGCTCCGTTTCTGTGGATTCTATGGACGGCGGCGCTTCTTTACTATTCCTGGAAAATTGTGCAGCAGCTAAAGGGAACCCGGCTTCGTCCCTATTGCCATCGCTATTTTTTGGTACGCCTTTTTTTTGCTCTATGCACTCACCTATGATCGGTCTATCGCCTTATCAGAATTACATCTGCAACGCCTACTTGTGGCTTTTGGTGGGAATACTTTTTCGATTGCCGGATCTTCTGGAAAATTCCGTCAACCCCGATACAGTTCTCTCAACGCCGTGAGCGGCGCCTGTGATTGCTGTTTCGGCCTACCGCTGACGGCCCAAGGCAAGAACGCGTGAGCGCGGTGGGACGCAAGCCTCGCCTCGCGGTTGTTTCCCCGTTCCTCGACAAAAGACACGGCACCGAACGGATCGTGCTTGAGTGGATTTCGCGTTTGACCGAGGCTTTCGAGATTCATGTCTACAGCCAGGAGCTGAAAGATCTTGATCTTCACGAAATCACCTGGCACCGAATTTCCAAATTGCCCGGGCCTCACCTTTTCAATTTTCTTTGGTGGTTCGCGGCTAATCAGTGTCGGCGGGCCTGGGACCGTACCTTTCGCGGCTTGCGGCAAGATGTTGTCTTTACGCCTGGAGCGAACTGCTTCGACGCGGATGTGATTTCCGTACACGTCGTTTTTGCTGAATTGCTGCGCAAAACGGAGAGTGAACTAGCGCTCGCGCGCAATCCGTGGCGGTCGTGGCCGTGCCTCCTGCATCGGCGAATCTACTATCGACTGGCGATAGCGCTGGAAGGGCGTGCGTATAGAAACGCCAAAACGATTTTAGTTCTCCTCTCCCAAAAGACAGCCAATGATTTAACGAAGCTATACGGGCGCCACAATGGCATGCACGTTCTTTACCCGGGGCTTGACCATAGTTCTTTTAATCCAGAGCGGCGTGCGGAGTTGCGCGAGGACGCGAGAACGCAGTTGGAGCTGCCGAGTGACCGGATCGTGGTCCTGATGGTGGGCAACGACTGGCGCCAAAAGGGCATTCGCGTTCTGCTGGATGCGATGACGAAACTGCGCGATCTGCCGGTGGACTTGCTGCTTGTGGGAGAGGAGAATCCGCAACCGTTCTTGCCAATGGTGAGCGAACGGAACTTGAATGGGCGTGTGCGTTTCCTGGCGCCGCGAAAAGATGTTGAATTCTATTATGCCGCTGCGGACTTGTACGCCGGACCCTCGCTCGAGGATACCGGCCCGTTGCCGCCCGTGGAGGCCATGGCTTGCGGTGTCCCCGCGATTCTTTCCGCTTCGTGCGGGACGGCCGAAATTATTACCAACGGCGTGAACGGGCTGATCCTTGACGATCCAGCGGACGCCGCTTCCCTGGCGGCGATGATTCGCCGGCTCTGCGAAGATCGGGTGTATCGCGAACGGCTCGGTGAAAACGCCGCTGCGAAGGCGCGCGAGTTTACGTGGGAACGTAACGCCCAACAACTGGCTGCGACATTGGAAGAGAGCTTGCGATCAAAAGGCCGCAGCTCAGGCGCCAAGCAGACAATGAGATAGTCACTTCTCATATCCGCATGAAAACCTATTCACCGAAGGAATACTGGGCCGGTCTCGCGGACAAGTTTCATTCCGCCGACGCTGCCGGATTTGCGCCGGTCTTGCATCCAGGCACTCCCGCGTGGTTTAACCTTTCCATCGACCGCTTGCAGTTTTGCGCCATGCGCCGAGCTCTGGCTCTAGCGGAAGTCGTGCGCGGCGCGCGCGTTTTGGACGTGGGCTGCGGCACGGGCCGATGGCTTCGGCGATACTTGAGCCTCGGGTTGGATGCCACAGGGGTGGATGCCACTCCGCAAATGCTTCGAGTAGCGCGCACGCGTGGAACGACGTCGCCTCTCGCGGCCGGCGAGGCCAACCATTTGCCCTTTCGGAACGGGCAGTTCGACGTGGTATCGGACGTGACCGTCATCCAGCACATTCCAGCAGAGCTGCAGGCGCAGGCGCTGCTTGAAATGACTCGGGTGGTCAAGCCAGGCGGACGCCTGATTATATTTGAGCTTATTCGAGGGGATGACTCGCATATATTCCCAAGGAGTCCTCAAGGCTGGATGGACCTTGGCGCGTCGTGCGGCCTTCGAGCGAGAGGCTGGTTTGGCGAGGAATATCTTTTGCTGGACAGGCTTTTCGTTCGAGTCGCGCAAGGAGTGATGAAGAGGCGCGAGACTGCTGGCGCTGTTGGCGCGGATTCTGGTGAAATCATGCCGCCACGCCCGTCAATGCTTCGCCGCGCCTACTGGGGGCTTCGGCATGTGACCGTGCCGCTTTCGGTATGGGCGGAGCCAGTCGTCGGCAGATTGTGCCCCGGCGGGCTGGCGACTCACGGTGTTTTCGTTTTTGAAAAGTGAGCGTGGGGAAATTCACTCCATCCACGAAGCGAATCATTGGGCTGTTTCCCGACTTGCTTGGAGTTGGCGGGATTCAAGAGTCTGGAAGACTAACTGCGGCGGCACTCGATGAAATCGCTCACAGGCACGATTGGCATACGGATTTTTTGAGCCTGAACGATTCCTTAGGTAGGCATTCGCTGCGCGTGAATGAACGGGAGATTGACGTCCGTGGCTTCGGGCGCGCGAAAATGCGATTTGCGCTATCGGGTATGGCTGATGCGCGGGCCGGAAAGGGTGCGGCGGCGGGCGGCGCCATCGTGGCGCTGCATCCGAATCTGGCGCTGCCCGCGCGGTGGATTCAGCGGACAGCTCGTTCGTTGAAAACCATCGTGATGTGCCATGGCGTTGAAGTGTGGAAACCGCTGCCGCGGTTGCGGCGCCGGGCGCTGGTGGCTGCAAATTTGGTCCTGGCGCCGAGCAGCGATACCATCCGCAAACTGATCTCGGCGCAGGGCATTCCCCCGGAGAAAATTCGCAAGCTGCCTTGGTGCCTGAGTCCCAGCTTTCTTGCAATGGCGGATGATCGGGGCAAGCTACCAGAGCTGGCTGACTTCCCGCGGGGCCGGGTCGTGCTGACCGTGGGACGCTGGGCCGCATCGGAGCGCTACAAGGGCGTTGATCTGCTGATCGGCGCGATCGCACAACTCCGTGGAACTCACTCCGATTTGCATTTGGTAGCGGTGGGCTCCGGCGACGATCTCCCTCGGCTGCGCGCTCTTGCGGGTAGTCTCGGCGTTTCCGGCGTCATACACTTCTTTGAGAATCTTTCCCGCGAGGAAATTGCCGCGTGCTACGCGCGAGCCGATTTGTTCGCTTTGCCCAGCACAGCGGAAGGCTTCGGGCTGGTTTTTTTGGAAGCGATGGCGTTTTCCAAAGCTGTGGTTGGCGCGGCGGCCGGAGGCAGCGTGGACGTGATTGAGGACGGCGTCAACGGCTTGCTTGTTCCGGCCAACGATCCGGAGCGTCTCGCTCAGGCGCTCGACCGGTTGCTACGAGATGAGGCGCTTTGCGCGGAACTAGGCCGCCGCGGCGCGGAAATCGTCCGCCAAAAATTCCAGTTCAGCACTTTTCGGGCCGAGCTCGAACGCATCCTGACCGATTGCGTGCTCGCGGCGGAGAACTTGGCTTCGTCAAAACGCGGATAGTATTGTGAACAGTGTCTACTACAATCCCCCCGATTCGATTTGGTTTCGTGGCGTGAAAGCGAATCCGCCGTGCGCATCCTAAAAGTGGTTCAGGCCTACTACCCTTTCCAGGAAAAGGGCGGACCCGTGGTAAAGGTTGGCGCGCTCGCGCGAGGTTTGGCCCAAAGAGGCCATCGCGTGACGGTCGTCACCGCCGATCTCGGGGTTCGCAGCTATCGAGGAGCGGGCGCTAAGTTCGAAACGTGCAAATGGGGCTGGCGCTCGGAACAAGATGGCGTTGAGGTGATCTACCTTTCGACAGTGGCGCACTACCGTGCGGTCACGCTGAATCCGCGCATCGTCGGATTTTGCCGCGAGTCCATGAATCGCTTCGACGTTGCGCAAATCTATGGACTGTATGATTGGCTGGGGCCAGCTGCGGGTTTCTTCTGCCGGCGGCGAGGCGTCCCATATGTACTTGAGCCGATGGGGATGTTCCGTCCGATCGTTCGCAGCCTCGCACTGAAGCGGCTTTACCATGGCGTGTTCGGCAATTCTCTGGTTGGCGGCGCGCGTTTTTTGATCGCCACGTCCGAGCAGGAGCGCCGAGAACTGATCGAAGGAGGCGTCGCCGCTTCCCGGATCGTCGTCCGGCGTAATGGGATCGACCTCCCGGAAAAAATTCCCAGCCGAGGCGAGTTTCGCAGGCAATTCGATATTCCCGAAGATGCGCGTGTGGTGCTTTTCCTGGGACGCGTAGTGTCAAAAAAGAGTCCGGACTTGCTGCTTGATGCGTTTTCGCGATGGCATGGAAAGCCCGGCAACGAAAATAGTCTAGTGGTGATAGCCGGCCCCGCCGAAGACGACGGCTTTCTTCCTCGGCTCAAGACGATGGCTCAGCAGCTGAATCTGGGCCAGAGTGTGCGCTTCGTCGGACCGCTCTACGGGGCTGCGAAATGGCAGGCTTATCGCGACGCCGATGTTTTTGTGCTTCCCTCGCAAAACGAAAATTTCGGCAATACGGCTGGAGAATCCGCCGCTTGCGGTACGCCGGTGATTGTCACAGACCAATGCGGAGTCGCGCCATTCGTCGGCAACACAGGCCTAGTGGTACCCCACGATTCGTGCGCCATTGAGCACGCCCTCGGGCAAATCCTCGAGGACTCTGCCTTTCACCGGCGCTGCCAAGAAGGTTGCGCCGAAATGGCGCGCTCGCTTTCTTGGGGCGCTCCTCTCCGCGAGAACGAGCAGCTCTTGGAGCGATGTCTGGCGAGCAAGAGATCCGAATAAATCAGAGCAGCATCAGTGCTTCGTGTCCCGGGGTGGAAAGAGGTGTATGAATTCGGGGTCATCGTGCAGACATTTCAAGTCCGGGTCCTGATGAATCCAGTCCTCGTTTGAATAGCCCGCTTCTTTTGAACGGTGCAACATCGCAAGAGCCTCTGCTTTTCTACCTAACGCGCCGTAGGTACACGCCACGTTGTACAGAACGCCGGAGTCCTTGGGGCGAAGGGCCACGGCCATTTCCGCGTGGCGCACAGCGTCTTCGACGCGGCCGATATTCGCGTAGTCCGCAGCAAGCAGGACGCGCGCGCGGACATCTTCCGGCACGGCTTCGAGTTGCCGCTCGAGCACCAGCATTTCCATCTCGCGAAAACGGCGTGAAACATCCGTTCTGCCGAGCCGGTCGAGTGAATTGGTATAGGGAACGTAAACGTTATAGTCATCACCGTTGGCTTCGACTGCCTTATCGATGAGGTCGGCGGCTTCCTGAAAGCGGCCCGAGGCAAACAGGGCTCGGCCGAGAAGATCGTACGCGCCCTCGCAATCCGGCTTGCGCGCGATGGCGAGTTTGGCGAATTCAATCGCCTTCTCATACTGCTCTTGCGCATAGTACATGCGCCCGCGTCCAGCCAAACCTTCGGCTAGCTGTGGATCCACCTCAAGGGCTCTTTCCACAGCTCCTTCGCCTCGCTTGATCCATTTCGGGTCGCGCCCGTAGTATTCGTAAAACATTCCGCTCACTCCGGCGACACCCGCATGAGCGGCGGCGAATGACGGGTCTAGCTTGATGGCCTGCTCGAACATCTGTAAGGCAAAGTCCAGACTCTGGCGACGCATATAGCTTCGGCCGCGAAGAAAATAATCATACGCGTCGGAATTTCCCGTCGGCTTGCGAGCAATGGTACGTTCTTCCTGCGGAGTCAGGCTGATGCGAAACGCTTGCGCGATGCTCCGAGCGATCTCGTCCTGCACATCGAGAACATCCGCTAGTTCGCGGTCGAAGCGCTGCGCCCAGAGGGTGTGACCCGTGTTGGTCTCAACCAACTGCGCGGTGATTCGCAAGCGCGTCCCGGATCGGCGCACGCTTCCGCCGAGGACGTACGCGGCTCCGAGTTCGTGGCCCACCTGTGGAGCGGTGACGGGCTTGTCGCGGTAAGCCAGCATGGCGGGCCGGGGGAACAGCTTCAAGTCCTTGATGCTGGCGAGCTCGGTGATGATGTCTTCGGTCATTCCGTCGCGGAAGTACTCGTCTTCTTTGGTGCTGCTCAAGTTCTCAAAATAGAGGACGGCGACGGATTTCTTTTCAGGCGATGCCGTAGGACTGATGGTGTCCCTGGAAGCCTCTGCGCGGACGGCGGAATCCCGGTCGCGCTTCAGACGCTTTAGATCCGCTCGCACCTCGGCAGCGGTCTGATAGCGCATGTCGCGATCCTTTTCCAACGCTTTGCTGATGATGCGGTCGAGCTCTGCCGGCACTTCGGGATTGGCGCGCATGGGCGGCTTCGGGGTGCCGTTCAGGATGCCGTCGAAAATCACTGCGGAGGTATGGCCTTCAAAAGCGGGCTTGCCCGTGGCCATCTCATAGAGCACCACGCCGAATGAAAAAAGATCCGCGCGCGCGTCCAAATCCTCGCCCCTCGCTTGCTCAGGCGACATGTAGGCAATGGTTCCCAGCGCCGTGCCGGGACTAGTCAGATGTTCCTCGGCGATGGCCGTTACCTGGCCTGAAGCTCCGACGGCTTCGGCGCTCATCCGGCGGGTCGTTGTCAGCTTGGCAAGACCGAAGTCGAGTATCTTCACCTGGCCGGACTTGGTGACAAAAATATTGGCCGGCTTAATATCGCGATGCGTAATTCCCTTTGAGTGTGCGGCGTCCAGCGCTTCCGCAATCTGCGTGGCCAGATCGAGAAGACGGTCCATTCTGAGCGGTTTGCCCTCGATAAGGTGCTTGAGGGTGTCGCCTTCCATCAACTCCATGACGATGAAAGGCTGGCCCTGCTGTTCACCGATTTCGTGGATGGTGCAGATGTTGGGATGATTCAGAGTGGCGGCCGCCTGTGCTTCTCGATGGAAGCGCTCGAGGCTCCCGCGATCGGTCGATCCTTCGGGCAGAAACTTCAGCGCCACTGTGCGGCGAAGGCGGGTATCCTCCGCCTTGTAGACAATCCCCATTCCCCCGCCGCCTAGCTTTTCTACGATGCGGTAATGAGCAAAGGTTTTACCAACCTGAGATTGAAGTTCCGGCACGGGAAGCTCATTCTAGGTTGCGCTCCTGGACAAGTCAACGCTCGCACGGAATCGCTAGAACGGCCTGAGTTCGATACCGGCGTTTCGCAGCGTTTGCGCGACCGTGGCGGCAATTCCTGGGGCGCCCGGAGTGTCCCCGTGGATGCAAATGGTCTGCGCGATCGCGGCGATTTCGGCTCCGCCGACGGCAACTACCATTTCTCGTTCTGCGATACTTAATGCCTGTCGCCCGGCTTCTGCAGGATCGCGTATCATCGCATCCTCAAATTTCCGCGAGCGCAGGCTGCCATCGGCCTCGTACCGCCGGTCCGCAAAAGCCTCCGCGGCAACACGGAAGCCAGCTTCTTGAAAGACATCCAACATCAGCGATCCAGCCAAGCCCACGAGTGTGACGTCCCGACTCCAGCGAACGACCCCATCGGCAATCGCTTGGGCCAAGACGCGATTCGTTGCAGCCTGATTGTAGAGTGCTCCGTGTGGTTTGACATACGTAACCCTGGCGCCGCAACCGGCGGCAATTTCGGCGAGCACTCGAACTTGCTCGAATACGGAATCAGAGATTATTTCCCGAGGCAGGTTCAAGTTCACCCGGCCAAAATTCACTCGATCCGGATATCCGGGATGCGCGCCTACCGCCAGCTTCCAACGAAGCGCCTGCTCGATGGTCGCTTTCATGGTTCGCGCATCGCCGGCATGGCCGCCGCAGGCGATACTGGCCGACGTGAGATAGGGCATCAACGATTCCTGGGTGCCGTCGAAGATGGCCTCCGGGATTTCGCCCATGTCGCAATTCAGGTCGATGCATTTCATTCCAATATCGACTCCTCGGATGCCAGTAGTTGCTCCTGCTCGATGAGCAGCGATCGCGCGGTTTCAAAAGCAACTTGCTCAAATCGAATCTCGTCGCGGGGGCGAAGCTGTCCTACGCGATGGAGGTCCGCAGAAATCACGTTCGCGATCTTGGGATAGCCGCCTGTGGTTTGCTGATCCACAAATAAGATGATGGGCAAGCCTCCCGCAGGCACCTGAACGGCGCCGAGGGAGACGCCTTCCGTAATCATCTCACCGGTCTGACGCGGCGCCACAGGCGTTCCTTCCAGGCGAAGGCCCATGCGATTGGATTGCTCGCCAACTCGATACGCGCCCTCATAGAACGAGTGCAGCGACGACTCGGGAAACCAGTCAACCTGCGGGCCCGGAGTGACGCGCAAAATCTTGCGAGATGAAAAACGCTCCGATATCTGAGGGGCGATGGCTCTTTTGCGGAAAAGGTTGGTCGCCGATCCGATCCGCAGCACATCTCCTTCCCGTAGCGGCCGGCCGTCGAAACCGCCGAGTCCGCTTAGGATATGCGTCGAAGCGCTCCGCAGAAAAGTTGGCACGGCGATTCCGCCGCGAACGACATAGATAGCAGCGCGCTCCCGAACGCGTAGGACCCAGGCGAAGCGTTTGGCGGGGCGCAACTTCAAAGGATGTTCCCAGAGCGACGGCGGCACCATCCAGGGTCGCGCCGAAATCGGAGCCAGTCAGTGCCAGGATTGCTCCCTGGGGAAAAAGAAATGTCCCTCCGAGCAGCGTCATCTCCAGGCCAGCTGCGCTCTCCGCATTCCCGACAAGCCGGTTTCCCAGGCGCAGTGAAATCGGATCTGCCGCACCTGAAGGCGAAACGCCTATGGGACCAAAGCCTTCTCGTCCCAGATCCTGCACCGTGGTGAGCAGGCCCGGCGCTTGGACCTGAATGACGCTCACGCATTCTCCAGTGCCGCGAAACGCGCAACGGATATGGGTGCAAAGCGCACGCGATCTCCAATTGAGAGAAAGCTCATGTTTTTTCGGTCCGGGCGAAACATCGCGAGCGGGGTACGGCCGATCAATCGCCAGCCGCCGGGCGTCGCAAACGGGTATACGCCGGTCTGGTTGCCTGCAATACCTACGCTGCCGGGCGGCGTGCTCCGGCGGGGGCTCACCAAACGCGGCGTCACCAGCGCTTCGGGCAATTCACCGAGATACGCGAAGCCGGGAACGAATCCGAGGAAGTAGACAACGTAGGTAACCGAGGCATGCAATTCGACCACTTGAGCTGGAGTTATGCCGAGCAGGGCCGCTACTTCGTCGAGGTCCGGGCCGAACTCCCCTCCGTAACAGGTTGGAATTTCGCGTTCTCGGGGATTCGGGAGGGGGAGAGTATTGAGTCGGTCAAGGTAACTCTGCAGAATCGCTTCCAATGCTGCGTGGCTCAATTTCAGCGCATCGAAGTCGACAAGAAGAGAGCTATAAGCAGGGTGAAGATTTCGTATGCCGGGGACGGGTTCCAGCTCCAGCAGGCGCAGCAGTTTCCTGATGCGTAGATGAGCATCGAGCGTGACGTGCTGTCCGAAGTAAAGTAAAAGAGATTGATCGCTCGCCGGTTGGAATTGCACGCCCTCGGTCCTCGATGCTTTGGCAGACAGTATATATCCTGCAAAAAGAATTTCAGGGATGGGTGGCGAGCGGGGCGAGAGTCTTGAGTGCAGGTTCTTCGAGATGAAGAAACCAATCGTCTAGAACGAAGTGGCGCGAGAACCAGCGGTTCGCCAGGATCTGCCGCGAAATCGCACTGAGCAGCTTGACTGGAAGCCGGCGTCCCATGGAGACGGCCAAACCGCCCTGGGATTTGCCGAAGCGCAATTCAAGGCGCGTCCGATAGCTCTCCAGATTTGCCGCGCTGTATTTTCCTTTCGCAGCGAGGACGGCGTCGGCCGCCATCAGCCCCGATTCAATCGCCGGACGAATACCTTCGCCACTCTGCGAATACGCGAGACCAGCCGCATCCCCCGTCAGCAACACGCCGTCGTCGACAATTTTGTGGCGCATGTCGCGAAGGAGCAGATAGGCGTGTCCTGCCATCGGGCTGGGCAAATCGAAACCAACCTTTCCTTTTTTCTTAAGGAACCGCAGGAAATTGGCGACATGTCCTGGCAGGCCGTGCGCATCGAGCCTGCCCAGACCGATATTGAGAAAGTTTCCCTTTCGAAAGCACCACCCATAACCCCTCATGTCCGGACAAAAGTACAGTTCGGGGATTTCTCCGCGAATCGAGCAAGCGTCGCGCTCGGAAGAACTCATTTCAAATTCTGTCTCCTGGGCAACCACAGCTGTTTCTTTGCGAGCGCCGGCGCCCAGCAGCCGAGCGACGGGACAGAAATGGCCTCCCGCACCGACGATGATTCGGGCACGGATTTGTCCGTTTACGATCCACTCTGTTCCTGATCGCTCCACGCTTGCGAGGCTCTCTCCGCAATAGAGGCGCGCGTCCGATCGCTTCAGCAGGTAGTCGTCAAACTCACACCGGCGAATCCCGTAACTAATTGGCTTGCCGTAGGTGATTTCAACCTCGCGAGCGCCCATGCTGCTGGTGCGGAAGCCGGTGATTGGCTGAAGGGTGCGTCCCAAACCATACTGCTCGGGTTCTATATCGAGTTCGCTAAGAACGGCGGGCGTGATCCATCCGCCGCAGACCTTGTGGCGCGGGAAACAGCTCTTGTCGAGGACAATCGTGTCCAGCCCTCCGCGCGCCAATTTCCATGCGCAGGAAGATCCGGCCGGCCCCCCGCCCACGATCAGGACATCGCACGAATCCATTCAGGATCCTTCTCTTCGACCGGTCTCTCCGAATAGAGGTGAGCGCGGGTCCAAGGAATTTTCTGGCACTTCGCGCCGGCAAAAACCACCTGAAACAATTGCAGGTTGCCCACGCGAAAAGCGGCGATGGAGCCAGCGAGGTATAGTCGCCACGCTCGAGCGGTTTCTGTTCCGAGCAATTTCACGACGTCGTCCCAAGAGCGCTCGAAGCGGTCGAGCCACAATTCGAGAGTCCTTATGTAGTGGTTTCGCAGATTTTCAACGTCCAGCACGGAAAAATTAAAGGGCTCAAAAACATCCATGGCTTGGGCCAAAGACGGCGCGCAGGCACCCGGGAAGATGCGTTTTCGAATCCAAGGGCTGAAGGAGTGCGGGAAATTTCGCCCGATAAAATGGAGAATTCCGCGTCCGGCATCGCCGATGGTCCGATGGATGACGCGTCCTAAATTTTCGTAGTTTTGACTCCCGATGTGCTCCAGCATCCCGACGGAAACAAAGGCGTCGTAGCGTCCACTGATGTTCCGGTAGTCATCCTCGATGAACTCCACCTGGCGTTCCAGCCCCTCTTGCTTCGCACGTTCGCGAGCAATGAGGATTTGTTCCTTCGAGATGTTGAATGCCCGAACCCTGACTCCGTAATGCTTGGCCATGTGAAGAGCGAGCGCTCCCCAACCGCAGCCTGCCTCCACAACCCGGTCGCCGGGCTGGAGCCAGACCTTGCGGCAGACGTGATCCATCTTCGCGGCTTGTGCCTGCTCGAGGGTGGAGAATGGCTCGGGGAAGTAAGCGCAGGTGTAAACTAGTTGGGGATCCAGCCACAGCTTGTAAAAGTCGGCGGTCAGGTCGTAATGATGGCGAATATTTCGGACCGACCCGCGAAGCGAGTTGGCCTGCGCTCGGTCAAGCCATCGCGAGACTAGCTTGGAGTACCAGCCGATCGTGTTGGCATCTCGTATCGACGCCAGGACAGCTTCAAGAAACTGGACAAGATCGCCCTGCACCTCAATTTGCCCCTTGCTATAGCCTTCGCCGAAGCCCATCTCGGGACTCAGGGCCAAGGCCGCGAGCGTCCGCCTGTCAGCAATTTTTACTGTTGCCAGGATATCGGCAGCGGCGGGCGGAAATGCTTCGTCTCGCCCCAATGAGAGTCGCACGTTGGGATGGCCAATCGACTTGTGGATTTTCCGCAGCAACCAGCTGCACCCTGAGCGGGAGAAAGGGAAGCTTGGCCGAGCCATGGTAGAACGCTCCTGCACTGTGAGATAGGTGCCAAACTTACCACGCATCCTACTTCAGCTTCCAGCGAGACAGAGCCCTGAGCGTCGGCGCGGTTCCGCATTCAAAGTACCCGAGATGATGTCGTTGTGTCCGCGGCGTCGAAGGCGACAATGGCACTCGCACTGAGCGATCACTTAAACGCAGAAGCCGCAGAAGTTAACATGTTGTTAATCATTATGAATAGACAGACATTTAGACTTCAAACCTTTGACGATGTTTTCTTAGCGTACCGCGTATGTACGGGGAATACCTGATTGTGCTCCGTGCCAGCGCCAATAAACTGGGCGAGGAGGGAATTATGGCTCGGAATGAGATGTGTGTTTGCGGGCATCCGCAGTCGCAACACAGAACGTACGGCTGCACCGCCCTGCGGCCCAATCCAGACCCAAAAAAAACCGATCGCGTTTCGTGCCCGTGCAAAGCATTCCAAGCACAAAAAGCTGCTCACGCCGGTTAGCGGAACGAACGAGCGGGCGCTCAGTCGGTGGGAGAGTGAAACTCGCCACCACACCTTAGGAAAGCAAGGCGGGCGAGCGAAGCTTTTGGATCGTTCTTTAGGTCCCGCGCAAAATGCGCTTTTTGACCTTGATTTGGTCGAGATATTCGCGATGAGCCTGGCGAAACCACGGCTTGGATTCCACAGCGGATTTCATCTCTTCGCAGACGGAACACAGCGCGCTATCTATGGGCACGTAAATCAGGTGTCCGAGCAGAACGGTTTTGTTATTGTTCTTTATTAACCGCACGCCTGCTGGCATTTTGCCGATATCCGGCCATCCACATTCCGGACAGTGCATGCAATCCTCCCGCGACGGTTCTCGTCACCAAGGCTACCGTGAGTCGCCTTTCCTGGCTCCTTTATGCCAGGGCTGAGCGGAACGGCGAATGGAACGACAGTTGGGATTCTGTTCCCATCGGTACCGCCTAGTTTCTGGCACTTTAGTACTGGCAAAGAACCCCACGAAGCTTGCTGAAAAGCGGTGGAGCGTTTTCACTGCCTGGCAGCAGAGCTTTCTTCCCCCCGCTTCGAAAGACACTGCGACCTGCTCGCATCGCGAGAGCTAGAGGTGTTCAGTTACCGAGCCTATTTTTCCTCTATGGACCCTTCCGGCCCGATGCACTATCCATTACCTATGGTCGCCGTTCAAATGATGGGAAAGAGAATTCTTAGTAAGATAGAAGCGAGCTAAGATCACAACGAGGTTGCAATGACCAGGATCGGACGGGGCAACGCATCACTCGTCAGAGCTTTCGCCCTCATCATAGCGCTCGTTTTGTTTTTGGGTTGCCCGAGCGAGAGCGCGGCCTACGCCGTCCTTGCGCACGAAGCGGTTATTGACAGCGTATGGGATGCCAACATACGCCCGTTGCTCTTGAAGCGTTTCCCCGAGGCCACGAGAGAACAACTGAAGGAAGCGCACGGCTATGCATACGGCGGGGCCATTATCCAAGACATGGGGTATTACCCGCACGGAAGTTTCTTTTTCAGCGACTTAACGCACTACGTGCGGAGCGGAGACTTTGTCGTGGCGTTGCTGCGCGATTCCAAGGACCTCGACGGCTACGCGTTTGCGCTTGGGGCGCTCGCGCATTACGCCGCGGACAACGAAGGCCACCCCATCGGCGTGAATCGCGCTGTCCCGCTCCTTTATCCCAAGTTGAAAAAGAAATACGGCGACACGGTTACCTATGAAGACGACCCCTTGGCACACGTAAAGACAGAATTTGGATTCGACGTTCTGGAAGTCGCACATGGACGTTACGCACCGGATAGCTACCACGATTTCATCGGCTTTGGAGTTTCTGTCCCGCTGCTGGAACAGGCTTTTCAGGAAACTTACGGCTTGGATCTGAAAAGCGTTCTCACTGACGAAGACAAGGTACTCGGTTCATACCGTCACGATGTTAGCCAGCTTCTTCCCAAGGCGACGCGTGTCGCCTGGAGCCTTAAGAAAGACGAAATCATGAAGGATCAGCCTGGCATCACGAAAAGGAAGTTTCTCTACAATCTCTCTCGCGCAAGCTATCAAAAGAACTGGGGAAAGCAGTATTACCCGCCCACCTTTGGCGAAAGATTTCTTGCCTTTCTCGTTCGGATTCTCCCAAAGATAGGCCCCCTGAGGGTTCTGCAACTCAAAACACCCACGCCCGCGGCGGAAAAACTCTTCGAAGCGAGCTTCAATACGACTTTAGATCGCTACCGGCAACTCCTGACTCAGGTCGACGCCGGTCGACTGGATCTGCCCAACGACAATTTTGATACCGGTGAAATCCCAGAGCCGGGAAAATATCGACTCAGCGATGTGACACATGCAAAATTGCTCGACGCGCTGGCCAAGCAGAATTTCAGTGGCGCTTCTCCCGAGGTCCGAGCCGAGCTTCTGGAATTCTACGGGCATCCGGATGCTCCTTATGCCACCAAGCGAAAGCCAAAGGATTGGGCGAAGCTTCAGGCCCAGCTTGAACAATTGAAAAAGGCGCCGTGATGCGAAGTTGCTGATCGAACCCAACCCTCGCAGGACGAACGCGGCTGCGTGCAGATAATGAACCCTTGCGAAATTTCTCTCTTGGAACCTGGAACTTATGAGCCAACAATACCAAGACCAGCTCGCAAAGGTGCACATGACCGAGACTTGGGAGCAGTGGGTCGGACAGTCGGTCAACGGAAAATTCCGCCTGCGCCGCTATCTGGCCGGCTCGGAGCATAGCGCCGTTTTTTTGACAGACTACGATGATCGCGAGCCTCAAAGCGCCGCCATCAAGCTGATCGCGGAGAACGCGCCCGATGCAGAACGCCAGCTGGATTCCTGGCGCCTCGCTGCCACTGTTTTGTCTCATCCTCACCTCATCCAATTATTTCAGGCGGGACGTTGCAAAATCGGCGACGTCAAGCTCGTGTACGTGGTGATGGAGCGTGCCGACGAGGATTTGTCCCAAATCATTCCCCAGCGGGCGCTAACTGAAACGGAAACGACCGAGATGCTTAAACCTGCGCTGGATGTCCTCGCATATATCCACGCAAAGGGTTCCGTGCACGGCCGCATCAAACCCGCAAATATCATGGCCTGTGGCGATCAGTTGAAGCTCTCGAGCGATGGCCTCCGGCGCACTGGTGATCCAATCATTGGCCGGGGTCGTTACGGTCCGCCCGAAGCGGTGGCCTCGCCCGCCGGTGATGTGTGGTCTCTCGCAATGACGATGGTGGAGGCTCTGACGCAGCATGTCCCTGCCTGGGACAGGAATGCGCCCGGCAATGCGGTCGTACCGGACACCCTGCCCGCCCCACTTCTGGATATCGCGCAACACTGCTTGCGTCGCGATCCGAACCAGCGATGGACGATCGCCGACATTACCTCGCGTCTCGATCCCGCCGCGGCCATGCCTCCGCCCCGGCAGCAGCTGCTCGAACCGGTTGCCTCGCCCGCGAGTCCGCGTTATCTCATTCCTGCCGTTCTTGTCCTTTTGCTGATGGTGGTGGCGGTCGTAGGCCTGAAAGTCCTGAACCGCGAGCCCAAAACTCAGGCGGAGTCCGGCGCCGCGATTGAGAAGTCAGTCCCAGCGACGTTGCCGGAACCGCACCATGCAGAAAGCATCGGGGCATCGGAGAAGGAGCAGGCTGCAAGCAAGGAACAGAAGAACCTCAGCGATGTCCCGCCAGCCGCTGCGCCCATTCCCATTCAGCCCACGGCATCAGAAAAAGCGCCTGTCGCCGCGCCCTCGGGCCAGGATGCGATCCATCGAGTCATTCCAGACGCGTCGCAAAGCGCTCTTGATACCATCCGGGGAACGGTAAGAGTCAGTATCAGGGCCCATGTCGATCCCTCCGGCGATGTATCGGAGGTAACCATCGATTCGCCGGGACCAAGCAGGTATTTCGCAAGGCTCGCCGAGCAAGCGGCGCAGCAATGGAAATTTTCGCCGAACGCAACTACAAGCGATTGGATTTTGCGTTTTGAATTTACAGCCACCGGTGCCAGGGCCTTCTCCGCGCATGCCGCCCCATGAGCAACTTATCGGCCGGCACTTTCAAATAGCCGGCCTTAGAACACCTCGATGAACAAGACGCGAGCACCCAAGTTTTCGCGGTGCACTTTTTCCTCGGGGACCTTACAATAGTTTGCTCTTGCAGCTCCGCAAGCACCTAAAATCGATCTCGAGGGAAATATCGAATGGCAGTCGAACGGACTCTCGCAATCATTAAGCCGGACGCGGTCGGCCGGGCGCTCACCGGTGAAATTCTGAGCCGCATTCACGCGGCGAAATTTCAGATTGTCGCCATCAAGTCGGTGCGGCTCACCAAATCCGAAGCGGAAGGCTTCTACGCCGTTCATCGCGCCCGGCCGTTTTTCGGCGAGCTGACGGAATTCATGAGCTCCGGAAAAGCGGTGGTGATGGTTCTCGAAGCTGAAAACGCTATCTCAAAGTGGCGCGACGCCATGGGCGCCACGGATCCGGCCAAAGCCGCGCCGGGTACAATTCGGAAAGAACTTGGCTCCAGCATACAATTCAATTGCACGCACGGTTCCGACGCCACGGATACCGCCGTCTTCGAAATCGGTTATTTCTTTGCCGGTTTTGATCTAATCTGATTGATACTAGCTGCCGGGCTGGTCTGTGCAAAAGGCCGGACTTCTCGATCCCGGGCGGCATTAAAATCACAGCCCCGAATTGCTGTTCTGCCCGTCTATGTCATCGTGAAATCTGCCTGCGACCAAACCGGAGCCCCTTCATCTCATAAGGGCTGTTCTCTAGGCGACCCAGAAGTCTAGAATTACCCCTATACGAAAAAACGGGAACTGATCGTGGCGAAGCCAGTTTTGCTGAGCGTGGATGACGACTCCGATGTCCTCCGAGCGATCGAGCGCGACCTGCGCTCGAAGTACGGTGCCGAATACCGTGTAATAGGAACGGATTCCCCCGAAGGTGCGTTGAATCTTCTAAAGCAGCTACAGCTACGGAACGATAGCGTAGCCCTTCTTCTTGCCGACCAGCGTATGCCTCACATGGATGGCGTTGCGTTCTTACAGGAAGGGATGCGTATCTTCCCCGAGGCCAAGCGCGCGTTGCTCACCGCCTACGCCGATACCAACGCTGCGATCTCCGCCATCAACGAAGCCAGCATCAATTACTTTTTCATGAAGCCATGGGATCCTCCCTCCGAGCATCTATACCCGCAATTGGATGATCTGCTCGATGATTGGCGCGCTTCGTTCAAGCCAAAATTCGAGGGAATTCGGGTATTGGGTACTCGGTGGTCGCCACAATCGTATGCGATGCGCGATTTCCTCGCCCGCAATCACGTCCCATATCAGTGGATTGACGCCGAACTCTCCGCCAATGACCCTGAAACGAAACGTCTCTTGTCGGCCCTGGGACCGGAGGCTGTGAACTTGCCGATCGTGCTCTTTCCGGACGGCACCAAACTTCTCGAGAGTGTGCCGGCGGATGTCGCGCAAAAAGTGGGACTGCGGACCCGAGCGCAAACCAACTTTTACGACCTCGCAATCGTGGGTGGCGGACCGGCGGGACTGGCTGCTGCTGTCTATGGGGCGTCGGAGGGCCTGCACACGGTGATGATCGAGCAAGAAGCGCCGGGTGGCCAGGCAGGCATGAGCTCCCGGATCGAGAACTATCTCGGATTTCCAACCGGGCTTAGCGGCGGCGATCTGGCGCGGCGGGCAGTAGTGCAGGCGCAGCGTTTTGGAGTGGAAATTCTCTCACCGCAGGAGGCCTGTGGCGTGCGGATTGAAGGGCCCTACCGGATCGTCAAATTGGCGGACGGAAGCGAGATCTCGTGCCACGCGTTGATGATTGCGACGGGAGTACAGTGGCGGCGGCTCGAAGCGCCTGGGATCGCGCGGTTACAAGGCGCCGGTGTCTATTACGGAGGCGGAGCCACGGAAGCTCTCTCCTGCAAGGGTGAAATCGTTTACGTAGTGGGCGGCGCGAATTCCGCTGGTCAAGCGGCGATGAATTTCGCAAAGTACGCCGAGCGCGTGGTCATCGCCGTGCGAGGCGCCTCTCTGTCGAGCACCATGTCGCAGTATCTGATCGACCAAATCAAAGAGACGCCCAACATTCAGCTTTGGCCCAATGCCAGCGTGGCCGAGGCCCACGGCGAAACTCATCTGGAAGAAATTTCATTTCTTTGTTCGGATACCAACAAGATAGAGCGCGTGCCGGCGAGTTCGATGTTCATTTTTATCGGAGCGCTGCCGCGAACCGACTGGCTCGCGGGCATCATCGAGCGCGACGATTATGGTTTCATCCTCACAGGCCCCGATCTTATACGCGAGGGACAGCGCCCCAAAGACTGGGCGCTCGAGAGAGATCCCTATCTGCTCGAGACCAACATTCCCGGTCTTTTCGCGGTCGGCGATGTGCGGCACGGCTCCGTGAAACGAGTAGCCTCGGGCGTTGGTGAGGGGTCGGTAGCCGTCCAGTTCATCCATCAATATTTGAGCAAAGTATAAATGGCCGAAAACTCGGAACTGCTTCGCGTACCGGCATTCGCCGATCTGCCTGACGATCAGATTTCGTGGTTCATCGGTCAGGCAGAAGAGATGCGTCTCACGGCTGGCGAAATGTACTTTCGCGAGGGCGATCCCGCCGACGCAATGTTTATCATCATGGAAGGGCAACTCCAGGTCCGCGGCGAACTCGGTGGCGAACCGTTTGTAGCTACAGTGCAACCGGGTGCCATTACCGGTGTGTTGCCCTTCTCGAGAATGAAGCAGTTTCCAGTTGGCGTCCGGGCACTCACGGACGGCCGCGTGCTGCGCTTTCCAGCTTCCAAGTTTCCAGATCTCGTACAAAAGATGCCGGAATTGACACAGCGCCTCGTGGGCCTGATGTCGGACAGAATTCGTGAAACTACTCGGCGAGAGCAACAACGCGACCGTTTGGTTTCTTTGGGGAAGCTTTCCGCAGGTCTCGCGCATGAACTCAATAATCCCGCCTCCGCCGCCAAACGCGCCGCCAGCCAGCTCCGCGACGCCCTCAAGCGAATCAAGGACTCCAGCCACGAATTGGGCAGGCGCGACCTGACCGCTCCCCAGAAAGCCGAAATTGAGAAACTTGAGGCTTCGTTCGTGCAAAGCGGCGAAGTTCCATCCGATCCGCTGGCCATCAGCGACCTCGAGGACCAGATCGATTCACTTTTGCGAAGTCACGGGCAGAACGACTTGTGGCAAATGGCGGCCGAATTGGCCCGCAGGAATGTGAAGCCGGAGGCGCTGGAATCTCTATTCGCAACTCTTGATCCTCAAACTGCGCGAGCGGCGCTGGTGAGGATCGCAGCATCCGTGGAACTAGCGACGTTACTCAACGAAATCGAGAGTGGCACTTCACGCATCTCTGATTTGGTCCGTGCGATCAAGGAATATACGTTCATGGACCAGGCGCCCCTGCAAAATGTGGATATCGTTAAGACCTTGGAAACTACACTGGTCATCATGAACCACAAGCTCAAGCAGGGAGTCACCGTTCTGCGCGATTATCAAAAGATTCCATTGCTCGTGGATTCATTTGGAAGCGAGCTAAACCAGGTTTGGACCAACCTGATCGACAACGCTATCGCCGCTATGGGTGGCAAAGGAGAGCTTCGAATTCGAACCTATCGCGAGGACAAGTGTGTAGTAGTGGAGATCGCCGATAACGGTGCGGGAATTCCGCCCGATGTATTGCCGCATATTTTCGAGCCCTTTTTCACCACAAAAGGAGTCGGCGAAGGTACCGGGCTGGGGCTGGACACTGTCCAACGGATCGTGAATAAGCATAGAGGAAATATCCAGGTCAGCTCGAAACCCGGCGACACGCGCTTTCAAGTGTGGCTGCCGCTGGCAGACGCTTCTGAGGCGCCTCCAGCGTCCAAGTCCTCCTAAGTAAGCAGTCGTCGCAACCCCTGAATTGCAACTTCTCGAAGTTACTTGATTCCCTTTATCCACGCGAGTATCGGACCGGAAACAGTCTTGTCCGCAGTATCTACCGAAAATACCATGGACATGTGACTCTCGCCCTTCGCGAGCAGCAGCTTCGGGCAATGCGCCGGTCCTTCCTTGCAGAGCTCGTCGTGCAACATCCGGTTGAATGGCATCAGTCCTCCATCCACCGATGGATCGGCGCCGATGTCCAGAGTCCCGTTGGCCAGCATAATTTTCACGGAAGTCTTCTTCAACTCAGGCAGGTTCGATCGTGCCAACTGCGTCGCCGCATCCACAGGAGGCCGAAGCCGCCAGGACCTCCGGCAGCCGGCGGCCCGCCGGGTTGGCCCGCGGCCCGTCCCGGCAGCGCGCCCTCGGCGCTGAAAGCTCCTCCCTTTACGCCACAAGTTTTGCCAGCATCGGCAAGCATGGACATCGGATTCGACCCTCCTATCGGTGGCGGCTTCAGCGGCGCAATGTCGAATGCCGCAGCCGACATGAAGATCACTCCCTTCACGCCCACTCCCTTTGATCCGTAGAGATCTGGATGGCCGATGTATGTCCCCAGCGGCACATTGCCGGCCGAATGAGCCCAGATGAACATGCGGTCCGGATTGCCGTGATACTTGGGAATGTTCGCTTCCACCCATTGGAGCATGGTCGAAATGTCCTTTGCGCCGCCATCCCAGCTCGCGCTGCCATGGCGCTGCATCAGGACGCCGACCATGCCGTTCTTCGTCGCCCATCGCCCGATGTTGTCGTAGAAGGCGTTTGCTTCCTTGTCCTGAATCTCGATCTTGTTGCCCACGCCGCCGGGCACGTAAATCAGCACCGCGCGCGAAGCCGGTCCTTTATCCGCGGTGAAAATATCCACCACGTCCATCGGGTTGTCCCCGAATGACTGATCCCGCACCACCGTGATGCCGGGATACAACGGCGTCTTGTCGCTGGTAATGTCGTTCGCGGGCATCAGCGGCCGGTACAGCTTCGCCGTGCACGGTGGATCGACGATGTGGCCCATCTTCACCAATTCTGACTCGATGTTCGCAGGCACCTGCGCCGTCGCAACTCCGGCCGCGAGCGAGTTCGCCAAAAACGCGCCAAACACCAACAGCAGCGTTCGATTGCCGTATCGTCGAAAGTTCATTTTTCTCTTCTCCTCGAAGGTCATTTCATCCAGCGCTTACGGTGAAGTCAATAACACGGCTGCGCCCTTTCTCGCCAGACTTTTATCGCCACTCGTGAAGGCATCCGTTCGAAGTCTTCGATTCGGGTAGAATGGCCCTGGTGCGATTGGCATGGACCCGATGCGCGAACTCGGCAAATTTCTCCTCGTCGCGGGAGTCATCGCGATTGGCGCGGGTGCGCTGCTCGTCTACTCCGGCAAGCTGCCCTTCCGGCTCGGACATCTTCCCGGCGACATCGCTTACCGTGGCCGCCACGGCAGTTTCTATTTTCCGATCGTCACGTGTATCGTGCTGAGCGTCGCGTTCACTTTGATTCTATGGATCGTCGATTCCTTCCGCCGCTAACGCCATGAGCCAAGCCTCTCTCTTCGATCTGATGCCTCAGCGCCGCGTCTGGAAAGTCAGCGAGCTGACGGAATGCCTCGGCGAGCTTCTCGAACGCGCCTTCCGCGACATCTGGATCGAAGGCGAAGTCTCCAATTACCGCCCCGCGCAATCGGGACATCTCTATTTCACCCTGAAGGACTCGCGCTCGCAGATCCGCTGCGTCTGCTTTCGCGACCAGGCGCGCACTCTGAAGTTCCGCCCCGAAGACGGCTTGCACATCACCGTTCGCGGCTCTCTCGGCGTCTACGAAGTGCGCGGCGAATACCAGATTTACGTCACGCACATCGAGCCGGTCGGGCCTCGGCGCGCTCCAGCTCGCCTTCGAGCAGCTCAAAAAGAAGCTGCAAGAAGAAGGCCTCTTCGACGAAGCGCGCAAAAAGCCGCTGCCGGTGCTGCCGCGCTGCATCGGCGTCGTCACTTCGCCCGCCGGAGCGGCGATTCGAGATATTCTCCGCGTCCTCAAGCGCCGCTTCGCGAATGTTCACGTGCAGCTCTATCCCGTAAAGGTGCAGGGCGAAGGAGCGGCCGGCGAAATCGTCGCGGGCCTGCGCTATTTCAATCGCGCCAAATTCGCCGACGTGGTGATCCTCGCTCGCGGCGGCGGCTCGCTCGAAGACCTTTGGGCGTTCAACGAGGAAACTGTCGCGCGCGCGATTGCCGCTTCCGCTGTGCCGGTGATCTCCGGCGTGGGCCACGAAACCGATTTCACCATCGCCGATTTTGTGGCCGACCTGCGCGCGCCCACTCCTTCCGCCGCGGCGGAAATTGTCGTGCGCTCGCGCCAGGAATTCGACCGGCACATCGCCGACCATCAGCGCAATCTGGTCCAGCAGATGCGCTACTTGCTCTCGCAGCGGCGCCACCGCGTGCGCGATCTTCAGTCGCATCGCGGCTTCCGCCAGATGGACTTGTTGGTTCGCCGTCGCCGCCAGCAATTGGACGAACTTGGCGTCCTCTCTCGCCGTGATCCTTCGCCGGCGGCTCGCTGCTGTCCCGCCAGCGGACCACGCGCGCCGGCGCCAGAATCGCATCCTTCGATTTGCGGGCGCGCGCCACCGTGTTGCGCCGCCGCATTCACCAGCAGCAGGAAGCTCTTCGCGCCGCGCTCGAACGCGTCGCTAACGCGCAAGCAGCGCCGCTTCGCCGCCGTCGAAGTTCGATTCGCCGCGCTCGACCTGCGCGCCCGCGTCGGCAAACTCCGCCGCGCGCTCGACGAACGCTCTCGCAACCTGCGCGTCCAAATCGACCGCGCGCTGATCGCGCGCCGCCGCAAGCTCGAAGCCGCCGCGCTTCAGCTCGAAGAGCGCAGCCCGTTCCAGCTCCTCCAGCGCGGCTACGCCATCGCCTACGACGCCTCGGGAAAAGTTCTGCGCTCGCCCGATCAAGTCGCCCTCGGCGACGACATCTCCGTCCGCCTCGCCCAAGGCGCCCTCGACGCCACCGTCCGCCGAAAACGGAGTGGCTAGTGAATTCGACCCTCCTGCGATTGTGACGGGTAGAGTGTACCGTCGGCCTTTGTTTTCTATGAGTTGGATCATGTTCTACTCGCCCAGTGTTGCGATTAGAATGCCGAGCAGCGTCCCCGGCGGTGAGGCTTCAGAGCGAGGACTGCCGATTCAGGGCGGGCGCAGACAATCCTCGCCTCGGATTGTGTGAGCACATAAGTTCGCGGAGAGCGGACGCACACCGCTCCCTGCCCTTTGGAGGGCTGCCGACTTCGCCATGACTGCGGTCTTTTGGACCATGCGTCCATGTTTGTTGATGGGAGGGATTGGGTCAAGGACGAGCTCCTGTGGACTTTTCTAGAGGCTTGAGGCTGGAAGCTAGAGGCTGGAAGGGCCGGGGCTTCGTGCTACACTTTTGCTAACGGAGGCCTGCGTGAAGGCAAAACGTGAATTCACGGTGGTTATTGAGCGCGACGAGGATGGCTTCTATGTTGGCACGGTGCCCGAATTGCGCGGCTGCCACACCCAAGCGAAAAATCTGGACACGCTGATAAAGCGCGTACGCGAAGTAATCGAGCTTTGTCTTGAAGATGGCGATTCCGCCGAACCCATGGAACTGGTTGGCGTTCAGCGAATCGCCGTATGACACGGCTCCCCAGGCTTCGAGCAAAACAACTCATCCGCGCCCTTGAACGCGCCGGATTCCAGGTTGAAAGGACTCGCGGCAGCCATTCTCGCCTGAAGCACGCCGATGGCCGCGTTACTTCTTTCCCTCTCATGCCGGGGAAACGATCGGTCCCGGACTACTTCGATCAATCCTTCGCGACATCGAAATGTCCACCGATGACTTGCTGAAACTTCTGTAGCAATGAGACCGACCCATGAAGCGTAAAGCGAGCATCTCTCACGACGAAGCTATCGTTCGGCGACTGCGGAAGCACCCGGACTTTGCGGCCGAGTATCTGAAAGCCGCTTTGGAAGGCGAGGGCGAACCGCGCGTCCTACTGATTGCTTTGCGTCACCTTGCCCAAGCGCAGGGAATAGCGAAAGTCGCCAAGGCTGCCGGCATTGAGCGCGAGAGCCTCTATCGAGCATTGTCACCTCATGGCAATCCCCGCCTATCCACGTTAGTGGCTGTCACCAGGGCGATTGGTTTGCGACTTACTGTCGAAGCCGCTTAGCGGGTAGCGGCCACGCTTCGCAAAAGAGTGCGAATGGCCCGGCAGCCGGTTGCCCGTCCGATGGTTGCTTCTACACGTCGTACATTCAAATCAAGGAACCAAAAATCGTCAACCGTGATCCCGCTCTTCGACACGATTGTGGTCAACCATTTCCGAAGTGCGCATTTTATCAGCGAAAGGTTAAGTGTCGCTCAGAGTCAGCTCATGAGCTGGCACAACCTAGCGCTTGCCGGAACGCCGGGTGGATGCAATAGGAATACTGGAGCAGGCCGCTGGTCATCTTTTTCAAATTATGCTCGAACTGGTAGGAGTACCGCTCTTCGTCGGGGTACACGCAGAGGCCGAGAAAGCCGAACCAGAGTAGCAGCTCTCTTACCTTGACTACTTGGTCCGGCAGAATCCCGGCGCTTGTAAGAGCCATTCCAACGGCTGGCAGGGACAAATTCACTTGAGTACCTATAAAAGCATATGGCGCATTAGCGAAATCCGGCCGAACATCCTTCAGCTCTAGCGAAAGATCAGCGAGCGCGTCATCTGAATAGGAGCGCTCCGCGTGAAGGATGTCATTTTCCGTGACCTGATCGTGCCTTCGGTTTACGGCCACGTTGATACAGTCCCGCACGAAGCGCAACAGCTCGCGGGGTCTCATTAATGTCCGACCCAAGATGAATGAAAACGATTCTTCTCCGTCAACGTGGCTGGCAAAGAAGCATCTCCCAGAGCTCGTCGAACGACTCCTCTAGGCCGGTGCTGAGGGCGATTCTCCTGCGTAACATTTCTTTAAGCGTTTCTGGATCATTCCAATCCAGAATGACAGGGTTTTCCTTGCCCCGATCTCCCGGGTCGAGTATTAGGTGTTGATAGATGTCGTTTCGTAGAAACACGACTGCGCGAAAGTTCAGCGACCGGTTCTCGAACTGGCGCTGCAATTTCCGAGTCGCCTCAAGCAAACTGGTAATGATGGCGATGTCCTCTTGTTTCACATCGAAGATGGGCCATCCCTTGTCGAGATTGTCAAATAACAGCCAGATGTCCTCTTTCCTGCTCGTTCCTAAATATTGACCGATGGCGTCGTTCAATTGTCGAATATCAGACCGATATATCAGCTGTGTGACCTCACCGCTCTGATTAATAGTCGTGATGGACTGTCGACGCCCTACGATGTCATCAACAAGGGCGAGCAGCCGCTCGGAAAAATCGCCCTGTTCCGCCTCTGCGGTGGTGTGCGCGGCGTACGCCCCTTGAACTATCGAGTAAAACTCAAACAGTTTGGGATTTCGGTAAGCGGCCTGTTGCTCCGTCTTAAGTATCTTGTGAGCGATCTCCATCAGAAGCAGATAATTCCAAAAAGCTGTCAGCACGTGCTTCTGCATTCCCGGCGAGAGCTCATTGAGAATAGCCTCCCGGAGCTTAACGAGCTTGTGACCTTCAGGCTTAAGGTCAAGCAAGAGCTGGGAGCGATATTGTGTATGTGCTTCTCTTACGCCGTAGAAAATTGCCGTCTTCCCTGCGCCTTTGCGCCCAACGACAAGTCTGGCGTGCCCACGGTTGACTTCGTTGTATTGAGCAGTTGGGACGAAGTAAGACTGGAGAGCGATAATTTCGTTTTCTGCGGCGAAGTCCCCGAGGTCCACCTTCTCAAGAGGTGTCAATGGAATGGACGTTGGCACAAACTTTGATTCCTGGAGCATCTCAACCACGGACTTAATGAATGGAATGATCAAATCCTGGATTTCTTTCGGCGAGTTGTAGCACTTAACCACGTCGCGATAGTCGATCGGTTGACTAACCGCAGTCTCTTGGAGCATGAGCACGCGCTTTCCTGTTGCTACGCCAAGGCCCGCGACAAATGCGCAGCGAGCGTTGTGAGGCGTTGAGTCCCGTCGGTCGGGAGACATGAGGTGCGCGATGATACCCAGCGAGGAAGAAACTTGCTTGAATGCCTCGTGCAATGAAAGGCGTGCGGACTCTCGGATCGAATGATCGAAAGCGCAACCCGGACTTTTTTACTGCCGACATGAGACGCACCATCCCCTCGCTCTGGACGGGGCTTTTCATCACGTAGAGAGGCTTTTCTTTGTCCAGGGACTGAGGAGATGGCAGCACCTGAGGGGGGCAACCGCTGCTTGAGATATGGTTCACTAGTTCTGCGACGTTCTGAAAATCGAAGTAACCGAGAGTGTCTATGAGACCGAGTTCAGTGAATACTTTCGTGTCTTTGATGAATGAGGTGTCGCGAATCGGCAGGACAGGAATACCCAAGCCGATTGCGTAGCCGACTTCGAACAGCAGATTGAAATTAAGTGTTGTCAGGTCAGCGACGACATATTTTGCATACCGCGTCGCCTTGCAGACCTCACAAAAGATTATCCGCCCTACGATTCCAAGGTCCTTCCATGTGCGCCAGTGTTTTCCGCCGGCGACCAAACGCAATCGCGACGCGGCTTCTTCGATCGTGGCGGCGATTATCTGCGGATCATTCGGATAAAGAAATAGTGCTTCCGATTGCGGCGCACCATCGAAAGTTTGGTCACACGCGCCCCCGGCGTACTCGCAGAACGCTGGGGGTTGGGTAAGTAAGGGGAGTTGTAAGCTTGCCATCACGGGTTCCTCTCATTCACGGCAACATTTTCGAGTTGAGCGGATTCTAGTTTATCGTCTAGTGAATTATCAAATGTTGTTTTAAACAGGCAAAGTCAAGACTGCACCGACAGCGAAGGCAGCCTGCCCGAAGTGCGGCGCGGCCGCTACGAAGGCCAAGGCAACCGCTGCCACCAGAAAAAAGATTCGCGGCAAAAAGCCACCCCGGAAAACGTGAGCTACATAACTCGGCGAATGCTATTCGTCGTCGGTGCTGCCGGCGACTTTGAGGACGGCGAGGAAGGCTTCCTGGGGGATGTCGACGCGGCCGACGCGCTTCATGCGCTTTTTGCCTTCCTTTTGCTTTTCGAGGAGCTTGCGCTTGCGGGTGATGTCGCCGCCGTAGCACTTGGCGAGGACGTTCTTGCGGATGGCGCTGATCGTTTCGCGGGCGATGATGCGGCTGCCGATCGCGGCCTGAATGGCAACTTCGAACATCTGGCGCGGAATCAATTTGCGAAGGCGGCTGACCAGATCGCGGCCGCGTTCGTAGGATTGATCGCGGTGGCAGATGATGGTGAGCGCGTCCACCGGCTCGCCGCCCACCAGCACGTCCAGCTTCACCAAATCCGATTCGCGATAGCCGGAAAGATGGTAATCGAGCGACGCGTAGCCGCGCGAAACGCCCTTGAGCCGGTCGTAAAAATCGAGAACGATTTCATTCAGCGGCATCTCGTAGGTGAGCATGATGCGCGTGGGCGAAAGATATTCGAATTTTTTCTGCACGCCGCGCTTTTCCTCGCACAGCGCCAGCACTCCGCCCACGGATTCCTCCGAGGTGATGATCATCGCGGTCAGAATCGGCTCTTCGATTTTCTGAATCGAGGTGGGCGGCGGAAATTTCGTGGGGTTGTCGACTTCCTTTACTTCGCCATCGGTGGTGGTGATGCGGTACTGCACGCTGGGCGCGGTGGTGATCAGGTCGATATTGAATTCGCGCTCCAGCCGCTCCTGCGACGATTTCCATGTGCAGCAGGCCGAGAAATCCGCAGCGGAAGCCGAAGCCCAGCGCGACGGAATTTTCCGGCTCGTAGAAAAACGCGGCGTCGTTCAATTGCAGCTTGCCGAGCGCGTCGCGCAGCATTTCGTAATCGCTGGCGTTCACCGGGAAAAGCCCGGCGAAGACCATGGGCTTGATGGCTTCGAAGCCGGGAAGCGGCTCGGCGGGCCGGTCCGGCTTCGACCACCGTATCGCCCACGCGCGCGTCGGCCACGCGCTTGATATTGGCGATGATGAAGCCCACGTCGCCGGCCGCCAGCTCTTCGAGCACGATGGGCTTGGGCGTGAGCACGCCGAGATTTTCGACTTCGTAGATTTCGTCGCTCGCCGAAAGCCGAATCTTCATGTGCGGAGCGATGCGGCCTTCCATCACGCGCACCAGCACCACCGCTCCGCGATAGGAATCGAACCACGAATCGAAAATCAGCGCGCGCAGAGGCGCGTCGGCCGAGCCTTTCGGCGGCGGGACGCGTTTCACGATGGCTTCGAGGACGTCTTCCACGCCTAGGCCGCTTTTGGCGCTGATCAGCAGCGCGTCGTCCGCCGGAATCGCGAGCACATTTTCGATCTGCTCCTTGACGTATTCGGGCTGCGCGGCGGGCAAGTCGATTTTATTGATCACGGGAATGATGGTGAGATTGTGGCGCGAGGCGAGAAAGGCGTTCGCGACGGTTTGCGCTTCCACGCCCTGGCTCGCGTCCACCACCAGCAGCGCGCCCTCGCACGCGGAAAGCGCGCGCGAAACTTCGTAGGAAAAATCGACGTGACCGGGCGTATCGATCAGATTCAGGCGGTATTCGTTGCCGTCCTTCGCGCGGTAATGCAGGCGGATGCTTTTGGCCTTGATGGTGATGCCGCGCTCGCGCTCGAGGTCCATGGAATCGAGCACCTGCGCGGTCATTTCGCGCTGGGTGACCGCGCCGGTGAGTTCCAGCAGGCGGTCGGCCAGCGTGGATTTACCGTGGTCGATGTGCGCGATGATGCAGAAATTCCGGATGAAACGAGGATCCATGGGTTCTCGTGCGGGTCGCGGGTCCGGGCGGCCGCAACTGAAGGCCGGAGAATACGGGCCGCGTCCTGCAAACAATCGAGTGTGCCACAGTTCGCGGCGCGCCGCTCACTTGGTCTTGGGCTGCTCGTTCTCGCGGATGAAGGCCGCCACGTTGTCGTGCAGCATCTTCAGCGCAGCGGCGTGCGCGTACACCATGTGGCCGGATTCATAAAACTTGAATTCGATATTTTTTTGCAAGTTGGGCGGAATCGGCAGGTGATGCATTTCGTAGATGCCTTCGTAGAAGGGCGTGGCGAGATCGAAATAGCCGGCGTTCAAGAGGACTTTGAGGTTGGGGTTATATTTCATCGCGTTGGCGAGATCGGGCATCACGTTCGTGGCCTGCTTCTGCGGCTGACTGGCGCCGGGCGGCTGATGGAGATGAATCCACGACTTCCAGAGTTCGATTTCCGGCTTATATTCCCGGTTCGCGCTGAACTTCAGGTCCTTGCGCACGTAATCATTGAAGGCAGAAACGTAGGCAGAGCTGATCGCGGCTGCTTGCGGATCGTAGCCCGCCTCTTTGCTGAGCGGGTCGAAGGTAGGCCCGGAGAAGCGCGTGTCGAGGCGGCCGGTGGTCAAATCCATATCGCCCTGGAGCGTTTTCTCGAATTCGCCGCCGTTGATGCGCAGGTTGGCCTTCTCAATGTACTCGACCGGCAGGCCGGTGTACTGATGCAGCTTTGCGACGACGGCTTGGCGCTGCTCGGGAGCGAGCGAGGAGCCGGCCTCGAGGGCCTCGGCGTATTCCGTCATCGCAAAGTGCTCGACTTCCGTGAGCAGCGGCGCCAATTCCGGATGCGCGTCCGGCAGCTTGTGGTGATACCAGGCGGTTGCGGCATAGGTGGGAAGCGCGAGCTCGTATGGCAAGTCGATACTGGGATTGAACTCCGGGCTATCGGCGCTGAGGTCGTAGCTCAGTATTTGCGAGAGCAGAATTACGCCGTTGAGGTCGATATCGCGCTCGGTTTCGAGCACGTTGGAAAGAACGGCGGATCGCGTGGTGCCGTAGCTTTCGCCAAACAGATATTTCGGAGAATTCCAGCGTCCGTATTTCGTGAGGAACTGGACGATGAAATCGCCGAAAGCATACGCATCCTGATCGACTCCGTAAAAGGCTTTTTCGCGGTCCTTGCCGCTGATGCGGCTGAAGCCGGTGCCGGGCGCGTCGATGAAGACGAGATCGCTGACATCGAGCAGGCTGAAATCATTGTTGACGATGGAGTAGGGCGCGGCGGGTGTGTGCGAATCATCGGCGGTGACGACGCGCCGGGGACCGAATGCTCCCATGTGGAGCCACATCGTGGAAGAACCCGGGCCGCCGTTGTAGAGAAAAGTCACCGGGCGCTGCGTATCCTTGCTATCGGATTTGAAGTACGCGACGTAGAACATGCTGGCTTCGGCGGGCTGATTTTTGGGGTCCTTGTCAGGATTATTCTGCGGGACGTCGTCCCAACCCTTGGGATGAACGACGAGAGTGCCGGCATAGGCGTCGTAAGCGATCGGATTTCCGCCTATGGTGACGGAGCCTTTGCTCGCTTGCTCCTCGGGCTGGAAGTGTTCCGGCGGCTGAGCCGTTTCCGTCTTGCTGACCGACGTCTCGGTTGTTGCTTGCGCGTGAACGATCGCAGGATGAAGCGCCGGGATCGAAATCGCGGCGACGATCCACAAAATAAGACTTCGTATCGAGCGACTCTCTGGTTGCGGAATCATCGTGCAGCTTCCTTTCATGACGTGCAGATAAAGGAGAAGTATACCGGAGGCGCGCGAGGCAGAAATAGATTTTCAGCCAGGCGAAACACGCGCGAATCGCAGGGCAGCGGCGATTATGTCCGGGTCGTCGCCAAATCCGGAGAGCCAGTGCACGTCCGGCTCCTTGCGGAACCAGGTGATTTGACGCTTGGCGAAGCGGCGCGTGGCTAGCTGGATTTTCTCGACCACTTCGGCGGGCGGGCGGCCGTTGGCAATCTGATCGCGCAAATCCGAGTAGCCGATGAACTGAAACGGTTTCGCGTCGGCGGGCACGCCCATTTTCACAAGTCTGCGAACTTCGTCCAGCCAGCCGGCGGCAATCATCGCGTTCACGCGCGCATCGATTTTGGCGTAGAGGCGGGCACGAGGAGGCGAGAGGCCGATTTTCGTTACGGCATAGCCTTGGAGACCGCTTCTTCCGCTGCGATGGATTTCGCCGACTGCTTTTCCTGCGAGGATGCGTATTTCAATCGCACGAATGATTTTCTGAGTGTCGCGCGGCGCGATCCGATTGGCGGCTTCGCGATCCAAGCGGTTGAGCAGACGGTGCAGATGCTCCGGGCCGCGCGCCTGAACTTTTGCGCGAAGGCGATCACGGAGTTCTTCTGATCTGGTGGGCGCATCGGCGAGTCCTTCGAGCAGAGCGCGAAGATAAAGGCCGGTGCCCGCAGTGAGGACGGGAAGTTTGCCGCGACGGCGGAGGTCTTCGAGCGCATCGAGCGCGCGGCGGCGATATTCTCCGGCGGTGAAGACTTCCTGAGGTTCCACCAAGTCGACGAGGTGATGCGGAATTCCGCGCTGCTCGGCGGGACGTACTTTGGCGGTCCCGATATCGAAATGCCGATAGACCTGCGTGGAATCGCAGACCAGAATTTCGCCGCCGAGCTGCTCGGCGAGTTCGATTCCGAGAGCCGATTTTCCGGACGCAGTGGGCCCGAGAATTACCAGGAGCCGCGCGAGGTCGCTCATCCGGAGAATTTCCAATACCGCAGCAAGAGAATCAGCAAGACCACCGCGGCCAACAAGAGGGCTCCCGCGACTTGCGCGCGATTCAGCCTCAATGCAGGCCCACTGTGTTCCGGCGTGAGGTTGTAAAGGAACGCGATTCGCAGCTTCAGGAAGGGTCCGTGAAACTGCGAAGGCAATGGTTCGAAAGGATTCGAGGCGTGAATTGCGGACATGGCGGCATTGTCGAGCGGTTCTCTTCCGGAGGTTCGTTCCAACTGCGGATCCGACGAGCCGATGCTGCCATCCGGGTTCACTTGGAATTCGGTGTACACCACGCCTTTATCCCACCGGGCAGATTCGGGCATGATGGCCAACCAGTTTCGCTTCAGTGCCGCGAGCAATCGCGTGATGTAGTTCGAAAAATCGACGCCCTGCGTATCCGAAAGAATCGAAACGCCAGTGCCCAGGCCGGGGCCGCCTTGTCCGGGCGCCGCCGACCCGCCGCCACTATAGATGTCGCCGCGATTAGGGCTGCGGCGAATCGCATCATTCATCTGATCCTCAATTTGTTTGCCGGGCGAGGAATCCGGCAATTGCAGGTTCAAATGATTCTGATTCTGCGGTTTCGGCGGCAGCACCGGCTGGAGCTGCGAGGGCGCAGGCTGCGTGGGCTGCGTGGGAGCCGGGGCGGGAGTGGGCTGAATTCGCGCCCTTGGCGCATCCGGCAGATCCGTAGGCGGCTTTTCAGGCGCAAGAGGAACCGGAGAGGGAATCTGCGGCTTCTCCACCGGCGGCGCGACTTTATTCAAAGTTTTGGGCGTGATGTGAATTTTCGGAACCGGCTTGGGCGGCTCGGGAATCGCGGGCGGAGAGTAAATCCACTGCAATTGCTTGCGGGCCAGCTCGATTTCGTTTTTCGTGGGGACATGCGCCGGGAAAATCTTCGGCGAGAAAATCAGGAAAGCAATCACGGCAGCGTGTACTGCTATAGAAAGAATTCTGGTGATGAGATCCGATCGCGCATCGCGCTTTTCTTCCGGCTCGATCAACAGATTGGCATCGCCGGTGATGAACAGGTCCGGCTGGATCACTTCGCGAAGAGCGGGGGTCATTTCGATGCCGCGCTCGAATTCCTTGGTCCAATCCTCCGTGACCGGATCGACATTCGCGGGGACCACGACGCGCGAGTCGAGAATGTCGAGGGGGAAAGATGAAACGTGCGCAACCCTTTCGATAGGCGTGACGGGCATGCCGCGCGGCACCAGAGTGCGATTGACGAGCACGCCGAGCGGCAGGTGCGCGGGTATGGACGTCTTACCGTTCAGCGGCGGGGCTTCTGACAAGCCGGAAGGGACGACGGTGCGGTCGTCCATGTAGGTGGTCAAGCGGTGCGGCGTTTTCTGAGCCTCGTCCTTGGAGACGGGGCGCACGTTGACCGGAACCAGGGTGCGGGGAATCATCGAGTTTCCAGTGGAGTGGTAACTCCGAGTTGGACGCGGCCAGCGTGTTCGAGGATGCCTGCCATCACCCGGTCGGCGAGCTCGAGATTGCGGCGCCCCGCAGCGCCATCCACGAGTGGAGGCTTGCGGGTGCGGACGGAATCGAGAAAAGAGCGGAGCTCGGCGCGAAGCGGCTCTTCCGGCGTGGCAGGAAGTTTGTCAAATCCGATTCCCGGTTGCGGACTGCCAGGCTGAACACGAATGCGCAGCGCATCCTGGCGCGCGAAATCGAGCGAGATGTATTCATGCTCTTGGAAGAAGCGCATTTTGCGGACGCGCTCGGTGGAGACGCGGCTGGCGGTGACGTTGGCGACAGCGCCGGTTTGAAACTCGATGCGCGCGTGCGCGATGTCGACTTTGTCCGTGATCACCGGAATGCCGACGGCCTTGAGATCCACGACCGGCGCGTCCACGAGAGCAAGCAGAATATCGAGGTCGTGAATCATCACGTCGTACACGACGTCGATATCTAAGCTGCGCGGCGTGAAAACGCCGAGGCGATGGACTTCGAAAAACATGGGGCGCGAAACGACCTTTTGCGCCGCGCCGACTGCGGGGTTGAATCGCTCGACGTGCCCAATTTGCAGAACGCGGCCGGAATGCTGCGCGGAGGCAATCAGCCGGCTGGCTTCTGCGAGCGAGGAAGCCATCGGCTTTTCCACAAGCACGTCAATGCCAGCGTCAAGCAGATGGCAGCCGACGCGCGCATGCTCCTTGGTGGGAACTGCCACGCTAACGGCATGGATGCCGGCGGCAGCGAGCGCCTCCAGATTAGGAATCACTCGCGTGCCGAATTCCGCAGCGGCCTGGCGAGCGCGCTCGGCGTTAATGTCAACAATACCGGCGAGTTCAGCGCCTTCAAGTTCGCGGAACACGCGAATGTGGTTCTTGCCGAATTCTCCGGCGCCGACCACGGCAACTCGAATGGGCTTCTCGCTCACGATTTCGTTTTTGCCTCGACTGAATCCGTTGCGAATGCTTGAATCGCGATGCTCGCTTCATCGGCGGCGCGAATCAAGTTTTCGCGGTCAAACAGCAGCGTGCGGCCCGCGTCAACGGCGAGCGCGGTGGCATTCGCGCGGCGCATCACTTCAATTGTTTTCATTCCGATAACTGGCACATCGAACCGCATGTCCTGGCCGCGCTTGCTCATCTTGACGATCACAAGGCGCTGTCCGCCGGCGATTCGCGCGGCCCGCTCGATGGTTTCGTCGGTGCCTTCCATGGCTTCGATCGCGACGCACGCTCGATCGCGAACCACAACTGTTTGGCCCAGATCGAGAGCGACGATCTGTCGGGCGATCCCCCTGCCATATTCGATGTCTGCGACCTCGCCAGGGTCTGGCGAACGGCGGGTGAGAACCCCAGCCTCGGGCAGCAGCGCGCCGAGGAACTTGGTGGAATCAACCAGCTCGATGCCTTCATCCTGCAACACGCGTGCGACTGCGCCGATCAGCGAGTCAGTGTTTTTAGCCGGAAGGGCGAAGAGCAGCTTGGCCAGCCGCCAATCGGGCCGGATGGAGCTGAAGATTTTGTTGTGCTTCACTTGCCCGGCCATTACCGCGTGCGTCACGCCCTCCTGGTGCAGCAAATCAATGCCGCGGCTGAGCTCGCCCAGGCTGATCCAGTGGAACCGCTTCGCGGAGCGCTCGAGAGCGGGCGACGCTTCTTCGCGTATGGCGATAACGGCCATTTCAATACCGCGGCTTCGCGCGCCTTCGAGGACGAGAAAAGGAAAATCCCCGTTTCCGGCGATTAGTCCCCATGCACCCGTATTTTCGCCGCCGACGGGCATGCAGTTCCTATTTGGTTAAGCCGCGGTCCGTAGCAGATTCGATAAAACGTACAAGGGTTTGGACGTCCTCGGAGGTGGAGAGGGTTCCGCGCATTTTCTCGACCGCCTGCGAAGTGTTCAACTTGGAACGCAGAAGATACCGGTAAGCTTGCTCGATCGCCTGAATGCGTTCTGGCGAGAAGCCGTTGCGCTCGAGGCCCACTTTGTTGATTCCGTAGCAGCGCGTGTCGCGGGCGCTGACGATCTTCGAGAATGGCGGGACGTCTTGCGTGATGATGGTGCCCGCCCCGATGTAGGAGTGGCTGCCCACGCGAGAGAATTGGTGCAGCAGGCAGAAGGAACTGATAGTGGCGTAGTCCTCCACGATAATGTGACCGGCAAGTTGAGCGCCGTTGATCAGGATCACGTGGTCGCCGATCTGGCAGTCGTGGCCTACGTGCGCGTAGGCCATGATGAGGCTGCTGCTGCCGACGCGAGTGACACCGCCGCCTTTCACGGTGCCGCGATGCACGGTGCAGAACTCGCGGAAATCATTCGAGTCGCCAACTTCAAGTTTCACGCACTGGCCCGTGTAGGTGAGGTCCTGCGGATCGCCTCCGACGATGGCGAAAGAATGAATGTGATTGTTGCGACCGAATTTCGACGGCCCTTTGACCACCGCGTGAGGCTCGAGAACGCATCCATCGCCAAGCTCGACATCGTCGCCGACGACGGCGCAAGGCCCAATTCGAACACCGACGCCCAATCGAGCGGAAGGTGAAACGATAGCCCGGGGATCGATCTCGCTCATCGCGCCTTCTCGGCCGGTACGGCGGCCGGGGACTGCTCGATTTCAAGATCAACCATTTTGCACATCAGCGAAGCCTCGGCGGCCATCTCCCCGTCGACGGTGGCCCGCCCCTGGAGTTTGCAGAAGCCGCTGCGCCAAGCGAGGACGTTCATTTCGAGCCTCAAGCGGTCGCCGGGAACCACGGGACGGCGGAAGCGCGCATTATCAATGGCGACAAAATAGAGAAGCTTTTTCTCGCGGTCCGGCACTTCCTGAAGCAGGAGCAGCCCGCCGGTCTGCGCCATTGACTCAATAATCAGGACGCCGGGCATGATCGGCTTACCGGGAAAATGTCCCTGAAAAAAGTGTTCATTGATGGTGACATTCTTGATTCCGACGATGCGCTTCCAGCGTTCCATTTCCTCGATGCCGTCGATCAGGAGGAAGGGATAACGGTGCGGAAGAATTTTTTGAATGTCGTTGATGTCGAGAAGCATGAATTGCCTCTGCCCTTCGATTGAGTTGGAGTCCCTGTATGTTGCAGATGCAACTTCACATACCGTTCGAGTAATTCTATACGAAACCTCAGCGGGTGGGAATCGGCGGGGCAAGGCGTGTTGCCGTGGTTCGATACGGCTGCTAGGATACCGGCGCGATGAGAGAAACCGGAGAGATGATGCTCGCGCTTCAGCGAGTTTTGCGAAGACGCGAGAGAGACATTGTCGGGCTGCTTGGGCGGTTTGTACGGTGCGAATCGCCCAGCCATCACAAGGCGGCGGTAGACCGTCTTGGGGCGGATTGTCGCGAGCGAATGGCGACGGCGGGGCGCGAAAATTCGGGTGCTGCGGCAGAAAACTCGAGGCAACCATGTGCGCGCGGAAATTTGGCTGGGCGGCAGGCGTCCGGCTGGGCAGATTCTGATTATCGGGCACCTCGACACGGTTTATCCGCCCGGTACCATAGCTAGAATGCCGTTCCGCGTGTCGGGAGGACGCGCGTGGGGACCCGGAACGTTTGACATGAAAGCAGGGCTGGCAATCGCGCTTGCTGCTATTGATGGTTTGCGGGCGGTGGCGCTACGTCCACCCAAGCGGCTTGTCTTCTTCTGGAACTCCGATGAAGAAATTGGGAGCGAAACTTCTCGGCGCGAGATCGAGTGGGAAGCGCGGCGAAGCGATGCGGTACTCGTTCTCGAACCCGCTCTTGGCCGGGAGGGACGGCTGAAGACGGCGCGGAAAGGCGTGGGCACGGCCGAGATCATCGTTAGCGGCCGGTCGTCGCACGCGGGCGCCGATCCCGGAGCGGGAGTGAATGCCGTGCACGAGTTGGCGTTGCAAATCGCCCGGCTAACAAGAATGAACAATCCGCGGCGCGGGATCACGGTGCAGGCGACGGTGGTTGAGGGAGGCACGGTATCCAACGTGGTGCCCGCCCACGCGCGGGCGGAAGTGGATATTCGCTATTCACATTTGGCGGATGCGGCAAAATTGAACAAGAAGTTGCGCGGACTGCGGCCGATTTTGAAGGGAGCGCAAATCGAGGTGCGCGGCGGAATCAACCGTCCGCCGCTCGAGCGAACATCCAACGTGCTCAAACTTTTCGGCCAGGCGCAATCGCTGATGCGGGAAATTGGCGTGAACGTCGGTGAAACCACAACGGGCGGAGGATCAGACGGAAACTTTACGGCGGCGCTGGGCGTGCCCACTCTCGATGGACTCGGAGCAGTCGGCAGCGGAGCGCATAGTCCGGAAGAGAATGTAGTGATCCGCTCGCTTCCGCAACGGGCCGCGCTCCTGGCCGGGCTGCTTTTCACACTGTGATCCCGGTGACGTAAGCCTGCGAAACGCGGCTGTGCGCATGGTTTTCGCGTTCTGGCGAGGAGCGCAGAGTCAGCGCAAGTAGGAGCGCTTGAGGTAGGCCACCGCTTGCTGACTTAGGTCCGCGTAATTTAGGTGCAAGGTTTCCTCCAAAGCGGCTTCAGAGGAAGATGACACGGCGATGTGGTCGAGCAGACGGCTGATGTCGCTGACGCCGCCCGCGTCAATCATGGATTCGACTACCGCGAGAGACCACGCATAGGCTAGGTCCGCGGAATTCCCTGATAGGCTCATCCAGGACCCTTCCATCGTCGCTAGCGGCGGGACTTGCCCTTGGGCCGCGGCTTCAACTAAGGCTCCGGCCACTGAGCTGCTGCGGCGCCCTTCCATCCATTGCGCGATTCCTTCCTGAAGCCAAGTGGGCGCGCGGCCGCGGGATTTTTGTCCCACGAAGCTGTGCGTCAATTCGTGCTTGAGGACGCGAGCCAGATCAGGAGTGACCTGGGTCAATCCCTGTACGGGAATGCGCAAGCGCCCATCGTTCAGGGCGCCAACCCACCCAGGCGCGCGAGTGATGTCGGCGAAAGCTTGTTGGGTATATAGAATGACGGCGATTTGCTCAGGCGGAGTGTAATCAAGCTGAGATTCGAGGTCGCGGAAATCGTCCTCGAGTGCCCGCAGGATGCCGCGAGCGAGGTCGGGGGTGGCTCCGCCATAGTACTTAAGGTCGAAATGAGCTGTTTCTCCTTCACGATAGCTTTCCTCCTCGGATTTATCGCGCTGGACTTTCTGCAATGCCTGCTCAACTTGGGGGTCTGGACGCAGGCGCTCGGCGCGTTTCCATTCCTCGATGGCTTGGTCCATTTTGTTCGCGCCGTAGTAGGCCCAGCCCATGAGCTTGGCAACATCGGGGGAGTCCGGAGACGCACGGCGGGCCCGTTCCAGCGGATCGAGGGCGGCAGTGAACTGGCTTTCCTGCAGATATAGGAGGGCGAGATTCAGCAGGAGGCCGTTATTCTGTGGAGCGAAGACCAGCGCCTGGCGATACTGATCGATGGCGGAATCGGTATCACCTTTACTTTCAAGGAATTGAGCGGCGGCATGGTGCGCAGCCCCATCCTTGGCGACCGCTATGGCCGACCCGGCGCTGGCTTCCGAATCGAGGCTTGCCAGATAGGCATAGTTAATTGTGTCCCCGTGAACGGCTAACGCCGCAACGGCCTCAAATCCAGGAACGGGCTCAACCGGAGGCGCCGAAACTGGCGGCTGAGAGTGGTTGGCTGATGCGGGTGCGTAGGTGAAATCGTCATGGTCGATCCTCGCGACTATAGATTTCGGAATCGATAGCTCTCCGGCTGGAGTGTGATAAGTGACATGGCTGGCGTCTTGGGTGACGTTCTCCGCCACGATCCGGCGACCGTTCTTCAGAACAATCGTATCGGCTGCGGTGGCCGAGGGCACGGCAAGAACAAGGCATACGGCGAGTGACGCTGCGGGGCGCACAGGATCATCTTACCAATCGGTCTTTCGTCCGCACGATCGACCTTGCGGGGCAATGCCCTAAATTGAACAGTACTGTTGCTTCGCATCCGACAGAACTGGCAGATCCAGTCACGCAGAATTGCAGGTCCTGCCGGGGCGAGTTGGCTGCAAATTTTTTGGATTTGAACTTGCGTATCGGGACAAGCGGTCTTATTCTATGGCGTCCTAATTGGCGTGTGGATTTTTATTAAGGGAAGTTGAAACAAGAAACAGCAGTTTTTGCAATCCTGAAGCTACTTCAAAATGCAAATCATGGCGTTCGCGGGGTGCGGGCCTGTGATTACCGACATAAAACAACGCCCCCTTCTAACGGTTTGCTGTCAGCATTGCGAGCAGTAGGGGATACTGCGTGGATTCTGATCGCTTCGAAGGCGTAACCCGCGTTGCCGAGCCCGACCCGATCATCGGGCCAGGCCATACCTTTGAATCGGTAACCGACAAAATCAGCTCCATCGTACTTACGCGCGGCACGACGCCGGGCTGGGTGTTCGGTTTCCTGATCGCGTTTTCAATGCTCATGCTGTTGAACCTCGTCGTCACCATGTTGATGGTGAAGGGCGTGGGCATCTGGGGAATCCGGATACCGGTTGCGTGGGGCTTCGCGATCGTCAACTTCGTCTGGTGGATCGGAATCGGCCACGCCGGCACGCTGATCTCCGCGATTTTGCTGCTGTTGCATCAGAAGTGGCGCACCTCGATCAACCGGTTTGCCGAGGCCATGACGATTTTCGCCGTCATGTGCGCGGGAATGTTTCCGCTGCTCCACATGGGCCGTCCCTGGCTTTTCTATTACATCCTGCCTTATCCCAATCCGATGTGGCTCTGGCCGCAGTTTCGGAGTCCGCTGGTGTGGGATGTCTTTGCGGTTTCAACATATTTCACGGTTTCGCTGCTGTTTTGGTTCGTGGGCATGATTCCCGACCTCGCCACGCTGCGGGATCGCGCCAAGAGCAAGGCTTCCAAGATTTTTTACGGAATGCTTTCGATGGGCTGGAGGGGGTCGGCGGTCCACTGGACGCGCTACGAGATCGCTTCCGTCCTGCTCGCGGGTCTTGCGACGCCGCTGGTGGTGTCCGTTCACACCGTTGTGAGCTTCGACTTCACGATTGCGCTCGTGCCCGGATGGCACAGCACGATATTTCCACCTTATTTCGTGGCTGGGGCGATTTATTCAGGGTTCGCAATGGTGCTGACTTTAGCGATACCAATTCGCAAGATCTACCATCTCGAAGATCTCGTCACAGAGCGCCATTTGGACATCATGGCGAAGGTGATGCTGGCAACGGGGATCATCGTCGCTTACGGCTACGTCATGGAGACCTTCATGGCGTTCTACAGCGCGGATAAGTATGAAAGCTACATGATGTTGAATCGCCTGAAGGGTCCTTATTCGCCACTCTACTGGCTATTAATTGCTTGCAACATCGTGATTCCGCAGTCGCTGTGGTCTCGGCGGCTGCGACGAAACGTTGCGTGGCTATTTGCGATGTCACTGGTGGTCAACATTGGCATGTGGTTGGAAAGGTTCGTGATCGTGGTGGTCAGTCTGAGCCGGGACTTCACGCCGTCAGCGTGGGGAATGTACATCCCGACGAGGTGGGATTGGGCTACGTATCTGGGTACATTTGGATTGTTCTTCACGCTGTTTTACCTTTTCATCCGTTTCCTGCCGATGATCTCGATTGTGGAGGTGCGGTCGTTGGTGCGTGAAACGGACGAAGAGGAACATATCGAGCAGCAAAGGCGACGCTGAAAAACGATGGGACAGTTATTTCATCGCAGCACGAACCTGATCTCGCGGGTGAGCATTTATGGCGCCGTGGTGATCATCGCCGCGCTGGGTTATGCCGCGTATACGATTGCCTTGTCGCCGTGGTACACGGACCAGAACGTCACGCGGGAGCAGCCCGTGCCTTTCAGCCATCGGCACCACGCCGGCGAACTGGGAATCGATTGCCGCTATTGCCATACAACGGTAGAGAAATCTTCTTTCGCGGGCGTGCCTCCGACGCAAACGTGCATGACCTGCCATTCTCAAATATGGACGAATGCCGCAATGCTAGAGCCAGTACGGGCGAGCTATCGCGACGATACTTCGCTTGCCTGGACACGCGTGAACGCGCTGCCTGATTTCGTGTATTTCGATCACAGCATTCACGTGGCGAAAGGCATCGGCTGCACCACGTGCCACGGACAGATCGCGGAGATGCCGCTGACATATCGGGCGGGCACGCTCTACATGTCCTGGTGCCTGGAGTGCCACCGGCAACCAGAAAAATATATCCGGAAGAAATCGGAAGTTTTCAATCCGTTTTACCAGCCGCCATCGGGCGAGAAGCAATTGGCGCTCGGACGGCAGCTTGTGAAGGAATACAAAGTCCATAATTTGCAGTTTATGGAATCCTGCTCCACGTGCCACCGATGAAAGCGAGACGATGAATCCAGAGTCTGAGCGCAAGAATTCGATCGATCTAGTTGCGGCGAGGGCGAAGCTCGCAGGCGAGGGCGGAAAGCGCTTCTGGCAAAGCCTGGAGGAGCTATCGGATACCAAGCAGTATCGCAACTTCCTCGAGAACGAGTTCCCGGGCAATGCGGAGGGAGATTCGGAGGGGATCAACCGGCGCGATGTGTTGAGGCTAATGGCTGCGTCGGCGGCGATGGCGGGGCTTGGCGCATGCACGAAGCTGCCGACCGAGAAGATCGTTCCGTACGTTCACCCGCCGGAGGAGATCGTCGCGGGCCGGCCCCTTTTCTACGCCAGCTCCATGCCACACGCCGGAGCGGCAGCGGGGGTTTTGGTGGAAAGCCATATGGGCCGGCCCACCAAGATCGAAGGGAATCCTGAGCATCCAGGAAGTTTGGGCGGTACGGACGTGTTCATGCAGGCGTCGATCCTCAATTTGTACGATCCGGATCGGTCCCAAACGGTCATACACGAAGGGCGGGTCAGCACCTGGAGTGATTTCGCGGCGGCCATGGGCAATGCCCGAACACGCCTTGCTCCCAAGGGCTCGGGCATGCGGATTTTGACGGAGACCGTCATCTCTCCGACCCTTGGCGCTCAGATTCGCGCATTGCTTTCGCAGTTCCCCGGAGCGAAATGGCACCAATACGAGCCCTGCAGTGGAGATGGCGCTCGCGAGGGCGCGCGACTTGCATTCGGCAAACCCGTTAACTCCGTATACCATTTCGATCAAGCGGATGTGATTCTTTCGCTGGACGCGGACTTTCTTACTTCCGGCCCGGGACATGTGCGTTACGCACGCGATTTCTCCTCCCGCCGCGATCTTTCGGCCGGTCCTTCGTCAAAACTGAACCGCCTTTACGTCGCAGAGAGCATGACTACGAGCACAGGAGTCCTGGCGGACCACCGGTTGGCCGTGCGCTCGGCTGATATCGACGATCTGGCGCGGCAGATCGCGGCTGCCGCGGGAATTGCGGTTGCGCCCAGCGTGAACGCCAGCGCGAAGATTCCTTCCGGGTGGGTTGACGCCGTTTGGCGAGACCTTTCCGCACACCGCGGCTCCTCTCTAGTGGTTGCTGGTGAGCATCAGCCGCCTTTCGTGCATGCCCTAGCCCACGCGATTAACGCTGCGCTGGGGAACGTCGGCAAGACCGTTGTTTATACCGAATCGATCGAGGCAAATCCGGTCAATCAAGTGGAGTCGCTGCGTGACCTGGTGAATGATTTGAACGCCGGCCACGTCGATTTTCTTGTGATTCTCGGCGGCAATCCCGTCTACGACGCACTCGCCGACTTTGACTTCACGTCAGCCATGCAAAAAGCCAGGGAGCGTGTCCATTCCGGACTTTACCAGGATGAGACAGCCGAACTTTGCCATTGGCACGCGCCCGGTGCGCACTACCTTGAATCCTGGAGCGACGCCCGGGCCTTCGACGGCACAGTCGGCATCGTTCAGCCGCTCATTGCGCCCCTGTACGACGGCCATACCGCGCATGAAGTGATTGCATTATTTACTGGAGACGACGGGAAATCGGGGCACGATTTGGTTCGCGATTACTGGCAGAGCCAACGTTCCGAAAAAGATAAGGCCTTCGAGGCGCTTTGGGAAACTTCCCTTCACGACGGATTGATGGCTGGGACGGCCTTGCCAACCATTTCGGTGGCGCCGCACCCAGATTTCGTGAACCAGGGTGGAGGGCAGGCAGCGCAAACTGATGCGAACAGCCTGGAAATTGTCTTCCGTCCCGATCCTTCAATCGGCGATGGCAAATTCGCGAATAATGGCTGGCTTCAGGAGCTTCCGAAGCCCGTGACGCGGCTTACCTGGGATAACGCCGCCATGATCAGCCCGGCGACTGCGCAGCAATTGGCGCTTACTTCGGGGGACTATGTGAAGCTGACCCGAGGCAGCCAGCAAATGGAAGCCGGCGTTTACACCGTTCCTGGGCATGCGGATAATTCGATAACCCTGCACCTGGGTTACGGGCGGCGTTTGGCCGGTCGCGTGGGCACAGGTACTGGCTTCAATGCAAACCTCTTGCGCTCCTCCGACGCCCCTTGGGTAGCGAAAGGGCTTCAAATCGAGAAGACCGGCAAATCCTATTATTTTGTCTCAACGCAACAACAGTACACGATCGACAAAGAGGGGCACCCGGCGGAGGAGGAAAGCGGCACCGCGTTCAATCGCGACTTGATTCGCGTCGCCACGTTCGAGGAATTCCGTAACAATCCGAACTTCGCGAAAAATCCCGAGGAAGAGAAAACCAAAGATTTGACCATCTACCCCGGCTACAAGTACGAAGGGTATGCCTGGGGCATGTCAATCGACTTGAACCGCTGCGTCGGCTGTAATGCTTGTGTGGTCGCGTGCCAGTCCGAAAATAATATTGCGGTCGTCGGAAAGGATCAGGTATCGCGCGGGCGCGCGATGCACTGGATACGCATCGACACCTATTTCCGCGGAAGGCTCGACAATCCTGAAGTGTATTACGAGCCGCTGCCCTGCATGCAGTGCGAGAACGCGCCCTGCGAGTATGTTTGTCCCGTCGGAGCAACCACGCACAGCTCCGAAGGTCTCAACGACATGACGTACAACCGCTGCGTGGGCACGCGCTATTGTTCGAACAACTGCCCCTATAAGGTTCGCCGCTTCAACTTTTTGCTGTTTTCGGACTTCAAGACACAGAGCCTATATGGAATGCGCAACCCTAATGTTACCGTGCGCAGCCGCGGGGTGATGGAGAAGTGCACGTACTGCGTGCAGCGGATCAATGCGGCGAAGATTCGATCGGAAGAGGAAAATCGGACCGTGCGCGATGGCGAGATTGTTACGGCATGCCAAGCCGCGTGCCCGGCAGAAGCGATCGTCTTCGGCAATATTAACGATCCTTCCAGCCGGGTTTCGAAGCTGAAGGCGCAGTCGCGCAACTACGGTCTGCTGGAAGATTTGAATACGCGTCCGCGCACTACGTATCTGGCGCGGGTGCGAAATCCGAATCCGGAGATCCGCGGCTAAGCCGCGATGGGGAGAATCGTCGGGAATATGCATCGCAAGCCTATTTACGGTTTGATGGCCGAATTCGAGACGCCCGACCAGGTTCTCGAAGCCGCGCGCCGGACGCGCGAGGCGGGCTACCGGCGAATCGACGCGTTCTCTCCGATCCCAGTCGAGGGCCTAGCCGAAGCAGTCGGCTTTGATTGGACGGCGCTTCCAGTGATCGTTTTCTTCGGAGGATTGGTCGGCGGCTCGACGGGTTTCGGGATGTGCTGGTATGCCAACGTGATCAGCTTCCCGTTGAACATTGGCGGCAAGCCCTACAACAGCTGGCCCATGTGGATTCCCATTACCTTTGAGCTGACAATCCTGGGCGCGGCGCTCGCGGCAGTTTTTGGCATGCTGGCTCTGAACGGGCTGCCCACGCCCTACCACCCGCTGTTCAATGTTGAGCGATTCGCTCGTGCGTCCACCGACCGTTTCTTTTTGTGCGTGAAGGCGCGGGATAAACGATTCGATGTCGCGCAAACGAAAGCCTTTTTGGAAGGACTGCATCCGCACGGGGTTTATGAGATTGAGGACTAAATCAGGGACTGGCACAGAGTCCGGTCGGCGTCGGTATCGCGGGTTGGGGCGCTTCCGCGATGTCTGAGCGTCGGCTGCCTTATGGCCATGACCTTCGTTTTCGGCTGTCGGCTGGATATGCATATCCAGCCGAAGTATTTGCCGTATGAGCCGACCAGCTTTTTTGCCGATGGGCGATCGGAGCGCCAGCCAGTACCAGGGACGGTCGCGCGCGGGCACTTGCGCTTGGATGAGCTGTTCTACACCGGCCGCGAGAATGGCGTCGTCGCGAATAGGTTTCCTTTCCCGATTACGCGGGCGGATCTCGACCGCGGCCGCGAGCGATACAACATTTATTGCACGCCCTGCCACGACTACACGGGCAGCGGGAGAGGGATGATCGTTCAGCGCGGCTTTCCTCAGCCTCCGTCTTATCACATTCAGCGCCTCCGGGAGGCTCCCGTGGGGCACTTCTTTGAGGTGATGACCGATGGGTTCGGAGCGATGTATAGCTATGCCGCTCGCGTCGATCCCGCGGACCGGTGGAGGATCGCCGCCTACATTCGCGTTCTTCAACTGAGCGAAAGCGCTACGGTGCAGGACGTGCCACAAGCGGAGCGGCAAAAGCTTGCACAGCAGCCCGCACAGCCGTCCTCACAACAAGTGGCGCAGCAAGCGGCGGGGCAATCGCAATGAACTCTCCTGATACAGCTCGGTTGCAAATGGATCAGCGCCCGCGCTCCGGCGCTGGCAGCCGGAGCGATCGGCATACTTATCGCTTTGATTGTCGGACTCATTGATTCGCATCAGTGCCGGTGGTTCGGGCTGGCAGGGTTTCTTCCGTTCATACGTCTTCGCGTACGTGTTTTCGATTGCGATTCCGCTCGGTTCCCTCGCCCTGCTTATGCTGCACCATTGCACGGGCGGATGGTGGGGCTTTCCGGTTCGACGTATTTTCGAGGCGGGCTCGCGAACGATCTGGTTTATGGCCATCCTCTTCATACCGATTCTCATCGGCATGTCAAAGGTCTATCCCTGGACTGCAGCCGGGCGATATTGCCGACGATCCCGTCAATCATTTTAAGAAGATCTATTTACAGCCCGGAGGCTTTATCGTTCGCGCGGTAATCTATTTCGCCATCTGGATCGTGCTGGCGTACTTGTTGAATAAGTGGTCCGCCGAACAGGACCGCACCGGAGATCCGATTTTCAAGGATCGCATGATGGCCTTGGCGGCGCCGGGCCTGGTGCTTTGGGGCCTTACGGTAACCGGCGCGGCGATCGACTGGGTTCTATCGCTTGAGCCGCACTGGTTTTCGACGATCTACGGAATGATATTCATCGTCGTTGAGTGTCTCGCGGGTTTAACGTTCGCAGTCCTAGTTCTGGCGAAACTGTGGGAATACGAGCCGCTGAAGGATTCTGTCGAACCCAAGCGCCTGATCGATCTCGGCAGCCTCATGCTCGCCTTCACGATCCTATGGGCCTACGTTTCGTTTTCGCAGTTTCTGATCATCTGGTCGGGAAACCTGAAGAACGAGATTCCTTGGTATATGGCTCGTGCGTTCGGAAGTTGGGCTGTGATTGCCGTGATTTTGCTGGTTTTCCATTTCTTCGTTCCATTTTTCTTACTTCTACAGCGGCAGATTAAGAGGCGGGTGCGAACGCTGAGTGTGGTGGCCGGGATCCTGCTGACCTTGACGTTGGTTGATGTCTATTGGCTGGTCGTGCCAGCGTATGAACCCTCTGGCCCGCAGCTTCATCTGACGGACATCTTCGCCGTGATTGGGATCGGCGGCCTTTGGTTCGGGATGTTTCTTGGGGAGCTGAAGAAGTTGCCGCTGTTGCCGCTGCACGACCCGCGATTCGAAGGGGCAAAAGCTCTGATGGAGCATCAGCATGGAGACTAAGCAGCCCTACGGCCCGGGCCAGCCAGTCGATCGCGGCCCCGGGTACGAAAAACGCGACGCGAATATCAAAGGCCTGTTGCAGTTTGCGTTTTGGATGGCGGTGGTGCTGGTGGTTACTCTTTTTGCCATGAGATGGACATTGGATTTTTTCAACAAGATGGAGCCCCTCGGCCCGCCAGTGTCTCCGATGGCGAGCGCGGCTCAACGCGAGCTTCCCGCTAATCCACGATTGCAGGCGCATCCGCATGGCGACCTAGAGAATTATTGCTCGGCGCAAGAGCAACAAGTGAATACCTACGGCTGGGTCGATCAACAGAGCGGCATCGTGCGGATTCCCATCGATCGCGCCATGGATCTGACTCTCCAGGGGGGGTTGCCGGCGCGTGCAGCGAGTGAGGCGCCTTCGAGTATGCCATCCGTTGCAATACCGGTGCCTCCGAGTGGAACCGATCTCGAAGGTCAGTGCGGTTATCTCGACTGAGCCGTCTCGTGAACAAGGTGCTGCCGAGGAAGGCGAGGCGCGCTAAACGCGCATTCAGCGAAACGCGGCGCGTAATTAGGGCGCCGGGAAAGGAACAGCAAATGAAACCTTGCGGACTCTCAATTCGAAGCTGGCTGGTTGGCATGGCAATCGCGTCGGCGCTGTTCCTGCATTTGTCGCCGGCAGCGGCTCAGTTTACAGATCCCACGCAAGGCATTGGCGTTCGTCCCGAGTTGCTTAAAGAAGTCGGCGTGGATCAGAAGCTCAATGATTCGATTCCGCTTGATCTCACGTTCCGTGACGAGCACGGTAATTCGGTCGCTCTGACGGCAGTATTTCGGTAGCAAGCCTGTCATTCTTCTCTGGTCTATTTCAACTGCCCGATGCTTTGCACGCAAGTGCTCAATGGATTGGATCGCAGTCTTGAGCTGATACCGATGAGCATCGGCAAGGATTTTAACGTCTTAACGGTGAGCATTGATCCAACGGATAGGCCCGTCCTCGCCGAGGCCAAGCAGGCCGTTTATCTTGGAATGTACGGGCGTCCTGGCGCGGAGGAGGGCTGGCATTTTCTGACCGGGGACGAGCCGCAGATCAAGCAACTTACCGCCGCTGTTGGTTTCCGCTACGCCTACGATCCCGATTCGAAGCAGTACGCGCACGCCAGCGCCATCATGATGCTAACGCCCGCCGGAAAGATTTCGCGCTACTTTTACGGGATCTCGTATCCCGAACGCGATTTGCGGTTGGGACTGGTAGACGCTTCTCAGGGAAAGATTGGTTCGCCAGTCGATCAGGTTTTGCTTTTCTGTTACCACTACGATCCTCACACCGGCAAATATGGGCTGCTGATTTCGCGAGTCCTTCAGCTGGCTGGAGGTCTGACTGTGGTATTTGGCGGGATTTTTTTAGCTGTCCTTTTCCGCGGCGGGCATCATAGGCCCCCGGCGAGAATGGCCTGAAACAACTGACTTTTCAAATTGATGTCGGAGTAATTGCGACGGAATGGTGATGATGGTCTCATTCAATCCGGGCTTAGTTCTGTAACCGCCGCGGCCGCGATGATTCCGTTGCAGCCGCCGGCGGCTTCCACGATCGCCGGTGGTGTGGACAAGCTTTATTACGTCTTGTCGGGAATCACCGCCTTTTTCGCCGTGCTGATTTTCTCCATCATCTTTTATTTTATGGTGAAGTATCGCCGCCGCTCCGATGACGAACAGGCGCCGCCAACCCACACTTCATTGGTCCTCGAGCTGACCTGGACCATTATCCCTTCGATTATCTGCGCCGTCCTGTTCGTTTGGGCCTCCGCGCTATACGTGCGGAATGCGCGTCCTCCGGCGGCTTCGAACGAGATTTTTGTCATCGGCAAGCAGTGGATGTGGCACATCCAACATCCCGAGGGGCCGCGCGAAATTGACGAGCTCCACGTTCCCGTTGGCGTTCCAGTGAAGTTGACGATGACGTCGCAGGACGTAATTCATGATTTCTACATTCCCGCATTTCGCGTCAAGAAGGACGTCCTTCCCGGCCGCTACACCTCCATTTGGTTCGAGGCGACTGAAACGGGCACATTTCATCTCTTCTGCGCGCAATACTGCGGCACGAATCATTCGCAGATGATTGGCTGGGTGTATGTAATGACGCCTACCGACTATGCCGCATGGCTCGCCGGCGGCGAGCAGACGGAATCGATGGCGCAACAGGGCGAGCGACTGTTCAGCCAGTTCGGCTGCGGCACTTGCCACGTGAGCGGGGAGAACGGGCGAGGCCCGTCGCTTGATGGAATCTACGGGAAGCCGGAGAAGTTGCAGAGCGGCGAGACCCAGGTTGTGGATGAAGCGCTGATTCGGCAGGCGATTGTGAATCCCAATTCCGTCCGGATACCCGGCTATCAGGCGATAATGCCCACCTACCAGGGACAAATCGATGAGGAACAGGTGCTTCAGTTGATCGCCTACGTGAAGTCGCTTGGCTCGGAAGAAAGGACGAACGGCAAATGAGTACGGCCATTGCAGATCTGCACGAGACCCCAGCCGATCTTGGCGTGAATTACCTGAACGCGAGCTACGGCATACGCTCGTGGCTTTTGACCAAGGATCATAAGCGCATCGGTCTTCTCTATCTCGCGACCGATAACGCTTATGTTTTTCGTGGGCGGCACGGCGGCCGTTTTGATGCGATTGCACCTGATCGAGCCGCAGGGCGCGCTGTTCGAGCCCGAAACCTACAACAAGCTATTCTCGACCCACGGCATCATCATGGTGTTTTTCTTCCTCGTACCTTCCATTCCGGCGACGCTGGGGAATTTTCTGATTCCCCTGATGATCGGCGCGCGTGACGTGGCGTTCCCGAAACTGAATCTCATGAGTTGGTACATCTTTATAACTGGCTGCGGCTTCGCCCTGTATGCGACTTTGTCCGGCGGCGTCGATACCGGTTGGACGTTCTACCCGCCATACAGCAGCTCTTTTTCGCATACGCATGTTGTTGCCGTGGCGCTGGGCGTTTTCATCGCCGGATTTTCATCGATCCTTACGGGCCTGAACTTCATCGTCACGATTCACAAGATGCGCGCCCCGGGCATGACCTGGTTCCGGCTCCCTCTGTTCATCTGGGCGCTCTATGCTACGAGCTTGATCTTCGTTCTCGGCACGCCCGTAATCGCAATCACGCTGTTCCTGCTGGGGCTGGAGACGAATCCTTCACGTTGGAATTTTCGATCCGGCAGTCGGGGGCGATCCTCTGCTGTTTCAGCACCTTTTCTGGTTCTACTCGCACCCGGCCGTATACATCATGATTCTTCCTGGAATGGGTGTTATCAGTGAACTGATCACCGCTTTTTCGCGGAAGAAGATCTTCGGATACACGCTTTATAGCCTTTTCGAGCCTTTCCATCGCCGTCATCAGTTTCGTCGTCTGGGGCCATCACATGTTCGTGACCGGGCAATCGATCTATGCCGGCCTCGTCTTTTCGGTGCTCAGCTTTCTGGTCGCGATTCCTTCCGCCATTAAGGTATTCAACTGGACGGCCACGCTCTACAAGGGATCGATTTCCTACCAGGCCCCCATGCTCTATGCGTTGGGATTTATCGGGCTGTTCACGATCGGCGGTCTCACCGGATTATTCCTAGCCTCACTCGCGACCGACGTTCACCTCAACGGCACCTACTTCATCGTTGCGCATTTCCACTACATCATGGTCGGAGGCGCGGTGATGGCTTATCTCGGCGGCATCCACTTCTGGTGGCCGAAAATCACCGGCCGGCTGTATCCCGACTATTGGGCTCGCGTGGCGGCTGCTCTTATTTTCATCGGATTCAATCTGACGTTCTTTCCCCAGTTCGTCCTCGGTTACCTTGGTATGCCGAGACGGTATGCCGTCTATCCCGCGGAGTTCCAGGTGCTCAATGTGATGTCTTCCGCTGGTGCCTCGATACTCGGAATCGGCTATGTAATTCCACTGATCTATCTGACTTGGTCCATGCGCTACGGGCCGGTGGCTGGTCCAAATCCGTGGCGAGCCAAAGGACTCGAATGGACCATACCCTCGCCTCCGCCAACCGAGAACTTTGAGGAAATTCCCATTGTGACAGAGGAAGCCTATAGCTACCCGAGTCCAGGAGTGGCCAGTGTCTGAATTGGCGGCGCACGGCGCGCATCCACCGGGTTTCGCGCATCAGTTTGAGACCGTTGACCAGCAGCGAGACGCCGGTAGGCTCGGAATGTGGGTGTTTCTGGTCACCGAAATTCTATTCTTCGGCGGAATGTTCACCTCTTACACTGTTTATCGCTCGCTGCATCTTCAGGCTTTCATTACCGGCAGCCATCTGCTTGAGGTAAATTCGGCGCCACCAATACGGCTGTGCTGATCGTCAGCAGCTTGACGATGGCCCTGGCCATTCGGTCCGCTCAAACCGGCAAGCGGAAGGGCCAAACCATCTTTTGGCTTATTCTGACGATGTTGCTTGGCGCGACGTTCTTGTTCCTCAAATTCCGGTTCGAGTGGTACCACGACTACGTGGACGGCATCGTTCCTGGCGTGAGCTGGAGTTACCATGGTCCGTACGCGCCCGGCGCCGAACTGTTCATGTGCTTCTACTTCTTTATGACGGGGCTGCACGCTCTGCACATGATCGTCGGTATAGGCATTCTCACGGTCCTGATTATCATGACGGCGCGCAACAAGTTCTCGCCGCAATATTATGCACCGCTCGAAATCAGCGGACTTTACTGGCACTTTGTCGATATTGTTTGGATATTTCTGTTCCCGCTTTTGTACCTGATCGGCGGGCGGTACCCGGGGAGTTGATCGCTCATGTCTGAGCATTCAGAGCACAGCGGCAGCGTCGAACACGTGGTTCCAGTGACCACTTACGTGAGCGTGTTTCTCGCCTTGATAGCCCTTACGGCGCTTACCACTGGAGTTGCCTATATCGATCTGGGCCGGTGGAACACTGTTGCAGCACTCGCAATTGCCGTCATCAAGATGCTGCTGGTTGTACTTTTCTTCATGCACGTGAAATATGCTGCCGGCTTAACCCGGATCGCTATTTTGGCAGGCTTCTTCTGGCTATTAGTCATGATCACTTTAACGCTGTCCGACGAGCTGACACGCGGCTGGGAAATCGTCTCGCATGGCTGGGGCGTGATGATTCCGCTGCTACTCCGTCTATTCTAGGGGATATATACCAGGCTCACGGCGTTGGCGTGCGGCTGAAAAAAAGGGGGCCCACCCTGGCCCCCCATTGCTCTACCCCCAGATCCGGCCTCGGCGCGACGAAGCCGACCCACCCCGGGATTCACAACATGCGAGAGGTTGCGCTGCAAGCGCCGTGCCAACGCACCGCAAGCTTAGGGGACCCGCATCTCATTGCCCCATAATGTCTTAGTAGACGGCGCATGGTGCCCAAGGAAATGCAGGACCGGCATAATCCAATTTATGAAAGGCTTCTTTCCCCGTTCCTATGTTCTTTGGAAGATGTCAGTAAAGTCAACATCCAATGGCCGAGTGCAACGCTCTGGCCAATGATCGGCTCCAAAGCTCCACATCTTTTTCGCTTTCCGCTTCGACCATTACGCGCGCGAGTGGCTCGGTCCCTGAATAGCGAACGACGACGCGTCCAGTGTTCCCCAGTGAACGCTCGGCATCGCCCAGCGTCGAGGCAACCGTAGGCAGCATTTCGAGCGGCGGCTTTGACTTCACGGGCACATTAACGATTTTCTGCGGAAAAACCTTTAGGTCAGCCACCAAGGTGTCGAGTGGGCCGGCAATGGAAACAAGAGAGGCGATTTTTAACGCGGTCAGCATTCCGTCTCCGGTCGGCGCGTCGTCCAGAAATAAAATGTGGCCCGATTGTTCTCCACCGAAATTGGCCCCGATGCGCTGCATTTCCTCCAAGACATATCTGTCACCCACGGCCGTGCGAGCCAACTTCAACTGCGATTTTTCCAAGGCGCGTTCCAAGCCCAGATTTGCCATTGTAGTGCTCACGATCACGTTGCCCTTGAGCTTGCCCGTCGCTTTCAAATAGCGACCCGCAGCGAGCAGAACGCCGTCTCCGTTCACGAGTTTTCCCGAGGCAGTGGCAAAAATCGCCCGGTCCGCGTCGCCGTCGAAAGCCACACCCAGTGTCGCGCCGGAATCCCTTACTCCCCGAAGCATGGCCTCCGGGTGTAGCGAACCGCAGCCCGCATTGATGTTCCGGCCATCAGGAGCGTCATGCATCGCCAGAACAACTGCCCCGAGTGATCGAAATAATTTCGGCGCGAGAGCACTCGCAGCCCCATTAGCGCAGTCTAGGACGATCTTCATGCCGGCTAACTCTGCCTTCGGAAGCACCGTTTGACGCAAGCCCGCCAAGTAGTCTTCATGTAATTCCAGATCGAAGGACTGATCGGCCCACTCACTCGTTTCCGTGAGCGACTGCCGACGTGTGCCCGCAAGAACCGATTTTTCTAGTTCTGCCTCCACTATATCTGGGAATTTCGTCCCTGATGGCGAAATCAGTTTTACTCCATTGTCATGGTACGGATTGTGCGAAGCCGATATCACTACGCCGGCGGCAAAGGACTCGCGGCTCACCAGCCAGGCCACTCCGGGGGTGGTCAGCACCCCGGCGGAGACTGGTTGCGCGCCCACCGTTTTGAGCCCGCGGGCGATCCGATCGGAGATGTGCGGTCCGGATTCCCGCGTGTCGCGTCCAAGGAGAACTCGCGGAGCGGTGCCACGCGCCTGCGAATGCAGAACGACATACTCTCCGAGCGCTATTCCTATTTGGTCAAGCGTCGCGTCGTCCAAGGGGTATTCACCGGGCAGACCCCTGATCCCATCCGTGCCGAAGAGCTGCTTAGCCATGCGTGCGGAACCCCATATGGCGGTATGAACCGGCAGGCGATTCTATCACCGTTACAAGCCAGGAATCGGGCGACGACCCGCAGGCGTTACCACAAACGTCACCTACGCGGTCCGAAGTGCCACTGGGGAACCGGAGGATTGTATGGCTGTGTTATTGTTATGGCACGTAAATGCCTCTTGAGGAGACCAAGCTCGTCACCAGTAGTTCGGCGAGCGCACGGATCATCGCTGCGGGCATCGTGATAGCCTTCTGTTATTGGGCTTCTACTGTACTTGTTACGCTGTTGGTATCCGTGCTGGCGGCCTATTTCCTTGACCCCGTGGTGACGTGGCTTGAGGACATTCGTTTGCCGCGAGCTTTGGGTTCACTCCTCGTAGTTCTGCTAACGCTCGCTCTACTAGCGGTACTTGGATGGTCGCTGATTCAGACTGTTGATCAGTTCAGTCTCGATTGGCCACAGTATCGCCAGACGCTCCGAGCGGCAACCCAGGCTCTGGAGAAAAACCTCGAAACTCTGGAAGCCCACGTTTCCGAGATCGAGCCAGCCGAGCGTGCCAATCGAGGCGTGGTCACCGTCACCGAATCACATGCTGTTCGCGATGCCCTAATCGGGCGCCTCAGTTCTCTATCGGTATTTCTTCTGGGTGCCAGTTTTGTTCCCTTTCTTGTATTCTTCATGCTGGCAGGTAAGCGGCAAGTCTGGCACGCCACAATGCAATTGTTTGCAGCGAACGATCGCACACAGGTGCGAGATACCCTCGCGGAAGTCACCCAGGTGCTGCGAAGTTATTTGATCGGGACAGCCCTTGTCGGATTGATCCTCGTGTTGGCCAATTGGCTTTTCTTTTGGGGGCTGGGACTGGACTTTCCGTTTCTCACGGCGCTAGTCTCGGGCGTGTGCAACCTGATTCCTTATCTCGGCGCGGTTATTTCATTTGTTCCCCCACTCTTTGTGGGTCTAAAGCAATACCACACCGTAGGCCCTTTTGTGGGAATCTTCGTGGTCTTAACGATTCTTCACATACTAACCGCGAATTTCCTGATTCCCGCTCTGGTCGGCTGGCGCATCCGGCTAAACGCGCTGGCGCTCACCCTATCAATTCTCTTCTGGGGCTGGATGTGGGGCTTGATGGGAGTCATCCTCGCGATTCCGATCGCTGCCGTCGTTAAGGTGATCTGTGACCACGTGGAAAGCTTGCGGCCTGTGGGCCGCTGGCTGAGCGCCTAGAATTCCCCCCTACCGATGACCAAGAGCATGTAGCCGCTCGACAACCCTCTTTAGTTCAGCGGGCTCCCGGACTTGTTGGAACATCCGAATTGCGGCAATACCTGCTCCTCCGGCGTGAAGGCATTCTGTGCTGTTTTCCAGCGTCAATCCGCCAATTGCAATCACCCGAAGTCGAGTTGCATGGCATGCCGCGGCAAGTTTGGCGATTCCCAAGGGAGGCCCGAAACGCCTCTTTGCAGGGGTGTCAAAAATTGGCCCGAAAAACAAGTAGTCAGCCCCCGCATCCTCTGCCTGGCGCACTTCGTCGATCGTGTGACAGGAGAGTCCCACCATGAAGTCCGTGGCTGTCTTCCCTCTCCGTCGCCAGCCGATCACGTCGTGCACGGGCAACGATTCGCGGCCCAAGTGTAATCCCGCGGCGTCCGCCGCAAGCGCCACATCTAGGCGATCATTTACTAAAACAAGCGATCGGGGGCGATCCGCTTCGCCGGGTGTTGAAGGTTCACGACTTGTCATCCCGACAGCGGCACGAGCAATGGCAACGAGCTCTCTGGCCAGCATTTCCTTCTCGCGGATTTGCACCCAATCCACGCCCGCTCCAACAGCTGCTTCGATCTTAGCCAGTATGTGCGAGCGAGGTTCAGCGAGTCCCAGTGACTGACTGTCCGTCACATAACACACAATGGGTTTCACCACGTGATCATCAGCCACGGCCAGAGGCGGAGGAAGTCTTGCGTCGAAAAGCTTCTAAAGATAGCAACACATTCATGAATCCCAATCCCGAAACGACTCCTCTCAGGAACGTGTTTTCCGCAATTAGCCCCAAGCCTGGATACTGGTAGACGAAGTAATTCGTCTCCCAAATGTCCGACCATGGCACCAAGATTAGGGCCAGCCCGAATAGCAGCCAAATCATTAGTATCGGAACACGGACTATTTGCTTCATCGCAGCGACATGGATTATGGGAGATTATTGCTGGAGTCGCAACAGGCCTGTGACGTCTCGCATTAGGCAGTAAGATTGAGCGCATTCACAATGCGCTGGCAGTCTGCGATCGGCAATCAAGGTTTTTGCAGAGTGGCGATCCGGTCTGAAACGTCGCGGTAATCAATGTTCATCGCGTATACCTGGCGGAAGTTATCTAGTGCGGCGTCCGCTTCGCCTGCCATATCGAGCGAAACACCCAGGTCATACCGAAGGGCCAGAATTGTTTCTTGCTCCAGTCCTGGCAGTTCGAGCGCCTCCTGATACCAGAGAGCCGCGATTCTCGGCTCGCCCTTGTCCATGAAAGATATCGCTAGGAGTGTGGAGCAGTTCATGGCGTATCGGAAGGGCTTTCCCTCCTTCACGGCTTTGGCCACTTTCTGAAACTCACCGATCGCCTCGTCTAGCAATCCCATCTCTCGATATGCGATACCCAGGTTGTAATGCGTCTCCAGGTCCTCACCCTCTTCGCCAAGTTCGCCTAGTTCGTTTCGGAATTCCTGGAAAACTTCAGTAAGTTCATTCAGTGTTTCCGCTGTGATTGCAGCGGCTTCTGCCGGTTGTTCAGGTGGCGCAGTCGCCGGAGTTGCGGCAACTTCCGGAGTTTCGATAGGCATCTCCATATCTTCAACTTCCGCGGCCAAGTCACTAAGGAAGTCTTCCGTCGTCGTGGAATTCGTCTTGCTCTTTTCCGTTCTTAGCTCCGGCTCCGGTTCTGGCGCTAGCTCGAGTTCGAATTCGGCGCTCGCAACGATACTCTCCGCGGCCTCGACTTCGCCGTTCGTTTCCTCCACAAACTCATCAGCCCCGTTTTCCTCTGCAGCGGGCGGCTCGGTTGGTTGAACCTCGGGGGCCGGTTCCGTCGAAGGAGTGTGCGTTTCCGCAGGAAGCTCATGTGTCGGGGGAAGGGCTTTTGCCTCTGTCTCTTCTCCGACTTCTTGCACCATCGCTTCCCATTCGTCCGAAAGGTCTACCTCCTGGGATGGGACCGAGGTTGTCAGCTCCGTTGGGTTTGGCTGCATGGCTGGCGGAGCGGTGGACTCTGCCTCCACGGGAACTAGTGGAATTTCGAATTCCGCCGGTCCCGTAGGCGCGACTGCGTTGCCGGACACTGACTCCTCTTCGGCCGGAGCGTGCGGTCCGGATGGTTCTGGGTGCAAGCCCGGAGTGATCGAGGCTGGTGCAGTTGGAGGTGGCTCGATCGGCGAACCCTCCGGCAGTTCGGCGGCCTTTTGAAATCTTTGCCGAAGCTCCTTAAACCTGTCCGAGTTGATCGTATCTCCACGCTCGCTGTGGATTTGCTCGAGCTGCAAGGCCAGTTCAGCTGTACGCCGTTCGTCGCTCGCGCCCAAATAGAGGTCAAGTAGACGTTCGAGGGTGGGTGTGTGGCGCGGCGCCCGCTTCAAGACATTTTCGAGCAGGTTCGTCGCTTTTTGTGTGAGCCCATAACTCGAAAATAGATCCACATCGGTTAGAGCCTGAGCGACGTAACGCTGCGTTTCCTCGTCTAAGGCTTCTTCAGCCTTGGGCGCGGCCGCTGAATCGGGCGACTCTAAAGGAGATGCTTCCCCAAATTGTTCGCGTGCAGAGAATATATCGTTTGATGGTTCTGCGAGAATCTGTGCGGGCGCTTCCTCTGCCGGTGATAATTGTCCGCCGCGACTCCGAACCTTTTCCAGTCGCGCGATCAATCGCTCATCGCCTTTGTTTCGTTCGACCAATTCCTTCAGCATTTCCTCGGCTCGAGCGTAATTTCCGGCTTTCGAGTAAATATCGGCTAGGCTGGTTAGCGCGGCGTTTAGTTGGAACGGATCACTGGTGTGCCGGGCGAAATCAGCTAACATTTCGAGCGGCTCAGTCTCGTCAGGAAGCTTTTCGACCGAGCTCGACAACAGCTTCAAAAACTTGTCCTGCTCGCCCGCTTCGATCATCGGGCTGCGGAGTTCGCGGACTAGCGGTAAGGCTTCCGAAGCCTTCCCAGTTTGAAGCAGCGCGTCCGCGACTTTTTCGACAAGCGCAGTATGGCCGCTGGCCAACTGTTTTCGAGCGCGATCCGCTGCCTTGTTGACGTGTCCCGAACTGATTTCCAAGTCGACGAGGAAATTGGTTATCTCCCCGCCCGCGTCAGCTTCGGGCAGACGCTCGAGAATGGCGATTGCCGCATCGTTCTTGTGTGTTTGCGCAAAAACTTTGGCCTGAAGAAGCAACCCGCCTGTGGTCCCCGGCTCAACTGCCAGGGCCCGCTCGATCATTTTGCCTGCTTCGTCTGCTTCAGCATTATCGAAAAGCCGCTGGGCATAGGCGAGATATGTTTGCGCCGCCTCTTTTTTCTGACCCATCACGTTATACAGCTCGGCCAATCGCATCTGAACCCGCGGATTGTCAGGTTCAACCTCAAGGAATCTGTGCAGTATTTCCACGGCTTTAGGAGCGCGATTCGCTTTCAGATGGGCCTCGGCGATTTGCAGGAAAAGCGGTCGCGCCTCGCTCAACACCCCCTGCTGCACATAAAGATCGGCCAGCCGCTCGAGGGGTGCCAATTCAGCCGGAGCTAGTTTGGCGATCTTCTTATAAATCGCTATTGCTTTGCTGTTGAAGCCGTCGTGGAGATAGACCTGTGCGAGGCGCTCGAAATATTCGATGGCTTGCGGCATGTCCGCTTGGCGGGCGAAGAGGTCGCCCACGGTCATCAACGTGGCCTGGTCCTTAGGATCGTGCCGCAGGATTTGCTGGTACTCGCCGATGGCCTGGGCAGTCTTACCCTGGTTAAGGAATTTCAGCGCGCTCTCAAGCGCCTTGTTCTTATTGAATGCCATGAATTCTTTAGAGTCCTGGCCCCGCTTGTCCTAGAAGGTCTCTTCGGGACGAGAAACTGGCTCGGTCCAAAGGTTAGCACGCGCGGAAAACGGGGGTCCATGACCCCTGGGAGGGGTGGTGACGAACGGGATAACAGGGCCAAGCAACGCCCAGACGGGTTCCTAGGTGCCCCTTAGACCTGAAAGGCCGGCGAAGGTTCAAGAGGTAATGGAGCTTGTTCGGCTCCGCTAGCCCAGCAACGTGCTTCACGCACCGGCGCGTAGGAGAATCGATGCAAAGGCGAGGGGCCGTATCGGCGCAAGGCTTCCAAGTGATCGGGAGTGCCGTAACCCTTATTCTGCGACAGCCCATACTGGGGATAGAGCTGGTGAAACTCCTGCATCCGGTGGTCTCGCTCAACCTTTGCTAGGATCGACGCCGCGGCAATCGAAATCGACCGAGCATCGCCATGGATGAGCGATTTCTGCTCGATCGGTAGGTCAAGCTCGATGGCATCGAGGAGAAGATAGTCTGGAAACGGATTGAGCTGGGAAATAGCCGCCACCATGGCTTGGCGGCTCGCTTGATAGATGTTCCAGGCGTCGATACGGCTGGCGTCGACCTCCGCCACAGCCCACGCGATTGCGTGCTCGCGGATCCGTGGAGCTAGTTCGGAGCGACGATCAGGGGCCAATTTCTTGGAATCGTCGAGGCCGACAATCCGGCGTCTAGGATTGAGCACGACAACGGCAGCCACGACCGGACCGAAAAGTGAGCCGCGTCCCGCTTCGTCCAGTCCAGCAATCCGCAGCCAGCCGCGCTGACGCGCCTCTCGCTCATGCCTTGCCGAACAAAGCCGTCCCATCGGCCGCGAATTTTAGCACACCGCAGTCGCCAACCTGGGTCCTAAAACTCCTATTCGACTGAAGACTTGCCGCCAGAGATTTCTGGTGTGTCAGCTCGCTTGATGCGGGCTGCCTTTCCCTTGCGTTGGCGAAGATAGTTCAGTTTCGCGCGCCGAACGCGGCCCTGGCGCACCACCTCCACGGCGCTGATCATCGGCGAGTGCACTGGAAAGATACGCTCCACACCGATTCCGAAACTGACCCGGCGAACGGTGAAACTCTCGCCCAGCAGCTCGCCTCGACGGCTCATCACCACGCCCTCGAAAGGCTGAATGCGTTCTTTGTCGCCTTCGCCTTCTTTCAGTCGCACATGCACGCGAATGGTGTCCCCTGGGCGAAAAACAGGGTGGTCCTTGCGAAGCTGTGACTCCTGGACCTTGGCAATAATCGGTTTCATGACAGTTCCCCGGCAGACCCTCTCAGGTGGGGCCAGCAGACCACGGTGATTCGTTATTATAGCCAGTTCGGGCCTCCCCGCCTAGGTAATTTGCCTTCCGATCGGACCATTGACTTGCACTGGAGCGCAGCCTAGCATGACGCGAGGAGGAAGTTTGGACTCACCCAGGAGTCCTGGAGTATTCCGAATTTTGTCTGCTGCGGTGATGCTCGCCGCAATCTTTTTTCTTTCATATATTGCGCTCAGGCCGCTGGCCCCGAAACCATCCGGCGCGCCACAGAGTCAATTCTCCGCAATTCGCGCGCAAGATATGCTCCGTCGAATACTCGGGAACGATGAGCCCCACCCGCTTGGCAGTGCCGCGAACGAGGCCGTGCGCACTCGCATCGTCGACGAACTGGCCCGCTCGGCGTACAAGGCGCAAGTCCAAGTCGGTTTCGCATGCAGCGAATATGGTGACTGTGCCACGGTAAACAATGTGCTCGCGCGCCTCGATGGCTCGGAGCCGGGCAGCGCCGTGCTTCTCGCGGCGCATTACGATTCAGTGCCTGCGGCGCCGGGGGATTCCGACGATGGTGCAGGAGTCGCCGCGGTGCTCGAGATTGCTCGCGCGCTTCGATCGCTTCCTCAGCCGCGCAACTCGATCATTTTTTTGATCGATGATGGCGAGGAGGCTGGGCTGCTCGGCGCGCGTGCTTTTGTCGATTCGCACCCGTGGGCAAAAGAGGTGCGCGCCGCAGTGAATCTGGATGCACGCGGCACGTCCGGGCCAGCTTTGATGTTTGAAACGGGCAGCAGGAGCGAATGGGCCGTGCGCGTGTTTGCGCGAAATGCTGTTCAGCCAGCCACAAGTTCAATCTTCCAAGTCGTATATCGCTTCATTCCCAATAGCACGGACTTCAGTATTTTCAATGAGGCTGGTTACCAGGGTCTGAATTTTGCGTTCATCGGCGAAGCGACTCACTATCACACTCCGCTCGATAATTCAGCGAACCTGAATCTGGCAAGCTTGCAGCACCTCGGAGAAAATGCCCTGGCCGCCACTATTGCAGCAGCCAACAGACAGATTCCTCAGGCGGCAGGGCAACAGAGCGTCTACTTTGATCTCCTTGGATACCGGGTGATTCGCTGGCCGGCGAGCGGCGGACGCGCAGTGGCACTCGCTCTTTTGGTTCTGCTGCTCGCCCAGATTGGTTGGCTGATTCAAACAAAGCGACTAGCTCTGAGCCAGTTCCTTTGGGGATTTGTCGCTTGGCTCGTCACAATGGCAGTGGCGGGTGCCTTGGCCGTGATCGCGGCGCGCCTGTTGCGTTTCGCAGACGCGATGCCCGTGAACTGGGTCGCTCACCCGTCTCCCCTTCAAATTACGTTCTGGTCTCTGGGCGTTGCGGTGGTTGTTGCCAATAGCGTCTTTTTCGAAAGCCGCGCGCAATTCTGGGGGCTTTGGTCTGGGGTTTGGTTGTGGCTGACGCTGAGTGCCATTCTCACTTCGTGGATCGCGCCGGGCTTGAGCTATCTCCTTCTGCTTCCGGCGTTTGTGGCGACGTTCGCCGCTTTACCTTTCACGCTGAGACGCGGCGGAAGAACGGTCGAGTTATGTCTCGTTGCGCTGATACCGCTCGCCACCGCCGCGATTCTGGCCTATCGCCCGCTGGTCCTTTTGTACGACGCTCTCGGCAATAGGGGTGTTCCCCTCTCTACGGTGTTCGTTGCGTTGCTCCTCACGCCCATGGCCCCACTCTGCACTGACTTGCGCTCATTGTCCGGCCCGCGAGGCCTCCTGTGCCTTGCAATCCCCGTGGTCACGGTAGCTCTAGCTGGATTCGCGGCGGTTGTTGTGCCCCGCTACTCCGCGAGGGCTCCCGAACGCGTGAATATGGAATACTGGGCGCAGACCGATTCCGGTGCGTCCCAATGGATCGTCCAACCGGACTCCGGCGTTTTGCCCGAACCGATTCGCCTGGCCGCGCATTTCCGGCGCGCTTCCCATGGAACGATTCCATGGGATGCACGTCCTGCTTTCGTGGCTGCGGCGCCGCGGCTTGATCTTTGCTCCTCCCACGTTCACGGTGCTCGAAGCCTCAGAGGCAAATGGCAGAAGAAGGTATCGCGCTCTGCTGCGATCCGAGCGCGGTGCGCCCTGGGCCGCAGCCTTGTTCCCCCCGTCCGCTAATGTCGAGTCGGTTAGCATCGGGGGTCGGCCAATGCCGCCGGAAATTCCGCCAATTCGAAACTTCTATCATGGCTGGACAGTTTATAGTTGCCCTGCCATGCGCGCGAGCGGCATTGAAATCAGTTTTTCTGTTCCCGTGGGCAAACCGGTCGAAATTTCTGCGTCCGACCAGTCCTACGGGCTGCCTCCCGAGGGCAGATTCTTGCTCAACTCGCGTCCTCTTACGGCAACGCCTTCTCAAAACGGAGATGTGACTATCATCAGCCGCCGCGTTCAACTCCTTCCATAAAAACGACACCGCGCACACAATCTCATACTTGTGAAAAGGTTTCTGCGACGGCCAGATAAACCGTATGATGAGATCGTGTCTCGGAGCTTGAATTAGATGGGTGGGAGTCATCCGGAACCGTCGTTGCCCAAAGAACCGCTTCGATGGCTGGCCTTGCGTTTCGGCCGCCGCGAAGAACAGATGCTGCTCGTATTGAGCATTCTGATTGGGGCATTAACGGGCGCGGCCGTAGTCGCTCTGATCCTGCTCACCGAGCGCCTGGGTATGCGCCTTTACCCGGTTGGCAGTCCGCTGTGGCGCAGGGTTCTGACCCCCGTAGCCGGGTCTCTCGCCATGGGTTATGTTCTAGTCCGATATTTTCCTGATGCCCGGGGCAGCGGCGTCGGACAAACAAAAGTAGCCCTCTTCGCTCGTGATGGCATCATCACCCTCAGAACAGTCTTCGGAAAATTTTTCTGTACCGCCGTAACTCTGGGCAGCGGCATTCCGCTGGGTCCTGAGGGCCCGTCGGTTCTCGTCGGTGCGGGTATAGCCTCGGTCCTTGGGCGCCGGCTAAGGCTGCGTCCCGAAAATGTCAAGGCGTTGATACCTGTAGGAGCGGCGGCGGCGATTGCGGCGGCATTTAACACTCCTTTGGCTGCGGTTGTCTACTCCCTCGAGGAAATCGTAGGAGACCTGAACGCACCCGTGCTTGGCTCCGTGGTGCTGGCCTCAGCCACGTCCTGGCTGGTTTTGCGCCTCTTGCTCGGTAACAATCCCCTCTTCGTGGTTCCTCAATATCAATTGGTCCATCCGGCGGAATTTGCCGTCTACGCGGTGCTCGGAGTCATCGGCGGTTTGATTTCCGTTGCCCTGGTGAAGCTGCTGATTGAGATACGTTCTCGCTTTTTGCGCCTACCTACTCGGACGCACTGGTTTCAGCCAGTAGCGGGAGGACTGGTTGTCGGGCTGATGGGCTTGTGGCTGCCGCAGGTGCTGGGTGTCGGCTACGGTTACGTAGGTGACGCGCTAAACGGTCGGATGGCTCTCAAGCTGATGGTGCTGCTCGTGGTTCTCAAATTTATTTCGGTCACGGCCAGCTATGCTTCCGGCAATGCGGGAGGACTTTTCGCACCGAGCCTCTTCCTGGGAGCGATGGTCGGCGGGACGCTCGGAAGCATTGTTCACCACTTGTGGCCCGCTCACACTTCCGTGCCCGGCGCTTACGCGCTGGTAGGCATGGGCGCGCTATTTGCCGGGATCATGCGTGCTCCCATGACTTCCGTCCTCATGATTTTCGAGACCACTCATGATTACGCTGTGATCGTGCCCCTCATGATTGCCAATCTGGTGAGCTTCTGGATATCCTCCACCATGCAGCCGGAAACCATTTACGAGGCGCTCTCGCGTCAGGAGGGTATTCACTTACCCACTGCGGATACGCTGGCACACGTCGGCCAGCGTCGCGTAGCGCAGGTTATGCGGGGTGCCACGGATGTTCTCCCGTCCACCATGACGGTGCGCGAGGCGCTTGAACGTGCGCGCCAAACCGAGTCGAATGCTTGGCCGGTGACTGATGAACGAGGCGTGGTCGGCGTGCTCTCCCGGGAAAGTCTCGAATTAGCCGCGAAACATTCGGAAGAGGACAAGCCACTCTCGGAACTCTTGACCGGACTCGATTTCCCTCACGTTCACACCGACCACCCTCTTCACATGGCATTGGAACGCATGGGCGCGGCCAAACTCGATCTGCTTCCGGTTGTGAGCCGAGCCAATATTCGCCTGCTGCTTGGCGTCGTCCTTTTATCTGATATTCTCGATTCTTTCGGCGTGGCCCCCCACGAATTGCACGGCGGCGAGTTCTAGCCTCGTGCGGCGTTGGGAACAATCTTATCCAGCTTTGCCGGCGATGTCCTAAACGTCGGCCGCGTCCAGTGATCTGCTTCGCATCAGCAGCCCGCGAAGTCCCATCAGAATCAGTCGAGGCTGACGCAGCCAAACTCGCCAGAGGATTTTCCATGCTTCATCGCGCGTGTACGCGCCAAGCGGTTGCTTCGTGGAATCATTCAGCAGGTCTACCAGTTGGCTATAGTCCGATTGTTGAAATCCATGCATTGAACGCCGCAGCAGCAAATGAAAATCCAATTCCCGCCTCAAGGCATTCAACTCGCGGCTCGATCCTCCATTAAGAATTAACTCGGCAACTCCCAGTGCCCCACGAAATCCCGTGACGATTCCCCCAACTGTCGACACCTTAACCTGTCCCGCCGCGTCCCCCACAAGATAGACGGAGCCTCGACCAACCCTGCGGCGCACCGGAATCCAGCGGCGGTAAACTGGTACGCGCGCGCCTTGAAACTCAATTGGATCGAGCTTCCGCTTTTCGAGAAATTGTTCCAGGCCGCGCCGTGTTTCCGGGCCGGACTCGCCAATCACGCCTAGCGCCCCGCGCTCAGACGATTCTGGGATCAACCAGTAAAAGTACGGCGTATCTTGCGGTACAAACCACACGCGCACCGTATCTGCGCCCATACCTTTCGGGAGAGGTACGATCGCCTGCATTAACGGAACTGTCGGCATCGGCGCCCATCCCGCTGAACGAGCCACGGGACTCGTAGCGCCATCACCCCCAATAACTGCATCGGCGCGAATCTCGTCGCGCCCGCCATCAGCGCACCGCTCCACTTCGACGGCCAGTCCATCGCCTTCCGCTCGCAGCGAGTAGAAACGCTGGCCAAGTTCAATCTTTGCTCCCGAGCGTGCGGCGTCCTCGGCTAAGCGCCGAATCAAAGCCCGCCTCTCGATAACCAAGTCGGGCTGCTGCAACGTCACTGTTGCAGCTCGGCCGTCAGTGAAAAGCTCGAAACGGCGGATTTCATTGACAATACTGCTCTCCGCGGCGTCTCCAAGAAGGTTGCGCATTCGGCGGGTCACGATCAGCGTCCGCTCTTCTGGCTCTAGCGAGTCAGCTCGCTCCAGCACGCGCACCGATAGGCCGCGCTGTGCCAGAAGCGACGCCGCGAAGAGTCCTGCAGCCGACCCGCCAATCACCGCGATGTTTTGCCTATCCATTCGTCAGTTCACAGTTGCAGTACACGATTCCCGCCCGGGAATCGTCGAAGCCTACGCAGCACAATGAAGTTAAGATGGCGGCTTTAAGGGCGCGCGGGGATTTGCTAAGCCCCCCAAGCATGAGTCACCGGCCAAATCTTGGGCAGAGAAGTATATCCTACGCCTCCGCCTCACCAAAGCCCGGCGCGACCGAACCGTAGAAGGCACTCGTGGTACGATTCAGGCGATGCGCCCATGACGGGGGCGCGAAGGAGTCAGCCTTGGCGAAGTTCACGATTGCACCGCATATGCGGTTACACGAGTGGGTTGCCGAAGAGAAAGGCTATTTCGCGGCTGAAGGGCTGGACTACGAATTCCGGGAGGCGCTGGAGTCCGACGAAGCCAGGAAACACAACCTCGGAGACAAAGTCGGCGCTTTCCAAACCTTCGAAAAAGGACGCGGCTCTGATATCGGCTGCGCCTGTCACTGGACCGTGAACGTCTCCGCGTCCGTGGGCCACGGCAAGCTCTATGCCGATGCCTACTCAGTCGCGCCCGCCGGAATTTTTGTCCCGCCTGAGTCGCCTATCCACGACCCAGGTGAGCTTGCAGGCATTCCCATTTCAGTTGGCTATCAGTCGGGCAGTCACTACTCCGCCATCCAGTCTCTCGAACAATACATGAAACCCGCTGACATCAAGCTTTCCTTTGCTGACGGCATGCTTTTCAGTCGCATGGAACTCCTGATCGATCGCAAAGTTCCCGCGGCTTCTCTCTTCAGCGGGCCGTACTATTTGCTCGAGCAGCTTGGTTTTCGCAAAGTCATTGACACCACTTTTATGATGGCGTCGCTCATCACCCGCGAGCCAGATATGGACGACGTCCGCAAGTATTTCCGCGCCCTGCGAAAAGCTCAGCGCGATATCGACCTGCGTCCCGACCTCTGCACGCATCATTACAAGAAAGAATTTCCAGCACGGTTCCACGACGTGATGGATACGCGTCGCTGGGGTCCTGGGGAGCGCTTGGTCTTCGAACCCTATACTAAGGATGTATTCCAAAAATCCTTCGAATGGATCTCTGAGCACGGAATTTTTCCTGAGGGCGCCATGGGTTCCGGCAATTACGAGGAGTCCTGCGTGACGCTGGCGTCGAAGTAGCACCTTCTCGGAACGATCATCCCTGCTAATGGTGGCCGGCTGACGGAATCACCGTCTCCACGATCGATGCTTCAACCTTCGGTTTGCGAGCCATTGCCTTTTCGGAAATTCGCGCGTTCCGCTCTTCGCGCCGTCGAGCATTCGCAAGTTCGCGTTCCTTGAATTCAGGCAGTACTTCTCGCGAGAAAAGCTGCAAGGAAGAACTCTGCATATCTAGCGAAAGACGCCCAATTTGCCGTACAGCGACCACTTGGTCGATTCCGGCTTCCTCGAATTGGCGTAGGCTTTCGCGAATCTTCTCAGGCGTTCCGATACAGTGCCTCGCGGTGAATTCGGGCCTCGCGGCATCTTTGGGACTCGTTTTGTAATCGTGCCAGATGTCGCTCTTACCGGGCCGGTGCTCCCCGAAAAAGCTATAGTGTCCCAGCCCATAGACGAAGAAGCCGTAATTCTCGTCCCCGATCTCCTCCACGCGCTTCTGATCCCGGTCACACAAGAAAGGTGCGGCGATGGCGATGTTCGGATTGACGGCGTAACCCAGTGGCTCGCATTCATTTTCAATTGTCTCGTAGTAGTCCTTTACCCACTGGCGCGCCTCCGACGGGCTCGCGAAAGAGAAAGTCAAAGCGCCCAATCCGAGCCTGGCCGCTTCCAGAATCGATTCGCGCCGGGAGCACGCCATCCAAAGTGGCGGATGCGGCTTCTGCAATGGTTTCGGCACTACGTTCCGTGGGGGCGCATTCACGTATCGCCCCTCGAATCCAGTGAACGGATTTTCCACCATCATCCGCACCGCTACCCGGAATCCCTCCATCTGCATCGCCTTTTTCTCTTCTTGCGGAACGTTGAATCCCCCAAGTTCCGTCGTTGTCGCTCCCGAACCCATGCCGAATTCACAGCGACCGTTGCTGATCAGATCGAGTACCGCAATACGCTCCGCCACGCGTGCCGGATGATTGATGTTGGGAGGCGTTTGGATAATCCCATGTGCGAGCCGCACATTTTTCGTTCGCTGGCTGCAGGCCGCGAGGAACATTTCCGGAGCCGCTGAGTGAGAGTATTCCTCGAGGAAGTGGTGCTCGGTGCCCCAAACATAATCGAATCCGCACTGATCGGAAAGTTCCGCCAGGTCGAGAGCGTTGCTCAGTAAATTATGCTCGGACTCGTTGGTCCACGGCCGCGGAAGCCCCATCAGATGTATGCCGCCGAATTTCATTGCGATTCCTTTCGCGTCCTAGTCCGCAGCGTATTCTACGCTAACCCCTAACTCACCCAAACCGTCCGCGATTGTGCTGCCGTAATCGTCCTAGTTCTTTAACGTTCCTGCGCTAACCAGTATGGCCTAGAACTAACGGGCTAAAATTCCCGATTTTTGGTGCTTACTTGCACCTTCACCGTAGACGATTTTTCTTTACACCAACAGGTAGTTGCGTCGTTCGAGGCCTCCGTGTAGAGATTTTGTCTGTATCCTCGTAGTATGCCTACTCGGCCCGCATCTCGGCGCGGGCGCAAAGTCATTCACAGCGGCATTACCCGGCCGAAGCATTCAACGCCTCTCAGATTACGGCGGTCATCCGAGCGGCGGTTGAACTTCATGTGTTACGACGATTGGTAAAGGAAACGAAACAACGCTGTCAGAAAAACGGCTAGGGGAATAGCGTAGGTTTACGCCAGATCGAATGCCAAAACTTCCGAAGACTCGCGAGCCTTCACGATGAGTTCAGACTCGTCGGAAACAGCCGCGCCGTCGCCGGCTTTCAATTCGCGTCCATTGAGTTCTACGGCCCCTCGCGCGATTTGAACCCACGCGTGACGGCCCGGGGCAATGGCGTGTTTAACGGCGTCTCCTTCGTTTAATCGCGTGATATATAGATTCGCGTCCTGATGAATCGTTACTGGGGCCTTCGGTCCGGCAACGAGATTAAACTTGCCGCGCAAGTCCGAATCTGGGAACGCGAGCTGCTCGTAGGATGGCGCGAGACCCTTGCGCTCTGGTAGGAGCCAGATTTGGAGCAGATGTACCGCGTTTTTGGGAGAAGGGTTGAATTCACTATGCATCACGCCGCTGCCGGCCGTCATGTGCTGGAGTTCGCCGGGGCGGATCACGCCGCTGCCGCCCGCATTATCGCGGTGTTCCAGGGCGCCTTCGAGAATCCACGTGAGAATCTCCATATCGCGGTGCGGGTGCATAGGAAAACCCTGAGCGGGCGCGATCACATCTTCATTGATAACGCGCAGCGAACGAAATTGCACGTGGTCGGGATCGTAGTAGCGGTCGAATGAAAATGTGAAATGCGAGTCGAGCCACGGAAGTTGGTTGTGGCCGCGATCGTCGGAATGTCGCAAGTTAATCATGAGAAGGTCTCAGCTTTACGACGGTTTGATGCTGGCCCCATCCCCCACGATTCAGCGGCGGACTAGGGCTTTTGTGTCGGTCGCAAAAGTACTTCGCTGATAAAGCTTTGGGGCGCCTGGGTGAGGATCATCTCCACGGCATGGGCCACGTCCTCGGGCTGGAGCATTTTGCCCGGGTCTTTGCTTGAGTGAGGAGAAAAATCGGTCGCCACGGAACCGGGGCAGATAGCGCTAACCCTTATGCCGTAAGGACGAAGGTCCTCGGCCGCACACTGGGTAAGTCCCAACAAGCCCCATTTGGATGCGCAGTAAATACTGCCGCCGGCGAACGCATTTTTGCCTGCGAGCGACGCGATATTGATGATGTGACCGCTGCGGCGAGAGATCATTCCCGGGGCCACAGCTTTGCTAAGCAGGAACACCGCCTTCAAGTTGGTGTCCAACGTAGTGTCCCAATTCGCTTCGGAAGATTCTTGGATGGGAGCGAAATGGCCAATTCCCGCGTTATTCACGAGAATCTCGATAGGACCAAGAGAACGCTCCGTGGTTTGCACAAGCGATGTGATTTCATCGGGGCAGGAGACGTCCGCCGGCAGAGCCAGGACCCTGGCTCCCTCAGCCTCGAGGTCGTGGCATGCACTTTGGAGTTTTTGGGTGTCCCGCGCGCACAGGCTGAGCATCGCACCCATGCGGCCGAGGGTTCGTGCAATGGCTTGGCCGATGCCGCGGCTCGCGCCCGTAACGAGCGCGACCCTGCCTTCGAGTGGCCGATTCGTTGTGATCTCATTCGTTCCCAAAGCCACTTCTGTCCTCCCAATTACATCCTAACATGTAGAATAAGGTGCGAGCGGCACGGGCAAACCTCAATCCGAAGGCTTTACTGGTTTAAGACTTGCGCGGGTGGAAGGCTTTCCCTATAATCCCGTGGATTTCAGTTGCTTGCGCTGTTTTGCCCCTGCAGCGGCGCGGTGGTGGTTTCTAAGCCGGTCGCGGCCAGCCGAAAAGAATTTGATCCCAGGAGGCGGAGAGTGATCATGCAAAGGTATCTGAAGAGGATGGCAATAATTTTGGCCGTTCTTCTCCTGGCGCCTTCTATCGCGCGGCGGGCTGTGGCCCAACAGGCGCAGCAGAGCCAGCAACCCAGCTACACGCTGCCCGAATACAATGCTGAGCAAGCGGCAGCGGCCGAGAAAGATCCACAAGCACGAATCAAGAAGCTCGACGCGTTCGTTGCGCAGTTTCCCAACTCGACGCTGATGGAGTACATCTATCAGTTTTACTATCAGACCTATTACCAACTGAAAGATTATCCAAAGGCAATCGAGTATGCCGACAAGCTCATCGCCCTCGATAAGGCCAACTTGGCTCTCCGAGTGCAAGCGCTTCAGGCTCGCGTGCAATTATTTGGACTGGCTTTCGACGCGAAAGCGCCTGATGCTCACGATCAGCTCGTTAAGGAAAGAGACGCAGCGCTGCTCGGGGTGAAACTCTTTCCCGATCTTGAGAAGATGCCTAATTCGAAGGTGACAGATGACCAGGTCAAGGAAGGCACGGCATTTCTCGAAGCGGCGGCAGGCGCAGCGGATCTTCAGTTAAAGGATTACCCCGCCGCGATCGAAGCTTTCAAAGCGGCTCTGGCCATCAATCCGAAGGATGCTGTAACGGATTATCGCTTGGGTCTTGCCTATCTCGCGACGACTCCTCCCCAATCGCTGGACGGGTTTTGGTATCTGGCGCGCGCCATCGACTTGAAAGTTCCGGACGACGCAAAGGTGAAAGACTACCTTCGTTCGAGAATCCTCGCTTACGAGCAACCGGGGTGTGACACCCAAGTAGACCCGCAATTGAACGAGCTTTTGCAACTCGCGGCCAATTCACCCGACCGGCCTTCAACTTACACGATCCCGAGCCATGACGATCTGACAAAAATCAGCCAGGCCAGCACGATCATTACCGTGATCGGCGATCTGAGCGGCGGAGGCGATAAAGCCAAGATGACTTGGCTGGCGATCTGCGGCGCGGAGTTTCCGGAAGTCGTCGGCAAAATTATTGACGTCCAGAAGTCTGAGGGCTACGTAGATTTCATGGTATTCACGAGCGCCAGCTCCGACGAAATGCAAGCCGCGACGATGGCCAATATGGATGTGAAGGTATGGACCGCACCGAAGCCGGCTGGTGCGACTACGCCAAACGCCAACGCGGCTGCCAATCTCCCACCCGTTGCGCCGCAACCCGATGTGCTCCGGCTTTCGAAAGATGACCCCATCCGGTTTTCAGGCATGCTGGTCGGCTACGATCCTTCTCCCTTTGTTTTGCATTGGGACCAAGTGAAAGTAGACCCGAGCGTGATTCCGGAAAAAGCAGGCGGAGCGAAACGCCCAATGCCGCATCGGACGGCGCCTCAACACTGAGATCCCAATTTCTAAGATCGATCTGTCGGGAGCGCGCCTGAAGATAAGCTCTCGCGTTTTTTGACTGCACGAATTCGCTTCGATCACACTGCTGATACGCAGACCCTCGCTGGACGCGTTGTGGTAACCGGACTAAAATGAAGGAAATGGCGCTTAAGCTACCCGTATATCTCGATAACCATGCGACCACGGCCGTCGATCCCCGCGTTCTGGATGCGATGCTGCCTTATTTCACCGAGAAATTCGGCAATGCCGCCAGCCGCAGCCACGAATTCGGCTGGAAAGCCGAAGACGCTGTCGAAAACGCGCGAGGGCAAGTCGCCGCCCTTATCCATGCCAGTCCGCGGGAGATTATCTTCACAAGCGGCGCCACCGAGTCGAACAATCTCGCGATCAAGGGCCTGGCGGAGGCATACCGCGGCAAGGGCAACCACATCATCACCCAGGCCACGGAACACAAGGCGGTGCTCGACACATGCAAGCGGCTCGAAGCCTCAGGCTGCGAGGTCACCTACCTGCCCGTTCACCCGGACGGATTGATCGATCCGGACGATCTCCGTGGCGCGATCACTCCGAAGACGATTCTGATTTCCATCATGTACGCCAACAACGAAATCGGGGTGATTCAGCCTATCGAAGCCATCGGCAAAATTGCCAAGGAAAAGAAGGTGCTCTTTCACGTGGACGCGGCACAGGCCGCGGGCAAGATTCCCATCGATGTCCAAAAAGCGGGTATCGATCTGCTTTCGATTTCAGCGCACAAAATTTACGGGCCTAAAGGCGTGGGAGCGCTGTATGTGCGCCGGAAAGATCCCCGCGTTGATCTGAGCGCTATGATCGACGGCGGTGGGCACGAACGTGGCATGCGTTCCGGAACGCTCAACGTCCCTGGAATCGTTGGGCTCGGCCGGGCATGTGAATTGTCCCAGAAAGAGATGGCCGAGGAGAGCGAGCGACTGCGGCGCCTCCGCGATAAACTGAAGGATGCGATCACAAACGGCCTCGAGGGCACATCTATCAATGGTTCGATGGATCACCGGTTGCCAGGTAATCTGAACCTAAGCTTTGCCGGAGTGGAAGGCGACGCCCTCTTGATGGGGATCAACGACGTGGCTGTGTCAAGCGGATCGGCGTGCACGTCGGCGACGCTTGAGCCTAGTTATGTGCTGCGCGCGCTCGGAGTGCTGGAGGATCTCGCGCACAGCTCCATCCGCTTCGGGATAGGGCGCTTCAATACCGACGAGGAAATCGAATACGCGGCGGCACGCGTCATCGAAACTGTGAAACGCTTGCGCGAACTCTCACCACTGTACGAAGCTGCGAAGCCACACGCCCGCAGTTGAATTCTCACAAGCCTCGGAGATCACCATGTGGCAAGTTCTAAGGAGCCGAATGGACTTCCATGGTCTGGTCAATGACGTAGCCGGTGCAACCGGGAGTCGTATCGGAGGGGCAATGAGCAGTGATGCGAAAGCCATCCGGGGATGTCTCTTCTTCATAAGTGTAGCCCCCGCGTCCCGTTTTCTTCATGCTCATCGCGCCGCTTGAGACCAAGTCATCGAGCGAGGCATACGATCCGTGTTCAACTTGGTAGATGCGTTCGGCCTGGCCGATCGCGATCAAATCATTTTTGACGCCAACAACATCAATGGTCTGTCGAGGCGTGGTCACTCCAGCAGATTCCCCTTGCGTGAAATAGTATTTGTAAGTCAGACCCGCGATGACCGCCACAGCGAGAAGACCTAGGATGCCGCCGATGCTCCGCATTTGGCACCTCCTGTCTATCCCATGGAAGCACGTGAAATCGCAGGCGGCGAATCCGAATTTGTCTCCAGGCGCGAATCGGAAAACAGCCTCGTATCCAACCGACGCGCGCTACTTCACCGACAGAATGATCTTCCCGATATTCTTCCGCTCGTGAATGTAGCGATGCGCGGCCGCGGCCTGATCCAGCGGGAAAATTTTTCCGATCACGGGTTTGATTTTTCCGGCGCCGTACATGCGAAAAATCTCGTCCAGCTCGCCACGCAACAACGCAGGCCGCGATTGCAGAGCGCCAAGGTTGACGCCGATTACTGAAGCGCTCCGCTGCATCAGTCTCAGCGGATTGAATCGCGGCACTTGCAGCAGCGCGGTAAGGCCTCGAATCAAGCTGCGCTTCCCATCCGGACCCGCTGCCGCGGACATGCCGTAGACTACCAGCCTGCCTCCGGCGCCTACGCACTCATAGCTACGCCTAAAAGACTTGCCTCCGATCGGATCCATCACCATTTCAATTCCATCAGGCGCGAATTTCCGCACCGTCTCCACGAAATCGGTCTTTTCGTAATCGATAGGGTGATCCACACCCATCTTGCGCAGGTATTCCTGTTTGGAAGGGCCGGCGGTACCGAAAATGATCAGTCCTCGAGCGCGCGCGAGCTGCACCGCCGCGATCCCCACTCCTCCCGCAGCACCGTGGATCAGGACTCGGTCACCCTGCTGCAAATTGCCCATGGCGAATAGCGCGTGGTATGCCGTGACGTAATTCCCAGGTATGGCGGCCCCATCCTCGAAGCCCATTCCCGGAAGCAGCCGGTAGACTTGACTCACCGGCACAGCCGCCCATTGTGCGTAGGCATTGAAGTTCGTGAGGGCCACGACGGCATCTCCGGGCTTTAGCGGTTCGCCGCCGGCCGGCCTGGCGCCCTCTACCACTCTTTCCACTACGCCGGCCAACTCTAACCCCGGAATGAACGGAGGCTTCGGTGTGCCGGGATAAATTCCCATTCGCTGGAGCAGATCGGCAAAATTCACGCCGATCGCCTTGACCCGAATCAACGCCTCACCGGCTTTCGGCTGTGGATCCGGCACCTGCTGTGCCTCCAAAACTTCAGGCGTCCCATACCTCCTCACCACCAAAGCCCGCATCTAATTCCCCTTTCGCCGGATTATAACCGGCTCGGCGCCGCTTCTTGCCAACGGACGAAACATCACGAGGTTTCTTTTGGGAATCGGCTGCATCCTATCTTAAACTGTTACACCTTGCGTAACGATGAAAGTCCAAATGAGATATAGAAGTCTCGTGATCGGCGTGGCGCTGCTTGCGGCGGCTTGGGGATGCTGGGCCGCGACCCGGCCGGCACCTTCTTCTACTCCGATCTTGACAGCCATGCAGGACGAACTGGATCGCTCGATGGTCGCCCTCGGGAAAGCCGATCCAGCGGCCTATTTCATCAGCTACACCGTTTCTGATCGGGAGTTCTCCCAAGTCTCGGGGTCGAATGGCGCGCTTCTTTCAAGCTCGGACGACCGTGCGCGCTGGCTCGAAGTGCAGACGCGCGTGGGAACGTATCAGCTAGACGACACGCACAAGCTCGGCGATCGCCCGCCGAGCTGGACCAGCCCGGGCACCACGGTGGCGATCGATGACGACATCCCCGTACTCCGCCGGGAAATCTGGCGCGAAACGGACCGCCAATATCGCGCGGCGACCCAAGCGCTCATTAAGGTGAAAACCAGCCAGCAAGTGCAGGTGCAGACCGCCGAAGGCGCCGCACCGGATTTTTCCCACGAGGAACCCCACACCTCGATTGGACCGCGTGTCGAAATTCACGTGAATCGCAAGCCGTGGGAAGAGCGAGTGCGAAGATATACCGCCGAATTCAGCAAATCGCCGGCGGTGCTGAACTCGATCGCCACGTTCACGGCGCAAGCCACGAACCAGTATCAAGTAAATACCGAGGGAACCAAGCTCGCCTTCGGACTGATTCATTACCGGCTCGAACTCTTCGTTCAAAGCAAGGCCCCGGACGGAATGGACATCCAGCGGTATGCGAATTTCGATTGGCTCGATCCGAAGGATGCTCCCGATGACAAGACCGTTTCTAACTCGATTCATCGATTGATTGAGGAAACGGAGGCTCTCGACAAAGCGCCGCTCGTTGAGCCTTATGCGGGTCCCGCGCTGCTTACGGGTCGCGCTGCTGCCGTTTTCTTTCACGAAGTCTTCGGTCACCGCGCCGAGGGTTTCCGCCAAAAAGACATTACCGAAGGGCAGACCTTCACGAGCAAGATCGGGCAGCAAATTCTCCCGGACTTCATCTCCATTAAGGACGATCCCACCGAGGCCACTCTCAACGGCGAAATGCTGCTCGGGAATTATCCTTTTGACGACGAAGGCGTGCCTTCGCAGGATGTCTCGCTCGTAGATCGCGGCGTATTGAAGACTTTTCTGATGTCACGTTCGCCGCTGATGGGGATTCCCCATTCGAATGGGCACGGTCGGCGGCAGCTCGGCTATGTTCCTATAGCGCGCCAGGGAAACCTGATCGTCTCCAGTTCGAACGGTGTGCCCTTTGGCAAGCTCCGAGAGAGATTGATCGCCCTTGTGAAACAACAGAACTTGCCCTACGGCTTGTTGATCGACGATATCGCGGGCGGATTTACTTTTACCGGCCGTGCCCAGCCGCAAGCGTTTCAGGTTACCCCTCTCATCGTTTACAAGGTTTTTGCCGATGGACGCCCCGATCAGCTCGTGCGCGGTGTAGACATCGTCGGCACGCCGCTCGTTTCCCTCACGAAAATCGTGGGCACCGAAGACAAACAGGAGATTTTCAATGGCTATTGCGGAGCTGAATCGGGTTCGGTGCCCGTTTCGGCCGTCGCTCCGGGAATTTTGATTTCCGAAATGGAATTTGCGAAGAAAGAAACTTCAACCGATCGGCCGCCGATTCTGCCGCCGCCCGCGCACGACCCGGAAGCAAAGGGGTCCCAGCAGTGAGAAAAATTCTGGCGTTATTCGCATTACTCGTTGCTGCTTCAATGCCGCTGGCCTATGCGGCGCAGGCGCCCGTGCCGCCGGAAGAGAAAGACCTGACCCTGCGGGCCATGCATGACGAAATGGAACGCGCGCGCACGCGGCTGTCTCTTCCCGGCGTTGATAAGCCCTTCTACATCGAGTACCGCCTCCTCGATCTGGATGTTCGCAGCGTAACGGCGTCTTTTGGCGCGCTTTTATCGAGCTCGACGTCGCGCAGCCGCTTCATGAGCGTGGATGTGCGCGTCGGAGATTATCACCTTGATAGTTCGAACTTCATGAGCGAGGACGGCTTTCAGGGATTTCTCGGGTCAACGGGCCAAGTTGGCATCGACCGCGACTACAATTCGTTGCGCCAGGATTTGTGGCTGGCCACCGACCAGGCCTATAAGGCTGCCGCGACGCAAATGTCTCTCAAGCAGGCCTTCCTTCGCAGCCTTACAAAACCGCCGGAGATCGACGACTTCTCGCAAGCCACACCGCTCGTTAAAATCGATCCGCGAATCGAACCGGATTGGACTTCGCGAAATTGGGAAGACGAGGCCCGCGCAGCCTCTTCCGCGCTCAAGGATTTTCCTCAGCTTTACGGCACGCGCGTGAATTATTCCTTGATTTACGTTACCTCATACCTGATGACGAGCGAAGGCACCATCATCCGCGAATCTCGGCATCTGGCGGCCATCGAAGCTGCGCTCGATACCGAAGCAGAAGATGGCATGCCCCTGAACGATTTCTACGCCGTCTATTCAAGCGAACCCTCCGGACTACCGGATCCCACAGCCGTTTCGAAAGGGCTCGGCCAGACCGCAGTCGAGCTTTTGACCCTGCGCGCAAGTCCACTTGTATCCGACTATACCGGGCCCGTTCTTTTCGACCCGTCCGCGACAGGTTCGGTTCTGGCTCAGGTTCTCGGACCATCGCTTTCGGGCGCGCGACCGCCGCTTTCCATGACCCAGGATTTCGACGCGTTCATCGAACGCTTTGGAGGACGCAGCGAATGGACGGGCCGTGTGGGAACGCGAGTGCTGCCCGCCAGCGTTACACTGGTGGACGATCCCACCGTGACGGAATTTCAACGCCATCCGCTGCTCGGCGCCTATGACGTGGACGATGAAGGCGTGAACGGCCAGCGCGTTCCCATAGTCGAAAATGGAATTCTCAAAAATCTGCTGATGTCACGGCGTCCGGGACCTGATTTTTCCGCTTCCAATGGCCATGCGCGCTCCGCGCTGCTCACTGACCCCCGGCCTCTCAGTAGTAATCTTTTCTTTCAATCTTCGGAGACCCTGAAGCCTGACGATCTGCGGAAGAAATTTCTCGACGCCTGCCGCGACGACGGTCACGAATGGTGTCTCGAAGTCAAACGAATGGCCAATCCCGCAGTTTCGTCAATCCACCAACAGGACTTTTCCGATTTTGTAGGCGAGATCGCCGGCGGAATTGCCAGCGGCGAACGTATGCCGCTCACCGTATCCCGTGTCTACGTAGCCGACGGGCATGAGGAACCGGTGCGTGGAGGCGTGATCGAAGGGCTCACCCTGCGGTCCTTCCGCAATATCCTCGGGATCGGCGACGACCCCGCCGTTTACACCTATATGCAAAATCCGGCGGACAATCTGGCCGGCACTGCGCTCGGTGCTTTCGGCTCGGCGCAAGGTGGGATTCCCAGCACGGTCATCGCTCCGTCGCTTCTGCTCGAGGATGTCGAAATCAGAGGCTTTCATGGCGAGCCTCGCCGCCTGCCGTTGGTTCCAGCGCCGCCCCTGAAATAGTCTCTTGGTGCCGACTCAGCGTGTCGAGCATCCAATTCATGGCTAAATTGCACCCGACCAAGGAGGAAACATGTCCGATCACAAGAGGCCCGCGCCCGCAGACGTGCCCATTCATGATTTGATCACACATCGTTGGAGCCCGCGCGCATTTGAGGACCGCCCCGTGGAACCAGAAAAACTCCGCGCCCTCTTTGAGGCCGCTCGTTGGTCGGCGTCATCCTACAATGCGCAGCCCTGGTCCTTCATCATTGGAACCAAGGACGATCCTGAGAATTACAAGAAAGTCCTCGATTCATTCGTGGAGTTCAATCAGGGTTGGGCGAAAAATGCTCCGGTGGTTGCTCTGAGCGTAGCGGCTCACAAGATGGCGCACGATGGATCGCGGAATCGGCACGCATTTCACGATGTTGGCCAAGCCGCCGCCACCCTCGCCTTGCAAGCCACGGCCATGGGACTCCAAGTCCATCAAATGGCGGGAATCCTTCCCGACAAAGCGCGTCAGATTTTCGGTATTCCCGAAGATTACGAAGCTGTCGCGGGATTCGCCCTCGGTTATCCCGGCGACCCTTCTTCACTCCCCGATCCGATGCGTGAGCGCGAGCTGAGCCCGCGCCAGCGTAAGCCGGCCTCATCGTTTGTTTTCACGGGAACGTGGGGCAACGTTGCTCCCGTGGTCAAGAGCTGACGCTATGGTAGAAGGCTTGCTTCCTAGTGGACGCGGATCTGTTCGGCTTGCGGTTTTCGGCCTTTCATTACAAACATCAGCGGGATCACGCAAACGCAGATGATTGCCATGGTTCGGAAATTGTCCACAAAGGAAAGCATGTTGGCCTGCCGCTGCAGTTGGTAGTACAGCACCGCATGCGCTTGGATGGCGGCATGGGCGGCATCGCTTCCTCGCGCGGTAAATAGGTGCGTCAAATGATTCAGCGCAGTTTGGTAAATCGCTGTTGCCGCCCTGCATGTTGTGGGCCAGGATGTTTTGATGTATCTGTGCGCGGCGGTCCAGCATCGTCGTCACGAACGATATGCCGGTGCTCGCGCCCACGTTGCGCGCCAGGTTGATTAGGCCCGAAGCATCGTCCATGTTGCCCTTGGGAACGAAATAGAACGCCATCACGTTGATCGGCACGAACAAAAATGCGGTTCCCGCCCGCGATATGACCCAGGCATAGATCGCCCGATTTATGCCCGCGGCTAAAGTGAGATGCGAGAGCTGGTACAATCCCAAAGCCATGATGCACAGTCCGGCCGTCACTACAAATCGATGTTCCACCCGCCCCAGCAGCCATCCCACGAATGGCAGGATCCCAAGTAGGACCAGTCCCCCAGGTAGCAACACCAGCCCGCTTTGCATCGCCGTGTAACCCATCAGCGTCTGCATCAGAATGGGAAGCAGCAAAGTCGTCCCGTACAAGACCACGCCGAGCGTGTACATCATGAACGTGGAAATAGCAAAATTGCGGTCTCGAAAAAGCTTGAGCTCGACCACGGGGTGTTCTGTCGTCAATTCGCGAATGACCAGCGCAATCAGCGATATCACCACGATCACCGTCGCCCACGTAATAAATGGCGACCCGAACCAGTCGTCGCGCTCGCCCTTGTCCAGCACCACCTGCAGCAGCCCCAAGCCGAGGCCAAGAAATCCCAACCCGATAAAATCGACTTTAATGCCCCGATTTTTTTCCCGCAGCTCTTGCGATGGGCGATCGCTGGCAATCAGAAACGAGATCATTAGTACGGAAATAACTCCAATCGGCACGTTCAGAAAGAAAATCCATCGCCAGGAATAGTTGTCGGTGATCCATCCGCCGAGTGTCGGTCCCACCGTAGGCGCTATAACCACGCCCATCCCGTAGATCGCCATGGCCATTCCCTGCTTCTCGCGCGGAAAACTATCCACCAGGATGGCCTGCGAACTCGGCTGCATCCCGCCGCCCCCTGCGCCCTGAAGCACCCGGCAAATCACCAGCGTGGTCAGCGAAGGCGCCAGTCCGCATAGAAAAGAGCTAATAGTGAAGATCACCACGCAGGCAATGAAAAATCTTTTGCGGCCAAAGACTCCGGAAAGCCACCCCGAAAGCGGCAAGACAATCGCATTCGACACCAAATACGACGTGAGGACCCAGGTGCTCTCGTCCACGCTGGCCGAAAGGCTACCGGCGATGTGCGGCAGCGATACATTGGCGACGCTGGTGTCCAAAACCTCCATGAACGTCGCCAGCATCACCGTGGCGGCGATAAGCCATGGGTTTACCTCGGGAATCGACCCTGTATATTCGGCGGTGGTAGCCATCAACTATTCGGTTCGTTCAAGCAAAAGCAGTGGCCAATAATCAGACTGCAAAAGCACACTCTCTCCGCTGCCGAACGAACGGAAACACCAGAGTGCGCCCTAGTCTTGTGCCGCTGGTCCGGTAAGTTGAACGAACGATTCCGAAGGAGTCCGCGGGTTCTGCTTCAAGTTTTGCGCGCTGCGCCATCCATCCACCACCGATATCTGGTGAACGCAGGAAACCGTGCAACGCGGCGCGCAGCCTTTTTTCGTCAGGTATTCGCGCCGCCGCTGCTCGTCGGTGTATTCCGAGAGCGCGATGCCGGGATAGCCGCGCTGCTGCGAGCAGTAGTGGACCAAGCCATTCTCGCAAATGTAGAGGTAGCGCGCCCCTGCGCGGCAGCGCCAGTCGTTCTCCCGCCCCGCCGCAATGTTGTGCTGAAAACGGTTCACGCGCGTGAATGACCGTTTTCCCAGTGACATAATCTCTTCGAAAATTTCCCGCTCCCGCGCGCCCAGCGGCTGTAGCTGGCCGTTGCCGTCGTGCAGGATCCCCACCGTTGACGTGAATCCCAGCTCCAGCGCGCGATGCGCCACCGTGAGCGCATCTTCCGGATTGCGAACGCCGCTGCCGAGCACCGAATTGATATTCACTTGAAACTCGGCGTGTTCCGCCAGCAACTCGAGCTTCTGATCCAGCACCTTCAGGCTCTTTTTGGAGACGTCATCCGGCTGCACATTGTCGATGCTGATCTGCAAATATTCGAGGCCCGCGCGATTCAGCCGCTCGATGCGCTCCGCCACCAAAAGATATCCATTGGTGATAAGCCCGGCGAGGATTCCATGCTTGCCGGATGCGCGCGATGATCGCGTCGAGCTCCGGGTGAAGCAATGGCTCTCCTCCGCTTATCGTGATCACGGAAGTTCCCATCGCCCCCAGACGGTCGATCCGGCGGAACATTTCCTCGACCGCCACCGGCTTCGAGAAGTCGTCGAATTCGTTGCAGTACGTGCACGCCAGATTGCAACGCCGCATCGGAATGATGTGGACCAGCAGCGGATGCTTGGTGGAAGCGAGGCCCTTTGCAATCATGCGGACCTCGCGCACCTTGCGATGGGCCGCGAGCAGCTTCTTCCGTATTTTCTTCTTGAGTGTCACGGGCTGCCGGGGAAAAAGCAGGTTAAGTTTCCGTTGTTCCCCCGGCTCAATTATGCCATACGGTGGTTGCTACCGGCGGCGCCCGTTGTTATCGAGGTGGTATACGGTAATCTTGCGGCTCAGCGTATTGCGGTGGATTCCCAGAATCTTGGCTGCGCGGCACTGGTTCCCTTTGGATTCTTCTAAAACGCGCTTGATGAACTTCTTTTCGAACTCCGTGAGCGCCTCTTCGAGAAGAATCCCGCGTTCCACCATCGTGCCGACCAGCGATTCCAATTGCTCTTTCACTTGTGCACGCTCCACATCAATGCTCGGAGGATGAGTGTGTTCCCTGGACCTCAGTCGAGTGCGTGGCCGGTGATGCGCTGATAAGCTTCTCGATACCTCTCGCGAGTGCCGGCTACCACATCCTCCGGAAGGGCCGGCCCGGGTGGCTGCTTGTTCCAGCCTATCCGTTCGAGATAATCGCGAACGTATTGTTTATCAAACGAAGGCTGCGATCTACCGGGCGCGTAGTGATCGGCGGGCCAGAAACGCGAGGAGTCCGGCGTCAGCGCCTCGTCGATCCAGATCAATTCCTGTCCCAGCAGCCCGAATTCAAATTTAGTATCGGCGATGATGATGCCGCGCGCGGCCGCATGCTCGGCGGCGCGCCGGTAGAGTGTCAAGCTCGTTTTCCGAAGGCGCTCGGCTAAAGCGTGTCCGATGCGCGACGCAGCTTCATCGAACGAAATATTCTCGTCGTGGCCCGTTGTCGCTTTCGTCGAAGGCGTGAAGATCGGTTCTGGTAGGCGATCTGACTCCCGCAAGCCCGCCGGAAGCGGAATTCCGCAAATGGCGCCGCTCTTCTGATAATCCTTCCATCCGGAACCGGAAATGTAGCCTCGCACCACGCATTCGATCGGAACCGGATCGGTTCGGCGAACCAACATCGCCCGGCCTTCCAGAGACGCCGCATATGGCGCAAGCTCCTCCGCGAAATCCTTCGCTGCGATCACGTGGTGCGGGACAACGTCGGCCAGTTTTTCGAACCAGAATAGGGAAAGCTGCGTTAGTACGCGGCCTTTGTCCGGAATCGGAGTGGGAAGCACTACGTCGAAGGCGGAAAGCCTATCCGTCGCCACAATCAGCAAGCGGTCCCCAAGGTCGTAAATGTCGCGGACTTTGCCGCGGCCGCGGATTTTGAGTTTCGGAAAATCCGTTTGTGAAATAACGCTGCGCGTTGGCGATGCGGCCACGAGATTGCTGTCCTCTGTGTGGGAGGGCGCTATTCTAGCGCACCGCAAAGCGTTGTCAACCTGTAAGAAGAACTCAATCAATTCGAAATTTGGATTCGATCGCGCATGAAATCGTCGATCGCGGCGATCGCAGCTTCCGGCACAGTCTGAAGAAGAAGGTGCGGCGCATCCAAATCGGCGACGCTTACGTTCGGCCGGATTCTTCTGATGTAGTTGCCGCAAGCGCGGGAGACCACACGGTCCTGCTTCGCGCGGAGGTCGAGCGTGGGCACTTTTACGCGACGAAGTTTTTCGGAGAAGTCGACCGCAGAAACAGCCTCGAGCCGAGCCTTCAGCGTTCTTGCTGAGACGAGCGTACCGACCTCACGCAGTTTCGCCCGGAGGCGGGGCGAATCGAATCTGCCGAACAAGTTCCTGTGCTGAATGAAGCCAGGAAGGCGTCCGGCTGGGAACGGCTTGAGGATTGTGGTGGCCATTGGCAGCAGTGGATGAGGATTGCGAACGAACGTAACGCACAGGATCAACCCGAGAAGACCGGACGGGTTGGAAGCGGCGATCGAGATTGCGATCGGGCCGGAGAAAGATTCTCCGAGGATAAGATAGGGCTCGTTTTGAGGAAGATACGTGCGAGCAAGAGTTTCGAGCTCAGTGTAACCGAGCGCCGGATCGTTCGGGTACACGACAACGACTGGCTTGAACCGGGGTCCGAGTGCGGCGACGAAGTCGGCGAAAAATACGCCCGTACCATCCATACCGGGAAGTAGGACGAGCGTAATCATCGCACTATGAATCGAGTGAGCTAGGCGGCGTTGCTGGCGGCAGTAGCTGGTTTCGGTTCGGCGGCTGCGTCCTCTTCCCATTTCACCGACACCAGCTTGGAAACTCCGGGCTCTTGCATGGTTACGCCGTAGAGTACTGATCCCATTTCCATGGTCTTGCGGTTGTGCGTGACCACGATAAACTGCGTCTGCCCGCACATCTCCGCGAGCATTTTGTTGAAGCGTCCCACATTAGCTTCATCCAGGGGCGCGTCCACCTCGTCCAGTATGCAGAACGGACTCGGCTGATAACGGAACACGGCAATCAGCAGCGCGAGCGCCGTCAGCGCTTTTTCGCCGCCCGAAAGCAGCAGAATATTTTGCAGCCGCTTCCCCGGCGGTTGAGCGACGATATCGATCCCCGCTTCGCCGGAGCTGTCCGGTTCGCTCAGGCGCATTTCGCCCGTCCCTCCGCCAAAGAGCGACTGAAACGCGATCGCGAAATGCGCGTTGATGAAGTGAAAAGCCTCCTCGAATTTCTGCCGCGACACTTGATCGAGCTCGTTGATGGTGAGCTGCGTGTTCTCGATCGATTGCACCAGGTCGTCGCGCTCCCGGCGCAAAAACTCCTCGCGCTGTTCGCACTCGCGGAACTCCTCGAGCGCCATCATATTCACCGGCCCCATCGCTTCCACCCGCGCTTTCATTTCGTTGTAATTCGTTTCGGCGGTGGCCAGCTCTTCTCCGGCAAGCGGCTGCGCTTCCTGCGCCATCAGTTCCTCGGGTTGCGCATTCAATTCGCTCACGCAAGTTTGGCGAAGATATTCGCGGTCGGAATCGTTGCGGGCTTTTTCGATCTGCCGCTGGCTGCGTTCGGCGCGCACTTCCTCTAGTAACTGGCGCCGCCCGCGCAGCACTTCATCGATTTGGCCCGTGCGCGACCTCGCTCCTTCCCACTCGCCTTCGAGCGCCGCCTCCTTTTCTTCCAGCCGCGCCTTTTCGATCCGGAGATTCCCAGCCTGTTGAGCCAGTTGTTCGCGGCTTGATTCGATGCCGGCTTTCTCAGCGGCCAGAGCGACATGCTGCTGGCGAAGCGCGCCGAGGCGCTCGTTTGCGCCCGCAATCTCGTCCTCAAGCCGGCCTTCGACTAATTCCGAACTCGCCAGGCGCTCGGCGATTGTCGCTAGTTCCTCGCGCCGCATCACCACTCGCTCCTGCAACTCCTGGAAGTCGCGGCGCAAATCTGCGAGTCTCTCGGCCGCCTCTGCGGATTCCGCCCCCGCGGCGGCTCGCAAGCGCACAGCCTCGGCGTGTCCCGCGCGAGCTTGCACCGCGCGCGCTCGTGCGGCTTCGGCCTCGCCGCGCAGCCGCGCGATCTCGTCTCGTTCGGCCGAAAGCTGCCGGTCCACCCGAAGGAACTCCCGCCGCGCCTCGTCGCGTTGATGGCTTGCCGCCACCAAAGACTTCTCCGCTTCCAGTTGCTGCGCCGTTGTCGCTGCAACCCGAATCTCCCCCGCGGCGATTTCTTCTTCAAGCCGTGCCAGGTCCGTTTGTTGCTCTTGGGCCAGGCGCTCCAGCCGGTTGGTTTCCACTTCGCGCTGGCGAAGCTCGCGTTTCAGCGCCAGTGGTCCGGCATCGCTCTTGCGTCCTCCGGAGATCATGCGGCCGTGATAGCAAGTGCCATCCGGCGTCAGAAAATAACTGTGCGGATTGTCGCTCGCCATCCGCTCGGCGATTGCGGCCGTCTCAACGATGTAAGCCGTCCGAAGTTTTTTCAGAAAGTATTTGGTTGCAGGACCAAGAGGCTCGCGGAACTCCACCAACCTATCCAGCCGCGCGATGAAATCTCCGGGCATCGACGCACCATTCTCCATCCTGTCCGTGTCTACGCTCCCCACCGAATCCACGAAGAAAGTTGCGCGGCCTCCCATTTCCTCCCGCAGCAAAGCCACGCCGGCGCGAGCCTGATCGAATGATTCGACGACAACATACTCGAGTTCCTCGCGCAGAAACTGCTCGATCGCGCTCTCATACTCCTCCTGCACTTCGGCGTAGTCCGCAAGCAGTCCCACCGCGTGGAAACCGCGGGACTGGCCCTCGTCGCTCACGTTGAAAAGCTTCTGCACCGCATCGGCGGTGTAGGCGCGCTCGCGCAAAATCTGCTCGATCGAAGCGTGCCGTGCGCGCTCTGCGGATAAATCCTGGCGAACTTGCTCGAGCCTTTGGCTGGTCTCCTGCTCCGCCTGGCGAAATCCCGCCAGCTGTGATTGCGCCTCGCGGACCGCTTCGCCCAGTTCGCGTGCTCGCTGTTCCGCGCCCTGAAAACCGGCGTCGGCGGATTCCGCGGTCGATTGCAAAGCCGCGCACAGTTGCTCCATCTCGCGAATATCCTTGACGCGTTGTTCTTCGGCGGTTGTGTGTCGCGTCGCTACTTCCTCCGCCTGAAGAGACTCGGCCTGCCTGCGCGCGGCCTCTTCCACCAGCTGGCCGGCTATCTGGCGAAGCTCTTCCATTCGGGATTCGAGCTGATTTTGATTGGCTCCGCTGGCGGAAACTTGCTCGGTTGATTCCCTCAGCCCGGCTTCGAGCGCAATGCTCTGCTCCCGCAGTGCGGCCACCGCTTCTCGCTGCGCAGCCAAGCGCGTATTCAGCTCCGACGCTTGGCGCACGGCTTGCTCGATTTCGGTTGAAAGTACCGCCGCGCGCGCGTCCAATTGCGCGACCTGTTCCTGATTGAACGTGATCCGATTCTCGGCGCGATCCAGATCGAGCGCGGTTTGATTCAACACGTTGTGAGTTTGGCGCAGCTCGGCATCTAACTCGTAGGTCCGCGAATTCAGCCGCTCCTGCTCGGCTTCCAGCTCGTGCACGGAGCCAGCCTCGCGCTCCTCGGTTACTTCCATTTCGGCCAATAGGCTCTCGAGCCGCGCAGCCTCGCCGTCCAGATGCCCGGCCTTGCTGGCCAGCACGATTCTCAGCAATCCGCGCATCTCCTCGCGCAACTCGGCGTACCGACGCGCCTTTGACGCCTGCCGCTTCAGCGACGCTAGCTGTTTCTCGACTTCCACATAAATGTCGTTGATCCGCGAAAGATTGATCTTGGAGGCTTCCAGCTTCGTTTCCGCCAGCCGCCGTTTGGTTTTGTACATGGTGATCCCGGCGGCTTCCTCGATGATCGCCCGCCGGTCCATCGGCCTCGAATTGAGGATTTGGCCGATTCGGCCCTGCTCGATGATCGCGTAGCTGTCGGGCCCCAGCCCGATACCCATGAAAATCTCTTGGACGTCGCGAAGTCTCGCCACCCGGCCGTTGATAAGATATTCGCTCTGGCCGGAGCGATACAGCCGCCTTCCCACCACCACCTCGCCGGGCCGCAGGACGGCCGCTGGCTTTTCGCTAGCCGCTCGCTTTCGCGTCCCTTTTCGGCCGCTTGGTGAGTCTTCCGCGCTGCCCGCGTCCACCGTTTCGTCTGGCGCATCCTGCGGCGCTGCAAAGTCGGGGAGCGGAGCCTCTTGGTTGTCTTCAACGAGAAGAGGAGGACCTGCGCTCTCGGCGGCAGCTAGTTCCGCGTCGTCGCCCATCACTTTCGCAACCGCTTCCGATAGCTCCGGGTCGATCAAGGTCAGCGTCACCTCGGAAATCCCCATGGGCGGACGCCGCGTGGTGCCGTTGAAAATGCAATCCGACATCCGCTCGGCGCGGAGCATCTTGTGGCTTTGCTCGCCCAGCACCCAGGAGATCGCGTCAACCACATTGGACTTGCCGCACCCGTTCGGCCCAACGATGCAAGTGATTCCCGTCCCGCTGAACGTGATCGGCGTTTTTTCGCAGAACGACTTGAATCCAAATAGCTCGACTTTGCGGAGTTTTAGCACCCGTCCCTCTCTCGGTTACGCTCTTCCCATCTCGGCGGCGGAAGAAACGTCTCTAAATTGTTTTGGGGGAGGTCTATCGAGACAAAAACGTGGGAAGGGTCGATATCGATGGCCCTGCCGCCTGGCGCCTGCGTTTCGGCGGTTACGCGAACAAGCTAGCACGTCCGCCGGAAGCCTGTAAAGTCCGCTTTTGTCGAAAAGCCCCCAAAACGATATGGCCGTGCGTGTGAAATTCCCGCTAAAAATGACGCGGTTGGGCTTCCGCGCCAGGAACCGGAAAAGATCCCCCCGAAGCCTCAACTTCCCGTCGCTCGGGCCGAAAAGATATGCAGGGACCCGCGATGCTCTACAGCTTGTACCCGATTTTTCGGACGAATTCCCGGCGCCACTTGGCGTCTGCCTCGCTCTCCACCCCCTTTGGCGAGCTCCCATCGACGACTCCCAAAATGCCGCGTCCCAGCTCCGTCTGCGCCAGGATCACCTCCACGGGATTAGCCGTCGCGCAGAAGATCGAGCACACCTCGAAGCAATCGCGGATGCGGCTCAGTAAGTTGATCGGATAAGCGTTGCGAACCATCAGAACAAATGCGTGGCCCGCGCCAATCGCCCGGGCATTCGCCACCGCGGCCTGCCGCAGTTCGTCGTCGTTCGCCTCCACCCGCACCAGACAAGGCCCGGAAGCTTCGTTGAACGCCACTGCGAATTTTGCCCCCGGCACCGTGTTCACCACTGCTTCGTACAAATCCTCCGCCGTTTTGATGAAGTGCGATTGTCCGAGAATTAGATTTGCGCCCTCGGGCACCTGCATGCGTGCTGCGGAAAGCTCCATTTTTTCATCCTCCAGTGCAAAAAATTTCGCTTTTTTGGAGTCGACCAAAACCTTTCGAATGGCGCACTTGTCGAAGTCCATTATCAGCACCGCGTGTTTGTCCGGCAAGCGCGTAACGCGGTTGGTCCCTGACGTGCTCGAATTTTTCGAGTCGTTTTCGCGAATGGCTGCATCGAAGCAGCAGGAAGCTCGGTGGGCTTCAGGAAGCGCGGTGGGTTTCGGGACCTCCGGTTTCGGGTGGATAGGGTGATACGGACAATCCAGCAGGCCAAGCGATATCTTAAAATTGTCTTCGGCTTCACGTTGCTCGGCATCGGGATTGTCATGGTGGTAACGCCAGGGCCCGGCACCCTCACCATTTTAATAGCCCTGGGTGTTCTTGCCGCTGAGTTCGTCTGGGCCCGTAGGCTCTTGGACCGCCTGAAGCACCAAGGTGCGCGCCTGCGCGATAGCGTTTTCCCTCCTGCCAACCGCGCCGCCTGATTCCTCCGCTCTCTTCATCTTCCCGGCTTTTGCGCCGCCTCGGATTGTGCTCTCATATCTCATTATCCTGAGGAGGCATCCGTGGACGCTGATTCCCCCAACAAATGGTCAGGGAAGTGGGCGGTTGTTACCGGTGCAAGCGCCGGAATAGGCCTCGCGCTGGCCGAGCGCCTCGCCGCTGGCGGCACGCATTTAGTCCTTACCGCCCGCCGCGCCGACCGCTTGGAAGACATCGCCGCGGTGCTTTCCACCAAGCACGGCATCCGCGTCGAAATCTGCCCCTCCGACTTGACTCGCCCCGAAGGCTCCTCTGAGATTCACGCTTTTACCACTGGCAAGGGCATCGACGTCGAGCTGCTGGTTAACAATGCCGGCTTTGGCGCTTTTGGGTACATCCAGGACATCCCCACTCCGCGCCTGCTGGAAATGATTCAGGTCAACTGTGCCGCCGTGGTCCAACTCACCCAGCTATACGCCCCTGCAATGATCGCGCGCCGCCACGGCGACATCCTCATCGTATCCTCAGTGGCTGCCTTCCAAGCGCTGCCATTCAATTCGGTCTACGCGGCTACCAAAGCGTTTGACCTGATCTTCGCCGAGGGAATTGCCGAAGAACTCCGCGAATTTGGTGTGCACGTCTGCGCGCTCTGCCCCGGCTCCACGAACACCGAGTTCCAGCAGGTAGCTCAGCAGCCGGACCGCGTCTTCCGCTCGGCCGAAACCGCGGACAAGGTAGCGCGCGTGGGTCTCGCCGCCCTTGCGGAAGGGAGGAGCTTCGTAATCTCGGGAGCCAAAAATCGCCTCATGGTAGAAGCTGAGCGGCTGGCGCCGCGCCAGTTCGTCGCCCGGATGGCCGGCAAAATGATGCGCCCTCAAAGTTCCTAGCGCCGCTACTCCCGGTTGCGAGCGACGCAAAACCGGTGGTATCCTGCACATCATTCGCTTCCAGAGCGGGCGTCGTACAATGGCAGTATAGAAGCTTCCCAAGCTTCGGACGTGGGTTCGATTCCCATCGCCCGCTCCACTAAATTAGCCCCCAGAAGCGTCTAGTTTGCAGGGTCTATTATTTCTAACTTGAAGCATCTTTCTGCTCGTTCGTGCCCCACGTACAGTAACTTCGCTGAAGGCCTAGGAGTTCCCGAGTATGGCTAACTGGTCCGCCAGGCAATAGCGTCGAAGGTCAGAGGTAACCTTCCATGGCAAGTCCAGTCCAGGCCAGAACGACCGTTCAGCAGTTCGGAGACGTTTCTGCTTCAAACGAGCCATACGCATCCGCTATTTCGTGGAGCGCTGTAATTGGCGGGGCGTTTGCGGCAGCCGCATTGTCGCTTGCTTTGCTCACCTTGGGCGCGGGAACCGGCTTATCGGCGATTTCACCATGGTCATCCAGGGGCGCATCGGCATCAGCGGTCGGTGTAGGGGCGATCATTTGGGTGATCGTTATTGAAATTCTCGCTTCCGCGATGGGTGGCTATCTCGCAGGGCGGTTGCGCACGAGGTGGGTGAACGTGCACGCGCACGAAGTATATTTTCGCGATACGGCGCACGGCTTCCTCGTCTGGTGCGTCGGCTTGGTGATGACAGCTGCTTTTCTAGCGACGGCCGCCGCTTCTGTTGTGGGAGCCACGGGGAACAGCGTCGCCACGGCTGCGGCCGAAGGGCAAAGTGGCCCTAATGCGTATTTTGTGGATTCCCTGTTTCGTTCAGACAGGGCACAGCGGATTGACCCGTCGGAGCGCAACGAAGCAGGACTAATTCTCGCCAGAGGCATTCAGGAAAAAAGTCTGCCCGAGGCTGACCGCACGTATCTGGCTCAGCTTGTATCGGCGCGAACCGGACTGAGCGAAACGGACGCGCAAAGCCGCGTGTCTGCAATTTTTGACCAAGCGCGACAGAGCGCGGACACTGCTCGGAAGGCGGCAGGTCACTCGCTCTATTGGACGTTTCTCGCCCTGCTGATCGGCGCGTTCTGCGCCAGCTTTGCCGCTACGATCGGAGGCAAGCAACGCGATCGTATGGCTGCGGCGACGGTTTGAGTGTTTCAAGGAGGCTCTGCGATGCGTTCTATCTTGCTTCTTCTGCTCGGTGTGCCGATCCCGCTCATCATCTTGGTCGGACTTTTCAGTCACTTCTGATTCTCGGTTGCCTCCGCTTCGTAGAGTAGCGGCGCCAGAGTGTTGTAGGAACTGGAAAACACTTCGTGCTTGAGGAGAGTCAATCAGAGCTTGGAGAGAATTTCGAGTGCGAGAGTCTTTTCCTTGGCCTTCGTCTGGTCATCCGGCAGGCCTGTGACATGGACGACGAAGACCACGTTCCCTTTCTTCACGGTTAGGACGGTAGCCGCGCCCGGAGTCGTGCCGTAAACGGCGTCATCACCAATTCCGCTGACAGGTGTCTTGGTGATCCCGTGCCCCACCGGCATCTTGGCATACGCAAACGCCTGCGGCCCTTGAAGGGTGATCAGGACCTTTTTCGCCCGCGGGTTCGACTCTCCCGGCGCAGCCCATTCACATATTGTCGGCACAACTAGCCGGCCTTCCCCGACCTGCACGCCAAGCGCGGCGCTTACCTGGGCTCGCGTAAGGAGCGAGCAAGGATCTGGCGCGCAATATGCCGGTCGGGAAGTGCAAGCAACGAAAGCGAAAAGGGCCCCGATGAACAAGGGTGCCGAGTGTTTGGAGTTCATGTTCCTGCTCCGCGAGAGATGCAGCGCGCGGGGGGCACGCCGATGGCAGCGTGCATGAGCGAGCACAATCCTGCGGATCTCTTCAAACGGCGAGCGTTCCACTCAAATCACTTTTTATCGGCAGGCATCAGCGCCGTCCACGGTATATTCGGCACCACGTGGCCGGTTCCATCGATCAATCTGATATTTGCCGTTTGCATGAGTGAGTTGACGCCGACGATTTCAAAAATACCTTCATGTTCCGCGGTACGGACGCGCTCGCCATTCTTTGGGGCGATCGCTTTCGATGCAGTGGCCATGTCCCCCTCCATTCTTTGCAGCTATTCCAAATCCGTTTCCAGGGTGGCATTCGGCGGGCTTCCGCTTCGCAATGTCCTCAACAAAAGAATCGCGTCGTTCAGTGCGATGCGCTCGAGAGGTCCCGGAGGATTTTCAAGCTTCGCTTTCAATCTCGACAAGACTGCCGCTTTCATCGCTTGAATTCGACCGGGCGTTTGCACGGCTTGTCGCGCCGCCGTTTCAAAGTCGTTTTGCCAGTCGGGCAATTGGAGATTTCTGGGTTCGGAAACGAGCGAGGTCATCGACGTGTCTCCTGCGGTTACATCCATTTCCTCTGTGGTGAGAGTGTGTTCCTTGTCATCCATCCGTGTCAACCTAGCAAGCCTTCGAGACGCTCCATTGGTTAGGAGCGAGCTTCGCCAAGCCGGGGCCGCCTCTTCCGGGCACGGTCGTGTATTCACCAGACTTCCTTGGCCTTCACCTCTAACCCGAATGCCACTATCGCCGGTAATCGGCGATTGTTAGAATTCGCGAAGCCTTAATGACTCCTGCCGGGCAGACGGGGATCCGTAGCCAAGCCGCCCTCATTAGCGCGCGGTTGGACCGGCTTCCCACTACGCGCTACATCTGGACGCTTTTGCTACTGATTTCGCTGGGTGGATGTTTCGAGTTCTACGATCTTTTTGTTACAGCCTATATAGCTCCCGGGTTAATTCGCAGCGGACTGTTCTCTGCCACCTCGGCCTCGTTCTTTGCGCTCCACGGACTTGCCAGCTTCGTATCTGCAACATTCGCCGGGCTTTTCATTGGAACAATCGCATTCGGATTTGCAGCCGATAGATTCGGCCGCCGGGCCATTTTTACCTATTCTTTGTTGTGGTACACGGCCGGTTCGATCGTCATGGTGTTCCAATTCACCACGTTGGGGGTCTTGATCTGGCGATTTATCACCGGCATCGGCATTGGCATCGAGTTAGTCACAATCGATGCATATATCGCTGAGCTGATGCCCAAGGAAGTTCGCGGCCGCGCCTTCGCCCTGAATCAGGTGGTTCAATTTACGACCATACCGTTGGTTGCGCTGATTTCCTGGCTGCTCGTGCCGCGCAACCCCTTCGGCGTTGACGGGTGGCGCTGGGTGGTGCTGATCGGTTCAGCGGGCGCGATATTCGTCTGGTTTATCCGGCGGAGCATTCCGGAGAGTCCTCGCTGGCTGATTGCCCGCGGACACATATCCGAGGCGGAACGCGCCGTTACGACTATGGAAAAGCGAGTGGAGGCGGAGTTCGGCGCTGAACTTCCACCCGTTGTGACGGAGGCTTCCGCGGAGGAATCACCGAACGTGAAATTCGTCCAAATCTTTCGCCCGCCGTATCTGCGACGAACGCTCATGCTCATGGTTTTTCATTTGGCTCAAACTGTCGGCTACTACGGTTTCGCTTCGTGGGTGCCCACGCTGCTGATCGCTGCGGGTATCCGGACCACTGCCAGCTTGCAATACTCGTTCATCATTGCCATTTCCGCTCCCCTGGGGCCGCTGCTGGTTCAAGGTATTGCCGACAAGCTCGAACGCAAATGGCAAATTGTGTGGAGTGCGATTTGTATCGGAGGATTCGGCCTTTTGTTCGCGCGCCAGCGAGATCCGGGCTGGCTCATCGTGCTTGGCGTAATGCTGACTTGTTCGAATAACTGGATGTCGGTGGCATTTCACGCGTACCAAGCTGAGTTGTTTCCCACGCGAGTACGGGCGCAAGCGGTCGGTTTTGTCTATTCTTGGAGCCGCTTCAGCGCGATCTTCACCAGCCTGATGATTGGTTTTTTCCTGGAACGTTTTGGTGTGGGAGGCGTTTTTGCCTTCATCGCAGTTTCGATGTTCGCCATCGTTCTGGCAATCGGCATCTTCGGCCCGCGGACGCGCGGTCTTGCGCTTGAATCAATCTCCCATTGACGCAGACCAGTCAGGGACGTTTCTTGCGTTCACTCTGAGCGACTCGTGCCTTTACCAGCCTCTTAATGAGGGCAGCTGGCAGGGGCTTATCCATGGGGAAGTGAATCGTGCCTTTGGATGTCGAGAAGCCCTTCAGTTCGTGCTTAAACGCTTGGATAACCGAGGCAGTGGGGAACAAGCTGCAATGGTCCGAGAATGCGGCAAACCACACCAGCACCCTTTTGCACTTGAATGCAGGAATCCCATAGCTGATTGTCTCGGTGGCTTTCGGTGGCAAAGCGCAGCGAATTGCCTCGCGCATCTCGTTCAAGGCGCCGCGCGCAGGTTCCGAGACACGGGCAACATATTCATCGATGTTTTTCGGAGTACCGCCGCGTTTCGTGGCGGAACGACGATTAACGGATCTCGTTTTTTTCACGCGAGCCATCCTACAAGAACTTCTCCCTCACGTCGACGCGTCGGCAATTCATTGAACGGCCACGAGGTACCCGTACCATCCTATTGTTGCCCCGAGGGCACGATGACATGATTGTTCCCTCGCGCGAGAGTGCCGAATCGAACTGACGGGAGGAAAAGCGTGGGTGAACCAAGCATCAAGCTGCGTACTGGAGCGCCGTATCCCCTGGGCGCCACTTGGGACGGCGCGGGAGTCAACTTCACCCTGTTTTCAGAACACGCCACCAAAGTAGAGCTTTGCCTTTTCGATTCCGTTGACGATCACAAGGAATCGCAGCGCATCGAGTTGAAAGAACAGACAGACATGGTATGGCACGGTTACATGCCGTGGATTCTGCCGGGGCAGGTCTACGGATACCGCGTCCACGGCCCTTACGATCCTGCGGCAGGGCATCGATTCAACGCGGCCAAGATTGTCCTCGACCCGTATGCCAAGGCCATCGCTCGAACGGTGAATTGGGCGCCTGAAATGTATGCTTACCGCCAGGGCGGAGAGGACGCGGACCTGGTGATGGACGACCGCGACAATGCAGCCTTTGCTCCCCTGGCGGCGGTTGTGGATACCGCTTTCACTTGGGGTAACGACCGGCAACCGCGCACGCCCTGGCACAAAACGATGATCTACGAGCTGCATGTGAAGGGCTTCACTCACCAACGCTCGGATCTCCCCGAAAAAATGCGCGGAACATATTCGGGGTTGGGCTCGGAGCCGTCGATACGCCACCTGCTGGATCTCGGGGTTACGGCGGTTGAGCTGATGCCGGTTCATCATCACTCCGTTGAAAATCACCTCGCGGACCTGGGCCTCACAAATTATTGGGGCTACAACACTCTTGCATTTTTTGCGCCTGACCTCCGCTACTCGGTGACGCAGACTCCGCTGGAATCAGTGCGGGCTTTCAAAACGATGGTGAAAAATCTGCATTCCGCCGGCCTGGAAGTAATTCTCGATGTTGTCTACAACCACACGGCGGAGGGCAACCACCTCGGCCCCACGCTTTCCCTGCGCGGCGTGGACAACGCGTCATACTACCGGCTTGAGCAAGACAATCCGCGCTTCTACACGGATTACACAGGCTGCGGAAATACTTTGAATGTCCGGCATCCCAGAGTCCTCCAACTCATTATGGATAGCCTGCGCTATTGGGTGATGGAGATGCACGTCGACGGTTTCCGCTTCGATCTGGCGAGCGCCCTGGCGCGCGAGCTCCATGCCGTGGACAAGCTCGGAGCGTTTTTCGACATCATTCACCAGGATCCGGTGTTGTCTCAGGTAAAACTGATTGCCGAGCCTTGGGACATTGGAGAAGGCGGCTATCAGGTGGGAAACTTTCCCGTGGGTTGGACGGAATGGAACGGAAAGTACCGCGATGCGATGCGCAGGTTCTGGAAGGGTGACGGCGGAGTCGTTTCTGAGCTGGCTACGCGTCTCGCCGGCAGCAGCGATCTTTACAGCCACAGCGGACGCCGGCCGTACGCCAGCATCAATTTTGTTTGCAGCCACGACGGGTTCACCCTCAATGATTTAGTCAGCTACAACGACAAACACAACGAGGCCAACCTGGAAAACAATCAGGATGGCGACAACAATAATTTGAGCTGGAATTGCGGCGTGGAAGGGCCCACGAACGATCCTCAGGTCCTCTCGTTGCGCGAACAGCAGAAGCGCAATTTCTTAGCCACCCTCTTCCTGTCCCAGGGAGTGCCCATGCTTTGCGGCGGAGATGAGTTCAGCCGCACCCAGCAAGGAAACAACAATGCATATTGCCAGGACAACCCGCTGAGCTGGCTGGACTGGAACTGGACTTCGAAGCAGAAGGAACTGGTGGAGTTTACTCGCTACGTGATCAAGCTGCGAAAGGAACAAGCAGTGCTGCGCCGAAGGAAATTTTTTCAGGGGCGCAGCATCCGTGGGGCCGGCGTGAAAGATATCGCCTGGTATGAACCGCGCGGCAGGGAAATGACCGACAAGGCGTGGGGCGATCCCTTCGCCCGCTGCCTGGGCGTCCTGCTGAATGGGAATACTCTGGATGAAATCGACGAGCGAGGAGAGCCGGTGATTGGAGACACGCTCTTCCTTATGTTCAATGCTTACCACGACGTGATTGTGTTTCGCTTGCCGGCGAAGCAGCCGGGCGAGCGGTGGGAGCGCCTGCTGGATACCGCCGATGAGCAGATCAGGACCAGCTTATTGCTTCGCGATCACACCTACAGGATACGTGGCAGGTCCGTGGTGGTTCTGCGCCTGCGGGCCGCTGATCCATCCAAACCAGAGACGACTACTACGGTAAGTGAGCCGGCACAAGCACGCTGACTCTGCCAAGAAACATCACAGCCTGCTGTGCTGCGGTGAAAAATCGGGGCCGCCCCTGGCCCCTAATTTGTTCTTGACACGCGGGGACCTCAAATGTTACACACTGTAACGCTACAATGACTAACACACGGCGCATCCGGCCCAGGAACCTTGGCGACGTCGAGCAGGCGGTGATGGATTACGTCTGGTCGCACGGCCCTTGCACCGCCGACGCCTGCCGGGAAGCCCTGGCGCACAGCCGCCCCATGAAGGACTCCACGATTCGCACCGTCCTGCGCCGCCTGGAGGCAAAGGGCTACGTTGGTCACGAACTCGAAGGCCGTACTTTTATCTACCGTGCCGCGGAAGCGCGCGAAAACGTAGCCGCGCGCGCCGTGAAACACATCATTGACCGCTTTTGCGACGGCTCCGCCGAACAGCTTGTGATGGGCATGGTCGATAGCAATGTTCTGGGGCGCAAAGACCTGGAACGGATGGCCCGCAAGATTTTTCAGAGCCGCGAGAGCCAGCGCAAGTCGCCAGCCAAGCCTGGTGCGCGGCCGTCTGAAAAGGATGACAAGCCATGATTCCCGCTTCGGTAGCTCACGCATGCTCGGCATTGCTCGCGCATCTGATCACGCCCGCCGCGCGCTCGCTGTGTCTGGGGTGTTTCGCGGCCCTGGCGATAGGCGCCCTGCGCGTGAAAAGTGTTTCGGCGCGTCTCGCTGTTTGGAAGGTGGTGCTCTACGCGGCGCTGGCCATGCCGCTGCTCGGGGTCATTTTGCCTCCGCTATCCTTTGAGCTTCCAGTAGCCGTGAGACATCTGATTCCGCAGAAAGCTACAGTCGCGAACGCGCTCCGCCCGAGCAAAGACACTCCCATGACGGGAGCGTTCGCGCCTGAGGCGTTTCCCATCGCTCCATTTCGCGCGGATCTTGAAATTCCGTTGCCCAAAAGCAATGCGGAAGTCGGCCCGACGAGCACCGTGGGAACTTCGCGCACGGATGTTCTGCCCGCTGGCGGCGTCGTTTCGTCGAAGGCCGCGCCAATTGTTCGCGAATCCAAAGCTTCCCCGCTGATGGCCGCGAAAAATCGTGACGCGTCGCTTCCGTGGCTTGCGCTTTTCGCCGCGACGTATATTTCAATCGCTCTCCTTTTTTTCGGACGGCTGTTTCTAGGGATCATTTTCAGCCGGCGACTCGTTCGCGGCGCGCGACCCATTACCGAATGCCAGATTACGGGCCGCCTCTCCATTGGTGAGCGGGAAGATCATCCCGCCGTTCCCTTGCGCCTCGCGGAATCCGCAGTGATTTCCGTGCCGATTACCCTGGGAATTCTGCGCCCGATTATTTTGCTTCCAGTCGAATGGCGCGAATGGAGTCCCATCGCGCTCCGCGCCGTGCTTGCCCATGAACGCTCGCACGTGATTCGCCGAGACGCGCTCACCCAGCGCCTTTCTCTTTTGCACCGCGCCGTTTTCTGGTTCAGTCCGCTGAGCTGGTGGCTGCACCGTTGCCTGGCGGATGCCGCGGAAGAAGCAAGTGATGAAGCCGCGCTGCTTTCCGGAGCCGACCGCGCGCAATACGCGGAAACACTCCTCAGCTTCTTCCTCGCGCTTCAACGGACTCACCGGCGCGTGAACTGGCAGGGCGTGTCGATGGCCAAAGCAGGGCAGGAGGAAAAACGAGTCGATCGGATTCTTGCATGGGAAGGAGATTCAATGCGCCTCAATAAGTCTTTGTCAATTATTCTGTTGTTGCTTGGTATCGTCGTTGTGTTTTTCGCGGCCACCGCGCGGCCATCGATTGCTCATGCTCAAGATAGTGTGGCTATTCCAATTCCTGTGCCGATTCCCGTGCCGGGGCCAGCAAAGCCGGTCGCGACGAATAATCTGGGGCCCGGCGCACGGTCCGCTCCCATGGCTGCGGCTCCTCCGCAGGCGCCTGCCGTAGCTCAGCCCGCCGCCGAGCCGGTAGCTCCTCCTGCCCCTGCGCCGGCGGCGGTTCCACTGCCAGAGGCTGGACCAAACTCTTTCGCAATACCACCCGTTGCGCTTCAGTTTAAGGACGGCATCAACGAAGACCAAATCCGCAGGATTTACCGGGACGCAACTGCCGCAATTTCGCGTGCCGACCTTTCGAAAAACGAAATTCAAGAAGCCGTGGAGCTTCAGCTCCAACAGTTTCAACGCGACGGAGTATTCCGAACTGGGCACCCGATGAACTGGGGCGCGTTCGACGGCGGTTTCGGCGGCCGCTACGTGATCGTGTCGGGAGATTCCCCGATTCTTATGTCCGGCGATTCGGAAGATGTCGAGCACGCTACATCGCTCCGCAGCAAAATCACGGGCGATTACATCTGGTTCCAGCACGACGAGAAAAACTATGTGATCCGCGACAAGGCCACGGTCGAGCGCGCCAAGGAGTTGTTCAAGACCCAAGAAGAACTGAGTCAGAAGCAGGAGGCTCTGGGAAAGCAACAGCAAGCATTGGGCGATCAGCAAAGGGACCTAAGCAAGAAGATGGAAGCGGTCCGCGTGCAAATTCCGGACATGAGCGCCGACATCCAGAAACTGGAATCCCAGGCGAAGCAACTCGGCTCCGGCGGCACGCAGCAACAGTTGGGCGATCTCCAGCGTCAAATTGCCGAACTTCAACACAAAATTGGAGAATTTCAATACCAAGCCGGCGATCAGCAACGCCAGATTGGCGAGCAGATGCGGGAACTTGGACGACAACAAGGCGAAATCGGGCGGCAACAAGGTGAGCTGGGCCGGCAACAGGCGGAAGCGTCCCGCCAGGCGAATGAACAGATGAAGCAGCTGCTAAACGACGCCGTCACTCGCGGCACGGCGCAGCCGGAATAAGCATCGCAATTTTTCTTGCCTGCACTGCGGAGAAATGCCGGCAATCAGCTAGCGGAGTTGTGCGAATTCTTCGGTGATGTACAAAGTTCCTTCGGAATCTCTAGCCACGCCGATGCCGACGATGGTGTAATTCGGATTCAGGATGTTTGCGCGGTGGTTTTGCTGGAATTTCGGCTCGTCCATGAATAGGGCTTCGGCTTCCGCTGCATCGCGGGCCTTGGCCACATTTTCTCCGGTGGAAAGCCACTGAATGCCCATGTAGGAAACGCGTTGAAAGGGCATGCTGCCGTCCGAACCCGTGTGGCTCAGATATCCCTGTCGGGCCATGTCCTCGGAGTGGGCCCGAGCCGCTGCGGCCAGCCTATCGTCCCAGCGAAGCGGGTGTGCGCGGCCTTGGGTCTCCTCCCAGTTTTGCTGGGCTGTCCGATCTTGATTCGTCAGGTAGAGCATCTGCGCTTCCGGTGAATCAAGCCGGCTGGGGGAATCATTGCCCGGCAAAGCTCGCGAACACGCCGCTGGAGCGAGAGCGCCCACCACCAAGAACGCCGCGGAAAGCAGTCCGCAGAGGAATAAACGCATGCCCGCAAAAGGGGCGGTTTCCTTCGGAGTAGCCATCAGTTTCTCGCGCACTCCACAAGGCTATGCTCCCGGAGTTTCGCGAGACACTGGTCGAAAGTACCGTTTTGGAGCTAGTACGTACGGGCACTCCGCTATCGCCTAAATTTCGCCCACTCTCATTTCCTGCAGGTTTCTCATACATCCTGCTACAACGTGACGTTCCTACTATAGGGATTCTCAATCCCTTGAAGTTGGTGGCTTTCCTTTGGCACTGCGGCGAATCGCTCTGCTACTCTCTATTTGAGCGGAGCGGAGGGAGGTAGTCGGTAAATGAAAGGCAAGCTTTTGTTGATTTTGGTGCTTTCCCTAGGATTAACTGAGGCGGAATGCGGATCTTATAGGGTCATGCAGGACTGGGAACTCCCCCGTCAGTACCATGGTTGGGTGTTGATGGAGCGCGCAAATCGGAAATGTCCACCTGCTGTGTCCACTTTCTCCAGCGTCACACTCAAGGTCAACTCTGCCGGTCAGGGATGTACTTCTACCCCGATCTTCAAAAGGCCTCAATACGTCCGTGTATTTGAAATGGATTCATTGGGGCACCGGCACGAACTCCGAATGGGCTCTCCAGGGAATGGCGGCCAGATTTGGGGATTCAGTAACGCCGCTGAGGGTAACGAATCCGTGTTTTTCTACGCGACCGAATTTTTCGTCGGAACTGAAGCGGAATACCAAAGTAGCCGAGAGACACGTCCCAAGTGGTGGTTGGGGCGTAAGCCAGATGGCTCCGCCTCTCAGTGATGGGGGTGTGAGCGGTCAGCCAGGCGCTTAGCGCAGAGCACCGGGACCAGAAGTTGGCGACACCCTCACCGCAACTTGGGCGATGCGCAGCAAATTTGGTTAATGCAATCCCTTTCGCCGCGACTGCACAGCATCGGTACGAGGTGCTTTGGCCGTCTTTAGGCAATGGCGAGGGGAATCGCCTTCTTCCACTTTCCTTGCGATTTCAGAATCAGCTCGACAACTTCGCGAACGGCTCCTTTGCCGCCATCAACCGTGGTGACGTAGTGAGCCGCGCGCTTCACTTCCGGCGCAGCGTCGCCCACCGCCACCGCGAGGCCGGCGCGTTCCAGCAGCGGAAGATCGGGCAGATCGTCGCCCACGTAGGCTACTTCTTCGTCGGTAACACCTGCGCGAAGCAGAATCGCCTTGTACGACTCGAGTTTTTTCGGCTGGCCCTGAATCACGAATTCCATGGATGCCTCTCGGGCGCGCCGCGCGGTGGCCGGCGAATCGCGCCCCGTAATCAGCCCGGTGCGGATGCCCATGATGCTCGCGAGCTTGATGCCGGCGCCGTCATGCGCGTTGAAGACTTTCATCTCGGCAACGCTGCCATCGGGAAAAGTCTGCAGGCAGACGACGCCCGGGGTCATCGTGCCGTCCACATCCATGAGCAGAACGCGGATTTTCTTGGCGCGCCGCATCACCTTGGCGGGAAATTTGATTTCGCGAATCGGCATTTGGATTTCCGCCTAAGCCATCAAAACAATTGCAGTGTCCAAAGATCGTGAATGTGGACGATACCCTCGAGGCGGCCGGCGGCGTCCACGACCATCACGGAAGTGATTTTCTTTTCTTCCATGAGCCGGAGCGCAGCGGCCGCAAGCTCGGTGCGCGCCAGCGTGACCGGATTTTTGGTCATGCAATCGATGGCGGCGAGTTCCAGAACGTTTTGCTTGCGCCGCTGCATCACGCGGCGAAGGTCGCCATCGGTGATGATACCCAACAGGTGGCCGTCGGGCTTGGTCACCGCGGTGAGGCCCAGCCCTTTGCTGCTCATTTCGTAAATCACGTCGGGCATCTTGGCAGTGGGAAGCACCCGCGGCAATTCGGTGCCCATGTGCATCAGCATCTCGATGCGCCGCAGTTTTTTCCCCAGGCGTCCACGAGGATGCAGGGCGGCGAAATCGTCTTCACGAAAATCGCGGCGTTCGAGCAAAGCGATCGCGAGCGCGTCACCCATTGCCAGCGCGGCGGCTGTAGAAGCCGTGGGCGCGAGGTTCAGCGAGCAGGCTTCCTCTTTGACGGCGATGTCGAGCACGATGTCGCTGGCCGTCGCCAGCGTCGAGGACTCTTTCGCCGTGAGTGTTACGATTTTTACGCCGAGACGCCTGGCCGCTTCCACCAGTTCGATCAGTTCCTCGGTTTCACCGCTCGTGGAAATCGTCAACAGGACATCGCCAGCCGCGAGCATGCCGAGATCGCCGTGGAGAGCTTCGGCGGCATGCAGAAACATTGACGGCGTGCCGGTGCTGGAAAAAGTGGCCGCGATCTTTCGCCCGATCAATCCGGATTTGCCGAGCCCCGCAACGACCACGCGCCCTTTGCAGGAATATAGCAGCTCGACAGCATTTTCGAAGCGCTCGTCCAGGCGATCGATCAGACCGCTAATGGCCTCGGCTTCGATTTGGAGGACGCGCTTCGCCGTCGGCACCGACACTTTTCTTCCGTTCGGCGAGATTGCGTTTTTCCGGGGCGTGATCGGACTCATCGGGCGCGCCACTTTCTACGTTCCGGCTTGCGTGGGGCAGCCTTGGCCGGAGAATCCTGCTTCTGTGGAAGGCCGCCGCTCGCGTCCCATTCGCGAGTGAGCGCTGCGATGCGCGAGACTTTTTCGAGAAGCGGCCGGAGTTTTTCGAGTGCGAGCGCGTTGGTGCCGTCCGAGAGAGCTTTCGCGGGATTGTCGTGCACTTCGAGAAACAGACCGTCAATGCCGGCGGCAGCTCCCGCGCGCGCGAGCGGCTCGATGAACTCGGGCTGGCCGCCGCTCGAGTTTCCTTCTCCGCCGGGCAATTGCACCGCGTGCGTCACATCGAAGACCACGGGATAGCCCAATTTGCGCATAATCGGAAACGATCGCATGTCCACCACAAGATTCTGGTAGCCGAAGGATACGCCTCTTTCCGTGAGAATGATTTTCTGATTGCCGGTGCTTGCAATCTTTTCCGCGGCATTGGCGACATCCCACGGCGAAAGGAACTGCCCTTTTTTGATGTTGGCGGCGCGGCCGGACCGGCCGATGGCGACGAGAAGATCCGTTTGGCGCGAGAGAAACGCCGGAATTTGCAGCACGTCGCAAACTTCGGCGGCCGGGCCGACGTGCCGCACTTCGTGCACGTCCGTGAGGATGGGCAACCCGGTCCGCTTCTTGATTTTGGCAAGCACGCGGAGGCCGGCTTCCAGGCCTGGCCCCCGGAAAGACCCGATAGAGGAGCGATTGGCTTTGTCGTAAGAAGCCTTGAAAATCAGCGGGATACCGGCGGAGCTCGCAATCTCTGCCAGGCGAGTGGCGATCGACGTGGCGTGGGCCTCGCTTTCTATTACGCAGGGGCCGGCGATGAGAAACAGGGGCGCGTTTCCGCCGAGGCGGATTTTCCCGACTTCGAAGCTGTGGGAAGGTTCCATCAGAGTGCGCTCGACTGCTTGCGAGTGCCGCACGCCAATCCTAAAGATCGATCTAGCAATTGGGGCTGTAGAATCACTAAGATCAACAGCGTAAGCGGGTTCCGTTCGGTTTTCAATCTGGAATTCATCGATGCCATCGGCATGGTTATGGCGACAGGGCGATAAATGCCCTCTCCATTTTCGCCGTCATGTCCTTTCGTCGACGCGGCTACACAGCCTCAATGTGAGGCTATCATCGAAAATGGCTGCTTCAAGCACATGGTGGTGTAAAGAATTTTTCGACCGAACGACGCGAACGTAGCCACTCTGGATTCGCGTCCCGGAAAAGGCACGCATGAACGACAATTTACCGAAAGCGGTGCTGGATAGCGCGGATATTACTTCTATCTCGCAACTTATTTTGCGCGAACGGGAGAGCCGCGATATGGGTCGCTGGGAGCAAATGCGCGAATGTTTCTGGCCGGACTCGGTGGTCCGAATAAGCTGGTTTCGAGGCAACGGCCCGGACTTCGTTATCGGCTCAATCGATATGGCGCGGCGTGGAATTCCCGCGAAGCACCGGCTGGGACCCGTCCTGGTGACGCTGGCCGGAAATCGCGCCATTGCCAGCTTGACGGCCATCATTGACCTGCCGGTGAAACTGCAAAACGTGGAAGGCACTCTTTCAACGCATGCGCGTTTCCTTTACCGCGCGGAACGCCGCGGTGAGCAATGGCGCATTTTTGGATTTGACGCGATTTATATGCGCGATGAGCTTACCCCCTCGATTCCAGGCGAGCACATCTTGATCAGCCACGAGGACGTGCGAGGGTTCAGGGCGTCGTATCGAATGCTTTCCTACCATCTCCGCAGTCAAGGCTACGATATCGATTCCAATCTTCCTGGAGAAGACCGAGCGGATCTGGTGGAAGCGCTGAACCGTGAGCTTTCGAGCTGGTTGGACGATTCGTTAGCGTAATCGATTGCGCCGGCTGCGGAATGCAACTGTCGGCGAAGCAGCGATGTTGCTTCGTATTGTGAACCGATTGGACTTACAATAATTCAGTGCCTTCCGCGATCGAAGACTACGCCCTCATTGGAGATTGCGAGACGGCAGCCCTCGTAGCGCGCGACGGCTCGATTGACTGGCTTTGCCTGCCGCGATTCGACTCCGGCGCATGTTTTGCCGCGCTCCTGGGAACCCCCGACAACGGCCGCTGGCAGATCGCTCCGGTAGAGAAATATCGCGTAACCCGGCGTTACCGCGAAAAAACTCTGATCCTCGAAACTCAGTTCGAAACCGACGATGGAACGGTAACGCTGATCGACTTCATGCCGATTCGCAGCAAGACTCCTGAGGTCATTCGCCTGGTCCGTGGCGATCGCGGGAAGGTGGCACATGCGAATGGATTTCGTGGTTCGGTTTGATTACGGCGAGGCCGTGCCATGGGTGACGCGCCAGAAGGACGGGGCGCTATTCGCGATCGCCGGACCGAACCTTCTGGCGCTTCAAACACCTGTTTCCCTTCGCGGAGAGGGGCTTAAGACGATTAGCGAATTTACTGTCGCCGCGGGAACAACGGTTGGCTTCGGCCTGACGTACGGGAGCTCCTTCGGGCGTCCTCCGCGCTCGACAGATTTGGAATCGTCGCTGGAGAAAACGGAGAAATGGTGGCGCAAATGGACCTCGAAGTGCACCTATGACGGGCCAGAGGCGGATGCAGTCGAGCGCTCGCTGATTACTCTCAAAGCTCTCACGTATGCTCCGACAGGCGGCATCCTGGCGGCGGCGACGACATCCTTGCCCGAAAAGTTCGGAGGGAAGCGCAATTGGGATTACCGATACTGCTGGTTGCGGGATGCGACTTTTAGTTTGCTTGCCTTCATGCATGCCGGCTATCGCGAAGAAGCTCGCCACTGGAGAGACTGGCTCCTGCGGGCTGCCGCCGGAAGCGCCGACCAGTTGCAGATGATGTACGGGGTTGCCGCCGAGCGCCGCATACCCGAAACGGAAGTGCCGTGGCTGCCGGGCTATCAGGGGCGCGTCACCGGTGCGAGTCGGGAACGCCGCCGCCGAGCAAATGCAATTGGATATTTATGGAGAGGTTTCAGACGTCCTGCACCAGGCTCGCACCCGCACGAAATCGAAGAGCGACTCGGCGATGGATCTTCAGCGCGAGCTGTTGAAGCACCTTCAGAAGATTTGGCGCGAACCCGACCACGGGATTTGGGAGTTTCGCGGGCCGGGGCGGCAGTTCACCCATTCCAAGGTGATGGCCTGGGTGGCTTTTGATCGGGCGATCAAAACCTGCGAGAGCTTCGGGTTAGATGGGGATGTGGATAGCTGGCAGGCCACGCGCGAAGAGATTCATGACGATGTTTGCCGCCTCGGATTCGACGCCGAACTGGGCAGCTTCGTTCAGTCGTATGGATCCAAGCAAGTGGATGCAAGCTTGCTTCTGATCCCCCTTGTCGGATTTCTGCCGCCCGCCGATCCTCGAATTGCCGGCACCGTGCAGCAGGTGGAAAAGCGCCTGATTCGGGACGGCCTGGTGATGCGATATGACACGGAAAAAGTTGAAGACGGGCTGCCCTCGGGCGAAGGAGTATTTTTAGCATGCAGTCTTTGGCTGGCGGACGCGTATCACCTTCTTGGGCAGAAAGAGAAGGCGCAGGAACTCCTCGAGCGGGTGCTGAGAATTCGCAATGACGTTGGGCTTCTCTCTGAAGAGTACGATCCGGAAGAAAAGAAATTTACCGGCAACTTTCCTCAAGCATTTTCCCACGTTGGACTGGTGAACACGATAATCAACCTGAATATGCCAACTGGGCCGGCGCGCCAGCGATCGGGTTCGCACGGAGGAGGCCGCAGCGGCGAGCCACCACTGTAGTTAGAATTGGAAATGAAAGGAAAACAGGGCGAGGCGCGACCTCGCCCTATATTTTTCAGCGCGCGCTAATTCTTCGGTTTGTCGCCGCCGATGAAGACGGCGCTGGTGCGCCGGGATGCGCCGCCGGCGGGTTGTTCAGCTGCGGACGGTTGCGCCGGAGCAGCAGGCTTCACCGCGGGCTTTTTCATGCCGCCCGGGAAGTTGCTTTCCGGTACCTTGATCGGTTCGAGCATGGCTTCAATTTCCGGGCGGCGCTGTTCGAACCACGGCGGAAGCAGCAAGCTCTGGCCGAGCTGGTCAGAGGGTTCATCCACCGCAAATCCATTGGGCACCGTTGCGGCACATTCAACCAGAATGCCGCCGGGACAGCGGCAGTAGACAGAGTGGAAGTACAGACGATCCTTTATCTCGGAGCAATCGGTATAGCCGAGTTCGTCATAGATACCCTTTTGTTCCGCGAGCTTCTCGTCGTTTTCAACTTCGAGCGCCATATGATGCGCCGTGCCCGCGCCGAAGATCCAACTGCCAGACGGGCGATCGGGTTCGTGCAGTAGAGTGACTGTCTTCGCGGCGCCGCCTTCTCCGATTTCGAACCGGTGATAGGGGCCCTCTTGGCCGGTTTTGCGGAAACCGAGAGCGTCGACAAAAAAGCGCTCTGTTTCGGCGATTTCGCGAACGGAAAGCACCGGGCCATGGAAACCGCGCGTGGCCACGTCGCCACTGACTTCCTTGGTGGTCCAATTCTTGCGCGTGTCAGCGCTGTCCTCGAGCACTTCGAGCTGAATGCCCGAAGGATGATTAAAACGGATGAATTTTTGTCCGAACCTCTCCTGAATACCGCCGTTCTTCACCTTGTGGCGGTTCAGATGTTCCAGCCAGAATTTCAACGAGCCTTTCGGAACCGTATAGGCCGTGGCCTGAATTTGACCGGAACCCTGGCGGCCTTTCACACGTCCATAGGGAAAGGTGGTGTAGACAGAGCCTGGCTCGGCATTGGCGTTGGCATAATACAAATGATAATGGGCGTAGCGGCCATCAAAGAGAACAGTTTGCTTGATCATGCGCTGGCCAAAAATTTGGGTCTGGAAGTCGATATCTTCCTGCGCTCCGCTCACACACACCGTCATATGGTGGAGACCTTTCACAAGCGACATGGAGCACCTCCGGCGCGAAAGTGTATCACAAATGGCTTTGAAGGAAACTTGTGACGAAATCGTACGAAGAGCCTGCGATGGACGAATCGAAGGCGAAAAACGATGATTGGCGGGGCTTCTTTTGTGATAAAAGGTGTGCGGTCCGCGTGCGTTCATCGGGGGCATGAGATATGAGTAGGTTAGTGGGCCTAAAAATTGCTGGAGCGCTGATTCTGCTGGTTTTCCTGGCACCATTGCTGCGGCGGCCGCTCTTCGCGCAGGAGGATCCGACGGGGGAATGGTCTCCCACATTCGATGAGGATTGGGAGGAGCGCATACCCGGTCCGGAAATCGGCGACTATTTGGGGCTTCCGATCAACGCGGCGGCGCGATTGCGCGGTGACAGTTGGGATGCCACGCTGATAGAGCTGCCCGAGAATCAGTGCCGGGAACATGGCGCCGACTACGGCTGGCGCGGACCTTCGCAGTTGAGTATTTGGAAGGAAGTGGACGTAAAGTCGCAAAACGTGATCGCGTTTCGCACTCACCTTTCTGCATATGGCGCCGAGCAAACTATTTGGATGGATGGCCGCCCTGATCTTCCGCCCTACGCAGCGCATACCTGGGAGGGATTTTCGAGGGGCCATTGGGATGGAGACACCCTGGTCGTTGAAACCACGCACTTGAAGGAAAACTGGGTGCGCCGCAACGGCATTCCTCGCAGCGACGTGGGCACGGCGACAGCACACCTTATGGTCCACGGAAACTATCTTACCGTCGCCGCGATCACGTACGATCCGGTGTATTTGACCGAACCTTTCATCCGCACCACGGATTTTATCAATAACCCGCAACAGCGGATGGCCCCGTGGCCGTGCGAAGCCGTGGATGAGGTGGATCGGCCCGCCGGCGTGGTGCCGGCCCATCTGCCGGGAAAGAATCCCTTCCTGGACGAGTTTCCGGCGAATTACGGCCTGCCGCCGGAAGCGGCGCGGGGCGGTGCGGAAACGATGTATCCGGAGTACCAACTTAAGATGAAAAACATGAAATTACTGCCGCGTCCGGCGAAAAAGGCGACGAACCGATGAGGGCCGTGGGGAGAGTGGCATTGCCTTCATCGAAGACGTGGCGCGTGGCTTTTCTTGCGCTAGTCGCAGGCGCGATTGCACTGACAGGTTTATTGGGTCCCGCTTCCGCGCGGCAGGGGCAAGCTGCCGCTCCGCAGACGCCGGACTACTCGAAGGCCGAAGTCCACATCCTGCCCGTGCAGGGCAACATTTATATGCTGGTGGGAGCGGGCGGCAATATCACCGTGCAAGTGGGCGATGATGGAGTGCTGCTGGTGGATGCGGGCCTCGCCCCGATGAGCGAGAAGGTGCTGGCGGCGGTCCGGTCTCTTTCGGACAAGCCGATTCGATACATTATCAATACGCACGTGCATGCGGACCACACGGGCGGCAATGAAACCATCGCGAAGGCCGGAAGCACCATCGCCGGCGGAAATGTGGTGGGAGATATCGGTGCGAGCGCGGGAAATCAGGCTACGGTGATCGCGTTCCAATCGGTGCTTGATCGGATGAGCGAGACGGGCGGGAAAGACTCCGCGCCGCAAGGCGGATGGCCCACGGAAACGTATACGACACCCGAGAGAATACTTTTCTTCAACGGTGAGGGAATTAAAATGATTCACATTCCGGCGGCGCACACCGACGGCGACACCATGGTGTTTTTTCGCCGCTCGGACGTGATCAGCACCGGCGATATCTTCGTGACCAATCGCTACCCGATCGTCGACATGCAGAGGGGCGGAAATATTCAGGGCGTGATCGCGGGACTCAATCGTATTATTAAGATAGCCATCCCCGCCGACTTGCAGGAAGGCGGGACGTTGGTGATACCTGGACACGGCCGGCTCTGCGACGTGGCCGATGTGGTGTTCTACCAGGAGATGGTTACGATCATTCGCGACCGCGTGCAAGACATGATTAATAGGGGAATGACGCTGGAACAGGTGAAAGCCGCCAAGCCCACGATGGATTATGATGGACGCTACGGTTCCACGACAGGTATGTGGACCACGGATATGTTCGTCGAAGCCGTATATAAGAGCCTCAGCGCGAAGCATTAAGTCAGCAGCTTGGGGTTTCACGAATTTATTGGGGAACATACAGGAGGCCAATTATGAAACGCGCAGTCTTCATTCTATTAGCGGTAGCTACTGCATTGGTCATGGGAGGGCGCGCCTACGCGCATCATTCGTTCGCCGCAACTTACTTTGTGGATCAAGAGATCACTGTCGAAGGAACGCTGACACAGTTCATGTACCGGAATCCGCACTCGTTCGTGAAAGTTGAGGCCCCCGATAGTAAGGGCGAAATGCAGACGTGGTCCGTCGAATGGGGCGGTGGAGCGCAGCTCACTCGGGACCGCGTTAGCCGAGATACGCTGAAGCCCGGCGATCACGTGATTGTCACCGGCAATCCGGGGCGCGATCCTGCCGAGCACAGAATTCGCTTGCACAAGATCGTGCGGCCGTCGGACGGCTGGAAGTGGGAAGGCGTGATCATGTAGGTGTTTTCTCGCTGGCCGCCCGTGGCATGGTAGCCGGCAATGAGAAGGGCTAACTGGTGGGGGATCGAATGAAACGGTGTAATCTGCGGCCCGGCATCGCATCGTTTGTTGCCATCCTTGGCGTGCTGGCGTTCGCCGCGCCGGCGCGCGCCCAATTTGGGCCAAACGCGCCCCCGCCTCCGCCCAAATTCAATCCGCATGCCGATGCTCCGTTCGATCCTAGCGGCTACTGGGTGGCTGTCGTCACGGAAGACTGGCGCTATCGGATGGTTACTCCCGATAAGGGCGATTTTCCTGGGGTCCCGATAAACGCCGAGGGCCGAAAAATCGCCATGGAATGGGACCCAGCCAAGGATCAGGCTTCCGGAAATGCGTGCAAGGCTTATGGAGCGGGCGCCATCATGCGCGTGCCGGAGCGTCTGCATATTACGTGGGTGAATGACGACACACTACGCGTGGAGACGGACGCAGGCGAACAGACTCGCATATTTCATTTCGACGACACCAAACCGGCCAGCGGACCGCCAACCTGGCAAGGATATTCCGTGGCCGATTGGGAAGGCCTGCGGCCGCGAGGATTTGTGGTGCCAGTAGCGGCGGGCGCTCCAGGAGCACACGCTGCCGCTCCGAAAGAAGAAGGGTACATGAAGGTGATGACGACCCACGTTCGCCCGGGATACGTGCGCAAGAACGGCGTGCCGTACAGCGCCAATACCACCGTCGAGGAATATTTTGATAGCTTTGAGGAACGCGGAATCACCTGGTTGATCGTAACGACCATCGTGCACGACCCGGAATATTTGGCGCAGCCCTACATCACAAGCTCCCAATTCAAGAAGCAGCCCGATGCCGCGGGGTGGAATCCCACACCTTGTGAAGCGAAGTAAAGTTTCACTTGCAGGCGACCAGGACGAAGCTGGAACGACGAATTCCCAGAGGGTAACGGATGTGGTTCGCTAGCTTTCTGCAATGGTTGCATGACACGCAATTCAGCACCACGATGCGGGATTCACTCTGGGCCGAGCCGATCGTCGAAACAGTCCACGTTCTAACCCTTACGCTCTTTCTCGGATTCGCCGTCTTGCTGGATTTGCGCCTTCTGGGTGTGGCCATGCGGCGCAGGCCGGTTTCGGAAGTTTTGCGGCAACTCAATCCCTGGCTGATCGCCGGCTTCGGGATCATGATTGTCAGCGGCGTGCTGCTATTCTGCGGCGATCCGGTATCTTTCTACAGCACGACTTTTTTCAAGGTGAAAATGATTATGCTGGTGCTCGCGGGGGTGAACGTGTTGGTCTTCAACGCGACCATCGGCCGCCGCACCGCCGAATGGGATCTCGCCGTGAAGACGCCCAGGGCAGCGAAGATTGCAGCCGTCGTTTCGCTGGTGCTGTGGGTGGCCATCGTGGCCGCAGGACGAGGTATCGCATATGCTCTACCGCCGCCGTGAGGAGGTCCGGGGGAAATGACTTGGCTTAAAGCGATTTTGCTGTCGTTCTGCCGACACTGCAATGAAACCTGGTTTGGCCACGGAATACGCGATTCCGTATGGCTCTTTCCCTTCGTTGAAATATTTCATCTGCTTGCGCTCGGCGTATTGGGCGGCACGATTCTGCTGGTGAACGCGCGCCTGCTCGGCTTGCGGTTTGCCGACGAGCCTGTCTCCGAGCTGGCGCAGGATGTGTGGCCGTGGACGCTGGGAAGCCTCGCCGTGATGCTGATTTCTGGATTTCTGCTCTTCTCCACTGAGGCTGTGAAGATGTACGGAAATTGGGGCTTCCAGTTCAAGATGACGTCACTCCTGCTGGCTATAATTTTTACCTTCACCATTCACCGGCGGATCACGTTGTCCGATGAAGGAAGCATCCGGCCGGTGTGGCGCAAAGTGGCGGCGGTGGTTTCGCTGCTGCTGTGGGCCGGCGTGGGACTCGGCGGCCGCTCCATCGGGTACATCGGATGATGTGGGCGAGTATTTTTGCCCTGCACCTGCTTCAAGGGATTCCGGAAGCGCTTCCGCTCAATCCAATCGCGCGTTGGGAATGGGTTTTCCCGGTGGTTGAGGCCGTTCACATCTGCGGTTTTAGTTTGCTGGTGGGAACAATCCTGATCCTGGATCTGCGGTTGCTAGGCTGGTGCCTGAAGCGGCAGCCGGCTTCAGCCATCGCCCGCGGGCTGGCGCCCTGGATATGGATTGGAATCGCGATCCAACTGATCACGGGGCCGTATCTTTTCTCATCCGACCCTCGCGAGTACGTGCAAGTTCCCGCGTTTCGTAACAAAATGCTGTTCCTCGTGCTGGCACTCCTATTCCACTTCACGGTGATTCGGAAAGCCACGGAGCCATCGCGGGATGCGGCCTCGCCGGCCTGGCGCAAGCCCGCTGCCTGTGTTTCGTTGGCACTTTGGCTTTGCGTTGTGCTTGCGGGGTTGTGGATCGGTAATCTGTAACGTGGGCGAAATTAATTCGGCGCATCCGGAGAGCGATCGATGGGTCTGCTGAAATTTTGTGAATGGCTCAGCCACACCTCGTGGAGCGTCTCGCTTCGCGACGGCACCTATGATTACCCGGTGCTCTTGATCATCCACGTGCTGAGCATCGCCTTATTCGGCGGAATGGTGGCAATCGGGAATTTGCGCGTGCTGGGCGCGGCGATGCGAAGCGTGCCGGTTTCGCAAGTGATCGAACAGTTTCGGCCCTGGAAATGGATTGGATTCGGCGTGTTGATGGTCACCGGAATTCTGCTGAGCATCTCCGACCCGGTGGAGTATGGCGGCAACGTGATGTACTGGATTTCGCTGCTTCTGCTTCTGGCAGCGGGCGTGAACGCTTTTGTTTTTCGCTTCGGAATTTATCGCAGCGTCGCGTCGTGGGACGACGCATCCATTACGCCGCCGAGCGCAAGGCGGTGGGCGGGATTATCCCTGGCGCTTTGGATTGCACTGGTGTTTGCAGGACGAGCCATCGCCTTCTTTTGAGGGCCTCTCGCAGGGAGTCATTTCTTTTTGCCCTTTCTTGCCGCCCGGCTCCGCGTCCATTCGCCACGAATGATGAAGGCCAGAGCCGCTGCCGCACCTACCAGGAGCACGATTACGATCCCAACCAGCAGCAGATTGTGCGAGATCAGATCGATTATCTGCCGGCCGTAGTAGGCAGCCAGCCATGCGAGAACAAGGTATCTCACCAGACGCGCCGAGGTGAAGGCCGTGAGGAACATCTTCCGGGAATACTGCATCGCCCCCGCAGCTACCACGAATGGAGTAACCGGCACGGGCGGAGGCAACAATGCCGGTATGGCCACCGCTGCAAATCCCCACTTTTCGAAAATTTCGCAAACCTTGCGCATATATCCCCGTGCGGACTTGTGCTCCAGCGCCTCCTTCCCTCCCCGGCGAGCCAGTCGGTAAGTGAGAAATCCGCCTGCAACGGATCCTGCCGTCGCCATCAGGGCGTAATACAGCCACAAGTGGGTGTCGCGCGCCGCTAAGAAGATCGTCGCGATGTCCATGCTGCCCGGCAGCGGAACGAGGGAACCATCGACGAGCCCTAGGGGGATCAAGCCCACGCCGCCGAGCTGAACGAGCCAGTGGCGCAGGGCACGGCCCGTGAGCCAGGTTAGCGCCGCTAGGCAAGGCTTAACCATCGGTCCAAGTTTACTCGCACTCTGAGCTGATCCTACTAACCCTAACGTAAGTAACTACAGGCTTTGCTCGATTGCCGATGTGGCGGGGTGTCCGTAGTCTACATGAGGAAAAGATGGTGTTTTCAGAATTCAGTAGAGGCGCAGATTTGGCGGTCAACAAAGCGGAGGACCGAGATGCTCCTACTCATCTTGATGATAGTTTTGCTGCTGGCACTTTTTGGCAGCCTGCCGACATGGCCGCACAGCAGGAACTGGGGATACTACCCCAGCGGAGGAATTAGTCTAATCGTATTGATATTGTTGATCTTGTTTCTGATGGGACGCCTGTAGGCGAGGCCTGGCGCGCGTCCGGGCTAGCTGCGACTATCTGCGTATTCAACGATTTCAACAATCTTGTTATGAACGAGATCGTACACAAAGTACTCGCCCGGCTGAGCTTCCAAGAGCGACATAAGACGAGCCCTCGCGCCTTCGAGTGTTTGCACAGCCTCGATCCAGACGGGGCCACCGTCGGGAAGTCTCCGGAAAATATCGTACGTGCGCTTCAAGGGTGCTCCTTATAGCTGCGGAACTCACGACGAGATGCGATGTCGGAGTGGTTGCAATTGCATTGCCAGGGAAAGGAGCCACGCCCCCGTTGGAATTAACAGCAATGGAACGAGATGCTTAGGTGGAGTTTCGCCCTGAGCTTCGCCAGTGCACTCTAGGGCGCAAACAGTGTAGTTTCGCGCGGCGCTTCGGTAGATATTGCTGGGCCGGTCCCAGTACCGACGCGATTCGTGTGAAAAAAGCGGCAAAACCGGTTCGAGAAAGGACCACGGTGGCGCTACGGATCTGAGTGCCGCGCCGCGAATCAAGAAAGAGGTTCCGGATACTGAAATACTAATCTTTAGCCAATACGCGATCCACGGAATGATCCGGGAGGCCGAAGACGCCGGCGCCAGCGGGTATCTGCTCAAATCACGCAGTAGCTCCATCATTCCCGCCATCGAAGCGTTGGCTCAGCACAAATCCTTTTTCGACGCGGGTGCGCCGTCGGACGTCCCCTGATCTGCGGCTCGTTTTGAAGTGCCGCCCCTATTCCGTAGCATCCCGGCACCGTTTGTTATCTCCGCAACATCGCTCCACCTTCACGCGTAGTAACATGTTAGGCGGACGATGTCATCGACCGGCAAAATAGCCATTCGCACCGATCACCTTACAAGGCACTACCAGATGGGCGCTGCGCTGGTTCGCGCGGCGCAAGACGTAACGCTGGACATCGCCGCGGGCGACTTCGTAGCCATACTGGGTAGCTCGGGCTCCGGCAAATCCACGCTGCTGAATTTGATCGCCGGCCTCGATCGCCCCACTTCCGGAGCAATTCTCGCCCACGGCCGCAATTTGGCCGAGATGAATTCCGAGGAATTGGCCAAGTACCGCAGCCTCACCGTGGGCATTGTGTTTCAAGCCTTCAATCTGCTTCCACGAATGACTCTTGAAGAAAATGTCGAGCTGCCTTTGCGCCTGGCCGAAGTGGACCGCAAGGAGCGCACCGCTCGCGTCCGCGAGGCGGTCGAACGCGTGCGCCTCGGAGCGCGCCTCACTCATCGTCCTACCGAACTTTCCGGCGGCGAGCAGCAACGAGCCGCTCTGGCTCGCGCCCTCGTGAATAGGCCCATCATCCTGCTGGCCGACGAACCTACAGGCAATCTCGATAGCGTCACGGGGGACGAAATCATGCTCCTGCTGCGCGAGATCAACGAAACGCTGGGAGTGACCATCATCATGGTCACGCACGAGCGTCCGCGCGCCGAACGCTTCGCGCATCGCATGATTCAGATGAGTGACGGCAAAGTGGTCAGCGACGGAGCGCCGCAATGAAAATCGGCGATCTCGCTGAGCTGGCGGGCCGAAATCTGCGCGAGGCTCTGCTGCGAAATTCTCTTACCACCATGGGCATCGCCGTCGGGGTGGCGTCGCTCGTCGCCATGCTTTCTCTCGGCGTTGGTCTGCAGAATCTGGCCAACGACCGGCTCGCTCGCACCGGCCTTTTCGATGCGATCTTCGTCACCCCGCGCTCAAATTATCCCGGTTTTGGAGGCCGCCCGGAAGGGCCGGTCACCACGCCTACGGGACCCCCACGCGCCCTCGATGCGGACGCCCGGCGCCAAATGGAAGCCTTGCCACATGTCGCCGAAGTTTATCCGGAAATCCGCTTCCCCACGGAAATTCACTACGCGGGGAATCCGTACGGCACCGTTGTCGCCGGTGTGCCGGAATCGGCGCGCGCCGATGGTGCTTTCGACGGCATGAAAGGCAAATTCTTCTCGAGCCCTTCGGCGGACGAGGCCATCCTTCAAATCGACTTGGCCAAACAATTATCGACCCAGCCGGATTCACTTCTCGGCAAAGAAATCGTATTGCGCTACGCGGAGCGCCAAGCGCTGCCGCCGGGATCTGCCGGCGCCGGCAAGGATTCTTCTCCCGGCGGATTTTCAATTGTGCCGCACGAAAAAAATCTGCGGGTGATCGGCATCGTCGAAACCGAGCCGGCCGCCGGAATGGGCGGCTTCGGTCGCGGACGCCTCCTGATCCCGCTCGAAGTGGCGGAGACCCTGCAGGCCACTCAAACCAACGATTTGCGCGATCTGTTGCGCGATGGGCCGCCCCGCCGCAGCTACGAAAGCCTCACGGTCCGCGTCAACGGCACCACCAACGTGAAAGCAGCGGAGGACGCCATAAAACAAATGGGCTTTTCCGCTTTTTCGTTGCTCGACGCAAGCCGCAATTTGAGTCTGGTCTTCGCGGTATTCGATCTTTTCCTCGGCATTTTCGGCAGCCTTGCGCTGGTGGTGGCTTCGCTCGGCATCATCAATACGCTGGTGATGGCCATCCTCGAGCGCCGCCGCGAAATTGGCGTGCTCAAAGCGCTGGGAGCGGCGGACCGCGACATTCGCAGATTGTTTTTCATCGAGGCGGGTGCGATGGGTTTGCTCGGCGGTATTGTTGGCGTGTGCATCGGCTGGCTGATTGGCCATGCCATCAATTTCGGCACCAATATTTATTTGAGCCGCCGCTCGCTCCCGGGGATCAGCGTCACCGCCGTTCCCTGGTGGATGGTTGCTGCGGCCATTGCCTTTTCCATCGCCGTAAGCCTCGGCGCCGGAATCTATCCCGCATCTCGCGCGGCCCGCCTGGATCCAGTCGAGGCCTTGCGCTATGAATAGCGGCCGTCATTCTGAGCGAAGCGTCCCGCGCTTTTGTTTTGAGCGAAGCGCCGGGACGCACAGTCGAAGAACCTCTCTTCGATGTGCCAGCCACCGAACCCGCTCTTGTAGCGCCGGCGCCTCGCCGGCTCTTTTGAGTTTGGCTTGCGCGTTCCTTCTGCTTTGCAGCCTGCTCCTCGCCGGAACCGCCCACGCCGCAGGCCGCGCCGAATGTCTCACCGTCCCCAGCAAAATTCTCGGCCGCAGCGTTCCTTACTGCATTCTTCTTCCGCCCAGCTACGACTCCGAAAAAACACGCCGCTACCCGGTGCTCTATTTCCTTCACGGCCTCGGTGAAAACGAGCAAATCCTCGTCAATTCCGGCGGCTGGGACCTGATTCAGGATCTCTGGGACCAAAAACGGATCGGCGAATTCCTCATTGCGACGCCGGCCGCCGACCGCACCTTCTACATCAATTCACGCGATGGCCGCGTGCGCTACGAGGATTTTTTCATCAAGGAATTCCTGCCCTTCATCGAGAGCCACTACCGCATCCGCGCCGATCGCGCGCATCGCGGCATCACCGGCGTGTCGATGGGAGGTTATGGCGCCCTGCGATTTGCCTTTCGGTATCCGCAATTGTTAGGCTCGGTCAGCGCGCATAGCGCCGCGCTGATTGCGAAGCTGCCGCGTATCCAAATGCCCGGTACACAGGAAAACGCGCTCTCCTTCGCCTTGGGCGGAGCGTTCGGCAACCCGTTCGATCCAGCCTTTTGGAAGCGCAATAGCCCATTCACTATCGTCCGCGATAGCCCGCGCCCCGCGGGCATGCACATTTATTTCGACTGCGGCACCGAGGACGACTACGGATTCAACGTGGGCGCGCAAACGTTCCACGAGCTGCTGGCCTCTCGCGGCATCCCTCACGAATTTCATTTGTATCCGGGCGGCCACAACGAAGCCTATTTCGCCCAGCACCTCCCCGCTTCCCTGGAATTCCAATCCCGCGCCTTTGGCCTCTCCCCCGGTAAATAGGCGGCTCTCGCGAGGCGTACAGCTTGCCTCGCCCGTTACAACTGGCCGGGGTGACGAATGGACAAACATACGGCTGCCCGGCGGCGCGAGTGCGCTAAAATAAAGCTTCCAGCCAAAGGAGACTTCAGCCCCGCATGAGCGCAACCTCAAAAAATTCATTCGCCACTCGCGCGAATCTTCGCGTCGGCGGCGATTCCTTTGAAATTCATCGCCTGGACGTGCTCGCGCGCTCCAGCGTCGGTAACGTTGCGCGCCTGCCTTTTTCCTTGAAAGTGCTGCTCGAAAATCTGCTTCGCCACGAAGATGAACGCTTCGTTCACGCTGGCGACATCGCCGCCCTCGCAGGCTGGGATCCGTCAAAGGCCGCGGGCGCCACCGAAAAAGAAATCTCCTTCATGCCCGCGCGCGTGCTGCTCCAGGATTTTACGGGCGTGCCAGCGGTGGTTGATCTTGCCGCCATGCGCGACGCCATCAAGAATCTCGGCGGCGACGCCAAGAAAATCAATCCGCTCCTTCCCGCCGAACTCGTAATCGACCATTCCGTGCAGGTGGATAAGTATGGCGCAGCCGATGCCTTCGCCTTCAACGCCGATATGGAAATGCGGCGCAATATCGAGCGATACGCTTTCCTACGCTGGGGCCAAAAAAGTTTGCACAATTTCAAAGTGGTCCCGCCGGACACGGGCATTTGCCATCAGGTGAATCTCGAATATCTCGCGCGCGTGGTCTTCTGCGTGAAGCTCGGCGACACCTGGGTCGCTTTTCCTGATTCGCTTGTGGGCACGGATTCTCACACCACGATGGTCAATGGCCTCGGTGTTTTCGGATGGGGCGTGGGCGGTATCGAAGCGGAGGCCGCCATGCTCGGCCAGCCTCTCTCGATGCTGATTCCTGCGGTCGTCGGATTCAAGTTGCACGGACGCCTGCCTGAAGGCGCGACAGCCACCGACTTGGTTCTTACGGTAACGCAAATGCTGCGCAAGAAAGGTGTCGTCGGAAAGTTCGTGGAGTTTTATGGCACGGGCCTTTCGAGCCTCACCCTTCCCGATCGCGCAACCATCGCCAACATGGCGCCCGAATATGGCGCGACGATGGGCTTTTTCCCCGTCGATTCGGAAACGCTTTCCTACCTCCGCTTCACCGCTCGCAGCCGCGAGCAGGTGGAACTCGTCGAGGTTTACGCCAAGGAACAGGGTCTCTTCCGCACCGATCTGACCCCTGATCCGATTTTTTCAGACCGCCTCGAACTAAATCTGGGCGACGTGGTGCCCACCATGGCCGGGCCGAAGCGCCCGCAGGATAGCGTGCCGCTCACGCAAGCAAAGGTAGCGTTCGAAAAATCCCTCACCGAGCCGCCGAAGCATGTCAGCGTTCAAAATAATGGCGACAGATTCGAGCTGGCCGATGGATCGGTGGTGATCGCGGCGATAACCAGTTGCACGAACACCTCGAATCCGTCGCTGATGCTTGGCGCCGGCTTGCTGGCGAAGAAAGCCGTCGAACGCGGTCTTACCGCGAAGCCCTGGGTAAAAACCAGTTTTGCGCCGGGCTCGAAAGTTGTCACCGACTACATTGAAAAAGCCGGCCTGTGGCCGTATCTGAATTCGCTGCGTTTCAATCTGGTGGGCTACGGCTGCACTACTTGCATCGGCAATAGCGGTCCGCTGCCGGATCACATCGCGAAAGCCATCAAGGACAACAATCTCGTCGCCGTATCCGTCCTCAGCGGCAATCGCAATTTCGAAGGACGCATCAATCCGCATTGCCGCGCAAATTATCTGGCCTCGCCGCCGCTGGTGGTGGCCTACGCGCTTGCCGGCCGCATGGATTTCGATATCGTCAACGAGCCGCTCGGCAACGACAAATCCGGCAAGCCCGTTTACTTGCGCGAAATTTGGCCCACACCGCAGGAAGTCGAATCCACGGTGCGCAGCGCAGTCTCGAGCGAAATGTTCCGCAAGGAATATGCGGACGTTTTCACCGGAGACGAGCACTGGCAGGCGCTGCCCGTCCCCGAAGGCGATCTCTACGCGTGGGACAACAAATCCACCTATATCAAAAATCCGCCATACTTTGAAGGCATGCCGGTGAAGCCCGGCGCGATTGCAGATTTGCGCGGGCTGCGCGCGCTCGCGGTTCTCGGCGACAGCATCACCACCGATCATATTTCACCCGCGGGATCGATCCAGACGGATAGTCCTGCGGGAAAATATCTGATCGCGCATGGCGTCCAGCCGAAGGACTTCAATTCCTACGGCGCGCGGCGCGGCAACCACGAAGTGATGATGCGCGGCACTTTCGCCAACATCCGCCTCCGAAATTTGCTCGCGCCAGGCACCGAGGGCGGCTGGACCGTCCATCAGCCCGGCGACGAGCAGATGACCATTTACGACGCCGCGATGAAGTATCGCGAAGAAGGCGTTCCGCTTGTAATTTTCGCGGGGAAGGAATACGGCTCAGGCTCGTCGCGCGACTGGGCGGCGAAAGGAACCCTGCTTCTCGGCGTTCGCGCGGTGCTGGCCGAAAGTTTTGAGCGCATCCACCGTAGCAATCTGGTGGGCATGGGAGTGCTTCCGCTGGAATTCGCGCCGGGTGAAGATTTCAAGTCGCTGGGACTCACCGGCCTCGAAATTTTCGATTTCGAGGGCTTAAGCCAGAATTTTGAGCCGAAAATAAGGATCAAAGTCCGCGCGCGCGACGCTCAAGGCAAGGAAAAGCAGTTCACTGCCATCGCCCGCGTGGATACGCCGTTCGAGGTCGCCTACTACGAGCACGGCGGAATCCTTCAGTACGTCTTGCGCCAAATGCTCTAGCGGAGCGGCGAACGATTTCCGAATAAGTCGATCTTGGGGCTTGCGATCAGCATCACCGCGATGCTCGCTAACTTCATTATTCCGGCGATACCGACTGGCACGGAGCTGACGGCGCTGCTGGTAGTGATTTGTTTTTCGGCGGGGCTCAACGTTTATGCAACGGTAGCGATGCTCGGTTTGCTGGCTCGCGGGCATTTCCTCACGCTTCCGGATTCGCTTCACGTCCTCGTGAGCTGGTATGTGATTGGCGTTTGCGGCACGCTTTTCGCAATCGAATTTATCGGCGACAAAATCCCGGTTTTCGATCTCTTTTGGAACGCAATGCACACGTTCGTTCGCGTGCCGGCCGCAGCTCTGCTCACCTACGCGGCCACGGCGCAATTGCCGGAATGGGAGCGGCTAGCCGCAACATTCGTTGGAGCTTCGATCGCACTGGCGGCACATGCCGGAAAGGTGGCGGCGCGAACGGCAGTCACCGGATCGCCCGAACCTTTCTCCAACATGGCGCTCAGCATGAGCGAGGATCTCCTGGTTGTGTTTCTCACCTGGTTCGCGACGCGCCATGTGTATGCGGCCGCGGCAATCGCTCTGGCGGGATTAGCGATCATCGTGATAGCCATTCGAGCGGTTATACGAGCGATGATGTATCTGTTTCGCGACACCGAACACACGCTTGATCACTCACCAAAGTCTTCTGCGGTGGATTGACGAAACCGTAGCTTCGCGACTCGTCTACGACGAGACGCAAAGCCTCCGCTTCGGCGCGAGGCGGAAACAAGATTCGCTACTTTTTCTTTTTCCCGAACAGGCCGCCAAAGGCTCCCGCTGCAGCGCCGGCAGCCGCCACCAGCCGCTCCTGCGCCCGTCTGGCCTAAGCCCTTCGCCATGCCGCCCAGATCCGGAAGGAAAATGGGATTTGACGTGGTGCCGGAAAGAGTGAAGGGGATGCCGCCGCCTCCCTTTGACCCTCCTCCGCCGGTAAATGAAGAAAGCGCACCGGTCATCGCTCCTGCCACACTGCCTGCGGCGAGCTTCGCATTCATTTTGCCGCTGAGCTTGTTGCTGGAGCTGACTGCCGCGTTTCCCGTTACCGTCCCAATCGAAGGCACGATCACATCCAAATTGTTTGCTTGAGTTCCACTGGGATCCACGCGGATATCGGCGCTGAGTTTCTGGATTTGAGTGTCGTTGCCGCCGCTATTGCCGCCGAGGCCGGCGAAGGAAGAAAGCGCGCCCAGCTTGGACTTCAAATTAAAACCCGCGAGATCCCCATTGGAAAGGTTCACCGGTCCCGTGATTACCAGCTTATCGACCGGGCCACTGATGGCAAGATTTACATCCATGCTGCCGCTTTTTAAGGATGCACCCGAGGGGAGATTTACGCCGGCCGCAGGCAACACGCCCTCCAGATCCCGCACCGGCATTCCGCTGCCGGCCAATTTCATCTGAAGAGCGGTTTCGGCCCCGGCGGTGTCATACGAGCCGGTCAGATGGGCGAGAGCCTGGCCGATGTGGACGTCTCCTTGCGAGAGGCCGCCGGTTTGCTTCTTCAGGTCATAGGCGGTGGCGTAGTCAATATTTACGGGCACGCGCGACGGGGAGCCGGCCGGTACTAGCTTGATTTTGTCCGCCTTGACCGCGCCTTTTGACGTCATCTGGTGGCCATCGGACATCAGGGCGCCTTTGAAGTCCACAATGCCCCCCACACCGGTCGATGGGTCGACGAAACCGGTGGAAGCGAGGTCGAGGTGGGAGACGTCGAGTTTCGCGTTCAGTGGGGTCAGCGACGCGTCCGTGGCGTCGATCGGACCGGCCTTTCCGTCGACCTTTACGGTGCCGTCGCCGGGGGTTTTGGCGCTGAAAGTGAACGGAAATTGTGACGAGTATGAAAGATCAGATGCTTCAAGATCGACGGATTTGTAGGTCTGAGTTTTACCGTGAACGCCAGCGGTTCCGACGAGAATGGTGCCATTTGAGATTTTTAGTTTGGCGACAGAGATATTTGCCTCTTGCGTTGATGCAGGCGGTGGCGATGCGGCGGGCTGCGATTGCGACGCGGCATTTTTCGCTCCGGTGGTTCCCATGCTGGAGAAATTCCAGGTTCCAGAGGGCGAGCGAAGCAGGGAAACCTGCGGATCGGTGACGGTGAAGGAGGACACTTCCAACTTCTTGGAGAAAATCAGCGGCATCAGTGCGACACCGGCCGTCAATTTCTTGGCCTGCAAGAAAGGCGTGTTGCTGAAAGCAGGGTCGTCCGCGATAACCACGTTATCCACCGTGACGCCGCCGGAAAGAATCGAAAGGCCGATGTTTCCGATTTCAACTTTGCGGCCGAGCGCGGTGGTGAGATCGGTTTCCAGCGTGGGCTTGAAGCGATTGGCATCAATCACAAATGGCAGGGCCACGACGAGCAAAATCAACACCACAATCACGATTCCGACGATGATCAGAACTTTTTTCATAACGGACCTCCGGCGGCTACTCAAGCGAGGAGCACAGCGCTGTAAGCCGGTATCATACTCCGGGAAGGCGCGGGAACAAAGTTTGCGTTCCGAATTGGCCGGGGCCCCGATTCTTCGGCGGGAATTTTCAAAAAGCAGGAAAGCTGCGGCGCGCCCGCCAGTTGGTCCTGGATTTCCCTCACCATCGAGCGGCCGCGGTTCGGTGGAGATAGCGGCTCAGATGCACCGACAAGATGATCACGCAAACAAGCACGGCGCCGCCAACGACGAGCCACTCGGGCAGATTGGGATATACAACTGCATCGAGAATGCGAAGAAGAAACGGTCCGCGCGCGGGTTCAATGCCTGCGCGATTTTCGAACCACGCTTCAGCGACGGTGAGCGGGCATGGCGGCCAAGGGACCAACTCGATGACGATTGCATAGACGAGCGAAGCGATGTGGATCGTCCGCAGAAGCGGGCTGCCGCGCGTAACCATCCAGCCCAGCAAGACCCAGGCCCACCAAAGCTGGTGCAGGAACAGAACGGTTTCCGCGAGAACAGATGCTAAGGCAATGGAACAGTTACTCCACCTTGCCGGCTGCGATCCCTATTTTTTTGAAGGCGCTTCGCATGTAAAGTTCACGGCGTCTTTGGTGTCTCCCGTTCCGTTGTAATGCGCCATTTGCGGATATGGGCACAACGGGTGCGTCATGGAGACGCCCTTTGCGGTATTGTTGCCGACGAATCCGGTAGCGATGATGCGATCGGGGGCCACGCCTTTCTCAACCCAGCGATCAAGCGCCAGCACGACGTCATGGTCGGCGTCTTCCTCCGGCGGTTCTATTCCGCCAGCATTCCCGAATATCGTTGCACCGGGACCACCCGCGCAGTGCGACATCGTCGGCACCATGAACAGCCGGTAGAAGCTCTTTGTGTTGCCTATTGACTTTTGCACGGCTTCGAAATAATCGACGCTGCCCTGCGGCGGAATGGCCGCGTCACCCCAGCCGTGATATTGGATCAGCTTGCCCTTCTGCGCCTTAAAGGCACGAAGATTTGGATTATCCGAATTCAGAGTGGCGCCGAACTTATCGTCTGCCGCCTTTATATCTTTATCGAGATTCAATGACTGAACGTCCCATTTGGGGTTCTCGTACACCATGTCGCGGAAAAAGAAAGTCGCGAATAGGTTGCCAACTCCCAATTGCGGCGCCCTTGTTCCTGTAATCCACACAGGCCAATTCGCCGGAAAGGCCTCGACGCCCGGCGAGAAGCCCGGGCCAATGATGGCTCCGGTTTGTGAATTCTTCATCGGATCGTAAATCTTTTCCGCGGCCTGGACTTGGGCAGCGGTCAAACAATCCGATGCGTCGTCGCCTTTGCACTGAACCACTGCCGGATCGAAATGGCACAGCTCGGGATTTTCGATAAAGCCGTCTTTCGCACCGTCAACGGAATCGCAAGCAATAATCGCGGCCTTTTGGAGAACGGGCAACTTGGATGGTGGAATGTAGCTGGCCGGAGTTGCCAGGAGAGCGCGAGCATCCCACGCTCCTCTAAGTTGCAGCGGGTCCCAGTGAATCGCCGGCGCGCCGGCAACGATTCCATGAAAGTCTTTCGGATAGCGTTGGGCCTCGGTTAGCCCTTCACGCCCGCCCTCCGAGCAGCCGACGAAATAATCGCGGCGGGCATCCTTGCCGTAAAACGCGTGCAGGATGGCTTTCGCTTGAACCGCGGTTTCGTGCACGGCGCGGTAACCGAAATCGGCTACTTTCTCCGGATGTCCGATGGCCCAAGTTTGGTTGGGGCCATTGACATGTCCATCGTCCGTGGCTGCCGTGGCATATCCATGCAGCAGCGGTTCCGCCATGCCCGCGAACGGAATCAGCCCTGCGAATCCGCCGTTGCCCACCTGCTCGAATTTCGAATTCCAGCCTGATGCCGGAAGCCAAACCTCGAAATGAATTTCGGAGTCGCTGGTCGGTTTCGCGATGCCTGCGACGCGGCAGAACGCCGGCAGAGGCTTCGAGGGCGCCGGCAGGCCCGGTGTTGCAGGCGGTTTGAAGCTTCCCTCCGCAACGGACTTTGCGGAAGTGATTGTGGCGTTCGTCAGCGTGAGATTCGCGAGAGCTTCGCAAGATCTTTGAGCCGACGTAGTGGTAGGAAGAAATGCCGCGATGAATAACACGAGGCAAACGGATAACGCGATTCGAAGACTCACGGACTCCCCCCGCACGAGAAGATTGACCGCGGAATGATTGCACGCCGAATCGGTGCGCGCAAGCATGCGCCACGGCAAGCTCGCGCTCATCTCAAGCAGCCACGTGCTATTATCCTGCCGTCGCTCCGGTGCTGTGTCCCCAACCCCAGCAAAGGAGGGAGCCATGCGCTGGTATTTCTACGTCGCTTACTTTTTCGGCGGGGCTTTCCTCGTCAATGCCGTTCCACACTTCGTCAGCGGCGTATGCGGCCGCTCATTTCCCAGTCCATTCGCTTCTCTGCCGGGCAAGGGACTGTCCTCGCCGATAGTAAACGTGCTCTGGGGCATGCTCAATGTGGTAATCGGATATTTCCTGGTGTCCCATGTCGGGGAGTTCCATATTCGCAGCATTCCCGATGTGCTCGTTTTGGGAGCCGGAGGTCTGTTGATGGCGGTGATGCTGGCTCGGGCTTTCGGGCCTCTCTACGCCAAGAAGTAGCGGCAGAGTTCTTCTTTCTCTTTTCTGACAAGGATTTCAGCAGGAGGTAAGCATCATGGCAACACAGTCGCAAGCATTCGGCCCCAAGCATGATTCACTCGTCGTTCGACGAGCGACGCCAGCCGACACCGATGTGTGCGGACGAATCTGCTACGAAGCGTTTGGCAGTCTCTCTACCCGGCACAATTTCCCTAGCGATTTTCCGGCTCCCGAAGTTCCTGTGCGTGTGTTTTCGACGATGTTCTCGCATCCGGGATTTTTCTGCGTGGTCGCTGAACTGAATGGAAAGGTGATCGGAAGCAACTGTTTGGACGAGCGCACACCAATTGCGGGAGTTGGGCCCGTTACGATTGACCCCGCCGAGCAGAATCGGGCGGCGGGCCGGCAACTGATGCAAGCGGTTATGGCGCGCGCAGCCGAGCGAAAGTTCGCGGGAATCCGGCTGGTGCAAGCGGCGTACCACAGTCGCTCGCTCTCGCTCTATGCGAAGCTTGGCTTCGTCGTGCGAGAACCGCTTGCTTGCATGCAGGGCCCGGCGATTCAGAAAACCCTGCCGGGCTATCGCGTCCGCGCGGCGCAGATGGGAGATCTGGCTGCTTGCAACGACGTCTGTCTGCGAGTGCACGGGCACGACCGGGGAGGTGAATTAAGTGATGCAATTCAACAGGGAACAGCCGTGGTCGCCGAGTCGGAAGGCCGTGTGAGAGCCTACGCTTCTTCGCTCGGGTTTTTCGGCCACGCAGTGGGCGAGAGCAACGAAGACTTGCAAACATTGATTGCCGCCGGCAGCGAGTTGCGGGGGCCAGGGATTCTTGTCCCTACGCGCAACGCGGCACTATTTCGCTGGTGCCTTGAGAATGGATTGCGCGTTGTCCAGCCAATGACGTTGATGACGATGGGTCTTTACAACGAACCGGCCGGCGCATACTTGCCTTCCATCCTCTTCTGAGAGGACTCGCGGACGCCGCTCCGCGATTGTTTTCGCAAAAGTCCAGCAAGATCCTAAGCGCCCAGCGCGCCTCTCCGTTTCGCGGAACAAGCCCACAGGTCGTAACAATCAATAGGTAATAGAGCACTCTGCGCATTTCCCGTATTAACGCCACAGACCAGCTCGTGCGATAACAGTGCGGGGACGTGCAGGCCAACAGGAAATCTTAGAATAATTCAGCTGCGGGAACCTCTCCCCAAAAAGATTGCGATGAACGTGGCGGCCGGGTGCGGGTGCGTGAAATCCCAAAACTCCAGACCAGAGGAATTTGATGACCAAGCGACTGAGCAACATGAGCAAAATCTCCTTTGCGATACTAGTGACTGTGTTTCTGGGCATCTCGGCATCTGTTGCGCGAGCCACTCCGCCTAACCCGGTTCCGTTTATCGAAGCGCTCTCTCCAGTTTCTGTGGCGCCTGGCGCGGCAGATTTCGTGCTCACTGTGAAGGGCGACAACTTTGTAGCTGCTTCTGTGGTTAGCTGGGGCAGTACGGCTCTTGCGACCACCTATGTTTCCCCGACGCAACTGACGGCCGTGGTTCCTGCAGCCTTAACCGCGAGCAGCGGCACGGGATGGATCACGGTTTCGAGCGCCGGCCCTACCGGCATCCTTTCCAACATTGCGTTTCTACCGGTGGGGGCAAGCACCGCTTCGTTGAATTTCTCTTCCTCTACATTAGCGAGTGGGTCCGATCCCTTTCGTATGGCCCAAGGCGACTTCAATTTGGACGGGAAGACCGATTTGGCAGTTGCGAACTTGATTAGCAACACTGTTTCCATCTTCATGGGCAACGGAGATGGAACCTTCCAAGCGGCTCAAAACATCTCGGTTTCCAGTCTTCCGTTTAGCGTCTTGGTAGGTGATTTCAATGGCGACGGCAAGCCCGATCTGGCCGTGGGATTCGAATCGACCTCAGGGATTTCCATTCTCCTCGGCAATGGGGATGGGACTTTTCAAGCCCCAATATCAACCGCGGCAGGGTTCACTAACTACGGGTTGGTCGCGGGAGACTTCAATAAAGACGGCAAATTAGATCTCGCAGTTGCAGGTTACGTCGACCGCCAAATATTCGTTTTGCTTGGCAATGGAGACGGGACGTTTCAACCAGCTGTTTCGTATGGTGTGAATGGCTATCCCATCTTCATCCGCGCAGCGGACTTGGACGGAGATGGCAATCTCGATCTTGTGGCAGGTGATTGGTCCGGTTCAAGCGTTTCGGTATCGCTGGGAGTGGGCGATGGCACATTCCAACCCGCGCAACAGTATGCGGCAGGCCCCGCGCCATCGGATGTCGCGATCGGCGATTTCAATAGCGACGGCAAGCTGGACATAATCGCCACAAGCCAATCAGATAACAATCTCTACTTTCTTGCGGGAGTGGGCGATGGAACTTTCCTTCCAGCCCAGCCGATCCCGGTAGGGCTAACGTCAATCACCGTGGGCGCGGGAGATTTCAACGCGGACGGAAAGATAGACTTGGCTATCGCATCGAGCACGGCCGAGATAGGAATTATTTTGGGCAATGGCGACGGGACTTTCCAGGCAGCGCAACAGGTAGCATTTCCTAACGCGAATTTTCCCTTCGGTGTGGAGGTTGGCAACTTCAACACCGGCGGCGGATTGGGAATCGCGGTGTCCGACAATTCTTCCAGCACGGTGGAAGTCCTCATTCCAACCCTGTCGATCTCTCCTGGCAGTTTCGACTTTGGAAACCAGGCGGTTGGGGCGGCCTCCGCTGTACAGGACTTCACGATCACGAATTCCACTTCGCAGACCGTGACGTTCACAACGATTGGCTTCACGGGCACGAATAGCGGCGATTTCTCCGATACAACGGACTGCGGGACAACTTTAGCCTCAGCCGCGGTCTGCACGGTGCATGTGACTTTCACGGCGGGCGCCGTAGGCGCCCGCAATGGCAGCCTAAGCGTGTCCGACGATGCTCCTGGCAGCCCGCAGACGGTCGGATTGACGGGCACCGGCGTGAATGCGTCAGCCGTTAAACTTTCCGCCACGACGATTACGTTCTCCGGCGAGACCGTGGGGACGGCTAGCACGCCTCAATCCGTAACGCTTACAAACACCGGAAATGTGACGCTGAATATTGCCAGCATCGCCGTGACGGGAACAAACGCCGGAGATTTCACTTTAGCTCCTGCCGGCTCCTGTGGTGCAACGGTAGCCGTTCACGATACATGCACAGTCAATGTGACGTTCACTCCTAGCGCGGCGGGAGCTCGCAACGCTGCAGTCACACTCACGGATGACGCCCTGGATAGCCCCCAATCCATTACCTTATCGGGGCAGGGACTGCTGCAACCGACCGCTGATCTCTCCGCGACGAACTTGACGTATTCCGGAACAGGAGTGGGATCAACCAGCGCCTCGCAAACGGTAACGCTGACAAACAACGGTAATGCGCCGCTAACCATTGCGGGCATTGTCGCGGGTGGCGCCGACAGCGGCGACTTTGCGGTTTCCAATACGTGTACTTCTCCCATCGCTGCCGGGGCGCACTGCTCAATCAGCGCGACATTTACACCAACGGCGAGCGGTGCGCGCACGGCCACCGTTACGATCTCGGACAATGCGGCATCAAGTCCTCAGGTGATTACACTGCAGGGAACCGGGCAAGACTTCTCGCTCAGTCTATCGGCGGTTTCAGCTATCCAACCGGGAGGTACGGCAAATTCGCAGCTGACGGTGACATCGATTGGCGGCTACAACCAATTGATTTCCCTTGCATGCTCGGGCGCACCGGCGCTATCGACTTGCACCGTGACTCCGAGCTCGATCACGCCCTCAGGTACCACGACGACTGCGGCCCTTACTCTGACAACAACTGGAAAAGCGATGGCGGGTCCTGTGCGGAATCCGTCGACCTTCCCTCCGGCAGCTTTGCGGCCGTTCGGGTTGGTCGCGTCTCTTGTGACGCTCATGCTGATGGCCGTGGGGTTCGTTGCTCCCAGATTGCGCAGGCTCCGCCCGATCGGTTTGGCGCTTGCAGCAGTTGTGGTGCTCAGTGCGATCGGCTTAGCGGCGTGCGGTTCATCAACAAAAGGATCGTCAACGCCGGCGGGCAATTATACGCTGACTGTTACGGCGACATCCGGAACGCTGACGCGGTCTGCGACCGTTCAGGTCACCCTGCAATAAGGCTGGTGAATGTCAGCAGAACGATGAGGAGATTGGCTGGGAGGCCTGGACTCGAACCAGGATAATCAGATCCAGAATCTGATGTACTGCCAATTGTACGACCTCCCAATTCATGAACTTAGAATTGATACTGCACTATTTTGGTGCAACAGAAACGTCAAAGTCGTAATCAAACTTTCCGACCGTACAGAAAACACTTTGTCCGAATCGCCGCTTTGATACAAGCAGTGCTCCACGGCTTCATGAACGAAGACGCGGATGAAATCGGACTCCCAGCAGCGGTCAGAAAAACAAAATCAGCGTTTGGGCTCTTGCGTCGAATATTCTCCGGCATTTCGGGCAAACCGTCAATCACCTCCCGTCCCTAAGGTCGGCCCATGGCTATCGAAAGATTTAGTATTCCCTCCTTACTGTAGTGAGCCCGCTCCACTCGGCAGCGCTTAGCCAGCGGACCCACGACACATGCGCGATAACGCCAACGGATCCTCCCGTGACTTGTCAGCGAGATTAGGCAACGCCATTCGGAGCCATCAGAAGGCGACTCACAAGCCGCGATCCGGAGCGCGAACCTGGCTCTCCGTCTTAGGAAGCTGGTCCGGCCAATATCAATTTCCGACGTTGCGTTTCACTTTGGCTGTACTTGCCGAGAAACACAAACTCGGCGACGCTAACGGCAGCAATCGTCGCCATCATGTACCACCCCGCTGCGAATCCTCCAGTCCAATCGCGTAAAGCTCCCAGCATCTGCGGTCCGAGATATCCGCAAACTCCAGCTCCCAAACTTACGATACCCATTACATTACCGGTCTGGCGTCCGCGCAAAACATCGGCGGCAATGCCGTATATCTGGTTCGTCGCAGTAAATCCAATACCCAGGATCGACCCTGCGCCAATTCGAAAGACCAGAAGATGGCTTGATGTCATCGCCACGCACGAAGGAACCAGGAGAGTCATCAGCACTCCCATTACGATCCATTTGTTGTGCTGGTCCATGAGATACCCAACAATAAGGTTGAGAAATATCGCGGCTAGATACCCGCTGCTGATGATCCACGATGCTGACAGGGCGTCCAGCCTGAATATTGACGCAGCCGCCGACGGAACAAAAAAGGTCACACTGAACGACGGCATGCCGACCAAGCCGAAAAGAAGCGCCAGCGCCCATACCACGGGCACGCGGAACGCGCTTGGCGTGGCCACGCCACTTGCGCGAGTTTCACCGATGGAATGAACTTCCGCGCGCCCCGAGCCTGCCTGCGGATCGCGATAGAAGATCGCGACCACCCCAGCGCCTAAAAGTGCAGCGTAGCTAAATGCGCGAATGCCTTCTTGCCAACCCAAGGCCTGCCCAATGGAACTTCCGAAGGGCGCTCCAATCACAGACGCAAGAGACGACATGGCGCCGAGGACTCCCATCGTTCGGCCTCGCAGGGCAGGTGGGCACGTAAGCCCTACGGCCGTCAGTACGCAGACGAGCGCAAAGCGATAGCCCGCGATCCAAAGTCCGCGTCCGAGGAATGCCCCCGTGAAGCTTCTGGCCACGCTCAGCGCGCCGAGTCCCAGAGCCACCACCACCAAACCCGCAATCAGGACTCGCTTTTCTCCAAAGTACTTCGCGGCTAATCCGGCCGGCACGCTCAAAACAATTGCCAGAAGCCCGTATATTCCTGTGAAGAGGCCTATCTGCGAATAGGACATGCCGAACGCTTTTTGAATATGTGGCAGCAGTGGCGCAAAGCCGAGGCTTGAGATTTGTAGCGCCATCATGCCGAAGAGCGTGGCCACGAATGGCACGATCCACTTTTTGCTTACTGGCGCTTCCATCACAAACGCGCCTCGATGAATTGGCCTACGCGCTCAATCATTTCCGCAGCGTTCCAGTTTCGAGGATCGACCATGTCCGTGAAGACCGGGAGAACAGGAATGCCCACCCGCTCAAGTGCGCGCTCGATGAAACGATTGCCCGCGGCGGAGGATTTCGTGCCCAGCGGAGTGAGTACCAGCGCTCCGTCGATTCGATGGCGTTTAGCCTGGTCCACGATCCACTCATTTGCCCAGGGAGGCAGATGAAGTTGTTCGTTCATGCTCACGGTGCGGCTCGCCAGGGCAAGCAGGGGATCTTCGAGTCCGTAGCGGATATAGCCGTCGGGTCCAAACGCCAGATACATGGACCACACAAACACAGCACCGTACTTCTCTTCGAACACAGTATAAAAATCGGTGTCGTGCCATAATCCCGCGCCGACCCACATGAGCCGCCGTCGTTCCCCAGGGCACGCCGCGACGTCTGCTTCGACCCGGGACTTCACTTCATCCCGAAACTTCTTCGCGTGCCCGACGGCCCAATCGCTACCCCGCAGCCATTGTGCCGCCATCACGTTAATAATCTGTTCGTTCATGCGCACGGGAGTTTTTGGCGCTTTGCAGATCAGTTCCCGGACTTCCTCAAAATATTCCTCCTGCCGGTTCACCCCTTCCATCACTGTGCGAAGAGCATCCACATCGAATTTCCTTCCGGTGATTCGCTCGAGCACGGCGATCAACGCGCGTAGCTGTTTGACCGTCAGACCAAGCCGGTGCTCCTCGAATAGCTCGCGCCAACGATGGCGGCTGAGTTCCCACCAGCGCGGCGGCAGATGCGCAGGGCCGGGGTTATCCAGCGGAAAGAACTCCGTTCCTAATGCCTCCGCCCAGATGGAGAAAACTCGCTGGATGCAATCGCACGTTAGCCTCGCGGAGAGCAGCACGGGTTTCGGCAGACCGCCCCAAGGTGCTTGCAAGGGATCGCCGCACAGCGTGCAAGCCATGGACAGACTGCAATATCGACAGAGTCCGTCGTGGAATCCTTTCGAGTTCATCGCATCGAGATAACTCGGTGCCAGGCGTTTCGCAGCGATCATCGCGGACCACCATTGATTGCTCACCGCTGGCAGGCCCATGACATGGAAAAGCTCGAATGGCATGTCTGCCTGAAGAATGGCGTAGGGACGGTGATTCTCAAAAACATCGTGGCGCAGCTGCGCGAACCATTGTTTCTGGTACGCGCCGGCACTTGCCGTGCATTGTAGTTGCTTCTCGGACATGGCCCCTAGCGTTTCCTCGCCGCCGCTCGCACAAACTGTTCGATGCTGTCGCGCGTCTTCAAACTCAGCACGCCGGCTCCCGCTTCCTCTCGGACTGCGAGGCTGCGAATTCCAAGGGCGTCGAGAAACTGCTTCTGCCTCGGATAATCCCACCCTGCCACGTAATCTTCCGGCGGCAAGTAAAATACGACGCCATCGACTCCGTTCGTCACGCTGGATCGAAACCATTGATCGGCAGCCTCCGGCGGAAACACGCGCGGACTCGGTGCCTCGAGATAATAGTGCTCAAAAATTGTCGTAAGAACATCGTTGCTGGCGTCGATATCAGGGCCCACGCTTCGCGCTCCCCACCAGTCGTCTTCCGCGATCACGACCGCTCCACGCGTTTCAAGCGCCGCGTGCAGCCCCACGCGATCGAGCGGAGCGCCTGTCACCAAAAGTCGCACACCGGGCAGCGTCTCGCGACCTTCGAGATCTTCGGCTGCTTCCACGGCGAGCATCGTGAATTCCTTGCGGGACATGAACCAAAAGGGGCCAATCAATCGGAGCGCCTCCGTACCGCTCAGCCGCGGACTGTCGTGCCTGAGCCGAAGCAAGCGCCGCACCGCCGCGCGAGCTGCATTGGATTCGGCGACTGCCTCGCGCAGCGCGTCCGCGCCGATGGGCTGCCCACTGAGTTCCTCCAGTTGTTTCTTCAGCTCGCGTGTTCGGTCGAGTCCATATTGGCGCGATTCCGTCGACCGTGTATGCAGCAGGTCGTAGAGGTAGGCTGTCGGCATTCCGTCGCGGGGGCGCTCCCTTGCGACCTCGCGCAGATAGAGGAACAACTTATATTCCTGCTCAGATGTGCGTGGAACCAGAATAGCACGTAGAAAGTCCCACTCGCCGCGGACAACGCTGTCGAAAATCTGGCGAATCCGCGCCTGGAAGACACCTGCCTCCATGTATTCGTCGGCCGCCGGAGTTACGCGCCCCTGGGCGCAGAGCATCACCGGGAAAAGCCCGGCCGCTCGCACCAATTCCCACGGAATGGTATTGGAAGTTATTCCAACAACGGGAATGCCCGCGCAGTGGGCCTCGAACGCTTGCGCCATTGGGTTTTCGTAATGCCATACCAGACGCATGGCCGCGCTCGTGGGCTCGGGCATCGGAGACGGTTAGATCACTTTTCGCGACCGCAGCGCTTCTATCTTTTTAGGAGAATATCCCAAAATCCCGCCGTACACGGCTTCGTTGTGTTCTCCCAGGGACGGCGCCGGGAGGTCGAACTCCGCAGTCGCGGCCGAGAAATGAATCGGCATGCCCATTCCGTACACGTCGCCCACGTCGCCGTACTTGGGATGAGCGAGCGGCACCGTTTCGCGCCGGGCGATCACCTGTTGGTCCCGCATTGCTGCGTCGGGATGTCGGACCTCGGCCGACGGCACTCCCGCCGAATCCAGCTTGGCGATTGCCTCCGCTGTCGTCATGGAGCGCGTAAATTTCTCAACCAGCATGTTCAATTCGTCTGAATTTCTGACGCGCAGATCGCGCGTCGCAAACCGATCGCCGGTTGCCAATTCCGGCCGGCCCATGGCGATGAAAAGTGACTCGGCAAACAAGTCGGTAGGCGCGCACACGGCGACGAACCCGTCACGAGTAGGGTATATTCCAAAAGGTGCCAGCCGCGGAACGGTTTGTCCGGTTCGCAGGGGCACGCCGCACCGTTCCAGGATGTCGTAGGATTCGCATGCGACCATCATCGTCAGGGCTCCAAGCATGGAAATGTCCACGTGCTGCCCTATTCCCGTGTTTTTGACCTGATGCAACGCTGCGAGGACCCCGATCACTCCGAACAGCGGTGCGCACAAATCGGCGAACGGCACGCCGACTCGAACGGGGGGATCGTCTGGCTCGCCCGACGTCAGCATCACGCCGCTCAGCGCCTGGATAATGGTGTCCATCGCTTTTCCGGAGCCCGGGTCGCCCGCGCTGCCGAACCCGGTGATGGAACAGTAGATGATGCGCGGATTGATTTTAGAGGCGTGCGCATATCCCGCTCCTAATCGCTCGAGCGTTCCCCGGCTGAAATTTTCTACTGCGACGTCTGCTTGCTTGACCAGATCGGCAAAAACTTCTCGCGCTTCGGGGGCCTTCAAATTGAGAGTAATGCTGAGTTTATTCCGCAGACGATTAAGCGCGGAAATTGAGACGTCGTCCTCATTCTCGCGAGTTAAAGTTGCACCGTTCTTGCCCAGATAGGGAGCGTTGCTGCGAGACGTGTCCCCGCCTGCGGGGTTTTCGATTTTGATCACGCGCGCGCCGAGGCCAGCCAGCAGCAGGGTTGCGAACGGACCCGCCAGCGCCACGGTCATGTCGAGCACGGTCACGCCTTCGAGCGGTCGTGGCAAGCGATTCGATTTTGAAGGATTGGCCATGACTGCGTCGCCAAAAGCGGCTCGGTCGCTTCAACGAATACGTGAGTCTACATCACTGCAAGGTGTTGTACAGTCCGTTTTGGATCGTATCGTCGGCTCGGGGCGGCAGCATTTCAGGGCACGAAAACCACGCGTGGCGCAACGCCAATCTCAGATCCTGTCGCCGATATCTTGTCGCGAAAGAACCGGGTGTTCGAAAAGAGTCGCTCTCGGAGTTCTCTGTCGGGAGTAGCTGGCAGGATTCCATGTCAACGCGAGTTCGGTGGTCGCTTTTTTTCCAGCAAGCGATGACTTCGGCCAAACTCAAGTGTTTCTGAAGAATACAAGAAATTGACGATGAATCTAGCCGGCAGTCAGAGGCGCCTGGGTTCTGATAGCTGGTTCCATATGAGAGAGACTAACGGATTCTAGTTGGATATAATCTCGGCGAGTATGGAAGCTATCTACCACGTGGCGGACCGGGTTGCGACTATCACGCTGAATCGTCCGGAAAAACTGAACGCATGGACCGCCGTGATGGAGCAGGAGGTACGTTCGGCGATCGAAGACGCCGAGCGAGACGATCAGGTTCGCGTGATCGTGCTGACCGGAGCGGGACGAGGATTTTGCGCCGGCGCCGACATGTCACTCCTCAGCAACGTCGCGGATCGGGGTCTTGACGAAGGCACGCGGGACCGAGCGCTGCAAACCGGTGTAACGCGGGAAGACGTTCGGAGTGATTTTCAGAAGAAGTACTCCTATTTCCCCGCGGTCGGAAAGCCCGTGATCGCCGCGATTAACGGTCCGGTCGTTGGCCTGGGTCTGGTCGTCGCGCTGTACTGCGATTTGCGCTGGGCCTCGGACGCCGCTCGGTTCAGCACCGCATTCGCTCGGCGTGGACTGATCGCCGAGTATGGAATGGCATGGATGCTGCCGCGTCTTGTCGGCCTCCCAAACGCGCTCGACTTGCTTCTATCGGCGCGCACGGTCGACGCGGCCGAGGCGCTTCGCATGGGGTTGGTGAACCAAGTTTTCCCGAACGATGCCTTCTTGGAGAAGGTTGGGGAAAATGCGCGCGATATGGCATCTAGCGTGAGTCCCCGTTCGCTGCGTGTGATCAAGCGCCAGGTCTACGACGCGATGTTCCAGACGCTCTCGGAAGCCTTCGAAAGCTCCGAGCGCGAAAAACTTGCGAGCTTCAAGAGCGAAGACTTCAAAGAGGGTGTGGCGCATTTTATCGAGAAACGCGCTCCCGCTTTCACCGGCAGGTAAGAGTTCCAAGTGAAATTCGAATATAGCGACAAAGCGAAGGCTCTGCAGCGCCGCCTGCAGGCCTTCATGGACGAATACATTTATCCAAACGAACAGCGCTTTCTCGATGAGATCGGACGCAATCGGTGGCTGCCTGCAAAAATCACTGAAGAGCTCAAACCCAAAGCTCGCGCTGCGGGGCTCTGGAATCTGTTTCTGCCCGACAGTGAGGACGGCGTAGGACTGACAAACCTCGAGTATGCGCCCCTCTGCGAGGTCATGGGCCGGAGCGCGATTGCGCCGGAGGTCTTCAATTGTTCAGCGCCGGATACAGGCAACATGGAGGTGCTGGCGCGATACGGCACTCCAGAGCAAAAGGAGAAATGGCTGAAACCGCTCCTCGCAGGCGAAATCCGCTCGTGTTTCGCGATGACGGAACCTGGAGTCGCATCGTCGGATGCGACGAATATCGAAGCGAGTATTGTGCGGGACGGCGGCGAGTATGTGATCAACGGCCGGAAGTGGTGGACGTCCGGGGCGGGCGACCCGCGCTGTAAGTTTGCCATTTTCATGGGCAAATCCGATCCCTCGGCATCTGTTCATAAGCAACAATCGATGATCCTGGTGCCAATGGACGCGCGCGGGGTGAAGGTTGAGCGGTTGCTTACGGTGTTTGGTTACGATCACGCGCCGCATGGGCATGGCGAAGTCACATTTGATAATGTCCGCGTGCCGGCATCGAACATCTTGCTGGGCGAAGGCCGTGGATTCGAAATCGCGCAAGGACGCCTCGGGCCCGGTCGCATCCATCACTGCATGCGGTGCATCGGCGTGGCGGAACGCGCACTCGAAACAATGTGCAAACGTGTGCGATCCCGCGTAGCCTTTGGTAAACCGCTCGCCGAACAAGGAACGATCCGGGCCGACATCGCAGTCTCGCGTATGGAAATCGAGCAAGCCCGCCTGCTCACTCTGAAAGCGGCTTACATGATGGACACCGTCGGAAACAAAGAGGCGCGCGCCGAAATCGCGATGATCAAGGTAGTCGCGCCAAGCATGACCCTGCGAGTTCTGGATCGGGCGATTCAGGCGCACGGCGGCGCCGGCGTTTCGCAAGATACGTTTCTCGCCGCCGCTTGGGCCGGCGTCCGGGCACTTCGAATGGCTGATGGACCAGACGAAGTTCACATGGAAGCGATTGCCAAAAACGAACTGAGAAAGCCGACTAAATCCCCGGCGCGTTCTGCGCCTTAACGGCGACCAAATTCCTGGTCGTCGCGTCCAGTCGTAGCCAGAAGGAGATTTCATGCCTCCACTCGTGATCGAGACGCCGCGCTCTCTGAGCGATTTCGTGGGCCGCGAGATCGCCTTGACGGATTGGTTTGCGGTAACGCAGGATCGCATTCAGCAATTTGCGGAAGTCACCGACGACCAGCAATGGATTCACGTGGACCGCAAACGCGCGCAAAGAGAATCGCCTTTCGGCACGACGATCGCGCACGGTTTCTTGACGCTGTCGCTAGTGAGCCACTTCATGCGAGAGGCAATCGAGATTCGCAGCGGCGTACGGATGGGCATCAACTACGGCTTAAATCGGGTCCGCTTTCCTTCTCCAGTGCGTTCCGATTCACAGGTTCGCGCCCGCGTGAGGGTCCATTCCGTGAAAGAGCTTCCGGACACCGTTGAAGCCACATTCGCGATAGCGGTGGAAGGTCAGGATAGCGATAAACCTCACTGCGTGGCGGAATGGATCGTCCGCTACTATGGATGAGAAGCCGGTTCCCAAGAAGCGGGCACCGCAGCATCGCTAGGAGCAACCGCGGCTCAAATTGATACGCTTTCGATAGATTGCACTGCAGCGCGGAGAAGAGTTTTGACGACTTCTGGCATCGAGGCGAAGCGCGCGTCTTTTGTCAGCCCCTGGTGATAGCGCCAGTAAATTTGCTGGACGATTACGGCGACCTTGAATCGAGCGAACGCGAGGTAGAAAGGCATTGTGGACACGTCACGGCCAGTCGCACGCGCATAACGCTCGACGAGCTGTGCACGCGTTAGGCTGCCAGCATACGTCGAAGGACCCCAACGAATTTTCTGCAACTCGTCTGGATCTTGCGGATCGACCCAATAAGCCAGAGTGGTGCCTAGATCAGTGAGTGGATCTCCGATCGTACTCATCTCCCAATCCAGCACACCGATGATCTTGGTAGGGTCCCCTGGATCGAGCACGACGTTGTCGTACTTGTAGTCATTATGGATGAGCGCGGCTTCACTCGTTGCAGGCATGTGGTCCTTTAGCCAAGCGGCGATGCGCGCGATCTCCGGAAGATCGTGTGTCTGCGAACCGTAATAGCGATCAATCCAGCCGCTCACCTGGCGAGCTAGGTACCCTTGCGGCTTGCCAAGAGCGTCCAGTCCAATTGCGTTGTAATCCAACCCGTGGAGACGGGAAAGATTGTCGACGAACGATTCACTGAGACGCTGTACGGTCTCGGCTGAGAACGGCAGGCCCGCAGGCGGATCGCGGCGGATGATGATCCCTTGGATGGGTTCCATCAAATAAAAGGGCGCGCCCAGTATGGACTCGTCATCACAGTACAGCAGAACTCTCGGCGCCAGCGGATAAGCAGAATGCAGTTTCGACAGCACGCGATATTCGCGGCCCATATCGTGCGCGGTTTTCACTTTGCTGCCGTAAGGTGGCCGGCGCAGCACGATTTCTCGCTCGCCGATACGGAGCAGGTAGGTCAGATTGGAATGGCCGCTGGGAAATTGCTCGACGGCCAGAGCGCCCGGTTCAGTAGGAAAGGAGCTTCGCAAGAACGGTTCGAGCCTGGCCAGGTCCAGTTCCTCGCCCGATCTGACGGCCTCAGGGTGGTTTCGAAAATCAGCCATTTTCTTTCTGTTCCAATGCGCTATCGATAAGTCAGCAATGAAGGATCGTCGAGATGCGGGAACGCGTTGAACGTACTCAATGTGAATTGCTCGCCCGAAGACAAAAACTCGCTGTAAGAGCAATTGCGCGACATCCACGTTATGCGCAGCGTATCTCGCGGCGAAAGATTCAGGGCGCGCTGCACTGCCACACCAATCGGGCCGCCAGAGGTGAAGATGACCACCTGCTCGCCGCGGGTGTTGCTGGATGTGAGCTTCGAGAGTCCGCGGTTCACTCGCGAACAGAATTGAGGCCAGGATTCTACATCTTGCAAGGCAAGCTGTCCGTCGACCCACCTGCCTACTACGACCTCGAACATCCGCTGAAAACTCTTGCGTTTCTCTTCAGGACTGTCTGCGTTCTGAAATGTAGCGTGCAAGTCGCGAATCTCAGCATCTTTCTGGAGAAGTTCTGGGATGCTCTTCCGCAGCACGTCCTCAGCCTGATATTCGTCGAATTCCTCCATTACGACTAGCTCGGGAAACGAAACTCTCAACCGCCCGTAGGCGCTGGCCACGAGTTTCGCCGTATCGATTTGCCGGACGCGCGGTCCGGAGCAGACGCGGTCAAACGCGATATTTCGCGATGCCCAATACACGCCGAGCAAGCGGGCTTGAGTCTCGCCGATGGGGGAGAGCTTATCGTAGTGGGGCTCTAGGAAAGAAGCTTGTGCGTGACGCACCAGGAAAATGCGGCTCACGTAGCTTCTCCGAGGGGACAGTCCCAGGGCTGAAACGGGGTCACGTGCTTGAGTTCCGGGTTTTCAGGCGCCAGGCGCTATGCTCCTCTCTCTACTGAAATCCGCGAAGGTGTGTCCTCGACCGGCCAACTCTTTTAGCAGCGGAGATGGCTCCCAAAGCACGCCGTGTTGCCGGTGAAATTCGCAAACACGTTCGTAAACTTTCTTAAGCCCTACGGTATCGGCGTGCCACATCGGTCCACCGCGATAAGCAGGGAAGCCATACCCGTTGATGAAAATGATGTCGATATCGACCGCGCGAAGTGCGTAGCCTTCTTCGAGTATGCGCGCGCCTTCGTTGACCAGCGCATAGATGCAACGATCGACGATTTCGTCCGTGAGAATCGTACGCTGCGGGATTCCCGCTTCTGCAGCACATTTGCGAACAACATCGGCGACTGCAGGATCGGGACTAGCATTTCGATTCTCGTCATACTTGTACCAGCCGGCGTGAGTTTTCTGCCCAAAGCGGCCAAGTTGACACAAGCGGTCGCCGGCAATTGGCCGGCGAACGCCCGGTTTCTCCAAATGACTATATTCTTGGCGCACGCGCCAGCCAACATCGAGTCCCGCAAGGTCGCCTACAGCCAGCGGCCCCATGGCCATTCCGAATTCATACAGCGCTTTGTCTACCGCTTCGACGCTCGCACCTTCCTCGACGAGGAAGACAGATTCACGCACATACGGATGAAACATGCGGTTGCCGACAAAGCCTCGGCAATTCCCGACAAGGACCCCAATCTTCCCAATCTTCTTAGAGAGCTGCATGCACGTGGCAATTACCCGTTTGCTGGTATTCTTTCCGCGAACAATTTCGAGTAGGCGCATCACATTCGCGGGGCTGAAAAAATGTGTGCCGATGACGAATTCCGGCCGGGCTGTGACGGACGCGATTTCGTCGATGTTCAGGGTCGAGGTATTACTCGCCAGGATGGCACCGGGCTTGCATACCCGATCTAGTTCACCGAAGACCTGCTTCTTGAGCGCCATGCCTTCGAAAACAGCTTCAATGACCAGGTCAACCTCCCCGAAGCCGTCATAGGTGAGCGCGGGATGAATCAGGTTCAACCGCTCGTCGACGTCTTGCTGCGTGAAGCGTCCCCGCTTCACTGAGCTTGCGTAATTCTTTTGGATGTTGGCCAGCCCGCGGCCGAGCGCCGCCTGATCCGTCTCTTTGAGGAGCACGGGAATGCCGGCATTCGCAAGTACCATGGCGATGCCGCCGCCCATCGTCCCGGCGCCCACTACTGCCGCGCTGTTCACTGGAATGATCGGCGTGTCCTTCGGCACATCGGGAATCTTGGCGACTGCGCGCTCGCCGAAAAAAACGTGAATGAGAGCCTTGGATTGATCCGAATGCAGGCATTCCAAGAAAAGCTTTTGCTCTAGCTGGCAGCCTTGATCGAAAGGTAGCTTCGTGGCGGCTTCGACTGCGTCAACTGCCGCGAACGGGGCAATCATTCCGCGCTGCTTTTTTCGCGCGGTTTCGCGCGCGGCTGCGAAGATCGGTGCATTCTGTTCGGCTGCCCCCAGTTTTTCCGTACGCTCGCGAGTTTTTAGAGGCGGCTTTCCAGCAATCTCGCGCGCGAAACGAACAGAGCCGATCAGTAAATCGGTTTCGATAATTCGGTCGATAATGCCGAATTGGAGCGCCTCTTCCGCCTTGATCGGATAACCTGCTGCGCACATTTCGACGGCCTTCGCTACGCCGGCAAGGCGGGGCAAACGCTGGGTCCCCCCGGCTCCAGGAATAATGCCCAGTTTCACTTCTGGCTGCCCAACTTGTGCTCCGGACGCAGCCACGCGGTAGTGACCAGCCATCGCCAACTCCAGGCCGCCACCAAGCGCGGTGCCGTGAATCGCCATCACGATAGGCTTCCGGGAATCCTCAATCTGGAGAAGCAGCGGCAGGAGTCCCGGGCCTCGGGTGTTCTTGCCGGAAGTCATCCTGCCAAATTCCTTGATATCCGCACCGGCAACGAATGTGCGTCCGCCGCCAACCAGCACAGCGGCAAGAATCGCGTCGTCTTTGCCTATTTTTTCGATGGCTTCAGAAATGGCCTCGGGGACGCCGGGGCTTAGAGCATTTACCGGTGGATTGTTGATCGTGATGATTGCTATGTCGGAGTCTTTCGTGAGTTGGACGAGATCGCTCATTGGATTTCCGTTGCGGAATGGCTAGGCGCTTTGGACGGAAACAGCGCCGGCATCAATCACAAGCTGTGCAATACGCTCGCGGTGATAGGTTGAATCCCCGAGAGAGGTTTCTGACGATTTCGCGCGGCGGTAGTAAAGGTGAAGATCGTTTTCCCATGTAAAACCCATGCCGCCGTGGACTTGGATTCCGCGATTGCCGACCGTGCGGGCAGCGTCACTCGCATACATCTTGGCGATCGAAACGGCAACCGCGGCGTCTGGCGCGCCCTCCTCCAGCGTCCAGGCAGCGTAATACGCTGCCGACCGGGCGCTCTCCGTTTCGAGATACATGTCCGCGCACTGGTGCTGCACCGCTTGAAATATCCCGATTGGCTTCCCAAACTGCTTTCGCGTCTTCGCGTACTCAACTGTGAGCTCGAGCGTGCGCTGCATTCCACCGACCATTTCCGCTACCAAAGCCGTGGCGGCAACATCGAGCGCACGCCCCAGGCCGGTGCTATCGCCCAGTCGTTCTGCCGGAGTTCCGCTGAATCGGACGGAATACACTTTTCGCGTGAGATCCATCGCTTCCATTCGCTGAATGTTGAGGCCCGGCGCCTTCGCATCGACGGCGAAAACACCGTCGCGAGCGGCCACGACGATGAAGTCGGCCGCCATGGCGTCGGAAACGAATAATTTTTCTCCGGTCAGCTTGCCCTTCGCCGATGTGGTCTCGACATCAACCAAATTCCAGCTCGCGCCTGCCTCGAGGATCGCGACCGTCGAGCGCGCCTCGCCAGCGCAGATCGGGGCGAGATATCTCTTCTTCTCTTCCGGGGTGGCGACGGCATCGATCAGCGTTCCCGCCAGCGCGACGGTCGAGAACAACGGCCCAGGCAAAAGAGCTCGGCCGGCCTCTTCCATCAATAGAATGAATTCGACTTTCCCCAGGCCCACACCGCCATACTGCTCGGGGAAAATGATTCCCGTGTAGCCCTGCTCAGCCATCTTGGCCCACAATCCGGCGTCATAAGCGGTATCGGTTTCCATGATGCGCCGGACTTCAGTCATGGAGCACTCACCCGCGAAGAACTTGCGCGCATTGTCTTTGAGAAGCTTCTGGCTCTCGCTTAATCCGAATTCCATCGTGTCCTCTTAGTAGCTCCTCGGCAGCCCTAGAACGAAATGCCCGATGATGTTGCGCTGCACTTCGGATGTGCCTGCTTCGATGGTGTTCCCGCGGGTACGCAGATAGCCATAGGACCAGATGCCGTTGTCAACAGCGCGTTCGTCCCCGGCCGTTAGCTGGCCGTATGCGCCCAGCAACTCTTGCGCGACCTGCTGGAGACGCTGATTGAGTTCACTCCAAAAAATCTTCTGAATCGATCCTTCTGGCCCGGGCACGCCCGTAGCAGTGATCCGACTGAATGCGCGCAACTGATTCAGGCGCATGATTTCGATCTCCCCGTAACATTGCGCGAGTTTCTGGCGCATGAGTGGATCGCTGGCCGCGGGATGGCCGTTCCTGGGAAACGCGTGTGCGAGTTCAATCAGCCTGTCAATATTTCGCTTGAACAAGAGATGCAAGCGCGCTCCATACGATCCGCGCTCGTACATAAGCGTGCTGACGGCCACGTTCCAACCGTCATTCACTTTACCGAGGACATTTTCGAGTGGCACGCGCACGTCGCGGAAGAAAAGCTCGCAAAATTCGCTCTCTCCCGTTATTTGCCGCAGCGGACGGACCTCGACGCCCGGCGACTTCATATCAACCAATAAAACCGTCAATCCCTTGTGCTTGGGGACGTTTGCGTCTGTGCGAACAACCAGCTCGCACCAGTCCCCGAATGTGCCATAGCTGGTCCACACCTTCTGGCCGTTGACAATGTAGTGGTCTCCCTCCAGTCGAGCTTCAGTCTGCAAACCTGCGAGATCAGAGCCGGCGTTTGGCTCGGAAAAGCCCTGGCACCAGATTTCTTCGGCGCTGAGAATTTTGGGGACGAAGCGTTTCTTTTGCCCTTCAGTGCCGTAAGCGATGATGGTCGGGCCGATGAGGCCCAAGCCCAGAGCGTTCGCCATTGGCGGCGCTTGGACACGGGACATTTCTTCCCAGAAAATTGCCTGCTGCATCAGCGTCGCGCTACGGCCCCCGTACTCTTTCGGCCAAGAAACCGCAGCCCAACGGCCTCCATCGAGCTTTCGCTGCCACGCTCTCAAGTACGGGAATGTTTCTTCGAGTGGTTTCTCTCTCCACTGAGCCCAGTCACTGGTAACGTTCGCGTCAAGCCACGCGCGGAGTTCGTCCCTGAATTGGCGCTCTTCAGCCGTTAGATTCAGATCCATTCAAAACTCCGTTGTTTTGGGACCGCATCTGCACGCTCGCTTGCATGTGCCCGTCTTTTTATTAAACAGGCGATCCATGTCGCTTCGGTTCAGCGAATTCCGGCCGGATCGTTTCCTGTCCTTGCCAATATTTCTTACGGAGCTCTCTCTTTAGGATCTTCCCTGTGCCTGTCTTCGGCAAACTTTCGCGGAACTCAACCGACCGCGGGCATTTGTAGTGCGCCAGACGAGCGCGGCAGAATTCAATTAGCTCCGTTTCGTTCGCTTGCGCGGCAGGTTTCAATACCACCAAGGCCTTGGGTACTTCTCCCCACTTCTCGTCAGGTACGGGGATGACCGCGACCTCTAAGACCGCAGGGTGTGCAAGAAGCCTCTTCTCGACTTCGAGCGATGAAATATTTTCCCCGCCGCTGACGATAATGTCTTTCTTACGATCGACGATGAGGATGTATGCGTCTTCGTTCCATGTGGCCATGTCACCCGTATGAAACCATCCGCCCCGCAGGGCTTCTGCTGTCGCCTCCGGCTGCTTCCAATAGCCCTTCATGACGCTGTCTGCCCGGGCGATCACTTCCCCAACCGCCTCCCCATCGCGCGCTACGTCATTGTCGTTCGTATCAACCACGCGGAGCTCAACGCCAGGAATGGCGAATCCGGCCATGGCTTGCCCTACGTAGCGTTGCTCCCCTTCCCATCCGAGCCCTGACTTCATTTTTGAAACAGACAGCGTCGGCGCCGTTTCCGTAAGTCCGTATCCCGCGTAGCACGTGCATCCAAGCTTTTTCTCCACCTCCTGTACCAGCGACGGTGAAGACGCCGCGCCGCCGAGATTGATCCACTTCAAGCTGCTTAAGTCATACTTGCGAAACTCCGGGCTGTTGACCAACGCGATAGCCATGGCGGGCACCGCATTGAGGCTTTCCACGCGCTCCTGCTCAATCAGACGGAAAATCTCGGCGGGATCAAAACGCGAAATCATTACGTGCAAAGCGCCTTTAAGAGTAACTGTGTGCGCGGCGCCCCACCCGTTGGCGTGGAACAGCGGAATGGTGTGAAGATGGACGGTGTCAGCCGAGCTCTCATGTATTAATGAAGAGCTCAGAGCCTGAAGATAGATGTTTCGGTGGGTCAGCATCACACCTTTCGGGTCGGCGCTAGTTCCGCTCGTGTAAAAGATTTCGGCGACAGCATCCTCGTCGAATTGCATTAAGTCGGCGCGGTAAGGAGTGGCGACTGCGAGCATATCCTCGTAATTTTGGGACGTGAGCCAACTCGCCTGCGGCGCGTCAGTAAGCAGCGAGAAGGCCTGCACACCGGAAAGTTTTTGGCGGAATGAATCCACCAAACCAAAGAAATCCTTCTCAAGAAACAGCATTTTCGCTTCCGCGTTATTCAGGATGTAGACAAGCTCGTCGGGTCCGAGCCGGATATTCAGTGGAAGCAACACAGCGCCGGCTTCCAAAACTCCGAAATACGCCTCCAGCAGCCGGTGGCAATTCATGCTCAGGAACGCGACGCGGTCGCCCGGCGTAATTCCGATGGAGCGCAGCGCGGCGGCAAGACGGCCCACTCGCTCTGAAAATTGCGAGTATGTAAAGCGCTCGCGCCCGCACACGACGGCCGTCTTGGCAGGGAACTGTTGCTCGGCGTAGCGCAAGAAATCGTACGGGTGTAAGCGGAACGTTCATAGTTTCATTCGCGGGTTCTAGGCTGATTGTCCTCCATCGACCACCAGCACATGCCCGGTGATGAAATCGGCGGCGTCGGAAGCCAGGAAGACAGCGGCTCCTTTCAAGTCGTGTTCGCCGCCGAATCGACCCAACGGAATTCCGCGGAGGATGTTTTCCCTGTTGCGTTCGATCACAACTTGAGACATGTGCGTCGGGAACCATCCCGGCGCGATGGCATTTACGCGTATGTTGTAAGCGGCCCACTTGCGTGCCAGATCTTTCGTGAATGCGATCACTCCACCTTTGCTAGCGTGATATCCAATCGCCTGGAAATCCGGCGGAGAGCCTCTAAGCCCTGCCGTCGATGCGATATTAATGATCGCTCCTCGCTTCTGCGCGGTCATGAATTTGCCGAACGCCTGGCAGCAGAGGAACGTACCTGTCAGGTTCGTCTCAATCACCTTATTCCAATGCTCGAGGCGCATCTCTTCGATCGGCGCTCCCCAGGATGTTCCCGCGTTATTTATGAGGATGTCGATCCGCCCAAATTGCGAGATCGTCGCGTCCGCAAGCCCCTGAACGCTTGACGGATTCTTCACGTCGCAGCCGACCGCAAGCGTTTTTATCCCCAGTTCCCTCAATTCACTCGCGGCTTGCTCGCAACGTTCCTTTTTGCGTGCGCACAAAACGAGGTCGGCGCCCATCTCGGCAAGCCCTTCAGCCATCTGCCGCCCCAGCCCGATAGAGCCTCCGGTAACGACCGCCACGCGCCCGGTGAGGTCAAACAGATCCTTTACCTTCATTGCCTGCGCCGTTTCTCTCAACCTTCAAGCACCTCACGCACGCTATTCGCCGCTCGACGAAATGCTTCATTCACCTGGCACCAGAGCGAGCCAATCGCGACGTTCCTCGTATCTCAAATCGACTTAAAAACTCAAACGCACCCCAAGCTGAATCTCGCGCTTCGGGAATGCCGATGTGAACGCCAGCGGCGTGCTTGGCGTAGCCGTCCCTCCGCCCGGAAGCAATGTGCCGGGTCGAATCCCGTGCACGTTAAAGGTCGTGAATCCAGGCTGAAAACCGAATAGCGGCCCGACTTCATTGTTAACGCTGGCAAAGTTGGTCCGGTTGGCAATGTTGAAACCCTCCGCCGTGAATTGCAGGTTCATGTTCTCGTTCAGTTTGTGTTGCCAAGTCAGGCGCATGTCGAAATCAATTAGATCGGGACCAAGGCCCGCGTCGCGCGGCGCACCGATCGGCCGTTCGTTGGTCGTATGGCCGTTGCCATTGACCTCGCCCCCCGCCAGCAAATTGAAAGGATGTCCGCTGCCGTACGTGAAAATCGGGGCGAGTTGAAAGCCTGACAAAACAGCTCTGCTTCCAAGGGCTGTCAAATACGCCTGCGATTACCACCTTGTGCCGCTGATCAAATTCAGAAAGGCCGCGATCCAATCCCAAGTTCGTAGGATCTTGCGGCCCGTAGTCGCTGTTGTAATCCGTGGATGTGTCAAAAGCCTTGCTATACGTGTAATTCCCGAACACCGTGAAGTGATCGCTGAATCGCTTCTTCACTTCCAAAATGCCGCCCTCGTAGAGAGCAGACGCCGCAGCAGTGTATTGGTTGTTCTGAATGATCAGCGGATTCACAAAACAAGCGAACGGGTCTGCCGCACAGAGGTAATCCGCCGGGCTCCGTGCCACCGAGTGGATCGGTTGCTGCACTCGTATTCCAGTTCCGATAGGAAACACTCTTCCCATTGGCCAAAGTCACCGTGCTGAACGGCGCTTTCAGCAGATTCGTATCAATCGCAACCGGAAGTCGCAGCGTATGCGAGTAAATCCCGCTCAGCGAAATCGAGAAGCCAGGCGCAATCTCGCGCTCGATTCCAATCGACGCCTGCTGCGAGTATGGCGGCTTATAGTTTGGCGGGTTGCTGAAGAGCACAGTCAGTGGCGATAGCTGGCCGCTATTCTGAACAAAGACGCCGAACGGCGCCACATCGGCCGGCGTGATGCATGCCGCATTTCCCGGTGTGGGTGTCGTGCATTGGATTAATCCTTGCGCAAACAGCCCCTGAAACACGGCTGCCGATGTTTGCAGAAACGGAAGCGGAGTCGGCGTCAGCGGGTCTACATAAATGGAAATGTACCGCGTGCAAGGACTCGTGCCGCTGCCGGGAACGATGACGCCGGCGGGCCCGAATGCAGTCACACCAACCCCGCAAGTTCCCACCGCGTTGTTGACCTGATTGGGAATCTGCTGGGTATTGTGCTGGTTCTCAACCGTAGTGTGATTCTTGTTCAAAACGCCCAGGCTCAGATCAACTTGCGGAATTTGAGAATCAATGGGGCCGTAGAAAATCCCGTATCCGCCTCGTATCACAGTCTTGTGGTCTCTGAAGGGATCCCAGGCAAAAGAGATGCGCGGGCTTACATCGCCGTAGTAGGTGTTCAATGGCTCGAACTGCGAGTCAATCTCGTAACGTACTCCATAGTTCAGCGTGAAATTGGACGTGATTTTCCACGAGTCCTGCAAGTAAAACCCAGTCAGCGGCCGCGTGTACGCCGGGTAATCCGATGTACCGAAGCCTTGTTGATAGACCTGCGGCAACCCAAATGAGGCAGCCTGCAGGGGGTTTATCGTGGTCGCAGCGAGTTGCGGGCTTATCAAGCCGCCGGGTAGTGAGCCAAAGACGAAGCGTCCCGGAAAAAACGTGTGCGAATCCGAGTGATTGCCGCGAAGCAGCTCCGAGCCTCCGAATCGAATCGTATGGCTGCCGCGGACCAAGGTCACGTTGTCCAAAATTTCGGTCGACGGAGGATCGCAAAGTCAGGCAAGAAAATATTGGTTCCCAGGTTATTTACGAAACCAGGAATTTGCAAACCCACCTGCCCCGGCTCATTCGGAATCACATTAAAGCTGTTGTAGTCATACTGCAGCCGCAATTCATTCTGATCCCGCGGATCGAACTCGTGGAACCAAGCCCCTTGTAGGGTGTGGTCATACTGATGGACCGAACTGCCGGCTGAGAAGCCTGTCAGAGATTGCACATCGGGATTTTCCTCAAGGTCATGTCCGTACCGATAACTCAAAAAAAGCTGGTTTGAATCGTTGACGCGGTGATCGATGCGCGCGGATCCCAGGTATTCTCGCGTGTTGTAGGGAAACACTCCGCCATTTGCTTCGAACTGGTTCACGAGGAAGCCATTCAACGCTGTCTGACCAGCCGATAGGCCCGTAGACTGACTGACCGTCAACGCACTTTGGAGCAAACCCGCGCAAACGGCCGCAGGCACATTAACCCCGGTGAAGCAATTCACAGTCGTTCCGCCTTGCGCCGCCAGAGATGCGATGATCGCGTTTTGCGCAGCGGTCGGACGCAATGAGTTCGTGTTCGTCAGCAGGGGAACCGCGTTCTGCGCATCCTGTCGCAAGCCTTCAAAAGCCACAAACACGAAGGTCTTGTCTTTCTTGATTGGGAAGCCCACGGTTCCGCCGAATTGCTGGCGATTCAAAGAGTTCTTGATCGGAGAACCGACTTCGTCAGGTGCCGCGGGATTGAACGCTGCTCCCGGCTGGAGCGCCTGGCTGAACGCGAACGGATCGCGCGCATCCATGGCATCGTTGCGGAAGAAACCATAAAGCGTGCCGTGCAGTTTGTTCGTCCCTGACTTCGAGACGATGTTGATCGTCGCTCCGCTTGCGCCACCCAGGTCCGCGGCATAGTTACTGCGATTCACCTGGAATTCCTGCACTGCATCCTGACTAATTGTCAGGCGGGCATCGCCACTATCCCCTAGGGCCTCACCGCCGTCCACGGTCACGCTGTTTCCCCGGCCATTACTTCCGTAGAAAGACAGGCCGCTTTGCGGCGTTTGTTTGACGCGAAAGTCCTGGTCGTCCGCAAGCCTGGTGGAATTCGAGACGCCGGGTAGCAGGAGCGTAAAAGTAAGATAGTCGCGACGATCGATGGGAAGGCCGGTAAGGTACTGATCGGTTAGAATATTCGCCTGGCTACCCCGTTCCGTTTCCACTACCGGCGGCGCACCGGTTACTTCGGTCACTTGGGCTGTGGCTGCCACTTTCAGATGGAAATCTAGGATGACTGTGGCACCCACGTTGACCACCACGCCCGTCTGGACCTCTGTTCCGAATCCCGCGATCTGCGCGGTAACTTGGTACTCGGCAGGCAATAGCCCGGTAAATCTATACTGCCCCGACCCGTTCGTATTGGTCGCGTATCGAGTGCCCGTAGCTGTTTCCACGGCGGCAATCACCGCATTCGGGATTACCGCTCCGGACGGATCGGTTACCGTTCCTGTGATGCTGCCTGAAGCGCCTACCCCCTGCGCATCGGCGCGAGGGCTCCCGAACAACACGCACGCCAAGCATAGAAAGACGCCCGTTACTAAACTGAATTTCATAGGTCCTCCTTGCATCCCAGACATTGGTCAAGGTATTTCTGAGTAGGCCCAAAGTCCTCTCCACCCTTTATCTGAATGTGATTGGGAAATAACTTGCATGTCCCCCCAGCCGGGCGGATCTATCCATCCCGGGGCCTCACTCTAAATTGTGATAGCGGATATCACATTTTAGAGACTAACGTCAAGTTGAAGCCGTAGTCGGCCAGGGCCACGAAACGTGCAGATTTTCTTGCGGAGAGTGCTTCAGGAGAAAGTAAGCACCATGCGGCCGGAAACCTGTCCGTGCCGCAATTGATCCAGCACCTCATTAGCTTGATCGAGGGATCGAGTTGCAACCTGGCATCGAATCTTCCCGGCGACGGCCATCGCGAGAACTTCACGCAGATCCTGGCGCGTGCCCACAGCGGAGGCTTGTATGCGAATTTCGCCGGCCGCCATCAGTATCGGCGGAAAGCAGATGTTTTCCGCCGGCAGACCCACAACGAGAAGGGCTCCGCCTGGCCGCACGCAACGGAAAGCCAAGTCATAGGCCGACTTTGCTGCCGAAGCCACAAGCGCCACGTGCGCGCCGCCAAGTCGGCGCAGTCCCTTCACCAGATCGGTTGAAGCGGCGTGCAAGGCGTGTGAGGCGCCAAGTGATTTGGCGAGTTCGAGCTTTTCCTCGGAAATATCAATCGCAATAACTTCCGCACCGAACGCCCGTCCAATCTGCACGGCAATATGCCCTAATCCCCCAATGCCAAATACCGCGAGGCGCTGGCCACTCGACACTCTTGCCTGTTTGAGCGCGCGATACACCGTAACACCGGCACAGAAAAGAGGCGCAGTTTCGGCCGATGACAGACTGTCAGGGATTTTCAGCACGTGGCTCGCTGGTGCCTTCACAAATTGAGCGTAGCCGCCATCAGTCGTGACGCCCGTGATCTTCTGTTTTGGGCAGAGGTTCTCATTCCCCTCCCGAGCAGAATTCACACTCGCCGCAAGTCCAGTGAATCCAAGGAGCTCCTACCCTGTCGTTGATTTGGAGTTCATTGACGCCAGCACCCTTCTCGACGACGCGCCCCACAATCTCATGGCCGAGAATCAGCGGCTTCTTCACGATGCCCGCGAACTGCGTCCAATCGCCATCGGCGATATGCAAATCGGAGTGGCACACCCCGCAGGCTTCCACCGCAATGAGTACTTCCCCGGCTTCCGGCTTTGGCTGGTCGACTTCTTGAATAATGAGGGGTTGTTTGAATTCGTGAAGTAAGGCAGCCTTCATCGCGAAGAACCGATAATTACGGCCGGGCGGCGCGTAGGAAAAATTCCACAGCGCTCCGCACGCGGTCACTCAGTCTATGGGGGCCGGTAAGGTCCACAACCCACTGCCGAACGACTGTGTTGTACAGTCCTTCCATGAATTCAGCCAAGTGAAGCACCGGAAAATCTCGGGTAATCTCTCCGCGCTTCTGGCCTTCCGCAAAAATCTGCCGTAACAGGCTGAGCGTAAGTTCCTCGGGCTGCCTCATGTCGGGTGACCGCACGGGATCCATAGCTCCTGACAGCACCACCGCTCGCCATAATGGCCGGTCCGCTTCTACTTCGCGAGCCATATGCTGATACATCCGCCGCAAGCGCTCCGCCGTCGTAGCTTCGTTTGAGAGTTCGGTTTCGAGATGTTCCCCAATGCAGGCAAACCCGCGGCGCCCAACTTCACGCAGGACTGCATCCTTACTAGGAAAATAACGGAAGAATGTTGGCTGGCTGATTTCGAGAATTTGGACGATATCATCAACCCTCGTGTTCTCGTAGCCCCGCTTGCGAAACAGTTTAACGGCAGTCTTGATTATTTCCTGGCGCAGCCGCACCTTCTTGCGCTCCCGAAGGCCGGGAATTTCGTGAGCCGGTGATTCCTTGATTGGAATCGGACCTCGCGGTTTTGGCGAGTTGTGGCGACTCCGGCGGATTTCCGTCCGTACGGGTAATGCTTCGTCCCGAGCGGTTTGAACGCGAGCCATGATTGCAAATTCTCCTAAATTGGTGGCGCGCAGGTCGTGTTTCCGCCGCGCGCTTCAAAACTACTCTAACATGATGGAAGCACGCGTCAATTTCAAGCCAGCACTCGCGAAGTAGCTGCGCGCCCCGATCATCAGGCATTCCTTAGAATCTTGTGGACCTCCGAATCCGGATCGTTTACGACCTTGCTCGTTACATTGAAGATCATGGTCGCGCGAGTCTTTGCGTCGTAAGGCGGCCAGTGTGGGAGCCCCTTTGCCTCTGGCCTGCCAGTGTGCGCAAAGGCGAGCCACGCCGAACTCATGGTGTCCGCCACCTTCTGCGCTTCGATAGCGCCGCTGCCGATCACAGAATCGGACTTAGCGACGTTATCGAAGACCATCGGTAAATCCAGTGCGTGCGGCGTTCGTAACCTTCCGCCTTCGATCGGAGTTTCCCACTCAAGCCGATAGAGAAACGCCGGCGCCTGGCCTTGCTCGCTTTTACGCTCGGCCAGCATGATCGAACCGAGTCCCATGGCGCGCTCCGTGGTGATCCGAAAATAGAGATCGCTGGCGGATGCCTGCGGATATTTCTGGCGGCACAACTCCACGACCATGTCGGTACGCTCACCGAGAATAGCTCTTAGCTTTTCCGGTAGCGTCGTCCAATCCAACGAGAAGACGCCCGGCGGCGGAAACAAGATCGTCGTCTCGTCCTTGTTATAGCCGACGACGATTGGCACATCGGCGGACACTGCTGGCGCGTCGGGCGTGAATGGATCTCGTGGAAGAGCACGTCCGTCCACAACGGGTCCGAATCCTCCCACAGGCATCCCTCGAGTCAGAGTCTTCACGGCTTCCAGCAACCTTGGTACCGGAAGCCTCTGGAGTTCTTCCACTTGATCGGGCTGAAGTTGCAAGGCTTCCATAAAACTCTTGGCCGTTTTCGTTGCTGCTTCTCGTGCTATTCCACGAAGCCCCGGACCGCTTTCAATTGCAGCTCGATGGAATAACCCTTTCGCGGCCGGCATAGCCAAGGTTGCCGAAACCTTTCCACCACCACCGGATTCCCCAAAGATCATGACGTTGCTCGGGTCGCCACCAAATTCCCTGATGTTGTCGCGTACCCATTCGAGTGCTAGGACAAGGTCGAGTTGACCGGCGTTCCCTGAATCGGCGAATTTTCCTCCGCCCAACTCGGCGAGATACAAATAGCCGAACGCATTCAAACGATGATTGAGCGTCACGAGAACAACGTCGCCCTTCTTGCAGAGCCGCACGCCATCATAGACCGCAGCGGAGCCGCTGAAGACGGAGTAGCCGCCGCCGTGGAACCAGACCATGACTGGCCGCTTGCGCCCATCGCGCAAGGCGGGTGTCCAAACATTCAGAACCAAACAGTCTTCACTCTCTCCGGTTTGTATCGCCCACGACCGCCACTCGGGCGTCGGCGGGGGAGCCACTTGAGGGCACTGATCGCCAAACTCCAAAGCGTCGCGCACGCCAGTCCATGGTGCGGGCCGCACAGGTGGCATGAATCGCAGCGAACCCGTTGGCGGTGCGCCGTAGGGAATGCCTTTGAACACGTTGATTCCGTTTTCGAGTGTCCCGCGAACTGCTCCTGCTTTCGTGGTAGCGACGGGTGAGTTGCCTTCGGCAGCGGCGAAAGTCGCATCGCCCGATAACGCACGCGCTGCCAGCGCCCCTCCCATCAGCACAGAGGAGCGTAGCAATGATCGTCGGTCCAAGTTGAAAGGCCCACGAAATTCGCTCGATTCGCCGTCCTTGCTTTTCATGGTTTTCCCTGTGTTTTTCTCAACTGGGCAAGTCCTCGGCCAGCGCGGGGTTCTGCGGCGTAGCCAACCTTAAATCGTGATAGTAACTAACACTTGACACGCCCTAATACAACAGTAAAAGTCGCCGCCTGCCATGTGCGCTTTGCGCAGGCTCTTTAGAGTCGAATTGGTGGCGGCAGTCGAGACGGGCGCTTGCCATCTCACATGCGGCGATTTGTCTCTGGGAGCTGCTACTTCGCTTTTTTTGAAGACTTGCAGGTCAGCGCGCGGCGCTCGATGAATGAGGCTTGCCTAGCAGTGCGTCCTTAATTTCCTTAGCAACCCAGACTGGCCCGACGAGGAAATAGATCGCGCCCTGGAAAAACGCCGGTTTGTTGCCCTCGATTCGATGACCCAGGAAGAGCGCCGCCCAGCCGCCGACAAAAAGTGCCAGCCCGATCCGCCAGAAAGTCAGGATCAGGAGCACGATACCCGCCATGATGATCGGGATTCCGATCCCGTGCAGCACTTTATTTAGAGCATTCGTGTGCTCTTGGTCGTACTGCGCCATGTATTTATCGAGTGAGGCCATCAATAACCTTTCGTCAGGCTCTATATTCGTTCCCGGTTCCGCGCAAAAACATATGCCCGCCACCCTCTTGCGTCAACCTCTACTGGATTCGAGCTTTTCCCATTCGGAATCAGGCGTGTCGATCACGTTAAACTCTCCGGCGCCGCGCAGCCACAATCCTCCATCGATCACCACACATTCGCCGTTGATGTATTCGGCTTGCTCGCTAAGCAAGAAGGACGCGAGATTGGCCAGCTCATCGTGCCGGCCAAATCGCTTCATCGGATGATAATTCTTCGTACGCTCCTCGAAATCTTTCGATGGTATAAGACGCGACCATGCACCTTCGGTCGGAAACGGGCCGGGTGCGATCGCATTCAAACGAATCTTGCAGCGAGCCCATTCAACGGCAAGCGAGCGCGTCATCGCCAGTACTCCGGCCTTGGCACAGGCGGACGGCACAACGAAGCCCGAGCCACAGTTTGCGGCTGCGTATGTGGTGACGATATTCAGGATATTCCCGGGTTGTTTCGCTTCGATCCACTTCCGCCCAAGCGCAAGAGTGCAATGGAATGTGCCCTGCAGCACGATTCCGACGACGGCGTTGAAAGCATTGGGGGAGAGCTTCTCAGTACGCGCAAGGAAATTCCCCGCGGCGTTATTGACGAGGGTATCGATTCCTCCGAACGGACGGTCGAAATCCTTTTCCGCTGCCTGGAGTGCACCTTCGACGGCGCTGAAATTGCGAATGTCCGCGCAAGCGTATGAAGCGCGTCCTCCCTTGGCGCGCAAAGTTTCGACGGTTTCTTTAAGCGGGTCTTCGCGGCGCCCAACCAGGAAGAGATTCGCACCGAGCTCCGCAAATCGCAGCGCCATCGAACGTCCCAGACCCGTGCCACCGCCCGTAATCAGAATCGTCCGATTCTTCAGCAAGTCTTTTTCAAACACGGGTTGGGGACCTCCCAAAGCTTCCGCGCAAATTTACTGCGACGACCCAGTGCCTTCCAACGAAGACATGAACTCGAATGTGCGACTTGGACCTCCGGCCCCGCGCATCATATATCTGGCTCGGGAGCTTGTCGGATCCCGAGCGTCTCTCACGACGGACGGAGGAAGCTATGCCACCTAGATGTAGCCGGGAGGTTTCACGGCAGCCTTCTTAGGCCAAGTTGAGTTCGTTCCACACTGCCGCGAATTGCGCAACGGCAAACTCCAAATCTTCCCGGCTGTGAGCCGCCGATAGCTGCACGCGAATACGGGCCTTGCCTCTTGGAACCACCGGATAGGAGAAACCTACAACATAAACCCCCTTCCCCAATAATCGCTCAGCCATGCTTGTCGCCACTTCGGCATCGCCCAGCATCACGGGGACGATGGGATGCTCGCCCGGTCGTATCTCAAATCCTATCGCCGACATCTTCTCGCGAAAGAACCGGGTGTTCGAAAAGAGTCGCTCTCGGAGTTCTTTGGTCCGCGTAACGAGATCAAGCACTTTGAGCGATGCGCCGACAATTACCGGGGCGACTGTGTTCGAGAATAGATAGGGCCGCGACCGCTGCCGGAGCAAGTCCACGATCCCACTCCGCGCGCTGACATAGCCACCGCTGGCGCCGCCGAGCGCCTTACCGAGCGTCCCGGTAAGGATATCCACGCGTCCCATCACCTTGTGGTGCTCGTGTGTCCCGCGTCCGTTCTCGCCCATGAAGCCGACGGCGTGTGAATCGTCGACCATGACCATCGCTTTGTATCGTTCGGCCAGATCGCAGATCTCCTGCAACTTGGCGATGTATCCGTCCATCGAGAACACCCCGTCCGTCGCGATAAGAATTCGCCGGGCACCCGAAACCTCTTTCAGCTTCGCCTCGAGGTCCTGCATGTCGCCATTGCGGTAGCGAAAGCGTTGCGCTTTCGACAAACGGATGCCGTCGATGATGCTTGCGTGATTCAACTCGTCGGAAACGATGGCATCCTCGGCATCCATGAGCGTTTCAAAAAGGCCGCCATTCGCATCGAAGCAGGAACCGTAGAGAATCGTCTCTTCCATGCCGAGGAATTCGCTCAGGCGACGTTCCAACTCCTTGTGTATTTCCTGAGTGCCGCATATAAAGCGGACCGACGACAGACCGTAGCCCCACCGGTCGAGCGCCTCGTGCGCGGCGGAGACTACTTCAGGATGGTCGGCAAGCCCGAGATAGTTGTTGGCGCACAGGTTCAAGACGGCCTTCTTATCGGGCAGATCGACGCGCGGGTTCTGCGGACCGACTAGAATGCGCTCGAACTTATACAGGCCGCCCCGGCGAATCTCCTCGAGCTGCGAATTATATTGTGCTCTCACGGCTTCGAACATAGGCACTCGCTCCCGCGTGTCACTGGGCTTCGCGCCAATCCAAGATGACCTTGCCCGAATCACCTGACTTTATAGCAGCGAAACCCTTTTCATATTCATGCCATGCAAATCGATGTGTAATCACCGGCTTGATGTCGAGTCCCGATTCGAGCATCACCGTCATTTTGTACCAGGTTTCATACATCTCCCGGCCATAAATGCCTTTGATCGTCAGCATGTTGAAGATAACCTGCTTCCAATCGACCGCAATTTCGTTCGAGGGAATTCCTAGCATCGCAATCTTCGCGCCATGACTCATATTCCCGAGCATTTCCCGGAAGGCGTTCGCGTTTCCCGACATTTCGAGGCCAACGTCAAATCCCTCGTGCATCTTAAGCGTCTTCTGGACGTCACATAGGCGCGTTTCACCGCTGTTTACTGCGAGAGTGACGCCAAGCTTCTCCGCAAGCTTCAGACGCTTCGGGTTGACATCCGTGATCACAACGTGACGGGCGCCGGCATGACGTACGACGGCGGCGGCCATGATTCCGATTGGGCCCGCCCCGGTAATGACCACGTCCTCACCCAAGACCGGGAAAGACAAGGCCGTGTGCACTGCGTTTCCGAAAGGATCGAAGATAGCCGCCGTTTCAAGATCTACCTTTGGGCTGTGCCGCCAAATATTACTCATGGGCAAAACAATGTATTCGGCGAATGCGCCGGGACGGTTCACACCAACACCCAGCGTGTGCGCACAGAGATGGCGCCGTCCCGCCAAGCAGTTGCGACACCGCCCGCAAACGACGTGACCCTCTCCGCTCGCAATGTCGCCTGGCTGAAAATCGGCAACATTCGACCCCACCCGGATTACTTCACCAACAAATTCGTGGCCGATGATCAATGGCACGTGGATCGTTGACCGCGCCCACTCGTCCCATTCGTAGATGTGCAAATCAGTTCCGCAAATGCCGGTCATGAGCACGCGCATCAGGACATCATTGATGCCTGGCTCAGGAGCAGGAACTTCTTCGAGCCAAAGGCCAGGTCCTGAATGGCTCTTCACAAGCGCTTTCATCTTCAACCTCACTTCTCGCACAAAAAAACGGGATGGCCAGAAGACGTCTATCGGACTCCTAATCGCTCCGGACGAAACGGCCGAGAACACGGTCTTTGCGGACGTTTGATATCGGGAAAACCTGGTTATGACTCACAATATAAATTCCCGGCGGAAGGATGCGGAGCGCGAGCAGGCTCTCGGTCAAATTTTGCAAGGCATCACTACCCTCAAAGCCAAGCGGCGCCATGGCTCCTGTCATCACGATGGGAACCTCTAACTTCTCCAGTGCACGCTGCAAATATAGACCGGTCTCGACTATCGTATCTGTTCCGTGAGTGATCAGAATAGGGGCCTTCTGCTGGAGAAGAGTCCTTACGGTTCCGAGAATTGCCGCGCGGTCGGCATCGGTCATTTGAAGACTGTCGATATTCATCAACGGAACAATCCGCACGTCGGAATCAGGAAGCCTTAGCAGCTGGAGGTAGCGGTCGATCTTACTGTCGAGATTTCTTACTTCGCCTGTTTGTTCGGAATACGCTTTCTCTATAGTGCCACCCGTGGTCACAACGTAGATCACGGTCATCTGTCCAGTTCCTCTTCCCGGTACCAGTAGCTTCGCCTTCAGCATTCGAGCATGCTGAGCGTAAGGACACCGATCGAATACCTCAACATTAGTCGCCAGCCGACTTATCACTCGCCGCCACCGACTTCCACCGCAAGACCGGCTTGCGGGCGGCAGCAACCTCGTCGAGACGGCCGATCCGCGTGGTGTGCGGAGCCTGTTTCACAAGATCCGGATTCGATTCCGCTTCCGCGGCGATGGCGCACATGGCTTCAATGAAAAGGTCGCACTCCTCTTTCGATTCCGATTCCGTGGGCTCAATCATCAGAGCGCCCGGGACGATCAGCGGAAACGCCGTGGTGTACGGGTGGAAGCCATAGTCGATCAAGCGCTTGGCGATGTCCATGGTGTTCACGCCATTCCTTTTTTGGAGGGCGTCGCTGAACACAACTTCGTGCATGGACGGCAGCGAATAGGGCAATGCGAAGACGGACTCCAGGTGCTTGCGGATGTAGTTCGCATTCAGCACCGCATCCTCCGTTGCTTGGCGGATGCCGGGGCCGTACGCAAGAATGTAAGCGAGAGCACGCACCAAGACGCCGAAGTTTCCTGAGAATGCCTTCACTTTGCCGATCGAGTCCTGTCGATCGTCTTCGAGCGCCAACTCTCCGTTTTGTTTCTCCATAAGGATCGGGACGGGCCTGAATGGCTCGAGAATTTTCTTCATTGCCACAGGGCCGGCACCGGGACCTCCGCCGCCGTGAGGCGTCGAGAAGGTCTTATGCAGATTTAGATGCATCGCGTCCACACCAAAATCGCCTGGTCGCGCCACACCGGCGAGCGCATTCATGTTTGCTCCGTCCATGTAAAGGAGCGCGCCCTTCGCGTGGAGAATGTCTGCTATATCTGAAATGCGCTGTTCGAAGATGCCCAAGGTCGACGGGTTCGTTATCATCAGTGCTGCAACATCGTCAGTGACCTGCTCGCGCAGCTTTTCGACGTCGATCTGGCCCTGCGAGTTCGACCTGATGTTTTCGACCTGATAGCCCGCGAGGACGGCCGTGGCGGGATTCGTGCCGTGCGCCGAGTCTGGGATCAGCACTTTTTTGCGAGGGTTCCCCTGTTTTTCGAGGAACGCCCGAATCAAAAGGAGCCCGGTCAGCTCTCCCTGCGCGCCCGCCGCCGGCTGCAGGGTTATCGCATCCATTCCCGTGATTTCAAGCAAGCACTTCTCGAGCAGCCGCAGTATTTTCAGGCAACCCTGCGAGAGCACTTGAGGTTGAAGCGGATGCTCGGTGGCAATGCCGTCTAGGCGCGCGACGAATTCGTTTACTCGCGGATTGTACTTCATCGTGCAGGAACCGAGAGGATACATCCCCAGATCGATCGCATAATTCCACGTGGAAAGCCGCGTGAAATGGCGCAAGACCTCAATCTCGCTGACTTCAGGAAAGCCCGGCACGCCTTCCTTGCGGTGATTGGCGCCGAGAGCCGACGCGGGGTCCGCACCGGGAACATCCAGCGGCGGTAAGTCGAAAGCCCGCTTACCTGGAGAGGATTTTTCGAAGATCAGCCCTTCGTTCTGGTTGACGTGACGCGAAGCTTTCTTGATGTTGCCGCTCATCTTTGTTCCCTCCCCTGACCTAACGTAAGGCGCAGCGCGGAAGCGAACTTCTCGATATCCGCTCGAGCGGTGGTCTCCGTAACGCAGACGAGCGCGTGATTGGTCAATTCGGGATAGAAGGAATCGAGGGACAAGGGACCCACAATCTTTTCGCGCTGCAATTGACGATTCACTGCTTCGACGGACCGAGGCAATGCGATCGCAAACTCGTTGAAAAACGGCGTATCGAAGGCGCGCCGAACGCCAGGGATCTTGGCCAGCTCGCCCAGCGCGAAATGCGCCTTCGAGAGATTCTGCTGCGCCATCTCGCGCAATCCTTCTTTACCGAGCAACGCGAGATGGACCGTGGCGGCTAAGGCGCAAAGCGCCTGGTTGGTGCAAATGTTTGAAGTCGCCTTCTCACGACGAATGTGTTGTTCGCGCGTGGCGAGAGTCAGCACGAATCCCCGGCCGCCGCGAGCGTCAGCTGCCTGTCCTGAGAGACGGCCGGGCATTTGCCGCACGAACTTCTCGTGGGTGGCGATCACGCCTACAAACGGACCTCCGTAGCTAGGCGCGAGACCAAAGCTCTGGCCTTCCAATGCGACGATATCGGCCTCGATAGGCGGCCGCACGAGGCCAAGGGAAACGCCCTCCGTGACGGCGACGATCAGCAACGCTCCCGAGGAGTGCACTGTTTCCGCCAGCCCCGGCGCGTACTCAATTGCGCCGAAAAAGTTGGGCGACTGCACCACTAGGGCGGCGACATCATCCCGGGTCTTGGACTCGAGTGCCTTTTGGTCTAGCGTACCGTCCGCGCCAAAGGGAATTTCCTCAACTTGCAAGCCGGAACTCCTCGCGTATGTTTTCAGCACGTCACGATATTCCGGGTGCAGGGACCGGCCCACCAGAACACGCCGACGCCGAGTTATCCTCTCGGCCATGAGCACGGCTTCCGTCGTTGCCGTCGAGCCGTCCCACATCGAAGCGTTGGCGACTTCTTGTCCCGTTAGCTGGCACATCATCGTCTGAAACTCGAAGATGGCTTGGAGCGTTCCCTGAGAAATTTCGGCTTGGTACGGGGTGTAGGAGGTCAGAAACTCGCCTCGCTGAATGATCGTGTCTGTTATCACGGAACGCAGGTGGTTATAGACGCCTGCGCCCAGAAAGCTCCTGTAACCGAAGGAATTCTCCTTGGCGCGATCCTTAAAATACTCGATCACTTCTGTTTCGGAGTACGGCCCGGGGAGCCTCAGCGAATCTCGCAGGCGGAAGCGTTCCGGAATACTGGAGAACAGATCGTCGATCGATTTTGCGCCAATCGCGGCGAGCATCGCGTCGCGCTCGGCAGGACTCTTAGGGAGATAGCGCATCAGTGCGATGCTTCCTTGGCGGGCGACGGGATGTATGCCTCGTAGGCCGCCGCATCCATCAACGCGTCGATTTCCGCGGCGTTCTTCAAGCGGACCTTGACTAGCCATCCCGCCCCGTGGGGATCGGAATTTACCTTTTCCGGCGCATCTTTAAGCGCGCTGTTAACTTCGACAACCTCGCCGGACACCGGCGCATAGATTTCGGAAGCAGTTTTCACCGATTCCACGGTGCCTAACGGCTTACCCGCTTCTAGAGTCGCACCAGCGTTTGGCAATTCCACAAAAACGACGTCGCCCAATTGAGACTGCGCGAAGTCCGTGAGGCCGACTATGCCCAAGCCGGCCTTGACTTCGATCCATTCATGATCTTTTGTGTAACGGTATGTCTTCGGATACGCCATGCGCTCACTCCCTCAGATTGTCTTTTCGATTCTCTTGTAAAACGGCGTCGGAACCACGCGGGCTCTGCATCTTTGCCCGCGGATTTCGACGTAAATCGTGGTTTCAAAAACCGCCATCTCAGGCGGTACGAAGGCGAGCGCGATGTTCTTCCCCAATGTCGGTGAAGGCGAACCGCTGGTGATCACTCCGATGAGATCACCCCCTTCGGCGACGCAGCAATAGCCGTCACGTGCGATCCCGCGATCGATCATTTCAATTCCAACCAGCGTGCGCCTTACGCCGGCGGCCCGGGCCTCCGCCAGAGCAGCGCGGCCGATAAAATCGCCCTTTTCCATCTTGCAAAAGCGGTCCAGGCCTGCTTCCCAAACGTTGATGCTCTGACTGATCTCGTGACCATAGAGAGAGAGGCGTGCTTCCAGTCGCAAGGTGTTCCGGGCGCCCAAGCCGCAGGCAAGAACGCCAAATTCGCGGCCGGCTTCCATTAATTTCTTCCATACGTCTTCACTCGCTCCGGGATCCGACGGAATGTAAATTTCGAAGCCGTCTTCGCCGGTGTAGCCGGTGCGCGCGATCAGGACATTTTCCAGGCCACACACCCGGCTGTGCCTAAACCAATAATTTCTCAGCGTGCTGAGGTCTGCGTCGGTCAGTTTTTGGAGAACACTCACAGCCCGAGGGCCCTGAATTGCGATCTGCGTGTAGGCGTCGCTCAAATCCACAACCATGCAATCGAAGCATTGCGTACTGTTGCGCACCCAATCGATGTCCTTCTCTCGCGTGCCAGCGTTGATGACCAGCAAAAAATCATCTTCTCCTAGCCGATGCACAATTACATCGTCAACGAACGTACCTTCGGGGTAAAGCATCGCTGAATACTGCGCCTGACCGATCGCCAACCGTGAGGCGTCGTTCATGGTTATGTGTTGCAATGCAGCCAGCGCAGTGCCGGGCGAGCGCCCGCTGTGAATTCGAATATCGCCCATGTGGCTGACGTCGAACACGCCCACACTTCGGCGCACGGCTTTATGTTCGGCAATCAACCCGCCGGTCGATGGATACTCCACAGGCATCTCCCAGCCGCCGAAATTCACCATCTTCGCGCCCAGCCTTCGGTGTACTGCGTTTAGGGCCGTCTTCGAAAGAGCGGCTGCCGCCAAATCGACCAAGAATTCCCCCGTTCCTTGAGTTGAATTTCGACGCGCTTCAGACCACCGAAGCTTTCGGCTTTAGTTCCTGAAGCGGTGGCAGAACACACCTAGAATTACTTCTAGCGTGACGCTCTCCTTTCGCGCCAGGTGCTTATTGTAATGGAGTCCGCTGTCGGTTTCCCAATTCCCGCGGACATCGCGCGTGGGAGAGAAGTGAAGGTTGGAGACATTATTAACCATCACACTCTCAAATTTTATCCGCCGTCAAACCTTCAGGCGGATAAACCTGCCAGGGTCTCGGCGAGAACGATAGTTCCCTGAGCAATATGCTCGAGAGACGCATACTCGTCCGGACGGTGGCTATATCCGTTTCGGCAAGGAATGAAGAGCATTGCCACGGGCGCCACAGCCGAAATGAACAGGGAATCGTGATAAGCGCGGCTGATCATTGGCCGAAAGCTTAGCCCGTTTTTTTCGCAAGAGCTGGAGAGCGCTTCGACAACTTCGGGTGCGCAATTAGCCGGCGGGTCTGCGTTCAGCACCTCGGTTTCAGTGGTGACGTGCCGCCTCGCGGAAATTTCCTTCGAGGCGCGCGCAATGGCGTTCATTGCCTCGTCCCGCCGGGCAAGGTCTGTGTCGCGAACGTCGAGGCTCAGACGAACGCGGCTCGGGATGCTGTTGACGGCTCCGGGAAACACGTCGCATATACCCACTGTTGCCACCGTGTCAATCGATCCGCTCGCCAGCGCCGCATTTTCGACCGCTAGTATCAGTTCGGCCGCAGCGCAGAGAGCGTCAACCCGGTCCGGCATCACCACACCTCCAGCGTGCCCACCCGCTCCCTTGATCGAAATGCAGGCGCTCGCCGGCGCGGCAATCTTTGTCACCACTCCCAGGGCAAGGTTTTCTCGTTCAAGCAGCGGACCTTGTTCGATGTGTAGTTCCACGAACGCCTTGTAATAACCGGCAGGCAATTTTACCTCTTCGAGTTCGCCCTTCATGTTTGCCTTGCGGCGCACTTCCTCGACGGACTGCCCATCGTTATCCCTCAGCTGTCGAACGGCGTCCGCAGAGATACTTCCGGAAAGAAGTCGGCTGCCTATGCATCCGATTCCGAAACGTGTCGGTTCTTCTGAGGTAAGAACGAGCAGCTCGATTGAATTGCGCGGGCGAAATCCGCTCCGTTGCAGCGTACGAATCGCCTCGAGGCCGCCGAGAACACCCACAACTCCGTCGTATTTCCCCGCGTTCGGAATCGCATCGATGTGTGAGCCGGTGCCAACCGCCGGGGCATCTGCATCGGAGCCAGTCCACCGAGCGAATGTGTTTCCGATGGGGTCCTGCCGGACCGTAAGCCCCGCCGCCCGGCATTTCTCAATCAGCCATGCGCGGGCCTTAAGGTCTGTCGGAGTGAAGAGGATTCTCGTTACCGCCGGGGGCTCGGCGTCTGAAATCAGCGCCAGCTCCTCAATTTCGGAAAGCAAGCGGTGCGAATCGATTGCAAGGGTCATTTTCCCTTGCCCAGTTGCTTGTCCGGCAGCGGGTGGCGGTTCCAGTCCTTGTAAATCAGATATTTCGCGGGAACCTTGCCGATCGCGCCGAACCACTGTGGACACCACCGTCCCATCCATATAAAGTCGCCGGCTGTGACCGGATACCACGAATCGCCGAGCCGGTAAATTCCGCCGCCTTCCAGCATCAACAATCCATGTTCCATCACGTGCATTTCCACCATGCTCAGCGCGGCTCCGGGCTGATAGACCATGGTGTTTACAGCGAAATCGAAACTCATGGTATCGGGAATCAGGCATTTAACCTGCAGGTCCGGATCGTCTCCGAGGGGATGTGACGTCACCGCATCTTCGCTCGAAAGAATCGCGCAGGGTGGTTTTGCGGAACTGAGCGGTTGGTATGGTTTTTCGACGATCGCAAGGCGGCTCTTTTGCGCCGCTACGATCCGGTGCGGTGAACCCTCCGGGAAATACGCGTAGCCGCGCGGCCCCAGTTGGCTGTGCTTTCCATCAGCCTCCGCCTGAACGGCACCTTCCAGCACGTAGACGAAACGCTGCGCGTCGGTCTCGCCTAGCTTGCCACCACTTTCGAATTCGGCCGTGTACTGCGTGAAGGCCGCGCCCAAAGCGGGAGCCACATGTACAATTCCAGTGCAGTTCCTCATTCCTGGCAAAGCGGCGCGCACAAAAGTGTCTGGCGTCAGCAATAAATGATTCGGTTGCTGCGAGCTTCGCGTTCGACCGAGATTATGCAAGGTGCGTTCTCCTTTGAATTGCCGGCGTGGACGCCAGCAGACCGAGCAGGTTTGAGCCAGCCTCGATCGCCTTCGCGACGTCGTCAATCAGCACGTTCTCTGAGGGGCTGTGGCTGACGCCGCCGGGCGTTCGCAAAAAAATCAGGGCAGCGGGCATCTTCTCGGCCAGGATCATCGCGTCATGGCCCGCGCCGCTTACCATGCGATGCGATTCAGCGCCCGTTCGCCGGATTGCTTCTTCCACTTGATCGAGCAGCGAAGGGCTCAGCGGCACGCACGATTGACACGCGAGCGTCCGATGTTGGACGGTCATCATTCTGCGCCTCGCGATTTCTTCAGCGAGAACGGTTAGCCCACTCACTTCGCGCTCCCGAACTTCGTCCGATCGGTCACGTACATCGAGAGTGACTCGCGTCTGGCCCGCGATCACATTCGCCGCCCCCGGCATTGCGGCAATTGTCGCCACCGTGGCCAAGAGTCCCGGAACGCGCTGCGCTTGGCGCTCAACCGCAGTGATCCACTCGGCCGCCGCGGCGATCGCGTCGTGACGCAGGTGCATGGGAGTGGTGCCGGCATGGTTCGCGCGGCCCACGAAAATAAATTCGAGCCGGCTCTGGCCGGCGACGGCTTCGACCGCGCCAAGTGGACAGCCTAGCTCCTCGAGAATAGGTCCTTGCTCGATATGGAATTCGACATAGCCGAGAACGTCATCGCCAACGGTGGCATCCGGAAGTCTTCTCGCGTCGAGGCCGAATCCTTCGATCGCCTGGCGAACGGATACGCCATCTTTGTCCTGCCTGCTCAATAGATCCTCGTCAAGCCCGCCTACCAGCGCGCGACTCCCGATAAAAGGCACTCCGAAGCGAACACCCTCTTCCTCGGAAAAGCCAACCACTTCGATTCCAAAGGGAAGGCGCTTACCGCCCAGCCCTTCGATCAATGCCACGCCGAGCACCACCCCCAGAACGCCGTCGAACGCACCCGCGTCGGGCACCGTATCGAGGTGCGAGCCGATCAACAACCGCGGCGCGTCCGGCTCCTCTCCGGCATAAAAACCGCGCAGATTTCCCGCGGCGTCGATCCTCGTTTGGACTCCCAGGCTCTCAAGCCATCCGGCAATTTCGCGATGGCAATCGCGCATTGGCGCGGAGAGAAATGTCCGGCGCGTGCCGCCGGGGTCCTCGCTGAAACTCGCCAGCTTCCGGCAGCGGTCAATCGCTCGTTTGGCTGCTTGGTAGTCGCTCATCCCGCCTAGGAGCTCATCCGTTTCTGCGGACGCACGCCTCAATGTAACCGCTTGGTTCGTTGACGGGCACGAATACTTCATTCGGATTGTCCTGCCCGAATCGCGACAGATCGACCAACAGGCAATGCATGTTCGGCATGATCAAATCGATCTCATCCACCTCGGCGATGCCCTGAAGCACCGCTTCTCCCATCGCGTAAAGCGTGTGCTGCACGGACTTGCTCTCGTGCCCGGCAAATACCGCGAGTAGAATCGCCCGAATCTTCGTCCGCAATTTGACGAAAGCCAAATCAGCCGTCTTGTACCTCCAGTTCGCGCGAACAGCGGTACCAAACAGGCGATCGGCGGTCTGGGGCAGCGTCGTCAGCGAATCCTGAATGTAGCCTTCAAACCCTGATCCCGCCGTTTTCATGATTACGAGATTTTCGAGTCCCGATGCCACCGAAAAACCGCCGTTCTGCAGTCGCGAAATAACGACAGTCTGGCGCTCCCCGCTCGTTTGCACAAAAGCAGTGGGGTGCGGCTTTCCGCCCGCTACGATGTGCTCCCAGGCCTTTTCCCATATGGTGACTTCCGTCTGTGAAACTTGCGGGTTGCGATCCAGCAGGAAATCGATCAACTCCTTGCCAAATTCCTCCATGCATGCCGCCGACGACTCACGCGCCAGCGAGTACACGGTGTTCTTCATCGTGTCTGTCGCCAGAATTTTGCTGTTGTCCCCCTCTTCGAAACAGCTCGCGAAATCACCACGGAGCAGGATTTGCACCGTCCATTCGCAGAAATCATGCTGTTCCGAATGGCGTTTCACTCGCACCAACCGGACGCGGGTCTTGCCGTATCGATTGTCGCCCAACGCCGCCATCGGTCTAAGTTCCTCGGTAGGTCGTGTATCCGTACGGGCTCAGGAGCAACGGAATGTGAAAATTCGTTTCCCCTTCACGCACCACAAAAATGATTTCCACGAACGGGTAGAATCCGTCCACTTTCTGTTTTGCATAATAACTTGCCGCATCGAAAGTCAGGCGGTAATGTCCCGCTCGCAAACTTTCACCCTCCCGTAGCAGTTGCTTGCATCGCCCTTCGCGATCCGTGCTTGCCGACGCGAGCAAATGCCAGTTTCCCGCCGCATCCTGCCTATCGAGTCGCACCGCCACTTCGCTCGCAGGCGTGCCTTGAGACGTGTCGAGCACGTGTGTGGAAATATGGCTCATTCCTGGAGCCACCTTTTCAGCCGAATTTGTGTGATTTGCCGCTGCTGCTCCGCGGATTCCTCAAGCTCCGCCTGGGGATCATTGTGCAGCCGCTTCCGCAGTATCTGCAGGATTTCAGCGGCGCCTTTGCCGGAAGCGCACACGATAAAGATGCGGCCAAAGCGGCGTTCGTATTCGCGATTGGCCTCGGCTAAAGCATGTTTGACTTCGTCGGCTGCCGCTTCTGCATCACTTTGCTCGCGCGCCGACCACGCCGCCGCACGAGCCTCGCCGAGCCGTTCCGTTTGCGACTCACCGATTCGAGGATGACTCCGAAACGCTTCCATCCAATCCGCCTCGCCCAGATTGCGCCATGTTTCATCGGAAAACGCCAGCAGGGAAGCTTGATTCGCGAACGGCCTCCGCGCCGCCATCCCACGCGCCCACACTCGCGATCCGCAACACGGTAGAATTTCTCTCTCCGCTTCTCCTGCAAGCAAAGCGTTCCAGCGTCTCAGCGCATCGCTCGCGGTTTCTAAGGAGCCGCTTAGCTTCCCCAGGAACTCTACAATTAGGTTGGCCACTACCGCCGCGCGATATTTCGCAGTCGAGCGAATGTCGTCAATCGGCTGAACCTCGCCTGCGGCCGTCTTTGCGGCCAGCAGCGCCAGCGCAGGATCGAGCGCCTTCCCGTCCAAAAGGCGCTCCGTTTGGGCCAGCCGAATCGGCACCGGCGCCACACTCCCGAGAGCGATGCGTACATCTCGAACCGTTCCATTCTCAACGCGCCCGAGCGCCGCGATGCACACCTTGGAAACAGCCTGCGCGCTGCGCGTTCCCACCTTGCGCGAATAGGAAACATACCACGCAAAACTTCTGGGGATGCATATGGCCCGTATCAACTCACCCGGCGCAAGGATAGTGGTCTTGTAGCCTGTGTGAAAAACTGTGTACGGCACGCGTCGCTCCCCGCGCGCGGAGATAAGAATCAATTCGGCTTCGTAGGCGAGCAATGCGGGCAGAGAATCCGCCGCCGGAGACGCGTTGACAATATTGCCTCCCAGCGTTCCTCGATTCTGGTTCGCAATTCCGCCTGTCCAGCCCGCAGCCTTTGCCAGCATCGGAAATTCCCGCTCCACCACTTCGTGTTCGCGCAAATCCGTGTAGGTGCAAGCCGCGCCGATGCGGATCTCACTAGGGAAAGTCTCCACCCGTCGCAGCTCCGGGAGATTCCAGATGCTGACCAGCTTCCGCTCTCGTAGTGTTCCCGCCGCGAACTGCACCATCAGATCCGTGCCGCCCGCAATGGGAAGCCACGCATTCGGCTGACTCGCCAAAAGCGATACGGCTGCGTCCAAATTCTCCGGCGCCACCAACTCGTATTCCGCCGGATCAACCCTCATCGCGCCGCACCGCGCCGCGCCGCTTCGGCGACAGACTCGAAAATTTGGATGTAGCCGGTGCAGCGGCACAAATTACCTGAGAGGCCCTCCTGAATATCCTGTGTGGTCGGCTGAGGTTTTTTGTCCAACAAATGAATCGCCGCCAGGATCATTCCGGGAGTGCAGATGCCGCACTGCGCGCCGCCGTACTCCAGAAACGCTTCCTGCACTGCAGATAATCGCGCGTCCCCGGAAAATCCCTCAATCGTAACCACGGTTGTACCTCGCGCTTGCAGCACGGGCACGAGGCAACTATTGACCAGCGTCCCATCAATCATCACCGAACATGCGCCGCATTCGCCTTCTCCGCAGCCTTCCTTTGTGCCAGTCAATCCGAGTTCATGACGCAACACGTCCAGCAATCTTTCCATCGGATACGCATGCACGGTCATCGGTTCGCCATTGACCGTGAAAGAAATTTCCTGTTTCGCTCCGCGGCTCGTCGTCATCGCGCTCCGGCCGGGGAAAGAATGCTTGTGTCGCGCACCGCCCCGGAAGCCATCGCATCAAAAATATCTTCGGGAAGCAGCGGAATCGAGTCGAACGGGGCCCCCAACGCGTCCTCAACGGCATTGGCAATCGCCGGCGCGGGACCATCCATCGGCAATTCACCGATGCCCTTTGCACCATAAGCGCCGTGAGCGTTGCCCATTTCCTCGAAGAACACGCGTATCGGCGGCATATCCGCGGAAGTTGGCATAATGTAGTTCGTCATCTGGCCGTTTTGCATGCGCCCCTTGAGCCACTGCACTTTTTCGTAAAGCGCAAAGCCAATACCCTGCGCGACCCCTCCGATGATTTGACCGCGCGCCAGAACCGGGTTCAGCACCTTCCCAATTTCCTGAAGCGCCACGAAATCGTCTACGGTCACTCCATAGGTCGTCAGATCAACCGTAACTTCTGCGATGTACACCGCCCACGCAAATGCCGAGTACGCTTCTCCCTGGTAGTTTTGGTCATCCCAGAAAATTCCGGCTGGCTCCTCATAGCGCGCCAGAGAACGAAGCTGTCCTCGCTTGGCAACGTATTCGCGGCACGCCGCGCGGAATTCTTCAGCCGTGTGACTTTCACGCAGCATGCCACAACGGCATAACGTCTCCTCCAATCCGCGTGCGGCAGATGCCACCAGTTTTCCAACGATCATCGCCGTGCGCGATGCAACGGTCGGGCCGCTGTTAGGCACTCCCTTAGTATCCGGCTGCGCGATTTCCACGTCCTCATAAGGGAGGCCAAGAGTCTCGGACGCGATCTGGCATAGGACTGTGTTCGTCCCCTGTCCAAATTCAGTGCTAGAAACCAGCACGCGGACGCCGCCATCCGCACGTCCTTCCACGCCGACTACGGAGCTCAGATGCCGCTCTCCGGATCCGGTAAATCCGGCGCCGTGTAGAAAGGCAGCGATGCCGAGCCCTTTCCGAGATGCGCCAGACTTGTTTTCCTCGGCGAATCGTTCTTTCTTTGCGTGATAACCGGAATGTTCAAGTGCGCGGTCCAGCAGCTCCCCAAGGTCAATCGGCTCGTCAATCTTTTGGTTCGTGATCGTAGTCTCCCCCGGCTTCAGCAAATTTCTGCGCCGGATTTCGACGGGCGATAAATTGAGGGTTCGCGCGATTCGATCCATGTGCCGCTCAATTGCAAACAGGCTTTGTGGTGCGCCGAAGCCGCGAAAAGCCCCGTGAGGAGGTGTATTCGTTGCGACGGCCTTCGCTCGCACCGTAACGTTCGGCCAGTAATATGGCCCGCCGGCATGAATCGTGGCCCGAGATAGCACAACTGGCGACAACGTCAAGTACGCGCCGCCGTCAATCACCAGATCAATCTCGCCGCCCAGAATTTTTCCTTCCTTGCTCACAGCCGTGCGATGGCGTGTCCTCGAAGGGTGCCGTTTCGTGGTGGCAACCATGTCTTCCGCGCGATCGTAGATGATTTTTACCGGCCGTCCCGACTTCATCGACAGCAGCGCGGCGTGCGCCGCGATCATTGACGGATACTCCTCCTTGCCGCCGAACGCTCCTCCCGTTTCGGTCTGGACCACGCGCACTTTGTCCTCCGGAAAATCGCAGAGCGCCATCAAAGCCTTGTGCACGTAAAAAGGGCACTGCAACGATCCCCACACGGTAATGCCGCTTTCTTTTTCGAAAGACGCGATCACGCCATTCGTTTCGATATAGAGTTGCTCCTGCGCGCCGGTCCTGTATTCACCCTCGACGATGGCATGGGCCTTTTCCCAAATCCCGTCGAGATTGCCTTTCTGAATTAAATAGGTTTTGAACGTATTGTCCGCGCCCCACACAATCTCGGACCGCTTTTCGCTTTCCTCGACCGTGAACACCGCGGGAAGAGAATCGTATTCGATGCGGACCGCTTCAACGGCTTTCGGTAAAGCATAACGATTGGGATGGGCGAGAAGGAGAATGGGCTCCTCCGGATGGTTCACAACTCCATCCGCAAGGCACGGCTGGTCGCTTTCAATCAGCGCGATGTGATTCTTCCCCGAGATATCTTTCGCGGAAACGATTACAAACTCGTCCCACCGGATTCCTGGCCCAAAAGTTATTTTTTGGATTTTTCCGCGCGGGATTTTGCTGCGTACGGTCGCTCCGTAGAGCATGCCCGGCAGAGCAATGTCGTCAACGTATCGTGCTCGTCCGGTGACTTTGTCGCGCCCTTCCTTGCGTGGGGCGGGTAATCCGATGATACGCTCACCTGTCACACCGAACTCGGCGTAGATCTCTGAAAGCCTGTGGATAGCCCGAAAAATCGGGCTCCCAGTATTGTGAACGAAAACGCGAGATATTTGTACGCCTGATTTCGGATCGATCCGCCGGGCTTACGATCGATATTCGCGGCCGATCGGCTCCCCCGGAAACGTTCCGTCTGAAAATACAGCCTGCCCCCGGAGATACGTTGCTTTGACCACGCCGCGCAATTTCTCCCCGAGGTAGGGCGAAACTGCATGCCGGTGGTGCAGGCGCTCCGTGGTAACCACGAATTCTGCTTCCGAGTCGAAGACCACAAAGTCGGCGTCATATCCGGCGGCGATTCGGCCATTGCGAGATTCGCATCCTGCAAGCCGCGCGGGACCCTCTGACATCCAACGCGCAATGTCGGCGAGGGTAAACCCTCGCTGGCCGGCCTCGGTCCACATCACCGGCAGCGCCATCGAAAGACTCGCGATTCCACCCCACGCAGTTTTGAAATTGCCCGATTCAAGTTGCTTCATCGACGGAGGACAAGGCGAGTGGTCCGTGGCGACCAGGTCGATCACTCCCTCCGCGAGGCCTTCCCACAGCCTTTCGCGATTTTCGCGGCTTCGAACCGGCGGCGCACATTTGCACAGGGTCGCTCCATCGGCGATCGTTTCCGCCGTCAGATGCAAATAGTGCGGGCAGGTTTCAACGCTCACCGGGAGTCGCTCGGCGCGCGCCGCCCGAAGATCGTCGAGCGCGCGATCGGTCGCGAGATGCACGATGTGCAAGCGGAAATGATACTCACGGCAGAGAGAAAGCAGCAGCCGAATCGCCGATAGCTCCGCTTCATCCGGACGCGATCGCAGGTACGTTGCATAAGATTTCCAGTCTGCCTTCGCCAACGCTGCCGTCGCGCCTTCGATAGGCCCTGCAAGCTCGGCGTGCACCAGCAGCGGCAGCCCCGTCCGCGCAACGTGGGGCAACGCGTCGCGCAGTTGCTGCTCCGCAACCATCGTGAAGCCATCAATTCCGGGATGAACAAGAAAACATTTGAAGCCTCGCACCCCCGCGCCGGCGAGCGATTCGATATCGCCTTGATTGTTACTGACTACGCCGCCCCACGCTGCCCAATTCACTCGGCACTTCCCGCGTGCCGCTTCGCGTTTCGCGTTGAGCGCCGCCACAGTGCACGTCGCCGGAAGGCAATTCAGCGGCATGTCCACCAACATGGTGTAACCACCCGCAGCCGCGGCGCGCGTAGCCGTCTCGAATCCCTCCCACTCCGTTCGCCCCGGTTCATTGATGTGGACGTGTGAATCCACGAGCCCCGGGAGAATTGCGGCTCCACCGAAGTCATTAAGTGTCGCATCGCCGGGCGCTTGGTCGAGAGAAACAACGCCTTCGATTCGTTCGCCATCCACCAGAATCGCCGCCGGGCGGATCCCTTCAGGTGTCACAACTCGGCGCGAGGCGAAGGCTTGTAGGTTCAAGGTAGGAGCACCATTCCTGAAATTTCCGGTGTGAATTGAGCAGCGTATCCTAGTAGTTTCAGCGTTTCAACATTTCAGCCCGCGAAGATTTGCGACGCGGCTTATACTCGTCGAATGACGAATCCATTCATGGCGCGCGCCATCCAGCTTTCGATTGAGAACGTGCGCACCGCGCGCGGGGGGCCGTTTGGCGCCGTCGTCGTGCAAGCGGGAGAAATCATCGCCGAGGGCGTGAATTGCGTAACTTCGACAAATGATCCCACCGCGCACGCTGAAGTCATCGCCATCCGGGAAGCGTGCCGGAAGCTTCAGCTTTTCGAGCTGCGAGGTTGCGAACTTTACACCTCGTGCGAGCCATGCCCCATGTGCCTCGGTGCAATTTATTGGGCCCGGCCGGATCGCGTATATTTCGGCAATACCGCCGCGGACGCGGCCAAGGCCGGATTCGACGATTCCCTGATCTACCTCGAAATTCCCCGGCCACACGCCCAGCGCAAAATTCCCATGATTCAACTGATGCACGACGAAGCACTCGAAGCGTTTCGCGCCTGGGAGCGGCAACCGAACAAGCTGCCCTACTAGCGATCGGCAACGCGCCTATCCTGCACCGAGGAAAATATATCGCAGCAGGAAAAGAGCGCTTAGCACCCAGATCAGCGCGCTGATCTCCCGATGTCGGCCGGTAAACAACTTCAGAAAAGTGAACGACAGCAGACCAAGGCTCAGGCCGGTGGCGATGCTGAACGTGAGAGGCGTGGCAATCAAAGTAAGAAACGCGGGAACCGCCTCGGTGAAGTCGTCCCACTTGACTCTGGCGACCGAGCCGCACATCAGCGCCCCAACCAAAATCAGGGCTGGCGCGGTAGCGTAGGAGGGAATCGCCGCCACCAATGGCGCACAAAACATCGCTCCCACAAATAAGCCCGCGATCACCAAGTTGCCGAGTCCCGTTCGAGCGCCTGCGGCAACTCCGGCCGCGCTCTCGATGTAACTCGTCACCGTGGATGTGCCTGTAAGCGCGCCCACAATTGTTCCGAAGGCATCGGCCAGCAGGGCGCGGCTCGCGCGCGGCAATTTGCCATCGCGCAGGAACCCTCCTTCTTCGCAAACTCCAACGAGTGTGCCCACGTTGTCGAAAAGATCGACAAAGAAAAACACGAAGATAAGTTCGCCGAGCCCCAGCTTTGTCGCCGATCGCAAGTCCAGCTTGAAAAGTGTTCCGGAGGGATGCGGCAGCGAGAAAATGCGCGCGGGCCAGTGGCTTACTCCTAGCGGAATCCCCGCGAGCGTGATTGCAATGATGCCGATCAAGATCGCACTGCCGACCCGCCGCGCCACCAGGATGGCGATGAGCAGAACGCCGAGCAACGCAAGGATCACTTGGCGGTCGGATATCTTGCCCAGCGCCACGAATGTGGATGCGTTCGCGACGATGATGTTGGCATTTCGAAAACCGACGAAGGCGATAAAAAGGCCGATACCGGCGGCGGTTCCATTCTTCAGGCAATCTGGAATGCCGTTGACGATCTGCTCGCGCACATTCGTGAGCGTCAAAATCAGGAAAAGTACACCCGACAAGAAGACGACTCCCAACGCCGTCTGCCACGGCACGCCGCGGCCAATCACGATCGAGTATGTAAAGTAGGCGTTCAGCGACATTCCGGGCGCGAGCGCAATCGGATAGTTTGCCCAGATGCCCATCACGAGAGTCGCCAAGGCTGCCGACATGCAGGTGGCGAAGAGCACACCATCGACCGGCATTCCGGCTTCCGACAGAATGCGGGGATTGACCACAACCACATAAGCCATGGTCATGAACGTGGTTAGGCCGGCCAGAAGCTCGCGGCGGACCGTGGTCTCGTTCTGCCGAATGTGAAAGACGCGCTCTAACAAGTCGAAATCCCCGGAAACGAAAATGAGCCACTATAGGGTGCGCTGTGAGCGGCGTCAACGGAAGAAGGGCTCTGGTGTCGGACGACATGGCAATGACCTTGAGAGCGATCCGACGGCTGATGCTAATTAGAGTCGATAGCCTGAATAGAAGTTGCGGGAAACCTTCAATGAGACCGATTGGCAATGATGAAGATCAGCGGGGGTCGGGCGCTGGCGAAGCCCTGACAAACGCGCTTGCCAGAAAAGTAGAGTACCAGCCCAGTAGAGTCTCGTAATCCGATTTGTCAGGAGCTAGCGACTCAAGTTCGAGTTTGCTCGGGACTTGAACTTCCTCCTTGAACCGCTAAACCGTCAAATCGACTCTTCAGACTTTTCGCTTCGGTAGCAATTTAATCGCTGATCACCCTTGAGAGCATTTTGCAAATGACATTTGCCCGTAGGCCCAGGTAAATGAAAGCTCGACTTGTGTTGCATCACCACGGGCTGAGAGGCGATGATCGGCGACGATGGTTCCTCCGGGGAGCTTTTGCGCCCAGGTGAATGCCTCGTTCGAAACGCACTCTGTTACTTCGTAAACCGCTGGACGCAACTTCGGCTGAACGACGCGGTATCGCGTTCCAACCATTAGCCCGCTGCTGCTCAGCGGTTTGATTTCCACCACCGTTGGCGTCCAATCAGGCCAATGTTCGACGTCGGCGAGGATTCGCCAGACGGTAGACGGCTCCGCCGCAGTAATGAAGTCTTGGGCCACTTGCATTGTCCCGATCCCCTTTAATCAACCCTCCAATCAAATTGATGTCGGGATTGCCAAGCACGATTCAACACGGTGGACGACTGTCACGGCCACTAAGTCCTGATTAATGCGCTAACCGAAGAAGTGAAGTGCCATTTCAAGTGGACGGTTAGCCGACGTATCAGGGGGCTGGTGCATTGTTCCAAATGACAACTGTCGTCTTAGATTATCTTGACGGTCGCCAGAATCCGCTCACACTTGGGAGAGCTACCGCAGCCAGGCTGGCTCCTGCAAATTCAGCCCCTCAGTGTCTGGCTGCCTCAGCATCAAACTCTAGGGTGTAGCATCAAGACGAAGAGATGGTGAATTTCCAATCACAAAATGTCCACTGACACGATGACGCCAGCGCAAGGCACTGCAGATGAGGCTCGTCGCATCGAGATCCTCCGCCAGTATGCCATTCTCGATACGGAGCCAGAACAGGCCCTTGATGATCTCACCGCACTTGCGGCTCAGATCTGTGGAGCGCCGATTGCCTTGATTTCCCTAGTCGATGAGCATCGGCAGTGGTTCAAGGCGCGTATTGGCTTGGACATGGCGGAAACACCGCGCGACATCTCCTTCTGCACTCACGCCGTGCAACAGCGAGATCTATTTATCGTTCCGGATGCAACTCAGGATGAACGCTTCGCAGGGAATCCGTTGGTCACGGCTGAGCCACGCATCCGCTTCTATGCGGGCGCTCCACTAATTAGCCCCGAGGACACAGCGCTGGGAGCGCTATGCGTAATCGACCACGTTCCGCGCACGCTGACGCCGGGACAAGAGCAGGCGTTGCGCGTATTGGCTCGACAGGTGATGACGCACCTTGAGTTGCGCCGCCACACGCGAGAATTGGCCGAGAGCGAGAGCAAGTTCCGCCTACTGGCTGAAAATATCACCGATGTTTTCTGGATCGCTTCCCCAGATTTGAAACAAATGTATTACGTCAGTCCGGGCTATGAGCGAATTTGGGCGCGTTCGGCGGAGGATCTATACGCCAATCCACACCAGTGGGCCGAGTGCATCCTGGCAGACGAACGCGAACACGTCCTTGGCGTCTTCGGCACGCTTATGGAGAATGAGCCGAGCGTGAGTGTCGAGTATCGAATTTCGCGTCCCGACGGCACGGTTCGCTGGGTTCTTGACCGAGGCTTTCAAGTCCGAGATGTCGCGGGGCGCCTGGTGCGCCTCACCGGCATCGTCGCCGACATCACGGAACGCAAGCAGACGGATTTAGCTACTCAGCATATGGCGGCACTGGTCCGGTTTTCCGACGATGCAATCATCGGCAAGGATTTGAACAGCATCATCAGCAGCTGGAATAAAGGCGCGGAAAAGCTTTTCGGCTATTCCGCCGACGAGATGGTGGGCACCTCTATCACGCGGCTAATTCCGACCGACCGGCAGAATGAAGAGAATCATATTCTAGGAAAAATCGCGTGTGGCGAAAGTGTGGACCATTTTGAAACGGTACGACAAACCAAGAGCGGACGACTGATCCACGTATCGGTCACGGCATCACCAATTAAGGACTCTGAAGGCAGGGTTATCGGCGTATCGAAAGTGGCGCGCGACATTACCGAACGGCAGTTAGCTCAGGAACAAATCGCTGAACAAGCGGCGCTCCTGGAAAAAGCACGAGACGCGATCATAGTACGCGGACTAGATGGGGAAATTCTGTTTTGGAACAGCGGGGCCGAGCGCATGTACGGCTGGACGCGCATGGAAGTTATCGGCCGCAATGTTGGCGACGTTCTGTACTCTAATCCAAAAAAGTTTGAAGAAGTGAACGGTCTCACCCTCAGCCAGAACCGATGGCAGGGCGAACTCCAGCACCTCACCCGGGAGAAAAGCGAAATCACGGTCGAGGCCCGTTGGACGCTCATTCGAGACAGTGAAGGGCGCCCCAAATCGGTGCTCGCGATCAATACCGACATCACGGAAAAGAAGAAACTTGAGGCCCAGTTTATGAGGGCGCAGCGCATGGAGAGCGTTGGTACCTTGGCCGGCGGTATCGCTCATGACCTCAACAATATTCTAGCGCCGATCATACTGTCCATCGACTTTCTCAAGACCATAACGGACCATCCTCAAGCTAAGAAGATTTTGGACACTATTGACGTAAGTGCCAAGCGGGGGTCAGATATCGTGCGGCAGGTGCTCTCATTTGCACGCGGCCTGGAAGGGCAACGAATTGAAGTTCAACCCAGACACCTTCTGAAGGACCTCGAGACCATCATCAGAGATACTTTTCCGAAAGACATTCGTTTGCAGTTCTCGGTTCCCAGCGACACATGGACGTTTTTGGGCGATCCAACGCAAATTCACCAAATCCTCTTGAATCTCTGCGTCAATGCCAGGGATGCGATGCCGAACGGCGGCAGCTTAAACGTTGGAGTTGAAAACCGCGTGCTTGATGAACAGTATGCCGCGATGAACATCGACGCCAAAGCAGGGCGTTACATCATTATCAGTGTCGCTGATTCGGGGACCGGAATACCGCGGGATCATTTGGAAAAAATCTTCGAGCCCTTCTTCACGACCAAGGAAATCAACAAAGGCACCGGCCTGGGCTTGTCGGCCGTTATGGCTATCGCTAAGAGCCACGGCGGTTTTGTCAACGTTTATAGCGAACTCAGCAGAGGCACGACTTTCAAAGTGTACCTACCTTCGATGGGAATCTCTTCCGGAGCCAGGGCACCGGTTTTGGGGAAAGCCGACTTGCCGCGAGGAAACGGTGAGACAGTTTTGGTGGTCGATGACGAGGCCTCAATTCTTATTGTCACGAGCCAGACATTGCAGGCATTCGGTTACCGGGTCGTTACAGCGACGGATGGAGCGGATGCCCTGGCAATCTACGTTCAACACAAAGATGAAATCGCTGTCGTACTCACCGACATGATGATGCCGGTCATGGACGGGGCGGCTACGATTCAGGCGCTGACGCGAATCAATCCGGGGGTGAAGATCATTGCGGCGAGTGGGCTGAATGCGAACGGCGGCGCTGCCAAGGTGTCCGGTAGCGGGGCCAAACACTTCCTGACGAAACCTTATACCGCGGAGACGCTGCTTAAGGCACTGCGGGCGATATTGGACGAAGCCTAACTTCGTAGGCATCAGACCTCGCGATACGTGCCATTGGTGCCCAAGCCGACGCTTCATGCTCAAGCTCTCCGTTCGGCAGACCCTCGCAAAGTTCAGCTCCCTTGGGAGGTTGCGCTATGGTGCAGATTCCCGGTCGAGATAGCAATTCCCCATCGAAGCGAGATCTGGGAATCGCGGAACACTTTACGTTGGGTCGGACCACGCGTTGAAAGATACGTTTGGTCCCTGTGATCTGTTTGTCTTCTCTACTCGTAAGGTATCTTCCAGCTTGGGGCCAAGATATCCGATTGGCCATTGTCTCGAAAATCGTACGCTTCTCGCGCACTCGACACAACGAATTTGCCACTGGAGGATGAGTCGGTGTGGAGTCTCTCCTTTAGGCTAGGTGCTTGGGGGCTACTCCTACTCCTTACGCCTTGCGAGGAATAAAGAGTGAAACACCGGATAAGCGGCTACTTCGCGCGGGTTGCATCCGGCATCCTCGACGAAACGAAATTCGGCGTCCGTTTGCGGCCGTGCCTTGCGCGTATGACGTGGGACCTGTATGGTACGCCATGGCCGCGCCGATACAACTCCCCGAAAATAGCGATTCTGTCCTCACGGGATCGGAAGCGCAAAAACTGGGCGCTTCATCGGACTATGGATTACGCCGCGAAGTGCTTTCGGCCATGGAGACGCTGGCGCAATCCGTCTCGACAATGGCGCCAAGCACGACTCCTGCAGCGACGATTCCGCTGGTTTGCGCGCTGGCAGGCAATGGCACGTGGCTAGCCTACATCCTCGCAACCATCGCGGTGCTGCTGGTCGCGATGTGCGTGGCCAGTTTCGCGCGGCACTCGGCCTCACCCGGCTCGCTCTACACCTATGCTTCAACCATTCTGCCGCGCTGGATGGGCGCGATCGTGGCATGGAGCCTTCTCCTCGCTTATGTTGGAACGGGAGCGAGCGTGATCGGCGGATTCTACCAATACACGAGCTTGACGATATGGCACTCGGTTCCTACTCCTTTTGCCGCCGTGATCCTTACGATTTTCGTGGCCGGCATCGCCATGTGGGTCGCGTGGCGCGACGTGAAAGTTTCCGCGCGGCTCATGCTGTGGATCGAAGCAGTCTCTTTGTTGGTGATCCTGATCGTGGTGGCGCTGGTGCTGGCGCGCCACGGCTTTCACTTGGACTCGGAACAGTTCCGGCTGCGAGGCGTAACCGGCGGCGGCCTGCGGCTTGGCTTGGTTCTGGCGCTTTTCAGTTTCGTCGGATTCGAAAGCTCGACCACGCTAGGCTCCGAAGCGCGCAATCCGCTGAAGACCATCCCTCGCGCCGTGATTCAAAGTTCGATTCTCGCGGGGGCCATTTTTATCGCCTGCGCATACACCGAAGTGCTCGGTTTCCGGATCGCGGGGCAAGATCTTGGCAATAGCCAGGCTCCGATGCAAATTCTGGCGGGAGTAGCCGGCGCCCCGCTCCTGGGTGCCCTGATTAACATCGGTGTGCTCGTGAGTCTTTTTGCCGGCACGCTTGCTTGCGTCACCGCCGCTGCGCGCGTTCTGCTGCTGATGGCGCACGACGGCTTGGCGCACCGCTCGCTACGCATCACCCATGCGCGCAACGAAACGCCGAGCCGCGCCATCCTCGTTACGGGTATCGCTGCGGGCCTCCCCGTCGCGGTGCTCGCGGCGCGCGGCGCGAGCGGGCTCGACGTTTACGGATGGATGGGCTCCCTGGCAACGTACGGCTTCATCGTCACCTATGCGCTGGTTGCCGCCGCCCTTCCCGCCTATTTGCGCCGGCACAGTGCCTTCCGTCCCAGATCGGCGGTGATCGCCGCGCTGGCGTGCCTGGGAATGCTCCTCGCGCTGGCAGGAAACTTGTATCCCGTGCCCCAAGGGCCGTACGGCAAGCTACCCTACCTTTACCTCGTTTATTTGACATTGGGCTTGCTGTGGTTTTTCTTGAATGACCGCCGCCGCAAAATGACGCGAGCCGGAAATTAAATCAGGGTTGGCTGTCCTGGTCCGGCAGGGCCACCAAAAGCAAGACAATGCCGACCACAGTGAACATCCGGAAGGCCGCGTCCTGTCCATTCCAGGTTTTCGACTGCCACATCAAGAACCACTCACCGCCAATGCCCAAAAATGCCACGAGCCACATCAGCAGGCTCACGGTGAGCGCCACAACCGCGACGCTCTTCGCCCGATGAAATTCCGCAGCGGTTTCGTGCAGCGTTCTCAGCAGACGAATGCCACCCCACCAGCAAAGCGCCATCGTGACCATTTCCCACGCGATAATTCCCACATAGGATGCCGTGTGCAGGGCCGGTTGATTCAGCGCACGCCACATCCCGTGATTTCCGGGGAAAGTGGAATCCATCATCAGTACGTGCCGAACGAATCCGTAGTTCGAGGAGTAGTCGGTAAGATTATTGAAAACCACGAACGCGTAGAAAATCGCGACACCGAACACGAGCGCGATTTTCGCGACGCGCAAGCTCATGGTCGCCCCCGAAACTGCAAATCCTGAAAGTAGAGCGTCAAGGCGTGTAAGGTTTTCTCGTCATACAGCGGATTGCCAGGCATTTTTGCGTTGGGACTTTTCGCCTTCGGATTTCGCACGTAGTCTTTGAAGAAGACCGGTGAGTCGGCGGCCATTGCCGAAAGAACAGTCCAGGTTACCCCCGATTTTCGGCCACCCTCAGCGCCAGCGTTGTGGCAGCGGAAGCAATTTTGTTGTGCAATTTTGAAACCCGCCTGCACCGCAGCGTCATTCGCTTGCGGCCCGAGCGGCGCAATCGCCCCAAAGACCCGCCTTTCATCGCGAAACTCGATCCGCACCACGCCCCAGGGAATTTGCTGCTCGTCCGCGTGCGCGAAAATCTTGAAGCTCGGCATGAATTTCGGATGCGAGATCATGTACGGCCCCATATTGTAGCGATGAGCGTCGGAATCCTTAGGCCAGCCCGAGGGTGGCTTGCCATTGACCTTCAGCACCAAGAACGGATGATGCGACTCGATGTAGCTGCGCGGATAGTTTGCGCGATACAAGTCATCGCATATGGCCACCACCAAATCAGAATCCGGCTTCGCGGCCAGGCGCCGTTCCAGCTCGTCGAGCGGCACGCCGCTTACTTCGGTTGATCCTGCGAAATTGGAATCGTCGTCCACCGGATAACTTACTTGCGGCAAGGCCAGAAGGTCGTCGCGCGTCAGATAACGCGTGGCTCCAGGCGTCAATCCTCGGAGATCGCCCGCTACTTCAAGATCCAAGGGCGACGATCGCTGTACGCGCAGCAGTGGTGCCCTAGGCCTTTCATGGATTGGGCGGTCGCTCGCGTCTGGACTATCGGCACGGTGAACTGGCGTCGCACCCGCAAGTGAAAGGACAATGCACGCGGAGACGGCGATGCAGAGTGGCTGCATGGCACATGCTATCGCACGGATGGGCTCTTGCAATCGGGAATCTGGCGAAGAGCCGTCTATGCTAGAGTTGCGAAACTCGCAGTGGAGGGTATGAGCGTCGAATGGCTAAGGAAACGGAAGCGCGGCTCGCGAAGCTCGGCATCGTTTTGCCGGCCGCTCCTGAAGCCGGAGGGAATTACATTCCGGCGAAGACTGTGGGACGCATCGTGTATCTTGCAGGTGCGATTTCGACGGACTCCGAAGGCGTGATCAGCGGCACCGTGGGCCTGAATCGCACGATCGAGGAGGGCTATGCCGCGGCGCGATCATGCGCGCTCACCCAGTTGGCGGTTTTGATGCGCCATCTTGGCTCGTTCGACGCCGTAAGGAGCATCATTAGCGCCAACGGCTACGTGAATGCCGTTCCAGGATTTCCCGATTCGCCCAAAGTCATCAACGGCGCATCGGACCTTCTCGTCGAGATCTTCGGCGACTCCGGCCGCCACGTGCGCGCGGCGATTGGCGTTTCCGGACTGCCGCGCAACGCTTTGGTCGAGTTGCAGATGACCGTCGAACTGGAGGCATAGAGTCCAGAGATGGCCAACCACGTCCTATCGGCCGAACCCATCCACTCACGCTGGAATCGGGATCTGCCACCGCGCCTGACCATCGCTTCGGGCGACACGGTCCATCTCGAATGCCTCGACTCAAGCGGTGCGCAAGTGCATCCGGGGATGACGCCCGGCGAATACATCGACATCAACCGCGAACGCATCCACGCGCTTACCGGTCCGATATTCGTTCAGGGCGCCGAGCCCGGTGACGTTCTTCAAATCGACGTCCTGGAAGTTGCGCACAAGGGCTGGGGATGGACGAGCGTGATCGCCGGCATGGGCTTTCTCCAGCACCGCTTCGCGAACCCATACCTTTTTCACTGGGAGCTGGAACGCGAGCTGAGCAGGTCACTTGCGCCCGCGGTTGTTCCGCTGCGACCTTTCTGCGGCGTGATGGGGGTCGCCCCTGCCGAACGTGGCGAATTTCGCACCCGGCCACCCGGTGCCTTCGGGGGCAATATGGACGTGCGCGAACTCTGCGCTGGAGCAACCCTCTACTTGCCAGTGCTGAATCCGGGTGCGCTTTTTTCCGCTGGCGATGCCCATGCGGCCCAGGGCGATGGCGAAGTGTGCATCAACGGCATCGAGTGTCCGGCGGACGTCACGCTGCGCTTTTTCGTCCATAACCAACGAACGCTGCACGGGCCCTTTATCGAAGCGACTTCGCGAAAGGCCGCCCAGGAAGGCGAGGTGTGGGTCGTAGTGGAATCGGCAACCGACGCGATTGATGCCGCCCGCGCGGCCACTTCGCGAATGATCGATCTGCTTGTCGAGCATTGGAATTTCAATGAGATACACGCCTACATTCTATGCAGCGTGGCCATGAACCTCCGGCTCAGCCAGGTGGTGAACGAGCCGATGTTCACGGTAAGCGCGGCGATTCCGAAACGCGTCCTTCCTCCCGCAAGAATCTTCTGAAACGTACAGCCGCAGGCCATGCCAAACGCGACTTTTCAGACAATCAACCAACGCGGCCGCAGATCAACCGGATTGAAATTGCTGATCGGTGCGACAAAAACAATTGATTGTCCTCTCGGACGGAAGATGGGATAGGCTCTGGCCCAGAATTAAGGGCGTCGCGAGGCAAATTTTGGCTAAGCGATGAGCGTCGCTGAAAAAGAACCGACAACTCCTGCTACGGATTTCATACGAGGGTGTCGTTAGGGTGTACCTGGTCATTTAGGAGATGCGCGCCATGATTATCAGAATCCGCGTTTTATTTCTTATCTCGTCGCTGTGCCTTTTGTCGCTCGCGCTTCCCACGCTCTCCCAACAAACACTCGGAGGGATCACCGGCACGGTGCAGGACACTTCCGGCGGCGCCGTGACCGGCACGACGGTAACTATCGTGGGGGACCAGACTAAGCTCACCCGCACGGAGAAAACCGACGAGAGTGGCGGCTATACATTTGTGAACCTGCCGATTGGCAGTTACACACTTACGTTCTCGCATGATGGATTCGACACGCAAAATATCCCGTCGATTCTGGTCCAGGCAAACCGCACGGCCACGGTCAACGCGACCCTACAGATCGGTAAGGTCAACGAAGTGGTTACCGTTGAAGAAACGCCGCTCCTGAACGCCGTGGATACGACCAACGGGTATGTATTGGACAAGATGCAGATCGAAGATGTTCCCCTGCCGACTGGAAGCTTTACGGGTCTGGCGATTCTCTCTCCCGGTGTGAATGCGGAGTTGCCTAACGGCACGGGCGCCAACGCCGGATTGGGCAACCAGCCCATTTGGGCCAACGGCCAGCGCGATACCAGCAACACTTTCCTGCTCAACGGAGTCGATGCCAGCAATTTGTTTAACGGAAAGAGCACCAGCCAGGTTGCTTCGGCGCGCATCGTCAACAATACGGGTGTCTCGGGCGCTGGCAGCACCACGGCGGAAATCATTCAAAGCACCGCCTCGCCATATTTGGCAATCGGACAAGCCATACCTTCGCCCGCGCCCGAAACAACGCAGGAATTCCGCGTCAATACGTCGATGTACGATGCACAGCAGGGGTCCACCAGTGGCGCGCACATCGACCTCAGCACCACTTCTGGAACGAATGACCTCCACGGAAATCTTTACGGCCATCGAGGCACCGACTGGCTGAACGCCGCCCCATTCTTTTACAAGCAGGATCCCAACATTCCCGATAACGAAAAAGTCCCGGAACTTCATCGCTACACAGCCGGTGGCACGTTTGGCGGTCCGATCATCAAGAACAAACTCTTCGGTTTCGTAGGCTACCAGCACGTGCATGTTTCCGATTTGGAGATCGGCACGTCGCGCACCGCCGTGCCGGCCTTCCTGACCAATGACCGGAGTCCCCAGGGCTTGGCGAACGCCACCGAAATCACCACCCCTACGCCCGACTGCCCGGCCCCCCCGTGCGGCTACTTTGGAAACACGATTGACTTGCCGGCTACCATCGGTCTCAACAGCGGCCAAATCAATCCGATTGCATTTGAAATGTTGAATTACAAGCTGCCGAACGGGCAGTATATGATTCCGTCCGCCAATCCGAACTTCACGCCCACTCTGAATTTTCCAGAGGATGTATTCATTACCCAGCCTGCCTATTTCATCGCGGATCAGGTCGTCGGCAACGTTGATTTCCTGGCCACGTCGAAAGACACTCTGTCCCTGAAGTATTACTACCAGCACGACCCCACGCGGGCGCCATTCGGGTACTCGGCCTTCGAGGGATTCACGCAGAAACTGGATGCCGGTAGCCAGGTTGCCTCGATCACGAACACGCAGACCCTGACGCCTAATTTCAACGTCGCCGAAACGTTTGGTTTCATCCGGGAAAAAATCTACAGCAGTATCGGACAGCCATTCACACCCGCCGGTTTGGCGGCTTTCGGCGCCACGCTTCCCCAACTCGCGGGGTTCACTCCAGCGGACCTCACCATTAACACCTTCGGCTCCTCGACCTTTCCGGGCATGACGATTGTGGACGATTACGGTAACAATACTTCCGACCTGAACCAACCGGGAACCGGCGTTCTCTATAACCCGAATTTCGTGTTCAATGCGGGCACGACCATTAGCAGCACAGCGGCCTCGCAAGGCGCCTTCACGGGCGTCTTCCAGAATCGTTGGATGCCGTCCGTAACCGCCATCTGGATACGCGGCAGACACACACTGACCTTCGGTGCAAGCTACTCCTATACCCAGCTAAATACGCGCGACGACAGAACCAACAAGGGCATGGTCGGCTTTTCCGACTTCTCGGACTTCGTGCTGGGCCAGCCCATCAGCTACACGGCCGATGGTTTCATCGCCACCACGTTCCTGCAGGGCGATGCGAATCGCTATTACCGTTCTCGCGAGACAGGCGAGTTTGTACAGGACAAGTTCCAGATCCGCCCAAACCTGAGCATCAGCGCCGGCCTGCGCTTCGACTATCACGGCGGCCTTACCGAAAAGAACGGGCGGCTCTACAATTTCAATCCGGCGGACTACAGCTACGATCCTGTGAATGACGTGATCACCTCCACTGGATTTCTCATCGCCGCCAACAATCCCGCGTTCCCGACCAAAGGCGTCAGCGACTCAACTCTCACGGGACGTCAATGGGGACTCGCTCCGAGAATCGGCGTGGCCTGGAGCCCGAAGATGTTTAACAGCAAGCTGGTTGTCCGGGCCGGGTGGGGCATGTACTACGACCGCGGCGAACTTTTCGCCTACCTTTCTCCAGGATTTGCTTCCGGTGTCATCGCGGGCGGTCCTTTCGGCGTGAACCAGTCTCCGCCGTGGGTCGGCTCGCAGCAATGCAGCATCTTCGGATACACACCGTGCCCCGGTGGTTTCCAGAATCCCTGGGGCAACGCGCTCGCGCCATTCACGCCGGGCGATCCTGCGAATCTGAATCTGCCGAACGCAGCGACGATCGAAAGCGGCATCCCGCTCTTCTCGTTCGCGGTGTATAACCGCAAGAACAAGCTCCCCTACACGCTCAACCAGACACTCGACATTCAATGGCAGCCGCGCAATGATCTCGCCATTGACATCGGTTACGTCGGCAACCTGGGCCGTCATGAAATCATTCCGATCCCCTTCAACCAGGCCCGAATCGCCTCGCCGACCAATCCGCTTTGCGGTCCCGCTGCGGTCTGTCCGAGTCCCGGGACGGCATTTGCCGCGCAGTCCTACACCTACGGCTATTCGATCGTCGATTCTCCCGGTTCATTTAACACCATCAACCTGCCCGACGGCACTCCGTACCAGGAAAACTTCGAGGGCGGCAACGTGGATCTTCGCGTTCCGTACATCGGCTACTCGTCGGAGTCGGAGTCCTACACCGCGGCTGGAATATCCGCCTATCACGCGTTGCAGGCCCACCTTGAAAAGAAAATGAGTCACGGCCTCCAGCTTGGCGTCTCGTACACTTTTTCCCGCTCGACCGATGAACAGAGCGCGATGGGTCTGTTTTACAATGGCAACAATCCACTCGATCTGCACTCCGGCTACGGTCTCTCTGACTTCGACCGCACGCACGTGATCAACTTCACTTATCGCTACGAACTTCCCAAGTTTTACGGGGAATCCTCGTTCGCGGGAAAATTTGCCGACGGATGGGCGATTTCGGGTTTGACTGTGCTGCAAAGCGGCCAGCCGTATAGTATCGTCGACTACTCGGGCGCGGTCGGCAGCATCTTCTACGGCGTCAACGATGGCATTACCAATCCAATCGTTCCGCTGGCTCCAGGCTGCACGCCCAAGAGCGCACTTACGGGAGCCTCGGGCGCCTATGGCCCTCTTGCGTTGAATGCTGATTGCTTTACGCTTCCTCTGCTCGCGCCGGGAGCCCTGAACGGAGCCATTCCGTCAAACGATCCCTACGAAACCGACTTCATCGCCAGCGGCCAGCGCAACATTTTCAGGCAGGGCTGGCAGAAACGCGGCGATATTTCAATTGTGAAGACCACTCAAATCACGGAACGCCTTTCCGCGAAGTACACTTTTGATGTCTTCAACATTACCAATACGCCCAGCTTCGACCTTCCCATCGACAACGTTGACCAGAACATCGCCTTCAATGGGTTCCCCTACCAGGGGCAGCCTTCCACCACCACGCCCTGCGACCAGAGCTTCACCGCCATCTACGTCTGTCCGAGCCTCAGCGGCCTGGGTATAACGAACAAGACGATTGGAAGCTCGCGGCAAATTCAGATGTCGCTAAGCATTCTTTTCTAAATCAAACCCCTCTGCCAAAAGGGGGCCGGCAAAGCGCCGCCCCTTTTTTGTACCGTCTTTCAGGCATGGGTAAGCACAACGAGCGCGTCTTTCGTCGTGGATCGTTGCCCTCAGCTCGTGCCGACCGTCACCGACAGCGTCTCCACCCGCGCGGCGGCGAATTGTTCCTGTAGTTCTGCGGCCGACGCGAAGCCTTTGCCCTCCACGTGCCGAGCGGGAAATTCAAACTGCAACGGCTGCTCAGCAAATGGGTAAGGGTCAAGCGCAAAATGACGCGAGCCGATTGAGCGTACTTCAACTCGAACGTGGCCTCCCTCCCGCAGCGGCAGCGGATGCAACAAACTAGCTGGCCGTGAAAAATCCACGCACGTCAGCAGCGAAAGATTATCGGTCGCTTGAAGCAATCTAAAGTGATCGAGAATTGCTGCTTCGGTCTTCTGCTCCGGGGCAAACCTCGGGTTCACAACTATCTGTTCTCGAAGCTCACGCCGAAAATCCCTTTGTTTTTCGAGGAAAGCGTCCAGTAGGGGCAATTCGGCTGGCGCAATGGTCGAGCGGTCAGCATGCTCGGTGAGCAGGCTGTACGTATGCATGGAAATCAACAGCGCAGCGTAAGAATCCTCAGCTGCAATCAACCGGACTGCGCGATCGCGGACGGCGAGGTAGTCCTTCAGATTGATCTCCTCAAACGCGGAATACTTGCCAACAAGTTCCACCGAGAACGCGCTTGGCTTTCCCTGGCGGGTGATCTGCGGAGCGGCGTCGCGGGCGAGCCAGCCGTCGTCGTGCCGGGCGATGCCTTTGAGCACGCTGGCGCGGGGTTCGGGTGGCAAGAAGCGTTCGTTTCCCCAGCGCTCCGCAAAGGCTCCTGCCAGGCGCGCGTGGTCAGGATGCGTCACCAGCCACCATCCGGTTTCCGTTTCCAGCCGCAGCATGGTCAACGTTCTCGATGCGCCCGCAATTTCATTCAGCCTCCGGAACGCGCGCCGATTCGTGCCAACGGTGCAGGAAATACCACTCCAGGAACATTACGGCGAAGAAGAATGCAAAGCCCAGCACTGTGGCGGCCAGCACCAGCGCAAACAGATAAGCGGTCTGAAGCTGCGAAGAGGCATACAGAATTGAATAGCCCAATCCGCCAACGCCTACCTGGCTCGACCCGGCATACAGTTCGCCGGTGATAGCGCCGATCACGGCAATGCCACTGGCGATGCGAATTCCCACAAACAGTGACGGAACGGCGTGGGGCAATCGCAGCTTGAAAAGCTTTTGTGCGGGAGAAGCATTGTGCATCAGGAAGAGATGCACCAGATTCTCGTCCACGCTGATGAGGCCCTGCGTCGTGTTGGCGATGATCGGCGCAAGTGAAATAATGAACGCGATCAGCGCCACCGGCGCGACTCCCGCGCCTACCCACATCAGAATGAGCGGTGCAATCGCCACAATCGGCACGGTCTGCAGCAAAATCGTGTATGGGTAAAGCATCCGACGTACCCAGCGCGATTGCGCGAAGATCAGGGCGATTACAACGCCGACGACGATACTGGCGATGAGGCCGCCGGCGGACTCCTCGGCTGTGATGGCCAGCGAGGCCATCAGGGAAGGGAATCGCGCGACGACGGCGCGTGACACCGCCCAAGGCGAGGGCAGCATGAAAGCAGGCACTCGAAAGATCCAGAGAATGGCTTGCCACAACACCAGCAAAGCGCCGAAAACGACCAGTGCATTCGCCGCGACGATGAGACGCTGCCTCACCGTTTGAGCGCCTCCCGCAAGGTGTGGGACATGCAAGACACAAGCGCCTCGAATTCGGGCGTATCTCGCAACCCCGCGGTACGCGGAAATGGAAGATTCACAGCGAAGTCGGCGTGAATTCGTCCGGGATTCGGCGCGAGCACGATGATGCGCGTCGAAAGAAATACCGCCTCCGCGACTGAGTGAGTCACGAAGATCCCGGTCCACTTCTGCTCCGCGCGCAAGCGCAGCAACTCTTCATTCATCCGGTCGCGTGTCATCTCATCGAGTGCGGCGAACGGCTCGTCCATCAAAAGCAGCCGCGGACTCGTCGCCAGGGCCCGGGCAATGGAAACGCGCATCTTCATTCCGCCGGAAAGCTCGCGCGGATAGGCCGCGGCCACGTCCTGCAGCCCCACCAGGTCCAGCAAAGCGGCGGCGGTCTTGTTGCGCCGATCGCTGGGGGCCCGGTCCAGCTCCAGGCCAAGTCCGACGTTGTCGCGCACGGTGCGCCAGGGAAGGAGCGTTGCATCCTGAAATATGAAGGATACGATCTCCCGCGCATCCCGAGGTGTCATCCCATCCACTCGAATGGTCCCGATGGTTGGCGGAGTGAGCCCGGAAATCAGCTTCAGCACCGTGGATTTGCCGCAGCCAGATGGACCGATGATGGTAACAAACTCGCCTTTCGAGATTTTCAAGTCAATCGCGGCCAAGACCGGTCGGTCGTTGCCATAGCTCTTTGTTACCGCCGCGAACTCGACTGCCGGAACCGCGACGTTGCCATTCATCCGAGCTTCTCGCGTACAGGCAGGTACAGTGCCGAGGGATGTTCGCCGGTGTGATAGACGACCTGGGTCGACCGTTGCCAATCCCACGAGCTGGCGCGGCACGATGGCGCGCCCGTGCCGGGATTGCGGTCGTAAAGCGGAAACGCGCTGCTGGCAATTTCGAGGCGAATGCGGTCGCGCGCGGCAAAACAGCAGGAAGTCGGCTCGAGATCAAATTGCCAGTGGTGAACTTTGCCAGCCGCGTAACCGGTATTCGCAAAAAGCCAACTCGAGCGCGCGATGCCCATGCAAATAAATTCGGCCGCGCCATTCGAACGTACGCGCACGAGTTTCGCGGTGAAATCGGCGTGAGCTGAAGAAGTAGTGCAACATAACGAAACGCGCGGGCTCCCGAAGACTGAAAGAGGCTGGTCTAGCTGCTTCGTGGTGTAAACCAAAAGATTGTTTTCCAGTTCCACGGTCGCTTGGTCGAATTGTCCGCTCGGGGCGGCAAGCCCCCCAGGCGCTGCAACGGGGACTTCTGGGTCGTAGACGAAAATGTCGCAAGGTTCATCAACCGAGGGCGCTATCGAAAGCGAGCCATCTCCCTTGCGCGAGTTTGCGCGGCCTGCGCTGTGAAGATACAGGACCTGGGCCGCACCGTCGGGGAACTCCTCGGCTTCGCGCCAGCGGTTCTCTCCCAGCACAAAGTGTCGGATGCGAGGCTCCGCCGCGAACTCGCCCGAATCCTTAAGCCAGTGGTTGAGCCAGCGCAGCAGGAGCGCATCCGTATCCAGAAGCGCCTCGGCGCCGAAGTCCGCCGTTCCGCCGCGATCGCCCCACGGGATGTGCACCCACGGACCGGCAATCAAGTATTGGTGCTCGCGCGCAAAGGCACTGCCCGCGCACTTGGTCAATGCAAGAAAGCCCGCGATGCTGCCCTTCAGATAGGTGTCGTACCAGCCGGAAACATGCAGCCCGGGAACGCGGATGCAGTCCAGCTTCCGGCTCACATCGAGCGACGCCCAGTATTCTCCGGGTTGGTCGTGATCGAACCAATCGAGCACGTACGTTGGCAAGCCTGCGCTGCACAGCGCGGGATGATCTCGGAACGGCAGGACGCTCGTCTGAGCTGCAAGATTGGCCCAGGCCTGTTCGAGCCGGTCACTTGCCTCGCGCAGCTTCAGGCGTCGGGCGTCCGCCTTCAACATTTGAAGTCCCCAACCAAGCGTTGAAGCGAGGCGCAGCGCGCCATTCTGATAGAACCAGCCCTGATACAAATCGCACGCGGCCATTCCGGGCGCGATGCAAACCAAACCTTCCGGCTGTTCCGCGGCGGCGAGCAGTTGCGTTACACCCTGGTAGGAGAAACCGTACATGCCGATCCGGCCATTTGATTCAGGCCTGGCGCGAAGCCAGGCAATAGTCTCGGCGCCGTCGCGCGCTTCGTGCCGGAAAGGATAAAATTTGCCTTCGGAATCGCCGCGCCCGCGAACGTCCTGAATCACCACGTTATAGCCGTGCCGTGCGAACCAAATCGGATGGGCGTAAACAACAGTTGAGGCGATGTCGCGCCCGTACGGCTGGCGCATCAGCAGGGTAGGGTGCGGTCCGGACTGCGAGGGATAATAATGATCGGAAACCAGCTCAACCCCATCGGACATTCGACAACGCGCGCCGCGTTCGAGCCACACGCCATCACCGCAATCGATTGACCCGGTTGGTGGAGATTTATCCGACGTGTCTGGCACCGAACGTTTTCCTCAACGGGCTGCGCGCCTTGATAGCCACGACGCACCTCTATCTCCCTAAACCTACTCGCCGCGCCGCGACGTGGATTTCTCCGGGAAGAGAAGCATGGCTTCGAGTGCCGCCGCCAGCCGGCTCGCCGCCTGGTCGAGCCATTTCCCACCATTTTCCGCGGTCGCCGGGCGCGGATCGCCCATTACCCCGGTGCTCGCGATGTCGCTGGTCAACCATGAGAATGTCGCCGGAGCATTTTCCGGCAGAAGCATTTCCGGCTGGGCAATATCCGCAATGTAATTGCTCGTGTAGGCGGACCGGTCCACCAATTCCGGCACCGATGCCAGAAGCAAAGCCGTCTCCACCTCGCCCGCGTGAAAGCCGAAGGCTCGCTCCTGCGGATTGAGCCCTTCAAACTTGATTCCTCCTGAACCGTGGAGGGCGAATGTCCGCAGATTGAATTCGGCGCGCAGATCGCGGGCCATCACGTCGATCAGCGCCGTGTTGCCACCGTGGGTGTTGTAAAGGACCAGTTTCTTAAATCCGGCGCTCGCGATGCTCGATCCCAAATCGTGCAGCACCGCCATAAAAGTTGCCGAAGTCAGCGAAAGGGTGCCGGGGAAGCCGATATGTTCGTTGCTCTTGCCGTAATGGACCGGCGGCAAGGCATACACGGAGAGTGTCGCCGGCAGCTTCGCGAGCGCATGGCCCAAAAGTAAGTTGTTGATTAAGGTGTCCGTAGCCAGCGGAAGATGGTGCCCGTGCTGCTCGATGGCGGCGGTGGGAAGAACCAGCAAAGTCGACTCGCGCGGCAGGGCATCCACCTGTTTCCAATTCAGATAGGCGAAGTTGCGCGCGTCCGGGATCCAGGTTCTCATCGGGCGACGACGTCTCGTTTGAAAGTAATCATCTTGCCGGGGTTCAACAATCCCTTCGGATCGTATCGCTGCTTCGCCAGAAGTTGCACATTGTCCGCACGATAACGCCCACCGCCTTCGACATTGTTTACGTGAGGATTAGCGACGAAAACGCCGATTTCGCGGCAGAAGCAAATCATCTCGTTCAGGCGCTCCTCGGTGGTGTAGTAAACCAGGGGAATCGCGCCGGGTATCATTCTGCCGTCTCCGTTCTTCCAGAACTCCATGTGGAAGAGAATTTCGCTTCCGAAGCGCTCTTTCAACAGACGCATTTGCTCGCGCACCTTCAAGGGATCGAAGGCGCACTGAAGGTAGGTGTATGCCTCATCGGAACGAATCGCCCATAGCGTGGTGTGGTTCCAAGTGTAATCGGAGAGCAGCGGCCGAGCGCGCAAGCCCAGATATTTTCCGGAATAAGTGACTTCGCCGCCGGCATTTCGTGCTGCACTCTCGAGTTCGGCGCACTGCCGCGAAGCGATCAGAAAAAAGATCAGAGCTTTGCCCTTCGGAGCGTATTGCGCCACGGGCGTGAAAAAGGAGGGGATCGGCCATTCGAAGGTGGTCACCAGCCGCTTGGTCCAATTCGTTCCGTTGGCGATGCACTCGCTGAAGTCGAAAGCGCCGTCGAAGGTGTCAAACGCCACCGCGCACTGCGACCACTCAACCGCGGGCGCAAGGGCGAGCCAAATCCGCGTGGCGATGCCGTTGGTGCCCCAGGCGTGCAGAATATCGTGCACTCCTTCGCCCTCGTGTAACACCACGCGCGGTTCAGCTTCCATCGTGACCGCCTCAATCGCGCGCACCGTCTGAAAATCGCGCAGATTGCCGTGCGCCACCGAACCGATTCCGCCCGAGCCTCCGCCGAGAAAGCCGCCGAGAGAAGCCTTGATAATTGTCGAAGGGTAGCAACGCAGTTCCCAGCCAACCTTGCGCGCCTCGTTTTCAAGCGCACCCAATCGCACGCCCGGCTCGCAGACCGCCACTCCTTCCGATGTAATTTTCTCGATGCGATCCATGCGCGCGAGGTCGAGCACCACGCCGCCGCGCAGTGGGACGGCTTGGCCATAATTGCCAGTACCCGCGCCGCGCGCTGTCACTGGAAGGTCTTGCTCATGGCAATAGCGCAGCACACCCTGAACTTCGGCAGCGCTCAGTGGTTGGATTACGACGTCGCCGACCTTGCCATCGAGCTGTTTACGCAAAACCGGTGAGTACCAGTAGAAGTCGCGCGAGAGTTGTTCCACGATCGGACGATGCGTGAGCACGCGCGCGGAGTCGTCCAGCAGGGAAGCAAGCGCGGTCGCGTGGCGCGGATCGATAATCGTATCTCCTAGCTTCGGTTAGATCGCTTTGCCATTTTTCTTCGACGTGCTCCAGATTTTGAAAGCCTTTTGCATTCTTGGGTCGGTGAACAACGTATTACAGAGTTTGCGCAGGATGGGGCCTTCCACGATGCACGCCATATCGGCTCGACGCGCCACTTCGGTTGCCGCAATGTGAATTTGCAGGCAGTGGCGGTTGGCGTCCGCAATCGTCGCGCCGAAAACAACTCGATCGAGCCTGGCCCACAAAGCATTCGCCATGCACATGGGGCACGGCTCGCAGGTGGAATACATCGTGTATCCCGCAAGTGACGGGCGCTTTAGTTTTTTGCAGGCCAGGCGGACCGTTCGCAATTCGGCATGGGATCCCGGATCGTTTTCGCGCCGGACCGCGTTGGTAGCGCGCATCAGCCGCTCGCCGGTGCGCGTGCTGACGATCAGCGCGCCAAAGGGCGCAGGGTACGGAGTGTCCAGCGTGCGGGCCGTAAAGCGCACAAGCTCGCGCATCCGATCTTTATCTGAGGAGTTTGGGTTAGTGGATCTCGGTTGGAGGCGCGCCACGTCGGATTGTAGCACGGGCGCAGATTTGCGGAACAGCCCAGCGTGGTTAGGCCTTCCGTTGCACTAGCCCGACGTCTCAGGCTGCGGGGAAGGGAAAATCAAGAACTCGCTCGGCCCTCTGAGCGCGCGCGAAGGCTACCGGGCGAAGATGAGGCATGCTATTCTCCAACATGCGCCGCCTTTCCAGCCTCATCTGCTACACCTGCATTTTGTTTGCCTCCTCCTTCGCGGTGGGATGCCATCATCTCCCCGGCGCGTCCGGTTTGACGAAAATTACGTTGCAAGCCGATTGGTATCCCCAGCCCGAACACGGCGGCTTCTACACAGCGCTCGTGAAAGGCTATTACAAGGACGAAGGTCTCGACGTCACCATTCAGCCTGGGGGCCCCTATGTGTTCGTCGAGCAGCAGGTGGCTTCAGCGGCGGCGCAGTTTGGCATGGGTTCGTCGGATCGAACCCTGGAGGCCGTAGCGGATGGCCAGCCGCTGGTTGCGGTAGCCGCGACGATGCAGCACGATCCGCAAGGCATCATGGTCCGCGAGGACTCGCCGATTCATTCATTCGCGGATCTCAACGGCCATACGGTGGCCATCAAGACAGGATCAACCTGGTGGGAATATATTGAGAAGCGTTACGGGCTCGAAAACGTTCACGAAGTGCCGGCGATGATGAACGTCGCCAACTTTGTGGCTGATCCGAACTACGTGCAGCAGGCCTTCGCCACCTCGGAGCCTTTTTTCGCGAAGCAGGCGGGTATCGCGACGCGCGTGTTGCTGACCAGCGACGCCGGGTACAACCCCTACCGGGTGATGTTCACCACGCGCGATTTTCTGGCCCATCATCCGGAGATCGTCGCGAAGTTCGTGCGCGCCTCCATCAAAGGATGGCGCGAGTATTTGAGGGATCCCGCGGCCGCTGACGCCATGATCGTGAAACTCAACCCCGCGCTAAACCCGCAATGGATGGAATTTACGTGGCGCGCGCTGCGCGATGGACATTTTGTCGCTGGCGACGACCCCAGCGGGGCGCAATTGGGCAAGATGAATTCAGCCCGCTGGAATACCATGTATCAACAACTGCTCGATTTGAAGGTGGTCACAAAAGAGTTTAATCCGGCAACGGCGTACACGCTGCAGTTTGTCGGATCGAACTAGAACCGCGCGAAGGGAAACGTGGACCTATTTGTCAGAGGTGGGACGGTTGTCACCATAGACGCGGAGCGCCGCGTGATCGAAGACGGTGGCGTTGCAATTCAGGGCGATTCGATAGTGGCTGTCGGCAAGCGAACCGACCCCAAATCCCAATCGAACGAAGCCAGAACGATCGATGCCATCGGAACTTTGGTGCGCACAATTGGGCAAAGCTAAGAATTTGAGCTAAATACGGGAGGGATGGAACGTCCCCCTCAATGCCTACAGGATATCCGGCATTGCAGTCCGCGCTCTGGGCGCTTAGCGTTAAGTTGGAGGTGCACCATGAAAATCGTTTCGTTCGTTACGGGTCTTGGAGTAGGAGCAGCGATCGCTATGCTCCTTGCGCCGAGGTCAGGCGATGAGATGCGAGAAATGCTCTCGGAAAAAGCGGACGATGGACGCCGCTACGCGAAGAAGCGCGTACGAGAGCTGAGCAGCATTGCGAACGAAGTGGCCGATCGCGGCAGAGCAGCATTGGACCAGCAGAAGCACGCCATTGCTGCCGCCGCGCAAGTGGCCAAGGATACGTATAATCGCGAATCACAGATGAGAACTTCTTAACTGTGTATTGCACTCGCGACCCAGCCCCGCGAGATTAATCCTCCGAGCGCCACCCCCAAAGAATAGCCAACGCACGATTGGAGGCGTGTGCGAGTAGCGACCGGCGCGTTTATTTGGGGCGGCCTTTGTAGCCTTCGGCGATCATTTGAATTGAGTAGACTTGGGCGGCGTTACCGATCTGGTTGCCAGCGGAATCGACAGCACCGCGGGCTAGGATGAAAAGAGTTTTTCTGTTGACGCCGCCGAAGGAGACGCTGATCACTTCGCGCGGCGTGGGAATCAGGCCGAGCCAGGTGCCATCAGCGCCGATGACTTGCACGCCGGGGCCGCTGGTGACGTAGATGCGTCCCTCCGAATCGGTGGTGCTGCCGTCGCCGGCGGTTTTTTCCTGGAGCTTCGCGAAATCCCGCTGATTCGTGAGTGAGCCGTCGGGCTGGACATCGAAAACGACGACGGTGTTTCTGTTGGTTACGAAGAGCTTTTTTTCATCGGGACTGAGGATGATACCGTTGGTGAAGAGATTTTCACCGTATTTGGTGACCACGCCTGAAGGACTGGCGTAAAAAAGTCCGCCCATCGTGAAGTACGCGCCGCCTTTTTTGTCAGCCGAAAGATCGTTGAGGACGCCGCCGATGCAATCCCACGACTCGCCTTGATACTTATCGGCGAGGAGCTGGCGCTTGGGCGAAAGCTCCGAGATGGCGGGATGCAAACCGCGCTCGACGATAAAGAGTTCCCCCTTCGCGTTCATAGAGACGGAGCCGCCGGTATGCGTATCCGTGAAAACAACGGAAGGCTTGCCATTGCGATCGAGTTTGACGACATCGGCTTTGTCATTTTGCGCGACCAGCAGGCCGCCGTCTTTGGTGCCGACGATGCCGTCGCCATTGTTGCCAGCATCCTGCCAGAGAAATTTCCATCGCGCGCCCGCGGCGATGACGCCGGGAATCGCGGTGACGGTAACTTCGCGCGGAGGCGGTCCGGATGCGGGGAAATGGATCGGGGGCATCTTGCGCGGCGGATTCTTGCAGGCGGCAAGAGCGGCGTCATAGCCGGGATCGGCGTTGGCTTGAAGCGAAGGCGGAGGCGCGTTTACGGGAGCGGGTGGCAACGGCGGAGCCTGACTCTGTCCGAATGTGACGATCGCAGCGAGCAAGCCTAGAGCAACCGTGAGGATCCCTTTCGATTCCATAATGCCTCCCATGAACCAGGAAGAACGGTAGCAGCCTAAGCGCGGAAGAGGAGTTAGTCAACCAGGTATGACGGCGGGAAAGAGGATCGTGGCTACGTAGTCCGAGGATACGAAGGAAATCTTTACACGGGGACTCGAATTCGCGCACGCGGTTGTTGGTGTAAAGAAAAATCGTCCACGGTGAACCCTCCGCAAGTCGGATAACTCGTCGAAAAGTACGGTCCGAAGCGCCCGGCTGCAGACCCCGACGAGCCGAGGGGCAGCGGTGGCAAGATGCACGCCGCAGACGGTTTGGGGCTACAGACGCCGAGACGATGGGACTGCGACGAGGCGCTTTTTGCGAACAAGGAACTGTCGGTCGCGCCAGTGGATGCGCTGCGGGAAAAAGCTGGCGACCCAAACGAAGAATGCGAAGGCGTCGCGAAGAGGCAGCGCCCAGAATTTGCGGCGCAACAGACGATCGCGCATTCCGGACGCGCCTACGACCCAGGCCATCATCCCGCGCAGAACCACGTAAGCAGCAACATATGCGGCGGCGATGGCGGCGGAAGATGCCAAGACGGCAGCGAGCACAGTCCACGGCAAACCTTGCGTGAAAACCAGGCCGAGATGTCCCCAGGGGCGCGAATAGCGGATGCTGAGGTTCCAACGGACCTGATGGCGAAAAGCGGCGGGCAGCCTCTCGGAAGGATAGACGATGGAAACGGGGAATTGGCTGAGAGCGATGCGATGGCCGTTGGAGGCGAGGCGATTGCCGAGTTCGTAGTCGTCGCAAAAATAATCGACCAGCGATTCGAAGCCGCCGATTTCAGCGAGACGCTTTTTAGTGGTCGCCATCACGGCGCCCAGCATGAAATCGAGCGTGCGATTGCCGAAGAGCCACGCGACGAGGACGCCCGGCGCGAAGTCCGCGCTATTGCCGAGAGCTTCGAGAGTGGCGGCAAAGCATTGGTCGGCCAAACCGCGGTAGAGGCAGGTGACCCCGCCTATCTCGGTATCGTTAAATGGAGCGACGATCGCGCGGAGGAAGCCCGGCGCGACGCGAACGTCACTATCGCTGACGATGAGTATTTCATGCTGGGCTTCGCGGGCCATGCGCACGAGCTTATTGACCTTGTCGCTCGCGCCGAGAGGTTCCGAGCCTGTGAGCAGGCGGATGGACCGCTCGGGAAAATCGCGAATGAGTTTTTCAATCACCGGGACGGCGGGATCGGTGCCGTCGGCGACACAGAAAATAATCTCGAAGCGCGGATAGTCCTGACGACAAAAGCTGGCGTAGTTTGGATAGGTTTCGGGGTCGAGCCCGTGGATGGGTTTCAGGATGCTGACACCCGGAAGGTGACCGGAGAAAGCGGGAGCGGAGGCGGAGGTTGCGCTGCGAAAAAATTGCCGCGCGGCGAAAATGGCGAGCAAGTAGTAGGCGAAAGGAGCGACGGAAAGCAGAAGAAGAACATCGCGAATCGCCGTCCAGGACATCGTCACGCAATCCTTCGCGCTGCTATCCCTTGCCGATAAACACAAGCGCGACACCAACGCAGACCAGCAGAACGCCGAGCCATCGCTGGGGAGTCACGCGCTCGTTGAGAAAAAATCTTCCCCCGAGCGCACCCGCAGCGTAACTGAGAGCCGTCGACGGAAATACGAAGCTAACTTTGGCGAGCGACAGCATCCCCAGCAGCGCGAAAAACGCGACCGCCATCAGGGAAATTCCCATCCACATTCGCGGGAGCCCCATGGCACGTCCGACCACGCGAGCAATGGCGTGCGGGCGAAAATCGGTGACCTCGCCGATGGTTTTCATCGCGCGCGAGACGCAGAGCTCGCCACCGGTGCCGACGAAAACGATGAGGATATAGAGGATGGCCTGGGTCACCACGAGTGGTGCTCCGGCGTCTGCGGGTGCGTGTGACCCACGACGAAAACTCCGGTGCAGATCACGGCAACCCCGAGCCAGCGCATGGGTGAAATGGTCTCGCGCAGGACGAAGTGCGCCAGCAGGGCGATCAGGACGTAGGATGCGGACGAAGCGGGCTGGACATAGCTATAGTCCGCCCAGGAAAGAACAAGAAGGTAGGCGACGAAATAGGCGAGGAGCAGTCCGATTCCAATCCAAACGGTGCCGGTGGTGAAAGCGCGGAAGAAGAAATAAAACAGATTGCCGGGCGCCCAACTGGCCATCGCGGGAAGGCCCTTCATGCCCTTGCCAAGAAAAACGTCGCCGAGTGGGGCGACGGAAATCATGATGACGATCAGAGCGATTGTTTTGAGGTGGAGGCCCTGCGCCGACGTCATGCGCCTTGCGACTCACCGACCCCGGAGCTCGTGTCCATCGGAGGAACCGTCACGAGCGCCTTTTTGTCGACACCCTTGCGGGCGCGAGACACTTTGATGCGGTCCGCGCGGAGCTTCATGAAATCCACGGCCTCATGATAGAGGCGCTTGCGCTCGTGTCCGTCCCACAGCGCGTCGCGAACGATGCGCCAGGCGACCTTCGGCCGGAAATAGTAGCTGTCGTAAAAGCGGTTGACGGACTCGACCATGTATTCCTTCGAAAGGCCGGGGTATTCGAGGTGAGGAAGCTGGTGGCCGCCAATATCGGTGATGGCTTCGCCGGCTAGAAAGCCTTCGCGAGTTCCCTGATCGTACAGTTCGGTGCCGGGATAGGCGTGGGCCATGGAGACCTGAATCGTTTCGCAATCGAGCTCTTTAGCGAAATCAATGGTTTTCTCGATGGTGTCCTTGGTTTCACCGGGAAGGCCGATGATGAAATCGCCGTGGACGCGAATGCCGACTTTTTTGCAGTTCTTCACGAAGTTGCGGCCCATCTCGAGCGTCTGGCCCTTCTTGATATTTTTCAGAATTTGAGCGTCGCCGGACTCGAAGCCGACGATGAGGAGACGGCACCCGGCGTTGGCCATGGCCTTCAGAGTGTCATAGTCACCGTGAACGCGGGCCGTACAGGACCATTGAAAGCCGACGGGTTCGAATTCCTTGCACAGCGCCACAACGCGATCTTTGCGAATATTGAACGTATCGTCGTCAAAGAAAAATTCCTTGGCCTGGGGGAACATCTTGTGCGCCTGCTTGAATTCGCGCGCAACGCTTTCGACCGACCGTGTGCGCCAGGCATGGCCCGAAAGCGTTTGCGGCCACAGGCAGAACGTACATAAGGCCGGACAACCGCGCGCCGTGTAGAAGGAAACAAAGGGATGCAGCAGGAACGGAACGTTGTAATTCTCAATCGTCAAATTATTCTGATAGACGTCGGTCGCAAATGGCAGAGCATCAAGCTCTTCGGTTTGCATCAGCGGACGCGACGGATTGTGGATGACTTTGCCGTCTTTTATGTAGCTCGCGTTGCCAATCTCCGAGACGGGTTTGCCCTGCGCAAATTCCACCACCGCATGATCAAATTCGCCGCGGACCACAAAGTCGAGGTCGGAGCTAGAAAGCAAGCTTTCCGCCGGCTTGATCTGCACGTGCGGACCGACAAAGGCGATTTTGATGTCGGGCTTCTGTTCCTTCATGGCCCGAGCCATACGCAGATCGCTATGAAAGCCCACGGTGGAGGTGAACAGCACGACGAAGTCATAATCCTTCGAAGTCTTCACAACCTCAGCCGGAGTAATGTGATGGGGGGGGCCATCGAGCAAACGGCTGCCGGGCAGCATCCCAGCCGGATACGAGAGCCACACCGGGTACCAGTAGGACTCTATCTCGCGCGTGGCGGGCCAGCGAGAACCGGCGCCACCATCGAATTTTTCGAAGCTCGGCGGATTCAAAAAAAGCGTTTTCATTACAGACGACATCTTTGCACCACCCTCAGGGCTAGAGCGCAGCAGCTTAGGAAATCCACTCAATTCTACTCGATTTCAACGACATGCCCAATATTTCTCTGAATTTGTTGCTACGGAAGGACTTTCGCGAGTTGGCCTGTAGCCTCCAGCAGGGTGAGTTGCGCTTGTTGGCGAGCGAAATCGGCATCCAGAAAAGCGACCCATTTGTCGTTCTCATCCAACCGAGCCTGCTCGATTTCCTGGAGGGTCATCCGGCCCTGATCAAACTTGGCTTGCTCGACCTGCACGGTTTCCTGCGCCAATTGGAGGTCCAGGCGGGCCACTTCGCGTGTGGCGTCCAGCTCGCGCACGCTGCGGGCTTTTTGTTGAACGTCCAGGCGAACTTCTTGGCGTTTGTTGCCGAGGTTGAGCTGAGCCTCGGCGAGCTGGGATTTCGCCAGAGCAACATTTGCGGAAGTCTTGGCCGCGAAGATCGGAATGGTGATCTGCACGCCGACGTTCACATTATTGCGCTCGAAAGTTTTGTAGAACTCGCCGTAGTTGTTGAATTTACTCAGAATATCGTATTGCCCGACCAGCGCGACGGTGGGCCAGTAACTCAGGCGCGCGCCCCGGAAAATGTCCTCGCGCGCCTTGCGTTCGTGCTCGGCTTCGGCGACAGTGCGGTCATTTTGCACGGCGAGGCTAACCATTTGCGACTCGGACTCGACGGCTGCCACGTCGGTGGCAAGCTGGGCAGTAAATGCGGGGTCTTCGGCTTCGACCTGAAGAGACTGACCGTCTGGGATGCCTGTAAGGTCGCGGATCTGTTGGTCGAGCATTTCTTCCCGGTCTTCCAGCTTCACGATGCGTTCCTGAATGCGAGCCAGCTCCAATTGGCTTCGCGTCCCCTCCATTGGTAACTCCTGATTCGCAGCGACCCTTTCGCGGACGACTTGAAGGATTTTTTCGCCGCTGGCTTGTTCGGAGCGCATCAGATCGAGGGAATGCCGCACTTTGGCCAGCTCGAGGTACGCGGTTGCGGTGCGGACCGTGACGGCGTCGCGGATACGGTCAAGCTCGATCTCCTGGGTTTGCGCCCTTTCTTCCGCCGCGTGCTGCTGAGCTTTCAACACTGGATCGAACACGCTTTGCGTGTAGTCCATCTCGAAGACGGCTGGGGCCTGGCCTCCTGGCAAGGATGGAAAGCCGTGGGTATACGCGGCGCCGGAACCTGTGTACAGGTTAGGCAAGAAGGCGGCCCGGTTTACGCGCGCCTCGCCTAGAGCTACGTTGTATTGTACCTGCGCGAGCTTCACGTCGCGGCTGTTTTGGAGCGCCAGCGTCACCGCTTGGCGGAGGGTCAATGTCGAAGACCCCTGTCCATGCGCGGGCGCTGCGATTAGCAACGCGAGCCCTGCCGCCAACACAAACGAGAAATTTCTGGCGTTACTCATTCGATCCCCACTCCGATTCGCAACGTTATTCATGGCGCAGCGCCTCTGTCGGCTGAAGTCTCGCTGCCCGATTTGCCGGAAGATAGCCAAAGATCAAGCCTGTAGAGCAAGATACTACGAACGCAAACAATACCGAGAGCCACGATATGGGCACGCTGATATCCTGCGTATCGGGAAAGAATCGCAGGAGCAGCCGAAGTACGGTAGGTATCAGAATGGCGATCAGTATTCCGGCAAGCGCGCCTGTCCCGCTGATGGCCATCGCTTCCATCAGGAACTGGTAGCGAATGGCGTCGCCCGAAGCGCCGATGGCTTTGCGAATCCCGATTTCGCGAGTCCGCTCGGTGACCGTTACCAGCATAATATTCATGATTCCGATTCCGCCGATCGCAAGAGCGATCAGGGCAATCAGAACGAGAACGACGGTGAGCGCCATCCCGATTGCCTGCGCAGTCTCGAGGATACCGCTGAGGTTTTGCACGCGGTATTGCGCGCCCGGTCGGTGGCGGCCTTGGACAATCTCCTTCACTTGCTGAGTGACGGCTGCGACATCGTCCGGACTCTTGGCTTTGACATAGAGCGTCGCGAAATAATCTGCGCCGGTGTAATAACGCAGCAAAGAGAACGGGACGATGGCCGAGTCCCTGGTAATTTCCGTTGAGCCCAGGATGGCGAGGCGCTCTCGAAATACTCCGATCACGGTGAATTGGAGCTCGCCCGCGCTAATCTGCTTTCCATCTGGATCCTCGAAGGGGAAAACGCGGCGCGCGAGATCTTCCGTAATCAAGCAGACTTTGCTGCGCGCCGCCAAATCGGATTCATCGAAATAACGGCCGCGAACGATCGCCAGGTTGTGGATCGTTTCATAACCTTGAGTGACGCCCACCAGATTAATGGGCCGTTCTTGACCGTTCATCGACACGGTCAATTCCCGGGCGTTCGTCCCCGCAACGTCGGTCACGAGTTGCGACAGGCCCTCTTTCACGGCTTCTAAATCCGCAGGCGTGATTTGGTCGGCAAGGTTCATGCCCCCGGGCTCGGCGGAATTGATAACATTGGCATAGACGAGGTTGGCGCCCACGCCCTCGATCTGCGCGAGGGCGTATCGCTTTCCGGTAAGGGCTATCGTCACCACCAGGACGATCGACGCGCTTCCGATCACCACGCCGAGCATGGTGAGGATAGCGCGCATTCTGTTGGCGCGGAGAGCTTGCATGGCGAGCTTCCAGGTCTCACCCCAGAACGCCGACGTGTTGCGCGCGATGGCCATTCAAATCAACGCGAAGATTCAATTTTCAAGGAGCCGGGCCGCAGCAAAGGCGAATACTCGAAAAAAGGCGGCGTTTTACGGCGAAGACTTTTCAAGTCGTTCGAGCCGCTCTCTCGCATCTTTATTTTTGGGATCCAGGCGGAGCGCGGCGCGATACTGTTCGGCCGCCTCGGCGGGTTTGCCCTGAGCCTCATAGAGCCTGCCCAGCCACTTGCGGGCCGCCGCGTGCGAAGGCCAATTGCTGCGTTCCGGCGTGCTTGCGAGATAGGCCTTTAAATCCTCATCTGCAGCCGGCAAATTCGCATTGGCGAGCACACCAGCGACGCCTCGGTAGAACGCAAGCCTCGGATCACTGGGCGCCACTTGGGAAGCCGACTGGACAGCGGCTTGTACGTCCGCCGGTTCATTCTGAGTTTCGAAGAAATTCGCTACTTCGAAATACGGATCGGCTGTCTTTGGCTTGGCGCTCAGAACTTCGCGGATCTCGCTTTCCGCGTCAGCAATCTCCTTTAGACCTTCGCGGTAGTAGAGGGCGCGGGCCAAGTGGCCTTGGATAGGATCGAGTGCCGCAATGGCATTCACCTGATCGAGCGCTTCCGATTTGCTGCCACCGGCGATCCAGGGAGCGTCGAGACAGTACTCTTCGAGGTCGCGCCGGGCGGCGACATTCGAAGGGTCAAAGGTGACGGCTTGTTGGAACTCCTTTTTCACCTTCTTGGCCATCGAAAAGCTGCGATCACGATCTGCTTTGCCTCCATCGGCACGGCCAAGCCATTGGTGATAAATGGAATTCTTCGGATCGAGGGACACTGCTTTTTCCAACTGGGCGATCGCGTTATCGTAGTCGAAAATTTCGTAGTAGCTGCGCCCCAGCCAATACGCCGCTGCGGCGTTCGAAGTGTTCTGCGATGCCGTTGCCTGGAGCGTTGCAATCGCGGCCGCGTAATTACCGGCGTTGAACTGATGTTGTGCCGACTCGATCGCGCCGGGTGCGTCGGCTTGGAGCAGTAGCGCGTCGAAACCGGCTAGTGCAAGTAGGATGGTCGACAATACTAGCTTGGCAACCCTGCTGGGTACTTTCAATAGGCTTCCCCTGGTCGCACTTCCATGCCGTTCTTCAGGTTCTGATCCACTGGCTCCGCTACGCGGTCGCCCACTGTCAATCCGGACATCACTTCGTATTTCGAAGTGCTGGCAATACCGACAGAGATGTCGCGCCGCCGAACTTTGTTGCCATCGAAAACGAAGACGTAATGCCCACCTCTGTCTTCGCGCACGGCCGCGCGCGGCACGACCACGGCTCCGCGCCGTTCGTGGACCAGTATCTTTACTTGGACGTTGGTGTTAGGCAAAAGCTCCAGCTTGTCGTTGTCGACCGAGCAAAGGACCTCGCCCACACTGCGCATCCCTCGCGAGACCACTTGTTTCGGTACCTGCTCCGTGTGACCGGTCCAAACGCTGCCAGGCTTGGCGTCCCACGTGACTTCGACATCTTGGCTCGGCTCGAGAAGCCCTAAGTCCGGTTCGTCGACGAAGGCCCGGACGCGTACGTGCCGCAGGTCCGCCATTTCAGCCAGTGTGTCGCCCACCTTGACGTAATCACCCACGTGCACGGGTAGCGAATATAGCGTGCCATCGACCGGCGAGATTACGGTTGCCGAGCGCGCCTTCTCGTCAAGAGACTGTACCTCGTCTTGAGCTTTGCTGAACCGAAGGCTCGCCGCTTCAATGCTTGCCGCCGACCTTTGCTGCAAGTCCTGCTTTCGAGCCTCGAGCGCGCTCAGATTGGCGCGCGCCCTGGCCAAACTAGCATCATTCTGCGCGAGTTCGTCTTGCGTTGCTGCCTGTTTGGCGACGAGTTCCCGCAGCGCTTTTTCGGTAGTTTCGAGATTCTTCACTTGCACACGTGCCGCCTGAAGATCGCCTTTAAGCTGCGCCACCTGTTCCGGCGGACCTCCGGCGCGGGCATTGCGAAGGTCGGTTTGCGCGGCAAGGTGATCGGCGCGTGCCTGGGCCAGCTGGGAGCGAATATCAGCCGCATCGAGCGTCAAGATCACTTCGCCGCGATGGACGGCCTGCCCTTCGGCGGCCATCACTTTTTTCACGAATGTAGGGAATTCTGCGTGCGCCACAGCCGGCGAAATAGGCTCCACTTTCCCATTGCTCGTGATATCCACATCCAAATCCTCGCGCGTTACCGTCACAACGGGAACCAGGGGCGGCTGGCTGCGCGACCCGAGGACGATTAGAATAAGCGCGACCAGGCACGCTATCAGAATCGCGATGATCGTTCTATTCCGCTTTTTGCTTTGCGCCATTTAATCGACCGCATACGCGAACAGCCCAACTATCGAGTCATAAAATTGTAACAGACCCATTCCAGCCTTGCTCATTCAAAGGGTTCCAGTCGACAAGACCGCGGCCCCCGCTTCTCTTCGTCTAAGATGCAGGATCGAAGGATAACGGTCTCGGCGCCTGTGAGACCCGCTCTCCCCCTTCGCCACGGAGGGCATGTGATATTCTGTGCGCCGAGAAGAGGCTATCGAATGAGCTATATAGAACGCATTCAGAACGATCTTACAGCAGCCATGAAGGGAAAGGATGAATTGCGCCTGAGCGTGTTACGCATGGTAAAGAGCGCGCTGAAGAACAAGGAAATCGAAAAGATGCGCGCGCTTGAGGACATGGAGTCCCTCCAGATCCTCCAAACGCTGGTCAAGCAGCGGCGCGAATCCATCGATCAGTTCAGGCGAGGCGGGCGAAAGGATCTGGCTGAGAAGGAAGCCAAGGAGATCGCCATCATCGAGGAGTATCTACCTGCCGCGCCGAGCGATGACGAGGTCCGCCGCGCGGTTGAGGAGGCAATTTCCGAAACCAGCGCCGGTTCCCTGAAGCAAATGGGTGCGGTGATTAAAGCTGCCCGCGCGAAGCTGGAAGGGAAAGCGGTGGATGGCAAGGTTCTGAGCGACCATGTCCGCGAACGCCTTTCCGAGAAACCCTGAAAGCGCGTGTGAGTTCGCATCGCCTTGACCCTGAGGATGACCAGGACATCTCCTCTTGTCAACGCACCTGTTCGAAGCTTGCTTGAAATCGCGGGTAATGCTAACTTCCGCGCCGCTTGCGGCGAATAGTCGCCGAGCGCGAAAAGCCGTGTGCGGCAGCATGCCAGCGGAGGAGCAACGTGGAGACCAAGGTTTGGAGCTCGACCGCACCCGCCGCTGAATTCACCCCTTACACGGAAGCGGAAGGCGTGCGCGAATTTACCTTTCGCGCGGTGATGCTTGGCGCGCTCTTCGGCGTGCTCTTCGGCGCTGTCTCGGTTTACGTGGGCCTGCGCGCCGGTCTCACCGTTTCCGCCTCCATCCCGATCGCCGTTCTCTCAATCAGCATTTTGCGCGCATTCGGCCGTTCCACAATCCTTGAAAACAATATCGTGCAGACGACCGGTTCGGCCGGCGAATCGGCTGCAGCGGGCGTGATTTTTACCATGCCCGCATTGATCTTCCTGGGGTTCTCGTTAAATACAGAATACTGGCGAGTGTTTTTCCTGGCGCTGCTCGGCGGGACTCTCGGCGTGCTCTTCATGATCCCGCTGCGGCGGCAGCTAATCGTGAAAGAGCATGGCAACCTGACTTTTCCCGAGGGCACTGCGTGCGCCGATGTACTGGTCGCCGGGGAACGCGGAGGCTCCTTCGCGGGCCGCGTCTTCTGGGGCTTGGGCCTCGGTGGCGTTTACACAATCCTGATGAACACTTTTGGACTTTGGCCGTCTCAGCCCGACTACCAGCCGAAATGGCTCCCGGGCGCCTCGATGCGATGCACCATCACCTCCGAATACCTCGGGGTTGGGTACATCATCGGTCCGCGTGTGGCCGGGACGCTGTTCGCCGGCGGCGTGATTTCATGGCTTGTGCTGATGCCGGCCATCCGCTTCTTTGGCTCGCTCGCTCCCGGAGTGGCGCTGTATCCCAGCACGATGCCCATTCCCGCAGATGAGTCCGGATCAACTTTGGGGAACTTACATTCGGCCCATAGGTGCGGGCGCCGTCGCCGCATCCGGGCCTCATCACGCTGATCAAAACGATGCCGACGATTTTCGCGGCGCTCGGCGCCGGACTAAAGGACATGCGTGCCAAACAGGCGGCGACGCCAGTGGCCCGGCGCACGGAGCGGGATCTCTCGATGCGGGTTGTGATCATCGGCTCGCTCGTGATTCTAGCGATGATCTGGGCGCTCCTGAGATTTAAGCCCATCCCGGGGGCCCAAACCGGAGCCTTCGCCAACTTGATCGCAGCTCTATTCGTTATCGTGTTCGGATTTCTCTTCGTCACAGTTGCCGCCCGTATCAGCGGCCTCATCGGAAATTCCTCGAATCCCATCAGCGGCATGACGATTGCAACTCTGATGGCCACTTGCGCCGTGTTTTTAGTAATGCACTGGACGGCAAATTCCTATGCGGTGCTCGCCCTTACGATCGGCGGTGTCGTTTGCATCGCTTCCGCCATCGCCGGTGCCACTTCGCAAGATCTGAAGACCGGCTACCTGGTCGGCGCGACTCCGGCTAAACAGCAAGTCGCCCTGGTCATCGGCGTGTTGGTTTCCTCGTTTGCAATTGGAGGAACGCTGATCCTGATGAATTACGGCCTGGCGCAATACAAGCCAGTCCAGATCCCGCTCGATATCAGCCATATGCCGGCAGGCGTACAGCGCCAGCAGGACAACTACCTGCACGAGGGAAAATCGTACGTGCTGGTGAACGCCATCGGCTCCGCTGAAATTCCCGACGGCAAATATCTCTACGATCCGGCCACGCGAGAGATTGAAGTTCAATGGGAGCAAGGAATTGGAAGCGCCCGGGCCGCCGCGCCGCAAGCACGCCTGATGGCCACGGTAATTAATGGGATTCTAAATCGGCGACTGCCGTGGCGCCTCGTGTTCCTCGGAGTGTTTCTGGTTATCGCCGTCGAACTGCTTGGGATTCGCTCGCTGCCGTTTGCGGTTGGTTCCTACATTTCCATCGGCACCACCATGGCGATGTTTGCCGGAGGACTCGTGCGCTTCCTCGCGGAGCAGAGCGTCGAGAAGAAAGACGATGCCCAAAGCGAAGTAAGCCCCGGCTCACTTTACGCCAGCGGCCTCATCGCCGCCGGCGGAGTCTTCGGGTTGCTGGCAATCGCGATTAATCTGCTGCAGGACCCGGAACTGACCAGCCATGTGCCGCACTGGCTTGCTCGATCGCTGCGTCTTCCTTGGTCGGAGACTCTCTTCACAGCTTGGGGCGGAAAGCACATGCCATACCTGCGCGACGCACAATGGTTCGGGGTTCTGCTGTTCACGGCGCTGGCGGCCAGTCTATTTTTCTCCGCGCGCAAGAAACTCGATCAGTCCTGAGGGGTTATCGCGCTCCGCGCAGAAACCGCGCCGCTTCTTCCGGCGGTGTGGGGTTGATGTAGAAGCCTGTTCCCCATTCGAAGCCCGCCACTCGTGTCAGCTTCGGCATTATTTCGATATGCCAATGGTAGTGGTCGTTGATTTCTTCGCCGATGGGCGAAGTGTGGATCACGTAGTTATACGAGGGAAATGACAGCGCCGCATCCAGGCGCCCCAGAAAATCCCGCAGGATCTTGGCCAGATATCCGTAGTAGGGCGTCGGCATATTCTCGAATGCCGAGCTGTGCAGCCGCGGCAGAATCCAGGTCTCGAACGGAAAGCGCGGCGCGTAGGGAGCGAGAGCAATGAAGTGATCGTCGTTCAGGATCACGCGCGCGTCGGTTTCGATCTCCTGCCGAATCATGTCGCAGAAGATGCATCGTTCTTTTTCGTCATAGTAGTGCTTGGAGCTATCCACTTCCTCGCGCACACGCTTCGGCACGATGGGCATGGCGATCAATTGCGAGTGCGTGTGCTCCAGCGTGGCGCCTGCCACTTCGCCATGATTCTTGAAAATTAGAATGTATCGGAACCGGCGGTCGTTCTTGAGGTCCAGCATGCGGTCGCGATACGCCCACATCATTTCCTCAATCGCCTTTTCGGGCATCGATGCCAGTGTCAGTTTGTGCTCCGGGGTCTCGATGATCACTTCGTGCGCCCCCACTCCGTTCATGCGATCGAACAGCCCCTCGCCCTCGCGGTCCAGACCCCCCTCGATTCCCAGCGCCGGAAATTTGTTCGCTACCACGCGCAGCGACCATCCCGGCGTGTCCTTGCCGCTTCCGTTTCTCCCGTACGCAAGAATCTCCGATGTGGTTTTCCCTTCGTTCCCAGGACAGAACGGGCACATTCCTGCGCCCTTAATTTGCACGCTCTCCCGGATGAAATCCGTGGGACGCTTGGCTCGGTCCGTCGAAATGATTACCCATCGGCCCGTGATGGGATCCTTGCGAAGCTCAGGCAAACCTCCTCCTTATTTCGCCCCTTGCAGTGTAAAGGCAGGGTAGTCAACAGATAGCTAGCAATCGCGGGACCATTCTGCCACAACCCTTGCAGCATCTTACATTTACGCATGCCAATCCCCGCGTGGAACAAACGCTCCCTTGTGAAGCCGCACCTCGGGGCGCCGGCCCGCGACTCCCTTCAATCGCCAGCACGTCAAAGCGCCACGATCCGTCTCCGATGTGTCTCGCGCGAAGAAATTGCCGCGCGATCCGCGTCAGATGCCTCTGCTTTTCTCCTGTCACAGCTTCCTCGGGCGTAGGCCGATTCCCGTCGCCGGGCTTGCGTGTTTTCACTTCCACGAAAGCGAGGACCGCCCTGTCGTAGCCGATCAGATCGATCTCACCTTTCATTCCCGTCGAGACGTAATTCCTCGCGACCATCGTGTATCCTTGGCGCCGCAGATACCAATACGCGTAGGTCTCGCCCCGAATTCCCGTGCGACGCGCTTCCTGCTTGCGTGTATTCTCCCCGGAATTTGCCTCGCTCGATTCGCTGAGTCCTTTGCGAGCGGTAAAGTTCACTAGCGCAAACATCAGGCGCGCAATCATGGCGAAATCCTTGAAACTAGCCTGCTCGTTCCGCCTCGCTGATGCAGGCGTCGAGTGTGTTGAGTGCAAACTCGGCTTGATCCTCGTCGATAATCAGCGGAGGCGCAAGTCGAAGCGAATTTTCCCCTGCCCCAAGGACGAGTAATCCTTTGTGGAACGCTCCCTGAAGCACGCGGTTCCGCAACTCGGGGGCTCTTTCTTTGGTTTTCTGATCGCGCACGAACTCGATTCCGATCATCAGTCCTTTGCCGCGAATGTCGCCCACGCTCTTGTGCCGCTCGCGCCAATTGGAGGTCTTGCGAAGAATGAACTCGCCAAGTTGCGCCGCGTTCGCTATGGCTTCCCGTTCCAGCACTCCGATAGTCGCTAGCGAAGCGGCGATGGCGACGGGATTGCCTCCAAACGTGGACGCATGCGCCCCGGGCTTCCAATCCATCACCTCCGCTTTCGCGATCACCGCGCTCAGCGGCATGCCGGACGCGATTCCCTTCGCCACGCAGATGATATCTGGCTCGACGCCGGCATGGTCCACGGCCCACCATTTTCCCGTGCGCCCCATACCCGATTGCACCTCATCTGCAACCAGCAAAATGCCGTGCTTGCGGCACAGGCGCTCGAGGCCCTGCAAAAACTCCGCCGGCGCTGGAACATATCCGCCCTCTCCCTGAATCGGTTCGACGAAGATTGCCGCAACCTCTTCCGGATCCACCAACTTCTTGAAAAGTTCGTTTTCGATCTCCGCCAGCGCGTCGCTCGCCGCGTGTTCCGGGCGAACGCCGTAAGCCCCTCGGTAGGTATTTGGATAGGGCGCATGAAATACGCCTTCCACCAGCCCGCCGAAATGTTTCCGCTGGATGGCCTTGCTGGCCGTCAGCGATAGCGCGCCCATGGTCCGCCCGTGGAAGCACCCGTAAAACGCGATGAACTTGTCTCGCCGGGTGTGATACCGGGCGAGCTTCATCGCCGTTTCAATCGCTTCCGTGCCCGAATTTCCGAAATACAGCCGCTTCGCGCCTTCGCCTGGCGCAATCGACGCAAGCTTCTCCGCAAGTTGGACCGTTCCTTCGTAGTAGAAATCTGTGCAGGACATGTGAATCAGCTGCGCCGCCTGCTTTTGTATGGCGGCCACCACTTCCGGATGGCAATGCCCGGTTGCCACCACGGCGATCCCCGCGGCGAAATCTAGAAATTCGTTCCCGTCAGGGTCGGAAACGATGGCGCCACTTCCGCTCTTCGCCACCAATGGATAGTCGCGGGTATAGGAAGGAGAGATCACTTTGTGATCTCTTTCCACAATCTCGCGCGCCTTGGGGCCGGGCAAAGCAGTAATGATGTGGGGCAATTTTGCTTTTTTTGCGGCAACTTGCATGTCTTCCTCCCGGAGTTTAATTTCCTCCGGCGCTCGCGGACTGGTTGCTCCGCAACAAGCCGGATACATCATCGGGAAAAAGCGTGAATTAATCTACGCCGAAAAGATTCGGGCGCGCGTGGGAAGGCTGGCCATGAAGGGGATTCGCGTGCTTTGGGGAAATTCTCATTTGTACTTCCAGCGGATGCTGCCGTCCTTCATGTCTTCTATCAGAATACCAGAATCCGCGAGTTTTTGTCGGATTTCGTCGGACCGCTTAAAGTCCCGCCGCTTCTTAGCCGCAGTGCGCTCTTCAATTAGCCCTTCGACTTGCTCTGAACTGACGCGCGCTTTCGCCAGTCCGATACCCAGTTTACGCAGTTTCTCCTCGTCGTCGTCCGCCAGCAACGCCAGCACACTGTCGAATTTTTCCATTGCCGCGACCGCGCGTGGAGCGTTCTGCTGAAGGAACGCGCCGCGGTCCATCGCGGTGTTGGCCTCGCGCACCAAATCGAACACCGCCGCCAGCGCCATCGCCGTGTTGATATCGTCCGATAGGCCGGCGTCGAAATCGTTTTCCGCGGTCGCGATCTGCCGTTCGACCTCCGGGTTAGAACCTGCGGGGAACTGCTCCGCTTTCAGCCGCGTGACAAAATTGCGCAGCCGTTCCGTCGAATTCCGTGCTTGCAACAGCCCCTCTTCGGTGAAATTCAGTTGTCTCCGGTACGGCACCGAAAGCAGCAGGAAGCGGATCGTGGAGGGCTTGTGCCCCTTCGCGAAAAGATCGCGCAGCGTATAGAAATTGCCAAGCGACTTCGACATCTTCTGGCCTTCGATTATCAAGTGTTCGGCGTGAAGCCAGGTGCGCACAAACGTTTTTCCAGTAGCCGCTTCGCTTTGCGCAATTTCATTTTCGTGATGCGGAAACGCAAGATCCACGCCCCCAGTATGGATGTCCAGCGTGTCCCCAAGGTACTTCATCGCCATCGCCGAGCACTCGATGTGCCAGCCTGGCCTTCCCGGACCGATCCGGGTCTCCCAGAAATGCTCTCCGGCCTTCGGCGCCTTCCACAGCGCGAAATCGCGCGCATTTTCCTTCTCGTATTGATCCACGTCCACGCGCGCTCCAGCTTGCATTCCGCTGACGTCGATTTTCGACAGCTTGCCGTACGCCGGAAACTTTGAGATGCGGAAGTAGATCGATCCGTCGCTCGTGTAGGTCATTCCCTTCTGCTGGAGCTGCTCGATCAACGCGACCATGTCCTCGATATGGTCCGTGGCGCGAACGAGCTCCTCCGGCATCTCGATGTGCAGCGCATCGATGTCCTCAAGGAATGCCTGAATATATTTGTCGGTGTACTCTCGAATTCCTACTCCTGCTGCAGCCGCCGACTGGATGATGCGGTCGTCCACGTCGGTCACGTTCATCACTTGCAGCACGCTGTAGCCCCGCGCGCGCAGGAAACGCCGCAGAATGTCCTGAAACATGAATGTCCGAAAATTTCCGATGTGCGCCGACGCATAGACGGTGGGGCCGCAGGTATAGATCCGAACCTGGCCTGGATGCACCGGATGGAGCGCCTCCAGAGCGTTCGTGAATGTGTTGTGAAGCCGTATCTCGTTCATTTTATGGTTTATGCAAAACGGGTATTGTAGCCGACGCTCTCCTCAGCGGCAAACGGCCGATTAACGCAGAGCCCCGTTTCCCGGTGCCTGCTTTGGGGATTTGCATGGTGATTGACTGTTGACCCTTTGGCTGCATGCCGTACCGAGAGCCATTCAGATGCTATCCTCTAATGATTCCAAGTCGGTATAGCACTTTCGCGCTTTTGTCGGGTGGACTACGGCGCATTTCCGAAAAGAGTTCGAATGGTACAAAAGAGAGTGACGACTAGGCTTTGCGTACTATTTGACTAAGCCTTGATGAACGCTACCCTACCAACGATGAACAGCGACGCGGAACGACCCGAACCGGAAATCGCCGATCCCCAGGAGATCCGCCAGAGCTTGGTCCGCCTGGACCGGAGCACTTCCTGGTTCCGGTGGAATACCGTCGGAGGGCTGACCTTGCTCTTTGCGGCGCTGGTGATGCTTTCTTGGCCGAATGCGTTCGGGCACTACGCAACCGTGGTTGTACAGGGGTTGCTCGGTCTGATGTTGACTTCGAATGCTTATATGCTTTATCAGCACCGCCAGTTCAAGCACTTTCGCCAGCGACTTGGTGAACAGATGCAAACCGCCATCACGCAGCGCCAGCGCGCAGACAAATTTTACGGCTTGGCTATCCTCGATCCCCTCACCGGCTTGTACAACCGCCGGTATGGAGAAGAATGTCTGCGGAAAGAGATCACGCGAGCGGAGAGGCAGAACTACGACCTGGCAGTCATCGTTCTGGATCTCGACCGGTTCAAAGAGATCAATGACCAGTTTGGGCACGCCGCCGGTGACATCGTGTTAAAGGAGTTTGCCAATCGTCTGCGGCGGTCTATTCGTGCCTGCGATGTGCCGGTGCGCATTGGCGGTGATGAATTCCTCGTCGTTTTGCCCGAATGCCCCAGAGAGAACGTGCACATAATCCTCTCGCGTCTGGAGCCCTTCGAAGTCATCCTGAATCGTCGGAGAGTCCTGGTGTCGTACGCTCGCGGACGCGCCCAGTACCAGGTAGCCGACACTCTTGAAACGCTTCTCCAAAGAGCTGACCAAGTTCTGTACGCTGAAAAGGCCGCCCGCCCGGCCGCTGAGGCTCGACCGGATGGCGATCGATCGGTCCTGTCAGTCTAGCAACTTCCCATCCGTCTTTCTCATCCCGGACAAAGCTGCAAAATCTCTAGCGCAGGGGCTCGCGCGCCTTCCGCTATTTCGAAGCGTCGGCCCCAACCACGGTGAATCTGTACCACGCGGTGTTATCGGGATACAGCACGTCGCGAAATTGAGTGCTTTGCTCGTCACCCGGAGCCAGGCTCAGCGAGATGTTCCCTTTGTTTTGCACCAGAACGCTGTTGTCGCTGCCGAAGTAGTTCGTCTGATAGCCAATGTTGCTGTACGTGTACACCTGGGACTGATTCCTGATGTCCACCGACCACACCGCCAAATTCCCCGTGTAATCTTTTTCCATTTTGGCGCTCACGATGTGCAGATCCTTAACCGGATCCCCCTTTAGCCCTGTGGATGTGGAGCCGGCTGCGGACGCGGACGCTTCCGAGCCCTTCGCAGAGCCTTTATTCAAATAGGCCAGCGTTCCGACCACCGCCAATACCACAACGATGCAGATGCCTATCAGCAGTCCCGATCCGCCCGATTTCTCCTTCGTTTGAGCCTCAAACATTTTGGTCCCTCCTTACCTTGCGTTACCCCTTTCCTAACGGCTCGAGTGGTATGCGATTGCTTCAGGTTCGATAGCGGGTTCGCGGAATAGCATTACCACTCCCCCTGTCTTTGCTGCTTTGCGCGGAACTTAACACGATGGGCCTTGCCGGTTCAATCAAATCTATTTCGCCAAGTGCGATCGCACCAGCTCCGCGTGGAATTCAGTCCGTTCGCTTCGCATCTGAAACGTAGACTGCTATTATCAAACACCGAAAACAGATCCAGCGAGCAAATTTGACTCACCCGGAGGCGATCGGTCATGGCAATGATGAAAGCGGTTCGCATTCACGAATATGGTGGGCCTGAAGTTCTTCGCTACGAGGACGCTCCGCGCCCCCAGCCCGGGCCCGGCGAGGTACTGATTCGCGTGCATGCTTCTGGCGTGAACCCAGTGGACTGGAAAGTTCGCCAGGGATTCGCCAAGGAGCGCCTCAAATACAAGATGCCTTTTATTCCCGGCTGGGACGTTTCCGGTGTGATCGAATCCGTTGCGCCTGGCATCACCCGTCTCAAGCCAGGCGATGAAGTCTATAGCCGCCCTGACCTGTCCCGCGACGGCTCCTATGCCGACTATGTCGCCGTGAAGGAATCCGAAGTCGCACTCAAGCCGAAATCCATCGACCACGTTAGCGCGGCAGCCATCCCTCTTGCCGCTCTCACGGCTTGGCAATCCCTCTTTGACGCTGCAAAACTCACATCCGGGCAGTCGGTCCTAATCCATGGCGCAGCCGGCGGTGTGGGCACCTTCGCGGTGCAATTCGCAAAGTTGAAGGGCGCTCGCGTGCTCGGCACCGCCTCGAAGAAAAATCACGATTTTCTCCGCTCCCTCGGCGCCGACGAACTCATCGACTACAACACCACTAAATTCGAGGACCTGGTCCACGATGTCGATGTTGTACTCGACACGGTCACCGGCGAAACGGAATTCCGGTCGTATCCGGTGATGAAAAAGGGCGGGATTTATGTCTCAATTCTCAAGCCGCCGTCGCCCGAAAAAGCCGCGCAGCAAGGAGTGCGTTGCGCGCACACCTTCGTCCAGGCCAACGCGGAGCAGCTAAGCGAAATCGCCAAGCTCGTTGATTCTGGCAAAGTAAAGCCAATCATCGAGAAGGTCTTCCCGCTAGCGGAAGCTCGCGCCGCTCAGGAGTCGAATGCCTCCGGCCACACGCGCGGCAAACTCGTCCTCCGCGTAGTCTAAATTGTGGCCTTCTCTAAAATGTCATTCTGAACGGAGCGTCCGGTGCTTTTGGTATTGCGCGAAGCGCCGGGACGCGTAGTCGAAGAATCTCTCTTGGATGTCAGCACGGGAGAAACGCAAGCAAGGTGAACCGCAGGCCTATCGATCGAGGGGCGTTACCGAACACCGGAGGACAAAATGAAAATTACCTGCTTCATTCGCTACCAGATTGACCCGTTCCAGCGAGACGAGTTCAAAAAATACGCCGAGAACTGGGCCCGCATCATTCCTCGCTGTGGGGGCCAACTTGTCGGTTACTTCCTGCCGTACGAAGGTACGAATGATGTGGCTTGGGGCTTGATTTCATTCGATAGCCTCGCCGCTTATGAGGCCTACCGGGCACGCTTGAGGTCAGATCGAGAAGCGCGTGATAATTTCGCGATGGCACAAAGCAAGCGCCTGATCCTCCGGGAGGAGCGAAACTTCGTGGAAGTTGTCGAGGGAACCTACGGCCTGCCCTCGACGCTCGCATAGACTAGCGAAGAGACTCTCGGCCCAGCCGACGCGGGCTGGCCAATACTTACTTCACCAACCCATTGGCATAGCGGGCAGGCACCGCCAGGTTCGAGCCCCCAAAATCCGTCAGAATCGCGAAGTTTACCCCGATCACCTTACCCTCGCGATTGAAAAGCGGTCCGCCGGAACCGCCCGAAGTTGTCGCCGCATCGTAAACAATCTTGTCCTTCAGGACATCCCCGATGTGTCCCTGCGTGGTAGTCGGACGAATCAGGTGTCGCGCGGCCAATTGCGTAACGATCTCGGTCACATTCTTGGCGTTTTCCGCCAATTTCCGCGTCACGTCGCCCCCCGCGCGCGCCAGGATGCCATCGATTCCCGTCGGATACCCGATCAGGACCACCGCGTCGCCCGTCACGCTGGCCTGGCTCCGGTCGTCGAGCCTCAACACTGCGGCGTGGGCTGGCGCGGCATTCTGCAGCTTCAGAGTTGCCAAATCGGCATCCGGCGAAATCTGTCCAACCTCGGCCGCGATGCCTTCCGACGTGTCGGGAAAGTACGCCGTGTAAGACACGGCGAACGCCACAGCGCCCCGGTCGAGAAGCTGCTTCAGTTCCTCATTGCCCCACCAGGGTTCCGCCACATGGTGATTCGTCAGCAAACGCCCGTCGCGCCCGACCAGAAATCCGGTGCCAAAGACGTCAAGCTGCAGCGGCGTTCCCGTCCCGCCTGTCTCAAGAGCCATCATTCCCTTGTCGTCTACCTGCGGTTTGCCGCTGGCGTCGGTCGAGATGCGAATCACCTGTCCGGAATTTTTGTCGCGAAATGCCACCACCACGTGCAGCAAGCAGACGCTCGGTCCGTACGTGCGAACGATGGTTTCCGCGATTCGGCCTTCACTCTCCAGGTGGTTTAGGCGATTCTCGGTCGCCTGCAGCTGCTTCTCAAGTGATTGGTTATCGGTTTCGCCGCCGGCGGCTATCTCCTTGCGGATCGCTTCGGTCTTTGCCTTCAACGACTCGCGCGACCCCGCCGCTGCGCTTGCGTCAATCGACGCGCGGTCCTTTTCCACACGGTCGAGCAGTTCTCCCTGTTGCAAGAGTCCGCCGTTCAGCCGCGCAATCTCCGCCTTGAGTTGCAACGTATCCTTCCGGCTGTGCCGGTTCGAAATCACCGTCGAAACTCCCGCCAGCACCGCGGCCGCGCCCAGAACGAGAATCGCTGGAATCAGCCAATAGCGCCGTTTGGCGTTCGCCCCGCTTTTCAACGCTTCTGCGGCGGCCTCCGCCAAGCGCCCTCTTTGCATTGCCTCTCTGAGCTTTGCTTCGAGCTCTACCTCCGGTTGTCTTTCGCGAAACTGCGCCCGGATCCTCGCCGCGAACTCCAGTCGTTCAAACGGAAACGAGATCACGTCGTCAACGCCCAAATCCAGCGCCCGCGCGCGTTCGAGCGCCCCGCCGTGAACGATCATCACGATCCTGAGAGTCTGAGGATTCGCCTTGATCTGGCTGACCAGGCCGCAGCAGCTAAGGTCGGATGGCGTTGCTTCCGTGATCAGGACTTCCGGGGAAAGAGCGAGGACCTCATCAACCGCCTGCGTCTGGGTCGCGGCGACTTCATAGCCCTGGCCGGATAAGGCCTGCTTCACCGCCTCGCTAGATTCCGCACCCAAGTTGAGAAGTAGAACGCGCACGCTCTCAACTTATCATCGCGCAGTTTCAACCGTCAATTTCAGCCGCCTTCATCGCAGCCTCTCGGAAAGTCTCAACGTGAAGAATCGACAAAGCCTCGAACCAATGCTGCGATCTCATCCGCAGCCGTATCCAACGCGAAATGGCCGGCGTCGAGAACGTGAACTTCAGCGTTCGGCACATCGCTTGCGGTAGCGTTCCGGCTCGCCGAGATCGAACGAGAGGTCGTACTTGCCCCAAATTACCAGCAGCCGCGGCTGCTTCTCCCGCATCCACGCTTGCCACTTCGGGTAGGCGTCCACATTGGTTCGGTAGTCGTAGAAAAGATCGCTTTGAATGTCGGCCTGGCCAGGCTGGCTGAGAAAGGCAAATTCGTCAGTCCAGAGATCAGGGTCATAGCGCTCCACGTTGGGATCGTTCCCCACATGGCGCGTCCGCGTTGTCGGCAGCGACAGAAGATTTGTGCGCAGCGTGCTTTCGTTGGCAGCGCGATCGGCCCAAAACGCCCGCCGCGGCTTCCAATTCGCTCCGAGGCCTTCGTTGTGCGCCACGGCATCCTGGACGATGAGGGACGCAATCCGGTCCGGGTGTGCCAACGCCATGCGAAAGCCCACCGGGCCGCCGTAATCCTGCATGTAGAGCGTGTAGCGCCGGAGTCCAAGCGTTTCGGCGAAGTGGTTCATGATTTCGGCGTAGTGATCGAACGTATACGCGAATTTTTTCGGGTCCGGCCAGTCGCTGTGTCCGAAGCCCGGGTAATCGGGCGCGACGAGGCGATAGCGATCGGAAAGCCGGGCGAAAAGGGGCTCGAACATCCGCGATGAAGAAGGAAGTCCGTGCAGCAGGAGGATCGTCGGCGCATCCTCGGTGCCGGCCTCTCTATAAAAAATGGAGGACCCGTCTATCTGCACCGTGCGATAAAAAGTCGGGTGTTCCACCTGACGTGTTCCTTTCGTCGGCTAGGGGCTATTGAACTATGTGGTTACCAACGTCCAGCGTGGGCACCGCCGTCCACGTGGAGCACCTCTCCAGTTACTTGACCTGCCTCCGCCAGGTAGAGAACGGCGCCGACAATATCTTCTATCTCGACGATTTTCCCCATAGGCTGGAACGTCCTGAGAACCTCCCTATCGTCATTCTTGTGCATAGGGGAGTCCACGACGCCGGGGGCGACGGCGTTAAAGCGAATCCCTTCTTTTGCGTACTCGATTGCGAGACTCCGAGTCACTGAATTCAGGCCCCCCTTCGTCATCATCGAAACCGATGCATTTTCGCCGGCCACAGGCTGATCGACAAGCGCCGCAGAGATGGTCACAACGCTCCCCGATTTCTGTTTCAGCATCTGCCTGACAGTGAGCTGGGTGATGTAGAGAAATCCCAGCAGGTTCACTGAGACCAATGCATTGAAGTCCTCGGTATTGAAATCGATGAAGGGCTTAGTGCGGAAGATTCCGGCGTTATTCACAAGAACATCGATGGTTCCGAAGTGCTCGATTGCCGCCTCGACAGTTTTGGCAGCCGTCGTCTGTTTACCGATATCGCCATCGACGAGAACCAGTTTGGGTGAGCTAGTCGACGATCGGCTGGCACTAAGAGATGTTCCGACGACGTTATAACCCTCCCTCAGGAACCCTTCGACCAGTCCCACACCAATACCTCCCTGCGCTCCCGTAACGATTGCTGTTTTCTTGTCTGGCATAAAAACATCCTTATCTGAAGGTCCGCAACCCACACACAATCGTTATTCACCTTGTGATTTGATTCCTCGGGGGAGTTCACATCGTCAGAACCACGCGAAACTGTGCCTTGCCGCTCATCATGCGCGCGTAAGCCTCGGCTGCCTTTTCGAGCGGATAGGTTTCAATCATGGGTCGCACGCCGGTAAGTTCGGCGAATCGCAGCGTGTCCTCCGAATCGGTGGGAATTCCTGAGGGCCACCCTTGAATGCGCTTGCGTCCGAAAATCAGAGGAATAGCGGAAAGCTCGAGCGGCTCCGCGGGAGCTCCTACTACGACCAGAACCCCATTCACGCCCAGGCCGCCGGCAATCGAAGACATTGCCTTGGCGCTCGGCGCCGTCGCCAGAATCGCGCGCGCGCCGCCCAGTTTCTGCAGCTCTGCCGCGGCGTCCGTGGCCGCGCTATCGATGTAAACATGCGCGCCCAGTTTTTTCGAAAGAGCGGCGTTCTCAGGGCCGCGGCCCACTGCTGCTACGCGATAACCGAAATTTTTCGCGAATTGAATCCCGAGATGCCCGAGCCCACCAATCCCTTGCACCGCCACGAGGTCGCTCGGAAGGGCGCCGCTATGGCGCAGAGCATTGAATGTCGTGACTCCGGCGCACATCAGTGGACCCGCCTCTGCGGCATTGAGAGACTCGGGCATCGCTGCCAGGGCTTCCACCGGGGCAACCATGTACTCCTGATATCCGCCGTCGTAGCTGACACCGCAGATTTTTAGGTTCGCGCACGTCCCGAAATCGCCGCGTCTACAGGAGGAACACGTGTTGTCCTGGCCGCCGTGCCAGCCCACCCCTACGCGCTGGCCTTTTTTCCACTGCGTAACGCCCGCGCCCAGTTCGTCGATCACGCCCACCACTTCGTGCCCGGGGACGCGTGGATAGGAGATGCCCGGCAGCAGGCCCTCTTTAGTAATGACATCACTGTGGCAGACGCCGCAGGCCTGCACCTTGATGCGCACTTGTCCGGCCTCTGGATTCGGAACTTCGCGTTCGACGATCTCGAAATCACCGCCAGCCTTCGAAATCTGCGCCGCCTTCATGGGTGCTATACCGACTTTTGTCGTTGCCATAAAATCCTCCTGAGAATTTGCGGCCAGCGTTGAAATGCACTTACTGCTGCTGCCGAAGCGAACGAACCTTGCTCACCTCACCCCGCCACCTCGAAAATCACTTCCAGCTCAACGGGCGTGCCGAGTGGAAGGCTTGCGACGCCATAAACCAGGCGGCAAGGGTTCTTGTCTTTTCCGAAGACGTCCTGTAACAATTCCGAAGCGCCGTCAGCGACCGTCGGCTGCTCGCGGACATCTCCCGATGTGGCCACCGACACGCCGAGCCGGACGACTCGCGTCACTCTGTTGAGCGATCCCAAATGCTTCTGCGCAACAGCGAGGACGTTCAGCGCCGCGAGCCGAGCTGCCTTGCGCCCCGCATCCACATCGAGTTCCGCGCCCACGCGCCCAATGAATTTTGCCTCGCGGCCTTCCGTGGGAAGCATCCCTGTCAGAAAAAGCAGATTCCCCGTCTGCACTGCCTCCACATAAGTGCCGAAAGGCTCAGGTGGCGCCGGAAGCTTGATGCCAAGCTCTTTCAGCCGTTCCTCGGCCCTGGCAGAGCCAGGAACCTCGCGGCTTACCATTTGCGCTTTAGAACTTGTATTCATGCTTTATGTCCACTCATCGGCGGATATCCTCACTTTGAGGGCGGCTTGGAGAATATCTGTTAGAGTCGGCTGCGAATCAGCTCACTTTGTAGAATTGTGGGAATCGGTTAGGGACGTTCCAACTCGGTGCGCCCAAGGAGCAGGCTGGCTTTGCTCTAAGGCGCTCATCATACGCCTCGCCCCTATTATTTCAAGCGCCCAACTCCCCATCGCAGCGAGCGTAGTGCGCTGGCCGTGGAAGTCCACAGGCATCCGCGCTTGACCGCTTCCCCTCCTCTGCTAGCTTAGAAACGTGACAGAAGAGACCAAATTCGACGCGGTACAAGAGGGCTGGCTGGATCGGCAGAGTCAGTCGAAGCCCGCCCCACGCCTCAGACCGTCTAATCGACACAAGCGCCGAGTAGAATGTGACGCAAACGCTAGAAAACAAACGACCGCGACCATCTCTACCCGTCACAAAATCGAGACCCCCCTTTTCGATCACTCGCCCCGAGGCATGACTGCTGGCTGCTTGCACCTCCAGAAGGTTTGGGATATAAACGCGGCCGGCCGCAAAGCTACGCCGCAAACAAAAGAGAAACGGCAATTATTTCACGCACGTCACATTAGGTCGGAATCGCGGCTCGAATTCCTTTGGGGGGAAATCGGATGAGTAAAGGTTGGAGTTTGTCCATAGCATTGTTACTCGCACTAGCGATCGCGTCCGCCACTTTTGCGCAAGACGAGGCGGCGCAACCGCCGGCTCAAAGTCAGTCAACTGCCGCCGCTCCCGCGCGGCCGCCGCAGCAGAGGCCGCCCGGAATGTTTATGGCCGGGCCCGTTGCCTCATGGCACGGTCGAAAATTACAAGCCGGTCACGGATCAGGATCTCTTGAATCCAAGTCCCGACGATTGGTTGCAGTACAGCCGAACCTACGACGCTTGGCGCTATAGTCCCCTGAAGCAAATCAACAAAAAGAACGTCAGCCACCTGCATATCGCCTGGGTGCAAGGCTTGCCCGCCGGCACTACCGAAACAATCCCCATCGTCCACGACGGCATCATCTACACAATTGCTCCCGGCGCGGACGTGATGGCCATCAATGGCGCCAATGGCGACATCATCTGGGAATACAAGCGCGAGTTCAAAAATCCGCAGGTTGCAGGAATGGAACGCACCAAGGCCCTCGCCATCTATAAGGACATGATTTATTACACCGCGCCCGATGGTTACGTTGTCGCACTCGACGCCGCCACCGGCAAGGTCAAATGGGAAACATACAAGACCGATACGCAGAATACTTCCGGCGCCATCGTGATAGGCGACGAAGTCATCTCGGGCGGCACCTGCGGAAAGGGACGCGAAAGCTGTTTCATCGAAGCAGATAACGCCGATACCGGCAAGAAACTCTGGCGTTTCTACAACGTCGCGGGACCCGACGACCCCGGCTACGCTTCCTGGGGCGGTGCGGACAACACAAATTTTACCGCCTCCACTTGGGGTATGCCGGGGAACTACGATCCCGTCCGAAAAGTTCTCTATTGGGGCATCGCGAATCCTTCACCGTACGAGCGCCTCGCTCGTCACGGTGGCAATCCCGATGGGACTTCGCGAACAGCGCCCGCCGATCTTTATAGCAACTGCACCGTGGCGCTCGATCCCGCGACCGGAAAGCTCCTCTGGTATTACCAATATCTTCCCGCGGATGACTGGGACACGGACCACACCCACGAGCGCACGCTCGTAACCACCACGTACGATCCCGATCCCAAGGCTGTGAAATGGTTCAACACGGAAGTGCCGCGCGGATCGAAACACGACGTCGCCGCGATTGTGGGCGAAAGCGGCATCATGTTCGTGATCGATCGCAACAACGGCCAGTTTCTCTGGGCTGAGCCTGTGCCTGTTGATGCGTCGCCGAACATGGCCATCTCCAATATCGATAGCAAAACGGGGAAGACCACAATCAATTGGGACGTCGTCATGAAAAAGCCCGGAGATCATCACGTGATTTGCTATTGGAATGGGCGTAGCTACTGGCCGACCGCGTACGACCCAACAACGAATTCTCTCTACACAGGGTATGTCGACAATTGTCTGGACATGACCGCGAATGGCTTGAGCGGCTTCAGGCACGGCGTGTTGCGCCCGGGTTCCGATATCAACGCCATTGCCGGCATCGCCAAGATCAACCTTTCAACCGGAGAGATGATGAAATTCGGCGTTCAGCGCGCGCCAGGCACGGGCGCCATTCTTGCCACTGCCGGAGGTTTGATCTTCCACGGAGACATCAATCGTCGGTTCAGCGCCTACGATGCCGAAACGGGCAAGCAACTCTGGCAATCGATTCTTGGAGGGCCGATTTCGGTGAGTACCGTCACCTACGCGATAAATGGAAAGCAGTACGTGATGGTAATTACCGGAGACAATCTGGCGGAGCCGGTGCTCAGCAGGCAGAGCGGCATCGATCTCACCAGAGGACACAACGCAATTTATACTTTCGCGCTGGATTAATCAGGGTGAAGGGCGGGGCTTGAGCCCCGCCGCAAACGCCGCCACTAAAACGGCTTTTCGCGCGGAATCTCGCAGGTCCAGAGGCGAAGTTTCCTACTGCCCCAGAGGCACTTCGAAAAACATCAGCGGCTTGCTTGCCGGAACCGTGGTCACATCCGGCACGTAAAGGCTCGCGGTTTCCACCAGCGACATATCGTGGTTCAAATCAAAAAACAAGAAACCATGAATCGTTCCCTTGGGCGGCACGATATCCGCATCCAGTGATAGCGGCTTCAGGATCTCGGCCAGTTTGTCCGCTTTGGAATCCGCGCCGGAAGGTACGCCAATCGGAAAGCGACGCGCGGTTGGCGCGGCCGGCCCTTTCGGATGCGCCACCTGATTCGCCACCTGCTGAGCGGGGAAGCCAATCGATTTCCTGGTGCCGGTCGTCCGAAAAATGCACTTCGAGCTGAATCGGTGCTCAAGTCCACATGAATCGGGCGGTCGGTATCGTTGTGCATGGAAACTTCAACCGGCAGGATTCCCACCGCCAGCGGATTGGCTTTGCCGAATTTCTCCTTGGCGCGCGCCTGCTCGCTGTAAGGATCAACGGAAATACTCAGGCCGTCGTGACGGTCCTGCCGCGGAGTGGCGATCAGCGGAGTGGTCGCTTGCCCTCCCTGTTGCGGCGCCTGCAGCGGCCCATTATTCTGTGCCATCGCACAGAGACACCCGAGCGATCCCAGCCCAACCACCGCTATCGCTATCAATCGCATCATTGGTTGTTTCCGATGCACACGGGATACGAGAAGTTGCGCGCGCATGCTTGGGAGCCTTCCAGCCGCACTATAGCGCAGTTAGCGCTGGCGCGCCCGTCATTCCAAATGCAGAGCCGGGGCACCGCCCAAAAACCAAATTCCGCTTGACACTTCAATTTCAACGTGACAACTTCCACCCGCTTGCAGTTCTCCGCAGCGATAGGAGCCGATCCAATGGCGAGCCGAAGAGAATTTCTGCAAATCGGAGTTGCTGCTCTGGCGTTGCCAATCTCGGCGCGCGGCATTTCACCCGCGATTGCGGGATTGGCCGGAGAATCGGCGCGCGTCCCGCTCTACAAGGTCGTGTTCGATGAAAGATTCCCGGCCAGCCGCAAATTCGCCGACGAGGCGAAGAGCCTTGGTGTCCCTATACACGGAATGAAGGGCGACATCACGGATTTGTGGTTTCACGATTTGTACGCGCGTTGGAAGCACGGACCCGCTGCGATTGCGGGATTGACGGCCCATGGCCCGATTTTCTGCCTTGAGAGAATTGCCTGGGATCAGCGAATGCGCGTGGTGTTCCGCGCCGATCACCGCTACCGCGAGGATGGCACGATCGAGCATGCCCTCTCGGGACCGGAAGGCATGTTGCACGAGGCGGCATTGCTGCGTAATGAGGGCGCGAACTGGACGAGCCGCATGGCGGCCCTGGTAACCCGTTGCCCGGCCGACCGGTCTCAAAGTTCGCAGACGAATATAGTGGCATCCACAGGAAGACACGCGGATGATCCGGATCACCTTATTTCCTGGGTTATCGCACCTGTCAACCGAGCGTAGAGCGGCCAGCTCTCAGGAGTTCCAATGAAAGTTCCCCCTGGCGTAAGCCCCGAAGATTTTTCCGACGCGCTCAAGCAATGGGAAGGAATCGTCGGCAAGGAATGGGTTTTCACGAGCGATGCGGATGTAGCGATGTACCGCGACGCGTATTCGCCGTTTTATGGCGAAGAAGACGAACTGGTGGCATCGGCGGCGGTCGCTCCGGACAACGTCGACGATGTGCAGAAGATTGTAAAGATCGCGAACGACTACAAAATTCCGATCTATCCGATTTCAACCGGTAAGAACCTCGGATACGGCGGTTCCGCGCCGGCCTATTCCGGAAGCGTGGTGCTCGATCTGAAACGCATGAACCGCATTCTGGAAGTAAATGAAAAGAATGGGTACGCACTTGTCGAGCCGGGCGTCAGCTATTTCGATTTGTACCGCTACATTCAAGAAAAGGGACTGAAGCTTTGGGTCGATGTCCCCGATCCGGGATGGGGCAGCCCTGTGGGCAATTCGCTGGACCGCGGCGGCGGTTATTTATACAAGGAATATCGCAATCACTTCGATTCGCACTGCGGGATGGAAGTGGTGCTGGCCAATGGCGACCTGCTGCGAACCGGCATGGGCGCCATGCCCGGCGCGAAAACGTGGCAGCAGTACAAGTCAGGATTCGGTCCGTGGATTGACGGCATATTCTCTCAGTCCAATTTCGGAGTGGTGACGAAAATGGGATTCTGGCTACTCCCCGCGCCCGATTCCTACCTCGCGGGCACCGTCACCGTGCCCCGCTACAACGATCTGACTCCTCTTATTGAAATCTTGGATTACCTTGAGAGCACCGGCGCCACACAGGGGATGCCCTTCCTGGGCAGCCCGCTGCTCGCGCGCGGACCTCTCGGCCAGGCTGGCCCGGTGCCGGACCCGGAACTGACCGCTCTGCTCGCCGATCCCAACGGCCCCTCTCCCGAAGCGATGGATGCGTACGCCACGAAGAAAGGGATTCACCACTGGAGTAGCACGCTGGGGTTTTACGGCGCTCCCAAAGCCAACGAAGCCAACTGGGAATTTTCAAGGGAGAAATTCTCGGCCATTTCAGGAGCCCAATTCAAAGACAGCGGATCGATGAAGCTGCCCTTGACTCCCGAGCAGCAAGCGCATTTCAATCTGCCGGAGTTCGGCATCCCCAGCTTGCAAATGTTTTCGATCGGCGCTCGCTCGGCCGCAAATCCCACGCCCGGCGAGGGCCACATCTGGTTCTCGCCGATCATTCCCAGAAACGGCGAAGCTGTTTTCGAGGCCAATCGCGTGTTTCGCCAGGCCGCGAAGGATCTTGGCCTGCCCGTTCCGGCGTTCAGTCTGCCTACCTGCTATTGGAACCGCGCTTTTATTTTCCTTTTCGGTTTTCCGATCACTCACGACATCCAAACCAACAAAAAGAATCGCGTTGCGTTCCAAAAGCTGGTGAAAATCGCAGCGGAGCACGGTTGGGGAGAATATCGCACCGCGCCCGCCCATCAAGCGGCGGTGATGGATACCTACTCTTTCAACAATCACGCGCTGCTGCGCTTTCACGAAACGCTCAAGGATGCCGTCGATCCGAACGGGATATTGTCCGCAGGCCGGTACGGCATTTGGCCGAAGCATCTCCGGGAGTCCAAGTCATGAACAGCGCAAGCGCTCGATTCGTGGTGGCGGTCGTGCTGATTCTGCTGGCGGGAGCGGCCACCGCCCAAGAAGCTTCGAGGAGTTCGGCTTGGACTCGCACCCCTACAAAGAGCGAAGGCGAGCCAAAAGGCTACGTGCAATTCCAAAACTACTGCTCGATGTGCCACGGAGAGGGGCCCGGACAACCCGGCACGATGGCCCTGCAAGCAAAGTACAAGGGCGTGCAACCCGCGCTCCTCTCGCAGCGCACGGATTTGACGCCTCAATTGATCAAGCTCTACGTGCGCAACGGCATTTCGATCATGCCGATTTTTCGCAAGACCGAGATCAGCGACGCCGATTTGGACCTCATCGCGGATTACCTGACGCGGGATAACAAGAAATAGCATCACGTGCCTTATTCGAAGGGAAACGGGAGCTGGGAATGAGATTGCCGCCGGGTGTCAGCAGCCAAGATTTTTCCAGCGCGCTCGATCAATTTGCCAACGCGGTGGGCAAAGAATGGGTGTTCACGTCCGACGATGACGTGAATACCTATCGCGATTCCTATTCTCCTTTCTGGCACGAACCTGAGGAACCCATTCCTTCCGCGGCCGTCGCGCCTGACGGCGTAGAGCAGGTCCAAGCGGTCGTCAAGATCGCCAACAGTTTCAAAATTCCTCTGTGGATAATTTCCACCGGGAAAAATCTCGGGTATGGCGGCTCCGCGCCTCTGCTGGGCGGCAGCATGGTCCTCGACCTGAAGCGCATGGACCGGATCATCGAGGTCAACGAAAAAAATCACTATGCGCTCGTCGAGCCGGGCGTCAGCTATTTCGACCTCTATCGCTACATTCAGGATAAAGGGCTGAAAGTTTGGATCGATCCCGCCGATCCCGGCTGGGGAAGTTTGATCGGCAATGCGGTGGACCGCGGCGGCGGACGCACGCCGATGCGCGACCATTTCGACGCGCACTGCGGCATGGAAATTGTCCTGCCCAATGGCGAGGTGATGCGCACGGGAATGGGCGCGCTGCCCAATTCCAAAACCTGGCAGCAATACCGCTACGGGTTCGGCCCGTATGTTGATGGCCTCTTCTCTCAATCGAGCTTGGGCGTTGTCACTAAAATGGGCTTTTGGTTGTTCCCGCAGCCCGAAGCGTACCTCACCGGCACTGTAACGGTAATGAAACGCGACGACCTGATTCCGCTGGTCGCCGGGCTTGCCTACTTGATGAATTCCGGCATCGTGCTCGGCACCACCAGCGTAGCGAATCCTCTGAATTTCGCGCGGCAGGATCCCGCGCTCGCGGCTCTCTACGCCAAGCCAGGCGGCCCTTCGACCGAAGAGCTGGAAAACTTCGCGCAGGAGAAAAATCTCGGCTTCTGGAGCATCGAGTTGCCGTTCTACGGTCCGGCGAAAGTGGTTGCGGCGCAGTGGGAATACGCGAAGGAGAAATTTTCCGCGATTCCCGGGGTGAAATTCAAAGAAGGCGCGATGCATCGCTTCCCACTCAAGCCTGACGAGCTCCCGCAATTCACGAATTCGGTTGCGGTTGGGATACCTAGCCTCTCCGTCTTCGGAGTGGGAGGGCAGCGCAGCGAAGGCCATGTGTGGTTTTCACCGATTATCCCCATGACCGGCGAGGCCATCCTCGAGGCGCAGAAAGTGTTTACCGACGCCTACAAGGAGCTGGGAATGTCCATGGGGCCGATGTTTTTTCTCGGCCCTTCGTCGAATTATCCACGGTGCTTTCTGGTCCTTTTTGGTTTTCCGATCGAGCACGATATCGAGAAGAACCGCAAGAATCGCGAGAACTTCAAGAAAATCGTCCAAGTGGCGGCCGAACATGGCTGGGGGGAATACCGCACCCATACCGCTTTCATGGAAACGGTGGCGCAGACGTACTCCTTCAACAACCACGCGCTGCTGCGTTTTCACGAAACGGTGAAAGACGCCGTAGATCCCAACGGGATTCTGGCGCCGGGGAAATGCGGCATTTGGCCCAAACATATGAGAAAGGCAAGGGCATGAAAAAAGCGAGAGCCGTTAGAGCCGCGCTTGTGCTTCTATGCAGTTTGAGTTTCGCGGCGGCCGCATTCGCAGGTCCGGATGATGCTCAAATCGAGAAAGGCCACCAGGTTTACAACAAGTGGTGTTTTCCCTGTCATGGCACAGGCGCCGGAAAGCCCGGCACCGCGTCGCTGGCCGCCCGTGGACAGAAGCCGGCCGTGCTGGAAGAGCGAACCGATCTCACGCCCCCAGTGATCAAGGGGTTCGTTCGCCACGGCGTGCTTTTCATGCCCACGTTTCGCAAAACGGAAATCAGCGACGCCGATCTGGACGCAATCGCAGCGTATCTGACGCGCAATAACAAACCATAATCCATGAGAGTGCCCACCGGTGTAAGTCCCCGCGATTTTGCCGACGCGCTAAAGAAATTTGAGGAGGCGATCGGCAAGGAATGGGTGTTCACCTCCGACGACGACATCAACACCTATCGCGATTCCTATTCGCCTTTCTGGCACGAAACTGAAGAACCCATTCCTTCCGCGGCTGTCGCGCCGGATAGCGTCGAGCAGGTGCAGCAAATCGTGCGAATCGCGGGCGCGCACAAAATTCCTCTCTGGACAATTTCGACTGGCAAAAATCTCGGCTACGGCGGCTCCGCGCCGCTTCTAACGGGCAGCGTGGTGCTGGATCTGAAACGCATGGACCGCGTGATCGAGGTGAATGACAAAAATCACTACGCGCTGGTCGAGCCGGGCGTCAGCTATTTCGATCTGTACCATTACATTCACGATCGCGGGCTCAAGGTGTGGATTGATCCTCCCGATCCCGGGTGGGGCAGCCTCGTGGGCAATGCGCTCGAACGCGGTGGCGGCTACACGCCCATGCGCGACCACTTCGATTGCCACTGCGGAATGGAAGTGGTGCTGGCAAATGGCGAACTCGTGCGCACGGGAATGGGCGCGCTTCCCAATTCGAAAACCTGGCAACAGTACAAATATGGATTCGGTCCCTACGTGGACGGTATTTTCTCGCAATCAAACCTTGGCGTGGTAACCAAGATGGGCTTTTGGCTCTATCCCGAGCCGGAAGCTTTTCTTTCCGGGAACGTGGTGGTTGGCAAGCACGACGACTTGTTTGCGTTGGTCGAAATTTTTGCGAACTTGATGAATTCCGGAATCGTGCAAGCAACCACAACCGTGATAAGTCCGCTGGCGTACGGGCCCGATCCCGAACTGGCGGCGCTTCGCGCCAGCGGTTCGACGAAGGATCTCGAGGACTATGCCGCGCGGAAGAAAACCGGCTACTGGAGCGTGAGCCTCCCATTCTACGGGCCCGCGGACGTGGTGGCGGCGCAGTGGGAGTACGCCAAGCGAAAATTTTCCGTGATCCCAGGAGTGCGCTTCGAGGACCGCGCGTCGTATCGCTTTCCGCTGGACGCCGATCAATTGGCGAAGATCGTGAATCCTGTTCCTTTCGGCGTGCCCAGCCTGCAGACATTTTCGATTGGCGGCCCGCGCAGCCAGGGGCATATGTGGTTTTCGCCGATCATTCCGATGACCGGCGAAGCCGTTCTCGAAGCGCAAAAAGTTTTCGATCAAGTTGCCAAGGAGTTGGGCCTCAACGGGGGCAGCGTGGGTGGATTTCCGGTCTGGAACTTTTTCGCGCGCGCCTTCGTGATCATCTATTTCTTCCCGATCGAGCACGACGTGGAAAAGAACCGGAAAAATCGCGAGGTTTTCAGGCGCCTGATCAAAACGGCGGCGGAACACGGCTGGGGAGAGTACCGCACGCACACGGCTTTCATGGGCGACATCATGGATGCGTATTCGTTCAATAATCACTCGCTGCTACGGCTGCATGAAACCATGAAGGACGCGCTCGACCCGAATGGCATCTTATCCCCGGGAAAGAATGGCGTATGGCCGAAAGGGATGAGAAAGGCGCGAGCATGAGAGTGAAGGGACCGCGATGAGGCTTCCGCCGGGAGTAAGCAGCGCTGCTTTTGCCGCCGCGCTAAAGGAATTCGAAGCAGCCGTCGGCCGCGAATGGGTTTTCACTTCCGATGAGGACGTCAATCTCTATCGCGACGCCTACTCGCCTTTCTGGCACGAAGAAGAAGACCGGGTCCCGTCCGCTGCTGTTGCGCCCGACAACGTGGAACAGGTGCAGGCAGTTGTCCGAGCCGCCAACAAGTACAAAATTCCGCTGTGGACTATCTCAACCGGCAAAAATCTTGCGTATGGCGGTTCGGCGCCCGCCCTCTCAGGCAGCGTGGTCCTCGATTTGAAGCGCATGAATCGCATTTTGGAAGTGAACGACCAGAATCACTATGCGCTGGTCGAGCCGGGCGTCAGCTACTTCGATCTCTACCGATATATTCAGGAGCGCAAGCTTAAAGTGTGGATCGATCCTCCCGATCCGGGTTGGGGCAGCCCGGTCGGCAATTCACTCGAACGCGGCGGCGGGCGCACTCCTATGCGCGATCATTTTGCGGCCGAGTGCGGAATGGAAGTCGTCCTGGCGAATGGCGAGGTCATGCGCACCGGTATGGGTGCTATGCCGGGATCGAAAACATGGCAGCAGTACAAGTATGGCTTCGGGCCTTATGTGGATGGGATGTTCTCGCAGTCCAATTTTGGAGTCGTAACCAAGATGGGAATCTGGCTGATGCCCGAGCCGGAAGCGTATCGCGAAGGCACAGTGATGGTGCAGCGCCACGATGACCTGATTCCGTTTGTCGAGACGCTCTCGTACCTCATGAATTCCGAGATTGTCCGCGGAACCATGCTGCTCGAAAGTCCTCTGCTCAATTACCGGGTGTCGCAAGGCGGCGGAGTACTCGATTCTCCGGGAGGTCCTTCGATCGCGGAGATGGAAAAAGTCGGGCAGCAGAAAAACCTCCCCTATTGGAGCGCGGTGCTGCATTTTTGGGGCCCGCAAAAAGTGATTGACGCGCAGTGGGAGTATACGCAAGAGAAATTTTCGGAAATCCCCGGAGCAACTTTCAAAGATGGCCGGGCATATCGCTTTCCGCTTGAACAAAAGTACAAAGATATGGAAGACACGCCCCTTGTCGCGTTGGGCGTACCCAATTTGGCGATATTCGGCCTTATCCAGGGCACCTACGGGCACATGGATTTCTCGCCCATCATTCCGATGACCGGCGAAGCCGTGTTCGAAGTGCTGAAGGCATTCGGTGATGCCTATGCGGAAATGGGCGTCGCGCCCAAGAATCAATTTTTCGCCCTGCCGTGGTCGTTTTTCCCTCATTCCTTCGTGCTGCTATTTGGTTTCCCGATCGAGCACAACGTCGAACAAAACCAAAGCAGCCGCAAAATGTTCAAGCGCTTGGTGGAAGTGGCCGCCGAGCACGGCTGGGGCGAATATCGCACGCACGTCGCGTTCATGGATACGGTCTCGAACGTATATTCGTACAACAATCACGCGCTGCATCGTTTCCACGAAACCCTGAAGGATGCTGTGGATCCCAACGGGATCCTCTCCCCGGGCAAAAGCGGCATCTGGCCAAAGCACATGCGCAAGGCGCAGGCCTAAGACCGCGAATCGAGCCGCTGAGTTTCCGCGCGTTTCGTCTTTCACTGCCTTTCCTGGTAAGAGCTTTGTCATAGGGAGCCCGCCGGGCGATAATCAAGCCAGCACATGGACACACTGAAAATGGCGCAGCCGCTAACAAGTTCGTTCGCGCGCGACACGAGCTGGACGCAGCAAGTTCCGCTTAGCAAGCGATTGAACTGCATTGCAGCGGCCGATGAAGTGTTTGCTCAGGCGGAACAGAAACTGGCGCAGGTTGAAAAGACCGGCCTCGATCGTGCCGAGATTCGCGTCGCGGCGTTTATGCCGCGGCTGCCGAACGTGGATGTCGACCGCGGCTCCCGGCGCTATGCCAGCTATATGGGGAAAAAATTCCGGGAGCACGGCTTGGATTTTCGCGTCGAAGAAGCGCACACCGCCGACGCTCTTGAACTGCTACTGATGGGCGCGCAAGTCAACGAAAAAATCTACGGGACTTTTATCTTCTTCCCCGCGCCGTTCGGCAAAACTGAAGATTATTTTCTGCGGCGGGTGCGTCCGGAGAAAGACATAGAAGGGCTTACGGTCGAGAATACTGGCCGCATGGCGCTGAACATCAAGACGGTCGACGAAGAAGAGAAGTATGAAGGCGTGGTGCCCTGCACGGCAAAAGCGATTCTCACTCTGCTGCACCAACACCGCGAGATCAGGAATATGTTTCCGCGCGATGCCCGGCAGAGCGGCCCCACGGTGGCGATCTGCAATAGTTCGCCGCGCATTGGCATTCCGCTGCAAAGCATGTTGATGCGGATCGGGGCCACGGCGATCATGATCCATCCGCAGACCCGGCAGGAAGACCGTGAGGATTATCTCAAGACTGCCGACATCATCGTCACCGCGTTCCCGGCTCAGTCCGAGGCAGACTTGGTGCGCAACGTGAAAGAGGGTGCCGTAATCATCGACTGTTCCACCGAAGGGAACCTGCATCCAGACGTGCTACAAAAAGCCGCCTATCTATCCACGCACGATAATCACCTGGGCCAGATTACGACCGCGCTTGCCCTGTACAACACCGCCCTGTGCGTGCTCTGGCAGCGCGGGATGAAGGAAGGCTTAGCCTAAATATCATTTCCTGTCTGCGAACTGGAAGGCCCTCACCGGTTATAAAGTCACGCTGAGGTCGTTCTCAGGTGTTTCGGCCAAATGCCGCTCTTGCCCGGCGCAAGAATCCCGTTGGGATCGATCGCGTCCTTCACCGTCTCGTGAAAGCGCAGCAGCGCGTGGTTGTTGAAGGAATACACGTTCATCACGTCTGACATGAACGCAACGTGCGTGCGGTATTCTCCCCAGCCATGCTCGCCAGCCACTTCCAAAGCCGCTTGTAAACCTGACGGCTTTTCCGGTTTTGCTCCACGTTCTTCTGGAGCAAAAAAATGAAGAGCAGAACGAAGCATCTTGAGAAATAGCTCGTGGGGAATGCCCAAACCTGGTCTTTGGGTTCCACACCGAGCTCCGTGTACGCCTGTCCGAACACTTTCAGCATTTCGAACACGGCTTCGCCGCTCATGGGAATGATCGGCGAGAAGCCGATGTGCCCTTGCGAAGCGGATCTCAAAATTCCAAACACCGACAGGCTGGGGATGCCGATCTCCGGCAAGTTCGTCACCTTTGCCTGCTGCTCCGGAGTCAATGGAAACGTGTACGATGCGCCGTCCCTGAATTTCGCGCCGGGAATGGACGACAATTTCTGCTTGGCGTACTCCCATTGCGCATTGATCACCGTGGGAGGCCCGTAGAAACGCAGATCGGCGCTCCAGTATGCGAGATTTTTTTCTTCGCCGAGACGATCCATCTCCGCGATCGAGGGGCCGCCCGGCACGTCGAGCATCGACTGACCCTGAGAAGCGCGGTAAAAAAGCAGAGGGCTGCCCAGGGCTATCATCGACTGCAGGATCTGCAGGTTTTTGAGGTGTGCCAGAGTATCCACTAGGGGCACGAGATCGTCGTGCTTCGGCACCAGGACGGTTCCTGCCAGATACGCCTCCGGCTCGGGCATGAGCCACACGCCCATCTTCGTCACCACGCCGAAGTTCGATTGGGAGAAAATTCCGTCGATGTACGGGCCAAATCCGTATTTGTATTGCTGCCACGTGGTGGAATTCGGCAGCGCGCCCATGCCGGTGCGCATCAAGTCCCCATTCGCCAGCACGACTTCCATTCCGCACTGCGCGGCGAAATGTTCGTGCATGGGGGTCCGCCCGCCTCCGCGGTCGAGCGTATTCCCGACCAGGCCGCCCCAACCGGGATCGGGAGGATCGATCCAAACCTTGAGTTTTTTCTCCTGAATGTAGCGGTATAGATCGAAGTAGCTGACGCCTGGTTCGACCAGCGCATAGTGATTCCTTTCGTTCACGTCCAGAATCCGATCCATGCGCTTCAAATCCAGAATGGCCGTGCCCGATAGTGCCGGTGAGGTGCCGCCATACGCCAGATTCTTGCCCGTCGAAACAGGCCACAGCGGGATTTTGTATTGGTTGGCGATCTTCACCACGGCCTGCACTTCTTCCACGCTTGCGGGCGCTACGGCCGCGGAGGGGATTTTTTCCTCGTCTTCGTGCCAGGCGGGCGTGTACGGGTCACGATAGAGGTCTACGTCGTCCTCGCTGGTGAAAACCCAATCCTTGCCGACAACCTTTTCGAAATGCTGCATCGCAGCAGAGAAGTCCTTGCTGCTCACACCGGGTGGAAGTCGCATGGCGTAGCCCTCGAATCTGAAAGCTCAAAATTCTAGCGCCGAGTTGACCCGACATTTGGCCGTGAACCCAAACGCGCGAATCCGCACGCGAGCCCGCGACGGAAAACCCGCCAGGGTGCGGTCATCTTAGGTTCTAGCCCCTTGGGAGTCAACGTGGGCAGTGTCCTGAGCGCGCGACCATCGGCGCCCCCTCAAACCGTAATCGGTCGGAGTTGTGCCGTGAAGTGCCTGAGAAACGGTGCTTGATGAACTAGCTCGTAGCCTCGAATCTTTTCCCGCCTTCGCCACACGTCCAGGATCACTTCCACTACGTACTCGATGTGGCTCTGCGTGTACACGCGCCGCGGGATCGCCAGCCGGACCAGATCCATCTTGGCGTGTTCGCCAAACATCAGCGAGCCGATCTCCACCGAACGGATCCCGCCTTCGAGATACAACTCCACGGCCAGCGCGACGCCAGGAAATTGCGCGGGTGGAACATGAGGTAGAAAGAGGCGCGCGTCCAGATAGATGGCATGTCCCCCCGGCGGTTGCACGATCGGCACCCCTTCGCTCGCCACGTGATTGCCCAGAAATGCCGTGGAGGCGATGCGGTATTTCAAATAGTCCTCTTCAAGCGCCTCATTCAACCCGACGGCAATCGCTTCGAGATCCCGTCCCGCCAACCCTCCGTAGGTCGGAAAACCTTCCGTCAAAATCAGCATGTCCCTCTCTTGCTGCGCCAGCCGGTCGTCATTCGTGCACAGAAATCCTCCGATGTTTGCCAGACCGTCCTTCTTGGCAGACATCGTGCAGCCGTCCGAATACGAAAACATCTCCCGCGCAATCTCCAGCGGACGCTTCTCCGCATAGCCGGGCTCGCGAAGCTTTATGAAGTAGGCATTCTCCGCAAAACGGCAGGCGTCGATGTACAGCGGAATCCCATGCTTCCTGCAGATTTCCTTCACCGCGCGGATGTTCGCCATCGACACCGGCTGTCCGCCTCCGGAGTTATTCGTCACCGTGAGCATTACCAGGGGAACGTTTTTCGCTCCTTCGCGTTCGATCAGTTCGGCAAGCTGCGCCGTATCCATGTTCCCCTTGAAGGGATGAATACGCGCCGACTCCTTCGCCTCCGGGATGGGCAAGTCCACTGCGATCGCGCCGACGAATTCACAGTTAGCGCGCGTCGTATCGAAGTGTGTGTTGTTGGGGACAACATTCCCCTTTTTGCACATCACGTTGAAAAGGATGCGTTCCGCAGCGCGCCCCTGGTGTGTCGGAATCACGTGCCGGAAACCGAAGATGCCCTGCACGGAATTGCGAAATCGCGTGAAGCTGGGCGAACCCGCGTAAGACTCGTCCCCGCGCATCATCGCGGCCCATTGTTCAGTTGACATCGCCGAGGTCCCCGAATCGGTCAACAAGTCGATTAGGATTTCCTCGGATGCCACCATGAATAAATTGTAGCCCGCGGCTTCGATCAGTTCTCGGCGCCTCTCGCGCGTCGTTTCTCGAATCGGCTCAACGCTCTTAATCCGGAAGGGTTCGATGATCGTTTGAATCGGCATGGCTTTTGCGCCCCCTCGCGCGCGATGAACTGTCAACGCCTCGATGGCCGTCAGTGTAGCAAGCTCACTGTCAGTAGAGTAATCACGCGATTAGTTCGAGCAGAGTAGTTCGGGCCCGTCAGCAACGCACGTAGCGATTGGCAACGCGCGTGGTGTATTATCCCGCCGCCATGAACAACCGCCTTCGCCCCCTCAACCCCAGCACTATTTCCCTGCTTGTGTTTTGTTTTGCCTTTTTTTTCGGAGCAGTCGCGACCGTTGTGCCGCAGCGCGCTTCGGCGCAGGTGCAAACCGGCTGGGAAGATGCATACGCGCCGCCGAACCATCCGATCGTGCTGCACGCCGCGCGGCTGCTTGATATCGAATCGGGAAAGATCATCGGCCCAGGTGAAGTCTTGGTCCGCGGCGACAAAATCGCGGAGGTGGGGCAGTCGGTGGCGCATCCCGCCGATGCGCAGACGATTGACCTGGGCGATACGACCCTCATGCCCGGCCTCATCGACGCGCACGTCCATCTGTTCCTGCATCCAGGCGACGAGGGCTTGCAAACCGTCGAGGAGTCTGTGGCGCAGCGCACCATTCAAGCCACGCTCGCTGCGCGCGACGATTTGATGGCAGGCTTCACCGCGGAGCGCGACATGGGCACCGAAGGCGCCGGCTCGGCGGACGCGGCCGTGCGCAATGCCATCAATCGCGGAGAGATTCCCGGACCGCGCCTGCGCGTCAGCGGCAACGCGATTTCAATTCTCGGCGGACACGAAGACGCCATCGGTTTCAATCCCGCGCAGCATGTGCTGGGCAACGCCGATTACGCGAACACCACCGACGAACTCATTGCCACGATTCGCGAGCAGCATAAAGAAGGTTCTGACTTCGTGAAGATTTACGAAACGGGCCGCGACATTCTCCGCGATGGAAAATTCACCTCGCAATATCAGTACACCGAAGCGCAACTCGCTGCCGCCGTCGAGGAAGCAGCACGCCTGGGAACCAGGGTGGGCGTGCACTGCATGGGCGAGCCGGGGGCGCTCTGGGCCGCGCAAGCCGGCGTCGAGTCCATCGACCACGCCGCGCACTTAAGTGATGAAACCATGCGCATCATGCGTGAGAAAGATATTCCCGCAGTTCCCACCTTTACGGTCTTCGAGTATTCCGCGGAACACGCCCAGGATCCCGCGGTGGAAAAGGCCGAGCACGAATCCCTCGATTACCATATTCAACAGTTCAAAAAGCAAATTGCTGCGGGTATTCCGTTGGCCGTCGGCTCCGACGTTGGGCCGTTCCCCCACGGCACGCAAGCGCGCGAACTGGTGCTTATGGTGCGTTACGGAATGAAGCCGCTCGCCGTATTGCAGGCGGACATGCTGGAAGGCGCTAAAGTTCTTATGTGGCAGGGGCAGATCGGCGAGTTGAAGCCCGGATATTTCGCCGACATAGTCGCGGTGCCCGGGAATCCGCTCGACGACATCAGCGTCACCCAACATGTCTCCTTCGTGATGAAGGCCGGCGTCATCTACAAACAATAGTTCACAGTCCGCAGCCATACTTTTTCTTCGCAGGGGCACAGCATGCTGTGCCCGGCAGATATACTTGGCTACCTGTTTGCCATCCGCCGCGCTCTCGCCGGCGCGTACTCTGGAGCGCGGGAGCTTGCCTGTTCCCGAGCCTCGAAGGGCTCCGCCGTTGCCCTTGTCTTTTGAAGTTGTAGGGGCACGACATGTCGTGCCCGGCAAACATACTTGGCTACTTGGCCAACTAACTGCTACTGCGGAACTGCTAGATGCCCTGCACCCCGTGAGGTTCGCGCTATAATCCCGCCTGCGCGCGGGTCCGGGTCTTCATCCCTCCCCGCTTTCGCTTCGAATGCTCCTCCTCTATCGCATACTCACAGCCGCGGGCATGCTCTTTCTCGCGCCATACTTCGCTTTTCGCGGCTGGCGGCACGGCGAGCCGGCGCGCGCTTTTCGCGAACGCTTGGGAAGCGTGCCGCCGGAAATTTCCTTCCGCGCGCGAGCCTCCAACTCTTCAGACGGCGCGATCTGGATTCACGCTGTCTCGGTGGGTGAAGTTCTCGCGGCGCAACCGCTTGTCAGCGGCCTGAAGCACCGCTTTCCCGAGCGTCCCGTTCTGGTCTCGACCACCACCGAGACGGGTCAGCGCCTCGCGCGCGAGCGGATGCAGTGCGCGGACGCCATCTTCTACTTCCCGCTCGACTGGGCCGTAGCAGTCCGCCGCGCACTGAGGGCGATTCGCCCCGCCTTGGTGATCGTGATGGAGACTGAAATCTGGCCGAATTTCTTGCGCGCGGCGCAGCGCCGTCACATCCCTGTGATTTTTGCGAATGGGCGCATCTCGGAAAGATCGTTCGCGCGTTTCAAAAGGTGGGAATTTTTGATCGCAGAGTTTTTTGCGCGAGTTCTTCGCGATCCCGAACTTTTCCTGGTGCAAACGCGCGAAGATGCCGCCCGCCTGGCGCAAATGGGTGCTCCCCAGGAGCGGATCGAAGTGACCGGCAATCTGAAATACGACGCTGATCCGCCCGTCGTCGGAGAATTCGGTGCGTGGCTGGGCCAGCAGATTCGGCAGCAGGAACGGTGGCCCGTGGTGGTAGCCGGGAGCATTGTAGGAGAGGAAGAAGAGTCAGTGCTGGCTGCATATGACGTCGTGCAGCGGCAATGGCGGCGCGCTTTGTTGATCCTTGCGCCGCGCAAGCCGGACCGCTTCGATGCCGCCGCAACGATTTCCGCCGCAGGAGGCTGGAATGTTGTTCGCCGCAGCCGCATGGATCTCGCGCAGCCATTGCAAGAAAATGCCGACGTGCTGATTCTCGATTCGATCGGCGAATTGGCGGGCGTCTATTCGCTTGCAGACGCGGTTTTCGTCGGAGGATCGCTGGTTGCAGCGGGCGGGCACAATATTCTCGAACCTGCGTGGTTCTCTAAGCCGCCCGTTTTCGGACCATCGATGGAAAACTTCAGTGAGATGGCCTCGCAATTTCTCTCCGCCCACGCCGGCGTGCAAGTGACCAGCGGTCCGCAGTTGGGCAAGGTGTGGGTGCAGCTGATCGAAGACACGCCCCTTCGCGAACGGATGGGAGCGGCGGCGCGCGCGCTCTCAGCACGCAATCGGGGTGCGACAGCGCGTTCTCTCGAACGGATCGCCGCTGTGCTGGATGGAAAAGGGCCAAGCGCGTGAACGTCGGCCAGTCACTCCTATGGCCTCTCACCTTGCCGTATGGAGCGGTCGTTCGTCTGAAGGCGCGTGCCTACGAAAAAGGTCTTCTACGGCAGCGCCGCCTCAATGGCGTGGTGATCAGCGTAGGAAACATCACCACCGGCGGCACCGGCAAGACGCCAATGGTTCTCTGGCTCGCGGAGCGTCTTCTCGCTGAGGGCAAGAAGCCCGGGATTCTCACGCGAGGCTATCGCGGCGAAACTTCCTCGACCGGCTCTACCAGCGATGAAGTGCAATTGCTGCAAGCGCGCTTGGGAGATCGCGTTGCTTTTGGCGTCGGTGCCGATCGCTTTGCGCGCGGCAGTGAGCTGGCCAAGCGCGGCGTTGAGTGGTTTCATCCTCGACGACGGTTTTCAGCACATGCAACTCGCACGCGATGTGGATATCGTTCTGATCGACGCGACCAACCCATTCGGCGGCGGGCATTTGCTTCCAGCCGGCCGTCTGCGCGAGCCGCAAGTCCGCAATTTCTCGCGCGGACGTCGTCGTGATCACGCGCAGCCGCCACGCTCCGGGGCTCGAAGCGGTGATTCGTCGCCAGTCGCGTGCGCCTATTTTCTATGCCGGCGTCCGGCTCGATTCGGTGATGCCGTGGCGTCCAAAAGATGCACAACGCGAGATCCCGCACCTGGAACAGAAAAAGCTCTTCGCGTTTTGCGGCATAGGCAATCCGTCGGCGTTCCTCTCCGATTTGCGAGAGTGGGGCTTTCAAATTGTGGCTGAGCGGTTTTTCCCGGACCATCATCGCTACACACTCGAGGATGTTCGGGTAATCGAAAGCGAAGCGCGTAGGGCTGGCGCGGATGCCGCTCATCTGCACCGAAAAAGACACCTTCAACATGGCGAACGCGCCGTTTCAATCATTCGACGTTTCCTACTGCCGCATTTCTCTTCAGTTGGATCGCGCGCGAAGAATTTTGGCAGGCGATTGCCGCGACTGTCGGAAGCGCGCACCGTTGAATGCCAAATTTTCGCTCGTTCGCTTCCAACGGATGTGCGACACTGCCATGTTTCCGCTGCCGCGGAAAAATCGCTTTCGTGAAACAAACTAAAAATTTCTGGGCGCGTTTCCGGGTGCGCGCGGGCTATCCCGTCGCCGCCATTTATTTGGCGCTTGCGGTGCCTACGCTTCGTTGGATGGCCATCGGCGCGGTGATTGCCGCCTTTGGTTTAATTACCCGCGCGGCCGCGTCGGGATATCTGCGCAAGGATCAGGAGCTTGCGACTGGAGGTCCGTACTCGCGGACCAGGAATCCGCTGTATCTGGGGAGCGCACTGCTCGCCGCAGGCTTCATCGTGGCGGGGCACTCTCTCTGGGCCGGGGTGGCGGTCGCTGCGTACTTTGTGGTGTTCTATTACGCCGCGATTCGCACGGAAGAGGCGCATCTGCGGGCACATTTTGGTTTCGAGTTTGAAGCATACGCTGCGCGAGTCTCGAAGTTTTTCCCGAGCTTCCGTCCCACAAGTAGCGGGCCATCGCATCCGAAAGCCGGACGCATCCCGGAGTTTTCGTGGTCGCAGTATCGCCGGAATCGCGAATATCAGGCGTTGATTGGGACACTTGCAGGACTTGGAGTTCTGTGGCTGAGAATGTGGTTTCGCTCCCGATTCGGTTACTGAACCGGCGTAGGCGCCAGAAGGAGCATCTAATATGAAAGCAAAATTTGCTTCGATTTTGGTTGTAGCGCTTTTGTTGCTTTTTTTGGCTATTCCATCCGTCGGAGTGGGCGGCAGCGAGCGCGAGGGCGCGTCCGCGACAACGTGTGATTACGGCTGTCTGACCGCCTTCATGGACAAATACCTCGCGGCGCTGGTGGCGCACGATCCGGGGCGGTTACCGCTCGCGGCGCACGTGAAATTTACGGAGAACACGATCCCGCTGCAACTCGGTGACGCTCTGTGGGGAACGATCAGCGGCATGGGCACTTACAAAATCTATTTTGCCGATCCGCAGGCTGGACAAGTCGGGTTCGAGGGAACTATCCGCGAGAACGGAACGCCGACGATTCTGGTGGTCCGGCTAAAAATCGAGAATCGGAAAATATCTGAAGTGGAAACGGTGGTGCGACGGGGCGCAGAGCCCGCACAGAATTTGGAGAAAATGGGGCATCCGAATCTTGTTTGGCTCCAGCCCGTCTCCGCTTCCGAGAAAACGCCGCGCGGGGAAATGCTCAAGGATGCGAACTTGTATTTTGACGGCCTCGTTCATCTCGACGGGAACATGGTTCCTTTCGACGAGAAGTGCAATCGGATTCTCGACGGCATTCAGGACACGAACAATCCTACTTACAACGAAGGCTGGGGACACGGTTCGTTCAATCCGGCGGGGATGGGCTGCCGCGAAAATATGAACACAAAGATTTGGGCCTACATTAAATCTGTGACCCCGCGGCGCTTCCTGATTGTGGACGAAAAGATGGGGATCGTGTTCGGGTTCTTCATGTTCAATCATCCGGGAACGGTGTTGACGGCCGATGTGCCAGGCGTCGGGAAAATCGACATGCCGCCTTCCGCAAAAAGGCCCTTCAGCGTGGAGCTCGCGGAATTTTTCAAGATCGAGAACAATAAAATACGTCAAGTTGAAGGCGTGCAGTTGGCGCTGCCTTACAAGTCTTCTATGGGATGGGCCAAATAGTTACAGGTTTTGGCGGCAGTGGGCGATAGGCAGCCGATTCATTCGGCTGTAATCATCGCGCGGCGTAATCGTGCACCGAAATGGTTTGTCCGTTCGTTATCGCGGTGATTGCTCCTTCGCGGTCGGTGCGCAGCAACTCGATGCCATCGCTTTCATAGCGGTTGACCACAGTTTCGGCGGGATGGCCGAACGGATTTGCCTGGCCCACGGAAACTGCGGCCGTGTGCGGTGCCACCGCAGCGAGGAAAGCGGCGGTCGAAGAAGTTTTGCTACCGTGGTGCGGGACCTTCAGGAAATCCGCAGCGAGAGGCACGCCCTCTTCAACAAGTTTTTCTTCCGCATGCTGTTCGATGTCTCCGGTGAGCAGAAAGTGGACGCGGCCATCGGAAAGGCGCAGCACGAGCGAATTGTCATTCGCCGTTCTAGCGGCAAATCCGCCATGCGGCGGCCAAAGCACATCAACAAGCGCGCCGTGCCAGTCGAAGTCCGCGCCTTGGGCTAGATGCACGACAGTTACGCCGCGCGATTTTGCTTCTGCAAGCAGACGTGTGAAGGCCGGGCGAGCATCGTCTTCTCCAACCCACAAGGCGCCGACTCGAAAATTATCGAGCACAGCGTACAAACCGTCCAGATGATCGTGATCCGCGTGCGTGAGCGCGACCACGTCGAGTTTTTTCACTCCGCGCGACCAGAGATAGGGAGACACGACTTCTTCTCCCACATCCGTGCCCGATCGCTGCCCTCCAACCCATTCCGAGCCAGCCAGGCCGCCGCCGTCGATCAGCATGGTGCGCCCGTCCGGAAACGCGGCGAAAATTGAATCGCCTTGTCCAACATCGAGGACATCCACCTCGAGCTTTCCTCGCTGCAGATTTGGCGAAAATGGATAGGACGCCACAAGGAGCGCGAGAACAGCTAAAACGATTGCCGATGCCCATTCCGCCGGCGCGATTGGGCGTGGCGGCTGGCGCCTGGTAATCCGATTTTGCAGCCGCGCCGCAGCAGCGCGCGCAGAGGCCGCAAGAATTATCAGCGCCGCAAAAAAGAGAAGGACGAGCCAGAGCGGAGGCCCCGGAATGCGATAGGAAACTCGGGGCAGGCGGCTGAACCATCCGATGGTTGCGAGCAGGAGTCCCGTGCAAAAGCCAAGCGCCTTCGCGAGCAGCGCGGCGAAGCGCATCCATACGAAGGTTGAGAGCAAGGTGAGAAAACCAAAGGGCACGATCAGGCCAGTCAGCAGTACGGCGGGAATGTTGCTGAGCGGTCCTATGAGGCTGACGCGATGGAAATCTTGTGCAAGTAGCGGAAGCATGCCGATTTGGATCGCAACCGATAACAGCACGATGTCCCAGAGGCGCAGGCCAGTGCGAATGGGCGAGGCCACAAGGAGGCTGGTGTGCGGCGCAAGGCGTTGTGGAAGTCTGGATTCGAGCCACTGCGCGGCGGCGCGCATTTCGATTCGAAATTGCGCGATTTTCGGGGGATATGCCGGATCGCGGGTTACATCGCCCAGGTGGCGCAGGCCCGCGCGATAGGGAGCGCTGGTGCGTTCCATCCACGGCAGCGCGAGCGCAGCAATGACGGACGCAGCCACAAACGAAAGCTGGAAACTCGAGTCCGCAAGTGACGATGGTTTCCAGATGAGAAGCACAAGCGCCGCCAGCGCGACGGTGTTCAACAGCTCGATTTTGCGAAATAGAGGGCGCGCGCATAGATAGAGGGCGGCCATGAGCGCGGCGCGCAGGATGGGCGGGCGATCCTGCACGATGCCGACGTAGGCCGCGAGCGCGCTTAAAGTGACAAGGCTTGTGACGCCCATTGGGAATCGCAGCTTGCGGCAAAGCCAGAAAAGAAATACCACCAGCGCGCCTACATGCAGGCCTGCGACAACGAGCACGTGGTACGCAGAAGTTTTTTGGAATGCCGTTACGACATCTGAGTCAACGAAGCTTCTATCGCCGAGAAGCATTGCCCGCAGCACGGCGGCGCGCTGCGGCTGGCCGGGAAAAGGCTATCCAGGCGCGCCAGCATGTCTCCGCGAATTCGGGCGAGGCGCTGTGAAAAAGTGGGCTTCGGCAGGCCAATGAGTTGCAGCAACTCACCGCTGCGAAGGGACGCAGTCAAATCGATTTTTTGGCCGGCGAGATAGCCGCGGAGGTCGAACGCGCCGGGATCGCCGAAATTTCGCGGCGGCCGCGCTTTTACCAGCGCCTCCACGCGATCGCCCGCGCGAAGATTTGGAGGCGCGGCGGCCACGCTGGGTGCGCCCGGTTCGCCGTACAGATTCAGACGCATGCCGCCGCTGATCGGCAAAGAGCCTGCCGGCTATTTCCACCTGCTCGAGATTCATTTCGTAGCGGCGGCCCCACGGGAGAGTCATGGGGTCTTCGCGAAGACGCCCCTGCCAACGCAGGGGCTCGTTGGTATCCAAACGGCCCGCAGCGATTAGGCGTGTTACGTGGTTCGAAGGTATCGCGGCTCGCTCGACACCCAGCGCCACTACGCCGATTGCGAGCCAGGCGACGAGAGCGAGCGCCCATGCTGCGGCCAAACGGCGCCACCAGATAAATAGTGCGGTGGCCGCCAGCGCCACCAACGCTGCGGCAACCCACAACCGCAGCGGCCCCGGCAACCATTTGCCGATTTCAACACCTGCAGCAAACGCGGCGACGATCCACACCAGCGGTAATTTCATTGCATTCGCCGGAGGAGAACAACAGCCTCCATATGAAATGTTTGGGGAAAAAGATCGAAGAGATGGATGGCCGAGATTTCGTATCCGGCCTTCAACAGTTCCGCCAGATCGCGAGCGAGGGTCGGAGGCTCGCAGGAGATATAGGTGATGCGCGCGGGCTTGATCCTGGCGAGCTGTTTTACGACTCCCGGCGACAATCCTGCTCGCGGCGGATCGGCGACGACGAGATCGAGCTTGTCCTTACATTTTTCGAGAAAATCCTCAACATCCATCGCACGCGCTTCGATCGCGCCGCGATGAATCTCCGCACGCGATGAAATATTGAATTCCAAGTCACGCGCCGCCGCGGGATTCGATTCCACAGCTACGACTCGTCCAAAGCTCTTCGCGAGAGGAACGGAAAACAATCCAACTCCGGCAAAAAGATCGAGAGCCAGGCGTCCGCCTTCTTCATTCGATGCGACCTGACTAACCATTTCGTCCACGAGAAAGCGATTCACCTGGAAAAAAGAGAGGTGACCGACGCGGTACGACGAGCCGCCGCCCCGGTACTCGACAAAACCCGGTCCAGCGAGATCCATTCGTTCACGGGTTGGATCGTGCAGGAGCAAGCTCTCCAGTTCGGGCGCAATTCCGCGAACTTTTTCCGCAATTTCCTTGGCGGGAGGGAAGCCGCCGGCAAAAGTTAAAGTTATGAGCAGTTTCGAATCGCCGGCGCCGGCAAAAGCTTCAATCTCGCGCAAGTTGCGCGGGAATTGGCCCGCGGCAAGCGCATCGCGAAAAGCGAGCAAGGTTTTCAGCAGCAGCGGAGAGAGAATCGCGCACTGATCAACGGGGCGAAGAGTGGTGGAGTTTGCGCCAAAGTATCCGATGCGAAGACTCGTCGCCTGCGGTTCGCTGGAAGCGGAGGTTGCGATCGGATCCAGGCCGGGTTGGTCGAGGGCGCGGACTTTCCACTGGGCGCGATTCCGATAGCCCCACGGAGGCGAAGCGTGCGCCGCGATTTCGCCGGACCATTCGATGTGTCCCAACCGCCGCAGCGTTTCGCGAAGAATCTCCGTTTTGTATTGAAGCTGCGCTTCGTAGGCGATGTGCTGGTAATTGCACCCGCCGCACACGCCGAAATGAGGGCAGGGGGGCACGGCGCGGCCTGCTGATTGCTCGATTAATCTTTCCACTCGCGCGCGGATGAATTTCTTTTTTTGCTCGACGGGCGCGGCGGAAACGCGCTCCGCCGGCAGCACAAAGGGAACGAAGACGGTGGAACCCTCGTGATGCGCGAGGCCGTCTCCGCCGTAGATCAATTTTTCAATGGTGATGTCCATCGTGGCCACTAAGAAAAAGATTCGCTTAGCACTTACGTGAGATAGAAAAGGCTGAGCCTTGGCACGTCGAATCGCTCGAATAAGCGCTTTTGCGTGTACTGCCGCTCGAGCTGCGCCAACTGCCCGGCAGACATTTTGCGCCGGTAAGGCGCAAGGGAGCGGTCCATTTCCTGGCGGATGGCGAGCATCGCACTTTCATCCGCGTCGGCAGAAATCGCCGCAGTCAATTTGTCCTCGAGAACGGTCAGCCGCTGCTCCAATTCTTCCAGATCCAGGGCGCCTGGCGTTTCCGTCGCCGGCAACGTTTCCGCGAGCTTTTCCGCGGCATGTTTGAGCCGCTCCGCCATCGCGGGATATGCGCCTCGATGTTTTTCAGACGCTTCGCAGAGCCGCGCTGCATTGCGCTCGATATAGCTCTTCAATTCCTGACGCGAAAACGGCTCCGCGGCCGGTCGCGAAGATTGAACCTCGGGCCCGGTGCCCGCGGCGGCTTCCTGGGCCTCCTCAGCGGCGTCAAGTACGGCGTCCACGCAGTAGGCGAGGCTTTTGAGCTGGCGTCCGCCTGCCGCGCGCCGCGAACGCGCCCAGCTTTCGAAAGCGCGGTCGATTCCTTTCAGTACGGCACCGAGAGGGATTCCCGCTTTCTGCCAGGTCTCGACAATCGCCCAATCGAGAGGCGACACCAGCAAGTGCGCACCGCGCTTCCGCCAGAAATATTCCTCGATCTCCGTAAAATAATTGAAATAGTTAAAGGGTTCCATCGAGCCGAACACCGCCGGACGCATTATTTCCGGGCCCGGTCTTGCCCATCCGATTGATTGCGCTCCCAAATGATCCGCAATCCTTCAAGCGTGAGAAACTCATCGACGGTCTCGATATGGCGTGAGGCGCGCCCGATCAGTGCCGCTTGCCCGCCAGTGGCAATCACTTTGGTTTTCGGGCCCATCACTTTTTTCATGCGGTCGAGGATTCCGTCCACGAGGTCGATATAGCCGTAGTAGAGCCCCGATTGCAACGACGCGGCTGTGTTGGTGCCGATGATTTTTCCCGGATCTTTGATCTCGACGCGAAAAAGGCGAGCCGCGCGCGCAAACAGCGCGTCCGCCGAAATTCCGATGCCGGGAGCGAGGACGCCTCCCAAATACTCGCCGCGCGCGGAAACAGCGTCGAAATTGATCGCGGTGCCGAAATCAACGATGATGCATGGCCCGCCATGCTTTGCGAATGCCGCGACGCTATTGACGATGCGATCCGCTCCCACTTCCTGCGGATTATCGTACTGCACCGGCATTCCCGTCTTGATTCCCGGCTCGACGAAAAGAGCCTTGTGTCCGAAATACCGATCCGCCATGCCGGCGAGAGTCTCATTCAGCGGCGGCACCACCGAGCTGATGATTACGCCGCCGATTTCGCGCGGCTCAAGGCCCGCAAGAGTGAAAAGCTCGCGCGTGAGAATGCCGTACTCGTCCACGGTTTGATCTCTCGCCGTGGTGAGTCTCCAATTGGCGACGAGCTCCTTGTCTCGAAAAACTCCCAGGACGGTATTGGTATTGCCGGCATCGAGCGCCAAGAGCATTACGAAGCCTCCGTGACATCGCCGGAGAGCACGGAGACGATTCCCCGGCCGTCGTCGCGCGCAACGCGCAGTACTCCGCTGGGCTCGAGACCGGCCGTAGCGCCGCTAAAACTTTCGGTGGCTGTGGTGATCTGCACGCGCTTCCCCTTGAAATAGCTGGATACCTCGGCGAAACGCTGCAGAATCGGCGCCGCGCCACCAGAGAGAAACTGATTGTAGTAGCGGTCGAGGTGGCGCAGCAAACGGATCAGGAGTTTGAGCCGCGAATGAGGCTTTCCCGTTTGAATCCGGAGAGAGGTGGCCGTATCCGCGAGTTGGTCCGGCATCTTTGATTGATTCACGTTCATGCCGATTCCGACGACGGCATAATGAATGCGATCGGGCTCGGCGCGCATCTCGGTGAGTATGCCGCAGAATTTGCGTCCGCCGACGAGGAGATCGTTTGGCCAGCGAATATCGGGGCGCATGTCGAGATCTTCCGCCGCTGCGTCATATGCGGCCAGCCCAGCGACTAGAGTGAGAAGCGGGGCGTGAGCGGGAGAAATGGGCGGCCGCAGCAGAATGCTGCAGTAGATGCCAGCCGATTTCTCCGACGCCCACTTGCGTCCGGCGCGGCCGCGGCCGGCGGTTTGCTCCTCGGCCACTACAACGGCGCCGTGCGGTTCTCCGGATTCGCCGAGGCGCATGGCCACTGAATTGGTTGAGTCGATTTTGAAGAAGTGGTGGATGCGTCGAGCGAACGGCGTGCCATGCAGCCGACTGCCGAGCATCTGTGGAACGAGAACATCCGGCACGCGCTCGATGTGGTAACCAGTGCGAGGATGACCTTGCACTCGAACGCCCAGGGTCCGCAGTTTTTGAATCCATCGCCACACCTGTTGCCGCGAGACGCCGATTTCTTTTGCGACTTTCGCGCCGTTGATCACGATGGTGGAGTTTTCGGCCAGGAGAGTGAGCAACGCGTCGATCCGGCGGTCCGTGGTGGCCGGCAGGCCCGCTATTGGTTTGTTACGCATGTGCTGGAGTGACGAAGCATACGCGAGCATCGCACGGCTCACAAGCGAAGCGTGCAGGGTGGTTGGCGCGCGCTGCGATATCTTGGCCGGAGACGGCCCGGCGGAAAACTAAATTGTACTTTCGGCCTGTGCCCGATGCCGCCTGCGTATACAATGGAAAATTGCGCCTGGAGTAGGGCGCATTTAAGATGGTCACACTTCAATCGATCAAGGCAGCGGCCGGCCGCATTCGCGATTCGATCTTTCTTTCGCCGTTCGTACGCTCGGAAACTTTTTCGCGGCTTACCGACAATTCGATTTTCTTCAAGCTCGAAAACTTGCAGATGACCGGCTCCTACAAGGAGCGGGGCGCGCTGAATAAAATTCTGCTGCTCACGAGCGATGAGCGGCGCCGCGGAGTGATCGCCGCATCGGCCGGGAATCATGCCCAGGCCGTAGCCTATCACGCTGCGAAACGGGGAATCTCAGCGCAAATTTGCATGCCGTTGACGACGCCTTTGGTGAAAGTGTCCGCTACGCGCGGCTACGGCGCGGAAGTGATTCTTGCGGGCGCGAATTACGATGAGGCGTGCCACGAGGCCTTGCGCCGCTGCGAAGAACAGAGCCTCACGTTCATACATCCCTTCGATGACGAAGCGGTGATTTCGGGCCAGGGCACGGTGGGCATCGAAATGCTCGCGCAGGAGCCTGAGATCGAGGTGCTGGTGATTCCGATTGGAGGCGGCGGATTGATTGGCGGCGTGGCCTGCGCGGTGAAGGAGACAAATCCGAAAGTACGCGTGATTGGCGTGCAAACTTCCAAGTTGCCCTCGATGAAGGCTGCCGTCGAAAACGGCGGACCGGTAACTCTGGAGCCAAAAGTCACGATCGCGGATGGCATCGCGGTTCGCTGCGCGGGCGCCGTCACGTATCCCATCGTGAAGAAATATGTGGACGACATTGTGACCGTCGATGACGAGGAAATCGCGAACGCCATTTTGCTGCTGCTTGAAAAAGAAAAAACGCTGACGGAAGGCGCGGGCGCGGTGGCCGCCGCGGCAGTCTTGCAACGGAAAATCCTGCAGACCGGGAAGAAGGTCGGGGTGTTGATCGGCGGCGGAAATATCGATGTTTCCTTGCTTTCGCGGATCATCGAGCGGGGATTGGTTAAAGACGGGCGCCTGGTGAGACTCAGGATTCACCTGCCGGACCATCCAGGCGCGCTCGAAAGCGTCGCGCACGTGATCGCCGCGCACAAGGGCAACATCGTTGAAACGAATTATGACCGCGCCTACTACGGCGTGCTGCTGGGCGATACCGCCATCGACATCACTATGGAGACGCGCGGCCCGGATCACGTCGCGGAACTGGTGACCGCGCTCGACGATGCCGGCTACGCCCACGAGCGCATCCTCTGATGGCGTAGTCAAAATTGAATACTCGCGCCGGCAGCATCGCCTCATGTTTTCGAAACGCACCAATTGGCCACGGGAAGAAAACGCCTACACGCGTGCGTTGCGCCGGCATCGCGCAAGCGGCAAGCCGATAATCGATCTCACCGTGTCGAATCCCACGGAATGCGGTTTTCAGTATGACGAAGCCGGAATTCTCGCCGCTCTCGCTGCTCCGGCGGCCCTGCGGTACGATCCGGAGCCGAAAGGGCTGCTGGAAGCGCGCGCCGCTGTGGCGCGGTATTATCTTGAAAAACATTCCGACGCGCGCCTTGATGTCGAGCGTTTAATCCTTACAACTGGCACAAGCGAGGCATACTCTTTTCTTTTTCGCTTGCTGTGCGAGCAAAGCGACGAAGTTGTGATCGCGCAGCCAAGCTATCCCCTTTTCGAGTTTCTTGCCGCGATTCACGACGTGAAACTCAGCCCGTTCCTCTTGGTCTACGATAATGGCTGGCAAATTGATTTCGCCGCCCTCACTAAAGCGATAAGTTCGCGCACGCGGGCTATCATCCTGGTCCATCCAAATAATCCGACAGGCCAGTTCGTTTCAGGGAGCGAGGCCGAACAGCTGCAGAAGTTATGCCTGGAACGCGAAATCGCGCTGGTGGTTGATGAAGTTTTTTTTGACTATAGAATTCCCGTCGCCGACTCGCGCCCAAAACGCGGAAGCTTCGTCTTCGACGCCCGGGCTCTCACCTTTATCGTCAGCGGTTTGAGCAAGATTGCCGGTTTGCCGCAAATGAAAATCGGGTGGATCGCGGCGGCGGGTCCCGATGCGCTGGTGCGCGAGGCAATCGCTCGCCTGGAGATCATAGCGGACACGTACCTTTCCTTGAACGCTCCCGTACAGCACGCGCTGCCGACGCTGCTCGCTCAGCGCGGCGTGATGCAGCCACAAATCATGCGGCGCATCGAAGAAAATCTGCGGAAGTTGGATGAGGAACTCAGGCCGCAAAACCTGGTCTCGCGGCTCGAATTCGAAGGAGGATGGTGCGCAGTGCTGCGCGTACCCGCGGTGCAATCGGATGAAGAACTCGCCATCCGCTTGCTGGAGGACTACTCCGTGCTCGCACATCCGGGACATTTCTACGATTTTCCGGAGGACGGCTACCTGGTCGTGTGCCTTCTTACGCCAGCAGAGGAATTCGCAGAAGGAATACGCCGGATAATTCAATGCGTGGACGTCTCGAATCGGAAAGGAAACTCAGTAGCGGGAAAATAAAAAGCGCAGATGAGCCCAGCCATCCACATCGGGCCCATCCGCGCTGGATGCCAACCTCAAGAGCCTACTTCTTTTTGCCGAACGTAGTGCGAACGTACGTCACCACGTCTTTGATCTGGTCGTCGGTCAAAGTGCTCTTGAACGGAGGCATGTTGTTTTTCCCGTCCGAGATCTGGCTGATCATCTGCGCCACGGTCATTTTCTGGACGGCGTCTGAATGGAGATCGGGGGCCATCAGGCTCTTTCCGGTTGCCGTGCCGGTTCCGTCCGCGCCGTGACATACCACACAGTTCGATTTGAAGGTCTGGGCGCCAGCATCATCGGCGGCACGCGCGGATGGAGCCAGGCCGAAAAGAACTAGAGCGATCGCGGCTCCTGCCAAAGTCGCAAAACTGGCGACTCGAACTGCCCGCTTTGCGGAAGCTTCAGTGCTGGAAGTTGTATCGAAAGTGGCTCGCCTTACGGATTTGCGCTTATCCATCGATCCTCCCGAGGCTTTTTTTGATATCCATATCGATTGCCCAGGTCTTTCCCAACCGCCGTCTGCCAAATCCCGTGCTTACAACACGAACTAGCATTATTTTGCACTAGCGCACTGCCGTCTGCAAAGCGAAACCTCGCCTCAGCCTACCCGATTCCGCTTTCACCAAGTGCCAAATCCAAGCCTTCAGTTATGATGCGCCAGCGAGGTCTTGCGACGTTTTTTCAGTTGGTTCCAGAGTCGGCGAGTCTGAAATGCGCGCGGCTATCTCAATCACGAATCGCGCACGGAAATGCCTGCATACTGGTTTGCTAAGAAGCAATCAACGTCAAACTATTGTAGGATATGAATCAAGTTCGGGGCGTAGCGCAGCCTGGCTAGCGCGCCTGGTTCGGGACCAGGAGGTCGGTGGTTCAAATCCACTCGCCCCGACCATTCTTTTCAAGGTCCAGCCCGGAGACATGGGTTACACAATGTACCGAAGACATGGGTAACACTTTTGGGCCGAACGGATTTTCGAGCGGTTCGAGCACTCGCGTCTCCAGATCGAAGTATCCCAGATCATAATCCATAAAGCTGACCAGCCAGATGTCGTCGTGAACTTCTTTGATGCCGACGGCCTGGCCGGCAAAGACCTGGCTGAAATTAATTTTTTTGCGGCCCAGACAGATGCGACCGCAACGGGTGACCACGATGGTTTTGTCGTGGAAGGGATAGTCGATGTCCGGCAATCCGGTGTAGGGGCGTGGGGAAGGCTGGTAGACCTCCGCCGGGCATTTCATGTCCAGAGCTTCGTGCGGACGTTCGTGGTTGAAGACCTCGATGAATTCGTCGAACCGGGCCTGCTGCTGAAGGAAATTGGCGGCGGCCGGCTTGGTGGCTTCTTTCTTCAAAGTGAGATGCATGCGTTCGTGACGGCCGTTTTGCTGCGGATGGCCGGGCTTGATGCGTTCGATGCCAATGCCCAGGCGAAGCCACCAGACCGCCAGCTTGCTCAAGTTAAACAAAGCGTGAGCGGAAGCGAAGGGCACGCCGTTGTCGCTGCGGATGTTGGCCGGCAGGCCGCGCTCCTTAAAAAGCCGCTCAAACACGGTGAAAGCGTAGTCTTCTCGGGTGGAAGAAAGCGCTTCACAAGTGAGAAGAAAACGGCTGGCGTGATCGGTGACCGTCAGCGGATAGCAGTATTGGTGATTGCCCAGCAAGAACTCGCCTTTGTAATCGGTGCACCAGAGTTCATTGGGCCGCTGGCCCAGAGATAAAGGGGTGCCTTGCGCACGACGACGCACGCGGCCGCGCCGCTCGACCAGGCCGTGGCGATCGAGCACGGCATGGATGGTGCTTTTGGCGGGAATGGGAATGCCGGAGAACCTGCGGATCAAGCGCTCGCGGATTTTGCGGGCGCCCCAGGTGGTGTGCTCACGCTTCACGTTCAGGATGTAGTTCTCCACCTGAAAGGGAAGTTGGTTGGCATAGCGATAGGGACGGCGGCTTCTGTCCGTGAGCCCCTGAACGCCGCATTCCTGATAGCGATCGAAGATCTTGTAGCCGGTCTTGCGGGAAATCCCGAACTCCCTGCAAAGTTCGGCCATCGCCTCGCCGGCTAGCCGGCGAGCCACAAACTGCATTCTTTCATCCATCACCGAACACTCCTTCCAAGGCATCACTCCCTCCCTATTAAAGGGAGAAAGTGTCACCCATGTGTCCGGTACGATCTGTTACCTATGTCTCAGGCCGCTCATTCAGCGAGATATCCGAGCCTTCTGGTTTTTCGTCTACGGCACTGTAGATAAAATTGCAGGCTGTCAGATCCTCATTATTCACCAACGTGCGCGCAAGCCGTGCTTAGATGGCGCCGCCCCAGACCAAAAGGCCCGTCGAGTCCGTTGCCGCGTTGCTATTCCGGGTCGCTCGGTTTCTGGGCCTTAAAAGGGTCCGGTTTTGACCCCAATCCGGCACGGTCTTGCGACACCTTTCGGAATGGTCTCTGATCCAAGAAACGCCAGATCGGGTCCTCTGACCACGGTATTTTCCACAGCCAAATGGTATTATGATCGCTGGACCGTCGGGACAATCCAAAATCAGCCTGTCCCTTACCTCCACTTTGGAAATGCTTCCTCCGCGTGATACAACTCTCAAGCGCTCGCAAATGGTCTGCGATTAAGAGAACCGGCCGAGGCATTGCGTCGCGTCCGGATTCGCCAAAAGCGGTATCAGCGAGTCTTGTTCAGGGAGCAACGTTACGCCTGGAATTGCTGCTGCGACCCGGGTCTTAGCGGTCGGTTAGGCATGAACGATCAGATCGTATCTAAGCAGCTAATTCAAGACCTTAGGGACGCGCTTGCCACAAAGCCATGGTAGAACCGGTGACGAGCCTCACATACGACCGCGTAGAACAGGCAATGAAAGATGCGGTCCCAGAAGTGCAGGACAAATATCCTGCCCTTCTCAGTTGGTATTCTGATCCCGACCCGTACACACTTTTTGCGTTTGTTCTGAAGCCTGTTTTGAAACCTGCTCTAAAGTCCGAAGACTCGTTGGTTCTGCTGCGCATTTTTCGCTTTTTTGAACAGATGGCTTGCAGCTCGGACATCAAGGTGCCTAACTTGCTTCAAATTCAAATTTTCGAATGGCTAGTTGGCGAACCAGAGAATCTAACGACTGCGTGGAAATACATGGGAGACGAAACTAAAAACATAGCTCGCCGGACAGCCCAGATTCGCCATTGTGAGGACAATCTGCCGGAGGAATAGCAGGGGTCACACTTATCGGAAACAAGATGCGGAAGCGGAACTCTCAAAACCTTTTCGCCAGGGTAGTATGTGTGAATGCTCCTTACGTCGTTGCCGCTACCTTGTGCGCTGCCGGACTCCTGTCCGCCCTAGTGGTATCGATTTTCCTACCGGGCCTATGGTCGCTGGCCGGGTTCGCGGCTGTTCTGCTCATCGCGGGTTTACCGCTCTTTAGGAAGCGGTCCAGGCGCGAGGTTGTGTTGGAGTCCAGTCTCGGGGTGCGTGAGCCGGAAGCACCCAGTAGTCCCGTCAGCCGCGTCAGCGTGCCGGAGAGCGTGCCAGTGCGCACCAGACCGGCGTTCCCGGACTGCGGGTGAGCGAGTCGGGGAGCCTTCCCTTTAGCCGCTGTTCCTCTCTGCCGATCCGCGCCGCCTGACCCGGCCCGGTTAGCCATGAAGGGGCGGATCAGCGCCGGTTAACGGAGAGCGCCGAGGAGCCATGCCTTCGGCAGGGGAGGGGTTTATGACACGTCACCCCGTGGCGGGTGCTGTAGAGCGCCGGATGGCGCTCTCGGTGAACCATCAAGAAATCAGGAAGCTTAGAAAAACTCCGGCGCTCTGGAGCGCTCCAGGGCGCTGCGCGTTAGCAGATGATCATCGAGCGGGCCGACGCCGGGAAAGCGAAGAAGGCGGCAGAGCGGCTAGCGGCAGAGCATCAAATGGGGCTCACTATAGCGATGCCACTGTAGACGATTTTGTAGCGGTCAGAGCCTCAAACTCGATCAAGAATCCACGGCCTTCTGCGAGCAGCCGGTAACAAGTTCAATAAGAATCACCTAGGAACTGCGAAATCGGCTAAGATTCCACAACGCGTTGAATCTGGTTCGGGACCAGGAGGTCGGTGGTTCAAATCCACTCGCCCCGACCATTCTTTTCAATGACTTATTCGAGCCTTCTGGTTTTTCGTCTACAACAACTGTAGATGAAGTTGTAGGCTGTGAGATCCTCAAGACTTAACAAGCTGATAACCGAGGAAACTTGCGGACCTCCACGTCCCAGGCCGCAGCCACCGAATCCGACCGATCCGCCGCCGACCATTGACGATCTGAGACCTAACGGTGTGCAATACCAAAAATGGATAGAGACCGCAGGTGAGGCCTTGCGTATGATGGGCGAATTCGGCAGAGATTTGGGAGAGGGTGGCGCCTCGGGTTTGGTTCCCTGTGCTACCTGCAATCTCCCGGGTAAGAATAGTTTTTAGGTTCGAGGAAGATTACGATATGAACGTTCAGGGATTCGAACACGCTTGTCTGCTGAAAGAGCAAGGAAAGCTGAGAGAGTCGTCTGAAGAGTTCATCAAGATCGCGGATACCGCCGGGGACCCGGTAGACAAGGCCAGCGCACTTGTTTATGCGGCGGCAGCTCTCAAAATGTTTGGTGAGTTCGAAAAGGCCAAGGTACAACTGATTTGCATTGGAGAGATTCTCGTCAATTTGTCTGCTTCAGGCAAGAACACCAGCGTTGATGAGCGAACTACATGGTTGGAAATTGCCTTCGGTTTTACGGACGCGGATATTGATCGCTTGGAGGGGCGGGCAGACGATGCTCTGTCGAAGTTTCAGCATCTACTTTCTCGCTTTTCTACTCAGCTTCGTCAAGGAGAGTACCATTCAGACTACGAGATGATACAGACGCGCCGCGCCTTTATACTTGCCGACCTTGGACGTTGGAACGAGGCCTTACCTATATTGGAAGAGGCCGAGTCGTTTGAGCCGGAAAGTGGATTAGATGGATGGCTCGATTTTTATCTCGGCCACTGTTATATCGCGTTCGACGATTATACAAGGGGTGAACAGCGACTCAGAAAATCTCTCAAAGTTGGATTGCCTCCGCACCTTGAATATCGAGCCCATTACGCTCTGGGGCAGGCTTACTATGAGATCGGACAGTATGCCCATGCGAAGGTGGAGCTAGAAAAAGCCGCAGGGACGGCCGATCCGTCGTATATCCGTCAAACGCAGCTTTGGAGGTGGCTTCAGGCAACTTGCCAACGTTTGGGGTTGAAAGAGGAGGCGGAGCACTACGCGCAATTGGCAAGGGCTTCCTGATCACCGCAGACCCGAAGAACTGGGCGTTCCGCCGGCATCTCGGACTGACTTACGGCATCTGAGAAGCGATGACTCAAACCAAAGTGTATTCCGTGTACTGACCTGTCCCTACGAAAAACTCCGTCCGCCGTCTTGACAGTAGCGGAGTTCGCCCAAAATCCTGGATTCGAGGCTGAGCGTGGTCAGCTTGGGTCACCATTTCAGTCTATAAGTGGGACGATCGGCGTGAATAGCCGCCAAGACAGCGACATGAGATCAACCGTACATATCCTAATTTCGATCGTTTCTGGAATTGCGTCGGCAGTCCTGGGCTGGTGCCTTATTTCTCTCCACGATAGGAAGGTTAATGTACGGGGCGGACTTGGCGGCGGTTTACTCCCGTTGTTCACGACCTGTCTTGTGGGTCTCATATTGGGAATTGTCGGATTCGTCGTCTGTCTAAGGGCTCAGTAAACCTTCCACCCAAGCGCGTCTCTAGCCGTGGCCAAAAGAAACACGCTAAGTGCCGGGCCGAATGCACTCGTTTTTCGTCTACATCGCTGTAGATGATTCTGCAGACGGTGAGGTCCTCAGAAATGAAAGTCGAATACCTGACGGACCGCTCACGCGCCTGTGGTAGTGCCGCTTCGGATTGTAAGCAGGGGCGTTGTTTGGCACGATTTTTAGCTTTCAGCGTCAATATTCTTTCATGGCGCACCGAAGTCGACGCGGATACCACGGGAGCCGCTTCGACCCGACCGACCCGTCCATTCACATGCTGGTATTGCCGAGAGCGCGTCCTCGGCTAGGACGGTGGTACGTTTTGGCTATCCTGATGGGAACTATTTTGGCCCTCGCAGTAGTCGTGCTGGAAACCTTCGTGTTCTGAATTCAGACGCGATCGGGCCCCGTCTTTAAGTCCTGATGAGTCGGCTAGCCGGAGACCTTCCTTAGCAGTGCTCAACTTGCGCGTTTACTCCACTGATTGGGCAATTGAATCAACGACTGCGTAGGACTCGCAGTACACTCAGTAGCGCGGAAACTGACAATGCGAAATGTCTTGCTAGGATTGTGCTTACCATAGGCGAGCGTTGCATCCATGAGGATCGTGCCAGGAGGACACACAATGGAGTTCGATCCGAAAAGGACGCCCGAAGCGGCACGTGCAATCGCGCAGCCGATTGTGGCGCCGCTTTCGCGCGCGGCGATCTTTCTGGTTGCGACGCTGAAAACCGGGGACGATGCTCGCGCGGCGCTGCGGTCGTTCTGCGGAGACCTGGGCGGAATTTTCCGCGCGGTTGAGTATCGCAACATTGAAGCGGGGCTGTCCTGCATCATGGGAATCGGGTCCAATGCGTGGGACTCACTTTTTGGGCAGCCGCGTCCGGCGGAGCTTCATCCGTTCCGCGAGGTTCGTGCCGGAGCGCGACATGCCGTGTCCACGCCGGGCGACTTTCTGTTCCACATCCGCGCGAAGCACATGGATCTATGCTTTGAACTTGCCACACAGATCATGGCACGCATCGGGAGTGCAGTTGTTCCGGTGGACGAAGTGCACGGCTTCAAGAATTTCGACGACCGCGATCTCGTTGGCTTCGTTGACGGGACCGAGAATCCGAGGGGGAAGGCGGTGGCCGAGGCGGCGCTCGTTGGCGAGGAGGATGCTGCGTTCGCCGGCGGAAGCTACGTGATGGTGCAGAAATATCTCCACGATATGAACGGATGGAACGCGCTGTCCACGGAGGCGCAGGAAAAAATTATCGGGCGCAAGAAGCTTTCCGACATCGAATTGGACGAGTCGGTAAAGCCGACTTGCTCGCACAGCTCGCTGACGACAATCGAGGAAAACGGCAAAGAGATGAAGATCCTGCGTGACAACATGCCTTTTGGCAACGCCGCGCAAAGTGAATTTGGAACGTATTTTATCGGCTATTGCCGCACGCCGCGTACGCTCGAGCAGATGCTCGAGAATATGTTCGTCGGACGGCCGCCTGGCAACTACGATCGTCTGCTCGACTTCAGCCGGGCCGTCACTGGAAACCTGTTCTTCGCGCCGTCGGCGACATTCTTGGAAGGGTTGGGCGGCGACTAGCGCGCGATTGCACGGTTCTGCCCCGTCGGGGGTGGACTGGTCGGGTAACGCCGATATTTGGGACTTAACTCCCCGGTGTTATTACCGACGGCACCAGCGGCTATTATTGAGCCTCATATTTGGATAGGTCGCGGTGACGAACCTCGAGACCCAGGCCCGAGCGCGCCAAATCCGGGACCAGCTCTCCGTTCACCGGCTTAACGACACCATCAAAAAGGAGGTTCTCTATTCGGACGTGGTCGTGAAAATATTCAAGATGTATGGCACTGGGAACACTACAGCACGCGTGCAGATGAACCGATGGGGCTGTATGCGCAGAGAGCGGCATGGAGTGAGCCGTGCATAGGGCGTCCGCTTGCAAGAATCCGGTGATTCCGCCGCAACGCGTTGCGTCCGCCTGCAGAACATCAACTGCCCCCGCGCGCAACATTCTCAAAAAATAGGCGGCCTCGTATCCGTATTCACCTGCTGCGACTTCGATTCCGGCCGGAGCTCGATCACGCATCATTCGGAGCCCATCGAGATCATCCGAACTGACGGGCTCCTCGAACCAGCTGACATCGGATTCGAGAAATTGCCGAGCGAGTTCGAGCGCTTGCTTTCGACGATAAGCGCCATTCGCGTCGACAAATAATCGTGGAATGCTGCCAATAGCCTCCCGCGCGTGACGAACCCGTTCTACATCCTCATCCGGATTTCGACCTACTTTCATCTTGACCATACGAATCCCGGAATTGGTCCATCCAGATAGCTGCCTCTGAAGCTGTTCCAAGGAATAGGATGTAAAGCCGCCGCTGCCATAGACGGGTATCCCCAATCGGGTCGTGCCCATAAGCTTCACGAGGGGGAGTTGAAGGAGCCTTGCCTTGAGATCCCAGAGCGCTATGTCAACGGCAGACAGAGCCATCGCCGCGATGCCTCGCCTTCCTAGATTGCGCACCGCCTGCGCCATCGCTATCCATGAGGCCGAGATGTCCATGGCATCGCGGCCTTCGACGATATGTCGAAGCAAGGTATCGATGAGTTTTGCAGTGCTTACGTCCGCGTAGGTATAACCGATGCCGATAGTCTCACCGCACTGGGCTTCCACAATAACGATGGTGGTTTTGTCCCACTCAATCGTCCCATCAGACTCAGGGAAGTCCGTTGGAATCGTACAGGCAAAGACTCGTATTGTTTCTATGGTAGACCGAATTGAATTGGTGGTGATGGTACCCATGGCATTCCGGCTCACCGCAATCACGCCCCTAATCGGTACTTGAATAGGCAATGGTGCTGAGGAGGGCATTTGCGTCCTGGCGGGAATCTAGACGCGTATGCTGAACCACGACTGGTACGTCAGACTCGATAACGCTGGAAAAATCCGTACCCTTCGGAATCGGCTGCGGCACAGTCAAATCATTAAATCTGATGTGTTTTGTTCTTCGGGCTGGAACGGTCACTTCGTATGGACCGACGGCGTCTTTGTCAGAAAAGAATACAGTAATTCGAACATGGGCGTCTGCGTCACCGGCATTGAGGATGCATGCCGTCTCGTGGCTTTTCATTTTCGGCTCGGAGCCGTGGCTCCATTCAGGAATATAACCTTCAGCGATGGCCCATCTGTGCTTCCCAATTGGCTCCATTGATTCGTCCTTCTTCGAAGTTTCTTGCAAACCGAGAACCAAACAGTCAAACCGAAATTGTGGATAATTTCGGCACGGCCTCAGTTCCTGATGCGCGCTTGCGGCGTTTGCCAAACAGGAGACCCAGCGCAATCGCAGATATTCCCACTCCAACAGCGATCAGTGGGCGGTGGAGGTCGGCCCATAATTGAGAGCTGGAGCTAGATGCGCGATTGGTAAATGCGCCGCGGGCTCCATAATCTTGAGTGGAATCGACAGCAGCCCATAGATTGTTCTGGCGATTCGGATCCTCCCGCTCGGGAGTTTGTTGCGACTCGTATCCAGCACGGCCCAAATATTGATCCAAGAGTCGCGGCGCGATCTTATTCCCGATGATCGCCTCTACGGTGGAACCTCCCACGTATATTTCGCCTCGATTATGATGAGCAGCCCAGAAGACCGCTCTCGCACCTAGCTCGGGCTCAAAGATCGGAGGAACCGGTTGCGCTTTATTCCGCAATCTGCTCTTAACCCATCCGAACTGGGGGGTATTCAGCGCCGGCATGTGCACCACAGTCACACTGACGTTGCTCCGATCGTGGATAAGTTCGCAACGAAGGGAATCAGTAAAGCCCACGATCGCGTGCTTGGCGGCGCAATACGCGGACTGCAGAGGGATACTTCGATAGGCCAAGGCGGAGCCAACCTGGACGATTTTTCCTTCATCAACCGGCAACATACGCCTAAGCGCGGCTAGCGTGCCATTCACAACGCCGAGATAGGTGACTTCCGTGACACGTTTGAACTCCTCGGGCTTCATTTCCTTGATTGGGGAAAACACGGACACCATGGCGTTATTAATCCAGATATCGATGGCCCCAAATTCTTTTTCTGCCGACGCTGCCGCTGCCTCCACGGCTCCGGCATCTGACACATCAGCGGGAATTACAAGCGCGCTGCCGCCGGCGCGCTCTACGTCCGCGGCGGCGGCTTCCAGGCCGGCCAACCCACGCGCGATCAGAGCTACTTGGGCTCCACTTTTTCCAAATTCACGCGCGATGGCTCGGCCAAGGCCTGCAGAAGCTCCGGTGACGACGACAGTTTCTCTTTTCACGACCCTCATTTCCTCCGCGTCAAAATAGCTCCGAGCGTCGCTACCCCGAGCGCAGCCACGACTACACCCGCTCTTTGCATCGATCTCTTCTGCGCGGCTTCACGCTTTCGAACGATTTGCCGTTCGGGATAATCTTCTGCATCCATGTCAGGACTATGCATGGCGAGCGATAAAACCTGCGCGGTATGAAGAGCCTCACGATGAGTGAGTTGAGCGATTTGCTCCCGGCAACTGAACCCATCTGCAATCAGGAAGGTCGAAGGTTTGGCACGGCGAACGGCGGGTAACAAAACGCGTTCGCCAATGTTCACAGAGGTCTGGTATTTGTCTTCTTCGAAGCCAAAAGAGCCGGCCATGCCACAACAGCCCGAATCGAGGACTTCGTGTTCCAACCCCATTTTATCCATTAGCGACTTGTCATCCTTCATTCGCATGATCGCTTTCTGGTGACAATGCCCGTGGACCAGAGCCTTCCTCTTAAATGTTGGAGCGGCAAAATCCTGGCCCTCCAGAAATTCCGAAAGCGTTAGAGTCTGTTCCTTTAATTTACGGGCCAGAGGTAATTCGGGAAATAATCCGGTGAGCTCGTCGCGGAACACTGAGCAGCAACTCGGTTCGAGTACTACCAAGGGCGTTCCCCGCTCGATTTCGGCGCCGAGATCGGAAAATATCCGTTTGAGGTAGTCCTTCGCGAGGCCAAGGAATCCATAGTCATACAGAGGCCGTCCACAACAAAGATGGCGTTTCGGTATAAGGACTTCGCAACCCGCTGATTCCAGCACTTCAGTAGCCGCAATGGCCGTCTCCGGAAAGAAATAGTTATTGAAAGTGTCCGGCCAAAGAATTACGCGTTTGCGTCCCGTAGTAATTGGCGTGTGTTTCTTGAACCAAGCCTTAAATGTCTGAGGAGCGAAAGCAGGTATTCTTCTTTGCCGAGGCACACCAGCCGCCACTTTGGCGATGCTACTGATGATCGGCAGCCGCGTTGCCAGATTGACAAGACCCGGCGCAATAGACGCGACCCGAGCCCAATTATCAATCAGCCCAAAGGCGTATGCGGAACGCGGACGCAACCTGCCTTGCCAATAGTGCGAGAGAAATTCTGCCTTATAAGTGGCCATGTCTACGTTCACGGGACAATCGCCTTTGCAGCCCTTGCAGGCGAGGCAGAGATCGAGTGCGTCCTTTACACCGTCATCGCGCCATCCCTTTTCAACCACATCTCCCTGCAGCATCTCAAACAGCGCATGGGCCCGCCCGCGTGTCGTATCCTTCTCTTCGCGCGTAACCATAAAACTTGGACACATGGTGGCATGCTGACCTGAACCTTCAAGGCGGCGGCACTTGCCAACACCGACGCACCGGAGAGTCGCGCGCGCGAAGCTTCCCTGGTCGTCAGGAAACTTGAAATGAGTCTTTGGTTCCCACGGCTCGTATCCCGCCCCCAAGCGAAGGTTTTCATCGATCCGGTACGGATCGACGATCTTGCCGGGATTCATCTTCCAATCAGGATCCCAGATAGATTTGAACCCTCGAAAGGCGCCGATCAGTTCCGGTCCGAACATTTTTCCGAGGAATTCGGCTCGCGATTGCCCGTCTCCGTGTTCACCTGAAAACGAGCCGTCATACCGGACGATCAGGTCGGTGGCTTCTTCCATGAACGAGCGATACTTCTGGATGCCAGATTCGGTGACAAGGTCGAAATCGACGCGACAGTGAATGCATCCCTGTCCAAAATGGCCATAAAGCGCCGGGTTGTAGTCGTATTTGTCAAAGAGCTCGCGAAGATCGCGCAGGTATCTCCCCACCCTTTCTGGCGCAACGGCCGAATCCTCCCACCCCGGCCAAGTATCTTTTTCTCCGGGCACGAAAGCTGTCGCTCCAAGCCCAGCCTCGCGAATGTCCCATAGGTTCTGCTGCTCAGTTTTGTCCACCAGGAGGCTCATACTTGGTGGATCAGCTTGTTTCCTCAACTTCTCGCACAACTGTTCAGCCGTTTCTTTCGCTTCTTCTTGCGTGCTTGCGCCGAATTGGACGATCAGCCAGCCTCGGCCCTTGGGAAGCAAGCTCAAATGTTCGCTATGTATCCCGCCCTTCTTCTTGATGTTCTCGTGCAGGCGATAATCAATTCCTTCGAGGGCAATTGGCTTGAACTCCAAAATTTCCATCACATGGTCAGCCGCCCGATATACGTCCGGATAGCCAAGTACAAGCAGAACGCGTTCCGGATGGTTGAAGACCAGTGTGACCTTTGCCTCCAGGATCGTGACGCAGGTTCCTTCGCTGCCGACGAGAGCTCTGGCAATATTCACCATGCCCTTCTCGTTGGGGATTAGTTGGTCAAGGTTGTAGCCTGAGATTCTCCGGATAATTTTCGGATAGCGCGATTCGATAAGGGATTGATAGCGCTCGCGCAGATCCCACAGTTTCTTGTAGATTTCAGCCTCGCGACCGCCGTTCGAGGTTCGCTGACGCCATTCCGCTTCGGCAAGCCAGCCAACCGTCATTCGGGTGCCGTCATAGAGCAGGATGTCGAGTGATTCGACATTGTCGACTGCCGGGCCGTTCATCTGTGCGTGTGCGCCGCATGAATTGTTTCCAAGCATGCCGCCGAAACAGCAGTGATCGTGCGTGGCAGGATCGGGAGCGTAGGTCAGGTCGTAAGGACGGGCCGCCTTCACAACTTGGTCGCAAATCGTCCCCGGCTCGACGCGCGCGAATCTCTGTTCCACGTTGAGCTCGATAATTCGGTTCAGGTATTTCGACCAATCGATCACCACTGCAGCATTACAACATTGGCCGGCGAGACTGGTGCCGCCGCCACGAGAGAGTACGGGCGCCTGATACTTCCGGCAGATAGCTATCGTATCTACTACGTCTTGTTGGGTCTGCGGGATGACCACACCGATGGGTACCTGTCGATAGTTCGAGGCATCGGTGGCGTAAATCGCTTTGCTAAGGCTGTCAAAACGAACCTCACCGCTTATTCGCTTTGATAGCTCGTGCTGAAGTGAACTCGCCTTTGATCGCTCAAACGATTCTTGTCGTGAAGACCGTGTCTCGATCTCAACTAAATCACTGGGGAGCATTCGTCAACGTTTCTCAGCGAGTTTTTCGCTGGTGACATATCAATGTTTCCTAAACTAGTTCGCGAACCTTGTCTGAAGCGATCGTCAGAGCAATCTCTTTGCGGTTCGGAGTGCCCTTGGCAAGCGCTTTCCCTAGCTTCTCAGTCTGATCTACTGTCACCTTGGGAGGCATGGGGGGCTCGAACGGATCGACCACGGCCTCAATGAGTACGGGACCTTTTGTCCTTAGCGCCTGTTCGAGAATCCGCCCGCATTCGCGCGGGTCTTCTATCCGAAAGCCAGTGCCTCCACAACTCTGGGCGAATGCCGCGAAGTCGATAGGATTCAGCTCGCAGCCGTATTCTGGATTTCCTAGAAATACCATTTGCTCCCATTTGATCTGGCCAAGAGTATTGTTCTTGATGACCACGATCCTGATCGGCAGCTGGTACTTCACTGCTGTAGCGAATTCGCCCATTAGCATGGTGAATCCGCCGTCACCGACAAATCCGATGCATTGGCGATCGGGGTACGCAATCTGGGCCGCGATGGTATAAGGCAAACCATTCGCCATAGTTGCTAAAGTGCCCGAAAGAGAATGTTTTTGCCTGCCTTTTACCGGGATGTGCCGGGCAAACCACGTCGCAATAGTTCCCGAATCACACGAGATGATGGCGTCGTCATCGAGCCGCTTTCCCAATTCGCGGGCCACAACTTGCGGCTTCATGGGCTTGTCTTGTCGGGAACCGCGTTCCTGCATTAACTCGTTCCATTTCTCCATTCCTTTTTGAGCTTTTTTGAGAAAATCTCGATTCTTATTTCGCTTGAGCCGCGCCAATAGCCCTTCAAGGGCAGCTCTACAATCTGCAACGATGCCAACTTCGACGGGGTAACGAAGCCCGATTCGAGTCGGATCAATGTCAATTTGAACCGCGCGGGCCTTGCTAGGCGCCGGATAGAATTCAATGTACGGAAAGGATGAGCCTACAATGAGCAATGTGTCGCACTCTTCTAGCGCTTCCTGCGAGGGTTTGGTTCCCAGTAGTCCGATTCCTCCGGTTGTGTAAGGACAATCGTCGGGAACCACGGCCTTGCCGAGCAGCGCTTTTATAATCGGAGCGCCTAGGCGCTCCGCGACCCCGATGATTTCATTCCTTGCGCCGAGAGCGCCTTGACCAGCCAGAATAGCGATTTTCTTTCCGTCATTTAGGATTTCGGCCGCTCGCGCAAGCTCGTGCTCAGCCGGCAATCGCCCGCTTCGAGCCGGAAAGTTTCCTGTGTGATTCGGAACATTCCGTTTCGAACGCTCGTCGCTTTCCTCATCCTGAATGTCACTGGGGATGTTGAGGTGGGCGACTCCGCGAAAATTTAATGCCGTGCGGCAGGCGAGATCGGTCACGTTCCGTATATGCGCGCAACCCATCACTCGCGTGTTATAAACAGCCACATCAGAAAAAAGCTTATCGAGATCAACATCCTGCTGGGTATGCGTATCGATTAGATCGTGAAAAGCGTGGCCCGTGATTGCCAGGACGGGCTGGCCATCTAGCTTGGCGTCGTACAAACCATTCAGCAAATGAATTCCGCCTGGACCTGAGGTGGCTAGGCACACACCCAATTTGCCGGTGTACTTGGCGTACGCGCATGCCATGAAAGCAGCGGCCTCTTCATGGCGGACGTGAATGAATCGTATTTCATCTCGCCGCTTTCGCAGGGCCTCCATGATTCCATTGATTCCGTCGCCCGGGAGCCCAAAGACTTCGGACACTTTCCAGTGGATGAGACGGTCGATTAGTATGTCTGAGGTGGTTTCTGGCATCTTCTGCTCCAGCGATTCTGTCCTTAATTATTATCTTGCGGTGATCATCGGGCGTGCATAGCCGGAAGACTGTATAAAATATGAGAAATCCGTGTATCGGAGGTTATCGAGCGCCTATGTTCTTCAGGCGATGGGATCAGACGAGGTTGAGTTCACACCCCTCACGACGCGATCGCGACGGATGACATGAAGAAGACGATAACGGTTGATGCAATTCTCGCCGCTTACCAGCGGCTAGAATTACTCTCGACGTTGAACAAATGCTCCGATAAATAGCTCGCTACATCCATTTGTCGATCGAAACACTCTTCCCGTGGCTAAAGTTCGCCACTTGCGACACCGGATCCGTCGAGCCGCCGATCACCACCACGCTGATGCGGTCCGGATGCGGGAATTTCGGAATCACCGCGTCATCCGGCAGCTTGTACCACGTCGCAAACGGCTCCACGCCCCTCAGCGCCTGCCCGTACTCGAACAAGTACGACCAGTTCCGATCGCGGTATTCCTTCGCTGTTTGCGTCGTGTTCTTGTAGAAGTAGTCGATCAGCTTTTCCTTCGTGTCGTAACCCTGTTCCTTCAGGCTATTGGCGCAGATTGGTTCGCAGAGTAGCAGCGCGCCAAAGAAGCCGGTGAAGTTGTAGAACAAATCGACATATTGCTTATCGAAATACGGAGTACCGCCTACGCCGCTGCCCTTTCCCACCTGTCCTGCGGAGACACTGAGGCCGCTGAACATGCTCACTACGTTTTCGTCTTTCTTGAAGCCATGCTGCACGTGGAACGGCTCCCACGGGCTGGCCTCCTCGTTCTCCGCCATGATGAGGTTTATGTAATTGAGCATGTTTCCCATATCACCCATGTACGTTTCTCCGGGAATGCCCGCATTCCCCAGGTTCTTGGAAACCAGAGTCCACGCCCGGCCGATCGCGGCGTTCGCGTGCGCAAATGGCCCGAGCGCCCCGATACCGTAATTCATGTTGAGTTTGTTGCGGATCGGCCCGTTAACCAGCGCGCCGTACGCAAGGTCGTTCGTCGAGCTGATCAGCGAAATGTATCCGGACGATGCCATCGCCAAAATCACCGGGAAGTGCTCCGGTTTCGCGCCGGCCATCACTGCGTTGATCGCCGCATGCTTCACTGTGAACGTCCAGGCGGCAAAAGCCTCCGTGCCACCCCCTGCCCCCAGTTTGCCGACCACTTCATCCGGATGGTGGCTTGTGCCTTTCAGCATTTCGTCGACAGCCTCTTCGGTCGGAATGATGATCGGTAGGAAATCCGTATAGCCGTTGTTCCGGTAGAATTCCTGCAGATTCTTCGCCGTGTCCGGCTCGAACGTCGGCGGCCCGACTGACGGAGTTTCCTTTCCCGTTTTTGTATCGGCTGCCGTAAGAGGCCTCGTCAGCGCGCCGATAACTTCCTGCATCATCGGCTTTTCGGTGGCCGGATCGGGACCATTCATGTATCCCCAAAGTTGTTCCGGTGTTTTTCCCCATACTGGGTGCGGACTGAACACCAGGCGCAGGCGCGGCATTCCGCGCTTGGCGGCGTTCGTCTTGCATTCCTGTTCAAACGCAACCGTCACGACGGGCGACGTTGGGACTCCCATCTTCTCAAGAGTTACGCAGTGACCCACGGTCGCTGGGGCGCACGTGCTTCAATGGCCCACGCCCATAATGACGGTTGCTCCAGCGGCCTTTATCTCCGCCCACAGCGCCGGATCCTCTTGCGGATAATCGCCTGCCTTGCGTCGGTAGATCGTCTTCACGCTCGGCATGTTTTCTTTGAACCACCGCTGCATCTCCTCGAAAAAAACATTCCCGTTATTGAAGCCGATGTCCACCATATAGACCGTCTTGCCGTCGAGCGAGCTGATGCGCGGCGCCAGCGGCAAAAGCGTGATGGAAGGCGGCATGCCCTTGGGATTTAGTCCCACGAGCTTAGGATCTGCGCTGGCCCCAGCGTCTTTTTTGTTCGTCTTGCCTTGCGCGACCACGGTCGATCCGGCTAAAAGTGCTGGCGACATTCCCAGCGCTTGCAAAAGCCTTCTTCTATTTATTTTCATCAGAGCCTCCTATGAAGAGCCGATCCGGTCGGGCAGCACACCCTTGGGCACGGCGGTCGGGTGGCACACGCCTATGCACCCTGCGCTAATTTGTCTTCGCATGGCGCACACTGGACGATCCCAAGAATACTTGCGTATCGCAAGAGTGCGGCATAGCATTACGGCTCCCCTGCGGATTTGGCAGCGCAGAGGGTCAACGGAGCGCAATTCTAATAGGAGGGCGCATGTACCGCAAGGTCGTATGCTCCAGTTGGAGCGCAGCACTTTTCCTGACGCTATTTGTGGGGGCGCTGCGTGTGGCACCAGCGCTCGGCGGTCAGGGAAACACGCCCCCAAACGCGGATTGCGACCGCGCCTGCTTGGATGGATTCGTCGATAGTTATCTCGACGCTGTGGCTAAAAACGATCCCTCGCGCCTGCCCCTTACACAGACGGTCAAATTCACCGAAGACGGGCAGCGCTTGCATCTCGGCGACGGCTTGTGGAATACCGCAACGGGAAGGGGGACCTACAAGTTTTATATGGAGGATGTGCAAGCCGGGCAAGTGGGTTTCTTCGGGACGATGCGAGAGGCTGGGGAGCCGGTCATTATTTCGCTTCGCTTGAAAATCGAGAACCACAAGATTGCCGAGATCGAGACGATCGTCGTTCGCGATAAGGGCCAAGCCGAGAACCTCGAAAAGCGCGGCCATACCGATCCTCTTTTTATGAAAACAATTCCCCCGGCCGACCGTGTTTCCCGCGCGGAGCTTGTAAAGACGGCGAACATGTACTTTTCGGGGATGCAGCTCGACGACGGAAAGGGAAACTACCCGTTCACGGACGACTGCGATCGAGTTGAAAATGGCATGGAAGCAACGAACAACCACGCAGCGAACACGGCCAGCGCGGTCGCGTCTCAGGGGAATTCTGTCGACAACGCACGACGCCGTGCTGATCTGACTTATTCACCGGAGTGGGGATGCAAGGAGCAGTTTCAGTCGGGGTTGCTCCATTTTGTGACGCGGATTCGAGATCGCCGCTTCGTGGTTGTCGATCCCGAACGTGGAGTGACGCTGGCGTTCGGTTTCTTCGATCACGCAGCGGGGAAGACGCGCACCTTCCAGATTCCCGACGGCCGCACGGTGACGGTTGGACCCGTCACACCGTGGACTTGGGAAATGTCAGAGGTGTTTCGGGTCGAGCATGGAAAGATTCGACGGATCGAAGCTGTCTACCACCGATGTCCGTATGGAATGGGTTCGGGTTGGAGTAGCTGGCAGGATTCCATGTCGACGCTGGCCCGGTGGTCGCCTTTTTCGCGCAGCCAATGATCGCGGGCCCCGGCATCCGCACCTGACACTTCTTGGGAAAACATTCCGCAGCCCCTGCGCAGTGAAATCTGATTCCCGATTAGTTGGAGACTCCTTTTAGGATTGGCTGGCCGACACGCTTGTGCCTTCCTTGGTGACGGTCCGTCAATAGTTTCCGTGACTGCCTTCTGCGCCGACCTTACCTCGGAAATGCCGATAAACTAGGATGAAATACCCCGTCGCGAGCGCGATGCCGATGAACCACCAAACCAAACCGACTCTCAATCCATACGCCCCGGCCTTTGCGCTGTTTATGCTTAAACCGTATGCCGGATTGCCGCTGGCAGGCAGGACATACGGATACAGGCCGAACACTACGCTGGTAAGCATACCCAGCAAATACGCGCACGAAGCCAAAAATGCCTCAAGTTCTCGTCGAACGTCTTCCGCTCCCGCCAAAAACCATCGGAGAGCAACAAGTCCGGCTACCGCGGTCGCCGGAAAAACATAGCCCCACGGATGCGCAGCGAAACTCGCTGAGATCTGCGGCTGAATGCGAAACGTGAACCAGGTGATGATGATCGTCAGTGCAACCACGCCCCACCACGCGCTCCGTGCTAGGGCGCGCGACCTTAGTTGAACCGCGCCCGAGGTTTTGAGCATCAGCCAAGTGGCGCCGTGCTGCGTCAGAGCAAACAGAGAGGTCACGCCGATCAGAATCGTGTACCAATCGAGGATGCCCGTTCTGCCGCCGAGGCGGAAGTTGGTCCACAGTGGTTCGAAGAAATATCCCTGTGCATCGAGAGGAACGCCCCGCACCACGTTGCCGAGCGCCGCTCCATAAAAAACGGCCAGCAACAAACTGGAAAAGCAAAACACCGCGTCCCACAGTGGCTCCCACACCGGGCTGTGGATTTGGCTGCGAAACTCAATGGAAATGCCGCGCAGAATCAGAAGCCATAGAACAATCATCAGCGGCAGATAGAAACCGCTGAACCCCGAGGCGTACAGAACGGGAAAAGCAAAATAAAGCGTTCCGCCCGCCGCGAGCAGCCACACCTCGTTGCCGTCCCACACCGGCCCAATGCTTGCCAACACCTCGCGCCGCTCCCCATCCGATCGCGCCACAAAAAGGTGCAGAATTCCTGCACCGAGATCGAAACCGTCGAGCAGAACATAGGCGGCAATCATCAAGGCCACCAGGCAGAACCAGAGCGTCCCCATCACACGTGCCCCCCGGCCGCGACCAATGCCTTCTTCGCCGGCTCCGGCCCCAGCTCTATCTCGCGGTAAATCAGGAACAAAAAGAGGATGCCCAAGATCATGTACATTCCCATGAAGCCGATCAGCGTGAACCAGACACTTCCGGCCAAGACGTCCGGTGAAACTCCCGCCGCCGTTCGGAATAGGCCGTGAATGAGCCACGGCTGGCGTCCGACTTCGGCAGTGATCCACCCGGCTGTGTTCGCGATGTAGGGTAAGGGCACGCACAGCATGAGCGCCCACAACATTGGGCGGTTTTGATAAAGTCCTCCGCGCCACAACAGCCACGCGGCTACAGCCATCACCGCTATAAAAATGGTTCCCAGCCCCACCATGACGTGATAGCTGAAGTACACCAATGAAATCTTGTCGGGCCAATCCTGCTGTGGAAAGCTGTCGAGACCTTTCACCTCCGCCTTCCAGCGGCGATACGTGAGGAAGCTAAGCGCTCGAGGAATCAGGAGGGGATTGTCGAGCCGCTGGTTCTGCACATCCGGCTGGCCCAGGATCGCCACGGGCGCTCCCCCTTGCGTTTTGAACAAGCCTTCCATGGCCGCCAGCGTTGCCGGCTGATAGCGCGCGACGAGCCTGCCCTGTGCGTCGCCCAGAGGGAAGAGCTGCAGGATGGTTCCTACCACACCTACGATGACGCCCAGCCGCACGAACGTCCGCCCATAGGCTTCGTCACGCCCGGAGAGCAGGTAAAACGCGCCAACTCCGGCCATCACAAAGCATCCGGTGAGGACTGCGCCGGTCATCGTGTGCATATACTGCCAGACCGCCCAGGGATTGAGCAGCAAACCCCAGAAGCTGGCCAGCAGGATCTCACCGTGAGGCCCTAGCGCGTAGCCCACCGGATGCTGCATCCAGGCGTCTGTGGCGACGATCAGGTAGCCTGAGAGCCACGAGCCGCAAAAGACCATCACTGCTGTGAACCAGTGGGCTTTCGGTCCCAGGCGCTTTTCGCCGAAAAGGAAAAGGCCAAGAAATGAAGACTCCAAAAAAAACGAGAAAATTCCTTCCATCGCAAGCGTCTGCCCGATCACCCCTCCTGCCGCACGCGAAAATTGCGCCCAGTTCGTGCCGAACTGAAATTCCATGGGGATGCCGGTGACCACGCCCAAGGCGAAGTTGATGCCAAAGATCCGCGCCCAGAATCGTGCGGCGCGGTTGTAATGCTCGTCGCCGGTGCGCAGCGCCATCGTCTTCAAAATAACCAGCAACAAGGCGAGGCCCATGGTGAGCTGCGGGAAGATGTAGTGGAAAGTCACCGTGAAGGCGAAATGCAAGCGGTGGACGGCCAGTGCGTCTTCCAAGGCAGGCTCTCCTAGAAAACAGAAACCGAATGTGGATCATTACTCCTTTGCCTTGAAAGCGGCAAGGCTCAAGGCTGTGGATATCGAGGTTTTGAAGTACTTGCCCACCGTAAGGGCGGCCTGGCGACGCAAATCTTCACTTGACAATATAGCACGCATATTTTATGCTGTGTATGCGCTAAATGCGCTAAAACTATTAGAATCATGAGGAGGTAGTTCAAATATGAGTGCCATCACCCGTTGGGACCCGTTCCACAACCTTTCGACCCTGCAGGAGCAGGTCAACCGGCTCTTTGAGGGGTCATTACCGCGCCGGTCCGATCAATCGGCTCTAACGACGTGGGCTCCTGCCGTTGACATTTATGAGACGGAGAACGAGTTAGTGCTCAAAGCGGACCTTCCAGACGTCAACGAAAAGGATCTAGACATAAGGATTGAAAGCAACATACTCACCATAAAAGGCGAGCGAAAATTCGAGGAGAAGGTGAAGGAAGACAACTATCTTCGAGTCGAGCGAACCTACGGCTCATTCAGCCGCAGCTTTAGCCTGCCAAGCACGGTAGACAACGGTTCTATCAAGGCAGACTACAAGAACGGCGTTCTCACAGTCGAACTCCCGAAGCGAGCCGAATCGAAGCCAAGACAGGTGAAGATCAACGTCACAAACAACAACTAACTCGAAGCTCCGGACCCTCCAAAGGGCCAGGGCACGGGTTCTGGCCCTTTGTGTCCGGAGAAACAAGGTGAGAAAATCACGTCATGCTGCGATTTGACAAACTAACGGTGAAGGCGCAGGAAGCGCTGCAAGCGGCGCAGGAAATGGCCGGGCGTTCCGGGCAGCAGCAGATTGAACCTCTGCACTTGCTCTGGGCGCTGATCGCGCAGGGCGACGGCGTGGTGCGGCCACTGCTCGACAAACTGGGAGCGGCGCCGGCAATCCTGAGCGGCGAAGTTGAAAAACAGATCGACCGCCTGCCAAAGGTTTCAGGCGTAGCGGAACAGTCGCTGAGCCGTTCATCGAATGAAATTCTGGAGAATGCTTTCAGCGAGGCTGAGCGGCTGAAAGACGAATACGTCTCAACCGAACACATCTTGCTCGCCATTGCCGCGGCACAGCGCGATGCGGCCGGCCAAATTCTTGCGCGCCACGGCGCAACCCACGATGCAATTCTGCAAGCGATGACCGCGATTCGCGGCAGCCACCGCGTGACTTCACAAAACCCCGAATCCACGTATCGCGCAATCGAACAGTACGCACGCGATCTCACCGAACTCGCGCGAAGGAGCAAGCTTGATCCGGTGATCGGGCGCGACGAAGAGATTCGCCGCGTGATGCAAATTCTGGCGCGGCGCACGAAAAATAACCCCGTCCTGATTGGCGAGCCCGGAGTGGGAAAGACCGCCATTGTGGAAGGCTTGGCGCAGAGAATTGTCGCCGGGGACGTGCCAGAAGTGCTGAAGCCGAAGCGAATTGTGGCGCTTGATCTGGCGGCGATGGTGGCGGGGGCGAAGTATCGCGGCGAATTTGAAGACCGGCTGAAAGCGCTTCTAAAGGAAGTCACAGAATCCGACGGACAAATTATCCTGTTTATCGACGAACTGCACACCCTGGTGGGAGCGGGCGCAGCCGAAGGCGCGATGGATGCTTCCAACATGCTGAAGCCAGCGCTTGCGCGCGGCGAATTGCGCGCGATCGGTGCGACCACGCTCAATGAGTACCGTAAATACATCGAAAAAGATCCCGCGCTGGAGCGGCGTTTTCAGCCTGTGCAGGTTGGCGAACCCTCCGTGGAGGACACCATTGCGATTCTGCGCGGCCTGAAAGAACGCTACGAAGTGCATCACGGCGTGCGCATAAAGGATGCGGCGATTGTGGCGGCGGCCATGCTTTCGCAACGATATATCACCGACCGCTTTTTGCCGGACAAAGCGATTGACCTGGTTGACGAAGCAGCGGCGGGGCTGCGCATGGAAATCGATTCGCTGCCGACGGAAATCGACGAAATCGAGCGGCGCATTTTGCAGTTAGAGATCGAGCGGCAAGCGCTGCGAAAGGAATCTGACCCGCATTCGAAGGAGAGGCTCAATCAGATCGAGAAAGAATTGAGCACGCTGCGCGAACAGTCTAATGGCCTAAAGGCGCACTGGCAGACAGAAAAGGACGCGATTGCGCGCATCCGCAAACAGAAGGAAGAAATTGAGCGCCTCAAGGCGGAGGAGCAGCGCTACGAACGCGCGGGCGACCTTTCGCGCGTTGCTGAAATTCGGTACGGGAAGCTTTCGGCGGCCGAAAAGGAGCTGAAGGCCGCTCAGGACCACCTTGCGGACATGCAGAAAGACCACCCGATGCTGAAGGAGGAAGTGGGCGAGGAAGAGATCGCCAAAATCGTCAGCAAGTGGACGGGGATCCCGGTGGGCCGATTGCTGGAAGGCGAGGTCGAAAAGCTGGTCCACATGGAAGAGCGCCTGCGGCTGCGCGTGGTGGGCCAGGATGCAGCGCTGAGCAGCGTGGCGAACGCGATTCGCCGGAGCCGGTCAGGACTGAGCGATCCGCATCGGCCCATCGGGTCGTTTCTTTTCCTGGGGCCGACAGGAGTCGGCAAGACGGAATTGGCGCGCGCGCTGGCTGAATTTTTGTTTGACGATGAACGGGCGATGGTGCGCCTCGACATGTCCGAGTACATGGAGAAGCATTCCGTGGCGAGGATGATCGGGGCGCCTCCGGGATACGTGGGATATGAAGAGGGCGGACAACTGACGGAGCAAGTGCGCCGCCGACCGTATTCGGTGGTGCTGCTGGATGAGATCGAAAAGGCGCACCCCGATGTTTTCAACGTGCTGCTGCAAATTCTAGAAGACGGGCGGCTAACCGACGGCAAGGGACGCACCGTGGATTTTCGCAATGCCGTGATTATCATGACATCGAATGCGGGATCCTCGGCGATTTTTGAACTCGCGGAAAAAGATCCCAAAGAGGCGCGAGTGCAGGCCATGGCAGCGTTGCGGGAACTTTTCCGCCCAGAATTCCTCAACCGGATTGACGACATCGTACTGTTCCGGCCTTTGGGCAAAGACCAAATCGAACGGATCATCGAACTGCAAATGGAGCACGTGGTGAAGCTCCTGGCAGAGAAAAAGATCAGTCTCAGTCTGACCCCTGCCGCGAAAACCCTGCTTTTCCGAGAGGGCTACGATCCGGCGTATGGCGCGCGTCCCATGAAGCGGGCAATTCAACGGCTGATTCAAGACGCTTTGGCGCTGAAGATTCTCGACGGCGAAGTGAAACCAGGCGATGCAGTGGTGGTGGATGCAGACGCGAAGACCGGCGAGATGAAGTTCGCGCAGAAAAAAGCGAAAGCTGAGAAGGCATAAGAAAAAGGGCACTTAGGGTACTCACATGAAAACTTTCAAAACGGCATTCTTGCTGACGGCTCTTACGCTGCTTCTGCTATTTGCAGGCCAGGCGATCGCTGGACAAAGAGGTATGACGATCGCGCTGGTTTTCGCCGTCATCATGAACGGAACGGCATATTTCTTTTCCGACAAGATCGCTCTGATGTCCAGCGGGGCACGGCCCGTTACCCGGGAGCAATCGCCCCGGCTGTACGAGGTGATGGAGCGGCTGGCAGCGAAGGCCAATCTGCCGGTTCCGAAGCTCTACGTGATTCCACAGCAGGCGCCCAATGCATTTGCCACAGGCCGCAACCCGAATCACGCCTCCGTAGCAGTTACCGAGGGCCTGATGCAATTGATGGACGATGAAGAGCTGGAAGGCGTGATCGCCCACGAGCTATCGCATGTGCGCAATTACGACATCCTAACCTCGTCGATTGCAGCAACCATCGCGGGGGCCATCACTTGGATTGCTTCCATGGGCCGATGGGCCATGATCTTCGGCGGTTGGGGCGGGCGCGACGACGATCGTGAGGGCGGCGGCATTGCGGCGCTCCTCATGCTTTTCCTGGCACCGCTGGCCGCGCTGCTGCTTCAGCTAGGCATTTCCCGCCAACGGGAGTATCAGGCGGATGCCTCCGGCGCGAAGATGGTGGGGCACCCTTACGGACTTGTCCGCGCCCTTGAAAAGTTAGGGTCTTACAACAAGAGAATCCCGATGGATATTTCTCCCTCAACGGCCGCTCTCTGCATTGTGGCGCCGTTAGCGGGGCGGCAACTCCTTTCTAGCCTATTCAGTACACATCCTCCGCTGGCCGAGCGGATCGCGCGGCTGCAGAACATGACGATCACCAGGTAACTTGAGAGTAATGCCTAAAACTAAGTAGAAGTCAGTGTTCCGCAAGTAAAAATTGCAGGGTATCACCGATCGTCCCGCCAGTGATTTTCCACTACCGGCCCGCAACCTACTGTTAACACGAGCGTTATAGAGCCATTGGCGGATTTGCCAGTTTGGTTCGGCGCGTGCATTCTCAGACCACAGCAAGGGGTTTCCACGGAGGAGAAGAAAAAATGCTCGAAGAAAAAGAGACTGTAATCGAAGAAGCACCGGCGCCGCGATGGATCGGAATCGTCGTGATTGCGCTGGCGATCGTGTCACTAGCGGCGCTGGGTGTGGGTTGGACGGCCTCAAACCGTTCAGCGGCGCTGCAGAAGAGCCTGACGGCGCAAGACCAGACGTTCAGACAGGACAACGATGTGCTCGGACAGCGGCTGGCCAAGGCCGAAGATACCAACGCACAGCTTCAAGGCGAGCTTAGCGTTGTCACCGACAAGATGAAATTGACTGAAACGGAACTGAACCGCGCGCGGCTCCAAAGCAAGAAAATCAAGGAAGAAGACGCCAAGGAACTAACCGATCTTCAGAACAACGTCAATGGCGAACTGGCTGCCAAGGCCAGTATTGACGATGTCAACAAGCTCGGCACGGACGTGACTGGCGTAAAGACCGACCTCGATTCGACAAAGAACAGCCTGAATATGACTCGCGGCGAGTTCGGGACGCTGATCGCGAAGAATCACGACGAGGTGGAAGAGCTACGGCGTCTGGGCGAGCGCGATTACTATGAGTTCACCATCGACAAGAAGAACAAGCGCGAAAAAGTGGGAGATTTGATGGTGGAACTCCGCGGCGTGAACCAGAAGAAGAATCTGTACACGGTGGCGATCTACGTGGACGACGGCCGCTACGAGAAGAAGAACCGCTCGGCGAACGAGCCAATCTACTTCTTCACGCACGGCAGCCGGGCTCCCGTGGAATTCACCGTCAATTCGATTGGCAAGGATAAAATCAGCGGTTACCTGAGCGTGCCGAAGGTCAATTCGAACCACGCACAGGCCGCCGGTAACTGAGCGATCCGAAGCCGTCATCCCTGGCGGGGAGGCGGCAGCGGCTGACACGAGGGAGAGGGCGCTTGCCAATGGCGAGCGCCCTTTTATTTTGTGGGGCTATTCGGATTTGCTGAGCGCCCGCATCTTCCGGCTGAGAAACCTCTTGGCCAGAGAAGGCAGCTTATCGTGCGGGAGTTTCCCCTGTTCATAGAGCTTTACTTTGGCCTTCGCCGTCTTGCGCCGCCGGCGCTGGCGCTTCTGGGCCACATAGCGTTTTTCATTTGCCATCGATTGCCTCCAAAATAAGCGAAGGTTGATTGTAGCGGAGAAGGCAACGGATGCAAGCTCCGCTGTGATTTTGCGCTGCAATTCCTCTAGCATACACGGAGCAGGATTTTGGACAGGCGAGAGGGGGAAATGCCCGCCACCGTCATACACGCGAGCCGAATACTGACTCCGGAGGAAGAGATCAACGATGGGGTAATCGTCGTTGAAGGCAGCCGGATTGCGGCAGTAGGGCATCGGGACGAGGTTCGAGTTCCGGCGGGCGCCATTGATTACGTTGCGGCGGGAATGACGATTGTGCCGGGGTTTGTGGATGTGCACATTCACGGCGCCGGCGGACACGATGTAATGGAGGCCAACGCCCGCGGGCTCGATCGAATCACCGCGACCGTTGCGCGGCATGGAACCACATCCATCGTGGCAACCACGGTGACGGCGCCGATTGAAGAAACGTGCCGTAGCCTTGCGGGAATCGCGCACTACATTCGCAGCCATGAAAATCCAGCAGAGCCGCCGAAGCCCGGCCGGCTCGCGGCCGAGATTCTCGGCATTCATCTTGAGGGACCGTTCATCAACCCAAGCCGCCGGGGCGTACATCCAGTTGAGTCCATCGCCAAACCGTCGCTGGAAATTCTCGAGAAGCTTCTGAAAGCCGCCGATGGGTTCGTTCGGATATTAACGATCGCGCCCGAGTTGCCAGGCGCGATGGACCTGATTGGGGCGGCAGTAGCCGCGAAAGTGACCGTGGGCCTTGGCCATACTGACGCAAACTATGAACAAGCGCGCGCGGCAATTCAGGCGGGAGCACGCCACGCAGTGCACACTTACAATGCCATGCGCCCCTTCACACATCGCGATCCCGGAATAGTGGGCGCGATAATGACCGACCCCGAAGTAACCGCCGAAGTGATTGCGGATGGCGTGCACGTCGCGGGGCCAGCAATTCAAGTGCTGATCGGAACGAAGGGATTCGACACCGTTCTACTGGTGAGCGACGGTATCGCGGCTACCGGAATGAGGGATGGCAATTACCGGCTGGGAAATTTTGACGTGAGCGTTCGAGGCGGCATTTGCCGAAATGCAGAAGGAAAGCTGGCGGGCAGCACACTGACCCTCGATCGAGCATTACGGAACGTCGTGGAGCTGGGCGTGCCTGTGCGCGATGCAGTCCGGATGGCGACCATACTTCCGGCGCGGCGGCTGGGCGTTGCGGGCAAAAAGGGCATTATCGCGGAAGGGGCGGATGCTGATCTGGTTGCATTGACCGATGACTTGCAAGTTGCGGGAGTGATGGCGCGCGGCGTGGGCCTCGGTACGCAGTCTTAAATGTGAGCGGGGTGCAACGGCTGCGCCGGCACAACGCGGCAGATTAAGAGTTCGCTCGCCCGGGATTCAACGGGATTTTCAATTCGTCAGCGAGCTTATGGGGATCAAACGGGCTGCAGGCAAAGTATCGTCCTTCTACCTCGATCGTAGGAACTTTCCGGCGGCCATTATTGACGCGAAGAACCAACTTTTCAGCTTCCGGAGCCTCGTCGATATTCACTTCCCGAAAGGTAACCTGGCGCTCTTGGAGAAACTGTTTCACGCGCCGGCAGTCGCAGCACCAAGTGGTTGAATAGACTGTAAGTTCGCTATTAGCCATAATCGGGTACAAGGCCCAAGAGACTATCTTACTATTTGATGCAACGGTGAACACCGGGATTTTAACGTAATTTGCTTTGACGGAGCTGCGCTGACGATCTAGGAGTGACCTTTCGGGGCCCTGCCCGTCTTTCCAACAGCTTCCAGGCGCACTGCGGCGCGCTCGATGGCCAGTTTTTCGCGTTCCCACTCGGGAGTGCCTGCGCCAGCCTTGGCCAACTCCGCTTGGGCGCGATCACGAGCCGCGCGCGAGCGCTCGGGATCAATCTCCTCGCTTCGCTCGGAAATTTCGGCGAGGACAATCACCCGGTCCGGCAGAACTTCCGCATAACCGTGGATGACGGTGAGGTAACGTGTTTCTGATTCCTTGCGATAGGCTAGAATCCCGATGCCGAGTTCAGTGATGAGCGGAGCGTGCCCGGGCAAAATGCCGAGATAACCTTCCTTACCCGGTATCTCGACGGCCTGCACATCCGCTTGCAGGACGTGGCGTTCGGGCGTGACCACTTGCAGTTCGATGCTTTCAGGTAGCATTCATTCAGCCTTGAGTTGAAGCCAACGGACTACGCCGCGGCGGCTATTTTCTCCGCCTTTTCGCGCGCCTCTTCGATGGTGCCTACCATGTAAAAGGCCTGCTCGGTAAGATCGTCATGCTTGCCTTCAACGATTTCCTTGAAGCCGCGAATGGTGTCTTCAACCTTGACGTACTTGCCTTCGAGACCGCTGAACTGCTGGGCGACGAAGAAAGGCTGGGAAAGGAAGCGTTCGACCTTGCGAGCACGCGCGACCGTTTGCTTATCCTCGTCGGAGAGTTCTTCGATGCCCAAGATGGCGATGATGTCCTGCAATTCCTTATAGCGCTGGAGCACGGATTTCACGGCGCGCGCAACGCTGTAATGCTCTTGGCCCAAAATGCGCGGATCGAGAATGCGCGAGAAGCTGGCTAACGGATCGACAGCGGGATAAATGCCGCGCTCGACGATTTGCCGGCTGAGGTTGGTGGTTGCGTCGAGATGGGCGAAAGTGGCCGCAGGCGCGGGATCGGTGTAGTCGTCGGCGGGAACGTAAATCGCCTGCACCGATGTGATCGAGCCGCTCTTGGTGGAGGTGATGCGTTCCTGAAGCTCTCCAATTTCGGTGTTGAGGTTGGGCTGATAGCCGACGGCGGACGGCATACGGCCGAGCAGCGCCGATACTTCCGAACCGGCTTGGACGAAGCGGAAAATATTATCGATGAAGAGTAGAACGTCCAGATGTTCTTCATCGCGGAAATATTCGGCGACGGTTAGGCCGGTGAGGCCGACGCGGAGGCGGGCGCCGGGAGGCTCGGTCATCTGGCCATAAATCAGCGCGCAGCGGGATTTTTCAGGATTGCCAGGCTCGATTACGCCGGACTCTTGGAACTCCAGCCAGAGGTCGTTGCCTTCGCGGGTGCGCTCCCCGACGCCGGCGAAAACAGAGACGCCGCCGTGCTTCATCGCGACGTTGTTGATGAGCTCTTGGATGAGCACGGTTTTGCCAACGCCTGCGCCGCCGAAGAGGCCGATTTTGCCGCCCTTGAGATAGGGCTCGATCAGGTCAATGACCTTGATGCCTGTTTCGAACATTTCTAAATTAGTTGATTGGTCCTGAAGCGAGGGCGCGGGTCTGTGAATGGGATAGCGTTTGTCAGTTTTCACGGGGCCGAAGCCATCGACGGGATCGCCCAGGACGTTTAGCACGCGGCCGAGGGTGGCACGTCCCACCGGCACTGAGATTGGCTCACCTAGATCCTGGGCCTTCATGCCGCGGACCAGGCCCTCGGTTGGCTTCATGGCTACGCACCGTACGCGGTCTTCGCCAAGGTGTTGGGCCACTTCCGCAATGATGTCCATCGGCTCTGGAATGTCGAATCCCTCGCTCCAGATGCGAACGGCATTGTGAATTCGCGGCAGGTGGTGCTCTTTGAACTGCACGTCCACAACTGGCCCGATGACTTCGACGACGTGTCCAATTCTTTCGTTATCGCTTGCCATTTCAGCTCCCGTAAGTTCCCGCAATAGAATTCGCAAACATTTCGATCCCCATGCCGCTATTCACACTCGGCATCCTCACGACATCGCGGAGGCCGCGCCGCTCACAATTTCGATCAGTTCCTTGGTGATTCCCGCCTGGCGAATCTTGTTCATCTGAAGCGTGAGCTTGTCAATAAGCTCGGAGGCATTTCGCGTGGCTGCATCCATCGCGGTCATGCGCGCGGCGTGTTCCGCGGCGGCCGATTCTAGAAGAATGCGGAAGACCTGCGATTCAAGATAGCGGGGCACGAGGCCGCTAAAAATTTCGGCCACGGGCTCCTCATAAATGTAATCCACAAGCGATTGGCCGCTCGGATATCTATCGTGGGGCAGGGAGTCTTCGGCGTCCTTGCGAGCCCCTGTGGATGTTTTCCCAGCTTCTTCCGATGCGAGCACATCCGGATCGAGAGGAAGAAGCTTTTCGGTGATCAGCTTTTGCACCATTACATTCTTGAATTCATTGTAGACCGCATAAACTGCATCAACTTCGCGGCTCGCATATAGCTCTGCAATTCGGTTCGCAATTTCTTTCGCGGTGGAAAACTCGACCTTCGATGAAACATTCAAATACTCGCTGACCGCGCGCCAGCCGCGCTTCCGCAGCGTGTCCCGGCCCTTCTTGCCGATTGCAATCAACTGGGTTTTCTTGGATGAATTTTCGCGTAAGAACGCGATCGTTCGGCGAATCACGTTCGAATTGAAAGCTCCGGCCAGGCTGCGATCGCCTGTCATCACTACCAGCAGAATACGCTCCTCGGGTCTCCGCTCAAGGAGGGGGTGCGCGGTGGACTCCATGCGCGCCGCCGCCGAACGCAACACGCGGAGGATCTCTTTGGCGTAAGGGCGGGCAGCAAACACGCCCTCCTGAGCGCGGCGAAGTTTTGCGGCCGAGATAAACTTCATCGCGCGCGTGATTTGCTGGGTGTTCTTTACCGAGCGGATGCGGCGCCGATAATCGAGAAGTGTGGGCATTGATTGTCGTCGGCGGGTCTAGGAGGCGGCAGTTGCTGGCTGATGAGATTCGGGCAAGCTTGCCCGGAACCGCTCCTTAAATGCATCCAGAGCTTTTGTAGCTTCCGCGCGTAACGCATCATCGAGCGCTTTTTTGTCTCGGATCGCCTGTAGCACGCCGGGGTAATTGGTTTCGACAAACGTGTACATCTCCAGTTCGAACCTGCGGCATTCGGAGACTTCGATATCGTCCAGGTAACGATTGGAGCTGGCGAAGAGCAACAGCACTTGTTTTTCGACAGGCAGCGGCTGGTATTGATCCTGCTTCAGAATTTCCATGAGCCTTTGGCCGCGGGCCAATTGCGCTTGCGTGCTTTTGTCAAGCTGCTCGGAACCAAACTGCGTGAACGCGGCCAATTCCCGATATTGCGCCATATCCAAGCGGAGAGTCCCGGCAACCTGACGCATGGCTTTGATTTGTGCGTTGCCGCCGACGCGGCTGACGGAGATGCCCGCGTTGATGGCAGGACGAATGCCGGCGTTAAAAAGATCCGCCTCGAGATAAATCTGGCCGTCTGTAATCGAGATGACGTTCGTAGGGATGTATGCCGAGACGTCCCCGGCCTGCGTTTCGATCACAGGCAGGGCCGTAAGCGAACCGGCGCCCAGCTTGTCGTTCAATTTTGCCGCGCGCTCCAGGAGGCGCGAATGCAAAAAGAAAACGTCTCCCGGGAATGCCTCGCGGCCCGGCGGCCTGCGAAGCAGCAGCGAAATTTCCCGGTAGGATTGAGCGTGCTTCGAAAGATCGTCGTAGAAACAGATTGCGTGGCGTTTGCTGTCACGGAAAAACTCCCCCATCGCCGCAGCGGCAAAAGGCGCGATGTATTGCATGGAGGCGGGTTCCGCAGCCGAGGCCGCAACAACGATGCTGTAGTCGAGAGCGCCGTAATCGGAAAGTGTCTTCACGACCTGCGCGATCGTCGAACGCTTCTGTCCGATCGCGCAGTAGATGCAAATCATGTCTCCGCCGCGCTGATTCAAGATTGTGTCGAGAATAATCGCAGTCTTGCCGGTTTGACGATCGCCGATAATCAATTCGCGCTGGCCGCGGCCAATGGGAATCATCGAATCGATGGCCTTGATGCCCGTTTGGAGAGGCTCGCGAACCGGCTGGCGATCGACCACGCCGGGCGCCAATCGCTCCAGGGGATTGCGGTGATCCGTGGCTACGGGGCCCTTGCCGTCAAGCGGCTGCCCTAGCGGATTCACGACGCGTCCGATCATCGCATCCCCGACCGGCACGGACATGATTTGCTTGGTGCGCTTCACCGTATCGCCTTCGCCGATTTCCGTGTAATCGCCCAGCAAGACGGCTCCCACCTGATCTTCTTCGAGGTTGAGGGCGATGCCGAAGACTCCGTGGGGGAATTCGATCATTTCGCCCGCCATGCAGTTGTCCAAGCCGTGAATGCGCGCGATGCCGTCGCCTACGGAAATAACCGAACCGACTTCCTCGACGGCCACGGTCTGTTGATAGTTCTCAATTTGTTCGCGTAAAAGCTGAGTGATCTCGTCCGCTTTGATTTGCGCCATTTCTGGCTCCTATTCCGCTTCCAATTTTTGCCGCAGCCGAGTGAGCTGCTCGCGTACGGAACCATCGTAGATCGTGGAACCCACGCGCACTACGAGGCCTCCAAGCAGCGACCTATCTTCGCCGAATCGAGCTTGGATTTTCTTGCCGGTCCGCTGCTCGAGCGCAGCGGTCAACCGTTCCTTCTCCTTGGCGTTCAGCTCCCGGGCCGATTTCACGTCGGCTTCGGCGATGCCCATCCGGGCGTTCAAGTCAGATTCAAACGCTTGTTGGATTTCGCGAAGCAGTTCTGTCCGACGATGAAGCACCAACAGTTGGATGAAGTTGCGGACTTCTGGAGCAAGTTTCATCCGCTCCGCGAGCTTGTGGATTACATTTTGTTTCGCTTCTTGCCCGATTGCGGGTGTTTCGAGAAAATTTCGGAGGTCAGCCGATGCCGTGAAGGCTTCAACAAAGCTGGCGAGATCGGCCTTCATCCGTTCGCCACCATCGTGTTTCAGCGCGACGTCCGTCAACGCGGCTGCATATCGCGACGAAACGGCGCCGTTCAATTCGCGCTCCGCTGGAGTTCCGTGACAAAGGCGCCGAAGAGCCCCGCCTCAGCCTTCGACGTCATTTCATCCTGCAACATAGCTTCGGCGCGCTCAATGGCTTTTCGCGCGGCAAACGCCCGCAATTCCAACCGTGCCGCGCGTTCTGCCGCGGCGATCTCCGCCTTTGCGGCTTCCTCGATCATACCGGCCTCGGTCTTCGCCAGTTCGCGCAGGCGTTGCGCCTCGACTTCGGCGGCGCGCTTTGCTTCGACGCGCAGTTCAGCGGTAAGTGCGCCAATGCCTGCCATCTTGGTTTGAACTTCACGCAGGTCTCGCTCAGCGGCTTCGCGGGCGCGTGCCCCTTCTTGTATCTGTCTAGAAAGTTCTTCCCTGCGGCTCTGGAACCGAGGAGCTGCTTTCAGAAAAGCGTAGATGATAAGCGCCGAAATTATTCCAAAATTGATCCAGCGAAAGAGCCATCCCGTCGCCGAATCGGCTGCGGAAGGCTGATTTTCCTGGCCCAGCGCAGTCCCCGCCACCAGAAAGACAAGTGCGCTCAGACGCGCTGCCAGATCGAAGAAATGGGGTTTGGCGCGTCTCACCTGGCTGTCCCTATGCCCGGCGAAGAAGGCGTTTCGAGCATCCTGCGGACAATCTCTCCGGCGACCGAAGGCACTTGAGACTCGACTGCCGCGCGAGCCGTCTCGAGCTCCGCCGCAATTCGTTGCTTTGCGACATCCACGTCTTCCTGGGCGCGCGCGCGCATCGCCTTGAGGAGCTTCGAGCGGCCGTCCAGGGCCACTTGCCGGGAAGCCTCCTGCTCCCCATAGATTTCCCCACGCGCTTTCCGCAGCGCCTCGTTATAGCGATCAAGTTCCTGCCGCGCGGTCCCCTCGACAGCGGCGGCTTCAGCCCGGGCGCCTTGAATCCGCTCGCGGCGCTCGGACATCGCTTTTTGGATCGGCGCGAAGAAAGCCCATCGCAGGAAGAAGTAAAACAGAAGAACAAGGGCGACCGTAGGCAGGGATTCAAGGAACAGCTCACCGAGCTTGTGCAAGATTTCCATTGTCGAGGAAAGGGTGTTGCGGCCGCTCCCCTGCGCGCGCTGTCTGTCCGCCAGCGGATGCCGAAGCGGCCAGAATAAGGCGAGAAATTATCGCATCGCCTCCCACCACGCGTCAAATCTTTTGGAGCTTGGAACATCCCTTATAGGCAGAAACGGTAAACGCGACTAGAATATTTGCGTCCTCGTAGGCGATGATCGCCCGTACGGGAGCAGGCCCTGGAGCCAATACTCAAGACCGAAGACCTGTGGAAAGTATACCGGACCGGCAAGGTGGACGTGCCGGCCCTGCGCGGCGTGAGCATCGAGATACTTCAGGGTGAATTCGTTTCGATCATGGGGCCGTCGGGATGCGGGAAATCCACACTCCTGCACGTGATCGGCGGCCTTGCTCAGGCGACCCGCGGGCGGGTTTTGCTCGACGGAAATGATCTTACCGAAATGAGCGATGCTGCGCGCACGCTGTTGCGCCGGCACAAGGTAGGTTTCGTATTCCAGAGATTCAATCTGCTACCCTCGCTCGACGCCTATCATAATATTGCTCTGGCCCAGCATATCCACGGGAACGGCTTCGACCCTCATCGCTTTGAAGCAGTCGCCGGGCTGCTGGGCATCAAAGAGCGTTTAAGCCATAAGCCTTCGGAGCTTTCAGGCGGAGAACAACAACGCGTGGCGCTCGCTCGCGCAATCATCAGCGAGCCGAAAATCGTCCTCGCCGACGAGCCGACGGGAAATCTGGACACCAAGACCTCCGATTCCGTTCTTGCGCTGCTCCGGCAGCTCAATAGAGACCTTGGCCAAACAATCGTGATGATCACTCACAATCCGGACGCCGCGACCTACGGGAATCGCGTGTTGCACATGCGCGATGGAATGGTAGTGAATGGATCCGGTTCGCACTAGTCAGATGGGACGACTCTGGCGAGGCATCATGAGCACAGTTTTTTGGTCCTACGAGCGCGGAAGCTGGCCTTACGATATCTTGGTTGTCGCCATTCTTGTTTTTGTGTTAGCGACACCGAGATCGTGGTTCCGCGATGAACCAAACGAAGGCTTAGTTGCAACTTCGAGCGTGCATCTCGTGTCCACGGATGAGGGGAGCCGGACCCGTACGTACCGGCTCGATGCCAGCGTTCTTTCACGGGACAAGAGGACTACTCGCCCCACGCCGGAGCTCGAACGCGAAGCGCACGATATATTGGGACGGACGGTAGTCGATCTGAGAGACCGAACCTTTCAAGTCGTGCGAATTGAACCGGCTCTTGCGGACGACGGCTCAGTTCTCTATTACGATGTGATCGTGCACCTTTAGGAGACGATTGTTTTGCATTCGGCGAATATGAGAACAGAAAGCAAGGCGGCATTGGCGGGCGGCGGACAGTACAATCGTCCAACACGCGAACGAATCGAAAATGCACTTCGCGATCTAAAATCGCTGCTCGGCGCTCGAACGACCACAGCGGACTCAGTTCGTGAACACCACAGCCACGGAGAGTCGTACCATCCCGCGGCCCTCCCGGATGCTGTTTGCTTTCCGCACTCTACCGGCGAAGTCAGCGAAATCCTCAAGATCAGCGCGAAATATCAAGTGCCGGTGATTCCCTTCGGGGCGGGCACTTCCATGGAAGCGCAGGTGAACGCAATTTACGGCGGCATCACAATTGACATGCGCGAAATGAATAAAGTCGTGCGAATCAGTCCCGAGGATTTGCAGGCGACGGTGGAAGCGGGAATGCCGCGCAAGCAGCTCAATAAAGCTTTGGAGAACACTGGCTTTACTTTTTTTATCGATCCAGGAGCCGATGCGACGATCGGCGGGATGACCTCAACGCGTGCTTCAGGGACGACGGCGGTGCGTTACGGCACGATGCGAGAAAATGTAATGGCCCTGACCGTGGTGCTCGCCGATGGGCGCATCATCAAGACCGGCACGGCTGCACGCAAGTCCGCAGCAGGTTACGATCTGACTCGGCTTTTTGTCGGCGCCGAGGGTACGCTCGGCGTGATTACGGAAGTCACACTTCGCCTGCATCCCTTGCCCGAAGCGGTGGGAGCAGCCTGCTGTACCTTTAATACAATTCGAGACGCCGTTGAGACGGCGATCGAGACCATTCAACTCGGCGTGGCAGTGGCGCGCATCGAGCTGATGGACGAGGCACAGATCGATGCGTGCAATCGCTATTCAAAAACACATTATCCGGTCGCGCCTCTCCTATTCTTCGAATTCCATGGAGACAGCGAGCGGAATGTCAACGATCAAGCAGAGACGATCCGCAAGCTCGCGAAAGAACATAATGGCCGGGACTTTGTATGGTTTACGACGCCCGAGGAGCGCGAAACGCTCTGGAAAATGCGCCATGAAGCCTACTTTGCAACCCTGGCAATTCGTCCCGGCGGCAAAATGTTCACCACGGATATCTGCGTCCCGATTTCGCGGCTGGCTGATTGCATCGTCGAATCGAAGCAGGATGCCGGGAGCGCGTCTTTTCCGGCAACGGTCGTCGGACATGTAGGCGACGGCAACTTTCACATGGCTTTCATCCTCGATCCGGACAATCCCGCGGAACTTGCCGAGGCAAAGAAACTCGAGGAGAAAATTATTCTGCGCGCGCTCGAAATGGGCGGGACTTGTACCGGAGAGCACGGCATCGGCACGGGAAGGGCAAAATACCTGTCAACGGAACACGGAGCGGCACTCGACGTCATGCGCGCCATTAAACAGGCGCTGGACCCGGATAATCGGATGAATCCGGGCAAAATGGTCGAACCGCGGCCGCTCTATGGCGGGCCGCAGCTCCTAAGGAATCTGTCTCTGCCAGCTTGCGGGGACATCCACATAGGACCGATCTAATTCGCTGATTGACTCGCAACCGAGCAGCGCCAACGTGCGCTCCAGGTCGGCACGCAAAATCGCAATAGCTCTCGCCACGCCCGCCTCGCCCGCTGCGCCAAGGCCGTATGCATAGGCGCGTCCAATCAGCACCGCCCGCGCCCCCAGACAAATCGCCTTTGCGATATCGCTCCCGCGCCGCACTCCTCCGTCCATCAAAACCTCGGCGCGGCCGTCGACCGCCTTCACAACCTCCGGCAGCGCTCGCAGCGATGCGGCTACGCCATCGAGCTGGCGCCCGCCGTGATTCGATACGATCACGCCAGCCGCTCCCTCATCGAGAGCCCGCCTCGCATCGTCACCCGTGAGCACGCCCTTGACGACGATCGGCCCAGCCCACAACTTGCGAATCCATTGAAGGTCCGCCCATGTGACCACCGACCGCGCCAGCGCCGCCTGCGTTTCCGAGAGCGGCATCGGTCCGCGCCCGGGCACGATCACGTTGGGAAGCTCGAGCATCCGGCCGTCTCGAAGGAAACCCGCAAACCATGCGGGATGCGCGAGCACTTGCGGGGAAAAGCGCAGCTTGGCGAGAAGCTTGGTCCCCATCAGCGCCCCGGCGCCGTTGCGAATATCACGCTCGCGGAAACCGAACGTGCCGGTATCAATCGTGATCGCGAGCACGCTAAACCCTGCCGCCCGAGCACGGGCAAGGGCCGCCTCAGCCGCTTCGCGTCCGCCGACGAGATAAAGTTGATACCACCGGCATCCCTGGGCAAGCCGCGGACACATCTTCCAGCCGGCAGCCCGATATGGTAGTCAAGGTGAATCCGATGCCTGCTTTCGCGGCTGCGCGCGCCCCGCACACTTCGCCCTGGGGATATATCAGGCGGCTGAATCCTACTGGCGCCAGGAGGAAAGGCATGGCTAGTTCCGAGCCGAGAATCTTCGTGCGCAGATCGCAGCCGGAGACCGCCACAGCATTGCGAGGACGAAAACATACTTCCTGAAAAGCGCGGCAGTTCTCCTGCATGGTTACTTCGTCTTGCGCTCCGCCATCCACGTAGTCGAATACGACCTTGGGCAGGCGTCTTTGAGCGATGCGCCGCAAATCGGCGACGTTGACGACGCGCGGCGAAGCGACTCTGCGCTCGTCTCGGGTCATCTTTGGACGTCCTCGCTCCGCCCAACATGCGCGGCTAAATGTGATTGAAATGGCAAGGGATTGATTTCCGCGGCGCTCATTCTACCGGGAATTCTGAAGATTTGTTGGCATCTTGCTGCGTTGCGCATTTCCGGGAGATTTCATGGTGCGCGTCAAGTAAAGTATAGTCCCCCGGGAGGCTTGCAGCGTGAAAGTTGGCGAAGCAATCGCTGAAATTCTAAAGCGCGAGGGCGTTGACGCTATTTTTGGCTATCCGGTGAACCACGTTCTCGAATCCGCGGCGTGTGCCGGCATACGGCCGATCATCGTTCGCCAGGAACGCGTCGGGCTTCACATGGCCGACGCTCTTTCGCGGCTCACCAGCGGGCGCAAAATCGGCGTTTTTGCGATGCAGCATGGCCCGGGATCGGAAAATTCCTTCGGCGGCGTGGCGCAGGCCTACAGCGAATCGGTTCCCATTCTTGTGCTCCCGATGGGCTACGCGCGGCGCCGTGCGCAGGTGGATCCGAATTTCAATTCTGTCGCAAGCATGCGCTCGGTTACCAAATCCGCGGAGGCGATCACCTCTCCCGCCGAAATCCCGAACGTCTTTCGCCGCGCTTTTTCGAATCTTCGCAATGGCCGCGGCGGCCCGGCGCTGGTAGAGATTCCGCTCGATCTATTTGCGGAAGATGTCCCCGAGCCTTTCATCTATGAACCCGTAGTCTCCACACGCTATTGTCCCGATCCTGCCGACGTCCGCCGCGCCGCGGCCGCGCTCGTGGAAGCGAAGAATCTCGTCGTCTATGCTGGGCAGGGAATTCATTACGCGCGTGCCTGGGAATCGCTAAAAGAACTCGCTGAGTTGCTTGATGCTCCCCGTCGCGACGAGCCTGCAAGGAAAGAGCGCGTTCCCGGAGGACCATCCCCTTGCGCTCGGCGCTGGGGGCAATGCTTTCCCGCCGATGGTTCCGCACTTTCTCGAAAAGGCCGATCTGATTTTCGGGATTGGTTGCAGTTTCACGGAGACGACTTTCGGAATTGCCATGCCCCGCGGAAAAAGATTCATTCACGCGACGCTTGATCCCAAGCATCTGAACAAAGACATTCGCGCCGACATCGGACTTATCGGCGACGCGCGCTTAACGCTTGACGCGCTGCTCGTCGAAATCAAACGCCTCATCGAGAAGCCGAGGCGCTCGCCGGTTACCGACGAGATTGCAACGATCCGCAAAAGTTGGCTCAACGAATGGATGCCGAAACTAACCTCCAATGCAGTTCCTCTGTCTCCGTATCGCGTGATTTGGGACTTGCAGCAAACCGTGGATGTTGCAAATACCATCATCACGCACGATGCGGGCAGCCCGCGCGATCAACTAGCTCCATTCTGGATCACGAAGAAGCCGTTCACTTACATAGGCTGGGGCAAGACCACGCAGTTGGGATACGGACTCGGCCTTGCCATGGGCGCAAAGCTCGCTTGCCCGGAAAAACTCTGCGTGAATGTTTGGGGCGATGCCGCCATCGGCTTTACGGGGATGGATTTCGAGACTGCCGTGCGCGAGCGGATCCCGATTCTCTCGATTCTGCTGAATAATTTCAGCATGGCTATGGAAATTCCGGTCATGCCCGTTTCCACCGAACGTTTTCGCGCGACGGACATCTCCGGCGACTACGCCGCCATGGCGCGCGCCTTCGGTGGCTATGGCGAACGGGTCACGGAGCCCGGCGAAATTGTTCCCGCAATCCGCCGTGGCATCGAGCAAACGCAAAAAGGCGTCCCAGCGCTGCTCGAATTCATCACTGCGAAGGAACTTGCCGTCTCGAAGCAATACCACGGTCTCCGATAGTCACCTTGGCGCGAGTGCCGCGAAGGGATGGGCTAGGTGGCGGCGTCCACGCTGGCGCGAATTTCCTGCCAGCGCTTGGGACGCTTCTTCGCATCGAGGATTTTTTTGCGGAGGCGAATCGACTTCGGCGTCACTTCCACATATTCATCGTCAGCGATAAATTCAATCGCCTTCTCCAGCGTCATGTCGCGCGGCGGAATCAAGCGGATGGCTTCGTCGGCGGACGACGACCGCATGTTCGTCTGCTTCTTTTCTTTCGTGATGTTCACGTTCATATCGTCTTCGCGCGCGTTTTCGCCGACGATCATTCCCTCATAAACTTCCACGCCCGGACCCACAAACATCTCCCCGCGTTCCTGGATGCCCCAGATCGCGTACGCAACCGCCACGCCTGGCCGGTCGCACACCAGTGCGCCGGTAAGACGCATGGCCATGTCGCCCGCATATTCAGTCCAGCCTTCGAGCAGCGAATGAATCAGCGCGGTGCCGCGCGTATCCGTAAGCAGTTGGCTACGCAGTCCGATCAATCCGCGGGAGGGAATGCTGAACTCCATGCGCACGCGGCCGGAATGATGGTTCACCATCTTTTTCATTTCGCCGCGCCGGCTTCCAAGCGATTCCATCACGATTCCGATGAACGATTCCGGACAATCGACAATCAGCATTTCGAGAGGCTCGAGGCGCCGGCCATTCTCGGTGCGCACCACGATCTCCGGTTTGCCCACCATCAGCTCGTATCCTTCGCGGCGCATCGTCTCGATTAAAATCGCGAGCTGCAATTCGCCGCGGCCCAGCACGCGAAACGCGTCAGTCGCGCCGGTATCTTCCACGCGCAGCGAAACGTTGGTCAGCAATTCTTTCTCGAGCCGAGCCCGCAAATCGCGGGAAGTGACGAATTGTCCTTCGCGACCCGCGAATGGCGAAGTATTGATCGTAAACACCATCGTCAGTGTCGGCTCGTCGATCGTAAGTGGCTCGAGCGGCGACGGATTCAGAAGGTCCGTGATGCTTTCGCCGATCTGAATTCCTTCCACGCCCGCGATCGCCACGATATCGCCCGCCGAGACCGTCTCAGCTTCATCGCGCTCCAAGCCGCGGAACGTGAAAATCTTGGTGATCTTCGTCGGCTGAATTTTTCCGTCGATCTTCGAGATCGCCACTTCGGTGCCGCGTTGTAACGTGCCCTGAAACACGCGCGCGATGGCCAACCGTCCAAGAAAATCGCTGTAGTCAAGATTGGTAACCTGAATCTGCAACACGCCTGCGGGATCGCCCGACGGCGGCGGAATGGACGCGACGATTTCCTCAAAAAGAGGCTCAAGCGTTGTGGAATCGTCGCCGATTTTGCGATGCGCCACGCCGGTCTTTGCGTTCGTGTAGATCACCGGAAAATCGAGTTGATCCTCCGTCGCGTCGAGATCAATGAAAAGATCGTAGATCTCATCGAGCACAACTGCCGGACGCGCATCGGGCCGGTCAATCTTATTGAGCACCATGATTGGCGGAAGCTTTGCGGCGAGCGCTTTTTGCAGAACGTAACGAGTCTGCGGCAGGGGTCCTTCGCTCGCATCCACGAGGACCAGCACGCCATCCACCATGCGCAGCGCACGCTCCACTTCGCCGCCGAAATCGCTGTGACCCGGCGTGTCTACGATGTTGATTTTCGTACCGCGATACGTGATCGCCGTATTCTTCGCCAGAATCGTGATGCCGCGTTCGCGCTCCAGTTCGTTCGAGTCCATCACTCGCCGTGGCACTTCCTGGTTCTCGCGAAAAATTCCGCTCTGGCGCAGCATTGCGTCCACAAGCGTGGTCTTCCCATGATCTACGTGGGCGATGATGGCGATATTGCGAATGGGCATTGTCATTGATTGCTCAGGACCGACCCTTGGACAAGACGACTTTTACCAAAAAGAGGGCTTCCGGTTTTCTGTCGAATTGATTCCTTTATCATACCTGAAATTCGAGCCGCGGAGGAACGCATGATAGAGCCGCGCGAAAGAGAATTCGCCAAACGCGACAGGAAATGTGTCAAGTTTGGAACACAATTACATCAATAAAGAAACATAGATAGAAACAATTTAGGACTCCTTCAGGGGCATCAATCACCCGGATCCGGTCACAAAGTGTCGGATTCTCGCGGGCTGATTTTGCAACCTCAGCTTGACACTCCCCCGAAGAAAATTTAAGATTGAGGCGAACAAAAAGCGAAACTAAGAAAGCCGTTCCACCGCCCCTATGAGTTCAAAAACCTCGGCGTTGCGCTTGCAGGTTGAATCCGCTCTCACCGCGCGTGTACCCAGTCCCTTCCAGTATCGCGAACGCCCGCTTGTGGATGCCGTGTCCGCCGGGATTTCTTCCGTGGACACTGTTACGGGAGGACTTCCTCGAGGAAGTTTGACGGAAATTTATGGACCGCCATGCTCGGGGAAAACCAGTTTGCTGATTTCCGCATTGGCTTCGAGAACCACGGCATCGGAAATGTGCGCTCTGGTCGATGCGCGCGATGCGTTCGATCCACACTCCGCGGAAGCGGCGGGCGTGAAATTGGAACAACTGCTCTGGGTGCGCTGCCGGAATGTGGATCAAGCTCTTCGGTCCACCGACCTGCTCATTCAAGGCGGCGGCTTTGGTTTGATTGCTTTGGATTTGGGCGACACGCCGCCGCACATTGTCCGCTACGTTCCACTTCAAGTGTGGTTTCGCTTCCGGCGAGCCGTGGAATCAACTCCCACAATCCTTGTTCTTCTGGAGCAGGAATCGAATGCCAAGACATGCGCTTCCCTGGTTCTGGAGCTTCGCGCGCAAAAAACGCACTGGTTGCAAACATCGGGGAGCGCCGCGGAGATCTCTCTGCCACATTCACCGGCATGCCTGCTCGGCGGCTGGAAGAGCCATGCGGAAATCATTCGTTCTTCGTTGAAGCAAAAAAACCGGATGCTGATTCCGCGGGATCATTTTTTTTCCGATATAGGCGGCGACGGCGCCGATTTTGAAACGGAAGTCTTTGGAAATTATTCACACGTATTACGCGGCAAGCCCAGCGTGGGAGGAGGTTCGAGACCAAGGTGAAGATTTTCATCTGCTCCTTTGCCTCTCCGTTCAGGCCGCCATGGCATTCGCTTCTATTTTCGTCCCTCATTTTATGTTGCAAGCGGTTGTGCGCACCGACCCTGCACTGCGGGGACGCGCGCTTGTCCTTATCGACGGAAATCCGCCATCGAGCAGCGTTGTGGCGGATGAACGAAAGAGCCGCGCGGATGGGAATCGAGCCGGGGATGGCGAAAGCGAATGCGGCGCAATTTGCCGGCGTGGAAATTCGTCCGCGCTCTCGAGCGCAAGAAAAAATCGCCCATGCAGCATTGCTCGATATCGGCTGGTCGGTCTCTCCGCGAATTGAAGACGCCGCGGAAGACGCAATCGTTCTAGATTTGGCGGGCCTCACCGGCATGTTTGGTTCGGACAAAGATATTGGAACCCGCCTCGACGCCCTTTCCACCGAATGTGGTTTGTCTTCGCACATCGCTATCGCCTCAAACATAGATACAGCCCAAATCGCCGCGCGAGGTTTTCCTGGAATCACCGTGATTCCGCCGGGGCAAGAATCTCAATACTTGAGCAGTTTGCCTGTGAGCGTTCTTTCTCCTTCCGCGGAAATGGCCGAAACATTGAGCCGCTGGGGCGTGCGTACTTGCGCGGATTTTGCCAACCTGCCGATTTTGCAGCTTTCCGAGCGCCTGGGACAGGAGGGAGTGCGGCTGCACGCGCTGGCACGCGGCGAAAGTTCGCGCTCTCTGGTGATTGCCGAAGCGGACCATTTTTTCGAGGAAGAAATGGAGCTGGATGATCCTGTCGAGGAACTCGATCCGCTGTCGTTTCTGCTGGGGCGCCTGCTCGATCAGCTTTGCGCGCGTTTGGCGGCGCGCGCCCTGGCAGCGGCCGCGATTCGCGTGCGCTTCGAACTGCAACCTTCCTTTGAAAATGCGGTGAATATCCGCAAAGAAATATTTCGCGAGAGAAATCCGCCCGGTTGGTATGAAAAGGAGCTACAACTTCCGCTCCCCACACGCGATTCGAAAATGCTTTTGAAATTGCTGCGGCTGCGCTTGCAACTGAATCCACCCAATGCGCCGATTCAGAAGATTGCGATTGCGGCGCATTCCGCCAGGCCGCGATCTACTCAAGGAGGACTGTTTCGTCCAAACTTTCCCGATCCGGAGAAACTCGAACTTACGGTTGCGCGCATTTCTCACGTGGTTGGCGAAACCAACGTGGGTTCTCCAATGTTGATGGACACTCATCGTCCCGCGGAATTTCGGATGCAGCGGTTTTTCACTCCGGTGGAAGATGGGGATAAAAAGCGCCGTCATAAAGTTATTGTCGCTGCTCCTTCCGATCCAGAAAGGCAAAGTGCGAACTCCACAACTCCCGTAAGCTTTCGAGTGTTTCGCCCGCCTGTTCCCGCAAAGATCGAATCCAAAGCAGGATGCCCTACGCGCGTGGTTTTCCGAGGATTGTCCGGAGAAGTGTCCGCCGCCTCCGGCCCATGGCGCACATCGGGCGAGTGGTGGCAGGAGAATTCCTGGCAACAGGAGGAATGGGATCTGGAGATTCATTTCCATCCTTCGGGGCGGGGTGATTCGCAGGCGAAGTGCAGTCCGGATTGCGGTCTCTACCTTTTCTATTACGACCCGCCGCGCGGAAGCTGGTTTGCGCGGGGAATTTACGACTGATGTACATCGAACTTCACGCGCGATCGGCTTTCAGTTTTCTCGAAGGCGCATCCACGCCTGAGGAATTGGCTGCCGCCTGCGCGCAATACAATTCGCCGGCTATCGCCTTGCTCGATCGCGATGGCGTGTATGGCTCGCCCCGTTTGCATCTGGCGGCGAAGAAGCTTTCCATACGCGCCCACATCGGCGCGGAAGTTACGTCCCCCGCGGGCTGGCGCTACCCACTGCTCGTGGAATCGCGCGAAGGCTATCAGAATTTGTGCCGCCTGATCACGCGCATGAAGCTGCGGGCGCGAAAAGGCGAGGGCAGCGCGCTGCCGGAAGAAATAGCCGAGCTGAATAACGGTTTGATCTGCTTAACGGGAGGCGAGGAAGGTCCGCTGGCCCATGCTCTGGCGCAAGGCGGAATGGAAGCCGCCGTGACATGCGTGCAGGAGCTTTGCGGGACGTTTGGCCGCCAAAATGTTTACATCGAACTTCAGCGCCACTTCTCCCGCGAAGAGGAAGCGCGAAACCAAGCTGCCGTGGCAGTCGCCAGAAAATTGAGATTACCTCTGCTGGCAACCAATGGCGTCTCCTACGCGCGATTCCAGCAGCGCGAAGTGTTGGATGTTTTCACTTGCATCCGCCATCACCGCACGCTTTCCACCGCGGGCCGTCTGCTGAGCCGCAATTCCGAGAGATATTTCAAGGCGCACCAGGAAATGTCTCTTCTTTTTTCCGATCTTCCCGAAGCAATCGCCAACACCGAGATTCTTTCCTCGCGTTTGCAGTTCACGCTGAACGATCTCGGATACAAATTCCCGGTTTACCCGGTTCCGGATGGCGATTCCGAAATGCATTTTCTTCGCCAGCGCACACGCGAAGGCATGATTTCCCGCTATGGCGCTGAGAATGAGCGTGCGCGCCGGCAAATCAAACGCGAGCTGGCGCTGATCGAAAAGCTCGATCTGGCCGGATACTTTTTAATCGTTTGGGACATCGTTCGCTTTTGCCGCGAGAAAAATATTCTGGTACAGGGACGCGGCTCCGCCGCCAACAGCGCTGTGTGCTATTCGCTGGGCATCACCGCCGTGGACCCGATCGCGATGGACCTTCTCTTCGAGCGATTTTTATCCGAGGAGCGCGGCGAATGGCCCGATATCGATCTCGATCTCCCCAGCGGCGACCAGCGGGAACGCGCGATTCAATATGTTTACGAGCGCTATGGGAAATTGGGCGCCGCGATGACGGCGAATGTGATCACCTATCGAGGCCGCTCGGCGGCGCGCGAAATCGGCAAGGCTCTGTCTTTTGATCCGGAAACGCTGGGCCATTTGGCGAGCCTGGTCGGATCGTGGGAATACAAAGGCCCGACGGATACGCTCGAGCGCCAGTTCCGCGACGCAGGCCTCGATCTTCACAACAGGCGCATCCGGAAATTTTTCGAGCTTTGCCAGGCAGTGCAAGATTTGCCGCGCCATCTTGGGCAGCATTCCGGAGGAATGGTGGTGTGCCAGGGGCAATTGGATTCCGTGGTTCCATTGGAACCCGCCACGATGCCGGGCCGCGTGGTGGTGCAATGGGACAAGGAAGACTGCGCCGATATGGGGATCGTCAAAGTGGACTTGCTGGGCTTGGGAATGATGGCCGTGCTGGAAGATTCGCTCAAAATGATTCGTGAATATCACGCGGAAGAAATCGATCTCGGCCGCCTGCCCGCCAACGACCCGGCCGTTTACGAGGCATTGCAAAAAGCCGACACGGTTGGAATGTTCCAGGTGGAGAGCCGCGCGCAAATGTCGTGCCTACCGCGCCTGCGCCCGAAATGTTTTTACGACATCGTGGTGCAAGTAGCGATCATTCGCCCGGGGCCTATCGTCGGAAAAATGGTTCATCCATATTTAAAGCGCCGCCAGAGACGAGAGGCGCCCGAGTGCCTTCACCCTTCGCTAGAGCCGGTGCTGGCACGGACTTTGGGAGTGCCTCTCTTTCAGGAACAATTGCTGCGCATGGCCATGATTGCGGCGGGATTCACCGGCGGCGAAGCCGAGGAGCTGCGGCGAGCGTTGGGATTCAAGCGTTCCGAAGCGCGGATGAAAGAAGTAGAAATAAAGTTGAGGCGCGGAATGCAGGCTAAAGGAATCACGGGAGAGACGCAGGACAAAATCGCTCAGTCGATCGCTTCTTTTGCCCTCTACGGATTTCCCGAATCGCACGCCGCCAGCTTTGCGCTGATCGCGTATGCCAGCGCCTGGTTGAAATGCCATTATCTGGCCGCATTTACCGCCGCGATGCTGAATAACCAGCCGATGGGCTTCTACAATCCGGCAACGCTGGTGAAAGACGCGCAGCGTCACGGATTAAAGTGCAAGCCCATCGACTTGACGCGTTCCGATTGGAATTGCACTCTCGAAAAGATTTCCGGCGGATTCGCGCTGCGGCTCGGATTGCGCTATGTGAAAGGCTTGCGCGAAGCGATCGCGCTGGAAATTGTGCGCCAGCGCGAACTTCGGAAGTTTGCATCGATTGATGATTTGAAGCAGCGCGTCCCCGAAATACAGAAATCCGAACTGACTGGGCTGGCCGAAATTGGCGCTTTGAATTTTGTGTCCAACCGGCATGCGATCCATCGCCGCGACGCTCTCTGGCAAGTAGAGCGCGCCGCTCGCCCTGCCGGGCCTCTTCTTGAGTCAGAAGAAACTTCCAGCGAATCAGATAATTCCGAACTGCGCGAAGCACGCGCGGCTCAAAACGAATCGCCAGCCTTTCAAGATTCTCCGCTTTTGCCGATGACAGCCGGAGAAAGGCTCGCCGCCGATTTTCGCGGCACAGGAATTACCGTGGGACCTCATCCCATGGCCTATCGCCGCGCGGAAATGCAAAAGCAGGGAGTGCGCCGGGCCATCGAGCTTGCGAAGCTTCCCGATGGCATGCACGTGCGCGTCGCGGGAGCGGTGATTGCCCGCCAGCGTCCCGGCACGGCGCATGGTTTTGTTTTTCTCAGCCTGGAAGATGAGACAGGAATTGCGAATGCGATCATCACACCGCAGTTATTTGAAGCCGACCCAACCGTGGTGGTGCACCATTCATTCTTGCTGATCGAAGGGACGCTTCAGAATCAGGAAAACGTGATCTCGGTGAAAGCGCAGCGCATCCAGCCCTTGTCAATCATGAACGCGGAAACCGCGTCCCACGATTTTCACTGAAGAATCTAGCGGCCACCCTTAGGCAAGTCGTCCTTCCAACTCAAGATCGCTTCGGACGTATCGCGCGCGGCGCCCAGCTTGTCGCGCGCGGACGCCCAGCGCTCGCGCACCAGACGCGATACGGGCGCATCGAGCCCGACTGCTTCGCCCAGATCCGCCGCGATCTTCACATCTTTCGCCATCAAGCCGAGCGCGAACCCTGTGGCGAACTTTCCCTGAAGCACCTGTTCTTTGATCATCACCTCGGTAGTGAAATTGCGGCCGGTCGAAACATTCAGAATATCGACCATCACATTTTGATCGAGACCGAAGCGCTGGCCGATCAGCAACGCCTCCGCTACCGCCGTGTATCCCGCGGCCGCGATGTAATTATTCAGCGCCTTCATGGCATGGCCGGAACCCAGCGGCCCCGTTTCAAACAATTGCTTTCCCATCGACAAAAGCAGCGGTTTGGCGCGCTCGATCGCTTTCTTATCGTCGCCGCCAATCATGATGGCCAAAGTGCCGGTCTTCGCGCGCGGCACTGCGCCTGAGACCGGCGCATCGATCAGGGCGACGCCCTCCCGGTCCAGAACTTTTCCGAGCTCGCGCGTTCCCATTGGTTCCGACGAACTCATGTCAATCACCAGCGCGCCCGGCCGCAGCGCCTTGGCGAAAGCGCCGCCTTCGTCTTCCAGCAATGCCTGCCGGACGATTTGGCCGGTGGGCAGCATGGTGACGGTAATCTCATTCGCCGCGATCTCGCCTACGCTAGACGCCGCGCGGCAATTGTGCTCGCCCGCGAACCGCGCTCTGCGATCGGCGTCCACATCGAACACCGTCAGCTCGTGACCGGCCGCTGCAATGTGACCGGCCATGGGCCAGCCCATGTTTCCGATGCCAATGAAGCCTACGCGCATGGCGTTCGCTCCCTACTCCAATCCTAATTCCTTCAGCACTTCGGTGGCGTGATTGAAGCTGTCAACCCCAGCGGGCACGCCTGCATAAATCATGCTATGCAGCAGCACCTCGCGAATTTCGTCCTTGGTGAGGCCGTTTTTCACCGCGCCGCGAACATGCCCCTTCAACTGAGTCGGCTTGTTCAAGGCAACGAGCAGCGCCATCGTGAGCATGCTGCGCGTCCTGCGATCGAGCAGGGGCCTGGCCCAAACTTCACCGAAACAATAGCGAGTGACCATTTCCTGCAGCGGCCGCGTGAAATCCGTGGCGGAGTCCATAACCTTATCGGAAAGCGCCGGGCCGAACATGTCTCGCCGGATCTGCATTCCTGCGGCGAAGTCGTCCTTCTTATCCGCCGAGGCTTCCTTCGGCGGCAGGGCTTGCGCGTCAAAGTGGACGATCGTGACGCCGCCGGTCGCGTAGTTGGCCACGTCCGCGGCCACTTTCTGGCCGATCGGCGACTGCATCGCGGCACCCATTGCTGCCGCGTCCGCAAATTCGCCCTCCCAAATGCAAAAGTACGGCGAGGGACCTCCTACAGCTTCCACCGCGAAAGTATAGCGGCTGGAGATGAGTCCGGGCATCTGCGCGGCGAGCGGCAGATGCTTTTCCTCGTAATATTTTTTGAAATGTGCGGGATCTTTTGGCTGCGGGTACAGAGCAAGTACTTTGTGCATGATGGTTGATTCTCCTCTGACGATCTTTTTCCGGATCGGAATTCTGGAACAGTTTTGAAACCTGAATTGCGAATGCTTGGCTAAAGCTTAAAAACTCTTCGCGCGTTATCGCCCAAAATATTGCGCTTGGCCGGCTCGCTCAGAAACGGCAGCCCCGCGATTCGCGCCGGAACGTCGAAATCCCAGTGCGGCCAATCGGAGGAGTACATCAACTGCGTCTCCGCGTGCACGGCCTTGAATGTCGCCTCCAGCATGTGCGGCATGGTCACTTCCAGCGGCTGCGAAGTGAAAAACATCTCCGCGATATATTCGCTGGGCAGGCGCTTCAATAGCGGAGCGTCGGATTGGCGCATCAGATATTCGTGATCGAGGCGCTGCATCATGAACGGCACCCATGCCAGGCCGCTTTCAATCCAGATCACCTTCAGCTTCGGAAAGCGCTCGGGCAAGCCGTTCACGATCCAATTCGTCATGTGCATCATGTTGCAGGTGACGAACGACATCGAATGCACCGACAGGAAGCGATTCATGGTGGTCGTCATCGTGTCGCCCCAAGTCGGGCCGGCGTGAAAGGCAAGCGGCAGGCCGCGTTCTTCGAGCTCCTTGTAAATTCGCATGTACATATTTTTGTGGACGCCCACGTGGCGCTGGCTGGTGATCATGAAGCCGACCACACCGGGCTTTTCGGCGAATTCTTGAATCGTCTTCATGCATGCGTCGGGATCGTGGAAGGGCATGCACAATAAACTTTTCACGCGCTTTTCGCGCGGCAGAATCGTGTCCGTGAACCAGCGATTGTAGGCAAACGTCATCGCCGTAACGATGTCCGGCTCGGGATGCAGGCCCATCTCCAGCATTGGCTGCGGGAAAACAACCTGCATCTTGATTCCCATCGAATCCATCGCGCGGCGCACTAGAGTCAGATCGCGATGCTCGTCCGTTTTCTCCACGTACTCTCCGAGTTCGGCCTGGTGCGGGATGCGGCCAAACACGTCCTGAAAGGTGAGGCCGACGGGATGATTGCTGAAGGCCAGTTGCTTCGCGTTCGGCCAGTTCTGCGTCATCGATATCGCGTTGTGCCGCAGCACGGGGTTTTCCAGCCGCTGGAGAATTTCAGCCCACGAATCGAATTCGACGTGATGCGCGTCCACGTCAACGATGAAATAATCATCCAGGTGGTAGCGTTCGATGTCGCGACGCGCGTTCGCGAGTATTTCGCGCGAATCGGTGCGCGTGGTGATCTGCTGCACTTTGTGTTCGGTGGCGCTGCTCACGCCATTGGCTAATTCGGTTTTGCTCATTGTGCTACCCTCACCAATTGGTCCGCTTGTCGAACGTTCAACGGCTGCTTCCCGCCGTGCGCGAAAACCACAGCGCCAGATCGAATGGGTTCAAATGGTGCGCGCGCAGTAAAGCGCACGCGACCACCATCGCCTCCGTAGTCGAAACCGTGGCATCGATCACCGGCACATCCGATTCGGCTTCCTCCGCGGAGGTCGCGTAAAGCTTCACTGCTCCGCTTACCAGCGCGGTTACATCCGGCCGCGGCACATAGGCCACTTCGCCCGCCTTTACGGTTTCTTCAATTCTCTCGCCGAGTTGCGCCACCAAGGCGGATAGCCGCGCAGCTTTCTCAGACGTTGACATAAATCCCGTCGGCCGCTTCTTCCACCGCGACTCGGATCAAGCGGGCCGCCGGCCGCCCTGGATGCACGCCCGTCTTGATGTCGTATTCGAAGCCGTGCCACGGGCAAACGATATGCGGGCTCGATTCATCGAAAGCGAATCCGTGGCTTTCGCCGCCGCCATCGATCACTTCGGTTACGCGCGGAATGATCTTCCCTTGGCAAACCGGTCCGCCCTGGTGCGCGCAGCGATTGAGATACGCGTAGAGTTTGCCGTCAACGCGGAAAATCCCAATCGTCGTCTCGCCCACGTCAACTACCAGGCGCCCGCCCTCCGGCACCTTCTCGCCGGTCCCCACGTAAACCCTCTGCGATGTGGCTGGCATGTTGTCCCCTGCGCCGACGGGCCGCCTCTTCAAAAAGGGCGCCCCAAAGCGCCCGCGCCTTCCTAAATCGCGGCTATTGTATGTTGAGAACCGGGCTTATCAACTCACCCAAAGGCCGCTTTCTGTGGTATACTTCCTTTGCGCTTAATACAGCGGTTGTGTGGTGTGGTTGCTCTCGTCGGTTATCTGCTGAGAATGCCCCGCCTTTAGTCCCTTCCGAAGTCTTCAGCGTAATTTAAAACAAGGAATGGAACTGCAGCTTAAGCCGCTCGCTAGGAGTTTATCCGGCGCGCCGCGAGCGCAGCTTCCAGACAGAAAACACTTAGACAATGAACAGTTTTTCAGAATTACCCATCTCGGACTACACCAAGCAAAGCTTGGCGTCCGCCAATTTTTCAATCCCCACCCCCGTGCAAGTAGCGGCGATCCCGCACGCGCTTGCCGGCAAGGACGTGCTTGCCACCGCTCAAACCGGCACAGGCAAGACGCTCGCGTTCCTGATCCCAGTGATGGAGCAATTGCTTCAGCACAAGGTTTCAGGGATCGCGGCCCTCGCTCTTGTTCCCACGCGCGAGCTCGCCATGCAAGTCGTGGAGCAGTACAACGCGCTGCGAGGCAAGCAGCTTCCGCCGGCGGCTCTGGTGGTCGGCGGCCTTTCCGAAGGCCAACAGATTACCGCGCTGCGCCGCGGCGCCCGGTTGGTGGTTGCCACTCCGGGCCGGCTCGAAGATTTCCTCGATCGCAAGCTCGTGAATTTCGCTACCTTGCGCGTCCTCATCCTCGATGAGGCCGACCGCATGCTGGATATGGGCTTCCTTCCCGCGATTCGCCGGATAGCATCCGTGCTGCCCAAAAACCGGCAGACGCTCTGCTTTTCCGCAACGCTCGAAGCATCGGTTGCCCACTCTGGTTCACGATTATATGCGGCAGCCGGTGCGCGTGGCGCTGGGCTCGATTCTGAAGCCTTCCGAGAATGTGCGCGTGCAGGCATTCGAAGTTCCCTCCGACCGCAAACAGGAATTCCTCGAACGCTTGCTCGCCAAGGAATCCGGGCGCTGCCTCATCTTCGCTCGCACCAAACGCGGAGCCGAACGCCTCGCTCTGAGCCTCAGCCGCGAAGGCTTCTCCGCGGCCGCGATTCACGGAGATCGCTCGCAATCGCAGCGAAACGCAGCTCTCGCGGGCTTTCAACAGGGCCGCCACCGGATTCTCGTCGCCACGGATGTCGCCTCGCGCGGCATTCATGTCCAGGACATCGCGCACGTGATCAACTACGATCTGCCCGACCTGGCCGAGAACTTCATTCACCGCGTCGGCCGGACAGGCCGTGCGGGCGCGCAAGGTTTGGCCTCCACTCTTTTCGGGGCCGATCAGCGAGGAGAATTGCTCGCCCTCGAGCGCACGCTTGGCATCAAGATCGAGCGAATGAAAGTAGCCGATCTACCGGAGCGAAAGTCGCGGAAAACGCCCGACCTTCAGCGTGGCCTCTCGGCTGCGAGATCGAGAATCAGCAGGCTCCCCGGCGAAATCCTGCAGGCCCAAGCCTGATTTGTTCACTCCGATCAAGGAATGCAAAACTTAGCACTCGACCGAAGGGCTGGAAGTTGACGCTTCCAGCCCTCTCGCTTGCTTCACTGCTCTCTTCTCCGTTTCCCTTTCGCGTTCCCACTCGGTCTTACGGTATATATGGCGCTGCAAATTCGCTCGCCGCTGACCCCGAACCCCGACCAGGAGACTTGCCGCGATGTTTGAGCAAAGCCTCAATCCGACGGGCCATCTCTGGCTGACGATCCTGGCTGCCCTGGTCCCGCTGATTGCGTTGATTTTCATGCTCGCCGTCTTCCGCATCACCGCATGGCTCGCCTCGACCTTGGCGGGAATCGTCACGATCTTAGTCGGGCATCGTCGTGTGGCACGCCCCGCTCGCGAATACCCTGAAGTCCTACCTCTTTGGCGGGCTCACGGGAATTTGGTCAATCGATTGGATCACGTTCTGGGCGTCTGATTATCTTTAACACGCTCGTGCTCACTGGGATCTTTGGCCGATTTAAGGACTGGATGGTTCATCACGCGACGGCGGATATTCGAATCCAGACCATCATGCTGGCCTGGGCCTTCGGCGCACTGCTGGAAGGGCTGGTTGGCTTCGGCTTTCCGTGGGCCGTCGTGGTGCCCATTTTGGTGGGACTCGGAATCGCCGATCTCGAGGCCATCCGCGTGGCGGCGCTGGCGAACAATGCGCCCGTTTCTTACGGAGCGCTCGGGCGCCCCCATCATTGGCCTCGCGGCCGTCACGGGCCTGCCATTGATGGCACTATCCGGATCGATCGGCAATGTGGTCGCGATCCTCGCTTTGCTGCCGCCGTGGGTGCTCATCTATCTCGTAAGCGGCTGGGAGGGAGTAGCGGAGGCGTGGCCGCTGGCGATTGTCGGCTCGCTCTCCTACATCGCCGGACAGTGGCCGGTGGCGCACTATCTGGGTCCGTATCTTCCCGACATTAGCGGCGCGCTCGTTTCGTTCTGGCTGCTATTTCTATTCGTCAAGGTTTGGCGGCCGAAAACGATTCGCGGTTTTGGCGGGGCACCCTTGGCGCCCGCCGACTGCTGTCTCAAACGGCTCGGAACCGGTTTCCGCGCGCGAAGCGTTTTCCGCGTGGCTGCCCTATATCGTGCTCGTTCTCGTCGTGGTTGCCTGGACGGGTCCGTGGTCTCCCCTTCCGGCTGTCAGCTGGCTCAAATTATCGGTCGCCACTAAATCTTCGGTCACGGGAAAGACGCTTGCCTCCACGTTCAACTTCGCGCCGTTCACCGGAGGCACGTCGATACTGGCCTCCTGGCTGGTAATCTTGTTGATCTTCCGACCCTCAGGACAGATTTTGAAACAGGTTTTCTCCAAGACGTTCAAGCAAATGTGGGGCGCGCTGCTGGTCGCGTTTTTTATTTTCGCGCTTGCGTACATTTTCGTTTACACGGGGATGGCGAATTCGCTGGCCTATGGTTTCTCGAAGATGGGAGTTTTCTTTGTGGTGTTTGCGCCGATTCTCGGCTGGATCGGCGTCGCGCTCTCCGGAAGCAATACTTCCACCAACGCAATGTTCGGGCCAGTGCAGATGGTAACGGGCCGGCTCTTGAACTTGCCGGTGCTATTGCTTCCGTCTCTCAACTCGGTGGGAGCTGAAGTGGGCAAGCCGATTGCGCCGCAAACGGCCAGCGTTGGTGTTTCAACGAGCAAACTGGTGCGCAGCGAGGGCCAAGTAATTCGTCACAATATGGGATGGACCTTGATTGTTCTGGCGTATCTGATAGTGATCGCCGTGATCATCTACCACTTTTTCCCGAACTCGATGTCACTCGGATAAACGGTTACGAAATAAGCGCCGTCGGATTGGTGACGGCCATCCGGCGAACGTCCGCGGAGCTGAAGCCCGCATCGAGCATCTTCTGCGCGAACATCGCGAACCCTTCCGCGACAGGCGGATTGATCGTCTGCCCTAGATCGGTTGAAAGGATCACGCGCTCCGGGCCTACTTTGCGGACGCTATCGAAATAGGCGTCCCAGGGAGCTTTGTTCGTGTACATGGTGGTGAAGCAGTGCTCGATCATCGCGCCCAGGTCCGCCACTTCCGCCTGCTCCTGCGCGGTCATATTCTGCGATGGGAACTCCGCGTGCGTGACGACCACTCGCTTCAGCCCCATTTCCTTGGCGGTTTTCACCAGCGCGTGAATTTCTTTTTTGCTCAGGTGGCCGGTGGCAAGAACCATGTCGTGCTTGCCGATGAGCTCGAGGCAGCGGCGAGCAATGGGGGTCACTTTGCCATCGGTGCCGACCACCGTGAGAGGTGGTGGCGAGATGCCCGTCGCCGAAAGCTCGCGCTGAATCTTGGCCCAGAAAGGCAGCTTGTCGGTGGGACCGTCCGAGCGGCCCGCGGTTTCGTTGGCCGCGTCCACCGTGGGCATCCACACGATTTTGTTGCCGGAGCGGCCCGCGATTTCGAGCGCAACGGGATTCAAACCGCCGACGCTATGATTCAAGGTGATCGCCCCGAAAGCTTGGATTCCTGGGCTTGCTTTGGTGACCACTTTGGCGCGCTCGTAGGTGGGCGCGTAGTGCGACTTCAGCACGAAACCCTTGAGCTTGTGGGCGAGAAACTCCTTCGCAAGATCCAAATCGTCGATGCGGCGGGCAATTACATCCGGCGCGACGTGCACTTGCAGATCGTAGCCGCCTTCGATCGCTTGCCACGCGGCATCCGTCACTCGAAGTGGTGCGGCAGCTGCTTCTGCGGCCATAAGGGCATTCTCCTAGGATCTAGATTTTCATTCGCGGCGGCCAGTACTCTGCACAGGGCCACCTCCACTATATAACCGACCCGCGCTCCGCAAAAAGTCTAAAGCGGCTGGCCCGCGAGCCACGCGGCGCCGCGCGCGTAAAGAGCCTCGACCTCCGGACCCGTCAATCCCGGCATATCCATTTTGATTTTGTAACCGATCTGCGTTTGCAGATAAGCGAGGTGGCGATAGCCTTCTCGAAATGACATCAGAAGTTTTTGGTCGAGGTTGAGTTTGGCGGCAGGATCGACGGGATCCATGCGGTCCTTCTCGTAAATCGGCTGGCGCAGAACCAATCCCCAGCGCCCTCCGCGCTTTTCCCAGAAATCGACGAAACGTCCGGTGCAAACAACGTCGCACATTACGTCGTGAACGGCGGCGCGCTGATCGATTTTCATTTTGGTCTGCGAGAGCGCACGATTGCCCCTCACTTCGATCGAGCAGCCACCGAGAAAGTGCAGGATGCGCACTCCCTTCGCGAAGCCCTGTTTGCTCATTTCGATGAATTCATCGGCTGTGCCCTGGGTCCAGGTGGCCATCATGCGGCCGTCGTCATGCCAGAGGCCGCGAAACTCCTTCCACATCAGGGCATCGCGCCAAACAACCCAGTTTTCAATCATCTCGCGAATCGTCAACCGCTCGATCATTTCGTCATTCATTGGAACTCCCACGCCGATATGAAACTGCCGGAAGAGTGTACACCGATCCGCCGTTCTGACTTAGCCTCGCCTCGAAGCGTGCGAGCTTGCGTCGATTCACCCTATCCCCATCGTTTCGCTTGCTTGATTGTTATCGGATGATCCTGGTGGGGGCCGGGCGCAGTACGAGGATACGAAGAAAATCTTTACACAAAGGATCGAAACCGCGCAAGTACCTGTTGGTGTAAAGAAAAATCGTCTACGGTGCCGATGCCGATTCGGGGAAAAACTAAGGCTTTTGCAAGCGCAAGGCGTGCCACGGCCCGCGTCGCCCTTCACGAAGTTCTTATCAATGTAATGTGAGGAAAGCTTTCACGCCCAAGGCGGCGGCAAGCGGAGAAATTGAACATTTCAGCCGCCGCCTAGCTACAACTAAAAGTATCGACGAAATGTGATTCCGACGCTTCGCGCTACTTTGCCGGCTGCCACAATTCGACGAAGCCGCCCACGTCCGGGTCGCGCATCATGACGGCGCGGCCGTCCTTCACCTTCACTATGCCATCAGATACCGTGGTGGCACCGGCTGCCTTGGCCTTCGCGTACACTGCGTCCAAGTCGGTCACCTGGAAGCCGACGTAGTTGACGTTGATATCGGCAAAGTGCTGGTCGGGAGGTTGCTTGTCCCGGTTTTGAGGCGAGCCGAGCAATTCGAGCCTCACGTTTTCGTCCGTAGTCGCCTGGGGATACCAACCATTGAGCATGGTCATTCTTGGCGGCTTGCCGTCGGCGGCTGGCGGGGGCAGCGGTGGATAATCTCCGCCCAAAACGCCCTGATAGAACGCGAGCGCCTTCGCGGGATCAATCACGTTCAAGCCGATGTGGTTGAAACCCGCCTGCTTCCCGAGCCGTTCGATGTTTTGCTGAGTCGCGCTGGAATTGGAAACTTTAGGCCCTTCGGGAGGTGCTCCGGGAGCGGGCGGAATTTTTGCGAATAGCTCGATGAACCATCCATCGGGATCCTGCACGAAAACGAATCTGAGCGGGGCGTTCGCGGGCCCAGGCGGAAATCCCATCTGAGGGACGACCAGCATGTTGACGGCCTTGAGCTTGTCCATTACGGGCCTGCAGTCGTCCAGTACAGTCACGTCCATGTGCCCGGCGCCAAGGGCCGCAGAATTCAGCTTGCTCCAGTCCTGGCGGGGGATTCCGCGATATTCGCGCAAAATCAGCGGGAACGGCTTGTCAGACACCGAACTCGGCATGTTAATGATCGCCGTTCGTGACTGCGCGCCCTTTGTGCCGCCCAGCTCGTTCGCTATCTTGTCGACTTTCCAATCGGTTCTGCTTGCCACTGGATAACCGAGCGTCTCGTAGAACTTCACCGTGGTGTCGAGATTTGCTACCTGGTGCCCGTCGAAGGCCATGCCCAACACCAAGGGCGATCCAGTGTCCGCTGCGGCGTTAGCCGCGCGAGCCGACGGTCGGGCGAGACCCACCGTTGCCATTGTGACTGCGAAAACTGCAGCCGCGACGACGATTCCGAGTTTGCTCGCCAGCAAAGAATTCCTTGCGTCCAACTTTTTCATGAACATTCCCCCCGTCTATTGTCCGGCGCCCGTGCTCCATTGCCGGGCATTCCTGCATGCTGGTGGATTCTACACCGAGCGGCCTAAATAATAGAGACGGGCTTTTGGCCTTCCGCGTTTCATGCCGCCAGCTGGTGAGCTTGTCAATTCGTTCGTGCTGCGCTACGTGTTTCGTCCTATCATAGGGAAGGAAGTCTACCTGCCAGCAACTTGAATTCAAGGAGTCGGGCTTGATCGCACGTTACACGCGCGCGGAGATGGGCCGCGTCTGGAGCGACGAAAATAAGTTCCAGCGTTGGCTTGATGTGGAACTGGCAGCCTCGGAAACGCTCGCCGACGCCGGAATCGTGCCGCGCGAAGCCGCCGCCAAGCTGCGCGCCCGCGCGCGCATCGACGTGGCGCGGATCAATGAGATCGAAGCGAAGGTCCGGCACGACGTGATCGCCTTCACCATCGCCGTGCAGGAAACGGTCGGCGATCCGGAAGCCGCGCGCTGGCTGCACTACGGGCTCACTTCCAATGACGTTGTGGACACGGCGCAGGCGCTGCTCGTTCGCGATGCATCGAACCTGATCGAAAAAGGCATCGCGCGATTCGGCGAAATCCTCGAAAAGCGCGCTTGGGAATTCAAGGACACGCCCGAGATCGGGCGCACGCACGGCATCCACGCCGAACCGATTACTTTCGGACTGAAAATTGCGAACTGGTACGCCGAAAATCGGCGCGACGCAGCTCGCTTCGAAACCGCGGCGCGCGAAATGGCGGTGGGAAAAATCTCCGGCGCCGTTGGCACGTGCACGCACCTCGGCCCGGAGATCGAGCAGAAAATATGCCAGCGGCTGGGACTGAGCACTGCGCCGATTACCTCGCAGGTAATCGAGCGCGACCGTCACGCGCAGTATCTTTCTACGCTCGCAATCGTCGCGGCATCGCTCGAGCGCGTGGCGCTCGAGATCCGCCATCTCCAGCGCACCGAAGTTCGCGAAGTGGAAGAGCCGTTTGGCGGCGAGCAGCGTGGCAGCTCCGCGATGCCTCACAAGCGCAATCCGGTGTCGAGCGAACAGATTACTGGGTTGGCGCGAGTGGTTCGCTCCAATTCGCTCGCCGCAATGGAAAACATCGCCCTCTGGCACGAGCGCGATATTTCGCATAGTTCCGTCGAGCGGGTGATCTTGCCGGACTCCACGATCTTGGTGGATTACATGCTGCACCGCACGAGCGAAATCGTGGCCAACATGAAGGTGTTTCCTGAAAGAATGCTTCGAAATCTTGACGCGACTAAGGGCCTGGTCTTCTCGGGGCAGCTGCTGCAGGATTTGGTGGAGCACGGCGCGCCCCGCGAAGACGCCTACAAGTGGGTGCAGTCGCACGCCATGGCTGCGTGGGAATCGGAAACCAGCTTCCGCGATCGCATCGCCGCCGACCAGAACATCCGAAAACACCTGGATGAAAAGGCTCTGGCGCACACTTTCGATTTACAACGGCAGTTGCGAGCCGTGGACGCGATTTTCACGCGCGTCTTCGGCGCCAAAACATCCGCTGCGCGCTAGAGCTTACCGAATGATTTTTTCAGGTGTCCAAAAAAGACCGGCGAAGTTGAGTTACTGAACGCGCTGGATGTAGCGGCCTTCGGTGGTATCGACTTTTACTTTGTCGCCGGTGCCTACAAACGGCGGGACGTTGATCACCAGGCCGGTCTCGAGCTTCGCGGGCTTCATCACCGAGCTGGCCGTGGCCTTCTGAATGCTGGGCTCCGTTTCCACTACCATTAGATCAACGGTATCGGGGATGAGGACGCCGATGGGCTTCTCGTCATAATACTCGATCTTCACCGGCATGTTGGGAATGAGGTAGTCCTTGCTGTCGCCGACCACGTCATTTTGCAGGGCGAGCTGCTCGTAATTCTGGGTGTTCATGAAGTGATGGCCTTCGCCGTCGCTATAGAGGTAGTCGAATTCGATTTCATCCACGGTGACTTTGTCGAGAAATTCCTCGGCGCGGAACCGGTGATCCAGCATCGAGCCGTTGCGCAGATTGCGCATCTTGGTGGCCATCGCGGCCCGCTTATTCCCCGGCGTCCGGTGATCCACGCTGTAGATTACGTGGAGATCGCCCTCATGCTTGATGATCATTCCCGGGCGCAACAGTGTTGCCTTTATCATGACTGCTCCTGGATTCGCTCTGGAGTTTTCCTGCGGAAGCTATTTAGAAAGTCAATTATAGCGGCCGGATTGGTGCGCGGTCAAACGAGCGCCGCTGCCCCCAGTGGCATCAGATGTCGTCCTCTTCGCGAGGCTTCATCCGCCTGATCTTCAGAGTGATGCGGAAATCGCGGGAGCGGGCCTCCGCGAGAATCGCGCGGCGGGTATCGGACGGCAGGGTGGCGGGGTCGATCACGCCGGCGAGGGTGCGCGGGAAATGTTTGATGAAAATCGCAGCAAGGTGGGCGGTGGCGTAGGCGATGGGTGTTGAAGTGAGGCCGCGCCCGCGAATTTGGTAAAGAGTGGGAAAGCTCGCGTCCCAGCGAATGAGCAGGGGCTGATCGTCTTTTGCGCCGCGGACGAGAACGGCGGCCGCAAACCGGGCATTCTCCAAAATTCCTTCACGAATCAGTTTCGCGACGCGACGCGGCGTCAGAGTATCGGGGAACCGCTTGCGCACAATTCCAGCCGACCGGTTCAGGCGCCCCTGGCGATACCAGCGCCGCAAACGCTCGAAATCGTTGCCACCGATTTTGGCATCCAGTTCCCGCATGGGAATCACGTAGGGCAACATGCACACCTCGTCCTGCGCGGCGAGATATACGGGCGTCTCGCCAATAGGAGGAGGGAAGCGAAATTTCTCGCGCGCGTCGAATCGTTTCGCCAGACCAAAGCGGCCATTGTGATAGACGCGCGGCCGCGAAATCGCCGCGTCATAGGCGACGTCCGCCGACCATGTGGAAATCGGATCCTTGCTCTCGGTACTTTCAAAGAGGCGAATCTGCATCGCTTCGACTGAGTCAAGGAGTTCCGATCCGCGCTGTGCGAGCAGGTTGGTGAGGCCCGGAGCCGCGCCCGCGCAAATCAGCGCCGCGCGGTTCTTGGCGAGGAAACGCTTGTGAAAGCGGAACTGCTCGGGCCGGAAGGGATGATGAACGAGATGGGAATTCAGATCGAGGTAATGAGCGCGTAAGCGGAGAGCGGCGCGCAAAATGATTTTGTTGTAAACGGCGGGCGAAGCGTTGACGACCAGATTCGCGCCGCGTCCCGCGCGCACGATGGACCATAGATTCCGAGCGTTGGCCTCGACTACCTTGATGTTGGATTTCTTGCCGAGAAACCGGTTGGCCCGAGCGACATCGCGGTCCCCGCACCAGACTGTGTGTCCTTGGCGCGCGAGAAGCCCGGCTAGAAGGGAGCCCGTGCCACCCGCTCCCAGAACGAAGATGCGCATCGGCTGGAAACTCTACCATATCTCGGAGACCGCAAACGAGACTGCCCGGCAAACCCTGAACAGCCGTCTGCATCTGAATTCGTGGTGCAGCGTGTTACAAGCAATTCGAATCCGCAATTCCATCGATTGCGGAATGATTTACAATGGAGTCATTTGGACCTTTGCCTAGCCGCGTGCTTCGCCTCATAATGAGTTGTCCGGTCAGATATATGGAGGACGCACGATGGAGACCATCCCAGTGATGGTGACCGATATCCCGCGCCGAGACGCGATTCAAAGGAGAAGGGGCGTGCGGGCAATCCGGTTTGCCTGTTCCCTGTCGGCGTTTTTATTATTGTCAACGATCACAAGCGCTCAGGTCGAGCGGCAGAATCCTGTCACCGGCCCAGAACTTGCCCGCCATAATCTGGCTCAGGTAGGAGCCTCGGCAGAGGATATCAAGGTAGTTCTGGTTAAGAGTCCGGGGCTGATGGTCGAAGTGAAGCGCTGGGTGGCCAAGGATGCGACCGACCAAGGCCAGATCATCACCGAGCGCGACCTGGCCGACGACGCGATTTTCGAACGCTTGCAGAACGATGTGCGATTCCGTTCCGTGGTCACCCAGTTACTTCAGCGCTATGGCTATTTGATGCCCACGGTGAATCCCGACTCAGAGGCTGGAAAAGAACAAGACCTGCTGGTCCAAGAGCGCGTGAAATGGATCGCTCAGGAAGAAGAACAACAGAGGTCACAAGCGCTGCAGCAGGCGCAGGACCGGTATGAAAAGGCGCGCAAGTGCATGCAGGGCGATTCCAGGAGCTGCGAAGCGGCTACGCAACAAGGACAACAGGGCCGACAAGGGCAACTCCCGCAGGGGCTAGGACCCGAAGAGCAGCAGACCCTTCCGAGTGGACCCCCATGGTTCGGCCCGAATCAGCCGAGTCCGTACGTGCAACCACCAGCCGGCGGAAACAATACGCTCCAACAGGCCCAGCTCATGCAAGCCGGTCAATTTTCCGACGACCAACTTTCGCCGCCACTATCCGGAAACCTACCCGGCTCACTGGACTCACAGGCGCTCGGCGGAGGAGCCGGGACGTCAGTCCCTCCTGCAGCAGCTTCAGTCCCAGAATGGCGGAGAGTCGCCTGGTGCTTCTCTGGGCGGTTCCGGATTGACGGGCAACTCGCTGGGCCAGTACCTGGGAGGCGAAGATCTCGGGGGTTCATTCGATCGCACGGACATAAATCCTTTCGACATGAACCAGTTTGACATGACGCAGTCAGGTCAAATGGGTGGCGCGGCGATGAATGCGCCGGGATACCGCAATTACTACCCGAATTACTACCCCAGCCCTTTGAGGAATCCGAACCAATCACTCCTCCAGCCGGCGGCGATGGTCCGCAAGCCAAACCCATACAATGATATTCCTTCGCTTTATGACATGTACATGCAGGCGACACCGCGGCCAGCGGCTGCCAGGCGGTTTGGCATGGACGTTTTCGAAAACAACTCGCAAAACCCTTATGCAATTCCCATGGACTTGCCGGCTGGACCGGATTACGTGGTGGGACCTGGGGATGGCTTGGCAATCGATCTGTGGGGAGGCGTGTCGCGCCGGATATATCGAAGTGTCGACCGCGAAGGCCGAATCAGCTTGCCCGAGGTAGGTCCGCTGCTGGTAAGCGGGAAGAGTCTTGCCGAGGTTCAGCAGAATTTACAGCAGGTTCTGCGCACTCAATTTCGCAATATTTCGGCCGATGTTTCGCTTTCGCGTCTTGAGAACCGTTCGGATCTATGTGGTGGGCGATGTCGCAAATCCAGGGGCCTACGACGTGAGTTCGCTTTCCACTCCGCTGAATGCGTTGTTTATTGCGGGCGGACCCACACCGGGAGGATCGCTCCGGATTGTGCGGCATCTTCCGCGGCAGCCAGCTGGTTCAAAATGTGGATTTATACGACCTGCTTCTGCATGGGGTGAAGTCGGACATCGAGCGTTTGGAAAATGGCGATAGCGTTCTGGTTCCCCCGATTGGTCCGCAGGTGACGGTTGAAGGGATGGTTCGGCGCCCCGCGATTTACGAACTGAAAGACGAGAAGGACTTATCCAGTGTGCTGGAACTGGCCGGAGGCCTGCTTCCGACGGCTACATTGCAGCATATTGAAGTGCAGCGAACCATTGCCCACGAGAAGCACACTATGCTCAGCCTCAATATTCCCGCTTCGGACGATGATGCCGAAGTGACGAAAAAGCTGGACTCCTTCCAGATACAGGACGGCGATCGCATTCGAGTATTTCCGATAAGCCAGGGTAACGAAGATGCGGTGTATCTAGAGGGCCATGTGATTCGTCCCGGCCGGTATTCCTATCATGACGACATGCGGGTGACCGATTTGATTCCATCGTTCAAGGATTTGCTGCCGGAACCTTCGATGCAGTATGCCGAAATCATTCGTCTCAACGCGCCCGATTTCCGTCCCAGCGTGCAGAGTTTCAACCTGGCGGATGCGCTTGCAAATCCAGCGCAAGCGCCGGTTCTTCACGCCATGGATACGGTTCGAATTTTCAGCCGGTTCGATTTTGAAAATCCGCCGACCGTATCGGTGCTGGGTGACGTGAGAGCGCCGGGCACCTACCGGACTTCCGGGCAAATTCACTTGGCCGACGCCGTTCATTTGGCTGGAGGGATGGAGCCGGATGCGCAGACCGACGATGCGCAAGTGTTCCGCTACATGCCCGACGGCAAAGCCGAGATTTTCAGCGTGTCATTGAATCAAGCCCTTGCCGGCGATTCGACTCAAAATATCATCCTGGAGCCGCGTGACCGTCTGCTCATACATAAGAGCACGAACGCCGTGCAGCCTGCCGTGGTGTACATCGAAGGAGAAGTCGGGAGCCCGGGCCGCTATCCTCTGACCACAAATATGACGGTGGCCGATCTGGTCCGTGTCGGAGGCGGCCTCAAGCCGGATGCCGACACCGAGGATGGAGATCTGACGCGGTACGAATATGCCGGGCAAGGCCAGTTGACCGGACAGCATGAACCGATCGCCATTTCCGCGGCCCTCTCGGGCGATCCAAAAAGTAACGCGCAACTTCACAACGGCGATGTGGTTAGTATTCGTCAGCTTCCCGGTTGGGACGATCTGGGCGCCACGATTACTCTGAAGGGCGAAGTGAAGCATCCCGGGACTTACGGGATTCGGCCCGGCGAGCGGTTGAGTTCCATTTTGGAGCGGGCGGGCGGATTTTTGCCAGACGCCTATCCCTATGGCGCCATCCTGGAACGCGTGCAAGTGCGGGATCTGGAGACGAAGGAGCAGAACAAACTCGTGCTACGCGTGAAGGACGCCGAGGGGAGCCTGCAGGCTATGCCGGACACTACGCCGGCGCAGAAACAAGCAAAGGAAATGGCTCTCGGCCAATACGAGACCACATTGATGCAGTTGACGACCAATGCACCCGTGGGACGCATCCCAATTCGCATCTCATCCCGCATCGACCGTTGGAAAAACAAATCGGCCGATATCGAAGCGAGAGCGGGAGACACGCTCATCATTCCCAAGCGTCCCGACTACGTGATGGTGACCGGGCAAGTCTTCAATCCCACGGCGGTTGCCTACCGGCCCGGCAAAAGCGTGAAATGGTATCTGGAACAGGCTGGCGGAGTAACAACCACAGCGAATCGGAAGGCGATCTTCGTGATTCGCGCGGACGGCTCGATAATCGGGCGAAGGGAAGGCTTGTGGACCGGAAGCTCTCTTGGATCGGTGCTGCAAGCCGGGGACACGGTGGTCGTACCCGAGAAGGCGATCGGCGGCGGCGTGCAATGGGCCAACTTGTTTACCGCGGCATCGGTGGCTTCGTCTATCGCGAGCACTGTGTTCATCGCCTTGCGCTACTGATGGCTGGCGCAAGGGTAGAACTTCGGACAAAACTTGTGTTGGCTTGTTTTCTAATTAGCTTTACTGTTACAACCAGAACGAGTTATTGCCAAACGGCGGCAGAGCCTTCAAGTGGATCGAGCCAGGCGGCCGCGGCTAGTGCCGGTGAGGGGTCGAATGGGCACGTGCAGCCTGGGACCGCACCTTCGGACTCCACCGATAGTTCGGAGGATTACGAGAATTCATTGGGAGTTTCGCTTCTGAAGCACATTGCACAAGATCAGGCAGGGCTCTGGACGGCGCCAGCTCGAGTAAGGGTGCAGGACAGCGTTTGGCTTGTCCCCTTGGGTGGAATAACCGCCGGGCTGATTGCAACGGATCGGGACACGAGCCTGCACATATCGAATAGCCTGCATACCCAGAACCGATACGTGAGTTTGTCGAATTACGGAATCGCCGCTCTTGCAGGCGGCACCGGAGCGCTTTATCTGTGGGGGCACTTTACGGACAACGATCACGCGCGGGAGGCGGGCTTGCTGGCCGGAGAGGCGGCAATAGACAGTCTGGCGATTACCGACGGCCGTGAAATACGCCACGGGCCGGAACCGGCCGTTTCAAGGCAACCATAACGGAGAATTTTGGAGCGGCGGCGATTCTTTTCCGTCCGATCATGCCGCGGTGGCGTGGGCGGCCGCCAGCGTTTTGAGCCATGAATATCCTGGGCCGTTGCCAAAGCTTCTCGCGTACGGAGCGGCAGCCGCCATCACCGCAGCGCGCGTCGAGGGCAAACAGCACTTCACGTCGGATGTGCTGGTCGGCAGCGCAATCGGGTGGCTGACCGGGGAATTTGTCTATAACAAGCGTCACGATCCGGAGTTGGGTGGAGGCGAATGGAACAGCGCTTCAGAAATGCTACTCGGCGACCATCCCTATCATCGAAAAGATATGGGATCGCCGTATGTTCCGCTCGACAGTTGGATTTATCCGGCGCTCGACCGCCTGGAGGCGCTCGGTTATCTGCCCGAAGGTTTCTTGGGCCAGAGGCCGTGGACTCGCATGGAATGCGCGCGGCTGATCAGTGACGCGAGCGATGAGATTACCGAAGACTCCGCGAGTCCGGCGGAAGCGAGCCGCATTCTTGAAGACTTGAACGATGAATTTGCGCGCGAGTTGAATTTGCTGGGGGGCGGCACGAATCGCAGCGCGCAGATAGAATCGGTTTACGCACGTGTGACCGGGATCAGCGGCAGGCCGCTGAGCGACGGCGCGAAGTACGATTATGGCCAGACGATCGTGAATGACTACGGTCGACCCTATGAGCAAGGAACGAACGTGATTGCGGGGGCGTCGGGATGGGCGACCGCTGGGCCGCTGGTGGGCTATGTCCGCGCCGAGTATCAGTACGCGCCTTCGGCTCCCGCGCTGCCGCTTTCGGCGCGACAGGTGATACAGCAGACTGCGGGGTTCTTCCGATGGTTCCCCCGGGCAATCCGACCCTCGACGATCGGACAGACGGACTTGCTCGAAGGTTATGTGGGAATGCAATTTGATAACTGGCAGATTACTTTTGGCAAACAAGAGTAGTGGTGGGGGCCCGACCAAAGCGGACCTATGCTCTTCAGCAACAACGCTGAACCGATAGAGATGTTCCAAATCAATCGAGTGACACCGTTTACGTTGCCGAGCATTTTCAAAACGTTGGGCCCGTTCGAGTGCAGTTGTTTCTCGGGCGGCTAGGCTGGGCAGAACTTCGTGTTTAGGGTTCCGACTGGGATTATCGGCTCCTGGACGCAGCCCCTCAGCGACCAGCCATTTATCGAAGGAGAAAAAATTAGCATGAAGCCTTCGCCTAATTTGGAAATGGGTATGGGCGTCACCACTCTTTTGGCCGGAGCGGGCGTTCCATTTACGCTACACAAGTGGCTGCAAGCTGTCTCTCCCGGGGGTAGCATCGCGGCGCCGGGAACCCCGGGAGATCCCGGCGACCGGCGAGGGGGCTTTGACTTCACGTATCGAGTACCGAAGTTGCGGGATTGGCTTACGTTTTATGGGGATGCTTTCACTGATGATGAAATTAGCCCGTGGCGCAGCTGGAACAAGGCCGCCGTGTCGAGCGGTCTCTATTTGCCCCGTATCCCAAAGATTCCGAAATTGGACTTGCGCGTGGAGGGGATTTACACGGACCTGCCGAGCAATGAACGCTTGCTTGAGAATGGCTTCTTCTATTGGAATACTCGATACCGCAGCGGATACACCAATCTAGGAAGCCTTATCGGGAGCTGGATCGGCCGGGAGGGGCAAGGGGCGCAGGCCTGGTCGACTTATTGGTTTACGCCTAAAGATAATCTGCAGTTAAGCTTCCGGCATGAAAAGGTCAGTCGGCTACTTGTTCCCGGCGGTGGGACATTGACCGACGTGAAAGCCAGCGGTTCTTTCTGGCTCCGTTCTAGCGTCAGTCTCTCCGGTTCCGTGCAGTATGAAACTTGGGACTTCCCGGTCATTACATCGACGAGACAAACCAATGTGACCGCAGGCGTGCAGTTGACTTTTTGGCCTTGGGAACGAAGAGGAGCGAGCGATTCAGGCCAGGCTCGAGCGGCAAAGGCCGCCAGTACAGCCAATGCGGTCCGCCCGAATTAATATGGACAAGTCATGAGCGAAAAGTCTCCGTCAGCCACGCGAGAACATACCGGCCGCGAAGATGCCGTTGTGCCTCGGTATGACGAGACGCTTTTCGCTGAAGAAGTCGAAAATCATCAAGCAAGCGAACGCGCTGTCGAGCCAAACTTCGTCTCCTTTGGGAGAGGCGACGGTTTCTCATCCGCATTACGGGCTTGGGGCTGATCCTGGGGATATTGGTCGCATTTCTTATCCCACGCCAGTACGAATCAACAACGCGTTTAATGCCTCCGGACCAGAATAATTCGAGCATGCAGATGCTGGCTTTGCTAGCAGGTAAAGCGGGATCTGGCCTAGGTTCACTGGCGAGCGATGTTCTCGGCCTGAAGAGTTCGGGTGCACTTTTTGTCGGGATTCTGGAAAGCCGAACGGTCCAAGACGACCTGATTAGCAGGTTTAACCTGCGGAAAATCTACGGCGTAAGCCGATGGGAAGATGCTCGCGCCGATCTGAAGGACAAAACCGAGATCAACGAAGACCGCAAAAGCGGAATTATCACCGTGCGTATAAGCGACCGCAGCCCGCAGCGAGCGACGGCCATGGCTCGAGAGTACGTGGAAGAACTGAATCGTGTCGTTGCCCAGGTAAACACTACCGCCGCGCACCGCGAGCGGGTTTTCTTGGAAGGCCGATTGTCCCAAGTCAAGCAGGACCTCGAATCCGCAGAGAAAAATTTCAGCCAGTTTGCGAGCAAGAACACGGCCCTGAACATCCCGGAGCAAGGTAAAGCGATGATCGAAGCCACTGCCGCGCTGCAGGGACAGCTAATCGCTACTCAGACGGAACTCGAGAGTCTAAAGCAGATGTACACGGACAATAACGTACGCGTTCGATCTGCGCAAGCACGAGTGGATGAGCTTCGCCGCCAACTTCAAAAACTAGGTGGAAAATCCGATTCCGAGACCCCGACGGACAATGGAAATGCGCAAACTATCTATCCGTCGATACAGCAACTTCCGCTGCTCGGCGTGGGGTATGCCGACCTCTACCGGCAAACAAAAATCGAGGAAACGATATTTGAATCTCTAACACAAGAGTACGAACTCACGAAGGTCGAAGAGGCAAAAGAGACCCCGAGCGTCAAGGTTCTCGATCCCGCTAACATGCCTGAAAAACCCTCTTTCCCGCCGCGTATGCTCATCGCGCTTGCTTGCTCGATGCTCGCTTTGGCCGGAGCCGCACTGATCGTGCTTGCACGGGCGCGTTGGGACCAAACTGAATCGAACCATCCCGCCAAGATTCTGGCGCGAGAGGTTGTCCAGACAATGGATGCGAATATGCCGTGGGCCACGCCGAATGGCTCGCGTTTCCAGAACATGACTCATCGAGTCTGGCTCCGCTTCGGCAGGCATAAAGAAAAATCTCCGGATTAGCCGCTATCGAACGGACTTCGAAAGTTTGCTACGTTTCGCACGACCGCCCACCCCGTGATCGTCGAAACTGCGTCTTGAATGAGGGGAGACTCGCTGGCTCCTCGTATGGTTGTAAGCTTTAAGCTTTCGGGGAAGGGGTCCGTGTGCGGAGATCAAGGACCAACGGCCGGTTGGTGAGAAAGAAGAGAGCTTGATGACGGGACGCGTGAAGCAGTTGGTAACCTCACTTGTGTCTGGCTCACTATCCCGGAGTCGGGTTCACCAAATGGTCTTCAGTGTCTTGGACCAAGGTCTCTCGGTTGGCGGAATGTTTGTGGTCAATATCGCGCTAGCCAGGACCCGGAGCAACGAGGAGTACGGTGTCTTTGCCCTGGTCTACACGATTTTCACGTTCCTTGCAGGGCTTCACAATGCGGCACTTCTCGAGGCTTATACCGTCCATGGTTCGGGCCGCTATCGCGGACAATTCCCGGCGTATGCACGATTGTTCTGGAGATACAATGCTGCCCTGACTTTCGGTTTAGTCGCGGCGCTCGGGCTCGCCTGGCGCGTGCTCGCGTGGACTGCGCCCGCTCTTGCAACCCGAACGCTGCTTGGTTTAGCCCTCGCGTGCGGTTTCCTGCTTACAGCCTCCTTTGTGCGTCGGACCTTCTATATCAGGCGAAGGCCCGATCTCGCTGCCAAGTTTTCCTCGATCTTCTTCGCAACATGCTTGATTCTCTTGTGGATTTCAATACGGTTGGGGATCTTCGATGGCTTTACCGCGTTCTTGATTGTCGCAATCGCATGGAGTATCGCGGCGCTATTTGTGTTGAACGAATTGCCTGGAAAGGGGCCGGGGCGCTTTCAAGAAATTGAGCCCAAGTACTGGGTGGAGCACTGGAATTATTCGCGCTGGGTTTTCGTCACTGCGCTCGTCTTTCAACTGACTACGCAGGGATACTATTGGCTCACGGCGGCATTTCTTTCGGTGAAAGACGTGGGAGACCTGCGCGCGATGTACAATCTCATGGTTCCACTCGATCAGCTCTTCGCTGCGGTGACGCTTTTGATCCTTCCCATGCTGTCTTTTCGTTTTGCGTCGCGAGGGCTGGCGGGCTTGACTCCGCTCTGGAAGCGTTACTGTACCGGATGGGTTCTCATCACCCTCTGCTTCGCGGCTTTCGTCATGCAATTCGGCAAGTCAGTGATGCACATTCTCTATGCCGGAAGATTTGATGATGTCGCGGATCTCATAAGAGCGATGGCGTTGCTTCCACTCGTCTACGGAATCGGCCACACGATAAATGCTGCCCTGAAAGCCATGGAAAAGCCTCAAGCTGTTTTCTACAGCTATGTGGCCAGCGGTACGGCAACATTCCTCGTTGGCCTGCCGCTCATCATTCATTTCGGTTTGCGAGGCGCGGTTTATGGGATGTTAGCCTCGGCCGGAGTCTATACGCTGGCTCTTGGAATCGCGTTCATCGCGTGCTCTCGGGCTCAAAAACGATTCGTGGACTTGACCACGGCACTGAAGCAGGATGATCTGGCGTGACAGACCGAAACGAGGTCCGTTTGAAGAAACGAGAGATTGCCGACTATCTGGGGTTCCCAGTCTTGGTCTGAGAGTGAATATGCCGACGGGTACCGGACAAGCCGTGAGTAACAGTGCAAGCCCGCACAGGCATCGGCTGATGCTGGTGTTGGGTATCCTGGTTTACGTTGCATGTTTTCAATGGATGTACGAAAGCTACCTGTATCCAACCTGGGACTACTTCGGATTCGACTATAACCCGCCGGGCAGAAGCTACTTGGTGTTGGCATGGATTTTGAGTGTCCTGCCAGTGCTGTGGATGCCAGTCAAGCTTCGGCGGCCCTCTCAGTTGGCATACTGGGTGTTGTATATCACTGTGATCATTCCCTCCATGTTTGTTCCGCTTTTCGCAGGCTTTGATCGTCCCGCTGAGATTCGAAACCTTATGTTGACGCTTTTTGCCGGCTTTGCGATTACCGGCTCCAGTTATCTTCTCCCCTTATTTACTGTTCAACCGATCAGAGTCTCCCGTCGTATATTTTGGAGAGCATTTGTATACGTGAGCGCTGTCCTCGCGCTTTGGATGATCATCGTTTTCCACAATCATTTTCATATTGTATCGTTTTCGGACGTGTATGACTTGCGCGATTCCTCGAGTGACCTCGCGGAGGGAAGCCAGGTTAACTACGCATTTATGCTTCTTTCAGGGGCTATCAATCCTTTCCTGATGGGCTTCGGTCTCTACTATCGACGTAAATGGTTTTTTATATCCGGGGCGATGGGCCAGCTTCTCGTCTACAGCGTAGGGGGCACGAAGGGTTCGATCCTATCCATATTGTTCGTCCCGGCCTTCTACCTACTTCTGACCAAGGGTAGAGAGCGCCCCTTCGGGATCAAGATCACATTCGCGTCTTTGGCGCTTCTTGGTGGGGTGTGTCTTTCCTATAGGCTCGTCGACTACGACCCTGGCCCGCTTCTGGCTATCCTGCTATTCGTGGTATTGATGCGGGTCGTGAGCATCAATGGTCTCGTGACGGCCCAATACTACAACTTTTTCCAGAGCAATCCGCTGACCCACCTCTCGCATATTAAGGGGGTCAATTGGTTCGTGCATTACCCATATCAATATCCAATCGGGCAAGAGGTTGGTTTGGCTTTTTCCGGGACGACCGGCCTCGATGCGACGGCACATTTCTGGGCGACGGATGGGATCGGCGGATTTGGGCTTCCGGGGATCATCCTTGTGTCTGTTTTTTGCGCGCTGGTGTTCTGGGCGCTCGATTCTCTGTCGCGACGACATGATCCACGTCTTGTCGCTCTGGTAACCACCTACGCGGCGTACAACCTGGCAAATATCTCGCTTTTTACAAGTTTGCTGTCAGGAGGGTTCGGCTTGCTGATCGGACTGATCTATTTGATGCCACCTGAGTCTACGGCGAGTTCCAAATCCTCTTTCCGGCAAATGAAACATGGGGCCTTCCAAGAAGGGGTTTCTCCGAGTCCGTAGGGCGGACGAACCGCAATGCCGCGGCTGCAGTGTAGCTTTCTAAGGACTTCTGAATGGGTGTTCGGTCTACGTTTCAGCTGTCACGGACTACAGGTTTGAACGCCCTTCTCGCGAGAGCCTACAGGCGAATCTTCTTTGGTTCTCTGTTCACGTGGTTCGAGAGATGCGGCTTTCACTTCCTGCCAGTCGACTACAGCAGCCTGGTTCCTGATACACGTGCTCTGCGCAAGCGGCTGCCTGAGTGGTATAGGGCCACCCTGGAGGAACGCATTTCGCTGATCTCACCTAGACTGACCGATAAACAAATTGAAAAGTATAAGGAACAGTGGCGCTAGAATGCGATCATTGAATTCAGGTGGAGCAGAGCTAGATCAGGGCAGGTTTCACGATTTTTCACTCGCGGAGCTTTCTGCCGAGATGAGAAATCGCCTCGAAGTATGCCATGAGCCGAATTGGTTCTCGTCCATGGGGTTTGCCGAATACTACTGTTTTCCGCCTGCGGAAAGGGTCTCCTTCGTCGAGAACGCCTCAGGGGAGACGACTGAGAAATGCTTCTATCGGGAACGGAAATGGGCGGGTATGTTCAGAGAACTGGAACTTTGCGGCCCAATTGATCCACGAAACAGTTTACTTGGCGAGCTTCTTCTGCGCCATCGTGTCAGTGCGGCCCACGTACAGTGGGTAGCAGCGGCCGATTTGCCCGAGTGGAAAGCCACTTTAGACGCAGTACGGACGGAGCGAATTGGGGAAGACTCTTGCATCGAGCTGCCGAAGAGCTGCTCCGAATATTTGCAACGTCTTGGGAGGAAAACGAGAAAACATTTGCCGTATTATGTACGACGCCTTCAAAGAGAATGGGGAGAAGAATGGGCCTTTGAGCAGTCATTATGGAGCGGAGATTTCAAGGGAATCTTACGATCGCCTGTTAGACCTGAATTGCCTGCGCTTGAGTCAGAAGGGTATCAAAGCAGGTTGGACACCAGAGCTGCGAGAGCACCGCTGGAGGTCCGTCAAGGATTGCGGATTGCTCTGTAGCCTAGTTTACAGGGGCAGAATAGTTGCCGGCACATTCTCCTTCGTTCACGCGAACGAGGTCTATCTCATAGCAATTGCTCACGATCCGCAGTTCGACGAGCTGAATCTGGGAAGTGTAGTGTTATGGCGAACTATTGAATACCTGATTCAGAGAGGGTTCAGTCGGTTCCATCTAATGTGGGGACAATCCTTCTACAAAAGGCAATTTGGAGGGAGTACAAAACCTCTCTACAGAGTTACAGTCTTTGCAAATCCGTTTATCGCTGGGGTGTTGGCATGTTGCTGACTATCTCCTAGTGACAAAGGCCTGGCGTTTCGCGGTCAGGGTATGGAGAAGAGCATCTTGGAGCATTTTTGCCAATCGGGTGAACACGAACAAATCCTCCGATTCGTCGGACGAACTTCTCGTTGATGCCACACCAGGGCGACTAAAGAGGGATTGAGATGGCCGCCGGCTTTCCCATTGAACTAATCAAGTTCGTACTTTGTCCGAAGGACTCAGGGACGCTTGTTGTCGCTCAAGCGACGCAATTGAACTATGTCGACGCCGGTGTTGCGCGTTGCATGAAATGCGGGGCTAGCTATGAGATTCGCCATGGAATCCTGAGGATCCTCCCGGGACAAGAACCCCTCGATCCCATATCTGTAAACGAACAAGGTGCAAGAGACCTGAAGGCAGAGGCGTACGACGCGCACTTTAGCGAATGGGCGAATTTCGTTGAATTATCCGCCCTATTGAAGGAGAAGTCCTCATTTGTGGGCAAAGTAGTGCTGGACTTTGCGTGCGGTACGGGGCGGATTACCACTCATGTTCTTCCTCATGCCCGTGCCGTCCTTGCAAGCGATATCTCGGAGACGTCACTTCGGGTCTTCGCGGAGAAAGTGGGTGTCGGAGCGAATCTCGGACTTGTCTGGGGCGATGCCACGCAACTGCGCATCGCTCCGGCGAGTATCGACTTTGCTCTCTCAACGCAGCTTCTCGAACACATCCCTACAACTGCGAAGAGAGCTAAGTTCTTACAAGGCGTTCATTCGGCACTCACTCGGGCTGGCGTTTTGCTTCTTACGGTCTACTACTACAGTACTCTGCGGCGACTTTTGCACAAGGGCCAAGAGGGGCATCACTCTAACGGGATCTTCTATCGGCGTTTTACCTGTGACGAGATCAAGAACGAGTTGTCCGGATTATTTCGAATCGGTGTGCTGCAGCCCATACAGATTGATCCTCGCGCCCTGTCGCTCTGGCCTCCGATAGGAAATTGGCTCGGTCAGCGCCTCGAGACGACATTCATGCGTGATCTAATTGGTCAGTTACTGTTTGTCGAAGCGACCAAGGAGCCCGGGACCTATCGTTGATCGAATGCATTTAGGCTGGTTAGATTTGACACCCTGGCGCAGATCGTACCAAAAACTAAAACGCATGGTGCACGCTGTGCGCGGCCATGAGCTCTGGCAGCGTCGGCAAATTCGATGCCGAGAAGTCTCGCTAGGCAGTGAGGGAGCGAGGTGGTGTTTTTGTCCGGATTACTTGTCTCCTTCCAGTGTGGTCTATTCCTTCGGTGTGGGTCAGGATGTCTCGTTTGACGTGGAATTGATTCGTTGCTTTGGTGTGCGAGTCTACGCCTTTGATCCCACGCCGCAGTCCATTACTTGGTTGAGAAATCAGAAGTTGCCACCTGACTTGAAATTCCAGCCATATGGACTCGCAGACTTTGATGGGACATCTAAGTTCCTCCCTCCCATGAATCCCACAGAGGTCTCGCATACGTTGGTCGAACGAGCGACACCATGGCCAGCCATCGAGGTTTCCATGTATCGTTTGACGAGCATTATGAAAATGCTCGGCCACAAGCAGATTGATCTTTTGAAAATGGACATTGAAGGCGCGGAGTATCGGGTTCTGGCGGATATACTTTCGCAGCAAATCCCGATTAAGCAGTTGCTCGTCGAGTTTCACCATCGATGGCCGGAAGTGGGGGTCGAAAAGACCAGGCAGGCGATCCGATCTCTCAACTGTGCTGGATACCAGATCTTTAGCGTCTCACCCAACGGAGAGGAGTACAGCTTCGTCTCTCGGGAGTAACGCCTGTATAATTGGTTGTGGAACTCGGAATGATTGAGATCACTTGAGTTCAGTCACCCATGGTTAGACTTCCTGAAGATCCTAATGAGATCAAAGAGTGCCTTGCGGGGAAGAAACTTTACGGTGACGACTTTTCCGATGAACAGATTGCTGCATGGTTCGCAGATGAGAAAGAAGCCACAACCGCGATCAGGGGCACCGAATGGAGGTACCAATACTACGCGCTCAACAGGTTTTATGGCTATGCGAAACTTCCGGACAGAATATTTTCCAATGTGCTGTCATTGGGGGGAGGCGACGGTTCGGAATTCCTCCCAGTCGTTGAGCGATTAGGCAAAATTACAATTCTTGAGCCGTCGGAAAATCTTCGTCCGGTCGTCAGGGCAAACTACGTGAGACCCACCGCTGACGGATCCATGCCGTTCCCGGACAACACATTCGATCTCGTCACAGCCTTCAGCGTGTTGCATCACGTTCCAAACGTTTCAACCGTAATTAGGGAACTCTATCGCTGTACTAAACCAGGTGGGAGTGTGCTGATCAGGGAACCCATTGTTTCTATGGGTGATTGGAGACGCCCGAGGGTAGGTCTATCGAAGCATGAAAGAGGGATACCACTTCATCTCTTGCGCCTTTTCATCAAGAACGCGGGATTTCACGTCGTCTCGGAAAGCAAATGCTGCTTTACACCTATCATGTTCCTCAACAGAAAACTCCACACAGAAGCATACAATTCGCGACTGGTTGTTTTCTTGGACTTTATCATCAGCAATTTTCCATGTTGGCCGCAAAAGTATCATACCGACACATTCCTCGGCAAATTCCGCTCTACCGGAGTGTTTTGCGTACTGGTCAAATGAATCGGACGCACATGACATTTGATCTTCTTCTAAAACGTATGATCTTGTCGCTAGATGAAATGCTGGCGAGTCCGTGTTTAACTGTAACTGAGGAGCGGGGATCGATTCTGACATTCCTTTTCCACGGGCTTTTCTGCGATAGCGACGAAGTTAAGGCCGGAGCGGCAGATCCTCAACAAGGCATCACAGTAGAGATGCTGAGAAGATTTGTGATGCACTTTCGAGAGCAGTCGTATAGTTTCGTGTCACCGACGGATATTTTGAAAAGGCTCGAGCCTGACGGAAAGTACGCCCTGATTACCTTTGATGACGGCTACTACAATAATATTCGAGCGTTGCCCGTTTTGGAGGAGTTCGGCGTTCCGGCCGTATTCTTCATTTCGAGTGATCACGTAAAGTATGAGAAAGCATTCTGGTGGGACGTCGTTTTTCGGGAATTGCGGAAGCGAAATCGGACAGAAGTGGATATTCGCCGCGCGATAGCACGTTACAAGCGCTTTAGAACTTCTGAGATAGAGCTCCAGCTGCGGAAGGAATTCGGGCAGGCGGGTCTGAATCCCCTGGGCGATCTAGATCGGCCATTCAGCGCCACCGAGTTGCGAAAGTTTGCAACACATCCCCATGTCTTTCTGGGCAACCACACAAAGGACCATGCCATCCTCACGAATTATTCCGATGCCGAAATCAAGGAGCAAATCGGAGGTGCTCAGAATGACATTCGCGAGATAACCGGCAAAACTCCAGAGATCATTGCTTATCCAAACGGAAATCAATCGCCGATAATTCGGGAAACGGCACGCGATTTCGGGATACATTTGGGTATCGGGGTGTGGCCCGGCAAGAATCGTCTACCACTGCAGATCGATACCGGCGGAGCAATGACGATGAAGAGAGTTACAATCTGGGGCGACAGGGAAATCGACTTGCAGTGCCGGGTTAGCCGCTCTAGCGTATCGTTTTATCGGTATTTCAGGGGGATGCAGGCGAAATTCACCCCCGCCTCGCCTCATATCATGAGATCGGCTTAGATGAGCGATCGTCTCTCGATCCTTCAAGTACATAACAAGTATCGTCCGGGCTGGGGCGGAGAGGACACGGTTGTCACGCTCGAAGCCGATCTCCTGCGCAGGCACGGTCACAAAATAGAGTGTGTCTCTGCTTGGACGGGGGAACTGGAAGGGGCCGGTTGGTGGAAACTGGCGGCCACCGGATTTGGAACCGTCTGGTCCTTCAGAGGCTACTCAGCAGTGAAGGAGGCGATCCGGCGGCATTCGCCGGACATTCTCCATGTACACAATACCTTTCCGCTGCTCAGTCCAAGCGTCTTCTGGGCTGCGGCGGCCGAGGGAATACCAGTTGTTCAGACGCTACACAACTTTCGCCTGACTTGCGCGAATTCCCTTCTGCTTCGGAGAGAGCTACCGTGCCAGAAGTGTGTCGGCCGTTTTCCATGGCCAGCGCTTCGTTACCGCTGTTTTCGTCACTCGTTCTGGCAAACGGCAGCTGTCACGAGCCAGAACGTAATTCATCGGTGCCTCGGAACTTTCCAGAGGAAGGTTCATGCATATATCGTGCTGACAGACTTCAGCAGAGAGGTTATGCTGCGTTCAGGCTTACCTCAGGATCGGGTCTTTGTGAAACCGAACTTCAGCCCTGAGCCAGGTGAGCCGACGGCGGCTCGTCTTCCCAGGGTGGTCTTTGCCGGAATAATCTCGCATTTCAAGGGCCTACATCTGCTGTTGGAGGCCTGGACCAGGCTCGCACCGGCGGAGCATCAGCTGATGATCTTTGGCGACGGACCGGATCGGCCGGAGTTGGAAGCGCGCTATCGCAGCAATCCAAACATTGTGTGGTGTGGTGTTCAACCACGAAACAAAGTGATCCAGATCATCGGCGAGAGCCGCTGGCTGGCGTTGCCGTCTCTGGCGTACGAGAATTTTCCCATGGCTGTACTCGAGGCTTTTTCAGTAGGTACGCCCGTGATCGTCCCTGATCACGGTGCGTTTGCGACGACAGTAACGAACAGAAAAGACGGATTATTGTTCTCTCCCGGGAATACCGATTCTCTCACGGTTTCGCTGGGAGACGCGCTCTGCGCGACGGAGGCCGACTGGAGGGAATGGTCATCGAACGCTCGGCAAAAATACCTGTCTGAGTACACCGATCGGGCGAATTACTTAAAACTGATGTCGATCTATCAGCAAGCGTTAAACTGTTTTGACGCATCCCGACCTCACACCCGTGGCTTTGGACCGCCAACGGGTGTTGCCCCGATCAGCGAATTGCGAGGATCGGATTTCTAGGGAATATCAAGAGATCTCACGATGCGAGTCGTCCTCCTTTCGGAGTTGTTTGGCAGAGGTATGGGGTATCTGGAAAATGTTCTACCCAAGTATTTGGCGCGACTGGGAGTTGAAACCTATGTGCTCGCTACCGATCTGCCCCTCGATTATCGTGAGAGAGCCACGAATAGGGCTTACAAAGACTTCTCTGAAAGGCTGACGGCGGGAACCGTGGAAACGAGTGACGGTTTCCACGTGCATATCCTTGGACATCGCAAGACCCTCGGCTATATGCGGATTGCAGGCCTGCGACGAGAACTGCATTCGATTCGACCGGATATAGTGCAAACCATGACTCCCATAGGTTGGATTGCAATGGATGCCGCCTGGCTCAAATTTCCTCTCGGCTACCGGCTTTTTACTGGCTGTCATTATCATGCCTCCGTGTTTCCGCTGGCCGCCAAAGACCCTCGTTCTTTCAGCTTGGAGAACCTGCAGTCCGCGCTAACGCGAACCATCCCCGGGCGACTCGTTAGCCTGCAGACGGAACTGTGCTATGCAATCACCGTCGATTGTGCGGACATAGCCGTGCGGTTCTTTGGCGTTCAAAGTGAGAAGATCAGAATTTCCCCATTGGGCGTCGATACTGAGGTCTTCCATCCAGCATCCAGTGACGAGGATATCGCTGCCAGGAGGGAGCGGCGCCATCAGCTAGGATTTGCGGACTCGGAAATCGTTTGTGTCTACGCGGGACGTTTCGACAACGAGAAGAACCCTGAATTACTGGCTCGTGCGGTTGAGCAACTGTCTCGGACAGGTTTTCCTTTCCGTGGACTTTTCGTAGGCAACGGCGCGCAAGCCGGAGCGATCGCATCGCGGGCTGGATGCGTTACGCATCCGTTCGTTCCCTTTTTTCAGCTGCGGGATTTCTATCGTGCCGCCGACATTGCTGTGTGGCCCGCTCAAGAGTCCATGTCCATGCTGGATGCTGCCGCTTGTGGGCTTCCCATCGTTGCCAATCACACCATGTCCGCGGCGGAGCGCATCGACGGCAATGGCATCTCCTATCGATTGAATGATCTAGCCGATATGGTTCAGGCACTGCTGGCCCTGCAAACTCCGGAGACAAGAAGACGGATGGGTTTGTGCGGAGCCCAAAAGATCGCGCGCAATTTCAGCTGGGAGTCTGTTGCAAAGCAGCGGCTCCGTGATTACGAGGCGGCTCTTTCGGCCAAACGGTCACCCAACCTCGCCTCTTTTGGGTGAAAATCGTTGCGGGGCCCTGGGATCCTCCGTTTCTGCAATGTTGTTTGGCCGTCACGAGGACGAGGTATTCTCCTGATAAATCTTTCAACGCTGTCCGACTCCACGCTCTTGGGGAAGGCGATTCGTTATCCGCTCAGGATCTTGCCGCGCGGCATGACGGTTCCGATCCTGAAGGGTCCTCTGCGAGGCAGGAAGTGGATCGTAGGCTCTCAGCGGCATGCATTTTGGCTGGGGGCCTATGAGCCGTTTCTCCAGAAGCAAATGGTGCGGGAAGTGGAACGAGGGTCTGTGTTTTATGACGTCGGGGCCAATGTGGGCTTCTATTCATTGCTGGCATCCTTCCTCGTCGATCCGGGAAGAGTCCTTGCATTCGAACCTTTGCCAATCAACATCCGCTACTTGCATCAGCATTTGAAGTTGAATCGCGTGAAGAACGTTGAAACCTTTGAAATGGCAATTTGCGATCAGGTAGGAACGTCCTTCTTCCAGACCGAAGAAACCGGTGCGATGGGCCGATTGCAAACAAGCGGTAGTTTCAAAGTCACGACGTCGACGCTGGACGTGCTTGTCCGCGAGCAGAGGATTGCCCCTCCTAATTGCATCAAAATGGACATAGAGGGCGCGGAGTATAAGGCTCTTGAGGGAGCCGAAGAGTGTTTCCGGAGGCATAGGCCAAAACTATTCTTGGCAACTCACGGTCGCCAGATGCAGGATGAATGTTGTCGGATGTTGCGTTCGTGGGGTTACGAGCTGCTCTTTTTGAACGTGGAAGAAAATGGGACGAGGGCTGACATTTTTGCGAAGTTCGGAGAGAGAGGCCATAGATCCGGTGGCGGTTGAGGTTTGGAGGAGGTGACCAAGAGATTCTTCACCGTTGACGTTCCGCCGAAGGCGGACCCTGCATCTAAGAGACGTGAGCTTAGCAAGCCGCAGGGCCTCGCTGAGGGAGGAGTGGCCATTCTAAACCGCGGTTCGAATTTCCGTTTCCGGGGGCAATATTGCGCGGGAAACTTACGCAGGGTCGGGCGTTAACTTGCCCGGCACCAGATGTTAACCCGCAGCCTTCACTGTCAACCAATTCTTTTATCCTTTTAGATCAAGGCGTATTCATTCGGGGGATTCTCGATGCGCATCCTCGTGGTCGGCATCAACTACACTCCGGAAAAAATATCCGTGGCTCCCTTCACGACAGGATTGTGCGAACACTTGGCCGCACAAGGTCACCAAGTAACAGTCGTGACCGCTTTCCCGCACTATCCTGAATGGCGCGTGTGGGATGGTTACCGGGGCTCCCTGCACCGTCGCGAGGTTATTAACGGCGTAAAAGTTCATCGCGTGGTTCACTACGTTCCCACCAGAGCGAGCAGCTTGGTCCAGCGGCTCGGATACGATCTGTCGTTCGCTCTGAGCTCGTTCGTTACTGGGCTGTTCACCGGAGCGTGCGATGTTATATACTGCTCGTGCCCGCCCCCGACCGTCGCTTTTACGGCGTACCTTCTCGGAAAGATCAAGCGTGCCCCGTATGCAATCAAACTGACCGATCTCGCCTCCGATGCGGCTTTAGCTACCGGCATTATGAAGCCCGGTTTCGCGATTACTCTGGCCCGCATCTTTGAGGGGTTTATTTACCGGAGAGCCTTGACGGTGATCTGTTTGTGCCGGGGCTTCATTGATCGGCTCACGAGTCGGGGGATCGAGGAGAAGAAGCTGCGTCTTATCCCGGACTGGGGCGACACGGTTAATATCGTCCCGGCCGAACCGGATTCTGCATTCCGGTTGGCCAACCAACTCCCGGAAGAAAAGTTCCTGATTTTTCACACCGGGAATATGGGGAAGAAGCAATACTTGATCAATGTTCTGGACGGCGCCGATCTAAGCAGGCAAGAAACGGGGTTGCAGTGGGTCCTGGTGGGGCAGGGCGAGGAACGCAGGACGTTGGAGCAGGACATTTCGAGGCGGAATCTTGCCAACGTGCGCATGCTCCCTCTCCAGCCCGCCGAGGCTCTAAGCCGAATGTATTCAAGCGCGGATGTTCTCTTGCTCAACCAGTCAGCGGCCATCGAAGACGCTGTGATCCCCTCGAAGCTGCTCACGTACATGGCTGCCGGCCGGCCGATCGTGGCTGCGGTGAGCGAGCGAAGTGAAGCAGCCCGTCAAATCCTCCGTGGGAACTGTGGCGTCGTGGTACCCCCGGAGAACCCCCGGGCTCTTGTGGACGCAGTCCTCGCGCTCCGGCAGGACCCCGCTTTGCGGCATCAACTGGGTGCCAACGGAAGGGCATATGTGGAAGTCCATTTTACGAAGGATCAGGTGCTTCGCGCATACGACGAGTTCTTCCGTGGCGTCGATCCCGAGGTCTCCAGCCTCCCCCTGGCTGCCCGGCAGGAGGGGGACTGAGCGCAGAAAGTATTCAAATGGGCACAAGCGATTTCTCCGCAGGAGAGGTCTGTTAGTCTAAAGCGGGTCGTTCATTCGCTGTCGCTTGTTGCATCAATTATAAGTTAACTGATGTACTCTGAGGGTCGAGTAACATGCTCTTTCGATTGAAAGCATATCGCCTTTTTCTGAAACTCATCATCTATGTTCTTCCTTTTGCCGCGTTTGAGATAGGCTGGCGTCTTTGGGTCTTCAGCATGATGGTTGTTGGCCGCCCTCTTTCTTACTCTCACGGTGGGCATCTTCCTCTTGTAATGTTCAGTTCTTTTGTATGGGCGTTCATGGCGGAACGTTACCATGTGACCAGCGTTGACGAGCTATTTCGAGAGCGTACCGGCGCACGCGCCGCTTGGTCTGCCAACCTGGCCACCGCGATCGTGCTGTTGGGCGTATTGTATTTCGCGCACGGCGCCGATTTCTTCCCGCGCGGTCTTTTCGTATGCAGCATCATCGCCTTGCTGGCTCTCACCCTGTTTGCCCACGCGATTTGCCGTTTCGTTTACCGAAAAAAATTCGGCTTCGGCCGACCAACTCGAATCCTGATTGTCGGTGCGGACCAGTTTGCCTGCGAGGCGGCCGCTCGGCTCCAACGCCTCTCGCTGGCCCCCTGTCAAGTGGTTGGACACGTTCGGCTCCCGGGCCAGGAAGTGGCTGTCACGGACTCGGATGTCTACAGCTTGGATAGCGTGCGTAGCCTGCATCCGGGAAACGGAGTTGACGAGGTGGTGATGGCGATTCACCCGGCGCAGTTTTCGCAGATTCCCGGAATTATGACGGCGATGGAGAAGCTGTCCATCCCCGCACGTGCCATCGTTGACCTGGGCGAGGGCATCGTCGTGCGGGAACGGTTATTCCAAATTGGGCGAATGCAGATGCTCGACCTTACCGCAACTCCGAGTGACCTGCCCGACTACGTTCTGCTCAAGCGAGCTTTCGACATTTGTTTTTCGGCCGTGGCGCTCATAGTTCTTTTTCCGCTCATGGGTTTGATCGCCCTGGTGATCTGGGTAACCTCGCCGGGCCCGATCTTCTTCACGCAAGAGCGGATCGGGCTAAATGGCCAGCCGTTTCGGATGTACAAGTTTCGTACCATGAAAATATCCCCCTCTTCCGACAGTGATGCCCGCCACACAGCCCAGGAGGACCCGCGACGGACGCGGATCGGCATCCTTCTCAGGAAGACAAGCCTGGATGAGCTGCCCCAGTTCGTCAACGTGCTGAAAGGGAACATGAGCGTCGTTGGGCCACGCCCTGAGCTTACCCATTTCGCCACCAAGTTCCGGCATGAGATTGACCACTACAACCACCGCCATTGTTTGCGAGTGGGGATGACCGGTTGGGCTCAGGTAAACGGCTGGCGCGGAGACACCTCCATCGACAAGCGTGTCGAGTATGACCTCTACTACCTGCAGAATTGGACTTTCGGTTTTGATTTGCGAATTATTCTGCTGACAGTCTTTTCGGTTCTGGTCGGAAAAAACGCATACTAAAGTTAGAAAAATGCCCTGTCTGCTTCTCTGCGTTTACCGCGTGAGCATCATCCGGACGGCATCATCTCTGCCAGGCAATTGCGGGAATAGCGCTTCACGATATTCGACTAGCCGTTTCGGGTATTCGCTTCGCGGAAACTCGTCCGGCGGTCTGCGTTCTAAGGCATCGGCATCGTTTTCTTGGGGACAATGCGATACAGCTTCCGGTAATATTCGCAAGATAAGGTTACTGGGGCGCGCTTCCTCCGACCAGTAGCCTTGACGGCCAGCGCATGACGTCGCTTAGGAAGTCCGACTCGTCGCTTCAGTAGGGGCTGAGAAATCAGATGACGTCGAAACTGTGGAGGGTAGAGTTTTGATCGACAACAAGCAGGATCTCATCGTGGTGACGGGAGCCGGCGGTTTTATCGGGGGAAATTTGATTTCTGCTCTGTACGCGCAGGGTCACCAGCGCCTCCGGGCAATCGACGTCAAACCCTTCGATGAGTGGTATCAGCGCTTTGACGACGTCGAGAATCTGTCTCTTGATCTAAACCTCAAAGCAAATTGCGAGACGGCGGCGAAGGGCGCGCATGAAATCTATAACCTCGCGGCCAATATGGGCGGCATGGGATTCATCGAACATAACAAAGCGCTTTGCATGCTTTCGGTACTTATTAACACCCACATGTTGCAGGCCGCGGTGAAATTCGGGGTAAAGAAGTTTTTTTTCTCCTCCTCCGCGTGCGTCTACAACGGCGACAAGCAGAAGACATTCGAGGCGCCGTCGCTCAAGGAAGAGGACGCCTATCCGGCTCTTGCCGAGGACGGCTATGGTTGGGAAAAGCTCTTCTCAGAGCGGATGTGCCGGCACTTTTCCGAGGACTTTGGTCTCTACACGCGGGTGGCTCGCTTCCACAACGTCTACGGGCCGTGGGGCACTTGGTATGGCGGGCGCGAAAAGGCTCCGGCGGCAATTTGCCGCAAGGTAATCGAAGCGAAACTTTCTGGCAAGCACGAGATCGAAATCTGGGGCACTGGAAACCAGACCCGCAGCTTCATGTTCATCGACGACTGCATCAAGGGCATCGATCTGATCATGGAGTCCGAAATTCACGAACCGATCAATCTTGGATCGAGCGAAGCTGTCACCATCAATCAATTGGTCGACCTCGTCGAAGAGATTGCCGGAATCAAGCTGCAGCGGAACTACGACCTTAGCGCACCGAAGGGTGTGAATGGCCGAAACAGTGATAACACGCTGATCCAGAAATACCTCAACTGGGAGCCGAGCACCCCCCTGCGGACGGGTCTTGAGACGACTTACCGGTGGATCTACGATCAGTATTTGGCTCGCGAGAGAGGCGAAGCGGGAGTGGTTCGCGAGTCCACCGCCGCGCGATAAGATCCGACGGCGACCAAGTGATGTGCTGAATCCGAGTTAGTGCGTCTGTACGACGCCTGTGTCACCGCCGTTTGTGGACGCTCGTGCCCGGAATTTCTCGAGGGCCTTACAGGTGCTTTCGGGCAACCTAGTCGATTTATTGCTCGCACATGGAAGAACGGATCGTGAACGCGTCGGACCACATGGACCAACGAACGGAGACGGTGGGTGCTCAGTCCAGGGGGCCAACAAAAAGAATCGAGACCCGGCGGCCGAACCTGTGTTTTGACGTTCAGACACCTTCCTCCGCCCGACGATGTTGTTTGTTCAAGAAGGTGCCGAGTATCTGGCTACGCCGCCCGACAGGATCGGCGAGAAGCTTGTCCTGCTGCGACGGTGCTGGCGTGCTCCCCTTCGGATTGCTAACCGCGTATAACACGAGTTCCACCCGATTTGAAATTCCCAACGTATCGAAGATATGGAAGAGGTAGTTCTTCACCGTGTGCTCACTGAGACCGAGCTACCCGGCGATCTCGCGGTTTCCCAAGCCGTCAGCGATCAAGCGCATGACTTCCTCCTCCCGTCGGCTGAGAAGATTCAACCCGTTTGGGTTTGGCGAGACTCATCTTGCGGATCAGATCGATGACTTCTCTCGACACGGGGTCGACCTAGAGGGCAAATGAAGTCCTTTTTTGCAAATAGGCAAAGGCTAAACGAAGCAGCTCGGGAGATGCGGATAAAATTTCACAACCAGACGCTCTCTACACGTTTAGGTCGGCGGTGGGCAGAGACTTTTCTTGCTCGGAAGCCGCGGGCAGTGCCGTTTTCGGGTTGCTGACTGCATATAAGACGAGTTCTACGCGGTTTGAAATTCCCAATTTATCGAAGATGTGGAAGAGATAGTTCTTGACCGTGTGCTCGCTCAGATTCAGCAGATCTGCAATGTCGCGATTTCCCAACCCTTCGGCGACCAAGCGCATAACTTCTTCCTCCCGTCGGCTGAGGAGATTCAACCCGTCCGCATTCACGACGCGCAACGGCCGCGACCGGGTTAGAGCGTCGACCAGGTATTGCAGCTCTGTGTTCCCTATCCAGATTTGCCCCTCGAACACTCGACGGATACACTTGCGCAATGAGACGAAAGCGAAGTCGCTTCGCGAAAAGACTCCCCGTGCACCCGCACGCATGGCTTCGACCACGAGTTGCGGTTCAGATCGGTCTAATAAGAGAATAGCCCGCAGATCAGGATTTATCTGAAGAATTTCTCGAAGCGCAGCGAGGCCGCTCAGCAGCCCGTCTTGTAGGTCAGCGCTGATAATGGCGACGTCTGCCCTGGTTTCCCGCGCTGACTTTAGCAATGAATCTCGATCGACGGCGCACGAGACCACCGCAAAATCAGAATGACGCTTGAATTGATCAGTAAGCAGACGAGCAGCCATCAAATTCACATCTGCTATAGTTACACTGATAGGCACTCCGCCCGAGCTGCACGCTGTTCTCATATGTCACCACGCCGGTTTGCAAGGGCTGGACTTGCTTTGTTAAAAACAGAGTCTGAAGGCTAAAACAGTACCGATCCTACGGTCCGATGGACTTTCTTGTCAATTCGCGATTTTCGATAAGTTCTATTGATTTCTGATTCATGTTTTCTCTTTGGACACATTATTTTGGGGACTGGCGGTATCCAGGCGAAACCTGGACCGTAGAGTAATTCTTCTCCTAGCCTTTTGTATCTAAGCCGACCCGCGGTCCATGGTCCTCTCTAACTAAAGTTCGTGCGTTTTGCTACTTAAAGGTATGCAGGTCTCCAGGAGCCGCCTGGCTCGTAATACGTGAGAGCTAGAGAACTCAATCATCCAAACGATCTGACTCTTGTAGCTGTGCTGGTTCACGCCTACTCTGGCGGCGTCGCGAACGCGTCAGCGGGTGAGCTCCCTGTGAGCGAAAGGTTGAGCTTGTCATCTCCTTCCGGTGTAGCGGTGGAACTTAGAATGTCGACGCGTTATCGACTTCGAGCACCCGTTTCTTTCTTGTGGGAACGACCCGATGGGTTGCTACAGGAAGGAAAAGGAACGATTCGAGACATAAGCGCGGCCGGGGTCTTCGTAACCGGAGACGTTGCGCCGCAGCCGGGTGTTCACCTTGAGTTGGAGGTTTACTTACCCTCTTTGGAACGGGGCAGAGGTTCTGTGCAACTGCATGGCGAAGGGACCGTGTTACGAGTTGAGCGAGAACATGGAATCCCGAAGGGGTTTGCCGCTGCAGTCGCATTTCGGACGGAGTCTGCCAGCGGTCCGACCGTCGTGAATCCCAGGAGGCTGCAATAGCACGCCAGCATGGAAGGTTACCAAACTGACCACCAGGGGCAGGGGTCAATGTACCGAGCAAAATCCTTAGGACCATTCGTTGTAATCGTCGCTCTAGTTGTTGTGCCGGCTGCTCTTTGTCAGGAAGCGCTAAACACTTCAGCTCATGCCGAAGTTGCGAGCAAGTCTGCTTCCGCCGACCCTACGCTAGAGTCGCGAAATCCCCGATACAAAGTTCAACCCGACGACGGCCTCTTGATATCGTTTCCTCTCTCTCCGGAATTCAACCAACCGTCTGGCTGCACGACGACGACCAGTTGCTCCGTTGTTGTGCAGCCAGACGGTTATATCGACCTTGAGGGTGCTGGCAGCTTGTACGTTAAGGACATGACTGTTCCAGAAATTGTCCAGGCTCTGAAGAAAGCCTACTCAGGCATACTTCACGACCCGATCATCAATGTCAATTTGGTCGATTTTCAGAAGCCGTTTTTCATAGTCTCGGGCCAAGTGGGTAAGCCGGGGCAGTACGATTTGCGACATGACACCACTGTCTCGGAAGCGATAGCAATTGCCGGTGGATTTGCACCCACGGCCAAAACGCAGGTCTTTCTGTTTCATCGCGTGTCGTCTGACTGGGTCGAGGTCAAGAAGCTTAGCCTCAAGGACATCTTGCACGGAAAGAACGCAAACGAGGACGCCCAGCTATTGCCGGGGGATATGATATTTGTGCCCGAAAAGTTCATAACAAATTTTCGTAAGTATGTCCCATATTCGATCGGAGGCAGCGCTGGATCGTACATAGTCCCATAGTCCAAAACTGTCTTTATCGGCCGATCGTTTGTGTTTTTGGCGGAGAGCTCGATCACAAATGTTTTTAAATTACTACAAGCTTTCAGAGCAACCCTTCGGGGTCACTCCCGACTCGCGATTTCTCTACCTGGGAAGCAAGCACCAGGAGGCGCTGGCGTCGCTCGTTTATGGTACGGAAACCGATCGGGGTTTCTTAGCTCTTATCGCCAAGCCGGGGATGGGCAAAACTTCTTTGCTCTATCATTATCTTGATTACCTGCGGGACAAGGCTCGCACCGCTTATGTATTTCGGACCGACTGCGACTCGCGAGAGTTCATCCGCCACGTTCTTCTCGATCTCGGCGTTGACGTTGCAGCGATGGATTTGCCCGGGATGCACGATAAGCTGAACCGGATTCTGATGGAGGAGATGAACGCGGGGCGGCGTTTCGTTTTGGTGGTAGACGAGGCGCAGAATATGGAAGAAAAAGTCCTCGAGTCCGTCCGATTACTTTCGAATTTTGAAACTCCATGGATGAAGTTGATGCAAATTGTCCTTGCCGGACAGCCCCAACTCGCCGATCGACTGGCTAGTCCGTCAATGGCTCAGCTACGGCAGCGTATTTCTATGGTTATCCGGATCGATCCGTTTACTGAAGAGGAGGTGAATGCTTACATCGATCGTCGGTTGTGGGTCGCGGGTTGCCATAATTCGTCTCTGTTTAGTCCTGAGGCGCGGAAATTGATCGCTCAGCATAGCGAAGGCATCCCCCGTAACATCAACAATCTCTGTTTCAACGCGCTGTCACTCGGATGCGCCCTGAGCCGGCAGACTATCGACCGCTCGATAATCGTGAACGTCATTGCGGACCTGGACCTCGAACCGCTGAGAGAAAAACCTGTTACCCCGGAGAAGCCGGCTGAAAACCAAACAAGTGCGCCGCCAGCGATTCTCTCGATTGGCAAGGACCAATCCAATTTCGGTCGCTCAGCCTTAAAGATTGCCGTTACCGGTGCGCTCCTGCTTGCATTGAGCTTAACTGCGATCTATGCCAATCGGAGCAGATCGCAACCAGCGGAGCTATCGGCGGACATTGCGTTGACACTACCTACTGCGGTCGAGAGCACCCTTAGCGGAAAGGCAAGCGATTCGCCGCGCCTAACACTCAATCAGCGCCTCTCTCGCGCGACCGTTGCGAAACTCGCCCCTTATGGTCCTGAACTGATGGGGGAACTGCGAAGTCTTCGCTCTTGGTTCGAGCATTCCAACCGTATTCGCTTTGGCCAGACTCGAGCAACCGCCTTAACAACGGGCCCGGGATCGGTCCAACGTTCCAGTGCTTCAGACGCGGGACCCGGGGAACAATGAGTAAAAACTTCGAATTGATGCAGAAGGCTGGCAAAGACAGCGTATTTCGTACGGGTATTGTTGCCGAGGTGACACTGCCCATCGGGCACAGCGACGTCCATGAAAGGAATGCCCCACGGGAGGTGACTCCCCTCGACCTCAATGAGGCGACTGGCACCGAGATACTGAGACTTGTGCAACAGATTTTCTTATTGCAAACGCAAAAGCCTCCCCGTGTGGTCGTGTTTGCGGGTGTAGACCACGGCAACGGCTGCACGGAAATTTGTGCTCGGGCCGCACAGATCCTTGCAAATAGCGTTCACGGACCGGTCTGCTTGGTCGAAACGAATCTGCGATCGCCCGCGCTTTCGACATCGTTTGGCACCACGAACCATCACGGACTTACTGATTCCCTGCTGAACGCAGGGCCCATTCGGTCTTTCGCAAAGCCGGTTTGGGGCGAGCGCCTGTGGTTACTCTCGTGTGGATCACTAGCGGGTGACTCTCTCAATCTCCTTAGTTCAGGACACCTCAAAATCCGGCTTGCAGAGCTGCGCAAAGAGTTTGAGTTTGTGCTCATGGATGCTCCACCGCTCACTCCATATGCAGACGCCTTGACGCTCGGGCAGCTGAGCGACGGCTTGGTGTTAGTCCTTGAAGCGGGTTCCACTCGGCGGGAGGCGGCTATTAAGGTCTCAGAGAGCTTGCGCGCTTCACATGTGCAGGTCCTGGGCGCAGTGCTCAACAAGCGTACGTTTCCGATTCCGGAATCGCTGTATCGCAAGCTCTAGGGCCGAACGAGTTCTCGCTCGCCGAGAAGCATAGTCCGGCGGGAGTGTTCTTGAGGAGCTAGCGGAGGCAGGTCGGAACAAACGACGACAGTAGGGTCACCTGTTTATGTGACTCAACTTAGCGAAGCTATGTCCAATCTTCAAATACCGACGGAATCGAGCTTGGTAAGTGCTGGTGTGGCTCAATCCGACTTATCGTGGTTCGCAATTCAGACTTGGCCGAGATATGAAAAGAAGGTTTCGGCTGAGCTTCAGCGTAAAGACATTGACGTATTTCTTCCGCTCTTCTCCGCGAAGCATCAGTGGAGCGATCGGACCCGCGTGGTCCACTCGCCATTGTTTCCGAGCTACGTCTTCGTCCGACTTAAGGAGATGGAGACAGCGAATCGACGCATCTCAGTGCTGGGCACAGATGGTGTCAAAAGCTTTGTCGGAGCAGGCGGGAGGGGAACCCCTATTCCCGATACTCAAATTGACGCCATCCGCACAATTGTCGCCGAGGGGATTCCCTTTTATCCGCACCCATATCTGAATATTGGCCAGCGCGTTCGTATTCGTGGAGGAAGCCTGGACGGGGTTGAGGGGATTCTGTTAGCGAAGCACGACGATCTGAGTTTGATAATTTCCGTCCATTTCATTCAGCGTTCCCTTTCCATTCGAGTTGCTGGCTATACCGTCGAGCCGGCCTGATCGAGCATTGGATATCCGAAAAGCGTCGCGACAGCGGTAGCGCAGTAGGCACGATCCTTGATACCGATCTGCCTTTCTAATCGAGATGGCTCGAAGCGTTATCTGCGACCTACTACCTACCGTTACGGCCAGTAGAACGAATCCGCAGGATGACCGCTAGCTTGAAGAGACATTCTCGATGAACGAAGCGAGACGCCGTTTGGTTTTGAGCAGTTTTAAGCTATTTGATATAGGCGTGGTTATGGTCGCCTTCGGATTGGCGACCGTATTGGTTGTGCACTCGAACCAAACTGTAAATCTCAGGCAATTCCTCTCGATGCGGGTGAAACTCTCGAACTGCATCATTTTCGGATCAATCTTGCTGACCTGGCACGTGATCTTTTCTCTCTGCGGTTTGTACGAGTCACGGCGACTTTCCGCAAGGCATGAGGAAATCGTTCAGGTCGTCAAGGCCACCACAGTGGCTGCTTTGTCCCTTGGATTGATCGCTGTGCTGTTTCCGATCACGATGGTTACGCACGCCTTTCTCATACTCTTCTGGGGTATCAGCTCCGTTCTTATGATCGCATGCCGAACTGTTCTTCGAGTCTTGCTGGGGAGCGTACGACGTCATGGCCACAATTTACGCTACATGTTACTTGTGGGGACAAACCGACGTGCCATTGAGTTCGCACAAAAGATCGTCACGAAGCCGGAACTGGGGTATCGGCTCCTGGGCTTTGTAGATGACGAATGGCAGGGATTGGATGAGTTTAGACAGACCGGATTTCCCCTAATCTGCAGTTATGCGGGCATCCCGGAGTTTCTGCGCCGTAACGTCGTCGACGAGTTGGCAATGTATCTCCCATTGCGCTCCTCCTACCAGCGTTCCTTTGAGGTTGCTGCTCTATGCGAGCAGCACGGGATCACTATGAGATTCGACGGCGACATTTTCGGGCTGAAAACGGCTCGGTCGAGTCCTGAGGAATTTGACGGGGATCATTACATTTCCGCCCATACGGGAGCCGGTGATTGGCAGTCGTTAATCATCAAGCGGCTCCTGGACATTGTTTTGTCCCTTGTTTTGCTGGTTATTCTGGCCCCTTTCCTTGTCGTTGTAGCGCTGCTAATCAAGCTTTCCTCGGAGGGCCCGATCGTTTTTCGCCAGGAACGGCTCGGTCTCAATAAGCGCAAATTCTCGATTTTCAAATTCCGAACCATGGTTCGGAATGCAGAGCAAATGATCGCAGATCTCGAGCACCAAAATGAAGTGTCTGGTCCCGTTTTCAAGATCAAGAACGACCCTCGAATCACGCCCATCGGCAGGATTCTGCGAAGGACCAGTATTGACGAGCTGATACAGCTTTTCAACGTTTTGAAAGGCGACATGAGCCTTGTCGGCCCTCGGCCGCTTCCTGTTCGGGACTATAAGGGGTTCAGTGAGGACTGGCAGCGTCGGCGTTTTAGTGTGCGACCGGGGATCACGTGCCTCTGGCAAGTGAATGGTCGCAGTTCACTTCCCTTTGAGCAATGGATGAAACTCGATCTCCAGTACATGGATGAATGGTCGCTCTGGCTCGATATAAAGATTCTGGCACGAACGATTCCTGCGGTACTGAAGGGCTCCGGTGCCGCGTAGCATTTTCGAGGGATAACGGCCGAAGCCTCTAATTCGGTTGCAGAAGGAGGAGCAGCAAATGAGTGACCTGAAACTGCGAGCGGCGGTTAGCGAATTCAGGGAAGACATTACTCTTCGAGATATGCTTACGCCCCTCTTTCGGCATAAGCATTTGATCGTTGTTACTTTTGCGCTCCTTATATTTGTTTCAGTTCTGGCAGCGGTTATGGCATCGCATAAATATGAATCGAATATGGAAATCCTAGTGAACCGTGAACGATCTGACCCTTTAGTCACGCCCGAAGCTACTAACCAAGTGGCAACTCAGCCGTCCGCCGTCACCGAAGAGGAAATTAATTCCGAAGCGGAACTACTTCGGAGCCAGGACGTCTTGGAGAAAGTGGTCCTCGCAAACGGACTTGACAAGAAGGAACAACGACCTTCTTGGATGCACTTACCGCAGAGAGATCAGGCAGAATGCATTTCTCTGGCCGTCAAACATCTCGGCAAGAAACTGGAGATCGATACTCCCACGAAGACGAACCTCATCAGTGTCAAGTATGCCTCTGCGAACCCCCAGACGGCCTACGGAGTGCTGAGCACACTGGCGACGCTCTATGTGGAAAAGCACGTTGCGGTGCACCGCCCGAGCGGCTCCTACGAGTTCTTTGCAAAAGAAGCAGACAAATACCGGAATGCTTTGGAGGATTCCGAAGCTCGGTTGGCAAATTTCGGCAAGGAACAAGGTGTGGTTGCACCCGATGTCCAGCGAACTGATATAGCCTTAGTTCTTGCGAACTCTGTCGGGTCGCTCCACCAAGCCGAGCAAGCCGCCGCCGCGGACGCGAGCCGCGTGCGGGACGACAATGATCAAATGAGGAAAATACCGGAACGTTCGCCTACTCAACAAGTTTCGAACGATGCAAGCACTCTCCTTCAGCAATTGCAAAGTAGTCTCCTGGCTGCGCAACTCAAACGGGCTCAACTTCTGGTGAAGTTTCAGCCAAGCTACCCACTCGTACAAGAGGCTGATCGGGAGATCGCTGACACACAGGCCGCGATCGCTGAAGCTCAGAAAACTCAATACATCAATCAAACGACAGACCGGGATCCTACCTTCGAGCTGTTGAGGGAGGATGCAGCCAAGGCCCAAGGGGATTTGGCCGCTCAGCACGCAAGTGTCGTCGCTTGGAAAAGCAGCATTCAAAATATGCAACTGAAAATGGTAGGTCTGGATCAGGAGGCGCTGAAACAGGCGGACTTGCTACGAGAAACAAAGGAAAATGAAGACAACTACTTGCTATACGTTTCAAAGAGGGAACAGGAACGCACGGCTGACGCCCTAGACAAAAAAAGGATTGCCAACGTCGCAATAGCCGTACCACCCGTAATTCCAGCGTTACCAGCGACCAGTCCAATCCGGATCGCCATGATCGGTTTCATGGCGGCAATCGGAATTAGTTTAGGCCTAGGATACACAGTCGACTTCCTCGACTCTTCCTTCCGCAACCCTGGGGAAGTAATCAAGACTCTGGGAATTCCTGTTGTGATATCGCTTCCGAAGCACATGGCCTTGCTGAACGATGGCCCTAGACTCTTGCCAACTCGCCAAGCACGGTTACTGTGATTTCTTACTATCCTTTAACCGAGGCTCACCCGGACTGTATTTGAATCGGCCATGAAAGTCCTCGTCATACACAATAGCTATCAACAGCCGGGCGGCGAGGACGTCGTGTTCGCTCAAGAGTGCCAGCTGTTGCAAAGGTACGGGCATCAGGTCGTTACGTATGAGCGCAGTAACCGTGAACTTGAGCGGATGTCGAGTTTTGAGCGACTCGTGGCCGCAAAGAACATGGTTTCCGCCAAGGGCAGCAGGCAGGATATCCGCGACCTTCTGCGTGCGGAGCGCCCCGATTTAGTTCACGTGCACAACACATTTATGATGGTTTCTCCTTCCGTCTACGAAGTCTGCCAAGAAATGCACGTGCCAGTCATTCAAACCCTTCACAATTTCCGCCTCTTATGTCCAGCCTGGAGCCTGTTTCGCGATGGACATGTGTGTGAGGAATGCCCAACGAGCGGACTGTGGCGTTCTGTATGGCACGGTTGTTATCACAATTCCCGGGCCACCACTGCCGGCGTGGCCCTCATGCTTCAAGTGCATCGCCTGGCGAATACCTGGAACAACTCGGTTGATCAGTTACGTGGCGCTCAGCGAATTTGCACGTCAAAAGTTCATCGATGGTGGACTGCCTTCCAACAAACTACGCGTCAAACCCAATTTCGTTTTCCCGGACCCCGGTGAACGAGACCGCCCGGGCGACTATGCACTCTTCGTAGGAAGACTGTCTCCGAGGAGAAAGGGCGTGGCAAGGCTACTGGCGGCATGGAAAATGCTTAGATCATCTATCCCTCTTGTAATCGTTGGAGACGGTCCGACTTCGGGTTTCGCTTGAGGCTGAAAGTAGAGAAACAGAACTTATCAACAGTCAAATTTACCGGCAGACTCACGCCCCGAGACTCGTGATGCGATTAAGCAAGCCGCGTTCCTGATTGCGCCGAGTCTTTGGTACGAAGGTATTCCCAATGATCATTTGCGAAGCCTTTGCCTGCGGTACCCCGTTCTCTGCTCTCGTCTCGGAGCACTTCAAGAGATCGTTACAGATCACGATACCGGCTTGCACTTCTTTCCCGATGAAGCGAAAGATTTAGCCGGCAAGGTCGAATGGGCCTGGAATCAACCTTAGCCGAATGGCCGCAATGGGCAATCAGCGCGCCACGCCTATGAAACTTGCTACACGGCCGAGAAGAACTACGGCATGCTCATGCAGATCTACAGCCAGTACTCGACGATTTGCGCAGTTACTCTCGAAATTAAGAAGCTGCTGTCGATCCCTCCTCCTCCGATAAGACTTGTGCTCATGCTTCTGGCAACGATTGCGAGCAGTCTGAGGGTCCCGTGGAGGCTCCTAAAGTATGGCCTCTGGAGGAGACAAGTGAGCGCCGCGATTATCACCGGCTCAGCTGGGCTTGTAGGTTCCGAGGCAGTCGCTTATTTTTCCTCGCTGGGAATGGACGTAGTCGGGATCGACAATGGCATGCGCTCCGCTTTCTTTGGGGAAGACGCTTCCACCCGCTGGGTACGAGACCGCCTTCGCGCTGAAATTCCACGTTATCGTCACTACGAAGTCGATATTCGCGATTTTGAAGGGGTTTCCGACATCTTCTCTCGGTATGGGTCGAACATCGCCCTTGTCATTCATACTGCTGCTCAACCATCCCATGACTGGGCCGCGAGCAATCCCCAAGTTGATTTCACAGTGAACGCGAATGGGACCTCTGTTTTGCTCGAGGCAACCAGGTTATTTGCAAAAGATGCGGCCTTCATCTTCACCTCAACGAACAAGGTATACGGCGATCGCCCGAACTTCCTGCCGCTGGTCGAGCTTGAGACACGCTGGGAGTTAAGTCCGGAACATGCGTATGCGGCAAAAGGCATACCGGAAACGATGTCGATTGACCAGACGATGCACAGTCTGTTTGGCGTTTCCAAAGTGGCGGCGGATGTCCTGGTGCAGGAGTACGGACGCTACTTCGGCATGAAAACGGCGTGTTTTCGCGGAGGCTGTCTAACAGGCCCAAATCACTCAGGAACGCAGCTCCATGGATTTCTTGCCTATTTGATGAAGTGCGCCGTTACAGAGACCCCATACACTATCTTCGGCTACAAGAAGAAGCAGGTAAGGGACAATATCCACAGCGCTGACCTTATTCGCGCCTTCCACGAGTTCTTGAAGAAGCCCCATTGCGGTGAGGTATATAACATGGGCGGAGGTCGCTTCAGCAATTGCTCGATGCTCGAGGCCATATCGACTTGCGAACAGATTACGGGCAAGCCTTTCCAGTACAAATATGTGGACGAGAATCGTCGCGGAGATCACATCTGGTGGATCTCCGATCTTTCACACTTTCAAGAGCACTATCCTCATTGGAGACCGCAGTATGACGTCCCAGGAATTCTGCGCGAGATATTCGAGTTAAATGTCGAACGGTGGAGAGGAGAATGCTCAACTCCGGCAAGAGGAATGTCGTTGGCATCCTGATGGACGTAGTGGACTACGAGGGAGCGCTGGAATTTATTTTTCGGGCTGCTCGCGAGAGGCGCGGAGTGGCGGTTTCGGCTCTTGCAGTTCACGGAGTCATGACCGGCGTGCTGGATCGCGAACACAAGTTCCGTTTAAACCATTTTGACCTTCTGGTTCCGGATGGCCAACCCGTGCGCTGGGTGTTGAACTGGCTCCATGGCGCCAACCTGCTCGATCGTGTCTACGGACCGAACCTTACTTTAAGGGTTTGTGCGCGCGCCGCGGCAGAGGGCCAATCCATCTATCTCTACGGAGCTAATCCCGAAATTCTGTCGGCCTTGAAGCACTCTCTGGAACAGAAATTTCCCGGGATCAGGATCGCAGGCGCGGAGCCCTCGAAGTTCCGTCGGCTGACGCCCGCGGAAAAGACTGCATTGACGGATCGAATTGTTTCCTCCGGGGCTTCGATCACCTTGGTCGGCTTAGGTTGTCCCCGGCAAGAAACCTTCGCATATGAGTTCCGCGAAGCTCTTTCGATGCCAGTCCTGGCCGTCGGCGCCGCGTTCCCGTTTTTAGCGGGCCTGATCCCGCAGGCGCCCGTTTGGATGCAGGATCGCGGTCTTGAATGGTTATTCCGCTTGGCCAGTGAACCCCGAAGGCTATGGCGCAGGTACCTCTACCTGAATCCCGCATATTTGTTTCTCGTAACAATGCAGGCATCTAGGCTGCTGCGATTTCCAACAGACGGAGTGTCGCCTATCGGTGAACAGCTCTTTGGATAATGTAGTGATTCGACGGGTTACGAAGAATGCGCCGCTGAAAGTTTCTGGCAGGGCCTGCTTGCGGCGCTCTTTATATGCCACCGAGCATTTGCTCCGAGCAGAGGCCGAGATAATGCACGTAGCAATCTGTGTCGCGACCTTCAAACGGCCGCGGCTCTTGCAGAAATTGTTGAATGGCATTGCAGAGTTGAAATTCCACAAAGTAGGTATACCGGAGATCACAGTAGTTGTCGTGGACAACGACGCTGCCGCAACGGCTAGAGACGTTTGCAGCGCCGCGATCCTTCCTTGGCGCCTTAAGTATGTGATCGAGCCGAAGCGTGGTATCGCGGAAGCGCGAAACCGCGGGCTAAGAGAAATTGGCGCTGCCGGCTTTGTGGCATTCATAGACGACGATGAGGTGCCTGCAAATGCCTGGCTCGATGAGCTGTTGTTAACTCAGGCCAACTTTCACGCAGACGTTGTGGCCGGACCCGTCTGCCGCGCCTTTGCTGATGATGTCCCTGGATGGATAAGAAGAGCGAATTTCTTCGATCGGCCTGCACACTTGACTGGTGAATTGCTCCCGTGCTGTTCAACAGGCAATGTGCTAGTTGTCCGAAGCGTATTTGATCGTGTCGGTGGTTTCGACGATCGTTTCCAGCTCACCGGCGGTGAGGATATTCACTTTTTCACACGAGTGCGCCGCGCCGGATTCAATATTGTCTGGTCTCAGGAAGCGGTTGTGACTGAGAGAATTTACGGAGACAGAGCCAATCTGGGATCGCTCCTGGCACGCGCATATCGTGGCGGGAATTCCTATGCTTTTGTGGAATCCTCACTCGATGGCTCTGCCTTTCTCGGCCTCATCCGGTTTTCGAAAGGCTGCGCGCGAATCGCTCAGGGTTCAGCGAATGCATGCGTGTCCCTGATTACCGGTCGAGCCCAGGCCCTCGTTCGCGCGCTTGGGAGAGTCTGCTCCGGCATGGGCATGCTCGCAGCCCTTGCCGGCGTTCATTACAAAGCCTATAGGACCGTCAGCGGAGATCCAATGCTCATCATCGATCCGGAAACACGCCGCGACGAACTAGATGGCGTTCCTTCACAAGGATAGGTTGATCGACCCGCGCTTTCGGGTCTGTTGAAGGTATCCCCTCCTGTATCGCATGACACGAAAACACGATCCCGCGCTTGGGAAACGACTCTTGCCGGACATCTTCGACAAACTCGGGCTCAGGAGCGTCCTGGCCCGGAATACAGGTTATGCATTCCTCGGATCGGGGCTGCGACTGATCATCCAAGCCTTGTACTTTATCGAGATTGCAAGGTCGTTAGGAGCAAGCAAGTACGGAGCCTTCATCGGAGTCGTTGCGCTAGTCGGCGTTGCTTATCCGTTTGCTGATCTCGGCAGCGGAAACCTACTGATCAAAAACGTCTCGCGTGACAAAAGCCATTTTGCCACCTACTGGGGCCAGGCGTTGGTCACCACGGCCTGTTTTGGTTCGTTCCTCTTGGCGTTGGTTCTTGTTGTCTCGCACTTTGTTTTGCCGGGGAATATCCCGGTCCGGTTGGTCGTATTGATAGCCCTGTCAGACATTCTGGGGCTCAGCACTATTACGACCTGCGCGCAGGCGTTCCTGGCTGTTGAGAGACTTAACTGGACGGCAACACTCAACGTACTCATCAGCGCGAGCCGCCTGATTGGCGCGACCGTTCTCATTGGATTCATCCCGCACCCTTCCGCACTGCAGTGGGGATACGTCTATTTCGGCAGCACCGCGGTTGTAACCACCATTTCATGTCTGCTGGTATGGTCGAAGCTGGGGGCTCCGGTTCTGAATTGGAGGCGCTCGATCGCCGAAATACGCGAAGGTTGTTATTTCTCCGTCAGTCTGAGCGCTCAAACCATTTACAACGATATCGACAAGACAATGCTGGCCCGGCTGGGATCTCTGGATGCGACAGGAATCTATGGCGCGGCTTATCGTCTTATCGATGTTAGCTTTGCGCCGGTTTCATCGCTATTGATGGCCTCTTATGCCCAATTTTTCCGGTCGGGTGCTGAGGGTATTACGTCCTGCCTGAAATATGCGAAGCCGCTTTTACTGCGCTCTATCGCGTATGCCGTGCTCATTTGCGCGATCTTATTGGTCTCTGCCGGGGCGGTGCCGTACATCCTTGGGCCGGAGTATTCACGGACAGTCGAGGCGCTCCGCTGGCTATCCGTCCTGCCTTTCCTGAAGGTTTTGCACTATTTCTTTTCCAACGTTCTTACTGGTGCTGGGCATCAGGGATTGCGCACCTTCGTTCAATTAGTGGTTGCGGTGTTCAACATCGCGATCAATCTATGGATTATTCCATTGTATTCATGGCGCGGCGCAGCCTGGTCCAGCATTGCGTCAGACGCTTTGCTGGCGTTAGGGGTCGGTGCCTCCGTATTCGTTCTTTGCCGCAGGTCGCGAGCTGTCGTCCTGAATGCAAATGCCGATGCCGTTCGTTTGATCGCGATTCGCTCTCGATTCTTGGAACCTAGGTCTTATGGGGATTCCACGCAACCTTAGTCTAGAACGACCTCTTATGGGGATAATAGCGATCGCCCTAACGGGCGCGATCTTGCCATTTATCCTTGGGGAAGCTGACTATAACTACGTCAATGGGGCGCCGCGTTATGAAATTGCGCTCGCGGTATTCTATGCGTTAGCAGGGGTTTGCGCTCTCATCTACCGTCGCCAGGTTCTCGCCATGGTGCGCCGGTCCCCAGTTTTGTTGTCCCTCTTGTTTCTAGTTTGCATATCCGTTAGTTGGGCGGAGACGCCTGGTTTGGTGGTTCGCAGTGCCCTAGCGGTATTGGGCACCACCTTATTCGGTGTAATCCTGGCCACCCGTTTCACTTTAGCTCGAGCGACTCGATTTATTGAGTAAAGTCTTCCACGTGCTGGCTATTTTGAGCGTGCTTTTCGTTATTTTCCTGCCGCAATACGGAATTTCGACAGACATTCACAGCGGAGCTTGGGCCGGGGTGTTTAGTCAAAAGAATGGTCTCGGCTCTGCTATTGCGCTGGGAGTTCTCGTCGATTGGTACCGCCCGATGAAGAAACTGCTTAGATGTTTCTGGCTGGTGGTCTATGGTGTCTTGCTACTGAAATCAGATTCGATTACGCCAGTCATGGCTCTCGTATTCACTTTACTATCTGTCAAAGCCTTCCGGATCTTTCGGACGAGATATCGGGTGCGGCCATTAGCGATGGTTCTTATGATGCCCGGGGTCGGGAGCATCCTGTTGATCATTGCTGCGGCAAGCGGCCTTCTACAATACCTATCCGGGCGCTCGGCAGATCTGAGTGGCCGGACCGAGCTATGGCGTAAATTACTCCCTGCAGTTTCATTGCACCCTCTGTTTGGTTATGGATACGGGGATTTCTGGGGAGGAGCGTCTAAGGAATTCTATGATTTGACACGAAAGATCGAGTGGGTGCCGATGTATTCCCATAACGGGTACCTCGAAATGGTGATCAGCCTCGGCATCGTCGGATTAATCTTAGCGTCGTTGTTTCTTGCCAAGGGGCTGTATAAAGCAATTCTACAGGCGGACCTCGGCGATTCTATCGAGGACTTGTGGCCGCTGGCGTTCCTGATCTTCTTCTTGATCCACAACACCGCGGAATGCAGCATTATGCGAAAAAACAGTTTGGAGTGGGCGTTATGCGTAGCGACGGTGTTGGATCTAGTGCCGAAGCGAATAGGTTATGCCGCTGCGATGGAGGAGTGTAACCAAGCGGCAGAGGCATTTGCGCCCTCACAGGAGTATGCATGACGTGGGCCCTGCGACTAACAACGGACGAAGTCAAGCTCGATATGCCGCAGCAAAGCGCTTGGCTCGAATCATTGCTGGCAAGGATGTTTATATTCCGAAACAATTTGATTGCAACGTGGTGTACCTAGGGAACGCTGGCACGTCCTGGCCCGTTTGCCCCGAAGCTCTTCCGGAGCAGCCGCTGGTCTATTCCTTTGGTGTCGGTGAAGACGTCTCTTTCGACCTCGAATTGATCCGCCGTTTCCATGCAAGGATCCACGCCTTCGACCCCACGCCGCGCTCCGTCGCTTGGATCGCCGCCCAGCAGCTTCCGGCGAATTTCCATTTCCACGCCTGCGGAATTGCAGATAAGGACGGGGTTTGCAGTTTCCTACCTCCAGCGAACCCTGCGCACGTTTCACACACTATGATCGTCCGGCAGAGTGCCGCTCCGTCGCGCGAACTATCAGTCAAGCGAATGCGAACGTTCCTCTCCGAGTTGCAACACGCCCGTATCGACCTTCTCAAGATGGACATCGAAGGCGCCGAATACGACGTGATTCAGGATCTAATCGCCTCGGGAATCGTCGTCAAACAGCTGCTCGTCGAGTTTCACCACCGTTGGAAGGAGATCAGCCTATCCAAAACAAAAGACGCCATCCGCAATCTGAATGCGGCGGGCTATCAAATCTTTGCCGTTTCACCAAATGGCGAGGAGTACGGCTTTCTCAATTTTGACGGGCCGTTGCGCTGAGGTCGCTATCCATACTAATTGGGAGATTCCGACGTCTCCAAATTACTGGGGAGCACTACAGTCGTTCCGTAAGTGTCACATGGAGGTTCATCCCCGCGTGATTGGAGAAGAGAAAGTTCAGACCCTCATGTCAGGACTCGCGGATCTGGGGTTCAAGACGATAGAAACGTCTTCACGAGTAACTGTTTTAACCAAAGCTTAACGGATAGTGTCGGTAGCCCATCTTCCAGTGCAAACTGATTTCCTCAGTTCTAGTGCTCCAAACATGCAATCACCTGCTGAATCATTGCAGCGGCTGTGGCTTCTATTACTAAGGCAGGACGCTAAATTCGCGCGAATCAATGCGAAATGGTTGGCTCGCCGGAACCAGACGACGAGAAAAACGATGGTTGCGCCCGGTGGCCCCATAGTTTCTCTCACCACGTATGGCAAACGAATAGAGACGGTGCATCTGACTCTCGAGTCCATCGCAAGCGGATCTCTGCTCCCGTCGCGGATTATCTTGTGGTTGGATAACTTGGAGGCCTTTAACAATCCGCCCCGCTCACTTCGCAGGCTCCAAGAAAGAGGTCTGGAAATAAAACTTACCCCGAACTATGGCCCTCATAAGAAATATTATCCCTTCGTTGAGTCAACCGATGTATTTGAAACACCTTTGGTTACGGCCGACGATGATGTTCTGTATCCTACGGGCTGGCTGAGCAGTTTAGTGAAGAGCTTTGACGGAGACCGCACGGTAATTCACTGTTGCCGGGCTCATCAAATTACAATTGTCGATGGCGCGATCGCTCCGTATCGCACCTGGGGACCCTGCAAATCGGCAAAGCCCGGCTTTCTTAATTTTGCTGTGGGTAGTTCGGGTCGTCTCTATCCACCGGCCTTCTTACAAGCGCTGAAGAACGCTGGCAGAGGATTCGAACAGCAGTGTCCCACGGCGGACGACGTATGGCTACACGTCAACGCAGTCCGAGCGCGGTTCATGATAAAACAAGTCGAAAGCCATCCGCTCAATTTCCCAACTTTACCCGAGACGCAGGACACGGCACTGTCCCTATCGAACGTCGGCCTGGGACAGAACGATATCCAAATCAAGAACACATACACGTCCAGTGATGTCGACACTCTTGCTTCGAGTTTGTCGTAAAAGTCGACTCTTTTGTTTCAAGTTTGCCGTAAAAGATCCTTCAAGCTCGAAACATTAAATGTCATCCAAATGCCCCGAGTCCTGATCATACAGGCGGTAATGAAGCATTATCGGAAGCCTTTTTTCACTCAGCTGCACCGCGCGCTGATGAACGACGGCATCGATCTGGTCGTCGCCTACAGCGATCCAAATTCCGTGCACGCCGCGCGCAACGACGGCGCCGAGCTCCCCCCTGAGTTCGGCTATAAGGTCAAGGCCTACTGGTTCGGTAATCGCTTGATATATCAGCCTTTGTGGAGACAAATTCTGCTGGCAGACGTCGTGATTGTGGGCCCCGAAATCAAATACTTGATCAATCCCATTCTTCTGATCCTGTCAGCGTTGCGCCTTAAGACAGTTGCGTTCTGGGGGCTCGGTCCAAACAGGCACCCGGATCGTTCGACGCTAGCAGAATGGGTTAAAGAGCGCTTTTTCACCAAGGTCGATTGGTGGTTTGCGTATACCGCATCCATCGCGGAGTATCTGAGAAAGAAAGGAATGCCGGCCGACAGGATCACCAACGTACAAAATGCTTCCGACACCGCGGAGCTGCGAAGGCTGATGAATGAAGTTCCGGACGAGGATGTCGCCGGCGGCGAAAGAAGCGCTGACCGGTACGCGCGACACTTTGAGTTGGCCTGTACTGCGGGCTGATCGGAGAGATCAAGGCGCTCCCTCTCTTGCTCGAAACGGCTATGTTGGTGAAGCGAAAGTGCCCCAAGTTTCATCTCGTTCTGATTGGAAACGGCCCCGATCGCTCATGGCTGGAAAACGCGGTCGCAGACAAACCGTGGATCCACTATCTGGGATCGAAGTACGGGCGAGAGAGCGCTTTGTATTACAAAATGTCTGACGTGTTCCTGCTGGCAGGGACGGCCGGATTGGCCGTCGTTGACAGCTTTGCCGCCGGATTGCCGCTGCTAGCCACTCGTCTCGCAACGCATCCCCCCGAGATTAGCTACGTGGTCGATGGTGAAAATGGCCGTTTGGCTCCGCACGATCCAGGAGCATTTGCCGACACGGTTCTCGAAGTTCTCTCGAGTCCGGCGTTGGTGGCAAAACTTCGCATGGGAGCTAGACAGTCGGGCTCTCAGTACACAATGGAGGCGATGGTCGAAAATTTTAGAGCAGGAATTAAGGAATGTTTGGCGCTTTACGGTACTTCCGCACCTGTAGGCTCACCGAAATTGACAGATCCCGAAGCAGAAGCGTTCCTTCAAAGGTAGACACACTAACTAATTGCCCTCAGGTTCGAAATTCCGATCACTACCATCTAGGAAAAACAGTGAGGAAGGATAGGCCATGAAGATTAGCGTCTTCGGATTGGGATACGTCGGCTGCGTGTCGGCAGCTTGCTTGGCGCAGGACGGCCATACGGTGGTCGGCGTGGACATTGATGCGAGGAAAGTTTCAGCCGTTGCTGATGGCCACGCCCCGTTCTTTGAACCTGGGCTCGAGGAGCTTTTGCGTGAGGCGAGGAGGTGTGCGACCCTGACCGCCACTACGAACGAGGCAGAAGCGATTAGCGCGACAGATATGGCTTTGGTCTGCGTCGGCACTCCCTCCGAGCGTAACGGTGGAATTAAACTCGACGCTTTGCACGCAGCCTTGGCCTCGATCGGAACTGCACTTCGTAACAGGAAGACTCCTTTTGTCGTGATCTTGCGAAGCACTGTGATGCCCAACATCGTGGAAGGCCAGCTAATTCCTCTTCTTGAACAGGCAGCCGGCAAAAAACTCGGCGATCAGCTCCAGTTTTGCTACAACCCTGAGTTTCTTCGCGAGGGGACGGCGATCCGCGATTTCTATGAAGCGCCAATGGTGGTAGTTGGCCACAATGGAAGCTGGGCTGCCCAGATGGTCGCACAACTCTACAGCAAGGTTAGCGCGCCAATTGTTTTTACGGACGTCGGAACCGCATGCCTCGTCAAATATGCTTGCAACGCCTTTCATGCATTGAAAGTTTCGTTCGCGAATGAGATAGGACACCTGAGTGAATCTCTCAGCGTAGACGGCCGGCGGGTGATGGAAATCGTATGCATGGACACCAAGCTCAACATTTCTCCGATGTACATGAAGCCCGGCTTCGCCTTCGGTGGATCATGTTTGCCAAAAGACCTGAGAGCGGTGGTCGCCGAATCGCGGCACCGAGGACTTCCGTTACCGGTCATTCAGAATATTCTTCCTAGCAACAGAGCCCATTTAGAGAGCTGTATTGATTCCGTGTTGGACACCAGGGAGAAGGAAATAGGTCTTTTCGGTCTCACGTTCAAAGAGGGCACTGACGACTTGCGGGAGAGTCCAGCGGTTGAGCTTGCGGAGAGGCTTATCGGCAAAGGCCTCCATTTAACAATTTTTGAACCAGCTATCTCGCAGGAGACCATCCACGGGACCAATCTTTCGTTCATTGAAGGAAATATCCCACACGTCTGGAAATTATTGACCAATAACCTTGAGACCATGGTTCAAAAAGCGCGAGTTATCGTAGTGTTGAAGAAAATGAACGACCGGGAGCGCAACATTCTGCAAAACTTGAGAGCCGATCAAGTCTGTATAGATCTAACTGGCACAATCAAGCTGGGTGAGTTCAAATCCCAAATTCGGAAACTTGGCGCCCCTTCCTCCGAAGTTGTCTTGCAGTGAAGTGCATGTCGCGTTGCCGATAGGATTTGTCGCGCGGGCGTTAACGATGGCTTTAGCAGCTCCTTCCTTAAGCATTTAGAGACTCCATGGCTGCGACTTGCGTAGGCAACGCCGGTTTCGGTCACACAAGGGTAAAAGGGGGCTGATGGGTCGCAAGAACTGGAGGATCGTCTCCTGGAGGCGAGCGCTGATCGTAGCTTTTCTGCTCGTAACCGTTGCAGCTACGGGCGAGAGCCAAAACGCAAATCGTCGCTCAGGCGTCTCGCCCGCTGTAGTTGCTAAATCATCCTCGCCCCTTCCAGACACTTTCTTTTCGATGAATTGGAACCATTTCATCCCTTCTGCAACGTGGCCTTCGGTCCCGTTCGGAGGGATTCGACTTTGGGACAATTACGCTTCATGGCAGGACATTGAAAAGGCCAACGGCACCTACAACTGGAACAATTTGGATAAATGGCTCGTGGCTGCGGATGCAAGCCATGCGGATGTTCTCTATGCCTTCGGGAGGACTCCAGCGTGGGCTTCCCTTAGACCAACTGAAAAGTGTAACTATGGAGCTGGTTGTGCCGCACCCCCGTCAGATGTGGACTCCGGCGACAATATATGGAAGGCATTTGTAACTGCTCTCGTGCAGCATTCGCTCTCATCGCCGGCCGCACACATCAAATATTATGAGATGTGGAACGAGCCGGATTGTACGAAAGGTTGTACGTGGACGGGAACGGACGCGCAACTCGTGACTATGGCGCGCGATGCTTATCATGTCATTCACACGCTGGACCCCGATGCCTTGGTACTCGGCCCAAGCCCGCACGGGCTAAATGTAGTTAAGTGGCTGCAAGACTATTACGCCGCGGGGGGTGCGGCGTATCAGGACATAGTCGCTTTCCACGCTTATGTGGGTCCTCACCTCGATCAGTTGCCGTTAATCGTGGATAACACGCGATCTTTGATGGCGCAATACGGGATTGGTAACCAGCCGCTATGGGTCACGGAGGGAAGCTGGGGAGTCACTGGTCTAACATCCTCCCAGCAAGTAGCGTACCTCGCCCAGGAATACATTATCTTGTGGTCGAAAAACGTCGCCCGGTTCTATTGGTATTCCTGGGATGGCGGGCCCCAATGGGGCCAGCTGTGGACTGCCGCTACCGGCATCAATTCAGCTGGTGTCGCCTACGGCCTCCTCGAAAACTGGCTTATCGGTTCGGTAAGTCCGCCATCGCCTTGCCAGCAAACGGGAGATGCCACGTGGCATTGCACTCTTACTCTTTCGAACGGGGATGCCGCTGAGATTGTTTGGAGTTCGAATCCGTCGAGTGAAAAAGCAATAATTCCAGGATTTACAAGTTATCGCACTCTTGACTCCAACGCGGTAAATTCGATTGTGGGTAACGCCGTCTCGGTAGGCAATGAGCCGATTCTACTCATCGCAAGCGAGAAACACTGAGCGATGGACGATTCGCAGAGTCACGACATTAACGATCTAAAAAGCCTTATCAAGAGTATTCCTCTCATCGGACCGACCGCCAGAAAGTTCGCGCGGCTCCCAGTAGTTGCGCGCGCACGCAACCTCGCTTTTCCCGGCTCAGCCTCATACTGGGAACTTCGGTATCGCAATGGCGGCACCTCGGGAGCTGGCTCTTATGGCCGGCTGGCGGAATTCAAGGCTGAAGTACTAAACGAGTTTGTGCGCGCGAAGGGTGTTCGCACCGTCATAGAATTCGGCTGCGGTGACGGCGCTCAACTGGAACTGGCCAGCTACCCCGAGTACGTTGGCATTGACGTGGCGACTATTTCAATTGAACGCTGTTCCACGCGATTTGCGCATGATTCCACCAAACGGTTCTATTTGGCAGAGGCTCTTCCAAGGGATTTCGGAGCCTTCGATTTGGCACTTTCGCTGGACGTCATTTTTCACTTAGTCGAAGACCGTGTGTTCGATTCCTATATGCGCTCCCTATTTGCGCGGGCCAAACACCATGTCGTTATTTATTCGAGCAATTATGACGCTCTGTCCGCCTCGCCCCACGTGCGACACCGCAAATTCACTGACTGGATTGCTAAAAGAGCTCCCGGCTGGAAACCCGCAGGCTACCTACCGAATCGTTTTCCTTTCGACCCCAGTCGAACTGAGGAAACGTCGTTCGCCGATTTCTACTTCTTTTCCCGCCAAGCACCGCAAGGAGTACTCGACACGAAATCGAGAGGGTCTTGAGACTGACGGGATGCAATCCGGCGAACGCGGCCGCAGCGAAAGCCGCGAGGAAAATGATCGATGCCTGAGATCTAGTGCAAGTGCCGAAGAGCGGCCTCCAAGATTTTGAAGAAAATGAGGCCGATTTTACGCACCGGATCGAAGACGACCGCGATCAGAAACGTCAAAAGAAACAGAGATGCATAGAACGTCCCCGGATATCGCTCGAGCCAGCGCATGGCCGGGCGGGTCACAGACGTTCTGACGGTGACGATTGCTGCCGGGGAAGCAACCGCTACACCGATTGCAGCACCCGCAAGGATGTCCGTTGGATAGTGAAGTCCCACGTAGACTCGTGGCAGAGAAACAACAAAAAACGCATGGCAGAAAGCCAGAATTCCGGCGCCTCGCGAAACGAGAAAAATGCAGGTTGCGAGCGCAAAAAACAGGGCTGCGTGGTCGCTAGGAAAAGAACTCCAGTTGATCATCCTCTCTTCAAGGGGGTAATAGGGCATTTGAAAATGGAGTTGAGGATTGAAAAAGGGTCTCTCGCGAAAAGGTAGGAGGTCAGCGAGCGCTCGCGCAAGAAGCACAGCCAGAAAACAGGCGCCGATTCCGTAAGAAAGATATTCGCGGTCTTGGACCTTATTCGCACTAGGCCGAAACCACGCCCACCAAATCAGGGATGTGATCAAGCCGCCGTTGATAAGGAGGTTAGAGCCGATGAGCATGATGAAGTAGTCGAGGCTGGAAGAGCGGTGCGCAAACTGGTTCAGAAAGGAGATGATAGCGGTGTCGAAGGAATTCAAGCGCGTCTCCAACGCGACCGATGTAAACGCATTCGCTCTGGAAAGTCTAGGAAAAATTGGTTAGCAGTTCCTAGAAGCCCAGCACGAGGTCTCACTCAGTCGAACGTCAAGAGATTTGCAGGTGTACCATCCGGTGGCATCGGTTGCAGAGCGTTATAAGATTCTCGGCGGCATCGTCTCCCAGCAGGCTCCGTGGGCGGAGGTGATGAACGTGGAGATCGTGCGCGACCCCGCAGTGTTGACAGCGCCACCCATCTCGCTTGAGCACCTGTTCGCACAAATGATGATAGGAGTCTGGAGCCAGCCGAACCCTAGGCCGCTTGGGTCGCAGCGAAGTCACGATGCCACGCGCACTTCTGCCAGGAACTCTGCCCTCTCCGGCTGAGGAAGCAACGAGAAGAGCCTACTCAGCGCCAGCAGTAAGCATTTGGGATTGCCGTCTTCAAGGTTCGCCCCCGCCAGGAAGTCCGCACAGATCATCTCCAGGCAATATCCTCGAGAGCCCGATCGTCCGAGCATGAGGCCCGCCGTTTCAAGGGCTTGCTCGATCACCGCAAGTTGGCTCTTGTAGACTTTGAAGTAGAGGATCTCCCACGGCTCGGTTTCCTTCCCCGTTAGATGCCGCTCCACTTCCCGCTTGAACTCTTCCCGGGGTAGTTCTTTGGCCTTGTGCACCCAGGGTGCACAATCGAACCCCTGTCGCTCCCTCCGTGCAACCTTCGCCAGTTCCCTAGCTTTGGTCCACCCCATCGATCGGAGTTCGGCTTTTGGAATTCGCGGCAGATGTTCGTGAATGGCCATCAGGTAGTAGGCCTTGCGCCTGGACTCCGGGAACTTCTTCTCCAGGAACTCATCGAACGACCGTAAGTTGTCCAGACGCCAATACTGTCCGGACCGAACTTCGCACAGATACCGGCCCAGATCCACGAACCTCGAGTCCCTCTCCTGATCTGCCGACCTCTCCCAGGCCAAGATCTCGTCGATCTTCGAAAGCACGAACACGGCCCTTCGACGATTGAGTTTCGGGGCCACGATCGGTAATCCGTTAGTCCGTAAGCTCGTCAAGCCAATCAAGGTCACTTGCTCCTGGCTTACGGATCAGGTTCGTTTCAATCAGTTGCTGGTTGTTGAGACACAGACCGAGGTGAGCGCAGCTCGTGCAACCGTTATTCGGGAACCGGATCCCGCTGTGGGAGGAGAAATGCCCCGATTCCAGCTGATGGACGGTCGTCTCAACCAGACGGCCGAATTCCTTGCGTTGCTCTTCTGAGATCGTGGCCTTCAGGTATTGGATCTCGGGTACCTGTTTCCGGACGAACACGACGAGGGCCACATCCGGGATGCCGCTGATCCAGGAATAGCAAATGAGCTGCGGATCGAGAGACAGAAGCCCTTCGGGCTCTTCCGAATAACGGCTGGTCGTAGTCTTCCAGTCGATCAGGCAGTGCTTGCCATCGAGCTCACCGATCGCATCAATATAGGAAACGAACTCATTGCCTCCCGCGAGGGTTCTGAGTGATTTTGAGTTGCAGGTTTTCCGTGGGGCGCCGGACAACCACTCGCTCCTCGCGCACGAACTTCTCGAGGAGATGAACTCCCTTGATGCAGGAGCCGATCCCAGGATTCTCCCTTCCGGTATTCAAACGGAGCATCGCGGAAGGCTTCCCATTCTTTGAACAGTGCCGCCGTACAGTCCCGTTGTTCGAAGTAAGCGGCGAGAGCCTTCTCAAAGCAGCGGCCGAAGACCATGGCTGCCCGAGTGTCCTTCTCGCGCCAGCCGTCAAGGTAGCGGTAGCGATAGCTGCGCGGGCAGCGCAGATATTGGCTGATCTGGGTATAGCTATAAACCATGCGCGTTTCCCTGAGTGTCGTGAACCTCGCGGCGTTCTGAGCAGGACAGCTCCTCCCAGTCCGCTGCTGGGGCGAAGGCCTCGAGGTTTTGAAAGGTCCGCCCGTTCAAGGTCACGTGTGTCGTCCTAATGACACCGCGGAGGTTGATCAAGGCCTTCTCGTCGATCTGATCCTGGCTGAGTAGGTCCATGTCATAGCCGAAATCGCGCAAGAACCAATTAAGTTTCCAGAGGGCGCGTTCGGTCGAGTAGAGCCGACCGGAGAAGGAGCGACGCTCAAAAGCCTGCGGTTCCAGGACGACGAATCGGAGCTGCAGGAAAGCCCTCTGCGGATGCCAGCGATAGGAGGCCCACTCGACGCGAACCAGGAAAAGACCTTCCAGAGGATGATCGGCATCCTGCTGCCGAGAATGAAGGCCGGGGATATGACGTTTCATTGCTTCACCTCAGCAGGGTGCGAATAGGAGTTGAGCTTGCAGATCAAGCCATCGAGGTCTTCTTTCGCGGAGGAAGAGAGATGGGAGATGAAGGACTCAACCAAATCCCGAGTGGCGCCGGCGAGGGTTTGTGTGCCGCAGAAATCAGCCGCATAAGCCTTCACGAGTGTCGGATCGAGGTTATGTTGACGAATCAGAAGGCAGAGTTGGTCACGCAGCCGCGGCTGGCCGTTGCTTGAGCTGTTTGACCCGTGATGACCATTTGAGCGCGCTGTCGCCGCGACAGTCTTTTGCGGAGCCGAGAACGACCCCAGCTCTTCGACGCTGCAAAGCCCGATTCCGTAGGCTTTTCGGAGAGCCCGGTTGACGGCTCGGGTTTCGGCGACGCGCATTTCGGCGCCACGGACTAGGGGAGAAGTGTTCGAGGGATCGGCATCGCCGTAGCCCACGAAACCCCTTCGAATCGAGAAGCCCTGTAAACCGTCGCTTTAAAGACCCAGCGGCTGGCGATCGGGTCGGATACACTCCTTTTGAAGGGAAGTCGTGATGCCATGACACCGTCTGCGCTGAGCAGTGCGAAGCAGCCCCGCGTGCGTCACGTACCAACGCCCCTCGAATTAACTGCGAGGTCTCCCGAGGCCACTGACATACCGTGCCTCATAGGTTAAGCTCCTTGAGTCCCTCCAAGCAACGCCGTTGAAAGCTCACCCCACGCCTTCTGCGCAACATCAATATTGTCTTCGGATTCGATGAGAATGGCTTTTCATCTACGCCTCCTGCTCCCCACTATGCTAAGCGCATAGCATATGCTATGCGCTTAGCATAGTCAAGGGTTTGTCCTTGATTTTTGGTTCTCGGCAGACATATGGTTTTAGTCGGGTATGCCTGAAAAGAAAGAGAAGAACCCACACGCCGTTCACTTGGGACAACTCGGCGGGAAGGCGCGAATTAAGAAAATGACATCCGAAAGGCGTCAAGAGATCGCGAGGAACGCGGCTCGCGTCCGATGGGCGAAGGAACGGAAGAAAAAGCAACCTTCGAGTTGATCATACTAAAATGCAAATACTCGGGCTCGCCGACCTTGGCGCCGTTGAGTAAGTCCCCGTAGGAAATCCGTTCCAGATAGACACCTTGTTGCCCCCGGAGAAAGCGAATAGCTGGGCGCGGGCGCGGCAATCGTGCACCCGGGTGCGCGGCATCTTGTTGCGAAGGTTTGAACCCGGCGCAAGGATTCTGGCACGTGTCGGAGTTTTCTCAGACGCATGGCGAAGCAAGTCCTGAAATGGCGGGTCGCGGCGCGTCGGATGGTACATGGGATCCACTCTGAGGCCAGTCAACCTCCAGCAGCGAAATACAATTGCGAGGTTATGTTCCGCACCAAAGAGTCTTGACCGAATACTTTTCAAACATTCGATCTGCAGTCAGCAACACCATTTCTTCCGTCACGTGCCTGGACAATTAGAATGCGATCAAATGGGTCCTGGTGATGCAAAGGAAGGTCGCCGACCGCGAGTGCGTGCAGATGCGAGATCTCCAAACCCCGAATGCCCCAATTCAGCATCCACCTTGGAACGCACTTCGCAGGAGGCTCAGGTAGTTCCAGCTTCCCGAGTCCAAATTTAAGACTGATTTCCCAGGAGCTGGCAGCGGACAAGAACAATCCCTGACGCTCATTCGATAGGAGATCTCGTGCCCGCCGATTCAACTTGCCAGGGACAGCAAGGGCCCAAAGAAACACACTCGTATCGAGCAGGTATTTCATCGCTTCCCACGCTTCGGATTCCTTTCCAGACCCTGGAAGGCGGCCAGCAAGGCCGTCGGGAGTGGCGCGTCAAAGTCGTCCGCGACCTTCAAGTGCTCGCTCTCAATTCCCAGCTCCCGGTGTGCCTTTGCCTGGTGAACAGAGACCAAGCGCGCCACTGGAACACCACGATTCGCAATCACGATCTCCTCACCAGAGGCAACCCGTCGAAGGAGCCGCGAGAGATGCGTCTTGGCTTCATGAACGTTGACCTCTTTTTTCATGCCCTGCCTCCTGAATATAGTCTAGTCCAATAGACTAAGTCCTGTCAATTTTATGCAACCTTCACTGGGATCGCGGAGTGGAGATGGCGAAGCACAAGGACTTTACGGTCGCGACGGATGTGCAGGTCTACTTCTGCGATCCACAAAGCCCCTGGCAGCGTGGCACGAACGAAAACACCAACCTGCTTTTACGGCAATACTTCCCGCGAGGAACCGACCTGTCTGGCTATTCTCAAGCGCAGCTCGACCAAGTCGCGCTACGCTTGAATCAACGTCCAAGAAAGACCCTGGGATTTCAGACTCCCGCGAGTAAACTCCGAGCAAGTGTTGCGTCGACCATCTGAGCTGGCAGCGCTTACCGGAAAAGTGCAGCACTACTTCAAATGGACCGTTAGCCGATTAAATCGGGCGCGGCTGTAACCGGCACGTCACCAATCAGGACGATCCGTGTGAAAACGCATTCGAATCGGACGGGTTTCTTCCTGTATCCATCCATGCTCGGGGCACTCCAGCCGCAAGGGAAATCTTACTGCTCCCGGAACGGGTCGAAGCACGAGACCTGCGCCACACTTTGGACATTCCGGCTTCGTGTCATGGTGTGTCGTTTCTTTCACTCGGGATAACGAATTTTAGGCGAGCGTCTTTGCATAGAAACTGGCGAGTTCGTCATCTTCTACGGTAAAGCTGATCTCGATTGGTTTGCAGCATACCTCGCAGTCTTCAATGTAGGTTTGACGGCCGACGGATAAGTCCAACACCATCGAAATCTCTTCTCCGCAATATGGACAGGGGAATTCGTGTTCCACTGGAGAATAAGATACCGCAACTTGGTCTCACACGAGATCACGTTTTGCTAAACGGCTAACTCCTGATTGATGTCTTAACGAGGTCGGCCTCACAACGGCCCGAGTAGACTGTTCGGTGTTCACCCTACAGAGCTCGGACCGAAGGAGGCCGAGATGAGAATTATAGGATGTGATTTGCATAGTCGCCAGCAGACGTTGGCGATGCTGGACACCACAACGGGCGAGATAGAGAGAACGACTCTGAAGCACGAAGAGAACACGGTGCGAGAGTTTTATTCCAACCTTCCAGGGCCCGTGCGTGTGGGATCGAAGCCACCGGATCGATGCAGTGGTTCGTGAACCTCATGGAAGAACTGGGAATCGAATGCCTGGTGGGACATCCGGCAGAGATTCGAGCGGCCGAACCACGAAAACAAAAACATGATCGACGAGATGCGGACTTACTCCTGTCACTACTGGTAGAGGAACGCTTTCCGACGATCTGGCTGCCCACGAAAGAACTGTTGGACATTCGGGCCTTATTGCGGCACCGCCACCAATGGGTGGGCCTGCGGGTCAAAATACAAAATGCGCTGCAGGCGATTGCTTTGGCAAATGGGCTGCGACGAGGACCTTCCCTGTGGACCCAAGCAGGCCAACACGCGATCGCGGCTTTGCCGTTGTCACCGCATGCCGCCTATCGGCGGAATGAGTTGCAGGCGATGTATGAGAAATTCGAGGCGGAGATCGAAAAACTAAATCAGCGAGTCGAGCAGCAAGCTCGTGAACGTTCCGGAGCACGGTTGTTGATGACTCATCCTGGAGTAGGGCCGATCACTGCCTTAGCGACCGACGTGTTCCTGGGCGATCCATCCCGATTCGCAGACAGCAAAACCCTGGCGAGTTATGTGGGGATGATCCCCGGAGAATATTCCAGTGGAAAGCGACAGCGACTGGGTGGCCTAACCAAACAAGGCAATCCGCTGTTGCGATTTCTCTGGGGCGAAGCAGCAATCCATGCGGTACGCCGGGATCCGGAGTTGAAACATTTTTACCACCGCAAATTAATCCAGAAAGGTCTCGGAAAGGCGAGAGCCGCCGTGGCTCGCAAACTGGGAATCCGGATGTGGATCATGCTGCGGGATCGGATTGAGTACCACGAGTTCTGTCGTCGTGGACAGATGCAGCAGACCAGTGGTGATGCCTGTGCGGGGATGCCAGGACCGCGTTATGGTGCGAAAGTCACCGGCTGATTGATTAGGCTACCCGCCTCCCTGAAAGGGGAGATCGAAAAACTCATCGTGGTCCATGGTGATCGAAGAGATGACTGGTGGGCAACACCAAGTGGATGAGCGCAAAAGGCTGAGCAACTTAGGGTGAACGCAGATGAACAGAAGCTCCTGAAACAGACGCCATTCGTGCGCCGACGAAGAACTGTGTTCGATTCGAGCAATGAGCGTAAGAAAGATCCCTTGCAACAGCCGGCCTCGTTAGAGATAACGGGGTTACCGGAAAAGTGAAGCGATACTTCAAATGATTCCATAACAATGCTGGCTCCCTCGACCCGAGTAGACTGTGGTTGATTGACGACCAAGGCTCGGGAGAAAGGAGCCAGACATGATCATTATAGGAATAGATTATCATCCGAGCTTTCAGCAAATTGCATTTGTGGATCAGGAAACAGGTGAGTGCGGTGAACGGCAATTGAATCACAGCGATGGTGAAGCGGAGCGATTCTACAGGGAGCTAAAGCAGCGAGGAGTGAGCGTACGCGTGGGGATGGAGGCCACCGGGCATTCACGCTGGTTCGAGCGGTTACTCGCAGAGCTGGGTTTCGAGTTGTGGATTGGAGATCCGGCGGAGATTAAGGCCAAGCGAGTCCGGAAGCAGAAAACCGACCGCGAGGATGCCCGACTCTTGCTGAAGTTACTGCTGGAAAAACGCTTTCCGCGAATCTGGGTACCGAGTCCTGAGAATCGTGATCTGCGGCAACTGCTCTGGCACCGGCATCGGCTGGTGCAGATGCGGACGCGGATCATGAATCAGCTGCAGGCCGTGGCGATGAACGAAGGCTATCGCTGGAAGAAAAAGCTGTTCAGCGAAAAGGGGCGAGGACTGCTAGAAAAACTCCCTTTGGCTCCCTGGGCCAGTCGGCGTCGGAAAGAATTATTGGAGCTGCTGGACCATCTGGATCCAAAGATTGATGAGTTAACGGCAGCGGTCGAGCAAGAAGCCAAGAAACGGCCCGAGGTGCTGCTATTAATGACGCATCCTGGTGTGGGACCGATCACGGGGCTGGTTTACGTTCTCGTCATTGGGACGCCGGATCGGTTTCCTTGCGGCAAACAGATTGGCAGCTACACCGGGCTCATTCCGTGCGAGGACTCCAGTGCCGGCCGGCAACGGCTGGGACACGTTAGCAAGCAGGGCAATACATTGTTGCGCTTCTTGCTGGGAGAAGCAGCGCAAGCAGCCGCACGGTGCAACCAGGACTGGCGACGTCGGTATGTGCACCTGATGATGCGGCGGGAAAAAAGAATTGCCAAAGTGGCCATGGCCAGAAAACTCGCGGTTCGGTTGTACTGGATGTGGCGAAACAATTGGCAATATTCGCAGTTGGTTGAATTCGGTTCGAACGCGGGAAAGCTCGGAACCGTCCATGGCGTGAAGTAGGGCGTCGTCCAAATGATTGGGCATCCCGCTCCCTAAAAAGGGAGTTTGAATTAGTAATCATGGTCGAAGTTTTGATCGAAGAGATGGTTGGGTCGAACCGTTAGATTACGAGCGAGCCGTGGTCGTCGATGCAGAGGGTCAAAGGAAACGAACAAGACCACTCTCAGGAGTGAATGGAGAGGTGTGCCCAAAAAAAGAAACCAAAGACTTGACAGGGCCAGCATTGTTAGAGATGGACGGTTAGCCGACTAATCAGGACTTGGCAATTACTTCCTGTTTTCTGCATGCGGTTTCCCGCGAAATCGAAACGCGGCGTGTCGTGTTTGCCGAGTTGACACGACAGGGTATGGGGACTAACCTTCCGTGCCAACGGCAGGCTCAGAGCGGAAATTGCGGGGGCGAGTACGATGGCCTTTGTCTTCGACTTTGACCCGACCCATCAAATCCTTCGATCCACATTTTCAGGTAAAGTGACTGATGAAGAGTTGCTGAATCATCAGCGCGTGGGTTTGCTGTTGGTCACTTCTCTCGACCCACGTTTCGCCATCATCGATCTGTCAGCCGCCGATCCCTTCGAGGTTACTGCCGATGGGATGCGAGCGCTAGCAAAGTTGCCGCCGGCCATGCCGAAAATGGACCGTCCTCGCGTGATTATCGCGCCCTCTGATCACACGTTCGGGATGGCGCGAATTTTTGAAGTAGAGGGAGAGGCTACCCGTCCAAACTTACATGTGGTGCGTTCTATGAAGGAGGCATGGGTGATCCTCGGCATAGAAATGGAAGAGGCCAAATTCGGGCCAATATCAGGAGCTTCCTCTGCGCACTAGTTACACGCGCCCACGCGCGTCCCGCATCCCCAAATCGAGAAGTTTCAGGTGTGGTCTGACCCTAGCACTTTGCAACGATTCGTCCTAATTTTTCAGAATTGGTAGGGCATCGAACAAAAGAACTAAACGGCAAGAGAAAACCACTGCGGTACCGAAAGGTTCAGGGTTTCTACGAGCAGTCTGGCTTCTCGAAGGATGACTTGACGGCGTTCTTTAAGTTGCTGGAGGTCGGCGAGGTCCAGAGGATGAGCGAGTCGTTCTGCATTTTCGTCGTATTCGCGTTGCAGGGTTTTGAGTCGATTCATAGCTCCCCGAATGTGCCTTAGCTCCCAGCCGCAGTCTGTTCAATATTGCTCACTTTTTTCGGCGACCCTTACGCTCTTTACTCTCCTGGGCTTCCACGGCAGACTGCTTGCGGGTTAGGTGCGCCTCAAAACGCAGGCCCCCTGAATAGAGGATGCAACCTTGCCCCGCGGACATACCGCAAACTGGACAGGGAACGGACACCCACCGTTTCTTTGTCACGCTGCTCGCCTCATCCTAAGAGAATGAGGCAGTACGTCGACCTAAATCTGTCCGATTTGGAACACTTTCTAGCGAAGCGACCGCAAAGCGCGATTCAGTGCCTGGTAAACGGGGTAACCGGAGAAGTGAAGTTTTACTTCAAATGGACGGTTAGCCGACTAACCAGGAGTTTTGATTGCCGCTGATCCCCGACGGCATTAATATCCCCGTTTATGCGAAAAATGCTGCTTCTAATGGGCAGCGCAAGTGCCGTTTCAGCCATCGTTTTGTGGGCGTGGAGTCCTTGGATTATCCTCTCCGCTATCACGGCGACGGTAAGTTTACCGTCCAAGGTGTTTTCAGCTATCCGCGTTATGGCGTTACGTTTGCGGATATTCCTCTCGAACGAATCTAGCGAACGTCATTTCCATTTTCAAGGGGCTGCCGAACGAGGAGATGGGTTTGAGACTTGTCGTCAAGGATCGGCAGGTGACACGATGGCAGACCGAGTGCCACTCAAAAATCTGCCAGAAACAATCGAAGCCGCACTCACGGAAGACAAGGGGCGCGTCATCTGCCATGTTTCTGGTTGACCCGCGCGCGCGAATGAATCCGGCGTCTGGGTGCTCATGTCTGCCGCTGTCGCTGCTATTGACAACACGGCTGCAATGATGTTCAACTTTATCCAACCACCACGACGAGTTAAGGCTTCGAGTTACTGATGTCGGGTCCACATGTCGTAAAGGGTTGTCGTTCGCATCCTGTGCTTTCGAGAGGCGGCGAAGAGCTTCCGTTGAGATTGCTAAGTTTATGCGCGAATATTCTGATCGAAAGCTAACTCCTGAGTAACGGGTTACCGGAAAAGTTCTCTTCTAGTATTCTATTTGTCCGGTAAGCCGTACCGGCTCTAGACGGGCGATGAACATGTTCCCGCGTGCAGTTTATTTGCGGTAGTCTGGAAGCCTAGTGTTTTTCTCTGACGTGGATTTAGGCGCAACTCGACCTGGTTCAGCTGCGCTTGAGAATAGCCAGACAGGTCGGTTCCTCGCGGGAAGTATTATCGTAAAAGCAGGTTGGTGTTCTCGTTCGTGCCACGCTGCCAGGGACTTTGCGGATCGCAGAAGTCGACTTGCATCTCCTTCGCGACCGTAAAGTCCTTTGTTGCTTCGACATTTACAGTCCGCGATCCCACGTCAGCGAGAGTCGCAGTTAGCGGAGAGTTTACAGTTATGCCGATTCAATCAGGGCAGCGGCTCAGCGGGGGCTTGACGAGCTAAGCAGATAACCCAGTTTCCGATTACTACGTCAAAAAAACCCGAATGTAGCCCGGCACCTTCCTGAAACCATCGTCCGACAATGGTTGGACCACTCGGTCGAGGATCGGAAACGTGCGGGCGTACAAAGTTGTGTACTCATCGTGATCGGCGTATATCGCAAAGGTTTGGGGTTCCGGGATGAAAAGAAAGTCAATCCAATCGCTCAAGCCACGCAGGACTTCTTCCATCTCCTGTTGGCCCTCAGCCCTTAGACAGAAGCCTCGCTCATATCTTGGCGGAATCGAATGGGCGGCAAGCATTTCGATCAATGTTCTAGGTTCGAACACGACGAGATCGATTACTAGAGAACCTGCCTGCAACGGTGCGCCTGCCGAAATAATGCTTGCGACGAATGGTGCGAGATCCTTCAGAGGAGTTTCGAAGGTCTGCTGGAATTCCCACGGATTTTTGCGGAACTGCTCCAGCACTTCGGGAGCGTCGGATGGTGTCACGCCTTCGAGACCTCCGCCAAGTAGCTACGGTGCAGAAGAAACCACAGCTTAGGGCTGTCGATTGAACTCGTCAACAGAGGCAAGTGGACGATTAACGGGGTTACCGGACAAGTTCTGTTCTAGTACTCTACTTGTCCGGTAAGCCGACTAATCGGGACTTACGGGAAAGCTGATCCCTTGTTCGCCGTTCGATTAGTAGGTCTGGAACGTAAATGTGATCGGAAACTCCACTTCAACTGGGTCGCCATCCAATGTAGTCGGAGCGAATCGCCATTGCCTCAGAGCGTTCATGACGGGTCCACTGAAAATTGGATCGCCTTGAAGGACCTTTAAATCCTTGATGCTTCCGGCGGTATCGAGAACGACGTCAACCACGACTTGTCCGGACAAGCGTTGCTTCACGGCTTCGTCCGGAACTCCCACGTCTATCTTCGTAATGACCTTGGATTGCATCACACTCATATCTAACTTAATTCGGACAGGTCGTTCTGACGGAAGCCGCATGAACACATCCATTGGTACAAAGCGGAATCCGCCATGGTCGTAAATAAAATATCCATCGGGGTCACCCGCAGATTGCATGCTCTTCACACCTGGTTTCTTTGAAACAGCAACAGAGAGGGTCATGCTTTCGCCCTGAAATCTGGTCGCATACAAGGGGACGATTTGGTCCATGCAATTCAAAAAGTGGTCGAGTGGCGCATTCACGCTTTCTGGGTCGGTATATCGCAGAATCTTTGGTGTCATCCAACCCCGTTGGACATTGCCATCAAAGATCGCTTTTAGTGTTAGTTCCAAGTCTGGCATGTTCCTTTGGTATGCGGCGGCAAGACTAGCCCCGAACCCAGGGCCATACTCATCCTTGAACCATGTTGAGTCTGCGGGAATCAACATGCTGTGGATGAGTTCCGTCTCTTTCGACATATCCTTGCTTTGCGTGGCGTGCAGGAGTTGCTGAATTAGGCTCTGCAACCCATCCGACGTATTTGGAGTCAGTGTCGGCTGGTCTTCAGTAGTGAGAGATTTCCCGGACGATTGCGCTAGAGTAGGCAAACAAGCGAAAGAAAAGAATAAAAGAACCAAGCCGCCCCATCGTGAAGCCATGTGTCGCCTCCCGGCCAGCTCTGCCACGAGCAAACTATACTCCAGTCGTAAAATTCGGTGTCCCCAGACCGGATCGAGAGTTGCCAACTAATTCTCGCTAGAAAGCTTGTGCCTGATAAACGGGCTAACCGGAGAAGTAAAGCATTACTCCAAATGGACGGTTAGCCGACTACTCAGGAGTTGAGGCCGACCAGCAGCTGAACTCCCATATTAATCTGCGGATTGCGCGGGAAGCATTCCAGTGGTGTTTCGTTTTGGCACGTAGCCGACGGGAATGAGCGCAATTTCCTTCATGCGATTTGAGGTCTATCGCCGACACGTCATTCGTAACAGCGTTGGACACATAGGCCGTCTTACCGTCGGGCGTGAGGGTCACCCATGCCGCTCCTTTTCCGCCCAGTTCCGCACCCCCCATCACCTTCAGGTCCGGAATCGAGTAGGAGTACAGCTCATTATTCAAGCGGCTGCAGACCACCAGGGTCTTTCCATCCGGAGTCACCGCCATACCGTGAGAGGGATCGGCGCCGCCGGGAACCTCCGATTTCCCTGGAGCCAGGGCGGGGTTCTGAATGCGCCGGATCTCTTTATGAGTCGCAAAATCCACGACTGCGAAGCCATTGAAGTTGGTTAGCTGGACAAAGATCCACTTGGTCGAACCGTCGGGATTTTTCGCGAACGCCATCGGACGAATGCCTCGATCCATTTGCAGCGTCCAATCGGTCTCGTCGGTCTGCGTGTCGATAACGTTGATAGTCTTCGCCTGAATTGATCCGGCGACCAAATACCTGCCGTCCGGCGTGACGTAGGGATTGTGGATGCGTGCCCTTGGTAGGCAGGGTTTTGACGTTTTTCAAAATGCCCGTGTCAATCACGTCGACGCCGCCGGGGGCCTGGATGATACCGACGTAGACGCGCCGCCCATCGGGGGCCACGGCAATATTGTTGGGGTGGCCGCTCAGAGGAATGCGCTGGGTCACCTTCAAAGTCGTGCTGTCAACTACGTCGAGTGTGCTTTCGGCTTCATCGCTGACATAGATGCGGCTGCCGTCGGGGGCCACCGCCACCCCGTGGTTTACCTCGATCCCCTCGATCACGCCGACCACTTTATTTGTGGCGGGATCGATCACATCAACGTTGTCACCGGCACTATTGGTCTGGATGATCCGGACCACTCTATTTCCAGCCGAGCCCGCAGTCATCGCGCACAAAATGACGCAGACGAAAACGAGTACAGTCCCACGAAACACTGCGCCTGTTCATCGTCGCCTCCAAACACGAGAGTCCGGCCAGAAAAATTCGCTATCTGCTACGGGCCTGAGTATCGCTGGTCTCGCCCAACACCCACTCTTTCAAAATTTGCCATTCGGGATCGTTTTGTGATTCGAAATGTTTGCCACCGCTGTGGAAGAAATCGCCGCCAGCCGCTTCGGCCAGCGGATGGACGAGCAACGGACTCTTCAAGTCGCCAGGCGTCACGACCCGCAAAGTCGCCTCGAAATTCTTGCGCGATTGCTCATCGTTCCAAGTGGCGCTTCCCGCCGATAGCGGCTGCAATCGAAAAATTGCCGGGGCGGTTCCGCCCGCATGACAAGCAACGCAACGCGCGTGGCCAGGGCGCTTGGCTAGGAAGATCGGCTGTACTTTGGTTTTGAAAAACTCGAAATCAAGCGAAGCAGATTTGTCCGGGGGAAAGCCCGAAGGAGGAGCCGGTTGTTGGCTCAGCAAGCCAAACAACAAAGCCCAACAAATGCCCAAGCTTGTCATCTGCGCTGGCCCCGATTCGGTCGAAAATAATTTTGGCAGAGCCTAACACTCAACGCCCTGCTTAATCAAACTGGGATTCCCGTCCCTAACTCCCTTTGGTGCCGATTTCTTGAGTTCGGTCGAGGTCCTCGGTATTCCTTTGGCGCTTGGAGCGATTTTACGTTTGCCTGGCATCGACGGATTGTATGCTGTTGGATGTTCGCCAATAAGGCGGGCGGGTACTAGGAAAGGACATGTCCGGTTAGCCGACTATACGTCCAAGTGAGGGAGACGCATCTTTGTGGTTGCGGCGCTGCACGAATTGGCTGCTAACGGGCGCGATGACCCTTGGAAATTCTGCGTTCGTAGAGCATTGGGATGACGCCCCAAAGTCCCCAGGCGGTAAATCTGAGGACACGCTCAAACCTCTTGACGCGTTAACGGTATTTCTGCAATCATGGAAATATGCCGATCGCGCCAGTGAAGAAAAACACAGAGCAAGTGGCCAAGTACGCCGACATGTTCTCGGCCATGGGAACAGAGGCGAGACTACGGATCATGCAGCTACTGCTGTCGTCGCATCCAGACGGTCTCGTTGTCGGTGAAATCCAAGAAGAACTAGATATTCCAAACTCGACTCTTTCGCACCACTTGGACAAGCTCAAAAACGAAGACCTTGTTCAAGTTCAACGCGAGAGTACTTTCTTGCGCTATACCGCGAACACCGAAACGCTTCAGGAATTGTTGCAATTCCTATACGCCGAATGTTGTACCCGCAACAAAGCGCTCAAACCGCAGAACATCATTCAACTTTGTAAATAGGAGACGCGAAAATGAGTGCCACGGACATAAAGGAAGTAGTCAGAGAAAAATACGGGCAGGCTGCCCTGCGAGTGAAGAGTGGCGGGAGCACCTGTTGCGGAGGGTCTGCCGCCGAGGGAAAAGGTTGCGACCCGATCACATCCAACCTCTATGACCTTTCTCAGGCTGGACAGGTCCCCGAGGAGGCGATGTTGGCATCACTCGGTTGCGGGAATCCAACCGCGTTGGCAGAGTTGCATCCCGGAGAGGTGGTTCTCGATTTGGGGTCCGGCGGGGGTATTGATGTTCTTCTTTCGGCCAAACGAGTGGGCCCGACTGGGAAAGCTTATGGTCTCGACATGACGGATGAAATGCTGACTCTGGCGAACGAGAACAAAAGCAAGGCGGGCGCGATGAATGTCGAGTTCTTAAAAGGGGAGATCGAACATATTCCCCTGCCAGACGATTCGGTTGACGTAATCATCTCCAATTGTGTGATTAATCTTTCCGCTGACAAAGGCCAAGTATTGCGAGAGGCTTTCCGCGTCCTCAAGCCAGGCGGCCGTTTTGCGGTTTCCGACGTTGTCACACGAGGTGAAATCACCCCTGCGATCCGGCAGAGTGTGCTTCTGTGGGTCGGCTGCGTGGCAGGAGCGCTTGAAGATGTTGAATACCGCGACAAGCTAGCTGCTGCGGGTTTCGAACAAATCGATATCGAGCCGACTCGCGTCTATCGCGCTGAAGACGCACGCGACATTCTGTCAGCGGAAGGCGTTGACGCGGACGCCATAGCTCCACAGGTGGACGGCAAATTCATGAGCGCATTCGTTCGGGCCGTCAAGCCTTCCCATTCGAGCGATAAAAGCTGCTGCGGACCGACTTGCTGCGGCTAATGGAAATCGAGGGTACAAACATGAAGGGACGCTACAACGTTCTGTTTCTTTGCACCGGCAATTCGGCACGCTCCATCATGGCCGAGGCGATCATGAATTATAAGGGCAGACCCAACTTCACCGCTTATAGCGCGGGAAGTCATGCTACGGGGCGAATCCGTCCCGAGGCGATCAAACAATTAGAAATCGCAAGACTGCCAACCGAAAACCTGCGAAGTAAGAGCTGGGACGAATTTGCGCAAGCCCGGAGCGCCAGAGATGGATTTTGTGTTCACGGTTTGCGACAACGCCGCGAAGGAAGTTTGCCCAGTGTGGCCGGGCCAGCCCATGACCGCGCATTGGGGCGTTCCCGATCCGGCCGCCGTGGTTGGGACTCCCGAGCAGAGACTGAACGCGCATTCCGCGATGCTTTTATGATTCTGGAGCGCAGAATCAGTCTGCTTCTTTGCCTGCCGCTGGCGAGCCTGGACAAGTTGGCGATCCAAAAGGAAATTGACCGGATAGGTCAGTCCAGTGAAGCCCAATCTGCCTAGGCGGTTGGCCTCAGAGTTTTCTCTCTTCTTTGCAACGGTAGTCGGCTCGATCATAATGGCTGAGCGGCTTTCAAATGGAAATGTTGCTTTGGCAATCAAATATCCAAGGATGGATCGATGAAGGCAATTAGCCGTCTCAGGTTTTCTGGATCGTTATCTCACGGCCTGGATTTTCTCCGCGATGGCGGTCGGCGTCATTGCCGGTTGGCTGGTGCCTGGAATTGTGCCGTTCCTGAATCGGTTCAGCATAGGCACAACCTCGATCCCAATTGCGGTCGGGCTGATCGTGATGATGTATCCGCCGTTCACCAAGGTGCGGTATGAGGAGTTGCACGAAGTCTTCCGCAACAAGCGCGTGCTCGCGCTTTCGCTCGTGCAGAACTGGGTCGTGGGGCCGGTCCTCATGTTCGTGCTGGCGATCGTATTTCTGCGCGGATACCCCGAGTACATGGCCGGACTGATCATGATCGGCCTCGCGCGCTGCATTGCGATGGTGATCGTGTGGAACGAACTGGCGAAAGGCGATACCGAATACGCGGCGGGACTGGTGGCTTTCAACTCTCTGTTCCAGGTGTTTCTTTATTCGGTTTATGCGTGGGTGTTCATCACGGTCCTGCCGGCGAAGTTGGGCCTGCATAGTGCGGTCGTGCAACGTCTCTATCGGCGAAATCGCGAAGAGCGTTTTCATCTATCTCGGAATTCCCTTTCTTGCCGGCTTTCTTGACCCGCACCGTTTTGGTTCGCGCGAAAACCCGCGAGTGGTACGAGCAAAACTTCGTGCCGCGCGTCAGTCCACTAACCCTGATCGCCCTGCTGTTTACTATCGTGGTGATGTTCTCGCTGAAAGGCGAATATATCGTTCGTCTGCCGCTCGACGTGCTCCGCATCGCCATTCCTCTGCTGATCTATTTCGTGGCCATGTTCCTGGTCTCGTTCTATATGGGCAAAAAGCTTGGAGCGGATTACTCGAAGACCACGACGCTGGCGTTTACTGCTGCCTCGAACAACTTCGAATTAGCGATCGCGGTAGCGGTGGCGGTGTTTGGCATTAACTCTGGGGCGGCGTTTGCGGCTGTCATCGGACCGTTGGTAGAGGTGCCAGTCATGATCGCGCTGGTCAACGTGGCCTTTTGGTTCCAGCGTCATTATTTCGCGTCAGAACTTGGTAGCGTGGCGACTCCAGCTCCGGAATTGGGAGTCAAATGAATTGCTACGATTGTTCCCGGGAATCGGTCGTCAATCCTGCGGTCGCAGTATGTAACGTTTGCTCGGCAGGAATCTGCCGCAAACATATGGTAGAAACTGACCGGGTAATCACCGTGACACGATTGTTGAACAGGGTGGAAGAGCTGCCCTTGAAGGCAAGGAAACTCATGTGTCACGCATGCGCCGAGGCGGTACAACAGCCAGGATCCACGAGGTTCGGATTTGCCAAGGCCTCGACGAGATAAAACCAAATGAAAACAACTGACCCCCGTAAGTCCTGATAAACGGGCTTACCGGACAACTGGGTACTAGTAGACTCTTTGCTTGTGGAACTGAATGGGAAACTCAAATCTGAAGGTTCGCAAATCGTACGGGTCGAGGAGGCATCGCGTCGAGCACGGGCGCCACGAATTCGGGGCGGAAGAAGTGCGGCGGCGACAGTTCTTGATCGGCACTCACGAGATAGCCTTGATTTGCTTGCGAGCGCGGATGCTCGCGTCCTTCGTTACGAGACCCATGCCCTCGACTAACGCGGTCGCACCGATAACGACAGAAATCGACTTCGTAGATGATGAGCCACCAGATCCGTCCCTTCGAGTTGACCAAACTAATCTAACCGTCCGCGATGTCGTGGGTTTTAAACTCGAGAACTTTGGTCTTTAAGTCACCGAGATCTTCTGATACAGTCCAAACAAGGCGATCTACCGAGTCTTGCAAGATATTGAGTGCAGCTCGGTAGAAATGGGTTTGCGATGTGTTGTGTTCGGCAAACTCATTGAAGATATCTAACGGGCATGGGCAACCCCCATGCCCTTTTTTTTTGCCAGGAGGATACAGATGCAACAACAAATAATTGTCGAAGGATCAGATCAAGGTTTAGTTCGGCCTGCTGAAGATTTGAGCGTAGTTCGGGGGCAGCATCACCCGCCCGTGGTTTCACCGGCAGTTGTCGAAACGGATTTCACGGAAATCGGAGACGGTTCCATCGTCGAAGTCATCGAGGATCCCGAGAATTCGTCAAGAACGCTACTGGCCATTTACAAAAATGGAGAGGTTAGCTTCACGGATCGATTTCAAGACGGAAACCGGGTGCTCATCCCGATTTCCCGGGAGCAATACGTCATCAAGAACATTCGGCTGCCTCGAGGCATCAAACCCTACGGTTCGATTGCCTCGCTCCTTTCCCAAATCGACTCGATCTTTTCTCGGTGTTTGGATCTCCACGAGCAGTACAGATTTCTGCTTGCATGTTTTGTGTTGAGCACGTGGTTCATCGAAAAACTATGGGTGGCAGCTTATGTCGCTGTCGTTGGCCTAACTCAATCCGGAAAGTCAACCGCGCTTAAACTTCTCAGCCTACTGTGCAGGCGCAGCTCGCTCACGGCGGACATTACATCCCGAGCCTTTTACAAACTTTATGACCGGTTCACGCCCACGCTTCTGATTGATGAAACCGCTACCGCAGCAGAAAACCGCCGTCTTTTTCACCTTCTAAGGACAGGCACCACGCGTGATGTCGTGGCTCTTCGCCAGCATGAATCCTACAGAACTTTTGGTCCGAAGGTAGTCTCTTGGATTGAACTGCCCAATGATGCTGCCTTGAACAATCGCTGCATCGTAATTCCTCTGTGTGAGACTCATCGTGTCGATCTGATAAGGCCCACAGATCCAGAGATCCTGCACGAAGCGGAGGATCTTCAGCAGCAATTTCTGCAGGCCAGGTTTGAAAAGTTCAGCACGCTCAAGGTGCCTAAGGTTCAGGGCGACAATCGGCTGCACTCACGTGCCCGGGACCTGTATGAAGCACTCGCATTGCCGATAAGCGAAGACAGGAAGAGTTGCGAATTATTGGTCTCACTGCTCGAAGCACAGCAGGACCTCAATCGTGAATTGTCTCCGCTCCAAACCGCAGTTCTTCAAGCTCTCTTCGTCGGCATACACTCGCTTCCCGAGAAAAACACGTATACGATTAAAGATTTGACAGAGGCGGCAAATCTTGCCCTCCAATTCACTGGCGAAGGATTTCCCGTCAGCCCACGCGCAGTCGGTGCTGCGCTAGACTTCTCTCGGATTGCCCGAGCGCCGGCGCACGAATATCGGCTGGGTTGTGCAGCTTGATCGAAAGGCCCAGAAGCAGGTACACCAACTGGTCGCCGCGTACGGCGTTGAGCCGCTTCCTGGTGAACCCCCAACTGGGGTCAAGGGGCGACGATGCGATTCTTGTGAGGAAATCAACGGAACCAAGGCCTGGAGGCTGTCTGGTTCTGCTACATCCAAGTAATTACGATAAACAGTTGGGCTGAGGAGGCTTCTCGTTGCTTGCTACACAAACATGAGGTGCTAGTGCTCGCGTTCAAGCATTCATGGCTACGTTGGTGATTGCGGTGAAGGTCGTGAACGTTGTGAACATCTTTTTTCATGACTCGGTGTAGTAGGGCGGAGGGGATTGCGACGGGAATAAGAATTTGCAAAACGAACTGTCTTAAACTCAGTGGAATCAATGAACTTCATGCTGGGCCCTATGAATTCTTAAGCGTTGCGAGGGAGGGAAAGGCATCGGCAGACTTCGATTTGAGGGGACAATGTCTCCGGTGTCGCTAACATCATTTACGGTTCCGAATTCGTAGTTCTGGTTACGAAGCTCATTTGAGCCGCGAGTTCGATCGGATCCTGAACCAACTCGAGCGCGTGCAGCGGATGCGCCGGGGCCACCCTGGGCCATCCACCCGGTGAACATCGTCGCTTCCATCGCCGCGCTCCACGGCTGTGGCAAAGTCTTCATCCAGTGGTGCAAGTCAGTGCGTGTGGCGGGAAGCGATCCTTCGGCGTAGACCTTGCCACCGCTGTCCTTCACGTAGTAGCTGATCTTCCGCTTGTGCACATCCAGGCCGATGTAATACATAGATTCCATGGAGGAGCCTCCTTGGTGTTCTGAATCAGCGCATCGCTGAGTTCAGCTTTTCTACACCAAGCGCTCCTCCTTCGACCTATACATTCAAACTAACCAGGCACTGACTCTGACTTTCTGCGACTGAAGGTCGGAAGGTTCTACTGGTCCGGGGGCTTTTTCGGCGTTGTCTCTGCCGGATCGACTTCGATGGTCACATCGACGTGAGCGCCTTTTTTCATCTCCTGAGTAGCCAATGGTCTTGCTCTAATGGCCACCACCTAGTCCGCGTACACGAAAACACCGATTGATCTTCACAGTATAGGAGCGATCATGAACTGGCAGCGCTTGGCTTCGCGGAAATCGGAGGAACCGATGGCGAGCTGGAGTTTGGCCTGCAAGAACTGCAATAAGGCTTTTGCCTACTCCCAGATAGGCGATACAATACCTGAGTTTTTCATGCCCTCGCGGCCTGAATTTCCACCCGAGGGCGTCGAACGCGAATGCCCCAACTGCAAGGCAAAGGCCACCTACCAGAGCAACGAACTCAGATATCAGTCCGAACCTCACGGTAGGGGCCGAGCCGCAGGGTAGACTCCTGCGACGCAAACCTTCTAGGCTCCGCCGACGTTCGGGACGTTCCTAGTTGCGATGATGGTTTTATCTGGCAAGTAGAGTAGCCGAAATTCAGACGATTCTAACAGCGCTACCTGTTCGAGCCTGTCCATCGCAGCCCCGTGTCCTGCAATGGTTTCACGCCAGAGCAGCGTTTCGCCATCCGGGAGGACTTGAAAAAGATCGTATTCGCGATCCATTGGGACTAATGACTCCCAGACATGTCTCGACCCCCAGAGCTTGTAATTTCGGGCAGCGCACCATAGCACGTTAGTGAAGGAATGTCTGCAAGCTAGCCACCGGAGCGAGTTATATCCGGCCTGGATGTCGGCGTTCTTGCCGAAAAGGAGGTGATCCCTGAGGTACGCGAAATATTGATTGGCCGAAGAGGCGCATGTGAATCTGCCGTGCGCCTCCTTTTTTCCCTAGGCTCTCGCTAGGTAGATCTTGTACACAATGTACTCGTCTTTGCCTCCAACCGTCTTACCAACGTGGGTCACTCTGCAGTTTTGTCCGTGCATTCGGATAATCGCGCCTTTTTCTGGAACCAACGCTGTCCCGTCAGGGTCAATGACCGTATCTTCATTTCTGAATTCTCCGTCGTAGCAGTACGAGATCTGTTTCTTCTCTGCCATAACGCCTCCGGTTGGCGGGTCCTCCCGAAACCGCATTCTTAAGCAAATACCGTCACCCACGGAACTAAGAATACGCCGGTTGCGAGAGGCTGTCGCCATTGTGGCGGCCAACTCCTGATAAACGCGCTTACCGGAAGAGTGCAGCACTACTTCAAATGGACCGTTAGCCGATTAAATCGGGCGCGGCTGTAACCGGCACGTCACCAATCAGGACGATCCGTGTGAAAACGCATTCGAATCGGACGGGTTTCTTCCTGTATCCATCCATGCTCGGGGCACTCCAGCCGCAAGGGAAATCTTACTGCTCCCGGAACGGGTCGAAGCACGAGACCTGCGCCACACTTTGGACATTCCGGCTTCGTGTCATGGTGTGTCGTTTCTTTCACTCGGGATAACGCATTTTAGGCGAGCGTCTTTGCATAGAAGCTGGCGAGTTCGTCATCTTCTACGGTAAAGCTGATCTCGATTGGTTTGCAGCATACCTCGCAGTCTTCAATGTAGGTTTGGCGGCCGACGGATAAGTCCAACACCATCGAAATCTCTTCTCCGCAATATGGACAGGGGAATTCGTGTTCCACTGGAGAATAAGATACCGCAACTTGGTCTCACACGAGATCAACAGTCTAATAGGCCGTATTAAAATCCAACATCGACCGTAGAATATACAACACCATGTTCGTTTACCTGATGGTGGTGCATAGCGTGCTAAAGCGGTGGAAGAGAAATCCTTCCGCTGCACAGGTGGAAATAGGCGTTTGGCGTCACTGGCGTGAGGCCACTGCGGAGAACCATCTGCCATTGTCAGCAATAGAAGTGGATCAAATGAAGCAGTTTCTAGCAAAGCGTGGACCGATCAGCTATCGGGAGCTGTTCGCCGAATAGTTGACGACTACCGAATTCCTTGGGTAAGCCGTTGCCAGAAACATGCCAGTACAAGTGAATCTATTGGCGGTCGCCGCTAGGCCACGATTATTGTTTGCTGCGCTTCGACGGTTTGGGCTTAAACAAATTGCCGCCGTGCTCTCGGTTTAGATCCCTGAACTTTCCCGTATCGCTGAACACGCGCTCTGCGTGCCTCACGAACTCAAGTGTTGTTCTGGCCTGTTCATTCTTACGCCAAACGATGTGAACCGGCATGAACGCGGAAGGCTCCAATAGGGGAATCGCGACTAAACGATTCGCAAAGGACGGGTAGTAGGGACCGTCTCCAACCGCGAGATAGATACCTTTGCCGGATTCGACGAGGATTGCCCCCGCTTCGTCATAAGGCATGGTTTCGGTAGGAATCATTCGAGGTGCTATTCCCGCATTCCGGAATAACTCCAGCATCTTCTCATTGAATCCTGGGGAAATGTTTCGGTCAATCATTAAGACCGTTTCCTGGGCCAGATCCTTAAGCCTAATGCGTTTTCGCTTAGCCAGGGGACTAGACTTCCGAAGTACGACGGAAAATCTTTCCTCAAAGAGAAGGCTCGACGCGAGTTGAGGATTGCTCAGGGGCGGTCGCATGAAACCAATGTCAATCTTGCGATCATCAAACGCGTCGCTCTGGTAACCCGAGGGGATATTCCTCACGTCAACTTCTACGCCGGGAGAGATGCGTAGGTATCCGTTAATGATCCGACTTGCGACGTCGCCCAACCCTTTGGCAATGGCGACCCGCAACGTGCCTGCCTCGCCGGAGTGCACCTGCTTTGCAACTTCTATGGCTTGGGCCGCATGTTGGAGCACGACTCGCGCTTCGCTTAAGAACCGATTACCGGCGTCGGTGAGAAATACGTGGCTGCTGTTGCGTTCAAACAATCGGACGTCAATTTCGAGTTCTAAATCATGTATCTGGCGACTCAGCACGGGCTGAGCGATGTCGAGACGTTTCGCTGCTCTCGTGAAGTTCAACTCTTCAGCAACCATCACGAAATAGCGCAGGTGTCGTAGTTCCATAAAAAGTGACCAACTGTACTAAGGGTGGGGTCGGATTTCAATAGCAATACCTATTAAGTGTGATGACCATACATAAAACGTCTTGACAGAAATTCGCTCTGCATGTATCAATGCGCGGCATTCGGCAGGTGCTCGTACCTGTAATCCTCGGGGGGAGGGGAAGGAAATCTTATGAGGATGTTTCAAAAAATGCTCGGTGTCGTTTTCCTGTACGCGCTGGCTGCGTGCGTCACAGCCGGGCTGTGGGCACAATCAGCTTCTACCGGTGCAATTTCCGGAATCGTGAAAGACACAAGCGGCGCTGTTATCGCTGGTGCGAGCGTAACGCTGACAAACATTGCGACCGGTACGGCACGAACTGTTGCGACCGACGGCACGGGGAGCTTCACATTTTCACTGCTGCCGCCCGGAGATTATCAGGCCGTGTTCACCGCACAGGGATTCAAAGTGGCTACAACTGGACCAGTGAAGGTCCATGTGACCGAGACGACGGTTGTGAACATTACCATGGAGGTCGGCGCGCAGGCGCAGACGGTGACCGTTAATTCGAGTGCCGAAGTGCTGCAAACACAAGATACGACGTTGGGAGGTCTAGTCGGGTCCAAGGAAGTGACGGAACTTCCGCTGGCCACGCGCAACTACACGCAGATTCTGGCCCTGTTTCCCGGAGTCGTGGGCAATGTCAACAACGCGAACACACTGGGTCGCGGTTCACTCGACGTCGTGGCGAGCGGCAACACGCAATATAGCAACAGCTACCAGATGGATGGCGCAGACATAAACAACTACCATTCGGATACTGCCTCTGATTACGGAGGGGCCAGGGCCGGAATTGCGATCCCCAACCCTGATGCGATCCAAGAGTTTAAGGTCCAGACCTCCATGTACGATGCCAGCTACGGGCGAACATCGGGCGCAAATGTGGATGTTGTGACGAAATCTGGCGCAAACGATTTTCACGGCGACGTGTTTGAGTTCTTACGCAACACCGATTTGGATGCAAACGACTTTTTTCTGAAGCGTGCTGGGCGCCCGCGGCCGGTGCTGGATCAGAACCAGTTCGGGGGGACATTTGGGGGTCCTATACGCAAAGATAAGATCTTCTTCTTTGGCTCCTATCAAGGGACACGACAGAAGAACGGAGTGTCGTCTGTTACGAATTTGACCACTCTACCACCGCTCACAGACGACCGTTCGGCTGCTGCGATCGGGTCTCTGTTCTGTGGCGGCCCCACAGCGGGAAGGGACGTGTATGGCCCGAGTAGGACGCCACAGGGCGTGGCGGTGGCCTGCGACGGATCGAATATCAACCCAGTCGCACTGGCGATCTTGAATTTGAAGGTACCTGGGAGCAATCAGTATTACATTCCGACGCCACAATCGATTGTCAACGGTCTCGGTCACGAGACGTTCAGCATTCCTGCAACGTTCAATGAGGATCAATACCTCGTCAATACGGACTACGTTCTTTCCCCGAAAAACACTCTGTCGGAAAAATTCTTCTACGGGTACGATTCGGCCGTAACCCCTGCGGCCCTAAGCCCTACGCCCTATGGAGCGAAGGATGTACCTGACAAGTATATGTCCGTTCCAATCAAGCTGACGTCCACATTGAATCCCAACTTGGTGAACGAGCTGAAGGTTGCATATATCGAAAATTTTGGGAAGGTAAGCAACGTCTTCCCGTTTACAAATGCATCCGTGGGCATAACTCCTTTAAATCCGTATGATCCGAGATTGGTGCAGCTTTCCATCGCCGGTGGAACACCGACGTTTACCATTGCTGGGGGTGGTCAATTTAACCAAGTAATCTTCGACAAGAATTTCGAAGCGGGCGATCAGATTTCTTGGCTGCATGGGAAGCACACGATCCGCACTGGCTTCGATATGACTCGCGTGTACCAGAACAATTGGATTAAGCCGCTTTCTGGAACCCTAAGTTTCAACAGCATCCAAGGCTTTCTTCTCGGCATGTCCGCAGGGACCGGACCTGGCGAGAATGGCACAACATTTAGCAACGTCGCGGCGTCTTCAGGAAATATTAGTCGGCCAGCTGGCTCGCCGCATGATTTTCAAGTAGAGAATCTGGGGGCTTTTTTTCAGGACGATTTCAAGGTCAAACCCTCACTTACTGTTAATTTGGGTGTGCGGTGGGAATATTTTGGGGGGATTTGGGATTCTCTCGGAGACTTCACCAACGTCTGGCTGAACCTCTTGCAGTTAGCTCCGATTCCTCCGGCCGCTGGCACATACCTTGGATGGACAGTGTCGAACAACTATCCCGGCATAGTGCCACTGCCGCCTGGAGTGCAAGTACGCCCACATAAATGGGAAACGCCGGATGCTCCGCAGCGCGCCAACTTTGCTCCTCGCATTGGTTTTGCATGGCAACCCCTTGGCGCCGCCAGCAAAATGGTCGTTCGTGGCGGCTATGGAATCTTCTTCGACCGAGTGAACGTCGCCTTTGCTAGTGCTGGCAATCTAAATACTCCCCCCTTTAGCGCTCAGGCCAACGAAGGTGGACAGATCACGCCTGTCTCAACCCTACAAGCTCCTTTCCCCATTATCCCTGCCCAAGGATTCCCACTCCGCACTCCGACTTCAGCGCTCGCGGGGCCAGCTGTTTATGACGCCTATAAGACCCCGAGTGTTCAGGAATATAGCTTGGGAGTGCAGTACCAGTTGCCCGCACAGATGGTGCTCGATGTTGGTTACAACGGCTCCCATGCCGTACACATTACCGAGGTTTATCCACTTGAAGTGGCCTCGCTGGCCAGTCCGTCTAATCCCGTCAATTGCGGTCTGCCAACCGGTTGTGTGACCACGACGACCTCGGCAGCCGCAAACGTTCTGTCGCGCTATCCATATGTTGGATTTACCGGACTGAGCGTTACCGCAGACGATGGAACGTCGAACTACAGCGCCCTTTTGGCTAGTTTGAAGAAGAGCTTATCGCACGGTGTGACCTTCCAGGCTGCCTACACCTACGGCAAAAATCTGACTCCGATGTCTTCGTACCAGGGCAATACCCTAGGTTCAAACATCTTGAGAAGCAGTAATAATCCGCTCGACCCGGCTCAGCAATACGGACCAGCAGATTTCGACCGAACCCACAGGGTAGTTATAAGTGCCTTATGGGAAATTCCCGGCCTCGCCAAGGGAAATAGACTCGGCGAGATTTTTCTGAACGGATGGAACGTCTCGGGAATTACAACGATACAGACGGGACTTCCGCTTACTCTCACTGATTCACGCGCTGGATCCGCATATTTCACAACCGCGGTGACGGCTGCACCTCTTGGTGGCATTACCCCGCGAGCAAACCTGTGTCCCGGATATACCGTGGGACAGATCGAGACTCCGGGAAGTGTGGGGTCACGTATCAACGACTACTTCAACGCAGCCGCCTTCTGCGCACCACCAGTGATTCCGGCCTCGTTAGGTGGCGACGGCATAGCGACCGGGTTTAGCAGTTTACGACGCGGTGTTGTTCGTGGCCCTGACCAAGACAATACCGATCTATCGCTGCTGAAAAATACCCGTGTTGGCGGTCTGCGGGAGGATGCCCAACTGCAGTTCCGGGCTGACTTTTTCAATTCGTTCAACACGCCACAGTTCTCCATTCCAGTAGTGGCCAATCCGTACGCTAAGAATTTTGGCCAAATCACCAGCTTGGCGGTTGCACCGCGCATTGTGCAGTTTTCCCTGAAGTACATCTTTTGAGCAAACGATGATTGGACCGATGCCGTTTGTTTTGAGGATCGGTCACTGGCAAATTCATCGCCCGGCGGTCCAAGTAATTATCGTGGCAGGAGACTTCTGATGATAAAGATGCTGACACATATGGTTCGCAGCGGAGCCATCCTCGGGCTGCTTGTAATCGCGGCTCCATTGTTGGTGACGGCTCAATCGTTTCAATCATTGATTCAGCGTGCGCAGAGATTGAACGATGTTTACGATGTCGAGCGCCTTCATGAAATCTACGGTTATCAGCAAGATAACCTGCTGTTCGAAGATCAGGTCGATCTGTTCGCGAAAGGTCCAGGAGTGGAAGCGAACTTCCAAGGCGCGGTTTACGAGGGCAAAGATGGCGTGCGTCGCCTCTGGACTGGCCACTGGGGCGGGGTCGCTCACTTTGCCTTTATGCCGATTTACGGCTTCATTATTGATCATCGTCAGGCGCAGTTGGTGGTCGACATCTCTGCAGATGGAAAATCTGCCAAGCTTCGCGCGAGAACGTCCAGCGACCAGGTCGTCCAGCACCGTACGGCCATGAAGGATCCAACCGGCACCGGCACCGACCTGAATCAGTCGGTGATTTACGAAGACGAATATGTCAAACAGGACGGCATTTGGAAGTTGAAAGTCTGGCGCCTCTGCATTTACGGCGATGGGCCAGTCGGTGCAGGATATGCCGACCTTCCGCCTGTTCCGGGCAAGTTGCTGATGGGAAACATACGAAACGGTGGTGCGGGGTGGCTTGACGACGTTCCCGAAGGGAACATGTCTCTTTTCCCTGGCAACGAGATTGGCCCTGACAGGATGGAGACACCGGAGCAGTCCGGCTGCTTCGTCGCCAAAGATCAGACGATGATCCATTCCTTGTTGGTTCCCTTTCACTATCCGAATCCCGTCACGGGTAAACGGGTAACTTGGGTGAACAAATGACAGTCGACGATAGGAGTCGAGTCATGAACGCAACGCGACGCAGAAGAAAAAAGATATGGATGTTTGGTTTGAGCCTGGCAATCGCCTGCGCGATTTCGATCCCCCCCACCCCCACCTGGGCGACCTCTGCGGCGGCAAGCACAGACGCCGCAGAGACGCCCAGCGATGCCCAACTTGATCGACTCGATGCACTTGTCACTCGCACCGAGAACATTTATTCGATCAAGAAGCTGATCTATGTGTTCGGTTACTACCGGGACAAATTCCTCGACGACGAAGTTTTGTCGTTGTTCACCGATTCGGCGGTCGCCGACGCGGATGGCGGCAAATATATCGGCAAGAACTCGGTTCGCAGGCTGATAACCGGACCGCATTTTAAGATGGCCGAGGCAGTTGGTAAGCAAGGACCGCAGCCCGGGCTGTTGAACGATCACATTATCATGCAGGAAGTCATTGATGTGGATCCGAGCGGTGTTAGCGCCAAAGCGCGCTTCAAGGATTGGTTCGTACAAGCTGTGCATGGTAAGAGCCAGACGATGGGCAGCATGATTTACGAGGGAGAATTTCGGAAGGAAGATGGCATTTGGCGCATCAGTGCGCTAACTGTCTGCCCTAGGTATGATTATCCTTATCTGGGCAATCTCCGGGATACACCCGTTCCAAACATTGCGCCACCGGTTCCGAAATTCTACCCGGCGGATCCGCAAGGTCCAGACCGGCAGAGCAACACGGCGTGTCATCCGTGGCCGTTCGCTGGAATTACACCGCCATTCCACTATGTGCATCCGGTCACGGGAGACCGGATCAATAAACCGTAATCCCGCAAGAGTAGGGGCCGTGAGTCTAGGAACCAACGATCCTTCGAGCCATCGTGGATCGCGTGAACGCTAACCGCGAGAGTGCGAAGGCTTCCGAAAGACCGCAGATCAGAGGCACCGAGGAATGCAGACGATCTTCTGGCGAACCATAACATGCAGCCTTTTGGCTGTTTTCACTTTGTCCTTCGTCTCGGCAGCGCAGGATATGAGCGGGACGTCGCCTGAGATGCGACCTATGGTTGGTTCGGGACCTTACAAAACCGTCATGGAGATGGATCCAGGGCTTCCCGGGCACACGATCTATCGGCCCGAGGATCTATCGGTATTAGCTGGGATGCGTTTGCCTATCGTTGTGTGGGGAAACGGCGGCTGTGCAAATGCGGGCAATCTATTCGCCACATTTCTCACGGAGATATCGTCGTACGGGTATCTAGTTGTTGCCGTTGGTCCAATCGCAAAAATGAATACCAGCTCAACCCCACCGGCTGCTGTGTTGGGCCACAGGCCTCCCGGATGGAACCTAACTGAACCTCCGCCTAATTTACCACCCGCGGCAACGCACTCTGTGCAGCTCGTCGAGGCTGTGAACTGGGCCATCGCTGAGAATCAGCGTGCAGCTAGTAAGTACCATCAGCACTTAGACAGCAAGAAAATCGCGGTGATGGGCCAGTCTTGCGGAGGCATCCAAGCGATTGAAGTTGCGGCGGATCCTCGAATAAGCACCGCCGTAATTTGGAACAGTGGCCTTTTTTCCAAACCGACTAATGCAGGTGGAGGAAAGGTGATGAGTAAAGATGACCTTAAATTCCTCCATGCTCCGATCGCATATATAAGCGGTGACCCTCAAGACATCGCGTTTCTTAATGCCGACGACGATTTCAACCGAATAATCTCGATTCCAGCATTTCGTGGATACGAGAGAGGCGTCACTCATGGTGGTACTTATCGGCAACCGAACGGGGGCGAATTTGGCGGGGTTGCAATTGCGTGGCTGGACTGGCAGCTCAAAGGTGACCAATGCGCCGCCCTGATGTTTCGTGGAGCGGATTGCGGGCTGTGCGTCAATCCGCGGTGGGTAGTTCGAAAAAAGAATATCGACTGATAGGGAAGTGAGATTCAGTTTGGCCGCGAACACAATCACGCGCTCGAATTCAAAAAGGAAGGCGATGACACAGGTCACCCTGAATGAAGAGAAAAGCATTTCTAAACGAGCGATCGTACTCTTGGGAAGAGTTCTTTTTGCGGCAATTTTCCTCTCGGCTGGCCCCAATCACTTTTCCAAACAGACGATTGCGTATGCAGCTTCTCACGGAGTGCCCCTCGCCCCGATCGCTGTGCCACTCTCCGGAATCATTTGTCTAACCGGTGCCTTGAGCATTCTGCTTGGGTATCGTGCGAGGCTTGGCGCATGGCTCATAGTTCTATTCTTGGTTCCTGTGACGCTGGTAATGCACCAGTTCTGGACCGTGCGCGATCCGACGATGGCTCAAATGCAATTGAACATGTTCATGAAAAACGTGTCTATGCTTGGTGGCGCATTGCTCATTTCTCAATTCGGTACGGGTCCGCTCAGTCTCGATGCTTGGAGTTCGCGCTGAAAACAGTCTCTCTGCAGAAAGCTGCAAACTGGGATTCACGATCCGGACGTGTACAAGGGTGAGACCGGATTTCAAGAGCAATACCTATTGAATATTATGACCATACATAAAACGTCTTGACAGAAATTCGCTCCGCGTGTATCAATGCGCGGCATTCGGCAGGTGCTCGTAGCCGTAATCCTCGGGGGGAGGGGAAGGAAATCTTATGAGGATGTTTCAAAAAATGCTCGGTGTCGTTTTCCTGTACGCGCTGGCTGCGTGCGTCACAGCCGGGCTGTGGGCACAATCAGCTTCTACCGGTGCAATTTCCGGAATCGTGACAGACACGAGCGGCGCTGTTATCGCTGGTGCGAGCATAACGCTGACAAACATTGCGACCGGTACGGCACGAACTGTTGCGACCGACGGCACGGGGAGCTTCACATTTTCACTGCTGCCGCCCGGAGATTATCAGGCCGTGTTCACCGCACAGGGATTCAAAGTGGCTACAACTGGACCAGTGAAGGTCCATGTGACCGAAACGACGGTTGTGAACATTACGATGGAGGTCGGCGCGCAGGCGCAGACGGTGACCGTTAATTCGAGTGCCGAAGTGCTGCAAACAGAAGACACGACATTGGGAGGTCTGGTCGAGTCCAAGGAAGTGACGGAACTTCCGCTGGCCACGCGCAACTACACGCAGATTCTGGCCCTGTTTCCCGGAGTCGTGGGCAATGTCAACAACGCGAACACACTGGGTCGCGGTTCACTCGACGTCGTGGCGAGCGGCAACACGCAATATAGCAACAGCTACCAGATGGATGGCGCAGACATAAACAACTACCATTCGGACGCGGCTTCTGATTATGCCGGCGGCACTGCCGCAGGAATTGCGGTTCCAAGCCCCGATGCGATCCAAGAGTTTAAGGTCCAGACCTCCATGTACGATGCCAGCTACGGGCGAACATCGGGCGCAAATGTGGATGTTGTGACGAAATCTGGCGCAAACGATTTTCACGGCGACGTGTTTGAGTTCTTACGCAACACCGATTTGGATGCAAACGACTTTTTTCTGAAGCGTGCTGGGCGCCCGCGGCCAGTGCTGGATCAGAACCAGTTCGGGGGGACATTTGGCGGTCCTATACGCAAAGATAAGATCTTCTTCTTTGGCTCCTATCAAGGGACACGACAGAAGAACGGAGTGTCGTCTGTTACGAATTTGACGACTCTACCACCGCTCACAGACGACCGTTCGGCTGCTGCGATCGGGTCTCTGTTCTGTGGCGGCCCCACAGCGGGAAGGGACGTGTATGGCCCGAGTAGGACGCCACAGGGCGTGGCAGTGGCCTGCGACGGATCGAATATCAACCCAGTCGCGCTGGCGATCTTGAATTTGAAGGTACCTGGGAGCAATCAGTATTACATTCCGACGCCACAATCGATTGTCAACGGTCTCGGTCACGAGACGTTCAGTATTCCTGCAACGTTCAATGAGGATCAATACCTCGTCAATACGGACTACGTTCTTTCCCCGAAAAACACCCTGTCGGAAAAATTCTTCTACGGCAAGGATTCCACCATAACACCTGCTGCGCTTAGTCCAGCACCGTATGGAGAAAGGAGTCAGCCTTATAAGAACATCTCCGTTCCGATCAAACTAACGTCCACGTTGACCGCAAACTTCGTGAATGAGTTGAAGGTGGCGTATGTTGAGAATTTTGCGAAAACTACCACCATCAACCCGTTTACGAATACGTCTTTAGGGATTAGTCCTTTAAACCCATACGATCCTCGGTTGGTGCAGCTTTCCATCGCCGGCGGAACGCCTACATTTACGATTGGAGCGGGCGGTTCAAGAAATTTCTCAATATTCGACAAGAATTTCGAAGCGGGCGATCAGATTTCTTGGGTGCATGGGAAGCACACGATCCGCACTGGTTTCGATATGACTCGTGCGTACCAGAACAATTTTATTAGCGCGACTTCCGGTGCTGCAAGTTTCAACAGCATCCAAGGCTTTCTTCTCGGCATGTCCGCAGGGACCGGACCTGGCGAGAATGGCACAACATTTAGCAACGTCGCGGCGTCTTCCGGGAATGTTAGTCGGCCAGTTGGCTCGCCGCATGAGTTTCAGGCAGAGAATCTGGGAGCTTTTTTTCAGGACGATTTCAAGGTCAAACCCTCACTTACTGTTAATTTGGGTGTGCGGTGGGAATATTTTGGGGGGATTTGGGATTCCCTCGGAGACTTCACCAACGTCTGGCTGAACCTCGTACAGTCAGCTCCGATTCCTCCGGCCGCTGGCACATACCTTGGATGGACAGTGTCGAACAACTATCCCGGTATAGTGCCATTGCCACCTGGAGTGCTAGTACGCGCACATAAATGGGAAACGCCGGATGCTCCCCAGCGCGCCAACTTCGCTCCTCGCATTGGTTTTGCGTGGCAACCGCTCGGCTCCGCCAGCAAAATGGTCGTTCGTGGCGGCTACGGAATCTTCTTCGACCGTATTAGCGTATCCCTTGAAAGTGTCGGCAACCTAAATACCCCGCCTTTTAATACACAGGCTAATGAAGGTGGACAGATCACGCCTGTCTCAACCCTACAAGCTCCTTTCCCCATTATCCCTGCCCAAGGATTCCCACTCCGCACCCCGACCTCGGCGCTTGGGGGCACAGCTGTCTATAATGCTTATAAGACGCCCGCCGTTCAGGAATATAGCTTGGGAGTGCAGTACCAGTTGCCCGCACAAATGGTACTAGATGTTGGTTACAACGGGTCCCATGCGACGCACATTCCCGAGATTTATCCACTTGAAGTGGCTTCGCTGGCCAGTCCGACCAATCCCGTCAATTGTGGTCTGCCAACCGGTTGTGTGACCACGACGACCTCGGCAGCCGCAAACGTTCTGTCGCGCTATCCATATGTTGGATTTGCCGCCTTGAGCACGCTGGCAACAGATGGAACTTCGAATTACAACGCCCTCCTGGCCAGTTTGAAAAAGAACGTATCCCGTAGCGTGAGCTTTCAGGCTTCGTACACGTATAGCCGAAATCTAACACCGATGTCATCGTATCAAGGCAACACGCTTGGCACGAACATCCTGCGAAGTAGCAATAACCCGCTGGATCCCGCTCAGCAGTACGGACCTGCAGATTTCGATCGTACGAATAGGCTCGTGGTCACTGCGCTGTGGACGATCCCTAGTCTCGCGAAGGGAAATCGAGTCGGCCAGACGCTTCTGAACGGGTGGAGTGTTTCGGGAATTACAACGATTCAATCCGGACTTCCGCTTACTCTTACTGATTCACGCGCTGGATCCGCATATTTCACAACCGCGGTGGCGGTTTCATCCCTCGGCGGCATCACCCCGCGAGCAAACCTGTGTCCCGGATATACCGTGGGACAGATCGAGACTCCTGGAAGTGTGGGGTCACGTATCAACGACTACTTCAACGCAGCCGCCTTCTGCGCGCCACCAGTGATTCCGGCCTCGTTAGGTGGCGACGGCATAGCGACCGGGTTTAGCAGTTTACGACGCGGTATTGTTCGTGGCCCTGACCAAGACAATACCGATCTGTCGCTGCTGAAAAATACCCGTGTTGGCGGTCTGCGGGAGGATGCCCAACTGCAGTTCCGCGCTGACTTCTTCAATTCGTTCAACACGCCACAGTTCTCTATTCCAGTAGTGGCCAATCCGTACGCTAAGAATTTTGGCCAAATCACCAGTTTGGCGGTTGCACCGCGCATCGTGCAGTTTTCCCTGAAGTACATCTTTTGAAAAGCAGTGCCAAGCGGGAGTGTGGGTGGCTAAACGCCGATGTCACCTACCTCCGCGGAATGGGAGGGAAGTCCATGAAACGAGGTTTTGTGAGCGGGCTACGTACAGCGGTGATGGTTACTGCGTTGAGCTTGCCGGTGGTATTTGCATGCCAGAACGCTAGCGCACAAACGAGACCCTCTTCGGAAAAAAACAGAGAGGCGCGTTTGCAAACGATCATCCGACGTTTGAACCGCATGGAAGCCGTTAAGGCCGTCGAGCGGCTGCAATATACCTATGGTTACTACCAAGACCGTTTCCTGTTCACGGAGGTGCTCAGTCTCTTCTCCAACGACGCGCCGGAAGCCCACTATATGGGCGGGGTCTGGAAGGGGCAGGCAGGTCTGAAGCGACTTTGGCTGGGATATATCAGCAGTACCTATGCCAACGGGGCCGTTGGGCCGGTCGCCGGCCGCCTATTCGATATGCCGCAATGGCAGGGCGTGATCGACGTATCTTCCGATTCGCGAACCGCGGAGGGTCGGTTCCGGACGCTCGGGAAATACGCGGTTTTACACGAAAAGGAAGAGTGGATCGCGGGTATCTATGACAACGACTACGTCAAGGAAGACGGCGTCTGGAAGATTAAGGTATACCGCTTTTGCAGTCCCTGGTCAGCGGACTATTTCGAGGGTTGGCAGGACATCGACGCTGCCAAAAGGGGGCCGCAGTGGGTGCTCTATCCAAAGGATCCTAATGGTCCTGATCGGTTGGAAACCGCTGCTGAGCGATGTACGGACCAGTATCCAAACCCAGGCCTAGTTCCGTTTCGTTTCAACAACCCTGTGACCGGCAAGCCCGTTACTTGGGTGAGCCAGTAAATTATCGCGGAGGGGGATTCAGATGACCCAGACGTTCGCACGTATGGCTCACCGCGCAGCGATCATGCTCTTTGTAATCTTGGCTCCCTCGCTGGTGAAGGCTCAATCGTTTCAATCATTAATTCATCGTGCGCAAGGATTGAACGACATTTACGACGTCGAGCGCTTTCATCAGGTCTATGGTTATCAGCAAGAGAACCTGCTGTTCGAAGATCAAGCCGAGTTGTTCGCCGACGGGCCAGGAGTGGAAGCGCACTTCCAATTTGGCGTTTGGGAGGGTAAGGAAGGTGCCCGCCGCCTCTGGACTGGCCACTGGGCTGGTTTTTCTCATTCCGCGTTTATGCCGATTTACGGTGCAATGATTGATCATCATCAGGCGCAGTTGGTGGTCGACATTTCTCCAGATGGAAAGTTTGCGTGGGTTCGCGCACGAACGTCGGCCGATTTCGGTGTGCAGCACCGTACAGCGATGAAGGATCCAAGGTCCACGGGCATTGATCAGTCGGTGATCTACGAGAACGAATACGTAAAGCAAGATGGGATTTGGAAATTGAAGGTCTATCGTCTCTGTGTTTACGCCGAGGGGCCTCTCGACAGAGGGTATGCCGACCTTCCACCTGTTCCGGGCAAACTGGGAAATGTAGCCAACATAAGTGAGGGCGGCGCAGGTTTGCTTCACGACGTTTTCGAGAAGGACATGTCCCTTTTCCCTGGCAACGAGATTGGCCCTGACAGGATGGAGACACCGGAGCAGTCCGGCTGCTTCGTCGCCAAAGATCAGACGATGATCCATTCCTTGTTGGTTCCCTTTCACTATCCGAATCCCGTCACGGGTAAGCCGGTAACTTGGGTGAACAAATGACAGTCGACGATAGGAGTCGAGTCATGAACGCAACGCGACGCAGAAGAAAAAAGATATGGATGTTTGGTTTGAGCCTGGCGATCGCCTGCGCGATTTGGATTACCCCCCCACCTGGGCGGCCTCTGGCGGCGGCAAGCACAGACGCCGCAGAGACGCCCAGCGATGCCCAACTTGATCGACTCGATGCACTTGTCACTCGCACCGAGAACATTTATTCGATCAAGAAGCTGATCTACGTGTTCGGTTACTACCGGGACAAATTCCTCGACGACGAAGTTTTGTCGTTGTTCACCGATTCGGCGGTCGCCGACGCGGATGGCGGCAAATATATCGGCAAGAACTCGGTTCGCAGGCTGATAACCGGACCGCATTTTAAGATGGCCGAGGCAGTTGGTAAGCAAGGACCGCAGCCCGGACTGTTGAACGATCACATTATCATGCAGGAAGTCATTGATGTGGATCCGAGCGGTGTTAGCGCCAAAGCGCGCTTCAAGGACTGGTTCGTACAAGCTGTGCATGGTAAGAGCCAGACGATGGGCAGCATGATTTACGAGGGAGAATTTCGGAAGGAAGATGGCATTTGGCGCATCAGTGCGCTAACTGTCTGCCCTAGGTATGATTATCCTTATCTGGGCAATCTCCGGGATACACCCGTTCCAAACATTGCGCCACCGGTTCCGAAATTCTACCCGGCGGATCCGCAAGGTCCAGACCGGCAGAGCAACACGGCGTGTCATCCGTGGCCGTTCGCTGGAATTACACCGCCATTCCACTATGTGCATCCGGTCACGGGAGACCGGATCAATAAACCGTAATCCCGCAAGAGTAGGGGCCGTGAGTCTAGGAACCAACGATCCTTCGAGCCATCGTGGATCGCGTGAACGCAATAGGCCGTAGTCCCACGGAAGAGAGGACGCATGAAAGAAATCTTCGCAAGCGCACTTTGTGTCGGCTCGATGATTTTCGCAAATGCGCTCGGTGATCTGCCGAAACAGCCCATCCTCAACCTGGCGGCGGCGCGTGGCATGATTACTGCCTGCGAGGCCAAAACAGCTGCAGCGGGAAAGCCGGTTTCGATTGCAGTGCTCGACGAAGGCGGACACCTAATCGCGTTCGATCGCATGGATGGTGCCCGCTGGGCGACGGTTGAAGCCGCCCAAGGTAAAGCGCGCACCGCGCTGATGACCGGCAGACCAAGCCGGGAAACAGCGGATCGGATCGGGGCCGGCGCCGTTCAAATGCTGGCGATCCCAGGAGTGATGCCAATGCAAGGCGGGCTGCCAGTCTGGGCGGACGGGAGTCTCGTCGGAGCGATCGGCGTGGGCGGTTCGCTGCCAGCGGAGGACGAGGATTGCGCGCGGGCTGGCGTCAATGCTGTTGGTCTCGCGGTCGACAGGGCCCAACCTTGAGAGGTTACTTGAGAAATCAAGCGTGGATTGGCGAATGAAGTTGTTTATCCGCGTGCAGGACGCACGCGTCCAGTCCTCTTGATGCTTCGCCATCGGAATATTCCGGATCGCATCAAGCGCTGGGTGTCGACCTATAGCCAAAGCCTTGCACTTGCTGTGGGTCAGTACTTGGTCGCTGGCCTCTACCAACGATTCAAAACGCCGGATGATTATTATGATTTCAGTGGGTCGGGAACCTACGGCTTGGGAATAGGGATAGCTGGGACCAATTGTCCTAAATTTTATAAGAAAGGAGACTTTGACGTGGCGTTCCGATCTCTTCTTCCGGTCCGCTCGCGCGGAAGATATCTAGACATTCGAAATTCCTCGTGCTAACTCAGCAAATACGTCAAGTTGTTCAGAAGAGAATTGGGATTTAAACACACTCTGAATATTTCTCGCGGTTCTCTCGGCACTTTTTGAAGCAAACAATACTATTCCCTGTGGATTCGCAGCCACCGCGAAGTTGAGGATGAGAGCCGCGAGAGTCTCCGCATCGGAGCAGTTGGCGCCCACCTGTTCGGACCATGATTTCGCGGTGATTCGCTAACGGCGCAATCTTTCCCAAACCTGATAGCCGGTCGTCGGCCGTGACCAGAGTCAGACCAGCGTCCCCGCTGTGGCCGCCAAAAACCATCTGCAATGAATCTCTAAGGACACTAGACCCGTGATATAATTGCACCAAGGCGATGTACCGGCCGCATTGTTTTTTTATGGGCCGGTAGAAATGGGTCTGCCGTGTGTTGTCTTGCGGCGATCCCATTGAGGATTACTTAACGTGGGCATGGGCAACCCCCATGCTCTTTTTTTTTGCCAGGAGGACACAGATGCAACATCAAAATTTAGTTGGACCTACTGGAGATATGAGCGTAGTTCGTGAGCAGCGTCACCCGTCCGTGGCTTCCACGGCAGTTGTCGAAACGGATTTCACTGAACTCGAAGACGGCTCCCTGGTTGAAGTCATCGAGGATCCCGAGAATTCGTCAAGAACGCTACTGGCCATTTACAAAAATGGAGAGGTTAGCTTCACGGATCGATTCCATCACGGAAATCGGGTGCTCGTCCCGATTCCACGGGAACGGCGCATCATGAAACACGTTCGACTGCCTCGGGGCGTCAAACCGTATGGATCGGTTTCCTCGCTCTTGCTCCAAATCGATTCGATGCTTTCTCAATGTTTAGATCTCCGCGTGAGGTACAGATGTTTGCTTGCATCCTTCGTTCTGAGCACATGGCTCATTGAAAGGCTGCCAGTTGCGCCTTACATTGCTCTTGTTGGTTTGCCACGCTCCGGAAAGTCGACCACGCTCAGCCTCCTCAACTTACTGTGCAGGCGCAGCTTGCTAACAGCGGATATAACCTCGGCGGCGTTTTACAGAGTCTGTGATCGGCTCACGCCTACGCTTCTGATCGACGAAACCGGCACGGCGGGCGAAAGGAGGATTCTTTTTCATCTTCTAAGAACAGGCACAACGCGTGAGCCAGTCGCCCTGCGCCGGGATGAATCCTTCAAGGCTTTCGGTCCCAAAGTAATCTCTTGGATTGAGCTGCCCGATGACGCTGCACTGAACAGTCGTTGCATTGAAATTCCCCTGCAGGAGACTCACCGTACCGATCTGATCAGGCCCGCAAATCCGGAAATCCTGCACGCAGCGGAGGACCTTCAGCGGCAATTCCTGCAGTTCAGGTTTGAAAAGTTCAACGCGTTCAAGCTGCCCAAGGTTCAGGGCGACCATCGGCTGCACTCACGTGCCAGAGACCTCTTCGAGGCACTCGCTTTGCCAATCGGTGAAGACACGGAGAATTGTGAAATATTGCTGTCACATTTCGAAGCGCAGCAGGAATCGAATCGTGAACCGTTACCTCCATGCCAAGCCGCTGTTCTTCAGACTCTCTTCATAGCGATACATATGTGTCCCGGGGTGGGTACGTATGCCGTTCGATACTTGACGCAAGTGGTGAATGGGTTTCTTAAAGAAGCCAAAGAAAGATATCGCGTAAGCCCACGTCGTGTCGGTGGTGCCCTTACATCTCTCGGCTTGATCGAGCGCAGGCGCACGAACACTGGCTGGGAGGTGCTACTTGATCGAAAAACACAGAAACAGATACACGGGTTGATGACCGCGTACGGAGTTGACAACTTTCTCGATAAGCTTTCAGTTTGGGATATAGAGCGATGCGAATTTTGCAAGGAAATTAAGAGATTCGATGCCAAGGAGCGATTCGGCTCTGTTATATCCTCGTGATAGCGGTGACAATTGAGACAGCAGCTCCTTGCTTTCACGCAGATACCGCGTTCGACTGTTCGTGGCCTCCGTGGGTGGACTGCGGTGAACATCGTGAACGTTGTGAACATCTTTTTCATGACTCGGTGTAGGAGGACGGAGGGATTACGACGGGAATAAGAATTTGCAAAACGAACTGTCTTAAACTCAGTGGAATCAATGAACTTCACACTGGGCCCTATGAATTCTTAAGGGTTGCTAGGGAGGGAAAGGCATCGGCAGACTTCGATCTGAGGGGACGATGTCTCCGGTGTCGCTAACATGATTTACGGTTCCGAATTCGTAGTTCTGGTTACGAAGCTCATCTGAGCCGCGAGTTCGATCGGATCCTGAACCGCCTCGAGCGCGTGCAGCGGATGCGCCGGGGCCAGGCTGGGCCACCGACGCTCAACCTAAACATCACCTAGGAATTTACATTTCGGGAAGGCTAAACGCCGCGAGGCCCCCCCAGCATCCGGCGGCAGCGATATAAGCGGCAGGGCGGCGCAGGAAAACTCCTGAGAGTATGGGCGGGAGGTGTCGCGCCCTTCGTCATGAGAGCCATGTCGCCGAGATTGGGTCGGAGCCACTTGTTTCAAGTAGCTCTCAAACCTCGCTTCGGTCGCTGCTTTGATCGGTTTCCGCTTGCGAGTCTGCACGTTTCGTGAGAGTACCGGGGCCGGAGACGGGACAAATCGGTGCTTAGATAAGCCCTCTTTTCCTGCCCAGGAACATCTATTCGAAACCGAACGTGATACTAACCACCTTTGACTTCTTCATCGCCAACTTGACCAGAACGACCATTGTGCCGTTTGTGGTCGCCTTGGTTTCCGATGGCGAGATTGTGGCGAGAATATGGTAGGACTGTGGCGAGATTGATGGCGAGAATATGGCGAGAAAATACATACACGAACTCTCTGGCTGCCCTGCGTTTACCTGGGATGCAAAGACGGGCTTTGGGGCATGTACCAATGGCTAGACCGCGCTCCCAGGGGACGCAATGAGCAGGGGGTCTGGTTTCGACGCCACGACGAATACGAGACGAAGCGAGTGGCGTCATGAGCGCCGTCGCCCAACCGTTGAGCGGGAGATCACGCGGCGTAATCTCCCCTCTGTCGTCGCGGGCACTGTTCCTGTCCTTTTCAGCGCTGCTCTTCGCCGCGAGCGCAGCACTCACGGTTGTGTGGTGCGGGTCCATGTCGGCAACGCCGGGCATGTCGATGCCGGGCGGCTGGACAATGTCGATGGTGTGGATGCGAATGCCGGGACAAACATCGCTCAGCGCAGCAGGATCGTTCGTCGGCATGTGGGCTGTGATGATGGTGGCCATGATGATGCCATCGCTGGTCCCGATGCTGCAGCGCTATCGCGAGGCAATCGGCAGGGCAGGCGAAACGCGCCTGGGCCAACTCACCGCCATGGTCGGCGTCGGTTACTACGTTGTGTGGACTATACTCGGCGTTGTCGTCTTTCCGCTAGGCGTCGCGCTGGCGTCCATCGAAATGCGATTCCCGCTGCTAGCGCGTGCTGTTCCGGCCAGTACCGGCGCGATTATCATCATCGCCGGCGCGCTCCAGTTCACGCGCTGGAAAGCGCGTCACCTCGATGGCTGCCGAGAAGGCACAGCGTGCAGCCACGTACTGGAGGCGCATTCTGGATGTGCTTTTCGGCATGGCCTGCGCCTCGGTCTGCACTGCAGCTATTGCTGTGCCAGCCTGACGGCGATCCTCCTCGCCGTTGGCGTCATGGATCTGCGCTCGATGATTCTCGTCACAGGAGCGATTACGGCCGAACGCCTCGCGCCAGCCGGTCAGCGCGTCGCGCGAGTGATTGGCGCGGTTGGTGTTGTCGCTGGTGTGTTCCTGATCGCAAAGGCGGTCAGGCTCGCGTGAACATCCCACCCGACAAAATCGGCAAACGAGCGCAAAGCAGATGGCGTACGGCGTGTGCTCCGAGATCTGGTTTGTTCTTTGCCACGAATTGGGTGCAGGATTGGGTGCAGTTAGAAGAGTGAGAATGGCTCCGAGTCTTATGTAAGCGACACCAGATAGGGCACTTAGATTTTTGCCCCCTCAGCTGTTAACCGACAGCTGTAGGTTCGAATCCTACCCGGGGAGCCAACTTCTCATTCTTCAATCAGTTGAGACCTCACAGAACATTCGGTCTGTGACTGAAGGGTTGCGCCAGCACGAGAAGCACCAGCCTAAGTAAGGATCCGCGCAGTGGCTCGTGGCAAAACCAGCACACCTGCCTCAAGAGCAAGTGCGCCGCCGGAAAACGATTTCGTCAGTTCAAATCAGGCCCCCGCAACTAAACTTCTTGTGCATAAAGAACTTCGGCTCACCCCGCAACCATCCGAATTTGCGATCCAAACGGCGAACTGAGGCAGTCGGCGCCTGCCTAGTGAGCATGAGCCCTCCCCCATTCGAGATCGTCAGTTCAAATGAAGGCATCGCAACTGCGAGATTTTCTGCCTCCACTCCGATTCGATTACCATCGTCCCTTCGCTGCTCTCTCAGCGTCGCACAAAAGGGAATGCATATATATTCACGGTCTATACACGATGGGATGCGAGCAAAGGGATTATAATTCCCGGGTGGCAGCCACAGGCCATAGCTCCAGTCAACGTGAAAAGGCGGAAGACATGCGCCTCATGGTTGACACCATTCCGGGGTTGGTATGGTCGACTCGACCAGATGGGTCCGCTGATTTCTTCAATCAGCGCTGGCTCGAATATACCGGCCTCTCGGCGGGACAAGCCCTGGATTGGGGATGGAAAGATGCAATACATCCCGACGATCTCCCTCGCATACTGGAAACATTTCACGAAGCTCTAAGTGTGGGACGGTCGTTCGAAGTCGAAGGTCGGTTTCGCCGCTGGGACGGACAATTTCGCTGGTTTCTCTTTCGCGGCAGTCCTTTGCTGGATGGATCAGGAAAAGTTGTCAAATGGTACGGAACGAATACGGATCTCGAAGAGCGAAAGCGAGCGGAGGACGCCCTACGCGATAGCGAACAGAGTTTTCGTCTGATTGTTGAAGGCATTGCTGGCTTGGTAGCCATCATGACATCAACAGGCGAAGTCGAGCGCGTCAACCGTCAAGCCTCGGAATATTTCGGCAAAAGCACCGAACAATTGAAAGGCTGGCCCACCAGCGAAGCTGTTCACCCCGATGACCTACCTGGCGTGATGGCCGCTTGGAAACACTCCGTCGAGACGGTAACTCCCTACGATGTCGATCAGCGTCTGCGCCGTGCCGAGGGCGCATACCGTTGGTTCCGTGCGCGCGGCCTCCCGCTGCTTGACGCTGAAGGCCAGATTGTCCGCTGGTATGTCCTGCTCACGGACATTGATGAGCGCAAACGATCGATCGAAGCGCTCCAGCATAGCGAGGAGCGCTACCGAAGCGTACTCGAAACCGCAACTGATTCTGTTGTTAGCGTCGATCAGAGAGGCCAAATTGTTTTTGCGAATCCGGCCACAACTAAAACCTTCGGGCATCAAGTTGTCGAAATGATCGGACAGCCTCTGACGATGCTCATGCCTGAATACATGCGTGAGCTTCACAGAGTGGGATTTCAGCGCTACCAAGAAACGAACCGACGCCACTTTGATTGGCAGGGAGTTCAGCTTATCGGCCTCCGAAAGAACGGAGAGGAATTCCCGGTCGAGGTTTCGTTCGGCGAGGGTCTAGAGAATGGCCGTCACATATTTACGGGGTTTATTCGCGACATCACCGAACGAAAACAGGCAGAGGGGAAAATCCGTGAGCAGGAAGTAGAGTTGCGACAGGTATTGGAACTCGCGCCTCAGCACATCACCGTGCTGGGCCCCGATGGAAGTCGACTTTATCTCAACCAGGCCGGGCTCATCTACTACGGGCTTACCCTGGAGGAATGGCAGAGGTGCGATCCCCGCATGCTTATTCACCCCGATGATCGGGAACGCATGACAACCGAAGGCCAAATTAAACTCCTGAGCGATTCCCCGTACGAGGTCGAAGCCCGTTTGCTGAGAAACGATGGGAAATATCACTGGTTCCTTTTTCGGCGCAACCCGCTTCGAGATGGACAGGGACATATCACGCGTTGGTATTCCTCGGCAACTGATATTGAGGATCGCAAGCAGGCTGAACAGAGATTACAGCACGAGAACGTTGCCTTGCGTGAAGAAATTGATAAGGTATCGATGTTCGAAGAAATCGTCGGGACGTCCCCCGCGCTACAAGTGGTGCTCAGTCGCGTTTCTAAGGTTGCGCCCACCGATTCCACGGTTTTGATTACTGGGGAAACGGGGACGGGCAAGGAATTGGTCGCTCGCGCCATCCACAAACGATCACCGAGATCTCAGAGGGCCTTCGTCTCCGTGAACTGCGCAGCTCTGGCACCATCGCTGATTTCTTCCGAGCTGTTTGGCCATGAAAAGGGCGCGTTCACTGGCGCGATGCAGCGGCGTCTGGGACGCTTCGAGTTGGCCAACGGCGGAACTATTTTCCTGGACGAAATCGGGGAATTACCGGCAGATACACAGGTTGCACTTTTGCGAGTGCTGCAAGAGCGAGAATTCGAGCGGGTCGGAGGCAAGGAACCCATCCGAGTGGATGTCCGAGTGATCGCGGCGACCAATCGCAACTTGGAAGCCGCCATATCAACCGGAACGTTTCGCTCCGACCTCTTTTACCGGTTCAATGTCTTCCCGATCGAGGTTCCCCCTCTTCGGGAGCGCAAGGAAGATGTCGTCACGCTGCTCGAATATTTTGTCGAGCGGTTCGGCAGAAAGATCGGCAAGCGCTTTGGAAATATCGACAAGCGAACCCTGGAATTGCTGGAGTGTTACGAGTGGCCGGGGAATATACGTGAGTTGCAAAACGTTGTCGAGAGATCAGTCATCGTGAGTTCGGATGACGTGTTTTCCGTGGATGAGGCATGGCTATCCAGGAAAGCCAGCCGAGTACCCGCGCGAGAGCCAGAATCTCAATCTCCTGAGGAAGATTCGAGTCGTGAGCGGCAGATCATTGAAGCCGCACTGGCCGAATGCAGAGGCCGGATCTCCGGCCCCGATGGGGCCGCGGCCAAGCTTCGAATCCCACCCTCGACCCTCGATTCCAAGATCAAGCGTTTGCAAATCAGCAAGAGCCGCTTCAAACTCGGATAACGCAGGACGTCCTCAATCATCGTGAAATCACGATTCTCTCGAATCTCACGAAATCCACAATAGCGCCAGCATCTTTCTCTCATTTCTTTTCAAGCACTTACAAATGGCTGTCGTCGTGCATTTGGTGATGTCGAACTCTTGAAAAGATATTAGCAGCCGCAAAACCAGGAACCAGGAAGAGCGGCATGTATGACCTGCAAGATTGAACGGCTCGTCAGCGCCGAGAACTCGGTTGTGATACGTGTGTGCGGACGGATTCAAGTGGAACACGTGAGCACAGTAAAAGAATTGATTCGGCAGGAGCAGGGTGTGGTGATCCTTGACCTTAGCGAAGTGACGCTCGTCGATCGCGAGGCGGTAAACCTGATCGCAATGTGCACGCTCAAGAATGTTGAACTCAGGAATTGTCCAGCTTTCTTACGTGAGTGGGTTACTAAAGAACGCCAACGTATAGCTGGCCAACCTACACCAGCCAATAAAGGAGATTTGCGATGAGTATTATCGACAAAGCACTAGAAGCAAACCGGACGTATGCTAGGAAGTACGATCGAAAGCTGGGGGCGCATCCAACCCCCAAGATCGCAGTTGTAACCTGCATGGATCCTCGTCTCTCAGACCTCCCTGGAATCTTGGGTCTGCCGCAAGCCGATATCGACGTTATCCGAACCGGCGGGCCAGCGGTAACCGAAGATGTGCTCGGAGAGCTTATCGTTTCCAACCGTGTCCTCGGAACGACGGAGATCATGCTCCTCAATCACACTGGCTGCGGATTCACGACATTCACTGACGATGAGATGAACGCGAAACTCTCAGCTTTGACCGGCGACGCGTCGCCCGCCCCGATGCGCTTCTTCTCTTACAAGGACCCGGAACAGAACACACGGGAACAGATCAAGAAGGTCAGATCCCATCCGTGGATCGCCAAAGAAGTTCCTGTGCGCGGTTTTATTTTCGATGTGGAGACCGGTCTTATCAGGGAAGTCCAGCAGGTTGCGCGGCACACCGCTGCCTGAAGGACGGTGGCCGTCCGAGATCGATTCCGACCGGCGACGCCTCCCGGGGCAGCGGGTTCCGACCTGTGTGCAGTACTTAAGAAATGCCAATTAAAGATCGCGACTTCGTCTTCACTCGTTATTCACCTTAATACTGAGGGTGGAGAAGGAAGTGACGGCACGATGACCACAGAGCCAAAAAGTCGGAATTACTCGAAAGGAGCACGCCATGACACAGGCAGAGGACAGATCGCGCCGTTGCTTTCTAAAGGCGAGCTCCATGCTGGGTCTGGCAGTAGCGTTCGGCCCAGCGACGATCGGCGAGGCATTTGCAGATGCAAAATCCAAATTAACTGAAAAGGATGGCCCCATGACTGAATCGAGCGCTACGAAACGTGCCGGTGAGCAGACAACTGACAACACTGCGATCCGTCCGTTTCATAAGACATTCCCGGCAAGTGACATTACCGATTTACGCAGGCGCATAAACGCGACAAGGTGGCCTGAGAAGGAAACGGTTACCGACGCATCGCAGGGCGTGCAAATGGCGACGATGCAGAAACTCGCGCGCTATTGGGGAACCGATTACGACTGGAGCAAGTGCCAGGCGAAACTGGACGCCACGCCGCAGTTCATGACCAATATTGACGGTCTGGATATTCATTTCATTCACATGAAGTCGAAGAATGCGAATGCGCTTCCGGTAATTATCACGCACGGATGGCCGGGGTCGATCATCGAGCAAATGAAGGTCATCGATCCGCTGACGAATCCTACGGCGCACGGGGGAACCGCAGCGGATTCTTTCGACGTGGTGATCCCTTCGCTGCCGGGCTACGGATTTTCCGGCAAGCCGACTGCGACCGGATGGGATCCACAACGCGTCGCGCGCGCCTGGGCGGTGCTGATGACGCGCTTGGGATACAAACGATATACGGCTCAGGGCGGCGATTGGGGAAATGCAGTCACGGAGCAGATGGCTCTGCAGACGCCTCCGGGATTGATCGGGATTCACACCAACATGCCGGCCACTGTGCCAAATAACATAGACAGTGCGGCGCTGGCCGGTGCGCCGACGCCAGCCGGTTTTTCAACAGACGAGAAATACGCGTATGACCGGCTCGCCTTCTTCTATAAGCACGGGCTGGGTTACGCAACGGAAATGGCGAATCGCCCGCAGACGCTTTACGGGATTGCGGATTCGCCTGTGGGCCTGGCCGCGTGGATATTGGATCATGACTGGCTGAGTTACGCGCTCATCGTGCGCGTGTTCGACGGGCATACAGAAGGGCTGACGCGAGACGATATTCTCGACAACATCACACTCTACTGGCTGACGAATACAGCGGTTTCGTCGGGGCGGCTGTATTGGGAAAGCAAGCTCCCCTTTTTTACGCCGAAAGGTGTGCAACTTCCGACTGCCGTGAGCGCTTATCCCGATGAGATTTATACGGCTCCGAAGAGTTGGACGGGGAAGGCGTATTCCAAACTGATTTATTACAACCGGCTGCCCAAAGGTGGGCACTTTGCTGCGTGGGAGCAGCCAAAAGAATTCACGGAAGAGTTGCGAGCGGCGTTCGGATCGCTGCGGTAACCCAATAATTTCACGCTGGTCCTGCCGCGAATTCATGCGCGGCAGCGCGCCAGCCTGGAGGGTGCTTCGATCCAAAGGGCGATTATCCAAATGAGTTAGACCTGCACAACTTACAGGTTTTGCGAGGAGACTACGAGCAAAGGAGGTTCAGGAATGAGCGCTCTCAAATCGACCGACAAAGGGGGCACGAAAATGAACACGATCAAAACATCCGAAGAAATCAATCACAACCGCCGCCGCTTTTGTGGCACAGCGGCTATGACGATTGCTGCCGCCCAGTTTGTCACACTCGGTTCAGCCTTCGCACAGCCAGGCATCGCGAAGGCGGCTAGTGCTTTGACGACGAAGGCAGGGACGCATGCATCGCTCGGGCCTCTAAAGCAGATTGATGCCGGCCTCCTGAATATTGGATACGCTGAAGCTGGTCCCGCAAATGGCCCTGCCGTAATTCTTCTCCACGGCTGGCCCTACGACATTTACAGCTTTGTCGATGTCGCCCCTATCTTGGCATCGGCGGGCTACAGAGTGATCATCCCGTACCTGCGTGGCTATGGCACCACCAGCTTTCTCTCCAGCGCAACCATGCGCAACGCGCAGCAGTCGGCCGTCGGCCTCGACATTATTGCTCTCATGGATGCTCTCAATATCCAGAAGGCGATCATCGGCGGTTTTGATTGGGGCGCGCGCACAGCGGACGTCATGGCAGTACTATGGCCGGAACGGTGCAAGGCAATCGTTTCCGTCAGCGGCTATCTGATTAGCAGCCCTGCGGACAACCAGACACCGTTTCCGCCCCAGGCTGCATTTGCATTTTGGTACCAATACTATTTCTCCACTGAAGTCGGCAAGGCCGGCTATGCGAAATACCTCGACGAGTTCAATAAGTTCATCTGGCACCAGGCTTCGCCGAAGTGGAATTTCGATGATGCCACGTACAACCGCACAGCAGCTTCCTTCAACAACCCGGACCATGTTGACATCGTGATGCACGATTATCGCTGGCGGCTCGGCCTAGCGGATGGTGAGCGGAAATATGACGACCTCGAAAAGCGGCTGGCCGCGCTTCCCGTCGTCACCGTGCCGGCCATCACCATGGAAGGCGACTCCAACGGGGCAATCCACGCGCCTAGCACAGCCTATCGCAACAAGTTCTCCGGCAAGTATGACTACCGGCTCATCACCGGCGGCGTCGGGCACAATCTGCCTCAGGAGGCCCCGCAGGCGTTTGCCAAAGCTATCGTCGATGTCGACCAGTTCTGATCGGGACTAGCCTACGGATGCGTCGCCGCATGGAATATGGAGTCGCAAGCCTTCCGCTTGCAGCTCATCCCGGTGCGAAGTATCTAGTTGGACGATATCGTCACCAAGGCAGGCGCGGCGGTAATCCACCAACCGCCCGCAAGCAACAAATGATCCAAATATCGAGAAAGCGTTGTGGACAATCAACCGTTTTCCGAGACAAACAAATTTAAAGGAGAACGCCATGACAACTGCAAGCGCACCTGCGAAACCCACACAGATTCGCGTCACCCGGAGGTCGCCAGCCTATTGGCGCGTCACGATCGATAACCCGCCCATCAACGTGATGGGCCCGGATATGGTCAAACAGTTTCAGGAAGTCATCGGTGCTCTCGAGGCTGACGAGCAGGTCAGGGTCGTGGTCTTCGACAGCGCGGTCGACGACTACTTCCTGAATCACTCCGATTTCCTGGCCAAGCTTGAGGACCTGACCTCACAGCCGCCAGGTCCCACAGGATTGCCGCCTTGGCCGGACTTTCTCGTGCGTCTGACCCGCTTGCCAGTCGCCTCCATCGCCCTCATCCGTGGCCGGGCGACGGGTAACGGCAGCGAGATCACGCTGTCCTGCGACATGAGTTTCGCCAGCCGCGAAAAGGCCATGCTCTCGCAATGGGAGGTGGGCGTAGGGATGGTTGCCGGTGGCGGCCCAATGGCCCGGCTGCCCAGACTGATCGGCCGGAACCGCGCACTCGAGGTGCTCTTGAGCTCGGAGGATATCAGAGCAGAGCAGGCGGAGGCCTACGGTTACATTAATCGCGCCCTGCCCGACGCCGAGCTAGACGCGTTCGTGGAAGCGCTCGCGACCCGGATCGCCGGATTCGACAAGTGGGCGATCGCCAACACAAAACGACTCGTCAACACCAGCCTGCCGCCGGACGTCGAGCTCGATGCCGGGTGGGACGCGTGCATCGCGTCGCTGGGTCGACCCGCCGCCCAGAGCGGGATCAAAGCGCTGATGGCGCGCGGATTCCACAAGCCGGGGGATGTCGAAAATCGGCTCGGATACTACCTGGGCCAAATCGCACGCTAGCCTGGTGCCCGATGCGATTCTCAACTCCGGGACGTTGAAGGTGGGAGGCGCTCGAAGCTGCTCTCGGAGGCCATGCTTCGAAAGCGCCTCTGGTAATGTTTTACATTTTCTGCACGAAGGAGGTTTGTATGTCTCAGAAAGCCAGCGCCGTAAAGCGTGCTCTGCAAACCGAAGTCCAGACTCACCAACCCGGGCAGGAAGTTTTCAAAGCTATTTTGTCCGAAGATATCGATTGGAAGCCCTTCCCGGCGTTCCCACCTTCCGTCCGGCTGGCCGTCGTCGTGGGTCAGCCCTCGGAACCCGGCCCTTACACGATCAGGGTCAAAGCGCCCCACGGTGCGAAGCTGATGCCTCACAAACACCCAGAGGATCGAGTCTATACCGTGATATCCGGCGTCTTTTATATCGGACTGGGTGATGAATTCGATGCGAGTAAATTGGAAGCCTATCCGCCCGGTGCCGTGATCATTCTCCCTGGCAACACGCACCATTTCCACTGGGCGAAATCCGGCGAGTACATCACGCAAGTAACCGCGATGGGGCCGCTTGGAATGGAATACCTCAGCGCGAAAGACGATCCGCGAAACGCCAAATCTTAGGAGGAGTCTGACAGATTTTCGTAGGCCCAAAGGAATGAGGTTTTTAATCTTGAATTTGGACCATCCCTGTCAAGGTGGCCCGGAACAGTTCTTTTTGAGACGAAGCCCTAGTGAATGCTTAAGAGTATCGCGAAGAGCTGTCCCCTATGCGTGTCAAACGAAATTAGAGAGGCAACATCAATCTCAACTGAAAGGAGCAGTCCGATGAGTCAATCGAAGGTCAAGAATGAGAGCGGCACGAAGGTGACTTGGAAACCGCCGCACCCGGCGGAACACGGCCAGCTCGATGCTGCGCAAGTCAATCATTTATCGGAAACCGCCTTCGCGTTCCCGCGTTTGCGCAAAGAGCCGATGACGGATGCGTCGCATGTTCGCAACGCCATCGCGAGATTCGATCAGGTAGAGGGCGCGAGCGATGCAGAACGCGATCTGGCGTTCGCCAACATCAAGGCAGCTGCCGAACATTTCGGTATCAGAATGAAGGAAACGAGTTGGCGCCAGCTCGACTCCCCGTCCCGCAGGGCGGACCAGACGTCCGGGGGAAGAGTGAGATAGTGAGGATTTCTAGCCAACCCACAAAACCAGAGAGTCTCACAGCGCAGCGAAAGGAGAAACGACAATGGCGACGGCAAAACACGCAGCAGTGCCCAGTCTGATCAAGGCAGTTCGGATCGCGCAGTACGGCGGCTCCGATCAACTGAAATACGAGGAAGCACCGCTACCGGAGATCGGCCCGGACCAAGTTCTCGCGAAAGTGCGCTACGCGGGCGTGAACCCGATCGATTGGAAAATCCGCGAAGGTTACATGAAGAAGCTCCGCCCGGCGAGTTTCCCGCTGACGCTGGGGCAGGATTTCGCGGGAGAGATCGTGACGGCTCGCGGCGACTCAGGCAGTTTCCGGACGGGCGAGCCGGTGTTCGGGTTCGGCGAAGGGACCTACGCGGAATTCACGGCGGCGGCGATTACCTACGTCGCGGCGATTCCGGAGAAAATGGAGTTCGCGGTGGCCGCGGCGCTGCCGACGGGGGGACTGACGGCCCTGCAGGCAATTCGCGACTATGTGCAGCCGAAGCCGGGAACGCGAATTCTGATCCACGGCGCGGCGGGGGGCGTAGGCTCGTTTGCGACCCAGATCGCCAAGCTCTGGGGTGCGCAAGTGATCGGGACGGCTTCGGGCGAAGACATCGTGTACCTGCGCTCCCTGGGTCACGTGCAGGTAGTGGACTATAAGCACGAGCGGTTTGAAACCGTGGGCCAGGTGGACGCGGTGCTGGACCTGATCGGCGGCGAGACGGCGACGCGCTCCTTCGCGGTGATAAAGAAGGGCGGCGTGATGGTTTCGACGGTGGCCGGGGCAAACGCGGAGTTGGCGGCCCGGGCGGGGATTCGCGGCGTGAACATGGTGTCGAAGGGAAACCCGGCGGATCTATCGGAGATAGCGGGCTTGGTCGTACGCGGCGACGTGAAGCCCCGGATGGGCGAGGTGTTTCGGCTGGAGCAGGCGCGTGAGGCACAGGATCTGAGCCAGGAAGGCCGGGGCAAGGGCAGAATCCTGCTAAAGGTCGCGTAAGCATCGACTGTCACAAGCGCGCGAACCTCGCGCCACGAATCCCGTGAGGCAACGACCGGTTGTCGGGGCACCACGGGATGGCGGGAATTACTCAGCTGTAAAGCTGGTGACATTATTTTGCAAACAGAGGACACGAAAGGAAAATCGGAAATGAAAAAGGGTTCGCGCGGAATCGACCCCGCTTCGAAGCCGAGTGGCGATGGGTGTGTCGAATGCCTAGCGTCACCGAAAGGCTGGTGGTTTCATCTCCGTCGGTGTGCGAAGTGTGGGCACATCGGTTGCTGCGACAGTTCTCCGAGCCAGCATGCGTCCAAGCATGCGGCGACAACAGGGCATCCGATCATTGCCAGCTTCGAGCCGGGTGAGGATTGGTTCTACGATTACGAGAAGCGGGGGATGATCAAGGGTGTGGAGTTGCTTCCGCCACATTCGCATCCGGAGGATCAACCATCACCTGGGCCGGCAGGAAGAGTTCCAGCCAATTGGGAATCGCTGCTGCACTAGCTGGCGTCGATCGTTTTTTTTGAATGGGAGCGGACTCGGGACACCGTATTTGTAATGAGCACCGCATCGAAAGGAGCCATCAATGAACGCGGTACAAGTCGAACAGAAGAGCTATGAGATGCCCCCGCGCGAGGGGTTCACCGTCGCACATTTTCTCACCGTCGCCGACCTCGAGCGATCGGCTCGCTACTACGAAAAGGTTTTCGGCGCTCGCATTCTGACGATGGGTGACGGCAATGCGCCTCCGTACCTTCAGCTCGCGAATATCTGGATGATTCTGAACGTGGGGGGCGGACCCACCCCGGACAAGCCGACGGTAACGCTCAGCGTCCCCGACCCGAATCACATCAACAGCTTTATGAATTTCCGCGTTGCGGATATTCAAGCGTGCTATGAATTGTGGAAAAGTCGAGGAGCCGAGTTCATCACGGCGCCGATACCCAAGTACGGCGAGATTCGCTGCTACATCCGCGATCCTGACGGTTACATTATCGAGGTCGGACAGAGCACCGAGCTCAAGTACGGTTAGCGCTCGGCTTTGACCCGATCACGTCGACTTTGATCTTCGGTGAGTACGGCGCGGTGGTGGTGGACGCAATGACGAGGTGGCAGAGGCCGAGGCTCTCGCAAACGGGGTTGCTCTGTACAAGCTAAGATCTCGGGAAATAGATTCAATTTCAGAGAGGAGAACAAAATGACAACTAAAGGAAAAGTCTTGGTGCTGGTATCGAGCGGTCGCGGTTTGCCCTTGAAAGATGGCAAGGTTTATAAGGGCGCTGGCTACTATCTCAACGAGCTGACGGTTCCGGTTCGCGCCCTGATGAAGGAGGGCTACGAAATCACTTTCGCCAACCCCAAAGGCAACACGCCGCAAGTGGATGTGCATTCAGAGGTCGCCGATTTCTTCGGCGGGGACGCTGCCAAGCTTCAGGACTATATGCTATTCCGCGACGGCCTGACTGGGCTCCGAGATCCAATGCGCATCGCGGATGTCATCGCATCGGGCCTGGATCAATATGACGCAGTTTTCGTCCCCGGCGGTCACGGCCCGATGATCGATCTTCTCGATGATCCTGACGCTGGCACCGTGATGAGGCACTTTCATGAGACATCCAAGCCTACGGCAGTGCTTTGCCATGGCCCGATTTCACTTCTCTCGGCTCTTCCCAATTCTTGGGAGGTGGTCGCTGCGCTGGCGGCGGGCGATGTCGCCGGAGCGCACGCCAAGGCTAAAGGCTGGATCTATGCTGGATATAAGATGACTATCTTTTCGACGGCGGAAGAGCAGCAGCGGGAACCGCAGGAGATTGGCGGCAAGGTGCTGTTCTACCCAGACTTCGCCTTGCGTACGGCGGGCGGCGATGTAAGTGTGCTCGCTCCGTGGTCGAGCTACGTTCTGCAAGATCGCGAGTTGATCACAGGTCAGAACCCGTTCTCGGACGAAGCGCTTCTGAAACTTCTTCTACCGGCACTCGCGGGGAGAAGAAGTCGGGGGGCTGGCGCATCCTCCGTTGGGTAGAGTCTTCGCTACTAACGCAGCCATAACCCACATCAACCGCTGATGCGAATGTTTCCTCGCGCATGATGGAGGGTTGCGCCTAGTAGGAAAGGGGCCGGAAATCGGAATGACGAAGTATCGCTTCGATACCTTATCCAATTATTCCCTTTCCTCGGCATGCTTAGTCGGCGCCAGGTATGAAACGCGGAACAACCAGAGTCACCAGATGAGCACTGTTCATCGGAATTGGAGCCGTCAATGAGCAGCGCACAAATCGAACAAAAGAGCTATGAGATGCCCCCGCGCGACGGGTTCACCGTCACACATTTCATCACCGTCGCCGACATCGACCGATCGGCTACTTTTTATGAAAAGGTCTTCGGCGGCCGCATTCTCAGCAGAGGCGACAGCAAGGGCGCGTCTGGGCACATTCAGATCGCGAATACTTGGCTGATTGTCAACGTCGGGGGCGGGCCCACCCCGGACAAGCCGTCGGTAACGCTTAGCGTCCCCGCTCGACCCGGATAAGGTCAGCAGCTTCTTGAATATCCGCGTTGCGGATATTCAAGCGTGCTATGAATTATGGAAAAGTCGAGGAGCCGAGTTCATCACGGAGCCGAAGGAAAAGTACGGCGAGATTCGCTGCTACATCCGGGATCCTGACGGTTACATTATCGAGGTCGGACAGAGCACCGACCTCATGTAAGGCTGACGCTCGGCCGGGATGGGACGCGGATTTAGGCGCTGACAATGCGGATCAAAGCTCTAAGTTATTAGGATTGTCGCCGGCCATGTGCATTTGCTGCGACGAAAGAACTACAGACGGCCGACAGATACGGTCGGCTTTAATCAAGACAGTTGCTAAGTCCTAATTAGCGCGGTTGCCGGACGGGTCGGATGTGACATCGGGTATCGTTACAGCGCTTCTCGTCGATGGAAGGACAAGAGATGGATTGGAGACGGTTGGTCCAGTTTGCGCTGCAGGGTAGCAGTGATTTGGAACAATATGCCATCCTGCTGGTGCGCGTTTCGCTCGGGCTGTTCTTCGCCATCTCCGGGGCCAACAAATTGTTTGTCGCCGGCGGCACGAAACCTGTTTACGAAACGCTCGTTAAGGCCAAAGTCCCGTTTCCTCGCCAGACGGCCTATTTCGTGTCGGGCGTCGAGTTCGTTTGCGGATCCCTGGTGACCGTGGGGTTTCTTTCGAGCCCGGCCTGCATGGCTTTAATGATCGATATGACCGTCGCCACCATCACCAGCGCGGTTTCCACCATTCCTAAAGGACTGTCGCCTCTTAGTTGGCTCGACGATTTCCTCTACCTTCCAGAAGTCTTGTACGTGCTCTTCTTTATCTGGCTGATCTGCTCCGGCCCGGGAAGGTTTAGTGTCGATTACTGGCTCGCCGGCAAGTTACTAAGGTGATCGACTGAAGCAAATCGATGCCGGTCTCTTGGAAGCGACCGGCGATGTTCGGATCGCGTGTGAATTCGATTGGAGCGAAATACAATGGCCGAAGAGGTCAACCATGCTCGCCGCTCTCTTTTCAGTACCTTCTTTGCCGGTTCGGCCATAACTATTGCGGCTGCCGACCTGGGCATCATTGGTCCAGCGGACGCGCGATCCTGCAAGGACGACCTGGCAGGTGCGACCCCGATTCAGCTGCCGACTCAAACCAAAAGAAAGGACCGCCGAATGGAACACCCGACTTTGTATCACACGCTGCAGATTGATGGGCTCTCCATCTTTTACAGAGAGGCAGGCCCGAAAGACGCTCCAACACTTCTACTTTTGCACGGACTTCCGTCTTCCTCGCGGATGTTCGAGCCTCTTTTCGCCCGGCTCTCCGATAGCTTTCATCTCGTTGCGCCCGATTACCCCGGCTTCGGGCACAGCGACTGGCCGGACCCGAAAAAATTTGCGTATACCTTCGATCACATCGCCGAGATCATGGACCACTTCACCGAAGCGCTCGGACTCTCGCACTACGCGCTTTATATGCAGGACTACGGCGGTCCGGTGGGGTTTCGCATGATATTGGCACATCCAGAACGGGCGCAGGCTCTCATCGTCCAGGACGCGGTCGCGCACAACACAGGCCTCGGCGAGAATTGGAAAACGCGTCGCGCTTTTTGGGCCGATCGCGCGGCCTATGAGGGCGCCCTTCGCGGAAATCTCCTGTCGCTTGAAACCACCAAGGCGCGCCATGCGGGCAACGATCCCAACGTGGAACGCCACGACCCGGATCTCTGGACGGATGAATTTTATTTTCTCAACCAGCCAGGCCAGGCCGATATTCAAAGCGATCTCTTCTACGACTACCGAACCAACGTCGACGCCTACCCCAAGTGGCAGACATGGATGCGCGAGAAACAGCCGCACCTACTCGTGATCTGGGGCAAGTATGAGAGTTCATTCGATCCCTCCGAGCCGGAAGCCTACCGGCGGGATGTGCCGAAGGCTGAAGTGCACATCGTCGACGGGGGCCATTTCGCGCTCGATACCGCTCCGGATGAAATTGCCCAGCACGTTCGGGGCTTCATGAGCCGAGAAAGTGCTGCCGTGGCGTGACAGTCGCTTGGCGATTTGATTCAACGAGAACTTTAGAAAAACACTAAGGTGGTCCGGTCCCCATCAAAGGAGCCCGACTATGCGCCCTGACATTGTGCCCGGAGGTGTCTTCCCCGATTACGAACTGCCCGATCACACGGGCACACTGCGCAAGCTGAGCGAGCTACAGGGTGACGATCCGCTGATCCTCACGCTCGCGCGCGGCCACTATTGCCCAAAGGAGCACCAACAGCATTTGGAACTCGCTGCGTTCTATCCGAAGATTGCGGTAGCGTACACTCACATCGCTACGATCGCCACCGACGATCACCATACTCTTCAGGAATTCCGTGCGTCAGTCGGTGCCCAGTGGCCCTTTCTCTCCGACCCTGAGCGAAAGGTTCAGAAGGACCTCGACATCCAGGAGTATACCGACCCCGAACACAATCCGATGATTCCGCACACGCTCGTGCTCAAGCCGGGCCTCGTGATTCACAGCATCTACAACGGCTACTGGTTTTGGGGCCGCCCGTCGGTCGCAGACCTTTGGCATGATCTGCGCGCTGTGACGAGCGAAATCCGTCCCGACTGGGACCTGAGCACCCCTGGACTCCGCGAGGCATGGAACGGGGGCGACCTGTCGCGCTTCCATGGATGGAATAAGCGCGGCGCTGCGAAGGCGCCCTCTGCAGAACAGAAAGAGTAACGATGACTGCCAGCGATGAGCCCTGCCCCTGGGGCAGACGGACGTGGTGTTCTTGGGAATCCACGTTCAGACCAGACAGAGGCTGAATGAGTGGTGAAAACCAGCATTCCGGTTTAGAGTCACGAGGCGCGAGCACCGCGTACGCATAATCCCATGGCTGTGAGGAACAATGACGAAACCGACGAGCTTTCAAGCGGACATTCGCCCGCTTTTTACGGAGCGAGACATCCGTGGCATGAGCAAGGCGTTCAACCTAGGAAGTTATGATGACGTCAAGACGCACGCGGCCGCCATCTACGACCGCATTCGGGGAATCGGTGGCGCGGTAATGCCGCCCCCGCCCCCGAGAGGGGAAGGTCCTTGGCCTCAGGCTCGCATTGAGCTATTCGCAAAGTGGATGGCGGACGGGTGGCAACCTTAGGCGAAGCCATCTCAGAAATGCCCGCTTCGTACGCTGCACTTTCAGGGCGCCCGATTGCCGCCCTAGCGGAGCGAATTCGCAATTCCAGGCTGTTGAACGGAGAAAACATGAGCATCGCAACAGGCACCTCTCCCATCCAGCCCGAACCGGGGCTTCTCCGACAGACCGTCGTCGTGATTGGCGGCAACGCCGGCATCGGACTTAAAGGACGTCAGCGATGAGGAACGCGATTTAGCGTTCGCCAACATCAAGGTAGCTGCCGAACATTTTGGCATCAGAATCAAGGAAACGAGTTGGCGCCAACTCGGCTCCCCTTCTCGCAGGGCGGACCAGACCTCCAAGGGAGGATGAGAAAGCCTGGAAGACAGCGCGTTCCTGCTGACCATCGCCTGGATGGAGGCGAGTCCGAAAAGCTAAGCATAGGTCAAAGATGATTACCGTTTTCACGATTGGGCACTCTACGCGCACGTGGAATGTCTTTCTCGAAATGCTGCGTGAGTACGGCATCAAGCGCGTCGTAGATGTGCGTAGCATTCCCCGCTCACGGCACAACCCACAGTTCAACCGGGAGATATTGTCTGCGAAGCTGCGGTCGGCAAGGATCGGCTATGTACATTTGCGTAAGCTCGGCGGCCTGCGCCACTCACGGCGCGATTCGATCAACATGGGCTGGCACAATGCGTCGTTTCGGGGGTTTGCCGACTATATGCAAACATCGGACTTCGAGGCGGGATTACAACGGCTGATTAAGTTAGCGAAGCGGAAAGAGAATGCTTTGATGTGCGCGGAAGCGGTGCCGCGGCGGTGTCACCGTTCGCTAATCGCAGACGCGCTAGTCATTCGCGGTATTCAAGTAGCGGATATTATTAACGAAAAACGTTCCCAGGTTCATTCGCTCACTTCCTTTGCACGTGTCTGTGGTAACCGCATTACTTACCCGCCCGCTGTGGCTGCTCCGGCGGGCTCTCAATCTGATTCGAAAGCGGCTTCCACATGTAAGGAACCGAAGATTCGGTACAACAGTGGGCGGGATTTCAAGAAAGAGAATCTTTAAGCCACGCTCAACAAAACATCTGGAATTTCCGATCGCACTCATCCGATGATTAATTCGGACGAGCGGAACGGCGAGCTATAGCCTTAACGTGCTTCAGCGCTTTTGCCTTGTGAATTGCAATGTGATCGGTTTTATCGCTCTTGATGATGTACTGAGGCTCTTCCTTCGAAGCATGGTGCAAATAGCCTTTGAAACGAACAGCTGCGACAACCTTCTCAACGATCACGCCACGAACCCGTCCTGCTTCAGAGTTCCACTCAACATGGTCACCGCGCTTGAACGTCTTCGGCATCCGATCACCAATAATTGTGGGCGAGCACGACGTGATGATGCAATATCTTCTTTATCGTTGGGGCAAAGCGGCCACGCTGATCAAGCCAGCGGTACATTTACCTTGGGTCCAATTGTTGGACAACTTTTGCGGAAGCCCCCGGATCGTTGGCGACACAGCCCAGCCCAGTTTTTCTCGGCAGTCCATAGGGTTCATCACACGGGTTCTTTTGCGCGTGTTTGCAATACTTAGGCCGACAAATAGATTCCCCGGGTCGTGCACGAACTGTGCAAGAATCCAACGTTTTCATTCCATTCGGGTTACTTTTGAGCGAAAAGCGACCAAGGCTCGGTTCCTGGAATCCTACGGTGACTTTGCTTCCACCAACCATCTATTCGATCTTCAACTACAGACCATGATTCGTTATCCGAACTCCCCTTCCTGCTGAAACGGGAGGCAGGGCGCTCAATCAGAATTGCGATGGGCTTACGCCCACCAGGGGAATCTTCGAGCTACCCCGCATGGGAGCCGGCGGCACTTTGCTGACTTGCTTCCCGCAGCTTCCAGTACAGCCGCACCGCCAACTTTCGTGCGATGGCTACCTTCGCCACCCCACTACCGCGGCGGAACTTCAACCGCTGATAGCTCCGCCGTAATTCGGGATCGAATCGTGAGGCTGTCTGAGCGGCTTCGCCCAGAAGATGTCGCATCATTGAGTTGCCTTGCTTGCTGATGGCACCCAGACGTTGTCGGCCTCCGCTACTTTCCTCACTCGGATTCAGTCCCAGATAACTCACTACCTGCTTGCTCTTATGGAATCTCTCCACTGGTCCGAGCGTCAGCACAAAAGCCAGGGCTGTCACCGGACCCACTCCCGTCTGTTTCATTAAATGAACGGCGTGGGGACACTTCTCGGCTTCCAGCTCTACTGCCTGGTTCAACTCCTCAATTGGCAGGTTGAGTTGGTCCAGTATTTCAAGCAACTCCTGCCTGCGGCGTTTGGCCCAAGGATCAAGTGCGAGAGCTTCCAGTTCCTTTCGGCCAGCGGGAGCCCACAGCTTTTTCATTCGACAAACACCTTGACCCATCGCCAGTGCATGCAACTGATTCTTCACAGAGCTGCGCATACAGATGAGTTTGAATCGATGCCGCAACAGTTGCCGAAGATCGCGCTCGGCGGGAGAAGGGATCCAGATTCGCGGAAACCGATTCTCAAGCAGCAAACTGAGCAGGTGAGCAGCGTCACGTTTGTCCGTCTTCTGCTTCCGAACCATCCTCGAGCGTATCTCCGCCGCATCACCAACCCACAGCTCGTGCCCCTGTTCTGCGAGCATTCGTTGAAACCAATGCGCGTAACCAGTGGCTTCCATACCCACGAGTGCCGGAGTCGGGAGCGCTGCGTAAAACGTCCTGGCTTCCCCGGTCTCGTGTTCTAACCGACGCGCAATCGTCTCGCCAGTCTGCTCGTCCAGCATCGCGATCTGCTGGAAGCGCGAATGGAAATCACAGCCTATAATCAACATGCTCGGCTCCTTTCTTCCGAGCCTTGGTCAGGTCAACACTGCCAAGTCTACTCGGCGGGGGGAGACGACGACGTTATCCAATCAGATTTGTTGGAAACGTTGATAGTTAGAAAAAACGGATGGATGTGTTGGAGTCGAGTTTGGTGCGCCCAAGGCGGCGCGTTATTGCACTCCGCGCCATCATAAGAACGTAATTCTAATCGTGGTGAACGGCGGCAAAATGCGAATGGAACGCTAACAAATGAGGAGAAAGCAATTCATAAGACTACACTTCCCCTAGAGAACCGATCTGTCTGGCCATCCTCAATCAGAGCTAGACAGGGCTATGTTCCATTTGAATCAACGCTCGCGAACGACTTTAGCTCCTTGGGACTCGTGCAAGTAGACTTCGAGATGGTGTTGCATCGACCCATTGAGACCGCCGGGGTACTCGGACATATGGAGTACTGCACTGGTCTTGTTCGCTAAACTTTCAGCGTTTACGGGCAGGTGGTCGAAATGTGCTTCATCGCAGTTACCTTCATGTAGTGAGGGGCCTTCGGCACGTCCTTGTTTTCCTTCTTCGCTTCGGCCTCGGGAACTGCCGTACCGGTGATTTCCACCTTATGGCCGATATGTGGAGCTAAGTTTACAGTCGACGACACAATTCCCACGCTCTTGGGGCCAGCTGCCAGATCGGTGAGCATATAAGTACCGGGTGCAGATCCTGCCTTCAAACAGCCGGTCATCTTGTGCACTTTCGGAGCCTCTTGGGACTTAGCGCCCGGAGCCACCAAAAGCATCATACCGAGCGCAAAACCTGCCACCACTGAAAGTTTCATAACAACCTCCCGAGACAGAACTTCTGATTTAAAGCCTTGTCTGGCGAATCTAACGGCTGGTCATGAGATTTCGGCAAGTCACTACCTAGATTGGCGGACGTCGCAAAGGACCAATGTCCGGTAGGCCGACTATACGTCCAAGTGGCCGACGACGAATCGTGTTTTCGGAGCGCATCTAACGGTCGGCTGAAAGGCGCGATTGTGGATCAGCGGCGCCGAAACACAAATCACCTAGATCCATTTCTGGCTAGTTCCGCAGCGCGCGCGGCGCCCCCCAGGGCCCCGCGGCGCCCGGGAGCATTGGCGAGTGCCGTCGCAAATTCTTTCGACGCTAGAGCCGGCTGATTCTGCTGAAGTAGCAAGTAGCCGAGCTGTTCGCGGGCTGGAATGATCGGCCCCGGTGTCACGGGGAGCTTCTCGATCGCATCCTCCTCATCGGCTGCCTCGCGTAGCAGCGCTGCCGCCTGTTTCGACTTGTTGTTCGCTTGGGCTGACCATGCCATGACCTCGCGCACTAGAATACCTACTTGAGTTGCCCAGTAATCATTACCTGAAGCGTGAAGCTCCGCTTCGATCTGTCGTAGTCTATCCGTTTCGGTTTGAACCTCTCGTGTCCGCCCGGTCCGAGCGAGCCCGATCCCGCGAGCCCAGACTGCAACTGCAACAACATGGGGCGGGGCTCCTGTGGGGGGAACAATACTTGTAGCGTCGGCCCATTGACTCCGCTCAATCGCGTAGCGAACCGGGATCGCGGTAAACGCGTACGCCGTTTTGAAATCGCTCATATCCACCTTCGACATGTTTCCAAGTTGCCGCACAACCTCAGCCGCGTCTCCGTCGCGTCCACTTTGCAGGTAGGCGTACACCAGATAATCCATCGCGTGCAGCTCTTCTCCGGTGTCGCCCTGCTGGTGTGCGGCAGCCCTTGCCGCAAGGTTGGCAGCGATGGAGTCCTCCCATAAGCCGAGTCGCGTGAAAATATGCGATGGCATGTGCAATGCATGTGGCGCTGAAGGTGCAATTCCACAGTAGGCTCTAGCAGCAGCCAGCCCTCTTGGTGCGAGTTCTGCGTTGTCGTAAGCATGAATGAGGTAATGCGGAATTCCCGGGTGTTCCGGGTAAGCGCGATAAAGCGGCTCAAGCAAATCGGCTGCCTGCTTTTGATTCGCATGTGTTTTGTCCATCGGAGACGCACTGGCCAGGAGTGCCAGTGCGTAAAACACTTGTGCTTCCACATCCTTCGGATTCTCTGCCGCTAGCTGACCCATCGCGTGATCGTAATTCAACGCCCGCGTCGCATACGGAACGGTGTCAGCATTCTGATATATCAACGCTAGTGCGTTGATGAATTTGCGCTCGCGTTCGGAGTTAGCCCCGATTCGTCGCGCCAGCTGGATTTCGTGCGATGCAATCGAAATCGTAGCGGGTGAAAGGGGTGGGTCCCAAAGCGGGTGAAAGTACGTCATGGCGATGCCCCAATGAGCGATTGCACACTGAGGATCCAGTTTGGCCACGCCCTGAAAAGTATTCTCGGCGGGCGCATACGCGAACGAGTGAAGGAGCGCAACGCCTCGGTCAAATTGTTGGTGAACTTTCGGTAGGCAGGATGTCGAAAACGAGACTTTTCCCAGTTTCTCAGGTGCGCCGTGGCTGTGTGTGTCCTGTGCGTTCAAAGAGGGGGAAAAGAGGAACAGCACGGCGAGGCATACTCGTGACAAATGAGACATCCCTATCTCCACAGGCGTTTAACGCTCAGGCGATATCCGATTGTACTTTCCGAAGCCGGGGAAACTGCCTCCGCTTGCGCCGGGAGGCTCTGGTGCTATCTCAACGGCCGGTGCGCGTGGCCATTTCCGATGCCTGGCGGGTTTTCCGCTGGCGATCCACGGGCTCAACGCCAATCATATAAGACCCCGCTGCACGGCTGGTGCTACCTACCGTTTCGCGGAGTCATACTATGGGTTCAAGCTGCATGCTCGTAAGATACCGTTAGAGAGGCCCCGAAGTAAAGCCGAGTGAATTCTCAACTCCTGAGTAACGGGGTTACCGGAAAGGTGAAGCGCTACTTCAACTGGACGGTTAGCCGACTTCCATGATAGGTCTTTGTCAAGAGGGCCAAAGCTCTCCTGGCGCGCTTCGGAGGAGCGCGGGTGTAAATTCGTTTCGCTTCGTCAGCGCGTCGTGTTGGCCTCTCGGCCTCGGTTCCTCACGGTGGAGAACCAGACTTCCATTTGCTGGCGCAGCTCTTCGGGCTGCCCAGAAGATTGAGTTTGTGTTCTCCTGCCAGTCTCGAAACTAATCAACGGGAGCGTCGGGAGCTCGTGCTCTCGCGCCCAGTCGGCTTAACGGCGAGACCTGGCAGGCCGCGCGCTGAAAAACCTTTTTGTCCGACCTAGCCTAGGCGGCTGTGCACGTCTCGCGGTCCACCACCAAAAAGTGGCACTGGCCACGATCCACCGACATCAGATAGGCCACCAACTTTCGCGCCACTGCTAGCGTGGCGCGGTTGGCATTCCCTTTTTGTCTTTCCCGGTCGTAGAGCAGCGCTAGCGTCGGGCTGTAGCGCGGCGCCATCTTGGCCGCTTCGATCAGCGTCGTCTGCAGATGTTTGTTGCGTTGTTTCGACAGCGGCGTGTGTTGCACCGTGTTACCAGAACTCTTCTCGGCGCCGCACAACCCACAGTAGCTGATTGCCTTCTTGATCGAAGAAAACCGCTGCACTTCACCGATTTCCAGCGCCCAGGTCAGTGCCGTAATTTGGCCGATCGTGGGGATACTCATCAACCGCTCGACGCGTTCGGCCAGCAACCGATCGTGCTCCAGTGAACGGATCAGAGCGCTTTCGATTTTGCCCAGCCGCACCACCGTTTCTCGGCACTGGCGCAGAAGGGCCCGCAGCCCTTCATCGATATCCGGGTTGGTCGCCAGCAGTTCGCGGAAGTAGCCAGCCTTGTGCAACCGCTGCTTGTTGTAGCTCACGCCGGCTTCCATCAGCAGTGAGCTAATCTTGATTTTCATCTGCACCATCTGACGCACCAGCAGGTTGCGGTAGCGTAGCGTGCGCCGCCTCTCGCGAATCGCCGTCGAGGCCATGTAGCACTCCGGCAGGAAATCGCAACGCAGGCAATCGCATATCTTGTTGGCATCGATGCGGTCGTTCTTCTTTTTCGCTGCTGCAATGGCACGCAGCATCAACGGGTGGGCCACCTTCAGGGCGGCTGCATGTGGCTTCAGGTGATCGTAGATCCACCCGGTGAACATCGTCGCTTCCATCGCCGCGCTCCACGGCTGTGGCAAAGTCTTCATCCAGTGGTCCAAGTCAGTGCGTGTGGCGGGAAGCGATCCTTCGGCGTAGACCTTGCCACCGCTGTCCTTCACGCAGTAGCTGATCTTCCGCTTGTGCACATCCAGGCCGATGTAATACATAGATTCCATGGGGGAGCCTCCTTGGTGTTCTGAATCAGCGCATCGCTGAGTTCAGCTTTTCTACACCAAGCGCTCCTCCTTCGACCTATACATTCAAACTAACCAGGAGTTAGCCCCGGCGTCGTTCCTTTTCTCAAAGCAAGAGAAGCTGTCTTACCTCCGCCTCGATGGTGTCGGTGTATTCAAAGCCGATCACTTTGTACCGCAAGATTCCCTGCCGATCGTAGATGAACGTTGTGGGCAATCCTAGAATGCCGCCTAGGTCCTTGGTTATCTGTTGCGATGCAACTGCCAGCGGGTAATGAACCCCCGCTTCGCGTGCGAACTGAATGGGATTTTCGGTGTCCATCATCATCGTGGCCTTGAGCCCAAGAACGGCAAAACCGCGAGACCCGTAGCGGTCCAGCAATTTCTGATATCCGGGCATTTCCTTTTTGCACGGCTGGCACCAAGTTGCCCAAACGTCAACCAAAACAACCTTGCCGCGAAAATCGGACGACGAAATCTCGCGGCCCTGAAGGCCCTTCACGGAAAAATCGGGCAGGCGAGAACCGATCTCGCCAGCCGCGATCGCGGGCTGCGCCGGTTTTGTGGTACTCGCCGAATGCTGATGGCATCCGGCGAGCATCACGGCTGCGAAAATGAGAGACAAGTTTACGAGGCAACGCTCGATTCTGTGCGACATAGCTTCCTCTTCTACTCGTTTTTCTGAATCTTCGTGATCAACAGCTTTAGCGGCACCGACGGGTCCGCTTTCTTCTTTCCCGACTTTAGATACAGCTGGCCCGCGACTGTGATTTTGGAGGGCGTGCCCGCAAGTTCCGCAAGACTCCGCGATTGATCGTTGGGAGTGATTACCCACGAGCGGTTCGGTTCCACTTGAAATGCGAGCGCGCCGGAAGCGTCCTTCACCACGCGCCCTTCCGCCGTCAAGTCCAACTCGGCGACAGTGACGCCGCTATCGTAGGTGGCCTTTAGAAGCTGAGCGGGATCGATTTGCCCATCCTCTTTTGGAGTTATCTGCACCGTTCCATCCCGGAGACTGACTTCCGCTTTTTGCACGCCAGACTGGCGCTGCAGGTGTTGTTGCACACCGTAGGCTCAAAAGTTTCAAGTCATCCCTTCGACACGCATCTCGACATGTTTTATTTGTGCCTGAGAAACGGGCGCGATGGCGACGCCCAATAGCAAAAGCAGCGCGAATTTATTGATTTTCATTTTTTCTCCTCTCAGAACATATGAAATCTGAATTGCTGTGTGATTCCGAAACTGACGTGGCGACGAATCGGAGCAAACATCGCGCCATTGGAGTGGGCGACGTCCCAATCCATTCCCAGCCAAAGATGCATACCGGGGCGCACGCCTACGTAGGTGGTGACACCGGCAAGCAAGGCGTCACCGCCGCTTCCTTTTTGAGTGATGCCAGCGATGCGATCGTCCTGCGAATGCAGCCAGGTGAGCGTGGGGCCGATAAACCACTCGCGAGTGGCGTTCTTTGGCTTCGTATGGACGATACGAGAGCCAAAAGCGGGATTCGATGTCGCTACCGATGCGAGTTGCTTGGGTTCCCTCGGTGCGTATCAGGGAGTGGAAATCCTCATCGGCCACGAGACGCCTGAGATTGAAAAGCCCGGTGTAGGTCCAATTCGCCGATAGAAATGAATCGGTCGATCCGGAGCCGGGCTGCAAGGTTGCGGGCAGGCGGACGCCATTTATTTGATTCAAATGCGTGAGGCCGGTGGGGAGTTTGGGGCCAAACGTTACGGACGCTTGTGTTGTGCCGCGAGGCGAATCGCGCCGGTAGAAGCGATACTTCACGAGGATCATCGTGTCGCCGAGCCCGGTGCCGCCCACGCCCTGCGCGCCGGGAATGTCAAAGCGATTTGTGACCACTGGAATGAGAACGGTTAGGTCGAAATCGCGGAAGAATCCCCAGGTGAAATTGAAATCGCCTTCGTGCGAGAACGTGGGCCTGGCCGTGGCGGAGATGCCCAGAGAACCGCCGGGCGCTAAGCTTCGCGTGTTGAAAATAGAGTTGTTGGAAATTAACGCGCCACCCGGAAACAGCGGCGGGGCGGTTTCAGGGGCGGTGCCTTGCGCCCTAACCAGAGGTGCGGAGCAAACGACAAAGAGAGTAGCAACTAGAGCGGATCTGCCTAAGCAGATCGCGTACTTTACTTTCACGGATTATCCCTCCAGTAAAGATGGCGGCGCGCGGAAACACTTGTCCGCGCTAGCGGGTTCAGCCGCTTTTATCTGGAGGAGCGATCAGATGCGAAGTGGTGAGAGGCTGGCGGGAAGAACAGGCGGCGCGTGACAGTACACGGTTGCGAACAGTGAGGATCGATCTATAGTTCTCGAATTCGCAGCGGCTGGCAATGCCGCCGCGATGGAGAACGAAAACTGTATGTTGTGCAACGAGGCGGGCTGCACAAACGGCACATGCATGGAAGGCATATTCTTGCAGCAGTCTTGTTGACTGTGGCCGTGCGAGCAGGGCATCGAAGCGCAGCAGTGCATCGCGGCTTCGGGCGTTGGGATCGCAGAGCAGTCCACCGCGTAGCTGGTCAACGCCAAAGCAACAATCGCTAAGAGAAATGGGCTAGTCAAACGCATCTCGCTTTAGGCTAGACCGCGGCCAGCGCAGGGTCAAGCATTTGTTCCTAAAGCGAACTCAATGTCCCGATTAACGGTGCCGGTTCAGACGGTCGATGCAACACCATCTGGTATAAAGCTGTTTTCAAAGGTGGTGTTTATGAAACAAGGGAGACGGTTTGGGCTTTCAGCGGAGCAGAAGAGCGACGTGTGGCATCGTTGGAAGGCAGGGCAGACGTTGCATGAGATCGGGCGTGTTTTTGGGAAAGAACATTCCTCCATTCGTTGTTTGGTGTCGCGTCACGGTGGGATTGCTCCGGCCGTGCGGCGGCGTGCGCTCCTCGCGCTCACGCTGCGTGAGCGCGAGGAAATCTCCCGCGGGCTGGCCTCCGGTTCCTCGATCCGTGAGATTGCCAAATGTTTAGAGCGAGCGGTATCGACCGTGAGCCGGGAGGTCGCACGGCATGGTGGCCGTCCTGCGTATCGAGCCAGTCAAGCCGACGGCGAAGCCTGGCAGTCGGCCTTGCGGCCCAAGCGCTGCGTTCTTTCCATCCACGCGAAGTTGCGGAACATCGTTGCGAGTAAACTGATTCTGGACTGGTCGCCGAAGCAGATTTCCGGCTGGCTGAAAACCCAGTATCCCGATGATGAGAGCATGCGTGTGTCCCACGAAACCATTTACCGAAGCCTGTTCATCCAAGCACGTGGAGTGCTGAAAAAGGAGCTGCTGGAGCACCTGCGATCCAAGCGCCGCATACGCCGGTCGCAGCACTCTCGTATTTTTAAAGACGCGCGCGGTCAAATCCCCGAGGCCATCTCCATCAGGGAAAGGCCCGCGGAAGTGGAGGACCGCGCCATTCCGGGTCACTGGGAGGGCGATCTCCTGCGCGGCTCAGGGAACAGTCACATCGCGACCTTGGTGGAACGCCATTCGCGCTTTGTCATGCTGATCAAGGTAGCTAGCAGAGATACGGTGGAGGTTGTGGGGGCATTGAGTAAACACGTTCGTAAACTTCCCGCAACCCTGCGGCGCTCGCTGACTTGGGACCGCGGACTGGAGATGGCGAAACACAAGGACTTTACGGTGGCCACGGATGTGAAAGTCTACTTCTGTGATCCGCAGAGTCCCTGGCAACGTGGCTCGAACGAAAACACCAACGGGCTCTTACGACAATATTTCCCGAAGAAAACCGACCTGTCCGACTATACCCAGTCGGATCTGGACAAAGTGGCGCTGCGCTTAAATCAACGCCCACGAGAGACTTTAGGTTTTCAGACTCCTGCGAGTAAACTTCAAGAAAGTGTTGCGTCGACCCATTGAGACCACCCGACTAATCAGGCACTAGCACTTCGGATTTGGGGGCAGGGTTGAAGACCTGATTGTATACTCCCCGCGTGAGACTATTTTCCATAGCTGCGGTAATCATTGTCCTCGGCGTTTGTTCTCTGACTGATTCGGCAAGAGCGACCACCCAAGATCGTTGTGACGAAAAGCAGAACCAGTGGTTCCATCACGCAGACCCAAAGAACTGGGACAGGTTTACCTTTTAGAGTAGACTCCTCTCCGAGGCCGAAAAAAAAGGGAGGGAGACATCTCCCTCCCTTGACGAGCAAACCAGATTACTGAAGGACTTGAGTGATGGGCAATGCTGAGCAAGCTCCAGCTCCGGTTCCCATAACAGCACCTGCGGTGTTGTAGTGGATCACGCCGGTCTGGTCCGCGCAGAACGAACGCTGGCCAGTGGTGCCGACGGTAATGGGGTTCGTGCTCACTTCAAAGCCCGTGTAGGGGGCGACAGTGGTGCCAGCGCCGCCATTCGGTACGGCCTTAAAGGTGTATCCACTCTTGACACCGGTCGTCAGCTGCGGATCAATCAAGCAAGCATTCGCAGCCGCCGCAACGCAAGCAGCAGGGCCGCCCAAAGCACCCAAAGTGGGGGCAAAGCCCGTGCCGTACGTCGTGGAATACTGAACCTCCGTAGTAACAATCGTACGCGTCGAGCCAACTGCTGAAGACTCGTTCGCGGACATCCTTGCGCGGAGGAGGTTCGGAATTGCGATAGCCGCGATGATGAGAATGATCGCCACGACGATCAGCAACTCGATTAATGAGAAGCCCTTCTGTTTCTTTGTCATTATTATTCTCCTCGGACCATTTAGTCGGGAATCCGGCGTTTGCACTCCCTGGCGGGGTACGCGGTGATGTACTGCAACGGGAGTACCAGAAGGGGACAGTTGTGTACCTTCAAGGCACAGAATAGTATATGGCTTATTTTCTGTAATATACAGCTTCATATGTTCCAGTCCGCTCCGCCGTCGCCAAACAAAATACCTCCAGGTCGTGGAACTTGACAAATTTTGACGGGCCAGAGTGACATCCAGCGCGGCAGGCGCTTGGGCTGTGCACTGGATGGGACCGGAGGCCATGCACTCTATCGACGGTCATAGACAACCCTCAGAGTGCAGGTGAACCTCCCGATGCCCCCCGAACTGCGCATTGAAATCAAAACCCATCCGTAAGAGCCAAGACATTCGTCAAGGGACAATGTTTGGCGGCCTAACTCCAGGGGTAACCGGACATCTCTAACAACGTCGGCTCTGTCAATTTTTTTTTGAGCACACTTCTCCATCCGAGTGAGGACTCCAGCGGCGGCAAGCAACGGCTAGGGCACATCAGCAAACAGGGCAATTCCTTGTTGCGCTTCTTGCTGGTGGAGGCGGCCCAAGCAGCAGCGCGAATCCATCCTGACTGGAGACGTCGGTACATCCACCTGGCGATGCGTCGACACCAAAGCATTGCCAAGGTAGCGATGGGACGCAGGCCGGCGATCCGGTTGTACTGGACGTGGCGCAATGGTAGTGACTATTCGCAGTCTCTAGAGTTCGGTTCGTACGCGGGACAGCTCGGAACCGGACATGGTATGCAGTAGAACACCGTGGACTTGATGGGGCATCCCGCTCCCTGAAAAGGGAGTTCGAAGTAGTAATCGTGGTCGCAGTCTTGATCGAAGAGATGTATGGGTCGGGCCGAAACCGACCGAAAGATTACAGACGAGCCGTGGTCATCGACGCTGGGCCAAAGAACACAACGAACGAAGACACTCTTCGAAGTGAACGGAGAAGTGCGCTCAAAAAACGATTGACGGAGCCGACATTGTTAGAGGTGTCCGGTTAAACGAAAGCCTGTTTTTCTCTCTGGCGCACGAAAAGATATCCGACACCTTGGCACTTCGGACAGTCTTTATTGCGGTAATATCCGGTCGCCTCACAGAATGAACACTCTTCCCAATCGTCACGGTTGAGGGCACCCGCGTTAGTGCCGTTGCAGCGTTCTCCGGCGATAGTTTTACAACAACGACGGCCTGCCACTCTACTGTTGTAACCCGCGCCACCGCACTCGGTGCAATGCGTCACGGGAAGTTCTCTCTTCGACATGTGCATATGATACGCCCGCGTTTAGGCATTCACCATTCCCGAACGATGCTGCCCGGAAGACCCTCATAGCTTCCTGAACGGCGTTCCCCGCTTCAGTCATGCAAACGATACTCAACTCCCGAGCTTTCAGACGATTGCGTTTTTTGTGGAAGAGACCGGTGAGTGCGGTGAACAGGAACTGAACCACAGTGATGGACAAGCAGAGCAGTTCTATCGAGAACTGAAGCAGCGAGGAATCGGCGTGCGGGTAGGAATGGAGGCTACTGGCTATTCACGCTGGTTCGAGCGCTTGCTGGCAGAGTTGGGTTTCGAGCTGCGGATCGGTGATCCGGCGGAGATCAAGGCCAAGCGAATCAAGAAGCAGAAGACCGACCGCAACGATGCTCGACTGCTACTCCGGCTGATACGGGAAGATACCTTCCCGCAGATCTGGATACCGAGTCACGAGAATCGAGATCTCCGGCAACTGCTGTGGCATCGGCATCGACTGGTGCAGATGCGCACGCGGATCATGAATCAGTTGCAGGCGTTGGCCATGAACGAGGGCTATCGCTGGAAGAAAAAACTGGCCGCTGATGATTATGATGGGAGTCGAGGCGTCGATCGATCGGCGCTTAGCTGCTCAACGACTGTTTCGCTGGCTCTATGAGCCAACGATCGAGCTGCTCGCGAAGTTGGCGAAAGTTTATTGGCTTCGAAACGCAGGCGCTGCATCCGGCGCGCATCACGCGCTCGTAATCAGTAAGCATGGCGTGAGCAGTGACGGCAATGACGGGGATGGCGCGAAGCGTTGGGTCGCGGCGAATCCATGTTGCCAGCTCAAGGCCGTCCTGCGCGCCCAATTGGACGTCGAGCAGAACTGTTTCGGGTGGGTCGCCTTTGAACACCGCGAAGGCTTCGTCGAGTGTGGTGGCGGTTTGTACCTGAAAACTTTCGGACTCGAGCCAGTCAACGAGTAGCTCGAGATTGGCCGCATTGTCTTCTACGACGAGAATGCGACGTTTCATGATTTCGTCACCAACTCCGGCGGCACGACTTGCTTAAGGTGCTGAAACAGGACGTCCTGCCAACGATCGGACTTACGAAGGAGCGCCGTACTATTGGACTGGAGGAATTCCTTTTCGACTTGCGTGAGTTCTTTGCTTGTCAGCACGAAAACGGGGAAACCGGCTAGTGAGGGATTTCCGCGCCACTCCGCGAGCAATTCGAATCCGCTGACGTCCGGCAGAATCAGATCCAGGATCACCAGATGAGGCAATCTTTGGGCGATTTGATTCCGCGCGGCGGCTCCGTCGCCCGCGATTTCCACAAGGTATCCGCGGTGCATCAGCGCTTCGGCAATGAATTCGCGCGTCGGCGGATGGTCCTCGACCACCAGGATCGAAGGCGGCCCGGAGCGTGGCAAGCGCCGCAAGCAACGGTCCACCGCTGACAGCAGGACCAGCTTCTCGACGGGCTTCACCACGTATTCGTCCGCGCCAAGCAATGCGCCCGTAGACGGCTGATCGATGATGGTGACCACGATCACCGGGATCTGGGCGGTGCGGGGGTCGCCTTTCAAGGCTGTCAAAATTTGCCAGCCGTTGATGGGTTTCATCACGATGTCCATGGTCACAGCCGAAGGCTGAAGTGCCGCGGCCATTTCGACCGCCCGGCGAGGCTCCATGCACAGAGTGACTTCGTAGCCTGCGGCAATGAGCTGCGTCTCCAGAAGCATAGCTGCCGTCCGATCGTCTTCCACGACAAGAATTCTTGCGGTCGAAGGCTGCCTGCCCTTGTTGCCGGTTTCGATCTCCTGAGGCGGCTCGACGTGCGGTGCCAGGGGCAATGTGAAATAGAAGCAGCTGCCCATGCCCGGTTCGCTCTCGAGGCCAAGTTGGCCGCCATGCAGTTCGACCAGGCGCTGCGTGATGGCCAAACCCAAACCGGAGCCTTCCGCGGCCTTTGCGCTCTGCGTCAACCGATAGAAAGCTTCGAAAATGCGTTTCTGCTCCTCGGGAGGAATGCCGGGGCCGGAATCGCGAACCTCCAGGCGGACTTGATCGCCCAATTTCTTGGCAGCCAATTCGATTGTTCCGCCTTCCGGCGTGAACTTAACGGCATTTCCGATCAGGTTCATCAGGATCTGCCTAAAGCGAGTGCCATCCGCACGAACGCTGAGGGCCGGCGCCGGGTGCTTGATGAGGCGATGGTTTTTCTTGCTCGCCAGCGGTTGCAGGGTGTCGCAAGCTTCCGAAAGACTGGTGTCGACGCGCACAGTTTCAATCGTGAGCTGCAGACGCCCCGCCTCGATGCGGGATAGATCGAGGATGTCATTGATCAGTCGAAGCAGATGCTTCCCGCCCGTGGAAATGTGATTAACGTATCGGCGCTGCTTATCGTTGAGCGGGCCGTAGCGGTCTTCACCGAGCAAATCGGAAAAGCCCAGTACGGCGTTGAGAGGAGTGCGCAACTCGTGACTCATGGTGGAAAGGAACTGGTCTTTGAACTTGCTCGAGCGCTCGAGTTCTTCTTTAGCCAGTAGGACAGATTGGGAAAAAGCCTCCACTTCTCTCTTGGCCGTCTCCAACTCAGCGGTGCGTTCACGGACGCGCTGCTCGAGGCCATCGTGGGCCTTACGCAAGTCGTTTTCGCTTTTACCGATTTGCGTGAGCATCTCGTTGAATGCATCGATCAGAATTGTTAGCTCGCCCTGGCCGGGGATCGGGGCGGCTCGCACGGAATAGTTCTTATCATGCGAAACCGCTCGTGCAATCTCGGCAAGGTCGACGATCGGTTTTGCAACTGCTCTGCGAAACACTGCGGAAACCAGCAACGCTGCCATCAGTGAAACAAGGAGCACGATGGCGGCGATCCCCATGTAGCGATTCAAACGTTGATTGAGTTCCTTCAAGTCCGATCGGATGTAGACGGTCCCAATCGCTTTACCCTGGAACACGATCGAGCGGACCAATTCAATTTGGTGGCCCCCGAGCACGTGCATTTCGATCTGTCCCGAGGCGAGCGAGGGAGGTGGCGGAATCGCACCATGCCCGTCGCGCGAATACGTGGCCAGGGGCTGGCCATCCGGCATGTAGATTACTGCAGACAAAATGTTTGGCGCGGCCTTCAACGCTGACAGAGTGGTTTCCGAGGCTTGCGGGTCGTTAAACAGAAGGGCTGAGGCGCTGTTGGAGCCGGTAATTTGAGCTTGCGTGGAAAGATTGCGGACGATCGTCTGCCTGAACGTGACCAAGTCATAGCCGATGAACGCCGCACACGCCAACACGAGAGCCGCCGCGCTGACCAGCATGTTCATCCAGGTCAGCCTTCTGGCGATCGACGCGTTCGCAAAATTACGCATCGCCTAAAAACCCCCCGAGCGAGAGAGCTTTCGGACGTTCGTCGCCACCTTAAGCAATTCGGAACTCAGAGTGAGGCCAGCCAACTGCGCGCTGTCGAGGTTCACGTCGAAGCGCACACGGTTGCCTTCTAGGATGAAGCCGATCATGCCGCCGCGTTCTGAGAAGCGTGGGATGTCACTGACGGTGAGGACACGAGTTTTGTCGAGCGCCGCCAGATCTTCTTTGAGGCGGCTCTCTTCCGATGAGCTGATGAACAGTATGCGGCAACTATCGACTTCTTGTGGTTTGGCGATTCGCTTCGCCGCCACGCTCTTTCCCGCAATCGTTCCACCAGCCAAGGTGGCGTCGAGAGCCTGACCGAATGGGTCCGCGCCTAAGACGCAAATCTCAAATGATTCGGTGCGCTCCGCGTTGCTTTCGTCGGGCCAGTGAACGAATCTGCCAAAGTTGTAGAGATACGCGGCTTTTACCTGAAACTCGCTGGCCTTAGGCTGCTGGGCTTGCTCGCGCGGGACGAGCAGTAGGGAACAGCACAAAACTTCGGCTAAAATCCCTGCAGTACCGCGCCATCGCCATCCAGATCGGCGCAAAGAGGCCTTTCGCATGCGGATGGTGCAATTGACGTACTTTCTGGCCGTCACCGGGACTGGGTTCTCCACGTGATCTTTCCGTAGAAGCTTCTGTTGATGCCCACGAGCGGGCCATCGTCGCCACCGAATTCAGCATGATGATCCTGAAGCAAGTTCTGGCCGGCGAATGACAACTCAAGATTTTGGTTCGCATGCCAACCCAAACGGACATCGAAGCTCGAGTAGTCGCCCACGGTCAGCCCCGCCGGTGTCGATGTCTGGGCTGGCAAAGCCGAAACATATCGATAGGTCGCATCAAACTCGAAGCGCTTCGGCAAATTGAAAAGCGATTGCGTCTCGACCTGATGATGAGGACTCGAGCCGTTGTCAGAGGCCGTGACCAGCGAGTTGAACGTGCCTGCCTTCGCGTTGCTTTGCACGAACAGGTGCAGAAACGAATAGGAGCCCTTCAAGTTCCCACCAGCCGAAAGGCTTCCAATCCGGGCGCGATTTCAATCCCATCCGTGTCGCCCTTGGTCGCGTTCGTCAGGGGTAACTGAACGACCACGCGGGTGGGCGCGGTGGAAGAGGTGTCTCGATAAGTATTGAATCGGGGCCGTATCCGTAGAGATCGTTGTAGGCGTTGTGGAAAAACGCCACGTCCACGTATAGCTTCTTGACCGACGAGCGTCCGGTAGCCGACTTCGGTGCCGAGGAATTGTTCCGATTCGAATTTCGTGCTACCGAGGACTCGGAGGTAAAGTGGCGGACCTCCCGGCGCTTGACCGAGAAAATCCGTGAGTTGTAGGTCCGTGATCCAGACGCGAAGGAGTGCGAACCGCCCGCGTGACGGCCACCCAGAGGGACTGATGATCTGTCGGTGTCCAGATGGCACGGGCGTTGGGCTGGATCTCGAAGCCGCTGTAGTTATTGTGCTCAAATTTTGGACCCGACGATCAGCGAGAGTTTTCTCGGAATGATGGATATCTGATCCTGAATGAAACCAGCTGTAGATGCTGTCGGTTTCCTGATGAGGCAGAAATTCGACGTCTCGAATTTCTGGGTGATGCTGTCGGGACTCCACCGGGCACCAGCTCCCAGTAATATATCTTGCCGGTTATTTCACTTCAGTGATAGAGAAAATCGATGTCGACGTATTGCGGATCTCGTCGAGCTGTGGGCTCAGCCTGCGACGTGCGGTCGTAATAGCCTGAAATTGGAAGTCCGTATTTTCGTTGATCTGTCGGCGCCATGACGCCAACAGATTTCCGCCGGCGTACATTGTGGGGATCGTTGAACGTCTGCACGGACGGCGGAACGAATAGAGTGAGATTTGAACGCGTTCGCCGTCGTAACCCTTGTACATGTCACCCTGAAGAGTGAAAGTATCGCGGGTATTCGACTGCCAGTCCGTTCGGAAGCCACCCTGCCCCATTTGCCATTCATCGAAATTGACGTGATCTGGGTGAAACTCGGCGGCGCGGCCGAAAGCCATCCCGTACACGCGAAAATCGAAGTTTTTCCCGTTGCCGCCACCATAACGAAAGTCGCCGATCCCCTGATCGACATTTCCGCCGCTGACCGACGCGAGTGTTCCATGGGTTTCTTTCGTGCTTTTCGTGATGATGTTGATGACGCCGTTGACGGCATTTGCTCCCCAGATCGTGCCCCCCGGACCGCGAATGACCTCGATGCGATCGACGTCCTCGAGCATCACATTCTGGACGTTCCAATACACGCCGGAGAACAGCGGACTGTAAACGCTGCGGCCATCGATGAGCACCAGCACGGATTTCGAAAACTCGCTTCCGAATCCCCGTATGCCGACCGACCAATGGTCTGAATCGATGCGGGCCACTTCGACACCGGGAACCAAGCGCAGCAATTCCGGGTATGCTCGTTGCTCCGGAGCGGCGAATGTCCTCCTGGTGAGTACATAGATTGCCGCCGGGGTGTTCCAGACTTCTTCGGGTTCTTTCGACGCGGTTGTGACTTCGACGTTGCCCAGTTGCTCCAGGCTCAACTGCTTGAGGTCCTCGGGTGAGTTCTGATTGCTCGGAGCGTCGTCAGCCCAGCCCTACGGACCGGACCGACACAAACAAACAGAAGAATGAGTGCGAGTGCGCTTCCAGCTCGCCAAAAGGGGGCCCGGACAGCATGGACGTGGTTGGACACGACGTCGAACTGATTCGAATATGATGAAACGCTCATTTCAAGCGACCCCCCATCCCTAGAGGGCTCACCGGGCCTGAAAATCGCCTAGCGCGCAGGCAACCACAATTTTAGTGGAACAAATAGTAAACAAGCGTTTTGTGTACGGGTGTGACACAAACAGGTAACGGGTCGCTATCGAGCCGAGCCTCATGGCGATGGGCTGGGAACACTGAGGAACAAACGAAAGGGCCGCCTGCCGGGCGCTTCATAGGGCCTCAGTCTGGAAAAAGCTTGCGTCTCGTAGTCCCGGCATCGAATCTCAACCGAGCGTCCGATTCGGAAAATCGCCATGCCGTTCCTCCTTCAAACGAAGTCATCAACCTTCGGACTATCGTTGTCGCCTTGCGCAACCCGCTCCGGCATCCGGGTCGGGGACGATCTCTAATGTAGTAAGGTTTAAACATGTATATTGATGATGAGAAACAGGCGGGTGACGCTCATCAGAAGGCCCGTCCCAACCGCGAGCTGGCTGATCTTCGCGAAGCCAATGGCAGACTCCGGGCCCTGCTGGACGCGTCGAAACTGAACTCCATCGTCGCTACCGACCCGAACGGTTTAATTACGGTCTTCAATTCCGGTGCGGAACAGATGCTGGGTTATGCAGCCAGCGAAATGGTAGGAAAACAGACTCCCGCCGTTTTTCACTTGGCGTCGGAAATTGAAGACCGCAGTCGTAGTTTGAGCGAAGAGTTCGGGCGCCCCATTCGGGGTTTTGATGTTTTTGTCCAGCTCGCGCGCCGCGGCGAATCGGAAGAGCGAGAGTGGACCTATGTCCGGAAAGATGGGAAGCGTCTGATCGTGAGTGTCGCCGTTAGTGCCGTGCAGGAGGTTGACGGAAAGATTATAGGCTATCTTGGGATCGCCCACGACATCACCAAGCGAAAGGAATCTGAGTCCAAACTTCTACTGCTGACCGAACGTCTCTCGCTTGCCACGTCAGTTGCGGCCGTAGGCGTTTGGGAGTGGGATGTGGCAAACAAGGCGATGACCTGGGACGCGACGATGGCTGAGATCTACGGCTTCTCGCTGTCGAGCGAATCACCTTATGAGCAGTGGAGCCGGTCCGTTTACCCCGACGATCTCCCGGCAGCCGAAGGCGCCTTGGAGAAAGTGATGCGGGAAAAGGGTCGGGCGGCCGTGGAATTCCGTATCATTCGGCCTGATGGTTCGATCAGGCATCTGGCAGCCGCCGAAGGTGTTTTTCTAGACGACCACGGGAGCGTCGGCCGGATAATCGGTGTCAACATTGACGTAACGAGCCGAAAAAAGGCCGAAGCAGATCTGCAACGGGCCAAGGACGAGGCTGAGGCCGCCAACCGTGCCAAGAGCGAATTCCTCGCGAACATGAGCCACGAAATTCGCACGCCCATGAATGGAATCATGGGCATGACGGAACTTGTTCTCGATACGGATCTGGATTCCGAACAACGCGAATATTTGAATTTGGCCAAGATCTCCGCGGACTCGCTGCTTTCCCTGATCAACGACATTCTGGACTACTCGAAAATCGAGGCCGGAAAACTGGACATTGAAGCGATCGATTTCCATTTGGGCGACTGCCTCGGCGACACCATGAAAACGCTCAGCCTTCGCGCACATCAAAAAGGACTTGAGCTCGCTTTCGAGATCGAGCCGAATGTTCCGGACGCATTGGTCGGAGACCCCGGACGTTTGCGGCAGATCATCCTGAATCTGGTTGGCAATGCCATCAAGTTCACGGAACAAGGCGAAGTGGTCCTCTCCGTGCAATTGTTGACTCACGTACCCGGCAATCTTCAACTGCGCTTTACAGTGGCGGACACGGGGATTGGCATTTCGCCGGATAAGCAAACGGCAATCTTCGAAGCTTTCAAACAGGCCGATGGATCCATGACCCGCAAGTACGGCGGCACGGGCCTGGGCCTCACGATCTCGTCCCGACTGGTGGAACTGATGGGAGGCCGGATGTGGGTCGAGAGCGAAATCGGTGAGGGCAGCCGCTTTCATTTCACCGCGGACTTCAAGGTACAGAAGGCAGCCGCAAGAACTGTCGTACCGCGGGACCCGGGTACGTTGTGCGACATGCGCGTATTGGTAGTCGACGACAATGCGACGAATCGGCAGATCCTGGTAAAAATGCTGGAAGGCTGGCGTATGGTTCCTACGGTTTCCGAAAGCGGTGCCAAAGCCATGGTTACTCTGACAGAGGCTAAAGGCACTGGCAGGACTTTTCCTTTAATTCTGCTTGACGCGCAGATGCCGGAAATGGATGGATTTGCGCTGGCCGAATACATCAAGCGCCATCCAAGTTTCCGCGCGGCGACGATCATGATGCTGAGTTCCGCAGGACAACGGGGAGATGCCATGCGATGCCGTGAATTGGGCGTCGCCGCCTATCTCACAAAACCGATTCGGCAATCTGAACTGATGGACGCGATATTAAACGCGCTTGGAACACGCGCGAAGACTGATGCCAAGCATGCACTCGTCACGCGACATTCCTTGCGGGAGGGCAAACACCGACTCCGCGTGCTTCTCGCCGAGGACAACGTCGTTAACCAACTCGTTGCCCTCCGATTGCTCGAACGGTGCGGGCACACGGTCACAGTAGCGGCGAACGGGAAAAAGGCGCTGGAGGCTTTGGAAAAGGATTCGTACGACGCGGTTTTGATGGACGTTCAAATGCCAGAGATGAATGGCTGGGAAGCAACTCAAGCGATCCGGGAAAAAGAGAGGGCAACCGGCGGACGCATTCCGATTATCGCCATGACCGCGCACGCGATGAAGGGAGACGACGAACGGTGTTTCGCCGCTGGCATGGATGATTACCTGACCAAGCCAATTCGCACGGAGGAACTGGTTAGTGCGCTCGACAAGGTCGGCGCTCGCAAAATTGCGCGGGAACTTCGACTGGATCGGGCAACCCCCAAACAAGGTGGCGAAGCGCTGGATATGGCGGCCGCGCTCGACCGCCTCGGCGGAGACCGCGATCTCTACTACGAACTTGTGGGGGTCTTCAAGGGTGAATTTCCAAACGTGGAGGCCGCGATGCGCCGCGCCATTGTCGATCGCGATGCGGGGGCCTTGGAGCGCGGTGCCCACACGCTTAGGGGATCGTCCGCCAATCTCGGGGCCGTCAGAGTTTCCGATGCAGCCATGGAACTTGAGAAGCTAGCTCGCTCCGGTAAGCTGGAAGGCTCCGAAGAGCAATTCAAGGTGTTGCAAAAGGAAATTGGACAGCTGTTTTCCGAGCTCGAAATGCTGCGCGAGGCATGACAGGTTTGCTCGACTGGAATCGCCCTGAAAGAACGCGGGCGGTTTGCCGATAAGACGCTAACATGAGTAATCAGGAACCACCGAAAAAGCGGGTCCTCATTGCGGAGGATGACCCCGTTTCCTGCCATCTGCTTAAGAGCTTCCTCATAAAATGGGACTATGACGTGGCGGTTGTCCGAGACGGTATGACCGCGCTTAGAATTCTAGAAGGTGAAGATACCCCACGGTTGGCCGTACTGGACTGGATGATGCCCGGCATGGAAGGTCCCCATGTCTGCCAGCGCGTACGCGAGCACAAGAACCGGCCGTATGTGTACGTTCTCTTGCTAACCGGGCGAAGCGAGAAGCAGGATCTTCTGCGCGGCCTCGAATTGGGTGCCGACGACTACCTGACGAAACCTTTCGACTCCGAAGAGCTACGGGCGCGGCTTTTGGTAGGCGAGCGGATACTCAACCTGCAAGACAATCTAATTGCGGCGCGAGAGGAACTTCGATTCCAGGCCACCCACGACCTGTTGACTGGCATCTCCAATCGCGCAACGGCAATGGACGCACTTCGGGCCGAACTATCGCGCCAAACGCGCGAGCATCGCTCCTTCGGAGTCATTCTTGTAGATATCGACCATTTTAAAAACGTTAACGACACTTACGGGCATCTCTGCGGGGACCAAGTCCTCCAGACCGTGGCACGACGCATGAAAGAGTGCGTTCGCCCCTACGACACGGTCGGCCGGTACGGGGGAGAGGAGTTCCTTATCATCGCGGCGGCCTCGGATGCAGCCGGAACAATGGCGCTGGCTGAGCGGATTCGCGGGGTTGTGGGATCTAGGCCGATACTGACTGACGGGGGTGAGGTGCGCGTTACAGTGAGCCTCGGTGCCTCCATAAGCACGGACGCCGCGGGCGTCGATCCCCAGTTGCTCTTGCATCTTGCGGATCAGGCCCTATATCGAGCGAAGGAGCAAGGCCGCAATCGCGCGGACCTTGTTGACTCGCATCGTGAGTCCCATCAAGTAACCAAATAGCTGCTCGGGCTCACAGCTAATCTCTTCCTTGTCCCTGCCGAAGACTTCATTCACGCGCCCTGAAACTGCGTCAACGCGTGTGCGAAGCGATTGGCCTCGTGTTAGAGGCGCACCGGAACCTAGGTCTAGGCACCTGGATTGATGAGTCCGCTCCAAATAATCAGGAGTTACAGACCCAGGGCAGGGAAACAGTCAGAGTTTAGGAGCATTCATCGTGGCGATAACCGCATTGGTAGGCACGTACATCACTCGCATTTCGTTCGTTGTTCCACTGGCCAGTTCTTGTAACTTTAGCATCGCATCCTCGTGGCCAACGACTGTATCTTTCCAAAGCGCAGAACCATCGGGGAAAATCTCGAAAAGGTCGTAAGTGGGGTCCACTGGGCCAACTCCTTTGCGCCCGCGCGCGTCCCGCATCCCCAAATCGAGAAGTTTCAGGTGTGGTCTGACCCTAGCACCTTGCAACGATTCGTCCTAATTTTTCAGAACTGGTAGGGCATCGAACAGAGGCACTAAACGGCGACAGAGAACCACTGCGGTACCGAAAGGTTCAGCGTTTCTGCGAGCAGTTTGGCTTCTCTAAGGATGACTTGGCGACGCTCCTTCAGTCGTTCAAGATCAGCGAGGTCGATAGGATCAGCGAGTAGGATTGCGTTTTCGTCGTATTCGCGTTGTAGGCTTTGGAGTTTTTCCACAGTTCCCTCTAGTTTGCCTTAAAGTCAAAACCTCAGTCTCGACGAGTTCCAGAGCAGCCAACTTACGGTTTACGTGCGCGTCGAGCCGTAGGGCATCTGAGTAGAGCCTGCAACTTTGCCCGACAGGCGCACCGCAGAAAGGACACGCAACCGAGGACCAGAGCTGCTTCATCACGCTGGTCGTTCTCATCCGATGACTTTGACGTAGCACGCCGACCTAAATCTGTCCGATTTGGAACACTTTCTAGCGAAGCGACCGCAAAGCGCGACTCAGTGGAAACGCGCTTATCGGAGAAGTGGGGTACTGGGGTCATCGCTCCGGAGCGATTGACCCCAGTTTGACCGTAGCGCAGTTCGGCTAGGCATCCTCGCCAACAACTTAACCGGAATCGCGTTCGGAACAATCGACGTATAGCGCCCCTCGTGGGCGCCTGTCAATCCGTAGTGGCCGCATCCGTAAGTCCCGATAAACGGTGCCGGCTCAGACGGTCGACGCAACACTTGCGTGCAGTTTACTCGCGGGAGTCTGGAAGCCTAGTGTTTTTCTCGGGCGTTGATTTAGGCGCAACGCGACCTGGTTGAGCTGCGCTTGAGAATAGCCAGACAGGTCGGTTCCTCGCGGGAAGTATTGCCGTAAAAGCAGGTTGGTGTTTTCGTTCGTGCCACGCTGCCAGGGACTTTGCGGATCGCAGAAGTAGACTTGCACATCCGTCGCGACCGTAAAGTCCTTGTGCTTCGCCATCTCCAGTCCGCGATCCCACGTCAGCGAGCGCCGCAGGGTAGCGGGGAGTTTACGAATATGCCGACTCAATGCCGTCACCACCACTGCGGTGTCCTTGCTGGGCACTTTAATCAGCATGGCAAAACGTGAATGCCTTTCCACCAAGGTCACCAGGTGACTGTTCTTCGAGCCGCTCAGGAGATCGCCCTCCCAATGACCAGGGACAGCGCGGTCCTCAACTTCAGCGGGTCTTTCCCTAATCGAGATGGCATCTGCGATTTGACCGCGCGAGTCTTTGAAGATACGAGAGTGCTGCGAGCGGCGCATGCGCCGCTTGGTTCGCAGGTGGTCCATCAGCTCTTTCTTCAGCACTCCACGCGCTTGGATGAACAGGCTGCGGTAAATGGTCTCGTGGGACACGCGCATCCTCGCGTCCTCGGGATACTCGGTCTTCAGCCACCCGGAAATCTGCTCAGGCGACCATTCCAGGACCAGTTTACTCGCAACGATCTCTCGCAACCTCCGGTGCAGGGCAAGAAGGCACCTCTTGGGCCGCAAGGCCGACTCCCAGGCTTGGTCATCGGCTTCATGGGCTCGATAGGCAGGACGGCCACCATGGCGTGTGACTTCTCGGCCCACCGTCGAAGCTGCTCGATCCAGATGTCTAGCTATCTCACGAATCGATGAACCGGATGCGATCCCTCGCGAGATGTCCTCTCGATCAGACCGCGTCAGGGCTAGTCGGGAGCGACGGCGCACTGCTGGAGGAATCCCTCCCCGAGGCAACAATAGATGGCGAATGGAAGTATGCGGCTTGCCAAATACGCGACCGATCGCATGCAACGACTGCCCGGCCTTCCACCGCTTCCATACATCAGTTTCTTGCGTGGGAGAAAGCCTCGATCGTTTCCTCTGGGTCATAAACACCATCCTTAAACAGCAGATCTTTTAGATGGTGTTGCATCGACCTATCGAATCCACCCTTCGGCGTACAATCAACCGTCGTCCAAGGTTGTTGTGATTCGAATCGGTATGGCGAGTGGATTTCCCCTGCGAAGATCCGAGGAGGCAACATGCAAGAGTGGTTGAAGCATTGGCTGTTCGATCCCACGGTGGGCAAATTTGTCGCGACTCTGATCGGGCTTGCCGTCGTTTTCACGCTGAGTCGAATCGCACAGCGTTCGATCAACCGCTTTGTCGCCGATACGACTAGCCGCTATCGCGGAAGAAAATTTGTCGCGTTCCTCGGTTACTTGATTGCAATTGGCGTTGTGGCGACAATTTTCAGCAGCAAGCTGGGTGGTTTGACTGTGGCTCTCGGGGTCGCCGGCGCGGGCCCCCGCTAGCCTTAAGTCATAACACAGTGTCTCAAAAGGGACAGCTTTGCGTGCGGGAATACTGGAACCCTTGGGGGAATGAAGTTGAAACAACTGACACGCAAACAATTATCGTCCGTCCGCTGTCCTACTTGCGGCGTCGCTGCCGGTAAGCGGTGCGTTCTGGTTGCGGGTGGCCTGCGAAACGAACCGCACGGAAACCGGAAGCTCTTGGCTGCCGAGGCTCTAGAAAAGGAACGAACTAAGAAGCGATAAACCAAAAGGACATGCGTCAGTGTAGAACATGGCCAATAAAAAAGAATCTGACGCGGCATTATTGGCAAGGCTCAAACGCGAGCTTTCGAAACCTATCCTTACGAAGTCGGTAAGGAAAAAGGCAACGAAGAAACAGATTGCATCATGGAACGCTAAACAAAATGAGATTTGTCCAAAGGGCTTCTCGGGATGCATTGAGTACAGTCGGTAGATTAATATTGAAAGCGCAGATGAAACTGTTCGACGAAGGTCCTGAGGTTGCTGGCGCTTTGTTCAGATGAGGAGGCTAGTGCGACGTAACCATCGGGCCGGACAAGATACAGGGCACCCCGTCTGAGTCCGGCATCTTTTGTACCGTCGCTGAAAGCGAAGACATGTAAGGGTAGGTGAAGCTCGCGACAGGCGGTTTCGAGATTTTTGCCTAACTCACCGTACACATGTGCTTGCCAATCCAAAGAACGCAGAGGCTCAAAATTATCTTTTGCATTAACTCCCGTCCAGGGAAGACGGTCGCCGCCGTGGACATCGCCCGCGACGCCTTGGCTGAGCGGACTGTCAGGATAGTGAATACGCATTTGGGAAATCGTGCGGAAGATCGCATGACGGCCCAGACTGAAGCGGGTGACGACGCCAAACACGAGAGGGGCGATAATCTTTCTCGTAAACTCGCCTGCAATTCCTTCCCCGACTAAACCCGTAAAGGCGCGGTCTGTGGTGGATACCAGTGAACGCGCAAAGCCGATCCGTTCGGGCTCGTAGGTGTCGAGAAGCGCTCTGTCGCCGCGATTCTGCAACACGTGCGCCATTTTCCAGCCAAGGTTGACCGCATCGCCGATTCCAGTGTTCATGCCCTGCCCGCCCGCAGGACTATGGATGTGGCCTGCATCACCAACAAGGAAAGCGCGCCCCACTCGGAATGTGTCGGCAACGCGATGGTGGACGCGATAGGTGGAGAACCAATTTATCGCTGTCACTTTGATATCAAGAAGCGGCTCGACCTGGGCGCGGATGTCTTCAAAGCCGAGGTTTTCGTGATGTGAAAGTTCGGACGGTACGAGGCCGATCAAGCGCTGCATTCCACTCGACCGCACCGGGAACATCAAAGTGAGAATGTGTTTGCCGAGGTTGATGTACAGATCCGCGAGAAAACCCGCGCGCGATCTTAACGTCCGCGACGTAGAAGAGTTGCTCATAGGTGCCACCCGGAAAACCGAGCTGGAGGGTTTCACGCACACAGCTACGCGCGCCGTCACAACCGCAGATGTATGTGCTTTCCGCCTGCTCAACCCGGCCTGTATTGTGCTCGATGGTAGCTCTAACGCTGCTTTCACCTTCGCTAAAGCCAGCTAGCTTCGCGCCCCACTCGACTTCACAACCCGTATCCTTGAGCTTCTCGATCAGGAACCGTTCGTGATCGTCCTGCGGATAAGCGAGTGCGAATGGATATGGGCTGAGACCAGCACCCATTTCTTTGAAACTGATGGAGAGAACTTCTCGACTACCACTGGAACCACCCTCGCGGACATGGGCCGTTTCAGCGATCACGCCTTGTTCGATGACTTCTCCGGCAAAGCCATATTGGCCGTAAAATTCAAGTGTGCGCGCCTGCACCACCATGGCGCGCGATTCCTCGCCTGGGCCATCGGCTTCAGAAATGATGCGGCATTGCACACTCCTGCGGATCAGAGCTAACGCCAAATTTAGTCCGCTAGGACCAGCTCCAACGATGAGAACGGGTACCGGTGGCATAGTGTCAACATATGGTAGACACGAACGCTCTGTCCATACACAGGATCACCGGGCGGGCAATCGCTCGTCGGATATGGTAGCTGGCTATGCCACGAGGGAACCATCAACGAAAAAGTACGATATCCCGCTTTGATAATCACGCGAGAGAGAGCCACAATTAAACTGAATGCATTCCCTCAATCGTTCACGTGAACTAATCCTGTCTTCCTGCACTAGCAGCGCGTGATCTCGGAGCAACTGAGGCTGGTTCCTCCGGCACTTCAATCAGCTCTCTTTCGGCGGCGAGCCAATCTTCTAAAGCGTGGCCATCTTCGCTTCCGCGCTCTAGGTATAGCCCGTATGCTCGTTTCTCAATTTGTTCTGCTGTTGGCATTTTAGCTTCGCTCATTTGTCGCTCCTTCCGAAAGGTGTAGTCCCGACTAGAACAATCGAAAATCGGTCCTGACCGCGTCGCGCCCGCCCCGCACCAATATGACGGCGCCGATGGCTCCGAAGGCTATACCGGAGAAGTAGCCCTTTGCTTGGGCATGCCGCTGAAAGATTGGAGTTGACCATCTCCGGATTCTGCAATGGGAACTGTCGCAGTCACGATGGTTCCGTGACCATTCGACCGGATTTCCAGATTGCCTCCCAACTGCCTTACGCGCTCCCGCATTCCGCGCAAACCGACGCCCACCGTCTCCCCTGAGGCAATCTTCGACTGAGTCTCGTGATCGAGTCCCTTACCATCATCACTCACTTCCAGTTTGATTTCTCCGGGAGAGCGAAGCAGCCTCAGCCGGGCGGTCGAACTCCCTGAATGGCGATGGATGTTTGTAAGGCACTCCTGGGCAATCCGGAACAGACACAACTCATAGTCCTGCGGCAGCCGCTCCCAATCCGCCGGGAGTTCCAATGCAGCGGCGATCTTGCTGCGCTCAGTGAATCCGTCGATGTACCACTTCAGCGCGGAATCCAGTCCCATTTCGTCCAGCAAGGGCGGATGAAACAAATAGGACATCGTGCGAATATCCGCCGAAACTTGGTCGATCAGCTTGGAGTTCTCCTCCGCGCATCGTGCCGCATCGGGGCTTAGATTCGACTTCTCTCCGTCTAGCCTAGAAGCATTCATACTCATAGCGGCGAGCAGTTGCCCTACTCCATCATGTAATTCGCGGGCGATGCGCCTTCTTTCTTCATCCTGAAGTTTAAGCAGACGCGCGGAGAGTTCCTTTTCCTTGACAGCCTCTTCGGCTTGCTTGCGCATCGTGATGTCTCGCGACACCGCAAGTTGCGCCGATCGTCCCATCGGGGTTCCGAAGGGGGGCGGCATGGGTTTCCATGTGGCGGCGCTCACCGCGCAGTCCGACAATATCGAACTCCAAAGAACCTTTCTCGCCACGGCAGATTCTTTCGTTGAAAGCACGAAATCGGTCTCGGTCTTTAGGTTCAATCAGGTCATAAACACTTTTGCCTACGACCGCGTCAGCGCAATCGGCACCAACCAGCGTCAGGCCGGATGAATTCATGTGAAGCAGGGTGCCATCGGGGGCGACGAGCTTCACGCATTCGGGTGTGGTCTCAACAATCGCGCGGAAACGCTCTTCGCTCGCGCGCAATGCTCGCTCGGCCTGCTTTTGTTGTGTAATGTCGCGCGCCACTTTCGATGCGCCAATTACACGGCCTTCGCGGTTTCTGACTGGCGAAATTGTCAGAGAAACGTCGAGTGTCGTACCGTCTTTGCGTTTGCGGACAGTCTCAAAATGCTCAACCCGCTCGCCTCTCCGGAGCCGCTCAAGAATCGTTGCCTCCTCTTGGCGGAGATTGGCCGGAATTAAAAGTGTGATGTGCTGACCAACAGCCTCGCCTTCGGTGTACCCGAACAGCCGCTCGGCTCCCCTATTCCAACTCGTAATAACACCATCGAGATTCTTACTGACGATGGCATCGGCGGACGACTCAACAATAGCCGCTAGCCTGGACCGAGCGGCAAATCCACGACGATTCGACTCCCCAAGAACAATGATCGCACTTGAGAAGGCCAAGAACCCGAGCAGCCCATACGCGTCGGCTCGGTCCTGAATGATCCACGAGTGAGGTGGCGGCAGAAACCAATACCAAACGCCCAGGGCCCCTAATACGGTAGTGACGATGGACGGTCCAAGTCCGCAATACCACGCGGAAAAAACAACCGCCAGCCAAACTGTGTGATATTGATTCCCGTTTCCGAGCAGAGGTGTGAGCAGGCCTCGAAGGAAGAGAGCGGCAACAGCCGCTAGTATCGCCAGGGAGTACCGCAATGCGGGCCCACTATTCCGCATATCCTAATCCCCTAAAAATCGACTAACCGCCAAGACTATCGCTGCGGTTAACGGAAAAAATACAACAGGGCAATCTGAAAATCAAGGAGGGTGCTGTGGATTCTTCTTGTACACTCTAAACTGAAATGGGCAGACAGGTAGCTTTGGTGCTTTACGTCGTTGCGATGGTAGCCGTCATAGTCGGTGTAGATTTCGTGTTCTTCAAAAACCGATTCTGGGAGCGGCTGGCAGTGAATATTGGCATTGTCTTGGTGTTCGCAGCTTTCTACTTGAGATTCCTCAGGCGTCCATGAACAAAGCGCGATAGCGCCCTTTCGCTTGCGATTGTGCAGGCAATCATTCAGAAGAATATGCAGAGGATTATCTAGCTTTTCCTGTCCACCATAAGACCCTCCCAATGATGCGCCACGAAGATCCATTGGCCAATGAAACGGACTGGTTCTCGCGCTGATCGGACACCAAAGCCTCTGTGTGATCGAATCTTATCAACCGCGAGACAAGCAGGCGCTTCTCCTTAGTATTCTGTGCAACAACAATCTGCCCGACCAGGTCGTCGCGAGAGGTATTGGAAGTATCCACTGCGATAACGTATCCATCGAGGATGAGCGGCGACATCGAATTGCCTACTACTCGAAGACTAATTGTGGCCGCAGGGTTGGGACACCATTCCGCAGGCGCAGCCCAGATTGCTTCGGGTTTCAACTGATCAAGATCGGAAACTTCGTCTCCATCAGCGCCAGGAGTGGCTGCCCGAACAGGGAGAATCGGAATGGCGACGAAGCTTGCCGGTTTCAGCGAACCCACTGCGCCAGCGTGGACGACTTGCACAGCTTGCAATTCTTCCTTGGCGCAAACGGCGGCTTGCTGTTGGCAGGACCCGCATCACGTCCGCCGTGCTAAGACCGGCGCTGTTCCCAAAAGAACCAACACAGCGGATCATCCGCGATATTCCCAAGCCGTATGTATGCGTCTGCAGGAGGCTCAGCGTCTCCGCGCTCCCATCGAGAAACGGCCATAGCAGATGTTCTCAATCGTTTGCCGAGTTCGCCTTGGGTGAGCTTCAGAGCTTGACGAAAAGCCAGGATTTTGCGGGACCAATCGGGAACAGCGCGGTTAGATTTTCGCAGCATACCGAATCCTGAGAGTCCGGCTGACTGCCTTTTGTTGGCTGACCGGATATCCCATTTATAACCCCAAGCGAAATCAAAAGCCAAGTCTCTCAGGTGCAGGTGACATATTTCGTACCTGCGCCGATGTCCGTGTGTGCGCCTAAAGGCTGATTTTGCACTGAAATCACAGGATTCCCACAGAATTAACGCGCATAATTATCAAATACGGTAAACGCTGTATTGCCGCGAATCTGCGGGCAGCATAGACAAATAATTGCCAAAGTCATGGGAGAGTCTAGCGGAATGGCCGACAGGCGGTGGACAAGCGTCGGAATTGACTCTGCGAGATGAAACAATGCAAGCGAAGGTTTTACTGATCGGAGAAAACCAGCAAGGTTACTCGCGCCTGATAAGGTGCCTGGACAGATACAGATGTAAATGTAGGTTCGCGACGACCTACCAGGAAGCCGTCCCCCTGCTTGGCATCAAAGATTTTGACCTGGTGTTGAGCCCAATGAGGGTCCGGGACAGCAGTGTCTTTCCGCTCATTAGTCTCCTGGAGAATTCACGCACCACTTTGTTTTATTTTCAGCCAGTGGAAGCAGGTTGCTGGTGGCTTCCCGCTCTTCGGTTCGGTCGAAACTGCTTTGGATCGTATGCCCTTCGTCCGAGCGAGTTCATTGCTTCCCTCAATCTTGTTATGGAGGAGATACAAAAGGGTCCATCACCTATGACCATGTCTCAAGTCTCTGCAATACAACCGTCACCCATTGCGCTCCCATGGCCCAATACAAGGTCTGCAACTGCCAGACTGGTCCGTGCCGAGCGTCCTGGCCTGGCAAAATCTACTGCAACTGGATAGAGGGTTGATCCGAATCGGTTGTCGAGTTTCTCCATCTCATTGGATTGCGATATGAACAGGTCCGCTCGAACTTCTTTTTCTGATGTCTTCGGTCGCGTCGCGCGATAGTGTAAAGGAATGACGCAGCTTGTATTCCGATTTGTGGTCGGCGGGTTGGTGGTTTCCTTGTTCGCAGTGATAGGAGATGTCCTCAAGCCCAAAAGTTTCGCCGGTCTTTTCGGAGCCGCCCCTTCCGTCGCGCTCGCCACATTGGCGTTAACAATCGCTACCGACGGTAAAACGTATGCAGCATTGGAAGCACGCTCGATGATCGTAGGTGCCTGCGCCTTTTTCGTTTACGCCTGCTGTTGCATGCGGGTTATGGCGAAGCACACCGTGCGCGCGACGAGAATCACAATAGCTGGTCTGGCCGTTTGGCTCGCCTGTGCACTCGGCGGGTGGTTTCTTTTTCTGAGGTAACTTCCGATGAGTATCCGTCTCGATTTGTCGGCGTTGAACCGAACGCGATGGTACGAATATGCGCTGCGCTTCCTTTTTGGCGGCGCGGTAACGGTCGCGACCGGCCTGATCGCCAAACAGTACGGGCCGGTATTCGGGGGACTGTTTCTTGCCTTTCCAGCCATTTTCCCGGCGAGCGCAACGCTGGTCGAAAAACACGAAACTGAAAAGAAAAGCGAGGCGGGAATTATGGATAGCTCCCGTGGCAGGAAAGCAGCGGCACTGGACGCGCGGGGAGCGGCTCTCGGAAGCCTAGGGCTGGTGTGCTTCGCTATAGCGCTGTGGCGATTGCTACCCGAATGGAACGCAATCTTGGCCCTGCCTGTAGCGTTGGCGATATGGCTATTGTTGGCAGTCCTGTTCTGGCTTGTGGACCGGATTCATTACGGAAAATAAATCCCTCTCATTCGAGCGGAATCATCGCTGACGGTTAACTTTTTTGCTTTCGCACGCTCTTCATCCCATCCGCAATCCTGCGTCGCGCCTCCGCCGGGCCTTTCACGTCCAGAATTCTATATTTCTCGCCCTGTAAATCGTGATAGTTAACAAAAAACTCTTCGAGCTCTTTCACGAATTTCTTGCCGAGCTCTTTGACATGGCGGACATGGGCATAACTGTGATTCGCTTCCTCGATGGCGATGATTCTGTCATTGCGCTCGCCCTTTTTCTTCTTTCCCTGCTGACCCTCGATGACTCCGATGATGCGGCATTTAAGGAGGCAGCCGGGAAAGGCGGGCTCATCCATCAGCACGAGCACGTCCGTCGGATCGCCGTCTTCGGCTTTAGTCGACGGGACGAAGCCGAAGTCGTACGGAAAGGTCATGCCGGCAGGCAACACCTTTTTCAGAGCGAAGACTCTCTGCTCCTCATCGAACGCATATTTGTTTCTGCTGCCCTTGGGCGTTTCGATGATGACCTGGATCTTCCCCTTATCGTCCCTCGGCGAGAGGCGGGCTGGGTCCGCTAGCGATCCGGGTCGGCTTTTCTTCTTCGCCATTTCAATCCCGTCCTTTCGTCCGGGTGCTGACCTCGCGTACGTGACGAACCCAGTCCAACAGTCGGTCTCGTGACATGAAATTTAGGATGCGTTCGCGGGCGATTCCGCTCCTCAGCGCTGAAGCCGCAGCGAATGCCATAAACCGTAACTGGCTTGGCCCGTGGGCATCCGTCCCAAATGAAATCCGGCAGCCTGCGTCTCGCGCCAACGTCAGCAGATCTGGGCTTAAATCCTGCCGGTCCGGATAGGCGTCGATCTCGACCGCTTTATCAAGTTCAGCCGCGAGTGTAAAGACGCGCGCCCAGTCAGCCGAAAGGCCAGCGCGGTAATTATAAATGCGGCCGCGAGGATGGCCGAGAATCTGAATGGTCGGATTGCGAAGGGCGGCGAGGTACCGCTCGGTCTGATCCTCCTTTCGTCGCAACGCCGAATGAAAGCAACCGATGACGATGTCGAGCTCTGCCAATGCTTGAGGCTCCATGTCGCCTTGACCCTCGGGATTCAGATTCAGCTCGATCGAGCGCAAAACCCTGAGTTTCTGACCGGCATCCTCCAAGGACCGATTCAGGGAGGCGATTTCATTCGCTTGTTCGCACAACTGCGCTTCGTCAATGCCGCCCGCGATCTTCAATCCTTTAGCGTGATCTGTGATTGCGATGTACTCGTAATCCAGCTCTGCTGCCGCAGCGGCCATTTCAGCGATTGAGGTGGAACCGTCACTCCATAGACTGTGCATTTGGAGATCGCCCTTTAGGCTCGCCATCCATTCGGGCTTCGTGGCCAGGATCGTCTGTGCCTGTGTGAACGTAAGAAAGCCTGACCGGAGAGCGGGAGGTGAAGGTGGCAAGGGCGCGTCGCTAAACCATGTGCGGATCAACTTTTCCAGGTACGGGCCGATGCCCTGCAATTCGGTCAGTGAGCGGCCCAGCTTTTGTAATGAGGATGCTTCTTCAGGCCAAAGAAAGGCGCGCCGCGAGGCCCGCCGGAAGGCTCGGGTTAGCGGCGGGCGCGCATTCTCCGCTTGCCGGGCAAGCAGTTCGGCGAGCTGGGCATTGTCAAGTTCATGGGCGGTTACGATTCCGTTCGCGTCGGCCCATTGCCTTGACGAAATCCTGTCGCACTTGCGGCGATTGTTCGGGTTTTTCTTCGCAGGGCGGTTTGTGTCCATTTGGGCGATAGACGGGCCCCTCGGAATCAATTTGTAGACACAGCTATCCCCGCAAGCATGCCTTGCGACAAAGGATCATTACTGTACGGCCTTGCCCGTAAAAATGGAGATGAGAACCAGCAGAGTAACGGCGAAAGAAAGCTTCGGCCAATGCCGCGCACCTGCCATTACTGCCGTGGCTGGATTATGAAAATACCCTTCACCCTGTATATTTCTCTCCGCTGATCCAAGGTAGCCTTAGAGATGATTGACGCAGTCGGTGCCAAAATGAAAGTCACTGATCGAAGTGTCCGAATCGTTATCGCCGACGATCAACCGATAATAAGGACGATGGTCCGGTCCACGTTAGAAAAAATTCCCCATTTTGAAGTGTGCGCCGAAGCGGGAGACGGCGCTAAGGCAATTGAAGAGGCACAGAGATTAAAACCAGACGTAGTCGTCCTGAATGTGACCATGCCGGTCTTAAATGGTTTTGACGCAGCTCGTGAAATCAAGGCCACTCTGCCCGATACAGCAATCGTCATATTGTCTTCACATGCCGATCAGCGTTTTGTCGCAGAGGCCAAAAAGATTGGCGTTCGATCATACGTCGCCAAGTCAAAAGCAGGGGAGGCGCTAGTTAAGGCGATTGAAGCCGCCGTAAGAGGGGACGACTTCATTCTAGTTGAGTAAGAATCCAGCAAATCCTACCTTTAGCCTGGTCAGATGTCTCGGCATTTGGGATGAAACTTCCTTTTATCAAACTTGTGTGATGAGAAAGCAGGCGCATCCCCTGTGCCAAAAGTGTGCCAGAATCCGATCTTTTCATGCCATTGGGGTTAGCTTTGAGCGAAAAGCAGATTCCCCTCTATAACGTCGTCGGTGTTGTCAAGACACACCTCGGCCTTTTCTTCGAGTCGGTAGCGGAGTCAAGGGCGGTCTGGCCGTTTTTGCCAGACCGTTCATCGCAGACCCTTGACGCCGCGGACGGCTCGCGAGAATGCCATGTCGATGAAGCTCCGGTTTTTAAGGAGCTTCGTCCTACCTGCAGAATTCCTTTGTGACCCTTGACCAAGGCTCGGTTCCTGGAATCCTACGGTGACTTTGCTTCCACCAACCATCTATTCGATCTTCAACTACAGACCATGATTCGTTATCCGAACTCCCCTTCCTGCTGAAACGGGAGGCAGGGCGCTCAATCAGAATTGCGATGGGCTTACGCCCACCAGGGGAATCTTCGAGCTACCCCGCATGGGAGCCGGCGGCACTTTGCTGACTTGCTTCCCGCAGCTTCCAGTACAGCCGCACCGCCAACTTTCGTGCGATGGCTACCTTCGCCACCCCACTACCGCGGCGGAACTTCAACCGCTGATAGCTCCGCCGTAATTCGGGATCGAATCGTGAGGCTGTCTGAGCGGCTTCGCCCAGAAGATGTCGCATCATTGAGTTGCCTTGCTTGCTGATGGCACCCAGACGTTGTCGGCCTCCGCTACTTTCCTCACTCGGATTCAGTCCCAGATAACTCACTACCTGCTTGCTCTTATGGAATCTCTCCACTGGTCCCAGCGTCAGCACAAAAGCCAGGGCTGTCACCGGACCCACTCCCGTCTGTTTCATCAAATGAACGGCGTGGGGACACTTCTCGGCTTCCAGCTCTACTGCCTGGTTCAACTCCTCAATCGGCAGGTTGAGTTGGTCCAGTATTTCAAGCAACTCCTGCCTGCGGCGTTTGGCCCAAGGATCAAGTGCGAGAGCTTCCAGTTCCTTTCGGCCAGCGGGAGCCCACAGCTTTTTCATTCGACAAACACCTTGACCCATCGCCAGTGCATGCAACTGATTCTTCACAGAGCTTCGCATACAGATGAGTTTGAATCGATGCCGCAACAGTTGCCGAAGATCGCGCTCGGCGGGAGAAGGGATCCAGATTCGCGGAAACCGATTCTCAAGCAGCAAACTGAGCAGGTGAGCAGCGTCACGTTTGTCCGTCTTCTGCTTCCGAACCATCCTCGAGCGTATCTCCGCCGCATCACCAACCCACAGCTCGTGCCCCTGTTCTGCGAGCATTCGTTGAAACCAATGCGCGTAACCAGTGGCTTCCATACCCACGAGTGCCGGAGTCGGGAGCGCTGCGTAAAACGTCCTGGCTTCCCCGGTCTCGTGTTCTAACCGACGCGCAATCGTCTCGCCAGTCTGCTCGTCCAGCATCGCGATCTGCTGGAAGCGCGAATGGAAATCACAGCCTATAATCAACATGCTCGGCTCCTTTCTTCCGAGCCTTGGTCGGGTCAACACTGCCAAGTCTACTCGGCGGGGGGAGACGACGACGTTATCCAATCAAAATTGCTGAAAACACAGAGAAGTGAAAGTAGTTGATGGAGCTGTTGGAGTCGGATAGTGCGCGCCCAACGCAGGCGTGTATGCACCTTAGGCGGCTTTCCGTATCAATTCAAGACGAAAGGGTAGCACCAACCAATTCGGATGGTTGCAAGCCACCGCAACCATCGTGAACAACGACCCGCGCAACTCTAGTTGTCCGCCAGATGCCCCAGTTTCATTAACCTCACCGTGGGTGCGTTGAGCTAAGGAAGGAAAAATGGCTTCCGATTGCTCATAAGCGACACCAGATAGGGCATTTAGATTTTTAACCCCCTCAGCTGTTAACCGAAATGTTCTAAGTTCGAATCTTGGCCGGGGAGCCAACTTCTCCTTTCCCATTTAGTTAGAAGCCGCTGTCGCAAGCTCCTGGCTCACGACCGGCTCACTGTCACAAAAATGCAACGCGGTGCGTTTTCCGTACAAACGCTAGTTCACCTTCTCCGCGTCCTGTCGTACTGTTCCGCCATCCCGAGCTGGTAGCGGCGCTTGGTTTCCGGGCTAGTGTGCCGCATGGCTCGCTGCACTGCGCATCCGGCGCGACGTCGCTCAAGCGAGTGCAGAAAACATGCCGCAACGTGTAAATCGGAAAATGCGGCAAGCTAGCTCGCACGAGAGTCGAGGTCCAAGCGGTTTTAACGCTCAGGGCCGGGGGAGCAAGGACGCGAAATGGGGGACAGAAGCGGAGAGATTGGCGCGCCCAGGTCGGAACGGGCCGCACGCTTGAGTGACACTGGTTCTTGGTGGCGCGAAGCGTGCTAGTGGAGAACCGAGCCGGAACTTGGATTCTCACGCCAACAACTATGGGACGGCAGTACAAGCAGTGTGCACACGCCTTGCTTCGGCGCGATTCACGGCGCTGACGATGGCGTCCAGCGATGCGGTCACGATATTACGATGCATGCCTACGCCGAAGACCGATCGTGCATTCTTCGTGTGTATTTCCACGAAGCATACTGCTACCGCGTCGGCGCCGCTGCCCATCGCGTGCTCTTGGTAGTCAACTATGCGCAGGTCGATGCCGAACTCACGGCGAAAGCCGTCTATGAATGCGTCGATTGGGCCATTCCCCACGCCTGAGATCACGTGATCCGCACCGTGTTGACTTACCGTAGCGATTAGCTTATCGCCGTCCTCAGTCGAGTCGTCGTGATGGTCGCGATTGGCAAACGGTGCGTGTTGCTCAATGTATTCAGCTCTAAAGGCAGACCAAATTTCATCTGAAGTCACTTCCCCACCCCGTGCCTCGCTCATCCGTTGAATGACCCGACTGAATTCGATTTGCAAACGACGCGGGAGCTTGATGCCGTGGTCCCTCTCCAGCAAAAACGCAACGCCGCCCTTCCCGGATTGGCTATTGACGCGAATCACAGCTTCATAGGTGCGTCCGAGATCTTTCGGATCGATGGGGAGATACGGCACTTCCCAAAGGCCATCCTCGGTGCGAGCGGCGAAGCCTTTTTTAATAGCGTCCTGGTGCGAACCGGAAAAGGCGGTGAAGACCATTTCACCGGCGTAAGGATGTCGTGGGTGCACCGGCAAGCCGTTGCAGAACTCAGCACATTCGATCACCTCTTGGATGTTCGAGAAATTGAGGCCCGGATGAATGCCCTGCGTATAGAGGTTCAGCGCGAGCGTGACAATGTCAACGTTGCCCGTGCGTTCGCCATTCCCGAAGAGAGTTCCCTCCACGCGCTCGGCGCCCGCCATCAGCGCGAGTTCAGCGGCCGCCACAGCAGTGCCGCGATCATTATGAGGATGGACGCTCAACACGAACGAATCGCGGCCCTTGATGTTGCGGCTCACCCATTCGATTTGATCGGCATAGACGTTGGGCGGCGACATCTCGACAGTAGCAGGAAGGTTGATGATGACCGGGTCTTGCGGCGTTGGGCGCCATACTTCCATCACCGCTTCGCATACCTCCATCGCGTAATCTGTCGCGGTACCGGTGAAGCTCTCTGGCGAATATTGGAACACCCATTTCGTTTCTGGGTATTCGGCAGCGTACTGCTTCACAAGACGCGCACCGTTCACCGCAATCTGCTTAACGCCCTTCTTGTCCAAGCCGAAGACCACGCGCCGCTGCACCTCGGAAACGGAGTTGTAAACGTGAACGATGGCGCGGTGTATGCCTTTCAGCGCTTCAAAAGTTTGGCGCATCAAATCTTCGCGGGCTTGCACGAGCACTTGTACCGTGACGTCCTCTGGCATGCGCTGCTTCTCAATCAGCTCGCGGCAAAAGTCGAAGTCGGTTTGCGAAGCAGCCGGGAAGCCGATCTCAATCTCTTTGAAGCCCAGCGCGACGAGAGCCTCAAACATTCTCAACTTGCGGAACGAGTCCATCGGTTCGACCAGGGCTTGATTGCCATCGCGAAGGTCCACGCTGCACCAGATAGGGGGATTGCTGATTGACTGCGAAGGCCAGAGGCGATCATCCAAGCTGAAGTTCGATACAGGCCGGTATTTGGCTTTTGGGTCGCTGAGCATTGGCTCATCCTCTCTTTTCGATTCTGCTCCAAAAACAAAAAAGCCACCTAGCGGTTGTCCCGCCGGTGGCCTCTCAAAAAACTATTTTGAGTTAGCCTCAGACGGGGCCAGTGAGAAGGCCCAAAAGGAGGAGGGCGAGCTTCGGCGTAGAATCTGGGTGGATCACGAAGCCGCAATTGCGATGCGGAGACATTGCAAACGCAAATATAAACCGGAATGCATGTAGGGGGCAATACGCTTGTAGCCGGCCCGTGAGAAGTATTATTGTTCGGCTACGCACGTGTCCACGAAACCTACTACCCCAAGATTGAATAACAGAACGCGGCCGAGTTATGCCTCGGGCGTCGGCCCAACGCCGCTGCTTAGCTCCTGCGTTGGGGAAGCACTGGATGCGGCGGCCCGCGCATGGCCCGGAACGCTCGCCTTGATCTCTGGCCATCAGAATCGGCGGTTCACCTATGCGCAATTACATGCCGAGGCGGAGCGCTTCGCGCTGGGGCTTTTGCGGTTAGGGGTGCGCAAGGGCGATCGTGTGGGTATCTGGGCCACGAACTGTTCCGAGTGGGTAATCACGCAATTTGCAACGGCTAAAGTCGGCGCATTGCTCGTCAACCTGAACCCCGCATACGGATCATATGAGTTGAAGTATGCGCTGGCGCAGTCCGAATGTCAGACGCTGATTATGGTTCCGCAGTTTAACAAGGCTAACTTCGTATCCATCTTTTTCGAAACGTGCCCGGAGGCGAAAAATAGTAAGCCTGGCGCGTTGTCTTCTCAGGAGTTGCCGCACCTGAGGAATCTCATTTTGATCGGCGAGACGTACGCCGAGAGCTTTTTTGGCTGGAGCCAAGTCGCTGCCATGGGTGATGCATCCAGCCGCGCCGAATTGACGAAAAGGGCCGCCGATCTCTCCTGCGATGACCCGATCAATATCCAATACACGTCGGGTACAACGGGCAGGCCCAAGGGCGCGGTATTGAGCCATCACAATATCGTGAACAATGCACTCCTCGTAACCGACAGTATGAGGATGACGGCGGCCGAACGCATCTGCATTCCCGTGCCGTTCTATCACTGCTTTGGTATGGTAATGGGCAATATGGGAGCCGTCGTGAAGGGATGCACGATTGTGATTCCTGCGGAACATTTCGATGCTCTGAAAACTCTTGAAGCAGTATCCGGCGAGAAATGCAATGCACTTTACGGCGTGCCAATGATGTTCCGGGCGGAACTTGAGCATCCCGATTTCCACCGCTTTGACCTTAGCTCGCTGCGCACGGGAATCATGGCGGGCTCGCCTTGTCCGATCCACCTGATGAAGCGGGTTGTGACGGAAATGCATTGCTCTGGGATTACGATTGCCTACGGTCAGACGGAGTCGTCGCCGGTAATCACGCAAACGACTACAGACGACTCAGTTGAGCTGCGGGTCAGCACCATCGGAAGGGCATTGCCTCATACCGAAGTGAAAATCATTGATCCCCCGACCGGAAAGATCGTGCCCCGCGGTGAACAGGGAGAACTGTGCGCGCGCGGCTATTGCGTAATGAAGGGCTATTACAATAATGACGAAGCCACGCGAAAGGCCATCGATGCCGACGACTGGCTCCATACAGGCGACCTTGCCGTGATGCGGGAAGAGGGCTACTGCCGAATCGTTGGGCGCGTGAAAGACATGATCATTCGCGGAGGCGAAAACATCTATCCTCGTGAGATTGAAGAGTTCCTTTACACCTGCCCGGGTATCAGTGAAGTCCAAATTGTCGGGATTCCCAGCGCAAAATACGGGGAAGAAGTGGCGGCCTGGATTAAGCCTCAGACGGGCGTGAAACTTTCAGCGGAAGAAGTTCAATCGTTTTGCAAAGGAAAGATTGCGGCCTTCAAAATTCCGCGCTACATCAAGATTGTAGACGCATTTCCCATGACCGTTACGGGCAAGGTGCAAAAATTCCGCGTGAGAGAAGCTATGATCGAAGAACTAGGTCTTCATGATTCCGCCCGTATCGAGACTGCCTGATCTCTGGCCGAGATTACCGCGCGGAACGGCACTGCAATCAGCGCTTTGCCACGGCCGGCGGCACGCGGCAGGTGAAACTTGAAGCTTGGTTCGGATCCCCCGAGCCATTGTAACGAGCCTGCTGCGGGTAGGGACACAAAGGGCGCGCCATTTGGACGCCCTTGGCCGGGTTGTTATCGACGTAGCGCGTGGCGATGATTTTGTCCGGTGCGACACCCTGCTCGACCCAGTGATCTAGGGCCATCACCACGTCATTCGAAGTGGTCGCATCGGGAACAGCAACGCCATTGCCGAAAACGTTGGCTCCTTCGCCGCCTCCGCAGTGGGACATGCCGGGCACCATGAGCAGGCGATAAAAGCCTTTCGTATTCCCCATCTTCGATTGCACGCTTTCGAAATAATCGACGCTGCCCTGCGGCGGAATCGCGGCGTCGCCCCATCCGGCGTAATGGATCAATTTTCCGTCTCGCGCTTTGAAGGCGCTGAGATTCGGACTGTCGGAATTGAGTATGGAACCGACTTTATCGTCGATTAGCCGAACGTCGCTTCCAAAACTCACCGAATCGAAATTCAATTTCGGATTGCCGAAAACCATATCGGCCAAAAAATTGTTTGCAAAAAATGCGTCGAGGGCCGGCGCTCCAGCCTGCATGCCCGTGATCCACAGCGCCCAGTTCGCGGGATTGGCTTCGGCGCCGGGAGAGAACCCTGGTGCTATTTCCGCGCCCGTTTGGGAATTGACTGCGGGACTGTAGATCTCTTGGGCGGCGTGCACTTGCGGCGCGCTAAGGCAATCGGCCGCGTCTTCCCCCTTACACTGCACGACCGATGGATTGAAATGGCAAAGCTGCGGATTTTCGATCAGCCCGTCCTTCAAACCGTCGAGGGAATCGCAAGCCGCGAGTGAGGCGTCCTGGAGGATTTTCAGCTTCGGGGGCGGAATGAACGCGCCTGGCTGGCCCACAGCGCGCTCGTCCCAAAGGAATTTTAAGAAGAGGTGCGTCCAGTAGTTCGCGGGCGCGCCGGCGACGATGCCACGAAAGTCTTCCGGAAAGCGTTGCGCTTCCATGAGCGCTTCGCGCCCTCCATCGGAACAGCCGACGAAGTATGCGAGCCGGGGACTTTTTCCGTAGAACGCCGTGATGACGGCTTTGGCCTGCATCGAAACGACGTGCACGGCGCGATAGCCGAAGTCGATTAGCTTTTCAGGATGGTCGAGGGCCCAGGAAGCGCTTGTCCCGCCGGCGTGGCCGTCGTCGGTTGCGGCAGTCGCGTAGCTCCGATGCAGAGGCTCGGACATGGCGCCTTCCGGAATCGTCCCAGCGAACCCCCCGTTGCCAACCTGTACGAATTTGCCGTTCCAGCCCGATGCAGGGAGCCACACTTCAAATTTGATCGCTGAATCGCTGGTCGGCTTGGCAACGCCGAGGACTCGGCAGAAAGCCGGTAGTGCATAAGTCGGCGCAGGCTGGCCCGGCCCCGGAGGCGGCTTGAATGCACCGGCCGCAACGGAAGTCGCCGAAGTAATGCTGGCGTCGGAAAGTGTTAGGGATGCCAAGGTCTCGCACGAACGTTGCGCAGAAGCGCGGCCCGGAAGCATGGCAGCCACGAACAGAAGAACCAGTGTGGGCGCGACCGCAAAGCGCTGAGCCAAGCTCGACCTCCACGACGAACGTTTGGGCATTTACCCCAAGACAGGATCGGAACGCGCGGAGTATAGGTTGTGCAATGCCACGAGTCAACTCGCGAAGGGGTATGCGGATAGCCACGCGAAAAAGGGACCACCCCTCGCTGGCATCGTCCTATTTTCCGGGGACGCTGCGTTAGCGACATTCTGGCGATGCGATCTCACACTCGGGCAGCGCGAAGATCCAGGATGTGCCGAAAACTGGAATGAAAAATCGCATTTACACTCTGCGTCCGGCGCAAGCCCGTCACGAACAAATGGAAGCTGCATCAGCGTCGATTGGACAATATTGCGCGTGCTGCTAATTCTCTATCTCCTGTGTTTGCCATGCATTACAAAATCTAGTTGTATCGTTCACGGCGTGAAATCTGGTTAAATCACATTTAATACGCGTGCAATTTTCCTAGGCAAATTAATTCTCGATAAAATCGGCATTCGCGTATTGAGTTTTCTGAAATGGACTTCGCCGATTCCATTCGCTCGGTTAACCGGACAATTGAAGTGACCTGTTATGCTGCTGGATGACATTACGCAATGACTATAATTAACGCAGTCGCAGGGGCCATTCTTGTTGCCTTCGGCCTTTTCCTCGTTGGTCTTTCGGTTGTAGTCTTCGCGAAGCCAGCAGTGGCTGAACGGTTTTTTGTGTCATTCGCGAGTTCGGCGCGAGCACACTACACGGAGCAAGTTATCCGCTTACTAATCGGCGCGTCACTCGTCATTCGCTCTGCGGCGATGTGGCAATCGAAGGTTTTCTGGTTTGTCGGATGGGCCATCGCCTTATCCTCCTTGGTGTTGATCCTTAGTCCGTGGCAATGGCACCATCGTTTCGGCGAGAAAGTGCTTCCGATGCTCATTCGTCGCATGAAATTATTTGCGGTCGGGCTATTGGCGTTCGGTGTTTTACTTCTTTATGGCGTGTTTACTGCTGTTTCCCCATCGCCGGGGCGGTTTTGAATGCCAGCTCGCTACGGGCCGACCGTCGAAAACATTCGCGCGCCGTAGTTACCGTAGTGCTCGGAATAGTGAAGTGGTAGGTCGCGCTCAACCGTTCCGATTTGCCGCGCTGAAACACAAAATTCAGCCCACGCAGGAAACCACGAATCGTCCCCTGTCCAGCAAGGCCGTTCGACACTTGCTTCGTTTTCTTATGCGGGAAGTGGCGGGCCACGAAGCCCTCAGCGTCGGAACCGGGAACGACATAGACAGTCTCGGGCTTCTCTTGGAGCGGCTTGACTACATCTTTGAGAAATTGCTTGCGGTCGGTCAGAGACGGACCGATTACATCCTCGCCAGCGGGGCAAACCGACAGACAGTACGCCGCCTTGTAGTTCGCGCCGAACGACAGGCTCTGCCACATCGACACTGTTTCGGCGCCGGAGACCTTCTTGCGGTAATCCAGCGCGCTTGTGCTATCAGCGATCTTCTCTACCCAGTCATTGAATCGGGTCGGATCCGCCGGTACACCATGGCCATCCGTAGGCTCAAAATCTTAAAACGTGGAGAAGAAAGCCTGCGAGACTAGCGCCGATCAGAGGGCCAACGACCGGGATGCCCGCATAGCCCCAATCAGAGTTTCCCTTTCCGGCAACAGGAAGGACTGCGTGAGCTATGCGCGGTCCAAGATCGCGGGCCGGATTGATGGCATAACCGGTTGTTCCACCAAGCGAAAGGCCGATTGCCCAGACCAAGCAACCCACCAGATAAGGCCCAAGACCCGCAGCTAAGCCGTTCTTCGAAACAGCCTTTGAGAAGATCGCTCCAGCGATAAACACCAGGACGAATGTTCCAATTATCTCGCTGACAAGATTTGCGGCGACGTTTCGAATCGCTGGCGCGGTACAAAAGACAGCCAACTTGAGAGTGGTATCTGGGGTTTCTTTCCAGTGGGGCAAAAAATGCAGCCAAACGAGGGTCGCACCCGCAAAGGCGCCCAGCATCTGGGCCCCCGCGAAAGGAATGAGCTTAGAGTAATCGCCTGAGGAGATGGCGAAGCCGAGGGTTACGGCCGGATTGATGAAAGCGTCTTTACTCCCACAGGCAATCGAAGCAAACACTCCCGCCATCACCGCAAATGCCCAGCCAGCGGTAATCACAATCCAGCCGGCACCTTCCGCTTTCGATCGCTTCAACACCACGCCCGCCACGACACCATCACCGAGCAAAACCAAAACCAGAGTTCCCATGAATTCGCCAAAAAACGGTGAAACCATAGCGGTCCTCTCCTTCTTTCAATTTTAGTTGAGTGAGATCGCGAGTTCCTTGTCTGGCACTGGCCCATACCTACGTTGCCCAGTTAAACGAGCGGGTTACCGCCTTCTTCCATTCCTGATAAAAGTGCTCACGCACAGCGCTCTCCATTAGAGGCTTCCAGGTATGGTCCACTCCCCAATTAGCACGGAGCTCTTCAAGGTCCTTGTAGAAACCTACCGCCAGACCAGCTGCATAGGCAGATCCGAGGGCCGTAGTTTCTTTAATCAAGGGACGAACGACATTGCGATTGAGAATGTCGGCTTGAAATTGCATCAAGAGATCGTTGTCAACCATTCCGCCGTCAGTCCGAAGGACATCGAGATTGATCTTCGAATCCATCTCCATAGCCTCAGCCACTTCGCGCGCCTGGTAGGCCGTCGCTTCGAGAACTGCACGCGCTAGATGTCCTTTGTTTGCATATTGCGTGAGGCCAGCGATCACGCCGCGGGCAGTCGCCTGCCAGTATGGAGCGTACAAACCGGAGAATGCTGGAACAAAATACACGCCACCGTTGTCTTTTACTGTGCGCGCCAGGGTTTCAATGTCAGAGCTTCTTTCGATCAGGCCAAGGTTGTCACGGACCCATTGCACCAGGGCGCCAGTAACGGCGATGCTTCCTTCTAAAGCGTATTGAGCAGGCTTCTCGCCCAGCTTGAACGCAACCGTCGTAATCAACCCATGTTCGGAAAATACTGGGGTCAGGCCCGTGTTCATGAGAAAAAGCAACCTGTTCCGTAGGTGTTCTTTGCCTGCCCAGAATCGAAGCACGTTTGGCCAACGAGTGCAGCTTGCTGGTCACCGAGAATTCCGGCCAGCGGCACATTTTCGATGGAAGGAAGCTTTGAAACTCCATAAACCTCACTGCTCGAAACAATCTTTGGCAAGATCGTTTCCGGGATGTCAAAAAGCTGCAGGAGCGCCTTATCCCAATCAAGTCTTCTGAGGTCCATCAATTGGGTACGGCTGGCGTTGGTGACGTCCGTGAGGTGGATGCCGCCGCTCGTTCCTCCCGTGAGTTTCCAGACTAGATACGAATCGACGTTTCCAAAAAGCAAGTCGCCGTTCTCGGTAAGTTCTCGAGCTCCATGAACGTTGTTCAGAATCCAACGAATCTTAAGTCCACTGAAGTAGGTGGCTAGAGGTAATCCAGTCTGCTGTCGGAGGCGATCTTGCCCGCCGTCACGGGAAAGTTCCGCGACGTAGTCATGGACGCGCGTATCCTGCCAGACGATGGCGTTGTAGATGGCTTTTCCAGTTTTCCGATTCCAGAGAATTGTCGTTTCTCGTTGGTTAGTGATCCCAATCGCGGCAATATCTCTGGGGCGCAATCCTCGTTGTTGCATGGCATCGCTGATTACTTCCTGGGTGCGACGCCAAATCTCCTCCGGATCATGTTCGACCCATCCAGGTTTGGGATAGATCTGTTCGTGCTCCTTTTGCGCCATAGAAACGATTCGTCCCGTACGATCGAAGACGATAAATCTAGTGCTTGTGGTCCCCTGATCGATGGCCCCCAAATAAAGAGGCATGGCGGTTCTCCTTAAGTATTAAACTCCGGGTACGTGTCTGGGCCGTCGCACCGGAGAATGTTTCAGGTTCCAGGCCGGCCTGTTTCAAAAACCGACCTATTTTTTCGATATAGCTTACGATCGCTGACTTCGTTTGATCGTTAGACAAATGCCGATCTTCTAATGCCGACAAGGAGTCGGCCCCCTCAAAGGAACAGCGAAGAACACACCACCGTCACCGTCTTCGGCATTAGCGTCGTGTCCTGCACAGGGAGCACTTCTAGCGGCAATAAGATGGGGGCTCTCAGGCATTAGTTGGGAACAGGAGATTTTCGATTGCGGTGCGCGCATGAGCGTCAGGATTTTTCTCCACCTTGGCCTCCGTATTGATCACCATGACGTTTCTGTCCGAGGCCGAGTAAGGCGGCCAGTGCGGAAAGCCCTTCGAATATGGGTTACCCTTCGTTGCAAAGGCGGCCCACGCGCCGCTTACGCGCTCGGCCAGCGGGAATATATCGGAACCGCTTCCCACGAGCTTTTGAACGATTGGATTTCCAACGTTATCGAACACGAAGGGTATCTCGATTGTGTGTGGCGACTTCAGCCTGCCTCCCAAAATCGGTGTCTCCCACGTGAATTCGTACACGTACGTCGGTGCTTTCCCCAGTGCGGCTCTGCGCTCCGCGATCTTCGCGGTGTAAGCCACCGTGGGATACGCACTCGCAATCAGGAAGTAAAGCCCGGAAGGATTCTCACGCGGATAGTCGGAACGGAATGCGCGCAACACCGCCTCCGCGTCTTCGCCGAAGAGCTTTTGCACGCGTTCGTGCAGTCCCGCCTCATCCAATGAAAAAAGGCTCGGATCACCCGCGCCAAAAAGCGTTAATTCGGTGCGGCACCAGCCGATGAGCAGTGGCACGTCCGCGGAAACTTCCGGAGCCACTGGATCGAACGGATTCTGCAGCAGCGAAACACCGTCCACCACCGGCGAAAATCCTTGAATCATGCCGGGAATGAATCCTCCCAGCTTGCGGTTGACGGCACCCTGCGCTGCCATGATGCGTTCGAGAGGAATCGTCTGAATATCGGTGATTCGGGCAGGTGTCACCCCAAGCTCGTTGAGCAGCATATCGGCGACCTTCGTCGCGTAGTCGAGAGCGTTCATCTTGACTCCCGGGCCGCTTTCGATCACTGCGCGGTGAAAGAGTCCCTTCGCCGGAGGCATGGCCAACAGCGTCGAAACTTTTTGGCCGCCGCCGGATTGGCCGAAAATCAGCACGTTTCCAGGATCGCCACCGAACTCAACGATGTTATCCCGCACCCAAGCAAGAGCGGCGATAATGTCCAACATTCCGGCGTTGCCTGAGGCCGCGAAAGCCTCTCCTCCTGCGTGGCCAAGATATGTATAGCCCAAGGCTCCCAGTCGGTGATTCATCGTCACGATCACTACATCGCCGCGACGCGCGAGGTTGGCGCCATCACAGACAGGAGCGGAACCCGAGCCAGATATGAAGGCGCCACCATGACACCAAAACATCACAGGGCGTTTCCGGTTGTCCTTCACGCCCGGTGTCCAGACATTGAGAACCAGACAATCCTCACCCTCCCCGATTCCGGGCGGATTCTCGGTGGAAGCCCCGAAGTCCGCGCCGGCCAGAATCCCTGGTGCGCCAGGTATAGTCTGCGGCGCGGAGTGGCCGTACTGAAATGCATCGCGTACGCCAGCCCAAGGATCGGGTTTCACCGGTGGCATGAAGCGATTCTTTCCCGTGGTGGACGCGCCATACGGAATCCCTTTGAAGCTAGAGATGCCGTTTGCAGTGGTACCGCGAACCCTACCCGCGGTAGTTTCGACGATTGGCGACGCACCAGACGAAGTGCCCGCTGCAAACGCAGCATTCGGACGGGAGGCGGCGAAGAGGTTGTGAACGAGCGCAGCCCCTCCTCCAACGATTGATCCCTTCAGTAGGGCGCGGCGGCTCACGGCGAACCTCGGTCTAGGTATTTGTGTCATTGAGCCCCCTTACTGCATTGTTTCCCGGAACGGACTGCGAGCCTCCGAGCTCAGGCTGATTCTGGCATCCAAATGTACATCACCTTGCGCGGACGTGAGGAGGCCGCGCCTTCTTCACGCTTACTGGTCCATCATTCGGAGGATGGTTGCTCGAATCGCTACTTAACAATCCGGCTCCTCGAAGAGCGATCTCCAACCACGCGCCGTTCACGCGCAGGCCATGCACCTCTGTCAACATTCTGTGGAAATAGCTCGGGTCAAGGCCGGGGTATTTCTCTTGGTAGAGAGTCAGAATTTTCTCTGCGACCTCGAGGCGCACCGGTGTCAGTCCAAACTTGCTGCGTCCCCGTTGCCAGTTAGGCTTATAACCATACTTCTTGTAATGGGCCAATCGGTGAAGCATGGCCGAGTCTGAGATTCCCAGTATTTCGGCCGCTTGCCACCAAGTAATCTTCCTGGCCATTGCCCGAAAAATGACGTCTTCCGTTTTCATCGCTGCCTACCTTCAACACATTTGTAGCTCCCCGAGCGCCAGCCCACCGCCGCCGTGGCTCATCTCCGCGCCCTAGAACTGGCGCGCCTGCTCGCGGCACTGGAACATTCAGCCCTCCCGACAGGGTTGCGTAGGTAATGTGCTCAGAAACGAAAAAGCCGCCCTTTTGGACGCAGAAATCTGCAGTCAAAAGGGCGGCTCTCTCGATCTCTGCCGCTAAATCTGCCCAGACGCTATCACTATCCCAAGGATTGTCAAGTGAGAGGTTGGATTCAACTTTTTTCGTCGCCATTGGCTCGAGTACCTTGTCAACTTCAGGAAAGGTGGCGTAAGAATGAGCGGGCGAAAACCACACTTGACTTCCTTAGAGCGTGTTCGACGAGGCTGGAGACCTTGGGCACATCCGGAAAGACCTCAATCGTATCCTCACGCTCAACCCAAAATTGCGGAGGCCCAGCGAAAGGTCGGCAAAAGGCCGGGAAGGACTGGGCCGCTAGTGCGGCATAACGCCCAACAATCGCGAGGAGGGCGGGAGAGTGTCGCGACAGGACCAAGCTAGGCAATATCAGAGCGACAGGGGTTCGTCCTCCGCCACCGGCAGGTGGAGAGAGTCAGCAGACCCAGAAGCGCGCGTCGCTCACCGAAACTGCGTCGATTCCGGCGGCCAAAAGGCTTTCGGCTTCTTTCATGTCAGAAACCAGCCCGCCCGCGAGTATTCTTAAAGTGGGATGAACCTTTCGAAATCGGCTGACAAGGCGAGGTGCGGCGACTGCCGGTAGGATCTCGATAGCGTCCGGAAGAAATTGGCTTGTGACGCGAAGACCTGCTTCGACCGCTACCGAGTCAAGTGCAAAGGTTCGTTGCACCGTAATCAAGCCTCGTTTACGAGCGGCTCGTAGCACCTCCATGTGCGTGGATACGATGCCACCGGCTCCGCAACGATCAAGGAACTCCGCGTTAACTGGATCCCGTGAAAAACCCGTAAGAAGGTCTAAATTGACGAAAGGCAATTTCCCATGATCGCGCATGGTCTTAAGCATGTCGCCGATATTTAGGGTAGTCCCAAAAAGCAAGTAAATGGTCGCCGTGGGAGACACAGCAGCTTCTGCAAGTCCGCCGCTATCTCGTACCGCCGCAATAATGTGCGTGCGCTCGAGCGTGTCAGCCCATTGCGGGTTAACTCTTTCGATTTGGCTGATATGCTTCAAGGATCGAAGATGAGCGACGACGAGCGACGGACATGATAGCTCGAAATCCCCGCGAAGCTGGCGTCAATCTTCGCAGAGTCCGCCCCGAACAATGTACCGATCAGCCGCACCTATGAATCCGGGGTTCTCCACCTATACCTAACCCAGAACGTCTTCTTGCACTTCGTCCAACCCTACCTTTCGCAAAAGTCGCTCGATCTTGCGGACGTAACCGTCGATCTCTAATTTTGTTTGGGCCGCTGACCACGCGAGTTCGTGACCAAGTATTTGACCGGTAGCGGGCGCAGCCTGAATTGCTTTGCGCCAGTCGAAGAATTCAAGACCGAGCCGTCGGCGGAGGACATCTTCAATGCAAAACGCCATCTCTTCTCTCGCACAGTAGGCCACCTCTGCTCGTATCTGCGGGGCTCCATCAACCAGCAACGAAAGATGCGAGGCGTCCTCTCGTGCCAGATCAAGAACCCGGACTGCATTGCTACCAAATTTGCGCACGAGATGTTCAGCGGTTTCACCCGATATCGGATAAGACTTCCTCAGGTCCTTGTTCAGGGCCGTTGGGTCAATTCCAGAGCCGAAGAGCCGATAATTTCGAGTCTTGCATTCCGTTACACGTCCGAGAATTTTCTTCTGAGCCGCGTTCACGGCGTCCTGCGCCATAGCGCGATAAACGGTCCACTTGCCTCCGAGTATACTGATTAACCCGCAACTTGAATCTGTCTCGATCTCGTAATCGCGAACCAGCTTTTTCGTAGCGCGGACGTCCCTGCCTTTCACAAGCGGACGAAGTCCCGCGAATGCGCTAACGATATCCGACAGCTCGTACGGTTCAGTGAGATACGCATTTAGATGCCGAAGAACATATTCAGCTTCGGCCTTCGTAACGATCATTTCCTGGGAGGCGTCTGACTCCGTATCGGTCGTTCCGACAAGCAATCGGTCGGACCATGGGATAACAAAAATCACTCTCCCGTCTTCCGTGTCGGGCATCAGAAGCGCACTATCTCCGAAATTGTCCCGTAAAGGCAGAAGGATATGAATGCCTTTGCTTAAGACGAGACGCTCTTCCACGGCAGGGTTCGCAACCCGACGGACATGGTCTGAAAACGGCCCTGTGGCGTTCACGAAGCAACGCGCTGCGATTCTAAACGATGCGCCTGATTCTCTATCTTCGGCAATGACGGCTACAATCTGACCGCGGTCGTCCTTTTCGAAACCATTCACATGGGCATAACTTAAGGCGGTCCCTCCTGCTTTCCTGCAACTCTGAACTAGAGCCAGATTGTAACGCGAGTCGTCGAATTGTCCGTCGCCATAGAACATAGCACCTATCAACCTATCTGCCTTTAGCCAGGGCATCTTAGCCAGAGTGCTGCTTCGCCCCAAAAAATAACTACGCGAGAGGCTTGCACTTCCCGAAATCCAATCATAGAGCCTGAGGCCGATACCAAAGTAGATCGCATCGGACAATCCGCCACAAGGCACGGCGAACTGACGCACACCGGTTAAATATGACGCATTGCGAATCATGAGGCTTCGTTCTCGTAGGGCGAGGCGCATGACGCGGTATTGTGCTGCATCGCAGTTACAAAGAGCTTGTTGTAGATAACGAACCCCTCCATGAATCAACTTTGTTGAAGCGCTCGATGTTGCGGATCCAAAATCGCGAGAATCGAGAACAACAGTCTTCAGGCCGCGCAGTTGGGCATCAAGGGCGCACCCGGCCCCAGATGCTCCCCCTCCGATAACGCAGACGTCGTAATAATTTGACTTGAGTTGTGCAACCACTTCCGACCTGGACTTCATCAACTCTCCATTCTCGCCATCGAATGCAGCAAGAATTCAATCGAAAAGGCTGGACTCAGAGCTAGACCACAGCTGGCGCGCCGCACTTCACAGATCATTCGCAGTCGAGCAGTTGATGGCAAGGTAGATGGGTGAAGGCTGCGCGGTACTGTAGGGTTTTCAGTTAGCTAGACTCTATAGTTGGGATCCGTCTCAGCTAGATGGAAGCTCTGTCAAGGGATACGTGATCGTTCGGCTTCGGATATGAGAGCATCTCCATCCGCTGAGGTTATCCAGCGTTCGTTGACCAATTTCTCGACGTCAGCCTTCACCAATCGAACGTACGTCTCGTGATTGGAATAAAGTTTTCTGATCTGCTGGGGCCCAAACGGTATCTCGTGCCCAGCGATAAAACAGAACGAGACCCCTGAGGAATTTCCAAACCACGTGCTTGTAGGAACGTCTAGGTAAGGCGATCGGATGCCCCCTGTCACATTTCCATGTTGGTCCAAAGTAGGTTCTCTGTTGGTATCGACTGCGATCGGTTCCGCGTGGGGCGGAGGAGTCTCTGAACGAACCCACAAATCGAGATTATGAAAGATCGCATCAAATGCCACTGAACTCGGAAAGCGGCTCCTGGGTCCTTCATTGCAAACCATGGCCGGTACAGCTCTTCCTCCTTTCCTTATGTCCTCGGGTGCGGCGGAGAAATCGAGTTCATCCGGAGTGGCGTGGGCAGCCCCTGCGATCTCGTAATTTCGGTATAGATCTGGGGGTGTGTCGCTATCTGGCCGTCGTCCAGCAATACCTAAGAGGTAGTCCGATTGGCTCATCACCCGAATCACGGGAACACCGGCGTTTCTGATCATTCGTCGCGGATCTCCCTCTGGGAGAGGCTTGGCGCACTGATTGATGGGGACCGGCCCGCTTGCGACGGCAATTAAATAGGCGTCGAAAATCGGCCGTCCGTTCAACTTTGAATCAAGCGGATGAATCGCATTAACGTAGGTATACAGAAATGCTCCGGTTTGAGAGTACCCCCAGGCGTATAGATGCCGGACGGGCAGCTCTCTGCGATCACGCACGCCGTACGTCAGAGGATTCGAGGAATCTGAACTTCGTAACCACGCCCCGGTTTGGCTGAAGATATCCCACACTAGGCCGTTCTCGGTCGTGCGGAAGCTGTCGGAGGCCACCGCACTACAGTTTTGCGGGTCATCCGCCGAAAGAGGATTGTCCCAAGATAGCGTCGCGTATCGAATCGGATCGAATTTCTTCAGTGTGAGCACAGAAATCGGTTTCGCCGTGATCATCACCCACGCGTCGCCGTCACTAACAAATTGCTTGTGAGTCATGGCCCAGCCGAGATTCAGGTCAAATAAGTTCGAAGGGTTGGCCATCTCCACCACAACAACCCCACTGAACCGTGCGCGCGACGCAGGCCGTCTGATTAGGACTCGCGTTGTGTAAGGTGCGCCAGCAGTTTGCACAACTGCTGGACCAGGTGCTGGCCAATCGTAAACATTAGCTTTGCCACTAAGAACATATTCTTCTTCCACATACCCAACGCGGCTGAGATCTTCCGGGGCACCCTCGTGATCGGCCGCGCCAAAAGGATAAGAAGTGCTTGTCACCGGAAGCGGACCCCTTGCTTCCGGAACCGGTGTACCTCCGGTCGTCGGCAACGACACAATTAGCAAGGTTGAAAGGCAGATTAGCGGCCAACGAATGTTCCCAATCATAAGTCTGCTCTCTCTCCGCGCAACATATGACTAACGCTGACAAACGAAATTCGAAGCATCCTGCGGATCGCCGGAGCCCTTGTACTGCGCGTACTTCGGATAGGCGCACAAGGGGCGGCTGCGGCCAGGAAAATCCTTGCCGGTAGCGATGACACGATCAGGGGGCGTCCCTTTTTCGACCCAATCTACGACAGCGCTGAGCATATCGAAGTTGTCGACCGTTGCGGGGCCGCCGCCGCAATGGCTCATGCCTGGAACCAGATAGATTCGGCTCCAGTTTGCCACCTGATCGACTCCCCCATTCGCGCTCGCCATTTTTTCGTAGTAACCAAGCGTATCGAGCGGTGAAAACCACGGATCGCTTAGACCGTGATAAAAAAGCAGCTTGCCGCCGCGCCCTGAAAAAGTGGAAAGATTGGTCCAATCGTAGGTGTCGATCAACTTGCGCGTGCCATCCGCCGCAATCGTTGCTTCCGCTTTGTCGGGGTCGTACGTCGTCGCTATGTCGGGCCCAAACGGACTGACCGGCACGGCGTCGGGAACGATTCCGGGAATCATCCTGCCCGGCCCGGATGCAGTGATTCCGGTATCAAAAGGAAAAGCGGGATAGATTTCATTGCCGAGAGAATCTTTCGGCGGACTTAACGCCTTCTGCAGCGCGCCCACCTGAAGATCCGAGAGGCAAGTATCTGTTTTCGTGCCGCCGCATTTCAAAACGGCGGGGTCGTAGTGGCACGCTCGAAAGTTAAAGATCATCCCATCCTTGAGCCCGTCTTTCGCGTCGCATTCATTCAGAATTGAATCGATCAGGAGCTTGCGATCGCTCGCAGAAAACACTTTGCCCGTTTCGGGCTTGCCGGATGCGTCTTTCGGTGCAACTTGGTTGAACGCAACGGCTGCCCACGCGTCTCCAGCATTTGAATTGTCGGTGCGCATCGCGGGATCGCCGGAGATCACGCCCTCGAAATAGGTGGGATACCGCTCGGAAACGAGCATCGCCTCGCGGCCGCCTGTCGAGCAGCCAACAAAGTAGGAGTGCTGGGCTGGCTCGCCGTAGTAGTGCACAATGATTTCCTTTGCCAGCGTGGTGACTTTTGCGACCGCAACATACGCAAAATCGAGGGCCGCTTGTTGATCTTTCATGAAAGAAGCATCAAAAACCGCGCCTTTGTGTCCTGAGTCGGTGGAGACGACGGCAAAACCACGAGCGAGGGCAGGATCGTCGCCTGCGGCCGCCGATCCGAAAGGCGGATTGACGGTTCCATTTAATCCGCCGCCTCCTTGAAAAAGAAAGCGACGGTTCCAATTCTCCGGCAGAGCAATGGCGAATCCGATGGCATACGATTTCCCATCCACACCGGTACGCGGATCGATTTCACCATCGGCGCGACAGTATGGGGGTATGAGCACCGGAATCGCCGGCGCGAAAGGTGATGGTTTTACGGTTCCGACGGGCGCTTCAGGTACGACGACCGCTTTGGTGATCGTCATGGTGGCATCGGGAACATGCAGGTTCGTGAGGTCGGCGCAAGACTCGGCGAACGTTTTTCGATTCCGCTCGTGGCGCGGCGTCTGTCCATGCGCGGTGGGAATTGCTGTGATAGTGCAGACAATGACAGCCGCGGCGTACCTGCTGCGACCACTCTTTGTGCGAACATTCATGTAGTTCACCCCTTGCGATGGAACGGCGAACTGGGAACGCCCGAGGGCGCTCAGCCCCAAGAGATATTTCTGCGGCTGGCGATAATCGGATCAGAGCTTTGCCCTCTTTCGAACCCATTTCACAATAGCCGCCGGAACCAGAACATGCTTTTGCTTCTCGCACGCGCACGCCACTGAAACTTTCGGTCCCTCCGTCACGACTGCGTTTGGAGCGTGCTCAGAAACAAAAAAACCGCCTTTTGGGGGCGCATAGATCCGCGCTCAAAAGGCGGCTTTCTCAGTCTCTGCCGCTAAAGCTGGCCGAAGGCTATCACCATCCAAAAGTTTGTCAAGTGAGGTTCTGCGGTGGGAAGTCGCCGCCCAAAGAAACATGGCATGCGGAGTCTCTGGCGTGCTGGTCCCGTTTGTGCATGTTGAAGATGCGGCCGAGGCAAGTGTGGCGGCAACTCGAAGCCGAGCGGGGCGCTCACAATATTGTGGACGACGATCCCTCGGAGATGCGCGTGTGGCTGCCCGCATTTGCGGGGTTCCTAGGTGCGCCGCCTCCACACATTACCGAAGAAGAGGCGCTCCAAGCAGCGGGGGCCGATGCGTTTTCTATGCGACACGGCTGCATGGCGCCTCAAACGCGCACGCCAAGCGGAAGCTTGGTTTTGCACCACGCAAGCTTGAGTGGCTTTCCAGTGCTAAAGTCGCTGCGAGATACCTGCGGGGCGACGAAAGACGAATGTTTATAAGGAGTGGCTTTCGGCCGTTGGGCTTAGTTTTCGAACGAAAAGCAGGAGCCCCCAGGGTTATTGGAAACAAACAAACGCGAATAGGAACATTCGGAACGTTTGGAGTTGTCTCGGCGGCTTGCAAGGCAGGTGCTGCTGCGACCGTAGTAAGAACGTAGTATCAATCGCAGAGAACAGCGGCAAAAAGCGAACAGAAGAAGAAAAAATGACAGAGAAGTGGCTCATCGGATGTTGCTCTAACTCGCCGACTTCCTTCGGTTTAGCTTAGCTCCGGCAACTTCTGATTAAATGACTGCGCTGGCTGTTAACCGAAGGGTTGCTAGTTCGAAGCTAGCCCGGGGAGGCATCGCATCGAGCACGGGCGCCACGAAGTGGGGTGGAAGAAGCGCGGCGGCGACAGTTCTTTAGCCGAGTCCGCCTAAGTCTTAACTCGCTAACGGAAATACACTTCCATTGGATCTGATTAGGAAGTTTTGCCTTTGCAGATGGCGTGATTGCACGAACAATCGATGTCGGGCGTCTTCTCCGTGGCCTCGCACTGCGTGCTGCAGTACTTGCCCGAAGTTGTTACGCAGGAACAAACCGGATGTGCGCACTTCTGAGGTTTTGCGGTCCCCATTGCTTTTCTCCCGGGCTCGGCTCAACGGCGACGATCCGATACGGGATGGGTTAGGCGCGGTTGAAAGGCAATTCTGTCCGATAAGGGACACATCCCAATCTTTATCGCGGAATCACAAAGGGAGAACCTAGGTGGAGAGTCGATGCCTGTTTTGGCCGGCCGCGCCCCTTCCTTGCGAATGAAGCGAAGACTTTCTACTGCGGGCTAAAGCGGGGCATGGATTCCCGATTCCAACTGTCCGTTATGGAACAGTTTCCGTGCTAGCGCGGTGTCATATTTTTGGTTGGGACGTCGCTTGGAGGCGGGTACCCGAGAAGAGTATGAAATGTCCACGCAAAATGCAGTTGTCCTGCCATCCAGCAACTGATCAGTGAAGGAATCAACGTCAACGTGACGCTGCTCTTTGGGCTGCTTCGTTATCGGCAGGTTGCGGAGGCTTACACCGCCGGCATCGAATCACGCTTGGCCGAAGGCAAGTCGATTGAGCGCGTAGCGTCGGTGGCCAGCTTCTTTGTTAGCCGCATTGATGCGCTGGTCGATCCGCTACTGGAAAAAACAATCGCAATGGGCGGCGACGAGACGGGCCTCGCGAAAAAGGTGCACGGGCAAGTTGCGGTCACCAGCGCAAAGATGGCCTATCAAGTCTACAAGGAGACCTTCGAAAGTAACCGGTTTAGCAAACTGGCCACCCATGGCGCCTTGGTCCAGAGGCTACTTTGGGCCAGCACCAAGAACCCCGACTACCGCGATGTGAAATACGTCGAAGCCCTTATAGGTCCGCGCACGGTTAACACGGCCCCGCTAGAAACCCTCGACGCCTATCGTCATCGTGGAGAGCCAGGAGCCCGGCTCGAGCAAGACGTCGAGGAAGCCCGCTTGGTATTGGATAGATTGCCGAAATTGGGAATAAGTATCGACAATGTGGCGCAAAAATTCGAGGACGAAGGCGTCGAGAAATTCAATCAGCCATTCGACAAGCTGATGGCGACTTTGGCGAAACGGTCATCGCCGCATTTGGCGAAGGCGTCATGAAGATAAGTCCGCTTGCGGGAAAGCCCGCCGCCAGCATCGATGCTGGTGAATGTGCCCAGGCTCGTCACGGCCTACTATACTGAACAGCCAGACCCTTCCGTGCCCGCCCAAAGAGTCGCTTTCGGCACTTCAGGACATCGGGGTTCCGCGTTCGACAAGGCCTTCAATGAGTGGCATATCCTCGCGATCAGTCAGGCGATTTGTTTCTATAGAAAGCAGCACAAGATTGATGGCCCGCTGTTTCTTGGCATGGACACGCATGCGCTCTCAGTTCCGGCGCTGGCGAGCGCGCTTGAGGTGCTGGTGGCCAACGGGGTGGAGGTGATGCTCGCGGAAGGGGACGAATACACTCCTACGCCAGCTATTTCGCACGCGATTCTCAGTTACAACCGCGGACGCAAGACTGGACTCGCCGACGGTATCGTGATCACCCCGTCGCACAATCCGCCGCATGACGGAGGCTTCAAGTACAACCCGCCAAGCGGCGGACCGGCGGAGGGCATCGTCACGGATTGGATTCAAGAGAGAGCAAACGAATTTCTCGAAGCCAAGCTTCAGGGCGTGAAAAGAACTTCCGTCGACAAGGCCCTTCATGCTTCCACGACGCACCGGCACGACTACCTCAATACTTACATTACTGACCTCGGAAATGTTCTCGACATGGACGCCATTCGCGACGCGAAGCTGCGTATCGGTGTTGATCCCCTCGGCGGCGCCGGAGTCCACTACTGGGGGCCGATTGCGGAGCGATACGGGTTGAATCTCACGGTTGTCAACGAGGTGGTCGATCCGACATTCAGTTTCATGACCGTGGATTGGGATGGCCAGATTCGGATGGACCCATCTTCGGTCTACGCGATGCAGCGTTTGATCGCGATGAAGGATCGTTTTGACCTTTCCTTCGCCTGTGATACGGACCACGACCGTCACGGTATCGTGACCAAAAGTGCAGGACTACTGCCACCCAACCATTACCTCTCCGTCGCTATCTTCTACCTGTTTCAACACCGGCCGAATTGGCGCAAGGAAGCGGCCGTGGGCAAGACCGTGGTGAGCAGCCAGATGATCGATCGCGTCACCGCGAAGCTTGGCCGGAAGCTTTACGAGGTGCCGGTCGGCTTCAAATGGTTCGTTGATGGCTTGCTCGACGGTTCACTTGGCTTCGGTGGCGAAGAGAGCGCGGGAGCGTCCTTTTCTCGCCTCGACGGCACTGTTTGGACGACGGACAAAGATGGCATTGTTCCGGCTTTGCTCGCGGCGGAGATCACGGCCCGGATGGGCCGCGATCCCGGCGAAATCTACCAGGAATTCACGCGCGAATTCGGCCAGCCTGCCTATGACCGTGTGGAAGCGCCAGCCACTCCTGACCAAAAGGAACTGTTGGCGAAACTTTCGCCACAGCAAGTCAAGATTACTGAGCTGGCAGGCGAAAAAATCCAGACTGTCCTCACAGCCGCGCCAGGCAATGGTGCTCCCATCGGTGGCCTAAAAGTGGCGGCGGAGAGCGGATGGTTCGCCGCTCGTCCTTCGGGCACCGAGAATATCTACAAGATCTATGCAGAGAGCTTCCAGGGAGCAGACCACTTGTGCTCGCATTCTGAAGGAAGCCCAGACGATTGTCAGCGATGCATTATCGGCGATTCCGATACCAACAGATGGCAAGCGAACCCAAGGAACAGCGGCATGACCAGGAAACTCTAACCAATCCATTCGAAGATTCGGTCCGGGACAAGTTCGGAGCAGGAACAATGAGCAAGAAAAACGCGGCGAACGAGGGCGTGATTTCCACGGCGGCCAGCCGGGTCGGGGTCCGCGTCATTGGCACGGACCAAGAACGCATGATCGCCGAGATGGTTTGCTGCATTCTGGGCCTGAGCTTGAAAAAGGAGAATTGAATCATGAGGACGGAAATTCTTACGCTGTCTGTTTCTCCAACTCTTTCGCCGGAACTGCTCCACAAGATGAATGCCTACTGGCGCGCCGCCAACTATCTGTCGGTCGGGCAGATTTATCTCTTCGACAATCCGCTGCTGAAGGAGCCACTGAAACTGTCGCACGTGAAGCCGCTGGTGGTTGGACACTGGGGCACGACTCCGGGCCAGAATTTCATCTACGTGCATCTGAACCGTGTCATCAAGAAGTATGACCTCGATATGTTTTACATTGCTGGTCCCGGGCACGGCGGCCCGGCGATTGTGGGAAACGTATACCTCGAAGGCACCTGGACTGACTTCTATCCGAACGTCACCCAGGACGAAGCCGGAATGAAGGAGCTGTTCAAGCAGTTCTCGTTTCCCGGCGGAATTTCGAGTCACGTTGCGCCGACGACGCCTGGATCAATTCACGAAGGTGGTGAGCTCGGGTACTCGCTTAGCCATGCATTCGGGGCGGCGTTCGACAATCCCGATTTGATCGTCGCCTGCATCATCGGCGATGGCGAAGCGGAAACGGCCTCCTTGGCGACCTCATGGCAGTCCAACAAGTTTCTCGACCCGATCACCGACGGAGCTGTCCTGCCAATCCTGCACCTGAATGGCTACAAGATCAGCAATCCCACAGTCCTAGCCCGCATCGAGCATGAGGAATTGGAACAATTTCTGCGAGGCTGCGGCTGGACGCCCTACTTTGTCGAAGGCGATGAGCCGGAAAAGATGCATGAACTCATGGCCACTACGATGGAAAAGGCCATCGAGGACATCCGGCAAATCCAAAACAATGCGCGGAGCAATAACGACACCACTCGGCCGCGCTGGCCAATGATCGTGCTCAAATCACCAAAGGGTTGGACGGGACCGAAATTCGTCGACGGCCTGCAAATCGAGGGTACCTTCCGAGCCCATCAGGTGCCGCTACTGGTCGATTCCGAACATCCCGATCACGTCAAACAGCTTGAAAGCTGGATGAAGAGCTACAAACCCGAGGAGTTGTTCGATGAAAATGGGCGACTCATTCCCGAATTGGCGGAGCTGGCGCCGAAAGGCGACCGCCGGATGGGCGCTAATCCGCATGCCAACGGCGGAATTCTGCTACGCGACCTGCGCATGCCGGACTTCCACGTCCATGCCGTGAATGTGCCTTCGCCCGGCGCGGTTAACGGCCAAGATACGCTCGTGCTGGGCAATTTCCTGCGGGATGTGGCCAAACTAAATGAGGATCAGCATAATTTCCGAGTCTTCGGTCCCGATGAGACGCTCTCGAATCTCCTGGGCGCGGTTTTTGAAGTCACCAACCGTCAGTGGGACGCCCGGAAAGTAAAAAATGACGAATTCCTCGCGCCCGCCGGACGGGTGCTGGATTCGATGCTCAGCGAGAACCAGTGCGAGGGCTGGCTCGAAGGATATCTTCTCACCGGGCGGCACGGGCTGTTCAACAGCTATGAGGCCTTCATTCGTATCATCGACTCGATGTTCAGCCAGCACGCCAAGTGGCTGAAGGTATGCCTGGAACTGCCCTGGCGCCGGAAGATTTCTTCGCTGAACTATCTGCTCGCCTCCCATGTCTGGCAGCAGGATCACAACGGCTTCACGCACCAGGATCCCGGTTTTCTCGACCACGTCATCAACAAGAAGGCCGATATCGTGCGGGTTTACCTTCCGCCCGACGCCAACTGCCTGTTATCGGTTTTCGATCACTGCCTGCGCAGCCGAAATTACGTCAATGTGGTGGTTGCAGGAAAGCACGCCCTGCCGCAATGGCTGACCATGGACGCCGCTGTTGTTCATTGCACAGAAGGAATTGGCATCTGGCAATGGGCCAGCAACGACCAGAACGCCGAGCCAGACGTAGTGATGGCCTGCTGCGGTGACACGCCCACACTGGAGATTTTGGCTGCCGTTTCCATCCTCCGTCAGCATTTGCCCGAACTGAAAATCCGCGTGATCAATGTCGTCGATCTGATGAAGCTGCAGTCTTCGAGTGAGCACCCGCATGGATTGACCGAAACGGACTACGATTCGCTTTTCACCAAAGATAAACACATCATCTTCGGCTTTCATGGATATCCGTGGCTAGTCCACCGGCTGACCTACCGTCGCGCTAACCGCAATCTCCATGTCCGGGGCTACAAGGAAGAAGGCACGATCACGACCGCTTTTGACATGAGAGTACAGAACGATCTGGACCGGTTCCACCTTGTTCAAGACGTGGTCGATCGGCTACCCCACTTGGGCACCAAGGGCTCCTACCTGAAGCAGTTGATGCAGGACAAGCTCATCGAGCACAAGCATTACATCGACGAGCACGGCCAAGACATGCCGGAAATCCGGAACTGGAAGTGGAGCGCTGCCAAATGAATTCGCGAGACTCTATGGACACGCGAAAGTGATGTTGCAACTCAAGAAATCGGCGACACGGCAGTCCCAGGAGGAACGTAAATCATGAAGCCGAACTCCGACCAGCCCAAGCCTCCCGAACCTAAGTCCGGGTCCAAGCCTGATCCAAACAATGATCTGAAATCTCTGCCCATGCCGGAAGTGGAGAAGAAATTGGGGTCATCTCCGAAAGGCCTCAGCCAAGCCGAAGCCCAGAAGCGGCTGGCGCAATACGGGCCGAACGAGATCGCGGAAAAGAAAACCAACGCATTCCTGAAGTTCCTTAGCTATTTCTGGGGCCCCATTCCCTGGATGATTGAAGCTGCGGTGATTCTGTCGGGCGTGGTCCGGCACTGGCTGGATTTCTTCATCATTCTCTTTCTGCTTTTCTCCAACGCAGTGGTGGCATTTTGGGAGGAACATCAGGCGGGCAACGAAATTGCCGCGTTGAAGGCCAAGCTCGCGACCAAAACCACGGTGAAACGGGATGGGAAGTGGGTCAACCCTGTAGCGCGGGAACTGGTGCCGGGCGACGTCATCCGTCTGCGACTGGGAGACATCGTGCCGGCGGATGCGCGTTTGTTGGCGGGCGATCCAGTGCAAGTAGATCAGTCAGCGTTAACCGGCGAATCTTTGCCCGCGACGCGCAAGCCTGGCGAGGCTGTGTTTTCGGGTTCGATCATCAAGCGGGGCGAAGCCGACGCGATGGTATATGCCACCGGCACGAACACCTACTTTGGCAAGACGGCGCAACTGGTGCAGGAGGCGACTACCGTCAGCCATTTCCAGCGCGCCGTGCTCAAAATTGGCGATTACCTGATCGTTCTCGCAGTGGCCCTGGTGGCCGTGATTGTTACCGTGGCGCTCTTCCGTCACGATCCAATCCTCAGTACGTTGGAGTTTGCCCTGGTGCTTCTGGTGGCCGCGATCCCCGTGGCGATGCCCACGGTGCTGTCCGTGACCATGGCGGTCGGCGCGCGTCTGCTGGCAAAGAAACAAGCGATTGTGACCAAACTGTCGGCGATCGAGGAACTCGCTGGCGTGGATGTGCTGTGCTCGGACAAGACCGGCACTCTGACCCAGAACAAGCTGACGTTGGGCGATCCCTTCTGCGTGAACAAAATCCCTGCCGATCAGGTCATTCTCTGGGCCGCGCTGGCTTCGCGTGCGGAAGATAAGGACACCATCGACCTGGCCGTGATCGGCGGCGTGAAGGACGATAAGGCGCTAAAGGCCTTTCAGGTACTCCATTTCCAGCCGTTCGATCCGGTGCATAAGCGCACCGAAGCTACTGTTAAAGGCTCGGACGGAAAACAGTTTTTTGTGGCCAAAGGCGCGCCGCAGGTGATTCTCGAGATGTCGACCAACGCCGGCGAAGTAAAGCCCGCCGTCGAGAAAGCCGTCAATGAGTTTGCGGGACGCGGCTTCCGTTCCTTGGGCGTGGCCCGGGCGGATCAGGAAAATAAGTGGCAGTTTGTTGGCGTGTTGCCCATGTTCGATCCGCCGCGCGAGCAGGCCAAAGCAACCATCGCGAGCGCGCGACAGATGGGCGTGAAAGTCAAAATGGTTACCGGCGACCAATTGGCCATTGCCCAGGAAACTGCCCGCCAACTGGGGATGGGCACGAACATTCTGGATGCCACCTGTCTTGCGCGATTCGAAGAACGAACAATCGGCGCAGTCGGCTGAAGTCCATCGAAAAAGCGGACGGCTTCGCCCAGGTATTCCCCGAAGACAAATACAACATTGTCGATGTTCTGCAGAAGCACGGCCACATCGTCGGCATGACCGGCGACGGCGTGAACGACGCTCCCGCGCTGAAGAAAGCAGACTGCGGCATAGCGGTTTCCGGCGCGACGGACGCGGCTCGTGCGGCGGCGTCCATCGTGCTGCTGGCGCCCGGCCTGTCCGTGATCATCGACGCGATCAAGGAGAGCCGCCGCATCTTCCAGCGGATGAATAGCTACGCGATCTACCGCATCGCCGAAACACTGCGCGTGCTGTTCTTCATGACGCTGGCGATCCTGGTGTTTAACTTCTATCCGGTGACCGCGGTGATGATCGTGATGATCGCCGTGCTCAACGACGGAGCCATCCTGTCCATCGCGTATGACAATGTTCATTACAAGGACAAGCCCGAGGCCTGGAACATGCGCCTGGTGCTGGGGATCTCCACCGTGCTGGGCGTGATCGGGGTCGTGGCCGCGTTCGGTCTGTTTTATCTTGGCGAGCGCGTATTTCACCTCGACCACGCGCACGTCCAAACGCTGATGTACCTGAAGCTGTCCGTGGCCGGACATCTGACGATTTTCCTGACGCGCACGCGCGGTCCGTTCTGGTCCATCCGCCCGGCGCGGATTCTATGGATCGCAGTGCTCGGCACGCAGATTATCGCGACACTGATTGCGGTTTATGGTTTGTTTATGACACCGCTCGGCTGGCGCTGGGCAGGTTTCGTTTGGGGCTATGCGATAATTTGGGTCCTCGTGAATGACCGCGTGAAACTGCTCGCGTATCGGATTTTTGGTTCTGCCAAAACCGATAAGCCGCAGCCTGAAGCCAAGGCCGAGCCGAAGTCTGCCGCGAATGCTAAAGACGACCTAAACTCTCAAGCCAAGGCCGAGGCAAAGCCGGAAGCCAAAGCCGAGGCAAAGCCCGAAGCTAAGACGCTCATCCGACTTGACGCCGCAGATCACGAAGCGAGCCTATGAACTCTATGAGGAGCCAAGTCCGGCATCAGCCAGTCCGTGATGACGAGGCCCGGCGATGCTGTGCGAAAAGGTCTAGAGCTTCTTGTCCCGTCTTCGCGGAGAGAATCGAAAACCGGTCTCGTGGGAGGGCATGCTCGACCAACTTGCGAGCGACTGGCGAATCATCAACTACCAGGACCGGAATTACTTGATCCGTGGAGTTCATTTATCCTTTCGCTTGCGTGTAGAAGTACCAACTCACAGCCAGAGTGGGAAGGCATCCTCGACGTCTGACGTGATTACCACCATACGCGAGTGCGTTCAGAGATACGCAGTTGGCATTTCGATATGTGCCTAGTTAAGTATGTTGCGGAGCCATTTGTGTGCGTTGTGCGTTTCGGGCTGGCCCCTCGGAATGGATGAGTCCGGTCTGAAGCGATTCGGTGCCGTCTCTGGCCTACGAAAGGGCAGCGCGTTATGCGGCCACTAGACCCAACATTCCGGGCAGCTCCAAACTACGCGACTTTCGGAGATCGATGTCCATCCGGGAGATCTATGTTCTCTTTCCACCTGGCGTGCGAAATTACTTCAGCGTCGCGTACTCGGACTTGGCGGCGATAAGGACCGGAATGTTGGGGTCGGCGTCCTTCCACAGTTGGAAGAAATCCTGATAGGCGGCCCGGGATCGGACGGTGTCGCCCTGTACTGCGTAGGCGCGGCCGAGCTGAAGGCGTGCCAGGGCACCCAGTGGGCAATTCACGGCGACCCCGCGGTGGTCTACGAACTTTTGGAACTCCGATGCTGCTTCCTTGCCCTGGTGTAGCAAGAGGTACGCTTCGCCACGAATGTACACGGGATATAGCGACCCTCCGACCTCGAACTGCGGAAGCGGCATACCCAGTTCGTACTGTGCTGCGATCTGGAGATCTTCGAGAGCTTTTTCCGGGCTCTTGCGTCTTATTTCGATGGAGGCGTGAATGGCGGGCAACCAATAGCGATTTATGGCCGTATTGAGGGGAAAGCGCTCCGCTAAATCGTGTGCCATGAGCTCTGCCCGACCGATATCTCCGATGCGCGACAATGCCAGAGTCGCGAGAACGCTTACATCTCGAGTGGGGGCTTCGGCGAGCGCGGAGGCGATTTCCTGGCGGGTCCGCGATGGGTTGTTAAACTCAGCCTCACGCAGGGCGGCATCCATCTGCCACGCCGCTGCGGTTTCTTTTGAGTCACTGGCGTTAGCGGAGTCGATGGCGCGCTGGGAGAGTCTGCGCGCGCTTGCCAGAAGCCCGTAGAATGCCGCGGTGTCGGATTGGAAAGAAAGAAGCACGTCTTCCCCTGGTTTGCCAGCAGCCGCAGCGACTTGCCGCTGCATCTCAGCGGTGTCGTTTGCAAGGAAGGCCACTCCATAGCGATTTCCATGCAGGAACGGGTTGTTAACCTTGTGTGCTATGGCCCGCTGATATGTGAGGTCCGCTTCGTCGAGCTGATTCACGGCCGGATAGAGACTCACGAGGTTGGTGTAAGCCGCCGCGCTGCCCGGATTCAAGCGGAGGTCTTCGAGGCTCGCGCTAATGGCCTTTCCGTATTGTCCTAAGTAGGTGTAATCGACGCCCAAATTACCGAGAGGTTCGCTGTTGCGTGGATAGGTCTGGGCCCACAGTTCGTAAACCTGGACGGCCTTCTCGAGCTCACCGGTGGCGAGGAGGTAATAGGAACCCGAGATGCGGAATTTTTCTCTCTCGCTCACCCTATCGCGCAAGTCAAAAGACTTCTGCAGGTTCTCAGTGGCCAGACCAGGCTCCCTGAGATTGGAGTACGAAATTCCCAAGGCTTCGTAAGCGGCAGCGAAATTAGAGTCAAGTTCGATGGCGCGATTGAAGAAGGGAATCGCCGCCGCGCTGCCTTTCTCCTGCAGAGTTTTAACTCCCACGGAGAGTGCCTTCAAGGCTTCGAGAGAAGGTGTGGTGGCTTGATCGAGGGGAGCGTCGAACTTCTCGACCGTGCTGAGTGATTCACCGAGTTTCTCCCGAAGCTTGATCGCCGCTCGGTCTAGGGCTTTCAGGATGTGTTCCTTGTTTTCCGCCGTCACTTGTTCCTGTGCGAGGGGGTCGCCAGTTTTGCAATTGGTGGCATCGAGGCCGATCACATACTGACTGCCCAAGTTCGAAATCGAGCCTGAAATGTAAGCCTTACCGCCTGCGCGCTGGCAGAGATCACTCGCCACGTCCGGCGTGAGCCTGGTATCTAACGGTTTGGCCATCAGCCTGAGGGTGGCGCGAGTTCTCGCATATGAGAGGATGTTGAGAAATGGGGACTGCGCTAACTGGACGGAAATCGCCTGCTTCAACGTGTCGTCGAAGACGGGATCACCGGTTGTATTGGTGAAGTCGGCCAGCACAAGCGTGTCTTCCTCAGATAGCCTCGGCTTGGGGTGGAAATATAAGTACCCGCCCGCGGCAAGCGCCACGACCGCTATGGCAGCAGGGACGACAATCTTCCAGCGCTTTCCAAAGCGTGATGAAGACCTCGCCTCCGTCGTTGTCGGCAACCGCGCCGAATCTGAATCGCGCTTTAGCCGCTGCAAGTCGGTCCGGATGTCGGCTGCATTCTGGTAGCGCAGCTTGCGGTTTTTTTCCAGGGCCTTGTTGACGATTCCTTCTAGCTCCAAAGGCAAGTCCGTGTTCACCTTTGATGGAGGAATCGGCGCTCGATTCAAAATCGCGTCATGCATGACGGCTGCAGTGCTGCCTGGGAACGCCATCCGCCCCGTCGCCATCTCGTAGAGCACCGCACCGAACGAGAACAAATCCGTGCGTGCATCCAACTCCTCTCCGCGCGCCTGCTCCGGTGACATGTACGCGATGGTGCCCACTGCGCTGCCAGGACTGGTCAGCAACTCTCCCGATGTTGCTGTGGCCATCGCGGAAACGCCAACACCTTCGGCGCCAGTAGTGAGCTTCGCCAGGCCGAAATCGAGAATCTTCGCTCGTCCTCGCTTCGTCACAAAGATATTTGCAGGCTTAATGTCACGGTGGACGATGCCTTTTTCGTGCGCTGCCTCCAGGGCGTCCGCAATTTCCGCACCCAGGTCCAGCACCTGTTCCACAGGAAGCGGCCTGCCTCCGATCATCTGCTTGAGTGTCTTCCCCTCCATCAGCTCCATAACGATGAAGAGATGCCCACCATCTTCGGCGATTTCGTAGATCGTGCAGATGTTCGGATGGTTCAGTGCGGAAGCAGCACGCGCTTCGCGCCGAAAGCGTTCGAGCGCTTGCAGGTCTTTCGCCGTGTCTTCAGGAAGGAATTTCAGCGCAACATGCCGACCGAGGTTCAGGTCTTCGGCTTCGCAGACCACGCCCATTCCGCCGCCACCGAGTCTTCCCAACACGCGGTAATGCGAGATGGTCCGGCCAACGATGGGCGAGGAATCAGCCACTAGAGCGCATCTTACGCCGACGCCCGCGCGCAGGCAATCGTGGGAAAATCCGCCGTAGGAACGTGCTGAAGTCTCCGAATGGCGATGTGGCCACACGCTATGAATATGGCGATGTGAAGCCGCCCCTGTGAGATTTCTCTTCCGGCGTGTAGTGCTTCCGTTGTTTCCTCATGTGTTCGCTCCGTCATCTTAACGGATGAACGCTTTCTCCATTTCCAGTTGAGACAGGATAGAGCACGGGCGCCACGAATTGGGGGCGGAAGAAGCGCGGCGGCGACAGTTCTTGATCGGCACTCACCAGATAGTCTTGATTTGCTTGCAAGCGCGGATTCTCACGTCCTTCGTTACGACAGCCATGCCCTCCACTAAGGCGGTCGCAGCGATGAGCCGGTCGCAAGGATCGCCCGAACAATCCGCGGGAAGCTGGTTGGCCAGAACGGCAACCTGTACCGTGACCGGCCTGATCGCGGTCCGCGAGCTGATTTTCTCGACAAAGGCTTCCACCGTTCCAGTAATCTCCAGTCGATCATGAGTGGACAACCATGCCAGCTCCCATAACGTGATCGCAGAGATCGCGATTCCGGTTTCTTGGCTCGCTCTGCGAATCGCGTCGCCAGCCTTTTTCGACAGCTTTGCTGGCTCACTCGCTAGCCAGATCAAAACATGCGTATCGAGTAGGATCACCTCCGCATTACCTCCCACGCCTCGAGAGGAACTACGGGAGATTCGATATCCCCGGCGATCTTGAACTCTCCGGCCATAAAACCGAAAAGATCTTGTTTCTTTGAGGCGATCGGCACTACTTTTGCGACTGGCGTCCCACGTTTCGTGATGATGACCGGCTCGCCTGTGGCGTTGACATCGTCCATAACGGACAGGCAACGCGCCTTGAATTTGCCGGCGGCCATATGCTTCATGGTATTCTCCTAGTGTCTATGGACATATTAACATGACCACTTAGAAGTGCAAGAGAGGCTGTCTTTGGTTACCCGGGCACCCGGGAAAACCTATCGAAAATTGCAAAACGAACTCAGTTAAGCCTCCTAGTTTTAGTAAGTTGAGCTTTGAAGCGGCCCTTGCTTAATGGGCTCTTCGGAGCGACTGAGTTGCCGCCCAGGTTCTGCAAACGCTCCGATAGCCCCAAGAATCACCGCTAGGATCGGGACGAGCGAAGGGTCATTGGCGCTTGGTCTGCGGAAATTCCGATAGCCTAACTATTGCCGCACCTGGACGGACGCATACCTTTCGCAAAAGTCCCGGTACGTATTTTGCAGTTGTTCCTCAAAAGGCTTTCGCCGCGGTTTCCACCCCAAGGCGCTCAGCCGGCTGATGTCCAGCAGCTTTCGCGGCGCTCCATCCGGCTTTGACGTATCCAACGCCAGGCGCCCCTCGAATCCCACGATCCTTGCGATCAACTCGGCGAGTTCGCGAATTGTTAAGTTCTCGCCGCAGCCGATATTCACGATCGGGCTCACCCGTTCATTCGTAAGGATGGGGTTCAGTGCGTCATCTCGCAAATTCAATAGGAACACGCACGCATCCGCGGCCTCGTCGCTGTATAAGAATTCTCTCCTGGGTGTCCCGGTTCCCCATATCGGCACTTCCCCGGATCCCGCAATCTTGGCTTCGTGCATTTTGCGAAGAAGTGCGGGGATCACATGAGAATCGTGTAAATCGTAATGGTCTCCCGGTCCAAACAAATTTGTCGGCATCACTGCAAGATACTTCGTGCCATATTGCCGGTTGTAAGACCAGCACATCTCGATGCCGGCAATCTTGGCGATTGCGTAGGGTCTGTTGGTGGACTCCAGCGGCCCCGTTAGGAGACTTTCTTCCCGCAATGGCTGTGGAGCCAGCTTCGGATAAATGCAGCTCGATCCGAGAAGCAGAAGGCGCCTGACGCCCGCGCGGTACGCTTCCTCAATCGCATTTGTCTCTATCTGAAGATTCGCGCGAATGAAGTCCGCTGGATAAGTGGAGTTAGCGAGAATCCCTCCCACCTTTGCCGCGGCCAGAAACACATATTCCGGGTGTTGTTTTTGGAAGAAATCCCGCACCGCCAGCTGGTTGGTCAAATCCAACTCGCGGTGATCGCGTGTCACAAGATTCCCGTATCCGCCCGCCCGTAGGCGTCGCACCAGCGCCGAACCCAGCAATCCCTTGTGCCCCGCAACGTAAATCTTGCTTGTGAGATTCACTCTTTACTCTTGCCGGCTGTAGACTCGATGTCCGCTCGTGTGCAAAATCTTGTCGCGCTCGGCGTTTTTTATATCGGCCGCGACCATCTCCGCTACCAATTCCTTGAAGGATGCTTTCGCCTTCCAGCCCAGTTTATTTCGCGCCTTGCTCGCGTCGCCTAATAGCGCGCTAACCTCGGTGGGCCGAAAGTAACGCGGATCCACCGCCACCACGCGCCGGCCCCTTCCATCGAATGCCGATTCGTCAACTCCCTTCCCCCGCCACGTCAGCGCCATCCCCATCTCCTCGGCGGCGGCATTCACAAATTCTCGCACCGAATACTGGTGGCCCGTGGCGATCACGAAATCCTCCGGCTCTTCCTGCTGCAGCATCAACCACTGCATTTCCACGAAATCTCGTGCGTGCCCCCAGTCCCGCTTTGCATCGAGATTCCCCAGGTACAGACAGTCTTGCAAGCCGATCTTTACTTGCGCGAGGCCGCGCGTGATCTTGCGGGTAACAAAAGTTTCTCCCCGTATCGGCGATTCGTGGTTGAAGAGGATGCCGTTGCACGCGTAAAGTCCATACGCCTCTCGGTAATTCACCGTAATCCAATAGGCGTAGAGCTTTGCCACACCGTAGGGCGAGCGCGGATAAAATGGCGTACTTTCGGATTGCGGTGACTCTCGAGCCAGGCCGAATAATTCCGAACTAGACGCCTGGTAAAAGCGCGCGGACTTCGTCCGCAAGTTGCGGACCGCCTCGAGCAGCCTCAGCGCCCCAAGTGCGTCTACGTCGGCTGTATATTCGGGAGTTTCGAACGAAACTGCGACGTGGCTCTGCGCCGCCAAATTGTAAATTTCGTCCGGCTCGACCGTCAGCACCACTTGCATCAGGTTATTCGCATCGGTCATGTCACCGTAATGCAGAAATAGCCTGCGCCCCGCTTCATGAGGATCTTGGTAGAGGTGGTCGATGCGTTCAGTATTAAACGACGACGAGCGCCGCTTGATCCCATGCACCTCGTAGCCTTTATCCAGCAGAAACTCTGCTAGGTAGGCGCCGTCCTGCCCGGTTATGCCTGTGATCAGCGCTTTTTTCATTCGTCGAGAAGCATATTATACGGCCACTCAGCCCTACCAGGCCGGATTCCCGCCGTGGTAGGCCCACTTATCCACTTGCTCGTTGTAAATCTTCCGTTTGCTGAACAGCCACTTGCCATCCACTTTCACCATTTCATCCTCGTAATGGCCAAACGAATCGAGACCGGCAGTTCTCTTGGGATTGTTAGTTCCGTAATGGAACCAATAGGCTCTCCCTTCCGCCTTGTTTCCTTCGATTTTTATGACGATGTTTGAAATGTTGTGACGTCCCAAGACGGGACGCTGGTCGGAAGTATCCTGGGCCGCTTGAACCGGGACGCGTTTCCCCATATCGGCGATCACCTTCTTGATCGCGTCGCGGCCTTTTATCACGGGGCCGTAGTCCAGAACGCCATCCTCCGTGAACGTTGATGCGTAAGTGTCGGCATCGTGAAAATCCAGGGCGAACATGTAACGGGCCTGAAGATCCTCGATCTGAGCCCGATCCTCGGCGTAGCTGCTTTGAGTAGTAGATCGTGACGAAACAGCGGACGCCACGAACAGAGCCGCAATACCGCACAACAAAACGATTGTCGCTTTCCGCATTTCGGTTCCCCCCTCCTATTTGGATTTCTTGGTCCGGCGCATTCCGGTCGCACGCATCATACAAAATGCATGGCCCCCAGGCGTACCCGTTTGTTAACAAAAAGCCTGGTCAGCCTTCAATGTTCAAGCGGACGGTTTGGCGCGGGTGCGTTTTGAATTTGCGGCTGTCCCATCCTCGCGGATTTTGGGAGGGCGGGGTTTTTCGCTCACTAATCGCGCGGTAGTTCCATCTCCCGAAGCGCATCAACCATTTCCCTCTTCACGCGACGGAAACCAATACGTCAACCGAGCCCGAGTCCCAACTCGTCGCTCTCGCGCGTCATTCCGAGCGCAGTGTCCCGCTTTTTTGCTTTTGCGCGAAGCGCCGGGACACGCAGTCGAGGAATCTCTCTTCGATGTACGCCTGGGCGACGTTACCCTTCTAAGAGACCCTTCGCGCGGGACTGTGCTTGCACTTCATCGCCTCACTCAACGTGAGCGGATTGAAAGGCTCAAACATGCCGGAAACCGATTCGTCAACCGAGCCCGACTGCCAACCGCCGATGCGCTAGAATATCTCCTTATGGAAGATAGGTTTTACCGGGCCACCATGAAGATCGGCGGCGGCACTCTGTTCGGCCGCCTCGCCTTTGCGTTCCTGTTGTTGCTTTCCATCGGAATCGGCGCAGCTGTCGGACTGCTCTTCGTGTATTCAAGCGATCTGCCGGAAATTCGCGCCCTCGAGGATTACCGCCCGGTAGTCGTAACCGAGCTTTATGCCGACGATGGACAATCCATCGGGACTTTTTCTCTTCAGCGCCGGATTCTCATCACTTATAACCAGATTCCGAAAGTTCTGAAGGACGCTATTCTCACCACGGAAGATCAGCACTTCGAGGAGCACTGGGGTGTGGACTTCCCCCGCGTGCTGGAGGCTGCCTGGCGCGATATTGTCTCTCACCGTGTTGCCGAAGGCGCCAGCACCCTCACCATGCAGCTCGCCGGCGGCCTTTTTTTGAACCGCTCGGACCGCAGCTTCCACCGCAAAATTGAGGAAACCATCCTCGCTCTTCAAATCGAGCGTCACTACACCAAAGACCAGATTTTCACCATGTACTGCAACCAGATTTACCTGGGCTCTGGAAACTACGGCTTCGAGGCCGCCTCGGAATATTATTTCAGCAAGCCCATCGGCCAATTGACTCTCCCCGAAGCCGCATTGCTCGCCGCCATTATTCGTGGACCTGTCTATTCGCCGGTCAATCACCCGGAGCGCGCTCTGGCGCGGCGGAATCTGGTCCTCTCGCTCATGGCTCACGACGGCAAAATCAACGCGCGACAGGCCGATGCCGCAAGCCGCTTGCCCTTGGGACTCCACATTCAGTCGCAGCGAAATGATCTTGCGCCGTACTTCGTCGAGGATATTCGCCAATACCTCGAGCAGACTTACGGAACCAATGCCGTTCACGAGCAGGGCCTGCGCGTCTACACCACTCTCAATGTGGCCATGCAGAAAGCCGCTGACCAAGCTCTTCGCGACGGCTTGCACTCCTATGATCGCCGTCATGGCTGGCGCGGCAATCTCCCCAACATTTTTCGCGATCATCTGGGGAAGCTCGATAGCTACCAAAACCCCGACTGGCATGGACCAATCCAAAAAGGCGATTACGTTACGGGCCTGGTCACCGCCGCCCAGCCGACTTTTGCCTGGATCAAAATCGGACCTTATCGCGCGATTCTCACGCCAGCCGATTATTCCTGGACGGGCCATAAAGCGGCTACCGATTTACTGAAGGTCGGCGACCTTGCCACTGTACAGATCAAGGAGATCACCGGTACCGCCGCGCAAGTCCAACTCGAACAAGTTCCCGCTGCGCAGGCTGCTCTCGTCGCCATAGACAACTCTACCGGCGAAATCAAAGCCATGGTCGGCGGTTACGATTTCGAGACGTCGAAATTCAATCGCGCCACCCAAGCCCTCCGCCAGACGGGCAGCTCCTTCAAGGTTTACGTCTACTCCGAGGCGCTGGCGCAAGGAGCCTCGCCCTTCGACACCATCGTTGACGAGCCGGTCACTTTCCGCAGCGGGGGCCAAAATTATTCGCCGCATAACTACGACGCGAAATTCGAAGGCCGCATCACGTTGCGTCGCGCCCTCGCCGATTCGCGAAACGTTCCGGCTGTGCGCCTGCTTGATAAAGTTGGCATCGAAAATGTCGTCGATTTGGCGCGGCGCTTTGGCATCACCAGTCCTCTCCCGCCCTATCTTCCGCTCGCCCTTGGCGCGGCTGACTTGACGCTCCTTGAGCACACTTCGGCGTTCACGGTTTTTCCCGACGATGGAATTCACATCGAGCCGCACGATATCAGACGCGTCCTCTCTTACGACGGAGCCATTCTCGAAGAGTCGCGTCCCAAAATCACTGACGTGATCGAGCCGCAAGTGGCTCAAACCATGACGGCGATGCTCGAGGATGTCGTGCAATTCGGCACCGGCGTTCGCGCCAAGGAGCTCGGCCGGCCCTCCGGGGGAAAGACGGGCACCACCAATGATTTCACGGACGGCTGGTACATCGGTTTCACTCCGCAGATCACCGCCGGCGTATGGGTCGGCAACGACGATAAGCGCGTCTCCCTCGGCAAAAAAGAAACAGGCGCTCAGGTCGCTCTGCCCATCTGGCTCGAGTTCATGCAGCAAGCCATGCAGGGAATGCCGGTAGAGAAATTCCCCAACGTGACGCCGCTCGAAAAACTAGCGCCCACGGAGCAAGTTCAAGTCGATACGCCGGACACCGCTCCGCCGGCCGACGCAGCCGAGCAAGGTCTAACCCAAGTTTCCGCGCCGGCAGCCACGCCGCCGAAGCCCGAGTCGGCGACAAAGCCCGAGCCGGCGAAGCCTGCGCCGCCTAAACCCGAATCGGCAAAGCCGCCGCTACCGCCGCCGGTTCCAGTGGCCGTTGAAAGATCGAAGCCAACTTCGCCTCAGTAGTTTTCAAAACTCAGCTCAGGAAAAAAGCGCACGTTAACGCTTTCGCTTGAAGGGATCCCAACCGCCCGGACGCAGCCGCCTCGACCGCCCGTCTTTATCAACGAGCGTGATTTCTCTTCCGCGCTCGATTTCGCCGATGGACGCAATCTCGGAGAACCCCGGCGCGCGCCGGAGCCGCCCCACGTCCCGGCGAGCGACGGTAAAGAGTAATTCGTAGTCATCGCCGCCGTGAAGCGCCATTTCCAACGGGTCCGGCCTTAATTTTGCGAGAAGTTTGGATGCCGCTCGGCCCGTCCCGCTGATCGACGTCGCGACGCAAGGGATCTGCGCGGCCCAAACCCGCGCTCCCACCCCGCTCGCGGCGCACAACCGCGCCAAGTCGGTCGAAAGTCCGTCCGAAATGTCGATCATTGCCGACGCAACCTGCCGGGCAGCGAGCCAGGCGCCCAGACCGACGCGAATTTGCGGATAGAGGTGTGGTTGGAGCAGTTTGCGGTACGTTTTTTGTTTCAAGATTGCTGTTGTTAATGCGCCAGACTTGATCAATTCCAGGCCTAATTTGGCGCATCCCAGCCTTCCGCTCACGAACAAAATATCGCCGGGCCGGGCCCCAATCCGTTTGACTGCAAGGCCGCGCACCACCTCTCCCACTACGGTAATGCTAATCGAAACCTTCGAGTTTAAAGTCAAATCTCCGCCAGCAATGGTCATACCGAATTTTCGCGCCGCGCGCCCCATTCCCCGCAAAAACTCTTCAAGCCATTTTCCTTTTCGCGCGGCTGGCAGCGCCAGTGTCAGCAAAAAGAAGCGCGGCTGCGCGCCCATTGCGGCCAGGTCGCTAGTCGCGCGCACGAGTGCTTTGAAGCCAACAGAATCGGGAGGATGGCGATCACTAAGAAAGTGAACCCCTTCCAGAAACGCGTCGCAGCTCAGCACCCACTCGGAGCCCTTGCGAGGAGCCACAACCGCGGCGTCGTCACCAATTCCCAGCCGCAAACCGCCGCCCTTGCGCGATGGGATCGCGCGCCTAACCCTTTCGATCAGTTGAGCTTCCTGTTCCATTCCTGTCCGTCTGTACAGTTGTAACACTCGGCCCGTTTCGGGTAGAGTTTCAGAAGGGGGCACTCGGATTATAGAGTGCCGCCAGGACCGAAGCGAGCCCAGCGCTGTGTAGTGGAAGATCGGCATTGACGTTAATGGCCGGGCTGACTACAATCCGCTCGGGTTTCGGACCAAGGCTCTCGGTCCAAACTCTCGATCGAAGTCGCACACGAATCGCTAACCGCAATCTTAGGCAGCGGTTTCAGGCCGGCGAAAAATCAAACGGGTGAAAGTAAAAGCATGAAGGGCAAGTCTTACACGTTTTTCATTGCTTCTCACGACTCGGGCGGCATGAAACGAGTTCGCGTACCCGTCTACCTACTGCATGCTATTGCAATTCTTGCAGTTGTCGGCACCGTCACGGTTGCCGCTGCCATGAGTTCGTACTCGCGAATGCTGTGGAAGGCAACGAATTATAATTCGCTTCGGCGCGATCAAGACAGCCTCAAGAAACAATATGTCCAGCTTCAGACTCAGGTGAAGGACACGAATACTCGCCTGAACTCCCTGCAATCATTGGCGGGCGAAGTGGCGATGGCCTACGGGATCACGCGCTTCCATCAAACCGCGTTTGATCTTGCCGATGCTTCGGACAGGCCCGATGCTGAATTCCAGGAATCGGTAGACGAGTTTAGCTACCTTGCGAAGAACGTAACTGCGGTTTCGATGTCCAACGGCGGAATGCGGCTCCTCCCAGCGTCTCAGTTGAGCACCTTGGGCATCGCGCCGACGCTCTGGCCGGTGCTGGGGCAAATTACCGGGCACTTTGGCGAACGGCTCGACCCGTTCAGCGGAGAAGGCGCGTTCCACTCAGGTTTGGATATCGCTTCGCACTACGGCGACGCGATCCACGTAACCGGCGACGGCGTGGTCGAGGAAGCGGGGCAGCGGGCCGGGTACGGCCGTGTGGTGGTAGTGGATCACGGCTTTGGAGTGACCACGTTGTATGGCCACCTTTCCGCTTTCAACGTCCAAGCTGGAATGCGAGTGAAAGCTGGAGATGTAATCGGTTACGAAGGCGATAGCGGCCGTTCGACCGGGCCGCATCTTCATTACGAAGTCCGCATCTACAACACTCCCGTGAATCCCTGGCGATATCTTCGCAACGTAGCGCCGGTAGTAAAGGCCGTGTCCACTCCGGTCACAACCGGCGACTAAGTTTCCGATTTTCCTCATCGCAGCGGAAAAACCCCACGCTCACAAAACGAGCATGGTGCACCCCCAAAGTCAAAAGCCTCGAACACATACTGCGGGCAAAACTGCGCAAAGGAAGGCGTCCCGTAGATGCCTTCGGGACGCAACACCGTGCCCTTCGCGCCATCGGTTTATGGCGGGGTTGAAACCCCGCCCTTTCACCATTACGTCCCCTGCATAGACGCTGCGGTTTCGGGAGATGGGGCGGGGCGGGATTTGCGATGGAGCCAGAAGGAGCCGATTACTACGGCGAGAGAGAGCGGGAGGAACTTTAGGCCGTCGCGGACCAGGGCGCCGGGGCCGACCTGTTCGACGGGGCCTATTCCGCATCCGCAGTTGATGCCTAAGCCGCGATGGTAGGCGGAGAAGATGGCGACCATGAATCCGCAAAACGCCAAGGTCGCGACTACCGACGAGACGCGCAAGGCGATGCCGCTGATCAGCCAAAGTCCTAGGAACACTTCGAAGAATGGTAGGACGTGGGCGACGAAATTCACGGCGGGCGGCGGCAGCATTTGGTACGAGTCCACCTGCATGGCGAATAAGGAAACGGACATTTTTATTGAGTGGGTGGACCAGGGCATCGCGTACTGCGGTTTCAACTTGCCGTAGGCTGCGATCAGGAAAATGGCTCCGAGGGCCACCCGGCCTAGGAGCAGCAGTATTCGTCCCACTTTGCCGCGTGCGTCTGAGTTCATCGTTTTTTTGTCTTGTGAACCGACCCCTCTACTATTGGCTCAGAAGCGAATCGAAGAATTGCTTCAAGATGGGCCAGGAAACGGCGCCGGAACCTGCCGGGAGTTTTTGTCCCTTGTACGTGATCACGTACGTTGGCGTGGCTTGCACGGGGATCTTCATCCCGAGATCATGATCGGCGTTGATGTAGGTGTCGAAAATGCAGGATTGCACGGAGGCCGCGCCGGCGGGCTGATACCCGCACCCGTTCATAAGCTTTTGAACTCGCTTGAATTCGGCCGCGGGCATGGCGGATGCGACATACTTTTCGATGTTACCGTTGGCCGCCCAAGCGTCTGATTGTCATACAAAGCCGCTTCGACATTTTGGAATTGACCGACGCGGGCCGCAGCGTTGATCCAGCGCGCCGCCTCGTATCCGTATTTGTGCATGGGGAGAGGGAAATCGCGATGGATAAGATAAACCTTTCCGCTGGCTACGTAGTCGTTGATCATCGGGCGCAAAGTATTTTCGTAAAGACTGCGGCACGACGGGCATTCGTAATCGCTGAACACTTCCATGGTGATTGGGGCGCTGCTCGATCCATAGCTTTTCAGCGGCGCGCTCGGAACTTCGGCGCTTTTTGATCGGGCGCTTGGCGACACGGTTTTTGCATGCGCATGCGTCTGGCCGGCGGCCAGGGATGCAAATGCCAGCGCGAAGACGGCAATCGCCGCCAGAGCGCACGCCGTCCAGAGGCGCTTAGCCGGCCTTTTCGGCGCATTTGCGCCAGATGAGATCCTTCGATACGTAGCTCAAATATTCCTCCCGAACTCGAGAATGAAGACTTAATTGCCGCCATTGTAGCGCGAATCGCCGTCCGAGCATCCTACCGCTTCGCAGCACGAAGATCGATTTAGGCATTGCCAAATCGTTAGGATGCGTTCGGAAGGGGCTGTTGGTTCGCCGGAAACCTAGCTGCTCCATGGGCGGGACGTGTTGAAATAGATGGTATTGGAAGGTAAGGTGCGCATTATCAGCGCGATACAGGCACACAACAATCTTGACAATGTTACGCTCAACGTGTAGTATCAGCTGCATGTTTGAGCCTAATTTAATCCGACCGAGCTTTCGCGCCGGTTCAGGAGTTGATTCCATGAGCAAGATTATAGGTATTGATCTCGGCACCACCAACTCGGCGGTAGCGGTGATGCAGGGGGGCGAGCCAGTCGTAATCCCCAACCAGGAAGGCGCGCGAACCACGCCATCCGTTGTGGCTATTACGAAGAGCGGCGAGCGGCTGGTTGGCCAGGTTGCCAAGCGGCAAGCGATCACCAATCCGGAAAACACGATTTACTCGATCAAGCGGTTCATGGGACGCCGCTACGATGAAGTGAACGAGGAAATGAAGATGGTGCCCTACAAGGTGGTGCGCAAGGGCGACCATGTTGCGGTGATGGCGCAGGGGAAGGAGTACACGCCGCCGGAAATTTCGGCGATGATCCTGCAAAAACTGAAGACCGCCGCGGAAGATTTCCTGGGCGAAAAAGTGACGGAAGCGGTGATCACCGTTCCCGCGTATTTCAACGACGCGCAGCGAACCGCCACGAAGGACGCCGGAAAAATCGCGGGCCTGGACGTGAAGCGAATCATCAACGAGCCGACGGCGGCGGCGCTGGCCTACGGCCTGGACAAGAAGAAGGACGAAACGATCGCCGTTTATGACTTTGGCGGCGGGACGTTCGACATTTCCATTCTGGAAGTCGGCGAAGGCGTGATCGAAGTGAAAGCCACCAATGGCGACACGCACCTGGGCGGCGACAACATCGACCAGCGCATCGTGGACTGGCTGATCGAGGAGTTCAAGAAGGACGAAGGGCTCGATCTGCGCGGCAAGGGCAACGAGATGGCGCTGCAGCGGCTGCGCGACGCGGCCGAGCGCGCCAAGATCGAGCTTTCCACCACGATGGAAACGGAAATCAATCTTCCGTTCGTCACCGCGGACGCTTCCGGTCCCAAGCACTTGGTGAAGAAGCTGACGCGGGGAAGCCTGGAAGCGATGGTGGACGATATCATTCGCCGCTCCGTGGAGCCCTGCAAACTGTGCATGAAGGACGCGGGCGTCGATCCAGGCAAGATCAACGAAGTGGTCCTGGTCGGCGGACAGACCCGCATGCCCATGATTCAAGAGCTGGTGAAGGAGCTTTTCGGGCGCGAAGGGCACAAGGGCGTGAATCCGGACGAAGTGGTGGCGGTGGGCGCGGCCATTCAAGGCGGCGTGCTGGGCGGCGAAGTGAAAGACATTCTGCTGCTCGACGTGACGCCTCTTTCGCTGGGCGTGGAAACGCTGGGCGGAGTGACGACCGTGCTGATCCCGCGCAACACCACGATCCCGACGCGCAAATCGGAGACGTTTTCGACCGCGGCGGATAATCAGACATCGGTTGAAATTCACGTGCTGCAGGGCGAACGTCCGGTGGCGAGCGGAAACCGATCGCTGGGAAAATTCCACTTGATCGGAATTCCACCGGCGCCGCGCGGCGTGCCGCAAGTGGAGGTGACGTTCGACATCGACGCGAACGGCATCCTGAACGTTTCGGCGAAGGACAACGCGACGAACAAGGAGCAGAAAATCACCATCACCGCTTCGACCGGTCTCAGCAAGGAAGAAGCCGAGCGCATGAAGAAGGAAGCGGAATCGCATGCGGCCGAGGACAAGGCGCGGCTTTCGGAGGTCGAGGCGCGCAACCGGCTCGACAACCTTGTCTACCAGACGGAGAAGCTGACCAAGGAAAACCGCGAGAAGCTGGCCGAGGCGGACGTGAAGGCAGCCGAGGAAGCGATCGAGGAAGCGCGGCGCGCTCTTACCGAAGGCGGCCTTGAAAAGCTGAACGCGGCTTTCGACGGCTTGACCAAGGCGTCGCATCGCATCGCTGAATCGCTCTACAAGGCCAGCAGGCGGCTGCGGGCGCTTCGGGACCAGGAGGCGGCGCGGGACAGCCGGGGCCGGAAGGTTCGACAGGCGCGAACGGAAACCCACCGGGACAAGGCGACGTGGTGGATGCCGAGTTCGTGGACGTGGACGAATCAAAGAAGCCAAATTGAAAAACGCCCAAGGCGTTTTCACCGTGCCGGCCCGCGACGCGATCCGGCAGGATTCATGTGATAGGGGCGTCTGCAACCGCAGGCGCCCTTATGCACGTATGGGGCATATCGCGCGGCGCACGGTGTAATTCGAATAGAAAAAATGGCTACAGCAACCAAACAAGATTATTACGAGCTGCTGGGAGTTCCGCGGAAGGCTCCGGTGAAGGAACTTCGCGCGGCGTATCGCAAGCTGGCGCGCAAATATCATCCCGATCTGAATCCCGGAGACAAATCCGCGGAAGAAAAGTTCAAGCAAATCCAGGAAGCGTACGAGGTGCTTTCCGACACCAAGAAGCGCCAGATGTACGACCAGTTTGGATTCAACACTCCAGGGGCGGGCGGCGGCTCCGGGCCCGGGAGCGGGCTACGGGCGGCGGGGCTCCGCAGGACATCCATTTCGATTTCGGCGGATTCGATTTTGGCGGCGGCGCGGGTGCCGAGGGCGGCGCGGGCGGGGCCAGTTTCCGCGACCTCTTCAGCCAGTTTTTTCGCGGAGCGAATGCCGCGCAGGCTGGGCAGGAACGCGAGCCCGGCAGCGATCTGGAATATCAGATCGACATCACGTTTGCCGAAGCCATGCACGGGACGGTGAAGAAGCTGAGTTTCACGCGGCTGGATGTCTGCAACGTTTGCCACGGCCAGGGATACACGGGCGAGGAAAAGGTTTGCCCGACGTGCGGCGGCTCCGGACACGTGACGCAGGTGAGCGGCAAGATGCGCTTTCAAGTGACCTGCTCGCGGTGCGGCGGCAGCGGGACACCTGCGCACGATTTGCCGCAACTGCGGCGGCGAGGGGCGCGTGCCGCGCGTGGATACTCTGGACGTGCGCATTCCGCCGGGCGCGCAGACGGGATCGCGCGTGCGCGTGGCCGGGCGCGGCAATGCCGGCACGAACGGAGCGCCGCCGGGCGATCTCTACATCGTGATGAACGTCCAGCCGCATCCGTTTTTCGAGCGGCGCGGCGACGATTTGTATACGGTGGTTCCGGTGACCGTGACCGAAGCTTCGCTGGGCGCGAAGGTGGAGGTTCCGACGATCGATGGGCGGTCGCAGGTGCGCATTCCGCCGGGAACGAACAGCGGGAAAAAGCTGCGCCTGCGCGAGAAAGGGGCGCCGTCGATGCGCCAGCCGGGCAAGCGCGGCGACCAGATCATGGAAGTGCAGGTGGTGGTGCCCAAGCCGGAAGATGAGCGCGTGCGAAACTTGCTGAAGGAACTGAGCAAGCTCGATCCGGAAGATCCGCGGCAGGAAATTTTTGCGCGCGCGACGGTTTGAGGCACTCACTCAGGCTCAGGAGAAGAAAATGGCAGTGCGGCCGAGGAAAAAAGCGAAAGCCGGATACATGATCAGCGCGGTCGCGGAACTGTACCAGCTGCATCCGCAGACGCTGCGGCTTTACGAACGCGTGGGCTTGCTGAAGCCGTCGCGTTCGCAAGGAAACACGCGGCTTTATACCGATGGCGACCTGGAGCGGCTGGAAGTGATCCTCAACTTGACGCGCGAGATGGGCGTCAATCTGGCGGGCATCGAAATTATCCTCAACATGCGCGACAAAATGAGCGAGATGCAGGCGCAGATGGAAGCGTTCACGAAGTTCGTGAGGAACGAAGTGGCGCGGAACCTGGGCATTCCGGACGAGCGCAGGTCGCGCAACGCGATCGTGCGCGCCGTTCCGCGCCACGCTATTCGCGTGGAAAAGTGAGCGTGCGGAGGGCGTCGCCACTAGCAACCGGCCGCAGAATCTCCATTCCCACCCCGAGCGAGACAAGCTCTAAGCTCTGAATTCTAACTATAGTCGAACTATCGAAGATTTTCGCATCGAACGAGAATTCAAAATTAAACGGAGGGATGAACATGTACGACATGAAGAATCTCGGCAAGCTCAAGTTGATGGACGCCAGCGCTCCGGAGGGAATGAAGGCATTTTGGGCCTTCGACAAAGCCGCAATGGCTGCCGGCGCGATCCCCGTGAAGTACAAAGAATTGCTGGCGCTGGCGGTCGCGTTCACGACGCAATGCCCGTATTGCATCGAGATTCACTCCGGTAGGGCGCGCGAGGCCGGAGCATCGAACGAAGAAATTTCCGAAACAGTGGTCGTCGCCGCGGCGCTTCGGGCCGGCGCGGCCATCACTCACGGCACGCACGCGCTGAAGGCAAGCGAATAGCGCGTCTGGGAATCCACAGGCCGCCCGGATTTGCACACTCGTGGCGTCTTGCGCTGGCGGGGTGGGCCGCATATGCTTGCGAAATGGCACGAGCGGATTGTCCCATTTGCCAAGGCAGCGGCTGGAAAGTGGTCGAACGTACCACGGAGGGCGCGCAGGCTTTAGCGACGAAAGAGTCGGCGCGTCCTGGCGCGGCTAGCGGCGAGCCGAAAATGGTTTGGGCGGTTCCGTGCGATTGCACCGCGGGAGATCGCACAGAGCGCGTGCTGGCGAAAGCGCGCGTCCCCGAACGATATCGCCACTGCGATTTCGAGAACTATGAAACAGACAACGAAATCGAGAATACTTCCAAGCCGCAACAGGATGCATGGAGCCGCAGTCTTTCGCAGGCGAAGCTAATCGTCGAACGTTTCGCGCAGGAATTTTCTCCCGTCCCCGAGATGCACAGCGAGCATGGCTTGCTGCTGATGGGACCGTGCGGAGTGGGGAAGACGCATCTTGCAGTCGCGGCCCTGAAGGAAATTGTGCTTCGTGGACACGGCGGGCTTTTCTACGATTACCGCGAGCTGCTCAAGGAAATTCAGGACAGCTACAGCGCCGAAAGCCAGTCCACTGAAATGAGCGTGCTCGAACCGGTGCTGAAGGCGGATATTTTGGTTCTGGATGATGTGGGATCGAGCAAGCCGTCGCTGTGGGCGCTCGAAACCGTGGGGCACGTGTTGAACACGCGCTATAACGAAAAGCGCGTAACGCTGCTGACGACGAATTTTCTGGATTCGGAAGCGGCGGCCAATGGCGCGGCTCCTGCCGTGGCGCCGCGCGTGGCGGGGATGCGGACTCCGGTGATGGATGATTCCCTGACGGAGCGCGTGGGCAAGCGCATCCGTTCGCGCCTCTACGAAATGTGCCGCACCGTTGAAATTTTCGCTCCCGATTACCGCAAAGAAATTCGTCACGCGGGGCGCTTCCGCAGCTTAGACTCCAGGTTGCTGAATCACCCCTATAAGTCCAACTTTATCTGCTATATCCGTATATATCCGCCTAATGGTGTGCGATTTGCTTAATCTCCGCCCAAAGGCGTAGACTTCGCTTGAGTTCTCCGACCTCTCGGACCTGACGGAGAGAAATCCAATGGCCGGGAGGCGATGCTCCGCGAGTTAGCGGGGCTGAGGGTTCGGGCGGAAACGCCCGGGCCTCCCGTGCTTGGAAAGGGGAATGTCTGGCGCTGATTTTCGCGCCCGGCGTGCAGCCCAAGTCCAAATGCGGATTTGGGCTTTTTGTTTTGCGGGGGCAAAACTGAATGATGCTTGCTGACAAATTCGGCCGCCGAATCACGGACCTGCGCGTTTCGGTGACAGACCGCTGCAATTTTCGCTGCGTCTATTGCCGCTCCGCCAATCCGGAAACGCATATGCCGGCGCGGGACTTGCTCGCGTGGGACGAGTACGAACGCCTGGCCCGCATACTCGTCGGCATGGGGATTCGCAAAGTTCGCGTGACGGGCGGTGAGCCGCTGGTTCGCGCGGGCGTCGAGGATTTCATCGGGCGATTGAAGGCGCTCGGCGTGGAAGACCTTTCGATGACCACCAATGGCTACATGCTGGCCGACCGCTGCGATCGCCTGGTTGAAGCGGGCATGGACCGCATCAACATCAGCCTCGATTCACTGGACCGCCAAAAGTTCGAACGCATTACGCGAACGAAAACATTCGATCAAGTGATTGCCGGAATCGATGCGGCGCAGGCCTCGGCGCTGCGGCCGGTGAAGGTGAATGCGGTGCTGGTCCGCGGGGTGAATGACGACGAGGTGGAGGCCTTCGCGGCCTTCGCGCGCGACCGCGATTTGATCATGCGCTTCATCGAATTTATGCCGCTGGATGCGGACCGCGCGTGGTCGCGCGAGCTGTTTGTCCCTGGCGACGAAGTCTATCGTCGGATTTCAGCGCAGTGGCCGCTCGTGCCGGTAGCGCATGAGCACAGCGAGACGGCGCGCAAATACAGGTTCGCCGACGGGCGCGGCGAAATCGGCCTGATTTCTCCCGTGTCGCAACCTTTTTGCGGATTCTGCTCCCGCATCCGGCTGACCGCCGATGGAAAACTGCGCACCTGCCTCTTCAGCAAGGACGATCACGATTTGAGGTCGCTGGTGCGAGACGGCTCGAGCGACAGCGAAATTCGGGGCCGAATCTGCGACATCGTGGCGCAAAAAGAAAAAGGGCACCGCATCAACGAGCCGGGTTTCCTGCCACCCTCGCGCACGATGGTATCCATTGGCGGCTAATGTTACGCTCTTCTCGCGGTTTGCCGCATCTGAAATACCAGCCATGATGAATGAGTTTTTCGTGATGTGTTTTATGCCGGGCTAGAGGCGTATGGCTGAGGAACCGAACGAATCCAAGTTTTTTTCATTGTCCGAGGCGGAGCGCCTGCGCGCCCAAATCGAGCCGGTGCTGATCGAGACCATCGAATCGCGCCGCAAGCTGGCGGAGCTCGATGGGGAGCTTGGCGCGCTTCGCGAGCGCATTATGCGTTCGGGCGGTTTGCTTGTTTCCTACGAAAAAACCGCCGGCCGCAGGCTCGAACGCAATCGCCTGGCAGGGATCATCGAGGCAGCCATCGAGCAGATTCATTCGACCGGCTGCATCGTGAAGGATATTGAAGTAGGTCTGCTGGATTTTCCCGCGCGCATGAACGGCGAAGACGTGTATCTCTGCTGGCGTCTCGGCGAGGACCGCATTCGTTTCTACCATCGCCAGGACGAGGGTTTTTCAGGCCGCAAGCCTATCGATCCCCGCGACGCCGGCTACAGCAACCCCATCCAGTAGCGCGCCAAGATTAATCCACCAATTGCTTTAGTGGTATGAAGCGCGCGAACGCGGCCTTCCCTCAAAGGCGGCGGACTACTACGACAGTGGGATCGTGCTAATGTGGTCGGAGAGCGATGACGGACTCACATGAGAACCGGCTCAAGGACTCAGCCAGCCCTTACCTGCGTTCGGCGGCGCATCAGCCCGTGGACTGGCATGAATGGGGCGAGGAAGCGTTTCAAAAAGCGCGCGCGGAGGCCAAGCCGATCCTACTCGATATCGGCGCGGTTTGGTGCCATTGGTGCCACGTAATTGACCGCGAGAGCTACGAAAATCCGGAAATCGCAGCGGCTATCAATCAACTTTATATTCCCGTGAAGGTCGATCGCGACGAGCGTCCCGACGTGGACGCGCGCTACCAATCCGCCGTGAGCGCGATTTCCGGACAGGGCGGCTGGCCGCTGACCGCTTTTCTGACTCCGGACGGCAAGCCTTTTTTTGGCGGGACGTATTTTCCTCCCGAGGATGCCGGCGGCAGGCCTGGCATGAAGCGCATCCTGCATGCCGTTTCCGATGCTTTCAAAAGCCGTCGCAACGAGGTGGATAATTCCGCGCAGGCGCTGGAGGAAGCTGTCGCGAAAGCCGAGATTTTTCAGGATGCGCGCGGCGTATTCGACGTCCGCGTGGTGGATGCGGTGATCGAATCGGCGTTGAGGCAGTTCGATGAAACGCATGGCGGCTTCGGCGATGCGCCGAAATTTCCGCACGCCAGCGCCGTCGATTTGTTGCTCGAACGTTTTCAGGCCACGCGAAATCCGCAATTGCTTCCGGTGGCCGACCGGACGCTCGAAGGCATGGCGCTGGGCGGCGTGTACGACCAACTCGCCGGCGGATTTCACCGTTATTCGGTGGACGAGCGCTGGTGCGTGCCTCACTTCGAGAAAATGTCGTATGACAATTCCGAACTTCTTCGGAATTTCCTACATGGTTATCAGGTGACGCGGAAGGCGCTTTTCCGTGAAATCGCCGAAGGCATCATCACCTGGGTAAACGAAGTTCTATCCGATCAAGAGCGCGGAGGGTTTTACGCAAGCCAGGATGCAGACCAAACTCTTGACGATGACGGCGACTATTTCACATGGACGGTCGCGGAGGCCCGCGCCGAACTTGCGCCGGAGGAATGGCGGGTTGTCGAGCGGTATTACGATATCGCGCCGCAGGGAGAGATGCACCACAACCCGGAAAAAAATGTCCTGTGGGTGGCCGATAATGTGGAGAATATTTCGCGCAAGCTGAGGATCAGTGCAGATGAGGCAGTTCTGCTTCTCGCTCGCGCAAAAGAAAAATTGCTCGTCGCACGCCACCGGCGCACGCCTGTTCCGGCCATTGATCAGACGCTGTATGTCGGCTGGAACGCGATGTTCATCTCCGCATATCTGGATGCGGCTTGCGTGCTGGGTCGGCCCGAGTGCCGCGATTTCGCACTGAAGACGCTCGATCGCATGCTCGCCGAAGCGTGGGATGATTCGAAAGGCTTTTTGCACCGCATCGGAGGGCCGCGCCTGGAAGGGTCGTTGGACGATCAGGTGCTTGCGGCCGCCGCGCTGCTCGATGCGTACGAGACGACACTCGAGCCACGCTATTTTCGCGCGGCCGAAAGCGCGATGCGTCTTGCCCTAGAAAGGTACGGCGATCCGGAAGGCGGCGGATTTTTCGACCGCGCCAAGGATGCTGCTCCGATGGGCGGGCTCGAAGTCCGCCGCAAGCCGCTACAGGATTCGCCGACTCCTGGCGGAAATTCTATTGCCGCGATTGTCCTTGAGAGGCTTTACGGTTTCACGGGAGAAACTCTATATCATCAATGGGCCGCGAAAACCTTGGAGGCGTTCATCGGGCTGATCCCGCGCTACGGGCTTTTCGCCGGAACCTACGCGCTCGCGGCGCTCTTGCATGCGCGCCATCCTCTGCAGGTTGTGATCACAGGCGCGGCCGCCGATCCAACGGCTGGGGAACTCGAAAAAGCCGCACGGGAAGTCTATCGTTTTGGAAAAGCAGTGTTGCGAGTTACGCCGGAGAAGCTTGCAACGAGCAAACTTCCCTCCGCATTGCGAGAAACGGTGCCTCATCTCGACGCAACGGTGGCGCAAGCTTTGGTCTGCGTTGAAACGGCGTGCTACCCCCCAGTGTCCAACCACGAAAAGTTGACTGCGCTGCTGATGGACGCCACTTTTGCGGCTCCCGAGGCGACACCGCCGCGATGAAAGGCATCCAAGTCAACGTGCAGCCGCCTTCTTTGCCACTATTTAGGCAGGCATGATATAAATAAATGTATTGAGATATGGACGACGCCTCCACTTCTGGCCCAGCGAATTCGTCTGACCCATTGCAGCAGCCGCCTCCCTTGCGGCGCGAGTTGCGCAGTTGGACGCGCGACCTCGCGGTCGCTCTGGGACTCGCGATCGTGGTGATGATTTTCCTTTACCAGCCGGTAAAGGTGGAAGGCACCAGCATGAATCCTCTTTTGAGCGATCAGGAGAGGATTTTCATCAACAAATTCGTCTATCACTTCGAGCCGATCGAGCGCGGTGACGTGATCGTTTTTTGGTACCCCCTGGACCGCTCGAAATCGTTCATCAAGCGGGTGGTCGGGCTTCCGGGTGAAACCATCGAGATTCGGGACGGTCATGTTTACATCAACGGCCAGGAATTGGCCGATCAGTATGTTCCGGCGGGCTACCTGGACGGATCCACGTACACACCTCACCACATTCCGACGGACGATTATTTCGTAATGGGCGATCATCGCGACAGTTCGAACGACTCGCGCGTTTTCGGTCCAGTGCCGCGGCAATTCATCTATGGCAAGGCCGTATTCGCTTACTGGCCGGCGGACCACTTCGGTTCACTGACTTCTACTTCGACGGTCAGCGCCGCATCGAAATGACATTCTTCACATTTTCTGGAGGACACACTGAACGAGGCCCTCGCTGGACGCGCGACGCTCGCGCTCGAGGACGGACGAGTTTTTAACGGACGCGCGGCGGGCGCTCGCACACGCCGCGGCGGTGAAGTCGTTTTCAACACCAGCCTAACCGGCTACCAGGAAGTTTTCACCGATCCGAGCTACGCCGGGCAGATCGTCTGCCTTACTTATCCCCATATAGGAAACGTGGGCGCGAATCTGGACGACGAGGAATCCACCAAGCCGTGGATCGAGGCGCTGATCGTGCGGGAGTTTTCCGCGCTGGCTTCCAATTGGCGCTCGACGGAATCCGCGCAGCAATATCTCGAGCGCTACGGCGTGCCGGTCATTTGGGATATCGATACGCGCGCGCTGGTGAGGCATCTGCGCGAAGTTGGCGCTCTTCGCGGCATACTTTCTACTGATGGCACAGCAACCGAACAGCTGATTGCCGAGGCTCGTGCGCTCCCCACGATGGCCGGGCAGGAGCTTGCGAGCCGCGTCACCGTGGCAAAGAAATACGATTGGACGCGCGGATCAATTGATCTCGCAGCGCCGATCGCTAGTGCTGCCGCTGCCGCGGCTGGAGATTCCTCGGTGCGTGGCGACCCGACAAACGGCAAACGCCGCGGAAACGGCACGGGCGGCGTCGCGTCCTCGGCGAGCCTCAAAGAGAATGAAGGCTGTTATCGCGTGGTCGCCTACGATTACGGCATCAAGCAAAATATTCTGCGGCTGCTGGTCGATCACGGCTGCGACGTGACGGTCGTGCCGGCGCAGACGTCCGCGGCCGATGTGCTGGCGCTGAAGCCGCACGGCGTTTTCCTTTCGAACGGCCCCGGGGATCCCGAGCCGATTCTTTACGCCGTCGAAAACATTCGAAAACTTCTTGGGCGCGTTCCGATTTTCGGCATTTGCCTGGGGCATCAGCTTTGCGGCCTGGCGCTCGGCGGCCGCACCTTCAAACTAAAATTCGGGCATCACGGCTCGAACCACCCAGTGAAAAATCTGATCACGCAAAAAGTCGAGATCACCGCGCAAAATCACGGCTTTTGCGTCGATCCGGATTCATTGCCGTCGAGCGATGTCGAAATCACGCACGTAAATTTGAATGATCACACCAATGAGGGCATGCGCCACCGCTCGCTCCCACTCTTCAGCGTCCAATATCATCCGGAAGCCTCCCCGGGTCCCCACGATGCGCGCTATCTATTCGACGATTTCATCGCGATGATGAAGGGCGCAGCTCGATGAGAAATGTTCGGGACGACAAGTAGGCAACCGTGCGGCGAACGCGCCAATCGTGATTTCCCGGTCTCGAAATTCTTTACACCAACAACCGCTTGCGCCGCTTGCCGCCACTCCCTAAGATGGATCGCCATGATTCGCACGCAAGCAGCTCTCTTGTTCGAAAGCTGGCTCGGGATGACAAGTAGCAAGGCCGCAGTGCCGCACCAATAGAGACAATGCCGAAACGCAACGACATTAAGAAGATCCTGATCATCGGCTCGGGGCCGATTGTGATCGGCCAAGCGTGCGAGTTCGACTATTCCGGCACGCAGGCGTGCAAGGCTTTGCGCGCGGAGGGTTACGAGGTTGTCCTCGTCAATTCGAATCCCGCGACGATCATGACCGATCCCGAAATCGCCGACCGCACCTACATCGAGCCGCTCGCGAAGGAATATCTGGAAGCCATCATTGCCGCCGAAAGGCCAGACGCGCTGCTGCCCACGGTCGGCGGCCAGACGGGCCTCAATCTGGCCGTTGAACTCGCTGAAGCGGGCGTCCTCGACAAGTACGGAGTGAAGCTGATCGGCGCGCAGCTCGATGCAATTAAAATTGCCGAGGACCGGCTGTTGTTCAAAGATGTTTGCCGAAGAGTTGGCCTCGAAGTTCCAGCGTCGGCCGTCGTCACCAACATTCCCGAAGCGATTGTTCTGGCCGACAAGCTGGGCTATCCGGTTGTGATTCGCCCCTCGTTCACGCTGGGTGGCACGGGCGGCTCGATCGCTTACAACCACGAGGAATTTGGCGACGCCATTGCGCGCGCCCTTGATGCCAGCCCGGTCCGCCAGGCGCTGATCGAGGAATCGGTGATCGGCTGGAAGGAATTCGAGCTGGAGGTGATGCGCGATTTTCGCGACAACTTCGTTGTGATCTGCTCGATTGAAAACGTCGATCCGATGGGAATCCACACGGGAGATTCGATCACCGTCGCGCCCGCGCAGACGCTCACCGATAAGGAATACCAACGCATGCGCGACGCGGCCGCCGCGATTATCCGCGCGGTGGGCGTGGAGACGGGCGGCTCGAACATCCAGTTTGCGATCGACCCGGAAACTGGTCGCATGGTGGTGATCGAAATGAATCCCCGCGTTTCGCGCAGTTCCGCGCTGGCGAGCAAAGCCACTGGATTCCCCATCGCGAAAATCGCCGCCAAGCTCGCCGTGGGCATGACACTTGACGAAATTCCCAACGACATCACGCGAAAAACTCCTTCGTGCTTCGAGCCGAGCATCGATTACGTAGTCTCGAAAATTCCGAAGTGGCAATTCGAGAAATTTCCCGGCAGCGAAACCACGCTGACCACGCAGATGCGTTCGGTGGGCGAGGTGATGGCCATCGGCCGCACGTTTCAGGAGTCGCTCTGCAAAGCGATTCGTTCGCTGGAGCCGAGCACGGCCTGGCGCGCTCCGGCCGAAGTGACCACCGCCTTGCTTCGCGAAAAGCTCCACGTACCCGGGCCGGACCGCATCCACTGGCTTTTCGAAGCACTCGAGCGCGGCATGACGCGCGACGAAGTCTGTTCGCTCACCAAGATCGATCCGTGGTTCATTTGCCAGATGGAGGAAATGGTCGCGCTCGACCGGCGCGTGGCCGCCAGCTCGCTCCGGGGAATTTCGCGCGAACTGCTGCTCGAATCAAAGCGCTCGGGAGCGAGCGACGAGGAGCTCGCCAAATTGTGGAACGTCAAATCGGCATCGGTCCGCTCGCGCCGCCACGAACTCGGAGTGATCCCCGTTTTCAAGCGGGTCGATACCTGCGCCGCGGAATTCGAATCCTTCACGCCGTATCTTTACTCCACGTATGAGGAAGAGGATGAATCCGGCGCCGTGGATCGGCCCAAAATTGTGATCCTGGGCAGCGGCCCCAGCCGCATCGGGCAGGGAATCGAATTCGATTATTGCTGCTGCCACGCGGCGCTCGCGCTGAAGGAAGACGGCTACGAAACGGTGATGATCAATTGCAACCCTGAGACGGTGTCGACCGATTACGACACGTCCGACCGCCTCTATTTCGAGCCGCTCACGCTTGAAGACGTGCTCGCGGTTCTCGAACGCGAAAAACCGCAAGGGGTGATCGTGCAGTTCGGCGGACAGACTCCGTTGAATCTAGCTCTAGAACTGAAGCGCAACCGCGCCAAAATAATCGGCACCGACCCGGAATCCATCGACCTCGCTGAAGATCGCCGGCGATTCGGCGCCTTGCTCGCGGAATTAAACATTCCGCAGCCGCGCGGCGCCACTGCGCTCACCCCGCAGGAAGCGATCGCCACCGCCGGCGAAATAGGGCTTCCGGTGCTGGTGCGGCCGAGCTACGTCCTCGGCGGACGGGCCATGGTGATCGCGTACGATTTGAAGACGGTGGAAGAATACGTGGCGCATGCCGTGCAGATTGGCGGGATCGCCGATCCGAAGCGCCCGGTCCTAATCGATCAGTTTCTCGAAAACGCGACCGAAGTGGATGTGGACGCTCTTGCCGATGGCGAGGACATTGTCATCGCCGGGATCATGGAACACATCGAGGAAGCCGGGATTCATTCCGGCGATTCGTCTTGCGTGCTGCCATCAGTGACGTTAAAGCCGGAGGTGCTCGCGCACATCCGCGACTACACGTCGCGCCTCGCGAAGGCGCTTCACGTGGTGGGCCTGATGAACGTGCAATACGCCATCCAGCACGATACGGTTTACGTTCTTGAGGTAAATCCGCGCGCCTCGCGCACGGTGCCGTACGTGAGCAAGGCCACCGGGGTTCCCCTGGCGAAAGTTGCGGCACGCCTGATGACCGGACGCAAGCTGAAGGACCTTCATCTTCCTGTGATTCAGACGAACGGCATTCAGGAACTTGCCGTCCGCGATTTCTACGCCGTGAAGTCGCCGGTTTTTCCATTCAATAAATTTAGGGGCATCGACACGATTCTCGGTCCGGAGATGCGCTCGACCGGCGAGGTGATGGGCATCTCGTCAACTTTCGGCCTGGCGTTTGCCAAGGCGCAGCTTGCAGCGGGGCAGCGCCTGCCGCTCCAGGGCATTGTTTTTATTAGCGTAAACGATCACGACAAGCGGCACGTGGCTAGTGTGGTGAAAGATCTGGCCGCGGCAGGATTGAAAATTTTGGCCACGCGCGGCACCGCCACGGCCCTCACACGAGCAGGAATCGAGGTCGAGGCGGTTTTCAAAGTGAACGAGGGGCGCCCCAATGTGGTCGACCTCATCAAGACAGGGAAAATCCAACTGGTGATCAACACGCCGCTGGGCCGCGAGTCCTTCTACGACGAAAGATCCATCCGCCGCGCCGCCGTCCGCTACAATGTGCCTTGCATCACCACTCTTTCTGCCGCGAGCGCCGCTGCTCGCGGGATTCGCGCGATGGCCGGCCATGCCGTTGAAGTCGCCGCGCTACAAGATTTGCATCCCCGCAAATCGGCGGCTCTGCCGTGATTTTTGTTTGCCGCGCCTTGGCGTAGCTCTTTTCTTTCGGAAGTTGCCGGGACGCGGGCGTACTTCAGGGAAGCGGGATCCCAGGCGAGGCGACGATTCCAGCCATCCGCAATATCTCTGCGTACTCTTCGTCAGTCAGCGGACAGATGGTCAGCCGGGTATTCTTCAGGAATTTTATCTTTCGCAGCGAGCGATTCTCGCGCATTTCGGCAAGACTCACTACTCGCGGCAACCGTTCGATGGCACGCAGGTCCATCACGTACTTCTTCGCGTCCGCGTCGTGCGGGTCGGGGTAGGGATCGCGGGTTACCTCGGCGAGAGCGTACAGGGAGTGCTCGGGCTTTCCGTGGTAGCACAACGCGCGGTCGCCCCTGTGGACCTGCTTGAGCTGCCGCGCGGCATCCGGGCGATTCCCGGCGTGCCTCCACATCTCTTTGCCCTTCACGAAGAGGGTGTCCCAATGGTAGACGCGAGGGTCAACGGCCAGCAGCCATCGCTTGGGTTTTTGGGGAGGTTGCGTCATTCGTCAGAAAGTGTCGCGCGGAACTATACACGGAAGTGTTGGGAAAATGTGCGGAAATCTCCATAGAGTGGCAAAAATTTGGGGACGATTGCCTTTTGGGATAGGAAATGGCCGCTCGCTGGTCCGGCTAGCCGACATCCACGAAGATATCCTCGCCGCGCACCTCGACCGGATACGTGTCGACGCCGAGCGACGGGCTAGTTACGACCTTGCCAGTGGTGACGTCGTACTGCCAGCCGTGCCAAGGGCAGGTGACCACGTTGCCCTCGAGCTCGCCTTCGCCCAAAGGGCCCGCTTGGTGCGCGCATATACTGCTGAGAGCACAGAACTTACCGGAGACATTGGCGACAGCGACCGGCTTGCCGCCTACCTGGAACTCGCAAATCGTCCCCGGCGCGACTTCGTCTTTTCGCGCCGCTCGCACAAATGCCATTTCTCGCTCCTTGGGCTCGCGGCGTTGAATTAGTCGCCGTTAACGGTTGAAACGCTGGTTTCGCCAGACACTTTCGCCAAGAGCTCAGCGAACCTGGCCTCGCGGTCCTTCTGATCGTGACCCTGGTAGATTTCGGCGATCTGGGTGGCGTTCATCGAGCAGAATTTTGGCCCGCACATCGAACAGAACTTCGCTTCTTTGTAGAAATCGTCGGGCAGCGTTTCATCGTGCATAGCCCGAGCGGTATCGGGGTCGAGCGAAAGTTCAAATTGCTTGTTCCAGTCGAATAGGAAGCGGGCATAGCTGAGCGCATCGTCGCGATCCCGCGCGCCCGGACGATGCCTGGCGACATCGGCCGCATGCGCGGCAATTTTGTAGGCGATCACGCCCTGGCGAACGTCGTCCGCATTAGGCAGGCCCAGGTGCTCTTTCGGCGTCACGTAGCAGAGCATAGACGCGCCGTGCCAGCCGATCATGGCCGCGCCAATCGCGCTGGTGATGTGGTCGTAGCCGGGCGCGATATCGGTGACCAGCGGGCCGAGCGTGTAAAAAGGCGCCTCGTAGCACAGTCTCGTTTTCTTTTTTCACTTGCAGCTCGATCTGGTCCATTGGGATGTGCCCGGGGCCTTCGATCATCACTTGGACGTCGTATTCCCAGGCTTTTTTCGTGAGTTCGCCGAGAACGCGCAATTCGGAGAACTGCGCTTCGTCGCTGGCGTCGGCCAAGCACCCAGGACGCAGGCCGTCCCCGAGCGAAAAGCTGACGTCGTGCTTCTGGAAAATTTTGCAGATGGCGTCGAAATTGTCGTAGAGGAAATTCTGCGCTTTGTGGAAGCTCATCCACTGCGCCAGTAAAGCGCCGCCGCGGCTGACGATTCCGGTAATTCGGTTGCGCACCAGCGGGAGGAATTCGCGCAGAACGCCCGCGTGAATGGTCATGTAATCGACGCCCTGCTCTGCCTGTTCCTCGATCACTTCCAGCATCACGCTGAGAGTCAAATCCTCGGCGCGGCGCACCCGCGAAAGCGCTTCGTAAATCGGCACCGTGCCGATCGGCACGGGCGACGCATGGATGATCGCTTTGCGAATCATCGCGATATCGCCGCCGGTGGAGAGGTCCATCACCGTGTCCGAGCCGTAATGCACGGCGCGGTGAAGCTTTTCCAGTTCTTCACTTACATTCGAGGTGGTGGCGGAGTTTCCGATGTTGGCGTTGATTTTGCAGCCGAACGCGACGCCGATGCCCATCGGCTCGAGGTTGCGGTGGTGAATGTTGGCGGGAATGATGGCGCGACCGCGCGCAACTTCATCCCGGACCACGTCCGGCGCGATCTTCTCGCGCAGAGCAACGTACTGCATTTCTTCGGTGACGACGCCCTTGCGCGCAAAATGCATCTGCGAAAAATTCCTTGCGCCGCCGTTCATCGCCGCGGAACGGTTCTCAATCCACGTATCCCTCAGTGCCATAAGTCCTCACTCACACGCGCGGCCGCTCAGCGGCTCGTGCCAACCGGCCTCATTATCGCACTGCGACTCCCACCCAGCAACCCGCGTTCCCGTGGAAACCGCTCACGATTTTTTGCGCTCGTTCGAAACGACTGTGCGAGGCGCTTCCGGCGTGATCCACTTGCTCACCGAAGCGCAGGAGTGTATAGAGGAGGTGCGGAGGAATCAGATGAGAGGCGTGGCGCCGAAATTCTTGCTCGCCGCAATTCTGCTTGCTGCGATTTCAGGCGGAGCCTTCGCGCATCATGGCACCTCGCGCTACGACCTTGCGAAAAGCATCACGCTAAAGGGAACGGTAACCGGCTTCGATTGGGGCAATCCGCATTGCCTGGTCCACATGGACGTCAAAGACAAGAATGGCGAAGTGGAGCACTGGACGCTGGAGCTGGCTTCGCCGTTCACCATGTCTCGCGCGGGCTGGACGAGGAAATCGATGATGCCTGGCGACATGATCGTTGCCGAAACTCATCCCGCTAGAAACGGCATCACGCTTGGGATCAGCGCCACTTCCAGGTCTGTGATGAAATTTGTGATCAACGGTAAACCGCAAGAGTAGTGATGGAATCTTCCCTCAGAAAGTAAATTTCGCCACCGCTTGAATCAGACGCGGATCAGCCGCGCTCACGATGGTGCCGAACGTGGTGTCATTCACTTCGCCATCCACGGCCGCCGATCCATAGAACTGCGCATGATTGAAGGCGTTGAACGCTTCCACCCGAAAATCGAGCGATTTCGATTCGGTAAGCCTCAGATTTTTCGTTACCTGGATATCGAAATTATTGATGCCCGGACCGTAGAAGAATCGCCGCGGTGCATTGCCCAACTGGCCGAGCGCTTCCGGGTGAAATAACGACGTGTTGAAGGCGGGCCTTCCATTGCGCGGATTGGTATTGATTTCGAGCGGCCCGGGGGTAAACGCCGGCGTATCGAGCAACTGGTTATTCACGCCGTTGCCGAGCGTACCCAGCAGCGAATTATCCGAGTCGTCGTAAAACGTCACCGGAAAGCCGCTGGCAAAACGAGTCGTGCCCGAAATGCTCCATCCCTGCGTCAGGCGATTCGCATGGCCGAAGAGGCGCTCGAACGGAAGATCGTAGGTGTAAGTGGCCACGAAATTGTGCCGCATGTCCCAGGAGGAAATGACGCGGGTGAGCCTGGGATCGAAGGGATTGAGCTGCTCGCCGAGGTTGGAAGCCTGATCGATCGACTTCGCATAAGTGTAGGCCAGCAGAAAAGTAGTTCGTTTGCCCACGTAGCGAAGATTCGTTTGCAGAGCATTGTAGTTCGAGTTGGCAATGGTTCGCTGCGCCGTAGTCGCTCCATAGTTCCCGTAGAGAGCGGGGTTTGATCCCAATCCGATGTTTCTTGTGCCCTGATAGGCTTGGCCCGACGCGGAAGTATAGGCGCCATCCTCGCCATACGGCCCGCATGTGGAGCTACCGGGAGCCACTTCGCTGGGTTGACTGAGGCTCAGGCACAGCGCGGGGTCGCCAACATTGGTTGGGAGCAGCGCGAGGATATGGTGTCCCTGGTTGCCCACATAGCTCATCGTCAGCAGGATGTTTGGCGTAAGCTGCCGCTGAGTCGAGAGCATGTAGTCCTCTATGTAGGGGACGGCATTGCGATCGTAAAAATAAGGATCGGCGCTAATGGGAGTGACCGCCGCCCAGTCGAATGCGGTGTAAGGGTTTTTGGCCGACACGGTATTGGGCGGGAAGGTGATCGGATAAGGATTGAGATTTTGCGCGCCATCGCCGGCATTGATAAACGGCGTGGCGAAAAGCGGCGGCGCGGGACTCAGATAGTTGTAGCCGAATGGAGGAACAGAATACATGATGCCCGCCGACAACCCTGGAAAAGCCGTATAGAAAATTCCGTAGCTGGCGCGAATGCTGCTTTTGTCCGGGCCGCCAAAGATCTTTCCTAAAACTCCGTGATCGAAGCGGGGCGAATACGCGAGGCCGATTCTCGGTGCAAAATTGTGATACTTGAAGGGCGACAAAGTGGAAGGGATTCCGGGATCGCCGGGCACCACCAAACCGGGAATCGCGTTCGGGTAGAGAACGGATTGCTCGCCCGGCACCACCGTTTGAATATTATTGTTTTTCTCCCACCAGGGCATGATCAAGTCCCAGCGCACGCCGAGGTTGGCCGTAAGATCGCTGCGGAGGCGCCAGCTATCTTCGAAAAACGCTCCGGCATAGCGGTTTCGAAGATAAAAGGGCTGGCCCGTGGATTGCGTGAAGTTGCTAGGAACGCCCAAAAGAAAATCGGCGAAGGCTGAACCGGTTTCGGTGCCAAGAACATTGAACGTGCCGTTGAAGGTGGCGTTCGGATGCTCATTTACCTGATCCGCATGAAATTCGCCGCCAAATTTCAGCGTGTGCGCGCCGATCACTTTGGAAACCGAGTCGCTCAAATAAAGGGTGTTGTTCCATTGAATGGTATTGGTGACAGGCACGCCGATGATGAACGAGGGAAACACGATATTTTCGACGCCTTCATATTGCGGCGCCTGCACTGTAATCCCTGGAGTTCCGGCTCCTGTAACGAATCCTTGCGACGCCAGCGTGACGCCCAAGCCGCCGTGCGGCCTGCCGATGTCGTTCGAATTTCTAATCAACCCGGCGTGGAATTCATTTACGGTCTGCGCTCCCAATACACGGGTATAGCCAAGCGTAAAAAGCTGCGCTTGCCCGATCGTCAGAGCGTCAAATCCCGGAACGCTGGCGCCACCTTGCGCACCCGGATACGGATTGTCCAAGCGATAGTTGTCCAGAAAATAGTAGAAGGAAAACTGGCCCAATCCTAGATTCGCGTCCATTCGTCCGGCCAGCTTATCGTCGCGAACGGTTTCATCGAAGGCGGCAGTCGAAAAGACGTTGCCGGGCTGATTCGGTTTGGGAATGTATTGCAAAAGATTCATGGCAGGAGCCGACCAGGCGTTCATTGGAATCTGCCCGCCCGGAAGAACGCAATTCGCGCTCGTGCAGCCGGGCGTGAAATACGGTTCACCCTGTGAGACCGGGTAGCCAAGTTCATTGGTGAGCAGGGTGGCCAGCGCGGGCCCGCTCACTTTTCCAGTGAGCGAACTTTCCACGTCTGAAAGATCGCCCGTACGGTCGGCCAGCGATGGCACGGACGTAACTGGCGACGTGACGCCTTGCGCCGTGCGTGTCCCCTGGTAGTCAGCGAAGAAGAAAAGCTTTTGCTTCTTTATTGGGCCGCCGATGGTGCCGCCAAACTGGTTTTGGCGGAAGGCGCCGCGCGTATCGGCGAAATAATTCTTGGCGTCGAGAACCGTGTTGCGCAGAAACTCGAAAACATTGCCGTGATAGGCGTCGCTGCCGGATTTAGTGACTACATTGACCATTCCGCCGTTGTAATTCCCGTATTCAGGATCGAAGTTGGTGGTCAGCACCCGAAATTCCTGTATGGAGTCCAAGTTCGGAATCACCGATGTACCGCCGTTCATGTGTTCCTGCACGTCCGTGCCATTCACCATGAATCCGTTTGAGGATTCTCGCTGGCCGTTGATGGAAACATCGCCAGGGTTCAGGTCGCCGGATGGATTAATCGTCCCGGTAACGCCCGACATGATCACGGAAGTAGCGGTCAGCGTGGTCACAGGGCTCACTCCCGGCTGAATTGCGAGCAGGTCGGTGTAGCTGCGGCCGTTCAGCGGCAAGGAAGTAATCTGCACCGCCTGTACCACTTCGCCCAGATGAGTCGCCACCGTATCCACCTGCGCTTCGGCTTGGGCCGCGGAGGCCGTCACGGTGACCGTCTCGGTCTTGTTGCCCACCGCCAGTGAGGCGTCCACTCGGACCGCTGCGTCTGCGTCAACCACCAAACCTGTTTTCTTCTGAGACTTAAATCCCGTTGCTTCGATGGTCATCTCGTAGCGGCCCACCGGCAGATTAGGAAAAGAGTAGAAGCCCTGCGCATCCGTGGTGGCTTTGTAGCTGGCGGCCAGGTCAAGGTTGACCAGCGTCACGCTGGCGCTAGGTATCGAAGCTCCACTCTGATCGGTCACTGTTCCCGAAATGCTTCCGCCAGTCGCCGCCCACACCCGCGCGCAGCAGAAAACAAGGAAACACAGGAGGGCAAGGTGAAACGATGCCCGGATGGCGTGCTTCAAGGCCATATCCTAGTTGGCTTGGAGGGTTGTAATCTGAAGTCGGAAACCCCACGCCCGCAAACATTGTAGTTGAGTTTGCGTCTCGAGCGCCGCTATTTCTGTTGCGTCACGCGATGCCCGTTTCCGTTTCCGTTCGAAGCATTTGGCGCGGCGGTTGGAAAGGAGAATCTCGGCTCTTTCAGCGCGCTGGCGACCAGCGCGGATACGAACGGATTCTCGAACTGGTGGTTCGGGGATAGCGCCGGTTCGACACGATGCTTGGCATCATACGTCGCCCGCGAATTCCTTTCGAGGATGCGCTGAATTTTGCTCTTGAGTTGTGCGAACACAATTTCAACTTCACCGGCGGCGTCCACGGTTTCGAAATTGAATTCCGCGCTGAGCCGGTCGAATTCCGCCAGCAGCGCGGCCTGATAACTGCGGAAACTTTCATACATGTCGTGGCCGGGGAATACGTCCATGCCGGATTCCCAGTAATCGAATCCGCGAGAGAAAACGACACGTGGGATCAACTCCTCGACTCCGATCCGCAAGTAGAAAACGGCGTCTGGCACCAGCGCCATGCTGTAGATGCTGCGAATCCAGGCCGCGTCCACGCCGCGCACGATGGCTCTGGCCATCAGCGAATAGATGTAACGGTCGGTGAGCACGATAAAGCCGGCGCGCAGAGCGGGCATGATTTCATTCTCCAGGCGATCTATGAAATCGGTGGCGTAAAAGAGGCTCTGGGTCACGCGGCCGAGATTGTTTCCCTCTTTCGCGCGCCGGATGCCTTCGCCCGCGAGGTGTGAGCGGGTCATGCCCGTATCGAGCACGGCATGGCCCAACTCCTCGAGCCATGGCTTCAGAAGATTGATTTGGGTCGTCCGTCCCGCGCCGTCCGTTCCCTCGATCACAACCAGCTTTCCAGAGAGATCGAACGGGTTCATGCCGGGCAATTGCTTTCCATAGCTTTGTCTCATGGTCGAATCCTCAATTCCTTCGCGGTTTCAAGATGCCTGCTAACGATCCGGCGCACTTGGGCTTGTTGCACTTCCACGGGAAGCATCGCATCCACCACGGTCAATCCGAATTCCGGAATCATCTTTTCGTACTCTTCGATGATGCGGCCCTGAAAAATCCGGAAGCTTTCTTCGGGATCGTCGCTCAACCCGAGGTCCATTCCCGCTTCGTAGAATTTGAATCCGTCGCGCGCGCCAACGAGGCGTCCGATGGCCGTTTCAAGTTGAACGCGAAAGTAGAAAGCAACCGTGGGCTTCGCGGCGAAGCCGTAGAGATCGCGGAGCCATCGCCGGTCCATTCCGCGCGCCACGTCCCGCGCGAAAGCCGTATAAATGTAACGGTCGCAAAGCACGATCGCGCCCGCTTTCAAGAGCGGCAGGATGCTGCGCTCGATCCGGTCGGCGAAATCCGTGGCGTGAATCAGCGAAAAGGTCGCCGGTGTAAGCATTTTCTTTTTCTTGCCGAGTTTGGTGGTGTCCTTCACCAGCGGGGAAGAGTTCCACTGACTGAAAATCACTCCGTAGCCTCGCGACTCGAGCCACTTGTGCAGCAGGCTGAGTTGCGTTGATTTGCCCGAGCCGTCGATTCCTTCCACGACGAATAGTTGTCCCGGAAGGGCTGGATCGTCGTTGTGCCGCGCCCGCCGTAGTGCGGGTTCGCCCGGGTAAAACACTTCGAACGGGCCGATTCGCCCGGTTCCGGAATTGCCGATATTCATAATCCTCGCCACCCCTCTTGAGAGATAGTTGGCTTGGGCATGGATTGCCGGCCATGAGAGGCTCACGCACATCGCCCGGCCTCGGCGGTGAGCGAGGTCGCTAAATGTACAGACACCCTGATTGTGTGTGAAGTTTCCGGCTGGCTGCGGTCGTAATCCCGGCGGACGCTCGATAGTATCGTTCAGACTGGCCGTCTTTGCAGCAGAAAAGTGCACCCGCGTTTCCAACGTGTGACCCTGCTCCACGGGGCACTTCTCCTCTGTGTGGATTTGCGCTGTCGACGGGAGGGTGCCACAATAGCGAAATGCGAAAATTGTCGTTAGCAACCCTAATCTTATTGGCCGGCACTGCGCTGCTGCTTGGAAGCGCCTTTGCGCAGCAGCCTCCTGCTGCGAACTCCCAACCGTCTACCGCTGCAAAAACTCCCGCGGCGAAGCCCCACGTGGCTCCTGGAACCAAGAGCGATGCGTCCGCGCCCAAAAGCAACACCGCGCCGGCCCTTACCACCGACAAGGAAAAGGATAGCTACGCCCTCGGGTTGAATATCGGCCGAGGTCTCAGCAAGCAGCCTGTAGAGCTGGATGCTGCTGCCGTGGCGCGCGGTCTGAAGGACGCCCTGTCCGGCGGCAAGACCCTGCTGACCGACGAGGAAGCTGCGGCGGACCTTGAGAAATTGAAGGATCAGGTACAGAAGGCCACGGAGGCAAAGATGCAGGAGCTCGGCGCGGAGAACCAAAAAGCGGGCGCAGCATTCCTTGCCGAGAATAAAACCAAGGAAGGAGTCGTGACCCTGCCGAGCGGCCTTCAGTACAAAATCTTGACCGCAGGCACGGGGCCGAAACCCATTGCGGCCGATACGGTCGTTTGCCAATACAAGGGCACTCTTCTCGATGGCACGGAATTCGACAGTTCGTACAAGCGCGGCCAACCCGCGACGTTCGCCGTGGGTAAGGTGATTAAGGGTTGGACCGAAGCGCTGCAACTGATGCCCGTCGGATCGAAGTGGCAGCTTTTCATTCCAGCGGAACTTGCTTACGGCGAACGGGGAGCGGGTAACGTGATTCCGCCCAACGCCACTTTAGTCTTTGAAGTCGAACTCATCTCGATTCAGGGAAAGTAGGGCCCGCGGGCGGCGCGTAGAAGATGCGACGCCCCAGCGTCATGCAAGGTTCCGTGCGTCTTTGCTGAAGGGCGACTTCAAGGCGCATGCCTGGTAGTAGGCAACATGCACGAATCCAAAAACTACGGTTTGACGACGAAGGATCTTCGCCTCTGCAAGTCCAGCCTTAGCGATTAGCTCGAGAATGTGGCTCTCCGTGTTGTCTTTGAGGATGCGGCGTGAGTGAAACCAGCGCGTGACCAGGCGAGTATCCCCGGTATTCGGTCCGCGAAAATCCAGCAGGTGGAGATAGCCCCCCGGCTTGAGAACCCTGCGAACCTCGCGGAGGGTCTCTTCCTTCTGATTGCTCCTCAGATGATGGAACATGAAGGAAGAAAATACGTGATCGAAGGAATCCGCCGCGTACGCGAGCGTGTCCGAAAATCCCCGGTCGAAGCGGGGTGAGACCGCTGCTCGTTGCGCCTTTCGCCTTGCGAGAGCAAGTGCTTTCGGGTCGGGATCCAGACCGACCACCTCAATCTCAGGATGTAGCCGCTTCAATAGAATCGCCAAAGTGCCCGTGCCGCAACCGATGTCCAGAGCTTGCTGGCCAGGCCGCAGCTCGGCTTGCTCCAGCAGAGCGCTTCGAGCTTGGTCGGCCCCCGTCGGTTTGGTGACCAGATCAAAGAGGGGCAAAAGCCAATGGAAGCCTGCCGCCGGGATGTAGCTCCTTTGATGCTTACCTTCTATGGCGGACACATTCATCGGTTTCGTTCTCCGCTAATTCTCTCGCCATTCTACGACTTTAGAAATATGTGACGCTCCACGCGATGAGGAATTCGCTGTAGTTGTCCGCGACAGGGTACGTAAAGCCGCCACGTCGGAAGCAAAGTCCACAGGTTCTCGTGCTTGCGCTTCTTTGGGGCCCTGCTAACGTAGGCTCGCGATGATAAGAAAAGTGCATGGAGACAGAACGTCGGCAAAAGGGCACGGAGGCGTGTGCCGGGACCTGCATCGCCGGCCATCCGGCCGCGTGAGCGCCGGCGCCAGGCGCACCCGCCGCTATTTTTCTAATCGACAGCTCTGGCGAATAGAAACCGGTCTAAGTTATTGGAAACAAAGCACGGCGCCCTGTTCTACCCGTCACACTTTGGGACTCCGAAAATGCCCACTTCATCCGAATCTGGCGCTATATTGAGGGCCATGCCGAAGCTGGCCCAATTTCGCGCGAAGCGCACCGCGCCCGCAACGCTTCCAATTGAATCGGCGCCTTCGATTTTGCACATCGATATGGACGCCTTCTTCGTCTCGGTGGAATTGCTGGCGCGTCCGGAGCTAAAGGGGTTGCCCGTGATTGTGGGAGGTCGGCGCGATCAGCGCGGCGTGGTCACCTCCGCCAGTTACGAGGCGCGGCAGTTTGGCGTTCATTCCGCGATGCCGTTGCGCACCGCCGGGAAATTATGCCCTCAGGCCGTTTTCCTCGACGGGCATCATGAGCTTTACGGCCAATGGAGCGATCGAGTCGCGGCGATCCTTGCGAAATTTTCGCCGGTCGTGGAAATGGCGTCGATCGATGAAGCCTATCTCGATTTGACCGGCACCGAGCGCCTACACGGCCCGGCGCTTGGCGCAGCGCACAAACTTCTTCGCGAGATCACGGCGGTCACTGGACTGCCATGCTCCGGCGGACTCGCTGTTACCCGCCTCGTTGCTAAGGTGGCGAGCGAGCAGGCCAAACCTCGCGGACTGGTTTGGGTGCCGCCCGGCAGCGAAACTTCGTTCCTCGCTCCGCTCTCCGTGCGACGGATTCCGGGCATAGGCCGGGTCACGGAAACGGCGCTGAAGGCGCTCGGAATCGAAACTATCGCGCAGTTGCAAGTGCTAGAGCTGGCGCACTTGGAGGAGTCCTTCGGACGCTGGGGGACGGCCCTGCATCGGAAGGCACGCGGGATCGATTCCTATGAGTTTTTCTTTGACGCTGAGCCGAAGTCGATCTCGCACAACCAAACTTTCGGCGAGGACACAAATGACCGGCAGCAATTGCAGTCAGCCCTGAGCCATCTGTGCCAAAAAGCCTGCAAACGTTTGCGCGATGCCGGCCTTCACGCTTCAACCGTCACGCTGACGCTGCGATTCACCGATTTTCGAACCATCACCAGAAGTCACACGCTTGCCGAGCCGTGCGATCTCGACTCCGTGCTGCTTGGCGTGATCCGCGAACTTTTTTCCGGCGCCTGGAACGGGTCCGCCATGTTGCGCTTGGTCGGCGTCGCGTTCTCTTCTTTTTCCGCAGGGTCGGGCCAGCTCGATCTTCTCGATCCAGGGCGGCGCGAAAAACTCGAACGGTTGGCGCGCACGACCGACCGCCTGCGCGACCGATTTGGCTTTTCGAAAGTGCAGCTGGGTGGCTCACTCGAAAGCCGAAAAGACGACGTACCCGATACACACTGAGCCTTATTCCCATGACGACCGCAGCCAACCCGATCCCAAGCGCGCCGCGAAAGCGAACGAGGCGTTTCCGAGCTTTTTGGACACGGATCACTGAAGGCCTCGAGGTCGAGCAGCTTTGGGGGCAGTTCCTCTCAGAAGCCAAGGCCAGCTACGACCTCTATTCGCGGGATGTGGACTGGGACGAAATCGCGCGAACAAAACGCGGGGCACGAAGGTTCTGGCGCGCCGCGTGGGCAGTCTTTCAAGCGATGCTTATGAAATTGTCGCCTGCGCGGCGCGTCCTTCTCCTGATCGCGATGGTGTTTTTACTGGTTCTGCCAGATGTTCGTTCGGGCACGCACGACGTCGGCATGCGACTTGGCTGGATCGGCACGCTGATTTTGTTTGTGCTGCTGGCCCTCGAACTGGCGGATCGCGTAACGATGAAGCGCGATCTCGAAATCGCACGCGAGATTCAGCAAAGGCTCGTGCCCCAGAAAGCGCCTGATATCGCGGGCTTCGATATTGCTTTTGCGACGCGACCACAAAACACCGTCGCAGGCGATTACTATGACGCGTTCTTGCGTTCGCTACCGGACTCAGCAGGAGCTCGACACCTGCTTATCGTCGTTGCGGATGTTGCGGGAAAAAGTGTTCCGGCCGCGCTGCTAATGGCGACGTTTCAAGCCAGCTTGCGCGCGTTGGCAGCGACCTCCAGCCCGCTCGCCGAGATCGTGTCTGGCTTGGACCGGTATACGCGGGCCAACAACATGGACGGCGGTCGATTCACGACAGCCTTCATCGCTCAGATCGATCCGCAAACGCGGAAATTAGAGTATACGAATGCCGGGCACAATAATCCGATTCTTTGGCGCGCTTCCGGGATAGTGGAACGCCTTTCGGCGGGCGGGCCGCCATTTGGCTTGCCGCTTTTCACGGACACCGAATCGGTTTACGAGTCCGCAAAGGTACAGCTCAGCCGGGGCGACTTGCTTTTCATTTTCACCGATGGGCTCGTGGAAGCAGTTAACGATAAGGGCGAGGAATTTGGAGAATCGCGGTTGCTCCCTTGCGTCCGATTCGCGCCTGATGAGCCTGCGGCCGCTACTTGGCAGCGTGTGATGACCGAGGTGAACTCATTCACTGGCTACGCGCGGCAGCACGATGACATCACCGGGATGGTTCTCCGCGTCGATGCATAACACTATGAACGCGCGCGCATTTGCGGAAGTCATTTGCGGCACGCTGCGAGCGGCAGGGCATCAGGCGTATTTTGTGGGCGGCTGCGTGCGCGACATTTTGCTGGGACGCGAACCCGCGGATTATGATGTGGCCACCGACGCGACGCCGGATCGTGTCCAGCAGCTTTTTCCGAATAGTCTCGCAGTTGGCGCGAAATTCGGCGTGATCGTGGTGACGGAAAATTCCGGCGAAAGCGCCGACTTGCAGGTGGAAGTCGCAACGTTTCGCTCGGACGTGGGTTACTCGGATGGACGGCATCCGGATCACGTGGTGTATGCGAAATCGCCGCAAGAAGATGTGAAGCGGCGCGATTTCACGGTGAACGCACTGCTTTTCGATCCGCAGACGGAGGAAGTCCTCGATTTCGTCGGCGGGCGCGACGACTTGCGGTCGGGAATCATTCGCGCCATCGGACATCCGAGCGACCGCTTAAACGAGGACAAACTGCGGATGGTCCGCGCCGTGCGTTTTGCCGCGCGGTTTCGGTACGCGATCGAAGGTCGTACTTTCAGCGCCATCCAAGAGCTGGCACCCCAGATTCACCAGGTTTCGCCCGAGCGACTTCGCGATGAACTTACCAAGCTGCTCACTGAGGGCGCGGCGCGCCGGGCATTCGAGTTCCTGGATGAAACCCGCTTGCTTCCCGAGCTCCTGCCGGAAATTGCGCGCATGAAGGGGGTCGAGCAGCCGCCGGAATACCATCCCGAGGGGGATGTCTGGAAGCACACGCTCCTGATGATTGAAGGGCTGCCCGCCGGCTCCCCGCGTACACTGGCGTGGGGAGTCCTATTGCACGATGTGGGCAAGCCGTCCACCTTTACACCGCCATCCGGTCCAGGTGACCGGATACGTTTTAGCGAGCACGCGGAAATCGGAACGCGAATGGCGGAAGAGATCTGCCGTCGCTTGCGATTTTCGAATGACGATACGGACCAAATCGCTGCGTTGGTGGCCAATCACATGCGGTTCAAGGATGTCTTGCAGATGAAACCCGCCACGCTAAAGCGGTTCGTCCGCATGCCGCGATTCGAAGAGCATCTCCAACTGCACCGCCTGGACTGTCTTTCGAGCCATGGTCACTTGGACAACTATGAGTTCGTTCGGCGCTTTCTGACGGAGACCCCTCCGGAACAGGTCCGGCCCCCCCGGCTGTTGGATGGAGACGATTTGATAGGACTAGGACTGAGGCCTGGGCCGCAATTTACGGCGATTTTGGAGCGAGTTGAGGAAGCCCAGCTAGATGGCACTGTGAATGATCGTGAGGGGGCCCTTCGGCTGGCGCGGGATCTCGCGAACGGATAAGTATATGTTAATTAGCCGTTTACGATGTTGGAGACCGCCCGTTTGCTTTCTTGATTATATTAGCGTACGATGCTCAAGTATTCTTACAACGACCGAGGAAATTGGGTAAATCCTTATCGCCTTGCTATGCATCTAAGTTTGTTGGTAGCCGATTAGTTTGAGTGGGGCGGTTCAGCCCGCTCCGGCAAAATTGCCCTTAGGGGGTCAAAGTGGCGACAACGACAAGAGTGATTCCCGGCGAGTTAGCCATCCTCCCGGTACGAGACACGGTTCTGTTTCCAGGCGCGGTCATGCCGCTGCCCGTGGGGCGCGAGAGTTCGTTGGCCCTGCTGGAATCGCTGGAGGGGCCCGAAAAGCTTCTTGGCGTGGTGGCGCAGCTCGATCCGCGAGTCGAGATTCCGACAGGCGCCGATCTTCACGGTGTAGGAACGTTGGCCAAAGTTCACAAAATGGTGCGAATGCCCAACGGCAACGTTGTGGCGTTTCTAGAAGGGCTGGAGCGCATTCGCGTTCTCGAAGTGACGGGGTTGAAGCCTTTCCTGCGGGCGCGCGTGGAGGCGCAGCCCGACTTGGAAAATCAACGCGACGCCGAACTGACAGCGCTCGAACGCAACGTTCTCGAGTTATTCAAAGAGGTCGTGGCGCGTTCGCCGCAGCTCTCCGACGATCTCCAAGCCGAAGCCAGCAACATCGATACGCCAGCGCGGCTGGCGGATTTTGTTGCCTCGACGCTTCCGTCGCTCAACACGATGGTGCGCCAGGAATTGCTGGAGACATTCAGCGTCCGCAAACGCCTTGAAACGCTCAGCAACGAGCTTTCCAAGGAAAAGGAAGTGCTGGAACTCCGGAGCAAGATTCACGACCAGGTGCAGGAGCAGGTAAACCAGAGCCAGCGTGAATTTCTGCTGCGGGAGCAGATGAAGGCCATTCAGAAAGAATTGGGCGAATCGGATGACGCGCAATCCGAGGTGGAAGAGCTCCGCAAAAAGATGGAAGAGTCGGGCATGTCCGCGGAGGCAAGAAAGGAATGCGAGCGCGAGCTCAAGCGGCTGGCGAAGATGACTCCCGCTTCGGCCGAGTACATGGTTTCGAGGACCTATCTGGAATGGATGACTTCGCTTCCATGGAACAAAACCTCCGGCACAGGCGAGGGGCAAATCGATATCGCAAAGGCGCAGGAAATCCTGGACGAGGATCACTACGACCTCGAAAAGGTGAAACAGCGCATTCTGGATTATTTCGCGGTGAAGAAGATCCAGCCGGGGATGAAGGGTCCAATCCTTTGCTTCGTGGGGCCTCCTGGAGTGGGGAAAACTTCACTCGGCCAATCGATCGCGCGGGCGATGGGCCGGAAGTTCGTCCGAATATCGCTTGGCGGAATGCACGACGAGGCTGAAATTCGGGGGCACCGCCGGACTTACATCGGCGCCTTGCCGGGCCAGGTCATTCAAGGCATTCGCCGAGCGGAGACTATGGATCCTGTGCTGATGCTGGATGAGGTGGATAAACTGGGCCGCGATTTCCGCGGAGATCCTTCGGCGGCGCTAATGGAGGTGCTTGATCCGGAACAGAACTCGACGTTCCGCGACCACTACCTGGACGTGCCGTTCGATTTGTCGAAGGTGCTGTTCGTGGCCACGGCGAACTGGATGGACCCGATTCCAGAGGCGCTGCGCGATCGCATGGAGATTCTGGAACTCCCCGGCTACACCGAGGAGGAAAAGATTCACATCGCCAAGAGGTTTCTTATTCCGCGCCAGACGAAGGAGCATGGGATCAAGCTGGGCGAGCAGATCGAATTCAGTGATGAAGCGCTGCACGATCTGATTCACCACTACACACGCGAGGCAGGTGTGAGGAATCTCGAACGCGAAATCGCCACGCTGGTGCGCAAGCAAGCCAGGAGAATTGCCGAGGGCAAGCTGGAGAAGTTGGAGGTGACGCCCGAAGTAATTCGCGAGGCGCTGGGCATTCCGAAGTTCCGTCTGGAAAAGGAAGTGGAAGAGCGGGTGCAGAAACCAGGCGTCGCAGTGGGCTTGGTTTGGACGCCGGTGGGAGGCGACATCGTCTTCATCGAGGCCAGCAAGATGCGCGGCGGAAAGCAGTTTACGATGACCGGGCATCTGGGTGAGGTGATGCAGGAGTCCATGCGCGCAGCGCTGAGCTGGGTGCGTGCGAATTCCGAGCGTTACGGCATCGACGCGGACTTCTTCCGCAAACTTGACCTGCACATCCACGTGCCGTCGGGGGCGGTGCCGAAGGACGGACCGTCGGCGGGCGTGGCGATGGTGACAGCGCTGGTCAGCTTGCTGACCGGGCGTCCGGTTCGTCCGCGCGTGGCGATGACAGGCGAAATTTCACTTTCCGGCATCGTGCTGCCGGTCGGCGGGATCAAGGAAAAGGTGCTTGGAGCGAAGCGCGCGGGCATACGCGAGGTGATTCTGCCGTCGGAAAACGAGCTGAACGTGAAGGAGGATCTGCCGCCGCAAATACTCGAGGGCGTCCAGATTCATTTCGTTCGCACCGCGGAGCAGGCGCTCGAAATTGCATTGGGCAAATTCGAGAAGCCGACGCGGCCGGTGACCGGGGGTACGCGACGGGAAGAGCGTCCGATCGCAGGTCCGGTACACTAAGTCGCAAAGCGAATAGCAAGATCAGTTGAGGGAAGTGCAGGGCCCGGGCAGGAATGTCCGGGCCTTTTGTTTTTTAGCGCGCGAAAAGCAAATCCTGTTGCGGGCGGGGTCGCATTCGCGTACCTAAGTGGTAGCCACGACGAGCACTATTGCCGGCAGTGGAACCGTTGATGCCCTATCGTCCCCGAGAACTGGTGGTGCGGGCCCGCGAAGCGGCCGCGATCTTGCTTGCGACGCTCGACCGCAACGAGATGGTGCCGCGGTTTCTCGACATGTATGCGGCTGAGAATCGACGGCCGGGACGCGCCGATCAGCCAGCCTTTTATCGCGAACAGTTGCAGACGATTCGCCGGGAGTCGATTTTGGCGACGGTGCTGCGAATTGAAGCGGCGCTTCCCGCCCGGCTGAAAGTAAGCGTGACGGTGCGAGGCGCAAAAGCGCCGCGGAAGAAAAAGAGGGGAAAGAAAGCGGCCGGTTTGCGCCCGACGAAAAGAAAGGCAAATCTCGAACTCGCGATACCTTTTCTGGATCTTTTTCGCGAGGAATTTTTCGTGGCGCTCGGACAGTCACTCGACTGGACGGACGAGGACGCCCAAGAGTTTTGGCACGACTTGGAACTGTACGAGAAACTTTCCGCCACCGATTCAGGGCGCCAGTCCAGGCGCGCCCGGACGTCAGGTCCTTTCGTGGACCGGGTGGCTCTGCTGCTCGATCCCTCGCTGATGGAGCAGGCTCGGCAGGCAGCCGGAAAATTCCAGCTTGAATTGAATGCCGCCGCCGACCGAGTGCTCCGAAAAATATTTTCCCGGCGCGCGCGCTGAAACTCAGGGGCGCGCTTCGAGCACAATATTGAACGGCGTTTCGGCAGCGCGGCGAACGCGCTTGAATCCCGCCGCATTGAGCAATTTGGTCAGCCGCCCCTGGCCAGCCTGCGCGCCGAGTCCGAGTCCCACTTCCTGGGAGAGTGAGGCGGGCGTGCACAGCATAGTTGAAGCACCGTAGTAAATGCGGCCGATCGGATTCAAGTTATCTTCCAACTTGTCGTTAGCGAATGGCTCGACGATCATCCACGCTCCATCGGGGGCGAGGGTTTCCAGCACATGTCGTGCGGCGCCTTCCGGATCGCCCATGTCGTGCAAGCAATCGAAGAATGCAACGAAGTCAAACCCTTTGCCGGGGTAGTCTTTCGCTTTCGCGACTTCGAATTTCACACGATTTGCCACGCCGGCCTTGACTGCGGCCTCTCGCGCCATCTCGATGGACTTCGGGTGATAGTCGGAACCAACAAAAGTGGATTTCGGATAGGCCTCGGCCATCAGGATCGTCGAAGTTCCGAGACCACAACCGACATCGGCAACCTTCGCCCCTGCTTTCAGTTTCGCTTCCGTATCGCCGAGGGCTGGAATCCATTCAGTAATCAGGTGGGCGCGGTAGTTGGGGCGGAAGAAGCGCTCCGTTCCGGCGAAGAGCTGATGATCGTGCTCATGCCAGCCCACGCCATGGCCGGTGCGGAAGGCTTCCGAGATTTTCGGTTCGTCCGCGAAGGCGGAGCTTAGCATTTGGAAGAAGCCCGGAAGAAAGACGGGACTCTGCTCGTTGGCGAGCGCCATCGCCTGTTCAGGCGGGAGAGAGAATTTTCCAGACGCAGCGTCATAGGTGACAAATCCGCCTGCGGCCTGGGCCGAAAGCCATTCGCGGACGTATCGTTCGGTCGTTTTGGTTTTTGCCGCAAGTTCCGCGGACGTTATCGGTCCAGCGCCGGCCATTGCTTTGTAGAGTCCTAGTTTGTCGCCGATTAGGATGAGCACGGCATTCATGGCCGCGCCCATTTCTCCGACAGCTTTCATCACGAACTCGTGAAGCTTGGCTTCGTTTAAGGGTTGAGCAGCGGGTGTAGACATCGGTTCCTCCAGTGAGGGAATTCGGAAGAAGACGACCTAGTGGAGCGGCATTTTACCCGTGACGATTCGGCAAGTCAACGAGTGGCAGAAGTGCCACCTGAACGCGGTTTTTGCTATCCTCGCGGCAGTGATTTACGTCTTCTACATACTGATTGTGGTGCAGATCGCCCTCGGGCTTTATTCGCTTTGGGATGGGTTCGAGTGGTTTCGCATGGTGCGGCGGCGGCTAGGTTCGCACGCGGGCTTTTACGCGCCCCTGGCGGCGGTAATTTGTCCGTGCAAGGGAATCGAGCCGGGGTTGAAGGAAAACCTTGCTGCTTTGGCGCGGTTCGATTATCCGAACTATGAAATCTATTTTGCGATTTCCAGCGAGCGCGATCCGGCGGTGAAAATCGCCGGGGAAGTGAAGGACGCGAGCGTGCGGCCGGTTCACATCGTGTTCGCCGGCCCTCCGGAGGGTTGCAGCGGTAAAGTGCAAAATCTGAGGAAGGCCGTGGAGTCGCTGCCGGAGAATATCGAAGTTCTGGTTTTCGTGGATTCGGACGCGCGCCTTTCGCGAGGCTGGCTGACCAAGCTGATTGCGCCGCTGCAAGACACCCGCTTGGGCGCGACCACGGCGTACAGATGGATAATCCCAAGCCGTTCAATCGGCTCCGGAGGCTTCTCGAGCGCAATGGCATCGGCCTGGAACGCTGCGATCGCGACCTTACTAGGACGGCCGCGCGAAAATTTCTGCTGGGGAGGCGGCACTGCGATCCTCCGGAAAACGTTCGAAGATGAAAAGGTCCTCGAGTCATGGAAGGGCGCCGTCAGCGACGATCTGGCCTTGACGCACGCTCTCGAAGCAGCCGGCAGACCTATTCTGTTTTGTGCGGAATGCATGGCCGCGACGACGCATCCGTGGACGCCCGCGAGCCTGCTCGAATTTACGAACCGGCAAATGTTAATCGCGCGGGTATATTCTCCGCGGCGCTGGCTGATGGGTGCGGCTGCAAACGTCAGCTATTCGCTTACGCTGATTTATGCGGCCGTGGTGGTGGTGATGACGATGGCCGGTGGCGATCCCTGGGTACAGCTTGCGCTGATGGCGCTTTTGGTCGTGTTGCTTCCCGCCATTAAGGGCGCGCTTCGCACGATTGCCGTGGCCGAGATGCTGCCCGAGTGGCGAGATCAGCTCAATCAATGGAGCTGGGTGTGGGTGGCGCTGGCTCCTGTTGTGCCCTTCCTCTTCACGTGGAACTTCATTGCGTCACTCTTGACGCGGCGGATTCGCTGGCGCAATATCCGCTACGAACTCGTCTCGCCGAGTGTCACGCGCGTGCTGAACCGCTATTAATTATGGCTTACCGCGTAATTTTTTGTCCTCCCGCGCGTAATTAGGGGAAGAGATCGACCCGCATTCCCTGAGCAGAGGAGAACAGAAATGTCCAGCTCTCCGGTCTACCGCCGTCGAGGCACCCGAACCCAGCAACGCCATCGGCAGAATGTTGGGAGCGCTTTTTAGTCCGCAGAAAACTTTCGAGTCGATTGCGCGCCGGCCCACGTGGCTTCCGCCGGTAATTCTAGCCTGCCTCTTGGCACTAGTCGTAGTGGCGCTTTTCAGCCATCGAGTCGGGTGGCGCAGCTACCTGGATAAACAGGTGGCGAACTCGAGCCGCTTTCAGCAATTGTCAGCAGAGCAGCAGCAACGGACGATGGAGGCGCAGCTCAAGTGGACGCCGCGAGTGGCGTACGCCGAAGTGATCATCGCACCCTTTGCGGGTGCGTTGCTGCTTGCGGGGATTTTTCTCGGCGTTTTAAACGGATTGGGCGGGACGAGATTCAACTTCAAGACGTCGCTCGGCATCGTATCGTATTCCTGGATGCCGAATGTGATTTCCGGGCTGCTGGGCATCGTGGTGTTGCTCGTCAAGGATCCAGCGACGATCGATTTGCAGAATCTGGTGGCATCGAATGCAGGAGCATTTCTTGCCGATAATTCTCCAAAGTGGCTGGTCGCCATGCTGACGCCTGTGGATCTTTTTTCGTTTTGGGTGATGATTTTGCTGGCGATCGGCTACAGCGCGGCGGCGCCGAAGAAGCTATCCTTCGCTAAAGCGTTCGCATGGATATTTTCGCTGTGGGTGGTGTATGTGCTGGTGAGGACAGGCTTGACGGCCGCGTTCTCCTGATACACTCGCCTGGATGCGCTTTCACTTTGAGATTCTTGCAACGGACCCCACGGGCGCGCGCCTGGGGCGCCTTACGACGCCGCACGGCGCGATTGAAACGCCCGCGTTCATGCCCGTGGGGACGGCGGCCACTGTAAAGGGTCAGACGCAGCAAGACCTGGAAGATCTCGGCGTCCAAATCCTGCTCGGCAATACCTATCACCTTTACCTGCGTCCGGGCCACGAACTGATCCGGGGAATGGGCGGACTGCATCGATTTATGTCTTGGCCGCGCCCGATTCTGACGGATTCCGGCGGATTTCAGGTTTTCAGCCTCAGCTCGCTGCGGAAAGTCGCCGATGAAGGTGCGACATTTCGCTCGCACCTGGATGGATCCGAGCATTTCCTCTCTCCGGAGAAGTCGCTGGAAATTCAGATCGCGCTGGGCGCGGATATCGCGATGGTGCTGGACGAGTGCATTGAGGCGCCGTCGAGTGAGGTGCGCGCTCGAGGAGCGGCGGAGAGAACGCTCAATTGGGCGCGACGCTCGCGAGATTATTTCGCGCGCTGCGGAGATAGGGAGCGGCAGATGCTGTTCGGCATCGTGCAGGGCGGCGTTCATCCAGCGCTGCGGCGCGAGAATGCGGATGCCCTCGTTGATCTGGATTTTCCCGGGTATGCCATCGGAGGTCTGGCAGTAGGCGAATCGCATGAGGTCACTTGCGAGATCGCAAGCATTGCGGCGTCGCGCCTTCCCGTGGAGCGCCCGCGCTACCTGATGGGCGTCGGCAAGCCGGAGCAAATTGTCGATTACGTGGGCCTCGGTGTGGACATGATGGATTGCGTGCTTCCCACGCGCAGTGCGCGCCACGGCTGCTTGTTTACTTCCGAGGGGCGCGTGCTGATTCGCAACGCGCGCTACGCAAACGATCCGCGGCCGATTGATGAGAAATGCGAATGCGCGGTATGCAGCAGGTACTCTCGCGCGTATCTGCGGCATCTTTATTCGACCGGAGAATTTCTCTCAATCATCTTGAACACCCACCATAACCTCCACTTTTACCTTGACATGATGAAGCGAATCCGAGAGGCTATCCGTTTTGGGAAGCTGGAAAGACTCCGTTCTGACCTTCAGGCACGCCTCTCGCAGGCAAACCCAAGCGGGCGCCGGGCGCGGTAAGGAACGGAGTAACATCTTCGGTGAGCAGGTCCCGTTAGCCTGCCGGTTTGGGCGGGTGCCGCTGCGGCGGAAAAAGGCGCAATGACACAAATGACTGGGATTGCCACTGCTGCGAGTGCATATCTGCTCGCCCAAGCGCAAACTCAATCGAATCCATTCTTGGGGCTTGCGGTGCCGATGATTGCGATCATCGGGATTTTTTATTTTCTGATGATCCGTCCGGCACAGACTCGCCAAAAGAAGGTTGCCGCTATGCTCAGCAACCTGAAGAACGGCGACAAGGTAATTACAAACGGCGGCATTCACGGTACCGTGGTCGGGCTTGAGAGCGATGCCGTTCAGTTGCGCATCGCCGAGCAGGTGAAGATCAAGGTTTCGCGAAGCGCCATCGCGGGGCTCCAGGCCGAAAACAAGGAGAGCTAGCCAGCTCGCATGAATTCGCAGCTCAAGTGGAAGTTTGTTCTAATTGCCGCGGCAATCCTTCTTTGCATTTATGGCGTGATCGGGCTGCCTGTTTTCCCCACTTCGGGCACGCAGATAAAGCAGAACCTTGCCGACCGCATCAAGCTGGGACTCGATCTGAAGGGCGGCAGCCATCTTGTGCTGCAGGTGCAGGTGGAGGAAGCCATCGGCCAGCGTTGCGATCAGACCATCGATCTGCTAACGAGGCAGCTTCACGACAAGCACATCGGTTTTGGCGAGATCCGCCGCGTGGACGACACGCACATCCTGGTTCGCGATGTCGACCCCGCAACTTCCGCGGATTTTCGCGACCTGATCAACAGCCAGCTCACCGACTGGACCACTTCTCCGGCGGCGGGAGAAAACAACGGCTACCTGCTTACGTTGAAGCCCTCGGTAATCGCCGACCTTCGCACGCAGACGATGGACCAGTCGCTTGAAACCATTACGCGCCGCATCAACGGCCTTGGTCTGACTGAGCCGACGATTGCCTTTACCGGCCGCGGCGACGACGAAATCCTGGTGCAGCTTCCTGGTGAGGGTGATCCGACGCGCGCGAAGTCCGTGATCCAAGCGGGCGGGCAGCTCGAACTGACCCTGGTTGCCGACGAACAGACGTATTCATCCGAGAGCGCCGCTCTGGCTGCTCATGGCGGAGTACTTCCGCAAGGGACTGAGATTGTGCCGGGGCGGTCCGATGACTCTTCGGCCGCGGGTCAGCAAGTTTTTTATATCGTGGATCGAGCGCCGATTGTCACCGGCCAGGATCTCGTGGGAGCAACCCCGCAGCCGAGTACGGACTATCCGGGACAATTCGAAATCAACTTCCACCTATCGACTGCTGCAGCCGCGCGGTTCGGCCCGTTCACCGAAACAAATATCGGCAAGCGCATGGCAATTATTCTGGACCATAAAGTGTACACGGCTCCTACGATACGCGGTCGTATTGAGGATAACGGCCAGATCACGGGCAATTTTTCCGAGGACCAAGCGAAGGACTTGGCGCTCGTTCTGAGGGCCGGGGCCTTGCCGGCTTCGATCAAATATCTCGAGGAGCGCACAGTGGGTCCGTCGCTTGGCGCGGACTCGATTCGTGAAGGCGTTCGCGCTTCGGTCGGAAGCTTGATCGTTGTGATGGCCTTCTTAGTGATCTATTACCGCCTTAGCGGTGTCAATGCGGTTGTGGCGCTACTGTTGAACCTATTGATCCTGGTGGCCTTTATGGCTTTTGCGGGGGCGGTCCTCACCCTTCCCGGTATAGCTGGCGTGGTGCTAACGATCGGCATGGGTGTGGACTCGAACGTGCTCGTGTTTGAGCGCATTCGGGAGGAACTGCGCAACGGCAAACTGCCTGCGCCGGCCGTCGATGTGGGATTTGATCGCGCTTTTCGGACCATTATCGACACGCACATCACGACTCTAGTTTCTGCTGCCTTTCTATTTCTCTTCGGTACTGGGCCTGTGAAGGGATTTGCGGTGACGTTGACGATCGGCTTGATAGCCAACCTGTTTACTTCTATTTACGTGTCGCGAGTGATATTTGATTACCACCTGTCACGGATGGACCGCCAAGCTCAGTTGAGTATTTAGTTGGTTCTGGTACTGATCCCTCGCCGAAGATGCTGGCGGGGCACAAATCGCAAGTTGATGGTGTCAAAGATAGACGGGTAGGACTCGGCATGGAATTCTTCCACGGCGTCAACATTGACTGGATGGGAAAGGCGAAGTATTTCTTCACTTTGTCCCTCATTCTTCTCGCCGTCGGATGGATATCGATTTACAAGCGGGTTGTGGTCGATCACGGGACGCTCTACGGAATTGATTTCCGCGGCGGCACACTTGTGTATGTCCGCTTTGCCGGGAAGCCGCCGATCGATCGGATTCGAAAAGGACTTCAGCAGGCGGGGTTAGCGAATAGCACCATCCAGGGAATTAGCGATTCTCGCTCGGTGGGTTCGCAGAACGACGTTGTCATCGGCCTCGAGCAGAAGCAGAACGACGAATCTCTGGACGCCGGAAAGCAGAAGATTCTCGACGTTTTGCACGCGACTTTTGGCACTGATAAATCAGGGAAGCTGGATTTCAATTCGGTGACGCCGCCCGAGCTGTCCGCGCTTCTTACGCAAAAAGACCCCCTCTCCCTCGGACCGACTGCCGCAGATCGCTACACGCAACTGGCAAACCGCCTGACCGCCGCGCGAGACACGGAGCACGGCGGGATCGTCACCAATTTTGACGAGCTGAAAAATGTGGAAGGCGCCACCGCTCCGGTGATCGCCTCCTTGCAGAATAATTTTTCCCTGAGCGATTTCACGATTCGTGACGCGGAGATCGTGGGGCCGAAAGTCGGATCGCAATTGCGGCGGCAGGCATTCCTCGCGACGCTTTATGCGCTGGGGGGCATGCTCATATATATTGCGTTCCGGTTTGAGTGGGTATATGGTGCTGCGGCCGTGATCGCGGTGTTTCACGATGTGCTGATCACGCTTGGATTTTTTTCGCTCTTTCATTATGAGATTTCGCTTACGGTGATCGCGGCTTTGCTCACGCTGGTCGGCTATTCGATGAACGATACGATCGTGATCTTCGATCGGGTCCGCGAAAATTTGCGAATCATGAGGCGAGAGTCGTTTGTCGAGATCGTGAATAAAGCGATCAATCAGACCCTCTCGCGCACGATACTGACCTCGGGTTTGACGTTCCTGACCGTTTTGGTTCTGTACTTGTTGGGCGGCGAGGTGCTCCGAGCATTCTCTTTTGCCATGGTAGTGGGAGTTGTGGTAGGAACGTATTCCAGCTTTGGCATCGCGGCGCCGATTGTTGTAATTTGGAATAAGTATCATGGTGGGCGGGGAGTCGCCGTGCGCGTCGGATCCGCAGCCGAAAAGCGCGTCCCGGCGGTCGCAAGGAGGTAAATCACATGTTCGATCAACTGGTTGTTTCCAGTGCACACGGCAGCAAAACGAACAAGCCGTGGACCGTGGCGATGTCCGCGATAATTCAGGGCGTGATTGTAGGCGTAATGATATTGATTCCGCTGATTTACACGGAAGCCCTGCCGAAGGGAATGCTGAACACGTTTCTAGTGGCTCCGGCGCCGCCTCCGCCCCCGCCTCCTCCAGCAGCGCCAGTGAAGGCGATCGTGAGGCCGAAGATCATCACCCCGCAGAAGATGGTTGCGCCCACAGTGATCCCCAAAAAAGTAGAGATGATCAAGGATGAGGCCCCTGACGTGAACGCCGGAGTGGCAGGCGGAGTGGGAGTTCCAGGGGGCACGGGTGAGCGTTTTGGGAGGAATTATCGGCGGAGGTCCCCCGCCTCCACCGAAGCCCACGCCCACAGCGCATCCGCGTTGGCGGCAACGTAGCGGCGGCCAAGCTGATCCATCAAGTGCTGCCGGTCTATCCGGCGATCGCGAAGACCGCGCACGTCTCGGGCACGGTGATGTTGCACGCGATTATTGCGAAGGATGGCACGATTCAAGAGCTTCAGTACGTTTCCGGTCCGGCATTGCTGATGCGGGCCGCGATGGACGCGGTGCACGAGTGGCGTTACCAACCCACGCAGCTGAATGGTCAGCCCGTGGAGGTGGATACCACGATTCAAGTTGTCTTCTCGCTTGGCGGTTAGGGCAGGGCCGCGCCCGTGCGGATGTAGCTTTGAGTGATGCGGGATGAATTGAGTGTCGATCATCTGGAAGGGCAGGGATTGGCGACCGGCAGAATAACTGCCGCGATCGATGGCATGGGACGGAGGAGGATCGAACGTGATGCTCGCGAACGTACTACTAGTCACTTGCTGGCGATGTTTCAAGACCAGGCTCCCGAGGTTGGCTGGGACCTGATTACGATGTGGCACAACATGGGCTACCCGGCGAAGACGGTGGTCTTCATTCTGTTCATTATGTCCGCGTGGTCGGTGGGCATCATGATCGACCGGGCGCTGATGTACAGCGCGGCGCGGAAGCAATCCCGGATTTTCGTCCAGCAGGTGGCCGGCGCGCTGAAAGATAACAAGCTCGATGAAGCGATCTCTATCGCCGAGCGCAACAAAAAGAGCCACATCGCCAAGGTTGTTGCGACGGGCCTCTCCGAATTCCAGGCGGCTTCGGCTCAAGTAAGTGACGAGGAAGTAATCGAAGCGGCCAAGCGCGGCTTGGAACGCTCCGTCGCGATCGTCCACGCCGAGATGAAGCGTGGCCTTTCGGGCCTCGCCACGATCGGCTCCACGGCGCCTTTCGTCGGCCTCTTCGGTACCGTGATGGGCATTATCAACGCGTTCAAAGGCATCTCCAGCTCCAAGGTTACCGGTCTTTCGGCGGTGGCTGGCGGTATCGCGGAAGCGTTGGTCACCACGGCTCTCGGCTTGCTGGTTGCCGTGCCTGCCGTTTGGACCTTTAACTACTTCACGAATCGTGTGGAAGCCTTCGACGTGGAGATGGACAATTCCTCGATGGAACTGATCAACTACTTCATCACGCGGCGGGGCGGAAAGAAGTAACAATGGCATATAAACCAAAAGCACCGCCGGTGATGGCCGCTCCGAACGTGATCCCGATGGCGGACATCATGCTGGTGCTGCTCATCATCTTCATGGTGATTACGCCGATGTTGCAGCACGGCGCTCCGGTGGATATGGCCAAGGCCGAGAACGCCGACAAGATGCCCAACGCCGACCGGGATGATGCCATCATCGTCGCGGTCACGCGGGACGGCAGGCTGTTTCTAAGTCCCGGCAACAAGGAAATCAGCTTGGACGAGATCACCGGCGACGTGAAGGACCTGCTTACCGGACGGTTGGATAAGACCGTGTACGTTCGTTCAGACGCTCGCGCGAAATACGGCGACGTGGTCAAGGCGGTTGACGAAGTACGGGCGGCGGGCGTCGAGAACTTGGGTTTGCTGACCGAAAAGGTTCCACCCACGAAAAGCGCACCGCCTCCGCCGCCAACTGGCTCGGACTAGCGGCGAACGCAATCCGCAGTATTTCTTAAGGAGTCTTACCATGGGAATGGCAGTTGGCGGTAGCGGCTCAGGACCGGTTTCCGAGCCTAACATCGTGCCTCTGATCGACGTCTTGCTCGTGCTGATCATCATCTTCATGGTGATTACGCCTCGAACGCCGACGGGCTTGCCGACGCTGGTCCCTCAGCCCCCGCCGCCCAACCAGAAGCAGACGGAACCCGACCAGCGGACGATCGTCGTCCAAGTAATGAGCGGCGGCAAGGTGATGATTAACCAGGACCAGAGCAGCTGGAACGAACTCGGGCCGCGCCTCTTCGATATCTTCAAGGAGCGTGCGGACAAGATCGCCTTCATAAAGGGCGATGACAATATCGATTTTGCCGAGGTCGCGCGCGCCATCGATATCATGCGCGGATCGGGCATCGATCACGTTGGACTCATCACCGCCAAAATCGAGGCGGGACAGTAGCATCGCGTGGCTGGTTTGGGACGCTTGTCGGTAATTCCGTGCTGGCGTAGCCATCATCCGAAGGAGAGCGGGAATGCAGCGTAATTTCTCTGTTCTTTTTACTGTGGCTGTGGTTGTGGCCGCACTGGCCGCCGGAGCCGGCTGCGATAAGCTGCGCGCGCGCGACAAACTCAATAAAGGCGTGAACGCCTACAAGAACGCGCAGTTTGACGTCGCCATCGAGGATTTCAAAGAGGCACAGCAATACGATCCGACGCTTACGAACGCGCAGCTCTATCTCGCTGCGGCCTACGCCAATCAGTACATTCCCGGCGCTCCTTCACCCGAGAATCTTCGGAACGGCCAGTCTGCGATCGACGCATACAAGGCGATCCTTAAGGACAACCCGGACAATCTGCCGGCCATTGATGGCATTGGGTCCATCCTCTACAACATGGGTGGTTCGCCGTTCGACGAAGGCGAAGATGAATGAATCCAAGTCCTATCACGAAAAGCATATTCAGCTTCAGCCGAGCGATCCAGAGCCTTATTACTGGGTCGGCGTGATCGACTGGTCGCTTGCCTACCGCGGCAATAAGGATATGCGCGAGGCCTACAATCGGACGGCCAAGAAGCAAATCAAGGAAACCGATCCGATGCCGCCTGCGCTCGGCAAGCAATTTGCCGAGAAGTACGGCTCGATCGTCGACGACGGCGTCACGAATCTTCAAAAGGCGATCAGCCTGAAGTCCGACTACGATGATGCCATGGCCTATCTGAATCTCGTCTACCGCCAGAAGGCGGACATGGAGACGACGCCTTCAGCCCGCGACGCCGATCTGCAGGAAGCCGACAACCTCGTGGATCGCGTAAAGGCCATCAAGCAAAAGAAGGCCAACCTCACGCCAACCTCGTAACAGCGAGGACTCGCGCCGTTTCTTGCCAGCCCGCCGGCATCATCTCGCCGCTCCTCTATGCTTTCACGGCCTCAATCACGCACTGCGGAGCCGCGGTGTGAACCACTCGCGCGAGCCTCAGTCCGGCTTTTGCGAAGAGTTCGGCGAATTCCGCTTCCGTGCGCTCCCGTCCGCCGGCCATTGTGAGCATCTCGAGATCAATCCATTTGCCCAGGCTCGGCTCGTTGCCCGGATCGATTACGAATTCCAAAAGGATGACCTTGCCGCTGGTCCCGCGCATAGCAGCAGCGCAGTTTCTCAGGATCGTGATGGCGCGAGTATCGTCCCAATCGTGGATGATGGATTTGAGCACGTAATTATCGGCCTGCGGAACAATCTTGAAGAAATCGCCGCTCGCAATCTCGCAGCGCGATGCAAGGCCTAGCGATTCAATCCGCGGCTTCGCGCCTACCACCACATGCGGCAAATCGAAAACGATCCCACGAACGCCGGGATGTTTTTGCAGGACTGCAGTGAGCAGAAAACCGTGTCCACCGCCGATGTCGGCAAGTGTGCCGGATTCGCCGAAGTCGTAGGCCGCGAGCACCGGTCCGATGAAGCTCGTGGTGATCGAGGTCATTGCGGCGTTGAATTCCCGGTTATCTTCCGCGTCCTGCCGGAAGAATTCGAACGCATCGAGGCCCGTCACCTTCTTGAAGGCCGTCTCGCCGGATTCGATCGAATGCATAAGCTCGGCGAAAACGCGCAGGTGCAGCGGGTTCGCGATGAACAGCACCGTGTCCCTAGAAGATCCTGCCAGATCGCTTCGCAGCTGTTCCGATAACGGCGTGTTCGCGAATATGCCGGGCTCGACCTCGCGAAAAACGCCAACACTCGCAAGGGCTCTCAAAGTCCGGTACAGCGCATTCTCGTTCACGTACCGAGCGGCGCCAGCAAGCTCCGAGATTGGTTTTGGACCGGTGGCCAGCAGGTCGGCGATCTTCATTTTCGCCGCCGTGTAAAGGCATGCCGCGGGCATGTATCCCGTCGCCAGTTGCATGATTTGACCGGCATGAGCCGCGCTGGCCGCCGAAGAAGCAGACATAGAACCTCCCGATGTTTTGGATAGCGTTGTAGGTGGGCGAATCATAGTACAACCGTCGAGACGCGCCAAACGATCTTGGTTGTGTACTGCGGGTACTGTCCGTTTGCGCGCTGCCCCAATCTCCAGCCGCCCTTCGAAGCGGTGCACGACATGGGATTCGCGCGGAACTTCTACACCGGTTGGGCGGCCAAGGGCTATGCGACTGAAAAGGGTGATTAATCCGCGGAGCCTTTCCGTGAGCCGATCGCCATCGCCACACAGCGGGCATGCGAATCTACTTCCTAACGCCCAATCCTTCTTTTGGACGCGAGTAACATTCCTTAGAAACACAGCGCATTCGCGGACTCTGGGACGAAAAGAGGTGTATCCTAGTAGCATCAAAAAAATAAGAGGTCGTCGCGGAATTTAAGTAAGGAAGGTTCCAATGGTTGTCGGTCCAGTCACGCATCCGTCAGAGGTTGATGAGCTCGAAGAGGTATGGGAATGGATTGAGTCTTTCGATGCAGTGATCGAAAGCGGCAAGCCTGGGCTGGCGTCCAGAATCCTGCAGGAAATCCGCAACAGAGCGCTCGCCGCCGGAGTGACGGTGCCGTTTACGGCGAATACGCCGTATGTGAACACGATTCCCGCGAGCCGGCAACCCGCCCTACCCGGCGACCAGGAAATCGAACGAAAAATTAAAAGCTTGATCCGCTGGAACGCCCTTGCCATGGTGGTCCGGGCCAACCGCGTGGAGCACAATATCGGAGGTCACATCTCGACCTATGGTTCGGTCGCGACTCTCTTCGAGGTAGGATTCGATCATTTTTTCCGCGCGCGCAGTGAAGAGTTTGAAGGCGACACGGTCTATTTCCAGGGACACGCTGCGCCGGGCGTATACGCGCGTGCATTTCTGGAAGGCCGCCTCTCCGCTGAAAAGCTCGAGAATTTCCGTCGCGAACTTAAGCCAGGCGGTGGCCTGTCGTCGTATCCGCATCCCTGGCTGATGCCTGACTTCTGGGAATTCCCCACCGTCTCGATGGGCCTGAGCCCGATTATGGCGATTTACCAGGCGCGATTTAATCGCTACTTGGAAGATAGAGGCCTCAAGCCGGCCACGGACGCAAAAGTTTGGGCCTTCCTGGGAGACGGCGAAACGGACGAGCCGGAGGCCCTGGGCGCAATTACTCTCGCCTCGCGCGAAAACCTCGACAACCTGATTTTTGTGATTAATTGCAATTTGCAGCGTCTCGACGGACCCGTGCGCGGCAATGGAAATATTATTCAGGAATTGGAGGCGGCATTCCGCGGCGCCGGCTGGAATGTGATCAAGGTGATTTGGGGTTCTGACTGGGATTCCCTTTTCGAGCAAGATGTTGACGGTCTGCTCGCCAAACGTTTGGGCGAAATGGTCGACGGCGAATACCAAAAGATCATCGTCGAGTCGGGAGCCTACATCCGCGAGCACGTTTTTGGGTCCGACCCGCGCCTACTCAAGATGGTCGAGAATCTTTCGGACGAACAGCTTCGCACGCTGCGTCAGGGTGGACACGATCCAAAGAAGGTGTACGCCGCGTATAAGGCTGCGGTCGAACACAAAAGCTCCCCGACCGTCGTCCTCGCTCGCACGATCAAGGGCTACGGCCTCGGTGAGGCAGGCGAGGGGCGAAACGTCACCCACCAGCAGAAGAAGGTCGATGAAGACACGCTACGCCACTTCGGCGAACGTTTTGGCCTCGCAATCACCGAAGATCAAATCGCCACGGTGCCGTTTTATCGGCCACCCGATGATAGCCCGGAGATGCAATACCTGAAGGAATGTCGAGCAAGGCTCGGCGGCTACGTACCGCAACGCAAAGTCCGCTCGAAGGCCTTGGTTGGCCATCGCGGCGAATTATTCGAGGAATTTTTGACCGGAAGCGAAGGGCGCGAAGTTTCTACCACCATGGCGTTCGTAGGGATGCTGCGCAAGATGCTTCGCGATCCGGAAATTGGAAAACTGGTTGTCCCTATCGTTCCCGATGAGGCGCGCACCTTTGGCATGGAATCTCTCTTCCGGCTGGTTGGAATTTACAGCAGCCGAGGGCAGCGCTACGAACCCGTCGATATGAACACGCTGCTCTATTACAAAGAGGCTAAGGACGGGCAGATTCTGGAAGAGGGAATCACCGAAGCCGGGTCCATGTCGTCGTTTATCGCGGCCGGTTCGGCCTATGCGACCCACGGAATCAACACCATTCCCTTCTTCATTTTCTATTCGATGTTCGGACTGCAGCGTGTTTGCGATTTGATCTGGGCCGCCGCGGACACACGCTGCCGCGGATTCCTTTTGGGAGGCACAGCGGGCCGCACGACGCTAGCGGGCGAAGGTCTTCAGCACCAGGACGGCAACAGCCACGTGCTTGCGCTTCCGATACCGACGCTGCAAGCTTACGATCCGGCATTTGCGTACGAACTCGCCGTGATCATCGAAGACGGCATCGATCGCATGTATAACAAGGGAGAAAGCATCTTTTACTACATTACGGTGATGAACGAGCCGTACGCGATGCCTTCCATGCCGGACGGCGCGCGCGAAGGCATCCTGAAAGGGATGTACCTCTACAAGCCCGCCGCCCATGCCAAGTCCAAGCTTCGCGCCCAACTTTTCGGAAGCGGCGCCATCCTTCGCGAGGTGCTCCACGCCCAGGAAATTTTGGCGGAGAAATACCACGTCGCGGCCGACGTCTGGAGCATTACGAGCTACAAGGCTCTATACAGCGACGGCCTCGAGACTGAGCGCTGGAATCTGCTGCATCCAACCAAGAAACCACGCGTACCCTATATCACCCGGTGCCTCGCTGATGCTCCCGGCGTTCTCGTGGCCGCTACGGATTATCTGAAAGCGCTGCCAAATCTCGTGAGCCGGTGGGTGCCGCGGCGACTGGCCTCGCTGGGCACAGACGGATTTGGACGCAGCGAAAGCCGAACGTCACTTCGTAACTTTTTTGAGGTGGACGCGCGCTTCATCACCTTGGCCACTCTTCATGAGTTATTGCTCGAGGAGAAAATTCAGGCTTCGGTGGTTCAACAGGCGATCAAGGACCTTGAAATTGACGTGGAAAAAGCCGATCCGCTTACAACGTGAAACGAAGTCCGTTCGCGCTCGGCTTTCCATGGTTTCGCTTGACGAAATCAGCCGCTTTCCGCAACAATTAAAGAAGCGGCTCGCCTCGAGCGTTACGCTCTGAACTCAAGGTTTGGGCAACGAAGAACGGCTGCAGCGCGTTCTGATAGGTAGGAATGACGAGGTAACTAACCATGGGAAAAATTGTCGCAGCATACGCCACAGTGCACGCCCCGCAGCTTTTTGATCGCCCGCCGAGTGAGGACCCGAAACAACTCGACGCCGACATTGCGGCGATGCGTCAGATAGGCAAGGAGTTGGAGGAAACCAAGCCCGATGCCGTGATTGTGATTGGCAGCGACCACCTCGAGACGTTTTTCCTCAGCTCGGTTCCGACTTTCGCCATTTTGTCCGGCGAATATTCCCACGCCGAATTCGCTGGCCGGAAGTACGAACTGAAAATCCACGAGGCTCTGACAGAAGATCTGCTCGACAAACTCATGAAAGCGGGTTTCGACCTGGGCTACTCGCAGGACGCGGTGCTCGGGCACGCGTTCGCGGCTGTCTACGAATGGGTGATCGAAAAGAGGCCCATTCCCGTCGTTCCGATTTTCGTGAACGCGTATCTCCCACCACTGCCGACAGCCAAGCGCTGCGCGGAGTTGGGCAAAGCCATCGCGAAAGTCATCGCGGAACGCCCCGAGAAAGTTGCGATTGTTGCCAGCGGGGGGATGTCGCACTTTCCGGGCACCTGGAAATATCCCAAGCCGGACTTCGACTTCGACTACTGGGCCATCTCCCAAATGGAAAAGGGAAATCACCAGGCGCTGATCAATCTGACTAACGAGCAGTTGGACGAAGTCGGCAACACCGAGATGCTCTCCTGGATGATCATGTTCGGCGCGATCGGAAATCAGCCGGGCGAACTGGTCACTTATCAGCCCACGTGGCATCACGGCCACGCGGTGATGCGCTTCATGCCCCTCAAGGGAACAGGTCCTTCCAAGGAAGGCGCTGAGGCGGCCAAGAAATATGAATTCAAGGGTGGCTACGAATTCTACAAGCACCCATCTCCGGCGGCGTATAAGCTGAATAAAGTTCTTTACGATAGCCGGTTCAAACGCGAGTTGCGGCTCCGCTTGGTGCACGATCTTCCCTCCGTGGCGAAGGAATACGGCATGACTCCCGAGGAAGCCAAAGTTCTGGAGACTCTCCAGGATGACGACATCGAGAAATTCAGAGACGGGCAGGTGCATCCACTCGTCGAAGCGGGCGCGCATCCGCTGGGCATGTGGATGGCTGTAATCCGCATGCACGCCGAGTTGCGCAAGCTTCGCGCCGCTAAGTCAGACGTGGAAAAAGCGGGTGCCGCGTAGCCACTCGCGAGCACCTTTGCTGCGCAGCTTTCAGGTGGTCCCCAAGATGAAGAGGGAATCTCCGTTTGGCGCTATGGCTCGCGCCACATATTTCCAAGGTCACTGATCGAAAATTCAAAGTGAGGGAAATAATATGAAGGTCGGTGTCGCTGGGCAGGGTGCTTTCGGCGTGAAGCATTTGGAGGCCATGGCCGCCATTCCGGGTATAGAAGTGATCACCCTGACGGGCGGAAATCAGGCTGCCACCGAGGAAGTGGCCAAGAAATTCAAAATCCCTCATTGGACCGGCGACCTTGCTGAAAGTTTGAAACAGCCCGGCCTGGAAGCGATGATCCTAGCTACTCCTACCGGAATGCATGCCAAGCAGGGCGAACAGTGCATGCGTGCCGGCAAGCATGTGCAAATCGAAATTCCCATCGCGGACACGCAGGCGGATTCCGAACGCTTGGTGAAGGTGCAGAAGGAAACCGGCGTCGTCTGCATGGGCGGCCACACCCGCCGCTTCAATCCCAGTCACCAGTATGTCCACAAAAAGATTAAGGCTGGCGAGCTCAAGGTCCAGCAAATGAACGTGCAGACCTACTTCTTCCGTCGGACGAATATGAACGCGGCCGGGAAGCCCCGAAGTTGGACCGATCACCTGCTCTGGCACCATGCCTGCCACACAGTGGACCTGTTCCAGTATCAGACCGGCGAATTGGTTTCCGATTGTTATGCCGTGCAGGGCCCTCTGCATCCTGAATTGAAGATCGCCATGGACATGGGGATCGTAATGAAGGTGCCGTCGGGAGCGATTTGCACGCTGTCGCTTTCGTTCAACAACAAAGGGCCGCTGGGCACGCGTTTCCGATACATCTGCGACAACGGGACCTACATCGCTTACTACGACGATCTGGTGGACGGGGAAGACAAGAAGATCGACCTTTCCCACGTGGACGTTTCCATGAACGGCATCGAGCTTCAGGACCGCGAATTCTTTGCGGCCATCAAGGAAAAGCGCGAGCCCAACGCCAGCGTGGCTCAGTGCCTCACGGCCATGCAGGTTTTGGACCGGCTCGACAAGATCCTCAATTCGGCGGCAAAGGCCACTTCAAAGGCTTAGGTCCGCGCAGATTCCAGCCCCCTTCGGGAACGGAGCGCAGGCGCTCTTCGTCCGGCATGCAGTGTTTCCTTAAGAGTGGAAATGCGAACCCATGCGTTCGGCGCCGATTTCAGGCGGAGCAGCGATCCTCGGGCAGCAGTACTCCCCAGAAATTTTGAGCGGGATGGAGAATTTCGATACCCAGCTCAAAAGAGCCCGGTACCTTTGGAGCTTTTGCTGAGATTACGCGAAACTCGCGCACCTCTTGAGACCTGGCGTGAAGAAGCTCGATGCGAGAGCCTACGGGAGGGAGAAATGGAACTCGAAGCAGCGCTCCATAGCGGCTGATTGAAATCGCTTCAGCGGGAGTGTCATTCGACGGACTCGCCTCGCTACGCACGACGCTTAAAGGAATGGAAATAGAAACTCGGGATGAACGGCGACGCTCCAGCATTGCGCGGGCTGTGGCCATGATGGGTCTCCTCCTCTGCTCCCCGCGACCGCTTGCAGATACTTTACAGAGGTAGACGCGCGGGAGTCAATGGCAGTCACAAATCTTTAACCAAAAGAGAACATAATTACGACGAAGGGAACACGAGGTGCCTTGAGTCAATGGTAGCCGCTCCGTCTTTCGGTGGCAGGTACTCGATTAGCCTTGCGCGGCCGCGAAGGCTCGCCAGGGGATAGGGACGCCGCGGGGTTTCCCCCTTCTTCTTTCGTGGACCCTTCAATCGCATCGAAGAGGCTCTGCCAATTGGGTTTGCAGATAACCTGCGTGATCCCGAATTTGACGGCCTCTTCCTCCAGCGCCGGAATGGTATGAAGCGTATAGAGGAAAATGGGTACGGAGTTGAACGCGTTGGCGATCTCCCGAGCCGCCTCGAGACCATCCATCACCGGCATGGATAAGTCCAGGATGACCACGTCAGGCCTCAGCTCAATTGTCTTCGCGACCGCCTGTTGCCCATTCTCGGCTTCGGCGCAGATCACCCAGCCATCGTGAGCGGACGCCAGCATTCGGCTAAGGCGGGTTCTAAGTTTTGGGTTATCGTCGGCCAGAAGGATTCGTAGCGGCATTGGCGCCTACGATTGTTTGATACACGACCCTGGAGTTTTGGGACATACCAAGATTCATGTAAAGACCCCGTAGAGTCACCCGAGCATTTCCTTAGGCCCGTGAAGGTGTTTTCGACTTTGCACTTCAGGTGTTGGAGGCGTCGCCGGGGAACGGCGATCTGAGAGTACCGTGGCGATTTTGCTTTGAATGTTCCGCCGTGATAGCCTCTTCAAATCGCTCGATTGTGCCCAAGTGGCGGAATTGGCAGACGCGCTAGCTTCAGGAGCTAGTTCTCGCAAGGGAGTGGAGGTTCGAGTCCTCTCTTGGGCACCATGAAATCAGCTCATTGCTGAGCGATTTGCGATAGCGATCAGGAATGCGCTCCCGCCGTTCCGGCGTCCTCTTGCTGGCCGCCGGATTTGATCGTGTGCTTGTCTCCAGTATTGCGATTCCACACAATGTAATCGGCGGGCGATACCGACGCCAATTCTTGCACGCACCTGCTGGCCTCCGTAAATGTAGCCGCCGCTCCGCGCCAGACCACGCCCTCGGCTTCCACCTGGAAGATGTCGAAGGAAGAGCCCTCAAATCCAGAACCTACGTTACTGCTGTGTGTCGATTCTTCCATTTTCGCCCGTTGCATTTTCGTTCCGTGCATTTTCGCTCCTTCGATTCAGGGTGAGCCGTTTCTTCGGTGATTTCTTTTCGTTTGATTGCACTTTTCCAGCGTTCTTCAAGACTGCTGCCAGCGGGACCTGCTCGAAATGTATTCTCGGTCGCAACACTTTAGGTTGTCTCCTTTTCAACGATCCAAAGCTAGCAGAGGGGAAGTGATACGGGTCAGATCTTTAAAGGATCGAGTTTTAAATTAGCGAGAGCGGAAGCGCCTTCTTAGCGAAACGAGCGGATTGAATGCGGCTCCATAGCATGACGGGGGGTGGGGTGAACATTTTACGGTCAGTAATTTTTAACTTGACACTCATTTTACGTTTACATACGATAGCGCATCGTTAGTTTAACGATCTAAATCTGGGAGGACGGTATGGCAACCACTCGGGGAAAAATCGCGCCGGCGCACTTCAAAACAATGGTGCAAGCGGACGTCCCGCAGGGCCGGAACGGGAAGCACAAGCAGATCGTTTCCACGATCCTCAAGGATCTCGATCAGTTGAAAGCCGGTTCGGCGATCAAAGTGCCGCTGGCTGAATTGGCCGCCACGAAAGAGAAAATACGTTCGGCGCTGAATCGTGCCACGCGGAAACGCGGGATGCATGTTGCCACCGCAACGGATGCCGATTTCTTGTATGTCTGGAATGTTGGCGAATAGCGGCATGGGCTGCGATTCACTGGCGCCCCAGATCCAGCGCGCTTAGCTCTTGTCGGATGGGGTGAGCAGAGCTTCGGCCTGGAGCGCGCCTTCAGGCGTGTCTTCGTGCTTGAAGTAGACAAACACGTCGCCCTGGCCGGCGGCTTCGCCTATTTGGAGCGCCAGGGCTTTTTTTGCGGCGGCTGAGTAGTCTTCCTTGCGCAGACGGAAATAGCGGAAATCTGCGGTGGCCACATGGGGAGTTTCGATTTTTTCGCTTTCGGCTTGGCAAAGCGCCACATTGGCGCGGCTAAGACGTTCGTAGACCTCATCGCAGAACCAGGAAGTGTGGCGGAATTCCATGGCGGCGCGCGTGCGGCGCGGCAATTGAGCCAGGAAGTTTTCCAGCAGCGCGAGATCACATTTGAGGAACGGCGGCAACTGAAACAGCACGGGGCCAAGTTTTCGGGCCTCGCGCAAAGGATCGAGCGACGCGAGGAAGCTCAAAGTTATTTCAGCGGACCCGCGCAGGCGCGTGACATGTGTGATGTTCTGGTGAGCTTTAACCGCAAATTTGAAGTCAGGCGGCGTGGCGGAAATCCACCCGCCCAGAAGTTTTTCTGTGACGCGGCGGCGAAACGTGTAGTTCAGCTCCACTGAGTTGAGGCGCGTGGCGTAGTAGCCGAGGAATTTCGCCGAAGCCAGCTTGGCCGGATAGAAGCTGGGCTTCCAACTCGCGTAGGCCCACCCGGAAGTCCCCGCATAGATTTTCCCCACCGTTTTTCTCCGCACTGGACTCTGCTAAAAGTGGCGCCGCGTACCCTTCCGCCAAGGCGAGAGTCTACAACACTCGCCTGCCGCTTTTGCGATAGTATGCGTGCGTCTGCGCTAGTGTGCATTCGCGCGGCGATTATCCGGGAGGTGTTTCATGTGGGCATCATCCTTCACGTTGATTCTTCACGCTGCCGTGCCCCAGATCAGCTTTCCGCAGGGCGCGGCGAACGAAGAAATTGCCCTGCGCTGGCTGCACTTTGTTTCGGGAATCATCTGGATCGGCCTGCTCTACTTTTTCAATCTGGTGGGAACGCCCACGATGAAGACGCTGGAAGCGCCCGTGCGCGCGAAGGTTTTCCCGGAGCTGATGTCGCGAGCGATGTGGTGGTTCCGGTGGTCGGCGCTAGTGACGGTGGTCGCCGGGATACGTTATTTCTGGCTGATTCTGGCGGCGGACGCGCGGAATGCTGGGAATCCGTGGCTCGCCTGGCAGTGGATGGGATGGTGGCTGCTGGTTTGGTTCGTGGCGTTTGCGCTGATTTATCCGTTCCAGTTGCCGCACACCGGAATCCTGGATAGCCCATGGGTACGGATCACCGCGATCGTGGTGATTGCCGTGGCCGCATGCTGGGTAGTGCTGGTATTGGACGCGAGCCCGGAATCATCGAACGCTCACTTGTCCATCAGCATTGGCGGCGGGATGGGATTGCTGATGCTGTTGAATGCCTGGGGAATCATCTGGCGCGTGCAGAAAAGATTGATCGCGTGGACGCGCGCGAGCGCCGAGCAGGGCACGCCGATGCCTCCCGAAGCAGCGCGGCTGGCGCGCTGGGCGTTTCTGGCTTCGCGCGCCGGATTCTGGATGTCTCTCCCGATGCTTTTCTTCATGGGCGCCGCCGAGCACTACCCGTTCCTGGGCGCCATTGCGAAATAAGGAAGCTTAGGACCGCCAGCGCAGCGTGACGGGCTCCGCGAGGGGGTGCCGCAGCGGTTGGCCGGTGCGCTGCGATTCGAGGTGCGCTGCTTTCAATTCGAAATACCAGCGAGCCTGGCGATCGGCGTCGTCCACCAGCATCATGCGGTCTTCGTATTTCAAGCCCAGCGATTGCTTCTCAATCACTTCAGTATCCTGGCGGATGAAACGCGGGCCAAGCACGTGAATGATGAAGGACACGATGGGAAACCACGGAAGAATGTTCCACGCGGCCACAAAATCGAGGCGGCACAAATCGCGGCGCACCGGCGTGACGGTGGTGCGGCTCGTCAACCAATAGCGGCCCGCGCGAATTTGCTCGAAGCGCTGATTGGGCAGGATGAAATCGATCATCGTGGTGGCCGGCTCGCCGGTAATGAGCTTCAGGATTTTGTACGGCGCGCTATTGGCCGAGGGCGCGTGCGGGCTCATGCGAAAGCCGTTGGGAATGGGCTCGAACTGCTTGGCTTTGTCGCGAATGCTGCGGCGGCTGCGCCACCACCAAGCCTGGTGAACGAAGGGTCCGTGCGCGGGGTCCATCAGGCCGATGATGCCGTGGTCCACGCTGCAGGGAAGGTCGGCCCAGAGGTGGGCGATTTTGTAGCGCGGGCTGAAGGTCGGCAGCTCGGGCGCGGGCGGAATCGGCTTAGCGGCATTCGCATCCGTAGCTGTTGGCGCGCGGCCTTCGGGATTGGTCATGTAGGCCCAGATGTAGCCGTCGCGTTCTTCGCAGGGAAAACTGCCCGCGTAAATGCGTTCGCACTTCAGCTTCGAATCCGCCGTGAGCGACGGGATGTGGCGGCATTGCCCCGTGTGCGCGTCGAATTGCCAGCCATGGTAGGCGCACTCGACCGAGGCGCCGTCGAAGCGGCCAAACGAAAGAGGGAACGCGCGGTGCGGGCAGACGTCGCGCAATGCGAAAGGTTTCCCAGCGGCGTCGCGCCCAATTACCAGGGGAACTTCGAGCAGCATGGCGCGCTGAAGCCTGTGCGCGAGTAATTGGCCGCTCCGCAGCGCGGGGTACCAGAAGCCCCAAAGCATGTCGCCTGTGGGATTGCTCGGATTCGAAGGGGCGGAGTCGCTCATCAGCGGCGCTAATCGTAGTATATCCGCCACCTTAGCCGCAAAGGCCCGCTTGCACGCAAGCACCGGCAATCTGAGTTCGGCAATCCGTCAAACCCTAGGGTTGACGGATTGCCGAACTGCCCAACTGCGACGAACTGGCGAACTGCCCAACTGCAGCCACTGGTGACTGGCACGCCTTATGTCCGCATCTCTTTCCCAAATTGGGACGGTGCAAAGGGCGGAGCGGGCCCCCTGCTCGTCTTAATTCGGGCCTAGTCCGATGTCTGGATTGCCCGGTAACTTCCATCTCGCCAGTAATAAACAAGGGAGCTTTTCTCTATCCATTCGACATTGACGCCGTCGAGCTTGAGCAGAACTGCCTTGGAATCGTCGAAGCCCGAGTATTTCCCTGGCGGCACTTTGTAGATCACCGGAGCAAAGTAGGCTTTCCCCTCGACATGCTGCAGCACTTTCCACGTGTAAGCGTCGTTGGTCGCTCCTTTGCTGAACACGATGATCTGGAATCCGCCAAGCTGTTCCGACGTCGGTACCAAAAGGACTGCATATGAGAGACTGCGCTTAGTCTCAAAATTCCCGATAGCTACTCCCGGGCATTCCTTCGAGTGTCCCTCCAACCAGAGCTTTCGATCATCTCCCAGTAGGTCTGAAACTCGCTCCGGTCTCCACCGCGAGAACTTGGCCTTCAGCAATGCGTTAACCGGAGCCGGAACGGAGACGTCGCCGCAAGTGGCGGACGATTGGGACGCCCCATTCCCCAAGCTAAGCACGGCGAGTAAAAGGATCGTCCCCATGCTCACCGGGCGCTGCCTGCTCGGGCTGTTGCCTCGGGGATGTGGAAAATGCGCTCGGCGTTGCCGTGGTAGAGCTTTTCCCTTTCGGCCTGCGAGACCGGCGCGGAATCCATGAACTGAACGGCTGGCGCGGACGGCTGATAAGGATAGTCAATCGCCCATAGGACATTGTCGATGCCCAGCGCTTTGATCGAGAAATCAAGCGCCAGATGCGATTCCTGCCCGCTGGTGGTGATCACGAAATTGCGCTTGAAGTATTCGCTCGGAGTGAGCTGAGTCTTGGGCGCGCTGCCGCGATTCTGGGCGTTCTTGTTCATGTAGTCGAGGCGCCAGAGCCAAAAATGCACGGCCTCTCCCATGTGGCCGATGCAGATTTTGAGCTTGGGGAAGCGATCGAAGACCCCGGCCACCATCATGCGCACGGCGTGCGTGGAAACTTCAATGCCGTAGCCCCATTGCGCGCTATCGAGGCCATATTCGCGAAAAGGCGCGGCGAGGCCGTCGGATGGCGCGCGAGGATGAATGTAGATGCAGCCGTCGAGCGCCTCGGCAGCCTCCAGGATGGGGAAAAACTTGGGATCGTCGAAGTAATCGTTGTTGGTGTGCGAGTTCACGATGAAGCCGTGAAGCTTCAGGGTTTTGATGGCACGTTCCATTTCTTTCGCCGCGCGCTTGGGCGAGTGCGGCGCGAACGTCGCGAGTCCGGCAAAGCGCGTGGGATGTTTTTGCACGACCGCGGCGAGACGGTCGTTGGCAAGCGCGGCCAATTCAGTAGCGGTATCGGCGTCAAACATTTGGACGCCCGGCGCTGTGAGAGAGAGCAAGTGCATCGCGACGCCGTTCTGGTCCATGTCGCGCAGGCGCTCTTCCTCCAGATCGAGCAGGCGAGGAAGAAGAGCCGCCATTTGTGGGTGGTCGTCCTTCGGCGCATCGTAGATTCTTTTCACCAGCGTAAGATCCAAACTATTTCCGGGAGCGCGGGCAACGCCGCGCAGAGCCGCCGCCACCTCGGGGATCGAAAAAGCTTCTTCCGTGGCGATACGGCGTGGAGACTTCAAATCAGCAGCCATGAGGGTTTTTCCTTTCTGCGAAACTATGTTTGCTGTGTCGCGGGTTGGTAGCTTGGCGCGTCCCTCGCGAAAATGCAAGCGCGAGCTGATGGGTTTCCGGCAACAGAGCTAGCGGAAAATGCTGAAACAGGTTACAACGTCCCGGGTGGCATGGGGTCCTGATGAATCGAAGAAGGAGGCGCATCATGAATTGGCAATGGGGTGGAAAAAGAGTAGGCGCGCTTGCCGCAATGGCGGTTGTAGTTGTAGCCATCGGGGCAACGACTGGCAGCGCATTTGGCCAAGCCAAAAACGCGGAGTCGGCGGCCATGCGTATGCAGCAGATTGAAGATCGCCAAGCCATTGAGCAGTTGCTGATGGGCGATTATCCGAGGGCGCTTGACTCGGCGAATTGGAAAGCTTACAGCGCGCTCTTCGCGCAGGACGGCACGCTCATCATGCAAGGCGGAGCCATCAAGCGCACCGGGCCCGCCGTAATCGAGGAATTTTTCACCAAGATGCCCGCATTCGGAGGCCAGGCTGCGTCGACGACTCCATCGCCGTGCCCGGTTCCAGCTGGAACGCCGAGGACCATGCATGTGGTGACGAATTTGAGCGTCCACATCGCTGGCGACACAGCGACGGATCAGGCCTACTGGCAAACGATCGCGACCCGGGATTGCAAATCCGTCGTCGCCGGCTCCGGGCATTACGAGGACACGTTGAAGCGCGAGGACGGCAAATGGAAATTCGCCAGTCGCCAAATTTTCGACGACCTTCCACCCAAAATGACTTCTGCAGCTGCGCCGGCGGCGCCAAAGCCGTAGCGCATCCGGATGCCTGACATCCAGATCAACGGTTACGTCACCCACTACGAGGATGACGATTTCACCGATCCGTGGAGGCCGCGCCAGACGATCCTGATCCAGCACGGCTTCGGGCGCAACTCGCAGTTCTGGCGGCGCTGGGTGCCGATGCTGGCTGGCGATTATCGCGTGATCCGTCGCGATCTGCGCGGCCACGGCGGCTCAGGCGATCCGGGCCCGAGTTATCCGTGGACGTTCGAGAATCTAGTGCGTGACCTCGGCGCTTTCTGCGATGAGCTGCAGCTTGAGAATGTTCACCTGCTCGGCGAATCAACGGGTGGAATGCTGGCTGTTGGATTCGCGGCGACGCATCCGGCACGGCTCCGCTCGCTGGCGCTGTGCGCCACGCCCAAAACGATTGGTCCCCCGGCGCAAAAGTTGTTCTCGTTCGGCCGCGAATCGTGGCAGAAAGCTTTGCTGGAAATGGGATCGGAGGGCTGGGCGCGAGAGCTGCTGTCCCGTCCCGGAACATTTCCGAGCTCCGACCCCGCCCAAATCGAGTGGGCCATCCATCAATTCGGCAGAGCGCGCGCGACTTCACTCGCCGGCTACAGCACCGTGATTTCTACAACGAATATCACTCCGCTGCTCCCACAGGTGAAAGTTCCGGCACTGATTCTCGCGCCAACTCGAAGCGCCGCAACCTCGGTCGAGGAACAGGAAAGCATCGCTGCGACCCTGCCTCAATCGGAACTCGTGCAGATCGATGGCGCAGGCCACGAAATCTACATCGATCGCGCGAACGAGTGCGTCGCGGCACTCCGAGGTTTCCTGGCAGGATTGCAGTAGACCTCACGTCATGTGGAAATCTACTCGGACCTCCAACTGGATCGAGGTGGGCTGACCATCGAGGATCGTCGGCGCGTATTTTCGCTCCGCCACGGCCTTCATCGCCGCTTCTAGTAACAGAGCCGGGCCGCTGATCGCGTGAACCTGAACGACGTCGCCGCGCGCATCTATGATTGCCTCTATCAAAACCGTGCCGGACACATGCGCCACCCGTGCAATTGGGGGATAAACCGCCGGGGGCCCGTAAAGCAACTGTGGCTGTTTCATACCGCCGCTAATGCGAATGGGTCCCTTGGGCTTCTCAGCGACAGGGGCGGGAGGTGGGGGCGCGGGGCCGGTAAGCGAACCACCCAGAACATCACCTGTGCCGCCCGGCACGCCGCCGGTCATTCCGGCGACCGTCGGAGCCACGGGAGCATCCGGGCTCGTGACGGCAATTTTTCTCGGAATCACCACGGGCGCGGAGATCTGCGCATGGATAACGGGCTGCCGTGGTATTGTCTGCGCGACGTGCGGCGCAGGCGGAGGCGGAGCAGCGGGTGGCGGAGGCGCTACAAGAAGAGTTTTGTCGAAGCTCGCGAGATCGATGCCCTGCGAAAAAAACAACGGCACAAGCAGGAGCGCAACCACGATAGCGACTTGTGCTGCGAGCGCCGCGCCGGTATGCAGGGCGCGATTGGTACGCTCGCGCGAGCCTGCCTCAAGAATGGTGTCCGAGAAGGCTGGGCGCCTGCGGGAGATAACCGGCGGTGAAGGTGCGTATGCCCGCTGCGCTCTTGCGCCGGTGTGAAAATTCTGCTGTTGAAGAGCACTGCTGCCGTCGGTGAGTGACATGTTCATCTCCTTTTTTCTCCGCCGGAACGCGGCGGGCCACGAGGCATCCGCAGGATTCTCTTGCGAAATCCGGCGTCCGCCCACACTACGACCGCTGCAAGACAGCGGTGGAAAATCCCGTCTCCACGTGGAAAAGCAGATGAAGCTAGCCAGCTACACCAAGAATTCTTAAACAGTTTGAACATTCAACGTGGAAAAGACAAACTCAAAAATCGGATGGAAACAATTGAAGATGATGATTTCGTTTGGCAGGCGTGCGGGAATCGGTTGGTTTGCGGTCTCGCCGGTGACGAATGGAATCCCGAACAGGCTTTTCACTTGGTGCTGCATCGCTTTCCACGCGGCCGACGTACGCCCAACCGCTTGGAATCCATTGCGCGGGTTTTGCTAACATAGGGCACGGCTGTATCGGATGAACGGCAAAATTAAACTCGGCGTGGTGATACTCATTGCGGTGATCGTAATTGCCGCCGCGGCTGTCACCTGGGGTGTGCTGCATCGCATCAACAAGCCCATCTCGCTGATGGGCGCCGTCATCAAGGAAGATACCGATCCTCGAAAACAATCTCCGATAACCGATGTCAACGTTAGCGTGGCGGGCGGTCTGGCCTTTGCCAGTGTCCGCTCGGACTTCTCGGGTTACTTTAAACTGGAACTGCGCCCTCGGCTCAAGCGCGGCCAACCCATTACTCTTCAATTTCGCCACAAAGATTACAAACCGCTGGATGTTCATACAACGCTGGACCGCAAGCTCTACGTGATTCCCATGGTCCCGCTTCATCAGGAATCCACCGCCGCGGCGCCATCCAATCGCCCGCTTATTCCGCTCTCCAATGTGTTCGTTCGTTATTCAACGGAAACCACCACTTCGGACAACATCGGCACGGGGCTTAAGACCTTTCAGGTGGTGAATACCGGCAACCTTCCTTGCAATGGTCACCCGCCATGTTCGCCCGACGGCAGATGGAAGGGCGCAATAGCTTCCACATCGCTCGATGCAGGCGTCGGAAACACGTATGACGATGCCCGCCTTTCCTGCATTGCGGGTCCCTGTCCCTTCACGAGAATTGTGTCTGACAATTTTTCTCACGGGGGACGATATATCAGCGTATCCATCCTCAATTGGTCGGATACAACCACTTTCCTGCTCCAAGCGGAAGTATTTCGAATACAGATCACCAACATCGTCCGGGAAAGTTACCCTGTTATTTTCGGGAACTCGCTGAACTTTACGCTTCCTGCCAGCGCCGAGGGTCCCACCCTGGAAGCCGAGGAGAGCGGACAGAATATTGTTTTCCCGTTGGGACCGTCCCCCTCGCTCAGTTGGGCCGATTGCAACGTGAGGGTTGGAAAGGACCAATCCAAATCGTATCGCTGTGAACTGAAACCGGGCTATCAGTTTCGGTAAAGTCCGCGTGGGCGTTCTTCCAGCCTGTCCACGCGCTGCTTTCGCTTTAGTCTAATCCAGTCTATCGTTGAGTGCGGTTGAGTACGCGAAATCGGGTGGAACCATAATGGCCGGTGGATCCAGATATTCTCGTGCTTTGTGGCTTCTGCTATTGGCAGCGCTTCTGGTAACGGAAAGTCTCGCACGCCGCGCCGCCACCGCTTCTCCACTGCCCCAGCCTGTTGCCTCCGTTGATTCATTTCGATCGCTGGACGATATTCTCCGCTACATCTCGGACGATTGGACCGGCTTGAAGCGCTCGCTGACCGACTGCAACACCTACCAGGACGTAAAGACCCAAGGCAAGCCCACGCTGTATCTACCCGCGGATATTTCCATTCCTCCCGCCTTGGCTCAGATGCAGCAGCGCTGCCATTTGCAGGTGGAGCATCTGCCCGCCAATCCTTCCGAAGAGGACGCCGGTAAAATCCAGCCGCACGGCCTTCTCTATCTTGAGAATCCTTATGTCGTTCCCGGCGGGCAGTTCAACGAGATGTATGGATGGGACAGCTATTTCATCATTCGCGGTTTGCTTCGCGACAATCATCGCGACCTCGCCAAGGGAATGGTCGAAAACTTCTTCTACGAAATTCAGCACTATGGAGGCGTGCTCAACGCCAACCGCACCTACTACCTCGGCCGCTCCCAGCCGCCTTTTCTCAGCTCGATGATTCTTGCAGTCTACGATGCGGATCGCGCCGCTGGCCGTGCGAATCCTCAATGGCTCGCGCGAGCCTATCAGTTTGCCGTCAAGGATTACGATCAGTGGACCAAACCGCCGCACTTGGCCGGCGACACCGGCCTTTCTCGTTATTTCGACAACGGGGATGGACCGGTGCCCGAAATTGTCGGCGATCCCGCCAATTACTATCGCGGTGTAGCGCAATTCTTTCTCACTCATGAAGGCGAAAAAAGCCCACATCTGGTGATGGTCGGAGCCAAGCAGCCCCAACCTGCGGCCTTCCCGCCGGTTTTCAATATCGAGTTTTGCCCTCCGGGCGCGGCGAAAAATCAAAAGGCCGGTTGCCGTCAGGATCGCGTCGAGTTAACCGCCGACTTCTACAAAGGCGATCGCAGCATGCGCGAGTCCGGCTTTGATGTAAGCTTCCGTTTCGGTCCTTATGGAGCTGACACTCACCGCTTCGCGCCCGTCGGCCTCAATAGCTTGCTCTACAAAACAGAAAAAGATCTCGAGCAAATCAGCACGCTCCTCGGGCACGCCGGACGAAGCCCGCGATTGGGCAAACAAAGCTGCGCAGCGCCGCGAAAAAATTTTCAAATATCTCTGGGACCAGCGCCGCGGCATGTTTTTCGACTACAACTTCGCCACCGGCGCGCGATCGACGTATGATTACGCCACCACGTTCTATCCCTTGTGGGCGGGACTCGCTTCCGATGACCAAGCGCGCGCAGTGGATGCCAACCTTCACCTTTTCGAGCAGCCCGGCGGGCTGGCAATGAGCACGCATCAGAGCGGCGCCCAATGGGACTATCCCTACGGATGGGCGCCCATTCATTTACTCGCCGTCGAGGGTCTGCGCCGCTACGAATTCAACGCGGATGCCGATCGCATCAGCTTCAAATTTCTCACCACCGTTCTCCAGAATTTCCGCCGCGAGCACACCATCCGCGAAAAATATAATGTGGTTTCGAAATCTGCTGTGACGCATGTGATCGTTGGCTATCATCAAAACGTCATGGGCTTTGGGTGGACCAATGGGACTTTCCTTGAACTATTGCACGAATCCCCGGGGCTAGCTGCTCGACTCAAGGAGGAATAAAACTGATGAGCGCCACCACAGTTTCCACCCCGCCGGGCAGTGCAGGCGGTTTCGTTTATGTCGCGGCTGCGTTCGCGGGCCTCGGCGGGCTTCTTTTCGGTTATGACACCGGCGTGATTTCGGGCGCCGAGCTGTTCCTCAGAAAAGACTTCACGCTTTCATCCTTCGCGCTCGAGGTGATCGTCAGCGGCGTCTTGGTGGGCGCAGCCATCGGAGCTCTCGGTGGCGGACGACTGGCCGACCTATATGGACGTCGCAGGCTATTGATCGCCACCGCCGTGATCTTTGCGATTGGCGCGATCATTTGCGCCGCGGCCCCGTCAACCACCGTACTGATTATCGGGCGCATCATCGTCGGCCTGGGAATCGGCCTTTCCTCAGGCACCGTGCCGGTCTACATCTCGGAAGTTTCTCCGCCCGCGGCCCGTGGCTGGACGGTCTCGATCTTTCAGCTCGCCATCACCGTCGGAATTCTCCTCGCATACGTTGTGGACTACGCCTTCGCAGCTATCCAGGGATGGCGCTGGATGCTTGGACTGGCCGTAGTTCCCGCCGCGGTCTTCGCCATTGGCATGATTTTTCTGCCGGAAAGTCCGCGGTGGCTCGTAAAAAATGGGCAGCGCGAAGCGGCCCGCAAGGTCCTTGGGCGCATTCGCACCGCCGCAGGCGCCGATGCGGAGTTGAAGGATATTGAAGCAAGCATCCAGCATACTGAAGAGCGCGGGCGCCTTTCCGATCTTCTTCATCCATCTCTGCGAGCTGCGCTTGTCGTCGGCATCGGCCTTGCGATTCTTCAGCAGATCACCGGCATCAACACCGTCATTTACTACGCGCCGCTCATCATTCAATCCGCGGGAATCCCGTCGGCCTCGGGGGCAATTCTTGCGACCGCGGGAATCGGCGTCGTCAACGTCCTGATGACCATCGTTTCCATGTGGCTCATCGACCGCGCTGGCCGCCGCCCTCTGCTCCTCACCGGAATCGCCGGAATGATCGTCACACTATTCGCCCTGGGATACGCTTTTCACGCGCCGATGCACGGCGGCTCGCTCGCTACCGTGGCCGTCATTTGCATGATGCTCTACGTCGCGTCCTTTGCCATCAGTCTCGGCCCGATTTTTTGGCTGTTGATCGCGGAAATCTATCCAACCACGGTCCGCAGCTCAGCAGAAGGACTCTCCGCCACCTTCAACTGGGGCTCGAATCTTCTGGTTTCGCTCACCTTCCTAACCTTGCTTGAGGCCATGGGCGCGAGCCGCACATTTTGGCTCTACGGAGTGTTCGCCATCGGCGCATGGATTTTCTCCTACTATTTGGTCCCGGAAACCAAAGGACGCACCTTGGAGGAAATCGAGGAATTCTGGCGCAAGCGCCACGTTGCGCCAAAGACCGCCCGGCTGTAGCCGCGGCTAGCGCCGCATCAGTAACGCCTGAGTTCGGCAGACTTTTTGGGAACCAAGCGCCACGGCCACGCCTGGTTTCTTTTTTCAATGCAGCGTTGCTTGCCATCGCAGCCGCCATTCTCTCGTAGCGTCGGCGCCTCGCGGGCTCTTTTTCTTGCTTTCGGTGGAAGCCCCCCGCATTCATGCGGGGGAAGGAGCCGCGTCTCTAGCTGCGCCGGGCTGTGTCTTCGGCTTTGCCGTTGTAGCGTCCGCCTCGCTTTTCAGGCGGGCGCCTTGGCCTTTACCGGCGCCACATCCAACCGCACCACGATGCCTTGGAGTTCCGCCTTCGCCGCCGGATAAAACTTCATCACCAGCGGATCGTGTCCCGGCACGATGTGTTCCGGCGAATCGGCCAACCGGTAGAGCATCTTAAAACCTTCCAGCATTTCCGCCACGTTGTACACGATCGGAAAAGGCCGCCGTTGTTCGAAATTCGCGTACAGGTGCGTGGCATCGGACGCGATTACCACCCACCCGCGCCGCGTCCACACCCGCGCAATTTGCAATCCCACGGAATGCCCGCCCACGCGGTGCAGACTCAGCCCCGCCGCAAGCTCCGCATCGCCATCGTGAAACTCCACTCGATCCGCATAGACGTGTTTCACCATTTGCAGCATATTTTCGAGGTCGAAAGGCGCCCGGAGGTTTTCGTGGCACATGCACCGCCCGGTCGCATACGCCATATCGCGGTCTTGTAAATGAAACCGCGCGCGCGGAAATTTGTCGAGATTGCCCGCGTGATCGTAATGCAAATGGGTGATGATCACGTCGGTCACCTCATCGGGATTCACACCTATGAGCCGCAGGCTCTCCACAGGAGAGCGCAGCCACTCGCGGCGCCTGCGAGCCGCCGCTTCCTTGCCGAATCCCGTATCGATCACAAAGCTCGAATCGTCGCGCCGCGCCACCCACACGAAATAATCCAAGTCCGAGGCAAACTCGTGCGGATCGGCCACCAGAAAATTCTCGCCAGGATGCCGCCCGCCCAGATGCGCGTACCTGACCGCGAAAACTTCAAACGGTTCTATCGGCAATGTGAATACCTCGCCCTGCTACGGCTTGGGCTTTTCTTTCTGCTCCGCGAACACTTCGCGCGCGATTCGGAAGGAATCCACCGCCGCCGGCACGCCGCAATAGATCGCCACCTGTAGCAAAACCTCGCGTATTTCCACCATCGAAACGCCATTCACCAGCGCGCCTTTGATGTGCGCCTTCAACTCGTGAGGACGGTTGAGCGCGCTGATCATCGCCAAGTTCAGCATGCTGCGCGTTTTTTTCGGAAGCTCTTCCCGCCCCCAAATCGCGCCCCAGCAATACTCCGTCACCAGTTCCTGCAAAGGACGATTGAAATCGTCCGCCGTTTGAAATGCATTATCCACATACTCCTTGCCCAAAACCGAGCTTCGAATCGCTCGCCCCCGTTCAAACGTCTTCTGATCCATATAAATCCTCTCTTTCAGTTTTAGTTTCACTCCACCCGTCGTCAGCTCTTGCCCACCTGCACGCCGGCCCACTCTTCCACCGTCTTGACCATCTCCGTCATGTCAGCGTCAAAACCCTCGCTCGCGGTGGCAATCGACAGAAGCTGCCGCACCGCGCTTCCCACAATCATCGGTGTGCCCAGCGCGTCCGCTTCCGCCATGCACAATCGAATGTCCTTGTTCAGCAGGCCGAGTCCGAAGCCGTATGCGAACGTTCGCGGGATCACGTGCTGCTTGATTTTGTCCTGCGTTGCGCTATTCCGTGCTGTCCCCGCATTAAATACGTCAATCACCAACGACGGATCGAGCCCCGCCTTCACGCCCATCACCACCGCTTCCGACGTGATCGCCATGGCGGTGGCCGAAAGCAAATTATTCAGCAGCTTCATCGTCTGGCCCTGTCCTGGCTTCGTGCCCACAAAGAAAATCTTCCCAATGATCTCGAAGATCGGCTTCAGCGTGGCAAACGCATCCTCGGGACAGGACACCATCACCGCAAGAGTGCCTTTTTCCGCGCCGGTAATTCCTCCGCTAACGGGCGCATCCACGGCCGTGATGTCCTTGGCAGCCAATCCCTCCGCAACCAGTTTCTCAACCGTTGCCCCCGTCGTCGAAACATCGACGAAAATTTTCACGCGGCTGCCCTCGATGATTCCGTTCGGGCCCAGCGCCACAGCTTGCACGATCGGAGGCGTTGGCACGCTGGCAAAGACAATCTCCGCGGCCGAAGCGACTGCAGCAGGTGAAGCCGCCCGCTTTGCCCCAATCTCGACAAGCGGGGCGACCGCCACTTCGCTCGTGTCATAAATCGTAACTTCGTGCCCGGCCTGAATCAGCCGGCGCACCATCCGCGACCCCATTCGCCCCGTCCCCACAAATCCCAAACCCTGCTTGGCCATCAGCCTTCCTCCGCCCTCTCAATTCACTCGCGCCTCCCGCCGGGCTCCTTTTCGGCCTTCTCATCCAGTAAGGCGGTGCCCTACAGTGGCGATTAACGCTGCGCAGAACGCGTATCATGCCTCATCGAGCCACCGCCTAGCAATTGATCCCGGGCCTCCCCAAAGTTCTTTACAGCAACAACCGCTTGAATCGCCTTCCCGTATTAGCTACTTTGATCTCATGAACATAGTTCAGCGGATGAAACGAGATAGCGAGTCGGACGAAAGGCCTGGTTCTGCGGGATCGGTGCGCCCCACCCCCACTTGCAGCCGCCGTCCTACCGGCGTAGCTGGCGCGAAAAAAGCCTTCGTCCGCCGGACTCCAGCCGGCCAATTTCGCCGATTCTGCTCGTCACAGCTGTCGAGTAGAATCCCTTGTAAGTTACACATAACAAAGGATCGGGGCACAGTCTACTCGACACAAAACCGAGAGGGTGAACGAGGACCGCGGATGAGGATAACGATCGATGCCTGAGATGAAGAAGCACAAGATTCTGATTGGCGGAAAATGGGTCGACCCGGCCTCCGGTGAATGGTTCGAGTCGGTGAATCCGTACACCGCCAAGCCGTGGGCGCTCATCCCGCGCGGAACCAAGGAAGATATTGAACGGGCCGTAGCCGCGGCCAAGTCAGCTTTTTACGGCGATGCTTGGCGGAAGCTCACCGCGACTGCGCGCGGCGCCCTTCTTGCCCGCTTAGCCGATCTGATCGCGGCGGAGGCCGAGAAACTTGGGGAGATTGAGACCACAGACAACGGAAAACTGATTGCCGAAATGGGCGGCCAGGTGAAATACGTCCCGCAATGGTTCCGCTACTTCGGCGGCTTAGCGGACAAAATCGAGGGCCGCGTAATTCCAATCGACAAACCCGGCGTATTTAATTTTACTCGCGAGGAACCGCTGGGCGTGGTGGCCGCGATTACTCCATGGAATTCTCCCCTGCTTCTGGCGACCTGGAAACTTGCGCCCGCTTTGGCGGCGGGCAATACAGTAGTGTGGAAGCCGTCGGAATTCGCGTCGGTTTCGGCGCTCACATTCGGAGAGCTTTTCGAGCGCGCCGGCTTTCCGCCCGGAGTCGTCAACATTGTCACCGGATACGGTAACGAAGTCGGCGAGCCGCTCATTGCGCACCGCGACGTGGCTAAGGTTGCCTTCACCGGCGGCGATCGCACCGGCGAGCACGTCTATCAATTGGCGGCTCGCGGACTCAAGCGCGTCACCCTGGAGCTGGGAGGAAAATCCGCCAACATTGTTTTTGACGATGCCGATATGGATGAAGCGGTGAAGGGCGTCGTCTCCGGAATTTTCGCGGCCACGGGACAAACGTGCATCGCTGGCTCGCGTGCCCTGATTCACCGTCCCATTCACGACAAATTCGTCGAAAAACTCCTCGCGATGGCGAAAACCGCACGCATGGGGAATCCGCTCGACCCGGCCACGCAGGTCGGTCCGATCACGACTCGCCCGCAATACGAAAAAGTCCTCGATTACATCCGAATTGCGAAAGAAGAAGGCGCTGTGTGCCGTCTGGGAGGCACGCCTGCTCAGCGGCCGGAGTGCGGAGTCGGTTGGTTCGTCGAGCCGACCATTTTTACCGGTGTGCGGTCCGAAATGCGCATTGCGCAAGAGGAAGTATTCGGCCCGGTTCTTTCCATCATCCCATTCGACACTGAGGAAGAAGCAGTGAAGATTGCCAATGGCACGGTGTATGGCCTGGCTGCGGGAGTGTGGACCACCAGCATTCGTCGCGCGCTGTTGATGTCAGAGCAATTGGAAGCGGGAACGGTTTGGGTGAACACGTACCGCGCGGTGAGCTACATGTCTCCGTTCGGCGGGTATAAGCGTTCTGGAATTGGGCGTGAAAGCGGCATCGACGCTATTCGAGAATACTTGCAGACGAAAAGCGTTTGGATCGACATTGTGGGCAACGCGCCAAACCCGTTTGTCATGCGATAGCGCGATTCAGCTCGCCGCTCGCGATGGTTCGCGGCCGATCCACCACCACAATGCCTTCCCCAAAACTGGAACGAGGCCCAAAAGTAATAGGGAGAGCTGAAACGTGACCGCTGCGGAGTTGCAAGCGTGGGTAGGCAAGACCGAAACGCGAACGGATCAGATAACCTCGATGCAAGTGGCCGGGCTATCCGCGACGCTCGACATCAATTGTCCGCCGCCGCGTTCCGGTGATCCGGTCCCGCCACTGTGGCACTGGATGTGGTTCCTGCCGATTCACAACCAATCGGACCTCGGTGCGGATGGACACGCAAAAACGGGTGACTTCCTACCGCCCGTGCCGCTGCCGCTGCGAATGTGGGCGGGTGGACGTTTCGAATTTCAGCGGCCGTTGCGTGTGGGCCAAACGTACACACGCACTTCGCGTATCCTGGATGTACGACAGAAGGAAGGACGTAGCGGGCCGCTAATCTTTGTGATCGTGCGGCATGAAATTGGGGACAGCGAGGGATTGGCGCTGAGCGAGGAACAGGACATTGTTTATCGCAATAACTCAACTGCGGGCGAATCGAGAACAGCACCCGTGCACGCCGCCCCTGCCGATGCGGCGTGGGAGCGAATGATTCAGCCCGACGATGTGCTGCTTTTCCGATATTCAGCTCTGACGTTCAACGCGCACCGCATTCACTATGACCGTCGCTATGCGACGGAGGTGGGAGCCTATCCGGGGTTAGTGGTACACGGTCCGCTGATTGCGACGCTACTGCTTGACCTGGTGCGGCGCAATTCGCCGGACACGAAGATTAGGCGGTTCGCGTTTCGAGCCGTGAACCCGCTATTCGACACGGAGCCGTTTGTGGTCTGCGGCAAGCCTGAAGGCGATGGGAAAACGATCTCGCTGTGGGCAAAAGACGCGGCGGGGCGCTTGGCGACGACGGCAAAGGTGACCTTATCCTGAAGCTTAGGGGCGGAGCAATTCAAGAAAGAGCCGGCGAGACGCCGGCGCTGCGCAAAGACTAATCGTAATACTTCGGAGATTTCCTTAGCTTCGAATTGTGCACGTAGTCGTGCTCGATCCAGAGCTGCGTTCCCGTTTTTTTGCAATATTCCTCGATCATCGCGCGGCTGGCGAGGGATTGCTCCTTGTTGTATTCGAATGTGGGCACGCGATTCAGCTTGCGCTCCTCGGGGTAGTGATAAAGATCGCCCGCTAGCATCACAGGCCCGGTCTTCGCGAGTTTGAGAATCAGCACTTGATGGCCCGGCGTGTGGCCGGGCGCTGATTTGATGATCACCTTGCCGTCGCCGAATACATCATATTCGTCCTTGGTCAGGATAATGGTCTTGCTGTCTTTCAGCTCGCTGTAGTCTTTAGGATCGACGAGCGCCGGAGGCTTCGCGGCGAACATCGCGTCGCGTTCCACTTTGCGCACCAGCCACGTGGAGCTGGCGAACTCGTTCGAATTGGCAATGTGATCGCCGTGATAGTGCGAGTGGGCCAGATAGGTGATGTCGACGGACGAGTAGCCGATTTCGGCGAGCTGCGATTTCAGCGTTCGAGTGACAGTGGAAACGCCCTGCGTCACCGGCTTCCCTTCATCCTTGAAAGCTGAATCCGGGATTACGCCTACGTCCCACATTAGCGTGCCTTTGGGATCGGCGATCAGGTAGCAAGGAACGGCCAACTCGGTTTCGGCAAGCTCCTCTTTCTTAAAATTGAATAGCGCGGGATCGAGGCCTTTGATTACGCCGCAATCGAAGACGTACAGGCGGAGCGTCTTCGGGGCGCGCGCGCGATGGTGCTGCTGGCCGACCGTTGAAGCCACGGCGGCTACGGACAATATCGACAAAAGAAGAACACCGTACCACCTGGAAGGCTGTATTTGAGTCTCCATGATCAACCTCGATAAGTCTGAAATTTTTGGCCTGCGGGGGATTCTGGCCCCGAAAATACATAGTTGGAGACTTTGCCCAGGGTAAGATTTCGATTGCCTGCAAAAGCTCTAGTGGGCGGCGACGGAGTCCGAACCCGCCCGAGCATCCTCGAATGCCAGGACCACGTTTCCCGGCATCCCGGCGGTTACGTCGAAACCGGAGGCCACGTATATCATATTTCCCGATACGACGGGGCCACTACCGCTCATCGAGCCCCCGTGGGCCTTTACGCCGTTCACGGTGGGGAAATCCGGCAGCGTATCGAAGTCCCAAATGATCTTTCCGTCTTTGGTGGAGTAGGCCCGCAGGTGGCCATCCATTGAGCCGGAGAATACGACGCCGGGAATGGCGGTTACGGCGGCAAGCTGTCCCGCGCTGCATCCTGATTGGCCGAGGCAGGCCGGCTTTGGAGGCATCGTTTTCCAGACGAGCTTGCCGGTGCGGATATCAATTGCCGCCAACCCTCCTGGGGGTGGGGGAGTTGCTCCAGACGACGTGAGCGTGGAAATATCGGAATTTGCGGCGTAGACGTTGGTTCCGTCCGTAGCCGATCCCCACTCGATTCCTCCGAGACCGCTGCCCTGACCCACTCGAACCTGCCAGAGTTCCTTCCCGCCATCGTCCGGATCGAGACCGTACATCACGCCGGTCTTTTGGCCTGCGAGCAAAACGCGGTGGCCATTGCCCAAATCCTGCAGGATCGGCGAGGAACCGAAATCGACGTCCGGGCCCGGCCGCCCTGGGCAATTGAAATGGCGCGGATCGATGCAGCCGAAGTTAAAAACATCATTGGGAGTTTTCTGCTGCACCCAAAGCCGCTTTCCGGTAGCCAAGTCGAAAGCGATAATCGCGTCCGTGCCCTCGGGCGCGGGATCGACGTATGCATCGCCCGTTCCGACATAGAGAACGCCGCGCTTTGCATCAATGGTAGGCGCGTCCCAAATAGCCGCGCCGGCGGGACTGAATTTCGCGTGGCTGGCGCCTGGCTTGGACGGCCCAGGTTTTTCCGCGATCGCGTAGGCTCTCCAGATTTGTTTCCCGGTCAGCGCGTCCACGGCGACGACATTTCCGCGAAAGGTGCAGCATGGATAGTTCGGGTCGCCAGCGCTCAGTTCCTCGTTTGACGCCATGGGAACGTAAAGGCGGTTGCGATAGAGCTGAGGCGCTCCCGTAATCCTTGCTCCGCGATGCGAGCCTGCTTTGACCTTCCAAACAAGTTTTCCGCTTTCGGCGTCGACCGCGTACAGATCCGCTTCGCCGTCTCCAAAATAAGCGAGGTAGCGGCCTTTGCCGGCCGCGGCCACGGTGATGGCCGTTCGCACTGTTGTTCCGGCCTTGTATGTCCATAGCGTGCATCCGCTATCGGCGTTTAAGGCATAAACAGTGCCATTGCCCGAACCGAAAAACACGCGGCCGGCGAACACCGTAGGCTGTCCGTACGCGGTGCTGGCGTCTGGAATTCCAAACGCCCATTTCACTTTCAGACGCGACACATTGCCGGGGCGGATCGTGGTGCGTGTCTGATAGCGCGAATTCACAATGTCGAGGCCCCAGCCATCCCAGTTTTCGGCGTTCGCCGCACCAGCCGCCGTGATCGGAGCCTTCGTCGCGCAAAGATTTGCCATCGACAAAGCGGCTGTGCTCGACGTATTTGACGAGAGAAACGCTGCGACAGCGTGGCGTTCCGCCTCCGACATTCGGTTGCCGTAAATGACCATGGGGCCGGATTCGAGCGCGCGCAGAATTTCCTCTTGTGATTTTTGCGCGAGTGCCGCTCGGCTGGGTGCGCGGTTGCTTGCGGCTGCCGCGCCTTCGTGGCACATGGCACAGTGAGTCTGGAAATGCGCCGCGCCATTCGGGGAGGCCTGGGCGTGGGCGGGCGCAGCTACGAATCCCGCTGCGACGAGCAATAAGAAGACTCGCAAAGCCTGTACCTCCGTCATTCCACCTCCTGGAGTGCTTCGCCGGTTTGGCTGAAGGAGAGTTATATAGAGTTTGCGCCCGTCCCGCAATCAGCCCTCGCGAAGATCCGTGGCAGGATCGCCGGTGAGCTATTTTGAGCTTTACAGGATGGCAGCGGAGTCCATATTCTGGTGGACTATGTGGTATGTGAACAAGCTGTTCAATCAGCCTCAAGTGGAATCGCTTTCGGCGAAGGGATTTCTTGTGCGCAGCTCGGGCGGCGTGGTCCGCATCGAAAAATATGACTGCGGCGCGGAGCTTCGCAAGGAGCCCCAAGGGAATTATCGGATGACGATCATCCCGTCGATAATGTTGCAGGGCCAGTTCACGCATCTTTGGGATGCGGGCTATCAAAAATTCCTGCTGACGCACGAAGGGCGCAAATATCCCATCCGCGTGGGCCAACTGGCCGATTTGCGGCGCTTTAATGAAGAGCTGCGAACGGCTCTAGGAGTTCCGACCTATTACAATGAAGCCATCGGTTCGACGTGCCAGTACAGCGTGTACGACCGCGTGAAAGGCCGTGCTGGAGATGTGCCCGATGAAACCGTTGGCGCGCATGAAGAAGCCGAGCACTAAGCCTCTTTGAAATTCCGGGCCGCTCGCGGTTCTCTTTCCTCGTGTTGGCGTATGTTGATTTCCGAATAACTCCGGCTCGCTATCCCACTCCGCGTACACAGAGCCAGCGGAGTTCACGTACATCCGGCAGTTGACAAAAGCGGGGAATGCAACTATCAGTCTGACTGCCTGTAGCCGACGACGCGAGGCGCACTTGACAACTGAAACCACAGCTCACAAGCGGTTGGGTAGCGTCCTGTTCTTCGGCATCGTTATTCTGCTCGTTTACCTCGTCTATCTTGTGTTTTCGCCATTTCTGGTGCCACTCGCTTGGGCTGGGGTTCTCGTAGTGGTCTCTTATCCGGTGTATGAACGCGTGGCTGCGCGACTCGGCCCGAACACAGGGGCGGCAACTACCACAGCCGCTATGACGCTTATCCTGATTGTCCCATCCCTGTTCGTAATGATTGCATTTGTCCGGCAAGGCGTGAGCGCAGCGCAGTCGATTCAGTTTGAGGTAGCCCTCGGTCATTTCGCCTGGCTAAACGCCCTCTGGCTAAAGATTCAGCAGCGATTTCCGGCGGCCAACGCCAGCGACTTTTCAGAGTCACTTCGCCACTACGGCGAATTGGCTGCGACATTTGTTGCTGCTCGGATCGGAACCATATTGAAGCACAGCGCAATTTTCGTATTCGATTTAGGAGTTACGATCCTAGCGATGTTCTATTTCTATCGAGATGGCGCGTCGATGCTGGCGCGGCTGAAAACGGTACTGCCTTTCCGTAGCTCCTACCGGGATCGGATGCTTGGCGAGACACACGAACTGATCTTCGCGAGCGTCACATCGAGCTTGGTAGCCGCTGCGGCCCACGGGCTTTTAGGCGGCATAGCATTTGCGATTACCGGCGTAAAAGGGCCGATTTTTTGGGGCGTGATGATGGGGTTTTTGTCATTTGTACCCCTCGTGGGATCTGCTCTCGTATGGCTTCCGATTTCGATCAGCCTGATGATCGCGGGACATTGGATTCGTGGACTGATTCTGATCGCCTTCTGCTCGGTGATCGTGGGCCTCGTCGATAATCTGATCCGGCCGTGGCTAATCAGCGGTCGAGCGGAGATGAGCGGCCTAGTAGTATTCATCAGCGTGCTTGGTGGGATCGGCGCGTTCGGTTTACTCGGAGTGGTTTTAGGGCCCATTGTGGTCGCTGCTACGATAAGCCTCCTCGACCTGTATGCTTCCGAATCGGTATCCACTAATAAACAATTGGAAACCTAGTAGAAACCGATCTGTCTGCGTGTGCTAGAGTAACGGCCCTTGAAGAGCTATTGAACAAACAACCAGTTTGGGGAGTTCAGAATCTCGAAGAGGGCGGGACACGCGAGGACGAACCTCGTCCCTGAGTTTTGGACGCTTTGAGAAAGTCTAGAGATGGCGAGAAACCACCGACCTCAACACGAAAGCTTGCCTCCCGAAAAGCTGCGCTGGCGATGCGATCCCGCCGCAGTCCCTTTCGAAACAACCGCCGAAATCGCGCCGGTTTCCGGGGACATGGGCCAAGAGCGGGCACTTCGCGCTCTGCGCATGGGCGTGGAACTGACCGCGTCCGGATACAACTTATTCGTGTGCGGGCTTTCCGGAACCAGCCGTGGGGGCATGATTGTCCGCATGATCGAAGACTTGCATCCGCAGACTGAGCCGGCGCCTGACCGGTGTTACGTAAATAATTTCAAGAATGCCGACCGGCCGCGCCTGCTGACCTTGCCACGAGGACAGGCCAACGCTTTCAAGAAGGAAGTCGAATCGGGGATCGATTTTCTGCGGCGACGCATTCCGCAGGTGTTCGAGGGCGAACCGTTTCAACGCCAGAAAACTCGAATCGTGGAGCGATTCACAGTAAGAGAAAAGGAGTTGATGGACGACTTCACGCGGCGAATCGCGCGGGAGCAGTTTGCGCTCGGGAGAATGCAGGTGGGAGCTGTCGCGCTGCCGGAGATTTTTCCAGTGCTTGAAGGTCAGATGGTCCCCATCGAGGAAATTCCCAAGATGGTGCAAGACGGGAAGCTGGAAAACACCGCCGCCGAAGATATCGAGAGGAAATACGACCAGTTTCGCCAGGAATTCACGGTGGTGTACCGGCGGACGCTCTCGCTTTCGCGCGAACTGGCCAGCGAAATGAGCTACCTCGAGCAGGAGGCCGCCTCTGTCCTGGTCGATGGTGTTATCGAAGAGTTGAAGGAAAAATATCCGAGTTCGTCAATTTCGGAATACCTGGAGGAGGTTCGCCACCACATTCTCGACAACCTCGAGCCGTTCAAAGAACGCGAGGGCGAGGACGAACAGCAACCCGCGGGCGACGGAAGCGCGCCGAAGCCTGAGCGTGCCGAGCGCGACCCGTTTCGCGTTTACGGCGTGAACGTGATCCTCGCGCACGTTGAGAGCGAAAAATGTCCGGTGGTATTTGAGACGATCCCGACCTACGCGAACCTCTTCGGGACCATTCATCGCAGCTACGACACGCGGGGCGGATGGAACTCGGACTTCATGGATCTGAGGGGAGGCTCTCTTCTGCGAGCGGATGGCGGCTTCCTGGTGATGTACGCGCTAGATACCCTGACGGAAGCGGGCGTATGGCGGACGCTGAAACGAACTTTGAATCACGGGAAGCTCGAGATTCAGCCGGTGGACGTTTTCTTCCCGTTCAGCACTGCGGCGCTGAAGCCGGAGCCGATCGACGTCCACGCGAAAATCATCCTGATCGGCGATCGCGATATGTACGAAATGCTGTACGACTACGAAGACGATTTCAAAAAGATTTTCAAAGTCAGGGTGGAATTCGACGAAGAGATGAAATGGAGCGAGGAAGTCGCTTGCCAGTACGGTGGACGCCTGCGAAAACTCGTAGACGATGAAAAGCTTCTGCACTTCGACCGTTCGGCGGTGGCCGCAATTCTCGAGCACGGAGTTCGCCTTGCTGGACGGCGGGGGAAAATCACCACGCGTTTTTTTGACCTTGCGGATCTCGCGCGAGAATCGTCCTATGCGGCGAAGCTCGATGCGAGCCAGATCGTCGGGGCCGAGCACGTTCGGCGCGCTCTGGACGCAAAGGTGGACCGGCACAATCTGCTCGAAACTAAAATTCGCGAGCTGATCGAACAAAACCTCGTATTCATTGACACCACCGGCGGCCGGGCCGGCCAAGTGAATGGGCTGAGCGTGATGGAAATCGGCGGCTACGCGTTCGGCAAACCTGTCCGAATCACGGCCTCGGTGGCCCTCGGTAAGACGGGCATCATCAACATCGAGCGCGAATCCAATCTCAGCGGCCGGTTCCACGACAAGGGCGTCCAAATTATTTCGGGTTACATCCGCCGAGTATTTTCTCAAGATAAACCGCTGTCGCTGGCCGCGAGCCTGTGCTTCGAACAATCCTATTCCGGCGTCGACGGAGATAGCGCCAGCTCCACGGAAATTTATGCACTACTTTCGGCCCTGGCGGAGCTGCCGGTGCGACAGGACCTGGCGGTTACCGGCTCCGTGAATCAGCAAGGCGATATTCAGCCGATTGGCGGCGTGAATCAGAAGATTGAAGGATTTTACGATGTGTGCCGCCTGAAAGGCCTCACAGGAAGTCAGGGAGTTCTGATCCCGGCGGAAAATATTGATGATCTAATGTTGCGGGATGAAGTAATCGCGGCAGTTGCGAAGGGTCTATTTCATATTTATCCGGTCGCTACAATCGAGCAAGGAATAGAGATCCTTACCGGAGTTCACGCCGGGAAGCGAAATCCTTCCGGGAAATTTGAGCAGGGTAGCGTGTTCGCGAAAGCGGACGCCCGATTGAGCAACATGGCCACGACGATGCGACGATTCGAATAGGAGCGACCGGGACGAGGCGTAATCGGCTGATCCGGCGAACAGACGGAGCGTCAGATCAGGCGGCGTGTCTGGAGCGTGGCCGTCAGTGTTTGGCCCTTTCGCTGAATGAGGAGTTTGTATTTCGTGCCCGGCTGGCGGAATAATTTACGAATCGCCGCCAGGCTGAGGTCCGCAGCAGCCTCGTCGTCTACGCCCGCGATAACATCCCCTTTTTGAATTTTAGCATCGGCTCCCGGCGTGCCGGAGCGTACCTCAGTGACCTCGAAGGTCTTAAGGTTTGAACCCGTTGCAAGGATCGCGAGGCCGCTCATATCTTCGAAATCGTCGGCGCGAAACTCGCTGCTGGGATCCAAAATCATCCGCTGGTGAGGGTAATCGAAGGTAACGATGAACCGACGGAGCAGCCTCGCCCCCAGTTGTCCGGCGAGGCGAGAATTGGCGTCAGCCGGCGAATCACCCCGCGAAAAAACAGCGATGGGATCTCGAATATCGTAAGGGCCAACACTTACTTGCATGATTCTTGCTAATACCGGTTGCTGCGTTCCGCCCAATTTAATATCTGTGTCCGGAATCGTCTTTGTATGCGTGAAGTGCAGATGATGCGTTTGCTCGAACTTGCCTGAAATTACAATCGACGCATCAAGAGCAGTGTCCACGGCAAAACTACCGTCAAACGTCTTGCCATTCGTCTCGGTGAATTTCGCCTGCACCACGGGTTCGCCCGAGGCCAGGTTTAAATGAAAGCTCTTTCCCCTGCCGGAGTATTGGTAGGTTGCGGGATCGTATAAGCGGACGGTTTGCCTGGCGTAGTCTATTTCGACCACGGCATCCGCGAGAACGTCATTTCCAATGGTGCCTTCGTACGGCCGGCCTACGTATGCCCCGAAATCCTTCTTTGTGGTTTCTGCCAAGGAACCCAAAGAAATATTGACGCCGCTCAAATTGAGTAGAGGTACCGGCGTGCGTCCGATTCCAATTTCCATGGCGCGGTCGGGATCGATCGACGAAACCGCGGCGGTCGAATCCAGCTCGAAGAGACTCGGTTCGCTCTGATTCACATGCACTGGAAGGAAGACAAGGCTGTCGATGAAGGTTGCAGGAATTTCGGCCGCATTTCCTCCGAAGGTAAATCGCAGCGGCGGAGGGGGCTGTTGCGGAAATGTCGAGCGATTCGCTGGATGGGGCGCGGGGCGCGCGACCGAGCCGACGGTGAGCACGATCAACGGCACCACCAACGCAGCAAGCCGCCGATTCATCTTGCCCTCGGTGAGATCGCACACATTCGGATTGAGTATACGAAACTAAGGCTTGGGAGCCAAATACCCGCCGCGAGCGGAAATACGATAGGCCGGCGTTTTCGCATTTGGGATTGCCGATTTATCCGCATTGCCGATCACTTCGATTGTCAACGAGTGAAATTCTCCATCTTGGGCCGGCTGAATGCCGAGGACATATTCGTTTCTAAGTTCATAAGCGATCTGACGGTATATTGGAACGAAATCGTTCGCGGATTTGGGAAAGTATGCGCGGCCGCCAGTGATCGATGCCAGCGAGAGCAGCGCTGCATCGGCCTTGGCAAAAATCTCGGAACTGTCAGCCTGCGGAGATTCCGGCTCCCGTTGCCCATTCTTCCTTTGCGCTTTCTTCTTTGGCTTCGACTTGCGACTAGGCTCTCCGCGCAATGAACCTCCCAGGGCGACTGGGAAAATAACGATGTCCTCTCCGCGCAGCTTCCTGACAAGGGCGTCCCAGTCCGACGCAGGTGAAGAATCGAGTCCAGTACTGAGGAGCACCAAAGCCTTTTTTCCAGTCGACGATTTGAGCCAATCGAGAACCGTCGAGATCGAATTGTATAAGTTCAATTCCCCCATTCCGATTGTGTACTGTACTTGGCCCAAGGCCGCGAGCAGCGCCGTCTTATCCTCCGTAAAGCCCAGAATTCCGCGCGGTGTTGCGGCGTAGGTCGCGAGCGCCACTTGGTCATCGGGCGCTAGTGCATCCACAAGAGCATAGGCAGACCCGATGTGTTCATTTTGAATCAGGTACACGGCAGGACTCGTCTCAAGCATCACGAGAATTTGCGCTGGAGTCTGGACTGGTGAGAAAAAGACGACTGGTTGCTCGATGCCATTGTCCAGGACGCGGAAATCGCGCACGGTCAGCCCGGCCACGAACTTTCCACTCTGATCGAGTACGCTGGTATCCAATTTTACGAGTTCAGTCGCGGATCGGAGCGGCGGCGTTTGCGCCGAAGCCGATTTCTGCGCACCTCCCAAAGGGGCGGGAAAAAGACCCAGAACGACAACCGCTACCAATGAGAAACGACCGGTACCGAAAGAATTCCTCACCCTACTGAAGGTATGAATCGAAGTACACGCCGCCGGAGTCCTTCCACCATCCACTCACCGCGATGTGAAGGTGGCGCGAGATTGTATCCGGCTTGAGCCAGCTCAAATCTGGTGGCTGCTGCCCGTTCTTTTGCTTGGCGGTTTGCGCGATTTGATCCTCAAGATTTGCGAGCAGTTTATCCCACGGAATTTGAGTAAGGTCCGAACCGCTCAATCCGGAGAGTTTTTCAGGAAGGAGCGACCTCATTCCAGAAAAGTCTGGGTTGCCCAGAACACCTGAAGCCGGCGAGGCATCCGGATGGGAATTGAGTCGTTGAACGGTCTCGCGCACCATGGCTTTTCGCGGCGCGCCGACCAACATCTGCGGAGTGACAGCGAGATAATAGAATTTCCGCCGCTGCGTCCCCGTTTTGGGGTCTTTGTAAGGATATGCAATATCCAGGAAAGTCGTGGGACCGGCCGAGTCTTCAGCCACGATCATCGAGCCGACGACGGACCGCAAGATTCGCAGAACGGCTTCCGGCTGCCGTATGGTCGCGGCAAATAGTTGCTGCGCGGTGCCATCGTCGGAATAAGTGGAGAAAGAAGCAATCTCACCACTCATCAGGCCAAACGCGTCAGCGATTGGCATTCCTAAATAGCTTTGGCTAACAGTTTCCATCGCGGAGACATTGGCGACTTGTTGCGGGCTCAGAGTGCCGACAATAGCGCCACGCATCAGGGCGTACAGCGCTGCGAGATTGAAGCGTGACATGCTGAAGGTGGAACTCCCGTTCACGACTGCTTCCGTTTGGAAGGCAGTCGTGCTGGGCCCCGCGAGATCGAAGACGCTTCCTGGCGAGGTGTCGCCTAGGACCGCGCCCCTGACGTGCATCGCTTCTCCAGCGAAGCTCACACCGCCGCCGGCGGCATGAACCCTTTCGAGGTGAATACTCTTGGCGAACTGCGCTGCGGATTTTCCTCCGGAGGGCGGAATAGTCCACTGGTCCGGGTCCGGAATGCGCGCGTACCATTCAAGCGCCGCATCGGACCCGATGAACCTTTGCAGATCACGATACGGCGTAAGCTGGCCCAACGATGTTACATTACCGTCGGCGCTGCGGAAGCGGGTGATCAAGCCCTCCACAATCTGTTTTTGGTCGGATGCGACAAAATAACGGGATGCCTGGGCGCTATAAGTAACGCTGGCGCCCACGGCGCGGACCTCCACCGAGGTTCCACCAAAATTATAGGTCGTTACTTCAGAATGAGTCTTATTGCCGCTCTGGGCCGAGGCCTTCCATTTGTCAATAAGGCTGGCTTTTCCGGTTGAGTCGTAAACGATAAAGAACCCGAAGCGCGATGGCCGGTCATTTGGCCCAGCGGATCCCGCACCATTCGGAACGGCGCCAACCCCGAACACGAGCGGGTTTTCTAGTAGTGACGTGATGTCGGGGAGCCCCATTGCCGTCGCGGGAGATCCAGCCTTTTGATTCCGTTGCTGAAAAGCTGCGGCAAGGCCTATCCAAGCAGGAGCAAAAGCGGGGTCTTGCAGGAGTTGCAGAACATGATTCTTTTGCTCCGCACCAGAGAGAGATGCTGTGCCGCGCCACGCTACGCAAAAGACGGTGTCTGGCGACAGGCGCTCGACGAGAGGCGCTTGTGCCTGCAACAAAGAACTCGATGCAAGAAAACCCGCAAATACAGTCGCGAGACACAGCCAGCGGGGGCCCAAGCGACGAATGGGATACATGCACGCCTCCAAACCACCAGCCAGAGCTACCGAGACAATCCGGTACGGATTTTCCAGTAGCATGACATGTGGCGGAAAAAGGGGCTGCAGGAATCTGAAAGTCGCGTTCGCTATTCGCTAACGTGCAACTAGTGACCCGGAGGGTTCGCGGAGGGAGGGGCGGCCGTTGCCGACTTGGGCGTGCTTAGATAGCCCTTCGCCTCGTTCTTCGTCACATCGAACACAACAATTTCATAAGGAGCTCGGGCGCCACGAACGTAGAATTGCACTGGCTCACCGACCGTCTTGTCCTTCTTCTGGATGGTCTTATCGTCGGCAATCACGTCAAGCGTAAACCTGTAATGCTTCGGATCGACCTTTCGAAGCTTCACCTGGATTGGACCGATGTGATCGGACGTCTTAGAAGACTTGTTTAGGGTGAATTCGAAAATATCACGCTCGCCAAGCCGTTTCAGCTCTTCGACTTCATCGTGATTCCTGGCGATTAGACCGCTCTGAACGCCAAGATCGCCAACGGTGCTCTGAAGCTTGCTCTTCGTTGCTTCCAAATCGGCTTTGGTGGCGGCAACATCGCTCTGCGTGCCGCTGAGTTCCGTGGCTACTTGCCCAAACTTTGTGGTCGTGTCGGCCTGCACGGCGCCGAGTTGCTGCCGGAACTGTTGGTCACTTTTCTGCTGGGCCGTGCGAACGCTTTGTGCCAGGCCGCGCGCTCGCGCAAGCTCATCTTGCGTCAAACCAAGCTTCTGCGATGTGACGTCCAATTGCCCTTTCAGGTCGGCGATGCGCGCGTTCGTCTTGTCGAGTTCGGCCGCCATGGCCTGCGTTTTCTTGTTGGCATCCTCGCGACTCTGGCGAAGGCCTTGACGTTGCTCGTAATTCGCGTACAGCAGATATCCGACCAGCGCAAAGGCGAGAATGAACAGCACGGTGACCCAGCGGGGGACGTAAGACGCATCCGCCGGCGGCATGGCAGCAGGTATCTCCGGATTCGAACTCATCGGCTCTCCTTCGGTCGGAACGGGCGAAATATTTCTGGACGCATTATCTACGAGCGGGCGACCGAAGTCTATCCTTTGCAAAGGCGAACTTGCCCGAAGATGTTGGCCAATTGGCTACCACGGAAGTGGTCAACCCGCCCCGTGGAGTGAATTCCCCCGTCACTCGGCACCATTCCGGCCGAACCGCCGCTACGATATCGCGCAGTATTCGGTTTACAGCGTTTTCGTAGAAGATTCCCAGATTTCGATACGCCAACAGATACATCTTTAACGCTTTTAGCTCCAAACATAGGCCCTTCGGCTGGTACTGAATCGTGATTGCCCCGTAATCTGGAAGGCCGGTTTTTGGGCAGATGGACGTGTACTCTGGAATACGTATCGTGATTTCGTAGCCAGGGAATTGGTTGAGCCAGGTCTCTATCTTAGGAAGCTTGGCATCTATTCCCGCGCGAGCGTGCGCGGCAGTATATTCGGGCATTCCAGATCCTCTCCCGGGACATTTTACACTGAAGGCGCGTGACGGTCCGCCCCCTTCCTGCGTTAGGGCAGGCAGAATGACGGATATCGTCTTTCCTATTGCATGCCCATAGGTCTTGTGACAGAATTCTATGGGTTTCCCATAGGAGATTCTGTAATGACCGCCGACAAAAAAGATGTGTGGCAGGGAACGCTCGCGTTGATGGTGCTGAAGACGCTGGAGATGCTGGGGCCGCTGCACGGATACGGAATCGCGCGGCGCATCGAGCAGACGAGCGGCGACTTGCTCGCCGTGAATTACGGCACGCTGTATCCCGCGCTGCTGAAATTGGAACAGGAAGGTTACATTTCGTCGGAATGGGGCGTATCAGATAACAACCGCCGCGCGAAGTATTACAAGCTTACGCGCGCGGGACGGAAGCAGCTTGAACGGGAAGCGCAAGATTGGGTGCAGACGACCGCAATTCTGGCGCGGTTTTTGTCGCCGGACGAGCAGCTGTGATGGCCGGCGGGTCTGAAGCTGGGGGATGTTTGTGAGCACACTGCGAGCGTGGTCCCAGCGGATAGGCGGCCTGTTCGGCAAGGAGCGCCGCGACCGCGACTTGGCGGACGAGATGGAGAGCCATCTCCAGATGCACATCGAGGACAATTTGCGCGCGGGCATGACTCCGGAGGAAGCGCGGCGGCAAGCACTGATCAAGCTCGGCGGCATCGAGCAAGCCAAAGAAAATTATCGCGACCGCCGCGGCATTCCGTGGCTCGAAACGCTGATCCGAGATGTTCGCTACGGTCTACGCATGCTAGCCAAAGCTCCAGCCCTGACTTTCATTTTAGTGTTCACGCTGGCATTGGGCATCGGGGTGAATTCGGCGGTGTTCAGCGTGGTGAACGGTTTCCTTCTTCGTCCACTGCCGGTGGCCCATCCGGAGCAGATTGTGGTGCTGGCGAGCCACCAACAGGGAGCCCCCCTGGGCGTGACGAACGTCTCCTATGCGGATCTAAGCGATTTTCGCAAGCAAGGCGCGGATGCATTCTCGGATTTGTTCGCATATGCGCCGTACCCTGTCGGGCTCAGCGTCGACGGCCGCGCCCACCAGATCACGGTGAGCTGCGTTTCCGGAAACTACTTTTCGGCCCTGGGGCTTAAGCCTGTCCTCGGAAGGCTGTTCCTTCCGGGCGAAGGGGAAAGCCGCGGCGATGCGCCGTATCTCGTGCTCGCATACTCGTACTGGCAGATGAGGTTTGGCGGGGATCGGAGCGTAATCGGCAAAGAAGTTCGGGTGGACGGCAAACCGGCAACGATCGTTGGAGTTGCACCGGAAGGATTTCATGGAACCTACTCGGTCCTGGATATGGACGGTTATCTGCCGCTGAACATGTTCGTGCCGGGTCCGGAGGTGGAGGGTTTATTCACGAATCGTCGGATGCGAGCCCTAAGGGTGATGGGCAGGCTGAAGCCCGGCGTGAAAATGGCGCAGGCGCAAAGCGTCGCGAGCGTGATTGCCGAGCGCCTGGCCAAGCAGTATGCGGATGCGGACAAAGGGGTGTCCGTTCGCGTCGTACCGGAGACGCTATCCCGGCCGTCGCCCGACGTCGGAACGATGATTCCGGCTATCGCGGGACTGTTCCTGGTCCTGGCTGCGATGGTCCTGCTTCTCGCCTGCTTGAACGTCGGTAATATCCTCATCGCCCGCGCCACCGTGCGCCAGCGCGAGATGGCTATCCGGTCGGCGCTCGGAGCCGGCCGCGGGCGGCTCGCGCGCCAGGTTCTGACGGAGGCGATACTGCTGGCCATACTCGGTGGCGCGGCTGGAGCGATTCTGGGCGCCTGGGCGAGCGGTTCGATCGGTTCGATGCTGCCCAAAACCAACCCGCCTTTCCATTTCGATTTCAGCTTTGATTGGAGGGTTTTTGCGTACACTCTCGGGGCCGCGCTTTTCACCGGATTCATCGTCGGTCTCTGGCCGGCTTTGCGCGCCTCTCGCGCGAATCTGAACACGGTATTGCACGAAGGTGGGCGAAGCGATTCCGCCGGGGCGAATCGTCACCGGGTGCGGAGCGGTCTGGTGGTTGTCCAAGTGGCGGGTTCGCTGGCTCTGCTGATCGCCGCAGCGCTCTTCGTACGCAGCTTGCACCGCGCCGAGCGGTCCTATCTGGGCTTCAATCCCGATCATCTCTTGAATGTAATCGTCGACCCGCATGAGGTCGGGTACGACGAAGCTCGCACAAATGAGTTCTATCGCGAACTTGAAGACGGGGTCCGGGCGCTGCCCGGAGTGCAAGCGGCGAGCCTTGCCTTTAACTTTCCCATGGGTGCCTTCACCGACGGCAGGCAAATCGAAGTGGAAGGACATCCGCTGCCCACAGGACAGCAGCCGCCCATCGCCCTCTTCAACCGCGTCGATCCGGCATATTTCCAAACGATGCAAGTGCCCCTGTTGCGGGGGCGTGCATTCGCTGATTCCGACAATAAAACCGCGGTGCCGGTGGCGATCGTGAATCAAACGATGGCAAGCAAATTCTGGCCGGGCGAAGACCCGATCGGCAAGCGCTTTCGCGTGGTGGGCCCGAAGGAACGCTTTGTAGAAATCGTCGGAATTGCGGGAAACGGCCAATACATGCTCATGGGAGAAACTCCTCAATCGTTTTTCTACCTCCCCTTGGCGCAATCGTACACTTCGATGCGAGCGTTGCAGATTCGTTCCAGTGTTCCTCCGCAATCGTTGCTCCTGGACGTGCAGCAGCAAATCAGGAGTCTCGCGCCGGATTTGCCGATCTTCGACGCCGAAACGATGGAGCAGGCCCTCAATGGCGCCAACGGTTATTTCATTTACCGCTTCGGCGCGACGATGGCGGGAGTAATGGGATTCGTCGGACTGATGCTGGCAACGGTCGGTGTGTACGGAGTGATGTCCTTCTCGATGGTGCAGCGCACGCGCGAGATCGGCATTCGCGTGGCGTTGGGAGCGAATCGCCGCGACATTCTGAAGCTGGTTGTCCGTCAAGGACTGACCATCGTATTGGCGGGTGTCGCCGTGGGCCTCATCGGTGGCTGGGCGATGACGCGCGCCATGGCGCGTTTCGCTGCGGGCCCCAGCAATGCAGGTTTCTGGATTTTCTCTGGGGCGGCATTGGTGATGTTGTGCGTGGCGCTGCTGGCGTGTTGGATCCCGGCGCGGAGGGCGATGCGTGTAGATCCCATGGTGGCGCTGCGTTATGAGTAGAAGCAGTGGTGCGTGGCTAATGATTTGGAGGACGCGTGAGAGTGCTGCGTAGCTGGACTTGGCGGATAGGCGGCCTGTTCGGTAAGGGGCGGCGCGACCGCGAGTTGGCGGACGAGATGGAGAGCCATCTCCAGATGCACATCGAGGACAATGTACGCGCGGGAATGTCGCCGGAAGAGGCGCGGCGGCAAGCGCTGATCAAGCTTGGCGGCGTCGAGCGGACGAAAGAGAATTATCGCGAGCGGCGCGGCATTCCGTGGCTCGAAACGCTATCGCAAGATGCTCGCTTCGGTTTGCGCATGCTACGGAAAAATCCTGGCTTCGCTGCGGTGGCTGTCGTCACACTGGCCCTCGGCATCGGTGCCAATACAGCAGTATTCTCCGTGATGAACGCACTATTCATCCATCCGCCGGGAATGCGTCATCCGGACCGCTTGGTCGCGCTACGCGTTAAGTATGACAAACTTGGACTGAGGAGCATCGTCGCTTCCGCTCCGGACTTCGCCCAGGTTCGCGACAGCAAGAAGATCTTCGCCGCCGCAGCGATTGAAGACGCCGACGACTTTAATTACACGGCGAACGCATTTCCGGAACGCCTCAAAGGAGCAGAAGTTTCGTCGGGATGGTTTGATGTTTTCGAAGCGAAGCCCATCCTCGGCCGGGTATTTGCACCAGAAGAGGACCGGCCGAACGCGAACCACGAGGTTGTTCTGTCGTATGGGGCGTGGCTGCGGTGGTTTGGAGCCAACCGCAACGTGGTCGGCCGCCAGATTCAACTGAATGAGCAACCTTACAAGATTATCGGCGTTATGGGCTCCGAGTTTCATTGGCCCGATCCTCAGACCGACCTTTGGGCGCCGCTAGGCCTGCCTCCCGGCGACTTCGACATCAACAAGACGTTCAATGAGAGCTACCTGGCGGTAGCGCGCTTGCAGCCGGGCATCTCCTTTTCTCAGGCGAACGCTTACACTCGAATTCTCACGAACCGCATCACCGAGAATCCCGCTGCGAGCTTCGCCAAGAACGCCGGCTGGGGGATGTTCCTTACGCCGCTCACGGATTTTGTCTTTGGAGATCTTCGCGCCCCGGTTTTGATTCTTGCCGGAGCCGTAGCCCTCGTGCTTCTGATCGCTTGCGCGAATATTGCAGGCCTGCTACTGGCGAAAGGGGCTGGCCGTTCGAAAGAAGTAGCTGTGCGCGCGGCTCTTGGCGCCTCGCGTGCGCGTCTTATCGCACAAGCGTTGGCTGAGAATGCCGTATTGGGCCTGGCCGGAATTTCGCTCGGCCTCTTTGTCGCTGAATACGGAATTAAGGCGCTGCTGTTTGCCGCACCCAAGTCCCTCCTCGCGGGCGCAGCCGTGTCCCTGGATCGTCACGTGTTGCTTTTTACGGTCATCATCGGAATCGCAGCCGTTCTATTTTTCGGCACCATTGCGGCGTGGCACATGTCGCAAGTCGATCCCTACAATGCACTTCAGGAGTCCGGCCGCTCAGCGACAGGCAGCCGCGGCCGCCAGCAATTCCGGTCGTTTCTTGTGGCGGGAGAAATGGCTCTTGGATTGGTCTTGTTGGTTGGAACGGGCCTGCTCTTGAAAAGCCTTGCGCGAATTGGCGAAGTGAATCCCGGATTTCAGCCCCATAGAGTGATGACCGCCGCTCTCGCGCTGCCGGAGTCGCAATACAACACGCCACAAAAACAAAGTGCCTTTTTTAGCAGCGTTCTCGACGATTTGTCGCAAACTTCCGGAATCAGCTCCGTAGGCGCCGGGTTCCCGTTGCCATTCACCGGCGGTAATGAATCGGGGAGTTTCCAGATTGAGGGCCGACCCACCGCTCTCGGCAGTCCCGGCCCTCACGGCGATGTTCGCTATGTGACGCGCGGCTATTTCACTACCCTTGGAATCCCTCTTTTGAGGGGCCGCATTTTCACTGATGACGACCGAGTCGGCTCGGAACCAGTCGTCATAATTGATGAAAACCTCGCGCTCCAATACTGGCCGGACCAGGATCCCATCGGGCAGAAAATCCGGAAGGGACTACTGGGTCAGACGACTCAATGGGTCACGATAGTGGGTGTTGTTGGACATATTCGCTTCAATCGGCTTGCTGGCGAAGAATCATCGTCCGGAAGTTCGCAAAGCGCGGCGAAGGGCGCCTACTATTTCTCGTTGTATCAGCAACCAGCGCCCTATGGACGCCTGATCGCGAAGACGAGTGGCAATCCGGCTGCGCTCGCGGGCTATATCCGTGAGGCGGTTCGAAACGTTGACGCGAATCAGCCCGTCCATGATTTGAAAGCCATGGATTCGCTTATTGCCGATTCGCTGGGGCCGCAACGTTTCGCCACGACACTACTCGCGGCCTTCGCAGGTCTGGCGATTTTGCTCGCGGCGATCGGTCTCTACGGCCTGATGAGCTATAGCGTGTCACAGCGAACCAATGAAATCGGCATCCGTATGGCTCTTGGCGCCCAGCAGGGAGAGGTTGTGCGCATGGTGTTGCGTCAGGGTACGAAGCTAGCGCTCGCCGGTGTCGCCGCGGGAGTCATAGTCGGTTTAGTGCTGACTCGCTTGATGCAGAGCCTGCTCTACGGTGTAAGCGCGGCTGACCCGCTCTCGTTTGTCGGGGCGGCGGTTCTTCTCGTACTGGTGGCTCTGCTCGCATGCTACATTCCCGCGCGGCGGGCGATGCGCGTCGATCCGATGGTGGCGCTGCGGCATGAGTGAGGCGGCAACAGTGGTGAGTAAACGGTAGCGGAGCGTCGAAGAGCCGTCGCGCTGAGGGAAGAAAAATGATCAAGCTTGCTAACGTCGAAAAATCGTACCAATCCGGCGCTGGGCGGACGTGGGTGCTGCGGCGTATCGACCTGGAAATTAGCGAGGGCGACTTCGTCACGATTATGGGACCGTCCGGAGCGGGAAAGTCCACGTTGATGGGGATCGTCGGAATGCTGGACGGTGACTGGAAAGGTGAATACTTCCTGGCCGACCATGCAGTGCACAAGCTGGACAATCGGCGTCGCGTGGAACTGCACAAGCAATATATTGGCTTTGTCTTTCAACAGTATCACCTGCTCGACGATCTTACCGTCGCGGAGAATCTCGATTTGCCGCTTTCCTATCGGGATATCAGAAAATCGGAACGCCAGGCGCTGGTGGCGGACATTCTCGATCGCTTCCAGATCGTCGGCAAAAAGTCGCTGTATCCGAATCAGCTTTCGGGCGGGCAACAGCAACTGGTGGCCGTGGCGCGCGCGGTGATTGGCAAGCCCAAATTGATTCTGGCGGACGAGCCGACCGGCAGCCTTCATTCGAGCCAGGGGAAAACGATCATGGATCTCCTGCGAAAGCTTAATGAGGAAGGAACCACGATCGTCCAGGTAACCCATAACGACGCGTGGGCCGCGTACGGCAGCCGCATCATTCAACTCGCCGACGGCTGGATCCTAGGCGGTCAAGCGAATGCGGGCGCAGCATGACGCTCAGGCGCGACGCGATCGCAACTTGGCTGACAATCCTCGCAGGGCTTCGCGCGTCGATCCGATGGTGGCACTGTGGTATGAGTGAGGAAATTTCATGGACATAGCGCGGCCGGAAGAAGAAAAGCGGCGGAGGCGGTTTCGGCGCTTTATGTATGCGGGAGCCGGGCTGCTGCTCGTCGTCGTAATTACCGCGGCGCTTTCGCGGCTAAAGCCCGCGGCACCCACCGTGGATCGCTCCACCATTTGGACGGACACCGTAAAGCGCGGGCCGATGCTGCGTGACGTTCGCGGCCTCGGGACGCTCGTCCCGGAAACGATATGGGTTATCCCCGCAGCAACGGACGGGCGCGTCGATAAGCGCTATTTGCTTCCGGGAACTCCGGTGAAGGCGAGCAGCGTGATTCTAGATTTGAGCAATCCGCAGTTGCAGCAGGAAACTCTCGATGCCGAATACCAGGTAAAGGGCGCTCAGGCCGCCTACCTGCAGACCAAGGCGCAGCTTGAGAATCAGCTCATGGACAAGCGCACCCAAGCCGCCAGCGTTTCATCGCAATACCGGACTGCCGAGATGCAAAAGCAGGCATTCGAGCAGCTCGGCAAGCTTGGTTTAAAAGCCGAGATCGACGTGAAAACCACCGAGGTGCAAGCCGAGGAACTGGCCAAGCAAAACGATCTCGCACAGAAGGAAGTGGAAACGTTTGCGAATTCGATTGAGGCGCAGCTGGCCGTGCAGCAGGCCAATGTCGATCAGAAGCGCGCCCTCTATGCGTTGAAAAAATCGCAGCTTGAGGGGATGCATGTGCGGGCCGGGATCGATGGAGTACTGCAGGAGCTCGACGTGGACGTCGGCCAGCAGGTAGCGCTGGGAGCGCCGCTCGCGCGCGTCGCACAGCCGAAGCTGTTAAAGGCTCAACTCAAGATTGCCGAGACGCAAGCGAAGGACATCGAGATCGGCCAAAAGGCTTCGATTGATACGCACAACGGCCTGATTTCGGGACACGTGATGCGTATCGATCCATCGGTGGTAAACGGCACGCGCACCGTGGATGTAAAGCTCGATGGACAGCTGCCGCCGGGCGCGGTGCCGGACCTGAGCGTTGAAGGCACAATTGAAATCGAGCGCCTCGCGGACGTGCTTTATGTGGGTCGCCCCGTGCACGGCGACGCCGATAGCACGGTGGGCTTGTTTAAGCTCGTCGATGGCGGCAAGGAAGCGGTGCGCACTCCAGTGGAACTCGGACGCGTATCCGTGAATTCGGTGGAAATCCGCAAAGGCTTGCAAGTCGGCGACGAAGTGATCTTGTCGGACATGTCCGCGTCGGACAATGTCGACCGCGTGGAATTGAAATAAGCGCAATGATTCAATCGCAACGAGAGGAGCCAAAATGAATGCCACAGCCGAGTCGCTGATTCGCCTCGAGAGTGTGAGCAAGGTGTTTCACACCGAGGAAGTGGAGACCCATGCGCTAAGCGGCGTGCAACTGGACATCAAGAGCGGCGAATTTGTTTCCATCGCCGGGCCGTCGGGCTGCGGCAAGTCCACGCTGCTATCAATTCTCGGTCTGCTCGATTCTCCGACAGAAGGCAATTACTGGATTCACGCCGAGCCCGTGGAAAAGCTTTCTCTAGCGTCTCGCACGCGCATTCGCAATCGCGAGATCGGCTTCATCTTCCAGGCATTCAATCTGATTGGCGACCTCACGGTTTTCGAAAATGTCGAGTTGCCTCTAACCTACCGTAGCATGGGCGCGCCCGAGCGAAAGAAACGCGTGAAGGAAGCACTCGAGCGCGTGGGCATGGCGCACCGGGCGAAGCATTACCCGTCGCAGCTTTCAGGAGGCCAACAGCAGCGTGTAGCGGTGGCCCGCGCGTTAGCGGGTCAGCCATCTATTCTGCTGGCCGATGAGCCGACCGGAAATCTCGATTCGAAAAATAGCGAGGCGGTGATGGAACTGCTTCGCCAACTACATGCCGAAGGCGCTACGATCTGTATGGTCACCCACGACCCGCGTTATGCCGGCATTGCCGATCGCACCGTCCATCTGATGGATGGCTGCATCGTCGAGGAAGAAAGGGTGGGCGCGCAAGACCCGCGCGTGCATTAGACGCACAAAGCAGGCCGAGTATCTAGATTTCACCTACAATCGCCTCGGCCTCAATTTCCACCAGCATCTCCGGAGCGATCAGCCGGCTTACTTCAACCATTGCCGTCGCCGGGCGAATCTCACCAAAAAACTCTCCGTGCGCGCGGCCGATCTTCTCCCAATCCGCAATGTTGGTCACAAACATGCGCGTGCGCACCACATCGGCCATGCGCGCGCCCGCTTTCGCCAGCGCCGACTCGATATTCCGCAGGGCCTGGATCGTCTGCGCGTAGGGATCGCCGGGACCCATGATCTGGCCCTGAGCGTCGGTCGCCGTCGTGCCCGAAACATAGACGTACATCCCCATGCGGACGGCCCGCGAATAGCCAATGATCGGTTCCCACGGTGCGTCGGATGAAATGTTTTCTCGTTTCATTGTTTCTCCCGTGTAAGTGTCAGCTTTCCGCGTGAGCCTGTTCGACGATCATGGATCGAATCGCGCTCTCAGCTCCGGCGGAATGATCGGACATACTTCGTCCCGCCTGCCAAATATTCGGTAGCGAATTCGCGCGATGAAATCGTAGATCGGGTTCCGAAGCGGCCGCGGAATCATCGCCAGCGCACCCGCCAAGCTCCTCCATCCGCCGCCCAACCGCCGAAATATGTGAACGAAGGCATCCGAGCGCGTGAGGGTAGCGCCATCTTTCGTGAGCACAACCATGGCGTCCGGCAATTTGGCGCGCTGCTCAGCCGAAACTCGCGACGCAAAGGTTGTGCCCTGCAGCGGCGCAAAGCGAAAGGCGTGGCCTGATCCGTCGTGCTTCAGCACGAATTTTACGGCCCGGTCACATAATCCACAGTGGCCGTCGTAGAAAACGATTTCGGCATCGAGCGCCATGCGCGGCAACGCTGCTAAAGCATAGCACGCGGGGCCAACGGGTTCTGGTTTCGCTGCGCCGCCGGATCGTCCTCCGCGAGCCACAAACTGGCGCTGGACACCCTTTCGCGAAGCCTCTAAGCTACACCCGAGCCGCCCAGCCACAGGAGCACGCCCAGTCGTGAAGTGCCATAGCATCCTCGACGCCGTCGCCGGTACGCCGCTAATCCGCCTGAATCGCGTGGCCAAGGATGTTCCTGCCGAACTGTATGTGAAGGCCGAATACCTCAATCCGGGCGGCTCCATGAAAGACCGCATCGCCGTCCACATGATCGATGAAGCCGAGCGAAAAGGTTTGCTGCGTCCCGGCGGCACGATCGTCGAAGGTACGTCGGGCAATACTGGTATGGGACTTGCCCTCGTGGCGGCGGTGCGAGGCTACAAGGTAGTCTTCACCATTAACGACAAGCAGTCGCGCGAAAAAATTGATCTGCTGAAGGCTTTCGGCGCGGAAGTAATCGTATGCCCAACCGCGGTCGAACCTGAAGATCCTCGCAGCTATTATTCTGTGGCGAAAAAACTCGCGCGCGAAATTCCCAACGCCTACTACCCGAATCAATACGAGAATCAAGCCAACCCCGACGCGCACTACCGCGCCACAGGTCCCGAAATCTGGAAAGACACCGATGGTAAAATTACGCATTTCGTTTGCGGCCTGGGTACGGGCGGAACGGCCAGTGGCGCCGGCCGTTATCTCAAGGAACAGAATCCCAACGTTAAAGTGATTGGCGTCGATCCCTACGGTTCGCTGTATTACGAATATTGGAAAACTGGCAACATCGGCAAAGCTCGCACGTACGTGGTGGAAGGGATCGGCGAAGACATTCTCCCTGGGACGATGGATTTCTCGGTGCTGAACGATATCATCCAGGTAAATGACGAAGAATGCTTTCTGTGGGCGCGGCGGCTCGCCAAGCGCGAAGGTATTTTCACCGGCGGCTCGGGAGGGGGATGCGTTTCCGCGGCCCTGCGCGTCGCCAAGGACTGCCATAAAGGTGATCTCGTCGTCGGATTGCTGCCGGATTCCGGCACGCGTTACCTCAGCAAAATTTACAACGATGGCTGGATGCGCGAACTTGGCTACGCAGATACGGAAGTCACGCTCACCGCTGCCGATTGTATCCGCGTGAAGCGCCAGAACGGCAAGACGCGTGACCTCATTGTCGTCGGCCCGAATCGCACCGTGTTTCAAGCGCTGCAAACCATGCAGCAGCAGGATATTTCCCAGCTTCCCGTTTTTGAGGACGACCGCTCCATCGGTACCGTTTTCGAGGATCAAATCCTGAATCTCGCGTTGCAGGGTAAGGAACTGCGCAAGCTGATCGTCCGTGAGGTAATGGGTACGGCCTTGCCGCAAGTCGCCGCCAACGCGCCTGTCGAGCGGGTCACTCACCTGCTGAGCCATGAAAGCCCCGCCGTCTTCGTCGAAATGGAAGCAGGCAACCTCGAAGTCCTCACCAAATTCGATCTAATGGATACAATCGCCGGCTTAGTCGGCCATAAGCGCTGACTCGTAGCCTCTATTCCCCGGTCCTGGAGCGTCTAGGAAACCGGTTAACCTGCGCGAAAGTCCCCAGCCGTAGCCCACCAAATTTTTCCTGGGAAATGAATTATTTCTTGACACATCTCTTCTCCCTGTGATATTCCCCCGGTACAAGTCAGCTTAGGTAGTGCTTGCGAAGTGAGGTTACTGGTCAGTTCGTCGGCTCTGGGTTTGGGTGGAGTGGCGTTGCCAAAATTATGGGGGTGGGTCAATGAGCAAGTTCTTCGCACGTCCGAAGTTCGTCCTCTCGCTGTTCCTCTCCGTGGCTGTACTGTTTGCATTCGCATCTCGCGCGTCGGCCCAATCGGCCACTACCGGTGCACTTACCGGAATCGTTACCGATCCCTCGGGCGGCGTCATTTCCGGTGTGACGGTTACGCTGACCAGCAGCACCACCGGGCAGGTGCGCACTGCCGCCACTGATGCGAGCGGGAACTATAAGTTTTCGCTGATACCGCCAGGCACATACTCTCTCAAGTTTGAGGCCCCCGGTTTCAAGACCTCTACTGTTTCATCGGTCACCGTTAGCATCACGGAAACTGCCGTGTTGAGCCAGAAGTTGGAAATCGGTGCTCAGACCTCGGAAGTCACCGTCGAAGCTACCGCCGAGACCATCCAAACGCAGAATGCAACTGTCGGAAACCTGGTGGGATCGCAGACTGTCACCACCCTGCCGCTCAGCTCGCGCAACTATACGAATATTATCGACCTTTCTCCCGGCGTCGTTGTGAACGTCGCCAGCGCCGCTGCGGTCGGCAATGGCACGCAAGATATCAACGTCAACGGAAATGGCTCTGACCAAAACAACTACATGATGGATGGCGCCACCCTCACCAACTACGGCAGCGGAGGCGCGGCGCAGTCCGGCAACTTCCCGGGAATTGCCATTCCGAACCCGGATTCGATTCAGGAGTTCAAAATCCAGACTGCGCAATACGATGCTCAATACGGCCGGAACCCCGGTGCCAGTGTCAACGTCACCACCAAGGACGGCGGCAACAGCTTTCACGGCGCAGCATGGGAATTCTTCCGGAATAGCGCCCTGGATGCGAACGACATATTCAACAGGATCAGCCAAGCATCGCTCAGCCAGCCCAACAAGCCTGAAACATTGAATGAGAATATGTTCGGCGGCACGCTCGGCGGTCCCATCAAACGAGACAAGCTCTTCTTCTTCGGTTCCTACCAGGGCTTCCGTCAGCTCAACGCCGTCGGAACCAATGGCTTCGCCACGGGTCTCAGCACAGGCCTTAGCCTCTACCCCTTCACCCAGCCAAACGGCACGCGCACAGACACGGCGGGCCTCGTCGTGCCTACGAATCTGCTACCGGGCGGCGCGCCCTGCGACGCCTCGACTTATCGCAAGTACCTGGGCTGCGCGTTTAGCGGAGCTGCGATCCTTCCGTTTATTCCCTTGGGCACGCATGTTCCGGTAGCCACGGACGGGTCGAACATCAACCAGGTAGCAATTAACGTTCTCCAATTGGCTGGTCCGAAAGGCGGCCTGAATGACGGCTTTTATGTTCCCGGCGTCCCCTTCGGCAGCAACGGACTGCCCATCACCACCAGTTCCGCGGTTACGGACGCTCAGCCGACGCGCGCGAATGAGGACCAGTATTTGGGGAACATCGAGTACCTCTTGAATACCAAAAATACGGTCTATCAGAAGTTTTTCTATTCCAAGGATCCCCAGACACAATCGTTTGTTTGTCTTGACGGTATAGGAAACTTGGTGAATAGCTGCGCCCCAGGCTCCCCGGAAGTGGTGAAATACACCTCTCTGAACGAAACTCTTAAGTTGACCACGGTGGCCACCAGTAACCTCGTCAACGAAGCCCTTTTTTCATTTATTCGCACGACGACGGTTGCCGCGCCTGGAAACTACACCACCGCGTGCGCCGTGGGCATCGTTCCCCCCCTGGCCAACGGAAGTTGCTCCAACATCCCCAGCTCGAACAGCATTAATCCGATCCAGTTGCAGATTCCCACAATTACTATCTCCGGTCTTCCTTTGAACGAACCGGTTGGCTTCGCAACCGGTACACTGAACACCGGCGGAAACTTTTTCGCCTCCGCCACGAATTACTTCAACACGTTTGAAGGCAAGGACAACATCTCCTGGAACCACGGCAAGCATACGATTCGCGCCGGGGTCGAGGTGGATCGCCTGCAGTACAACTGGACCTTGCCGGGACGAGGCGGGGTGTTTTTCCCGACGGTCGCTGACTTCCTGACCAGTTCGAGCGGCGCGCCGGCAACCATGACGGCTCCTGCCCCTAACGGCATTTTCGTCAACTTTTACGGAATCACCACAACCAATGGCAACAAGCATGACCAGCGGACGAATGAGTTCGCCGCCTATGCGGAAGATGACATCAAGGTGACCAGTAAGCTCACCTTGAATTTAGGTCTGCGCTGGGAATATGACGGCTATCCTTCCGACACTACCGGCCTCTTCACCAACGCATGGGCGAGCCAGGCCGCCATAGTGAATACGGGTTCCTTCTTCCTTGGTAACGAGGTCGCGAATGGTCCCGGCACGCCGAGTAATCAAATCGGAACGCTCGCGGGCTTGGTTGTTCAATCGAACTACAATCCCAATATCAGGCAGTGCGGTCTTCCGCTGGCGCCCTCTGCCTGCGGGTTGACGGCCCCGGCCGGCATCTTCCCCGGTTATCCGGGCGGAGCGACCGGCGTTTACTTCAATACCAACAAAACTCTGGTCCACGGTGCGCCCATCACGGACTTTGGGCCGCGAATTGGATTAGCTTGGCAGCCGTTTAGTGAAAGATTTGTCGTTCGCGCTGGTTACGGAGTGTATTACGATGCCGTCTATGCGAACCTGCTGGCCAACAATAACGGCGGCAACCCCCCATATAACGCCTTCGTGAACGGCGGTTTTCCAGCTAACGCCTTGGATTTGCCCGTTGCTGCAGGTGCGACTGGCGGAATCCTGGGATGGACGCCGCGAACCCTTCAGGTAGTCACCGGATCTCCCTCAACCGGCGCCACGCTCATCCTGGATAATAGCGGTGGCATTGGCATCGGTCCTACGTCCATTAATGAGGGCATTGGCGTTCCCATGGTTCAGCAGTACAACCTAGACCTTCAATACGAGGTTGCCCATAACTGGGTCCTCGATGTCGGCTATGTTGGCACGCACGGCACGCATCTCTACGACTGGGCTCACACCGTCAATTACGCCTTCCTTGCGCCCGGTGCCCCGAACGGTCCGGCGGCTGGCGATATACAAGACGCCCGCATGATCCTCGGCTCGGGTGCGCAGGGCACGCCAAATTCCTTCGTGTTTAACGATCCTGGCAACACGAACCCTGCCACTCAGGTAATCTACAATACAGGGAACACTGCCGCTTACCCGGGGAATCAGCTCGGTCGCAACTCCTATCTCGGGTTTTCCACAACAGGTTTGTCGAACACCACCACGCAGGGCGATTCGTTGTACAACAGCCTGCAGGTAAATCTAAAGCATCAATTCTCCCACGGCCTCTTGATCCAGGCTGCGTACACATGGAGCAAGCTCATCACGAACATCAATTCTCCTGAGGCCGGCGGCGGCATTTCGGCTCCGGGCAACGTTCTTTCAGGCGGTGCTTCCAGCAACGACCCACTCGATTTCGCCCAGCAATACGGTCTCGCCGCATTCAACCGCCCGCAACGCCTCATCATCGCCTACTCGTACGACCTTCCGTATAGGCACAAGGAAGGTTTCGCGGGTCACGTGTTGGGCGGATGGACTGTCTCCGGAATAACTACCTTCCAGGACGGCGAGCCGTTTACGGTAATCGACGGTAACGGAGGCACGATCTTCGGCGCCGGGGGATTTGGCGGCGGCGGCGTCAGGGCTCAACTGAATCCAGCGAACACCGGAAAGTGCAATCAGTTCGGTGTCTGCCAGGGAATTGGATTGGCCACCACGGGCACCACGCACCACCGCGCCCTTAATGGATGGATCAATCCAGCCGCCTATACCTCCACGCCTTGCATCGGCGGCATTCCGAATCCAGGCGGCAACCCGAACGATCCATGCGGCGCTTTTCCGAATCCTTTCGCTTTCCCGTTCCCCGATCCGGGTTCCACGTTCGTCGGCGCGGGCACGGGCTTCGGCAATTCTGCGGTCGGTGCGATCATGGGTCCCGGACAGCAGAATTGGGACATCTCGCTCATCAAGAACACCAAGATCACCGAAGGGTTGAGCACGGAATTCCGGGCCGAATTCTATAACGTCTGGAATCACGCTCAATTCAATCCTCCGGTCAACAACTTTGCGGACAGCACCTTTGGCCAAGTTCAGAACAGCTCGGTGCCTCCGCGCATCATGCAGTTTGCCTTGAAGTTCCTCTTCTAGGCGTAGAATCGTATCGAACCCCGCCCCAGCCTTTCCCCATCATGGGAAGGCTGGGGCTTTTATTTGTCTCGCTGCCCATACCCTGAAAAATCACGCCACTGAAAAAGTCCACGGCAACGCCCCCTTGCAACCCGCGTTGCATCGTGACAGCCTAAGCTCGAGGTGCGAGATTTAAGGAAATATGAAATTGAGAGTCACAAACGAGAGCAACCGGCGGTCGCGAGGCAAGGAGCTGCTCCGAAGCCGGGCTATTCCCTCAGTCCCGGGCACCCGCGCCGGCAAAATCTGCTCGACAGTGCTGCCGAGTAGAATCACGCGCAACTCACTGAAAACAAACGCTTGGTGCGCGCTCTACCCGTCACAGCTTCAACGCGCCAAAATCGCGAATGCCGGACTCGAAACGCTACCACGCCGGCTGCAAATCGCTTCTATCGCGTGCGATTCTCTGGTAGCATCAAGCTTCGCATTCTTCGGAAATCCTTCCAGTCTGGAGCAACGGAAACATGGCACTCGCTTGTGAAATCTGCGGCAAGAAGCCGCGCTACGGCAATACCATCAGCCACGCGCACAACGTCACGCGCCGCCGCTGGAATCCCAACCTGCGCCGCGTCCGCGCCGTCGTCAATGGCGCGCGCAAGCAGGTGCGCGTCTGCACCTCCTGTATACGCTCCGGGCGCGTCACGAAAGCTGCCTGAACGATTTCATGCGGAACTTCCGGTTGAAGCCGAGGACTCTGATTCTCGCGGCGTTTGCCATTTGCGCGCTCGCCACCGGATGCAGGAAGGAAATCGCACCGGGTCCGGACGTATGGGCCACCGTGAACGGCAAACAGATTCTCCGCCAGGACGTCCAGAAAATCTTTCGCTCGCGGGTTACCTCGGAAGCTCCCGCCCCCTCGCAGGAAGAAGCTCTTTCTCTTCAGCTCAGCATTCTCGACGAGCTGATCAACAGCGAAATTCTCCTCGAGCGCGCCAACAAAATGAATCTTGTCGCCAGCGACGCTGAAGTTGAGGACAAATTTACGGAATCGAAAAGCCCTTACACCGAGGAGGAATTTCAGAAAAAGTTGCAGCAAACCGGGTTGTCCGTCGACGATCTGAGAAGCGACATTCGCCGCCAGCTTTCCATCCAGAAACTCCTGAATCGCGAAGTCGTCGCGAAAATCACCATCACCGATCGGGACATCACCGACTTCTACAACAAGAACCGCTCGCAATTCGATGTCGCCGAGCCGCAATACCACATCGCGCAAATCGTGATTACCCCGCGACCCGATCCAACCGTTCATAATCGCAAAAACGACAAGGCCGTCAACGAAGCCGAAGCCGGGCGCAAAGCCGCGATGCTAATTCAACGGCTCAACGCCGGCGCTGATTTCTCAGAGACGGCGATGGATTATTCGGAGGATCCCAGCGCCTCCACCGGCGGCGACCTCGGCTTTCAGCCGGAATCGTCATTCAATAAATCCGACCCCGTTCTCAAGAAAGCGGTGCTCTCACTCAAGCCGGGACAGTTCACGCAGCCGATCCGCGTGAAGGACGGCGGCTACATCATTCTGAAGCTCTTGGCGAAGGAAGCGGCCGGCCAGCGCGAACTATCCGACGTCCAAGTACAGCAAGCCATTCGCGACGCCCTGCGCACTCGAAAGGAGCAACTTCTCCGCTCCGCGTATTTGGTGGAAGCGCGCGACGAAGCTCATGTGACCAATTATCTGGCACGCGAGATCCTCGAATCCGCCGGAAAATTTCCCGATACTGACACGAAATAAGAATGCCGATTGAAGCGTCGCTGCAAAACGAATGGAAGAGGTTAGCCGCCGAATCCGCCGCGCGACTCGTCGAGGACGGAATGGTGGTCGGTCTTGGGACCGGCTCCACGGCGGCATTTTTCCTTACGGCCCTGGCGCAGCGGCTCTCGAACGATGGCCTGCGTATTGCCGGAATCCCCACCTCGGAGCACACTGCCGCGCTCGCCCGTCAGCTGGAAATTCCGTTGACTACTTTTACCGAGCATTGGCGAATCGACCTTACTGTCGACGGTGCCGACGAAGTTGAACTTGGGACGATCTCTCTGGTCAAAGGCCACGGTGGCGCTCTGCTGCGCGAGAAAATTGTTGCTGCAGCGAGCGATCGGATGGTGGTTGTCGTGGACGAAACGAAAGTCTCGGAAAAGCTCGGCACGCTTTCCTCAGTGCCGGTCGAAATCGTTCAATTTGGGTGGCAGCTGACCCTGAAAAAACTCGGCGAGCTGGGTGGAAATCCGGAGCTAAGGCTCGGCCCGAACGGCAAGCCTCTGATCACGGACGGCGGGAACTACATCGCCGATTGCGCTTTCGGACCGATGCCCAGTCCAAAGGAGACGGCGCATCACCTCGATCATGTTATCGGCGCAGTTGAGCACGGCCTGTTCCTCAAATTTGCGCAGGAAGTGATCGTGGGCGGACGCGGCGGGACGAAAATCCTGAAAAGATCGGATAAATGAAGGAGGGATTTGGCGACGAACAGGGCACGCCTCGAAACGACTTGCCTTGGCCCGTCGCCGAATTCGAACCGGCTGAGCGCCGGCCTAGTTCTTGGCGCAACCCTCTGGATAAACCGCATCCAAAGCGCCCCAGAGCGCCTTCAGGCTGCGCTCCGCCACGCACAGCACACCCAAGCTGTCGTCCTCGTTTTGGCTGGCGAGCCATTCGTGCCAGGCCGCTCGGTGACGCACGTCAGCTTCTTCGTGAACGGCAAAATAGGCCAGCGCACGCGGGTCGGTGATGTCATAAAAGCGCTTCAGCCCCGAAATCTTCTGCGTTGCGATTTCAGGCACCTGGGCCTCGTAAACATAAAAGGCCGCCACAGCCTGGGTCATCGTTCCCTGAGACACGACCTCATCGTATGAATCGAGCAGGGCCGCGATACCCGGGAGCGGATGCGCTTGGTCGAGCGAGGCTTCGCTCACGCCGAGCGATTCGGCAAACTGGCGCCAGAGAACTGGATGTGGAGACACCGGATCGAGTTCTTCGGCGAGATTATCCTCCACCAATTCAGCGAGAGGTTCCTCAGCACGATCCGCGAGTTGCTTCAAATTCTCCGGAAAGGCACGGACGTGTTGATAGTATTGCTCAGCATAAAGTTGAAGAGATTCACGGGAAAGCGTGCCTTTCGTCCAAGCTTGGTAGAAAGGATGCTTGAGAAGGTGATACTGCTCGATGAGAGCATCGAGCGATTCGAGCATAGTTGCTGTTTTTACGCGATTCTTGGACATTGCTATTTTCTGATTCTCCCCTTTATTTGAGAGCGAAGGAATATCAAAACGGCGCGATGTTACCTGAACGGCAACCCAATGTCCAGCATGACGTTTCGCATGTGTCGGTAGCGTCTTGACATGGGCTCGCGACAGGAGCATCTTCCTCGCGCCCAAGAATCTAACCCTCGAGGAGGTTCGGCATGCTTCGGGAGACTTACCGCTTTCCCTTAATCGTTGCTGTTTTCGCTGCATCACTTTCTGTTTCGTGCGCTCAGCCTCAACAGAAACCCTCGGAAGCGCCGGACACGCGGGCCGCGGATGAAGCCGCCATTCGTAGCGCCGACGCCGATTTCGCCAAAGCAGCCGCCGCAAAGGATCTCGACAAGTGCATGTCCCTTTACGAGGACGACGCGGTTTTGTTTACGCCCGGCTCGCCGGCTGTTATAGGGAAGGACAACATTCGCAACGTCATACAGCGGATGCTAGGGATGCAGTTAACCATCAATGTCGCTAGCGTAGACGTGGCACGCTCCGGCGATCTCGCCATGGATCGCGGCACCGTTCAAGCGGCGGTCACGGACAAGAAGGGCAAGACGACCACGCAAACCAGCGAATACGTTCTCGTTTGGAAAAAGCAGGCGGACGGTGCGTGGAAGGTTGCGGCGGACACCAGCGCGAATGAAAAATAGCTCGGCCTGCCATCGGCGCGAGAAAATCTGATTTGCTAGAACGGAAGCACGCCGGAATAAACCACGCGAGGCTTCCGGAGCGATGAGCGCTCGACGCGTCCAATTAAGAAGAACTTTTCGCGCCGGCGTTTCAAATCGGCTTCGACGCGCGAAACATTTCTCGCTGGAACCACCAGAATCATGCCCACCCCGAGGTTGAAGGTTTTCAGCAGCTCGTCGCGGTCAATGGATCCGAGCCGCGCAAGGTAACGAAAAATCGGGAGCACGGGCCAAGATCCGAGCTCGATCGCGGCCTGAACGCCGCCGGGCAGGGCTCGGGGTAAATTGCCCGTAATGCCACCCCCGGTAATGTGTGCGATTGAGGAAACCCATCCACGCGCCAGCATGTTTTTCAACAGCGGCCAATAGGGACGATGCGGCTTGAGGAGTTCGGCGCCGATTTTATTGCCGATTTCGGCCACGTACTCACTAGGCTTCAGCTTTGCCACGCCGAACAGCAGCTTGCGCGCGAGTGAATAGCCATTCGTGTGTAGTCCATTCGAAGGCAGGGCCAGCAGCGCGTCACCGGCGCGGACGCGGCGCGGGTCCAGCACTTTCTTGCGCTCAACCGCACCCACGATAAATCCCGCGACGTCGTATTCTCCCTGCGCGTATACATCGGGCATTTCGGCTGTCTCGCCGCCGATCAGAGAGCAGCCCGCCTTTTTGGCCGCGCCGCTCATTCCTTCGATCACTTGCTCGAGGATGCGCATGTCCAGCTTCCCCATGGCGATGTAATCGAGAAAAAACAGAGGCTCGGCGCCCTGCGTGAGAATGTCGTTCACACAATGGTTAACGATATCCGCGCCGATGCCGCCGTGGAAGCCCGTTGCAAACGCCACTTTCAGTTTCGTGCCTACCCCGTCAGTGCTGGCCACGAGGACCGGATCGCGCCACCGTTTTCGGTCAAACTGAAACAGCGATCCGAAGCCGCCAATGGGCGCCAGCACACCGCGGCGGAAGGTTTTTCCGGCCATTGCGGCAATGCGCCGCTTGGCTTCGTCAGCGGCCGAAATGTTGACGCCGGCATCGGCGTAGCGCATCAAGAGGCTCGTCTCGTGGGTGAAGGCCTATGAATTTCAAAGCGGGCGGAAAAGGCGCTTCCAGCGAACTCTGGTCGGATGAATCAGCACGCTGGCATAAGTTTCAAACCTTTCGACGGCATTCCCGGGCTGCCAAACGTCTTCCGGGGCGTCAATGGACATGTAAATGAACAGAGGCGTGCCAATAATATTGGCGCGCGGGACGAAGCCCCAGAAACGGCTGTCCCGGGAATTGTCGCGGTTGTCGCCCATCATGAAATAATCGTTCGGCGGTACCACGATCTCGCCGTTCACGACATGCTTCGAGAAATCCTGCTCCCACTCGGTCGTAAGGCCACCCATTTCGTCGATGTCGGAGGGCGGATAATTTTCCACCGGACCGGAAAGCGCGTCTGGGTAGTGAATTGCGTATGGCTCTTTGAGCGGAACGTCGTCCACGTAAACTTGGCCGGCCACGATCTTGATGCGGTCTCCCGGGACGCCAATGCAGCGTTTTATGAAATCGGGATTGCCTTCCTCAGGCAGCGGCGCGCGAAAAACAATAATCTGCTGGCGCTTGGGATTGCGCCAAAGTGGCACGTGCCAGCGGGTGAAAGGAATGCCCGCATCGTAACCGAAGCGGCTGACGATCAAATGATCTCCCACGAGCACGGTATTTTCCATCGAGCCGCTAGGGATCACACGGGCTTGCACCAGCGTTCCTTCAATCAAGAGAAACGCCAAGATCACCCAGAACCAGGAAACGACCTCTCGCCAGACGCGGTCATTCGTGGTGGATCCCCTCGGCGGATGTTTGCGCCGTTCAACCCTCACCGCATCTTCCACGTCAGCCCTCACGATGAGCCTCCACTTCCAGTTGCACCAGCTCTGTCGGATAGCTGCCAGTGTAGCAGGCCGTGCAGAACTTACCTTCGGTGTCTTCGACTGCCGCGCGCAACGATTCGAGCGAAAGATAGCCAAGCGAATCGGCGCCAAGAAACTCGCGGATTTCCTCAACCGAATGGCGGGAGGCGATGAGTTCGTCCCGGCGGGGCGTATCGACGCCATAATAACAGGGCGAAATCGTGGGGGGACAGCTGATGCGCACGTGCACTTCAGTTGCGCCCGCGTCGCGCACCAGGCGAACGATTTTGCGGCTGGTAGTACCGCGCACGATCGAATCATCCACCAGCACCACGCGCTGCCCTTCAATCATCCGGCGCACCGGATTCAATTTCAGTTTCACGCCAAAATCGCGGATGGCCTGCTCCGGCTCGATGAATGTCCGGCCTACATAGTGGTTTCGAATCAGTCCCATGCGAAATGGGATTCCAGATTCCGCCGCGTAGCCCACCGCCGCGGGGACCCCGGAATCCGGTACTGGCGTCACGATATCCGCCTCGACGGGATGCTCGCGGGCCAGCAAGCGCCCGAGGCGTTCGCGACTCTGATTCACGGGCCGGCCGAATATCACGCTATCCGGGCGCGAAAAGTAGACATGCTCGAAAATGCAGTACTGGTGCGGTTTTTCGGGGGCGAAGCGAATGGACTCGATGCCGCCGCGCGAAATCCGCACCATCTCGCCGGGTTCCACCTCGCGGACGTATTCGGCGTCGATCAGATCGAACGCGCACGTTTCCGAAGCCACAACCCACGCGCCGTCAAAGCGTCCGAGGACGAGCGGGCGAAAACCACGGGGGTCGCGGATCGCGTAAATTTCATCGCGGGTCAGCACGACCAGGGAATATGCGCCTTCCACTTGATTCAGCGCATCGGCCAGCGCGCCCGAAAGATTGCGCGCCGCGCTTCGTGCTACGAGATGAACAATCACCTCCGTATCGCTCGTGGTCTGGAAAATCGAGCCGCGGTGCTCGAGACGACGCCGCAGTTCGATGGCGTTGGTCAGGTTGCCGTTGTGGCCAAGCGCGATCTTGCCCTTGTTGCAGTCGATCATGATTGGCTGAGCGTTCAGCAGAGTTGTGTCGCCCGCAGTGGAGTAGCGTGTGTGCCCAATAGCGGCCGAGCCGGGGAGGCGCGAGATTGTTTCAGGTGTGAAAATTTCCTGTACGTGGCCTACGGCTTTGTGGACATAGAGATCCGCGCCGTCGGATGAGGCGATGCCCGCCGATTCCTGCCCGCGATGCTGCAGCGCGTAGATTCCCAGATAAGCGAGTTTTGCGGCCTCAGGATGCCCCAGGATGCCGAACACGCCGCAGTGATCGTGGAAATGGTCATCCTCGATTTGGTCCGAACTATTCACGCGAAATGGAGGCAGCATGCTCCGCAGAGGGTCTCGGCTCACGATCCGCTCTCGATGGATTGACCCAGTGATCCACTCCAAATTCGGCGAAACGAATCAACTTTGCCTTCTATCACGAGGGCACCATTATGTTGGATGCGAAAATCGCCATGAGTGACGGTACCGATGCGTTGCGCTTGGATCTTACATTGTGCCGCAATTTCATTCACATGGGCAAGAGACGCGTGGGAAAGCGATACCAGCGCTCGAGCCCCGCGTTCTCCGAAGAGAGCCAGCTCCACAACGTCTGAAGAAATCTGAATCTCCGCCGAAAGGCAGCGGCCATCGGCCCTGGCGCTATTGAAACAGGATTCGGCGACGGCTACGGCGATGCCGCCGTCGCTGATGTCATGCGCGGAGACGATTGCGCGTTCGGCGGCGAGTTTGACAACGCAATCGATCAGATTTTTTTCAGCCGCTAAGTCGATTGCGGGCGGCTTGCCGGCGACGATGCCATGAATCGTCTTTGCGTATTCGGAGGATGAAAATTCAGCCGCTTGGGCGGATTCTCCGGCCTGAAGGCGACTGCCACGCGAATTCTCCGCGACTGCACCATCGAGCAATACGATCAGATCGCCCTCGTTGCGAAAGGCGGAACCGAGGGCGTGTTCGGCGTCTTCGAGCAGGCCCAGCACGCCTAAAACCGGAGTGGGGTAGATTGGCTTACCGAGCGTTTCATTGTAGAAGCTGACGTTGCCGCCGGTGATCGGAGTTTCCAAAGCCTGGCAGGCTTCGGCGATGCCGTCGATTGCTTCGCTGAATTGCCACATTACCTCGGGTTTTTCGGGATTGCCGAAGTTCAAGCAATTCGTCGCCGCGATGGGGCGCGCGCCAGTGCAGGCGACGTTGCGAGCGGCTTCGGCAACTGCGTGCATCGCGCCGAGGCGTGGTGAAAGAAAACACCAGCGGCCGTTACCGTCGGTGGAAAGGGCAATCGCGCGCTTCGTGTCCTTCAGGCGCAGCACCGCCGCATCGGCGGGGCCGACGCGCGTATTGGTGCGCACCATCGAATCGTACTGCTCGGTGATCCAGGCCTTGGACGCGATCGAGGGTGAAGCGAGCAAGCGGCGGAAATTTTGAGTAAGGTCAGTTCCTTCGACAGCGAACTTCACCAGCTTCCCCGTCGGTGTCGCCGGTGCGGGAGGCGCGGCCATCGGCCGATGGTAGCGGGGTCCCTCCTCGGCGAGGGCGTGCGCGGGAATTTCCGCGGCGACGGCGCCATGATTCAGTACGCGCAGTTTGCCATCTTCGGTGACGCGGCCGATCTCGACCGCGTCGAGTCCCCACTTGTGAAAAACGTCGAAGACCGCGCGCTCGCGGCCGCGTTCGGCGACGAGCAGCATTCGCTCCTGCGATTCGCTGAGCATAATGTCGTACGCGGTCATGCCCGTCTCGCGTTGGGGAACGCGAGCAAGGTCGATTTCGATGCCTGCGCCTCCGCGCGAGGCCATTTCGGCGCTTGAGCTGGTCAAACCGGCAGCACCCATATCCTGAATGGCGACGACGGCACCGGTCTGCATCGCTTCGAGGCACGCCTCGAGCAGCAGCTTCTCCATGAACGGATCGCCCACTTGGACGTTGGGCCGCTTCTGCTGGGACTCCTCGCTAAATTCGGCTGACGCGAGCAGCGACGCGCCGTGGATCCCGTCGCGTCCGGTTTTTGCCCCCACGTAGATCACAGGATTTCCTGCACCGTGCGCGCGCGCGTAGAAAAGCTCGTCCTTGTGAGCAATGCCGAGAGCGAGTGCGTTCACCAGTGGATTGTTCGAATAGCAAGGCTCGAACATCACCTCGCCGCCGACCGTCGGCACGCCGAAGCAGTTGCCATAAAATCCTATGCCGCGAATGACGCCATCCAGGATGCGGCGGTTGGCAGCGATTTCCTCGGGCGCAGCGTTTCCGGCGGCCAGTCCCGGCGCAATAGGCCCGAATCGCAGAGAATCGAGGACTGCAATCGGGCGCGCACCCATGGTGAAAATATCGCGCAGGATTCCCCCCACGCCAGTGGCGGCGCCCTGAAATGGTTCCACGAAGCTGGGATGGTTATGCGACTCGATTTTGAAGACGGCCACCAGGCCGTCGCCGATATCGACAACGCCCGCGTTTTCACCGGGTCCTTGCACCACGTGTTTGCCCTGCGTAGGCAGACGCTTCAGATGGACGCGCGAAGATTTGTAGGAGCAGTGCTCGCTCCACATCACGCTGAAGATGCCAAGTTCGGTGAAATTCGGATCGCGCCCCAGGATTTTCTGAATGCGGGAGTATTCGTCTGATGTTAGGCCATGCTCAGCCGCGGTCTGGAGTGTGACCTTGATCTCAGTATCCACCGTGGTCATAGGAAACTTGCTGCTCCGCGGGCACGATCCAACTGCCGCGTGAATTTTCGCAGTAAATTTGAGGCCGCGCAAGAACGAACGTGGCGTCTCCGAATTTCAGATCATCGTCTCGTGTGAAGCGACAATCATCGCTCGGTAAGAAAAGCGCCGGCAGGCGGCTGCACTCCACAGGCGCAGTCTCTTGATCGACGGTCCTTCCGCGCCTAACATGGCTAGTATGAATCGCACGAGTATGTCGAACGTTGACCTCCTAATACCATGCGAAGCGCTTCGCCTTGACAGAAACCGCGGCATCGTATTACCTAGCACGCGTCAAATTTCAATTGAGGATTTCGTATGAATCTGGCTCGCTGGTTGTGTGCGGCAAGTTTGTTCTACGTGTTGTTGCTGGGCTTCGCGCGAGATCCACTACCCGCCTTTCCGCAAGGTCCTCAAAATAGCGGCAGAGAGAGCTCAGGGTTCGCCGGCCGACAAGCTGACGCCAACCGATATCGCGCAAGGCAAGCAGATTTTTGCGGCGCAGTGCGCCGGGTGCCATGGATTTGACGGCAGCGGCCAGCTCGGTCCGAATCTTCACGGAGTGGAAGCGCGAAGAGGGGACGCAGGAATTTTTTCGGTAATTCGAAATGGAACCGGTGCCATGCCGCCCGTGATGTCCCTGAATGATCAGCGTGTGTGGCAAGTGGTGGGATTCGTTCGCACGCTGGGCGAGACCGCGCCGATGGAGGCGGCGAAAGGGGATCCGACAAAGGGCAAAGCGGTGTACGAAGCGAATGGCTGCTCGACGTGCCACGCGATCAACGGTCAGGGCGGCGGAGTGGGACCGCAGCTGACGATCATTGGGAAAATGCGGCCGCCGAAATACTTTTACGAATTTCTGCGCGATCCCGGCAAAAATCCGCCGGCCGACACTTCACTTCCAGAGCGTGGCCAGAGCGAAGGCTACTTGCTGGTGCACGTAGTCACGAAGGACGGACATGATATGACGGGCATTCGGGTGAATGAAGATACATTCACGATTGTGCTGCGTGATGTGGGAGGGCATTTTTACTCGTTCGACAAGACCAACCTGAAGACGATCGAGCGGGAGCCGGGAAAAACGGTGATGCCGAGCTACGGAAATCTTTCTGCGACCGATATGGACAATCTGGTCGCGTACCTATCGAGTTTGAAGGGGGCGCAATGAGAGCCGCGAAATATTTCGTGATGGTGATGGCGCTGTGCTGGGCGCTGCCGAGCTTCGCGCAAGTTCCTTACCAGCGGCTCCTGAATTCGAACGCCGAGCCGCAGAACTGGTTGATGTACGGTGGCAACTACGCCTCGCAACGATTTTCGGGGCTGAAGGAGATTACGCCGCAGAACGCCAAGGATTTGCGCGTGGCCTGGGTCTATCAGATGCGCGGTGGCGGCGTGATGGAATCGTCGCCGCTGATCGTGGACGGCGTCATGTACGTGACGGAACCGCCGAGTAACGTGACGGCGCTCGACGCTCGGACAGGAAAGCCTCTGTGGCATTACGTGCCCCACGTGCCGCGGGATTTTGTTCCGGTTGGGCTTTTCCCGACGAACCGCGGCGTAGCGATTCTGGGCGACAAACTCTATCTGGCGACGATTGACGATCACCTGATCGCGCTCGATGCGAAAAGCGGCGTAGTGCGGTGGAACTCGCTGGTCGCCAATAAAGATGACGGTTACGCCATCACACAGGCGCCGCTGGCGATTAACGGAAAGATCGTGGTCGGAGTCGGTGGCGGCGAGGCGGGCGCCCATGGATTTTTGAGTTGCTTCGACGCAAACGACGGAAAGCTGCTGTGGCAGACTTATACCGTGCCACGAAGTGCAAGCGATCCCGGCGCCGACACGTGGGCCGACGGAAGCTGGTCGAATGGCGGCGGAACGACCTGGAACACGGGCTCGTACGATCCGGACTTGAATTTGATTTACTGGGGCACGGGAAATCCCGTGCCGGACTGGAATGGCGAAGGGCGGATGGGCGACAATTTATTCACATGCTCGCTGATCGCTCTCGATGCGGACACGGGAAAAATGAAATGGTATTTTCAATTTTCGCCGCACGAGACGCACGATTGGGATTCCTCCGAGCCACCAATACTGTTTAATGCGTCCATTGATGGAAAGCCCCGCAAGCTGGTGGCATTGGCAAATCGCAATGCCTTCTATTACGTGCTCGATCGCGTAACGGGAGAATTCATCACCGGCGTGCCCTTCGCGAAGCAAACTTGGGCGAAGGGACTAGATGCCAAGGGGCGGCCGATCAAGTTTCCGGCCAAGCTAATCGAGCCGAGCGTCGAAGGAACGCTGGTGTATCCGACGTTGACGGGAGCGATCAACTGGACGAGCCCCTGCTACAGCCCGATCACCGGATTGTTCTACGTCAATGCGCGCGATGGCGGCGCCTATTACATCAAGGGCGAGCGGAAGTTCGAAAAGGGGAATTCGAACGGCGTCGTAGGAGGAGGCGGCGGCGGGTCGCGCCCTGGTCCTGCGGATGAGACGACCACTTCGATTCGTGCGCTGAACGCAACCACCGGAGAAAAGAAGTGGGAATACAAAATGGTGGGCGACTCATGGACCGGGACGCTGGTCACCGCGGGCGGCGTGGTGTTTTCGGCCGATGCCGCGGGGAATTTCTTCGCGCTCAACGCGGATACTGGTGAGCCGCTGTGGCATCTGTTGCTGGGATCGTCCGTGCGATCGAATCCCGTGTCCTATTCGGTAGACGGCAAACAATACGTTGTCGATTCGGCGGGCAATTCGGTCTTCGTATTCGCTTTGCCTTAGGAGACTGCGACAGAAAAGACAATCGGAGAGAATTTTTCGTGTAACGAGGATGTGAAGCAGACGTCAAAAATTAGTGGGGGGAGTTTCGATGAATGTGATTCGCTGGTTATGGGGGGCTGTTCCGGGCATAGCGCTGGGAATTTTGCTCATGGCGCCTTCGGCGACCGCACAGTTCGGCGGGCCGCCCGCAGCCCACGGCCCCCGTCCGAGGACGACACCCGAGAGCGTTGCAGCAGGGAAGGCCCTATTCGAAGGCACCTGCGCCAATTGCCACGGCGTTGACGGAAGCGGCGCAAACGGTCCGAACATCCGCGATGCGGGCACCAGGCTGGGTCCAGAAGCTCTCTATCAAACCCTTCACACTGGAGTGCTAGGTTCAGGTATGCCCTCTTTTGCGAGCCTCGGAGAAGAGAAACTTTGGGAACTGGTCGATTACGTCAGTTCCTTCGGGCAGCCGGCCGGCGCGGCGGCATCGGGCGACCCACAAAAAGGAAAGGCTATCTACGATGCCAACGGTTGTTCCAGTTGCCACATGATCGATGGCCAGGGCGGAAGCTCCGGTCCGGACTTGAGCAAGGTGGGAACGGTCCGATCGGCCGCTCTCCTGCGCAAAATTTTGGTGGATCCGGGCGGAAACCTCCCAACAGGCGACGATCTCCAGGAGCGCGCGCAATATCCTGCATACGAGATGTACCGTGTGGTGATGAAGAATGGCAAAGAACTTCTCGGCACGCGCGTGGACGAAGACTCGTTCACAATGCAATTGCGCGATGAGCACGGGAACATCCACTCGATTCAGAAATTCGATGTGAAGGAGATTGAGCGAGTGCCGGAAAAGAGCTTTATGCCCAGCTATCAGGGCAAGCTCACTGACGAGCAGTTGAACGACTTGGTGGCCTATCTCGCCAGCCTGGGAGGGGCACAGTGAAAACGACGAAGAATCTTCTTTGCGGTTTTGCCGTGTTTGCTCTGCTGCTTGGGTTGGGGTTGGTATCCGCAGCGCAAGATAGCATTGAGGTAACTTACGACGAGATTTTGCACGCCGCCAGCCACCCAAGCGAATGGCTGACTTACGGTGGCAATTATTCCTCTCAACGCTTTTCTGAGCTGAAGCAGATCAACAAGCAGAACGTGAACACTCTGAAGTTGCGCTGGGCTTACCAGCTTCGGCGAACCGGCATCTTCGAGTCTTCTCCGATCGTCGTGGACGGCGTGATGTACGTGACAGAGCCGCCGACCACGGTGACGGCCCTCGATGTGCGTACCGGGAGGCCCATTTGGCGATGGACCGCCGATCTTCCGAAAAACCTGCTGACCATTGGACTCTTTCCCACGAACCGCGGCGTAGCCGTTCTGGGAGATACCGTTTACGTGGCAACGATTGACGCGCATCTTGTCGCGCTGGACGCCAAAACGGGCGCCATGCGATGGAGTGTCGAAATCGGAGACAACAGGAAGGCTGTGGCCATCACGCAGGCGCCGCTCGCCATCAACGGGAAGATCATCGTTGGCATGGGTGGCGGTGAAGGTGGTTTGCGCGGATACATTGATGCCTACGACGCGAAGGATGGCAAGCGAGTTTGGCGGCTCTACACGATTCCCACCAAGGGCGAGCCTGGAGTGGAAACCTGGGAAGGAGATAGCTACAAGTATGGCGGCGCAACCACCTGGAACACTGGGGCGTACGATCCCGAGTTGAACACGCTTTACTGGGGTACCGGCAATCCCGCGCCCGATTGGAACGGCGATATGCGCAAGGGCGACAACCTGTATTCGTGCTCGCTCCTGGCGATCGACGCGGACACGGGCAAGATGAAATGGTATTTTCAGTTCTCGCCCCACGAAACGCACGATTGGGATTCGTCTGAGCCGCCGATTCTGTTCGACGCGATAATCAACGGCCAGAAACGCAAGATTGTGGCGCAGGCGAATCGCAACGCCTTTTACTATGTTCTTGACCGCGAGACGGGCCAGTTCTTGGCAGGTGCCGCTTATGCCAAGGAAACTTGGGCAAGAGGACTGGACGCGAAAGGCCGGCCGATCGAGATGCCGAATATCGATCCGACCACCCAGGGAAACCTCATTTATCCCAGCATCACTGGTTCGGTTAACTGGACCAGTCCATCATACAGTCCGTTAACCGGGCTCGTGTATGTCGATACGCGTGAGCAAGGCGCCTACTATTTTAAGGGCCATCCGACGATGGAACCTGCGAATCCCCTGGATATCGGCGGAGGCGGCGGGCAGCGCGTGGTCTACGGAGACGATGCGTACAGCGCGATTAAGGCGCTTGAAAGCACGACAGGAAAAATAAAGTGGCAGTTCAAGATGGTAGGAGACTCCTGGACTGGAACGCTGGCCACTGCCGGAGGACTTGTATTCTGCGCGGACAGCCAGGGCAACTTCTTTGCCCTGGATGCAAACGATGGCAAACCGCTATGGAACATCCAACTCGGAAACTCGGTCCGCGCCAACCCCATCACCTATGCCGTTGATGGCAAGCAGTACGTGGAAGCGGCAGCGGGCAACGCCGTATCGGTTTTCAGCTTGCCTTAGGAATCCCGGCCCGGCCGGGCTGCGGCGCGAACCTCTAGTGAGCAGGCTTCTTGCGGGAAAGCTTAAGGATCACTTCGATATCGTGCCGGGAATCAAAGCTCGACACAGTACGGTTCGGCGACGTCATGTCGTTATGTTCGGCGTGAACTTCGTAGTCCACATTGGGGTCCAGGCCGCTGAACCGGTAAGCGCCGGCGTCGTCGGCAATATAGGTCTTCACCGCTTGGGTCTTTACGTTCAGCAGATAAACCACGCTTGATGGAACCGCGTTTTCATTCTTGTCCACGACGCTGCCGTGAATGGTACGCAGTGCAGCTTCGCCCTTCTTATCCTGGTTGCGCGCGCTCGCCGAAGAAACAGCGAAAGGCGTTAGCGCAAGTAGGAGAGCAAGGCCGCAAAAGGCTCGAATGTTCAAAATTTCCTCTGACCGGCGCGACTTAAATCGACGCCATTGAGAATCCGTTCTCCTGAAACGACGGCAAGCACGCTAGGAGACGCAGCCATTTCGTTTTGCTCTGCCGGCCACAGTTGCAGAGGACGGCTACAGGGAATCATTCGTCTTCGTCCTCGTCGCTATCCGGTTCTTCCTCGTCGTCATCGTCCTTCGCTTCATCATCTTCGTCCTCTTCCTCCTCCTCTTCGTCTTCGGAGAGAACGATGAGATGGACCGGGTGGGTTTGCGTGACTTCGAGTTCGACGTCGCATTCCGGACAGCCTACGATTTCGCCTTCCTCGACTTCGTCTTCGTCCAAGTCAATTTCAGCATCGCATTCAGGGCATTTTGTCACGGAACTCTTTCCTCCTGAGGACGTTCGCTGGACAGCGTATTATATAACGCCCGTGTCAAGCTTTTCCCTGAGGTTCGCGTAAAAAGTATGCCTGAGCGCCGCGAATATCCTGAGCGCCCGATAATTGGCGTCGGCGGGGTCGTAATTTCGGATGGCCGCGTTTTACTTGTACGGCGTGGTGGTCCGCCCCTTCAAGGCCGGTGGTCGATTCCCGGCGGAATTCTTGAAGTTGGCGAGACGCTGATCGAAGGAGTGCGTCGTGAACTCGCGGAGGAAACTGGGATCGACGTGCGAGTGCGAACTCTGATTGACGTCTTCGAAAGGATCGATCGCGACACGTCCGGAAAACTGCAATATCACTTCGTCGTCCTGGACTATTTGTGCGAGGCGGTGCGAGGCACCGCGCGGGCAGGGGACGATGTCACCGAAGTGACCTGGGCTACTCCCGCTGAATTCGAGAAATACGCGCTTACGGAAATCGCCAGCCGCGTGATTCTCAAGGCGTTTGAACTCGCGGGCGAAGCCAGCCTGTGAGTTGGCAAGCAACGTTGGAATTCGGAACTGGGTGGGAGCCGCCGCGTGTGCGCGTTATCCGAGCCCGACCGCTCGTGCAATCAGAAACACACTGGCACCGACGGCGAGGGCTCCGATGGCTCGCTCGACGCGGTGCCTGGCCGGCGCGAGGCGTTCGGCGGTGATGGCTGCGGTCACGACGGCCATCGCGCGCAGGTCCATCACGCCGACGACTAGGAGAATCACTGTCAGGTTCAAACAGCAGTAGCCGCAGTGGATGCCGAGGTGCAGGCCATGTCGCAAGGCGATGTCAGCGTCTGCCGCTAACGTACTATTGCATCCCGGGGCCTCCCGGCAGGCGGCAAGATGATGTGCCTTCCACGCGGTGAATTGGAGTGCTATCAACGCCTAACTTCGAAAGAGACCCCAGAGCGCCGCGACTCGGAGGGGTACGCAGCGGCCCGTCCTCCGGTTTTGGCAGTGAGTCTTTGTGACTACTGCCGCGTATCTCTTGATGCGGCCGTTTAGGAAGTCAGTTCCGCCATGAGCGAGTCGCCACTGATGCCTGAGAGCTTCGGTTCGCCAAGCAAGGACAGGATAGTTGGAACGACGTCGAAAGCACTGACCAGGCCTCCCTCCGTCGGCGCGATGCCATTGCCTGAAATGTAAAGAAAGCCGTGCCCGCCTGTATGTCCTCCGGTACGCCGGTAAGGCACCGCGCTGATCGATCCGTATCGGGAGTGCGAAAACCCGAGTGTGGCGGATCTCCACGTTACATAAATGTCCGCTTCGGTCGGCCCAACATCGCGCGGATCCCTCTTTGGACACCAGATATCGTCGACCACTTTTTCGCCGGTCAGAAGATTGCGGCAGCCGTTCAGAAGATCAATCACCTTGGAGCACGCTGCCGAATATCCCGCTGGCGGCACGGAGCCCTTGGCTTCGCGCCCTGCCACATTGATTCGCACGCGGCCATCATAGTATGCAGGAAGCGCGAAGGCCGGCATACGAGACCAGAACGGCGCGTATCTCGCGGCAGGCATCCAACCGATGTCTTCGGCCTGATCATCGGGATCGAATGCGGCAAACCTTGCCAAACGGCTTGCTATCCGATCCCGGAGAGCGTGCGGGCGCGTGGGGATCGCCTGAAACATCGCGTCTTCCCAGCTAGCATTCTCGGGTAGTAGTGGCGTCCCGTCGGGAAGTGTTTGCCAAGGCTCAACGGGACGCATGTAGGGAGCCTCGAAAGCGGACCGATACAGCAATTCGGGGAGCAGCACCATGCTGGGCACATCACTCTCGTTCTGGCCCATACCATGCATCGCGAAAACAAGATTCGTGGCGTCGGGAAAACTCGCCTGCAATTCACCCAACAGTCGGTCAATGGCGATGTACACCTTCCGCAACGCGTCCGAGGATGGACCGGCCGATTCGATCCCATGGAGTGGATGGTTCGAATCAACGCCGTGCCATAGCGGTTCGATTGCGGAATGGCACTCGCTTACAACGACTATGGCCAGATCCCAATCCGGCAAGCGATCCTTCAACAGCCACCGAGTAGCGCGCGAGCGCACTTCGACAGCCTGTGCCAATGCTTTTCCCGCGGCACGCGCCTTCTCGGCAGAAGGCCAGCAGAATCCATAGATCCACTCAGCCGCAGGATAAGGTCCGAAGAGGCGCTGCAGTTCGTCGTGAATGCCATCCGGTCGGGAGATGGCCGCAATTCCCGGGTCGTGCGCTCCCCAAGCGGTGACTCCTCGGATATTCGGTGCTCGCGAGAGATCGCAATATGGCAAATCAAACACTACCGTTCGCGCCGACAGTTTGCCCATGAAAGGGCTCTCCTCACCCGGTTTCTGGCGAACGAGATATTTCTTGGAATCGAAATCGAGTGTGGACCAGCGGCCGCCATCTCTTGGCGCTCTACCGGAACTGATGTGTTCCCAAGCCAAACCCGAAAATCGGTCTCTGCCGTGGTCAAGAGCATAGTGCGCGCTTTCCGTTCTAAGCCTGGCGAGATTGGGTAGGTCGCCCGCCTTCAGGAAGGGCTTGGCCACATCGAGTTCGAATCCGTCGAGACCGATCACGAGGAGGCGATGCTTGTGCATGATGTACTGAATTCCTTTTCCTTCTAAGTGGTCCAGTTTATACGCGTAACGCCATTTCGAGTAAACCGGATCTTTAGCTTGATGAAGCGGCTTTCAAGGGACCGCCAGTCTCCTAATTGGCGGCCGTGTTCGCGGAGCCGCGGCGAATTGCCGTTCGTCATGGCACTGTTTCAGTCGCCCGCTACCTATCTTCGTAACTGGGAGTGTGCGATGGCGAGATTCGGATCCAATTTTTCGTGAAGGCGTTTATCCTCAAGGCGCCGGTCGAAAACGGTCTGTAGTGCAGACCGAGCCCTTGCGGAGTAGATTTCCTTCTGACATGATCGCGCAGGCGTACGACAATCGCGTTCGAGGCCAATGGAGCATCGCGCGCATCTCACGGCGGTCGCACCTTGGCGCGGAGCACCTGATGAGTTCAACTTCTGTGCTTGAGCTGCGGAATTCCGTGCCCCTCGATATCACCGTGATTCTGTGTACGTACAACCGTTGCCGGGATTTGGCTGGCGCTTTGGAGAGTATCGCGAAATCCGAGATGGCGAGTTCAATCACTTGGGAGGTACTCGTCGTCGACAATAACTCCACCGACCAAACGCGAGACATCGTTCAAAAGTTTTGCCAAAGACGCCCGCACCGTTTTCGCTACATCTTCGAACCGAAGCAGGGCCGCTCCTTTGCCTTGAACGCCGGAATTGAGAACTCGCGAGGGCGGTTGCTGGCCTTTACCGACGATGACGTAACCGTCGAGCGAACTTGGCTGCAAAACCTGACCGCGGCGTTGCGCAACGACGAGTGGGCCGGTGCGGGAGGGCGAATACTTCCGGCCGAGAATTTCACGCCCCCGGCTTGGCTCCCTAAGGACATGGCCCTTTACGGTGGGATACTGTTCGCTTATTTCGATGTCGGTGACAAGACCATTCAATTGGACGGCGCCCCTTTTGGAGCGAACATGGCATTTCGCAGAAACATGTTCGCAAAGTACGGCGGATTTCGGACTGATTTGGGTCATACCGGGGGCGACATGATCGGCAACGAGGATACCGAGTTTGGGAATCGTTTGATGATGGCGGGTGAGCGGTTGTGTTATGAGCCGACAGCCATCGTCTACCACGCGGTGGCGCGCGAGCGGATCACACAGAAATATTTCCTTTCCTGGTGGTTCGATTGCGGGCGTGCGATGATCAGAGAACGCGGCGATCGGCCGGCAGTATGCGGAATCCCCCGCGATTATTTGGCCTTGATCTGCCGTGTGGTGGAAATACAGACCGAAGTGTTGCGAGGGATGTTCGCTCCCAGCCCTTCTGAGAGATTCGCCTCTAAGTGTCGGGTCAGCAAAAACAAAGGGCAGATTGCCGAGCTTCGCCGTTCGCTTGACCAGAAACGAGGCAAAGCGGCTTTTGCTGCTAGCCGGTAGACAGTTAATCGTCTGCCACGAGAAGCGGCGAAGGCCAGACTCAAACGGGGTGCATTGGGCGCGGTGACCATTTGAAAAATCGGAGAAGGTTGGCTCCCCGGGCTAGATTCGAACTAGCAACCCTTCGGTTAACAGCCGAATGCTCTACCGTTGAGCTACCGGGGAACAGTTAAGGGAAAAGATTCGCTGCGCTGATGCTTACGAAAGTGTAGATGACGCGAAGCAGGCAGTCAACGCAACAACCCGAAGCCGCAGCCCTCCCGGCTCGCAAACTCCAGCACAAAAACCACGGGGGCAAGATCGCACGAGCGAGGAGATTTACTGAAGTCTTTGTGTGGCCGAGTCACGGCCAATGAGATTTTCGAAAATCGCCAGCACGTGACGGCGATATTGCACTACCCGCTCGAGCAGCGGACGCAACCGGGGTTCGCGAACCGTTTCCCGGTCCCATTTTGCGAGTACCGCTGCCGGGACCGCTATATCTCTGCGAAGCTCTTCTGCCGTATGCCCGCGCAAAAACAGCCCATAAAAGAAGGCCGCCTCGCGCTGCGGGAACTGAAAATCCTGCAGCGTGTCTTCTATCGGGTTGGGCAAAGTTGCCATATCGAAATCGCAGTTTACAGATTTCGGCTCGCGCGTCAAGAGGCGTTCGGGCTGCACGTTTTCACTGGCCAATATTGTTCCCCACTACACTTCGCACGGTATTGACTGTGAGCATGTAGTCCTCCAAAAATCTCTCAGGAGGCGAACCATGATCAAAAAGGTCAAGGAAGGCTATAAGGTATTGTCGGAAAAGGGGAAAAATCTCGGCGGCCCATACAAGAGCAAGTCTCAGGCCGAAAAGCGTCTGAAACAGGTTGAATACTTCAAGCACCGAAAAGGTTAATCCATTGCCGTCGGAATTCGATCTGTACTGGTACCCCTTCCCGCTTGAATCGGCGGTACGGGATCCCACCGGGAAGGCCGGGCTCGGCGCGATCGCAGGCGATTCACCAAAAGCCCGGCCTTCACCGAACTTCGAATGAAGTGATCGACCTTCAATGGACCTGCGATATTGACGCTCCGAATCCAGTGCAAACCGCTGCTCGCCGCGCACCCACACTGTGAACAGTCCGGCGTGCCTCCGAAAACGCACGGCTCCACCCGGGTTTCAAGGTCAGCTGAGTAATTGGTTGACATCTTCGCAAAGAGGCACTCGTCAGGATTATTTGGCGGACTGAGAATGGCCTCGGCCAACCCCGCATTAAAGAGGAACTTCGGATATTTCACAGCCAGGCGCGGAAGCTCCCGCGCCAGGATCGGTCGATCCCGGGGAGCAAGCATTTCCGCGCTACTCTCGCCAATCTGCGGAGTATAGGTGCTCACCCAAATGCGATTCACCTCAGGACGCCCACTCCAGAAGGACACGTATTCTTCCAAATAACCAGCGCGCTCCAGCATGGGCCGCGTAATCACCCAGTGGATGTTGACGTCGCGGCCTTCAATATTTTTCAGAATGCGCTCATACGTCGCCGGCTTGCGCCGAATATCGTGGTGCTCCGGCAGGCCATCCACTGAAATCGCCACGCGCACGCGCGGGAGTTTCATCCACTCGGTGGGAACGGGAATCACGCCGCTCGTGACCACTAGCGCAAATATTCCCATTTCGCTAAGCGCCGGAAGAATCTTGCTCAACTCGCGATGTCGAACCATCGGCTCTCCACCTACTAATGAAACGTGAAGAGGCTTGTGTTTCCGGACGAGCTGCAATACGCCTTCGACTAGGTCCCGTCCGCGCGAATCGTTCAGTTGACTCAGCGTCACGCCGCCGCCAAGGTGCGCGTCTCCATAGGCGTAACATCCCGGACAGCTTAGCGGACATTCCCGCGTGATTTCGATCGACAGCATGGGAACCCTGCCGGTTAAAATTCTTCCCCAAGCGGCAAGGATCTCGCGCGGCGTAATGCTAGGATTCGGGTTGGCAGAAGTCATCAGCTCTAGGATGCCACCGGGCCGCCTCGCGATGCACAAGAATTGCGTGCGAGTAACTTCTAGGCCGTGTTGAAACTTCGAATGGCGGCGGCCTCGTTGGGTTGCACATCGAAGACGGTAAACAACCGCGTAATCTGAATCAGATCCCGCACGCGCTCGTTCAGTTGAGAGAGCTTCAGCTCGCCGCTCGCCTTTCGGACCGTCGCATGAGCGGCGACCAGTTCGCCGAGGCCGGCGCTATCGATATAATTCACCTCAGCCAAATTCAAAAGGATCTTGCGATGTCCGTTTCCAACCAATTCCCGCACCATTGTTCGCAGGGTTGAAGTACCTGGGCCCAAGGTGATCGCGCCGCTGAAATCGATTACGGCGATTTCACCTACTTCGCGGTATGTTCCTCGTAGAAGCACGGAAATTTACAGACCGACTTCTGGTTGACACCCAATGTTTCTGTCATTTCAAATCTTGTTATCTTAAGGATACCGCAACTTCAGACTCCAACTTACGTGTTTCCGATCACGGCGTTCCAGGGCCGTACTTCCCAGTGCTTAACGAGGCCGTTGAGCACGTATGGATCTTTGCGTGCGAATGATTCAGCTACCTTTGGGTCGTCGGCGCGGAAAATCATGAGCGCCTTATCCGGTGGGTCGGCGAAGGCGCCTCCCAGGAGCAGTTCGCCCCGTTTATGCGCGTCCGCTGCCATCTTCAGATGTTCCTCGCGGAAAGCGCCACGGCGCGCCATGTAGTCGTCAACCAAATCGTAAATCATCGCGAAGTAGGCCATGCCCATTGTCCTCGTATTAGCTCTAGGCCAGCGTTTTTAGCACATCTGGAGTGAAAGAGTTAAGCTCGGAAAACTCGCTCCCGCGCACTTTCGCAGCCCAGGCGGGATCGGCCAGTATCGCTCGCCCGACCGCCACGAGGTCAAAATCGCCGCGAGCTAGCATTTCGTCAAGCAGTTCCATGTGTGCGGACCTCCCCGCGCCGTTTCCATCGGTTTTGGGAGCCGGCGCTCTTCCCAACGAAACCGTGAAGTCAACTTCCAGCGATACCGACCCGACCGTGATCGTCGGTTTGCCGGTCAACTTTTTTGTCCAGCCCGCGAGATTCAAATCGCTGCCCTCGAACTCTGGCTCCCAGAACCGCCGCGTCGAGCAGTGAAATGCATCGATTCCTGCGGCGGCAAGCGGCTCGAGAAATCGGCCCAATTCGTCCGGCGTTGTGACCAATCGCGCGGCATAGTCTTGCAATTTCCACTGCGAGAATCGCAACTGTATTGGAAATTTCGGCCCGACGCGTCGGCGGCACTCTCGGATAATTTCCACAGCGAATCGTGTGCGCTGCACCAGATCGCCGCCGTATTTGTCCGTGCGCCGGTTGGTGCCGTCCCAGAAGAACTGGTCGATCAAGTAGCCGTGGGCGCCGTGGAGTTCAATGCCATCGAAGCCCACGCGTTGAGCGTTTTCGGCCGCTTGTGCGTAGGCTGCGATCATCCCTTCGATCTCGGCCAGCGTCATCGGCTCGCCGATTTTCGTATCGGGCTTCGATAATCCCGATGGACTGATCGGGGCGCGTGGAAGCTTCGGCTCGCTGTGTCCTTGCACCGCGCCAACATGCCAGAGTTGCGAAAAAATTCGTCCCCCCGCCGCGTGGACGCCCTCGACAACTCGCGTCCAACCAGCCAGCGCCGCCTCACCATACATGTGGGGGACGTCGGGCATATTCTTTGCTTCCGGATGATTCGGCGCCGTGCCCTCGGTGATGATCAATCCAACGCCGCCTTCGGCACGCCGCCGATAATAGGCGGCGACATCCGCTCCCGGGACGCCGCCCGGCGAATGATTGCGCGTCATCGGCGCCATCGCGACGCGATTTGCGAGCGTGACGCCATTCAGCGTGAAGGGTGTGAATAGGTTTTGAGTATTCACCGCAATCCTTTCGAGACACGGATTTGAGATGGAAGTGTATGCGATGCTTCCGCGCCGCGGGCGGATTCGGCGGCCGAAAGGGGCAGATGAAGGCTTCGAGGAAATTGTCGAGTAGAAAAAACTAAGTTGCTGATTGCACGGCATTTAATGTGAATTCTACTCGTCCACTGTGTCGAGTAGAAACTCGATGTTGCAGGCCGGAGATTGGAGGTTCGGGACAGTGTGGGTTGGGTGTTTTGGGCTTCCGAGAGGCGAATACTTGCCGCGACAGAAACAGCGCACCCTTCGCGATAGCTCAGGGCAAGGAGGAAGGCGCTGCGCGCGTCTTTTAAGTGGCGGGCTTGAAAGCCCGCCCTTCCGCCGAATTGGAACGCGGCGCGGCACTGTGAATGAGCAGGTGGTCGGTCCCTTCCTTCGTCAGGGCCGGGCGGGTGAAGACATGGTTCGGCCTGGAGCGCTTTCGCGCTCGGACGTTGGGCCTGGGGGCCCTGCTCTGTTGTAGTGGTCCAATACATCGCAATTCAGCTTAACGAAAAATTTGAAATGCAAGTGGAAAAAAGCCTGTGGACTGTGGAAGCTGGATTTTAGATACGCAGCATGTCAGCTTCGGCTCTCGTGCTGAGCCGAAACCTGAATAGTGTAGCCGTCGGTACGCCACAGCAATAAGCAAAACTGGCAACCCTACCATGGTGTAGGATTGGGTGTCCCCGGTGTCCACTCTCAGAAACGACGGAGTGACTCGATGAAGATCCCACCCAACCAATTATACGAAGAGCCCGCATATGGTTCGGTAGAGGCCGCCGTCTATCTAAAGGTCCCGTATCAGACCTTGCGCTATTGGCTAACTGGATTTAACACCAGGCCGCCCATCATAAAACCAGTGGAAACAGAGCCAATCCGATTGTCTTTTTTGAACCTGCTCGAATGCCATGTTTTAGCCGGCATGCGAAAAATCTATAACCTCAAGCTCCCCAGGGTTCGCAACGCTCTAAGAAATTTGGGTGAAGACAAAATTCGGCAGAGCAGGCACCCTCTCATCGATGAGGCGTTCCTTACAGACCGAAAGGACCTTTTCATTGAAAGATTCGGAAAGATCGTCAATATCTCGCAATACGGACAGATGGACTTGAACTTTTATCGGATCCACCTTGAGAGGGTCCAGATGGATCCCGACGGGATGTTCCGATTCTTTCCATTTGTCGTTCACCCGGCTGCAGGTGAACCGAAGACGATCGAGATCAATCCAATGGTCGGGTTCGGCAAGCCTGTAATCACGGGGACTGGGATTTCGACTGCTATAATCGCGTCGCGTTTCAACGCGCGGGAGTCGATTGCCGATTTGGCCGCCGAATATGAGTGCTCGCCGCAGCAAATCGAAGAAGCCATCCGATGGGAGCGAGTTCTCCCCGCTGCAGCATAACGATTTCGTTCTCTACCTCGACGAAAACCTCTGTAGTTCAACGGCGATCCAGGAATCCCTAAGTAAGCTCGGCGTTCGCTTCGAACGTCATCTCGACCATTTTTCGCGCGGGGAATCAGACGAGACATGGCTACCCTTAGTCGGAGTAAACGGCTGGATCTTGCTCACTGCCGACAAGCGTATTCGTTACAACCTTCTTGAGAGGCGCGCCTTGGAGGAGCATTCTGTCTGCGAGTTCGTTTTCGCCTCTGGCAATCTGTCCGGGAGCGATATGGCCGCGGCTCTAGAGGTGGCTATGGGCAAAATGCGAAGACTGTATCGGAAAACCAGGCCCCCGTTCGTCGCAGCCGTTACGAAAAAAGGGGAAGTGCACTTGCGATGGCCAAAGGCGAAATAAGTCAGACAGCGATCTAGTCTGCCTTGGCTGGTGGGACCTTAAGAGCCATTACGGCGAAATTTCCACAGATGTCCGTGAAATTCACAGGGGAGATGCGACGGGGATGTGAAGAAATCGTGAATGCAACTTGACGGAAATTTGGATTTTGATATACTGCTTTGAAGTTGGTGGAGCCCTGAATTGGGGCGGAGTCTGCTGACGACCGGGGCTTACCGACTCATCCAGAGGTGAGATTGGTTACAAATACCGGATAGAAAGAAATCGAGCTTCGAGCACATCCGTCTTGGGGTCGCGCGGAAAAAGCGACTCAGAAGAAGGACGGATTCGCCCGGCGCTCGTCGCCGGGTTTTTTATTTGCTTTCGTGTTTTTTTCGCGGCATCGGCTCCAAACCGGTACCGCGCTCCGCCGGGAGCGGAGACGTTCCGATCGGAAATTGATGAGCGGAACGAAGGTTCTTTGACAACTGAAGGAAGTAGGCATCGCGTTATGCGAATTTCAAGGTTCGCATGGCGTGATAAACCGCAAATTTTTGCTCGAGAGTAGCGTTATGTGGAAAGGCGAGCTTGCCTCTTCACGCCGCTTATGTGCGCGTCTCCGCCGAATCTGGCGCGATAACGGGCACATGACACCCCCAAATCAGAGAGAGCTGGGATGCAAGACCCATCTTTCAATGGTTTGAGGTTCCCAATCCCTAAAAAAGAGCGGGACGTGTTGGGTAAGTTTTATGGTCAAGCTACTAAGGGCGTACGGTGGATGCCTTGGCGCCAACAGGCGATGAAGGACGCGGTAAGCTGCGAAAAGCCTCGGGAAGCCGCAAACAGGCTATGATCCGGGGATGTCCGAATGGGGAAACCCTATCTGGTAAAACCAGGTAACGGCCCGCTGAATACATAGGCGGGTACGAGCTAACCCAGGGAAGTGAACCATCTCAGTACCTGGAGGAAAATAAATCAATGAGATTCCGAGAGTAGCGGCGAGCGAAATCGGAACAGCCCAAACCCCGGTATTTATACCGGGGGGTTGTAGGACCGCGTGAGTAGAGTTATCAATCCGGAGGCTAGGTGAACCCGCTGGAAAGCGGGGCCATAGAATGTGATAGCCATGTAACCGAAAGCTTGCCGGACTCGAAGCGGTATCCTGAGTACCACGAGGCACGAGAAACCTCGTGGGAAACCGGGGAGACCACTCTCCAAGGCTAAATACTCGTTGGCGACCGATAGTGAACTAGTACCGTGAGGGAAAGGCGAAAAGCACCCCTGCGAGGGGAGTGAAATAGAACCTGAAACCGTATGCCTACAAGCAGTCGGAGGGCTATGCCACGGCTTCGGTCGTGGAATGCCTGACGGCGTGCCTCTTGCTTAATGAGCCGGCTAGTTATTCTCACAGGCAAGGTTAAGCGTAAGCGAGCCGTAGCGAAAGCGAGTCCGAATAGGGCGTTCAGTCTGTGGGAATAGACGCGAAGCGGGATGATCTACCCTTGGCCAGGTTGAAGGTCGCTTAACCGCGACTGGAGGACCGAACCGTTGTGAGTTGAAAATCGCTCGGATGAGCTGAGGGTAGGGGTGAAAGGCTAATCAAATTCCGTGATAGCTCGTTCTCCCCGAAATGCCTTTAGGGGCAGCCTTGCATGATTTGCCACGGTGGTAGAGCACTGAATGGACTAGGGTCCCATCCAGGATACCGAATCCAATCAAACTCCGAATGCCGTGGACAACAGTGCAGGAGTGAGACTACGGGGGATAAGCTCCGTGGTCGAGAGGGAAAGAACCCAGATCGCCAGCTAAGGTCCCAAACTATAGACTAAGTGGGAAAGGACGTGTGAGCGCACAGACAGCCAGGAGGTTGGCTTAGAAGCAGCCATCCTTTAAAGAAAGCGTAACAGCTCACTGGTCAAGTGTTCACGCACCGACAATCCAACGGGGCTCAAGTCTATGACCGAAGCTGCGAAATTCTAGAGGCTTGATGCTGGAGGCTAGAAGCTGGATGAAAGGCGACAACCAGCGACCGATTCAAAGTTACCGTGATCTGAGAATCTATCAGCGGAGTTATCAGACTGCGCTGGAAATTCATCAGCTCACGCTGAAGTTCCCCGCATTTGAACGCGGCGAACTCGGATCACAACTTCGAAGGTCCTCGTCGTCGATTCCAATCAACATTGCCGAAGGTTACGGAAGAAAGAAGTCTTCGGATGATTTCAAGCGATTCTTGGTGATCGCTCTGGGATCGTGCGACGAGACTTCAGTTCTTCTGGACTTCGCGCATGATTTGAACTACCTGGACGAAACGATCTACACCGATCTCAAGGAGAAGTACGACGAGATCGGCAAAGGTCTTAACAAGACGATCCAGGTTTGGAAGTGATCCAGTCTCTAGTTTCAAGCTTCAAGCCTCTAGA